>OY763407.1:2587500-2951302 GCA_963667425.1 bacterium | reverse complement strand
ATAATCTTTTTCTTTACTGATTTTTCCTCTGATTTCATCTTTCTGCAAAAGAATAAACTTATCTCTTGCTATCATTTTCTCTATTCGATCAGCAATAAGAATTATATTTGCCCCTTTGGCTATCTTTTCAGCAATATTCTCCTTTTCAAGTTTTGCTAACGGAGTGTGATGGTATCTTACTATTTTGGATATATTTTCAAGAACATCAATCCCTTTTAAAAGATACTCTCCAAGAAGACAATGACGCTGAGAATTGGCATCATCAAGATCATGATGCATTTCAACTTTTTCTTCCGGCGTTATTGCTCCTATATCGTGCACCAGTGCTGCGAAAAAGATCTCTTCCGAAGCATTATGAGTGTAATCAAGCTGTTCTGTAATCATCCATGCTATCATTGCGGTTCTAAGCTGATGATCTTTTAAATTTGAATTTACAAGATCCATTGCATAAGATATAGAAAAAAAGAGTTTTTTAGCCTCTACTTTTGGTTCTGTAAACATTTCATATCCTCCCCCCAGAGAAACAAGCGTTTCAGATTATAATTATTTTATTTTCATTAGCAACAGATATTCACAAGTTATTTCAATAACTTCTTTTTATTTATGACTTAGGTGTTGTATAAAAAAACATCAAAAACAGCTTTTCTTGTTTTTTTATTACAATAAAGAATTAAGATATTTCTGAAAGTTTACAAAACCTTCTTTTACATAAAACTCCTTTCTCAGCTTTTTTGGAGCATTTGATGTTATCTCAAGAATTGCAAAATTTGCATTAACAGGCTGAAAATGATGAACCGACTCTCTAAGCTGTTTCAGTATTGCGCCACTCATTGTGTTTGAAGGAGGTAACTCAAAATCTTTTGCCATTGCTTTAGCAGTAACCATTTTTGCAGCAAAAAGCCCTGACATTATTGATTCATTATATCCTTCAACACCTGAAAGCTGGCCTGCAACAAATACTCTGGAATCTCTTTTAAGCATGAAACCGTTTTTGAGTATTTCAGGAGCATTTACAAAACTGTTTCTATGAACAGAACCATAACGCAGAAATGATGCGTTTTCCATTCCAGGAAGGAGTGAAAAAACTCTTTTCTGCTCATTCTGACGCATTCTTGTCTGGCAGCCTACAAGATTAAACGCTGTTTTTGAACTATTTTCAGCGCGAAGCTGAAGAACTGCATAAGGCCTCTTGCCGTCAACTCTGAAACCGACAGGTCTCATTGTTCCAAAAGGAAGTGTTTTAAATCCTCTGGATGCAAGTTCTTCAATAGGCATACATCTGTCAAAAAACTCAGGCTTTTCAAAATCATTATATGGCAGTTTTTCGGCATTTATAAGTTCATCATAAAAAACTCTGTATTCATCTTCCATCATTGGAATATTTAAAAAATCAGGATCACCTTTATCATATCTCGTGCCCCAGAACATTTTATCAAGATTAAGACTTTCAATAGAAACAAGAGGCGCAATTGCATCATAAAAATAGCAGTTTTCACCTGAAACAGACTCAAGTAAAGTTTTAGATGTAAGAGGACCTGTCGCAACTATATAGTAATCGGAAACATATTTTTCCTTAAGCTCTTCAAGTGTCGAAATATTCACACCTTTAATATATTCTATATTGTCACTGACAGTTATCATCTTTTCTACATCTTCTGAAAAAAGCTTTCTGTCAACTGCTAAACTCTGACCGGCAGGAACAGCAAATTTTGCAGCACTTTTCATTAAAAAAGATCCCATAGCCCTGATCTCTTCTTTCAGCAGATAACTGGAAGTTGAAGGAGTTTCAGATTTGAGCGAGTTGCTGCATACAAGTTCAGCCGCACTTTCAAGATGAAAAACCTTCTCTTCAATAAAATTAGGCTTTGATTCAATAAGTGTTACATTAAAGTTACTTTCTGCAAGCTGAAGTGCAGCTTCAGAACCGGCAAGACCAGCACCAAGAATGGTTATTTTCATAAATCCTCCAGAAAGTTAAGCAGGAATCAGTCTAAGGTCTTTTCCCATTCAAGAGCTGTTCTGCATATAAGGCTTAGATCATCATATTTAGGCTTCCACCCCATCTTATTTACTATTTTTTTATTGTCAGAAACAAGTTTACCAGGATCACCCGGTCTTCTTTCTGTAAACTTAACAGTAAAATCAACTCCCGAGATCTCTTTTACGGTCTTTATAACCTGAAGAACAGAGTAACCTTTACCATAACCACAGTTATATATATCTGAAATTCCTGTTTTTCCCATGTAATAAACAGCATCAATGTGAGCTGCAGCAAGGTCATCAACATGAATATAATCTCTTATTCCTGTACCATCAAAAGTTCCGTAATCAGTACCAAATACAGAGATACACTTTCTTTTGCCAAGAGCTGTCTGAGTTGCAACTTTAATCAGATGAGTAGCATTTGGAAAACATTGACCTATTCTTCCCGTAACATCAGCGCCTGCAACATTGAAATATCTAAAAATTGTATATTTCATTCCAGCTCTTTCTGCACAGTCTTTAAGTATCTTCTCGGTCATAAGCTTGCTCCAGCCATAAGGATTGATCGGAGCAGTTTTAGAAGTTTCATCAACAATACCTGATTCATTTTCACCATAAACAGCGGCTGTTGAAGAAAAAACAAAGTATTTGACACCTGTTTTAACAGCACATTTTATTATATTTGCACTGTTAATAGTGTTGTTCATATAATATTTAATAGGATTTTCAACAGATTCAGGAACAACTATCGATGCAGCAAAATGAATAACAGCATCAAATTTTTCACTTTCAAACAGTTTTTCAACTTCTGTATGATCTGAAAGCTCTATTCTGACAAGTCTTCCATAGAGAATATTTTTTTCAAAACCTGTGGAAAGATTATCTGCAACAACTATTTCATGACTTCCTTTTTCATCTTCACCAAGTAATTTTACCACATGAGAACCAATATATCCGGCTCCTCCGGTAACAAGAATTTTCATTTATCTATGCTCCAATCAATATATAAGCGGACTCATTATAATGGAAAAATTAGTTGTTGCAAATATAAGAATCAAACAACAGAATAAGAATAAGTATTTACTCTTCAAACAGAGTTTCACATCCTTCTCCTGTCTCTTTACACCAGCATTTTATATCTCTTATTGCAGGAATTGTACCGGCAGGTATTTTCCACAGCATATAATCTCCATCAAAGGTACCAAAGCCCATAGATGTATCCTAAAATTTATAAACCTTTTTTTATATGAGAAGCTAACTGGTTTATTATTACAATCTTTTCTGAGTTCATCTTACTATTTATCATTTTTATCCGCTATTTTGTTATTCCAGAATACTTTATAATCTTCATTAAAATAATAAATATCATTTCCTATTGTCAATATAAGTATTGTGCCTGATTCTGCATCTTCTTCTTCCATTATTGGAATTTTTTCAGCTGGAATCTCTTTTGAAAAGAGTCTTGTATCAAACTCATAGTTCCATATCTCAAAAAACCTTTTATCTTTCACTGTTTTAACAAACACAAGTGCTTTTAGTTCTATTCCTTCTGATAAATTGTAAGTTTTATAGTCAATTTCTGGCGAAAGTTTTACCTGTTTTATTATTTTACCGCTTGAAAGGGAGTAGAGCGTATACTCATTACTTTGAAAATATCCGAAGTTATCATCTTTAGGGCATAGAACAACACTCTTTTCCTTTAGATCAGGTAATGCGCCTTTAAGTTTAAGATCTGCATTATAAACCTTTGTATCTTTTATTATTCCATCGTTATTCATATCAGATGTTATCATAAAATCTGAAGTGCATTTTTTTATGGTTCTGCTTGGAATAAAAGGAGCTATCTGCTTTCCGCTTTTATCGTAAATTTTAAGACTGTATTCATTTGAATGTAATCTTTCTGAATTAAGATAAATTGTCGAAGGTATATTTGGAACATCAATTACTTTATCTTCATTTAAAAAGCTTACAAAGCCATTTTCTTTAAAGTCATATATATAGTTGCCGTTAAAATCTAATATAAATATTTCTTGTTGTTCACATCTATTGCCACCTAAAACCAAAGCATTGTTTAACTGAAATGGAACAATTCTGCATGTCTCTTTTGTAATAACCATGCCTTTTCCATTTTCACACTTTGAAGCAACAATTTTTTTATCTGTAACTTTTGCTGTTACTCCTTTTGTTTTATTATAAAAAACAATTGTTGTAGCAGGCATTTCCCTTTGAAGAATACTATCTTTTAAAGGATATTTAGGAAGGTCTCTTTTTTCATAAAAAACTCCATAGTCTCCGCAGTATGGCTGGTTTCCCAAGATCTCTGGAATATAGTTCAAATCTGTTTTAAACTGCTGAACTATTTTTACCTCTTTATCTATTATAAATAAATTTCTACCGTTTTTGGCAAAAGCATAGCCATCTTTAAAAGAATAAACCTCATCATATTTTGAAAGCTTTGCTTCATCTATTTTTATACTTCCATTTTTATCTATAAATTTAAATCCTTTTTGATCTTTAACAAGCGCAAGCTCATCACTAAAATTTTCTGCCAGATTGTACTGAGGTTTGATAATAACTTTACCACTCTCATCAATAAAACCAAAGTTGCCAGCTTTTTTAATGATAAATCGTTTTCCAGAATCTTTTGATTCCTGTAAAGCATTCTTTTCAGTCTTTGCTTCAGCTTTTTGAATAGTTTCAGGTTTTGGAGATTCTTTTGTGCAGCTTAAGAAACATATTAAGATTATTAATATCAAGGTATAAGCTATAAATAAACTTTTATTATTAGAATATGAATTAAAGTAATATCTTATTTCTCTTATATCATATTTGTTTCTCATTACACCCTTGCTTTAATATATCATTTATTCTTTATACTTTGCTTTTTTTTATTCTTTTCATAAATATAGTGCCAGATATTTCCCCAGCTGTCATGATCCCATCCGTCAACACCAGCAGTGCATGGATCTTCATTATGTTTAAGATTAAATATAGAAAACATCCGCCCACCAGTTAAATTCTGTTTCATTTCAAGCGGTTTTGTCTTTAATATTGTTTTTCCATTTTTATCAATAACATACTCTAAATTATCTTTCAGTAAATATGTCTCTCCTCCAAGAAAATCGCAGGCATAATCATATTCAAAAGGAATGATTTCTTTTCCTTTTTCATCAATAAAACCTATTTTTCCATTCAAATAAGTTTTGATTGGATATTCGTTTCCTTTATCTTCAATCTTGTCATATTTAAATTTTGTTATCTCTTTTCCATCAGCTGAAACAAGACCATATTTACCATTTTTTACAGCAATAAACATCCCATAATTAAGTGGTATTAAATTTTCATATCTTTCTGATGTAATTTCTTTACCATTATTTACAATACTGTACTTCCCATGATCTGTCTTTATAAATATTCGACCTTTGCCAAAAAAAACATTGATAAGATCAACACCTTCATCAAGTTTTTCAAATATTGAAAAGCTATGAGCTTCTGAAGGTGGAAAAAAAACAAAGGTTTCTTTATCTTTTTTTATAACAAAAGAATCATCTGAAAAATAATTTACTGAATCATATTTTGCAGGAAGAATATTTGCACCTGAAAAAGATGATGAGCCTATACCTACTGTCATATTACATTGATTAACAATTTTATAAGGTGAATTCATAGTATCAGCAAAAATATTTTCTTCTTCTTTAAAATCTTCAGGTTTTTCTTTAAATAAATGTCCTTTTACATCTACATAAAAGATTTCTTCTTTATTATTAAATTCTATTTTTGCATAGCCATTCCTAAAATAATATGCTTTTTTTACATTTGAAAAACTAAAAAGTAAATTTCCTATGATATCAAAATAATAGGAATGACTATCTTTAACAGCCATAACGATATCATTAGCAGAATGATATGTTTTATCATAAAGAGGCTTAACAATGTAATTTCCTTTATTATCAATCACACCCCATTTTTCACTTTTACAATCCTGAACAGGAATTAACTCATGCTCTGCTTTTTTAAAAGGTGCATCACTCCAAAGTGAACAAAACTTCTTATCAATTATTTCTCCATTTTCCTTTATAAATACAAAATAATTATCTTTAACAGCTGGAATTATTCCATATTTAAGCCATCCAATTATTTCATATTCTGCTGGAATCATAACTTTACCATTATTATCCAGGATCCCATATTTACCATTTTCCCTGAATTTATATTTTGCTTTTCTTTCAGTAGCAAAAAGCGTAATAGAAAAAACTAATAAAAAAGCAAAAATTAATATTTTTTTCATTTGTTTCCCATCCAGAACTGTTTTCCGAATTCATCAAAATAATATCTTTTATTCTCATCTAAACCAACTATGAAACAGATATTTTCAGCAGTTTTGGCTTTAAAAAAATGTTTGGAATCTCCACTATATAGAAGCTTTCCATTTTTCTTATTATAAAGTTCTATTAACCTTTTATCATTAACTCTTTTTTCCTTTCTCTTAAGTTGTAAATTATAACAGAAATCTCTTGTAGTTCGTCCTTCCATTGAAGATATTAAGTTTCCTCTTTTTTCCAGTTCACAGATGATGTCACAAATTTCTCCCTGAAGCATAAATTTTTCTTTTTTATATTTTTTGTCAGAAATTATTTTACCATTAGTAATATTAAACATTACAGGAGATTCTTTTTTATTATAAAAAGATATTTCTATCACATTATTGTCCATATATTCTATTTTTCTTATATCATCTGCATTTTTAAATTCAGCTATTTTAATGCCACTTAAGTTATATAATTCCAAACCTTTTTCTTTATTAAGATCTTTTGTCCATATAATGTTTTCAGCTTCTATGTCACATACCAGAGTGTCAATAATTTTATGATTTTTTAGCACTTCTACTGTGTTTTTATCTTTCTTAAAAGTTATATTATTATTTTTTTCTTCAATTGTTATACCCTCACAACTTGGAACAAATTCAACATCTTTTTCTATAACTTTTAGAGGGCTTATATGTTGTCCTGAATAATCTGAGTAGAATGCAGGCGTACCTTCAGCTTCAATTGATGTTAAACCTTTTCCAAGAACAAAAGCATGATAGCTTTTACTTGGAGTGCTGGAATGAAAATATAAATTATTCATAGGTTTTATAAATCTTATCAAACCGTTACTTTTATATTCTTCTCCATTACTGTTTATTGTTAACGAACAATCTTCTACGAATGCTTTTCCATCATTGAAAGAAAAATTTATGTCATATTTGTTTTCAAACAGTGCTTTGCCATATTTATTTATATAAAGGGCTCCATGTTCTCTGGAATCTATGTAGGCAACTGCAAAACCATTGCTGAAATACCATGCCATATCAAGATAAAAATTGACAATAACATTTCCAGATTTATTGATAAACCCAAACTTGCCATTTTTCTCAACTCTGGCAAGCATTTCGGTAAAATCTAAAGCAGAATCATACTTTGGCTCAATTATAACTTTTCCATTACCATCAATGAATCCAAACTTACCATCTTGCTTTATAATAAAGCGTTTTTCCTTGTTTTTTAATTCTGGCAAAACCTCTTTTTTTGCTTTTACCTCAGATTTCTCAATAGTTTCAGTTTTTGGAGCTTCTTTTGTACAACTGAAGGTAAAAACTATTAAAAGTAGAGATATGACTATTGTTTTCATTTGAGGCTCTCCTGCTTAAACGTTTTATCTTTCAGCAATTTTCCTCTTCTAATAAAATAATCAGGACATTCTCCGCAACCATATTCAGAATTTGAGCCTTTTGCAGAAAATGTTTCTTTCCATTCACAACAGGCTGGTGATTTACTGTTTTTAACTAAAAAGAGCGTATAAGGAGCTTGCCTTAATTCTTTTCCATAAATATTTAAAAGAAAACTTTTCCCTTCTCTTGTTACTTTTGCAAAGTAGTTGTTATAAAAATAAACATTATCATAAATAGGTTTTGTAATTTCCTGACCATCTTTACTCAAGACTGCATATTTGTTTCCCATTTTTGCACGAAAAAATTTACGGCATATTGGATCTCTGCTAAATTCGTCATATTTAAAATCTGTTATAATTTTTTTCTTAAAATCGATAACTCCACATTTATTTTGTTTGTTACATGCAAATAATGCATTATCTATAATCCAATCTTTAGATATTTTATATTCCGGCATAACAATTTCTTTTGATGGAGAAATATTTACATCTTTTTTCAGGCAGTAATTAAGAATATCATTTCTGGATAGATTCTTTTTATTATCAAAGAAGTATTCATTAAAATTCTCTTCTTTTTTACATATGATTTCTGCATTTGAATCAAAGAAAACAAGCTTATTTTCATTGTTTTTATCACTATAAGAAAGCAGATAATATGATTTTCCTATTTCTTCGAGAGAAATAGAATAATTGTTAGAAATGTCATCTATAACAGAAGTTTCTTTGTTGTTTTCAGTATCAAAAACATATAGAGCTGAATCTTTTTGAAAAATAATTTTTCTATTTTCAGTAAATCTCAGTAGTTCATCATATTTAAGTTTAATATAAGCATTTTTATAAGAATCAAATATTTTAAATTCATTTTTCTCAGAAGGCACTCTATACATTGGAACAAAATCATTTGAAAAATCTATTACATCTTTTTTAGATATTTCAATTAAACCGTTTCTATACATTTTAATCTGCTCTATCTTAAATGGAATTTCTACAATAAATTCTCCTTTACGGTTTATTACGCCAACTTTTTCACCCTTTTTTGCAACCATAGTTTCATCATCAGGATAGCCATTTAAAGCATCATAAAGAGGTGAGAAAACATATTCACCTTGATTGTTGATAATTCCTGCTTTTCCTGTCTTAAAATCTTTAACTAAAAGATAACCTTTATAGGGAAATGAACTTATATCATAAAACTTACTATTGCCTAAAGGTTTTCCATCATTATCAAGAAAAACAAAATAGTTATCTGTTGTAAATGCAGGCAGAAAACCATTAATTCTCTGATCTATAAATTTATATTCAGGTTTAAGAATAATATCTCCTTGCTCATCCATAATTCCATAAAGTTCACTTTTAGTGTTTTGAAAAACAAATCTCGCAGGCGCTTTTTTATGTTCATTTTTTTTTACATTATTAGCGGTTGCACAGCTTTGAATTAATAATGGCAAAACAAACAAACTTATAAAAAAACTAATAATTATAAACTTCCTTTTTTTACGCAATTCTGCAAAAAATGTTATTCCGTATTTTTTTATCATATAAACCAGTCTAAAGTCCTCATAAATAATTAAAATATTCAATAAAAGCGTTAGCAAAAATTACAATTAAAAAAGGAATATAGATAAATGCAGCCACTGTGATGTTTATATTTATAGCAAAAATCCAAAAAAGCATTTTCCTTTTTGATTTCATTGAATCTACAAAAAAACTTAATATAAAAGCAACTTCAAAAAGAGCAAACAGAGTAAAGACAAAAAAATCTATATATATTAAATAATTAGGAAACAATTTTTTCAAATATGAAATATGAAAAAAAAGAATAAGAATAAGTGTATTTATTTCCATAAGAAAAAAGAAAAAATAAGGTAGGTGCTTCTTCATAATTTTTCCCATAAAATATAACATTCCTACTTTGGTGGATGAACAACAAATATAAAAGCACATAATGAAAAAAACAGTACAAATCTAAACAAAAGATATTTGAGAGTTCTTATCAGTTCAGCTTTTCTATTTTGTGAGATCAAAGATTTTAGAACCATAAATATTAATGAAGCAAACATAAAAGCTACTAATACCAAAACAGTTGAATTAATTTTCAGCCTCAATGAATATGTAAGAAAATCCGAAAATTCCGATACGCTAGAAATAAAAAGCAGACATAAAATCATAAACCATAAAACTTCTATCAAAAAATAGAAAACATTATTAAATGTCAGATATTTTTTTATCATAGAAACCATTAAACATTATCTCCAGCTGTAAATCTTATATCGAAAGTTTTTATATTTGCTGTCATCAATGAAATATACTTAATCATTTTACAGTTTACCGCCTTTTTAAAGTAAAAATTATATTTTCATTTTCGTCAATAACCATTTTCTGTGAATTTTCTTCAACTATAAAACCTGCATCAATTTTTACAAAGACATCATCAAAATAGGAAGTGTCATTAAACTTTTGAGATACATAATCATGATAATATCTTATTACCCACTCTACCCCTTTTCCCATTACAAGTCCGTTACCTTCACTTTCAATTCCTCCAAAAGCGAACTTATTATTGATTACAATACCTGCATGTTGGAAATTACGTTTAAATTTACTTTTTCCATTTTTATCTATTATTTCCATTCCTGCTTTAGTTTTTGCGGCTGTATAACCATCATGGAAATTATATGTCCAGTCATACTGCGGTTTGATTTTTAAATTTCCAGTTTTATCAATAAATCCCCACTTACCTTCTATTTCCACTCGCGCTAAGCCTTCGCTAAAAAAGGAGACATCATCATAAATAAAATCTGTAATCTCTTTTCCATCCATGTTGATAAAGCTGTATTTATCGCCTTTTTTTACTGCTGCCAATCCTTCAATGAAATCAAAGCCAAAATCATATTTTGCTTCTGTAATTTTTCTTCCGCATCCATCAATGTAACCTATTTTGTTATTAAGCTTTACCATGTATCTTTTGTCTATCTTTTCTGTTTTAAGACATTCTGCTTTTGCCTTTAAATCATTTAAAGCCACTGTATTGTTTGCTTCATCCCAAGAGATAAGTCTAACTTTGAATTCTTCTTTTTTCTGATTGATTTGATTGATGATGTTTTGTTCACTTACTTTATTGCTGCAACTTAAAAATAATAAAAAGATTAAAAGCAGTGTTTTTTTCATAGTAAGTTTATTACCTGCAAAATGGTAAGTCAGCTATTCTGTATACTCTCTTATATCGGCTGATATCTTTTAACACTTTGTTTTCAGTGCTAATTATAAGTTTTTTATTTTTTGTTACAGCAACTGCTGTCTCTTCTTCAAAATCTGTTAAAGAATCATATATCGGCTTTATGTAAATCTTGTTTTTAATATCTGCATAACCCCATTTTTGATTATTTTGCAAAAGAAAGCATCCGTTTTTAAGCATTTTCATATTATCAAAACTATCATCAATAATCTGTTTACCATCATCATCAAAAAACTTGAGCTTAGAATCTGCGTTTCTGACAACTATTAAATCAGGATCATGAAGAATTTTTATCTTACTATTTTTAAAAATGTTTTTTTCATCACCACTTAAATTTATGACCTTATAAGCGCCATCGGATAAAGTTGCAATTAAAGTTTTAGCATTAAGAATTTGTAAAAACTGATAATCTTTTAAAGGAAAAACTGTTTTCCCGTTTTTATTTATAATAGTCCAACCTTCTTTTGTTTTAACTGAGGCAATTTCTTCATAAAAATTGGTTGCAATTTCATATTGAGGTAAAATTGTTTCTTTTCCTTCCTGATTTATAAATCCAAAAAGATTTTCACCATGAATATTTTTCATGAATCTAAACAAGCCACTCTGAACAGGATAAATTTTACTGTATAATCTGCTCTCATCAATAATAACTTTACCTGTTTTATCAATAAGAATTGATGGTTTTGTAAGCTTTTCAATTATAGTATAATCATTTGAAAAGTTTTGGAATGACAGTGGATTGTAATCGTATTTCAGGTCTTTAAGAATTTTGTAATCTTTATCTATAAGAAAACTCTTTTCATCTTTTTTTACAAAAGCAAAATTCCCTTTAAAAGAGTTGGCGTCATCAAAAGATTTATCAGATATTTTTCCAGTTTTATCAATAAAGAACCATTTATCATTTAATTTTACAGCTGCTAATCCTTCTGAGAAGTTGAATGCTCTATCAAATTTTGCAGGAATTATTACTTTATCTTTAATATTCTTAAAGCCCCATTTACCATCTTTTTTATATAGGTAACATCCATCTTTATTAATTAAGCTTTTACATAAGGAATTGCCCTGTTTTAAAAGTACAGTTTCATCTTTTACAAAAACTTTACTATATACAATTTTTTCATCAAAATCTTCTCTACTGAATTCATTTAAGACTTTCTCACCATAGGCATCTGCCAGAAAAAGCATTTTATTATCTTCAAAAACAAACTGCGGCTTTTTAGATGATAGTTTTTCATTTTTTGCACAGCTTTGAATGAAAAGAAGGAATGTTAATCCAAGAAGTAGTGTCAGCTTATTCATTTTTCTCCGCCATTTTGTTATTCCAGAATACTTTGCCATTTTCATAAAGATAATATGCTTCACCATGTGCATTAGTTATTGAGATAAAATTGCCTTGAGAGTGCTTTATATAATTTGCTCCATAATAGCCTGAAATTCTGAAAACAGGCTCCATATTTTCTGAGAAAATTTCACTTATAGATGTTTTCTTAAAGATATGTTGAGCAAAAAAGATGGTTTTACCCACAAAACGAAGTCTTGAATCATAACCTCTGCTACTATATTTGCCATTTAAAAGTATTTTCTGTTTTTTAAGATCATAAAGTTTATGTCTTCTTTTGTAGTCATAAATTATTTTATTGTATTTTGGACAGTCAAAATCACTAACAGTTCTAAAAAGAACAACATTGTTTTTGTTTATAAGAATTTTTTCACCTGTTTCATTTATTTTAACAATTGAAAGTTCCTGCTCACATTTTTTTATAGCTGTAAAATCTTTTTGCTTAAGTTTTTCCCCTTTAAAATTGGCAAAATCCTCAAACTGGGTTTGTTCTTTTTCTTCAATCTTCTCTGGTATCATAGAACTGTCAAACTTAGAAATTTTTTCTCCCTTTTTATCCAGCATGAAGCAACTTTCCTTAGTTTTTGCAATAAAAAATCCATTATAAATGACATTCTTATCATCAAAACAGGTAATACCTTTAAAATTTTGTCCTATATAATCATAATAGTAAGATTTTATTTTGCCATATCCTTTATTCATTATAAAGCCGTAAGCTTCACTTTTAATTCCATCAAAAGCGAACTTGTTTTCAATAAAATATCCCACATCTTCAAATGCTTTACCAAAAACATTCTTTCCTTCATGATCAATAATTATCATTCCTTCATAATTTTTTACGGCAGCATAGCCATTATGAAAGTTATACGCCCATCCATACTGCGGTTTTATTTTTAACCTGCCTGTTTTATCAATAAATCCCCATGTTCCATTAATTTCCACTCGCGCTAAGCCTTCACTGAAAAAAGAGACATCATCATAAATAAACTCAGTAATTTCTTTTCCATCCATGTTGATAAATCCGTATTTATCTCCTTTTTTTACTGCCGCTAATCCTTCACTGAAATCAAAGCCAAAATCATATTTTGCTTCTGTAATTTTTCTTCCGCATCCATCAATGTAACCTATTTTGTTATTAAGCTTTACCATGTATCTTTTGTTTGCCTTTTCTGTTTTAAGGCAAGCTTTTCTCTCTTTGTCACTCATAAAATTAATTATTGGCTTTATATTTTCAGGAATCAAAACAGGCTCATCATCTTCTTCCAAATTTTCTGCAACTTTTGAAGAAATTTTATCTTTTTCACCTTGTACGATTGAATTGAAATCTTTAGGAATAGGCTCTGATGTTTTTGTTGCATCATAGCTTATTTCAGTCAATTTTTCTGATTCTGAAGTCTCTTTTGTACAACTTAAAAATAATAGAAAGATTAAAAACAGTGTTTTTCTCATAAGAATCTTATTACCTGCAAAATGGTAAATCACTGCACGTTCATGACATTATTGTATCTTAGCTGTTTTTTTATGCAAAGAATATTTGTTTATTTTGTGGGTTTTTGAAGATTAAGAAAATAAATTACTAGTCGAGGCTGTGTACTACGAGTCCACTTCTTAATTTTGGTTCGAACCATGTTGATTTTGGAGGCATTATCTTTCCTGCATCTGCTACACTCATAAGCTGTTCTATTGATGTCGGGAAGAGTGAGAATGCCATTGTGCATTCACCTGAATTGACTCTTTTTTCAAGTTCTTTTGTTCCTCTTATTCCGCCTACGAAATCTATGTTGTTATCTACTCTCGGATCGCCTATTCCAAGTACAGGATTTAAAAGGTTGTTCTGAAGTATTGCTACATCAAGGCTTTCTACTGGATCTTCTGACGGATATGTCCCTTCTTTTGCTTTTATTGTTATCCATTTGCCATCCATGTAGAGCCCAAATTCTGTTGCCATGCGTGGTGATGGTATATTTTCTGCAACTATTTCAAATTTTTCGGTAACTTTTGCCATAAACTCTTCTTTTGTAAGTCCGTTCATGGTTAAGAGCACTCTGTTGTAGTCCATTATTTTAAGCTGTGATGCTGGAAAGAATACTGAAAGGAAGTAGTTGTATTCCTTATCTGCTGATGGATTTGGGTCTGTTTTCATTCTTTCTGCTTTTGCTCTTGCTGCACTTGCACTTCTATGGTGTCCGTCTGCAACGTAGAGTACCGGGATGTCTTTTTTAAATGTTTCAGAGAGTTCACTGTTTGTTTTTTCGTCTTTGATTACCCAAAGTGTGTGCTGTATGCCGTCTTCTGATGTAAAATCAACTTCCGGTGCATTTTTTACAACTTCTGCAACGAGAGAATCTATTTTTTCATTGTCTCTGTATGTTAAAAATACTGGTCCGGCATTTATATTGAGTTCTATTACGTGTCTTGTTCTGTCGTCTTCTTTTGCTTTTCTTGTAAATTCATGTTTTTTTATTATGTCACTGTTGTATTCATCTGCTGATGCACATCCTACGATTCCGTATTGCTTATGTCCGTTCATTATTTGTCTGTAGATGTAAAGATGCGGCTTTTCATCCTGAACGAGAACGCCTTCTTCTATCATTCTGTTGAAGTTCTCTTTTCCTTTCTGATAAACTTTGTCATCGTAAAGGTTTATATCCTCAGGTAGATCTATTTCAGGTTTGTTTACATGAAGAAAAGATATTGGATTGCCTTTTGCTAGTTCTCTTGCTTCTTTTGAATTTATAACATCGTAAGGGAAACTTGCTACTTTTGATGCGAGTTCATCTTTTGGACGGATACCTTTGAAAGCTCTTACAACAACCATTACAACCTCCTTTATGGATAAAAAGTTAAATACAAAAGAGAGGTATCTGATTAAAAGGGCAATGTCAAGGAAAATATAGTTTGCTTATTTAAATATTTCTTTTTCTATTTCGTGCCATGTTTCAAATGGTTTGAAATCAATATTTTTTTCTGACAGGTATGTTTTCAGCCATGAAGTTGCAAAGACTTTATCTGCATAGCTTGCCGCACATCGGTCTGTTGCTCCGTCTCCGATGTAGATTGTTCTGTAGCCTTTTTTTGATGCCTGAAATATGTCATAGCTTTTACAGGTCGGACATTTATCGCATAGTCTGCCTGATTTATTGCTTATAATGTGCCATCCTGCTTCATTCTGCATAATATCATTACATTTTATTTCACCGTTAAATTGAATACTGCTGTTTTTCAGGAATCTTTCAATGAATGTTCTGAAGCCGCCGCTTAATATTGTCATTTCTATGTTGTTTTCATTCACTTTTTCAAGAAATTCAGGAAAACCTTTTATTGGTTTTATGGAATCTATTATTTCAAGGAACTGTTCCATTTTTCCCTGCAAAAGTTCAACTTCTTTTTTTAAAGATTCTGTTTGAGGTATTGAACCATTTTCATGGTATTTTTCTATTTCACGCCAGTTTTCACGGCAGTATGCGTCAAAAACTTCAACAAGGGTGTCTTTGCTGCTTATCGTTCCGTCAAAATCGGTAAATATCTTTATTTTTTCAGATGTCATCAAAGTATCCTGATGAATTTACTGCATTGAATATTTCAGGTTTGTTTTTCTTTTCAGATGTTTTTTTATTTTCAATTTCTATTACAGATTTTCTGCTTTCGCCCTGCCACACACCTTTTTTATGAACAAAAACAAAGTCACCGTACATTATTTCGGTTACTTTTCCATTATTAATCATAAGATATATATCACCATTTCTGCATACTCTCTTATTTTCAAAATATGGTGAACATTCTCCTTCGAAATCATATCTGTAGCCAAGTATTATGTTAAAGATTTCTATTGGTATGTCTGTTCCCATATTTTGAAGTGCAAAAAAATTCCAGTTGATTTCTTCCCATTTTGAATTTGTAAGAACAAAAGATTTTATATCATTCATTATAAATGATGCGGCTGAAATATGAAAAGGTCCATAAAGTTCAATTCTGTAATCTGAAGGATATGAATAAAATATCTCATAATCTGCAGAACCGCTTTCTTCTCCTTTAAATCTTATTTCACCTTTTGACTGCATGTTTTCGGAAGTGTCATTTAAAGAAAATTTCTCAGCTTTAAAATCAAGTCCTGAAATTTTTAGAAGCTCGGAATTGTACGAAGGAGTACAGCTGAAAAGAAAAATATGTGACAAGCAGATTAATGATAATACAAAAAGAAAGCTTTTATTCATCTGACATTAAAATTCTGGCTTAGGACCAAGTATTGATTCGATAATTTCTCTGTCAATAGTTTCATGCTGCATAAGGGATTCAACCATTGCAATGACTTTATCTTTTTTCTCTTCAAGCATTCTAGCAGCATAGTTATATGCCTCTCCGAGCATTTTATGGACTTCTTCATCAATAAGTTTAGCTGTATATTCGCTGTGGTTGTTTCTTTTGGCAAGTTCCCTTCCAAGAAAAACAGCCTCCTCATTCTCTGCATAGTTAACAGGTCCGAGAGTGTCGCTCATACCCCAGCGCATAACCATATTTCTTGCAATATTTGTAGCTCTTTCAATATCGTTACCGGCACCTGTTGTAATTCCCGAAGTAAAGATAGCTTCGGCAGCTCTGCCACCTAACAAAACGTTAAGCCTTCCGATAAGTTCTTTTCTGTTATGCGTAAACTTATCTTTTTCAGGAAGCGAAAGAGTTACACCAAGTGCTCTGCCTCTTGGAATAATGCTGACTTTATGAATTTCGTCAGCTCCTTCGGTAAAATATCCGACAACAGCATGGCCTGCTTCATGGTAGGCTATGTCTCTTTTTTCATCTTCAGTAAGCTGCATACTCTTTCTCTGCTTACCCATAAGAACTTTATCCTTAGCCTCTTCAACATCATCAAGAACCACTTTCTGTGCTTCATTCCTTGCAGCAAGAAGCGCGGCTTCATTAAGAAGATTGGCAAGATCAGCGCCGGAAAATCCAGGGGTTCCTTTTGCAATTTGACTTAAATCAACATTATCAGCCATTTTTATCTTTTTAGAATGTACTTTAAGAATCTCTTCTCTCCCTTTCACATCGGGAAGAGGAACTTCAACCTGTCTGTCAAAACGTCCAGGCCTTAAAAGTGCAGGATCAAGAACATCCGGTCTGTTAGTTGCAGCCATAACAATTACACTTTCATCAGTTCCGAAACCATCCATTTCAACAAGCATCTGGTTAAGAGTCTGTTCTCTTTCATCATGACCTCCGCCAAGACCAGCACCTCTGTGTCTTCCTACAGCGTCGATTTCATCAATGAAAAGAATACATGGAGCCTTTTCCCTTGCCTGTTCAAACATATCCCTTACTCTTGAAGCGCCTACACCTACGAACATTTCAACGAAATCAGATCCGCTTATTGTAGCAAAAGGAACATTTGCTTCACCTGCAACGGCTTTTGCAAGAAGAGTTTTTCCAGTTCCTGGAGAACCTACAAGCAGAACTCCATGAGGAATTTTTGCACCCATTTTTGTATATTTTGAAGGGTCTTTAAGAAAATCAACAATCTCTTCAAGCTCTTCTTTAGCTTCTTCAACACCGGCAACATCCTTGAATGTTATAGGATTACTGTCTTTGGAAATCATTCTGTGACGTGATTTACCAAAAGAGAACGCCTTACCGTTTCCACCTTGCATCTGCTTCATGAAAAATACAAAGAAAAGGATAAAGATGAGCATCGGTAGCCATGATGCCAAAATAGTCTGAAGGAATGAATCATCTTCAGGTTTTACATAAGTTGTAGGGACCTTATTATCGGCAAGAATTTCCATAACTCTTTCACCGGAAGGACCAACTGTATAAAATTTCTTTGCCACTCCGCCTTCAAGCATTTCTCCGGTAAATTCAGGACCTTCTATACGAACTTTCTGAACCTCACCCGCCTTAGCTTTTTCAATAAAAAGGGTAAAATTGATCTCTTCGCTCTTTTTATCGGAAACCATCTGACTGATACGAATACCGAAAATGAACAGAATTACAATAACGCCCCAGATAATGAGTGTTTTGTAGTTGAATTTCATATTTTCTCCCGCATTTCTTTACAACAAATCAACCGATTATATAGGAAAAAGCACTTTTGGCAAGATTTGCTTTTCCTTTAATTCAGGAAAAAACATTGTAAATAGAATTATTATTCCCAAAAAAAAGAGTGTAAGAAAAAATCAAAATATTTTTTATTATTTTTTTTAGATTAAGACAAAATAAATATTTATCTGCTTTTTTAGAAAGATTTAAGAAGTTCTACTGTAAAATCCCATACTTTTTCAAGAGATGATATACTCATTTTTTCATCTGGCGAATGAGGATTTTTTATTGTTGGTCCATAAGATATCATATCCATACCTTCTATTTTTGAACCTATTATTCCACATTCAAGGCCTGCATGAATTATTTCAACAACAGGTTCTCTGTCAAAAATATCTTCATATACAGAAACACATTTTTTAAGTAACTCTGAATCCATATTAGGTTCCCATGAAGGATATCCGTTACCGCTTTTCACTTCAGCGCCTGCAAGATAACCTACTGACTCAACTTTTGATGTAATTGTATCAAGTCTGCTCATTACGGAACTTCTCTGACTGGACATTACAGCAAAATTATCATCTTTTACTTCAGCTGTTGCAAAATTATTTGATGTTTCTACAAGTCCCGGAACATCAGCAGACATTGCGGCTACTCCGTGAGGCATTGCAAGCATTAAAGCAACTATTTTTGATGTTGACTCCGCATCACTCATTTTCTCATGTTTTTCAACAAGTTCACTTTTTAAAATAAGCATCGGTTCAACTTTTTCATATTCCTTTTTAAGTATCTCATGGTAGCCGTTTATAGCGGTATCGATTATTGATGCATTGCAGCATGGAAGAGCTATGACAGCATATGCATCTCTTGGAATTGCATTGTGTGCCGAACCACCTTTAAGTTCAGATATTCCAAAATTAATATCTTTATTAAGATAATGCAGAACTCTTGCAAGTATTTTATTTGCATTTCCTCTAAGCTGATTTATTTCAACACCTGAATGGCCGCCTTTAAGTCCGCCTACAGAAATTTTTACAAAAGAGTATCCTTCGCTTACCGATATATTCTTAAGAGGAAGATTTATATGCGTATCTCTTCCGCCGGCACATCCAACGGTAAAAACGCCTTCATCTTCAGAATCAAGATTAAGAAGAACTTTACCGGATATAAAATCACTTTCAAGTCCTGATGCACCTGTAAGACCTGTTTCTTCATCAACTGTAAAAAGCAGTTCAAGTGCCGGATGCTTTATTTTATCGTTTTCAGCTATTGCAAGAGCCATTGCAAGTGCTATTCCGTTATCTGCACCTAGAGTTGTCTTATCAGCTTTAAGCCAGTCACCTTCAATTATATTTTTAATAGCATCCTTAGAAAAATCATGCTGTGAATCAGGCGTTTTTTCACATACCATATCCATATGTCCCTGAATAACGATTACAGGTTTATTTTCCATCCCTTTTGATGCAGGAACTTTTATAAGAACATTAAGAAGTTCATCTCTTTTTGATTCAAGTCCATGATCTTCAGCCCATTTAACAAGCCATTCAGATATTTTCTCCTCATGTTTTGATTTTCTTGGAACTCTGTTGATATCTCTGAAAATATCAAGAACTCTCTTAACATCACTGTTCATCACAAATTCCTCTTAAAAATTAGTAAAAACATCTAACGGTTGAAGCTATCAAAATAAATGAAACAGGTCAATTTTTTCTTATTAAAACACTTTTTTTTAATAGAGATTTTTGATTTAAAAAAACAGTTTTTTCTTGATAATACCATCCCATCCTTATATACTCTTTACCGTATCATTAACGTTCGGAACACAGTTTTATGCTTAAGAAGTTTCAAAACATCAATATACTGATAATAAATGAGCATTACATATTAAGAAAAACCATAAAAGATATGTTAAAAGCTCTTGGTTATAATAACATTTCTCTTGCATCAAGCGGAGAAGAGGCACTTGAATTAATAAACAGCTGTCAGAAAGCTAATACACGAATTCAGTTTATATTGTCAGGTGATACGCTTTCAGGAATTTCAGGTTTTGATCTTATATATCAACTCAAGAACTCTCCTGAATATTTTAAAATTCCGGCAGTTTTAATTAACGATGAAACATCTGAAATTCATAATGATATTGAATCAAGCTACGGCATAGATTTTTCTTTACAGTCTCCATTCAAGGTCTCAGAACTTGATCAGATGATGGATTTTGTAATCATGAGATATGAAGAACCCTCTGAAGAAGATAAACTTTATTTTGAAGCACAGCAGCAGTATCTTTCAGGAAATTATCAGAAAGCTGTAACTCTTTTTATGACTTTGGCAAAAACGCAAAATACACCTATTATAATTTATAAGATAGCTCAATGTCTTAAAAACATAGGTTCTTATGATAATTATAAAAAAATAATGCTTTCTCAAATTAACAGCAAGTTTGTTCCATCGCTTCGTGAGATATATGAAATCCAGAAAGAAGAAGGTACTGATGATTCTCAAACAATAGATATTATAAAAATGTTGATTGAATCCGAATGGGAAAAAAATAGAAAAGAACCTCTATATCTCAGACTTTTTTCTATTTATATAAACAATAAAGCTTTAAATAAAGCATATGACACACTAAAAGACGCAGTTTCAATTTTTCCGAAAAGTACTGAAATAAATAAAAACATTCAGGAACTTGAAACTAAATTTCCTTTTCTTTCACAGGAAGCAAAATCTGAAACAATAATAAATAAAGGAACTAAATATATTAATGATAAAAGAATCATTTATAGAAAGCTGAAAAATTCAAGAAAACTTGAAAAGGAAATTGAAGAACTTGAGTCCAAGCTTGGTTTTGCAGAAAAAAGTGAATGGCTTTTTGATCTCAGCGTAGCTTATCTTGAAAAC
Source organism: bacterium (assembly GCA_963667425.1). Taxonomy (GTDB): domain Bacteria; phylum UBP6; class UBA1177; order UBA1177. The sequence continues at coordinate 2,930,105 of OY763407.1, read as the reverse complement.
GGAAACGGAAAGAAAGCAAAGGAACTTGCACTGAAAGCTATAACAGTAGCTCCATCAGAATACAACACTGCAGAGATAAAAAAATATCTATCTGAAATATCATAATTGAGGTTTGTTATGAGCAGTGAAGATAAAAACTCTCAGATAATAAAAAAATCTCCCGAATCTAATAAAAAAAGGGTTTCTGTTGAAGATGTAATGAAAAAGTTGAATGATGACCAAAGATTTGATAAAACAATAAAAGGTAAAGATTCTCTTTTAAGAAAATGGATTAGAAGGTTTTTTAACAGATAACTGATTAACTGTAGGAGAAAAGCTCATGAGTAAGATTTTTGTTCTTGACACTAATGTTATCCTTTCAGATCCCAGATCTATTTTTCAGTTTGAGGAAAACGATATTGTTCTGCCTCTTGTAGTTATTGAAGAAGTTGATAAATTTAAAAAAGATATGACGCAGGTTGGTCTTGCAGCAAGAACATTCTCCAGATACATTGACAGTTTAAGAGAAAGAGGCTCTCTTATGGAGGGTGTCGTTTTAAAAGAGGGCGGCGTTATAAGGATAGATATTACTCCTGTCGGTGATCTAAAGCATTTAGGAGTACTGTCATCTCAGGCAGATGATGTAATTCTTGCATGTGCAATAAATGTACATAAACAAAATCCTGATAAAAATGTCATTCTTGTAAGCAAAGATATCAATATGAGAATAAAAGCTGATGCTTACGGAATAAAATCTGAGACATATATCAACGAAACAGTAAATTATGCCAAACTGCCTAAAGGGTATATAGAAAGAACTGTTGCAACAGAAGTTGTTGACAGACTTTTTCAGGAGAAAAAAGTTGCAATAGACAACTTCCCTGAACTTGAAAAAGACGCTTTTGCAAACTGTTTCCTGACACTTACAGATGAAGCAAACGAAAGACATCAGATAACTGTCAGATTTGATCCTTTTGAAAAAGCTCTTGTTCCTATGAAACAATTTAGAGATGTCTGGGGATTAACAGCAAGAAATCAGGGACAAAAAATGGCTTTTGATCTCCTCATGGATGATAGAGTAAACCTCGTTTCCCTTGTAGGAATTGCCGGAACGGGAAAAACACTTATAGCAATTGCAACTGCACTTGAAAAATGTCTTAATGAAGGCGTTTATACAAAAATACTTGTTGCCAGACCTATATATCCAATGGGAAAAGACATAGGTTTTCTTCCTGGAACCATTGAAGAAAAGCTTAAACCCTGGATGCAGCCGGTATTTGACAACCTTGAATATCTTCTTACAGGATATGATTCTCCAAACTTCGGAAAAATGAATGATCTTCTCAATTCTCATATGATCGAAGTCGAAGCTCTTACATACATAAGAGGAAGAAGTATTCCAGGTCAGTTTATAATTATTGATGAAGCTCAGAATCTTACGCCTCATGAAATGAAAACTATTGTTTCAAGAGCAGGAGAGCATAGTAAAATAGTTCTTACCGGAGATCCTTTCCAGATAGACAATCCCTACATGAATGAATCAAGCAACGGACTAAGTTATGTTGTTGACAGATTTCAGCACCTGGATCTTGCAGGTCATATGATTCTTGAAAAAGGTGAACGTTCTCCGCTTGCAAACGCAGCTGCAGAACTTCTTTAAAAAGAGGATTTGTGATATATCAAATATTCAAAACACCTCAGCCGTACCAGAAAATACTCAATTTACAGGAATCTTTAAGAGAAAAGGTTTTTACAGACGAAAATTTTAAAGGAGCTATTCTTTTTCTCGAACATACACCATGCTATACACTCGGCATAAGAGGCAAGGAAAATAATATTCTTGTAAATGAAAACTTTCTTAAAGCTAAAGGAATAGAAATATATCATATCAAACGGGGCGGAGATATTACCTATCATGGTCCAGGTCAACTTGTAATATATATTATTGCACATATAAAAAAAGCAGGATTTTCATCAATAAAAGAATTTACAAAATGGTGGGCAGAAAGAATTCTCAGCGTAATAAAAAGCGAATTCAAAACAGAAGCTTTCTGGGATGATGAACATCCTGGTTTATGGACAAGAAACGGTAAAATTATGGCAACAGGTCTGCATTTCAGCAAATTTGTTTCAACACATGGATTTGCACTTAACATAAATCCTGATATGGAAAATTTTATGGGAATTAATCCCTGCGGGGATATCGGCGGGAAAGTTACATCTTTATACAAAGAAACAGGAAAAACCTTCACACACACTGAAGTTGCCGAACTTATAATAAATAACATATCAAAAATAAAAGAAACAGAAAAAGGAGAATTTATCTAATGATGTCAGTGAGCTTAAAATACCTTAATATTATTTTTACTATACTCTTTATCATTACACTTTCATCCTGTGCAACAGATAAAAAAACAACAGCAGTTGAGAAAAAAATCAGCTATGCTGAAATAGCAAAGCAGTACATGCCTCTTGCCGTAGGAAACAATTGGACCTATGATCTTAATTATATGGGGAAAAAAGGAATTATGCACATTCTTATAAAAAGTGAGAAAGATGGATGGTTCATGGACAGTAAAGGGAATGAAATGACTGTAAATGCTTCAGGAATCAGAGACAAAAACAGATACCTTCTCACATTTCCTTTAAAAGAAAACAAAGAATGGTCTAACGTAATATCCATAAACAGTACTGAAACCAGAAAAATCATTTCTCTTGATCAGGAAATAACTGTTCCGGCAGGAAAATTTGAAGGAGCAATAGTTGTAGAGACAAAAACACCTGTAAAAAAGAACATTATTTTAAACTCAATAACATACTTTGTAAAAGATATTGGAATCGTACGAGTAGAAACTTTCCTTGAAGATACGCAGAATGGAAAAATTTATCCGCAGACAGCTACTGCATTAAAATCATTTGAAATTAAGAATCTAAAACCTTGACATAATAATGACGGCTAATATAATTTATCAAAATTTTGTATAATTATACAACAAATATAGGAGTTTGTTATGAAGCGCCTCTTAGTTTTTATAATCCTTTTGGTGGGATGTGCACTTTATGCAGAAAATACCAGCGGCTCGGATGTGCCTGCATCTGCTGAATCTGTTCCTGTACCATCATTCATAGACTTAAGCAAGGCAGATCTTTCTGCTGCCCCTGAGGTACATGTAGTTATAAAAGGCGATACTCTTTGGGATTTAAGCTCGACATACCTTAAAAGTCCATGGTACTGGCCTAAAATCTGGTCTATAAATCCTCAAATAGCAAATCCTAACCTTATTTATCCGGGAGATAAAATATCTTTCAGAGATAATGGTGAAGTGAATGTTCCTGGTGATGAAATGAATACTGACATGGAAGAAATTGACGAACCCGGTGAAGATGAAACTTTTGCTCAGACAGGAAGGACACTTGACGAAACACCAGACAACTACAAGAATTTTGTTTCTCTTGGCGGTAAATTCAGAGTAAATCAGTTTAAGGAAGTGGATGATACCATTTTTGATGCACCTAAAAAAGGATGGGTCTCAGTTAATGAAGTTGAAAAAAACTCAACAGATATAACAGGGGCTTTTGAACCTAAGGAACTTCTCAGTTCAAATGATACTTTCTATGTAAAAATGAACAAAGTTTTCGTTCCGGTTGGAGAATATGTTCAGATATACAGATTTGACGGAGAAATAGACAATCCAAACACAGGAGATCTTGCAGGATACAGAATTTCAATACTTGGAAAAGGCAAAGTTATTGATATTAATAAAAAAGATGTTGCAACTGTAAAAATTGTAAAAGCTTATGATTATGTCGGAAGAGGAGACAGAATCACTCCGTGGCAGGAACTTCCTACCAATGTTAAAATAACAAGAGCTGATGCAAAAATCAAAGCTACTGTTCTTTCAGGCTTTGAAGACAGATCTATCCTTGGTTCAGGAAATATAGTTTTTCTTGATAAAGGTTTAAAGAACGGTCTTGAACTTGGTAACATGCTTACAATCTACAGACAGGCAGATGGTCTTGATGAAGCAGACGAAGATGATGTCAAAAACTTCCCCTCAGAAAAAATAGCTGAAGTTGTAGTCATTAAGGCAGATGAAAAAACTGCAACTGCAATAATAACCAAAAGTCTCATTGATGTAGTTAGCGGAGACACAGCTACTTCAGAAGAAATTGAAAACTAAGCACCTTTTTCATTCATCAATAATTTTATTTCTTTCAGCATTTATTCTTGTACTTTATAGCGTTACATATAGCTCATCTTTAGAAGAGAACACTCTTCACAACTCCAAATTCGCAGAAAAAGCTGTAAATAATATTGATGACCTAGAAATGATAATATATTCAACAGATTTTTCCAAAGCATCAGAAATATCGGTACTTTTTCTAACTATTAAAAAAAGATATGAAGAAAACATTGCCTCAATACTTTCCAGTGTACCGGAAGAAACACTTAACAGAATCATAAAATTCAGTGATTCAGTATGGGCATCTCTTCTTAAATATCTTGAAACAGGAAAACTTGATAATCAGGAGACATTACAGTTAAAAGGAGATACTAAAATATTAAAAAGACTTTTAACTGTAGCTTTTACAAGTATAAAAACAGAAGAATCCAGTAAAAAAACAGAAAATATTGTTACAACAAACAAATTTAATGTTGCGGCACTATTTTTCTTTTCAATATCAGCACTAAATATGCTCGTTATTTTTTATAGACGAGGAAAAGAACTTAAAAGTTTCTCAGATAAAATAAAAAAACATAAGAATCTACCATTAAATGAAGCTTTTGACAAAATACTGTCTGATAACCAGAAAGAAAAAGAACTTTTGGAATCTGATTACAGAAGAGAACATTTTATACTAACAAGGTACACTGCCCTTCTTGATGCTCTATCAACTTCAATAATAGAGCTTGATTCAAACAAAAAAATCATATATGCAAATGACAGTTTCGCTCAAACATTTAACAAAGGGAAAAAGCCAGTAGGAGAAACTATTTCCACACTGCTTCCAGAACTGACATACGACAGCACAAGATTTTATCATGAAAAAAATATTTACTGGATAGAAAAGAAAGAAGTTTCAGAAACTATTTTCATTGTTTTCATGGATATTACCGAACAGGAAAATATGTCAGACAGACTCATTAATTCTGAAAGGTTAATTACTATGGGAGAACTTGCATCAAGAGTTACTCACGAAATAAGAAATCCCCTAAGCACCATAAAACTCAACAGTGAATACTTATATTCCAATGCAGGTTCAATATCTCCGAATGAGCTTAAGACTTTTCTTGAACTCATAACAAAAGAAACTGCCAGGCTTGAGGAAATAACAGGAAAATATATGGGTATGTCAGGATATGGTCAAGATACATCCAAAAATACTGTTCTGCCTGAAGATCTTATAGAAACAGTAAATTTTCTCAAAACGGAAACAGATAAAAGAAACATAGATCTGCTTATTGACAATATAATATCTCAGACGCTTGAAATGAAAAGATCATCACTAAAAGAAATAATAATAAACCTTATCAAAAACAGCTGGGAAGAAATTGAAAAAAATGGAACCATTATAATCTCAACAGAGATTGATAGAAATAATCATAGATACATGATTCATTTTGATGATTCAGGAAAAGGAATTCCTGAAAGTGAACGGGAAATAATATTCAAGAAATTCTTCACAAAAAAATCAGGTGGAACAGGAATTGGTTTAGCTCATTCCAGAAAAACAGCTGAAGAAAATGGTGGAACACTGACAGTTTCAGATTCTAAACTTCTTTCAGGAGCGAGATTTACTCTTTCTCTCCCCTATTCTACCCCAAGCGGAGAAATATAGTAATAACCAGGTGATGTAATCATAAAAGAAGGAAGTTCGGCATTTATTAACGAAACAGGCTGAACAATATCTTTGACTTCAGCATTATTATAAACCGTATCATCTCCATAGTATCCTTTTCTATAAACAACAATTCTTGAACTATAAGAAATTCCTGACAAAGATGCGGCCTTCTTAAAAGCATCAGAAAGGTAACCAACCTCATCTATAAGTCCAAGTTTTACAGCATCAGGGGCAAGAAAAACAGCAGCACTCTTAACCTCTTCAAAATCCTTGTCACTTATTTTTCTATGAGTTCTTACTAAAGAATAAAATCTCTCTGCCAGAGCATCGGTCATATTCTGATAATACTTAAATTCATCCTCGCTGTTCTCTCTAAGAGGGCTTCCATAATCTTTTTTTAGTCCTGATTTATTAACATCAACTCTAACACCTATTTTATTCATAAGACCAGAAAAGTTAGGTCTCATAAAAATTACACCCACAGAACCTGTAATTGTAGTCGGATGTGCAAAAATATAATCTGCGGGGAGTGAAATATAGTAAGCGCCGGAAGTTGCCATATTCATCATTGCAATAACCACTTTTTTGCCTGTTCTCTGCTTAAAGGAAAGAAGCTCATTATAAATAATATCACTTGCAGTAACAGCACCTCCAGGAGAATCTATCTTTATTACTACAGCCTTAATACTGGAATCATTTTCGGCAAGTTTAAGTCTTGAAGCAACATATTGAACAGTTCCTGGTTTGGAAGCAAAAAGACCTGCTTCAGGCTCATCTGAGATTTCTCCCTTCATTGGAATAAGAAGAATCTTATCTTCACCTGAACCTTGAATTGTAAATTCCTGAAGACCACTTGAACCATCAGGAAACAATTGTATATTGTTAGAGTAAATACAGCCCGTCATTGTAAATGCCACAAGCATAGCAATAATTAAAATACGCATTATTTTTCCCCTTTATCAACAGCAAAAGAAGCTGCTGCTTTAATAATTTCAATTATAAAAACAGCTGAAAGAATCATATTCTCACAACTCACCCACTCCTCAACAGAATAACTGTTTCCGACACCGGAAAAAATATTAGGACATGGAACTCCCATAAAACTGAGTGTCGCACCGGTTCTCATAAATGTAGCATTTTCTGAACCTCTAATATTATACATTGCCTCATCAAGTATTTCATTAATACAAGGATTCGCCGATATAGCAGAGTTTATATTACTATAAATTTCTTTATATGAAATTTCAGCATTAAGACCATGATGACTCTTCTTAAGAAAATCAACAAGATCCTTAATGAACTGTTTTTTAGTATTGATACCTTTTTCCTCAAAATCACGAACAGAAAGAATAAGCCTTGCATCACCAACATCTCCATTTAAAGAAGAAGGATGAATGTAGCCATCTCTCCTGCTGGTATATTCAGCCATCATTCCTCCAGGAATCATGGAAATAAATTCTGAAGCGCAATTAAGGGCACTTACCATTCGACCTTTTGCATAACCCTCATCATGCTTTACACCTTTAAAATCAATAATACATTCCCACGCATTAAAACTATCACAGCTTATATTATAAGGAAGACCTGCATCAACAGTAAAACCGAAATCAGCATCAAATTTTCCAATATCTATCTTATCAATGCCTTTTCCAAGCTGCTCATCAGGAACAAAACATATTCTTAAATGAGGTCTTGGTATTTTTTTGTTTTTCATCAAAACAGCAATTACAGCCATAATTTCAGCAATGCCAGCTTTGTCATCGGCACCAAGGATACTGTAACCATCAGAAGTAATTATCATATCATGCTTACTACTTTTAAGATCAGGAATTAAATCAGGAGAAAGCACATTTCCACTTGGAAGAACAATTGGAGAACAGTCATAATTATCATGGATAATATATTTAAACGGTTTTTCTCTTTTAAACTCAACAGTATCAAGATGTGCAAGAAAAGCAACCTTCATATCAGTCTCTATATTTGCATCAATATGAGCATAAACATAACCATGTTCGTCAACATGCGCATTATTGATACCCATAGCATGGAACTCCGAAACAAGTATTTCTGCAAAATCAAGCTGCCCTTTAGAAGAAGGAATCATTTTGGATACAGAATCAGACATTGTATCAATAGAAATATACTTTAGAAAACGTTCAAGAAGCAAACCACCTTCCATAAGTTTTTCAATAACATCATTACGTTCCATGGAAACACCTCATAAACAAATTAATCTTGTTAATAATACCATGAGTCCTAATGAAAAGCTAAAATAAATTGATATCATAAGAATAAATAATTAAATTGTATAATTAAAAATAAATAAAAAAATGCTCTTGAAATTTATTTAATCGTAAAAAAAGAAATCTCTTAATCATGGATACAAGCGACATATCCACCTATTGAAGGAACATACCAGCTTATACCACCATCACTGAAATAAATATACCAGCGGTAATAATCATCATTAATCTTTGAAATGGATGACCAGTAGTAATCATCAAGTATATCTGAAAAATCAGAAGAAGGATTATATTTTCTGTAATTCACAACAGAACGGAGTTCATTAAGTCCAGGCACTCTCCATGCGTCTTTTCCTCCAGCCGAAAGCGTTGCACAATAGTTGTCTGCATCTGCATAACCTCTCGGAGTATCCTTTGTAAAATACCATTCTTTTCCTGTAAGAGCATCACTGAAATAACCTTCACCTAAAGTTGTAAATCTTGTTCCAGTAAATTCAGGAACATTTTTTCTCAAAACACATCTTACAGCAAAAAGTTCACTGTTATCTCTAAGAGAATCCATTCCATCTTCAAAATCAATAATTCTGTGACCGGAATATTCTGGATGATTATATGAAGTCCAGAATTCAAATGCTGGAATATCTCCGAAATATGAATCACCTGAAGCTGGATATTTACCATAGTCAGCAATAGACATAAGTTCATGAATTGTAGGGAGATACCAGTCTGAATATCCGCCATAATTTAAATTTTCACAGTAATCTACCGCGCTCTGCCACTCAAGCCCATTTGCAGGAACATTCTTCTGCCAAATAAGAGCTGTCGCTGAATCAGTTACAATCTCTTCACCATTACCTTTAGGATCTGTAACAGAAAAATCACCAGTTCTTCCCGTATCAGCAAAAACAGCCGCATACTGTTGAGTTCCAGGGTCATTAGGTATGTAACCGGAAATCAAATCTTCATCCGAAGCTTCAGTATCAGTTGTTTCATTATCAGTATAGGAAGGTATATCAGCATCATTTGCTGCGCTTTCATCATTTACTGCACTTTCATCGTTTAAATTAACCACATCACTGTCAGATTGAAATTTATTGTCATCGTTCGAACCACTATCACAACTTAAAAACAGAAACAATGAAAACATAAAAACGCAAAACAGTTTCATTTTCATCTCCATAAAAAAACAATTGTTATAGCTGGCAGTTTATTTCGTGGAGGAAAAAAGTCAAGAAACCACAAGCAGTCATGTTTTATTTAATAATAGTTAAATACTTAAGTGAGTTATATATTCATTACAAAGCTCTGGTTAGAACAACATTCGTTTATTATTAAATAAAAATTTGATTGCAAAATAGATTTCTGCTAGATTGTTGCGACTGTGTGTTTAGTATCAAAAGTTGCTTTAGGAGGATAAAGTGAAAGGAAAATTCAGGCTTGTTGTAGCGATTTTTTTATTCTTGTTTTCATTTTCTTTATTGGCTGAACCTAAAATGGTTGTTATGCCTGTAGGTGCAAAAAGTACTCAGGAGAAAAAACTATCTTCGAAAATAGACAACAGTTTTAAAAAATCCTATTCATCGCTGGATGGAGTTAAAGCAGTTGCCTATACTTCAAAAATGTCAAAAAGCACTGCAAGAAAAGTAAAAGCATGTGAAAAACAGATGACCTGTTATGCCGATTACGGAAAAAAACTTAATGGAATAGAATATATTCTTGCATCTGAAATAGCTGTAAAAGGCAAAAAGGCTCAGATAAAATACTACCTTATAGAATCATCAAACGGAAAAGTAAAAGGTAAATCTGCAGTAGTTTTCGGAACAACCGAAGATGCATATGATGTTTCCGAAAAAATAGTTGCGAAAGTCAATTCAATGATCTCCAAAAGCGTTTCATCTTCAAGTTCCCGCTCATCATCAAGCGTAACCCGTTCATCTTATTATGGGAACTCGGAGGAAAACATAAAAACAGCTCTATCCTACTATAAAGAGGGCGATTTAAGTGGAGCAAAGAAAATTCTTAAAGAAGTGGCAAAAAAAGAAAATGATAAAAATGCCGCAAAGCTTTATAAAGCTGTAGAAAATGTAGAATCTGAAGTAAGCAAATTAAAAATGCTTATGAAAAAACAGCAATATTCAAAAGCTGCACAACTTCTTGACAGAATAGAATCTCTTGATGAAGGAATCAGAAAAATGGGGACAAAATATGATTCTTTCATGGAAGTTGAAGTTTCAAGGCTTGTTTATGCGAAATCAGAAACATCTGACGCAAAAAAATCAATGTCAATTCATAATAAATACAAGTCAAAACAGGCTGATTTAAGAAAATGGAGAGTTGATGAACTTGCTAAAGTTGATAAATGGCTCAATGACAGAATCAACGACAGAATAAAACAGGCAAAGAGCGAAAAAGAATTTGAAACAGAAAAAGCAACTCAGGAAAATCAGGCTAAAAAAGAACTTGTTGAAAGAATAAGCAAGAAAAAAGCTGAATGGCAGAAAGCTGATATAGACCTTGGACAGCAGATAGAAGAAATTGAAGGTCAGCTTACAATGATAGAACAGCAGGAAAAAGGTATCGTAAGAGTAACCGATAAAGATAAAGTAAAAAGAGATAAGGATCAGGAAAGAGAGCTTAAAATAGCTGAAAATGAATACAACAAAAAAACAGAAGAAATAAGAAAGGAAAAAGAAGAATACTACAAAAACAATGATGAAAAAACCAAAAAAGAAGCCGATGATCTTACAGCTAAAATTAAAAAGCTTGAAGAAACAAAAGCTGCAAAAGAAGAAGAAATAAAAACAATAAGAGAAAAACTGGAAAAACTTGCTCTTGAATTTGAACAGAAGGAAAGAGAGTATACATCAGGAAATGAATCTACAAAAATGCAGAGTGAGGATGAAGATAGAAAGTATGCCGTTGAAATCCAGAAAGAATATCAGGTTGCATTTGATAAACTTAATGCTGGTCTGGCTGATTATGACAGGCAGGATAGTGAGTGGCAGAAAAAACTCTCTGCTTATGATAAGGAAATTGAAGAATTCATGCTTCAGAAAGCAGATGAACTTGGTAAAGTACAGGCAGATATAGAAACTAAAAGAACCACAAATGATAAATCATACAAAGAGAAAAAAGAAAACGCTCAGGTTGCTGTAGAAAAAGAATATCAGCAGAAACTTGAAGATCTTAAAAAGAAAAAAGCTGATATGGAAAAAGCGATAACAGACTCAGCAACAAAACTTGAAGAAGCAAAAAAAGTAGAGCAGATGAAAGTTGATGAAGAAAAAGCAAAAATAGAAAAAGACCTTTCAGCAAAAGAAGCTGAACTTTCCGCTTTTGACACTGAAACTGAAAGACTTATATCTGAGCAGGAGAAATCACTTTCATCAGGAGCAGTTGATTACAGTGAAGCAGACAAGCTTGCAGAAAAAAGAGCATCAGAAAAAACTCAGAAAGAAGCTGAACTTGACACAGTAATAAAAGCCGCACAGGATAAACTTACCGCTTTTGATACAGAACTCAATGGAATAACAGATCAGGCTGCAAAAGATGCAAAAGCTCCTGAAAGAAAAGCAATTGAAGATGAAGTAGCCTCAGCTGAAAAGAAAAAGAGTGATGAAATCGCAGCTTTTGATGCTGAAACAGATAAAATGATAACTGCAAAAAAAGCTGAAATTGATAATCAGTTTAAGACGGCATCACAAAATGCAGGAAAAGCGGCAGAAGAACTTAAAGCAAAAAGAGACAAGGAAAGAAAAGCACTTGAATCAACAATATCAGATCTTTCAATATCTTTAAAAGTTTATGATAAAACAAGTGAAAGAAAGCTTAAGAGTGTTTTCGCTTCTCTTGATAAAAACAACAAAAAAGAGCTTGATAACTTAAATAAAGAACTTAAGAAAATAACCAAAGAACTTGAGGCGCATGAAAGCAATCATGATGCTATCGTTCAGGAAAAAATTATGAACATAGACGCAGATTACGAAAAACAGTCTATGGAATATGATATGACAATTTCAACTACAAGTGACAAGCTTAACAAGGAAATCAAAGATTACAAAGCCAAAAAGCTTGAAGAAAAGAAAAAAGCGGAAAAAGAGTATCAGGTTTTCTTAAAGAAAAAAGCAGACTATAAGAAAGATATTGAAAAGAAAGTTGAAGCCGAGCAGAAAAAAAGAGATGACAAACTTGCAAAAAGAAAAGATTCCAGAGAAAAAACTTCCGGCATATGGGACAAAGATGCAGAAAGAAGGAAACAGGCTTTTGAGCGTTCTATCTCTTTTGACAAAAAGAAAATGGAAAGACTTTCTGCCGAAATAGACGACATTACAAAAAAGATGGAAGCAACAAACAGTGATTATGCGATGAAAGCTGAAGATAAAAAAATAGCTTTCTCAAATGATTCTGTAAAAAAAGAAAAAGCATGGAAAGAAAAGCTTGAAAAGCTTGAAACAGATTACAAAGCTAAAAAAGAGAAAATAGAAGACAAATATGCAAAAATGGAACTTGCATCAAAAGCTGAAAAAACAGACAACAAGAAATCTCTTGAAGACAAAAGAGAAGCTTTAATAACAAAGAAAGATAAAGCAAAAGAAGAACTTCAGGAATGGCTTACAGCAGAAAAAGAAAAATGGGATTCTCTTCAGGAAGAATGGAAAGCTGATAAAGAAAGAAGACTTGACAGCTACAAAGAAAATGCTGTTCAGAGAAAACAGCAGGATGAAGAAGATAAGGATAGTGCAAAAGAGAAAAAATCTGATGTTGAAAGAAACTTCAATGACAAGAGCAAAGAGCTTGTTGAAACTGAACTTGATGATATAAGAAGTGCTTTTAACGAAGAATCCGATACAAAAAGAGTTAGAGAAATGGAAGCATCTGCAATTACAACGGATATAGACTCATATAAAGCTGAAATATATGCAAACACAGGTTTAGACCTTCTTAATGCAAAAAAATATATTGAAGCTAAAGAAAATTTTGCAAAAGCTCTCTATGCTGACAGAAACAACTCTAAAGCACAAGCAGGCATGCAGTCTATTAATGACACAGCAAAAACCATGTATTGGAATGGCTTTGGTATGAGAGAAACGAACAAATCGGAAGCAAAGAAAATATTTGTAACTCTTATAAAACTTCTCTATCCGAGTAATGAAATATATGTAAAAGCTCTCATCGCTCTTGATGAACTCAATTAATTTTATTTAAACAAACTTCCCTGCCCATAAACCAACTAATTTTTCATTATCCATTACATAAAAGTTGCAATTATAACTATGTTATATAGAATCATTTTAATGATTTAAGGGGTTCTGGGGGGAATTATGAAATTTGTTTTTATTTTATTAATTACACTGGTTTTATTTGTATCATGCGGTTCATCAGATGATCCTGCAACTACATGTTATGTTCAAAATGATTGTAATGTTGATCAGTACTGTGATTTTTCAGCAAATGAGTATAATTCAGCAGGAGAAAAAACAGGAACATGTACAAATACCAATTTTTGTTCAACAAAAAACGACTGTGCATATAATTTTGAATGCATAGACTCCTATTGTAAACCGGCAAAAGAAACACCGGATATTGATAACATCTCACCAGATACATCAACACCTGATGAAGATATTGATGCCGAAACAGATATGGATTCTGCAACCGACAGTGAACCTGATGAAACAATTATTGATGATGATAACATAAGCGAACCTGTTTGTGGAAATGGAATTCAGGAGGAAGGAGAGGCCTGCGATGATGGCAACAACGCCGGAGCAGACTATTGTTCCAGCGACTGTCAGACAGTTTTAGGTTCATGCGGGGATGGAAAAATTCAGGAAAATGAAGCATGTGACGATAGTAATACTGATGATAATGATTACTGCTCAGCTAATTGTCAGCTTGTAACAGGAAGATGCGGTGACGGAAATGTTCAGGCAAATGAAAAATGTGATGACAGCAACACCAATGACAATGATTACTGCTCAAGCGACTGTCAAACAATATCCGGAACATGCGGTGACGGCACAGTTCAATCAAATGAAGCTTGCGATGACGGCAATCTTGATGACGGAGATTACTGTTCAAGCGACTGCCAGACTGAAAACGGATACTGCGGTGACGGATATAAACAGACTACGGAAGCATGTGATGACGGGAACAGTGTTGAAACCGATTACTGTTCATCAACATGTACAGTCATTGGTTTATGCGGTGACGGAACAGTTCAATCAAATGAAGCTTGCGACGATGGCAACACTGTTGATGATGAAACCTGCTCTGCCGATTGCATGGACGTTCCACTTAAAATTGAGACAACTCTTCCTGCAAACAACAACTTAGCTGTTTCTACAGCGTCAGATATTGTAATAACATTTAACGAACCAGTCGATTGTGATACTGCAAAGGATGGCGGAATTACAATAAATGGAATCGATGTTGAAAATTCAATTATAACATGTAACGATTTAGCAAAAACAGTGACTATAGATTATACCTTTGAACAGGGAACTGAGTATACAGTTGTTGTAACAACTGCAGTAACGGATCAAAACAGCTATGCTTTAAAAACACCATATGAATTCAGTTTTAAGACTGTTAGTGTAATTCAGAATGTAACTTACACAGCAAATGCTGTGACTGTTCTGTTCTCAGTACCTGTTAACTGCGAAGGTGATTCAACAACAACTGGTTCGATAAAAAAAGAGCTTACTGTAAAATGGGATGATGATGGAGATTCATCTACAGGAGATGTTTATATTAATGGGGCCGTTACATGTAATGCTTTAGAAAAAACCGCCACATTTACCCCTGTAAGCGGCAGTTTTGATTATTATAATAAACTTCATACAGTTAAAATAAACGGAACACTTCTTGGTACAGGAGCTACCGGAACAGTCCTGGGACAGTCAGGGTATACTGAAACTTATAAGATAAAAAGATATTTCTATGACGGTTTTGAAAATGGAAATTCCAAATGGATATTTGAAGATAAATCCGGCAGCAATAAAATGACATGGGCAATAGGAGAAACGACAGTTACTGGCTCTTCTTATCCTGGAAAAGCATATAAAGGGATCAATGTACTTGCGACCAATCTTGATGGATATTACAATCATGCAGAAGATTCATACGCGAATATAAATAGTACTTTTTCTGCAAATAGTGATAAAGTGGAATTGACTTTCTTCGCTTTTGTTAATATGCAAGCAACTAGCTGTGATTATTTTCAGGTAATAAGCAAGGATCTTAATACAAATCAGGAAACAGCTATGAATATAGCATGCATAGAACATTCAACTTATTCATCTTTAAATGGCACTAAAATTGGTGGTTCCTATTCAACATCAGGCTATCTTAAATACAAAGTTTCCCTTGCATCAATGAATGGCAAAGATTTTGGTATTAAATTTCTTTTTCATTCAGATGCATACACCAGCTATCCTGGAATATATATAGATGAAGTTCAGGTTGTTGAAGAAGAAAGAATAATCTCACAGGAATAACCAACTCTCCTCTTAAATCTTACATTAGTCTCTGCTTTTTCTAAATCTTGAAAAAAATTGTTATTTGTGATAAAAAGTAATGTTTTTTATTAAGCGGATTCTACGTATGAAAAAATTATTATTAAAATTTCTTATTGTTATTCTTTTTTTTCCTTTTTCATTAAGTGCGGTTTCTCAAAAAGAAATTGAGCAAAAGTGTGAAAAAGCAGTATCTTTAGCTAAAGAATACTCAAATATTCAGCTTATGAACGAACTTTCCGAACTTCATGTTTTTCTTTTGGAAAATAGAATATCAGAAGCACCATACTGTTCAAAAATTATCATTGAAAAAACAGAAAAACTTGATAATGAAAAAAGCTCTATCGCTGCACAGTTTGCAGCAGATATATCTCCATCTAAAAGTCTTTACTCTTTTACTGCTGCTAAAAAAATAATAAAATCAGACATAAAACAGATAAAAAAGGCTTTTTTATATTTTGAAAATGGATTTAAGCAGTCTTTTTATTCCGAGCATTTTGAAACACATATTTTATCTGTAATAAAACTTGCAATTACAACTATACTTGGAATTTTTCTGATATTTATATCTGCGATCTTTATAAAAAACAGATCTGCGTTGATACATCGATTTATGCATATAACAAGTTTTTCAAAATTTTATATGATATTTCTAATTGTAATATTTATTGCCACACCTGTTATTCTGTTTATATCAACATCATATACTGCTCTTGCCGAACTTGTCTTGATAGCTCTGATATGGCAGAATATCAGAACCAGAGACAAAACAATATCTATTACAATAATATTGATTTCTCTTTTCTTAGACATAACATTTATCACATTAAATGAAAATATAATTACATCAAAGACACATCTTTTCAGTTATTCAACAGCTGTTTCACCTGATGATATAAAAGTGAAACAAACTCACTATTCCGCTTTTTATAAAGCATTAAAACTTTACTATGCAGGAAATTATAAATCAAGCATAGATGAACTTACTAATGTTATTAATAATAAAAAATCAGAGAGAGAACTTATAACAGCTGCTCAAAATCTTACTGGACTTAATCTCTATTTTTCGGGAGAACTTAAAGCAGCAAAAGTATTCCTGAACACGCTTTATTCAACTAAAAAAGAAAGTGCTGTAGCAACCAACATTGCAAAAATAATGGAAGAAGAAGGCCTTAGAGATGACGCTGATGCTATTCGATATACCATTTCCAAAAGAGGTTTCATCGCTACATTCCCTGCACTTTATTTCCCTCCTTCCAATAAAATTGTTTCTGAATACAAGCAGTCAAAAGAATTGTTTATAAAAGCTGCAGTTCTTTCCTTAACTGCGTCCTTCATACCTTTTATACTAATTGCTATCATATTATTATTCTTAATTAAATTAACATTTCCGTCGATTAAAATATCAAGATGTACCGCCTGCGGAAAGATAATTTGTGAAATCTGTTCAATATCAAGAGACAGTAAGCATTGCATGAAATGTTATATGGCAAAACAAAGCAGTCATTCTCTTTATAACTATGATCTTGCTATTTATAAAAAAGCTATTGAAAAATATTCCAAAAACAGAAAAAAGCTCGCACTTTCATTAGCATTCATACCTTCATGGGGAATGATTTACCTCGGCAGAACAATAAGAAGTATCTTTTGGCTTTTTTTAATTGTATTTCCTGCAATACTTTCATTCATGACATCAAAAAACACATCTCTTATTCTTATTGCAGTATCTCTAATATTTTACATAGCAAGCATTATAAGAACTTATAAAATTGCGGATAAACAAAAATGAGTATTGAGCAGAAAACATATATAACACCTATTTCAGCAATAGAAGAAATAGCTCGTCAAAAACTAACGGGCATTCTTGTTTACGAAAATGGTAATAAAGGCCAGATACATTTTAATCTTGGCAAAATAACAGCAATTGATGATGAAGGAAGATATGAGGACTTTATTTCTTTTCTTTATAACTGCAATAAAGTATCTCTCACAGATTTAAAAAAACACCGGCCGGCGCAGGCAACATCTTTTGAATCTGACAAAGTTGTCCTGGCTTCCAAAATAGGGCTTGAAAGATCTGTCATTACAAGAGGATACAATTTTTACTGGCAACTTATGCTTATGTTCATGCTCAAACCTGACAACGGCCAATGCAGACTCCTTCCTGAAGATATTCATCTGGACAATGAAATTGTAGCATCTGTAAAATTGGATTCTTTTATAAATTATTTTGATACGTATTCCAGACTTTTGACCAATGAAAATTCACTATCTCATTTTGCTGTTAAAATAATTTCTCCTAAAATCAAAACAGATGAATTATTTGAGAAAAAAACATTTATTGACAGTTTTATTTTTAATACAAAAAAAGATCTGCCTGAATTTTTATCTGTCATAGAAAACGCATACAGTTTAAAAAGCCTAACAATTTCAACACACAAGGAACCATTGTCTACATTATTAAAAATAATTTTCTTTGTCATTTTCTCTATTATTCTGTTCTTATTCGTAACACACTAAAAAATTCATATTAGAACAAAAAACAACAATTTTAAAAAAAATAAAACTTGACCATACAGAAAGGTTAATATAAACTTTTTCCTGTCATTGTTTTTAGAGGGTATATATGAGATTCGTAATAAACAGTGTAAACTGGTTGGCATATCCAGGAAGGAATGTCGAAGCTGAAGGTTTTATGGATGTCACTCCATACTCTATAAAACTTCACTATAAAGTTAAAGAACCTTACGTCTATGCTGATAAAAAAAAGATTAACTCTGATGTATATAAAGATACATGTGTAGAATTTTTTGTCTCTTTTGATAAGGAAAATTATTACAATTTTGAATTTAACTGTATTGGTACTGTTCTTGCACAATATGGAAGAAACAAAGAAACAAGAAGATATCTTCCGACCCGCCACTTGAAAAAAATAAAAGTGACACCATCATTGGGAACCGACCCTGTACTTCCTCTTGTTACACCAGTATCAGGTAAAGGAATTGAATGGGAACTTGATATAACAATTCCTGTAACATGTTTCTGCTATGATTTCATACCGGATCTTACAGAAATAGATATATATGGAAATTTTTATAAATGCGGTGATGATCTTCCTGAAAAACATTACCTGACAGCATATCCGGTAGATACAGACTCGCCCGATTTTCATAGACCTGAATCTTTCAAAAAACTTAACGAAAGCTAAAATAAACGCCTTTTAACAAACCAACAAAATTTCAATAAATTCAAACAATTACTCCAAAAAAAGATAAAACTGCTAAAGTTTCTTTTTCAGGAGCCGTAACAGAGTGTGAATATCGTTCATTGTTTACGGATGCAGGGATGATTATCCGTAAAAATCCTGACAGGGAGTCGGGAGTTCCCTACAAAAAAAACAGGGAAGTTTTTTTAGGAACAGTTACTCAGGGAGGAGTACCATGAGTTTAGCATTTAACAGTAATGTATCAGCGTTAACCGCTCACCGCGCTCTGCAAACAGCAGACAGTTCTTTAACCAAATCAATTAAAAGACTTTCAACCGGACTCAGAATCAACGGAGCATCAGATGATCCGTCTGGTCTTGCAATATCTCAAAGATTGCAGACACAGTCCAATGGTCTTGAAAGAGCTATTATGAATGCTCAGGATGGCATCAGCTATCTCCAGACAGCAGAATCAGCTCTTAATGAAACGCAGTCTATCTTACAAAAAATGAGAGAACTTTCTATTCAGGCTGCAAACGGTACACTTACAGCATCAGACAGACAGCAACTTCAGCAGGAAGTTAATCAGCTGAAAGAAGAAGTTAACAGAATCGCAACTTCTACAGAATTTAACACTAAAAAACTCCTTGACGGAACAGCATCTGTTATCTGGTCAAGCAGCAGTGATGATGTTAGTGTTATTGTAAGAGGAAAAGCTCAGGAAGGTAACTACAAACTTGAAATCGATACAGATCCTGTAGAAAATCACGTAATCAAATCAGACATTTTCAAAGTTAAAGAAGCAGCACAGGGTGTTACAGATGTTAATCTTAATGCAGTTCATGCATCTTATACCATAGCAGTTGATGCTACAACGAACACTGTAGATGGTTATCTTGAATTCAATTTCGGTTCAGGAAGTCCTTTAACTCTTGCAACAAATGCCTGGGGAGCAGGTGGAGTCGGATCTGCGACAGAAATTGCAAGAAGTATCAATGAAGATTCAGAAATCAGCAAATATGTAGTTGCAACAGTTGATAATACAGGAACAAATCTTACTATCCAGGCAAAAGTTGCAGGAGAAGAAGGTAATGCATACTCTGTTCTTGCAAGTGGAACAGCTGTAGCAGGTATTACTGATGGTCTTGCTCACAGCTTAAGTGGTGGAGACGATTACCCGACAGGCATAACCGGAGTCTCAATGCCTGATAGTATCCCGGCATCTGAAGATGTAAATAATACTTACAGAGTATATGCAGATAATACTGTATTTGCAGATGTTACAACAGAAGATTCCCTTACAATTGTTGGAAGTTATGAACAACCTGTAAATGAAGATAAAGGAATTGATGTTGCAACAACACCGAACCTTTTAACAACAGCAATTACGACAGGTTCCGTGCCAGGGAATGTAGTAGCACCTGCTGGTTCTGGTTATGCAATACTTGAAATTGTAAAAGGCGCAACAGTTGATGCAGCAGGTAACAATCCAGATGGAACTCAAGCTGAAATTTATGCAAGGGTAAGCTTTGACAACGGGCTTACATGGTCTAATACACCTGATCTTGCCGATGCAGCAGCAGCTGGAAATGTAACAATTAGAAATGCAGATAATACCATAAGTTTTCAGATAGCTCCAATAAACAGTGGTACAGTAAATGCTGGTGACAAAGTTCTTATAGCACTTAACGATCTTGATTACAATGAAGGACCTCACGCTGAAGTAAGAGTTGATACTCCATTTGTAAGTGGCGTAACAGATGCTACTGTAGATAGTGATCCTAACTATCAAAATGGTCCAAGATGGGCTTTTGCAACAGACGAACTTAACAACAAGACAACAAATATAGAGATAGGATATCTTAACTCAGAAACAGGAGATATAACTTTTGGTAAGGTTGGACTTGAAGTTGAAGTTTTAGCTTCAAATGATGCTACAAATACAGATATTACAGCTGAGAACAATCAGATAACATTTGATGTAACAGGCTCAAGTGGTCCTGCTTATGATACAACAAAACTGTGGCAGATAGATAAGTTCTATGATACAGATGGCAATTTCATTCTTGGTGAAAGTGGTAAATATATAACTATTTACAATCAGGAAGGAAACCAGGCTGAAATATATGTAGATCCTGAAGATACAATTGGTGAAGTTGCAGATAAAATTGAACAGGCAATAATAAAAGATGCAATTAATGGTGGTCTTGGAATGGGATCAGGTAATTCATCTATTGATGGACATGTCTGCGATTACATTGTAGATCCTGTAGCAGGAACAGATGAAGCTCTTCAGGGAACACTTGTAATAAGATCTCCCTGGATGGGAACAAGAGGACAGCTCTATTTTTCAGCCGATGAGGAAATACTTAATGCGCTTTCTCTCGCAACAATCAACTCTCCTGAAGTAGACCCTATGACGATAAAAGTTACAGATGCACATACAGGCGATTACATAGGTGAAGATACAGTTTCCGACTCAGTGCTCAGAGGTGTAATCAGCGGAGTTGATGTAGTTCTCAATCCGAATCTTGACGTAGATGTTTCATGGGATTCCGCAAAAAGAGAATTTATTTTCGAAAATGCCGCAGGAACAGTAACAGAATATGTTCACATAGTTGACAATTCAACATCTTTTCAGATAGGAGCATCAGCAGGCCAGAAAATGGATAATTACATTGGAGAAATGACTGCTACAGCTCTTGATGTAAATAATGTAATGGTTGTTGATTCAGCTCTTGCTGAAGAAGCAATGGAAAAACTCAGCAATGCTATTGACAGAGTAAGTTCGGAAAGAGCCAGAATGGGTGCTGTTATGAACAGACTTGAGCACACCATTAACAACCTTACAATGCAGCAGGAAAGTGCTATTGAATCAAATAGCCGTATAACCGACCTTGATATAGCAGCTGAGTCTGTTGAGTTCGCCAAAAACCAGATGATGTCACAGGCGGCTCAGGCAATGCTGGCACAGGCTAATCAGACACCACAGAATCTTATTCAGCTTCTTAAGTAGTTTTAACTACTTAAACAAAGGCATGACATTATAAGTCATGCCTTGCTGAAACAGATTAGCGAACCTATATCCAAGGAGGGAATAATGGGACTTTCTTTTAATAGTAATCTGACTGCCAACATAGCCAGAAATAATCTGGTCAACGTCCAGGGAGACCTTGATCAGTCAATTTCAAGGCTATCAAGCGGTTTGAGAATAAACAGCGCTGCTGATGATCCATCAGGGCTCTCAATTTCTCAGCGATTACATACACAGCTAAAAGGTCTTAACAGAGCTGTAATGAATTCGCAGGATGCAATTTCATATCTGCAGACAGCTGAATCATCATTGGCTGAATCACAGAATATACTTCAGAGAATGAGAGAACTGGCAGTTCAGGCTGCAAACGGAACACTCACGGCAAATGACAGAACGGAAATACAGAAAGAAATAGATCAGCTTGGAGAAGAAGTTGATAGAATCGCAAAAACAACAGAATTTAATACAAAGAAGCTTTTGGATGGAAGTGCAACAGCTCTGTGGAGTACTAGTTCTGAAGATGTTAATCTTATCATCAGAGGAGCAGTTGACGAAGGAAACTATGAGCTTGAAATAGATACCGAGCCAATCCCGAACCACGTTTTAAAAACCGATATATTTTCTCTTAAATCGGCAGCTATAGGTGTTGACAACGTTAAATTCAACGAAACTAACGCTTCAGTTACCTTAAGTGACAGTAATGCTGCAGGTAATGCAGGAACTGTAACATTTGACTTTGGACTTGGAACTACATACGATCTTGCTGTTGATGCATCTATTGATACACCAACTAAAATGGTGACACTTATTAATAACAATAAAGAGCTGGATGACTATGTTTTGGCTTATGTTGACGGATCTGGAAACCTTGCAATAAAAGCCAAAGTTGGAGGAGATGAAGGAAATATCTACTCTGTACATGCAGACAATACAAATGTCGGAGGTTTTCCAACAACATCTATATATTACTTCAGTGGAGGTGTAGATTATCCAGCAGGAGTAGTGGACATTGGAGACCCTGACGGATTACCTTCCAGTGAAGATATAAATGGAACATATGCCATTTACGTGGATAATCAAATACAGTCCAACGGTGCTGTAAATACCAACGACTCCGTAACAGTAGTAGGTTCATATGAGCAGCCTATGAGCTCGGACATACCTGTTGCTTCAACACCTAATGCTCTTTCAACTGCAATAATTTCAGCATGTACAGATGCATTAGGAAATCCGACCAATGTTACAGCACATGAAGGCTCTGGTTATGCAATTATTGAAATAACCAAAGGAGATACAGTAGACAACGCTTCAACAAGTGACGAAATATATGCAAAAGTGAGCTTTGATAACGGTTCAACATGGGTAACGACAACTAACCTTGCATTAAACTCAGGTTTAAAAACTATAACAAGCCCGGATGGTAAAGTAAGCTTTGCTATTAATGACTTTGCTGATGGAACAACATTAAACCGTGGAGACAAACTACTTATTGCACTTAATGATCTCAACTATAACAGCGGAGACCATGCAGCACTGAGAGTTGATACACCTTTTAAAAATGGAACATCTGATACAGCAATTGCAGCTGACATTAATACACAGACAGGACCTGTCTGGGCATTTGCTGTAGATGGTCTCAACAATACAACTACAACTGTTGATGTCGGCTACATAGATACAGATACCGGAGATATCTCTTTTGGTTCAATAGATGTTAAAGTTGGAAACCTTGCAAGTAACAGTGCAACTAGTGTAGACGTTGACGAAGAATTTGATCCTATAACATTTGACGTAATAGCTGGCTCTGGAGAAGCCTTCAGGACAACCAAACTGTGGCAGATAGATAAATTCTATGACAGTCAGGGCAACTTCATACTTGGTGAAAATGGCAAAAGTCTGACAATAAACAATTCCATGGGAACAACCACAACTATATATATCGACCCTGAAGATACTATAGGTGAAGTTGCAGACAAAATAGAACAGGCAATCAGTTCAAGTACTGCAGATGGCGGTCTTGGAATGGGAACAGGAGATGCGCTCATTGACAATCATATTGCCGACTATGTTTCTGAAGCAACACCACTTAGTGATGAAGCTGTCAAAGGAACAATAGTTATCCGCTCACCACAGATGGGACCTAAAGGAAAACTCTATTTCTCTGGTGATGAGTCACTGCTTAATGCACTTTCTCTTGTTACAATTCAGGATACAGATCATGATCCAATGACTGTAACAGTTAAAGATGCTCATACTGGAAAAATTATTGGAGAAGATACTGTTGCTGATAACATTCTAAGAAATGTCGTAAGTGGAGTTGATATAGAGCTGAATCCTAACCTTGATATTGACGTCAGTTGGGATACCGCGAGTAAAAGATTCGTTTTTGAAAACGCTACAGGAACAGTGAAAGAGTATATTCATGTCGTAAACAATGCAAAATCATTTCAGGTAGGATCAAATGAAGGTCAGACAATTGACAGTTACATAAGTGAAATGACAGCACATGCACTTGGAGTTGACAATATACTTGTAAACAACCAGACACTTGCCCAAAGCAGCATTACCAAACTGGATGAAGCTATAGATGCAGTAAGTTCTGAAAGATCAAAGCTTGGGTCTCTTATAAACAGGCTAGAACATACAATAAACAATCTTACCGTTCAGGCTGAAAACGCTTATGCATCAGAATCCAGAATCAAGGATCTTGATATTGCGCAGGAAACGACAGAGCTTTCAAAGAATCAGATTCTGTCTCAGGCTGCTATGTCAATGCTTGCACAGGCCAATTCACTACCTCAGAATTTACTTTCACTTCTTAAATCCTAACTTTTCTAAAATATTTTCCAGAACTATAATTTTTATCTAAAAATATCCTAAAATATTTGAAAATTGATTTACATTATATTAGAGTTCTTTACTTTACCGTTTTTTAACAATGCTATTGGAGGCTGATGATGAATTTAAGAAAATTTGACGGCAATATTGAATCTATAGACTTTCTTGATTTTCTTATGGTCGATATTCATGGAACAATAAAACATGTCTCTATCCCCAAAGGTTATATAACCGATAAAATTCTTGAAGAAGGAATAGGCTTTGATGCTTCAAATTTCGGCTTTGCCAAAGTTACAGATTCAGATATGATAGCTATACCAGATATGACAACAGCTTTTATAGAAGATAAAGATGGATACACTACAGCCCACGTTTTCTGTGATGTTCTGAAAACATCCGGTGAACCTTTTCTGGATTATCCGAGAAACATAACAAAAAACACTCTTGCAGAAATAAAAAAATCAGGAATAGCGGAAGATCTTAAAATGCTTGTCGAACTTGAATTCCACGTTTTTGACAAAGTAAGATACTCAACAGCCCCAGATCATTCCTTCTATGCAGTTGAGACCAGTGAAGGTCTTGGTGAAGAATATGATACAATGCCCAGATTTGGAAATCAGAAAGGCTATCACCGTTTCTCCCCTGAAGATAAATATGAATTTTTAAGAAATGAGTCTGTAACAATAATGGAATCCATAGGGATTCCTGTAAAATATCATCACCATGAAGTTTCAGCAGCACAGCTTGAAATTGAACTTAACTTTATGAGTTTATGTGAAGTGGCAGACAAAGTTTCACTTGCGAAATGGATAATAAAATGTGTAGCCGATGAAATAGGTCTTTCTGTTACATTTATGCCAAAACCTATGTATAAACTTGCTGGTAATGGACTTCATGTACATCAGTATCTCACAAAAAACGGAAAAACCATAATGCCTGGTGAAGAAATTTTCAATTTAAGTAAAACAGCACTGAACTATACAGCAGGAATTCTCTCTCACAGTCTTACAGGATCACTTCTTGCCTTTACAAATCCAAGCACAAATTCATACAGAAGACTTGTTCCTGGATATGAAGCACCAATGAATGCAACATTTGCAAAAGGTTCAAGAGCTGCAGCAATAAGAATACCTGGATATCTTAAAAAAGACTCTGTCAGAATAGAATTCAGAACCGGTGATGCATCATCGAACATTTACTACATGCTCTCAGCAATGGCTCTTGCAGGACTTGATGGAATAAAAAAAGGTATGGATCCTGTTGCTCTGGGCTATAATTCTGAAGATGAAAAACCATTTCCACTTAATTTAAGGCTTGTGCTTAAAGGACTTGAAGAAGATAGTGAATATCTGAAAGGTGTTTTCCCTGAAGGTCTTATAAATACATGGATAAAAATAAAAAATCAGGAAGCCGAGTATATTTACAATGCTCCGACACCTCAGGAATATGAACTCTATTTCTAATGAGGAATAAAAATGAAAAAAAACAGCTTACTAAAAATAGTCAATATAATACTGGGCTTTTCTTTTGTAGCTTTAATTATGACAATTATTCTAAAAGACCTAATGACTATGAAAACATATGGAACAGTGCACCCGATATCAGGATACCTATTTATATTAACTGCAATTATTCACATAATACTTAATCGGAACTGGATAAAAAAAGCTTTTATTTCAAAAAAAGAAGATTAACAATATTTCTTTTTTCATACATTATCATTTTAATCAAATTATTTTGCACTATTAAATCAGTTATTGTATCATCCAGACAGTGTTATTATTTTATAAAAATTCAGGAGGCGAATATGAGATTTTTATACCTGTTTATACTGATTTTTATTTTTATATCTGCAGGATGTGATGATGGAGGTTCATCTTCATCAAATGACAATGAAAGTCCAGACACAGACACAATTATGACAGATGAAGAAAACATTCCCGAACCGCAGTGCAGAGAATTCAGCGACACACCTTCAGAACTTAAATTCACAGATGTAACAGCAGAGCTCGGTCTTGATGAAACAGGGCTCGCCGTCGCCGGAAGCAACATAGTTATAGCCGATATAAATAATGATGGACTTCCCGATCTATCAATTAGCAAAGGTTCAAGTGCCGGTCAGGCAAAAGCTGCGGAGAAAAAACTCTACAGAATTTTATTAAACAATGGAGACGGAACATTTAAAGACTGGACAGAAGAATCAGGGCTTTTTGCATCAACAGATCCTGAAAATTACAGAGCATCAACATTTATAGTTTTTGCAGACTTAAATAATGACGGCTGTAAAGATGCCTTTAATGCAGTAAATTTAAATTCCGAGCAAGCGGCAACCGCACCAAACGGCTCAGACATTTACATGAACGACTGCGAAGGCCACTTTTCAAAACAGAAACTCATGTACTTTACACCCGATGAAAACTATATCGATCCGGTAACATCAGTTGTATTTACAGACTACAACAAAGACGGATTCCTTGATATTTACGTGGCGCATCATTACGGCACATACGGATATTTAGAATCATCAGTAATGGATACCATCTACAAAGGTGACGGAACAGGCAAATTTACAGACGTCACAAAAGAAATCGGAGCTGAAACATTTCTGCCGACAGAAGAAACACTTGCAAATGGAACATACACCCGCCCATCTTGGGGAGCAGCAGCATGTGATCTCGACGGCGACGGCTGGGACGAACTTATGTCAACAGCTTATGGAAGAGCCTTTAACCTTATATTCAGAAACAACCATGGAACATTTGAAAATGTAACAATGAAAACCGATTTCGGCTCAGATGACAATGAAGACTATTCCGATGACAACTTTTTCCTCTGCTACTGCTCAATTAGACAGGATGATCCATACTGTAAAGATGCAGGATCAGCAATGATAAGCTGTGACGGCATGACAGAAAACTGGACACCAGGATTCAGCGATCAGCCATACAGACTTGGAGGAAACACATCAAATCATATATGTGCCGACTTTGACAATGACGGAGACCTTGATATAGTTTCAGTTGAACTTGCACACTGGCACGTTGGAGCCTCATCAGACAGAACACACATTATGATGAATGACGGATTCC
The DNA here is from genome assembly GCA_963667425.1 of bacterium. Taxonomy (GTDB): domain Bacteria; phylum UBP6; class UBA1177; order UBA1177. Next base: position 2,902,356 of record OY763407.1, on the reverse strand, counting down.
CTGAAAAACCATTCAGAAGACTCAGTGAAAAAGAAAGCGGAATAACCAGAACAAGAACAGGCTCATGGAACGATGGCGACCTCGGAGGATTTGCAGCAGATTTTGATAACGACGGCAAAATGGATTTTTACATAGCAAGCAGCGACTACGACGGCACAAAAGCACTGCTCTACCAGCAGCAAAATGACGGCACATTTAAAAATGTTGCCAGCTCGGCAGAAGTTGCAAAATTAAGAGCTCATGGAGCAGGACTAATTGATTACGACAGAGACGGAGATTACGACCTTGTTGTAGGATTATCCACAATGAGATGGAGCGGTACAGCACCCACTGACAACTGGATAACAGTCTACAGAAATGATACGCCGGTTCAGGGAAACAGATTCATGATAAAACTTATAGGCTCTGGAGAAGAAGGTGGCTCAAACAAAGACGCAATTGGCGCATGGATAACTATAAAATCAGGCGACAGGAAATTTGTCAGAGAAATTCAGGGAAGCAATGGACTTACCGGATTTCAGCAGGATGATTTAATGATAATCGGAACCGGTTCAGTTTGCGTTGCAGATGAAATAGAAATAAAATGGCCGGATAAAGAAGGAACAATCTCAACATTTAAAAACATTCCTGCAAACTACATGATAGAAATAAATCAGAAATCAGGAATCAAATTTATAAAGCAGTAAGAATAAAAAGCAAAAAACCATTTGAAAAGTAAATCGAAATAATTAATGTTTTTGTGCAACAAGAACAAATCCAAAAGAAACAGTGACATCATCTCTGACTCTGATGTTGTAAAATAACATTAACTTAATTCTTTCATTATTTTTAAAAATTAAAATCTTTTCATAAAAAAAAAAATTCAAAATGTCCAGTGTTTCAAAAAGTGTGAAAATTAGCATCACAGATTTTCTCTAAACGTTGAGACACAAGGGAAATAATTTTTCCAGTGTTTAAAAAAATTGGAAAAAAGAAACGTTAACATCTGAAACCCATCAAAAAAAAAAGACTTTGATTCCTTGACATCTTAAAATTTAAAATTTAAATGTTGGTTGTTGGAGCAAGTTTATTTCGTTTTATAAAAATTTTTTTCATTGTATTGATGGCTGATGTTTTTAAAGGAGGTTTTTTATGTTTTTTAAAATCCGCATTTTATGTTTATTCATTATTTTTTTATTACCATTAATTATTTTTGCAAGGGCAACGACACTAGAAGATGTTCAGACAATAGCCCCGTTACTTGAAACTTTAATTAATGAAAAATTTAAGGAAAACAATGAATTAAATCAGACATATTCTGTTGATACAGAAAATATTCTTTCAGTTAAAGAAGGAAATTACACTGTAAACTGGGTTATACCGCTACTTCCACAAGGCTTTGTCATGGTAGCTCCTGCAACAGAATTGGAACCTATCAGCATGATAACTTTGAGCCAGAACTATGAAGACATAAAAGATTCAACATATATTCAAAATGACAATATATTTAATGTATTAAAACTTTTAAAGCTTGAAATAATACCATTAAACAACGGTATAAAATGGCTTGAAGAAGGCTTTAAGGATTGGCCACTTAAATTTTTACAGACAGTACCTGAAATAATAGCACAAAATGAAACTAAGTGGGAAAATATAATTAACAATACAACATCTATAATTGATACATCAAAAAATAACAATGATTTTCCATATTCAGATGAAGGAGGCCCTTTGCTGCCTGAAAGATTACGAAAATGGCATCAGGATTATCCTTATAATGCTCAAATACCATCCACACCGGGGATTCCAATGAGAAACATTGTTGGATGTGGCGCAATGTCTATGGGACAAATAATCTCATATTACAAATACCCTGACAAATGGCAATCTTCCAAAGAAGCAAAAAATGATGCTATTCCATGGGGAGAATATAATGCCCCCATAGGAGGTTTTTGTGAAGGAGGAATTCCATGTAACAATTATCTTTATGATGCAGGACAGGATCTTTTATTAAATTTTGAACCAGAAAAATCATCCATCCCTAAACTCTTGTATGACATAGGTGTTGCTGTTGACATGGAATGGACACCTGATGAATCTAAGACAACAATAATCAATCAAAAAAAAGCCTTTTATGATTACTTTGGATATGCAAATGATTTTCATTTCATAGAACCTGCAAAATCTGGACAACAAGGTTTTATTAAATTAGCTCAACAAATTACTCTTGGTCATCCTATGATTCTTAGTTCAAGAACAGTTGTTACACTGAAGTTTATACTTGATTTATGGTTTTATGAATGGACATTTGCTTCTGAAAAATGGGCCATAAAGCATCTAAGTGTAATAGATGGATACAAATATTATGAAAAACTAGGATTTTTTGGTGAAATAAAAATGGTTCATGTTGAACTGGGGTGGAAAAACGAATATTGGTTTTCAGGATGGGTAAAATATGGAAATTCTGTTGTTTTTGATGAAAAAGTATGGATGACATTCATAAAAGAAATAATTGATCTTATACCTTTGCTTGATGTTGAGTATGATTTTAACGAAGATGAAGGTGCTCAAACAATTATGACAGATATTTATCCTTATAATTTTTGTGGCTGGAATAATGATGGAACAATGAAAAAATGTCCAAATGATGACGATGGTGTTCCGTATTATAGAGATAACTGCATAAATGCTTCAAATCCTAAACAGGAAGATTTTAACAAAAATGGGATAGGTGATGCATGTGAAGATTCTGATGGTGATGGTTTTCTGGATTCAGAAGATAACTGTCCTATTCTTTATGATGTAGAAAATAGAGAAGTAATTCTTTGTATAGATGAAGATAAGGATGAAGTTTGTGATAACCATCTTCTTGATTATACTTGTAAAGGGTCTGTTGACAACCATTCTTTAAGTTTTGATTCCATAACAGGTAACAACAAATATAGTAAAAGAGATTTTGAACCTGTTAGGTTTTTCTTTGACATGGCTGGACAGGAATACACCGGCTTTTTTGCAGACGATCCTCAAAAAGAGATGATTGACAGCTGCCTTAATAATTACAATCCGTCTATACCTATATCACTTGGAGAAGAAATAGTAAGTGGTGAGTGTAAAAAAATAGAATATTATGACGGCGAATGTAACAACAGTATTGATGTAGGTGCAAAATTTAACACATTAACATCTATGCATGGTTGTGAAATGCAAAAAAGCCTGGATCATAAAATTTACATGTGGCAGCCCGATCAGGATCTTGATGGTGTAGGAGATGCTTGTGATAACACTTACAGATATCTGTCAAACGGACAACGTCCTGTAGATGAATTTGCAGGAGGCAGAACATGTTCACCAGGCAATATGCAAATTTGCTGGGGTGTTTTCTATAAAAACAAGTATATAAATCTCTACAATAACTATACAGTTAAAGAAACTGAAGAAAACGAAAAAGATTACAGTAAAAAAATAGAATCCCGCTACTGCTGGGTAAACAATGATTACTTAAGCAATTACTGGGGTGATGGCGGTTACTGCACAACATCCAATGGCAATCAGCTTCCATTAAAAGATGAAGATTATGCATTCAGTCATGGAAGTGACCCGACGCCAGTAAGAGGAATTGGAATTGAATCATGGAAAGAAATATCTAAAAACAAAACATGTGATGACAACTCGTCAAAATACACCTATTCCAACATAACAGAAATTTTAAATTCAGATAATACACAGACAGTAACGTGGGACTGGAAAGAAGATATAAAATGTGAAAATGAAAAGCTTTATAACCAATATATTGCAAACGTAAGCTATACTGGCAGTGAAAATCTGGAGGGAATAGAAACCTTTTTTAACTACACGACATCAGCAGGTTTTAAAAGTGATAAAACAGTGCCTTATATAATTGATGTCAACGGAAGAAGTGAAGTAAACCCTGAATATTTTCATAATCAGAAAGTATATACAAGAACAGATAGGTCATCATATTCACCAGTATCAATAGGATATGGCATGCAAAAAGGTTTTGCAGGAGCAAAAGTCTTCTGGAAATATCTGGATCCATACCCAAGAGACAACGAATTTCTTCGCGGCTGCCCTGAATGCTTTTTTCAGGATATAAGAGACACCTCGGCATTCAACTTCTGGAAATATGATATTCTCACAGACACTGTTTCAGCAAGACCATTCTCAATGGAACCTGAAGGCAGCACAATGAGCATACAGGAAGACGTTTACAAATTCAGCAGAGGAGGCGACACAGCACTGGTTCTCTGGATGAACAGAGAAAACTCAGGAACAGACTGGCAGCCAGTATCAGTAATAAGCTCAGGAACAGTTCAGCCATATTCAGCCACCTATGCAGGCAAAGCCTACATAACAGATGGAACCAACCTCTACTACATGGGAATGAACAATATAATTCAGCAGTCAATGGCATCAAACAGTGTAAGTGCGGAAAATGAAGCAACAATAAACACAGCCAAACTCTACTTAGCAGCAGCGCTTCCGGCAGTAACCAACCCGACACTTATAAACATAAATGAAAGCCTCTACCTACTTGGAAACGGCTCAAGTGTAATGGAACTCTACAAACTCTCATCAGAAAATCAGTTTGAAAAAGTAAGCAGTTCAAATGCACCGGCAATAAGAGATAGAATAAACTACAGCGTAGTAAATGGAGCGCTCTACATAGCAGGAGGCGGAAACTATACTTCTGAAAAGTACGGCATAGCACCTAAAACAGATCTATGGCAGTACACAGAAGAAACAGGATTTAACCAAATCACAGATTCACTCCCTGAAGACGGAATATTCAACCTCTTTATCTCGGCCACAGCAGAAAAAGCCATACTCTTCAGCAAACAGATAAACAGTGAAGGCAATGCGCTAAGAACAGAAGTAAACCTTACAAACGGAGAAATAACAACAGCAGAAACAGCAGTTGAAGGATGGACAAGCAGCATAGTCTACGAAGAAAATTACTGCATATACGACACAGGAAGCAGAATATACCCCGGAATCCTTAAAGAAGGAGAGTGCACAAAACTCTCAAAATACAACTATGACAGCCACACATACTTTGACTATAAAAAGACAGTAGCAGGCAAAAGCAACCATCTCTACCTTGGAGGACTCAGCGGAATAAGAGAAATAACAATAGAAGAAGACGGAGACCTCAACAAAGAAAAACTCCACTGGTTAGGGAACATCAACAACATAGCACTAAAAGACAACTACCTCTATGGAGCAGGAGGCAATAAAATAGAAATCCTCAAAATAGAAAGTGATGGAAGCCTCAGCGGAAAGAATGCCCTCTCAACCAAAGACTGTGACAACATAAGAATACACGGAAGCTATTTAATAGCCGGAGAAAACAAAAAAGTTACAATATGGGATATAAGTACACTCGAAAACCCCAAAAAAGTAAAAACCATAAGTGTAGACTATCCGGTAAAAGATATAGAAATAGGCGGAAACTATCTTTACATCTATCATGACAAGCTATTCAAAACAGGAAAGCTGGCACTTTACGACATAAGTGATATACTCAATCCGGTAAAGAAAGATGAAGAAAAGAAAGAATGTAATGACGCAGAGCTTACAGTAAGTGGAGGCGAAGTATACATGGGCTGCAAGAACGGACAGTACAAAGCAGTAAACAGTAACGGCTCATTAAGCCTTAAGAAAATGAGCGGAGAAAAGAACTACATGAGAGAAGCCTACTACTACAATGGAGTAATATATCAGGTATTCTCAGGCAAACTCCATGAATCAAAGTAAGTAAGACAAAAGTGACACCCGCAAGGGTGTCACTTAACCAATAAAGAGGCAGAAATGAAAAGAATAATTCTTTTAAGCTTTTTAACATTATTTATATTTTTAATAACCAGCTGTGACAAAAATAAATCAGAAACAGATGCTGATGTCATCACTGATGCAGATGTAAAAATAGATATAGACACAGCCCAGGATGAAGATGCTTCATTTCCTGATGAAGACCAGAAAATAGATGAAGACATTGACATTCAATCTGATGCAGACACAGATGACATCTGCTCTCAGGTAATAGACTACTCTTTACTTCCATTTAAAGATGATAAAGGAAATCTTCACTTTTGCCGTGAAGGCTGTGACACTCCAACTGCAAATGACCCGCAGTGTTTAAGCAATCTCTGGAAAGAGGATAATGAAGAGCTGTGCACTAAATATCCTCAGCTTGACTGCTGCGGATATCCATGTGATATGGATAATTTACAGCCTGCATATCAGAAGAATGAACCGGAATTAAATATCTGTGATATAGAACTGAATGCAATAAATCCTTACGGCTGGAATACAGGCCACTACACCATGAAAAGCTTTAATTTTCAGAATGGTAAGATTGGTTTCAGGATGAGTTATGTTGGTGGAGAGACAGACTGGCATGTAAATCAGAGCAAAGCATTTGAATATGATCTCAAAACAAAAAAGTACAGTGTAAAAAGCATAACAGGCGCAGACATGCTTGCATATAACAAAGGAAAGTTTCTGACATATATCAATATAAAAAACACAACTCAGCATGCCCTAACATATTTCAGCAACAACACCTACACATCTGTATACCCAGGAACAATAAGATTTATAACCTACACACCTTTTCTTACAGATAAATGGGCTTTTGCAAATATAAAAGAAGAAAACGGCGGAACAAGTTATATGAAATATGCAGCAGTCAAAGAACATGATGGAACTGCAAACTATGAAAATATAGCATGGAACTGGATAACCCTTTCAGAAGGAATTGCAAATGATCCCAACATATTTGACAACAGACTACTCTTTTATGGAGATAACTTTAAGGGTTATATCTGCGAACTTAATGAAAATCCTGAATCACTTGACGAATGCAAACTGGTTAACAGAACCATTGATGAAAAAATTGAACAGATAAGGTACACTTGGATGGACACTGAAAACAAAAACCTAATATACTTTTCACCTGTAGAGATGACAGATGGATTTATGAGATTAGATACATCAAAAGAACCGTGGGAATATAAAAAGTTTACAGTACAAAATTTAATGGAAGACACTTATGATGTTGCTGTAACTTTTGTAAAAGGAAATTTATTATCATATATAAATATTTCATGGCCTGACGGAGACAGAGATAAACAAAAAAACAATCTTTGTATGTATAGACTTGATCAGGAAAAAAGTTACTGTTCACCAATAGAAGAAAGAACTACTGCCGCTTATACAGAATTTGATGGACACTACATAGCATGGCAGCTGCCTGGTAACCCTGAACTCCATTTAAGAGATATGGAATGTTACTGCGACCTTCACCCTGAAGTCTGCCCATATGATGACTATACTCCAAACACTGAATGCCCTAAAAACATAAAGACAGGTGAACATGAATGCATTGATGCTGACACTGAATCACCTGATGAAGATGCTTAAAATAAATCTACTTTTCCAAAGAGATAAGTTCTATATTTTTATTTAGTATTGTGAGCTCGGTTTTATCTTTCACAATAAAATCATATTTTATTAAAAGTATATCTTTCAAAGCAGTATTAAAATTAACATCAACAATCTTATCATTTATTGTTTCATGTGAATTAATTTCACTCTGCTCAATAAAAACATCGGGAATATCAAGAGTGTTAAAAATTCCATCTTTATAGAAGGCGGTATTTTCACCTTCAGCAAAAAGAATTGTAAAATTATTTTCCAGATTAGTCGGGATAGTTTTTGTTTCTATATATTTATCAATATCTTCTGATGTAAAGATGTTCTTTTTAAGAGGTGTGACCACAGATAACTGAATATTTACAGAATTCCTTGGCAGAGAAAAAGTTTGTGGGCTTTTATAAACATATTTTAAGTTTTCAGGTAAATTTTCAATAACAACCAAATCGTCTTCAGACGGAATTATTACATCAAAAAAGTTTTCAATATTTTTCTTAAAATTAATTAGATCATCACTGTTATCAAATGGAGCTTCATCTTTATTTTCAGAATCGGAAAAGAGCGCGCCTTTTGCAATTTTCAAAGATGAAGTACAGCTATCTAATCTTAGCTGACTTATTTCTCTTACTTTTTCAAAATTATCATAGCTGGAATGTAGCGAAGGGACAACAAGAACACAAAAAGATTCTTTACTGAAATTTGAAAATGTTCGGAGATATAAAATTACCGCAACCAGAATTAGCAGTATTAGAACTAAAAGTTTTTTCAATATTATTTATTTTCTGCCGGGATATCTTTTTTATCTGTATTTTCAGCAGGAGATTCAACAGGTTTTTCTTCAGGTGCTTTCTCAGATTTTACATCTGTTTTTTCAGTTGCTTCCTGTTTTGGTTCAGCAGGCTTTTGTACTTCAGGAGCTTTTTTAGGTTCTTTTCTTCTTTTCATCATTTCTTTATAGAGGCTTGTAACAACATCCGATACAGAGGTCTTATTTGCCTTGTTTATAAGAAAAGTCGGAATTGAACCACCTGGATGTGTATTTAAATAGTACTCTACGAGAACTTCATCATCGGCTATTTTTTTTACGTCCCAATGACCAATGTTCTGTGTAACTCTTACAGATTTCTTGGTTGGAGGAAATTCTTTTAAAACCACAGGAACCCAAGCAACTTTAACTCTGTCTTTACTTTTTGTAGTACAAAGTTTTATTGTATAATCTCTATCATCAACAATAGGAGGTGAAACCTGAAAATATGCTACTGTACATGCACCTTCACTTTTTACAACTTTTACAACTTCAACATAGGACATAAACTTTGGATAATTAACAAGGTCATTAATAACAGCTTCTGCTTCATCAACAGTTCCTGTCATTCTGGCAACAGCTTTGACTTCCTTTCTTCCCTCGTCGTCAGTGTCTCTTGCATACACTTTGAAACGATCATCATCCTTAACAAGTTCCCATTTTTTCTCAGCAGCAGATAAGTTAATAAAAGAAATAAGTATTATTACAATACACATAAAAGAACACTTCATTAAGCTCTCCTCAAAACATTAAAAAAAACAATGAATTCTATTGTCATTATAAAAAAAGTCAAAAATAAGGAAAAAAAATTTTGACATCGACACTCTTTTAATTATTATAGCGCCTGTCACTAATGAGGTGGCGAGGTAGCTCAGCGGTAGAGCAGCGGACTCATATCCCGCCGGCCGAGTGTTCGATTCACTCCCTCGCTACCATTCTCCCTTTTTTCACATATAATTGAACGAATTACTTTTAAAGTAACACCTTACATTATCGAAATGTATATAGATGCAGGACCAAAATTTTTGTTTTCTTTTACAGTATCTCCTTCAGGTCCGAAATCAAGACTACTGCCTAAAACAAAACCAAGACCTATCCACCAATCGTCATAAAATCTGAATGCACCATAAACAGGAGCCATTTCTATTCCAAGTCGATAATTAACACTATTTTCATCATTATCTATTGCAATCATATTTCTTTTAGATGACTGAATAAAAGCACCGACACGCCATCTGTCATTAATATTGATACCGGCATCGAACAAAAAATTTAATATTGTATTGCTTTTTTGTACCGAGGCACTGGATATCCACATGAGAAAATAAAGTTTCCATGGAGACCACAAAAAACCGGCAGAAAATCCAAGTGAGTGTTCAAAATTTGTACCGATATGAACAGCCCGTCCTTCCTTTATCTCTTCTGCATCAAGCTTGGTAGACCAGAAAAAACCGTAATCAACACCCATAAAAACCCTTAGTTTATCCCAAAGCCACATATATCCGGTTTCAACAAGTCTTAAATATACTGAATTAACAGCCATTTTTCTATCCCAGTACCATGGAGCAATATTGTTTCCAAAAGCATCAAGACTTAATGTTGAAAAGAAAAAGGAATTATACCAGAAATAGCCGGGACTAAAATGAACTGCTTCAATTCTATCAAAGTTTATATAAGAAAAAGATGGTGTTGTATATGCCATATCTGTATTCTGAAAATAACTTTTCTCAGCAAGTTTCATTGGTCCCACGTAGGCATGTAAAGCAAACGACATCAATAAAATAAGTAAAAATATAAACTTCATGAAAATCCCAATAATTTATATTAAGGAAAAAGGTATATAAAAAAAATGATACGTCAACCTTAAACTTGACTACTATGGAATATTATCTTACAAAAAGGTGGTTCTTATAATTTTTTAAGGAGAAAATAAATGAAAGATCCAAGAATTGCAAAATTAGCTTCAAATCTTGTTAATTTTTCCTGCAAAGTAAAAAACGGAGATCGCGTTTTAATAGAGGCAAGAGATAGCTCAGCAATGCCGCTTATTGAAGCCCTTATCGAACAAATATCTCAGGCAGGAGGCACTCCTTTCGTAAATATTATAGATCAGAGAGTCAACAGAAAGCTTCTTCAGCATGCCAATGAAACATGGTATGAAATAATGAGAGAAATTGACTTAATGAGAATGAAAAAAATGGACGCTTATATAGCCATAAATTCAAGAAACAATGGATATGAGCTTTCTGACGTTCCGAGTGAAAAGATGAAAGATTATATGGAAAAATATGCAAAACCGGTTCATTTTGAAGAGCGTGTTCCAAACACAAAATGGTGTATTCTTGCTTTCCCTAATCCATCATATGCACAAGCTTCATCAATGTCTACAGAGGCTTTTGAAGATTTTTATTTTGATGTTTCAACTCTTGATTATGCGAAAATGGATAAAGCTATGGATCCATTAAAGGAACTCATTGATAAAACAGATAAAGTACACTTAAAAGGACCTGGAAGAACAGATCTTCATTTCTCAATAAAAGGGCTCCCTGGAATAAAATGCGCAGGTCAGTATAACATTCCCGACGGAGAAGTATTCTCTGCTCCTGTAAAAGATTCAATAAATGGTGTTATCGAATACAATACCCCTTCAGTTTATAATGGTACGAAATTTGATAAAGTTATCCTTACATTCAAGGACGGAAAAATTATCAATATAGAAGGAAGCAATCTGGAAAAGCTTACAAAAATATTTGATACAGACGAAGGTGCAAGATATGTGGGTGAATTTGCAATAGGAGTAAACCCTTATGTTACAAAACCTATGGTTGATATTCTGTTTGATGAAAAAATTGCAGGAAGCATCCATTTTACTCCTGGAGCTTGTTATGATGAATGTGATAATGGCAATAAATCATCAATTCACTGGGATCTCGTAATGATTCAGACTCCTGAATATGGTGGCGGAGAAATTTACTTTGATGATGTTCTTATAAGAAAAGATGGACTATTCGTTCTTGAAGAACTTAAACCTCTAAACCCTGAAAATCTTAAATAGTTCTTTTATAAACATTTTCCAAGTTTACAAACACCACTTAAACATTGTTCTCCTAAAGTACATGATACGCCTGAACCATATTTTCTAATACAGATACCAACAGTAGTCCCAATAGTTGTCTTTACAGAAGAACAAAAATGCGTTGATGAAGTAGACTTTGTTGAAGCACACCAAGCATGATTAAGAGTTCCCATCCTATCCAGACATGAAATTCTGCAGGTAGGATTATCCTCGGAAATCACATTATAGACAGACGCAACAGGAGTTATTGTTCCAGCAAGAGTATATTTTGAAGAACAGGATTGACAAGTTGTATCTTCATTACAAACAGCACCAGTTGATTCATCTGTGCAGTTATCAGCTGAAAGATAACCGGCTTTGGTAGCCCAACCAGTCGGGATACATGCTCTTTTTTCCGTATTAGGACAATTAACAGCAGCGCCCCATGAAGCATCATTTCCACATTTTTTATATGATGTTGAAGAAGAACAGAAAGAATAATTTGCAGCATAATACCATGCATCTTTTGAACAGCTTACAGGAGATGCCGGCACACAATAAGATTTTGCATCACTATTAAAATCATCTAAAACACATGTTCCTGTTGCACATGCATCATCACCGAATCCTGTACATTCCTGTCCTACTGCTCTTTTAAGTTCACATGTTCCTTCGTTACAGAAATAGCTTGAATTACAAGGATTTGAAAGATCACAAATTCCTCCGCCACAAGTTCCGGTATCATTACTGCATTCATAAGGAGAACAATTTATTGTTGAGGCAGAAGCATTATCACAACTTCCAGCACCATCACAGTAAGCAGCGCCTAAAGATGAAGTTAGTGAACTACAGCTTGCTGCTGTACAAATTGTTGATGAATCATAAAGCTGACATGCACCTGCACCATCACATGCACCGGTTTTACCACATGTTGATGCTGCTTCTTCATCACACTCATTATCAGGATCATTACCAGCAGCAACCGGTGAACATGTTCCTCTGAAAACTTCATCAACATTACAGCCTTCGCATAATCCATCACAAACGGAATTACAGCAGACGCTATCTACACAAAAACCACTTTTACAGTCATCTCCTGCAAAAACAGCCAGATCACAATCCGAACCATTTTCTCCTTTAAGTTCACATTTCCCACCAGCTTCAATTTCATAATAACCGTTTTTACAATCACCGCATACAGCCATATCCCCGGTAATTTCACATTCTCTATTGTCATACTCACACTGAATACAAAGATCTATATCTTCGTCCAAAACAGGATTTTCATCAGCATCACTATCCTGCACCTCAGAATCCACATCATCAATTTCAGAATCATCAGTAATTGAATCACTATCATTTACATCAACATCAGAATCATCAACAGCATCAACATCTGCAATTGCGTTATCTGAATCATTATTAAGAACAATTTTTTTGTTATCATCATCACATGAAACAAAAAAGAAAAAAGCAAACAAAACAATAAAAAATAATTTTCGCATAAAAACCTCCGACAAATAAAATCATTATGATAAAAACCTGAGATAATGTATACTAATTACACAAATTTGTCAAAAAACATATTAAACACGCAGCAAAAAACATTTAAAACTTATTAAATTTATAAGATATTCATATTTATCCTTTTTAGCTTAATAGAAAAAATTAATTAAAACACAAAAAACCAGAAATTTTCTAAAGTATACAAAAGTTTCTATAGAACCAATTTATTGACTAAGGAAAAAGGATTAAGTATTATCATTAATGTGTTATCTGATGGAACTGTTCTGTAATGTTTAAGAAAGTATTAATAGCTTCGGCTGAATTGGCTCCTTTTGCATACACCAGCGAGAGAGGAACCATTTTTTCTAAAATTGTTCCTCATTTGTGCAATAATTTTGAAATATCTTTCATAATGCCGTTTCATAGTGTTATAGGAAATTTCGGCAATTCAATAAAAGAAACTGAAATATCTTTTCATGTTCCTGTGTCAGACAAAATGGAACCTGTAAAAATCTGGACATCAAAATTTCCGGGAAGTAACTGTGATGTGTATTTTGTTGAAAGCAAATTTTTTAGAAGAGACTCTCTTTATGGAAATGGTGATCAGGGATATCCTGACAATGCAGAAAGATTCGTATATTTTTCAAGAGCTGTATGTGAATTTGCTAATAAAATGAACTTCGATATTATCCACTGCAATGAATGGCACACGGCACTTATTCCTATGTATATTAAAGAAGTATATCAGCCAAAACATAAAATGAATGATATAAAAACTGTTATAACTATTCAGGATCTTAAAGAGCAGGGAATTTTCTGGGTTTATGACCTTCATATATTAAATATGGGATGGGAAATTTTTACTCCAGACAAACTTGAATTTTATAATCAGCTTAATTTTCTAAAAGGAGGAATTGTCTATAGTGATGCAGTAATTCTGAAAAATGAAAATATAATTAAAGACATCAACAATCCTCTTGAAAAAGAAGGTTTGGAAGGAGTTTTCTCCTGTTATCTAAACAAAATTAAAGCCATTGGATGTAACGGAGATATTCCTGTTTCCTGCCTTAATGCAGCTGAAAAATACAGCACGGTATACAATGAAATATTTGAAAAACATTAAAATTTTACTCTTTATAATAGTTTTTTTACCACTTTTCATCTATGGTGAAACAAAAAAAACAAATAGTGATCATATAATCAAAAAAGAAGATTCTTTTATTAATTGGTCAAAACTTACAATAACGACTGTAGGAAATGGTGCTTTTCCTTTTTTTACAGAAAATTACGAAGTTGCAAGATTAAAATCGGAAAAAACAGCTGAAATTAATGCCTGTAACAAAATTTACAGAGCTTTCACACAAATTATTTTCTCAGAAAAAGAAACTATAGATTCATTGCTCAAAAGTAATGAAGATAGGTCAAAATTAAAAGATACCATATGCAGCCGGATAATAAAAACCGATACACAGACTTTTTCTGATGGTTCTTCTGATATTTACTTTTCTTTTGACATGGATGTTGTTTTAAAATCTTTTAGCAACTTTGTGGTTCCTGAAGAAATGGTCACATCTACTGAATCATTTGAAGGTAATGAGCCTCTTCTTGTTATAAAAATACCTAAGAAAACAAAATATGAACCGGCTCTTTTTCCAAAAATAATTTCAAAATCAGGACAGATCATCTATTCTTATCCATTGTTAAACAGTGAAATAAGAAATAGAGGAATATCTGTAAAATATTATAGAGACATAAACATAATTAAAGATAAAAAATACATTAAAATAAATTCTGTTGAAATAAAAAACAAGACAGACATAGTAATCTCGGATAAAGATTTAGATCTTTTAAAAAAATCTTTGTCTTCAGATACCCTTAAAAAGGGTGATGTAGTAATTATAAATAACTAATGGAGGATCCAATGAAAGCAAAAATTTTCATAAAACCTATTTGTTTGATATTGATCTTGCTCTCTTTTGCTCTTTTTGCGGAAGACACACAAACTTTAAATCTAAAACAAAAGAAAAAAGTCACTGTACTAATTGCAGAACAGAATATAGGAAATACATCCTATTCTTACTGGTGGGGACACACCTCTACAGAACAGACAGACATGGGAGAAAGTGAAAACATTCTTATACAGGTACTTTCCGATAATGATTATGATGTATATGATTCTTCATCATTAAAAAACAATGAAATTTTTCTAAAACCGCCTTTCAATACACCAGATCTGAGAAACGACGAAGCAAAGAAAATTGCTATTACAGCAGGAGCTGATATAGTAATAACAGGAAAAGCATTGGCAAAACTTTCAGCAGGCATTTCGGGAACAGCCATGAAAAGCGTTCAGGCATCTGTTTCATTAAAAGCAATAAGAGTGACAGATGGGAAAATACTTGGTACAGCAACGGCAAACAATGCTCAGGTTCACATAAATGAAACTGCAGCAGGTTCAAAAGCTATATCAAATGCTACAAAAACTGCAGCTGAAGAACTTATTAAAAACATTGCTAAAAACTCAAAATAAATGAACAAATTTTAGATTTTGATATTCTGGAGGTAAAAGAATGAAATCATTATTAAAGTTATCCCTTATTGTAACTGCTGTTTTATTTGCAATTTCATGTGCAGGTCCAAAGAATCAGAAAGCTGTAGAAAAAGAACCTGAAATTGATTATTCCAAACTTGTTACAACCGGACCTAAAAAAAGAGTTGCTATCTCTGAATTTGTTAATAAAACGTCTTATGGTCAGGGAAGAATTGGAACATCGGCTTCAGATAAACTCGCAACACATCTTGTAAAATCAAAAGCATTTATCGTAATTGAAAGAGAACAACTTGGAAAAGTTATGAATGAGCAGGCATTAGGTCAAAGTGGTGCTGTAAATCCACAAACTGCTGCAAAAGCAGGTCAGTTACTTGGAGCAAATGCTCTCATAGTTGGTTCAATAACAGAATTTGGATTTAAGAAAAGCGGTCAGGATGCAGGTGTTTTTAAATCAAAAAAACAGACAGTTAGAGCCGTTGTTGATATAAGAGCCATAGATACAACAACTGGTGCCATAATATTTGCCGAAACAGGCACAGGGGAAGCAAGCACAGAATCATCTCAATTTCTTGGATTCGGTTCTTCTCAGGGATATGACGAAACATTAAATGGCAAAGCCCTTAATGCTGCAATAGTAAAAGTTATAGGCAATCTTGTAAAAAGTCTTGATAAAATGGAATGGAGCGGCAAAATCGCAAAAGTTGCTGATTCAGGAATTTTTATAAACGCAGGCAGACAAACCGGTCTTCAGATAGGAGACGTTCTTACTGTAAGAACACTTGGAGAAATGATAACAGACCCTGATACTGGTGTTGCAATGGGCAGAGCTCCAGGAAAACTTAAAGGTAAAATAGAGATTACAGGATGGTTTGGAGAAAATGGTTCCGTATGTGAAATTAAAGACGGTTCAGGGTTTCAGGAAGGAGATCAGGTAACATTAGCTGAATAAATGGAGGCTTATTATGTTAAAAAGATTATTTATACTGACATTTTTTATGATATCCTTTGCTCTTATATCATGTTCTCCTCCAAGAGAAACTGTTGATACAAAAGGCAATGAAGGATTACTTGCTATCTACTGTGAACCGAATACTGCATCTGTTTATGTTGATGGAGTTCTTCAGGGAGAGACAAAACAATTTGATGGTCGCCCTGGATTTCTTAAATTAAGCCCTGGAACTCACAATATAAAAATTGAAAAAGAAGGATACAAGCCATATAGAACACAAGTTTACATCAGTGATGCAAAAGAAACAATAGAGTGTAAACTTCAGAAAAAATAAATTCAGGAGTTTAATGTGACTTCAAATATCAGCAAATTCCTATTTGGAAAAAAGGGGTGGATTCCACTCCTTTTTTTCTTATTATTCATTTTTTTCATAATTTTTGCCCCATCGATAACAACGATAATTATCGTTGCTTTTTTTGTATCCTATGCAATATCACCATTAATAAAACTCTTTGAAAAAAAACTGCGATTCCCTAGAATTGCGGCAACAGTATCATCTCTATTTCTGATTTTCATATTAATACTATTTCTTGCCCTTCTGGTTTTGCCTGTTTTTATTAAAGAAATAACAGAAATGATTGTTTCATTACCAGATCTTACTAAATCAGCACTCACATGGACAACCGAGATTGCAAATAAACTCGGATATGAAATAGTTATCGATAAAACAAGCATTATGAAAAGCGTTACAAGTTATGCTTCCAGCGCACCATCTCTTTTTGATCCTGTATCAAATATCTTCAGTAATTTTTTTAAGCAGGCATTTTCAGTATTTTCTTTCATAATAAGATTTTTTATTTTTCTGGTTATAACTTTTTTTACTTCGTATAACTATAACAAAATAACTGCCGCAATAATATCACTTTTCCCGACCAAAAGAAAAGACTATATAATGACCTGGATAAAAAAGTTTGATACTATATTAAGCGGATTTATCCATGGGCAGCTTACCGTGTGCTTTGTCCTCGGTTCACTCTATGCTCTTGGGCTTACAATCGCCGGTCTTGAAAGAGGGGGAAGTATTGGAGCAATGATAGGCGCTTTTTGCATAATTCCATATGCAGGTCTGTTTACAGGACTTATTATCGCTCTGCTTTTAGGAATTATAAATGGCGGAGTGTTGATGGTTATTAAGATTGTTATGGTTTTTGGAATCATTCAAACACTTGACACCATATTGATAACTCCCAACATTATGGGTAAAAAAGTTGGAATAAGCCCTGTTTTTGTAATTATTGCCCTTCTTGCCGGAGGAGAAATAGGTGGAATTCTCGGAATTCTTATAGCTGTACCTTTGTTTGCGATTTTAAAAATAGTAATAGAAGAAATCATTAAGAATTATCACAACAGTGATTTTTATAATAACTGAAAAGATTAATTCACTAAATCTTTAGCGGAAGAGCTATTTTAAACAAAGTTCCTTTTTCACTTGATTCAACGTCAATAAAACCTTTGTGTTTGTTGACTATAATATCATACGATATTGCAAGACCCTGCCCGCTTCCTTTACCGACTTCTTTGGTTGTAAAAAAAGGATCATATATTTTATCTATAATTTCAGCAGGAATACCTGAACCATTATCTTCAAATTCTATGATAACACTATCATTGCTGTTTTTTGTTCTTACAAAAATCCTTCCTTCCATACTTTTGCCGTATTTCTCTTCAAGGGCATCTGTAGCATTGACTATCATATTGAGAAAAACCTGATTAAGTTCGTCAATATTACAGTTTATTTCAGGAAGTGTGTGATCCAGTTCAAGTTCAAGCTTTGCAGTATATTTCCAGACATTTCTTGAAATAGTAAGAATATTTTCAAGAGCCTTATTGATATCTGAGATAGACTTTGCTTTAGTACCAGGGTGCGCAAATTCCTTCATTGCAAGAATTATATTTCTAACCTGCTTTATTCCCTCAAGAGAATCATTTATAGCGTCAATAGCTTCTTCTCTCATAAATGCAACTTTGTTTTCATTAAAGAGATTCCTTACATCCCAGAAAAGCTCCATTGAACGATCATTATCATCTTCGAAATCAAATTCTTCAATCTTTCTAAGTATTGGATCTACCATATCAATAAATTTTTTCAAAAAAGCTGTATTATCGGTTATGTACTGCATAGGAGTATTTATTTCATGTGCAACACCTGCTGCTAGAGTTCCAACTGACTCCATTTTCTTGGATTCTCTAAGTTCAACTTCCATTCGAAGTCTTTCACCTTCAATTCTCTTTCTCTCTTCAATTTCCTGTTTAAGCTGCTCATTAGATCTTAAAAGCTCGAGAGTTCTCTCTTTTACACCTTTTTCAAGTCTTTCTCTTGAAAGACTTAACTCCATATTCTGTTTGCAGCTTATACATGATACTGCAAGTTTGGACAAAGGAAGTTTCAGTGATTTTACTATCTCATCTGAAAGCTGAGCATTATTTCTTAAAAGAACTAAAAAGCCTACATCCGGAAGCTCCATAATGACATAAAAGCCATAATCACTCTCTCCAAGCAAGGGAAGTTCACTTATAAATTCTGATTTTTGTTTCAATGCCATTTCTCTAGGCAGCATTTTAAGAGCTTCTATGTAAGCAATGTTTTTAGAAATATTTCTTGGAGTAGAAAAGACGTCTTTATAAACATACTTGTTTTTTTCTGTTTCATAAAAATGAACTCCGCCACCTGAGCAGTTAAGTTTTCTGAGTATAACAGAAAGAGACTCTCTCAGCATTTTATTTAAATCAAGACTCTGGCCTATTGATATTGATATTTCATAAAAGAGCTGTATTTCTCTAATATTTTCAACTGTCATTTACTTAATACTCCTATAACGGCTGTAGTATTATAAAATTCAAGATAGTCCTTTCCATTATTTGCAATTTCACCAAGAGTTAAAGCGCCTATAGTTTGAAATTTTGTTTTAGATACAACATTAAGCTCTTCCTGAAATTTATTTCCCAGCACAAGTGATCTTGAAATACAATCAATAAAAACGACAAGTCTGTCGCTTTCATTTTCGGAAAAAGCATTCATACCTGAATTAAGAGCTTTTTCGGCTGCATTAATTATTGAATCAGGATCACTTGTAAAAATTTCTATAACTGATTCCTGATGTACTTCCCCAAAACAGACAATAGAATCATCTTTCCCTACATAAAAAGGTGCACGCACAATACTTTCAGCATCAAGCTTACTAATTGCAAGCGGGTAATATTTAGCCAAGCTAAAAAATGACTCTTTTGTTAATTTTTTACCTGAATGTTCCTCTACAACTTCTTTATAAACTTCAAAAGCTGGTCTCCAATTTAACGAATATATCGTATTTTTATCGGATTCTGTTACTCTGAAAACTTTATTTATACTTTTCCACCCGTGATTAACCCCTACTCCGCTTTTAATTTCACTTCCAACAATAATAGCAGCATCCTGAAGGAGACCTTCATTTGAAATCACACATGGTTTCATTTCAAAACTCATCGATCCGGCAGATCCTCCAAGATAATTTATATCAAGCCCGTAAATATTAAAAAGAGATTCTATGAGCTCAGCTATTCTTTTTGAAATACCATCAACAATAATGAACATTGTCTTCATATTCATATAATGATTGTATGTATCACCAATTAAAAACTCAAAATCTGTTTCTTTGTTACTGATTTCATGAATAATTTTAATATTGGATTCGGTGGTTATCCCGCATATTATAGTTCCCTTATCAATCTTTTCATTATTAAAAACAATCGAAGGAAACAGTCCGCCATAAATTGGAATTTTTAATGACTTCAAAAAAGGGTCTAACAGTTCAGGCGTAAAGTCGTTTAGATCACAACCAAGTACAAAGAGAGTTTTTATATCTTTGTTTTTAAGAATATCTCTTGTTATCTCTTTAAGCCCTGAAGCGCTTCCCGTTCTATCAAACCTAATATCCATCACCCCTCCCCGAAAACAATGAAAGCTACTCTTTTGATACTTTCTCAAGTATTTTTATGAATGGAATAGTTCTTCCGACTTTTACAAAATTCTGTAATCTCATTCTAATTATAGATGTTACTTCAGATAATTTAGGAATTATAAGATTTTTGTTTTCATCAAGAATATTTTCGGCAAGAATCATTCCGTCTTCCAACTCTTCAACTTTATATTCCCTGACAATATATTGCTCATCAACACTCATTATTTCTGCAACAAGTGCGGCAAAAGCATCATCATCATATTCCTGAGAATTAACCCTTATTTTCTCAAGTGCTTCTTTCTCATTTTTTGAAGAAAGTATATCTTTTCTAAAATCTGTAACCAGTTTCAATACTCTTCCGATCCATTTGACATTTATATTATCGCTTTTTTCTATTTTCAATTTTGGAGACATCTGAAGACCGATACCTTCAGCAATATTCTCAAGACGGGGAACATTACTAATAAGTTTTTCTGCAATTGCAGGATGTGTTTTATATATTTCCGCTTCATATTTATCCAGCGCTTCTCCTTTGTAAATTTTATTAACAACTTCATGAGGAATTGTAACATAACCTATATTGGAAAGCATAGCAGCAAGTTCTATTTCCCATAAATTTTCAAGCTTAAGCCTTTTTCCTATTTTTGAAGCGAGCTTTCTTGACTGTTGAGCAAAACTGAAAGCTTCAGGTTTAGTAATAGAAAGAACATCCATAAGAATTTTCACACTGCCTCTTAAGGTTTTTTCCAAAAGTTCTTTTTCAGCTACCTGCAACTGATAAAGATCGATTCCATCTCTAATTGCTCTTAAAAGGATATCATTGTCACAAGGTTTTAAAAGCAGTCTGAAAATATTCCCATTATTGACAGCATTTACAGCTGTTTCAAGGTCAGCATTTCCAGTAAGCATTATTCTTGTAGTTTCAGGAGCTATTTCTCTGGCAATACCAAGAAAACGGACACCATCCATTCCAGGCATTTTAAAATCTGAAATAATTACAGAGAAAGAATTATCTATTTTTAAATGTTTTATAGCTTCAACAGGATCTGAAAAAGCTGTTATATTGAATTTCTCCATAAGAAGACGCTTATATCCTCGAAGAATTCTCTCATCATCATCAACAAAAAGGATTTTATTGTTCATTCATATCCCCATTTTCTATGTATTCTCTAAAATAACGCTCCCATTTTTCTATTTTATCTTCAACTCCGATTTCTTTAATATAATCCATATCAAGATTATTTTCACCATCATCATAGTTAAGGTTATTTCTGTTCATTATTAGAGCTTCTGCAATATGAATAGCAGAAACCATATTAAATTCTTTTTTACCAAACATCTTAGAAGGATTATGATGATATGCTACAGCTTCTACTATATTATCTTTAAAGCCCCACAATCCTAGTAGATATGCACCTACTTCAGAATGTGATGAATTTAAAATTGTATACTCATCTTCAGGTTTACGATATACTCTGGTAACATTTTCATCATTTTTATTTTTATAATAACCGGGAATTGTAAGTAAAAGAAGTTTGCCTATATCATGCAGTATACCTGCAATTACTATATCATCTGCCAAAATTGAACTGCCTGTATAGCTGACATAAATTTCTTTGGCAAAAGCAGCAACTTTCATTGAATGTTCATTGAATGAATCAATTGAAAAAATCTTGTCATTTCTAATATTTGCTTTTGAAAAAAGTTCACTGTGGAGAAAAAGAGCAAGAATTGTGTTGATTCCAAGATAGGAAACTGCCTGCTGTATATTTACTATTTTTTTAGGAAGACCAAAAAAAGCTGAATTCACCATTTTAAGTATGTTGGCAACAATTATAACATCCTGGGAAACAAGCTCGGCAAGCTTGGTCATTGAACAGTCAGGTCTTTGAAGTTCTTTTATTATATCCATATGAACTTTTGAATTTGTAAAAATATTTTCTGTTCCGGCAATAACCCTTTCAAGACTTTCATTTCTTAATAATCTTCTGAGATCGAGTGCTCTCTGAACAGTAGAAACAAGAATTTCTCCGTTTGCAGGTTTTGAAATAAATTGTTGAGCAACCTTAACAGTTCTCAAAGTAGCTTCCTGCTCAGAAAAGCCTGAAAGAATAATTCGTATTGTTTCCGGAGAAATATCCATTATTTTAGAAAGCAGTTCTCCGCCATCCATTCCAGGCATTCTCATATCTGAAACTATTACATCTATTTTTTCTCTTTCAAATATTTCAAGAGCTTCCTGACCACTTGTGACAAAAAACATTTCCCAATCAGACTGCATATCAAACATCATCCTTTTTATTCCTCTTATGATTCTAATTTCATCATCAACGAATAGGATGTTGTATGTCAAATCAGCCTCCATTGAAACAAACAGAACTTGAAGTTTTTTATATACGAATCATTATCAACTTATAGCATATTAAAATATTTATCCGAATATATCAAGAAAATATGATAAATAAAGAAGCTGAAAATTAGTTTTTATTTGAAGCTGCTTAGAATTATAAACTATTTTTTTTCAATCATTATAAAGATTTAATCAATTACTGTTTAATATTCATTATTGTCCCAAGCATTGTATCAGTGGTTGTTACAGCTTTAGAATTTGCCTGAAAAGCTCTCTGCGTAACAATCATATCAACAAGTTCTTCAGCCATATCAACATTCGAATTTTCAAGAGCATTTCCTATAACAGTTCCTCTTGTTCCAGTATTGGCTTCGCCTATTAAAGGCTCTCCTGATTTTGTTGTTTCGCTCCATAAATTACCTCCCAGTTTTTGCAATCCTGTGTTTGACTGAAAATTTGCAAGAGCCATTTTACCGAGATTCAAAATCTCTCCATTACTGTAAGAACCTGTAATAAGACCATTTTCATCTACATTTATATACCTGAGATTGCCTGTAGGATAACCATCCTGATTTGAAAAGAGAGCTGTAGACTCTGAAGCATACTGAGTAAGTCCAACAAGAGATGGATCTGTTACACCGGGAATTCCGGCAGTTCCAAGGTCCATAGTTATTGTCATCGGGTTTGCACCTGTGTATGTTACCGGTCCAAGAACCGGGGGATCAGGAACCAATGTGGCAAGAGTACCATCATTATTGAAAGTTACAGTTCCGGTACCTATATTAACAGGAGGATCTCCGGCTGCACCACCAGAAACCTCTTCACCATCAGCGAGAGCATTCCACTGCCATGTATTGTCAGCTGTTTTTGTGAAATAAAGTGTTGTCTCATGAGAGTTTCCAAGACTGTCATAGGTTTTTATCGTGGTATGAAAATTGGAAGTATCTGCCGCATTATCAAAACTGCTGCCATCGAAAGCCGGAATAATATCAGCATTCGCATCCAGATTTGCATTCAGTTCTATCTCTGCTGTAGGTCTCGGCTGAATTTGAGTATCTGTTATTTTGATATCTCCCAGAGCACCTGAAACAACAGCGTTGTCATCAACGTTATAACCCTGCACCCTAAGTCCTGACGCATTTACAAGATAACCTTCGTTATTAAATGTAAACTGACCAGCCCTTGTATAAAAATTACCTGCAACACCATTTACAGAGCCATTAACAATAAAAAAACCTCCGCCTGAAATTGCCATATCAGTTCCCTGGCTGCTGTTTTCAAGGCTTCCCTGTTCAAAAAGCTGCTGAACATCAGTAAGACCGGCACCCATGCCTATTTGAGAAATATTTCCAATACCTAAAATAGACATACTGATAAGATCCTGAAAATTTCCTCTTGATTTTTTAAATCCTACAGTGTTTACATTTGCAATATTATCAGAAATGATACTCATTCCCTGACTAGTCACCTGCATTCCTGTTACAGCTGAATACATTGAATTTAAAAGTCCCATGGTATCCTCCTTTTTTATTTACTTACATTATAAACATTTTTATTGGCAGCATTTGCAGTAAAATACTGCTCTATTTTGGCAAGCTTATATTTTATGGCAGCCTCTTCACTGACCACCTTTGAATCGCCACTAACCTCTACAACATTGCCGAGTACTATTTTTACACCGCCTATATAAAGTTCAGGATAGCCATTTTCATAAGTTATACCTGTAACTTCACCTTTTGTATAATATGCCGAATCAATAGTATCTCCATCGCTATTAACAGCCGCCACATCGAAATGATATTCTCCCGCAGGAACTTTATTTCCATTTTCATCTGTTCCGTCCCATTCAACGCTGTGTTCACCTTTTTCCTTACTTCCGGCTTTTATTACTTTTACAATGTCTCCGTCTGCATTTGTAATTGTAATATCACAGCTTTCGGCATTTTCACCAAGATCATACAGCATTTCTGCCGTAACTTCACCATCACTGTTTACGGTAACATCCTGACCTGCAGCCTTTACAGTTTTACCAATATAGCTAACAGCCTGAGAGTTCGTTCCAGCCATTTGAGCAATTCCAAGACTATATAGAGATTCATCAATATTCTGAAGACTTTCAAGAGAGCTAAGTTGTGCCAGCTGTGAAAGATATTCCGTACTATCCTGTGGATTAAGAGGATCCTGATTCTGCATCTGAGCAAGAAGGAGTGTCAGGAAATCATCCTTATCCAGAGAAGTTTTATCTTTCGTTTCTGTAGTATAACTGCTGTTTACAAGATTACTTACACCTGTTACACTCATTTTATGCCTCCATCAGCATTGTTTTTTTCTTATTTTCTTTATTATATTTTTTATTTTTACTTTCTTTTTTTTCACTCTCATTTTTATCATTTTCCTTCTTGAACGAAAATCCGGCGAAATCAATACCTGATGACTTCAATCCTTCACTTATTACAGCAGCATTTTTTGTAAAAGATTCTATTGCCTCCGCTTTTCCTGTCATTTCAACCATGATTTTAGAAGTTGCTGTATTATAAAAGGCTTTAACAACTATCCTTCCAAGTTCTTCCGGCTTTAATGCAACTTTTATCTCTACAGTCTCTCCCTTGGTTACAGAGCTAAGCCTGTTTTGAAGAATTGATTCTATTTTTTCTATGTTCTCTTTAGAAATCGGAGTGGAAAGTTCCAGAACTTTATCTTTTCCTGAATCTAAAACTGTTTTCACATCTTTTGTCGAAACGTTTTGAGAAGAAACAAAGTTGTTTATTTCAAAATCATTTTTTTCTTTTGTTAAAGAATATTTAGACTCAACATCTTTTGTATTGACAAGCACCTGTTTACCACTTTTTTTAATAGATTTTAAAATAGTTTTATCATTCTTAAGAAGTTCCTTTTCAGTATCAAGATCATCAATAGATGCATGATTTTTAACATCTGAATTATTTTTAAAGGTTGTATCTTTTTTATTTATAAAAAGATTCTGAGTTCCAACAGATGCAATCATATTTGAAACCATATCTGAAAAATCGGATTTTTTCTTGCTCTGACTACTTTTAACCGAATTTTCATTTTCATTAATTTCGTTAAACAAAGCTGTTCTGTTCACAGAAATTTTACTGGTTTCCATTTCCGCCTCCATTATCGGTTGCGCCATTATTTTCAAGTTCCATTTTCTTCTTTTTTTCCTTTGACATGAGTTCACTTATAACACCTGCCAGCTTGGGGTTCATGTTTTGTAAAATCTGTCCAGCTGTTCTTGCCGGCAGTTTAAGAAGAACTTGAACAGCAAGATTCTTATCCATATTAGGAACTATTTCGGCAGCTTTTTTTGCTTTTATTTCTTTAAAATCGGCAACTATCTTATTAAGTCTGTCAGCTTCACGCTTATCCATTTTTTTATCAAAATATTCAATCTTTTTTTCCATTCTTGCCAATGAAACATCAAATTTATCTGATAATTCCTGAATTCTTTTAAGGGTTTTGTCATCTTCGGATGCTATTGTATCAAGCTTTTTTATTATTATTTCACGACCTTTATCAAGAATCTGCTTCTGACTTTCGAGCTCAAATTCCTTTTTTTCAAGTAAATTGTTTTTTTCTCTGATAGCTGTAAGAATATCCAGCTGATTCCTTTTAGAGAACTTTTCCAGAAGAACTTTCATGTCATCTGTAGTAGCATCTTTTTGCTCTTCCTTTTTTTCAACAACTTTTACCTTTGCTTCTTCATCTTCCTTTTCTGCTGAAAATAATGGTGCTGTCAGTAAAATCCCTGTAAAAAGTGCTGTAGATACTGCCAGAATTATATAATGAAACTTTCTTTTCATCTGTTTTCTCCGCTATCAAGCTTGTTTAATACTGCGCCTAGAGCTTTCCAACTCTCATCAAGAGTAAAGGATTCAAACATATCCTGCCTTAAAAAAGAATTAAGTTCATCAATTACTAAAAGTGACTGATCTATTTTTTTACTGCTTCCTTTTACATAAGCTCCGATATTAACAAGATCTTGTGCATCTCTATAAGTTGCAAGCAGATCTCTTGCTCTGGCTGCAAGATTTTTTCTCTCTTTTGAAACAACATCTGTCATAACCCTTGAAACACTACCAAGTACATCAATCGCAGGATAATGATTTCTTGAAGCAAGATCTCTGCTCAGAACAATATGTCCATCAACAATACTTCTTACTGAATCTCCAATAGGATCATTAATATCATCACCATCCACAAGAACAGTATAAAGACCCGTGATGCTTCCGCGTTCAGGAGATGTACCGGCTCTTTCAAGAAGTTTTGGAAGATTTGCAAAAACACTGGGGGTATAACCTCTTGTTGTTGGAGGTTCGCCTACAGCAAGCCCTATTTCTCTTTGAGCCATTCCGAAACGGGTAACAGAGTCCATCATAAACAGAACTTTTCTTCCTGTATCCCTGAAATATTCCGCAATTGCAGTTGCGACATATGCTCCTCTCATTCGCATAAGAGGACTTTGATCTGAAGTTGCGACAACAATTACACTTCTTTTCAGACCTTCTTCCCCAAGATTCTTTTCTATAAAATCTCTAACCTCTCTTCCTCGCTCACCAATAAGAGCTATAACATTTATATCCGCATTTGTATTTCTTGCCATCATTGAAAGAAGAACCGATTTGCCGACACCTGAACCAGCCATTATACCGATTCGCTGACCTTCTCCACATGTTATGAATGTATTTATTGCTTTTACACCAAGATCAAGAGGCGTTTCTATCATTCTTCTTTTTAGAGGATCTGAAGGTTCTTTATAAAGATATGATTTTTTACCTGTATCATTAAGAGGAATGCCTCCATCTATTGGAACACCTAACCCATTAAGAATTCGACCTAAAAGCTCTTCTCCGACTGGAATATAAGACTGTGATTCAACAACTTTAACCCTGCTTCCAGGTCTTATTCCACGAACATCCATAAGTGGCATTAGAAGAACATTCTCGCCTTTAAAACCAACCACTTCAGCATAAACAGGTTCTGAATCCCATGCTGCATAAAGCGCACACAACCCACCAAGAGAAGCTTCAGGAACTATAGCTTCAATAACAAGTCCTACAACCTGAGTTACTTTTCCATATGTTTCATAAGCAGGCATTACGCTCATACTTGCAGAATCTGAAATCAATTTTGATGCAAGAGATTTATACATAAACCTCCTCCTTTAGCTTTGCTATCATTTTTGAAAGCTGATTTTTTACAGAAAAATCTGCAACTATTTCACTGGTTTCAACAAAAATACTCCCTTCTTTCATTGCAGAGTCAACACGAATTTCAAATAAGATATCTTTTTCCTGTGAAAAAAGTTCAGCCATATCTTTACTACATTTGAGAATGATTCTGCTCTCTCTTGGAAATGAATTCTTTATCTGAGACATCAGAGATGATGCCATCTCATTCTTATCGCTCATATTCAGTATTTTTTCAAAAAGAAAAGAAACAAGTTCTATAACATCATTTTCAATAAGTTTATTTTCTTCTTCCACTTTTGTATGAATATTTTCTATCTCATTTTTGATAGAACTACAGCATTCTTCAACTTTTTTTCTTCCATCAGCAATTCCTTTGCTGATTCCCTCAGCATGTCCACGACTGTAGCCCTCACTTCTATGGCTTTTCTTAAGTTCTTCAATTTCTTTTTTTCTTTTTAGAAGCTCATCTTGAAGATTTATTTTTTCATTTTCAAGAGTTGCAATTTTTTTATTCAACTCTTCAAGTTCATCCTTTTCAACCTCAACAACTTCAGTTTGAGGTAACACAACTTCCTTTTTAGCTTCCTGAGCTTTTCTTGCAGATTCTCTTTCTCTTTTTATATTTTCAGGAATACTTTCACCAATATCTATTTCTTCCTGAGTAAAGAGCGGTTTGCTAGGATCGGCAGCAGACACAATTTCCATCTCAAGCTCTTTTACTTCAGAAAAAGCTTTAAGATTAAAAATGTCGATATCCTTAACTTTCTTATAGATAGGATTTTCTCTTGTTATTACACTGCCGGACATTTATACCCCTTTATACTATATTAGCTCATCTCCTGCACCGCCAATCATGATTTTTCCTTCCTCTTCAAGTCTCATTGCAGTCCTTACAATTTCACTCTGAGCAGTTTCAACATCGGAAAGTTTAACAGGTCCCATTGTCTCAAGATCATCCCTAAGCATTTCAGCAGCTCTGGAACTGACATTTTTGAAGATTTTTTCTCTAAGCTCTTCACTACTTCCTTTAAGGGCAAGTATAAGTGTTTCGTTACTAACCTCTTTAAGAATAGTCTGAATACCTCTGTCATCAACTCCAATAAGATCTTCAAAAACGAACATGAGAGAACGAATGTTATCCGCAAGCTCAGGATCCTGCTCTTCAACTTCTGTAAGTATCTCTGTCATAGAAGATTTATCCATCTGATTAAACACTTCCGCAACAGCTTCAATACCACCGACCTGTTCAGATGTAAGAGCGCCGATAGATTTTATCTCATTTTCAATAACATCTTCTATATCCTGAAGAATTTCAGGAGAAACAGGATCAAGATTGGCCATTCTCATAACAACATCACTTCTTATATCATCGGGAAGAAGTGACATTACCTGTGCCGCTTTATCAGGAAGCATATAGGCAAGAATAAGAGCTATTGTCTGACTCTGTTCTTTGATAAGAATATTTTTTGTGATATTCGGATCTATTGTGTTCAGGAACTCCATTGCATGGCTTGCTGCATAAATATCGCTCAGCAGAGAATCGGCAGCTTCTTTTCCATGCGCCATCTCAACTGCTTTTTTAAGGAAAGTATCTCCACCCATTATTGAACGACCGGCTTTTTTAGCTTCATTAATAAACTCCTGAACAACACCTTCAATCATTGTAGGGCTTATTTCATCAAGCTTGGCACTCTTCTGTCCAAGTTTTCTTATCTCTTTTTCAGATAAGTTCTTTAAAATATCGGTTGCAACATCATCACCTAAAGCCATTATCATTATGGCAGCCTTTTCAGCACCAGCAAGTTTTGCCATTATCTACCTCTTAATTTCCTTCCTTCAGCCATTTTTTAAGAATTCTTGTCGTAATATCTATATTTTTTCTTGCAAAAGTAATTGCCATAAGATGCTCTTTAGACATCTTAACTCCCATTGTATCCTGAATTTCAGCTTCAATCTTAAGCATTTCCTCATCTTTGTCAGGATCCAGATATCCATCATTTGCATGTCCTTTACTTCCTTCTGAACCTGACTGAGCGAGCTCTTTTCCTCCCGGAATATGAACACCTTCCGGAGTTATCGGTTCAGGTCTCGTAACATGTTTAATGCTCTTTATAAGCGGACGGACAACAGCAAATATAACTATCAGAATAATTATCCATGGAAGAAACTTTGTAGAATATGGAATCATTTTCTGATACATAGGCTCAGGTTTTGTTTCCGGTTTAGGCATAAAAGGAATACTGTTAACAACAACTCTGTCGCCTCTAGTATCATCGAAACCAATTGCAGTTTTAACAAGATCTTCAATTTCTCTAAGCTGTTTATCTTCAATTGCAACAATTTTTGTCTCTTTTTTACCATCTTTTTCAATTGTTGTAGCTATTCCGTCAAGTATAACGCTGGCACCGATTCTTGTAACTCTGCCGACATCTTCTTTTACCTGACGAACAGTTTTATTGATTTCAAAATTAGTAGTCGATTTTTCAAGAGAACCTCCTGACGTTGAACCATTATTAACAGCCTGACCCGCTCTTCCAGGAAGATTAGACTGAACACCTGCAACACCGCCAGCACCATTTGAAGAACCATTTTTTGTCTCTTCAAGTTTACTTTCACTACGAACAGCAGTAACGTTAGGATCATACATTTCTTCTGTTTTTTCAGCTTTATCAAAATCCAGATCCGTAGTTACAGAAACTCTTGCTCTCTCTTTGCCAACTATAGGCTCTATAATATTTAAAATATTTTTTTCATAATCCTTCTCAATTCTTTTCTTATATGTAAGTTTTTTATTTGCAAGTTCATTCTCATCATTTGCCGTTTCATTTAAAACACGTCCAAAATTATCTACAATAGCAACATTTTCAGGCTGAAGACCTTCAACAGAGGAAGAAACAAGAGTTGTAATACTCTGAACCTGTCTTGAATCAAGTGCTCCTCCAGACTCAAGATTCAAAAGAACCGAAGCTGTTGCTTCTTTCTGATCTTCAACAAAAAGGCTCTCTTTTGGAAGAACTATATGAACTCTTGCGGATTTTACAGGAGCAAGAGAAGAAATAGTTCTCGCAAGCTCGCCCTGAATAGCTCTCACCATATTCACTTTTTCAGTAAAAGACGTAAGTGTTGTTATATCCTGATTATCAAATATTTCATAACCGACACCGCCACCTTTTGGAAGACCCTGGGATGTAAGAGTAAGTCTCAGATTGAGGACATCTTTGGCAGGAACTTTTATAGCAGTCCCCTCATTTTCAAGCTGATATGAAATTTTATCTTTTTTTAGAGCTTCAACAATTGCTGCCGCATCATCTTTTTCAAGATTTGTAAAAAGATAGGCACTGCTCTCCTTTGAATTCAGGAGAAAAATGACGGCAATCAAGCCTGCCGCAATTAAAACAACTGCTAAAATTGAAATTTTCTGCTTAAGAGTCAACTTGTTGTTCAACTCAAAAGCTTTGTTTTTCAATTCAGTTATCTTTTCATTCATAGTAAACTCCTAAATCCGGTTTATGCCTGCATTCTCATTATTGTATTGTATGCATCAAGGGCTTTATTTTTCACAGCAGCCATCAGTTTTAATGTGACATCAGCCTTTTCCATTGCGACCATTGTTTCATGAATATTTCTTGATTTCCCGGTCAGCATATTTTCTATGGCTATATCTGACTCAACCTGCGTCTGATTAACATTTTCAATAGCTTCAGAAACTACAGCTGCAAAACTTTTTGAATGGTCTTCATTTTTAGGAGATTCAATAACAACATTTTTTATCGATCTGTCAACATCCTTGATAATATTGTTTATAGCTTTTATTTCAGGATTTATCCCGCCAATAGTTATGTTATTCATTTTTCACCTCTATGCTGAAATATTAAGAGCTTTTTTAGCCATATCCTTTGCAGCCTGAATGGCTGTAGCATTAGCTTCATAACTCTTTGTTGCATTTATCATATTAACCATCTCTTCTACAACCACTACATTAGGATATGACACATAGCCTTCCTCATTTGCATCAGGATGATCAGGATCGTAAACCAGTTGAGGGTCTTTCTGATCTTCAATTACTTCAGAAACGCCAACGCCAGTTGCAACAGAACCATCTGAATCATCAGATTTAGGAAACATAATCTCCTGAAAAATGACGTCTTTTCTTTTATATGGGCCACCGTTTTCAGTTCTTGTCGTTCTGGCATTAGCTATGTTAGAAGAAATAACATTAAGTCTTTTTCTCTCAGCACTCATTCCTGAAGAATTGATTTCCATAGCATTGAAAATATCCATAAAACCTCCTTAAGAAACTACTTTCCACCTTCCGAAGCTGCATACTTCAAAAAGCCGAGTTTCTTTTTTATAGCAATAGAAGAAGCCGAATACATCAGAGAGTTTTCCGCCATTCTTCCCATTTCTCTGTCAATATCCACATCATTTTCATCAATACCCGGAGCCTGAACAACATAATTATCAAAATAAGGCTCGCTTTTCATACCGTCATCAAGAAGCAGATCAAGATGATTCGAATCAGTTTTTTCAATATCAACTTTTTCACCATGAATGACATTTCCTGAAGCATCATAAGCAATCTGATTATGTTCCTCATCATAAACATCTTTCAAAGCTTCATCAAAACGAATATCCTTTGAACGGTATCCTGGTGTATCGGCATTTGCGAGATTACTTGAAATAAGATTCTGTCTTTTCAGACGAAAAGAAAGATCAGCTTCCAAAGCATCAATATTTACATCAAAAATCTTCATCAAACCACCTAAACAAACATTTTATCACAGCTAACTTTGCAAAAAGCGTTCCATAAAACCAATTCTTTAAAGAACTCTCTCTTTCTGAACACCCATGCATAGAATTAAAAATTGAAATATTAAAAAAACAGATTAAACTTACTTTAAATATTATGATTCTGGGGGGAATCGAATGAAAAACATAATCTCATCAATTCTGCTTATTATAATTTTGTCAACAGCCATTACCGGACAAGAAAAAAACCGTATTGCAGTAATGGATATACAAAATGAAGACAAAATCATAAATGAAACATCAATATCAAAGATTACCGACTACATATTCACGAAATTTCAGTCTACAGGAAAATACTGGATGATTCCCAAATCAGACAGAGATTCGGCATTACAGCAGGCGATAGAAGAAACAATGGAGGAAAGCAGGAAACAGTGTGTTGATGAAAAATGCCAGCTCTCAATGACTGAACAGCTTCAGGCTAATTTTCTTGTAAACACCAAGATAAAAGAACTATATACCGGAACCTGTCAGATAAGCATAAGCATATTCGATGTTGAAAAAAGAGCCGGAACATATACATGGGAAAACAAATTTGACTGCACTGAAAAAGAACTCTACAAAACCATAGACAGTTTTTATTTTGGAGGAAACAAAAGCTTTCAGACAGGAATTATAGAAGAGGAAAAAGAAGAATGGAATATTGAAAATGGAAATGAAACAATAATTAAATTTAACAGCTCACCTGCAAAAGCTTTTGTACTTGTCGATGGAAAAATAGTATGCCAAAGCACACCCTGCTCCAAAATGCTAACATTAGGAAAACACGAAATATCAATGCAGATTGAAAATTATCAGCCGGCAAACAAAATTGAAATAATAAAAAAAGGAATGACATTGAAATATAACCTTGAAGCAAATTTTGGATGGATCACTGTAAAATCGGAAAAACCTGTAGAGATAATTCTTGATGGAATGAAAATAGGAAAAACTCCGATAAACAAAAAAATCATATCTCCCGGAGCACACAAAATTCAAACCGCAGGAAAATGTTATTACTCCACAGGAGAAAATTTTATAGTAAATAAAAATCAGCATAAGAAGATAGACCTTAAATT
Organism: bacterium; assembly: GCA_963667425.1. Taxonomy (GTDB): domain Bacteria; phylum UBP6; class UBA1177; order UBA1177. The sequence goes on along the minus strand of OY763407.1, from coordinate 2,868,628 downwards.
AACAGACAGAGAATCGGCAGTTAAAGTGTCCGCTCAGGATGAAGACGGAAATGATATAGAAGCTGACATATATATTGATGAAAATAAAATAGGTATAACTCCAGGTACATATAAAATTCCATTATGCAGTTCTGAAATAAAACTGGTTTCAGATCTTCAGCAGTTTAAAAAGAAAATATCACTTAAAGAAAAAACAATACTTCCGATAAAAGCTGTCATGGCACCAAAATATAGAGAATGGTCTGAGAGATCAGAAAAGAAAATGATTTTCAGCGATGCAGACAGCTACTGCGAAGAACTTATAGAAAAAGGGAAAACCGACTGGAGAATGCCATCAGTATCAGAACTCAGGCAACTTATAAAAAACTGTCCTGCAACAGTCTCTTCAGGTAAATGTAAAATAACAGATTACTGTGTTACATCAAAATGTTCATCTTCATGGTGTAACGGCTGCGGATTTTCATCAAACGGCAAATATTCCACTTATGGAGATACCGGATGGTTCTGGACTTCAACACATACAGAAAAAGACAAAATCTGGGCAATAAGTTTCTATCTTGGGTTTATCGGACCCGCACACAGAAACAGTTTTAACTATGTAAGATGCGTCAGATAGAATAACTTTAATTTATTTTATAATATTTTTCTTTTTTTAAAACATATATATTAGTGTTAATAATACTTAAAAATCCAATTATAACTGCAATATAAAAAGCAGAAATATTTTATTTCAATAACATTAAATTTCTTGACATTCATAAAGCAGAGATTTAGTTTTATCTGACTTTATTTAACAACATTTGAGGACGAAACTGTAATGGTCAGGATTTCAAAACACCCCGTAGTGAAACCCCTTAAAGAAAAAAAAGAGGTAACTTTTACTTTCGATGGAACCCCCCTTAAGGGGTTTGAAGGAGAAATGGTTTCAACTGCACTGTTTGCCAATAATATCAGAACATTTTCATTTCATAAAAAAAACGATGCACCTCAAGGTATTTTCTGTGCAAACGGACAATGCAGCCAGTGCACTGTAGTGATTGATGGAACGCCTGTAAAAAGCTGTATAACACCACTTAAAGAAAACATGAAAGTTGAATCACTAAAAGGGTTGCCAACTTTACCATCAGAAAATGATGCACCTCATAAATTTGAAATTATTGAGAAAGAATGTGACGTTCTGGTTATTGGTGCAGGTCCGGCAGGACTTAATTCTGCAATAGAACTTGGCAACATGGGTTTTAAAGTTATTCTTGTTGATGACAAGGAAAAACTGGGAGGAAAACTTCTTCTCCAGACACATAAATTCTTCGGCAGTGAAACAGATTGCTATGCTGGAACAAGAGGAATAGATATAGCTCAAATTCTTGAAGAAAAGGCAGAATCTATAGAAAACATAACAATTTACAGAAATGCATCAGTTGTAGCAATATATAAAGATAAAAAAGCAGGAATTCTCGTTGATAACAAAAATTATCATCTTGCTTCATTTGAAGGAATTGTCGTATCGGCAGGAGCAAGAGAACGCTCACTTGCTTTTGATGGAAACACACTTCCAGGAGTTTACGGTGCAGGAGCATTTCAGACAATAGTAAACAGAGATCAGGTAAAAGCAGCTGAAAAAATATTTATCATTGGAAGCGGCAACGTTGGACTCATCGGAGCATATCATGCACTTCAGGCAGGAATAAATGTTGCAGGAATAGTTGAAATTGCAGATAAAATATCAGGATACAAAGTTCATGCAGACAAAATAAAAAGAATGGGCGTTCCTATATATCTTTCAAAAACTGTCGTTTCAGTTGAAGGAAATGGTAAAGTGGAACAGATAACAGTTGCAGATGTTGACAACAATTACAATCCGATACTTGAAACTGCAAAAACATATAAAGTTGATACAGTACTGGTTGCAGCAGGACTTGCAGCGGCTGATGAACTTTATGAAATGGCGGCAAAATTTGGTTTCAAAGTTATAAAAGCAGGTGATGCCGATGAAATAGCTGAAGCATCAAGTGCAATGTTTGGTGGAAAACTTGCAGCTATGAAAATGGCAAATCTTCTTGGTAAAAATATTGAGATAGATAATAGCTATATATCAAAATCGGAAGTTCTCAAATCAAGACCGGGAAAAATTCACACAAGAGAAGAAATAACTCTTACAGAAAAATTCCAGCCAATATTTACATGTAATCAGGAAATCCCATGTAATCCATGCACAACTGTATGCCCCAACAAGGCAATTACACTGAAAGATAATCTTGAAACCATCATGGATATTCCTGAGCTTTCAGGTGATTGCAGCGGATGCGGACTTTGTGTTGCAGTATGCCCGGGACTTGCAATAACTCTTGCAAAAAAAATATCTGAAACCGAAGCTGAAGTTATGCTGGCACACGAATTTAACATTGAATTCGACAAAGGGGATTTGATAAAAGTTACAGACGCTGACGGCAATTATCTTGTAACAGCTGAAGTTACAGGAATAAGATTCAATAAGAAATATAAAACGACACTTGTCACAGTAAAAGTTCCATTAAATATAGCTACAAAAGTTTCAGGGATAAGAGTTCAGGATGAAAAAGAAACTTTAAACGAGGACAATGCAACATTTAAAGTACTCCCTGATAATGGAATTGTATGCCGCTGTGAAATGGTTACAGTAAAAGAAATAGTAGATTTTATAAAAGAAAATGATGTAAGAGACATAGCACAGCTTAAACAAATTCGTGTCGGAATGGGAGCATGCGGTTCAAAAACATGTTCAGCACTTATGCCGATGGTTTTCAGAAAAGCAGGAGTAGATTGGAAAGATGTAACAAAAGGGAGACCAAGACCTCTTACAGTTGAAACATCATTAGAAACTTTTATAAATGAAAAATAGAGGAAAGAAATAATGAAAAACTATGATATTCTGATAATCGGTGCAGGAAGCACGGGACTCCCTCTTGCTTACTATCTGGCTGAAAGAAATCTTAAAGTTGGAGTTATAGAAAAGCTTCCATCACAAGGAAGAGGACAGAACAGAGCAGCCATCGGAGGTTTAAGAGCCACCCATTCAGATCCTGCAAAAATAAAAATATGCCAGAAATCAATTGAAATAATAAAGAATTTTCAAAAGGAACACGGAGAAGACATCGGCTGGTTTGAAGGCGGATATCTTTACCCTGTATATGACGAGTCAACTGAAATCAAATTAAAGAAACTTCTTGAAGTTCAGAAAAGTTATGACCTTGACATAGACTGGATCTCTCCTGAAAAAATAAATGAGCTTGTACCCGGCATAAATATGGAAAACCTTAGAGGCGGAACATTTTCACCTAAAGATGGAAGTGCATCTCCAATAATGACATCAGGAGCATACTACAGGCTTGCAAAAAAACATGGCGTAGAGTTCTTCTTTAACGAAGAAGTAACCTCCATGCAGATAAATAATTCCAGAATCACTCTTGTCAAAACAACAAAAGATGAATACAGCGCAGAAATTATAATAAACGCTGCCGGAAGCAGTGCAAGAGAAATCGGAGCAATGTGCGGAGTTGACATTCCTGTATATCCCGACTGTCACGAAGCAGGAATAACAGAACCGGTTAATCATTTCTTTGATCCAATGGTAGTTGATATACGGGAATCAGAAACATCATCAAATTACTACTTCTATCAGAACAGTGAAGGACAGGTGGTATTCTGTATTACTCCTAAACCTTCAATTTACGGCAAAGACATAGACAACACATCATCGTTCCTTCCGCTTGTTTCAAAAAGAATGCTCAACTTATATCCTCGATTGAAAAATCTCAAAATCAGAAGAACATGGAGAGGACTCTATCCAATGACACCTGATGGTTATCCTATAGTCAGCTATGTAAAAGAAATATCAAACCTTTTCTTAAATGTTGGAATGTGCGGTCAAGGCTATATGATGGGACCTGGTCTTGGGAAAATAATCACCGAAATACTTGTAGATAAAACAGATAAATACAATTTCATACTCGATCTGCTTACACTATACAGAAATTTTGACGAACTTGAAATGCTGCAATAAAATTACTTACAAATTTACAGTTGATTTTAGTTCATTAAATTATATAATTCTCTCGTGTTGGTTTTAATTTCACCTAAAAGGAGGCTGCCGTGATTAAGTGGCTCAGTTTATTACTTGCATTTACAATGCTTTTTTTGACCGCATGTGGCGGTTCAGATGACGAAGAACCTACAGATGGAGATTTAAATCCAACCGTAGATGAAGACAGCAATGTTCCTGATCTAGACAACAGCCCTGTAACTCCGGATGAAGATACATATGATCCATGGCTTGACAAAGACGATGACAAAGATGGAATTCCAAACAAACTTGAAGGAAAGGAAGATACTGATGGTGACGGCCTGGCAAACTATCTCGATGAAGATGCAGATGGCGATGGAATTCCCGATACAGTTGAAGCTGGCGGAGATACACTGAATCCAATAGATTCAGATTATGACGATATTCCTGACTTTCTTGATAAAGATTCTGATGGTGATGGACTTAATGACGCAGCAGAAGCAGGAACAGACCCAAGACATCCTACAGATACTGATGGTGACGGCAAACCTGATTATCTTGACAGAGATAGTGATAATGATGGTCTCTCAGATAAAGAAGAATTAGCAGGAGGAACAAATCCTCTTCAGAAAGACACTGATGGCGACGGAAGTGATGACCTTGCTGAAATAGCATACGGAAGTGATCCTACAGATGCAGACAGCACAATTCCTGCAAGTCTTTTTTATGTTGTACTTCCATATCAGGCTCCGGATGCAGTTACAAAAGAGCTCTCTTTTGACACAGAAGTTGATGCAATAGACGTTGCAATTCTTATTGACCTTTCAGGTTCAATGGGTGGAGAACTTGCAAATCTAAAAACAGGTCTTAAAGAAGAAGCTATGACAAAAGTTGCAGCAGCCCTTCCGGATATAAGCAGTGCGTTCGGTGTTGCACACTTTATGGACACAGGTAAAGATGAAGCCTTTAAAGTAGACCTTAATGTTACAACAAATATGACTGAAGCTGAATCCGCCATGGATAATCTACCTGAAATCAGCGGTGGTGAAGAACTTTACATTGAAACTATTTATCAGGCGGCAACCGGAGAAGGTTTGAATGCAACTCTTGTACAGAGCATGGGTGGATTTATGGGTGGTTTAACCAGTGAAGCAATATCCATTGATCCGGCAGATTGTTCAACTTCCGAAGGAAATATCGGCGGTCTCTGCTACAGAGAAGGCGCACTTCCAATATTTGTTATGGTTGGTGATGAAGAGATGGTTGATTATCCTGTTGACGATGGCAGTTCCAACTTCTGGGACATGTTCGGTGATGATGCAGGCGGTTACGCATGGAAACAGGGTGAAGAAGGTCATTCAATGGCTGATGCAGTTCTTGCCATGAACAACATCGGTGCAAAATTTATCGGAATCGAATCAAATGGTGTAGGTTCTGAAGGAGACCTTTCAAAGAATTATGACACAGTAGCAAACGAAACAAGCACAAGAAACAGAGAAACAGGTGAGAATTTCAACTTCACAATTGCAGCTGACGGAACAGGAATGTCAGGACAGATTGCAGATGCAGTTGTTGCACTTACAACATACTTTGAAATGGATGTTACAACAGCAACAAAACCACTTGAACAATATGACATAGACATAACAAAATTCATAGTTGGTTCAGAACCTGTTTCAGCAGACCCTGAAAGTGGATATGCAAGCAAAGACGCAACAACTTTCTACAATGTTCAGCCTGGAACAGAAGTAACATTCAACATCAGATTTAAAAACGATTTTCATAATCCTAACGGCTCGGAACCTTACGTATACAAAGCAAAAATCAGCGTTATGGGTGCAGGAGCTATTCTTAGCAGCAGGGAAATCAACATAGTTGTTCCCGGTAAAGGAATCATGTAAAATTCGCTTAAATCACTAATCTTCACAAACAAACCAATTAAACTTTCTTGACATAAATTAATCAAAAGTTATCCTTTTTTAACATGATTACAACAAAGAGGATTATCATGAAAACTTATTTTGCACTCTTTATCTTAATTTTAATGCTGATATCATGTGATGACTCAAGCAATAAGATTAATACTGACGAAAATAAAACCGACATTGATTCATTTAACGATTATGATATCGACAACTATAAAAATGAATATCCCACAGAGGAAAATGATGAAGAGTATATTCCACCACCGAGAGATACTGATGGTGATGGAATACCAGACACCTTAGAGGGTAAAGAAGATACTGACGGAGATGGTGTTGCCAACTATCTTGATAGCGATTCTGATGGTGATGGGATACCTGATTCTGTTGAAGCAGGAGATGACCCATATTGCCCACTTGATTCAGATTACGATGATATTCCCGATTTTCTTGATAAAGATTCTGACAATGACGGACTTTCTGATAAAATAGAAGCAGGACGCGATCCCAACACACCAGTTGATACAGATGGCGATGGAACACCGGATTATCTCGATGAAGACAGCGATAACGATGGACTTACAGATAAACAGGAACTTGTAGAAGGGACAAATTCCTGTTCAAAAGATACAGATGGCGATGGTTATGATGACCTTACCGAAATAATAGCAGGCACAGATCCGACAGATCCTTACGACAAAATATCTGAAACAAAAAATCTTTATGCTGTTCTTCAATATAACTCTGAAGATGAAATCATAAAAACTGTGACTTTTGATCATATCACAACAGAATCACCAATCGATGTATCAACCACTATAACGCCGGTAGAAACCTACGAAACAGATGCATCAAAGTTCATACAGTCAATTGAACCGGACTCAGCAAACCCTGAAACAGGATATGAAAGCAAAGATGAAACAACTTTCTACAGCGTTGCAGACGGAACAGAACTTACATTTAAGATAATATTAAAAAATGATTTTTATGAAAACAAAGGGGAAGAACCTGTAACATATCTGCTTAAGATCTCACTTACAGAAGCATCACAGGAAGAGATAACTATCTGTGTAATCGTACCTTAAAGCCACTTTGCAGCAAGATTTTTCTTATACTCGTCAATATCAATATCAATTCTTGCCACACCATCTTTAATACCAGCTTCAGCAACACTTCCAGCCTCTTCAACAAGAACTCTTCTGTCAAACGGTTTTGGAATAACATAATCAGCACCGAATTTAAGCTCTTTAAGTCCGTAAGCCTTAAGAACATTTTCAGGAACATCCATTCTGGCAACTCTTGCAAGAGCGTGCGTTGCAGCAATCTTCATATTTTCAGTAATAGCACGAGCTCTGATATCAAGAGCACCTCTGAAAATAGCAGGGAAACCGAGAACATTATTAACCTGATTAGGATAATCACTTCTACCGGTACCAATAACAGAATCAGGACAGACAGACTTAACCTCCTCATAAGTAATCTCAGGATCTGGATTAGCCATAGGAAAAATAATAGGATGTTTAGCCATAGATTTTATCATATCCTTTGAAACAAGACCCTTAACCGAAACACCGATAAAAAGATCAGCGCCATCCATAATATCAGCAAGCTTTCTGGCATCAGTATCTCTGTAAAGCACTTCATGATAAATACTCTTCATCTCATCTCTGCCATTATAGAGAACACCCTTGCTATCAGCAGCAAAAATATTATTCCTGTTTACGCCAAGAGCAACAAGATGCTCAGCAATCGAAACCGCAGCAGCACCGGCACCACTCATAGCAACCTTTATCTTTGAAATATCCTTATTAAAAATATCAAGAGCATTAATCACACCGGCACCTGCAATAACAGCCGTACCATGCTGATCATCATGAAAAACAGGAATATTCATTCTTTTAATAAGTTCACGCTCGATCTTAAAACATCTTGGTGAACTGATATCCTCAAGATTAATACCGCCGAAACTAGGTTCCATCGAAGCAATAATTTCAATAAGCTTATCAGGATCCTTTTCAGCAAGCTCGATATCAAAAGCATTTACACCGCCGAAGCGTTTAAAAAGAACCGATTTACCCTCCATAACAGGTTTGCCTGCCGCAGGACCTATATCACCAAGACCAAGAACAGCAGTACCATCGGAAATAACAGCAACAAGATTCCCCTTGCCGGTATACTCATAAACAAGATCCTCATGTTTTGCAATCTCAAGACAAGGAGCTGCAACACCAGGAGTATAAGCAAGCGATAAATCATTCTGATTCTCGCAAGGTTTTGTAGTTGTAATCTCTATTTTACCAGGAACAGGTTCTCTATGATATTTAAGACTAGCCTCTTTCACAATAAACTCCGCTTACAAATTATTAAAGCAGAATCAATTTAACCTATAAAATAAAAGAGTCAAATAAAAGTGTGGGCGCAAAGTGATAATGTCCTATGTGAGCAAAGTAGAAATGTCCGGTTATTTAAACTAATCTCTCAGATGAAAGGAATGAACAATCATGGGAGAATACAGTGGAGGAGATTCTACGAATGAGCCAAAAAGAGATAGAGAGGGTTTCTGTAATAAGGGATTTGAAGTTGAAACGCCTGTCTCAGAAAGAAGCTGGAAAGCTTCTTCATCTTTCGGAAAGGCAGATACGAAGGATTTTGAAAAGGTATTCAAAAGAAGGAGAAAAAGGCTTGATATCGCGTAAAAGAGGCAAAACGAGTAACCGTAAAATATCAGAGGAACTGGGAAAAAAAGTTCAGCAACTTCTAAAGGAAAAATATTATGGTTTCGGACCTACACTTGCAGCTGAAAAGCTTGAAGAGCTTGACGATATAGTTATATCAAGAGAAACAGTAAGACAGATAATGATATCTGAAAATATATGGAAAGCTAAAGCAAAGAAAGCAAAAAGAGTTCATCAGATGCGTGAAAGAAGAAGCCGGACAGGAGAACTGATACAGATAGACGGCTCACCGCATGAATGGTTTGAAAACCGCCGTCCAAAATGTAATCTTACAGTTTTCATAGATGATGCCACAGGCGAATTCATGGAACTTTTCTTCTCGGAATCGGAAACGACAGAAGCGTACATGGAAACAATGAGAAGATACATTTCAGAATATGGAATACCGGCAGCACTTTATACAGATAAACATGGAATATTCAGAGTTAACAGAGCCGATCCGAAAACAGGCAGTAACATTACGCAGTTTGGCCGTGCGATGAAAACGCTGGGGATAGAAATTATTTCAGCCAATACGCCACAGGCTAAAGGTAGAGTGGAAAGAGCCAACCAGCTTTTACAGGATCGTCTTGTGAAGGAACTGAGGCTTAGAAAGATAAATACAATCGAAGAAGCAAATAAGTTTTTAACAGAATATAAAGAGATGCTGAGTAATAAGTTTGCAGTAAAAGCAAAATCCTGTGAAAATGCACATAGAGAAGTTCAGCACAGCAAAGAGGAACTTGATATAATTTTTTCCAAACACAGTCTAAGAACTATTTCAAATAATCTGGAAATACAATATAACAATACCATTTACCAGATAAAGACTGAAAGCTCCGGAATAAGTATGAGAAAAAGAGAAATAACAGTTTGTGAAAGTTTTAATGGAGAAATAACCCTTCTGTACAAAGGAAGAAAAATGCCATACGAAACATTCAGACAAAGAGAAAAGCAGCTCTTACCACAGGATGCTAAAACACTTAACAAAACAGTTGATCAGATTATAGCTGAACAAAATGCAAATCCTTACTGCAAATTTCCTGTTGATATTTTTCAGACTACTGTGAATGAAGTGAGAAAATAATTAATGAAAGTTATAATTCAAAATTTAAAAGAGGACTTTTCTATTTTGCAGAAGACCGGACATTTTAACTTTGCGTTGACAAGAGTCAAATAAAAGAAAGTGCATCTGAAACAAACAGGCAAAAAAATCAAATATCTATGCAAAAGCCATTGCTCTTTAACTTAATACTGATAATATCGCCTCGGGATTAGTTTTAAACAACATTAAGGAGAAAAGGATGAACAGGCTTCTTTTAGCTATTTCAGCTATATTAATAGCTTTTTTAACACTTTCATGCGACAGCGAAAACAAAAAAGAAACTACAGACAGCGATAAAAAATCAGACATTGACACCATCTTTGATGAAGACATCACCATCACTGAGGATGCAGACATCATTACCTCGGAAGACGAAGATATAATAACGGAAGATATAGACACAATTCAGGATTTCGATGATACAACAGACTCGGATACTGAAGAAATCGATTCAGACAACAATGATTCTGAACAGACTTATGATGAAGACAACGACGACAGCGAAGCAGATGAAGACAATGACACCATTAATACAGAAGAAGAAAACGATTTCGAAACAGAAGACAACGACACAACCGCCGAATGTCAGGACTCGGAAACACAAAATATCCCATGCGGATTAAACAACAAAGGAAATCAGCTTCAGATATGCACCGAAGGAAACTGGATAGACAGCGGAACCTGCAATGATCCTGCATTTACAGAAACCGAACCAAACAATTCAATAGTAAACGCAACAATAGTTATACCCGGAAACTACGTATCAGCATCACTTACCGTCGGAGACTATGACGTATACCAACTTAACCTTGAAAACCCAGCAACAATATCAGTCATTGCAGATGACGGCTTCGGTGGATGCAGCGGAGACACGAGATTAACACAGATATCAGCTGAAATAGCAGTAACAATGGGCGTTAATCAGGCAATCCTTCCAGAAAACAGGCTTGATTACAACGACGACTATGCTCCGGTATGCTCTGCACTTATGCACAAAAACTTTGCAGCCGGAAGCTACTATTTCGTTATAGAAGATTACGGCAGAGACAACGAATACAGCTATTTCATAGGCTTCATACAAGAATAGAAGAGCAATTTACATACTAAACTGATTCCAGAAATCACAGTTATCCTTCTCAAGAGCCTGCCCGACATTAAGAGTTTCAGAAATATCAAGATAATTCTCATCAAAGCCGTAAAAAGGCCAGTCATCCAGCTTACCATCAGCTGCAAACTTAACCCAGAGAGACGTTATATTACTAACCGTTTCATCATACCCACTCTCAGAGTCCTTATAACCATTATTCCATGTATTAAAGAGATAACCAAGCTCAGCACCATGAAAACAGCCAAGCCCCATAGATTCGCCATACGCAGGAACATGAGAAAAACGATAGTAACGGACATTTGAATTATACTTTACAAAATCACGCACCATTAAAATAGAAGCGCAGTTAAAATAAATATCGCCAAAAAGATCCGAATAAGCATGCCACGGCGACTCATAAGCCGAAGCAGGATACTCCTCAAGCACCTTAGACGCAGCAGCACCAAACTGCTGATTAACAACCGAATTATAGTTATCCTCAGTCTGAAGATAACTCTTGTAAGCATATGTAAAAGCAGAACCCTCATCCTCATTCGTACCAATCAGAAGCGGAACATTCTTCCCCTCACCCGCAATTGCAAGCTTATAAGGAATATCCTTAAAAAAAGAACCATCAACATAAGGACCGTAAGACTCCTTAGTCGAATCAAACATACCACTCGGAAGATACGAAAGAACATCACTAGCGCTCTTACCCCTCAAACATGCCGCAACATCCTCAGCATCAGAGCAGCCGGCAGCCTCAGCAAACCTTGTACCCTGACTATCAGCAGCATCCTTTGACATCGAATCACCCCAGACAATCGTTCCACTCTCGATAATAGCCCTCTCAAAAAGATCAGGACGAAGAGCAATCAGATTACCAACAGACATAGCACCAGCAGACTCACCAAAAACCGTAACATTAGCGGAATTACCACCAAAAGCCGAAATATTCTTTCTAACCCACTCAAGAGCGGCAATCTGATCCATTGTGCCGTAATTACCCGAAATATCAGTATTCGGAACCGAAAGAAAACCCATCTCGCCAAGCCTGTAATTTAAAGTGACAAGAACAACACCCTGAGACGCAAGCCATAAACCCTCGTAAGTAGGAAGCGCAGCACCACCATTCACATAACCGCCGCCATGAATAAAAACCATAACAGGCAAATCCTTAATTGCACTATCAGGCCTGAAAACATTAAGATAAAGACAATCCTCGCTCCAATCCATCACATAACCAAGAGAAACAGCAAGCGACTGAGGACAGGATTTTGAATAAGCCGAAGCATCAAGCACACCATCCCACGCTCCCTTCTCAACCGGAGCCTTCCAGCGAAGATTCCCCAGAGGAGGCTCAGCAAAAGGAATTCCCTTATAAGAAATAACACCACCCTCAGCAGTACCTTTTACAGCTCCCTGTGAAACAGTAACAGAATCAAAAGAATCAGCAGCTACATCATCATCAGGAGAATTAACATCATCAGAAACAGATTTTGAACTATTATCACACCCGATAAAAAAGATAAAAACAAACATAAAAACCAGAAAACAGGCAACTCTCATAACAGCCTCCCACAATTTAGTTAAGGATTAATATTATCAGATATGATTATATAGTCAAAAAAGCTTAAACCCCTTCATAAAACCCTCAAACTCAGCAAACTTCTCATCCCTCTCCTCACGAACCGTAAGCCCATCAGTCAGCCTTTTAGTTAAATCAACAATATTTTATATAAACTCTCCCTTAAAAGGCTTGTTCATCCCCCTGAATCAGTAAAATCACAACCCGAATCGGCAATCTCATAACCCAAATCGGCAAAGCAGTGACACGAATGACAAATCCCATGCCTTAAATCGGCAAACCCATGACCCAAATCGCTAAAACAGTGACACGAATGACCAATTCTATGCCTTAAATCGGTAATCCCGTGACCCAAATCATCAAAACAGTGACACAAATGACCAAGTCTATGCCTTAAATCACCAAAACAGTGCCCCGAAACCACCATACTGTATCTATAACTATACATATTTCTCTTTTTTTCATACATTTAAGCCTTTAAATGCCATAAAACAGTTTTTGGATCCATATAAAACCCATTACAAACACAAATCAGAAAACACATCGCTTTAGTTATATAATTTATTATTTTACAGTAATCAGCTGCAAATAAGTTTGTCAAATAAAGATGAGAAAAAATGATGCTAATCAGTAAAACTTTTCTTTACTGCTCTCTTTTTAGAAAATTATAATTAGGGAAAAGGAGCTGATAAGAAAATAGCTGGGTAAGTTCAGCAAAAATCAGAGAAAATATTGGAAAAAATTACTGTTTGTTTATGTACATCTTTTAGGTAACTATAGCACCTATAACCAGCTTTCCTCATTTATTTAACTAAATCTTTCTCCCATAATATAAAAAAATTATTGTTACTGTGGAATAATCTTCTTTGAAAACTTGTTTGCGGTCATGGACTATATTTTTTGTGTTTTTTATGTTCTGGAGGTTTGAATGAGTGTTATAGTCAGGCTCGACAACGTTTCAAAAACCTATGGTGACATTAAAGCTGTCCAAAATATCACGTTTGAACTGCATGCCGGAGAAATCATGGGTTTTCTGGGGCCTAATGGCGCTGGTAAGACGACTACTATGAAGATGATTACGGGGTATATGACGCCGGATTCTGGTACTATTTCTATTAATGGCTTTGATATTATGAAAGAGTCTGTCAGGGCGAGGAAACTTATTGGTTATCTTCCTGAGAGTAATCCGCTTTACCTTGATATGACTGTTGAGGAGTATCTTCTTTTTATTTCAAGGATGCGAGGGCTTGATAATCCTCAGAAGGCTATGAGGGATGCCCTTTTAAAATGCGGAATTGACAATGTTTCTCATCGAATTATCGGGCATCTTTCAAAGGGTTACAAACAGAGGGTCGGGCTTGCTCAGGCGATTATTCATGATCCTGAGATTCTTATTCTTGATGAGCCTGTTAATGGTCTTGATCCTAAGCAGATAACGGAAATCAGGGCTCTTATCAAAAAGCTTGGAGAAGAAAAGACTGTTATTTTGTGTTCACATATTCTTTCCGAGGTTGAAGCTGTGGCTGATCGTGTTCTGATTGTTAATGATGGCTGTATTGTAGCTGATGATACGATGGAAAACCTTAGAGAGCGGAGCAGAGGAAACAATATTATTATGCTTGAGCTTATAAAACCTGCTGAGGGTGTTACAGATAATCTATCACAAATCAGTTCAGTAATAAAGGTTGAGAATGTTGAGCCGTTGAGGTTCAAAATCACAGCTTCAGGTGAAAAAGAGACTGCTTCCGAGATTTTTAAGATGGCGGCTGATCTGAAATGGTCTTTGTGTCAGCTTTATATTGAATCCGGCTCTCTTGAGGAGATGTTCCTTTCTCTTATCAATGGAGGAAACTAATGAAACATTCACTTGTTTTAATGAAAAAAGAGCTGTCGGGATTTTTTAATTCGGCGGTTGCTTATATATTTTTCACTCTTTTTCTGGTTATTGTGAGTTTTCTTTTTTTCAGGCTTTATTTTGTTATCGGAATTGTAGGTATGAACGATTTTTTCAACATAATTCCATGGATTTTTCTTATTTTTGTGCCGTCTGTTACTATGAGAAGCTGGGCTGAGGAGAAAAAAAGCGGAACTATGGAGGTGCTGCTTACAATGCCTGTAAATGACTGGGGTCTTGTTATGGGAAAATTCTTTTCAGCTTTTCTTTTTGTTTCAATTGGAATTGTGCTGACTTTTCTTGTTCCTGTTCTTATCAGTGCGACTGGGGAGCTTGACTGGGGTCCTGTAATAACTTCTTATATCGGGCTTTTTCTTTTAGCGGCTGCGTATGTTTCAATTGGTAATCTTATAAGTTCTTTTACTTCTAATCAGGTTTCAGCTTTTCTTTTCAGTGCTGTTGTTATTCTGTTTTTCATGATGATTGGAACTGAGCCTGTTTATACTCTTTTTCCTTCATTTATGGCTGATGTTATAAGAAATTTTTCTCTTACTTATCATTTTCAGAGTATTCAGCGTGGTGTTCTGGATTCAAGAGATGTTATTTTTTATCTTTCAATAATATCCCTGTTCCTGTTTTATAATGTTCGTTCGATAGAAAGCAGAAAATGGTAGGAGGTTGTTATGAAAGGTAAAAAAAGAGAGGCTGTTTTAAGTGTTATTCTTGTAACGGCTATTGTTGTCGTTTTAAATATTTTGTGTTCATCGAATTTTTACAGGGCTGATTTTACAAAAGATAAGATTTATACTATAAGCGATTCTACAAAGAAGATGCTTTCTAATCTTAAGAAGCCTCTGGATATAAAGTTTTATGTAAGTGAAGAGGTTCCGCCAAGGGTTTTGCCTATAAAAAGGAATGTTCTGGATCTTTTAACTGAATATGAAAGATATGGAAAGGGTAATGTCAATGTTTCAATTCTTTATCCTGAAAAGGATTCCTCAATTGAAAATGATGCAAAGAATATTGGTATTCAAAAGGTTCAGCTTAATGTTATAGGAGATAATAAGGAAGAACTTCAGTCGGCTTATATGGGAATGGCTCTTTTATATGATGATAAAAACGAAACTATTCCTATAGTTATGTCTATTAATGATCTTGAATTTCAAATGACTTCATCAATTCTGAAACTTATTAAGGAAAAGAGAGAAAAAATTGTTTTTCTTAATACTAAGCCTCAAATTCCTGATAATATTGATCCGCAGTATAGGGCTCAGCTTCAGGCTCAACTTGGAGAGGGGCATTCGATATACAGCGATACAAAAATTGTGGGTGAAGCTTTAAAGGATATGTATGATGTTAAGGAAATTACCCTTAAGGATGGGGATAATATTGATGAGGATGCTTCCGTTCTGGTTATAAATAACGCTCAGTCACTTACTGACTGGCAGCAGTTTGCTATAGATCAGTTTCTTATGAAAGGGGGCAAAATTGTTTTTATAAAGGCAGGAATGGGCGTAACTTCTCAGATGATGGCTCAGCCTGTTAAGTTTAATTATTCGGAAATGCTTGAGAAGTACGGACTTACACTAAATCCTGATATGATTTATGATGCCAACAGTTATTCTGTTATGATTCCTCAGGGAAATATGAGATATCTGACTCCATATCCGCTTTGGATAAAAGTGTCTCCTTCTCAAATGGCAGATGAACTTCCTGATTCTTTTAAATCGGCAGGAACTCTTGGTTTCACTTATGCCAGCTCTATTTCTGTTTCTGCGCAGGAGGGGATAACTTATAAAGAGATAGCAAAGACATCAGGAAAAAGCTGGGCTGAAACAAATGTGGCTTTTCTCGATCCTTCAAGGATAACTCCTCCAGATGAAAATTCATTTAAAGTTTATGACCTTTCCGTGATGGCTGAAGGAAAATTTAAAAGTGCCTTTACAAAAGATTCTCTGCCTGATTCTATAAAAGATAAAGTGAGTGATTTTATTCCTCAGGCAACAAAGAATGGTGCAGTTTTTCTTATAGGTTCATCTGATTTTATATTGGATAGAGGTGTAAAGAATTTTAAATCTAATGGAATCTTTTTTATTAATATGGCTGATTATCTGACAAACAGTACTGAGCTTGTGGGAATCAGAAACAGAGGCGAAGGTATGAGCTATATCAGAAATGATCTTTCAGATACTGTAAAAAGCTCGATAAAGTGGTTTGGAACGTTATTAATTCCTTTTATAGTAGTTCTTTACGGCATAATCAGAATGATTCTTCGAAACAGAAAGTCCGAAAGGAGGTAAAAATGAAGAAAAATATAATTTTTATAATCATTTTTGCAGTTCTTGCCGCTGCGGTATATTTGGGAAACAGAAGTAGTGAGAACAAAGCCAGCGAAAGTATGAAAAAAGAATCTGTAAAGATGATAGAAAATTTTCAGCCTGAAACTGTAACTTCAATAAAAATAAGTGAATCAGGTAAGAAGGAGCCTGTTAAGCTTAAAAAAGAAGGAGATGCTTGGAAAGTCGAAGATAAAAACTGCAATGCAGATATGAATCTTGTTGATAGAATACTTAAAACTGTTCCTGAAATAAGGCTTGGAAAGAAAATTGGTCCATGGAAAAAAGAATATGATGAGAAATACGGTTTCGATAAAGGTCTCAGCATAGATGTCAATGGAAAACTGTTTGCTTTCGGTGGAAAAGCCGGAAGCGGCACACCGCTTAAATATAATGACACCGTTTATATCTCTCCGTTTATGAAGAGATATGTTTTCACCAAATATGATAATAACTGGTGTGAGAAAGAAGAGAAAAAAGAGGAAACAAATCAGCCAGCAACAGCTCAAAGTAGTCCATCCGTTTCTGAAAAAACTGAACCTTCAACTGTTCTGAAGTCTGTAAAATAAGCAGGCTCATAATTTAATCTGAAAAATTATATATTCCAATCTGATTATTTTCTTTAGAATAAAATTCCTCCTGAAATAGCAGCAACAACAATAATTGGAGCAGGTATTTTTCCTGTAAGCAAAAGTATTGCAGATATAAGAGTTGCAGCTGTTATATCAACCGCAAAACCGTTTTTCTGAAAAAGAATAATGCCAGCTGCTGCAATTAATCCTCCGGCTACGGCATTTATCCCTTTGAGAGAAATCTTTACAGCTTTTATTTTTTTAAGTTTTTCCCAGACAGGATAAACGAAGTATATGAGCAGAAGTCCGGGAAGAAAAATGCCTGCTCCTCCCGCTATAGCACCAAGAATCTGATAAAATATGGAACTGTTTCTTGCAGACATTCCTCCGGCATATGCCGCAAAGCTGAACATTGGTCCCGGAAGTCCCTGAACAAGTCCATAGCCTGTCAGGAATTCCTGATTTGTCATAAAATTATCAATTTCAACAAGTTCGCTGTGCATAAGCGGAACAACAACCTGTCCTCCTCCAAAAACCAGATATCCGTATCTGTAGAATTTTTCAAAAAGAGAAATAATTTTTATGTCGGAAAATTCTGCAAATATAAATGATGTTACTGCAATAATAATAAATGCTGAAAGGTATTTCCATGGTGGAGAAATCTTGGTTTTCTGCCATATATTTTTTTCTTTTGATAATATTATTGTGACAACGCCTCCTAAAACAAGAAGCAGAGGAAATATCCATGGAGAATGAAAAAGAATAGTTGTAATCATTGAAAAAAGCATCAAAGTTGCTGAAATTTTATCTTTTATGACCTTTCGGTTTATTCTGAATGCAGCTGTAATTATAAATCCTACAGCCATCGGACCAATAAATCTTAAAATATTACCTGAAATATGAAATTCTGAGAGGAACATATACAGAAAAGAGAGCATTGTCATTAAAATCAGAACAGGCAGAGCCCATACGAGCATTGTCAGAAAAGCGAGAAAAGCGCCTCCTTTTTTATAACCTACAGATACAATTGTCTGTGTGCTTGTCGGTCCCGGAAGAATACTGCACAATGCAGTAAGCTCTATTATCTCTTCTTCTGTGAGATATTTTTTCTTAACAGCAAGCTGATCTATGAAAATACCGATATGTGCCTCAGGTCCACCATAAGCTCCAAGCGAGCAGATAAAAACATCTTTCAGAAATTCCAAATATTTAACATCTGACATAGTTATACTCCAAAGTTGTTTCCGATTAATTCTAACTGATAAAAATTCTTTTGAGAAGTTTAGTTTTCTTATTTCAATGTTACCAAAATTGATATATTTTTCTGTAAGTATAAAATATAAAAGCTTTATATGGGAGGGTGATATGAATATAAAATTATATTATTTTTCAGGAACAGGCAACACAGAGGTGACTTCAAACTGGCTTAAAGAAGAGCTTGAAGCAAGAAACTGTGAAGTTACACTTTTAAAAATAGAAGATGCTGTTAAAAAAGGAGAAAAAATTTCCTTTAATGCTGACGATGTCATTGGAATAGGTGGTCCTGTCTATAGTTTCAATATGGCAGAGATAGTTTTTAAGTTTTTGAATCTGCTTCCGGTTGGAGATGAAAAAAAAGTTTTTGTATTTTCAACTTCAGGAGGTTATGCGAAATATAATTTTGTTTCAGTTACCAAAATTGCAGATAAATTAAATGCCATCGGTTATAATGTTTTTCATGAAATGAACTATGTTATGCCTACTAACTTTGCTTCATGCAGAGATGAAAGGTTAGAGCGTGATCTCTGCCGTGCGACAAAGGAAAAATGTGCATTTATGGCTGAAGAAATAGCTTCTTTAAAAGAAAGGAAACTTGAACGCTCTATTCCTGCAACTATTTTTGCTGTTCTTGGAAAGTCTGAAGTTTTTGGGGCTAAAATTTTCGGTAAAACCCTGAAAGTTAATGATTCCTGCATAAAATGCGGAAAATGTGCTAAGGAATGTCCTTCAGGTAATATTACTTTTGAAAATTCTAAAGTTAAATTCGGCTCAAAATGTATCTGGTGTATGCGCTGCATATTTTCCTGCCCCACAAAAGCCATTTATAACAACATTTTCAAGTTCACATATTCAGCTTTTAAAAATGGCTACAGCATCAAGAGAATCGTTGATTCAATTGATGATAAAAAAGTTGTGAGTAAAGATAAATACAAAGTCTTTTTAAGATATGTCAATCATGATGATATAAAGTAGCTACTCTTTTATCTCTAAAAATGCAGCTCCAAGATCAAGATCATATCTGCCGGCTGTTTCTCCAGGTGATCTTATTTCAACATATGCAAAATATAGATATGTTTTTCCATTGTAATTTGCAATAGTCGGTTCTCCCATTCCATATATAGTTCCAACTTCAAAATCACCGCCTTTTATAACTGTGACTTCATCTCCCCATGATGAATCTTTATCATAATCTTCAGGAGATATTCCAAGATATTCATGATAGGAAATATGCGTATCTCTGTTAAGATAAAGCCTTTTACCTGTGAAATACGGCTGCGACTCGCTGGCTTCGGTATTTATTTTTGATGGAAGAACAAGTTTTTCCCATTCGCCGTCAGGATAACTGCCTGATTTTAAAATATAAACCGAAATATCATGAGTTACCTGCTCATCATCTGTCCATATTGAAGTTATTTTACCATTTTCATTGTTATATAACGAAGGATTTCCCTGAACTCCATCGTGTGAAGGAAAGTTTACCGGCTTTACATTTGGTTTTATAGATGCAAACATATCTCCGTTATATGCTACATCTCCTAAATTTGTATTTTCGCCAAGTTTCATGGTTCCGGAGTAAATATCGGGTTTATCATCACCAAGATCTTCAAAGTAGTTGTTCCATGCAACTGTAAAGTCAGTTATTCCATCCTCTCTTGTTCTAAATGAAAGTCCAAATGGTCCGTTTGTTCCCCGTGCATCATTAAATGAAACTTTAAAGGGATTAGTAAATTCACCATTTTCATCTCTTTTAAATCCGTAAAAAACTGTTGGAAAAAGCGCAATTTTATTCGCAACGCCATCTATTGTAATGTCAATGTGGGTAAGTTTGCCATTTTCAATTGCTCCAGTCGGAAAATCAGGACGGAGCGGAGCAGAATATGGACCTATTGTATCAAAAACCCATTTACTGTCATCTTTTTCTTCACACGATTTAAGATTGTACATGCTCCAGCCTTCTTCAGCACAGATTTCCGAGCATAAAAAGATTCCGCTGAAGTATAAAGGGCCATACTGAATAAAAAGGTAATTGCCGTCAGGTGTTATTGTTATTCCATCTTCGTATCCTTCACTATTTATCATTCCTGGAACAAGAATTGGCTGAGAAACGCCTTCCATAAGTTCTCTTACAACCAGAATTTTTCTTGTAACGCTTTTATTCTCATAAGAAACTGTTACAGGATAAATTCCGGTTTTCTCTGGAGTAAGTATCGCTGAATAAATTCCATTGCCTTTTTCTTTTATTTCACTTAAACTTCCTTTTTCAGCAGAAATTTGAGGTGAAACACCAGTTAAAGCCACTTCATTTTCTTTTAATTCCATCTCAATTTCAACAGGGTCAGTATAAAGTTTTCCAGTTCTGTTAAAATTTAAAACTATTGAAATCTCTTTTATAATATCTTCATCATTTTGCACCGTTTCTGAATTGTTTTCACTATCACATGAAATAATATTCAATAACAGAAGCAAAATAAGTATGATTTTTTTCATTTATAAAATCCTTAAATCGTTGGTTTTAATATTTTGAGTGAAAAAACAGGTTCATTTAGACTTTTTAATCCAGAGAAAGTTCCACTTTCTCAATTCCGTACCAGTCTTTTGCAATATAAAGAGTTCCATCTTTAAGAACACTGTTGATATTGTAGTAATAATATCCGTAACCATTATCTGTAAGTGAAAATTCAGCTGTTTTACCCTCAGGAGAAATGTAAGTAATATTTCTGTCTGAAGCGTAACCGTAATAATAATAGCTGTTATAGTTATATTTCATAATAAGGAAGCCACCGCCTTTAACAGCATAAAAACTTGAACCATCTTTAAATGTTTTATCAAGAACAGTTTTGCCATCCTCAGCTTTATATACCTGAACATCAGTTTCAATACTTCTCTCACGATAATAATTACATGAATCCGAGCCATAATCTATAGTATTTTTACCAATGAGAACTCTGTCATTCTGAATAATGTAATTTGTATATGTATAACCGTAACTTTCGCTGTTGTAATATGAATAGCTGTATGAATCTTCAAGTTCTATCTCTTTTATTACGGAAACATCTGTTCTGTCACTGTTAAACTTAAGAATAAAAAGCTTCCTTGAATATGTATCATAATAACCATCATCACTACCGCTTGAAATTCGTTTCCATTCACGCTGAACAGTGTAAAGATAATTGCCGTCATCACTTATACCTGCAACGTTACCTGGAATATTGACCTTTTTGTCCTTGACAGGAGCTTTTGGATCCGTCGTATCTATTGATTCGGCATAGCAGGCAAGCATTGGACGATTATCACTGTCCTTTCCGTGTTCTTCACAAGTCGTGTACCATAAGCTGCTGCCATTTGCAAAAATCTCGGATGTATAATCAAAAGAAGCATCAGCCTTTATTGACATAACAGGTTCAGCAGTTTCAACTGAAGGGTCACTGAGGTTATAAACATTTATGTTTGAGAAGGATATATATTCAGATTTTCCGGAAGTATCGCAATTTTCATCACTACCATAGCATTCAGCTTCTGGATAATAAACATCATAACTTCTTGACACGTTTGCAAAAGCACCACTTTCTGTAACAGCGGAAGACGACTGATAATAATAGCTGTAGTACCCGTCATTTTCAGGTATTTTTATCTTAACATTACCTAGAAGTTTCGGGAAATCACCGCTATTAAGATCGAAAACAGAAACAGAATTTGTTCTTTCATCAGAAGAAGCTTTTGTTGAAACTCCTTCAGCATCATCCACCATGCCGTAATCATAATAATAATCAAAACCGCCAAGATATCCTTTGTCGCCAGCCTTCATAAAGCGATAGTAACCGTAAGTTTCTGGAAGAGTATCACTTTTCCATTTTATCGGAGCAGTTTCATTATCAGGATCATAAGCTGCAAGAACAGTATTTGCGCTATAGTAATTTGAATCGACACCGCAAAGATTCTTTCCGCATGTATCAAGTTCACCGGCATAGTAAGCAAGAGTAATTTTGCCAAGTTCACTCGGTTCGTCTCTGTTTTCAATATCTGCCGTTATAACTTCGCTGCTTGTAATACCTATCATCAGCTTATTAGTTAAAGCAATTCCTCTTAAAAAGGATGAATTTGAAGAAATATGACCTCTTTCCTTAAGACCGGTATTCATATCATAATCAATTAAATGAAGATTGTATGTATAGTGATAATAATCGTAGCTGTAACTGTTAACAGGAAGAAGAATAAGATTTAAATCGGAAATTATTTTAAAAGCCTTCCA
Source organism: bacterium (assembly GCA_963667425.1). Classification (GTDB taxonomy): domain Bacteria; phylum UBP6; class UBA1177; order UBA1177. Next base: position 2,845,862 of record OY763407.1, on the reverse strand, counting down.
GTCATAGGAAGCAGTAGATGAAGAATAACCGGTTCCGAAAGAAATAGAACCCATTTCAACCGGATTTGTCGGATCTGCAACATTATACATACTGAGTTTAGCCTTAAAACCGTCAGTATCATCAACACCGACAGCAAAAATTCTGTCATTCTGAACTTCAAGATAATTTGACCAGCCAGGAACAGCAAGCTGACCAAGCTCTGTCATATTAGCCGGATCCGTAATATCAATAACATGCAGAGGATCCTGCCTGTAGTAAGTTACAGCATACATTTTATTATTATCAAACTTAGTTCCGTAAAGCTGCTGATTCTGCATAAAGACAAGCTCGCCTGTCTTAGTAATATGATCCTTATCCGTTATATCAAAACTCTCAATAAGATTATCTTCGTTCCAGCCTGAACTTGTTATAGCAAAAAACTTATTACCCGATTCATGCATTTTCCATCTGTCGGAAACATAACCCTTTGTTTTAAGAGTTCCCCTCTTTGAAATCTTCCCCTTAACATTACTTATATCAAAAAGAGTAACATCAGAACTGTAACCACCTTCCTCGCTGTAGGAATTATTATTTTCGGTAACATAAATCGATTTATTGGAAACATAAATAGTATAAGTGGTTCCGGGAACAGAAGTTTCATCAGACTTTTCAATATTTGCAGGATCAGCGACATTAATTGACATAATATTTATCTTGTCATCGCCCTGAGTCTCATAATTATCACATGTATACCAGTAATATTTATATTCCGTAGCAACAACATAAATAACATCGCCAACCATTCTGCTGTCTACAAAATAACCCTTGATTTCGTATGTAGATTCAACAGAAGGCTTAGCAGGATCGGCAGTATCCACAACAATCAGCTTGGAAACATAACGATTATAGTAATAACCATCAGTAATTCCGTCATTTTCACTGACACCGGAAACAAGGATAAACGCTTTATTATCCTTCATATACATTTCACCGGGAGTTCCCTTAAAAGAAGCTCTTCCAACAATCTTAAGGGCTGAAGGATTACTTATATCAACAGAAATAAGCCCTTTATAAGCATTTACAAGCCAGAGCGTATCACCGCTGACATAATAAATATCCGATTCAGCAATCTCTCTTTCAGCATCCTTATGTTCATCATCCTCACCGGCAGCAATATCCTCATCAGCACCATCTTCCGGTGTGCCATTATTGTAATCCTGAGAAGAAGAATTTCCTGCCGTAAGAAATTTAGTCTCACCGCTGCTGACATTATCATTATCAGTAGCATTGTTAGTGGAATCATCACAGGAAGAGATGAAAAATAAAAGGAAAACCACTGCAAGTATTGAATAAAAGCTCACTCTCATAATAAACTCCTATAATCGTTAAAAAAATCTTAATGAAATTATCCTTTATTTTTCTATTTTATCAAGTGAAAAGTTTAAAATAACTCATAAAACAAAAATTAATTATTTCTTGTATCAGATAAAAAAAGAATCAAAAAATATGCAGTAAAAAAATATCAGAAACATAATCCGTCAGTTGAAAGATAAGTGATATTAAAGCTTTACAAAACATTAAAAGATGATATTCTTTTATGATTTTCACTGTAAAAAGGTCATTACATGACAAAACAAAGCACATTTGCAGAGAAAAACCAGAAAACAGAAGCAAGAAAGCTTAAAAAAGGTTACGACAACTTTCTTAAACCCACGCTCATATCTCTATTAGCAGGACTCATCTATGCAGTTTCAATAAAATACTTTATTATGCCGTCAGGAGTTATAATGACAGGCTCGGAAGGCATAGCAATCTCAACCGCATACTATTTCGAATCAAACTGGCTTTTTATACTGCTCTATTCCATATTCCAGTTCCTTCTGCTGGCATTTTCATTCTTTAAAGTCGGAAAAATATTCAGCCTCAAAACATTTATAACACTTTCAGCAGTTATAACCCTGCTAATCTTTCTTCCATCAGTAAAAGTTGCCTCACCGGAACCGGAAAATGAAAGAATCGTGCTCGTACTCTTTGGCGCAATCATCTCAGGACTCGGAAAAGCACTATCGCTTATAAACAGAGGTTCAACCGGAGACGAAGATATAATAAGCGTCTACTTTTCTGAAAAATTAAGAAAGCCAGTAGGCAAAATAAGCATAATTGCAGGCTCAGTTTCAATGATATACGGGCTTGTTCTCAATTATCTTAAATATAGTGACATAACAGTTACAGCAAACACATTCATATACACAGTAATCTTTATATTTGTAGGTGCAGCCACAGTAAACACCATATATAAAAGATACAGATTCTCAAACCTTACAATCAACACAGACAATCCGTGGGCAGTTTCACAAATAATCAATGAAATCCTTCCTGAGAGAACCTTTACAAAAACAGTTGGAATAGGCGGATACCTTAAAAAAAGAAGGACAATGATAAATCTGATCGTTACACAGGAAGAATTACCCATAATAATAAATGAAATAAACCAGATCGAAGGCAACAACTTCCTCTATCACTATGAAATAGACGGAATAAAAGGAAGATTTACATTCGATGCAATAAAATAACAACATCATCCGCAGACAAAAGCTTATACACGAAAAAAGAAACAAATATTTTGTTGACCTCAATTCTCTTAAAGTTATATTTTAAATGTTTTAAACGAAAAAAGAGGAAAAATAAATGAGAAAAATTTTATTACTTGTTGTATTGCTGCTTTTTATTACAGTCAGCTGTGATGACGGTAAAACAACAAAACCGGAGCAGACAGATAATGACACAATTCCGGCGATTGACGAAGATACAGCAACTACAGACACCGAAACAGATGAAGATGCAGTCGTTGACAGTGAAAATGATGAAGATATAACCGTACCCGACACCGAAACAGACGAAGATACAGTTCCTGATAATGAATCTGATGAAGATATAACAGCGCCCGACACCGAAACAGACGAAGATGTAGAAACATCTGACGAAGATGCAGACATTTTTGTTACAAAATGCGGCAACAGCATAAAAGATGAAGGTGAAATATGCGAACTTGGGGAAACTATAGAATGCTCTGCCATCGAAGGAGAAACATATCCCCAGGGAAAGTACACAATCTGCAACGACGACTGCTCAGGCTGGAAAAACAGCCTCTGTGAAACATGCGGAAACAGAATATTAGACACCGGAGAAACATGTGAAACAGGAAGCGCCATAGACTGCTCGATGATACCCGGTAAAAACTACATAACAGGAACAACAGCTGTTTGCAATGAGATGTGTACAGGCTGGAACGATGAAACAGTCTGCCAGCTATGCGGAAACGGACATTTAGACAGCGGAGAAGAATGCGATGACGCCAACCTTTCAAACGAAGACAGCTGTTTAAACGACTGCAAAGCAAACATCTGCGGAGACGGATACAAAAACGAAGGCTTTGAAGAGTGTGACGACGGAAACGTAATAAACGAAGACAGCTGCTTAAACAGCTGCAAACTAAATATCTGCGGTGACGGATACGTAAACGAAGGAGTCGAACTATGTGACAGCAATACAAAAGCATGTTCTTTATATCTTGGAAACCAGTATGGCGGAGAAGCGCCATGCAGCAGCACATGTGACGAATGGGTAATCGAAAACAGCTGCACACAGGTTTATACATGCCCCGATAAACCCGAAAAAACAGTCTGGAACACCGTTTCCGAATACACACAGACCTTTGACGGAACAAAATGGGTACCAATTGAAACCACTCCCGAGTACAATACAGAAAGTTCAACAACATCATGCAGATATACCTGCAAAGAAGGAGAAATAAAAACAGTCGCATGTCAGACAGACGGCACACTATTCCAAAAACAGATATGCAATGCACAAAAACTCTGGGAAAATCAGGGCGACTGCATAGAAGAAATGGTTACAATACCGGCAGGACCGTTCATGATGGGCTGCAATCAGTTTGTTGATAATGCAAACGAATGCGGTGAAGGTGAAAAACCATACCATCAGGTAACACTATCGGAATACAAAATAGATAAATACGAAGTAACAGCCGCAGCATACAAGGCATGTATAGATTCCGGTTCATGCAGCAACGAAAATTCGTTAAACCAACTCTATGTTGATGGAAGCAATGCCGTTCAACCAGGCAAAGAAAGCCATCCGATGAACAACGTAAGCTGGTACGGAGCAAAAGCATACTGCGAATGGGCAGGCAAAAGACTCCCGACCGAAGCCGAATGGGAAAAAGCCGCACGAGGAACAGACGAAAGAATATACCCATGGGGTAATGAAACAGCAACATGTGAATATACAATAATGTCTGAAGGAACAAGTTTTGACGATATGAGGATGAGCTGCGGCGCAGGAAACGTAGCATGGGAAATAGGAAGCAGAGCTAAAGACATGAGCCCCTACGGCGTTTATGATATGACCGGAAACGTGCAGGAATGGGTAAATGACTGGTACGATAAAGATTATTATTCCGTATTACCTGCAACCGACCCTCAAGGCGCAGCAAGTGGAACAGATCGTGTAATACGTGGAGAATCATTTGGAACTTTGGCAGAATATCTCTATCAGATGCGTGTTTCAAAAAGAGTTTTTGCATCACCGGATGTTGTTTATGCAGGATTAGGATTCCGCTGCGCAAAATAACAAACCTAAACCTTCACCGCACACGTAAAAAACAGCAATTTATTTTATAAAATAAAACCAAACAACAAACTACTAGAATAAACAGCATAAAAAAACAACCGAACATTTTCTTGATTATAGTTTTTTTGAAGCTATATTTTTATGGGCTATAAACATAAATGTGGAGAAAAAATGAAAAAAATCTTATTACTTACTGTATTACTGCTTCTTACTGCAATCAGCTGTGACGATGGCAGCACAAAAAAACCTAATAAGACAGACAATGACACAATTACTGTAACTGACGAAGACACAGAAGTTCTAGACATCGAACCAGATGAAGATATAACAAACACCGACACGGAAACAGACGAAGATGAATTAATACCGGATGAAAATGCAGACATTGACACCAAAACAGATGAAGACATAACAAACACCGACACCGAAACAGATGAAGATGAATTAATACCGGATGAAAATGCGGACATTGACACCAAAACAGATGAAGACATAACAAACCCCGACACTGAAACAGACGAAGATGAGTTAGTACCGGATGAAAATGCGGACATTAACATCGAAACAGATGAAAATGAAGAAACACCGGACGAAGATACAGTCGTTGAATCAATGACAGTAATCCCAGCCGGACAATTTATGATGGGCTGCAATGAAACAATTGACAGCAACTGCGGTACAAACGAAAAACCATATCATCAGATAACACTATCGGAATATAAAATAGACAAATATGAAATAACAGTAAATTAGTATCAGGAATGCATAAATTCAGGTGCATGCAGTAACAACAATACATCAGAACCACATTATTCAACAAATACAGATAGTTTGACATGCAATATTGGCGCATCAGATAAAAACAACCATCCTGCAAACTGCATAAGCTGGTACGGAGCAAAAACATACTGCGAATGGGCAGGCAAAAGACTCCCTACAGAAGCAGAATGGGAAAAAGCCGCACGAGGAACAGACGGAAGAATATATCCGTGGGGAAATGAAACAGCAACATGCAACTATGCGGCAATGTATGACGAAAACGCCGGAGGAAGCAGCTGCGGAACAAGCGGTACATGGGAAATCGGCAGCAAAGCAGACGGAGTAAACCAATATCAGCTTTATGACATGGCAGGCAACGTATTTGAATGGGTAAACGACTGGTACGGTGCTGAATATTACGCAACATCACCGGCAACTGACCCTCAGGGCGCAGAAAACGGAACATACCGTGTACTGCGTGGCGGATCAAAAAGCAACAACTACGTAGCTCAGCGCACATCATACAGATACAGCAGAAATCCGGCATTCAGAAGTGAAGCAAACGGATTCCGCTGTGCAAAATAAAAAATTTTAAACTAAACCTTCACCGCACACGTGAAAATCACATCACTGCTCGTAAAATTACTACTCTCAACAAGCTTATAGTTAAAAGAAACAGCCTTAAAACCATTCTTTTCAAGAATCAGAGAAACATCATCCTGTGAAAAATAAGAATCCCACGTAATAAATTCCCTTGAAAAACCATTCTCCTCAATAATCACATTACGAAAGCCCCATGCAGAACTATCAGGAAAATGCCTGCACTCCTCAAGAGCAAGATAACCGCTCTCACACCAGAAATCACCACCATCCGAAAACCGCCAGTTCCTGAACTCACTCTTACAAAGCGAAATCCCAGCACCAAACACATCAAAAATAAAAACACCGCCGGGATTAAGCGCACCATGAACCTTTTTAAGAAAAACCTCCCTCTCGGAAGGAATCAGCGCGCCAAAATCGCAGTAAATACAAAAAGCAGCATCAAAACCAGTGCCGAAATCGCCATTAAGATAATCCATACAGAGAAAATTCACATCAAGATTACATTTTTCAGCACTCTCTCTGGCATAATCAATAGAAGAAGCCGAAATATCAACGCCCGTGACATCAAACCCGCGACCCGCAAAAATAGAAGAGTAAAGACCGGGACCACAGCCAAGATCCAGAACCCTTTTTCCCTTAATCTTAGGCTCGATCCAGTTAACAGTTTTATTAATAGTCTTAATATTACGGCTTGCAGCATCATTTGTAAAATCAAGATGCGCCTTCAGCATATTTTTAGCAATATAAGGATCAGTCCAGAGAAAATTGCTGCTCCGTTTATATAAAGTAAGCTCGTTATCGTATTTCATGGTTTGCTCCTTTGGAAAAAAAGCGTTTCATAAACACGCAGATAAATTGCCAATTACACTTCCCCAAAAAACTCGCACTCTTTGGCTGAGCAGATGACAATAAGCTTTTTGACGGGGCATGTTATCTTCTGACTTTTGGCATATCTTTCAAGCTGAGCGGCTGCTTTTTCCTTTAATGTTTCCACTGATTCAGTTTCACCTGCTTTTCTGTATTTAACTTCGATTAAGTATTCATATTTCGTTAAATCTGTCACGGCATAATTCTTCTGAAGAAAAATATCAGCGTAGCCGTGATTCATTTCAGGTTCACTTTCTACAAAATAAAGTTTGGTTATGTTAAAGTAAGCAAGAAGAAACATTTTTATCCCTTCTTCACGATAGATGAAATCTCTTATTGATGATGCTTCATAAAACTTATCTAAAATATAGGTCATAAGTTTTGTCCACTCACCTTTAAAAGCCATGTTAATGAACTCTTTGCTTAAAAAGTCTGTATTTATGTTAAGTTCATCATATCTTCCTTTAAGTGCTTCACGGATATATTCAAAGTGCATCTGTTTAACCGTTTCATTCGGCACATTCATGACATAGTGGTTTGCAAATACATGATCTTTTATCGTGAGAAGTCCGAGATAATAAAGAAATGATTTAAATTTACTGTGCTCTATAATATCTGAAAGTGCAAAACTGCTTACAAGATCCGTCTCTGTCTCCTTTTTGTCCAGAAGTTCAGTGAGTATTGAGAAGTTTCCGTTCAGTTTCTTATCCTGGAGAATCAGAAACTTAAGTTTACCGAAATCTGTGCGGATATTAGGATCTATAAGTTCATTCGGAATGTTGCCCGACTGAAAATATTTATTGAAAAAATATAAAACCATGTCAGAGTTATAGATTTTTTCATCTGTTTTATCTGAAAATGAGTAGTTGTCATAGTTGATTTTAAGTGTTTCAAGAATTTTTGCTCTTTCCTCTTCTTTTACAGCCCCTTCCGAGATGTAATAATCTACCATTTCCTTAACTTCTTCAGTTGTGAAGCCTATCATTGAGTTAAACGGGACAGCAGTTGAGATATTGTCGCCCATATTGAAGCCGCTTGTAACATCACTTAAAACCAGTGGTGATACTCCTGTTACAAAAAGTCTTTCAACAGTTCTGGTCTCTGTTGCATTCTTTACAGCGGCAAAGAAACTTCGGAGAAAGCCGCCGCCGTGTGTTAAATCCTGATATGAACCTTTACCATGATGAATCAGAATGTTATTTGCAAAGTTATCATATTCATCGATTAAAAGATAATAGCTGATCCCGGATTTATAATAAAGATTGCTTACAAATGAATTAAACAGATCTCCGGCAGATTTTTTTGAAAGGACTTCATCCTTAACATTTTCCGGGATATTAAGTTTCTTCTGATATTTCTCAAAAAAACCATTTACAGAGGCTCTAATTGAATCATCAAAAGAAAATTCTATCTCTTCCATGCTTTTATTTGTCGGAATTCCTGAAAAATTAAGCTTTAATATAGGAAAAGTGTTTCTAAGCTGAGTCGGATTTTTACCAATATAAGTATCTTTGAAAAGCTCTTCAAATTTATCTTTTTTATTTATATCATAGTAATGTTCAAGCATAGAAATGAAAAGAGATTTCCCGAACCTGCGAGGACGAAGAAAGAATATAAATTTACCATTATTGTTTTCCAGTTTCTCAATATATTTGGTTTTATCTATAAAATAGTAATTTCCTTCTCTCAAATCTTCAAAATTTGCAATGCCGTATGGAATCTTTTTCATTACCGCCTCACTTAAATTAAGTTAAATGATTATAACGTTTATTGAGGTTATGTCAAAATGAAACCTGTGTAGCAACGCCCCTCTGGGCGTCTGATGCATCAAGATATGTGGCTGAAATATTTCCTGATAAAAAATAAATTTTACGTCAAGCATATTCAAAAGCAACAGACTAGGTTTTTTTTTAATTGAATTTGTTTTAATAACAATGTTTTAAGTGTTATATCCCCATTTTGCTTAAAAGGTCAGGTCTTTCTTTAAGGTCAGTCTTTACAATTGTTATAATGGTTTTAAATATTTTTTCCATTTCAGCAAACTTTTTTATTTTTTCTTTGGTTAAACGCATCGATTCAGCTGTTTCATTTTCAACTTCTATTTTTGCTGTGATGGTTTCATTGTATTTTGCTGATAGTGTTTCAATATTTTCTCTTGTTACTCCGAGTTCGGCAAGTTTTGTAAGGATTATTTCATTGTCCAGTGCGTTCATGACAAATTGTGATATTTTATCCATCATGGCTGCAAAGCTTGTTTTTAATGGTTCATCGATTCCTAATGATTTAAGATTTGATGTGTCTTCTTTTAGTGCAAGTCTGGCAAATGTTCGTGTGCTTTTGTAGAATTCTATCAGTTCGGTTTTCAGTTTGCCGAATTTTTCCTGCGCCTGTTGTTTTTCTCCAATTGCTGATTGCTGTTTTGAACTTAATTCAATGAGTTTGTTGTACTGTTCTTCTATGCCGCTGATTTTTTCATCTGAGAAATTTCTTTTTAACATTACTGCTTTTATTTCTTCATCTGTTTTTAAGGCTGCAATGATGAGTTTCCACTGCATTAGTTTTTCTTTTTCGCCTGAATTGCTTTTTCTTGTTTTCTTTGTCTCTTCTGTGGTTTTGTTTTGTGTCGTTTTTTCTTCGTTTTCCATTTTCTGTTCTCCTTAAATGGTTTTTAAAAATACTTTACTGTATTTACGGGTGCAAAAATCATTTTTAAGGTTCTCTGGAGCGTGTTTGTGTTTCTTTAATACAAAAATGTAATATTTAAGTGCGTAAATGACAATCGTTTTAGCATAAATTGCAATCTGTTTAGTGTAAATGACAATCGCTTTAGCGTATATTGCAATCTGTTTAACGTAAATGACAATCGTTTTAGCATATATCGCAATCTGTTTAGCGTAAATGACTATCGCTTTAGCATATATTGCAATCGTTTGACTGTATATGACAACTGATTTACCGTTTTTAACAACGTTGTGAGCTGTTTTTAAATAAATTAAGCTTAAAAATATTAAATTTAAACTGTTACTGCATAAAGATTTGTGATTTTTATCTGACTGATAACAACTTTTGAAAATGTTTTTCATGTGTAGTTATTATTTTAGTAATATATGTATAAAATTACATGATATAAAAAGAATATGCAAGTATTTTTTGTTATGTTAAATTTTATTTATTGAAATTTTTCCTAATGATTTTATTTTTTTTATCAGAGATTTTTTTTAACAGCCGGACATTACTACTTTGCCAGATAATAATCTTGCGCTTTATATTAAAGTGTTTTATATTGCTGAACGTTTACGTTGATAGGAATGTTTATGAAATTATCTTTCAGAAGAATAACATCTTCAGGAAATTTTATTCCTGAAATAGACGGATTAAGATTTATTGCTATCACTAGTGTTGTCTTTTTTCACTTAGCCGGTTTTCTTTCTGTAAAAGATCAGACTAAATATGTAGAATTTTTTGATTTTAATATTTTGAAAGAAATTCTTCATAGAGGAGATCTTGGTGTCTCTCTGTTTTTTGTGATAAGTGGCTTCATTTTGGGGCTTCCTTTTGCAAGATATTATTTAGGTAAAGGGAAAAAAGTCAGCATAAAAAACTATTTCATAAGAAGGTTGTCAAGACTTGAACCACCATATATTATAGTAATGACCACATTGCTTTTTGCGACAGTTTTTGTGGCACATAAACTTTCATTAGCTGATGCTTTAAAAAGTTACTCTGCATCAATTTTCTATCTGCATAACATAATATTCGGCGAGTCGCTGACTAAGATAAATATAGTGACATGGAGTCTTGAAGTTGAAGCTCAGTTTTATATGCTTGCACCTCTTATGGCATATTTCTTTTTAATAAAAAACAAAAGAACAAAATATGTACTACTTGCTACTGTATCAATTCTGTTTGTGTGTGCTGATAACTTTATTGATTTTCCTTTTATAACAATTATCAATTATCTACCATATTTTCTTACTGGTTTTATTCTGGCTGATATATATGCAGACAAAATAACGTTATTACCGGCAACTAAGTTTGATTCTTTAATAGCGTTAATAATATTTATATTAATATGGCTGCTTGATAATAAGGATGTTGGTTCAAGATACTTGAAAATGGTTATGGAAACAGCTCAGATTGCTAGTATATTTTTTTTCTATTACTATGTGCTCATTCATAAAACGTTTAAAATACTCTCAATGCGAGTTATCACAAATATCGGTGGAATGTGTTATTCCATATATCTTATTCACTATCCAATTATCAGTTTGTTTGGAAATCCTTTAGTAAGAAAAACTTTTTCAGATAATCAGATTATAAATACAGGTATATATGCTGCGATACTGATTGTTTTAGTCCTTGTAATTTCATCTGTATTTTTTCTTATAGCCGAAAGACCTTTTATGAACAAATTCTGGTATAAATCTCTGGTAAAAAAGTTTCAGAAAGGTTACTGAATGCTGTAATGTGTTATAAACAGGTGTTGTGAAAGAAATATTGGGAAAGTTTCTGTCTGTTTCTGTGTTAGTTTTTATGATACTCCCGCTTTTTTGGGTTTTGCTTGCTAAAGTTTTCTTTTTTAACTGTTTCTTTCTGAGATATAGTGTTCCAGTGCTTCTTCCCAGCGTCTGATTTTTACTTTTAAGCTTATTTTTGATGTATCAAGAACGCTGTAGGCGGGTCTTAATGCTTTTGTAATGAATTCTTTTGATGTAACGGCGTTTATGTCTGGTTTTATGCCTTCAATTTCAAATATTTTTGATGCAAAATCAAACCACGAGCAGGTTCCTCTGTTGGCGAAATGGTATGTTCCATAGGTTTTCTCATTTTTTACAAGAAAACTTTTAATCATTTCTGCGGCATCAGCTGCATAGGTCGGGCTCATTGTCTGGTCCGAGATTACTCTGATTTTTTTGTTTTCTTTTGCCATTTTAAGCATGGTTTCAATGAAATTGCCACCTTTGCCGCTTGCTCCTGCTTTTCCGAAGAGTGAACTTAGTCTGAATATAAAGAATTTTTTGCATGATGATGATACCAGGAATTCTCCTGCAAATTTTGATTTTCCATAGATGTTAATCGGGGCTGGAATGTCGTTTTCTTTATATGGCACGGTTTTTTCACCGTTAAAGACGTAGTCTGTGCTGAAATGGATGAGTGTTTTCTTATGTTTTTTACAGTATTCTGCAAGTTTTCCGGGAAATTTTGCGTTTATTTTAAATGTCTGTTCGATTTCACTTTCCGCTTTTTCAACATTGGTGTATGCTGTTGCGTTGATGATTGTATCGTATGGAAGAAGCAGCTCTGCGCACTTTTCAAAAGGTTCATCTATGCTGTAATTTTCTCTTGTAAGTGGTTCCGTATCAATGATTTTTCTTATTTCTGTTCCAAGCTGGCCTGATGCGCCGAGTAGTGCTGTTTTCATTTTGAATCCTTGTAAACAAATGGAGAATCAAAGTCTTTGAAGGCGGGATGTTTTTTATCTTTTTCTGAAATGAGCGGATTTTCTATGCCCCAGTTGATTTTGATGTCGATATCGTTCCATATTATTCCCCCTTCGTCTTCGGGGTTGTAAAGATTGCTGCATTTATATAGCACTTCTGTGTCGTTTTCAAGGGTTAGAAAGCCGTGTGCGAATCCTTCGGGAATCCAGAGCATTTTTCCATTCTCAAATGTAAGGATTTCACCATGCCATTTCCCGTATGTCGGCGATCCTTTTCTAAGATCGACTGCTACGTCGTATATTGAACCTCTTAAAACCCTGACGAGTTTAAGCTGCGGGGCTTTTTTCTGAAAATGAAGGCCTCTAAGTACGTCTTTACGTGATTTTGAGTGATTATCCTGAACGAAATCGGCTGTAAGTCCTGAATCTTCAAATGCTTTTTTATTGTAGAATTCTTCAAAGAAGCCTCTTTCATCTCCGAATCTGTGCGGTTTTACAATATTGAGGCCTTCTATGAATAATTTTGTTATTTCAAATTTTATCATCGTTTCTAATAAAAAGTTTACTGGTTTAAGTTAAATGAATAATGGGAAAAAGACAAGCTATTTTGCAAAATAGTCTATGCTGAACCATAATGATGCAAAAACTTCTGTTGTGTTGAATGTTTCTTCCGAGTAATCTGCCGCATCAACAAGAGGAAGGTAATGGTTGAGTTTTTCACGGTAGTAGCGGAAAGAGAGCGCAAGTCCTGCGTTGTCTGCGAAGTTAATGTTTGCAAGTGCGTCAAAACCTGTGTAGAGATTGTTGTCGTCTCCAAGTGTTTCGATAAATGTCGGTGCTTTATGCATGCTGAATCTGAGCATAAGGTCTACTATGCTGTAAGACATTTTTGGTGCGATATAAAAACCGTATGAAGTATAGTTTGTGTCTGTGTAGAGTGATATGGAATCAACAAGAAGGTATCCTGTTGTGCCGCTTGTATAATTTACAGCTGGATTGTAAAGGCTTCTTGATGAATAGAAGAATTCTCCATCAAAACCGAGTTTAAATGTATCGCTGAAATGATAGTCAAGAGAAACTCCTGCTCCGAAGAGAAGATTTTTTTCTTCGTGTCTTAAATCATATGTGTCAACATCCTTTACTTTTGAAGCTATGGATTCGGCGAGACCTCCGCTTATGGATTCAAAAGGCATGTAGGCGCTGCCGTATATTACAGAAAATGAAACTGTGGATTCGAGTTTGCCTGTTGCTTCGTATCTTATGTCAAATGAGTGTGCCGGTGCATTGTAAAGATCTGCTCCGTCAAGCTGTACACTGTTTGAACCGTTAAACATTGTATATCTGGCTGTTAAAGTTGAGCCTGGGAAAAGGTCGATTTTATATCCAAGGGTTGCGCCGAGGTCGTTAAATCCGTTTCCGAGATAAACTTCTGAAACTCTTGATTTAAACCAGAAAGGAATTTCGTATGCCTGACAGCTGTTTTCTATACCGAAAGGTACCTGAAACTTTCCTGCTTTTATAATGATTCCATATGGAAGATTGTCAAAGTCAATACTTGCTTCTTTTACAGCATCAACTTTATTGCCTGTTCCGCCATCAACTTCTACAGCATCAAGGTCTGTGTTGTAGTTGTTTGAAACAAAGCTTACCTCTTCACTGTAAAGTGCGGCAAAGTCATATAAGAATCTGGCTTTTGCTATGGAATTAATGTTCATGTCCATATCAACAAGAGCGTTGTCAAGTGTAAATTTATAACTTGAACTTTTCTTATCAGAGCCAAAGAACTGCATTCCATTTGTAATAGCTCCGAAACCTTTGATATGAAAGGTGTAGTCTCTTTTTTCCGCTTTCTTTTTAATAGGAATTTGTTTATTTATCTTTTTATTTTCGGCAGCGACAGGAATGTCTTTAAACGGTTTTGGTGCGGCATCTATTTTTTTCTCCGGTTTTACGAGAGCCGGCACTTCTTTCTTGGGTTCAGGAACTGATGGAGCAGGTTCTTCTTTCTTAACTTCAGGGGCAGGCTCTTCCTTTTTCTCATTCTGCTGTTTGTATTTGTTTAAATACTGCTGATAGAGATCCTGATATTCGCTCTTTTCTTCCTTTTTGGAATCATCTTCTTTTTCAGAATCATCTTTTTTAGTAGTCTTTTTAGGAGGAACTAATGCAGGTTCTTCTGCTGTAACGGCCATTGAAAAGAATATCAACATTAATAATGCTACAAGTCTCATAAAAAACCTCCGCTATAATTATAAAACAGTTTGCTACCTGCATATCCTATTTATCTAGCCTTCTCAATTCAAGTTTTTTTGTCTGGATTTCTTAAATCTATTTGTTATAATCCATTAGTTTGTCTATCAAAAGGAGTTTTTTATGAGAAAAAATGTTTACTGCTCTCTGTTACTTACTTTTATTTTTATTTTATCATCAAATCTTGAAGCTAAATCCTGCGCCGATGTAAAATCGGAATTCACTAAAAAGATCACTGAAATGAAAGAAAGCTGGGATAAGGAAGAGAAAAATCTTGATAATATGATAGAAACGCTGGATACTCAAATTGTAAATCTTGAAAAAGCTGAAGCTTCAACTCTTGTTAAAACTAATGATAAATATGAATCAGATAGATCCAAAGAGCTGGATAAAGTAAGAAAAATTTACGAAACAACTCTAATGAAGCTTGAAAATGAAGAAAAAGCTGATCAGGAAAAAATGAATAAGGCAAATACTGATAATGAAAGCAGTAGAGCTTCTTTGGTGAAATTAAAAGAAAAAACAGAGAAAGATCTCGCAGCTTTTGAACCTTTAAAACAGGAAATGTTTGCAAAACATGAAAAGGAAAAGGAAAAAATCGAATCAGATAATGAAATACAAAGAATGAAAGATGAAGATGAAGACAGAAAATTTCAGACAAAAGTTGCAGAGGATTATCAGAAAGAATTTGATAGTCTAAACAAGGAGCTTGAAGCTTGGGATAAGAATGAGGAAGGCGTAAAAGCCGCTGTTTCTGCTGTTGATAAAGAGATAGAGCAGTATGCGATAGAAAAAGCTGCCGAAATGGAAAAAAAGCAGAGCGAAATTGAGAAAAAAAGAGCCGAAGTACAAAAAATATATGATGCAAAAAAAGGTGATCCTTCCGCTGAAGCTGAATATATAACGGAAAATGAAAAGCTTGATACTCAGCTTTCAAAAGAAAACTCTTTTCTTAATGCACAGGTAAAACAATTTAGAGCAAAAAAGCTAACGGAAAAAAAAGAGAAGGAAAAAGCGTATACAACTTTTCTGAAAAATAAAAAAGTAGCAAAAATAACTGTGGATATGAAGGTAAAAAAAGCTCAGGAAAAAAGAGATAAAGAAATTGCTGCAAGAAAAGCTCTTCGTAACATAAGAGATACAAAGTGGAAACAGGAAATGCTTATGAAGGAAACTCTTTTTAAAAAATCACTGGATGATAAATATACAAAACCAAGAGACATTATGCAAAAACAGCTTGATGCTTTCAATAATAAAATTGCTGATATGGATGACAAAATAATGTCGGAAAAAATAAAGGCAAACAATGAGTTCAATACAAAAAAAGAAAAGAGAGAGAAGGCAAAAGAGGTGGCTGAAACAGTTTACAATAATGAAAGTGATAAAATAAAAACCAAGTACGATAATCTTATTCTTGCCTCAAAACAGAAATCAGAAAAGACAAAACAGGATTTAACTGCTAAAAGAGATGCTTTGCTTAAAAAGAAAGATGATAACAAAATAAGAAATCAGGCAACTCTGGATAAGGAAAAGGAAAAATATCAGAAAGCAATGTCAGGCTGTAAGAATTAATCACCTTTTGTAAGTTCAAGTTTCTGCATTCGATACCGCAGGGAACGTTCGTTTATTCCAAGAGCTTTTGCTGTTTCCGCCCTTTTCCATCCACACTTTTCAAGAGCTTCAATTACATAGTATCTCTCAATATTTTCAAGAATTGTGTCAAGTTCAATTGGAAAATCGGGACGCTTTGAATATATTTCATTTTCTGTAACCAAAGCTGATGCTGATTTATTGTTTTTCTGAACAAGCATGCCTGGAGAAACAATCCCGTCAGTAGAAAGGACAGAACCTCTTTCAAGCATGTTTCTGAGCTCTCTGACATTTCCTTTAAAAGTGTAATTCAAAAGAAAATGTTCAGCATCACTACTTAATTTAAGAGGCTTATCATAAGATTTAGAAAAGTTTTCTAGAAAAAGTTTTGCAAGCGGCAGAATATCTTCACGTCTGTCCCTAAGTGGCGGAATATTAAGTTCAAAGACATTTAATCTGAAAAAAAGATCTTCCCTGAAACGACCTTCCTTTATCATTTTTCTAAGATCACTATTGGTGGCAGCTATTATACGAACATCTGCATTTTTCAAGATAGTATCGCCAACCGGAATAAACTTTCTTTCCTGAAGAACTCTTAATAATTTGACTTGCATATTCTCACCAAGCTCACCTATTTCATCAAGAAAGAGTGTTCCTCCTGAAGCGACTTCAAAATATCCGGGTCTGTCCTGATCCGCCCCTGTAAATGCGCCTTTTTTATAACCGAAAAACATACTTTCCTGTAAATTTTCAGGGATTGCTCCGCAGTTTATAGGGAACCATGGTCCATTTTTTCTGTTACTTAACTGATGAATTTTACTGGCCAGAACTTCTTTACCGACACCACTTTCACCTGTAATAAGAACTGTAGAATCTGTAGGCGCAATCCTTTCAGCAAAGCTTTCAATTTCTATCATTGAATTACTTTTGGAATCAATGCTTTCAGTTGAGTAAGATTTAACATAAATATCACTGGCAGCAGCTTGAGGTTTATAGTCTTTTAATGCTTTTGCAACAAGCTCTCTTATTGCAACAACATTGAATGGTTTACTTACATAATCAAAGGCACCAAGCTCAATAGCTTTTATAGCCTGATCAGTGCTTGAATAGGCTGTTATTATTATAACTTTATGTTCTTTCGAAATATAAAGAAATTCCTGAAGGAGTTCTATTCCATCTATAGCTCCAGGCATATTGTAATCCATAAGAATAACAGGAAAAAAATCTGTTTTAGCTTTTATTACAGCATCTTCTCCGTTAACAGCAGTTTCTACCTCATACCCCTCTTTTTTTAGGAGTATTTTTAAAAACTGTCTCATACTTAGTTCATCGTCAACTACAAGAATTTTGATTTTTTCCAAATTTATTCCTCTCTTTTAAACGGAAGCTCTATAACGAACTCTGTTCCATCTTCAGAAGTTGTAAAATTAATGGAACCTCCATGTTTTAAGATGTTTCTATGTGCTATTGAAAGTCCGAAGCCACTCCCCCGTTCTTTAGTCGAAAAAAGCGGTTCAAAGATTTTGTCCTGAACATCTGAAGAAATTCCAGGACCATTGTCTTTTATTCTGATTTCAGCTTTTTCCCCGCAATCTATAACAGAAAATACAATAACACCTTCTTTGTCGGTAGCTTCCAGAGCATTAAGAAGCAGATTCCACAAAGTTTCTTTAATTCTGTCTCTGTCGACATCTATTCCGAAGTGTTCTCCTATAGCACTTATCTGAGCTAAAGGATAACCAGCTTTTGCAACTTTCACTATTTCACTGACAAGCTCAAATATATCTGTTTCCTTATAGGTAAAACTTCTATCCTGACTGTAGCTGAAAAGATCTTCAAGTAGTCTTTTTATCCTCTCTCCTTCACGCCTTACTATTTCAACAAGCCTTTCAGTATCTTCATCAACAGCTTCATAGCCTGCAAAAAGTAGTTCTGTAGAACCTATTAAGGACGCTAACGGATTTTTTATTTCATGAGCAATAAGGGCAGTCAAATTACCTATTGCAGCAAGTTTTTCAATTCTTTTTGAATCTTCTTCCGCACTCTTTTTATCTGTAATATCAGAAAAAAGCACAATAAGCTGTCCATTATAATAATTCTTTTTTGAACATGAAAATATCTTATCTTTTACTCTGATTTCTATCCAGTCATCAAAATTTTCTCTATTAATTACTATATAACGGAGTCCTGTAACATATCTCTTATAATTCTGAGCATACTTATTAAGATATAAGGTGCTGTTTTCGTCAACAAGCATAACCCCTTCAGGTATCACAGATAAGATATTTAAAAAGTTTCTTTTTATTTTACTTTCAATTATTTTCTGATCTTCAATTTCCTGATTGTAATCAGAAAAATTTTCCGCAATTTTACCTGAAATAATTCCTGAAACGGCGAAAAACAGCAAGAAAAGCGATGTTCTTAGTAAAAAATCTCTCCATTCAATATTTGAACTTTCAAATAAAAGAAAAGAGAGATCAGGAAATATTTCCAGCTTAAGTACAACGCCGAGCCCTATGAGAGAAAAAAAACTTATAACAGCATTGGTAAGAGCTCCTTTTTCACCAAGAATTATGCCTGAATATAAAATATTTATAACTATTACATAAAGGTAGGGAGATTTAAGGCCTCCTGTAAGATAAGAAATAATAACCCAGAAAAAAACATCTACAATAAATTGAAGAAAAGCAAATCTGGTAATTCTTACTTTGTTTATCTTTTTATAATAAAAAACAGAAAAAAGATTAAATACAAGAAACGAGAGAAAAAATATAAAAAAAATGTCGGTAATTACATCAGATCTTTTTACAACTCCCAATACTATCGGGAAAAGGTAAAAAGCCGCAAAAAGAGCAAAAAGAAGAAAAAACCTTATAAGCAGAAACGAAAAGAGCCTTTCAGATATTTTTTCTTCTTTGAGAGACATTGTTTATTCCAACGCTTTTCCCATAGAGAAAATAGGCATATACATAGCAATAAGAATCGTACCAACTATACCGCCTATTACAACCATCATAAGAGGTTCAAGCATCGAGGTAAGAGCGCTTACAGCGGCGTTAACTTCCTCATCATAAAAATCGGCAATTTTTGAAAGCATAATATCCATTGCACCTGTTGCTTCTCCAACACCAACCATCTGAACTACTAGACCAGGGAATATTCCAGTTTCTGTAAGAGGTGTTGTCATATCCTGACCTTCCATAACTCTTTCTCTAACATAAACTATACCATTTTCTATAATTTTATTTCCAGCTGTTTTTGAAACAACTTCAAGAGCCTCAACAAGAGGAACACCTGAAGCAATAAGAGTTGCCATCGTTGAAGTAAATCTTGCAACAGCAATTTTTCTTACAGTTTCACCAATTATCGGAAGTTGTAAAGCCATTTTATCCATGGCATAACGCACTTTAGGCAGTTTAAGAAGCATCTTAAGCCCTATAACAAAACCGATAATGGCTATTACAATAATAATTATATGATCCTGAAAAAAATCACTTATATCAACAACAAGCTGAGTCAGACCAGGCAATGCCTTACCACTCTGCATAAACATACCTGAAAACGCCGGAACAACTTTTACCATCAAAATGATAACAACAACAATAGTGATTACAAGAATTGTTATTGGGTAAGTCATTGCAGATTTGACTTTCTTTTCAAGAGCCATACTTTTTTCTTTTGCAACAGCAAGTTTTTCAAGAATAGTATCCAGAATACCACCTACTTCGCCTGCTGCAACAAGGTTTATATAAAGATCATCAAATACATGACTATAGCCTTTTAAAGATTCTGAAAGACTTTTACCTTCCTGAACAGAATTCTTAACTTTTCTTAAAATTCTCTGAAAAGGTTTACATGTCCCCTGCTGAGAGAGAATGTCCAAAGCCTGAATAATGGAAAGACCGGCATCAATCATTGTGGAAAACATTCTTGTAAATACCATTACTTCTTTGGCTGGAACGCTTCCTCCGCCTATTTCTATCTGAGTCCAATCCCTTTTTATTGACTGAAGCTTAACACCTTGACTTAAAAGAGAATTCTGAGCATCCTTTTCATTGTCAGCATCAATAATTCCTTTTACATTTTCACCTTTTTTATTAACACCATTATACTTATAAACAGGCATTCAACTCTCCTTTCAATACTTTGAAGTTTGCGCCAAAAGAGAAGAGAATTCATCAAGATTGGTTACTCTCTGCTCTGCTTCCGCGAAAGCTATCTGATCTGTAGCAATAAGCCTTACCAGATCCTGATTCATTGTCTGCATACCATGTGTTTTCTGACCTGACTGCATTAATGAATATATCTGTGAAAGCTTTCTCTCTCTTATAAGATTTCTTACAGCAGCATTAGGTATAAGTATTTCAGTTGAAATCACCCTACCTCCATGAATTTTTGGAATAAGCTGCTGAGAGACTATTCCTTCCAAAACAAAGCTAAGCTGCACTCTGACTTGTCCCTGCTGATTCACAGGGAACATATCTATAATTCTGTTTATTGTTTCTATTGCACTGTTTGTATGGAGTGTTGCAAGACAAAGGTGACCTGTTTCGGAAATGGTAAGAGCTGTCTCCATAGTTTCCAGATCTCTGATTTCACCAACAAGAACAACATCCGGGTCCTGTCTCAATATATATTTAAGAGCATTGGCAAAAGAATATGTATCTGCACCAACTTCTCTCTGATTTACGATACAGTTCCTATGCATATGAATATATTCTATAGGATCTTCTACTGTTATTATGTGTCCTTTTCTATTTCTGTTTATGTAGTCAAGAATTGAAGCCAGTGTTGTTGATTTTCCACTGCCGGTAGGTCCTGTAACAAGAATAAGTCCTCGATGTTTATTGGCCAGTTTTTCTACAACTGGTGGAAGACCAAGTTTTTCGAAAGAAAGTATTTTATAGGGAATTACTCTGATGGCGACAGCTACAGCACCCCTCTGTACAAAAACATTTGCTCTGAATCTTGACAGATTTTTAACACCGAAACTTAAATCAAGCTCATTTTTCTCCTCAAATGTTTTTTTCTGCTTTTCAGTCATTATACTGTAGGCAAGCCTTTTTGTATCGACAGGCGAAAGAGGCGGTAAATTAACAGGATGTAAATCACCATCTATTCTGAGCTGAGGTGGAGCTCCTGACGTAATATGAAGGTCGGACGCATTCTGCTCTATAAGAAGAGTTAGTAAATCCTGTAAGTTAACTGTTGCACTATCAACCATATCAACATCTCCTATTTATCAGGGGCGGTATTCCTTACAACTTCCGCCAAATCTGTAGTTCCTTCAAGCATAACTTTTACAGCACTCTGCCTCATTGTAAGCATACCGTCTTCCATAGCAACCTGCTTAAGCTCTATAGCACTTGCACCATTTAATACTGCTTCCTTTACCACATCAGTCATTTTTAAAACTTCATAGAAAGCTATTCGACCTTTATATCCTCGTCCGGAACAGTAATCACAGCCGTCATAATTCTTTTCATAAATTGTATACCCATTTTCAAGCATGTCTTCTGTAGCACCAAGCTCCAGCAGCTGTTCTTTTGTCATTGAAGTTTCTTTTTTGCATTCAGGGCATAATTTTCTTCCAAGTCTCTGTGCAACAATGCAGTTAAGAGATGCTGTAACAAGAAAACTTTCAATACCCATGTTAAGAAGCCTTGTAATTGTAGCAGGAGCATCATTCGTATGAAGTGTACTCAAAACCATATGACCGGTAAGAGCAGCCTTAACAGCAATCTCGCCTGTTTCGAAGTCTCTGATTTCACCTACCATGATAATATCAGGATCCTGCCTGAGAAAACTTCTCAGAGAAGCTGCGAATGTAAGACCTACAGCATCTCTGATGGGAACCTGATTTATACCTTCAAGGTTAAATTCGACTGGATCTTCTGCTGTAGAAATATTTGTTCCAACTTCATTAAGTTCGGAAAGAGCGGAATAAAGTGTTGTAGTTTTACCGGAACCTGTAGGACCTGTAACAAGCACCATTCCATATGGTTTATGTATAGCTTCCTTAAAAACTTCAAGCTGTTCCTGGAAAAAACCAAGTTTGGTCATATCTAGCTGAAGGTTTGATTTATCCAAAAGACGAAGAACAACTTTTTCTCCAAAAATTGTAGGAAGAACCGACACACGGAAATCCATCTCCTCGCCTTTTCCAAGCTTAATTTTGATACGTCCATCCTGAGGGACTCTTTTTTCAGCTATGTCGAGATTTGCCATAACTTTAAATCTTGCAACAAGATAATCCTTCATGTGTATAGGAGGATGTATGGTATCATAAAGAGTACCATCAATTCGAAGTCTTACTCTAAAACTTTTTTCATATGGCTCAACATGAATATCAGATGCTTTTTTACGAATTGCATCAAGCAGAATCATATTTACAAGTTTAACGACAGGAGCTTCAGCCGACTCTGTAAGAGATTCTTCCAGTGTAGGAGCCAAATCTTCAGTTTCTGCAATTTCAACAGTATCAGCATCAGCAATAAGAGCTTCCATATCAAGCTTGAAATCACGCTTTTTGCTTACAGGCTCATCTTTTTCAGCTTCATCATAATATTTATCAATAGCTTCTCTGATATCTGTTTCTGTAGCTACAATAACTTCAACATTATAATCTGTAAGAAATCTTATATCATCAATAGCATTCATGTTGGAAGGATCACTCATGGCAATAGTAAGTGTGCTTCCAATTCTGGAAACAGGTATTACACAATACCTTTCAGCAACCTGACGTGAAATAACCCCGGCAATATCCTTATCCAGCTCAAGATCACCGATATCCATAACGGGAACTTTGTAATGCTCACTGAGCATTGTTACAAGTTCATCTTCGGAAATTTTATTTTCGTTAAAAAGGACATCTTTGAGGGTCTGACCTTTTTCAGTAGCTAATTCCTCTAATTCTTTGAGTTCAGGAAGAGATATAGCACCTCTTTTTATCAACATTCCCGACAGCTGCCTATCATCCATATATCATGCCCGTATTAAATTTGCATTTTACGGGAGAGAATAACATTTGATATTTGAATAGTCAAGAAAAGACAGCTCTTAGACTAAATATAACTTTTTTAATCTTTACCGATAGATACAAGTCACCTCTCACCCCAGTTCGCCCCATCATCCCCTGTCCTTTAAGTCGAATTATCTGGGAATCCCTCAATCCCCCTTTAAAAAAAACAGAGATAGTTTCTCCTAAAGGAGAAAGCAGAGATTCTCTTCCCCCCAATGCAGCTCTGTTTGCATCTATAGTATGATCCATATAAACATCACCATTATCTTTAACAAACTTTTCTTTTCCCTTTTTGTAGGCAATTTTTAATTCCAGAACTAAAGGTTCACCGTCATATTCTGTAGCATATCTTAAACTCCTGCCGTTGTACGTTTCTTTAGGAACTTTAACGAAAAATTCCCGGTTCTTATAATTAACGACAACATTCATCCCTTTAAACATCTCTTCAGGAGTAAAGAAAAAAGTCATTTTGTAAGTTGTCAATCTATCTTCTTTTTTCTGATTCGAACTTGAAGAAGATTCTTTTCTGTAACCTTTATTTTTTTTCATAAAAGATTGATCATAAAAAGCCCTTTTCTGAGGATCCTTTAATATTTCATATGCTTTCATAACTTTATAAAGTTCCTGTCCGCCTTCTCCACCGTGATCAGGATGCAACTTAAAAAGTTTTGCACTATAAGCCTTTCTTATTTCATTCTGCTCTGCATCAGGACTGACATCTAATATTTTGTAAAGATTATCCATAACAACCTCCAAAAGCAAACTCGAAGTATTAATCGCAAATAGAGTTCCCTTTCAGAGTCACCACGTAATCATTGAGATTTATCATTATTAATGCAATATTATGCACAATGCTGAAACAAAACCTCGATGCATGAAAATGCACTGCGCATCAAGCTGCATAAAAAACAAACAGAGATTTTGAACAAAAAAAGCTTGACTCTCAAACATTTATCCATATAATCGCCCAGCAGTATTTTGAAGAATTCTTGTTTTTGGAGGCATATATGTACGCTGTAATCAATTTGAACGGCGATCAGCTTAAAGCAGTTCCAGGTGTAAATTTGGTTGCCAACAATCTTAACAAAGAAGTTGGAACAATTATTGAAGATACTCCTGTTATGCTTTTGGATAACGACAGCGAAGTTCTCATCGGAAGTCCTTATCTTGAAAACGTAAAAGTTAGACTTGAGGTTGTAGAAAATTACAAAGGTAAAAAAGTTGTAGTTTTTAAGAAAAGAAGAAGAAAAGGAAGCAAGGTAAAAAGAGGTTTCCGTCAGCATTTAACACAGTTAAAAGTTCTTGAAATTTTAAAATAATAATTAAGATAAGGGGTTTTTAAATGGCACATAAGAAAAGTGGCGGAAGCGCAAAAAACGGTCGTGATAGTGCCGGACAAAGACGCGGTATAAAGAAATACGGCGGAGAAGCAGTTATAGCTGGAAACATAATTGTAAGACAGCTTGGGACAAAGATACATCCTGGTAAAAATGTAGGTTTAGGCAAAGATTATACAATATTTGCCCTTACTGACGGAAAAGTTGAATATGAGACTTTCCGTAAAAACGGTTTTGCAAGAAAGAGAGTACACGTAGTACCTGTTGTTGCAGAATAATATCCTACAGCAGAAAATTAACGGGGGCAGCTTTAGGCTGCTCCTTTTTTTTAGGAAAATAGAATGAAGTTTATAGATGAAGCTGTTATAAAGGTATTTGCCGGTCACGGTGGGCCAGGGGCAGCAACTTTCAGAAGAGAAAAATATATTCCTCTTGGCGGTCCTGATGGTGGAGATGGCGGAAATGGCGGAGACATAGTCTTTGAAGCCAGTGAAAACGTTAACACTCTTTATGACATAAGACTCAAACGTGAAATTAGAGCTGAAAACGGTCAAAAAGGAATGGGCAGTCAAATGTATGGCAGAGGAGGAAAAACTGAAACTGTTGTTCTTCCTGTTGGAACCCTGATTTATGATAACGAAACCGGAGAACTTATTACAGATCTTGCCAAGCATGGACAAAAAGCCATTGTTGCTAAAGGCGGTCTTGGAGGAAAAGGAAACGTAAAGTTTAAAAGCTCTGTAAATAAAGCTCCGACATATGCCCAACATGGTCTTCCAGGAGAATCAAAAACAATAAGACTTGAACTTAAACTTATAGCAGATATAGGCATATTAGGTTTCCCATCAGTTGGCAAATCAACATTTATATCTGTAGTAAGCAATGCAAAGCCTAAAATTGCTGATTATCCTTTCACAACTCTTACACCAAACCTAGGAATGATAGAAAACAGCAATTTCACATCATATGTGATTGCAGATATTCCTGGAATTATAGAGGGTGCATCTGAAGGTGCAGGTCTTGGACACAGATTTTTAAAACATGTGGAAAGAACAAAATTTCTCATCCATATGGTTGAAATAAACCCTGCAAGAAAATCGCCTGTCGACGATATTGAAATACTGAACAGAGAGCTTGAAAAATTTTCCGACACAATGATTCACAAAGAACAAGTATATGTTCTCAATAAATGTGACATTTACAATGAAGAAGATAATGAAACTATTGAGCAGCTTGAAAAATTTTTGAAAGGTAAAAAACTTTTCAAAATATCTGCGGCAACAAGGAAAGGTTTGCCTGAACTAATGAAATTTCTTGGAGAAAAAGTTATTTCGTATTCTGAAAATCACCAATAACTTTTTTAAGAAAATTAAAATCTTCATCCGAAATATCAATAAATTTCAGTCCCATGCCATGAACATCGACATTTTCGCCAAAAATATCAAAAGTTTCTTCCAATCTTGCAACTTTTACTTTAGCTTTAACAGATTCTAATCTTCCAGGCAAATTGAAGGAAACGCTAAGAATAGAATCAGGCTCCCAGAGAAGATCACTTTTGATAAAAAGTCCGCCTTCACTCAAATTGGAAGCAGTATACAAAACAGGAAGCTCGCCAATAGAATTGTCTGTTATAACAACTGAGGTCTCAATATCAAAACGCTTAAACTGTCTTGCCTCTATAACCATTTTTAACTCTTGTCAACAGGATTATTAAGCTCATCAACAAAAACGACTGAAGGGTAAAAATCGGTATTAACAGAATCCAGATAAAATGAGGATGCAATTATAACTTTATCTCCAGGAGCAACAAGTCTGGCTGCTGCGCCATTTATACAAATCTCTCTGGAACCTCTTTGTCCCTCAATAACATAAGTTTCAAAGCGACTTCCATTGTTAACATCCCATATATCCACAAATTCGAAAGGTTTCAGATTTGCCAGAGTCATAAGCTCAGGATCAATAGTTACGCTTCCCTGATAGTTCAGATTAGCATCGGTTACAGTTGCACGATGTATTTTTGATTTTAACATCTTTCGAAACATTTAAACAAAACTCCAGAAAACAAATATCAATGCCTGATAATATAATTTTTAACTCAATTGTCAACTGCTATTCTTGACAATTTAAAATCAAAAATAGAAAATGGTGAAAGTTTTTATGGAGACAAAATCAATGAAAATTGCATCGGTTCAAAACAATCCGGTATTTGGAGATAAAAAAGGAAATATAGAAAAACTTTTCTCTCTAATTGATAGTAAAAATGCCGAACTTTACATATTACCGGAACTTTGTTATACAGGTTATCAGTTTATATCAAAAGAAGAAGTTGAAAATCTTTCCGACAAAACAGATAGTCCTTTTATACATTCTTTTATAGAAAAAGCTCAAGAAAAAAATGCCGGAATTATTTTTGGCTTTATTGAAAATGATAACGGCAGCTTTTACAATGCATCAATGTTTGTTACTCCTGACGGAGTTATACATATATACAGAAAAACACACCTTTTTTATAAAGAAAAACTTTTTTTTACACCAGGAAACAAAGGTTTTGATATTACAGAATTCAGAGGAATAAAAATAGGAATGGCAATATGCTTTGACTGGATTTTTCCAGAAAGCTTCAGAACCCTGGCATTAAAAGGAGCAGACTTAATAGCTCATTCTGCAAACCTTGTTATGCCTTACTGTCAGCAGACAGATTTTGCAAGAGCAATCGAAAACAAAGTATATATAGTAACATCAAACAGAATAGGCACAGAATCGAGAGATGGAGAATCACTTACTTTTACAGGTGAAAGTGTTGTTTTAAGTCCAAAAGGGGAATATCTTGTCAGAGCTGGCAAAAATACTGAAGAAATAAACATTTTCAATTTAGAAACCGAGTTAGCTAGAAACAAAGCATTAAACCCTTTCAACAATGTCTTTGAAGATAGACAAAAAAAGTACTATAACATTTAATTTTTTTTTAATATCTAAATTATAAAAACTCTTTTTATTGCTTTTAAAATAGCTTCTGCTATACTCGCGCGTTAATGTCTTTTTATGTTTTATTGGAGATTAAAATGAAAAAAATTGTTCTTACGACTCTTTTTATTTCACTATTTATCATGGTCAGCTGTAATCAGCCGGCTCAAAACAAAAATGTTTCTTCCTTAACAAAAGAAACTTTAACTCAGGATAACACTAAAAAAGTAAGTTATGCTATGGGTTATGATGTAGGACGTTCAATAAAAAGCGACCTTTTTACTGTCGATCTTGAATCATTTAAAGAAGGTCTTTCCAAAGGAATTATTTCCGAAGCAGGTCTTTTAACAGAAGATGAAATAAAAGATACACTTGTGCAATTCCAAAAAGAAATGATGAAAAAACAGCAGGATAAAATGAAAGCAGAAGGAGAAGCAAACAAGAAAAAAGCTGAAACATTCCTAGCTGAAAATGGCAAGAAACCTGGTGTCAAAACAACAGAAAGCGGACTTCAGTATGAAGTTTTAAAAGAGGGCGAAGGAGATTATCCCGTAGCAACAGATACAGTTACAGTACACTATAAAGGAACTCTTCTTGATGGAACAGAATTTGACAGCTCATACTCAAGAAATGAACCTGCCACATTTCCTCTGAATAGAGTTATAAAAGGATGGACAGAAGGTGTTCAGCTCATGAAAAAAGGAGCTAAGTATAAATTCTATATTCCTTCAGAACTCGCTTATGGTGAAAGAGGTGCCGGACAGAAAATAACTCCTAATTCAGCACTTATTTTTGAAGTTGAACTTATTGATTTCAAAAAAGCCGAAACAACTCCTTCAAAATAACAATAAATACAATTTAATACTCTAATTTCATTACCGATTATTTGACATACGCAGCTCAGACGATATAATCTTATTAGTATTCATGTTTTTTATTATAGAGAGAGTTAAAATGAAAAGTATCATTTTTTTTAAATTTATTTTCCTTTTCCTTATTACAGTTTTTCTTTTTTCCTCTATCGAACTTATGGCAGCAACCAAACTAGCTAAAAACAACTTTTACAAATCCATTACTGAAAATGATTCTATACTGCTTGCAACATACGTTCAGGGAGGAAAAACAAAGTGTAAAGTCAAAATTAAAACCGATTTTACAGGCAAAGAGACAGGAACTATTATTATCAAAGGAATTGATAATGAAAAATTAAGACAGGAAATCAATCTTGAACCTTTGAAACCAAACAGGGATTACATTTTTATTGTATCTAAAAAAGACAACTCTTTTATTCTTGATCCAGACTCTGTTATCATACCTGTAATGAAAGATAAAGCTCAGTTTTCCCTAAATACACCATATAAACCATCTTTCTGGCATGACCTGGATATTAACTTCATGAAAATTCTTTTTACAGCCATTAGGGAAAAAGCATCCGCGACAATGCTTACAACAGATACAGAAATAGCTCTTCAGTCAATTTTTGAAGATAAAGTAGATAAAAAGGATTTTTCTACAGTTAGAGGAATTTTAAATCTGGCAGCATTAACATCAGTAAGACTTAATGAAGAAAAATACACTTCAATTATTTCAGGTAATGATCTGACAGCCTGTGTTGCATTAAAACATAGTACTAAGATCATGGGCAAAGATTTCTTTTTAACCAAAATTGCTCCAAACCTTGAATCATATAAAGGAGATTCTCTTATTGCAGCAACAGAAGCAGCCATAGATTCAGAATCTACAGAAGTTGAAACTCAGCTTGAAAAGCTATTGCAGAAAATTCAGACATACAATCCTTCTTCAAGTGAATGTTTTCCTGAAGAAAAACCAATGTCAAATAAAGCTAAAATGATACAGGCAATAGTTGAGATCAATTCACAGGATACAAGAAAAATACTGCTTAGAGAACTTTCAACAAATAATCCTGACTGGCTGGAACAAGTTCTTTTAATAATGGCTCAGTATGAAGGTGAAGATTTGGTAGATATAGTTTTAACAGCCTCTTCAGCAGATTCAGTTACCTCTCAGCAGAGAATAAATTTCAATAACTACTTCATGGCAATAAAGTCAAAAGAAAATGCAAAATACCTTGAAAAAAGATTTGAAACATCTTCAGGAATTTTTCAAAGCAAAGTAATACTTCTTATAATAGGTAGTTACGGTTATAAAGATTCTCTTGATTTTCTTATTAAAGTACTCAATGAAGATTCAAAAGAAGAAATCAGAACTGCCGCCGCTATAGCTCTGGGTTCATTAAAATCAGCAGAAGCAGTTGAACCTCTTCGAAATTTCATAACAAAAGAAACATCAATTCTGGCAAAATCAATTGCTATTGATTCTATGGCAAAGATACCTTCAGACAAAGTTCAGGTAGCACTGAAAGAAATAATAAAGAATGAACAAAACAGCAAAATCAGAGAAGATGCCGCAAAAGCACTTGAAGACAACCTCTTCATCCTTCGTTATGGTGAATCAAAAGAAAAGTATGAATAAAAAAGCTTTAAATCCTGATACAATAAAAAACTATTTTGAATGGTCTCATTCTACTGCTCCTTTCAGAATAAGTAAAATACCTGAAATTAATATTATTCAGGAAGAAAACATTTCTGAAACAACTTTAGTTGAAGATAAAAAAGAAACAGCAAACATCCTACCGGCAAATCTTGATGAACTTTGTCTTTCCATAAAAGATTGTTTAGCCTGCCCTTTAGGAAAAACAAGACACAACCTTGTTTTTGGTGAAGGAAATCCTGAAGCTGATCTAATGTTTATTGGAGAAGGACCTGGTTATGATGAAGATATGTCAGGAAGGCCATTTGTCGGAAAAGCCGGACAACTTCTGACACAAATAATAGAAAACGGTCTTAAAATAAAAAGGAATTCTGTATATATTGCCAATATCGTAAAATGCAGACCTCCAAACAATAGAGATCCTCTTGAAAGTGAAGCCTCAATATGCATTTCTTATCTTCTTGAGCAAATAAAATTTATAAAACCCAAAGTAATTGTTTTACTTGGAAAAGTTGCCACCAAGTTTCTTTTAAATCGCACAGAATCTATATCCTACCTTAGAAACAATGAATATGTTTTTGAAAATAGTAAGGTTTTTATAACATATCATCCTTCTGCGCTTTTAAGAAATGAAGCTTTAAAGAGACCTGTATGGGAAGATATGAAAAAGGTAATGAAAGAATTAAATTTATAGTTACTCTTTACAAAACCCGTTTTTTGATTTAATTTCCCACCACGCTATATCGTCACTGGTAAAACCCAATTTTTTTAAATAATCAGCAATATTTCTGTCATAGGCTACTCTTGAAAGTAAAACAATCACTGGTAGTTTATCAAAAGAAGCTGTATATCCTGAGAAATTTAAAATATTGATTTCAGCACTTATGTTGCCTGATGAAAAACCGCAATAAGGAAAACAGAAACGTTTAAACATAGCATCTTCAAAAAGAAGTTTGTTTTTAGTATTTATATTTCTAAGAGTAGCAGAAGCTTTTGAATCTTTATTAAACCCATTCTTATCAGAAACATTAACAATACTGTCAGAAAGCATCGTTAATGGAAATTCTTCATACTTTTCATTAATGAGAAGAGAAAAGAAATATATTCCCTTAGACAAATTTAATGTCATTAAAGAATAACCATAAGCAGAATCTATATCAATATCACCACGTTTAGAACCATTAATACTTATAACTCCATTTTTAATTCCACCAAACAATACAGAAAAAGAGCAATTTTTATCACATTTTATATAAAGATAGTAATTTTCCTTATCATCAGTAAAAGAATCAACTTTCTTTAAGGAAAAATCATATTTATATTTACGTCCAGATAAAGGAAGATGATAACGATGAATAAAAATATCTTTAGTATATTCATTCTTCTCACTTTTAAGAAAAGATGTGAAAGTTAATGGAGTATTATAAAAAGCACATAATAACGGCTCTTCTGCATTCAATAGAATTGTATAAAAAAAAATGGGGAGCAATAAAGCTCCCCTTAATAATTCATAAAGCCTCAACTATTCCATCTCCTCTAAAGCACTTTTTGACTTTATATAGAATTCATTAGTCGGCATAAGACTTGTTACAAGCTGAGTAAAAATCTTTTTGGCTTTTGCTCTATCAGTATCTTTTGCGCCATAAGCACTCCAGAAAAGCGATTTTGCTTTATCATCAAGAGCACTCATGCCTGATTTTGCATTCTTATTATCTTTATCAAGATAGAAAGCCTTTGAAAAATATTTTCTAGCTGTTTTAAGATTATCCTTTTCAACCAGATCCAATCCTTCCTTTGCATAAACATCAGCCATCATGGAATCTATTTTCTTTGAAACACCCACAGGGATAAAATCTCTCTTCTTCTCAATATCATACTCTTTGTTAAATTTCTTCTTTATCTCTGCAATAATCTTATCATCAATTTTTGAAACTTTAGCCTGATAAGAAGATTCCACCTGTGCCTTCTTAGTTTTGGCATCTTCTTTATCCTTTACAAGCATTTCTTTGTTTTTCTCTTTAAGATTAGCAAGCGTTTCAACAAGTTTATCCTTCTGAGCAGCCATTGAATCCTGTTTCTTTTCCCAATTTACCTTTTCAGTCTCAAGAATTTTTTCTCTTTTTTCTTTTCTCTTGTCTTTTTCTATTAAAAGAGCTTCCCTTTTCTTCTCAAGCTGAGCTTTGTTAGCTTCTCTATTGTTCTTTTCAGCTATTTCCATCTTTTCATATTTAAGAACTACGGCTTCTCTGTCTTTGTCATATTTCTTATCTCTTGCAGATTCATCCTTGTTCCATTTAGCTTCCTGTAATTTTCTTGACTTAGCGTTTGCTATTTTTGTTTTTTCAGTTCTGGAGGCAAGATCGGAATTAAGCTTATCAATGCTTACAGCATAAGATTCAAGAAGTTTGTTATTTTTAGCTATATCATCTCTGATAGAAGCTGTTTTTTTATTAAAATCAGCGGTTCTTGTCTTAAGAGACTGCTCAAAACCGGCTTTGTTTTTATCCATTTGAGCTTTTCTATTAGCTATTTTAGCATCTCTATCTTTCTGAGCTTTAGCTATAAGTGAATTTATATTTTTCTTAAAAGCGGCCTTTTCTGCAAGGAATTTCTTTAACTCTTTTTCGTAAGCTGCTTTTTCCTTCTTTTTCTGTGCTGAGAAATTTTTATTGTTATTCTGAAGTTTCTGATTTTCAGAAGCAAGTCTCATATCAAGCTCACCCATTTTTTTCTCATAATCAGAATCAACTTTAGCCACAGCATTTTCTACAAAAGAATCATGTGATTTTTCATGTTTTGCAAGATTTGCAGAAACAGTTTTAAGTTCACTCTGTAATTTTGCTAAACCATTGTTTCTTTCCTTTGAAAGTGCTGCTATGTCTTTTTTTATTATTGCATCAAAACCTTTTTCCAAAGAAGCTCTTTCTTTTGCTATTTTAGCTTTTTCAGAATTAAGCTGTGCTATTTTTGTTTTCTTTTCGGATTTTTTTGCATCACTCTGTTTTTTAAGAGCAGTTCTCTGTGATTCATATTCATCAGAAACTTTCTTAAGTTCTATTTTAAGCATAGCATCAAAATCTTTTGTACCTGTAGAAGCATTCTTTTTATCATTAACAAGTTTTGTAATAATTTCATCGGATGCTTTCTTAACAGCAGCTTTCTTTGAATCTCTTTCTGCAACAAGTTTGCTCTTTTCTTCTTTAAGTGTAGTAATTTTTTTGTTAAAAGGAGCTTTTGCTTCAGCGAGTTTCTTAGCATCAACCTTATTGCTTCTGGCATTCCATGATTTCTTTTCCTTACCAAGTTCAGCAAGTTCTTTAGAAAGTCTTGATATTTCACTGTCAATTTTAGCTTTTTCATTTTTAACGATAACTGCAAAATTCTTATTTATAGTATTTTCGTCAGAATTTATACTTGCAAGCTCTCTTTTCTTTTCTGATAAAACAGCATTTTTTCTTGTTTTTTCAGAAGCCTGAATAGATTTTATTCTTTTTGCAAGCTCAGCTTTTCTTGCTTCAGCATTTTTATTATCCTGATCTTTTTCTTTCTTTGAAGCTGCAATAGAAGAATCAACTTTCTTTTTATGTTCAGCTAATGCCTTATCTCTTTCAGCATTAACAGCCTTTATTTTTTTGTTAACCTCAAGAACTTCTTTGAGTTTGTCTTTTTCTATTGACGAAAGCTTTCTATTATTGGCATCTATTTTTCTCTGATAGCTACTTTTTGCAAAAGCTATTTTTCTGTCAGCTGAACTTGCGGCAAAAGTAAGTTTTCTCTGAATACTGTTTTTATCCATTGTTATTTTTCTCACATTGGATTCGTATTCTCTTTTTATTTTTGACTTGTCAGAATCAGTTTTTGCGTTTGCAAGCTGATCTTCATATTCCTGCTTTGCACCTGCCTCAGCAGTTTGAATTGCATCAAGAATTTCCTGAAGCTTATTTACTTCTGCAAGTTTTTTATTTTCAAGATCTGAAACTTCTTCATTCATTTTATCTGTAAGAGGCTGAACTGCATATTTATCAAGCTCTGCAGCATACTTGTTGTCAATAGCAGAAATTTCTGTATCAAATTTAGCTACTTTTTCATCAAACTGAGCTGATATTGCTGCCTCTTCAGAAGCAAAGCCTGCCATTTTTTTCTCAAGTGCAGAGTCTTTCTTAGCTAAAAGAGTAGTATTCTTTTCTTCATTAGAAGCATATTTTGCATTTTCAGCATCAATTTCCTTTTGAATATCTTCATCTACTTTAGCAAGTCTTGCTGCATACTTATCATCTAAAGAAGCTTTTTTACTTTCTATTTCAGCAAGTTTGGCAGCTTTCATTTCAGAAATTTTTGAATCGAGATCTGCCTTTTCTTCTTTTTTCTTCATTATTTGAGCACTTAAAGCATCTTCTTTTATGATTATAGCTTCAACCTGCTTATTAACATAATCTCCCCAGTTTGCTTTGAAGTTTTCTGTTGCTTCTATAAGCTTGTTATTTTCTTCTGCTATTTTATCATCAACAGAACCAATCTTCATTGAATATTCTTCATCTATTTTAGCAGTGGTGTTTGCCTGCCTATCTTTTTCCACCATGATTTTGTCATCATATGAAGCTATATTCTGAAGTGATTTTTCATTCTGAGCTCTGAGTTGGTTCTCTTTTTCCATTTTTGCATTTTCTTCAGCATCTTTGCTACTTGCAATTTTTTCTTCAAGAGATGCAATTTCTGTCTCATATTTCTGATCTACAGTTCCAAGTTGTTCTTCTATTGCAACAGTACGTTTCTCCATATTCTGGAGTTTTGTTTCGTTTTCTTTGGTCATTGACTCTTCTTTTTTGATTTTAAGAGTCTCTGTCTCTTCTACATATTTTGCAACTGTGTCTTCAAGCTGAGCTTTCTGTTTAGCAAGCGATTCAAGAGTCTTTTCATATTCCTGTTCTTTCTGCTGCTGAATATTTGCTTTTGATGTCTGATATTTCTGCTCTTCCTGTGCTCTTTCTTTTTCTACAGCTTCCTGAATCTTACCCATTGTATCAGCAGATTTTGTAAGATAATCTTCAATTTCTCTGTCAAAAGATTCAAGTTTCTGCTGTTTTTTCTCTTCTTCCACATCATATTTAGCAAGCTTAGCATTAAGCTCATCAAAAGTTTTCTGATATTCTCTTTCAACATCAGCTTCAAATTTTCTATTTTCATCTTCACGTTTCATAACTGAAGTTTCATTTTTAGAAACGTATGCACTCTGCTCTTTATCAAAAGCATCATTCATTTTTTGAAGTTCAGTTTCAAGATCTTTAATTGTTTTCTCAGTTTCGCTCTGTTTTTTCTGAATTTCAGCTATTTTTACTGAAGTAGATTTTGCATCTTTATCTAAATTTTCATCCTGATTTTTGTAATATGCATCTTTTTTGGAAGCAAGATCTTTTTTCCAGTCTTTATATTCTTTATCGATTTTATCAAGCTCTGTATTTTTCTGTTTATCTCTTGCAGAATTAGAGGTTTTTATTATACCTCTTTCCTTCTGTTCTATCATTGTAATCTGGCTTTCAAGAGAAACTATCTCCTGTTCAAGAGAAGAATCATCCTTTTCCCATTTGTATTTAAGATCCTGTATCTTCTTCTTGACATCTATCTGAGCCTGTTTGGAAGCTTTTTCAGCATTTTTTATATCTTCAGCTGCTGTTTTTTCCTTAGCTTCTCTATCTTTTATTCGATCATTAATCCATTTATCAATCTTTTCATTTTCCGTATCTTTCCAAACCTTAAGAGATTTAGCTTCTTTTTTATATTTAGCTATTATATTATCAACTTCAGCGCCATCTTTTGAATTTGGCTCAGCATAAACGACACGTTCAACATTGCCTTTTTTGAAAACAAGCATATCATAACCGGCTTTAAGAACCTGCTGATCTTTTTCCTGTGCCGATTTAAGAGCTGATGCTGCTCTTTTGTTATCACCGGAATCAATTGCGGAAGTAGCTGAATCTACAAGTTTTGATATTGAATCTACAAGATCAAAAAGCTCTTTTGCTTTAGCATTCTGAGCGCATTTACAATCCATTTC
This sequence comes from bacterium, assembly GCA_963667425.1. GTDB lineage: Bacteria > UBP6 > UBA1177 > UBA1177. Next base: position 2,809,835 of record OY763407.1, on the reverse strand, counting down.
AAAAGCCGCTTCATTAAAAGCAGATTTACTTTCATCCAAATTGCCTTTTTCATATGCAGAAAGACCATCTTTTATTCTGTTTTTCACTTCAGAATAACCATAAATTTTCTTTCTTTCCACTTTTTTTGTTTCAGCTTTTGCTGTAGCACCAACATCTGCTTTTTTTAGCATTTTCTTAGCTGCAACAAGCATTTCAGGTGCAACTTCTTCAGGATCAGCATCATCTGGTGTCATTGCAGCTGAATCAATCTTTTTACCTTTTGAATCGTAAAGCACCATTCTTATGGCTACACCACCCTTCTTTGTTCGAACTGTCGTAACAAGTACAAGATCCGAACCTCCTTTTCTTCCAAGATTGGAAAGGCATGATAAAGAAGTCGCACATCTTGAATATTCTCTGGCAGTGTTCCCAGTTAAATCGAGTTCTTTAACATCAACTTCTTTAATCTGTGCATAAAGAAGTGCGAAATTTTTCTGGATTTTACTTGCAAGTTCCTTTTCATTGGTTTTCTTTGCTGCTGCAGGTACTACTGTCATTGTACCGGACGCTAAAGCAGTCATAGAAACAGAGGACATAATCAATAAAACAACCAGACAGACTAATTTCCTCACGAGAAAACCTCCTTTATGGTTCTATGTATAATAAGTTAAAAATAGCTAAACCATCTCTCGGGGTAGATTAACTTTTGAACCCTTAAATGTCAATTTTTTTTGTTTATTCACAAGCTTTTTCAAAAAATTTATCTCCTCTTTTTTTTATTTTTAACAGATAAAAAAAGAGTTATTGTTCTATCTTTTTTTTGAATTAATGATAAATTTATAAAAAAACATAAAAAAGAATACAAGAGCAAAAAAAATGTAGGGAAGTGTAACAGAAATAAATGCCCAGGCTTCCTGAGTCATATAAAAAGCGGCAAAAACTACAAGGATTGTATGAATAACGAAAAAAATCAGCATAAGCAACGACATTTTCTTCATCTTATAAATTGCATCATCATTTAAATGGATATTTTTCATATATCTTTCACTCATTTTAAGGATTACATTTCTGGATGAAAAAACAGATATGGCAAAAAGAGCAATAAATAGAAAATTTATAAAAGCAGGTTTCAACTTAAAAAAAAGCTCATTTCCTGATATAAGTGAAACTGCACCAAGCAGAACAAGAATCACTGTATCAACAAAAATGAATCTGTCACTATAGTGCCATTTTAAATAAGTATAGATATACTCTGCAATCCCCAAAATAATAGCTGCAGAAATACCGGCAACTACACCAAAAAACTCTTCAACAAAAATATAAACTATTATTGGAAGCAAACCAGGCAGCATTGTTTTAAGCATGGTTTTCAAAGGCATGGATTTATTTCTCCTTTAAATTCTTTTCCGCCTTATAGGTCTTAAAAGAAAAAAGAAGTGGACCACCAATTACACCTAAAGCAATAACTGATGAATAATATCTGTTAAAAATATCCATATTGGAAAGCACAAGAGATAGTCCACACCAGAAGAAAAGATCAACTTCATTCATATAAAGTATGGAAAAGAGAGCTTTACCAAACCATTTTATCCAATCAACAAAAGTTCTTTCAGGCGGCGCCACAGAAACAGTTGAAACCGAATTACCTTCGGCATATTTTCTAAGTTCTTCAGGATTGTCCTTTATTTCAGAAAGTTTAACATTTTTCATAACATATTGAAATACCCATTTGGAATATCCTGAAACAAATGCACCGGACATTGCAGCGAGAGGAAGAATAAGATCTATGATATTTGATGAAATGTTGTATCCACGCCATCCCATAGCAAAGAAAAGAAATGCCAAAGTGAATGAATCTGATACTTTATCAAAAACATAGCCAAACTGTGTTCCGCATTTTCTGTACCTGGCAATTGTACCATCCATATTGTCAAGAACCAGACCCAAATTTATTAAAACAGCTCCAAGGATAGCACCTCTGTAGGAAAAATCAAAAGCAATAAAAAAAGTTGCTGCAACTTTAGTAATTATAGCAAGAATTGTTATTCTGTTGGGAGTAACAAAATTAAATTCAATTATAGGAAGAAGAAACAGAATTGTAAGTGGTCTTGCAAAAAGCATTGCCCAAAAGTCCTGAGACTGAAAATTTCTTAATTTCCTAAGTCTTTCAGAAAAATTAGCAGACATTTTTTACCTCACAAATAAAAAAAGCCGAAGCATTTAAAGCTTCGGCTTTATAAATATAAAAAAGCAGAATACTAAAGAGCTTTTGTAACCTTACCGCTACGAAGGCACTGTGTACAAACGTTAAGGTTCTTTTTTGAGCCATTCTCAAGAAGAACTCTTAATTTCTGCACATTTGGGTTCTGTATTTTCTGCGATTTATTATTTGCGTGGCTAACATTGTGACCGAAAAGCGGCTTTTTTCCACAAACATCACATTTACGAGACATCACTTCCTCCTTAGTTCAATAAAAATCGGACACATGTTACTCTCAAGTCTCTAAAAATCAATTTTTTTTTGAAAAGTAGAGAAACAATATCTTTTAACAACCTCTAAACTACTTAACCTGCCCTGCTGAACCAAGCACATTCTGATTTTTATGCATATAAAGTTTTTTCAGAGAATCTCTTGCCGGTCCCAAATATTTTCTTGGATCAAACTCTGCAGGTTTTTCTGCCATAACTTGTCTTATAGCCGCTGTCATTGCAAGTCTGCCATCTGAATCTATGTTTATTTTACATACGTTCATTGAGGCTGCTCTTCTAAGCTCTTCCTCAGGAATACCTACAGCATCTTTAAGCGCTCCGCCAAATTTATTAATAGTATTTACATGTTCCTGCGGAACAGATGAAGATCCGTGTAAAACTATTGGAAAACCTGGAAGACGTTTTTCTACTTCTGCAAGAATGTCAAAACGAAGTGGAGGTGGAACAAGAATTCCATCTGCATTTCTTGTACACTGTTCAGGCTTAAATTTGTTAGCACCGTGCGATGTACCAATTGAGATTGCAAGAGAATCAACGCCTGTCTTGTTGACAAATTCCTGAACCTCTTCAGGTCTTGTATATGTTGAATGTTCAGCAGAAACTTCATCTTCAATACCTGCCAGAACTCCAAGTTCTCCTTCTACAGTAACATAATGCTTTTGTGAGTGGGCAAATTCAACAACTTTTTTTGTAAGAGCAATATTCTCTTCGAAAGAAAGATGAGAACCGTCTATCATTACTGAAGAAAAACCGCTTTCAATACAATCTTTGCAAAGTTCAAAACTGTCGCCATGATCAAGATGAAGAACTATAGGAAGTTCGCATCCGAGTTCTTTTGCATACTCAACCGCACCTTTTGCCATATTTTTAAGCAGTGTAGCATTTGCATACTTTCTTGCACCGGAAGAAACCTGTAAAATAACCGGTGATTTTGTTTCAACACAAGCCTGAATTATGGCCTGAAGCTGTTCCATATTGTTAAAATTGTATGCCGGAACAGCAAAACCTTCCTTAATAGCATCCTCAAACATTTTTTTGGTATTTACAAGACCGAGATCTGCGTAACTTACTTTTGTCATAATTATCCTCCTAAAAATATCAATAAGCAATTGACACAAAGAAATAGTACACGAATTTAAATAAAGTGCAAATTTGTTATTTTTTAAATCAGCTCGTTCCTACCTTTAGCGGCAAGCAGAGCAACAATTTCTTTTATTTGCTGATGGTTGGCGATATCTGTCGTTAAAGAAACATCTTCCAGCTCGATTACAAGCTCTCCTTTTTTTCCATAAATAACAAGCGGTCTGGAAGTTTCATTATAGGCAAGACAATCTGAACTTTTTACAAAAAAAACATCCCCTTTTGAAGCATTACCGTTATCATCTTTTTGTAAAAGATCGTAGTAACTGAGCCAACTTCCAACATCATTCCAGCCGAAATCAGCAGGAATTGTAAAAACCGTTTTTTTAGTATTTTCCATTATTGCATAATCAAAAGATATTGATTCTATTGAATCATATATTTCTTTTGAAATAGGATTAAATGAATCTATTTTTTGTATACCTTCAAACACAGCCGGCTTTATATTTTTAAATTCATTGTTCATAGTTGCTGTATTAAAAAGAAATATCCCGCCATTCCAAAGATATTCGCCACTTTTAAAAAACATTTCAGCTCTTTCAGCATTAGGTTTTTCTTCAAACTTTCGAACAACAAGAGATTTTCCGCAAAAAAAATCTCCTTTTTGAAGATATCCATAGCCTGTCTCAGGACGACTCGGTTCTATTCCAATAGTTCCTATCGATTCAGGATTGCTGTTTAGCACAGCCACTGCTTCTGAAACAGCATTTTTAAATGCTTTTACATTTGCAACATGGTGATCTGAAGGAAGTACAAGGACATTCATATTTTCATTAAAATTCAACTTAATCCAATGAGATGCCAACATTATACACGGCGCTGTGTTTCTGGCTGAAGGCTCAAGAAGAAGAGTTATATCGGAATATCTTTCAATATCTTTTCTAATTGGAATTTCCTGTTTTTTTGAAGAAACAACTAAAATATGTTTCGAAATATCCTTAACTCTCTCTATTGTCTCGCACAAAAGTGATTTTTCAGAAAAAAGTGCAAGAGACTGTTTTGCTTTTGATTCTCTGCTCAAAGGCCAGAAACGGGTTCCGCTTCCACCTGCCATTATAACAGTTATAAGGTTATCTTTCATATTTATCTTCCAGCCTTGTTATATCATCTTCCCCGAGGTAAGTTCCAGATTGAACTTCAAGGATTGTAAAAGGATCATCAGAAAGCCCTTCTGCTCTATGAATCTGGTTTGGCTCAACAAGAAAAAGATCACCTTCCCCGGCTTCAAATTTTTCATCTCCAACCGTAATAATTCCATTACCTTTAAGCACTATCCATGTTTCCTTTCTCTGTTTATGTTTCTGAAGACTTAAAGATTCACCTTTATATACCATAAATGTCTTAACTTTATATTTATTACCCATAAGCAGTGTCTGCCAGTCACCCCAAGGCCTTTTTTCACTTATTTTCTTAACATTATTCATATTTCCATATATACGGATAAGATCATCAGCTAATTTTGAAAAGAAAAACATTCTACATGAATAACTATGGAAAAAATCTTTTACTTTGTCTTCTTCATTTAGTTTTTTCATTAAAGAATTGTAGCCTGAAGCAAAATTCTCAATGGAAATCATTCTGCATTCTTCAGGATAAAGATGCTCTTCTATTGTTCCTTTAGTCACAAAAACAGGAATTCCTCTTGACATAACTTTTAAAGGCAATAAATCTACTTCAGCGGAATAGTCACTTTCATTAATTGCAAAAAGAAAGGAATCATCTTCAAGCATTGACATAGTAAAAGGGCTTTCCCCAGCTTCAAGAGAGGCTGGAGTTCTGAATTTAACATACAATTCTGCATCAGGAAGAATAGTTTTCACAACATTGACAGCTTTTTCAAAAAAACCTCTGGTAGAAGTAAAAATGATAACTTTTTTACTTGTATGTGAATATTCCTGTACGGGAGGATCTATTGTAAAGCCAGGCAGAAGTTCCTGATAAGGCAGATTATCAACGCCTAAAGGATAAAGTATCATTTCACGACCTATACTGAATTTTGACGGGAATAATCTTTTAGAAGATTTGGCCGCACCAGCTGCATTTAATGTGTAAAGAATACTCTTACCTGGGAAAAGATCCCATTTTAATGGCAATGTTGAAAAGGAGTGAATAAGATCCGCTTTGTCTATAGATCTTTTTCTTGACTCTATAAAACGATCAAGATCTTCCATTGTCATTTTAGAAAAATCAATTTCATGCAGAGGAAGAATACCTATGTCCACATTTCTATTTCTGTTTATTATTTCCCCTTTGAGGCTTTTTATCATCTCCACCTGTTGCGTAAGGAAATAAGAATCCATCTCTCCCTTATGCGGAGTCAAAACAAGAATATACATCAACCCTCCTCAATGAAAATAGACTTTCATACAGATTTATAACCAAAATCCTTTAAGTAGTCAAAGAAATGAACGATTAAATGAGAGGATTATATAAAAATCCACCTTTTTCTCAAAATTTAATTTTTAACAAAAGAAAATATAGTTAAAATTACCATGAAGTTTTAACTTTTATCCAGACAGGAACATGATCACTTACGGAGACTCTTAAATCTGAATAATCAGCCACCGCAAAATCAAGAATTCCTGATGTACCTTCATATTCTGTTGTATAATATGCTGACAAAAATATATTATCATAAGCGGATGAAAGTCCTGTTTCTCCTATTGATGTTTTCTGAGACGCAGGAATTGCATTTATTATTTCATCAAAACCTATCAAAGTAAAAGCTTCATCATCAGCTGCAAGATTAAAATCACCTGCAATAATTATATCATCAACATATTCATCTATAAGCTGAAACTGTGAATAAACCTTTATGAGATTTTCAACTTCACCTTTTCGTTCTGTAATTGAGTCACCATAAACAATGTGCGAGAGAATAAAAGTAAAATAAAAATCTCCAAAGCTAAAATTTGCAGCATATGGTTCTCGCTCAAATTCATCGTTATCCTCTTCATAAAAACCAGCTGAACCTTCAAATGTGATATTGTTTGATCTCCATACATAACCATAATATTCCTTATATGAAGTTCTGCCTACATCATATGGAGAAATATGATAATCCCACTTCTCACCGGATAAACCTGTAAGATATGAAACAAGTTTCTGAAGAGCATATTCCGATTCAACTTCGACAAGCCCAACTATATCAAAATGTTCTATAACACAAGCAATACCTGCAAAATCCTTGTCATTATCCCAACCAAGATGAAGAGTATTAAAAGATGCAATAGTATCAAGCGGTTTTATTGTTTCATCTGTTGTTATATATGATGGGCACTCAAATTTGTCAACACACTGGTTTGCCACATTAATCAGTCCTTCAGTGCAATCACAAAGCGATTCTGATTCAGGAACTTCAAAACAGTTCATTCCTTCATCGGAACAATTTTGAACAACACTCAACTTCTGTTCATAAGGACAGGAATTTTCGTCATAAAGAATTTCACACTGCGTAACTGCATTTGAAAGGCAGAATGAGTATCCGTTTTTACAAAAATCGGAATCAGAATAATTACAAATTATTTCCTCATCCTGAATTTCATCAGAGTCAGAGATTAAGTCATCTTCAGAAAAAAAATCTGAATCATCAATATCTATTTCTATTAAAGAATCTTCATCATTAAAAATCTCATCCGTGTCGTCAGTAAAAAGAATGTCGTAGTCAACCTCATCATCGATGTAAAGCTTATCTTCTTTTTCTGTTCCACAGGAAACAAATAAAAGTAAACAAATCACAAAAATGGAAAAAACAGTCTTCAACAAAATAAAACCTTTACAAAAAACAATATTATTACACTTTAAAATCAAATTGCTTTTTTATCAATGTTTATTTTTATGAAACATAAAACTGTCTAGCTGAAAACCAGAAGATCCGGTTTGAAAACAAGGATAAGTCCAAGAGAAATCATTAAAAAACCGCTTATAAATTTTAATATCTTAGCATGTTTTTCCTGAAAACGATGTTTTCCCATCGTAATAACAAAAAGTCCAACTATTATAGCCAGAGGAACTACATAGTAGACATTATAAAGCCCCATATATAGGTATCTTTCGAGCATACCTATATCTTGTATAGACAAAACTCTTGTATATATTGCAGGAAGTCCTATGGTACAAGCAAGTTCTATAAGATTTACAAAAAAAGCAAGTGCTGCCGTCCCTGCAATTGCAAAAAAAGTATTATTGTTATTTATAACATTTCTCATTTTTTTATATAATTTTGGCTTTACTTTTTCAGGAATCATCAAACTAACCCCTTTTTTAAAGAAAAAGAATTCTTTAAGATTGACAAGTCCCATAAAAAAAGCAACAACACCAAGAATTACAGTAACGGTAGTTGTAAGTCCCATAAATGTGAAAATATTAAGCCATGCAGTCATAAAAAGAAAATATACAACTCCAGAAGAAATAACAAAAACAGAGCCAATCATTATAAGTTTTCCTCTGCTTTTTGCATTTACAAGAAGAGTCAGAAGAAACATTAAAACCCACATTGCACAAGGATTAACACCATCAAGCAAACCAAGGATAAGAGTAAAAGAAGGAAGAGTAACAAGGTGAGGATCTATTTTACCAAGAAAAGGGATAGAAATGGTTCTCTCTTCAAGATTGCACATTGAGGAGGTGTTTCCAGGAGAACACTCTTCAGCAGGGAGACCAATTTTTTTTGCCTCTTCTTTAAACTTATCACATTCTTCGATAGTACTTCCTGCATCACAGGAATCCTGACAAGCTTTATGAAGTTTTATGGCAAGATGTTTCTCAATGTTTTTTTCTATAAGTTTATCATGCGTTCCTTCAACAAAACCTTCTACATATGAATTCCCAATTATAAAAGCCGGAACGCCATGACAACTAAAACCTCTCGACTTGCATCTATCAAGAAAATCCTTCCTATTAGCATCATCCTCTCTTATTTCCTTTTTAACAAACTTTAGTTTAGGATATTTCTGTTCAAGTCTTTCAACAAAAGGTTTTGCATCTTTACAGTGAGGGCATGTATTTGAATAATAGAAATAAAAAGTATCATCATCTGAAAGCTTAAGATTTTCAATCGGTTTATCCTGAACTGGAAGATGTTTGTCAAGCATTGCAACAATCTGTTTCTCAGTAAAATTCTCTTTAAATCCTATAAGATAATCTTTACCTATAACAAAGGCTGGAACACCTGCACCCTGAATCCCGAAGTCATCAACCGTCTTATTAAAAAGAGCTCTGTTTTCAGCAGAATTTAAAATTTCATATTCTTCAAATTTAATGGAAGGATATTTTGTTTTAAGCTCCTCAATAAAAGGGTGCGCCTGTTTACAATGTGGACACATATCGGAATAAAAAAACCTGAAAGTCTCTTCTCCATAAAGAAAAAAAGAAAGAAAAACAGTAATTAATAAAAGATATTTCTTCATACAAAACTCCAAAAGACAAAATACAGCTAAAGAACAAACAAAAACATTTCTTTATTCCATATTTGTTCTTTTTTTACAAGAAAATATACTTACTGACAAATACCTATAAGATAATCAGTGCAATCTGTACCAGGACAGCATTCGTTACTGCTTCCAGTTGCCACATCGGCAAGCATTCCGCAAGGAGCTCCAACTTCCGCACAACCTTCAGGAGGTTCTTCACCGGAATAGATACGTTTACATATTCCTTCCTGGCATCTCCACATATAGTCCCCTGAAAGAACTGTTTCAGAATTAATTTCCTCACACTCTTCATCTGAGTTACATTCAGCAGTAACACATTCTCTGGCAGAAGGCATGCAGATATAACCCTGGCGACACATTGAACAGTCAAAACAGTGGGAAAATTCCGTGTCACATACTACACCGGTAAGTCCAGTTGCCGCAAGACAGCATCCTTTTGAACAATTTTCACTTCCGCAAACAGTATTCTCTTCAGATTTCAACTGACCATTTATACATCTTCCAAGAGACACATTACATGATCCTATTGAACAGTCTGAATCTTCACTACAACCTTCTATACAACTTCCATAAGTTGCATTTTCCGTTTCAGGAAGACAAATTTTTCCTTTCCCGCAATCTTTATCTTTTGTGCAGAACTCTTCAGATACATCATCAGGAACAAAACTGCTGTCATCCGTTTCGTTACCAAAATCCGGAGGATTATTATCAACATCATCTTCAGAGCCATTATCAGAACACCCAGCAAAAGAAAACAGAATAAAAACAACAATTATTGTTAGAAATATTTTCATTTTACCTCCAAGCAACAAAAAGAGGCTCATTTTATGAGCCCCTTTATTACAAAAACATATTTTTTAGTTATTGAACAGCTGTAGCTCCCATACAAAAGCCCATAATAGGAGGCATACCTTGACAAGTGAGCCCATCACAACAATCTGAATTTTGTGTACAGGAACCCATCTCAGACACACAAGCACCGCCGGAATCAGCATCAGGCGTTGAACTTCCCGACATAGCACATATGCCTTCTGAACATTCCCATTCAGAAACATCTGTTATATGTGAATTAAGAGTAGCACACTGATCAGCACTTGAACACTCAGCGGCAACACATGTTGAAGTACTTACCATGCAGACAGTTCCCTGAGCACATGGACCACAGGCTGAACATCTTGAATCTTCAACAGGTGCACAGGTAAGAGATCTTAAACCATCGCCAGCAACACAGCATCCTTCAGAACAGTTTGAAGCACTGCATTCCCCTGAATCACCAGTTAAATTAACACATCTTCTAAGATTAAGATTACATGAACCTGAGCCACATTCATCGTTACTTGAACAACCATCAACACATGTTCCATACGTTGAACCTGCACTTTCAGGAACACAAATTTTACCTGCTCCACAATCAGAATCCTCAACACAGTCAGTTGGTTCAGAAACATCCGGATCAGGTTGTTCATCTGGATCCGGTGTTACAACATCTGGATCCGGTATTATAACATCTGGATCCGGTTGTTCATCTACTTCATCAACAATATCTTCATCAGGATATTCAGGAATAGGGTCTGAAGAATCACAGCCTGTAAAAGCTATAACGAAAAAAAATAAGAAAGCTAAACTTAATTTTAAAAAGTTCATAGAACCTCCAATAATAAAATGTTTACAGCACTTATCAGTGTCATTTTAGTTATAAAAAAATAAATTGCAATCTTATTTAAACGCAAAAATTAAAACTATTACAAAAATTTTACAGACACTATACAAAAAAAGAGGGGCAAACGCCCCTCTTTAATGATACAAAAGACTAACGGATAAGACTCAGATAATTCTGATTCATTGAATTAGCCTGTGCAAGCATGCTTGTTGCTGCCTGGCTCAGTACCTGCCATTTGGCAAGCTCTGTAGCCTCTTTTGCCATATCAAGATCCCTGATTCTGGATTCTGCCGCAACTGCGTTTTCCTGCTGTACATTCAGGTTATTTATAGTATGTTCAAGTCTGTTTACTACAGCTCCGATTCTTGAACGCTCACTACTTACCATATCTATTGCGTTATCAATCGTTCCTATAGCGTTTTCTGCACTTTCCTGACTCGTTACAAGAAGTGAATTGATCCTGAGCGCTGTTGATCCCATATCTCCAATATAGTTATCAAGTGTCTGATTCTGGTTAGCTCCAATATGAAGTTTGTTACCATTATCAACAACATGGAGATATTCCTTAACTACTCCAGACTCTGATTCGAACTTAAGCGACTTGGTTGTATCATCCCAGGAAACTTTGGTATCAAGAGAAGAAGAAAGGTCAACTCTTACTCCGTCAATTACATTCACAAGAGATCCGCTTGATACTGTATCTCTGCCTATAAGCTCACTTGTATGAGCATCACGAACTACAACATCCATCTGTGTCGGTGTAGGCTCATTGATCGTTACAAGTGAAAGAGCATTGATAAGGTCTTCATCTCCTGAGAAGGAAAGTTTACCATCTTCACCCATGAGCGGTGAACGGATTACTATTGTACCTTTTACTGCCTCATCTGTTCCGGCTGTCGCATCCTGTACAAAGTCTGCATAATGCTTTCCAGATTCAAGATCACCAGTTCCAAGTCCGAGGCTATCTCTGATAGCATTGTTTATCTTGTCAGCAAATTCATCAAGAGTATCTTCACCATCTATAAATATGGTTGCAGATTTTCCGCTTCCGCTATAAATAGTGAACTCCTTACCTTCACTGCCAATTACAAAGTTACCGTCATCGTCATAGAACCTGTCTACTCTCGATAATTTAGTACTTCCGTTTGCAACTCCGCCTTCCTTTATCTCAAACGCAAATGTACTCGATGTAGCAAAGTCGAATTCTTCACTGAAGTTAACTGTAAGACTTCCATTCACCCAGTCTCCGGTCCTTGCATCAAGCTGAATTATATCAAGATCTTTGCTGGCTCCGGAAAGTGTTCCTGCATCAAAAGAATAATCCCTTGACAACTGAATCAGATCGGCTGATGCTGTTTTCTTGTTGTTTGAGTATACTGGTGCAGCTATCTGAATATGATCAGATTTTTTGGCACTGTCATGGAAGTTAAGTCCTATAAGAATCTTTTCTCCTTCGTACATAGACTTACCTGAAAAATCACCGGATATTTTATATTTCCAGGTATCTCCATTTGCATCTTCTCCTGAGAAACTTATTGTTCCTGCGGTATCTCCCTTAATCGTCCCTTCACTCCATGTTTTACCATTGAATGAATATCTGATCTTAACAAGGTTCTCTTCCGCAGTATCAACCATTGTTGCACCTTTAGTTACTTCTATCTGAAGATAGGTACCACCTGAATGATAGTTGGCTGCTGCTGCTGTCTGCACAGTTCCTGCTGTTTTAAACATCGTTATGCTACTCGCTGTTGTTTTATAATAAACAGCAAGCTGTTCTTCTGCAACAGCTCCGCTCGCTGCTGTAGCAGCCTGAGCTGATATAACATAGTTCCCTGAATTAACACTGGTCTGATTTGTAAGAAGATTCGTTGGAATCGTTACATCATTGATACCTGTTGATGATTCAGTGTTTTTTGTTATAACCGCTGCCTGAAGTCCATCTTTAACTGAAAAAATATCGCTCTTCAGAACATGAGCTTCCGTCGGTGTTACATTGATTTCAAGCTCATAGTTACCTTCACGTACTTTTCCTGTTATTACTGCATTCACTGCATCTGATGATGATGACCACAGTGCTGATGCATCTCCGTTAAGAAGTTTCTTCGTGTTGAACTCGGTTGAGGTCGATATACGGTCTACTTCATCTACAAGCTGGTTGATTTCCTCCTGTATCGTCTTCCTGTCTGTCGATGTAAGTGTTCCGTTTGCACCCTGTACTGCAAGCTCTCTCATTCTCTGAAGGATCGAATGTGTTTCGTTAAGTGCTCCCTCTGCTGTCTGCACATAGGATATACCATCCTGTGCATTGAGTGATGCTCTGTCAAGACCATTAATCTGTGTTCTGAGTCTTTCTGAAATAGCTAGACCTGACGGATCATCAGCTGCGCTGTTTATCCTTAAGCCTGAGCTAAGTCTTGAAATTGATTTTGCCATACCACTAGATGCGATATTCAAACTGTTTCTGGCATTAAGTGCCGTTGAATTGCTATAAATTCCCATAACGTCCTCCTTGGATTAAAATTATTTCCCTGGTCACATTCCGGTGGACCAAGCCGTCAGAGCTAACCTTCACTCTGAAAGGTCATTTTTACTTTAAACCGATTATCCAATCACCTCCTCTCTAATTACAGCAATGTAAAAGAAGGAGTTTTTTCTCCATTGATATCGGGCCCAGATATCAACTTTGATTACTCTTCTTCTCCACCAACAATAATTTTTTATGCTAGACTTTCTTTTTGTTATATCTAAGGAACCTGTCCGATTACAGGTGTAATGAAGAACTCTCCAAACAACCTGCAGACAGGCAAAAAAGGGGTAAATCAATACTATCCTGTTTTCGGACAGTCTCCCCAAGATTTTGCAGATATTACTTTAATAAGGTCTGCCAAAAAGTCAGTTTACAACGGAAAAGAGATAAAAATATATCAGTCAAAATGATCTTTTTATAAAGAGAAATAAATTATCCAAAAATGTACAAGGCCTTTCGTTAGTCTTTTGCTCAATTTTCAAAGAACCATGCGGGAAGAAACATTATCTTCCCGCAAAAACATATTCTATCTCAACAAGGTAAGAATATTCTGACCCATCTGGTTAGCCTGAGCAAGCATACTTGTCGCAGCCTGACTCAGTACCTGCCATTTGGCAAGATCTGTAGCAGCCTGAGCCATATCAAGATCCCTGATTCTGGACTCTGCCGCAACTGCGTTTTCCTGCTGTACATTCAGGTTATTTATAGTATGTTCAAGTCTGTTTACTACAGCTCCGATCCTTGAACGCTCTGTGCTCACCATATCTATTGCGTTATCAATCGTTCCTATAGCGTTTTCTGCACTTTCCTGACTCGTTACAAGAAGTGAATTGATCCTGAGCGCTGTTGATCCCATATCTCCAATATAGTTATCAAGTGTCTGATTCTGACCTGCACCTATATGAAGAGTATTGCCATTATCAACAACATGAAGATATTCCTTAACTACTCCAGACTCTGATTCAAACTTAAGCGATTTACTTGTATTATCCCAGGAAACTTTGGTATCAAGAGTTGGAGAAAGATCTACTCTTACTCCGTCAATAACGTTCACAAGAGATCCGCTTGATATTGTATCTCTGCCTATAAGCTCACTTGTATGAGCATCACGAACTACAACATCCATCTGTGTCGGTGTTGGTTCATTTATTGTTACAAGTGAAAGGGCATTGATAAGATCTTCATCTCCCGAAAATGATAGTTTCCCATCAGCTCCCATGAGCGGCGAACGGATTACTATTGTACCTTTTACTGCCTCATCTGTTCCGGCTGTCGCATCCTGTACAAAGGAAGCATAATGAGAATCTGCTTCAAGATCCCCTGTTCCAAGTCCGAGATCATCTCTGATAGCATTGTTTATCTTGTCAGCAAGTTCATCAAGAGTATCTTCACCATCTATAAATATATTTACAGATTTTCCGCTTCCGCTATAAATAGTGAACTCCTTACCTTCACTGCCAAGTACAAAGTTACCGTCATCGTCATAGAACCTGTCTACTCTCGATAATTTAGTACTTCCGTTTGCAACTCCGCCTTCCTTTATCTCAAACGCAAATGTACTCGATGTAGCAAAGTCGAATTCTTCACTGAAGTTAACTGTAAGACTTCCATTCACCCAGTCTCCGGTCCTTGCATCAAGCTGAATTATATCAAGATCTTTGCTGGCTCCGGAAAGTGTTCCTGCATCAAAAGAATAATCCCTTGACAACTGAATCAGATCGGCTGATGCTGTTTTCTTGTTGTTTGAGTATACTGGTGCAGCTATCTGAATATGATCAGATTTTTTGGCACTGTCATGGAAGTTAAGTCCTATAAGAATCTTTTCTCCTTCGTACATAGACTTACCTGAAAAATCACCGGATATTTTATATTTCCAGGTATCTCCATTTGCATCTTCTCCTGAGAAACTTATTGTTCCTGCGGTATCTCCCTTAATCGTCCCTTCACTCCATGTTTTACCATTGAATGAATATCTGATCTTAACAAGGTTCTCTTCCGCAGTATCAACCATTGTTGCACCTTTAGTTACTTCTATCTGAAGATAGGTACCACCTGAATGATAGTTGGCTGCTGCTGCTGTCTGCACAGTTCCTGCTGTTTTAAACATCGTTATGCTACTCGCTGTTGTTTTATAATAAACAGCAAGCTGTTCTTCTGCAACAGCTCCGCTCGCTGCTGTAGCAGCCTGAGCTGATATAACATAGTTCCCTGAATTAACACTGGTCTGATTTGTAAGAAGATTCGTTGGAATCGTTACATCATTGATACCTGTTGATGATTCAGTGTTTTTTGTTATAACCGCTGCCTGAAGTCCATCTTTAACTGAAAAAATATCGCTCTTCAGAACATGAGCTTCCGTCGGTGTTACATTGATTTCAAGCTCATAGTTACCTTCACGTACTTTTCCTGTTATTACTGCATTCACTGCATCTGATGATGATGACCACAGTGCTGATGCATCTCCGTTAAGAAGTTTCTTCGTGTTGAACTCGGTTGAGGTCGATATACGGTCTACTTCATCTACAAGCTGGTTGATTTCCTCCTGTATCGTCTTCCTGTCTGTCGATGTAAGTGTTCCGTTTGCACCCTGTACTGCAAGCTCTCTCATTCTCTGAAGGATCGAATGTGTTTCGTTAAGTGCTCCCTCTGCTGTCTGCACATAGGATATACCATCCTGTGCATTGAGTGATGCTCTTGCAAGACCATTGATCTGTGTTCTGAGTCTTTCTGAAATAGCTAGACCTGACGGATCATCAGCTGCGCTGTTTATCCTTAAGCCTGAGCTAAGCTGTTGAATAGCCTTTGACATACCGCCAGATGCAATATTCAAACTGTTTCTGGCACTAAGCGCCGTTGAATTGTTGTAAATACCCATAGACATAACATTCCTCCTTGGATTTTGTTTTCCCTGGTTAAATTCCGGATAACCACTCCACCGGAAACCTGCTTATTCCGGTAAGAAATAAACAATTTCTTTTTATATCTTTTCCTTTTCCTCCTATGCCATAGCGGCACCTTCCGGTACCGCTATGATAAATTCTTAAATTAATAAAATTCTATTTATACATAACATGAATCTATTAATTATTAGAAACTGCTTATTGAAAGAGATTATTTTAAGTCTTATAAATGTTCAGGTCCTCCACTCCCTGAACAAAACTCAAAACAATTTCTTCTGCTTTAAACATATTTTCAATGAACAGTTAAATTATCAGAGACTACCCTCCAGCTATCTCTGTAATTCTTCAAGCTAACTTCTAAGAAGGGAAATAAGCCCTGAACCCATCTGGTTAGCCTGTGCAAGCATAGCCGTTGCCGCCTGACTTATAAGCTGTGCTTTTGCAAGCTCTGTCGATTCCTTTGCAATATCAAGATCTCTAATTCTTGATTCTGCAGCAACTGCGTTTTCCTGCTGTACATTCAAACTATTTATAGTATGTTCAAGTCTGTTAACTACAGCTCCCATTCTTGAACGTTCTGAAGTAACTATCTCTATAGCATTATCAATATACCCTATAGAACTTTGAGCAGATGACTGATCTGTTACAAGCACTCTGTCAATTCCTAAAGCTTTTGCATCTGTTTCACCGATGTAACTTTCAACAGTCTGATTAGCTTCAGAACCAACCTGAAAGGATTTGGCATTATCAACAACATGAAGATATTCTGTTACTTTACCACTACTTGACTCATAAACAAATGCTTTTTTTGTATTATCCCAATGAGAATCGATATCCATTGTTGAAGCAAATTTAACATCAACTCCGGAAATAACATTATGGAGTACATTATCAGAAACGCTATCTCTTCCTATAACTTCACTTGTGTGAGCATCACGGACTATAACATCAAGATTATTAACTGACGGTTCCTGAATAGTTACAAGAGAAAGAGCATTCAGAAGATCTTCACTTCCTGTAAAACTAAGCTTGCCTTCAGCGCCAGGTATTGTTGAACGAATAACGATAGTTCCTCTTACCGCCATATCTGTTCCGGCTGTAGCATCCTGAACAAATTCAGCAATGTGCTTATCCATCTCAAGATCGCCTGTGCTAAGACTTAAATCATCTCTTATTGCATTATTTATTTTCTCTGCAAGCTCATCAAGAGTATCTTCACCATCTATATGAATTTTAGCAGCATCACCATTAGAATTATAAATCGTGAGATACTCGCCATCTTCTCCAAGGACAAAGTTCCCGTCATCATCATAAAAACGATCTATTCTTGAAAGTTTACTGTTACCGTTTGCAACACCACCAGCCTCAATTTTAAAAGTAAAAGAATCTGAATCAGCGAAATCATATTCTTCACTAAAATTGATAGTCAGACTTCCATTAATCCAGTCACCTGTTCTTGCATCAAGCTGAATTATATCAAGCTCCTTTGTTGAACCTGAAACAGTTCCAGCATCATATGAATAGCTTCTTGTTTTCTGAACAAGACTTACAGCTGAAGTATCTTTATTATTTGAATATACAGGAGCTACTATCTGAATTGTATCTGAATCCTGAGCACTATCATGATAATTAAGTCCTATTAATATTTTCTCTCCTTCATAAAGAGAGCTACTTGCAAACTGCCCGGCACTGATAATAAAACTCCATGTTTCACCAGCTTCATCTACACCTGCCAGAGTAACATCCGAGGCACTTCCATTTATTTGCATTTCAGTCCATGTGGTACCGTTAAAAGAATACCTTACTGTCGCAGCATTAGCGTCAGTTGTATCAACCATTGTTGCACCTTTAACAACTTCTATCTGAAGATATGTACCACCTGAATGATAGTTATTTGTTGAAGATGTATCGACAACTCCATTTGAAAACTTAGTAATATCACTTGCTGTAGTTTTAAGATATACTGCAAGCTGCTCATCTGTTACAGCACTTGAGGCAGCGACACCAGCAACGGAAGAAATAACATAAGTCCCACTATTGCCTGTTGTCTGAGTTGTAAGAAGATTGTTCGGTCCTGTTACATCATCAATACCGGTTGCCGATTCAGTGTTATTTACAATAACTGCAGCCTGCTCTCCTGATTTAACAGAAAAAATATCCGTTTTAAGAACATGATTTTGTCCAGGATCTGCCTCAACTTCAAGTTCATAGTTTCCTTCCCTTACTTTTCCCCTAATAACAGCAGAAACATCCTGAGTTGTAGAAGACCACAAAGCTGAAGCATCACCATTTAAAAGCTTCTTTGTGTTGAATTCTGTTGAATAGGCAATTCTGTCAACCTCTTCTTTAAGTTGATCCACTTCACTTTGAATAGTGTTTCTGTCAGATGAAGTCAGAGTTCCATTCGCAGCCTGAATTGAAAGCTCTCTCATTCTCTGTAAAATAGAATGAGTTTCATTAAGAGCACCTTCCGCTGTCTGAAAATAAGAAATTGCATCCTGAGCATTAAGAGATGCTCTTGCAAAACCATTAATTTGTGTTCTAAGTCTTTCAGAAATAGCTAAGCCTGACGGATCATCAGCAGCACTGTTAATCCTAAGACCCGAGCTAAGTCTCTGAATCGATTTTGACATCGAACTCTGAGCCAATGAAAGGCTGTTCGTTGCCGAGGCACTTACGTACCTGTCCTGTAATAAAATTGCCATCTTTTCCTCCTTGGAAAATTCTTAATGCATCCCTGCTTTTAGTAACCTGCAAACAATATTTAAAAAGCATAAAAAAAAAGGGAAGAAAACAGATTCCGTAAAAATAAAATACAGGCTGAAAAACTGTATTTACATCTTCTCGGAATTAATCTGTTTCCTTCCCTGGAATAGACTATTCTTTATGCTAAATAAAAGTTAACGAACCACTTACACTGAGGATTACGGATATTAAAAAAAACTCTTTAGCAAAAAATCACAAAAAAAATCATTTTTTAATAACAGGCTGAAATAACAATGGAAATTATTACAAAATAATCAGACAGCAAGAAACATTTCTAAAACATCTCTTTCTCCACGAAATTCATTTAAAACCTGAAAACCATGTTTAAGATAGAACTTCACAGCTTTTTTATTATCGCTAAAAACCTGAAGATAAATTTTATTAATATTCATTAAAGAATATATCATTAAAGCATTTATCATAATAACAGAACCTGAGCCCTTAATTTTCCCATCAGGAACAGTATAAATTCCAAGTTCAGCTGAACAGTTAATAAAATTTATATTATTAAGATAAAAAACACCGAGATCCAAATCACCATTCAACGCTACAAGCCAATAAAAATTATTTATATCATTTTTTAGTTTTTCCACAAAGGCCATGTGTTCTTTATTAGAAATCAAAGAACTGTTAAACATTTCTTTTCTTACTGTTTCACAATTTCGCCAGTCTAAGATTTCTAAAAGTTTTTTTTCATCAAGCAGCGTGAAACTTGTAAAAGTAATATTTTCAAAAGAAAAAAAATCAAATTCTCTCATAAAACATTCCTTAAAGTTACAAAAGCTTCAGCATAATTAAGACCGGTCCTCATTCCCCAATATGCAGCATTAAGTTCTATACCTTTTATTGAACGAGGATGTGGAAAATCTCTTATTTCATTTTTATAAAAAGACATAGCCTCTTTTTTACCTTCAATAAAATCTGAAATATCAAAAAAAGTATCAGGATTAAATGAAAGAGGAAAATTCCACTCTGTTGATGACAACACTTCAAAAGCATATATTGTTTTGACAGTTTCATATGCCATTGGTCTTGTTGCAGTAAGCACAGCTCTGTTTGTTATCGTGTGATCTATATTCATGTCATTTGCAAAATGGGTAAAAACAATATCAGGTTTTATGTTATTCTTAACTTTTTCAATTGATTTCACAATATCAAGGAGTAAAGCAGAATCAAATCTATTATCAGGAAATGTTTCAACAAAAACATCTTTAACACCAATAATTTTATTTGCCGATTCGAGATCAGACCTTAGAGAGTAAAGTTCATCTTTATGAATTTCACTATTTCTAACATCATCTCTTGAAGTAATACCCTCACCAAGAATCATTGTATAAATTTCATTTCCCTCTTTGGCAAGACGTAAAGCCGTTCCGCCGCAACCAAGTATTTCATCATCAGGATGAGCTGCTATAATAAGGATTTTTTTCAAAACAGACCTCCTACAATATCTACAATTTTACAAACACCTTTTTTATCAATAATTTCAAGTCCCAAGGAGGAACGTCTGACTTTTTCATCATAAGATATTGCAGCTTCAAGCAGGGATAAAGCTTTTGTTACAAAATCTTTGGAATGAAAAAAAAGAGAACCTGAAATTATTGATTTTTCAGCAAAAAAGGTGAGATTTGGAATTTGATCTTTTTCTATGGCAAAAGCTACAGAAGGAAGCCCCACAGCCGTTGCCTCAATAAGTGTCTGACCTGCGGCAATAAAACCAGCATCACAGGAATGCATTAAAGAAAAAATATCTCTTTCATTTAAAAAACCGTAAAAAAGATAGTTTTCACAACATGAGAATTTCATTTCAAGCTCTTTTTTATAAGATTCTTTAGCAGTCATAATATGAAACTTAATACCTTTTATTTGAGGAAAAACATTTTCACAAAGAAAAGGTATTATATTATAAGAATCTTCAGCTCCCACAGAAACTAAAAGATCATGACACTCATTTTTTACATTAAATTTTTTATTTTCTCTGAAAGATTTTCTTAAAATAGTAAAATCTCCACCACCTAAAACTTTTGCATGCTGCCTTGAATAGTCAACCTGGTAAAATGAGATTCCTGGATTTATAACCACATCTGCATCATAGACAGTTCGCCCATAATCATCTATTGCAACGACAGCTTTTGCATTTTTCTTTAAATATGTATAAAAACTTCCTTCACAAAGATAGCTGTCAACAACAACTATGCTTTCAGATATATCTTCAGGTTTAAATTCATTTCTCCAGCAAACTTTGGAAACATTATGAGGAAAACAGAATTCTGTTTCACCTTTTACATCAACAAACATTGAAACAGCAAACCCCTGTTCCATCAAAACTTCATTTAATGCACCCATTCTTGTTATGTGACCTGAACCTATTTTTTCACCGCATTCTGTCAGAATATAAACTTTATTCATTAAAAAGCCTCTGGAAATTTTCATAAAAGAACATTTCTTTTTCACCCTCATTAAATCCGGCTTTTTCACAAAGCATTTCAGCCATTTCAACAGAATCTTTTTCACTGATATAAGGAAAGTCACTTCCAAAAAGGAATCTTTCTGTGCCAAGTTTTTTTAAAGAAAAAACTATATCATCGAAAATGCGGCTTCCTTTGTAAAAATGAGACGAAAAAGAGGTTTCAATAAAAACATTTCTCTTTTCATCAGCAAGAAGCATTGCCTTCAATGCTCTTAGACCACCACTGTGGAGAAGAACAATAGGAACATTTGAAACTTGATCTGATACAGCTGAGGCAAGCTTTAAATTATCACATCTAAACATTTTTGATGTTCCATAACTTGTGTCAAATGAAATTATCATCCCTTTTGATTCAGCAAACTTTGATATTTTTACAACCATATCAAAATCTTTCTCTTCAATTTCCTGTATATATGAGTGAAATTTAATTCCAGAGGCACCAAAACTCTTTGCTTTTTCTATATATTCAAAAACCTTATCATTTCTAATATTAGGAACGACCGAAAATTTAACATCAAAACTATCTTTTATTTTATCAAGTTCTGTTTTAAAACCTAAATCATTAATAATGTTTTGATTAAAAAGCATTAAATGACCTGAACTTAGATACTTTTTAAGTTCATTTTCATAAACATGGAACCTTTCGGTAAGCATTTCAGGTGAAACAGACGATTCCTGTAAAGCTATATTTCCAGTAACATCGTTTACTTCAGCGGGAAGATGTATATTAAAATCGGCAATTTTCATAAAATACCTATTTATAAATAAAAAGCATAAATTCCTTTTGTGGAATTGGAGAATAATTGTGTTTCAGAACAACATTATCTGACAGTGTAAATGCAAATTCAAGCATTTTCAGAGGATCATGATAAAATACAAAATCTTCTTTTGGATAGCTTTCATCAAGCTTTGTGCTTAAAAAATCTACTATTAAAATCCCCTTTGTCATTTCAAAAGCATTTTTTATCATATTACAGCTATATTCATAGTTATTAAACTTATCGTTAAGATTGAAATTTAAAACACCAAGCATAACAACAATATCAGCCCTTTCATCTTTAGGAGCAATAGTAAGATCAAATTTTTCAAAAGAAACATTGTCAAAGTGATTATGTCTTTTTCTCGCCTCTTTAAGTAAATCTTCATTTATATCAAAACCAGTATAATTAGAAGGTATTTTGTTATTCTCAAAAAGATAGTCAAAATAATCGCCGAAACCGCACCCAATATCAAAAACAGTAGAATTTCTAATATCGCTATCTATAGACAAAGTTCTGCTGAAACGATAATTCTGCTGTTCAACACTTCCCCAGCCTAATGTATGAACATCATAACCAAGATTTTTATATCTTTTTGAATAACGATCAATGGTCATTTCAGAAATTTGTGATAGACTACTCATTTTTTCCCTCAATCTTTTTTATGTCTCAACTCATAGTACTCCAACTTTTCCAATAAAACTTTAGGCAGAAATTGTTTTTCTTTCAAATATCTCTTTTCACAAATAGTTGTGTAAGTATCCCATTTGAGAGTATTAATGCAATAATACCATATATCTTCCTGAAGCTCTATAAAATCAAGCCTTTCTGCAGTATGTTCATTGATCTTATTTTTTTCTATCAATGTACATCCTGAATCATCACATACAATTATAGAATTTTGAAATACAGCTTTATTCTTTTCTATCAAAACATTTGACTTTTCATCAAGCTCCACCTCTGTATTTACGCATCCAAGAGGAGTAACTCCCTTAAGCCAGATTGGATAATTTTCTTTCCTAAGGCGATGAGCATCTCTTAAAAAACCATTAACAACAACAGCTTTTACATTTTTATAGAGTAAAAGAAATTTACTTACAACATCTCCAAAAACAGCCCTCTCCCCACAATTCACACAATCAACATACACGACGCTGCCTTTTTTAATGTTTGATATCTGATGATGAAAAGCATTGTTACTTCCATTATAGGCAGATACATATTCAACATTTCCAGCAATAAAATGACCTGAATTAAAAGCTTTTATACCTTCCAAAACACCAGTTTTATACAAAGCATCAGCCACCTCAGTGCTTGAAATTCTATTTTCGGTAATCTTATCAATTATTAAACTTCTTAAAGGATTATTCATAGCTTACCTCCATAGTATTAATAATCATATCCGCTGTATTTCGAATAATTTTTTTATCATCTGTAATAATAAAAAAACCATGTCTGTTTCCATCATTTGATATAGGAAAAATTTCTTCACCTGATTTAACATTAAGCCTGTATTTTAGTATTTTATTTTTATATTTATCTGAAAATTTAAGTGATTTAAATTTACCAGGATTAAGGCTGAAGAATTTCAGTAAAACAGCATTTGATTCAATGCTTTGAAAATAAGAATCATCATCACCCATACAATCATTAATATACTGGTTTAAAATATCAACATTTGAAACTTCGGGAACTATTATTTCAGAAGTAAAACAACCACCGCCCCGATTAGCTGTTTCTATAAGGTAAATATCATTATTTTTATCTATCATATATTCTGAATGAGTCATTCCAAAAGTAAAACCTAAAGATTTATTAACATTTTCATTAATAATTAATGCTTTCTTATAAACAGCTTCATCAATTTCTCCAGGATACAGAATATCCATTGCCACCTGTTTATTTTTAAGAAGAATTTTAGAAGCAAGCGTTAAGGATGTTGCTCCTCTATTTTTAAAAACATAGCCATCAATAGTTATATGAGTTCCTTCAATAAATTTTTCAATTATAATCTGTCTTGAATGAGAATTCATAAGAGAATCATAAAAACATTCTTTTAAATCAGCAAAAGAATCAATTCTATTAACACCGAAACTCCCCCTATTATCAAGAGGTTTTATAATAGAAGGAAAGCCATGCTTATGCAGAAAATCTTCTGCGTCTTCAACCGAGTTGCATAATGCAAATTCAGGCTGTAAAACACCGGTACTTTTCCCTTTACATCTCTGGATATATTTATTTGTGGCAATCAAAGCATCTTTTATCATTGGTCCCGGAAGTCCAAGCTTTTCCGAAATTACAGCTTGAGCAAAGTATGAATAATCACACTGATCTGAAATTACTGCATCTGGTTTTATTCTTTCAGCATAACCAACAATTTTTACCAAATCTCTCAAGTCAGAAATAAGAACATCGCTGTAATTACATAACTTTGAATATTTTCCATCATAATGAACACCGTATATATCAACATCCATTTCATTAAGCTTTTCAAGCATAGGTTCCTGTTCCCAACCGAGATTTACAACAAGAATCTTTTTTTTATTTTCCATTATTCTCTCCATAAAAATCAGGAAACAGAAGTTCTCCTTTCTTTATATTTTTTACAAGTGTTTTACCTACTACAGAATGTTCATCTCTGGCATCAATTCCTGAAGTATATCTTAAATATTTAAAATCCCCTTCCTGAAGCTTTTCTCCTACAGTTCTGTCCTTTTCCATAAAAAGCCTGTATAATATAGCGTTTTTAAACTTAGATTCTTCAGGTTCTATTGAAACTCTCTCTTTAAAACTCAGCATTTTCTCAACATTCCTTATAGATAAAATCATTTTTTTAAAAGAATCCGGTTCCACTGATATTGCAGCATCAGGAACAGGTAAATTTTTTGAAAGTGTAAAATGTTTTTCTATCACACTTGCACCAATTGAAACTGCCGCAATTGAAGCTTCTATTCCTTCAGTATGATCTGAAAAGCCAACATTACATCCATACCTTTTTCTATAAAAATCTATCATTCCAAGATTAACTTTTTCATAAGGAACAGGATATATAGAATTACAGTGAAGTATCGTAAAATTAGAATTTTCCTCTTTTCTGAAGATTTCTACAGCTTTGTCAAGTTCATTTACAGTTACAATTCCGGTTGATAAAAAAACCAGCTTATGAAGTTTTGCAATTTTTTCAACAAGCTGAGGGAAAGTACCTATTTGAGCAGAAGCAAGTTTATAATATTTTACACCGATCTTCTCAAGAATATCTATTGATTCAAGGTAAGTTGGGGTGCTCATGAAAACTATATTTCTTTTATCACAATATTCTTTTAAAAGAGAATGCCATGATTCTTCAAGATCTATCTTCCTGTGCAGATTCAGAGTCTCTTGAGATGGATTATAGTAAAGCTTTTCAACATTTATCGACTGAAACTTAACTATATCTGCACCGCATTCAACAGCAGCATCAATAGTTTCACAGGCAAGTTCAAACGATTGATTATGGTTTGAACCTATTTCTGCAATAATTGTTGTTTCTTTTTTATTCATTTGCCACACTCATAAAATAATAAATTAAAAATTATTTAAATTATGCATCATTTTAAATTTTATTTCTGCAATTTTCCAATCTTCGTATGTATCTATATCTTGAACCATACTTTCAGGTAAAATAACAGCTCCGCTATTATCCGTAAACAAAGATGCATTTTTCAGTTTATCATCTATTTTCATAAAATAAAACTGACCTGCATCATGATAACATGTCTCCAGCTCCTGCGATCTTTTCCTTAAATTCTCAGGCAAAATCATAGAAACTTTATCACTTTCTATGGAAAGAGCCCTCTGAATGGGATATGAAAATTTTGAAACAGTCATAACTGTCTTAAACTTTCCATCTAAAAGAAGTCTATAACCTTCCTTTAACTTATCAGGCGTTGTAAACGGTGCCGTTGCGAGCAGAAAACATAAATTATCAAATAATTTTCCAATTTTTTTATACTCACTAAGGACTTCCATTATGACAGCATCAAAACCCGGTTTATCAGAAGCATTTTCCATGCTTCTTAAAAAAGGAACTTTTGCACCGTGTTTAATTGCAATATCAGCAATTTCCTCTGAATCGGTAGAAACCATAATCTCATCGAAAACCCCAGAATTTAAAGCCGCTTTTATTGACCATGCAATAATAGGTTTTCCGCAAAATTCTTTAATATTTTTCTTAGGAATTCTTTTACTTCCACCTCTGGCAGGAATTATTGCAATATTTTTACTCATTAAGCACCTTCTTTATAATTTCAGCCACATATTCAGCTTCTTCTCTTGTCATATCAGGAAAAAGAGGAATTGAAAGTGTCTTTTCATAATACTCTTCAGCATTTGGACATTGAATTTCTCCATATCCCAGAGTTTCACTGTAGTAAGGAAGTTTATAAACAGGAATATAGTGAACCTGCGTCCCTATTCCGAATCTTTTAAGCTTTTCCATAACATCTTTACGTGACTTATTTAAAGCTTTAAAATCAATAAGTAACAGATAAAGATGAAAACAGCTTTCAACTCCAGCATCTTCTTTTGGAATCTTAACAAAAGGTGTATCTTTAAAACTGCTGTTATAAAAACCAAAAATCTCTCTTCTGACAGCTCTAAACCGTTCAAGTTTTGTAAGCTGACTTGTGCCAAGAGCCGCATGGACATCGCTTAATCTGTAATTATAACCAAGCATCTGCATCTCATAATACCATGGGCCCGGATTTTGAGAGAGTTTAGCAGCATCTTTTGTTATTCCGTGACTTCTGAGAAGAATAAGCTTTTCATAAATCTCAGTGCTGTTTGTTGTAACTGCACCGCCTTCACATGTTGTAACTGTTTTTACAGGATGAAATGAAAAAACTGTCATATCACTGTATCTGCAATTTCCTACAGGTGAATCATCTGCATAAAAAGACCCTATTGCATGAGATGCATCTTCTATAACATAAAGATTGTGTTTATCCTTTATCTCTTTTATCTTTTCCATTCTGCATGGCTGACCGGCAAGATGCACAGGAACAATGACTTTTGTCTTTTCAGTTATAAGTTTTTCTATCTCTTCAGAGTCAATATTGTAAGAATCTTTATCGATATCTGCAAATATTGGTGTAACACCACAGTAAAGCATGCAGTTTGATGATGCCGCAAATGTAATTGGTGTTGTTATCCCTTCACTTCCTTTTTCAAGCTCAAGTGCAAGCATGGCAACATGAAGAGCCGCCGTTCCGTTTGAAACAGCAACAGCGTACTTTGCCCCGGTTATTTCACAAAGTTTCTTTTCAAACCTTTCAACAGCAGGACCCTGTGTAAGATAATCACTTTTGAGAACTTCAGTAACAGCTGCAATATCGGCATCATCAATAAGCTGCCTTCCGTAAGACAAAAACCTTTTCATATGAAGACCTCATCAGTAATATATATTCATATCATCAATTCTTTTCTTAAGCTCTTCCACACCAAGCCATAAATTGTTATTATCCGAAGCATATCTGAAAAATTCACTCACTTTTTCTCCGCCGGGAGTAAAGTGTTTATTAAAATTCCACCAGCTGAAATGAGGATAAATTATATAATGTTTTTCATACTCATAAGTCTGAAAGGAATCATATTCCGTTATCATAACTTCGTGAAGTTTTTCACCTTCTCTGATTCCAATTTCATCTATTTTCTTTTCAGGAGCCATAGCTTCGGCAAGATCTATTATTTTAAAACTTGGAATTTTAGAAATATATGTCTCTCCGCCACGGCTTTCATCAAGTGCCTTAAAAACAAGATCTACAGCCTCATCAAGCGTTATCCAGAATCTTGTCATTCGTAAATCTGTTATTGGAATTTTATTTTCACTTTTATCAATAAGCATCTTAAAAAAAGGAATTACAGAACCTCTGCTTCCTGCAACATTACCATAGCGAACAACAGAAAATCTGGTATCCTTTTTTCCGGCATAGGCATTTGCTGCAATAAAAAGCTTATCCGAAGCAAGCTTTGTAGCTCCATAAAGATTAATAGGATTAACTGCTTTATCAGTAGAAAGTGCAACAACTTTTTTTACGCCCATATCAATCGCAGCATCAATGACATTTTTAGCACCGTGAATATTTGTTTTTACCGCCTCAAAAGGGTTATATTCGCAAGCTGGAACCTGTTTCATAGCTGCAGCATGAATAACATAGTCAACACCATCAAAAGCCCTGCAAAGACGCTCTTTATCCCTTACATCACCAATAAAAAAACGGAGTGCGCCATTAAGATATGAAAGTTCCTGACGAGTAAGGAACTGTTTATATTCATCTCTTGAGTATATAATTACACGCCTAGGTTTATATCTTTTAAAAACTTCCTTTATAAAATGCTTTCCAAACGAACCGGTTCCTCCGGTTATAAGTATATCCTTCCCGTTAAGCATTTTTTTTCTCCTTTTCTACAGATATTTTTTCCTTTACACCTTCTGTAACCTTTCTTGCAACAGCAAGAGTATTTCTGGAAATATCAACAAGTCCTTTAAGTGCCGGAAAAACATACATCATATGTTTTATAACCATTGCATAAATTTCCGAGAGATTTGTATATTCACTTTCAAAACCATAAAGTATTATGGATGTTCTCATAACGTAAGACTGAACAACTTCAACAAAAAAATCACCATATGATTTATGATTTATAACAGATGTAAAAAGAGCAACAAGTTTATCTCCTACGTCTTTAAGCCACTCTTCTCCAAGTTCCGTGACAGGAACAGCCTCATCTTTTGTTTTTTCTTCTACATCTTTTTTGAATTTTTCAACAACATCTTCCCCTTCTTTACACTGGGACACTATAAAATCAAAATACTCTTCCTGCGTTTCAATATTTTTAAGTACATGTGTAATGTTTTCTTCAATTTCTTCAGTATTGTATGGCTTGGCAAGTTCAAGAACTTTTTTTAAAGGGTTTTCTATTTTTTCTTTAAGATATTTTTCAACAGTCTCTTTTAAAGTAAGCACTTCTGTTCCGTAAATATATGCTCCACCCTCTGTAGCATTTATAACTTTTCCAGAATAAGCTTTGATTTCTTTTTCATAAGCTTTAAGAAAAAGATTCCAGACCCTTCTTGTCTTTATTTTGGCAACATAGTTTCCCTTAACCCACATCTCATCAAAAAGATAATTTCCACTTGTAGCCAGTTTATTTCCTGGATTTACAGATTTTTCAAAGCCCTTTGCCTGAGATGTTGCATCGGCGTGTGTTTCACCAGTTTCACTGTAAGCAAGGTCCTGTCCTACCAGAATAATTGTATCAACTCCTATGTATGTAAGAAAAGAAAAGCCCATATTGGCAACAGATTTTCCAAAAGAAAGAAAGTCGTTATCAAGTCCAAGAAAACGGAAAGAGACCATTTTCCTGAAAAGATTTATAACAGGCATTCCATAACTGCGGCAAATATCATACATACCTTTCTTAACCATACCCATACCGACAAAACAGACATTCTTAAGAACGTCTCTGTATTTGTCCAAGCCAGTATAAAACTCTACAGAAAGATCGACTCGCTCTATAGAACCAACAAAATGAGGAACCACACCTGCTTCAAGAAGCGGTTTTAGTGTAGCATCACATGCAAAAATAATAACTTTATCCTGCAAAGCCTTTATCTGATTGATATTTTTATCCAGAGAAGGACCCGCAGCAACGATCATTGCAGGTTTTCCTTTAAAAGAATCTTTAATCCTTTTTATTCCAGGAAATCTAACAAGAGAATCGATATTTTCAAAAACATTAGCAATACCTATAAGAGCATCCTCAGGACAATTTCCGTGATCTGAAATACCCTGCTGCATAGCATTTTTAAAATCTTTAAAGGCTCTCTTGTAATATTCTTTATCTCGAATATAAGAACCCCCTACAATTAAGGAAATTGTCGCTTTTGCATAAAATTTAAGACTATATTCAATAGTAAAATGACGATAAATTGCTTCATGAAGTCCATCTGGCTCTGCACCTGCAACAAACTTAATCTTTCGATTTTCAATAAGATTAACCAGATTCACTAGAGAAAGACCTAATTTAAGAACATTCAAATCCTTTTCTATAACCATGTAATTCATAATCCTGTGACCATGCTTATTCTCTAGCTCAGCGAGATGGTATCCAAGCCCAAAACCAGCAATAACAACTAACTTAGGGTTTCTCCATTCCATTGAATCAATTTCCGCACGAACAGACCCTAAAACATTATCAGGATTATAATAAATAAGCTTTTCCTGAGGTAAAGCCAAATTAACTTCAGGAGAATTCTTCTGGCTAAGCTGATAACATTTCGAATCCACATTCAGCTTATCAAGCTTTACAGCAAGTGCCGGATCGTATTTATGAAGAGCCTTTAAATTGTCATCGAGAAAACTATTGAGCTTCATTGTTCCTCCCCTGGAACAGAAAACAGAAATAACACTTTATTTTTGCAAAAAAGATGCCAGACTATAAAAAATGATATATTAATGAATGGTTGATTTATAAATTAAACCTTAAGTAGATATTATTCAAAAATTAAAATCAGGATTTCTGCTCACAAGTTATTAAACAGAATCTTTCTATGGAAACACCTTGAATGGCATCAGATTTACTATCATCTGTTTATTTTATTTGAGGAGAGATCGAAAATTATGTTTAAAGAAAAATTGGACTTACACAAAATTATTGACACTCCCTGATAACCTCTTCCGACACTGCTTCGGAATAATGCCTTTTGCCTTTCTTTGCTACTTTTTAATAATTTTTCTTTTCCACACTTTCTGAACTAAAACCTGAAAAGAATATGCAAGTATTTTTACAAACTTGTTTTGCTGATTGCTGAGAATTTTTATTTTTCTACGCTCTCAATTATTGGGAGGATGTTTTTCTTTGATTTAAAATCACATGGTGACGAAAGGGCAGTGAGCAGACCTTTATCATCTTCTGTTCTGTTTTCAGGTTTTTTTCTTTCTATTATTTTTTTCATTGTCCACATCATGATTTTGTGCAGAAAACTGAGTTTGTTGTAATTAAATGCGCCTCTTAGATGATGATAATCAACTTTGTTTTTCATTTCTTCGGTAAAATTGTTAGTTATAACATCGTTTCCGGTTTTTTCATTAGATGGTGATATGCCTACTGAGAAAATGATTACTTTTTTGTCTTTCAGTTTTTCATAATTATTTTTAATTAGTGAAATTCCAAGTATTCCGACTGCGTATAGCGAGCCGCCGTAGATTATTGTGTCATATTTGTCAAGGCTGGCTGCCGAGAAGTTCTCTTGTCTATATATTTCACATTTAAGCTCTTCTGCAATCCATTCGGCATATTGCTTTGCACTTCCGTATTTTGTTTTGTAGATTACAACTTTTTTATTTTGATTGGTCATTTATTCACTGTAAGAATGTTTTCTAAAATTTTAATGAATTTTTAAAAATGAGTGGCTGTGTTACTATTACTATTCCTCCTCCTTTTGGATCTGGAAAGAGCATTTTACTAAAAACGTTTCTTACGCATTCTTCCATGGTTTTGTTATTAATCGAACTTCTTTTAATACTTGCTTTGTCAATTCTTCCTTCTGAAGATATGATAAAATTTACAACTATTTTGCCTGTAAGTTCAGGTTGATTTAACACAGCATCGTTGTAGCATTTCATGTATTTTACGGCATTTCTGTTTATTACAATTTTTGCTATATCAGATTTGTCTAATGAGCCCATAACTACAGAAAAGCTTTCTTTTTCTGTTGCTGAATTTGTAAGAATTGTTATTTCTTTTTGATTGTTTTTAAGGGTAATAAAAATGTATATTTCTGATTTAACGTTTTTTTCGGTTTCCATGTCGTAGGCTGGAGTGAATTCAATATTGCTTATAAAAGTCTCATATGGTTTGCACATTTTTTCATCTTTTAAGCTGCAATAGGAGATGTCTGTTGTTTTGCCGAGTTCATTTACGGTTGCCACAAAGGATATTTGTTCAATATTTGGATTTAAGGATAATATTCCTGTAAGATCTGGCTGCTGTTTCAGTTTTGGATAGTGTTTCAACTCTGCTTCTTTAATGTATTCCTGATTAATTATGTTTTTCTGGTTATGTTCATCTTTTACTTTTGCTGAAGAACAGGATAAAAGAATAACTCCGTAAGTAATTACAAGAATAAGAATTAAAATATGTTTCATGTTTAACCTCAAAAAAATTATAATGTATTATTTCAGATAGCTGCAAAAAATCAAGAAAGCTTTAAGTTCAGGTTCGGTTTAGTGATATATAAATAGAAATTAACAGGCTATTTTACTAATGGATATTTCTCACATATTTTCTTAACTTCAGCTTTAACTTCTTCAATTACTGCTGAGTCGATTATTGTGTCGTCTATTCCGACTTTTGGTGAGAACTCATTTGTTTTTATGTTTGAAATGACTTTGTCCATCAGTTTTACAACTTGTCTTACGTCTTCTTCGTTTAACCCTCTGGTTGTAAGGAATGGTGCGCCTACTCTTATTCCGCTGGTGATGAATGGTGACTGGTCATCAAATGGCACCATGTTTTTGTTGACGGTTATGTGGGCTTTGTCGAGTACTTTCTCAACTATTTTGCCTGTTTTTTCCTTGTTTCTGAGGTCGATGAGCATAAGGTGGTTATCTGTTCCGTTTGAAACAAGGTTGTAACCGTGTTTTACAAATTCATCAGCCATTGCTGCTGCATTCTTTATAACTTTTTTCTGGTATTCCTTGAATTCCGGTTTGAGCGCTTCCCCAAAACATACTGCTTTTGCGGCTATTATGTGCATTAACGGTCCTCCCTGCATTCCGGGGAAGACTGCTGAGTCTATTTTCTTTGCCCAGTCTTTTTTGCAGAGTACAAGTCCACCTCTTGGTCCTCTTAATGTCTTGTGTGTTGTTGATGTTACGAAATCTGCGTATGGAACCGGATTTGGATGAAGTCCTGCTGCAACTAATCCTGCTATGTGTGCCATATCGACCATCATGAGTGCTTCGACTTTGTCGCATATTTTTCTTATGCGTTCGAAATCGAATGCTCTCGGGTATGCTGATGCACCTGCAAGAATGAGTTTCGGTTTGTTTTCATCGGCGAGTCTTTCAAGTTCATCGTAATCTATTCTTCCTGTTTCTCTTGATACTCCGTAAGGTACTATGTTGTATAGTTTGCCTGAGAAATTTACGGGACTTCCGTGTGTAAGGTGTCCGCCGTGGTCAAGATTCATTGCAAGTATTGTGTCTCCTGGTTCAAGTGCTGCAAAGTATACAGCCATATTTGCCTGTGATCCGCTGTGAGGCTGCACATTTGCATATTCTGCACCAAAAAGTTCACATACTCTGTTTTTGGCTAGTCTTTCAGCTTTGTCTACGACTTCACAGCCGCCGTAATATCTTTTCCCCGGATAACCTTCCGCATATTTGTTTGTAAGGATGCTTCCCTGAGCTTCCATAACTGCTTTGGATGTAAAGTTTTCAGAAGCAATGAGTTCAAGTCCGAATTCCTGTCTTTCCGCTTCTTCTTTTATAATGTCTGCAACTTCAGCATCAACTGCCGGTATGTACTTCAAATCGATCATCTGAACCTCCGTTAAACATTGTTTTAACCGTTAAAGGTTATATATTGTTAAAAATCTTTTGTCAAAAGATTTATCACTTATTTTTTTAGATTTTCTTATTGATATTTTTTGCAAAATCTTTTGATGAAAAATGCTCTTACTTTCATAATATACAGTAATAACTATGATTTCTCTTCTTAAAAATTAATTTAAAATTTCTTGACTCAGCATACCGTTGTTTTACAATGCACGCGAAGGGTTCGTTGGTTGTTAAAACAGCTTTTTTAAGGAGATTTTTATGAAGAGAATTCTTGTAACAGGCGCTGCAGGTCAGATTGGATCAGAACTTACTATGGTTTTAAGAGAGCGTTATGGGAAAGATAACGTAGTTGCAGGTATCAGAAATACACAGCCAAGTCAAAAGCTTGCTGAATCAGGACCTTTCGAGGTTGTTGAATGTACAGACATAAATAATATTGCTGATGTTGTTAAGAAATATAATATTGACACTGTTTATCATCTTGCCGCTCTTCTTTCAGCTGTTGCTGAAGCAAATCCTCAGAAGGCTTGGGATGTTAATATCAATGGTCTTTACAATGTTCTTGAAGTTGCAAGAGAGCATAAGTGTGCTGTTTTCACTCCAAGTTCAATTGGTGCTTTCGGTTCATCAACTCCTCTTGATAATACTCCTCAGGATACTATTCAGCGTCCGGGAACAATGTACGGTGTAACAAAGGTCGCCGGTGAACTTCTTTGTGACTATTATTTCAAGAGATTCGGTGTTGATACAAGAGGCGTTCGTTATCCTGGTATCATTTCCAATGAAACTCTTCCGGGTGGCGGAACGACAGATTACGCTGTTGAGATATACTACGAGGCAATTAAGGAAGGTAAATATACTTGTCCGCTTGGTAAGGGAACTTTCCTTGATATGATGTATATGCCGGATGCACTTAATGCCGCTATAGATCTTATGGAAGCTGATCCTTCAAAACTTATTCACAGAAACGCTTTCAACGTAACTTCAATGAGCTTCGATCCTGAAATGATCGCTGCTGAAATAAAGAAACATATTCCTGCGTTCACAATGAATTATAATGTTGAGCCTATTAAACAGGGTATCGCAAATTCATGGCCTAATTCAATGGACGATTCTGCTGCAAGAGCTGAATGGGGATGGAATCCTGAATATAATCTTTCATCCATGACTGTAGACATGCTTGAAAAACTTAAAATAAAACTTACCAAGTAATTAAAAGGAGAGCTAAAATGGCTACAGAGAGAATTGTTAAGGCTTTAAGAGCCGAAATTACGGAACTTGAGAAAAACGGCACAAACAAAGGTGCTGAAATGGTAATCACCGGTATTATTCCTCCAAAAGACGGAAAAGGACCAAGATACATAGTTAAAGGAAGCGATAAAGAGTTCCTTAAGATGAACTCAAACGCATATCTCGGACTCAGTATGGATAAGGAAGTTATCAAAGCTGAAGAAGAAGCCAGTCTTAAATACGGTGTAGGACCTGGTGCTGTAAGATTTATCAGCGGTACTTATGATATTCATATGAAACTTGAAGAAAAGCTTGCCCAGTTCCATGGAAGAAAAGCTGCAATGATTTTTTCAAGTGCATATGCAACAAGCCTTGGTGTAATTTATCCTCTTATAAATTCAGATACAATAGTTATCAGCGATGCTCTTAATCATAACTGCATTATTAATGCTATGAGACTTTCAAGACCTGCTGACAAAATGATTTACAAACACAACAATATGGCAGAGCTTAAAGAATGTCTTGAAAAAGCAGTTGGAAAAGCAAAAAGAATTGTAGTCGTAACAGATGGTATTTTCTCAATGAGAGGAGATTTCGCACCACTTCCTGAACTTGTTAAAATATGTAATTCATTTGATGACAAGTTTGAAGAAGGTGTTATAACTGTAGCTGATGATTCTCACGGAATCGGAGCATATGGTAAAACAGGAAGAGGAACTGAAGAGCATACAGGTGCAAAAGTTGATGTTCTCATCGGAACTCTTGGAAAAGCTTTCTGTGTAAACGGCGGATATGTTACAGGCGATCCTACTATAATAGAATATTTAAGAGAAAAAGCTCCTACTTATATTTATTCAAACCCTATAACATGCGGTGAATGCGGCGCTGTTCTTAAAGTTCTTGAGATTATTGATTCTCCAAAAGGAAAAGAGAGACTTGATCATATTTCAAAACTTACAAAGAAGTTTGAAGATGGACTTAAAGCTCTTGGCTTTGAAACAATCGATGGTCCCCATCCTGTAACTCCTCTTGTTGTAAGAGATACAGAAAAAACAAGCTCTATAGTAAAATTCCTTAAAGAAAATGGTATTCTTGCAACAGGACTTAACTTCCCTGTAGTTCCTAAAGGCGATCAGGAAATCAGATTCCAGATTAACGGAGATCATACGGAAAAGGATATTGAATATACTCTTGAAGTTTTAAAGAAATATAACGAGACTCATTAATCGTTAGTTGATTTCAAAAAATAATGCGGGGCTTTTCAGCCCCGTTTTTTTATTGTATTACATAAATAATAAAATTCTAAAACAATTACCGTTGACTTCATATTCTTTCAGCATATAGTCTGATACTGAAGTTCTTTAAAGGTGCAGATGAAAATATACATTTCTGCACTGACATACTTAATTTTTACTTTTTGGGGGAAAAGGGAAGATGAAAAAAATTCTTATTTTAATCGCCATTGCAACTTTTGTTCTGATTTCATGTGATGATGACAAAAATGACAAAAAAGACACTGATGTTTTGCCTGACAATGATACCGATATCATTGTTCCTGATGAAGACATTGTTACTCCTGACGAAGATGAGATCGTTCCAGATGAGGACACTGTTACTCCTGACGAAGATGAAATCGTTCCGGATGAGGACATTGTTACTCCTGATGAAGACGAGATCGTTCCAGATGAAGATACTGTTGAACCTGTTTGTAATTCAGGGGAAGGTCAAATCATAGTATGCGAAACAGATTCTGCAAAAAAACAGAAACAGTTTTGTGATACAGAAGGGCAGTGGCAGAATGATGGAGGATGCTATACATCCAAGGGGCTTCCACCATGTACAGATATAACAGCATATTACACAGATGCTGCAGAACTTACAGCAGCTCCTAAACCTGGTGAAAGCTGTTACGGACAGGATGCCCAGTATGCTCTTCGCGGATACTGCACTCCAAAAAGTTTTACAGTTTCAGGAACAGCACCGGAAGAGATAATTACAGATAACAATACGGGTGTTCAGTGGATAAAAACACTTAATGATTATGATGCATCCGGTCTTTCACTGGAAGAATCTGAAACCTACTGCGGAGGACTCACATATGGAGAATTTAGTGACTGGAGAGTTCCAACAATGTATGAACTTGAAGCAGTTGTAAATTTTGAAAAATCAGATCCTCCTTTCACAGCAGGATTTACAGGACTTCCTGAAGGAGAGTCTCTATGGTCAACCACACCAAACGGACAGGCAGCTGATTCTGTCTGGATAATGGATTCAAGTGACGGAAACACCGGTATTGATGATATAACTAGCTACAATTTCACAATGTGTGTAAGAGGCGAGGCATATAATCCAACGCATACATTTACAGAAACAGATGTTAATGGAGATATAATAGTTGAAGATTCTGCAACAGATCTTAAATGGACTAAAACTTCTGTAGAAAACAAAAAATGGACTGAAGCCATCGCTTATTGTGAAGATTTAACTTATGCCGCCTATTCTGACTGGAGACTTCCAAATATTAATGAACTTAAAACAATTGTAGACAGAACTAGAACTGAACCTCCTGCAAGCAGTTTTCCTGAGATTACATCAAACTTTTACTGGTCATCTTCAACAAATTATGTTTATCCGTATAATGCATGGATTGTTTCTATGGCACATGGAAATTCAAACAGTGCTGATAAAACATATGCCGGAGAAGAAGGTTCTTATTACAAAGTACTTTGTGTAAGAAATTAATCAGCTGATTTCCAATAACCTGTCACAATTTCTTAATTAGATTCAACTTTTATACGTAACAAATCACAAACTTTTTGACATGGTTATTTTATATAATATACTTGATTGATATTTTGTAAGATATTGTGCGCAGCAGATACTGGTTTTTAAATAACATTTGATATGCTATAAAGGGATAAAAAATCATGAAAAGAATTTTTATAGTGATAATTTTTCTTTTATTTATGCTTTCAGGATGTGACGAGCAACCTACTGAAACAAAGGAGTATCCTGACAATACGAGAAACCCCGAGGAAATGGTCGTTATTCCTGAAGGTTCTTTCATGATGGGTTGCGACGATTCATCTGCTTATGAATGTAAAAGCAATGAAATGCCTTATCATGAAATTACCCTTTCTGAATACAGCATAGATAAATATGAAGTTACGTTAGGTCAGTATACGGAGTGCATAGAGGCCGGTGCATGTAATAATAATGATGAATATGAAATACATTATCAGACAAACAGTGAATATCACAAATGTAATATAGGAACAATGGGAAAAGAAAGCTATCCGGTAAACTGTATCAGCTGGTATGGCGCAAAAGCATACTGTGAATGGAAAGGAAAAAGACTTCCTACAGAAGCAGAATGGGAAAAAGCGGCACGAGGAACAGATGGAAGACAATATCCATGGGGAAATGAAAAAGTATCATGTGAATATGCAGTAATGTATGATAACGATTATGAAATGCCTGGATGCGGAACATGGTCAACACTTCCTATAGGAAGCAGACCGGAAGGAGCTTCTCCATACGGAATTTATGATATGACGGGAAATGTCTGGGAATGGGTCAAAGACTGGTACGGAGCAGGCTATTACAGCCAGTCCCCTGATTTAAATCCAAAAGGTCCTGGAGAAACTATAGGAAGCATGAATTATAAAGTAGTCAGAGGCGGTTCAATGGAAACATCTTCAGAATATCTTTCAATTTTTTCACGTTCATACAGTCAGCCTTACTATAAAAACAAATATCTGTTTGGTTTTCGCTGCGCAAAATAAGAGGAAAGTCAGTTTCATCTCATTTTTAAACACGGATAACTTTTAAACAAAATAATATATAAAAATTTTGACATATCAAAACATCAGCATATATTTACATATTAAAGTGACACTAACTTTGAACCCAATAAGGGTTTTAAGCTGATGCTCTTATAAATGTATAGTATTTTAAAAGAGGACACAAATGAAAAACAAAGCTATCCTTATTCTCATTTCACTGTTAATTTTAACTGTTCATTTTTTTAACGGCAACTTGAAGGCATCAGAAGAAACAGATTTTGACAGAGTAAGAAAAGCGGCAAATTCAATTCTGAAATCTGAAAAAGATAATAATGAAAAAGCAAATGAATTACTTGCAATAATGTCTGACAAGTACTTTAAAGAAAATGGAATTAACCTCATAATTGACAAAACAACGTATCAACCTGAAGTCGCTGACAAACTTTTTACTCTTACAGAAGAAAAATGTGTAGCCGGAGATGCTGAAAACTGTTATTTTACTGCAAAAAATCTTGATAATAAAGACAAAGATACAGAAGCTCTCAGTTTCTACACGAAAGCATGTGACATGGGAAACATGCTTGGATGTAATGGAATAGGAACTATATATGAAGAGGGTTTTAAAGTAGAAAAAGATTACAGAAAAGCACTTGAATTTTACACAAAAGCATGCAATGGCGGCTCTGAAAAAGCATGTGTAAATGTAGGTAATCTTTATGATACAGGAAAAGAGGTAAAGAAAGATTATTCAAAAGCTTTTGAGATTTACACAAAAGCATGTAACAGCGGATACACAGAAGGATGCGTTTCTCTTGCTGCGGAATATAAATACGGTGACGGAACAGAAATAAACTATGCAAAAGCAATAGAACTTTATACAAATGCATGCAGTCATGGAAGTTATTCGGGATGCAATAATCTAGGATATATATATTTGAGAAATAACCGTGGAGCAGAAAGAAATTATGCAAAAGCTGCAGAGATATTTTCAGCAGCGTGCAATAATGATTCTCTAGCAGCATGTGAAAATCTTGGCTGGATGCACGAATATGGTAAAGGTGTAGAAAAGAATATAGAAAAAGCACAGGATTTTTATAAACGTTACACAGAGTTCTACACAAAATCGTGCGAAAGAGGTAATCTTGACTCATGTATAAATTTAGCCTGGGCATTTAGAAGAGGCGATGGAGTAAAAAAAGATATAAAAAAAGCTGTAGAGCTTTTCACAAAAGCATGTGAAAGCGGAAAAACATACGGTTGTTACTCTCTTGGAATAATGAATGAGTATGGTGTGGGAATAGATAAAAATGAGAAAAAAGCTTTTGATTTATATCAGGAAGCATGCCTGAAAGATAATATGTCGGCATGTCAGAATCTTGGCTGGATGTATAAAAAAGGTAAATCAGTAAAGAGAAACTACAAAAAAACTGTTGAACTTTATAAAAAAGCATGTGACAGAGATAACATGAGCGGATGCAACGGTCTTGCATCTATGTATCAGTTTGGAAAAGGGATTAAAAAAGATAAAAATAAAGCTATTGAACTCTATACAAAATCATGTAATCACGATAACATGGCAAGCTGCGATAATCTTGGTTCTATTTATACAAATGGAATTTTCGCCGAAAGAGACTATAAAAAAGCATTGAACTACTATACTGAAGTGTGCGAAAATGAAACTGAAAGTGGCTGTAACAATCTTGCATGGATGTATGAATATGGTAAAGGGGTAGAAAAAAACATTGAAAAATCGCAGGAAATCTTCATGAAATCATTTTACAACTATTCAAAATTCTGCGATGAAGAAGATACTTCTAATTGTGATGAACTTGCCTGGATGTACCGATATGGAAGAGGGGTGAAAAGAGATCATAAAAAAGCTTTTGAACTTTACACTAAAGCCTGTGATAATAAAGATATGGATGCTTGCAACTCTCTTGCTATAATGCATGAGCATGGATACGGAACGGCAAAAAATGAATCAAAGGCAATAGAGCTTTACACAGAATTATGCAATTCAGGAGAAATGTCAGGTTGCGTTAATCTTGGCATTGAATACAGCACAGGTTATATATTAAAGAAAGATCTTGAAAAAACATTTAAATTCTATGAAAAAGCATGTGAAAATGACTATTCTGGCGGATGCAACAATTTAGCTAACTGTTATAAAAATGGAAAAGGTGTTGATGCCGATTACAAAAAAGCTTTTAAAATGTTTTCCAGAGAATGCGAAAACGGAAATATGTTTTCATGCATAAATCTTGGTTGGATGCATCAGGAAGGTAAAGGCACAAGAGTAAGCAGCAGCAAAGCTATTGAACTTTTTTCAAAAGTATGTGAAAATGAAACAATGAATGGGTGTGAAGGTCTTGGCTGGATGTATAAACATGAAGACTCAATAGATAAAGATTATGTAAAAGCTCAAAGTTTTTATAAAAAAGCATATGACGAATATGAAAAGGAATGTAACGAAGGTGAATTTGATGCTTGTCTTGATATGGGAGACAATTACAGATACGGAGACGGCGTTACAAGAAATCTTAAAAAAGCTATTGAAATATATGAAAAGTTATGTAACAGCGGATATAAAAGCGCATGTGAAAAATTGGATGAATTTTAAAATAAAGAATCTGCCTCAGTATCTCCGATAAAATTCAGGAATATCAAATCACTCTTGCAACATTTAAAAAACTCAGTATAGTTATCGTTTAATTATTTGAAGGTTCTTTTGGAGGCTTTTTTGACTGGAGCATTGTTTTTATTTGCAGGGCTTGCATTTTTTATTTTCGGCATAAACAGACTGAACTATCTTCTTGCAAAAATAGCCGGAGGTTCTCTTCAGGAAAAAATTGTAAACCTGACTAAAAATGATTTTGTTAAGCTTTTAAGCGGCGTAGGAATCACTGCTTTATTTCAGTCATCAAATGCGACAACAGTCATTCTTGTAAGTATGACCGGAGCAGGTTTTATAACCGTTCTGGAATCGACAGGATTTATTCTCGGAGCAAACATAGCTTCTGTAACGACAGCGTGGATTGTTGCTTTCAAAATTTCTGAAATTGCAATTCCAATATTTACAGTCGGTGTTTTAGGTGATTTTTTTATAAAAAAGAAGAATTTAAAACGATTTTTTGTCTTTCTGACAGGCATCGGGCTTATTTTTTACGGACTCACAATGATGTCTGATTCAGTTGCCTTCATTTCCAAAAGCAAGTTTGCAATGTATCTGATGTCGGAATTCAATGCTGAAGTTTCTATTCCTGCACTTCTTCTTCTAACTGTTTTTGGTGTACTTTTTACCGCAATCATACAATCCAGCGCCGCAACAACAGTTATGATTATGTCGCTTGCCGCCACAGGTTTTATAAATCTGCATTCATCCGCCGCAATAGTTCTAGGTTCAACACTCGGAGCAACAATTACAGCATTTTTAGCCGCAATGAATGGAACTGTTGACGGTAAAAGAGTTGCATTTATTCATGTTTTTATCAATATAATCGGTCTTATAATCGGTCTTCTTGTTTTCTATCCGTCAGTAACATTTACAGCCTTTATTGCAAATCTTATAAAAGAAAACAACGTTGCTTTTACAATAGTTCTTTATCTTACAATAGTAAAAATCGTAACAGTTATAATTCTTTTCCCACTGAGAAATATGATAACATCACTTGTTACAAAAATCATAAAAGACAAATATGAAACACTGAACATAAGAATGGAAATTCCAAAACTTCCGTTTGGTGCAAGCTCTCTTATGATAAAAACAAAGCTTTCGGATTGTATGGATGTAATGATGAAACATATTCAGCAAATGCTGTTCTTTTCATATAAATATCTGTTCGACGCAAAAGAAGCATCTGTTGTTCAGATAATAGAACGCTATGAAAACTTTATAGATTCATCACACAAAAAACTTGTAAAAGCTATCTCTGAAAGTGAAAACAGCAACAATGAAGTATTGTGGCTTTTCCTTAAAATGTCAGATGAAGTTGAATCAATGGCAGACCACATAAAAGAAATAGCAAAGTATGCAACCAGAATGCATGAAGTAGGCTTTACCATTTCAGTTGCATACAGAAACGTGCTTAAAGAAGCTGAAGAACTTGTTTATTCTCTTTTCAAGCAAGTTTGTGTAAAAATGAACTACTCGGAAGAACTTGTAAAACAGGCAGACATTATTGAAAGAACGATAAGAGCCCACAAACGTGAAGTTTTTTCATCACTGACATCATGTGTAACCGATCGATATGAAGAAATTCTTCATATTACAGACATTCTTTCCGA
Source organism: bacterium (assembly GCA_963667425.1). Taxonomy (GTDB): domain Bacteria; phylum UBP6; class UBA1177; order UBA1177. The sequence continues at coordinate 2,766,810 of OY763407.1, read as the reverse complement.
ATACAGCAAAATAAACCACAGTATAAAAAGAATTCTTCAGGTAAATCTTGATAATATCGAGGGAAGAGGCATATTTATATGGAAAGCGCCAACTGCACTGCCGGAAAATAAGGAGACAGTAAATGAAAATAAAGGAAGCATCACTTCTTCTTGATAAAATAGCATTAAATATTGAAAAAGTAATCAAAGGAAAAAGAGAAACAATAGACAAAGTCCTTGCAGGTTTTCTTGCCGGAGGACATATACTTATAAATGATGTTCCTGGAACAGGAAAAACAACACTTGCCAAAGCTCTTGCACTCTCAGTAAACACCGATTTCAAAAGAATTCAGTTCACACCCGATCTGCTCCCTTCCGATCTCACAGGCGTTTCAATATTCAACAAACAGACAGAAACCTTTGTCTTTCATAAAGGTCCGGTCTTTACAAACATACTCCTTGCAGACGAAATAAACAGAGCTGGTCCAAAAACCCAGTCGGCACTTCTTGAAGCAATGGAAGAAAAACAAATATCAGCTGAAGGCAACATTTACAGACTGAATCCCGATTTCTTTGTAATTGCAACTCAGAATCCGATAGAAATGAAAGGAACCTACCCTCTTCCGGAATCACAGCTAGACCGATTTGCAATGGAACTGGCAATTGGCTACCTGTCAAGAGATGAAGAAGTTGAAATGATTTCGGAACAGGAAATAGTCCATCCAATAGAAAATATTTCTGAAGTAACAGAAGCAAAAGAAGTTGCAGAAGCAGCAAAAACTATGAAAGAAATAAGACTTTCAGAAGAAATAAAATACTACATCGTTGACATCATAACCGGAATCAGAAATGGATCAAATGTAATACTTGGACCAAGCCCGAGAGCCGCAGTGACACTTGCAAACATATCAAAAGCATTTGCGCTCATTGAAGGAATTGAATTTGTAACACCAGAAATAGTCAGAAAGGCTGCAATACCGGTTCTGTCACACAGAGTCCGTCTTGAATCAACAGCAAAATTCTCAGGAATAGACGGCAGACAAATCGTAAATGACATAATTTCATCGCTAAAGGTTCCCGCCTGATGAAAAAACTCTATCCACACTTCAGAAGAACGTGGGCATTTGTAAATTTCTATCAGAAACACCTCACATTTCAGGGAAGACTTATCATAATATCCATACCGACATTTCTTATTTTCGGCGGAAACACAGACAGAACAATATTCTACTACCTTTTTTCCATCTCACTTGCGCTAATAACAATCTCATTTATCTCAACCATCAGGCAGACATTTAAAATAGAACTTAAAAGAGAAATATCTCCATTCATCGCCGTAGGAAAAACACTCCATTATCAGGTAACACTTACAAACAAATCGAAAAAACCTTCAGACAATCTCTATTTTACAGAAATTGCTGAAGATCCGAGACCAACTCTGAAAGAACTACTCAATACACCCGAAGAAAATGAGGAAAAGAGAAATAAGTTTGACAGAAAACTCGGATACTACAGATGGAAATGGCTCACAAACCTCAAACAGAACTTCACTCCAAATGAATTTATTGTCCCGAAACTCATGCCAGATGAAACAAAAAAAATTACAGTAAACATAAACCCGAACCATCGAGGAATTATTGCATTACAAGGTTACAGAATATACACCAAAGATATATTCGGAATAGTAAAATCAGGAAAAACAGTTAACCTGCCACAGAGAATAACAGTATTTCCGGAAATAAAAGAAATCGAAATACCTGAAATTAAATTTACATATTCAGACAACCAGAGCGACACGGAAAACATAGGTACAGTAAACACCTCCACCGACTTTCACGCTCTAAGGGAATACATTCCCGGAGACCTTCCGAAAAGCATCAGCTGGAAAACCTATGCCAGAACAGACAAACTTTACACAATAGATTACAAAGCCGAAAGTGAAAGCGGGTTCTCGCTTTTCGTAGACATATACTCGCCACTATATTTTTCTGAAGATATAGAAAAAAGCATTTCATATGCTGCATCTTTTATTGTAAAAGCAAAAAAGGAAGGACTCAGGCTTGACACCATCTTTACAGCACTTGAAACCATTTCAGGCAGAGAGGAAGATTTTGAAATATTAAGAAAATTTGCCGCAATCATACCTGAAAATGACGAACTCCTGGAAAAAAATGTTCAGTTTATTATCAAAAACAGCATTGACACAAAAGGAATCATTGTAATCCTTTCAAAAAATGATCCAATAAGAAATCATTTTACTGAAAAACTAAAGGAAAGCGGATTAAACGTAAAAACCTTAGTTGCAGAATAAAAAAATCTGGTAGAAAATATTAACCAAACATGAAAAACATCTTAAAAAGTTGCTATCAGTTAAATAAAAATCACAATTCTTTATGCAGTAACAGTTTAAATTTATTTTTATAAGCTTAATTTATTTAAAAGAAGCTCACGAAGTTGTTAAAAAGGGTAAATCAGTTGTCATTTACGGTAAAATGATTGCGATTTATGGTAAAAAGGTTGTCATTTATGGTAAAACGATTGCGGTTTAAGCTAAAACGATTGTCATTTACGCTAAAATGATTTCGGTTTATGGTAAAACGATTGTCATATACGGCAAAACGATTGCTGTTTACACTAAAACGATTGTCATTTACGCACTTAATATTACATTTTTGCATTAAAGACATACAAACACGCTTCAGAGAACTTTAAAAACGACTTTTGCATCTGTAAATGCAGTAAAGTATTTTTTAAAACTATTTAAAAAGAAAAAAAAACACAAAACAAAACCGCAAAATGGAGTGTTCCGGCCACATAGCTGACTGTACAAAAAAAATAGTTAAGCTTTTCCAATAAAAGAGGAGATATGTTCTAATTTCATTATTTTGTTAAATAAAACAGCACTACTTGATTTATCAGAGTGTAAAATATATACTCCTTCGAGTAAATTGCAGGTATTTATTAGTGAATTTTTCATTATCTTTCTTGTTTAAGTGTTAATTTATGACTGGAAATAATCTAAAAAAAGGCGTTGCTCTTTCCTATATTTCTTTGCTGTTACAAAATGTCATTACGGTTCTTTATACACCTTTCATGTTACATAAATTAGGTCAATCTGAATATGGTCTCTATTCTCTTGTAGCATCAATTCTGACATATTTAAATATAATGGATTTCGGAATAGGAAATGCAATTGTAAGGTTCACGGCAGAGTTCAGAGAGAAAAAAAGCAGGGAAGAGCTTTCCTCTTTATTTGGAATGTTTTTTGTTATATATCTTATTATTTCAGTTCTGGTAATAATATCCGGAACTATTCTATATTTCAATCTTCCTCATATGTTTTCAGAAACACTTTCTGCAAAAGAAATCTCAGATGCAGAAACAATGTTTTTAATTCTGTTACTAAATCTGGTACTTACTTTTATGTTCAGTATTTTTACTTCAATAATAACGGCGTATGAGAAATTTGTATTTCAGAAAACACTTAATATTTTAAGAATTATTCTTCAGCCGGCGCTGATAATAGCTGTGCTTCTTTATGGATACAAAGCGGTTGCCATGGTGGCTGTTATGGCATCTTTAAACATTATTCTGTTATTTATAAATATGTTTTACTGTTTCAGGAAGCTTAATATAAAAATATCTTTTCATAATTTTCAATATTCACTGCTGGGCAGCATTTTTTCTTATTCTTTTTTTATTTTTTTAGAAATAATTGTAAATAGAATCTGGTGGAATTCAGGTCATTTTATCCTTGCCACGTATATAGGAACCGCAACTGTAGCAGTATTTGCAATAGCAATGCAGATAAAAGATATTTTTACCTCTTTTTCTGTTGCGGCAACCAGTCTTTTTCTCCCTCGAGTTACAATAATGACTGTAGGTAATTCTTCAAGTAATGAAATTTCAGAACTTTTCATAAAAGTCGGCAGAATTCAGTATGCTGTAATGATATTTATCTTTTCAGGTTTTATAGTTTTCGGAAAATCATTTATCAGTCTATGGGCAGGAAAAGATTATTTACAGGCATATGATATAGCTTTGATAGTAATGTTTCCTCTAATGGTTCCATTAGTTCAGAATTTGGGAATAATTATTCTTCAGGCAAAGAATCAGATAAAGTTTCGTTCCATCAGCTATTTAATAATATCTCTTCTTGGAATAGGAATAAGCATTCCTCTTGCACAAAGATATGGAGGTTTAGGCTGCGCAGTTGCAACAGCAATTTCCCTTATTGCTGGAAATATTTTAATTATGAATATCTATTATTATCTCAAAGCAGATATTAATATACCAAAGTTCTGGAAAGAAATTTTAAAAATGTCATCAGTCCCTTTTGCCGCAACAGTAATCGCTTATTTTATCATACAAAAAACAAATCCTGATTCTGTTATTAAACTGATTACATCAATAGCTGTTTTTTCAGTATTATATCTTCCTTTATTTTTTTATTTATCACTGAATAAATATGAAAAAAGATTGTTTACGGATTTTTTTAAGAAAATTTTTTTAATAAAACAGAGATGAAAACAGTAACAGAAAAAGAAAACTGCTGCGGATGCAGCGCATGTTTTAATATCTGCCCGCACAGTGCAATAAAGATGGAAAAAGATGAAGAAGGGTTCTTTTATCCGGTTATTCAGAAGTCCTTATGCACAAACTGTAATTTATGTGTAGATGTATGCAATAGAGTAAATAATAAAGAGTCCAGAATGCCTTTAAAAAGTCTGGCGGCAAAGAATTCGAATAGCAAAATAAGAAAAGAGAGTTCTTCAGGTGGGATTTTTTCACTTCTGGCAGAAAATATTATTGAAAAGGGCGGAATTGTGTATGGCGCAAAATTCAACTCAAACTGGGAAGTTGCTCACGACCATGCAGTTACAAAAGATGACTTATTTCTTTTTCGTGGTTCAAAATATGTTGAAAGTTATTTAGGAAAATCTTTTAGAGAAATAAAAACATTTCTGGAAAAGGATAGCTATGTTCTTTTTTCAGGAACGCCATGTCAGGTTTCAGGTTTATTAAGTTTTCTAAAAAAAGATTACAAAAAACTGTTAACTGTAGAATTGATTTGCCATGGAATACCAAGCTCTGAAGTGTGGCAAAAATATATTGCTGAAAAAACAAATAAAGAAAGAATTACTGAAATAAATTTCAGAGATAAAAATCCCAGCTGGGACAACTATAAAATAAAAATCATAAGCAAAGATAAAATTGTATCAGAATTAGCCCGAAAGAATGAATATATGAAAGGGTTTCTTCAGGATTTATATCTCCGCCTTTCATGTTACAATTGCAAACACAGAAATTTTAAAAGCGGAAGTGATTTCACTATTGGCGATTACTGGGGAATCAAAGAGGAAATCCCGTCATTTTATGATTCAACGGGGGTAAGTGCTGTGCTTGTTAACACTCAAAAGGGTTTATCTGTTTTTGAAGAAATAAAATCAGAAACAGTGTGCGTAGAAACAAGCCTTGAAAGTGTTATAAAACACAATCCTGCACTTAAAAACTCTTTTCCGGTTAATTTAAATAGAAAAAACTTTTTTAAAGATTTAAAAGAAACAGACAAAATCTGTAAAACCATAAATAAATATACAAAGCCGCCTCTGATAAAACGACTGGAATCAAGAGTTAAAAGGGTTATAAAGAAAATCATAAAAGGATAGAAGATGAAAATTGCTATACTGACATTTCCTTTAAAGACAAATTATGGAGGAATTCTTCAGGCTTATGCACTTCAGAAGTACTTAAAAGATTTTGGACATGAAGTTTATCTAGTTGATATACCGGGTAAAACAGATTCTTTTTTAAAGTATATAATAAATCATCTGAAAGTAATATACGTTTATAAAAATCTGACTGCTTACTTTAAAATAGAAAAACAACATGAAAAAATAAGAAAAAAAATAAAGAATTTTATTGAAGAGAACTTCCTGTTCACCGAACCTATAGATATAGCTGAAATAAAAGAGAAATTAAAAAAATACAGCTTTGATATATATATTGTCGGAAGTGATCAAGTCTGGCGACCTTTTTTCTCTGTAGATATAAAAACTTTCTTCCTTGATTTTGTAAAAGATGATAAAAACATAGTCAAAGCGGCATATTCTGTATCTTTTGGAACAATCCAATGGGAATTTTCAAAAGAACTGACAGAAGAATGCTCTAAGTTAATCCAAAATTTTGATTATATATCTGTAAGAGAATCTTCAGCTGTAAAACTATGTCAGGATTATTTTTCAGTTAAGCCGGAGCATTTATTAGATCCGACAATGATTATAGATAAAAACATCTACGCTGAATTTGCACAAAAAACCACAATAAAAAAAGAAAATCTGATTACGGCATATATTCTGGACAATTCTTCAGAAAAAATAAAAATTATTAATAAAATAGCTGATAAAATGAATATGTCTGTTATAGAACTTATGCCCAGCACTAAAAGGTTTAAAGAAAAATCATATAAAACAGAGTTATCTATATTGCCGTCAATTGAAGAATGGCTTTCGAGCATAATGAATGCAAAATTTGTAGTGACAGATTCATTTCATGGCGTAGTTTTCTCAATAATTTTTAACAGGCAGTTTATAGCTATTAATAATAAGAGCAGAGGTTCTGCCCGATTTGATTCGATACTGGCACTTTTTAACCTTAAAGATAGATTAATAAATTCAGAATCAGAACTGACGGAATCTTTGATAAAATCTGAAATTGATTTTGATCAGGTAAATATCATTCTTAAAAAAGAAAAAGAAAAGGCCTCTGGTTTTCTGCAAAAAGTTCTGGAACAAAAAAAATAAATTCTAAACAGACTTATTAAGATTACTTTTTTTGAGCTACAATGACAAAAAGCGTATCAGAAAAACGGGATAGTTTTAATTTTCTTAAAAAAAAGGAAAGAAAAGGAACTTTACCATAAAAAGTTGCTTCCTGTAGCATAAAACCTTCTGAATCAATGTTCTTTTCTACATTTTTTAGTTTAAAAAGATGTTTTACATATTTGTAATATGATGGTTTTTTTAAAAATCTAAAAGAAAGCTTTTCTATTTTTCTATAAAAACTTTGCTCATTTGGAAGAGAAAAAATGAAATAACCTTCAGGCTTTAATATTGTGGCAACATCCTTAAAAAAAGCTTCAGGATGTTCAAGATACTCGATTACGCTTGAACAAATTACGACATCATATTTTTCAGTAGTAACAGATGTAATATTTTCTATATTGCATTCTATGAAATTGACATTTTCCACTTTTTCTGCGGCTTTTTTCTGCTCACATATTTTAAGCATCCCGCTGCTTCCATCAAGACCAGTCACAGAGGCACTTTTTTTGGCTGCTATGAATGTAAAAACGCCGCTTCCACAACCGATATCAAGGACTTTATTATCTTTTGATATATATTTTTCAATTAAAGCATTCCATATTGCAAATCTTTCCTTAAACATAGGTTTTAATTTATATCCATCATCAAAATTTTCGGCAATTCTGGAATGCCAGTCAACAGCGGAACTCTTTTCATTTGTCTGCATATTTTCTATTTGCATAAAAGTGTTTTTATACGCTCCTGCGAGTTTAGATGAAGAAAAAGTTTTTGCATATTCCAAAGCATTTAATGAAAGCTCCACTTTTTCAGCATCTGTCAAAGATAAAACTTTTTCAATTGCTAATTTCAAAGAAATTTCGTCTTTTTCTATCCAAAAGCCGCATTTATGAGATTCAAGCCCTTCCCATGGTGTAGTTTTAACAGCAATTACAGGCGTTTTTTGTGCCAGAGATTCAAGTACTACCATTCCGAAGTTTTCAGAATGCGAACATAATATAGTTGCTTCGGCATTTTGATATAGAGCTCTTTTTTCATCATCAACTACACGTTTTTCTGTAAAAACCACATCAGAATCCAGAGAAAAGTCTTTAACTAACTGTTTAAGTTCATTTGAATACGGAGAATCTTCACCTGTCCAGCCTGCAATAACAAGCTTTAGATTGTCTTTTTTGATGTCAGAAAAAGCTTTTATAAGCATTTCTATATTTTTAATTCTGGAAATTCTCCCAAGAAAAAGGATATATCTGAAATTATAATCAGATATCCTTTTCTGAGGCGTTTTAAATATAGAATCATCAACTATATTCGGCAAAATAAACATTTCATTATCTGGTTTATCTATATTAAAATTCTTAATAAAATTTTTAAAAGCATTTTCTTCTTCAATGGAGGTAAAATGGAAATAGTTTGCTGATGAAATTTTATCTTTTACTGACTTAAGCTTAAAGAAAAGGCTTTTTTTGAAAGATTTAATTGAAAGAGGAGCAGAAAAGAATTCGCCATGAGGTGAAATTATAATTTGTTTATTCTTTGAAGCTGCATATTCAGCTATATAGTGCGTAAGGTACGAAAAAAAAGAATTTAAATTCACAATATCAAAATCAATGGAATCAAGAATCTTTCTGATTTTGTTTCTATTAAATAGAAAGTAGAGTGATATGTTAAAGATTTTCTTAAAATCAGGAACATTTATATAATAAACATTAATATTTTCTCTTCTCACCCATCTATTTACCGGAATGTCACTATTTTTTATATCAAAATTGGTTGTAAGCACATAAATCTCAATGTCTTCGTATTGGGCTAATGCTTTTGCAAGAAAATAAACTGAAATTGCAAAACCACCGGATTGAGAAGGATAAAAAGCATCTGTAACAAAAAGTATTTTCAATTATCCTCTCCCTTTTATATTCTTAGTCCAAAGCTCTTTATATATTTCCAGATATTTCTCAGCAATTGTTTCCGGTCTATAATTTTTTACATTCTCAAGTCCTAGTGTAACTATTGTGTTTCTTAAATCTGCATCATTTATAATTTTTTTAATTGCACCGGATATTTCAGCCGCATTGTAAGGATCTATTAAAATAGCTCCGTTGTCTGCAACTTCTTTCATCGGAGAGATATTGCTTGTTATCACAGGCTTTCCTGATGCCTGCGCTTCTAAAATCGGCATTCCAAATCCTTCATAAAAAGAGGGAAATATGACAATATCGCAATTTGAATACTCTTTAACAATATCTTCATCTGAAATATTAAATCTGTTTTCATATACAATCTCAAATTCTTCCAAAAGTATTTTCTGAGCATCAGAAAGCCTACCGATAATTCTAAGAGTGCAGTTAATATTTTTTACAGCTTTAATAACATTCTCAAGGTTTTTATTTTCTCTGGTTCCTACATGAAGCAGTACTGGTTTTTGAGAATTAAAATCTTTTTCTGATCTCTTAAAATCATAAGGAACAGAATCTGGTATAACTGTTATTTTATCCGGATTGCAGGCTGTAAAAGAGATTATCTCATTCTTTGTTTTTTCAGAAATAGCCACAATTTTTGCAGCTCTTTTAATCGGCATTGTAAACCATAACCATTTTTGAATTTTGAGTTTAAAAGCATTTTGCTTTTTAAATAAAAGCACGCAATCATGTATTGTAATAATTGTTGTTTTAGTATTTAGCAGGGCAGCTATATAATGCACATCTCCAGATATATGATTAATATCTCTTTTCTTAATAAAGGAAAAAATCATATTAGCCAGCATTTTAAAAACATTGTTGGTTTCAAAGGGCATATTAATTTTTTTAAAATCCACTTTTCCATAAAAATGCGGATAAAGAAACTCAAAAACTCTTTCTATACTATACGCTGCTTTTGTTTTTTTCCTTTCAAAAATCATAAGTTTCATATCAGGTTCTTCCCGTTTTTATATAAGTCTTTTTTGTTAAAGAAGCTTACAAAAAAGATAAAAAGCAGAAAAGTTACAGCATAAATAAAAATGTAATAAATAGAAGTCAAATCTCTTTCTATCCATAAAAAGTTATTAATAAACATTACAATATAAAAAAACCTGCTGAAACCAAAACCTGAATTAAAACTTTTTTCCAGATATGCATATAAAAGACCTAACAAGAACATCCCTAGGATAACAAATAGAAGTCCGCCATATCTAAAAAAATCAGCAATTAAAGATATTCCTACAGATGTCGAATCATTATTATAATTAATGATATCATATTGCTTACCCATTAGATTTCCTTTGGAAATTATAGGTTTATCTGACCAGAGAAATCTTGGGATAAAAACAATTGCAGAATCATACAAAAGTTCGCCAAAACCTTCATAAGGATAATATTTAGGAGTATAGTCAAACACTGATTTAACAACATTAAGAAGCGAAATTCTTTTAAACGCGTTGCCGGTATTAACTGAATTGTAATCTGAAGAGGTATAAACTTCAGCAATACTGTCAAATCCGACATCAACATCACCTGAAACAACAGCTTCTCTATAATCCGATATTATACTTTTTGTAGAAATATAAAGCAGAAACAGAACTATAAGAAATTTAGAAACATTTTTTTTATCAATAATATTAAAACACGCAAGTAGAAAGAAAAAGGGTGTAAACATAGCCTGTTTAGATCCAGTAGGGATATTGAAAAGTGTAAGAAAAACAACAAAAACTATCAGATAGTTTTTATATTTCAATATATGATATTTCTGCCAACCAACATACAAAAAGAAAATTGCTAAATACTGAAATGAGTTTATAAATAAATTAAAGAATCCAAAATTAAACATAATTGAATAATATCTTGAATCATTCACTGTAAGAAAAAAATAAGAGCCCATTATAAACTGAAGTCCTTTAACAATAAAAGTTGCTATTGTAAAAAATTTTGTAAATTGAACAATATTATCAGCATCAACAGATTTAATCTTATCAAAAATGGAAAGTGTATCATTATTTTTTTTACCAACAAACAATAATGGCAGATAAAAAAAATAAAAAGCTATTAAAACATAATATAATGCGATATTATATGAATCAAGTTCATAAAAAGGAATTGAATCATAAACACCTATCCAGGTTAAAATATAAGACAAAGGAAAAAATATAAAATATATAAGAGGCATGATTTTTAAAAGCGAAAATATAGGTTCTTTCTTGAAAATCAATAGCGGAGAAAAAGAGACTATACAAAATAAAAGAACAAAGCTTACAGATAAAAACCCTTCATAATCTCTTGCAGAATAAAAAAGCAGAGATGCAATAAGCACCATAAAGGTATTTATAAAAAATTGAATTTTTTTCACTTAAACACTGTTTTTATTACCTGTTCTATTCTTTTTTCATATGTATGTTCTTTAATAGATTTTTCATACACTTTCAGAGAGGCGTTATATCTCACTTCAGGGTTATCTAAAAGATATTTTATTTTTTCAACAGCTTCATCATTAGTTTTAAATGTAAAGACCTCTTCATCTTTTTCAAAGAATTCGCTAACTACTTGATTATCATCACAAAGCTGGACACCACCGGAGCCTGCTATTTCAAAAAATTTACAGTTAACACTCTCTATTTCAGCATAATGAAAGTTGTTTAAAACTATTTTAGAGCCATAAAAAAGCTCGGCTTTTCTTTTACCCGTAACATATTCATTCATAAAATATTTATCTAAAAAAGTGTTCTTAATATATGATACTTTATTGCCATATATTTTTACACTAATTCCTTTTTTTACAAGATTTTCTATAAATTTATATCTATATCTGTAAAGAGAACCTATAACCATCACATCTATGTCTGTATTTTTTTCTGCTTCTGCTTTTGAAACATCAGGTTTTATATGGAATGAAGAATTAAAAGATTCAGGAAGATAATACACATTAAGATCCAGCTTATTTCTCATAAATCTTTCAATATAATGGCATTTGGTAAAATATGCATCGTAACTTGACATAAATATTTCCTGCCGGCCAAATGTTGTAACAGCATCTGGATTTAGATGAACGATTTTAACATTTTTCAGAGATTCTTTTATTTTCTCTACACATGCAGGATGAATATTTCTCCATGTTGCAATTACAAGATCAGGATTAAAATCAATAACTAAATCAGCCAGCTTTGTAAACAGTCCACCATGAAATTTATCTGATGCTTTAATTGCATTATTTAGAAGCATTTTCACTTTACTATTTTTAACAAGGCGGGAAAGCAAAATAAAATCAAAAATTTTTACTGTATGCCCTAAATTTTCAGCCCCCATTTTCAGATTAAATTCTAAAGAATCTTTGAGTTCCGATCCTATTATAGCTATTCTCATTTTAAATAAACCTTCTTAAATTAACATCAAGGTTACCAGCGACAAGGTATCTATAAAAAATTGATGTTCTCACTAAAAAACTGTTTTCATTATCTGTTCTATTCTTTTTTCGTATGTATGTTCTTTAATAGATTTTTCATACACTTTTTGAGAGGCGTTATATCTCACTTCAGGATTATCCAGAAGATATTTTATTTTTTCAACAGCTTCATCAGCAGTTTTAAATGTAAATATCTCTTTATCTTTTTCAAAAAATTCGCTAACCACTGAATTATCATCACAAAGCTGAACACCTCCGGAACCTGCTATTTCAAAAAATTTACAGTTAACACTTTCTATTTCAGAGTAATGAAAGTTATTTAAAACAACTTTAGAACCATAAAAAAGTCCCGATTTTCTTTTACCGATAACAAATTCATTCATAAAATATTTATCAAGAAAAGTGTCTTTAATATGAGCGACTTTTGTACCAAATATTTTTACATTAACCCCTTTTTTTACAATATTTTCTATAAATTTATATCTGTATCCGTAAAGGGAACCTATCATCATGACATCTATGTCTGTATTCTTTTCTGCTTCTGCTTTTGAAATATCCGGTTTGATATGAAATGAAGAATTAAAAGATTCAGGAAGATAATGTACATTAAGGGAAAGTTTATCTCTCATAAATCTTTCCATATAATGACATTTAGTAAAATATGCGTCATAATTTGACATAAGAACTTCATCTCTACGCAAAGTAACTAGCGGATCCGGATTTAGATGAACTATTTTAACATTTTTCAGAGATTCTTTTATTTTTTTTACACATAAAGGATGAGTATGTCTCCATGTAGCAATTACAAAATCAGGTTTAAAATCAATAATTAAATCGGTCAATTTAGAAAACAGATACTCATTCAATCTTGATGATGCTTTAATTGCATTATTCAAAAAGCTTTCCACTTTACTGTTTTTAAAAAAACGGGAAAGCAAAACATAATCAAAAATTTTTACTGTATGCCCCAGATTCTCAGCTGCCATTTTTAAATTAAATTCAAGAGAATCTTCATTGTCGCTACCTATAATAGCTATTTTCATTCAAAAACCTCCATTTTAAAACATAAAACTATACTTTTTTTACATTTATACGTCAACAATAAAGATGATCCCACTTTCTTGGTTTAAAATAATAAAACATAATATTTTTTACTTGACTAAATAAATCCTTTCTAATATTGTTTAATCATGTTTTCAAAACGTTTATATTTATACATAGCGGCTGTGTCTTTAGTATTTTCTGCCGAAGGAAGATATATATCTCAGGAATCAAACAATTTTTACAATTTTATGTTCTTTCTGACAATATCATCAGATAATAGAAGGTATGAGCCACTTCCTAAATTATATGAAACCGAAAAATCAAATTTTCTAAGCATTAAAGAAGGACTTATAATAAGAAATCAGATAAAAGAAATGCTTGAGGAGGAAGATTATGAAGAAGATTAACATTACAGTTGCAATAATTCTGCTATTCAGTTTTTTATCAGCAGCTGAAGACGAACTTACAGTTTTAATCAAATATCTGAAAAAACATGATATAACCATGAATGAACTTGAAAATAAATACAGCTGTCAGAAAATAGAGACTGTTTTATACAAAGCCCTTGAAAATATAAGAGAAATTGAAAGCGATGTAAATTCATCAAGAAACAGAATAAGAATTTCAGCTCTTCTTCCCAAAGTTACTGCATGGGGAAAGTTCGGAAAAGATGAAAAAACCTATCTATATCAACAAAATAACATCTCGGTTGGCAAAGATTACATAACGATTGGTCCTGATGACAACAACACAACAATAGGAAACATTGATACATTTGAAGTTGGAGGAAGAGTTGAGTTTAAGCTTTCAGATCTTCTATATCATCCTGATACTATAAAATTCTCAGAAGAGGAAACAAAAATAGCGGCAATAAAAAAAGAATATATTAAAGAGATCTCATACATTTATTATTATGCCGCAGTAGTAAAGGCTCTTGAGAAAAATAGTACAGATATTCCTGCCGAACTTTTAATAAGAAGTGAAATTAATCGTAAGGAAATGACAGCTTGGCTTAAAAGTTCAGCAAAAATAAATCTCGACAGCTGTGATGAGGAGAAGTAGATGAAAAATATTGCTGTTTTTTTTATTTTAGTCATTTTACTAACAGGTTGCTTTGAGTCAGAAAAACTTCCTGAAAACGAATATTCATATATGACAATAATCTATCAGACACCTGAAGAGAATGAGATTTTACCTACAGATGAAATAGTTTTCAGATTCAGTATGCCACTTTCCGAAGATGCAGTTGAGAAAATAGAAACATCCTTTGAAACATCTGTTACCATTACAACAAATGAAATAATATTAAGCAATCTTCCGACAGCAGAATCTCTGCTCGTCACATTAAACAGAGGTATAAAATCGACCGATGGTCACCCTCTTGTTTATAAAACAAATGACGGAGGATATATTTCAGAAGAAAAAGATTTTGTATATACAACAAAAGCCGATTCACCGGAAGCAGTTCAATTTTTGCCAGGGAAAAGTACTATAACATCCAGCATGGCTATAAGATTTTCAGAACCTGTGAAAACTGTCGGCGAAATATCACCAATTCCTAATAAAACAATTCTTGAGTCCGATATTTTGTTTCTATATTATGAAACATCTCCACAAACCGTAACTTTAAAAAATGCTTTAACAAAAAATGATGAATCTTTCAAAGAACTTGTAATGGAGAAAACCGTAGACTGGAAAAAACCTGATGAACCATACGAAATAAAAGAGACAATTACCGATTCATATTATGTTTTCACTGTCACAGGAGATGAAATCATCGCCATTGAAGATAGTTCTGAAATGTGTATAAAACTTGGCAAAGAAAAATGTCAGATAACTAAAAGAAATCTCTCACCGCAAACGACATATAATTTTAAATTTATACTATATACACCTGAAAAAAAAGAAGAAATAACAAGAATAGTTGAAACATCACCGCTTGTTCCACATATAATAATTTCCGAAGTTATGCATACTCCTGAGCCGTCAGGAACTGTTGAAAAGAACTATGAATTTGTTGAACTTTACAATAACAGTCGGCTTGATTTTGATTTAAATGCGTGTCTGATAGATGACAAAAACGATTCCAAAAGTGTTGATCCTTTTTTACCGTTACAGGAAGGAGAAACCATAATAAAAGCAGGAGAAACAGCTGTAATAATTGGAAGTGAAAGCACTCTTGATACAACTATTCCAAAAACTGCACATATATTTAGAGTTGATGATACAACAATTGCAGATGCAGGGCTTGCAGCTACAGAATCAGTTCAGATAATTTGTGGTGGCAATGAAACTGAAATCGTTGCTGAATATGATGGTTCAATCAAAACAGAAAGAGGATTTTCAGTAATTATCGAAACTGATGGAACAATGTGTGAATCTGAAATTACTGGCGGAACACCAGGTATTTACTCTGAATGTCAGTAAAAAAGAAAATATTTTCTGTGCTCAGCAAAATCCTTCTCATTTTCTGAAAGAAAACTGTCAATTTCATCAAAAGGAGCTTTTTTATAAAAAAGTTCTATCAATTTCTCATTGGCAAGAAGAAGCTCAATAGCAGGAATATTCGTCACAAATTCATAAGCTTTCTTTCTGAAAAATTCTTCATCTTTTATAAATTCTCTAAAAAGATTCAATATTTTTATATATGCTCTAACAGGTTTAAAAAGCTTTCTATCATTTATATGCATATAAATTCCGCCACAATGTTCCATAGAGCATTTTTGAAACATAGGTCTAAAATCAAGCGGCATAAAAACAGCTCCATCAATATTAAGCTCGTCACACTTTTCTTTGAGTCTAAAACTGTTTAAACCTTTAAAGCCCTTTAAAAGAAAAGGAGTTGTAGTTCCTCTGCCTTCTGAAATATTTGTGCCTTCAACAAGACACCCGCCGGGATAGGCAACCGCCGCATCCAAAGTCGGCATATTAGGAGAAAGAGGAAGCCACGGATAATCATGATCATCAAAATATGTATTTCTGTCCCATCCTTCAATCTTAAAATAATGAATAGGGAAAGTATATGAGTTTAGACGATAATAATAATCTGCCAGTTCAGCTGTCGTCATACCGTGTCTATGAAGCATAGGAAATCTGCCTACAAAACTGTGATAAGCATCCTCGCTCCATGCACCTTCAACAGTAATGCCATCAATTGGGTTTATTCTGTCTGCAATAAAAAGAGGGACTTTTCCTTTTTTCTGCAAAACATCCATAAAAATAGTGAGGCTTTGAACATACGTATAGTATCTGCTCCCGACATCCTGAACATCATAAAGTACAACATCAAATTTGGAAAAAACCGATGCATCAGGAGAAAGAGAGGAAAACGAATCTCCATAAAGAGAGCAAACAGGTATATTTTCTATAGTTTCCTTTTCAGCGACAGATTCCATGTCCTGAGCAACAGGAAAAAAACCATGCTCAAGAGAAAAAAGCAGCGTCACATTAACATTTTTTTCAAGAAGAAGCTTTAAAGTCGAGTTACCTCTTTTATCAACAGCAGTATGATTGGAAATAAGAGCAACCCTCTTATTTTGTAAAAGAGAAACATCTATAACATTAAAACCATGAAGAAGTTTTGATTCAGCAGCCGAGCTCATCGTCATCCTCTTTAGCAGCAGTTGAAGGCTCAGGTTTATAAATAAGTTTTACATAGGAATAGCCGAGAATGATATAAACGAAACCTGCAAAATAAAGAAGCTCAGGAAGCTTTCTTGTAAGAATAAGAAAAACAAAAAAAGCCATAGCAAAAACCAGAAGATGGTTTAAATACTTATTTTTAAGCTTCTTAAGCTTAGGATAACGGAAATAGGAAACCATAAGAACAGCATGAGCAATTATCATACCGCTCAGGAAATTGAAATCATTTATAATATCCCACTGATATTTGTCTGCCATAGCATAAAAAGCAGCAAGCATACCACCCGATTGAGTAGAAGTAATACCATGGAAAAATGTATGATCATCCTTTCCCTGACAGTTAAACTTGGCAAGCCTTACAGCTGCAAAAAGGATATAAAGTACAACAGCGAACTTTATGTAAACAGGCATAGCATCAACATTACCGCCTACTTTATTGTAAACATAGAAAAAATAAAAGGAAGCAGGAGCAACACCAAATGAAAAGAAATCGGAAAAAGAATCAAACTGCACGCCGAATTCAGTACTTGCATTAAAAAGACGAGCTGTTGTTCCATCCAGTTTATCCATAACTGTAGACAAAATAATCAGCCATGCAGAAGTAAGAAAATTTCCAGTAATAGCAAAATAAACAGCCGCAATTCCTATTGTAATATTAAGACCTGTAAACAGGTTAGGAACAAGAAATCTTGAATTCTTAGGTATCATAATTTTTCCCCTTTAAAACTAAAAACCTTTTCATGATACAGCAAAGAGTTATAAAATCAAACATTAAATTAACTGAAATCTGTTTATCTTCTTAGTAGAATTCAAGAAAATAGTTAAACCTCCAATTTCTTAAAACGCCATAAAACTACTTAATAGGCCTTTTCTTCCCAGGTTTTTATCACTTCACTTGTTCCATCACTTTTAACTTCTTCTTTAACCCATTCAATTTTTTTATTTTCTTTGTTATATGAAACAAGAATTTTCTGTTTGTTTTTTGATGTGTCATACGGTGTGATGATTACGGTTTTATCTTTATTAGTTATAGATAGGTATAATTTTTGAGATTTTAATTCTAATGAAGTATTAACAACAACTGTTTCAATATTTTCTATATTCGTTCTTATTAGTATTTCATCAATACTTCTCTTTGTAAACTCATTCTGTAAATCTTCTATCATGAAATAGCTTGCTGTAATTACAAAAGCCCCCATAGTTAAAATAGAATAAAAAACTATCCTATTAAAAATTTTTTCTCTGAATTTATACCTCTCTTTTGAAAGGCGAATAGCTACACCTAAAATATACATAGCAACAAAAGAAAATGAAAACGAAAACTTAAAAAACAGCAAAACATATTTAGGTAAAAGACTTTCTTTATCTTTGCTTTTTACTGGTGTTACCTCAAAATAACTTTTCAAGAGTTTCTTATCCATCTTTATTATTCTAGAGACAACCATACTGCAATCATACAAGTTTTTTTTATCCGTCTGTTTTTCACAGTTCCCATAATAATTTGAGGAAAATTTAAATGTAGGAAAAGAAAGAATCGTATCGGCAACGGATGTTTGAAACATGTTAAGCTCAATCACTCCATCATCTTTTGGAGTATAAATGAATAAAACTATACATTTATAAAACGACCATATTAATAAATAAATAACTATAAATACATACCACCTTCTCATATTCACGACCTTCTTGATTTAGAACTTATTTATAATAAAGTAGTTTTAGAAAATTGTCAAACTAATGATTGATGGTTTGCATTAGAAATGTATGCTTAAAATAAAGGATTAACTAAAATTATAATTATCATAATCTATATTTGATTCTCTTTTCAATAAGCGTAAGATTAGGCAATTATCTTTTTAAGGAGGATAAAATGAAAATTGCAAGAACAATAAATGAAATAACTGAAATAAGACAGAATATAGATGATGAGGTGGCGTTTGTTCCGACAATGGGAGCTCTTCATGAAGGACATATGTCACTTATTAAAAAAGCTTCTGAAAATGGAAGGAAGGTTATTGTCTCGATTTTTGTAAATCCTACTCAGTTTGGTGAGGGTGAGGATTTTGAAAAGTATCCTAGGACTGAAGAGGCTGATCTTGAAAAATGTAAGTCTCTTTCTGTCGAGGCTGTTTTTCTCCCTTCACCGGAGGAAATCTATCCCAAAAGCGCTGTCATTTCTATGAAAGTTAATGAAAAAGCTCATATTTTATGTGGAAAGTCAAGACCGATTCATTTTGATGGTGTTGTTCAGGTGGTTTCGATTCTGTTTAATATTGTAAGACCTGATGTTGCTGTTTTTGGCAAAAAGGATTATCAGCAGCTTTCAATTATCAGAGATCTTGTAAGTGATTTTCATTACCCAATAGAAATTATTGGTGCTGAAACTGTAAGAGAGAATAGCGGTTTAGCAAAAAGTTCAAGAAACAGATACCTTTCTGAAGATGGAAGAGCTAAAGCAACCGGCATTTTTAAAACTATTAATGCGATGATTACCAAAACGTCTGAAGTTATTGATGAAAGAATGGCTATGCCGACTGAATTTATGGAGCATACTGCAAAGGAGATGCTTCTTTCTTTCATTCCTGAAGCTGAAATTGATTATATTGAGATAAGAAACACTTTTACACTTGAAAAAGACCGCTTTATAAATGATGAAAGTCATATTTTCTTTGCTGTGAAAGTTGAAGGAACGAGACTTATTGACAATATGAGGCTTGCTTAATATGAATCTTCTTGCTGATAAATTAAAAAACAGTGCCCCTTACCCTTTTGCCGAACTTAACAGAAAGCGGGATGAGCTTAAGGCAAAAGGCGTTAGAATTATCGATATGGGGACTGGTGATACAATGCTTCCAACGCCGCCTGAAGTTGTTGAAACTCTTATTGATAAGGTAAAACTTGCTGAGCATCATCATTATTCTAACTATAATGGTATTTTTGAGTTTAGAAAGGTTGTTTCGGAATGGCTTAAAGCTAAAGGTGTCGGTGATTTTTCTCCTGAAGATGAAATCACTGCTTTATCGGGTTCAAAAGAGGCTGTTTTCAGGTTTCCTCAAGCTGTTATAAATCCTGGCGAAATTGCAATTGTTCCTGAGCCTTCGTATCCGCCTTACAAAGGTGGCGCACTGCATGCCGGTGCAGAAATTTATTCTATTCCTCTGCTTGAAAAAAATGGTTTTCTGCCGAATCTTGATGCTATTCCTGAATATATAAGAGATAAAGTTAAGCTTTTTTATCTGAACTATCCGAACAATCCGACTTCGGCATCCATGACGGCTGAATTTGCGGAAAAAATGGTTGCTTTTGCAAAAAAATATAACTGGGCAGTTCTTTCCGATATGGCTTACTGTGAAATTTATGAAAATAAAAGACCGCTTTCCTTACTTTCTTTTGATAAGGATAAAACAAATGTCATAGAGTTTTATTCGTTTTCAAAAGGATGGTCAATGACTGGCTGGCGAATCGGTTTTGCTGTCGGAGCAAAAGAACTTGTTTCCGGTCTGGTAAAGATTAAAACAACGCAGGGTTCAAGTGTCTTTGAGCCTGTCCAGTATGCTGCAATAAGAGCTCTTAAAATGCATGATATTAAAACTAATCCTATAAGAGATTTTTATGCTTCAAGAAGAAAGGCGGTCGAAGCAATGCTTGACGCAAAAGGGATTGAATATATAAAAGCCGATGCAACGTTTTATCTTTATGTAAAAGCTCCCAATGGTTTTACTTCCGAATCTTTTGCAGCTTATCTTCTTGAAAAATATTATCTTGTAACAACTCCGGCATCTCTTCTTGGAAAATCGGGTGAAGGTTTTGTCAGAATGGCTCTGACAATAGATGACGGCGAACTTGAGATTTTAAGGGAAAGATTTAAAAACTAAAATCTATTTAATTTTTATAATTTCCTCTTCAATAACATATTCAATAAACTCTTTGACCTCTACATTCAGCTTGTATCCAAGAAACGAAAGTATCTGCCCCAGATTTTTTTTACCATTCATTGCTTTTAAAAGCTTTATCCAGTACAAATCAAGTGGAAGCACACGGGCTTCACCGCAATAATTGTAGGTTACAATATCACATTTTGATGGAGAAAAATGTTTTATAAATTCTGCAAAGATCAGTTCACCAATATTTTGCAGATCATCAAAATCGTAGGTAAGTGTCTCAAAAAGTGTAGCAGGCATAAGCTTTGGAATCGAGGTGAGATCTATTTTAAGATTTTTTCCTGTATTTGAAGGACCTATTACAAGTGACTGATTTAGCGAACTGTTAAGTTTTATGATATCAGCCATTGGAGGAAACAGATTTTTCTTACCATGTTCAGCAAACAGCTCTTTTGTATATTCAAGCTGCAAATCTTTTATTTTATTTGCAGATAAACAGGTTTTACTATTCTGGTTTTCAAGTTTTCTGCTAAATCCTTCAAAAAAAGATGAAGGTAAGATGTTTACTGTTTCAAGAATCATAAAAAGCCAGCCAACAGCTTTACCCTGATTATAAAAAATATCACAGGCTTGGCTTAAAACTGAAGCTTCTTTTAGATCTTTTTTAGAAAAATCTGGAGTTTCAATAACTGTATATGGAGAATTTTCAAGATGTTTTATTCCAAAAGAGGGAGCTTTATCAAAAAGCACTGTTCCGGGCAAGACTGAAAGAGGAAAAATATCTAAATTGTTTGGCTGTAGACTTACCGCATAGTCAAGGCTCTGCCTGAAACCTGCAATCGTATCTGTCGGAAGTCCATAAATAAGATCAAGACCAAATACTGCCCCAGCTCTATTTAAAATCCCTATTTTTTCTCTAAAACTCTTTTTATCAAAGTTTCTGTTCACACATGCAAGAACATCTTTATCTGCGCTTTGAAGTCCTATCTGAAGGTTACAATTCACTGATGCAAAGAGTTCCGCCATATCTTTATCGATAAATTCGGTTCTCACTTCAAAAGTAAAGTGTATTGCCGGAGCTTTTTCTTTTATCATTTGAAGTATTTTTTTCGCCCTTTCTTTGTTTTTGTTAAAGGTGGGATCAAGGACAAAAATTTGTGATACGCCATTTTCTTCAAACAGTTCCAGTTCTTTTTCTATTCTGTCAAGTGAAAAGTTACGCACTTTTGCAATCCCTCTTGACTCAAAACAGAAGTCACATTTAAAAGGACAGCCTCTTGAAAGTTCCCACAAGACTCCTTCATAGTTTTTAAGATCTATTTTTCCTGTCAGAAACGGCGATGGAAGCTGATCAAGATCCATGACAGGCTGACTTACTCCGTCATCTAAAACTGCGCCAGAAGTAAGAATTCCTTTAATTCCTTCAACAGTTTCGCCTTCAGTAAGCCTTGATACAGCTTCAGTTAAAACAAGTTCCCCTTCACCTTTTACGACAAAATCAAAAGGAACGCTTTTAAGAAGAGAAAGTGGTGAAGAAGTTGCCTCTGCGCCACCTGCAAACAAAACTATATCAGGTAAAACACTTTTTATTTTAATAGCTGTTTCAACAGCAAGATCACGATTCCAGACATAAACTGAAAAACCTATAATATCAGGGTTTTTTTCAATAATATCTGATGCGATCTTTTCGGCTGAATCGCCAAGATAAAAATCTGAAAATGAAGTTTCGATAGTTTCTTTAAAATCTTTAACTGAATCAAGCTTAGCACAGAGCATTGCAACAGAAACTGGCATTGCCTGCGGTGAACGTTTTATGTGTATCGAAACAAATTCTATTTTCATTCTAAATTACCACAAAGATAAAACATATGAATAATAATAAAAAAGAGAACATATGCAACAGGTGAATATCAATTACAGGTATCATTCCATGACATGACCCATATCCTGATTCTCTGTTTTCCGTCATAATCCCACTGTGCAACACCGCCACGGTTGCTTATATCGGTACAGTATCCATTTTTTTCAACTGTTTCCCAGCTTCCTCTTGTAATTTTATAATTAAAAACATCCCCTTCAGCAATATTGAGAGAACCTCTTGCTGTATTTCCATCTCTTGTCATTAAAGTGCCTGTTGCAGACCAGTCTGAAACTGCACTTGAAGCTATATAAATATCTCCGGCAGGTGTGTTATCCGGAAGATACGCAATTATTTCCACATTTATATCTCTAGGCTGAGAAACGCATGAATCACTCCAGTTATAAACTGTGTGAGAAACAGTCATTGTTCCATCTGTTCCCCACGACACATCAACCCATGTATTTAAAGCATTCTGGCAGATAGTTCCTGTTTCAGATTTATCCCACAAGCCTCTTGTCACTTTAAATTTTATAAGCTCCCCCTCTTTAACAGTAACTGTTCCTGTCGCTTTAAGATTTCCACTATCATTAAATGTTGTCAGTGCAACCTCATTTGCAAGCCATGTACGGTTTGTCGCAAGATATATTGTTTCTCCTGAATCCGTTGTATCAGGAATATCTATTGTAAAGTTTACTGTTACATCTCTTCTTTCAGGTTTTACTGATGTATCATAAAAATATTCAAGAACATGTGTATTCCCATCTTTGGTAACATCTGCCGAAACCATTCTTTTTGATGCATCATAATTTACTGTAACTGAGTTCCCGTCAACAAGAACTTTGGAAGGTTTTGCAGGAACACCGTGAATGCGGACTTTCATTGAATTATACGTTCCTGAATATGAACCTTCGCTTGCAGCTATATTAACTGTAACTTTGTCACTTTCAGCTTTTGAAGTAATCAATGTTTTTTTAAACACTCCATTCTGATATGCAGTTGTTTTATCGTCATCTTCATAAAGTGTAAAACTTCCATCTTTGCCGGTAAGTCCGGGATAAACTTCTATATATACAGTTTTTGAAGTCAAAGGATCGTCTGTATAACGTCC
This sequence comes from bacterium, assembly GCA_963667425.1. Classification (GTDB taxonomy): domain Bacteria; phylum UBP6; class UBA1177; order UBA1177. Next base: position 2,743,107 of record OY763407.1, on the reverse strand, counting down.
TGCATCCTGAGTTGGGAAGATGCTTCCTGCTTTTACAAAAAGAGGAATTGCTCCGCCGGGAACAAAAAAGCTTTCTGTTTTAGGCCCTTTAAATGCTGCACCTGTAAAATAATCATAGAAAAGCTCTTCAGGGAAATAAATAGTCTTATTCATTGCTCCTTCGGTAACAACTGGTGCAACAAGAAGAGAATTTCCAACAAAAAATTCCTTTTCATAGCTGTGAGCCGTCTCATCTTCAGGAAACTGCATCCAGAGAGGATTTATAAAAGGAGTTCCCGTATCTGAGACATCATGAAAAACGTTATAAAAGTATGGAATAAGCTGATATCTAAGCTCTATTGCCCTTCTCGAAGCTTCTTCCACTTCAGGTCCAAAAGCATAAGGCTCCTGAGCCGGGGCATCTGTTCCAACATGTGATCTGAAAAAAGCGGAAAAAGCACCTAAAACCATCCATCGTGTGTAAAGTTCAGGAGTTGTCCAGTAAGTATCGCCGTTTTCATCAGTTCCATGCCAGAATCCGCCTACATCCGAGCCTGTAAACTCATAACCTGAAACAGCAAGCCCCTGAAGCATTGAAACAGCTGTATCAAGATGTTCCCATGTAGTTTCAGCATCACCTGTCCACATTGCAGCATACTTTTGAGAACCTGAAAAACCACTTCTGGTGAGAATGAAAGGTCTTTTTTCAGGAAATTTACTTTTATATCCTTCAAATGTAGCTTTTGCCATGTTGAGTGCATAAACATTTTTTACTTCTTTAAATTCTGTTTCGGTTCCATCTCCATTTACAGTTACATCAAGCGGAAAAGGATTTGTATTTTCGGTAAAAATTGCAGGTTCGTTCATATCTATCCAGATTCCTTCAAGCCCACTGTCAAGAAGATCTGAAACAAGAGTTCCCCACCAGCTTCTTGTAAGAGGATTGGTGAAATCGGGAAAAACCGCATCACCGGGCCAGACTTCTCGAACAACCAGATTTCCTTCTAAATCTTTAATAAAGTGATTATCTGCAACACCATCAGCGTAGGCAAAATAGTTTTTATCGGTATCGTATTTGATGCCCGGATCAATAATTGAGGTAGTCTTAAACCCATTTTGTTTAAGACGTGTAAGCATGCCTTCATGGTCTGAAAAGGTATCAGGATTCCATGTAAAAGAGCGGTACCCATCCATATAGTCTATATCAAGCCATATTCCGTCAGCAGGAAGATCTCTCTTTCTAAGTTCATCAGCAACCTCTTCAACTTTCTGATAAGGTGTATAACCCCAGCGGCACTGATGAAATCCAAGAGCCCATTTTGGAGGAAGTTTTGTTTTTCCAACTATTTTAGAGTAGCGTTTAACAACATCAACAGGTTTTTCAGCCTGAATAAAGAAAAAATCAAAGTCACCGCCATCAGCAGTTATTTTTAATTCATCTGAAACAGATTCGCCAATATCAAAAACTGTCTTAAAAGAGTTTGCAAGGTAAAATCCATAAGGGACACCTGATGTCATTGAAAGATAGTAAGGGTGCGTCTGATAAAGTGGATCAGTCGTAGATCTGTACCTTCCAGTAGGATCAATAGCCATAGCATCTGAAGTCCAATTGGTAAAAGTTCTTCCACGTCTGTCTGCAACTCCGCCTTTTTCACCTAGACCGTAGATATATTCATAATTTTTTAGCAAAATAGTTGAAGAGATTACGCCCTGATTATCTTTTGAAACTGTACTTTTTTGCGAAAAGAGCTCATTTTCCAAGCTATCCTTAATAGAAATCATACATTCATCAGAAACAGTCACTGTCATCTCTGGAGTTACTATCACAAGTTTACCATCTTCTTCTTTCTGATAGACATCACTTGCACCTTCCATTGCTGAAACATCAAACATCCAGCCTCTTTCAGGATGCGCTACATTATTGTATATGTGGTGAAAACGAGCAATTGAATTGGTATATAAAGTCACTTTAAGAGAAAGTTCATCAGAGCATTTCTTTTCAAAATCAAGAATACCGCTTAAAAGTGTGATATCTTCGTCAACAGCATCTTCATCTATAAAATCATCATCACTTATATCTTCAGCATCATTATAATCTTCATCCAGTTCTTCCAGATCAGCACTATCTTCATCTAAAATAAGATCATCCTCTATTTCTTCAACATCATTTTCAACAGGTAAAAAATCGATGTCAGAAACTTCATTATCATCAATAAGATCAATATCATTATGAAAAGTTGAAGTTGAATCGTCACATCCAACTATAAAAAAAAGCAGAGCAAACAGACAAAACCATTTTTGTGGACACATACCCCCTCCTAATATTTCCTACATTTTATCAAGAATAAAATATTTGCAATTATATGCTAATAAATAACATTAATTTTGCAATTTTAAGAAGCTTGTCGTAATTATTTAAGAAAAAAGGTGGTGCCGAAGGCCGGACTCGAACCGGCACGGTATTGCTACCGAGGGATTTTAAGTCCCTTGTGTCTACCAATTCCACCACTCCGGCAAAAAGGTATGGAGGCGCCTCCCGGATTCGAACCGGGGGTGGAGATTTTGCAGACCTCTGCCTTACCGCTTGGCGAAGGCGCCCTAAATATATCCGAAAATAATGACCAGATAAAAAAAATGGAGCGGGAAACGGGATTCGAACCCGCGACGTCAACCTTGGCAAGGTTGCACTCTACCACTGAGTTATTCCCGCTCAGTCCTGTGTAATATATCTATCTTTAATAGAGAGTCAACATTTTTTTTTCAATTTTTTAATAAACTATCCTAATATCTTTAAATAACTAAAAAAAAAGCTCCTCAAAAAGAGGAGCCTTAAATATCAGACAGCAAAAATATTATTCAACTATATCTGCACCAGGATAATATCCTGCTTCACCAAGGAATTCCTCGATTCTAAGAAGCTGGTTGTATTTTGCAATCCTTTCGCTTCTGCAAAGTGATCCTGTTTTGATCTGTCCTGCATTTACTGCAACAGCGAGGTCTGCAATAAATGTATCTTCTGTTTCACCTGATCTGTGAGAAATAACTGTTGTATAACCATTTCTATGAGCAGTTTCTATTGTATCAAGGGTTTCTGTCAGTGTTCCAATCTGATTAACTTTTATAAGTATAGAATTTGCACAACCTCTTTCCATACCTTCTGCAAGTCTTTCAATATTTGTAACGAAAAGGTCATCACCAACTATCTGAACTCTGTCACCAAGTTTTTCAGTAAGAAGCTGCCAACCTTCCCAATCATCTTCTGCCATACCATCTTCGATTGAAAAAATAGGATATTTGTCAACAAGTTCTTCATAGAAAGCAACCATTTCCTCTTTTGTTTTTGGTGCTCCACCTGATTTTTTGAACATGTATTTTCCATCTTCATAAAGTTCACTTGCAGCAACGTCAACTGCAAGAACAAAATCATCTCCTGCAACATAGCCTGCTTTTTCAATAGCTTCAACAATTACCTGAAGAGCTTCTTCATCACTTTTAAGATTTGGAGCAAATCCACCTTCATCACCAACTGCTGTTGCAAGACCTTTTGATTTGAGAAGAGCTTTAAGAGAATGAAAAACTTCTGCCATCATTCTAAGACCTTCTGTAAAAGAATCTGCGCCAACCGGCATTATCATGAATTCCTGAATATCAACGGTGTTGTCTGCATGAGCTCCACCATTAAGAATATTTGCCATAGGAACAGGAAGAGTGTCACTTCTAAGTCCACCGATATAACGGAAAAGTGGAAGTCCAAGAGATTTTGCGGCGGCTCTTGCTGTTGCGAGAGAAATACCAAGCATTGCATTTGCGCCAAACTCTGATTTGTTTTCTGTTCCATCAAGTTCGATCATTGCTTCATCAACAAGTCTCTGATCCAGAGCACTCATTCCAACAAGTTCTGATGAAAGTTTTTCAACATTAGCTACAGCTGTCTGTACACCTTTACCAAGGTATCTTTCTTTGTCACCATCTCTAAGCTCAAGTGCTTCATGAACACCTGTAGAAGCGCCTGATGGCACCATTGCCACACCTACAACACCATTTTCAAGTTCAACTTCAACTTCAACTGTAGGGTTTCCTCTGGAATCAAGGATTTCTCTTGCCCTGATATCAATAATTTCGTACATAGTTTCCTCCATGTTTTATAAATAGACCTAAATAAGTCTGAGTAAAGGGCAATCCACGGAAAGTGAAACTTTCTTTACTCTGTTGCGCCCGCATTTTTTTGCATCATAGAGCGCATCATCAACTATTCTCATAAGATTAGTAATGCTTTTTATTTTACTTAAATAAGAAAGAGCATAATAGGTAACACCTATGCTTATTGTAATTCTCATATCAAATGGATAAAGATGATTGTTTTCAACTTCTTTTCTAAAATCTTCAGCTATATCAAAAACATCCTGTTCGCTGACTTTACTTAAAACTGCAACGAACTCTTCGCCTCCATATCTGAAAACCTCTCCTTTATATTTTTCAAAATAGTTTTTTGCAAGAGAACCGATAATTCTAAGGACTGTATCTCCTGCATCATGACCATGTAAGTCATTTACACGTTTAAAATGGTCTATATCAAACATTACATAAGCGAAACCATCAATTATCCGCTGATTAACATTTTCATAAAAATCAACAACTCGGCGATTGAAATGCCTTCTATTGTAAAGCCCAGTAAGAGCATCCTTTTTAAGCATTTCATGCATTTTCATCTGCGATTTTCTAAGAGCTTCAGTAAGAATATTTATTGATCGCATATCTCTTAAAAGAAGTATATATCCTACTGCTTCGTCATTCTGTATAACAGGAGTAATTGTTATCATTACATCTATATCAAAATCACCAAGTCTTATTACAGCACGACGGACAGTTCCATCTCCTGAACGGGTCATTGCAACCCAGATAGAATCCTTATCTTTAAGCTTATCTTCATCAGTAAAATCGCCAGTTTTAACTATTTCAAAAAGGTTTTTACCTATATATGCCTCAGCACCCTTATTTATAAGTATAAGTAATGAATCATTAATGAAAGTAATATTAAGTTCTTTATCTATTATCATTACAGGATCAAAGAAAGTGTCAAGAATATCAATTGCTGTCATAGATGAAAGAAAATCAAAATTACCTGAGATCATATAAATTCTCCAAAATAAAGAATTACGGGTAAAAATACTCTAAAACTATTTTTTTTGCAATAAATTTTATGTACTTGAAAGTTTGAATTGAATATACTCAGACAACAATAAAGTGGTAGAATAAGAAATTACCTTGTGGTGAAAAAAGTGGAAGAAATAAAACTTGGCAACAAGATATCATATAATGAAATCTCAGGGATAGAAGAAAATATTTTATTTCTGATAAAATCAGGTAATAAAATTGAAATAACTGTTGAAGGTGGTTATCCTAATTCGTTATGCAGAGCTCTGATAAGAAAAACTTTAAAATATGACAATGTAAATGTAAATGATGAGCTTAAAAAAATTATTAATTTTGATATGGAAGACGCTGAGTCCTCCACACAAAAGAAAAAAGAACTACTGCTGGAAAAAATTGGCACATCTGTAATAGAAAACTGGAACAAAATCTACTTTTTCTTCGTAATTATGGTTGATATGATTTTTTACTCATTTCAAACAATATTCAATCGCAAATTCATAATGAAAAATGATATTTCAAGAAATTTATATTATATAGGCTATAAAGCAATCAACATTGTTTTTCTACTTGCATTTCTTATCGGACTTACAATAACGGTTCAGGCAGCACTTCAGATGGCGAAATTCGGCGGTCAGGGATATCTTGCAACACTTATCGGACTTGCAATGCTGAAAGAACTTGGGCCACTTATAACAGCAATTATAATCTCAGGCAGAACAGGAAGTTCGATAGCTGCTGAGATCGGAACCATGGTTGTAATGGAAGAGGTTGATGCACTTCAGACAATGGGTATAAAACCTCTTAAATTTATTCTTACGCCTAAATTCTGGGCATTTACATTTGCAATGCCGATACTTACTTTAATAGCGGATCTTGCAGGTATCGTTGGCGGTATGCTTGTAGCTACAGCCTATAATGTTCCTGTTGGCAGCTTTATGTCATCAATACTTGAGTCTTTAACCTTTAGCGATATATTCTGGGGAACAATTAAAAGTCTCGCTTTTGCCTGGACAATTCTTGCTGTAGCAAGCTATAAAGGATTAAATGTGCGTGGCGGTTCTGATGCAGTTGGAAGAGCAACGACAGAATCAGTTGTTGTGTCAATTTTTCTCGTAGTTGCAATAGATGCCATATTCAGTATTCTGCTTTATACTTAGAAAAAACAAGGCTACTTCTTGTTAAAAGAATTCATTGCCGGAACAATACCTTTTTCAATAATAGTTATAAAAAGTTCTTTCCACTTAAGAGAAAGATCCTTATCCATACAGGCAAGTTCCTTATCATGAAATTTTCCTAAAACCCAGTCAGCACCTTCAATAAAACCTTCAGGTTTGCCAATTCCAAGACGAATTCTGTAAAAATCATTATATCCAAGCATTTCCTGAATAGATTTTATACCATTATGACCTGCTGCTCCACCACCTTTTTTGATTTTAAAAACACCAAAATCAAAATCCATTTCATCATGAACAATAAAGATGTTTTCTTTTGGAATATCATAGTAATTTACAAAAGGAGCTACACTCTTGCCTGAAAGATTCATATAGGTGTCAGGTTTTAAAAGATAAACCTTATGACCGGCTACAACAGACTTTGTTATATCGGCATTAAATTTAGTTTCATATTTGAAAGCAGAAAAATTAAAAAAAGAGCTCATGAAATCCAGAAACATAAAACCAGCATTATGTCTGGTATTTACATAACGAAATCCTGGATTTCCGAGCCCTGCAAAAAGAAAATCAGACATTAATTATAATTAATTAATCTTCGTCATCCGCATGTCCTGCACCGGCAGTTACCTGGCCTCTTCCCTTATTGAGAACGATAACCGGAGCATCCTGTTTGTAAACAGGTGTAACACCTTCAGGATAAGCTATCTGAGATATTTTAAGTCTTGAACCTATTACAAAAGAAGTAACATCAACAACTATCTTCTCAGGAATAGCATCAGGTCTGCAGGATACTTTTACTTCCTTAAGAACCTGAAGAAGTTTTCCGCCAAGGACTTCGCCCTTTGAACGACCTGTAGTCATAACGGGAACATTAACTTCAACCTCATCTTCTTCTCTTATAGCAAGAAGATCGATATGTCTTATCATATCTTTTACAGGATCAATATCGAAAACGTAAGGAATAACATTAATTTTTCCACACTCACCATCAACGGTGAAAACCATATTTCTTCCTTTTGGGGTAGAAAGAAGCTTAATAACCTCTTTTCTCTCTAAAGAACCTGAAAAAGTCTCTTTTATACCAGGTCCATAAACAACAACAGGAAGTAATCCTTCCTTGCGACATGCTTTAACACCTTTTTTACCAGGCTCTCTTCTGTTAATACCAAGAGAATAAGTTTCCATCTTACCTGCCTCCAAATTGCTGGCTGGGGTGGGAGGATTCGAACCCCCGAAATGCATGGACCAAAACCATGTGACTTACCGCTTGTCGACACCCCAAAGTTATATCAATATCTTTACTTTAAACGCCTTTATATTTTGATTCTGAAGAGAAATCAAGGCTTTATCCAAAACCTGTTCCCCTGAAACGGAAAAAGCAACAAGAGTTGAACCGCTTCCCGTCATAACAACTCTGTCAACGTATTTACCTGTAATAAGAGCTATTTTTCCTACTTCAGGATAAATATCAAAAACAGAAGATTCAAAATCATTATCCATAAAGGATATCCATTCTTCCAAAGAACCTGCGTTTGCGACACGACCGTTATTTATAGTTATGCGGGGGGCATTTGTCAAATTTTTTTTATCAATTAAAGCATAAGCATCAGATGTACTTACAGAAACATTAGGAAAGACAAGAAGTGCTTCTTTAAAAAAATCATCCATTTTTACACTTTTCAGTTTTTCTCCAAACCCTGTAACAATACTGGGAGAATTTTCTATGAAGAAAGGAACATCCGCACCAACAGAAGATGCAATCTTTATCTTTTCATCTAAAGAAAGACCCAAATTATATTCCTTATCAAGAAATTGAAGAAAAAATGCGGCATCTGAACTACCTCCGCCAAGACCTCCACCTGAAGGAATTCCTTTTTTTACATTAATTTTAAACAAAGGAAGTTTTCTGGAAGAAAAATCTGAAGTTTTTTTATATATTTTATAAATTATATTTTTTTCAAGCTCAAGAGAATCTTCATAACCACTCATTGAAATTGAAAAAGAAGAGGACTCTTCAACCTCAAAGTAGTCATAAAGAGCTATTGGAACCATTATTGATTCAAGATAGTGATAACCGGAAAAATTATCCTTACCCAAAACTTTAAGATATATATTTATCTTAGCATTTGCTTTAAAACTATAACTCATTTTACAAACTTACTTTTAAGTGCATCAGCAATACAATCAGGAACAAAAGCTGAAACATTTCCTCTCATTGAAGCTATTTCTCTAACCATACTTGAGCTTAAAAAAAGATTCTGCTCACTCGTCATTAAAAATACAGCATCAATTTCAGGACACATTTTTTTATTCATTGAAGACAGCTGAAATTCAAAATCAAAATCAGAAACAGCCCTTAGCCCCCTTACAATAGTAAAAGTATCAAGATAACGAGCAAGATCCACAAGCATTCCATCAAAAATAACGACCTCAACATTATCTTTACCAGAAAAAACTTTCTCTATAAGCTCTTTTCTCTCCAAAGAACTGAAAAGAGGCTTTTTAGAATCGTTTTTGCCTATTGCAATATAAAGCTTATCAAAAATATTTAAAGCTCTCTCAGCAATATCAATATGACCAAAAGTTATAGGATCAAAACTTCCGGGATAGATAGCCTTTTTCATAAATGCCTCTATATAATTAAAACACGGTATATTAGCAGAAATAGAATCAAAATAAAAGTAAAAAAGGGAGCCCGAAGACTCCCTTTAAAGTTGGAAAAAATTACAGATTAAGGAATGTATATAAGAACATAGTTACCAGTATAACCTGTAAGTTCTACACCTGTCCCAGCTTCTCCTACTTCATAAATATAAAGAGGGGCAGTGTATCCATCTATTGTTGACGGTGCTCCAGTTGCAACATGATGTACTGTACCAGTAGTATACGTGTTATCAGATTGTCTTGTTTTTATCGTATTTTTTCCAGACATTGTTGAATCCAATAAAGTATCTACGGCATCATAAATTCTTACCTCATCATCGATATCATTGCTCTGCCACTGTTCATTTGAACTTTCATATGCAAAAATATCAGTAGAATCTATTGCTGTTGTAAATGTAGACTCCCAAGCTGCAAGATCAGCTGCATTTCTAGTAACTGCAAAATATTTACCATGTTCTACAGCGCCAGTAAAGGTATAAGTATACTTTAATGTTCCACCTTGATAGAGATTAACATAGTATCCTGTCAAATCTACTGTTGCAACATTGATTGTAGCTGTTCCATATGTTGCAGGTACATAATTTTCTGCAGGAGTATTTGTTCCACCTGCTGAATTAAGAGCGCATCCTGCCCAAGTTGAACCGGCATCACCTGAAACCTGATAGTAATAGTAATATGTTCCAGCTGTAGCAATATTCAGAACTTCAGCAAACTGCATATTGTTGCCCTGCATTGAATCAAATGGAGAATCTATACAGATAGGATTGCTAAGATCTGTAGCTGTGCTGTAGCAAAGTTTTGCCATTACTCTTTCATCATAATCTGATGTCTGTGTACTGATATAAACCTGACCATAAACAAGTTCACTGTCGGCACCAGCATCAACTGTAACTGCCTCAGGCCACTGTGTTGAACACCAGTCAATAGTTAAAGGAACAGCATCACAACCATCAGAAGTTCCGTTGAGATTAAAGTTCGTGTTACATGTCCATACACAATTTGCAGGAGTTTCCCAACCACCTGCTGTTGTATAATTAATAGTTACATCATCTATTGTACTTGTTGCATGTTCAGGTGCAACATCATTACAGCTAACAAGCTTACTGTTTATACAACCGTCACTTGTATCATTAAGAGCGTAATCGGCATTACAATCCCAAGGACAAGTTTCAGGAGTTGTCCAGCCACCTGCTGTTGTATAGGTAATTGTAACAATAACAGTATCATCAGTTGTTGTTGCGTTTGCAGGAGGATTATCTGTACAGAAATCTTCCTTACTGCTTATACATGTAGAGTCGTCCTGATCATAATTATCATCACATGCCCATACGCAGTCTTCAGGAGTTTCCCAGCCGCCAAGAGATGTGTAATTAATTGTTACATCAGCAATTGTACTTGTTGCATTTGCCGGGGCATTGTCTGTACATGATACTGTTTTGCTATTTATACAAGCATCTTCTGTGTCATTTTCTGTATAATTATCAGAACAAACCCATGTACAAAGTGGAGCTGTTGACCACCCACCTACTGTTGTATAAGTAATTGTTACTTGTTCTGATGGATCTATTGTTTCTGCATTTGCAGGCGGATTATTAGTACATGTTGCCAGTTTACTGTTTATACATGTAGATTCATCCTGATCATAATTATCATCACATGCCCATGAACAGTCTGCCGGTGTTGTCCAGCCATCTGCTGTCGTATAAGTTACCGCTACACTGACAACACTACTTGTTGCATTTGTTGGGGCAACATCATTACAATTTACGAACTTACTGTTTATGCAACCATCTTCTGCATCATTAAGGGTGTAATTAAAATCACAACCCCATTCACATGTTGCCGGTAATGTCCAGCCGCCTGCTGTTGTATAGGTTACAGTTACTGTTGAGTTGCTTACTGTTGCATTTGCCGGTACCACAACGCCTGTCATATCACAACTTTCTTCTTTGCTGTTTATACAACCGTCACTTGTATCATTAAGAGTGTAATCTGCATCACAACCCCATACACATGTTGCCGGTAATGTCCAGCCGCCTGCTGTTGTATAGGTTACAGTTACTATTGAGTTGCTTACTGTTGCATTTGCCGGTACCACAACCCCTGTCATATCACAGCTTTCTTCTTTGCTGTTTATACAACCATCACTTGTATCATTAAGGATGTAATCTGCATCACAGCCCCATTCACATGTTGCCGCTGATGTCCAGCCGCCTGCTGTTGTATAGGTTACCGTTACTGTTGAGTTGATTACTGTTGCATTTGCCGGTACCACAACGCCTGTCATATCACAGCTTTCTTCTTTGCTGTTTATACAATCGTCACTTGTATCATTAAGAGTGTAATCAGTGTCACATACCCAATTACAAACTGTAGCATCACTCCACAAGCCTGTCTCTGTATTCCATGTTTGAGTAACTTGAACTAAATCTATGTGTCCATTTGCAGGAGGTGTTATTCCTTCGGAATTACAATCAACAGTTCTGGTGTTGCTTACGCATGTGCCATTATCATCATGATAATCTGCATCACATGAACAAACAGCTAAGCCATTGTCATTTGAACAAACAGTTTTATTAGCATCTACACATGGATTTGGATCACATGGATTTACAGCGAGTGGATTAATTGTTGCTGTTCCATATGTGTCACCATAAGTTGCGGAATTCTGGTAATCTGTTCCTCCAGATGAATTTAAATCACAGCTTAACCAAGTTGAACCTGTATCACCAGAAACCTGATAGAAGTAGTAGTAAGTTCCTTCTACAAGGTTAAGTATTGTTGCATACTGATGATTATTGGATTGCTGTGAATCAAAAGGTGCCTCTACACAGGTAGGATTACTAAGATCTGTTGAAGTACTGTAACAAAGTCTGGCAACTAACCTTGAATCCTGTTCAGCCTGAGAATTTGTTACGCCTGCAACATAAACCTGTCCATAGATTGTTTCTGTATCTGTTCCTGCATCCGCTGTAACTGTTGATGGCCACTGTGTTGAACACCAGCCTATAGTTAATGGTGCAAGTTCACAACCTGTACCTTCAGCATTATCAACATAACCTTCGTTACAATCCCATGAACAGTCTGAAGGTGTACTCCATACACTGCCATTCCATGTTATTTCAACATTTTCTATTATACTTGTTGAGTTTGCCGGTGCAGCATCATTACAACTAACAAGCTTACTGTTTATACAGTCATCGCTTGCGTCATTAAGTGTATAACCAGTATTACATGTCCAATTACAAGCTTCTGCTACACTCCAGCTGCTTGTTGCTGTGTTCCATGTAACTATTACTGTTGCATTTGATGCTGTTGCATTGGTTGGAACAGTTCCTGTACATGCAACTTCAGCAGTATTACTTACGCAGCTGCCATTATCTTCATGATAATCTGCATCACATGCCCATGCACAGTCTGCCGGTTCGCTCCATACACTGCCATCCCATGTTATTACAACATTGGCTATTGTGCTTGTTGCGTTTGCTGGTGCAGCATCATTACAACTTACTGTCTGAGTATTGCTTACACAGCTTCCGTTATCTTCATGATAATCTGCATTACAACTCCATGCGCAGTCTGCCGGATCACTCCACACACCGCCATCCCATGTTATTTCGACATTGGCTATTGTGCTTGTTGCATTTGCCGGAGCATTATCTATACATGATACTGTCTGGGTATCGCTTACACAAGCGCCATTGTCATCATGATAAGAAAAATCACAAGAGCATTCTGCTACTCCGCCATTATCTGAACAAACAGTTTTGTTAAGATCAACACATGGATTTGGGTCACATGGATCTGTAACTACAATTTCACCGCTTCTAACTCCAAGCCTGTTTAATGTATCTTTAGCAAAAACAGTCCATTCGGAATTATCTGCATCTGTTCCAGCTGATGCTATCCAGTCTGTGTTTCCAGCTGTAACCGAAGCTTTTCTTTCAAGTGTATGATCTTTTGTAGCTATTGCTGTTCCTGCCACAGACCACCCATCACCTGGGTCACCGCTTCCTGAGACACCAATAACATCAATGATAGTCTCGCCAAAGAAAAGGCCTATTGGATCATCTCCGTTATGATTAAGTTCAAGTTTTTGGTCACAAGTGGTAACAGATGAATCAATACTTGTATGACAAAGAACATAAACATCTCCTGCCGCCAATGTGCCTGAAAGAGCTATTGTTGTACTCCATGCAGCGCCATTAACACCTAGTTTCACAGTATAGCCTGAAAGGTCTATATCACTCTTTGATCCATTATAAATTTCAACTGCTTTATTAAAACTTCCACCCTCAACATATTCGCTGAAGAAAAGAGCATTGTTTACACATGTACTTGTTGCAATACTGCAAAGAGGTGCTGCCGCATCTGTACAATCTGCATTTGATGTACATCCTGCTGACTGTTCAACACATGTAGTTCCATTGAATGAATATCCATTATCACAGGAACATGTATAAGCATCTGCAGTTGGTGAACATGTTCCATGATCTCCACATGGATTAGGATCACATGGATCAGGTTTTGTATCGTACCATAGTCCTTCATATTTGCCTTCACCATTAGGTGTGCTGTTTGGAACAAACCAGCGTTCTGTTTTTTCCAAATCAAGATCAATTGTCTGAGCACTATTGTTGTTATTAAAAATAATTTTAAGAGTCATTCCATCGATGTAACCTACTTCTACTGAAAACCAGCCTGTATTTAAAGCTCTTACAAGTGGAGTTTCAGATGTCATCAGTTTGCCAGGCCATGAACCAAGAAGGGATGCTCCGCCATCAGCCCAGGCATATGCATATACATTTGTCCAACCAGGAATATTTCTATAATGAATAGTAACGGATTTCATGTCTTCTATTGCAGCATTTACACCTGTTGCCATTTCACCTGATACATTTGCTGTAAAAACAAGAATATGAGTTGCGCCGGTCGGAATTACTGTGTTTTCTGCTATAGTTGAAGTGTAAACTGCCTGAGCTGATGCTGATATAGTATCAAAAGGAGTTGTTTCAAGCTTTGCTGTTTCTGAAGTTCCCCAGTAGAGATTATAATATACGACATCTGATTCATCTGCTGCGGCACTGATTGTTATGTCTCCGGCTATTTCACCTTCTGTCATATCAGTATCTGCAAAAGAAACACTTACAGCTGCATTTTGTGGAGCTTCTGTGGAAGCTGGAATACAATCTTCTCCGCTTGCAGTATAGCCAGGATCACATGAACAAACTGCTGAGCCTGCATTGTTTGAACAGACAGTTTTATTGGCAACAGTTGTACAAGGATTAGGATCACATGGATCTGTTTCTGTTCCACTTCCTGAAAGTGTTATTGTAAATGAAGCTTCATCAGCATCATTGTTTGCGAGTGTAAGAGTGGTGCTTAATACTTCTGCTGTCTGTGGTTTGAAAGTAGCAATAATATTTAAAGTTTCACCTGGATTGATAACAAATGTTGATTCTGATGTTATGGCACCATTAATTGTGCTTACAGCAAAATTTGTTGTATCTCCAAGAGTAACACCGGTAATTGTTAAAGAACCATCACCTGTATTAGCTACTGTAAAAATGGTCTGTTCTTCATTAGTTATAACTGTATCAGGGAAAGTAAAAGTACTTCCGCTAATATAATCAGTAGAATTATTAGTTACAGCTATTTCAGGAAGCGGTTTTGTATCATACCATGTTCCCTCATATTTGCCTTCACCATTAGGTGTGCTGTTTGGAACAAACCATCCAGGAGTTTTTCTAAGAAGGTTTACTGTCTGTTTTGAACCATCATTAAAAATAACGTTTGTTGCATCAACATTAGGAATACCAAGAGAATACCAGCCCTCACCGTCATCTGTCATTGCTGAACCAGGCCAGTTACCTAAAGGTTTGTTATCGGCAACATCCCATACATATAAATTTGGAGTATTCCATTCAGATGGTTTCAGGAAGTGTACAAGTATAGGAATATCTATAATTGCAGTACTTGTTCCAATTCCAAGCTCAGAAGAATTTGTACCATCACTTACTTCTGAATAAACAAGAATGTGTGTTGCACCTTCAGGAACTACTGTATCAGCAGGAAGAATGTATGTATAGGTTGCTGTCCCGGCAGGTGTTATAGTAGTTATTGTTGTATTATTAAGCTTTGTTGTAGACTTTGAACCCCAGTAAATATTATATGATGTAATATTAAGTTCATCAGGAGCAGCTGTAATAACAATATCTCCACCTATCTCTCCAAGGTCTGTATCTGTATCTGCAAATGCAACCTTAAGAGGAATCGGAAGCCCAGCACCAGCTGAGTTGACAGGATTAAAACCTGTTTCTATTACAGTAAAATCAGATGCTGTTAGATCTGTATCTATATTCATATATCTTGTTACAGCATAAGCATTAGGAGTTGAAAGAATAAGAGGAGAATCTCCTTCCGCACATCCATAGGAAGCTGCATCATCAAGAAAGGAAACAGCATCCAGAATAAGAGGATCTGTCATATCAGGACATGAACCGTCTGTTGAGAATTCATATCCTTTATGAAGCACAAGAGAAGCTCCATGATAGCTTAAAGCAAGCGAAGCAGTAGCATCAGGAGTTAAACCAGTAGCAGCTTCAAAAGCTGTTTCGGCTATAAGGAAATAACCTTTAGCAGGAATTGATTTTCCTGTAAAATCTATAGTTTTATTTGAATAATTTGAAGTAGCATTTCTTGCTCTGTATGCAAGCTGATAGCCATCAAGAGCTACTGCATAATTGTTAGGGTTGTAAAGTTTAACATAATCAATATTTGAGACGACAGGATATCCATAATTAGGACTTACTTCTGTTATTATTATTTTATCAGGAGTGGCTGTATCTGTATCCGGAATTTCATCAGCATCAGGTTCAGAATCAACAGGAATTATACCGTCAACATCAGGTATTTCATCCATATCAGGTTCTTCATCGATATCCGGAGTTGTATCCATATCCGGTTCTTCATCCATATCCGGAGTTATATCCATATCCGGTTCAGAATCAACGTCTGGAACTATGTCCATGTCAGTTTCTTCATCGGCGTCCGGAACATTATCAACATCAGGTTCTGTTCCGACAACGGTAATGGTAACAGTATCAGGATCACTTGCGGTTTTACCGTCATTAACGACAAGTTCAACCACATACTCACCAGCCAAGTCAGTATAAAAACTTGGGGAAACAGTAGTTGGTTCACGAAGTTCAGCTTCAGAACCTTCAGGAACTGAAACAAACTGCCAGGAATAAGTCAAGATATCTTTAGTATCTTCATCAGTACTGGCACTACCATCAAGCTGTATAAGCTCTCCGATATTGGCTGTCTGATCATTGCCCGCATTTGCAACAGGCTTATGATTAGAACTGCTGCTGCTGTCATCACAACCCGCTAAAAAAAGCATTGTGAAAGCAGCTAACAATAAAAAAAATCGCTTCATTAAAGCACCTCCTAAAAAAATAATGAAAACAAAGCAAAACAAACTTTCGAAGTTTACTACATTATGAACTGTTTTTCAATTATTTATGAATTAGATTGATGTTAAAGCTATATTAGTTTAAAGATTTCAGCTTGTTACCTTGCGCATCTGAAACCTATTTCGCTTCTTTTAGTTTCAGGAGAATAAAAATCTCTGGAATAAGAGGTAAGTGATTTTGAAGAAGAGCTTCTGTAGCTCCCTCCTCTGACAACTTTTTCTTTACCTGAATCAGGACCTTTTGGATTTTTCGACGGAATAAAACGATAATATTTAATCCCGTAGTAATCACTAACCCACTCAGCTATATTACCTATCATCTGATACGCACCGTAAGGACTTATACCACGTTCCTTACTGTCGACAGTCCACGATCTTGCTTTAAAGCAACCCTCTCTTCCCATATCCATGACAGCATAGCGACAATCTACAGGATCATTCCCCCATGGGTAAATAAATCCTGACGAGCCTCTGGCAGCTTTTTCCCATTCCGCCTCTGTAGGCAGGCGTTTACCTTTCCATTTACAATATGTTTCAGCATCAGTCCAGCTAACATAATTTACAGGAAATTCATCTCTTTCCTTATTATAATAATTACTGTTCACTCCTTTTGCAGGAACATTGCAAACACCAGCTTCAACACACTCTCTGTAATGGACGACAGAAACCTCATATTTATCTATCTGAAAAGTATCAAGGAATATTTTTTTATAGTAATTATTATTTTCCTCGCACTTTCCCGTGGAATCATTTTGGCATCCGTAATAAAATTTGCCCTTTTCCACTGTAACCATATTTTCATCTTCAAGATTGTCGGCAGAATGATATTTTTCAGGAAAAATCACTTTGAGAAGCCTTGTTTTGTATCCATCACTTTTAGCAGCAGAAACAAGAGAGGAGATATCTTCATCACCAAAATATTCATAATAATCGGTTTTATATTTTAAAAGCATTTTTTCTATAATAGAAAAATCAGAATTATTATCTTTTATAAGCCGTGTAATTGTATCGAAATCTTTTTTGTGACTCTCTTCCTTCTCTGTCCTGATTTTAATAAATGAATTCCACTGACGGACTTTTTTTCTTGCAAGAGCTATGTAAACATTGTTTTCAGTAATTCCTGCAAGTTTTTCCCATGCAGTCAGGGCAGATACAGGATCCTGAAAACCCTGTTTTTCCTTCTCCAGAGCATCTCTATAAAAAACATCAACAGGAGAGATGCTTTCTCCAAATTTTCCATTTAATTTAGAAACAATTTTTTCAACACTTTTTAAAGCTCCATCAGTACTACAATCAAAAAAATCAGTTTCAGCCTCTTTTATTTCTTCTGTTTTGTAGTCAACAATCTTTAAAGCAAAAATACATTTGGAGCCCACTTTTGTGATTGCCGGAATAAAAATGATATCAGGCAGAGCAGCTTTTTTTTCCAATGCAATTTTCTTTTTAATTTCAGAAATATTCTGAGAATCAGAAAATGCACTGCACAGTGAAAGAGAATCTACAGAAGCAAGTTTCAATCTAAGAAAAGCCAAAACTCCATCAGCATCATCTTTGGACATATCACAATAATTGGAGCCAAAACCACCTACATATCCAAATCGCCCTGCCGAAACCAGCATTATTGGAAATATAGTAAGCAGAAGTACAGCAAGAAAAATCTTTTTCATATTAAATTACTGTCCAAGACCGCAGGCAGAAATTTCATTAGCACATTTTTCCTGAGCACACTGTGAGAATTCATTCTGATCAGTAAGAGTTCCACACTGAGTCTGAAAACATTCCTGCATTGCATCATATTTTCCAAGTTCAGTAGGATTGCTTGTCGTTCTGCATTCCTGCTGGCATGCTGCGTCCTGACAATTGGCAACACATTCATAAACAATTTTACATGTATCAGTTCCATTGGCCACACAATTTGCAGTATCATAACCGCTGCAGTAATAGTTACATGGAGCCATTGTTCCTGATTCAAAAACTCCAAGCTCTGAACAATCTTTTGTATCACTTATTTCGCAAACTTCATCACCATCTTTTGTTCCGTTTCCACAAGTATCATTTTCATCTCTTTCGATACATTCACCAAGGTTAAATCTTTTGCAGTCAGGCATACATGTTGCCATATATCCCGGCATATAGTGACCAACAGTTGAACAGTCAACAGTTTCACCGTCACAAACTTCATCACCATTGACTTTGTTATCGCCACAAACTGCTGCTGCCTCTTTTTTACATGTTGAGCTGCATCCGTCACCATCTTCAAGATTTCCATCATCACATTCTTCGCCGCCTTCCATATCACCATCACCGCACACTGAAACACCATCGGTACATGTAGGAACAGTTCCTATAACTTCACAGGTTTCACCTTCAGAGCACTCGGTCTGTTTCTGATAAGTGAGGTTGCCTTCTTCACCAATACAGACAAGAATCATATTCTCACCACAAACAAGTTCATTAAGTGTTCCGCATGAAGAATTTATAGCATTCAAACTCTGTTTGTTACTATCACCGTCACATGCAATTAAAAAAATTACAGAAAAAAATGATAAAACCTGAAAAACTCTTTTCATAACAAGCCTCTGTATAAACATTAAATAAAAATACAACTGCAAAAATCTACGAAAATCATCATCAAGAGTCAAGAAATTGTTAAAAAGATGTAAATTAAATTTATTATAAAAAATTATTAAAAAACAGATAGTAAAAAGAAAACATTTTTGCAATATTAGAATATTATGCTATTGTTTTTGAGGTTTTATAAAGATAAAGGAGAAAAGAATGAAAAAAATATTATTAGGTATTGTTGTTATTGCAGCTATTGGATATGTAGTTTTTAACTATATAAATAAAGACACCTATGAAAACGGAATATTTCGAAGCGGCGAATTCGGATTTACCCTTTATTTTCCCGACAAATGGAAGGAAGTTGATAAAAAAGAGGTTTTAAAGACTTCAAATGAAAGACTTATGGTTAGAAATGTTGACACAAGAATGTTTTTAACATTTTCAAATCCTGATGATGCAGTCTTTGTAATCTCATCTTTAGATCAAACTAAAGAAAATTTTGATAATATAACACTGGAAACAGTTTCAGGAAGATTTAAATCTGCCGGAATGGAAATAGAACTGGAAGAAAAAACGACCATAAATGGTTTCACTATGATTCGTGTCGGGGGCCCTGTCGGACAAGATCAGTATATGCAGGTCTGTTTTTTTCCTGCTGCAAAAGGAATAATTCAATTTACTTATGTATGTAAAAATTCAAGCTATGCTGAAAGCATTGAAGAAGTTACAAAAGCCATATACAGTCTGAAAAGTATCTAAAAAATGAACGACGGAGCAGGTTTTACCCTGCACCGTCAAGCGGTTGTTCCGAAAACAGGACTTTAGTTAGGTTCAGGAATCTGAGCCTTCGAAAAGATAAGAATCAATTTCAAAGCTCTATCCAACAAAGAGCTCTGAGATCAGCCCTCATAATCATTAGACTTAGAATTTTCATATAAAACCGCAGAAAAATAAAAAAAATAAATAAGTACTTAAATTATAAAGATTATTTTTTATATTTAAGAAAAAGGCATCTATTTAATTCAATAAATATTTCTTCTTAATAAATTACTAACAAAATTGTGAAAATAATATAATGCTTTATGTAAATGCGAATTAAGAATCAGCATGGTTCTTTATCATGTAATTATGAGGAAACAAAAAACGATGATAGAAGCAAAAGATATTACCGTAGCATTCGGAGACAGAACAATTTTTGAAAATCTCTCTTTTAAAGCTCTTAAAGGTGAGAAAATAGCAGTTACCGGAAAATCAGGAAGCGGAAAAAGTACTCTTTTAAAAACATTACTTGGTGTTGTTCCAAATAAAAAAGGAACAATATTAATTGCCGAAAAGGAACTTAACCCGGAAAATGCAATCGAAATACGGAAAAAACTTTGCTACATACCTCAGAATGTAATCATTTCCAATGAGATTACCGTTGAAGATTACATAAAAATGCCATTCACATTCAGAGCCAACAGAGAAATCGAATTTATACGTGATGAAATGCTTTCACTGTTTTCAACATTCTCACTTGAAAAAGAGCTTTTAACACACGACTTTTCATCTCTTTCAGGTGGAGAAAAGCAGAGAGTCTCTCTTGTAAGAGGTTTCCTCATGAAAAGAGAAATTTTTCTCTTTGATGAAGTGACATCGGCTCTTGACGAAACAAATACAGTTAAAATAATGGATTATATTTTCAACAGAGATGATATAACAATGCTTTCCGTAAGTCATACAAGCATATGGATAGAAAGATGCTCAAAAAAAATAGACCTTGAACCTTTTAGAAACAACGGAGGAAAATAATGGGTGCAGCCGACATATCAAACGGAGGAATGATACTGGCATTCAGCGCTCTTATTATTCCTTTTGCAATATTCATGATACTTGGAATAGATCTCTACAAAGAAACTCTGATAAGTGTAATAAGAATGAGTGTTCAGCTCTTTCTTGTAGGATTTTATCTGACAGTTATATTTGACTACAATTCACCATTCATAAACTGCGGATACATACTGCTCATGCTGTGTGCCGCAAGCTACTCGCTCATCAGGAATTCAGGACTTAAAATGACAATGTTCTCTCACGTGTTCCCGGCACTTTTAATAGCGATAACAACAGTCCTTCTATTTTATTCTTTTGCAGTTTTTGAAAATGACCCCTTTTATGATGCTCCATACTTTGTTCCAGTTGCAGGAATGCTTCTTGGAAACAGCATGAGCAGAACCATTGTTACACTTGAAAGATTTTACAGCTCCATAAAGTCGGATAATGACGGTTTTACAGCCAGTGTAATAATGGGAGGAAGCATAACCGAAGCATCCAGACCATATTTAAGAACAGCATACAAAGCCGGCATACTTCCATATCTTGCAGGAGTAGCAACAACCGGAATAGTAGCACTTCCCGGAATGATGACAGGACAGATGCTTGGCGGAACCGTTCCGTCAATTGCTGTAAAATATCAGATAGCAATATTGCTTGCGATACTTGCAGCAACTGAACTATCAACAATACTTACAATAATATTTTCACTAAGAAAAGGATTTAATGCCATGGGATTTCTCAACGAAGCCATATTTAAACCCAAAAAAGGAAGTTCAAAATGAAAAATTTCAGACACTACCTCCCTGCAACATTTTATTTTGCAGTTTCAGCAACACTTTTTACACTATATTACTTTCTTGAAACATCCCTGTACTTTACAACAGGATTGCTTTCTTTTCAGTTTTCAGTTATCTCTTTCATTGAAATAATTTCATGTAAAAACAGCAATCAGCAAAACAGCTTTATGAAAAAACTATCAGAATACGAACTTGAATTTATCTTCTCCATAATAATGGCAATAGCTGTAATAACCGTTGCAGGATTCATGATCTCTCCAATAATGAACAGTGGAGAAATGGAACTTCCGCATGACATTTACACCATACTTATATTTGGAAACACAACACTTTTTTCAATACTTCTGTTTAAAGCTGAAAAAAACAACATACAAAAAATAAACATATTTTTCCAGACAATCATATTTATAACAATTCTGCTTGAAATGTGGCTTGAAATTGAAGCAGATATATACGTCAACACAGCAATATTAATATACATAATCCTTTCAGGATGTGAGCTTTTCTTTTCAACAATAGAAGTTCTGATATTTAAAAAATCAAAATTTGAAAGACGAAACTTCACAGAAAAAGCGCTGCTGCATATACTCTCACCCGCAATATTTCAGAAAACGGCACTCTTTTTTTCAAAAAACAAAAGCTTTTTTAACAAATCATTCTTTTCACCGAAAAATATAAGAAGAATTATCATCACGACACTATCTCTTGCAGTAACAGGATGGCTTATAACATCCTTATACTACTTAACACCGGGACAGGAAGGATTTGTTTTCAGATTCGGAAAAGTGACAGATAAAACAGAAACAGTAAAGCCGGGACTTCACCTTAAATTTCCATGGCCGATAGACAGCATTGAAGCAGTTGATACAAAAAAAATCAGAAGAATGGTACTTGGACACCGCAGCGAAAAAGACCTCACATTAATATGGTCGGCAGGAAACACAGGATACGAAGAATACATTTCAGGCGACAACAACTTTATCTCATTTTACGGAGTACTTCAATACAAAATCGCAGATGCAGCCAAGTATCTCCTTTTAAACGGAAAAGGGACAACACATCTTAAACTTGAAGCAACAGAAACTATTTCTGAAATATTTCTGAAAAATAATTTTTACGATGTCGTGCTGGACAAAAGAAAAGAATGGCAGGAAGAATTCATTAAAACCCTCCAGTCAAAACTCGCAAAACTAAACTCCGGTGTGGAAATAACCGACTTTGACCTTAAAACCATGCAGCCGCCGAACATGATCTCATCAAGTTATGAAACAGTAGTCGCATCATATCAGGAAAAAGAAAAAATCATAAATCAGGCAGTCGGAACAAAAAACAAACTCCTTCCTGAAGCCAGATCAGAAGCCTTTTCAACACTCTCGAAAGCTGAAAGTGATGCATTCGACAAAAAATCGATTGCAGAAGGAGACTTTGCCATATACAAAGAAAAAAGAGAACAGTGGAACAGTTCAAAACCCCTATTTAAATTAAAATCAGAAACAGACATGGCATCCAGAGTTCTTACAGGAAAAGAAAAATTTATTGCCGATCCGAAAATAATGAACGGAGAGACAATCTACATTGAAAATATATTTGAAAATAAAAACATAAAAGAGGAAGTAAAGAAATGAAAAAAAAGATAATTACAGCATCCGTAGTTATTGCACTCATCGCACTGGCATATTTTTCTCTATATACCGTTGATGAAAGAGAAATGGTAGTAATAACACAATTTGGAAAACCGGTAAGAGTAGTCAAAGAATCAGGACTTCACATGAAACTGCCGGGATTCCTTCAAACAGTCAACAGCTTTGACAAAAGAACAAAACTGCTTGAAATAAAACCCGCTCAACTTCTTCTTGAAGATAAGAATCCTCTAATAATAAGTGCATATGCACTATGGAAAATCACAGACCCGCTACTCTTTCTTCAGGCAGTCGGAGACGAAACAAATGGAAAAATAAAACTTGCCGACATGATAAATGCAAAACTGGGAATAACAATAGGAGACTATAAAATAAAAAACATCATAAACATAGAAGCACAGGAAGTTAAGCTTCAGGAAATTGCAGAGAAAATAAAAAATGAATCCAATGAAAATGCTCACATAAAATACGGCGTTGAAATAGTAAAAGTAGGCATAAACAGAGTTGCGTACCCATCAGTAGTTGCAACCGCCGTATATCAGAGAATGCAATCTGAAAGAAAAAAGGAAGCAGATAAAATAAGAGCCGAAGGAAATGAAAAAGCATCCAACATCAAAGCCGAAGCTGAAAAAGAAGCGGCAGGAATAGTTTCAAAAGCAGAAAAAGAATCAATAATAATATCAGGAAACGCTGAAATAGAGTCAATGAAACTCTACTCCGAAGCATACGGAAAAAACAGAGATTTCTTTGAATTCATGAAATGGCTTGAAACATATGAAAAAATAATAGACTCCAAAACAACACTGATACTCTCCACAGACTCAGAAATATTTAAATACCTCCAGACAGGCAAAATAAACAGCAGGAGGTAATATAAATGAAAAAATTCTTAATAATAAAAATCACATCCATAATAATTATATGGCTTCTTTTTGGCATAACAGTCATCAACAACAACGAAAACGGCGTAGTATTTCTATTCGGGAAAATAACAGACACACAATTAAGCCCCGGCATCCACTACATACTCCCCTACCCGATAGAAACAGTTGAAAAAGTACCGGTAAAACAGGTGGCAAACATTGTAGTAGACGATTTCAGCGAAAGTCAGATAACAAAAGGTAAAGGAGCGCAGTATCAGCGGGAAACAAGATTAAAACCATACTGCATAACCGGCGACAACAACATAGTAACAATAGAAGTAACCGTAAAATACACCGTATGGAATCCGGTAAACTATCTGACACTATCAGACAACGTTGAAGAAATAATCCACAACATAACATCACAGGAAATAATAAAAAACACAGCAATCTACGGAATAGATGAAATACTCACATACGGCAAACAAAAACTGGCATCAGCATTACTCAACAACATAGGCAGCGAACTCGAAAAAATAGGAAGCGGAATATCACTCTCATTCATAGACATAACAGCGATACAACCGCCAAAAGAAATCCAGCCTGCATTTGATGACGTAGTAAACGCAAAAGTTGAAATAAACAAAGAAATCTACAACGCAGAAGCCTACAGAAACAGAATAATTCCGCAGGCAAGATCCAAAGCCGACACAAAAATAAAAGAATCAGAAAGCTATGCAAAAAACGAAATACTCATAGCAGAAGGAGAAACAGAAAGATTTAGCTACCTCTCTCAAAGATACGACAAAGACAAAGAAGGAACAGCAATGTCGCTCTATTTTGACCTTGCAGCATCAATATTCAGCAACGCAAAAGAGATAAAAACCATCTATCCTGACGGCAAAAAGTCGGACAAGATGATAATTGACATGTAAAACCTTTCCTAAATTTGCAATTCACGCAAAATCACACTATTATAGATAAGTTCTAAAGTAGTAGGCACTGAAATGAAAAAATACTGGTTAATGTTTCTTGCAGCAGTTTTAATGTGGGTAATTTTCTGTTTTACAGCATACATTCTTGTAAAAAAAGATTCGGATGACAAAAAGAACCACTACGATTTTATAGATATTCAAAAAGATCAGGCAAAACAAGGATTATTTAATATTAAAAGAAATTATCCTAAAGTTTGCTCAGAAGAAAACATAAAAAATAACGAAAAAGAGTGTAAAGAAAAAGGTAACGGTTTCCGCTGTTATGAAGCTGCATGGTGCAGTGCCGAATTGTGGGAAATACATCCTTATGCTGTTAGACTAAATAAAAGAAGTTCTACTAAAGTTATTGAACTTTTAGAACTTGCTTGTCAAAAAAAATATAATCAGGCATGTCTATCTCTTATTTACTATAATTTGTGGGAAATAAAAAATGACAACAAAGCTTTTGAATATACAAAACAAAGCTGTAACAGTTTTGATAAGCCTTTAAGCTACTTAAATGAGACTCAAAATGCTATAAACAACTACTATGCACTTCAATCCTGTAGATATATTGCTGATTTATTTTACAATTCTAAAAAACGTTCTTTTTTCGATCCTGAAAAAGCCTTTGAAAAGCGAAAATTTGTCTGTGAAAACACTGAAAGGGTATGTAGCGCAAAAGGAATGGAAAAACTGGCAGACACACAAAAATCATGCTGTGCTAAAGATAAAGGACAAGCTTGTTACATGGCGGCTGAATATTTAAAAAAGAAGGGATTGGATAACAAAGCTGCGAAATATTTTGATAAGGCAGAGGAGATGGGATATGAAAACGATAATTAAACTATTCCTTTCTTCTTTCTTTGTATTCACACTTTTATTTATGCTCAACATGATCTGCTCTATAATGTTAGAGATATATGGAGAATTTAAATCAGACATGAACATAGCCAAAGGTTTTAATTCAAGAGTTGCAGGTTTTATTGATGAAACAGGTAAAATCATTATAGAACCATCTCATGAATTGCTAGGTTATAAGAACTATTTTAAAGACGGCAGACTCTATAGCATAAGCGGAAAAGTATATATAGACAAAGAAGGCAAAAGACATAAAAACATAGAAAGATATGCGCTGACCAAAGAGATAAGAGAAAAACTTGCAGAAAAGGGTCTGCAACTTAAAGAAGATTACAACAACACAAAACCAAGAGATTTTTACGTTGTTGAAAAAAGAATTCCATACAGTCAAAAGTTCAAAACTATGTGCGCAGGCATAGTGGACAAAGATCTTAACCTTATAACAGATCTCTCTTTAAATATTAGGGGCTCATTTAAAAATGGACTTGCAAGAGCAGAAGAAGACAGTATCTGTGCAACCAAAGTTGCAGGACATAATGAAGAACTTGAAGATGCCAAATATGGCTTCATTAATCCTCAAGGTGAATTTGTAATTAAACCGCAATATGTCTATGCAGAAAGCTTTAGCAAAGAAGGAATAGCCCGTGTCTGCACAGAAGAAAATGGTAAACGTAACTGCTACGACATAAATAGTGACGGCAACCGCATAGATAAAGAATATAAAAAAGATCATGAAAAAGAAGAAACTTATAACTTCGGAGAGCTAATACCTAAAAACACAGGAGAAAAATGGGGATATACAGATAAAAACGGCAAAATGGTTATCGAAGCGCAGTTTGCAGATGCCGAAAAATTCTCTGAAGGAATTGCAAAAGTCTATTTTAAAGCGACTGGACACACTTACTCTATAAACAACAACCATTTGCAGTTTTTTAAAAGAGTTAACTCAAAAAACAAAGAAATCGTTGAATCTATTTTTTACAAAGATTCCATAAAAAGATACAGAAAGATATCGATAGATAACCATACCGTCCACTCTGATTTTTCAGATGTTTCCAAAGAAGATATTGAAGTTCTTCGCACTGCAAATGAGCATTCTGATATTGAATGGGAAGCCGATGAATAGACAGGAAAGTAAAAATGAATAGAAAAATAATAGCCTTTATGAAAAATTTAAAAGAAACATTCTTTATCCTAGGAACATTCATATACACAGCATTTTTCTTCTTTGTAGGCAAATTCCTAGTAATAGATGGGTTAAGAATAAATATAAATACTCACCCTCATTATACAGCAACAATAATATTTGCAGCCATAACATCTTTTATAGGAGGCACTCTGGCAGCTGTTTTTTTAAAGAAAAAGCTGTCTGTTGTTGTAACTGCAACACTTTTAGCCTTATGGCAGATAGGCTGGTACTTTTTTGTTACAATATTTTTATTTAAAGGGCATGATATGTCTGTTGATATTGACAAGCAGCATATTATATTGACGATAATATCCTTTATCTTTGTATTTGCCGGCTGGTTTGTTGTAAAAAAACTCCTTATTAAGATGAAATTTTTTCACAACAAAAACTTTGAAAACACAAAAGTTATATTTAAAAGCACTTTTCTGTTTCTCTTCTCTGTTTCAATTATTTTTATTTCTTTTATAGCAATGTATAAGATGAAAATATCTAATAATATATTATTTATAATACTTTTATTTTTACCTTATTTAGCTACCGCAATATACATAACTTTAAAATCAGGTGAAAACAGTGTAAAAAACATAATAAAAACCTATATTCTACTCACATTAATACAAATGTTTCTAATGTACGGTCTTACTGCATTAATAATTGATAAAACCAACCCTTCTAAAGAATTATTTTTGAGCAGTAGTGGGAGTATAAGCATAATAGACACATTCTTCCTATATCTCATGCTTTCAGTACCATTTATTAAAAATATATATGTCAAAAGAAAAGTTAAAAGAAATTCATAAGACAACATAAGTAAGATTCATGAAAGTAAAATCAATCACAGCCCCATTTTCTTAAGAAGCGAGCTGTCATCTCTAAAGGCAATTTTGGCAAAAACCTTAAGCTCCTTTATAAAAGCTTCAAGTTCAGCTATCTTTTTATCTTTTTCATCAGTGATGTTAAGAACATCAGAACGCTCTTTATCAACGGCAGCCTTGTAGTCAACAACCGCCTGCATGGCATTACGTCCCTCTTCAAGCATCATCTTTGTAATACCTCGTCTGGCAAATATAAGAAGCAGGTCTTCATTTGATATTGCATTGTCATAAAAACCAAGCGCCTGAAGTGTGTAATCTGCAAACCTGCTCTCTCTTCTTCCGTCAAGTCCGAGCATTTTTTTAGCACCGTCATTATCCTCAAGAAGCAGCCTTGCTATCATAACATAATCACTGTACAGATAATCAGCTTTTTCCTTAAGCTCTTCAAAATGCTTTGTTGCGGCAAGAGATTCACCCTGCTCTTTCTGCTGTCTGTTCTGAAGTTCTAAAATATCATCGATAACCCCAAGATGATTTTCCATATCTTCCAGCGTAAAGTTAAAGACACTGATCCTTTTAAGCGCGGATTCGTCTTCTGTAAGACTTTTTATCATGACTTTGGATTCGATCAGCATTTTTTGACGTGTGTTTTTTGTAACAGATCTGGTTTTTGTCTCATTTGTTTTTTCTTCTGTCATCTTTTCACCTCATAAAAATAGATTCAGTAAAATATCTTATGAAATCACGGTACATATGAAAAACAGCTCTTCGAATGCGGCACTGTTGACGGAATATCTTTTAAATTTACGGAATATCTTTCAAATTTCAGGAGCAGTATGAAAATTGCCCTTCGAATGCGGCACTGTTGGCGGAATATCTTTTGAATTTACGGAATATCTTTCAAATTTCAGGAACAGCATGAAAATTACCCTTCGAATGCGGCACTGTTGGTGGAATATCTTTTGAATTTACGGAATATCTTAAACTCCAGCCTCACGATGCCGCAAAACAGCAGTCGGGTATTAATTTCCGACCTCTTTTTCTCTTAAAATTCCGGAACAGATGAAAAAAAGGGGTTCGGATTATTCAAAAAAATGGTCTGACTGATTCATAAACCGGAATTTATCTTAAAAAGCTTTCCGAATATAATTTTTTTTCGGTTTCCAATGAACTGTGTAGTCAAAATGGTTCTTTTTGTATTTTTAATATATCAAACATGTTGTTTGGTGTCAATTTAAAATGGTTTATGAAAGCAGATATAAAATTATTTATGCCTCTATTTTGACATTTTCATATTCTTCTGATAGTTTTTTTTCAAAACTTTATGTGGAGGCTTTTATGTCTTATGTTTTGATTCCATGGCTGAAACCTTTTCTGATTGTAGTCGGTTCTATTGCTGTAATTTATCTTGTTTACATTATTTTCAAGTATGCAAGAGGATTAAAGACTTCTCCAAGAGAACTCTGGCTTGTTTCGATGTCTCAGGTTACAGAATTTACAGCATATTCAATTATGCTGATGACTCTTACCCTTTTTCTTTCAAGTGATGTCGGATTGAGCGATGTCGCAGCCGGAAACTACATGTCAACATGGAATCTCTGCTACACGATTCTTATTTTCGGTGTTGGCTCTCTTGTTGATGCCGTCGGTATAAAGAAAGTGCTTGTCATTGGAACTATTCTTGCCATTTTCTCAAGATTTTTCCTTTTTGTCTCCACAAATTTCTGGGTAGTTACAATCTTTGGTTTTGTTCCTCAGGCTGTTTCTGTTGCTTTTTTAAGCCCTGTTATTTCAGTTGCACTTAAAAGATATACCAAACATGACACTTCCGCGATGGGATTTGCTCTTTTTTATACTCTCATGAATATCGGTTTTGCTTTCGGCGGTCTTATTTTTGACTGGATAAGAGGAATGTTCGGCGAATACGGCAACATAGTTCTTCCTCTGCTTGGCGAAATAAGTACTTACAGATTTATTCTGTTTGCAGCTTTCCTTATAAGTTTTCCTGCAATGATATTTATCTCCTTAATGCGTGACGGAATCGATCTTAATGATGACGGCGTGCTTGAATTTCTTCCTGCCAAAGAGAAAAAGGAAGGAAACATTCTTATTGCATCACTCAAAACTACCGGAGAATCTTTCAAAGATGCTAAAAATATCTTTATCGATGTTGCAAAACAGCCGGCTTTCTGGAAATTTATGGCACTTCTCGGAATTCTGCTCGGTGTAAACTATGTTTTTTATCACTTTCACTACACTTTTCCTAAATACGGCATAAGGGTTCTGGGTGAAGGAGCTAAAATAGGTAATATTTACGGTGTTTTAAACCCTGTTATTGTAATTTTCTTCGTTCCGCTTATCGGATGGCTGACAAGAAACTGGACTTCATATAAGATGATAACTATAGGTTCCATGATTTCCGCTCTCTCAGTCTTTTTCGTTGTTCTGCCTGACGCCTTTTATGCTCCGATTGCAGACTCAGCTTTCGGAAGGCTCATCTGGCAGGAGTGGCTTGCTGTTCCTGAAGGAACACCTCTGTCAACGATTGCAGTTTATATCGCACTCTGCTTTTTTGTCGCATTTTTCACTGTCGGAGAAGCAATCTGGTCGCCGAGACTTATGGAATATACTGCCAAAATTGCTCCTAAAGGTCAGGAAGGAAGTTATCTCAGCCTTTCACTTCTTCCAAAATTCATCTCACAGCCGCTCGTCGGTGTTATGTCAGGTTATCTTCTCAAAGCTTATGTTCCCGCGACTGAAGTTGTAAATGAAGCGGGCGCAAAATCATTGGTTGTAGGTGATATTTCCAATCACTATATGGTTTGGATATGGGTCGGAGCAGTTGCACTTATCTCTCCTCTTGGAATGATAATTTTCGGCAGGTTCCTGAGAGGACACGAAGCAAGTTCATAGAGATTTATTTAGGACAGGTGAGATCAGCCCTGTCAACACATCTCCAGCCGGTTTCAGAAAATTCATCATAGTTATCCACGCATTCACACCATGGAACTTTTGTGCCGTCAGGACATGTGAAATCTTTTTTCTGACCAACTTCAGGGCATGGATAACATAAAGACCCATTTCCAATAAAACTTCCTCTCGTACATGAAGGAAGATTGCATACATCGGTCATTTCATATCCATCAGGATACCAGTTACCCTGATCATCTGCGCACTGAAAACATTTTTCCTTTATCTCATCTGCTGTAACATTGTCTACATTGTAATTCCATTTTCCGTCATCTCCGCATTCAGACCATGGAAATGTAAATCTGTTGCTCACGCATTTATAATCTCTTTTTTCTCCGGGAGTGCAGGAAGAGCAGTCGTTGTTTTCGCAGTCAAGTCCATCTTTTGTACATTTGCAGAAGTTGCATTCAATAAAAACGTCAGCACCTAATACCCAATCTTCTCCTTCCCAGAGTTTTTTGCAGATTTCGTTCTTTTCTTTATATTCCTCCCCTTCAAGAGGCTGCGGTTTCTCGCAATCTTTATCTACTCCGTCTGTGCATTTAAAGATAAGTCTGCCTGATTCTTCAGCACATTCGCACCACGGAACCTTTTTGCCGTTGGAACATTCAAAATATTTCTTTTCTCCGGGAGTTGTGCAGCTTTGAGGACACTTTACATCATCGGAAACAAAATATCCTTTAGTGCAGAGAACGTTTCTGCACTCTTCAGCGAATTTAGTTCCGTCAGAATACCAGTTACCATTAGAATGTTCACACTGAGAGCAGTATTCAACAATATCTTCATTTGATAATTCTCCTGGATTATAAATCCATTTATCTTCCAGACAGGCATTATAAACAGGAAAAATAAGTCCGTTGGCACATTTATATTCCTGAATTTCTCCCGACTTACATGAAGTGCACTCCTTTTTATCACATTTAAGACCGCTTTTTGTACACTCGCAGAAGTTGCATTCAATAAAAACGTCAATTCCTATAAGAGACGCACCATTTTCTTCATGCTCTTTCCAGCGGTTTTTGCATATTTCGTTCTGCTCTTCGAACTGCTCAGTAAAAGCTTCACTTCTTACAACGGGTGTTGAATCGTTGTCACTATCTTCATCGCAGCCGGTAGTAATTAAAAGGAGTAAAACTACAAACAAAAATGAATAACTTTTCATAATATCCTCCATATTTAAAACTAACTGTCTTTATTGATCCAAAGAGAAAGATGATTGTTTACTGTTGTATCTCTATTATATCTCCTATAAATTCTTAATGTATATGTCCCTGAAACAGTGGGATTATATTTAATAAACTCATAAGAATTATTAGCTGAAATACCAAAAGCTAAGGGTTGACCGTTTGGGTCATACAATATCATATCAAAATCTAAACCTATTTGTTTATTAGCATAGATATAATCCCCTCTATTTAACCATGCCAGTGCTATTTTTAATTTCGAGTTGGTAGGCAAAGAAACATCAAAAGGATATTCTATATATATATAACCATTTGTAAGCCAATTTAAGTACTGACTATTTGAACCTGTCCATGTTTGAACATGCCCTTCATAATAAATACTTCTAAAATCTATTCCACCTACACCCACCTGATCTTCATTATAGTAGTCGTTTATAATAGATTGATAATAAGCATTTACATTATGGCTTGTACTTGCAAGCATTGCTGCTTTAACAAGCTGAGGCTTGTTTTTTAACCATGTATAAGTTGTCATCAAATCAGCTGCCATAGCTGCTGCATGTGGAGTAGCCTGACTTGTACCACTTATAGTATATCCTCCAGCAGAAATATCAACACCAGGAGCAGAGATTTCAGGTTTATTGTTTCCTATTTCTGAGTTTTTAAAACTGGAAAAAGGAGCCTGTGTCATAGTTGTATGATCATAAGCCCCAACAGTAATAACATTGAATGCTTTTCCAGGAGAAGCTACAAAATGGGTATCCATAACACCAGCATCTCCATAATTGGGAACATCAACCAGACCATTATGATCCCAATCTTCAGTCCAATCGTCAGAAGCGTTATTACCGGCAGCCACAAAAATAGGTGTTAAATAAGTATAAACATTGTTATCAAAGATCTTATCTTGGGCTGCCGTATAATTATTCCCCAAGGAATTAAGTCCACTTTTATAATTTACCCCCCACGAATGGGTTTCTATGTCAATTGGTGGATTGTTGTTATAGCCTGCTCTATCAAGAGGGTCAGGTTTTGTATTACCTCCACGACAGTATATATATGCCTGAGGGGAAGCTGTACGAAGAATACCATAAACATTTTTAGCATGATTTATATGGTCGACTTCTGTAGACCCTGAATACAAATTATCATATTTAAGAAAAAATACAGGCATTTGATTATATGGGGGAAACGGCGATGGTCTATATCCTGCAATTTCTGATTGACAACTTTTTTCAGACATATAAATACCGATTCCATTACCGTTTCTATTATAATCTATCGCCCATGGGTCAATATTTGTATGAATTATTGCATTTGCAGCTGTATTCATTGGTTTTTCATAATAGCTTATATTTTCAACTTCATCAATTTTAGCAAGAGTTAAAATTTCTTCTTTAGTAAGATAAAGATCAATGCTTTCACGAGGAGGCATTGATGCAAGTTTCTCTATTCCTGTTTTAATGGCTAAGTTTTGTAAGAACTCTTTTCTCAAAGACTCTATTTTAAATGCTTTTTTTATTATTTTATCACGTTCTTCATTAACTATTTTATCTATTTCTTCTTTAGAACGCTCAATACCATCAATTTTTACAGTATCTTTTCCATTATGGAGATCAACACTTAATATAGAGGGTTCTAAAGCATCTTCTTCTATTTCAATAGACTGAAAAGTGACAGAAATATTCATAACTGAATCATAAGGAATCCCGAAACTCATTAAGTCATACTCCAATGCTTTTTGCAGTTTAGGAGGAGCAGGAATTTCAGGTTCTCCAATTTCGTTAAGATTGTCATCAAAAAAGAACTGTTCGATGTTTTCTGTTTTTTTGTTATATATTTTAATATAATGATAAATTTTCTCATCAATTTCTCTAGTATAATAGTCTCCTATCACAGATTCTTCTCCAATTCTTTCTTGAATTTTCATTGGAACATTTCTTACTTCAAAACCTAAAAGCATAATTGGAAAACAAAACATAATCAAGAATAAAATACGAACAAACATAATACCTCCTTTTAAGTAAAGTCAAACAGATAGATGATATCTTAAAAAATTACCAAATCAACACTTTTGGTCTGCATATCGATAATATTTTAACAAAAAACATGTAAAAAATGTTTCATAAATAAAGAATTCTATTTGTCGCTGATGCAAGTAAATCAAGGTAAAAAGTTTTTACTGAACATTTTATTAAATTTTTTATTGTTTTCCTTAATTTTTATTTATGGTTCTCTCTTGTTTTTCAGAAAAAGGAATTTCATCAACAGAAGAGTAACATCACAATAAGTTATGTTGACATTCACTCTTTGATAGTTTAAATTCATGATTTGAATAATCTTTGTTCTTTAATTTTTGTTTTTTAATGCCGGAGAATCCAGATATGAAAAGACTTACACAAATAGAATCGGCAAGAGCCGGAATTATAACTGAAGAGATGAAAACTGCTGCGTTGGCAGAGGGTTTTTCTCCTGAAATTATGATGGACAGAATTGCAAGAGGAACTGTTGTTATATGCAAAAACACGGTT
Source organism: bacterium (assembly GCA_963667425.1). Classification (GTDB taxonomy): domain Bacteria; phylum UBP6; class UBA1177; order UBA1177. The sequence goes on along the minus strand of OY763407.1, from coordinate 2,708,460 downwards.
CATAATATAAAACCGCTTGCAATTGGTGAAGGATGTAAAATAAAAGTAAATGCGAATATAGGAACGAGTGAAGATGTAAATTCGCTTGAAGAAGAGCTTCAGAAAGCACAAATAGCTGTCAGATATGGCGCTGATGCCATCATGGATCTTTCAACCGGAAGAGATCTTGAGGGAACAAGAAAAGCTATAATGGATGTTGCTCCTGTTGCTATTGGAACTGTTCCTATTTATCAGGCAATTGTCGATTGCATAAGAGTTTATGGTAAATCATTTGCCGAAATGACGGTTGATGAGATATTTGATGCGATAGAAAAACAGGTTAAAAGCGGCGTTGATTTTATAACTGTACACTGCGGTATCAACAAAAAGCTTTTGAAAACTATCGGAAAAGCAAAGAGAACTATGGGAATAGTTTCAAGAGGCGGTTCAATTACTGCAAGATGGATGGCTCACAACAAAGCCGAGAATCCTCTTTTCGAGTATTACGACAGACTTCTTGAGATTGCACATAAATATGACTGTGTTCTTTCTCTTGGCGACGGTTTAAGACCCGGCGCACTTGTTGATGCAAGCGATCGCCCTCAGATTCAGGAGCTTATTACTCTTGGTGAGCTTACAGAAAGAGCTAGAGAAAAAGGTGTTCAGGTTATGATAGAAGGCCCGGGACATGTTCCTCTAAATCAGGTTCCTGCAAATATGCATATAGAAAAAACTCTATGCAAAGGGGCTCCTTTTTATGTGCTTGGTCCTATTGTTACAGATCTCGCTCCCGGTTACGATCACATCACAGCGGCAATCGGCGGTGCTGTTGCAGCAATGAACGGTGCAGATTTTCTCTGTTATGTAACTCCGGCAGAACATCTTTCACTTCCTGATGTTGAAGATGTTAAAGAAGGTGTCATAGCTTCAAAAATTGCAGCTCATGCAGCGGATATTGCAAAGGGAAGAAAAGACTCTCTTGAACTTGACAGAAAAATGGCTGTTGCAAGACGTGAACTTAACTGGGAAAAACAGATAGAGCTTGCAATGGATCCTGAAAAAGCGACCAGATACAGAGAAAGAAGAGGTCCTGTTGCAGATGAAGAAACCTGTTCAATGTGCGGAGATCTTTGCGCAGTAAAAAATTTCAATGATGCTGAAAAGAAAATGGCGGAAGATGAATAACACTGAACTACAGGAAACTGCAATGCCGGAAAAAACGGGATTTAAAGCTAAGATTGTTAAAAAATTTTCAGATGTAATAAATCAGAATGCTTCACCGCACAGTATTGCATTTGGTCTTGCACTTGGAATGTTCATTGGTTTTTTACCCATTATGGGAATTCAGATGGCTGTAGTTCTGCTCTTTGCACTTCCTTTCAAAAATGCCAATAAACCTGCTGCGGTTGCCGGCGTATGGGTAAGTAATCCTTTAACTGTTATTCCTATATATGCTTTTATTTACTGGGTAGGAATGTTTTTTTATCCCGGCAAAGCTATTCTTGGTTCCTATGGCGAGTTTAAATCAAGATTCTCAGAAATCCTTTCTCTCGGTTCTGCACTTGAACAGACAAAGGCTTTTATCGGGCTTGGTGCTGATATTTTTCTTCCTATGTGTATCGGCGGAGCCTTTGTTGGAGTCATAGCAGGAATACTGACATATTTCATAACAAAGAAAGTTGTACTAATTAAACAGTCAAAGAAAACTATTTAAATCATTGCCTTTTTTTGTTTTGACATTTGGTTTTTCACTTTTATAATTCTTAGAATACTATTTTTTACTGTTTTCCTTGGAGTATTACATGAATCTTCCAAAAGATCCATGCCTGGAATTTGAGAAAATACCTGGATATAAGAGAAAAAGTTTTATAAAGCTTTTAAGTTATATATTTGCGGCATGTTTTTTTATTTGTCTTCTTTTTATTGTAATTTATGAATCTGTCTCAAGCTACAATGATTTTAATGAACAACAACAGGATATTATCAATTATTATATAGATTACAATAAGGACCTTACACAAACAGCTGTCGAATCTGTTGCCGATATCATTGAATATCAGGCAGAAGAAATAGAGCTTGAACAAAAGCGGGAATTAAAGGAAAGAACACAGGGTGCCTACCAGCTTATCAACTCAATTTACAATTCATATAAGGGTAAACTTTCAGATAATGAAATACAGAAAATATCGGTACATGCGCTTAAAGCTTTAAGATTTTCAGAAGGAAACAGCGGTTACTATTTCATTGGAACATTTGCCGGAGAAACTGTTCTTAATGTTGTAAAACCTGAATATGAAGGAAAAAAGCATAAAGAGAGCAAAGACAAAAAATATTCCAATATTTTTACAGAACTTGCAAGCATAGCCCAAGCTCAGGGTGAAGGATTTCACAAATATGACTGGATAAATCCTGAAACAGGAAAAGAATCGGCAAAGCTTTCATATATAAAAGTATTTGAGCCGTTCTCATGGTATATAGGTACAGGAATTTACACTGATGACTCAAAAGAAAAATCAGGGCAAAAACTCCTTAAACGTGTTGCCGGAATAAAATTCGGCAAAAAAGAAGATAGATATCTCTTCATATATAATTCAAAAAACATACTTATTTCACATCCTGATATTCTTGCTGTTGGCGATGATCTAAGTAAAACAAAAAATGAAGAAAGAAAACAGTTTTTTATAGAACAGAAAGCTCTTTTAAGTGAAAAAAAGAGTGGTTTTATTTCATACAACTATATGAAGCCAACAACTCAAACTATAATTAACAAGACCACATACATTAGAAAAATTGATTATTGGGACTGGGTTGTATGCTCAGGAATTTATGCGGATGATGTGGAACACCAAATTGCCAAAGAAAAAACTGTCTTAAAAAAGAAACTTGAAGAAGATGCTTTCAGAATTGCTATTATAACTGTTATTATGTCTATAATTGCATTTATCCTTCTTAAAATTCTGTTTAGATTTTTCAAAAAAGATCTTGATCTTTTAAATGAATTTCTTCAGAAAACGGCATATTCTAATGACCCTCTGGATATAACAAAAATACGTTACAGCGAATTTAAAAAACAGGCTGCATGTGCAAATAAAATGCTTAAAGACAAAATAGAAGCACAGCGTGAACTTGTAAGACAGGCATCCATAGATCCTCTTACGAACATAAGTAATCGAAGAAATATAATGTACATGCTTGAACAGGAATGGGGTCGTGCAAAAAGATATGGAGAATTTCTTTCTATAGTAATGTTTGATCTTGATTTCTTTAAAAAGGTAAATGACACTTATGGACATGCTGCCGGTGATGAAGTTTTAATTCAGATTGTAAATGTATGCAAAAACACATTAAGAACAGTTGATATGGTAGGAAGAATTGGCGGTGAAGAATTTCTTTTAGTACTTCCTAATACTGTTAAGCAAAAAGCAGTGATTGCAGCAGAGCGTGTTAGAAAAGCAATAGAAAATAATATCATAGAATATGGAGACTCTCATATTAAAATAACAATATCCATGGGTGTAGCTTCGATCTCTTCCGATTTACCGGAATCTATAGATGAATTTATAAAGAAAGCCGACGAATATTTATACAAGGCAAAAAACAGCGGAAGAAACAAGGTTTGTTCCAACGAAGCAGAAATTTAATTTATTTTCCTTAATATAAATCCGGTTCCAGCTTTTCCGTAATCGTAATTAACTTCAGCAGTTCCTTTGTATTGCTTCAGTTCAGGATAAACTTCTTTATAAAATCTGAAATTATTCTCAATAAAAAAGCGGTCATTGGTTTTAATATTTCCAGCTTTAACTTTTTTTAAGTAATTAACAACAGGTTTAAACGGGAGAAAATGAGCAGACGTTTCCACTGATGTCATATTGATTTTGAATCTATATGCATGAACATTTTTCTCAGGAAAATAAATTATTCCCAGCATAATTTTCTGAATTATTAAAATATTAATAATCAGTATCGCAAGAAAACTTAACTTAAGAAATTTAATTCTCCATGGAAATTTAAAAGAGAGATAGAGAAAAATCAGAATAGATAGAATGAGATAATATCTCATGGAATTTGTCTGAACATAAATAGGGAGGACAGCTGAATATGTAAGCACAAAAAAGGTGAAAATATCTCTATTTTTTATTAAATTATAAAAAGCGGCAACAGTAAAAGAGATAAAAATAAATGTACCTGTCACTAATAATATATATTTAAAAACGCCATCTATGTTATATGAATAAACACGTAAAAGAACTATTTTTTGTGCGCTTATTTTCCAGAAAACAGCTCCATGAAAATAAAGGAACACCATAAACGATAGAAAAAATAAAACATATGTTACAGCGTTATATATTTTATGTGGTTTTATTTTAATGAGATTTTTGAAATAAAAATCTTTTATTTTAATAATAATCAACGATTCAAAAGCAATAAGTCCAATAACCATGGCAGGTAGAATAAAATGACTTTTTCTCCATATGATATCAGCAGCTTTATTCATAATAAGATATAAACAAAGCACATTTATTAATGAAATAAAAAGGATGTTTATTATTCTTTTGAGAAATAGATATTTTCCTGAATCAAAGAAAAAGCTCCAAAAGCAGAGCGACAAAAAACCTGCAACTAAAATACTTGAAAAAATTATATGATTATATGTTCCGGCAAAAGCACTTAACAAAAACAGAAAACTGTAAATAAAAACTCTTTTTTTACTTTCGGAATAAATAAATTTATATAAAGCAAAAACAGATATTGTCATAAAGAAAAGGGTAAAAGAGCAAACTTCCCATGCAACTTTTGCATAATTAAGATAAAGAGCCGACTGAGCAAACAGCATTAAGAAAACCATAAGCTCCTTTATATAATTCTTTTTTATCATAAATACTGTGAAAATCACAAGGGAGAGAAAATTAAAAATCACTCCTGAAATTCTTAAAGAGAAAAGAGTTATGCCTAAAACTTTAAAAGCAATAAAATCAAAATAGGATTGTAGTATACCGGTGTAAAAATTCATACCGTAAGGACGATCTATTCTATGCGCTTTTAAATAATAATCTCCTTTAAGCCCAAGCCAAGCTTCATCTCCATGAAGACCTATCGCATCTATACCGGAAAACAGAAAAACAGTTATCAGCAGAAATAAAAATATTACAAAAATCAAAAATTTGTTTTTGAATATAAATTTATTTTCAAACATCAAATCACGCTTAAGAAAAAAATACACATTTAATTTATACTTTTAAACACAGATGTCAAATTATTGCTAATTACATGTTTTTTCTTTATCAGAAGAATTTTATTTTTAATTTTATATCTTATTGAAAAAGATTTTTTATTTACCAAATAACTTGACTTAAAATTCCAGCGTGCAACTATGAGCTGAGGTTTTGTTTAAGGATGCCTGCTATGGACTTTGCACACTTTGAAGAAATCATTATTGATACTTCGGATAAATCCGAAATTAAAGAAGTAGTGAAATTTCTTGATTCTCAAAACCTTCTTCTTGATAAAAATGTAGATAAAACAGTAATTTTTAAAGATGGGAAAAATATTGCTGCTACAGGTTCCATATGCGGTAAATCACTCAGAAGTATTGCTGTTTCTCCTTTTTATCAGGGAGGCGGAGTAATAAACAGGCTTATAACAAAACTGATAGAAATTGAATACCAGAATGATAATCATCACATCTTTATATTTACAAAACCACAGGCGAAAGAATCTTTTTCATATTTTGGATTTAATGAAATTGCATCTTCGGAATCTGCAGTTTTAATGGAAAAAGGTCTTCCTGACATTAGTGATTATCAGAAAAATCTTAAAAAATCTTTTGTTGATGGAAAAGTTATTTCTTCAATAGTCATGAACTGCAACCCTTTTACTCTTGGACATCTCTATCTGATAGAAAAAACTTCTAAAGAAAGCGATATTGTACATATTTTCATTGTTGAGGAAGATAAAAGCACCTTTCCGTCCGATATAAGACTGCATCTTGTGAAAGAAGGAACAAAGCATCTTAAAAACGTTTATATTCATAAAGGAGGCGATTATATAATTTCCTCTGCAACTTTTCCGTCCTATTTTATAAAGGATGCTGATGCTCTCGTTGCTTCTCATGCTTTAATTGATATTGACCTTTTTGGAAAATATATTGCACCTTCGCTTAAAATAACAAAAAGATATGCCGGAAATGAACCTTACTGCAAAGTGACATCGATATATAATGATGTAATGGAAAGAATTCTGCCTGAACATGGCATTGAATTTATAAAAGTGGATAGAAAAGAGATAAAAGGAGATATTATAAGTGCTTCAAAAGTCAGAGCTCTTATCAAAGAAGGGAAAATAAATGAAGCAGAAAAATATCTGCCGGAATCAACATGGACATTTTTAAACTCGAATGAAGCAAAAGCTATAATAGAAAAGATAAAAGAAACGATTTCCAGACATTAACCGGAGGATTGTAATGGAACTAAAAAAAGTTGGTGCTGCGGGAACGTATGAGTCAAGCGACATCTATGTAACCCTGTTCCCCAACGAGGGAAATGGAATTGAGATTTTGTTAAAAAGCTCTGTTGAAAAACAGTTTGGTACTCAGATCAGAAAAGTTATCAGAGAAACTCTTGAAAAACTTGGTGTAAAAGATGCAAAGGTTCAGGCAGAAGACACAGGTGCTCTCGACTGTATAATAAGAGCAAGAGTCGAGACAGCTGCACACAGAGCTGCTGAAATTACTGAAAACTTTAACTGGGAGGAGCTTGACAAATGGACAAATTAAGAAGAACCATGATGTTCGTTCCCGGAAATAATGCGGGAATGCTTAAGGATGCACATATTTATGGAGCTGACTCTCTTATGTTCGATCTTGAAGATTCTGTTTCCATACATGAAAAGGATACTGCAAGATTTCTTGTTTACAATGCAATAAAATCGGTTGACTATGAAGGAACTGAAATTGTTGTAAGAATTAATGGAATGGATACCTGCGGAAAAGAAGATATAGAAGCAGTTATAAGAGCCGGAGTTGATGTTATAAGACTTCCTAAAACTGAAACAGCAGCGGATGTTGTCGAAGTTGATGAAGCAATGACCGAAGTTGAAAAGAAAATCGGTAAAGAAGTTGGTTCAACTCTCATGATGGCTGCAATTGAAGGACCACTCGGAGCAATAAATGCCCTTTCTATTGCAACGGCAAGTAAAAGATTAATGGGAATTGCTCTTGGAGCTGAAGACTATGTAAGAAGCATGAAAACAAATAGAACTCCTGGCGGTGTTGAACTTCTTGCCGCAAGAAGTGCAATCGTTATGGCTGCAAGAGCTGCAGGAATATATGCTCTTGATACAGTTTTTTCAAATGTTGATGATGAAGAAGGTCTTAGAAGAGAGACTCAGCTTATAAAAGATCTTGGATTCGATGGCAAATCTGTTATTAATCCAAGACAGATCGCTGTTGTAAATTCTATTTTCAATCCAACTGAAAAACAGATAGATGATGCTCTTAAAATTATGAAAGCAATAAAGGAAGCAGAGGCAAAAGGAAGCGGAGTTATTGCTTTAAACGGAAAAATGATAGATAAACCCGTTGTAGCAAGAGCTGAAAGAGTTATCGAAATTGCAAAGGCTTCTGGTCTTTACAGGGAGGAGGTATAATGAAAAATGCAATAGGAAAAGAAATTCCTGCTGCAATAGCCGGAATAGACAAAGTTTTACCTTATAAAGGTCTTTTTGATGCAATGCCTGAAGGAAGAATTGCCGGTAAAACAAAAAAAATGGTAAAACCCGGAGATTCCAAACTTTTAAATTCCATTGAAGAAGCTGTTGAAAAATCGGGACTTAAAGACGGTATGACAATCTCTTTTCACCATCATTTCAGAGGTGGAGACTATATTGTAAACAAAGTAATGGACGTTATTGCCGCAAAAGGGATAAAAAATATAAGAATATGTTCAAGTTCTCTTAATGATGTTCATGCTCCTCTTGTAGATCATATTAAAAATGGCGTAGTCGCAAGTATTTCCTCCAGCGGTTTAAGAGGAAAACTTGCAGAAGCCATTTCAAGAGGCTTAATGGAAATTCCTGTTGTAATAAGAAGTCATGGCGGAAGAGCCAGAGCAATCGAAGCAGGTGAAGAACATATTGATGTCGCATTTTTAGGAGCACCTTCATCAGATGATTACGGCAATGCAAACGGTTATGGGAAAGCAGTCTGCGGATCACTCGGATATGCAATGATAGATGCAAAATATGCCGATACAGTTGTAATTCTTACAGACAATCTTGTTGACTACCCTAATACACCAGTAAGCATTCCTCAAACTGATGTTGATTATGTCGTTTTAATAGATTCTATTGGAGATTCATCTAAAATCGGCGGAAAAGAGACCCGTTTTACAAAAAATCCGAGAGATCTTCTCATTGCCGAATACTGCGCAAAAGTTATATATAATTCACCATATTTTAAAAATGGTTTCTCTTTCCAGACAGGAAGTGGCGGAGCTTCACTTGCTATGTCAAGATTCCTTAGAACTGAGATGGAAAAACAGAATATTAAAGCAAGCTTTTCTTTAGGTGGAATAACAAAACCTATGGTTGAAATGCTTAAAGACGGTTTTATCGGAAAACTATTTGATGTTCAGAGTTTTGACCTTATTGCAGCAAACTCGATAAGAGAAAATGAAAATCATTACGAAATAGATGCAACATACTATGCAAACACACATACTAAAGGATGTATTGCAAACAAACTTGATGTTGTTGTTTTAAGTGCACTTGAAATAGATACCAATTTCAATATCAACGTAATCACAGGAAGCGACGGAGTTATCAGAGGCGCATCAGGTGGTCACAGCGATACTGCTGCTGCTGCAAAACTTACAATAATTACAGCACCTCTTATAAGAGGAAGAATCCCGACAATTGTTGATAACGTTCTAAATATTGTAACTCCAGGAACAAACATTGATATTCTTGTAACTGATAGAGGTGTTGCTTTAAATAGAAACAGCGATAAGTATGAGGAAATAAAAACATGGATAACCAAAGCAGGTATAAAAGTTTTTGAAATTGAAGAGCTCAGAGATCTTGCATATAAAATGACAGGTGTCCCTCAGAAAATTGAATATACCGATAAAATTGTTGGTGTAATCGAATATAGAGACGGAACTATTATTGATGTTATTCATGAAATAAAAGAATAGCTCTTTTTTGGCTCTACTTTAATAAAAAACCGGTCTTTATGACCGGTTTTTTATTTATTTAAACATATTAAATAATTCTAAAAGTATGTCCTGGTGATTTCCACACCACTGCCACCTTTTACTATTTTTCCTATTTTACGACTTTCAGGATAATCTTTAAGAATAGTTTCGGCATCATCTGAAGAAACAACAAACATAAAACCAATTCCACAGTTAAAAGTTGTAAACATCTCTCTTTCTGTCACTTCACCTTTTTCTTTTAACCATTTAAAAACAGGAAGAATTTCAAAATTACCGTCAATAAGAACAGAAAGCCCTTCAGGAATGATTCTTGGTATATTTTCATAAAAACCGCCGCCTGTAATATGAACCATTCCTTTAACATCTATTTTCTTCGTGATTTCTTTAACAAGTTTTACATAAATTATAGTCGGTTCAAGAAAGATTTCGGCAACTGAAGAACCTAACTCATCTATAAAATCATTGACTTTAAGCTCTAATTTATCAAAAACTATTTTTCTGACAAGAGAAAAACCATTGGAATGAACACCGCTTGAAGGAAAACCGACAATAATATCACCTTCTTTTATGTTTTCTCCTGTAATTATTTTTTCTTTATCAACAACACCTACAGAAAAACCGGCAAGATCGAATTCACCTTCAGGATAAAAGCCTGGCATTTCAGCTGTTTCTCCACCAACAAGAGCACAACCGGCATCAATACAGCCATCTGCAATTCCTTTAATTACAGTTGCAGCGTTATCCGCAGAAAGTTTCCCTGTTGCAAAGTAATCAAGAAAAAAGAGTGGTTCAGCGCCACAGACTGCAACATCATTGACACACATTGCAACAAGATCTATCCCGACGGTATCATATTTTTCAGAAGCAAAAGCAAATTTTAGTTTTGTGCCAACACCATCTGTTCCGCTTACCATTACAGGATTTTTCAATCCTTCAGGAAGCCCGACCATTGCAGCAAAACCACCAAGCCCGCCCATAACTTCAGGTCTCATAGTGTTTTTAATAAAAGGTTTTATCTTGTCAACAAGACGGCTACCCTCATGAATATCAACACCAGCATCTTTATAAGACAAACCAGCCATAAATCTCTCCTGTAGATAAATTTTTCACGCGTGGATAGTACTAGAGTAAAATATCTATGTCAAAGTTTCTTGAAAATAAAGATTAGCTATCAGAAAAATGGATTGAATTTCTTTTCACGGCCAACAGTTGTTGATGCCATATGTCCCGGATAAACTGTTGTTTCATCCGGTAGAGTAAAAATTTTATCTTTTATGGATTTTCTTATTTTCATCGAATCTCCGCCAGGGAAATCGGTTCTTCCAATGCTGCTTTCAAATAAAGTGTCTCCACTGAAAAGATTGCTGTCAATCAAAAAGGAGCATGAACCTGGTGTGTGACCTGGTGTGTGAAAAACTTTACATTTTTTACCTGCAAATTCTATTTCATCACCATCTTCCACAAATATATCAGCTCTGTATTTTGATGAAAAAGGTTCTCCTGTCATTGTTGAAAGATTCAGTTCCATATCTGAAAGCCAGAATTTTTCCTCAGCATGAATAACTATTTCAGCTTCAGGAAAACGGTTTTTAATATCATCAAGCCCTGAAATATGATCAAAATGAGCGTGCGTAAGAAAAATATATTTAAGTGTAGTATTTCCAAGAGCTTCTATTATAACATCAGAACTTCCACCAGGATCTACAACTGCTGAAAGGCCATTTTCTTCAAGTATATAGCAATTTGCACCTAAAGTTCCGACCTGTAAAGTATTAATCTTCAAAACTTCCTCCGAAGTATATTGTAGGATCTTCCATTCCTGCATCAGTAAAGCCTTTGTGCCTTAAACGGCAACTGTCACATTTACCACATGCCTTTCCATCAAAAGAAGGATTATAACAGCTGTGAGTCATTGAATAATCAACACCAAGGTTAATTCCCATTTTTATTATCTCAGCTTTTGAAAGATTAAGAAGCGGTGTTTCTATTTTTATTCCATTTTCAATAGCATACTTGCTTCCTTTGTTAATAGCTGTCTGAAATGCCTCAATAAATTCGGGACGGCAATCAGGGTAACCTGAATAATCAATAGCATTGACACCTATATAAATCTTTCCGGCTCCAACGGCTTCCGCATATGAAGTTGCAATTGACAAAAAGATTATATTTCTTGCAGGAACATAAGTTGAAGGAATTTCTTCAGAAAGCTCTTCAGGAACATCAAGCTCACTGTTTATCAAAGAACAGTCGTTTAAAAAAGAAAGATCCTGAACTATTTCGTTATATTTATTCTCAATATTATATTTCTTCAAAATTAATCTGGCTTTTTTTATCTCGACATCATGTCTTTGCCCGTAAGAAACAGTCAATGGATAAACATCTTCACCTTTTGAAAGTGAAAGAGCCAGAAGCGTAGTGGAATCAAGACCACCACTAAAAAGTACCACAGATTTCATAATTCCCCCTATTTTTTTAGCCTGCCTATATAATATGCAAAAGAAAGCAAAGCTATAAAAACCATAGCAAAAGCATATATCGGAATAAGTATTCTAGTCAAACCTAAAATGGAAAACACAAAAAGAAAAAAGATAAAACTATCTCTTTTCATAAGAATCCCTATAACCTGAAGAAATATTTTAAAATAGCCGTTTCTGCTCTCTTTAATAAAATTATCAAGAAAAAAGGATTCAGGAATAAATTGACCGGTTTTATAAGCATATAAATAAGCAGCTATACTGTTTGCGACAAAAAAACCAATAAAAATAAGTGCAGATCTTAAAAGAATGCCATCTGCAAGAGAAAAGGCCAAACCTGTTATAGGCAGCAGTATAACAGCCGTGTTAGCTGAAGCATTAAGCCATTTACCATGTTCAGTTTTCAAATATTTCAGCCTTGCATGCTCGCCGTCCATATTACAAAACAGAAATGCGAATTGTAAAATAACAGCGGCAGTTAAAGTATTAAAATATCCGCCTGAAACAAAAAATATTGCAGAAAAAAGTGATGCAACTATTGCAAGAACACTTAAAACATCAGGAGAAAAAGAGAGAAAAGATACAGCTTTTGTAAACATTAGAGAAAAAGGTCTGTAAATGTTTGCTGTAAGAATACTATCCGACTTTAATCTTAAATTCTGCAAAATAAAGGAAGATGCTTCTTTAGCTGAAGAATTGTTTCTGACATAAAAATATCTGCCGTCAATTACAGCAACACGATTTCCTTTATTTTCACTTATAAGTCTTTCTATCTTAAACCATGGAGCTTTATGAAATTCATCATCAATATCATCTCTTTTAACATATGCAAGTCCAAGAGGAGTTAAAGATGAAGAGTCACATGCAACAACTGTAGGTTTGAAATTATTTACCATGTTATTTAAAAGTTTTTTATCACACAGAAAAGCAGGATCTATAAGAAGAATATTTTTAGAAAAATCAGGAAATTCCGTAGAAATCTCAATTCCTCTGAAATTTTTATTTTCTTCCAGAAATGGTGCAAAGATTTTGTCTCTATTGAAAATACCGGCAACAATTGCAGCACATCTTTCTAAAAGAGAAATACCTAAAATATTCTGGTCATAATCAATTCCTTCCCTGGGATACATATAGATTTCGAAATCGACAGTCATTCTGCCTCCAAAAAATAAAAGAACAACAGAAGCTATTCTCTACATTAGAAACTTTTTGTCAACTTAATGAACATCCGAGTCTGATTTAATTGTTTATGTAGAAATAAAATAAACTATTTAATCCTCAAAAAGATTGCCTATGGAACCAAGAAGTCCATTCTTTTTTTCACCAACATTACGTCCACCGCCTCTGCTTGAAGCTGCTGTTATTCTGTCAGCAAATCTTGAAAGCGGAAGAGTTTGAAGAAAAACTTTTCCAGGGCCTTTAACAGTAGCAAGGAAAAGGCCTTCACCACCAAAAAGAGCATTTTTAAATCCACCTACAAACTTTATGTCATAATCTACAGAAGATTCAAAACCAACAAGACAGCCGGTATCAACTCTTAACATTTCGCCAGCAGTAAGATCTCTTTCTATTATAGAACCGCCCGCATGAATAAAAGCCATGCCATCTCCTTTAAGCTTCTGAAGAATAAAACCTTCACCGCCAAAAAAGCCGGCGCCAAGTTTTTTTGTGAATGCAACAGAAATTTCATTTCCTTTTGCACTGCAAAGAAAAGCATCTTTCTGGCAAAGAAACTCACCACCTAAAGAACCAAGATTTATTGGTATTATTGTCCCTGGATATGGCGCAGCAAAAGCGACATGTCTTTTTCCTTCTCTACCTTTATGAGTGAAGTTGGTTATAAAAAAGGATTCTCCTGTTATGGCTCTTTTAAGACCTCCTAAAAAACCACCTTCCATTTTTGTCTGCATTTCAATATCATCTTCCATATAAAGCATAGCACCTGCTTCAGCAACAACAATTTCTTCAGGATCAAGTTCAACTATAACTGCCTGCATCTCGCTTCCAACAATTTCATAATCTATTTCATGTGCCTGCATTAATAACCTCCATTTTGATTTAAAAAAACCTTATGCAGTATAAAACTTTAAAGATAGAAAATCAAAAAAAGGAGTTTTTAAGAATTATTTGGAAAAATATAAGAGTTTAAATAGAAAATTATTTAGTATAAAGGCCAAAGTAGTTTTGATAAATTATACTTAGATTAACCTGATTTGTGCCGTCTGCATCAGCACGGATAATTTGGCCGTTTCCACTAAAATAAATTTGAGAGTTAATTGGATCAAAATTAACAAATGTTGCGGTTGATGTTCCACTATTTGTAAAGAATGTTGAATCATTAGAACCATCCAAATCTGCATATTTAAAATATCCTGGACCAGCACCACCTCCCCAGTATGAAGCCCAGTAAATTTTACCACCAGCCGGATCAACAGCTATTCCTGCAGGAGAAGATCCTGTTGTAGTCGAAATATCTTCAATATTTGTACCATCAAGATCGGCTCTATATAAATGATTTGTATCTCCCATATCTGTCCAGTAAAGTTTATTGTTTGTAAAATCGATATCAAAATATCTAGTGTTACTAACTTTTGCAGTTGCCGCATCTGTTATAATTGCTGTAACATTGGAACCATCAAGATCTGCACTGTAAATTATTTTTTCTGTCCAGTTACACCAATAAATTTTACCGCCAGTTCTACCATCAACGGCAATACCTTGAAGTGAGGAAATACCTGAAACAAGAGATTCAACATTTGATCCATCAAAATTGGCTCTTTTTATAATTCCTTGAGAATAATTTTCCCAATAAATTTTCTTATTTATACGGTCAACATAAAGACCAGCTATGGATGTTACACCGGTGTTAAGTATCGTTTCAGAACTAATTCCATCCAAACTATATCTGATAATATTTGGATTTGCAAAAACGAATATACCTTCCGCCAATGTCCACTGAGCATAAAGAGTTATATTATTTCCTGGTATTGTAAAAACATCACCCTCCGTATATGCTACACCACTACCATCTGAAGCTGTGTTCCAACCTGTAAATTCATATCCAGTTCTACTTAAAGTTCCTTTTCCCAAAACAGTTACGGAATCACCCTCTCCATATGGATTTATATCTACAGGATTTGATCCAGAGGTAGCTCCGTTTCCATCATATAAAACGGCAAATCCAGCAGAAATAGCAAAAGTACTTACAGCAACTTGACAACCATCACTTACTATTATTGAAAAGTAAAAAATTCCATCTTTTAAGAAATTTAAAGTAAAAGAACCATCATTATTGTTTGTAATATTGGCATAACCACCAGATAAATTATAACTTAGAGTATCTGTCACATCCGAATCCGTTACCGCAATATTAACAGTAAAATCCGTACCGGCAAAAACAGAAACTGGAACACCTGAATATAGAGTCCCATCAATTGTTATTGAATCTATACTCGGTGCATTATTATTTGCACATGCACCATCAGCACCATCCGCTCCTGCACTTCCGTCGGCTCCGTTACAAACATAATTTGTACTGTCAACTTCAGCTACATCAAGAACTCCGTTGCCGTCATCATCTATTCCGCTTTCAACTTTTTGTCCACCATCTGTGCAGTTAACTCCAGCTGGTTCAATACTTATACTTACAAGAGCTGTACTACCATCTGTTCCATCTGCTCCTGCACTTCCGTCAGCTCCGTTACAAACATAGTTTGTACTGTCGACTTCTGCTACATCAAGAACTCCGTTGCCGTCATCATCTATTCCGCTTTCAACTTTTTTACCGCCATTTGCACAGTTAACTCCAGCGGCTTCATTTGTTATGCTTACAAGCGCTGTACTACCATCTGTTCCATCTGCTCCTGCACTTCCATCTGCTCCGTTACAAACATAGTTTGTACTGTCGACTTCTGCTACATCAAGAACTCCGTTGCCGTCATCATCTATTCCGCTTTCAACTTTTTTACCGCCATTTGCACAGTTAACTCCAGCGGCTTCATTTGTTATGCTTACAAGCGCTGTACTACCATCTGTTCCATCTGCTCCTGCACTTCCATCTGCTCCGTTACAAACATAATTTGTGCTGTCGACTTCAGCCACATCAAGAACTCCATTGCCGTCATCATCTATTCCGCTTTCAACTTTTTTACCGCCATTTGCGCAGTTGGCTCCGGCGGCTTCATCTGTTATATTTACAAGTGCCGTTTTACCATCATTTCCATTCTCGCCGTTACAGACATAACTGCTGTTATCAATTTCTTCTACATCAAGTATACCATTACCGTTATCATCAACTCCTATTTCTATTGTTTTTCCTCCATTTGCACAATTTGCTCCGGCATCACTTATAGTTATAAGAGAATTATTTCCATCTGCACCATCAACACCATTACAAATATAACTTGTTCCTACGACTTCTGTCTCATCAAGCAAATCATTGTTATTTGTGTCAATACCTGTTTCTATTTTTTTACCGCCATTTGCACAGTTTTCCCCAGCATCTGTCATACTGACAAGAGAGTTGCTTCCATCTTTACCATCAAGTCCGTAGCAGACTTTCTGAGTAACAGAAATCTCATTATCATCAAGAATTCCACTGTCATTAATATCAACGCCAACTTTAACGAGAGTTCCACCATTAAGACAGTCTAGATCTTCTGTCAGTGTTTCTAAAACAACAATTGAATTATGCCCGTCATTTCCATTTTCCCCATTTGTTCCGTCCGTACCATTTGTTCCGTCAGCACCGTTTGTTCCATCCGTACCGTCACTAACAGAAACAGAAACTTCTCCGCAAGTAATAGTTTTTGTACCATTATTATTATCAATTACAGTACAACTCTCACCATCAGAACCGTTAGAACCATCTGCGCCATCGCTTACCGTAACTTCAGTTCCTTCATCACAGGTAATAGTTTTCGTGCCATTTGAACTCTCCGTTACTGTACAACCTACACCATTAGAACCATTGGCGCCATTACAAACATAGTTTGTTGAAGAAACTTCTGTTTCATCCAATTTGGCATTTGCATTGACATCAATACCTGAATCAAGTCTAATGCCGCCATACGTACAATTTTCTCCAGCAGCTTCCTCAGTCATAACTGTTAAAGAATTTTTGGAATCACTACTATTGTTGTCTTCATCTTCACATGAAAGCATCATGAAACTAATGGCAACAATAAAAATTGAAATAAAATAATGTTTCAGCATGTTTCCTCCAGAAAAAATAAACAAAAAAACACTTATTTGGTAACCCATATCGTTTAAAGTTACAAACTCAGATAAAAAGTTCAATAGCCCGTACAATTTGATACCATACGAAGTTTTTTGTCAACAAAAAATTTACACATACACTTTCATTTTGTTTTCTTTTTCTCAATAAAAATCGTTCAACTATTTTTTTACAAAATTTTAAGCTATTTTTTTTATTTACTAAAAAAGCTCTGTTTTTTTATATTTGAGAATAAAATTGAGAAAAATAACAATAAAATTTTTATACATTATTTTTATTTGTTAAACACAAAAATGTTGGAATCAAATCTCAAAACCTTTTGCAAAAATCTTTTTTACATGATTGTGAGCAAAATGATAAATAGGATAAACCCATGAAGTTGCATTCATTAGAAGAATGTCGGCATCTTTTCCAACTTCGATGCTCCCTTTTGACAAGGCTCTGTCAACTGCTTTTGCGGCATTTAATGTAACAGCTTTAAGTGAATCTTCAACAGAAAGTCCAAGTTGAGTTGCACCTAAACTTGCTGCTAAAGGTAAAAATCCACACATACAGCTTCCTGGATTCATATCTGTAGCGAGAGAAAGAGTAGCTCCACTTTCAATTATTTTTTTAGCCGGTGCAAATGGCAATCTTGAAAAAACACTTGTTATGGGAAGAACGTTGGCAACTGTTCCATATTCTGCCATTTTCCTTATTCCGGCGTCTGTTACAGCTTCAAGATGATCTACAGAAACAGCTTTCATTTCAGATGCAAGTTCTGTGGCACCTAATGAATTAAACTCATCTGCATGCAATTTGAGTTTGAATCCCATTTCTTTGGCTTTTGCCATAAGCAGTTCTGTTTCTTTTAAAGAAAAATAGCCTTCTTCACAAAAGACATCAGAAAATTCCGCCAGTTTTTCTTCTTTGATTATTGGCAGCATTTCATTATTGATTAAATCAATGTAACCCTGATGATCGTTTCTGTATTTAACCGGCCATGCATGTGCACCGAGAAATGTTGGAACAATTTCTATTGGAAGCTCTTCTGAAAGTTTTTTTATAACTCTTAGAAGTTTAAGTTCTGATTCTGTATCCAGTCCATAGCCTGATTTTATTTCTATGGTTGTAACACCATACGAAATAGAATTAAGTACTCTTTTTTTTGAGGATTCATAAATTGAATCAAAAGATTCTTCCAGCGTTTTTTTTGCAGAATTTATAATTCCGCCTCCGGCTGCTGCAATCTCTTCGTAAGTTGCCCCTTTTGCTTTTAAAAGAAATTCATCTTCTCTGGTCGAGGCAAAAACAGCATGTGTGTGACTGTCAACAAAACCCGGATAAACAACAAGTCCTTCAGCATTGAGATATTTTTCTGAAGATTCCGTATAATCAGGATTTTCAACGATAAAATCGCGACGATTACCAACGTATGCAATTTTACCATCATTGTTTACAGAAATAAGAAAACCGCCACCGGAAAATATTCTTTCGGTAGCGGTAAAAATTTCACCGATATTATCAATGATAAGCCTGTATCTTTTCATTCAGAATATCTTAACAGAGGTTTTGCTGAAATTTAAGCAAAAGCCTTGTTCATTGCAGCTGACATTCTGCTGATTTTTCTGCTTGCAGTATTTTTAACAAAAACACCTTTTGATACTGCTTTCTGATATTCGGAAACAAACTTTCTGAATTTTTCTTCAACTTCAGGTCTGAGAGCAACTTTATCCTCTGCTTTTTCTACAGCTTCGATAGCTTCAAAAATGTAGCGAGTATAAGTTCTTACTCTTGATCTTATTGAACGGTTGTAAAGTCTACTTTTTTCGTTTGTCTTTATTCTTTTCTTTGCTGATTTGTGATGAGCCAATGTATCCTCCAATTCACTAAAATATATTAACTAGCAAAAACTCCGGTATTTATATGAAAAAGCACCGTTTTGTCAAGTATTCTTTTAAATCACATTTAAAAATCATGTAAAATCTTCACATGTAACTTTTTTGTTTTTAAGCATTTTCTTCATTTTAAGCACTGCTCTGGCCTCTATCTGGCGAATTCGTTCTCTTGTAACGCCAAAATCTTTACCTATTTCTTCAAGTGTATAATCTTCTGTTTCGCCTATTCCGAATCTCATTCTTATAACTTTTTCTTCTCTTGGAGTAAGATTTGCAAAAAGTTTTCTTATAATTTCAGCCATATTCTGTTTAGCTGTATATTCCTCAGGGCTAAGTGTTTTAGGATCTTCAACAAAATCCTGAAGCTGACTGTCTTCATCTTCACCAATTGGTGTTTCAAGAGAAATTGTCTCTCTTGCACTTTTCCACACCTTTCTTATCTTTTCTTCAGGAAGATTCATATGCTTGGCTATTTCACTAATACTTGGATCCTGCCCATTTTTATTAGTAAGCTCTTTTATAGTTTTATTTATCTTGTTCATCATTTCTATCATGTGAACAGGTATTCTTATTGTTCTTCCCTGATCCGCGATAGCTCTGGTAATAGATTGTCTTATCCACCATGTTGCATATGTTGAAAATTTATATCCTTTGGTATATTCAAATTTATCTACAGCTTTTATAAGACCTATGTTGCCTTCAGCAATGATATCTTTAAAATCCAGCCCACGGTTGTTATATTTTTTTGCAATACTTACAACAAGACGGAGATTAGAGCGGATAAGTTTATTTTTAAAAAGTCTTATGTGTTCTTCCGCTTTTTTTAAATTATCCCATGTTTCGTTAAGCTCAGGAATCTCCATCCTTGACTCAGATTCAAGTTTTCTAAGACTTCTTCTTGTCTGATTGATAAGACCGTATTTTTCTCTGATCTGGTTAAGGCTATGTTTGTCTATAGCTGAAAATTTCTCAGGATTTGAAATTATCTCACCCATCTGATCAAAAGTCATATTTATATTTTCTTCTATGTGAGCTATATTTTTCTCAAGCTGGCTTGATTTATCATGATAATGTTTTATTTTGTCACCAACAACAAAGAAATATGGTTTATGAAGATGCATTTCAATTGTAATACCAACCATTTCATCAAGAAGCTGATCAAGTTTTTCCTGTGATTTTTTATCAATATCACCTTTTTTGGTTTTTCCAACTTTCTTTTTTATCTGATCACGTTCTCTGTTTAGTGTTTTAAGAATTTCGGTACACCTTACAATGTTATCCATCGTGGTCTGATATCTGTCACCTGATTCATCAGGAGCTACTATCACGGGCGTATCATCTTCATCATCTGAAGCATCTTCTTCCTCAAGAATATCATCTTCTTCATCGTCATCTTTGGACGAAGCTTTTTTCTTTATTATTTCTTCTTCATCATCGTCATCATCATCATCATCTTTAAGGATATCATCATCCATGTCACCATCAAGTTCCTTGACGATATCTTTTATAAAAAGCTGTTCATTACGAATCTTATCGGGAATGGAAACTATTTCCTTAAATGTCACGAATGTGTCAAGAAGTATTTTAATGAGAAGGTTTTCACCTTTTTCTATCTGCTCGGCGATATACACCTCTCCATCCTTTGTAAGAAGAGGAACACTTCCAATTGTAAGCATATACATTCTTAACGGATCTTTTCTACTTCTCTCAGAGAAAGTCGATGCAGACTTTCTTGACATTTCTATCGGATCATCAGTATGAGAAATACCATCTACTTCAAGATCCAGTTCAAAAAGAATATCAAAAAGAATATCCATATCCTCAACAGTAAATGCTTTATTGTCAGGGATAAGAGAATTAACAACATCACTGCTTATTGAATCAGTGGATTCTTTAAGTTTTTCAACAATATTTAAAACAACTTTACTGACAGGAATACCTTGCTGCTTGTAGTAAGCTATTTTCGCTGCTATTTTTTTATCAATAGATTCAACGCTTTTCTGTTCAACTTCAGGTATTTCTTCAAAACTTGGAAGTTCATCATCAATCTGATTTTGAAGTACCCTTTTCTTTCTCATGATCGGTAAATCTTTTTTTTGCATTAAACAGACTCCTGACTTTTTACATTTATGCAACTTTTTAAGTTTGCCATTTCTATTTGCAATTTTTTTCTTTCATCATATAAATACTTTAATTCGACTGTAAAAGGGACTTTTGTCCCTTCAGGAAATTTCGAGATTCTATTTATCTTTTCAGCTATGTCAAGAAGCTTGATTTTTATTACAAGAATCTTAAAATAAGCATCTTTTTCAGGTGTCTCTAAAGCGGCAAAAATATCATCTTTGAAAATATTTTCACCAAACATAGCTGAAATCTCACCAAAAATTTCCGTACTATCCCTGTAATATGAATCTATAAGTTTCCCAACAAAACCATTTTCTTTTACTATTTGAACTGAATTTTCTATTTCTTCAATAGCTTTTACATAGGAAGGTTCCACCATAATAACTGAACATACGGCTTTAAGAACAGCATGAAACTTTTTAGTCAAGTCCTGGGAAACAAGTATTTGTGTTTCCGGAACCTTTCTTGCATTTGAGCGTTCCCTGACAGTTGATTGCCATTTAACATTTTTTGTTAGGAAAATATCTGCATTAGCTTTGACATGCCTTGAGTATGCCGACTTTTTTGAAGGTGGAATTTTATCAAAAATTCTTCTTATTTCAGCTTCATGTCTTGTTTTGTCTTCAACATTTACAGAAAGATTATACGCTTTCAGCTCTTTATCTATAAAATACTGATAAACAGGCAGTGCTGAATCAACAACCTTAAGTATTTTTTCCCTTCCATTATCACTATTAATTATTGAATCGGGATCTTCACCTTCAAAAGGGATAAAAGCTGCTTCAAGGTCGATATTTTCAGGGATATTAAGTTCCAGTGTTTTTTCTATGGCTTTTCTGCCGGCATTATCACCATCAAGAAGCAGAATTACTTTTTTTCTGAATTTTGCAAGCAAAGTTAAGTGGTCATCAGTAATTGCTGTTCCAAGTGACGCAACTGCAGTGTTTATGCCTCCCTGATGAAGAGCTATCACATCAAAATAACCTTCTGTAACAATTATATAGGAATTCTGGCTCATATGCCTTTTAGCATGATTCAGACCAAAGAGCTCTCTTTTTTTACTAAAGACAGGTGTTTCAGGAGAGTTAAGATATTTAGGAAGAGATTTATCCAGTACTCTGCCTCCAAAAGCAATAACCTTACCAGCACTGTTCTGAACAGGAACAATAATTCTGTTAAAGAAATATGGAACGATTTTTCCGTCATCTTTAAGCTTGACTATGCCTGCCTTTTCAATCATAGCTGTTGAAAAACCTTTATCTTTAAGGTACATTACAACACTGTTTCCATCACTTACATACCCGAGCCCGAATTTTTTTATAGTTTCATTGGAAATGGATCTGTTGTTTAAATATTCAACAGCACTTTTACTTTCCATAAGATTTTTGTGAAAAAAAAGTGCAGCTTCCCTGTTTATGTTATAAACAAGCTCTTTTTCTTTTAATGAATTATCTTCAACCATAGCAAAAGAGGTTAGAAGTTCAGGTATGTGAAATCTTTTTGCGATTATTTCAACAGCATCACGAAAAGCAACGGATTCAATTTTCATAACAAAAGAGATAGCATCACCGCTTTCATGGCATCCAAAACAATAAAAATACTGATCTGCTTCATTTATATGGAATGAAGGTGTTTTTTCCTTATGAAAGGGACATAGCGCAGAATAATCCTTGCCTCGATTGTCAAGTTTTATATATGATGCGATAACATCAACAATGTTGAGGCGATCTTTTACGATTTGCCCCGCATCGGAAAAGTACACTAATTTGTACCCCTTAAAAAAACTTCCGACCGATTGTATTTAAATGAATATCTATGTCAAGAAAATCTGCTGTACTCTTTTTTTATTGTGTTAATATTTTTCTATTTGATTAATAAAAAAAATAGTTATATAGTGCCCGTGTTTACAATTTAGCGAGGTATATTATGCAGGAAAAAAAAATCCCGGATACTTCCCTTATAGCTTTTATGAGCAACAAGGTTAAGGCTAATGGCGGAATAAATCTTGCGCAGGGAGTTCCTTCTTTCAATCCCCCTAAAGAACTAATAAAAGCTCTTGTATTAAATAGTGATAAGAATTTTCATCAGTATGCTCCAAGTGACGGAAACTTCAAACTTGTAGAATGCATTAAAAGAGATTACAAGATTTCTGAACCTGATTCAGTTCTTGTAACTAATGGTGCAACAGAAGCCATTTCTCTTGTATACTTTCATCTGCTCAGAAAATTTGGAAATGATTTTACTGTTATGGCTTTTTCCCCTGTTTATGAAAGTTATGCCAATCTGCCGGCTCTTTTTGGTCAGAACCTTGTTACAATGAATACGGAAACGAATTTAGACAAAAATTTATTTGAAGAATTTATTAAAGAAAAAAAGGTCAAACTTCTTTTCATAGCTTCTCCAGGAAATCCTTTTGGGAAAATATGGAAGAAAAATGAAATTGATTTCATTGTAGAACTTGCAGAAAAATATAATTTTTATATTGTTTTTGATGCTGTATATAAAGATATTTATTTTGATGAACAGACTTATGTTCCTGAAATTAAGACTAAAAACCTGTTTGTAACTGACAGTTTTTCAAAAATGCTTTCAATAACAGGCTGGCGGGTAGGTTTTTTGCTTGCCGAAAAATCTGAAATGGCAGAAATAAAAAAAATTCACTCTTACACAGGTCTTTCATCATCATCAATTTTACAGGAAACAATTGCGGATTATCTTGACAACAGGCAACTTGCAAGTCAATATGTTAAAGAACTCAGGAATTTTGTAACTACATCTTATAAGTTTGCTTCAAATAAATTAAAAAACATGAGTTTCTCTGTTCCAAAGGTGGATGGAGGTTATTTTATATGGGCAAGACTGCCGGAAAACTATAAAAACTCTTTTAACTTTGCTGTGGAACTTTACGAAAAGGAAAAAGTTGCAGTAGTTCCAGGTATCCATTTTTCCAGGCAGGCTTTTGATAAAATAAGAATAAATATTGCAATGCCTGTTTCAACCATAAGTGAAGCTCTTTCTAAAATAGAAAATTTTATTAATTTATAACATTCAGGAATGACTAAGATTTTTTTAGCATTACAACTATTGACTTATCAATTCTCCGCCTTATAAACTACTTCGTTAAATATTTGGATCTTTAAATAAAGCTTAACTTTTAAAAGTAGGAGGATATGATGAAACTTAGACCACTTAATGACAGAATTATTGTAAAAAGAGTTGAGAGTGAACAAAAAACTGCTGGTGGAATTATTATTCCGGACACAGCTAAAGAAAAACCTGTAGAAGCAAAAGTTATTGCTGTAGGTAATGGGAAACTTCTTGACAATGGCACAAGAGTACCTATTGATGTTAAAGAAGGCGATAAAATACTTTTCAGCAAATATAGCGGAACAGATATAAAAGTAGGCGGTGAAGAACACCTTATATTAAGAAGTGATGATATTCTTGCTATTGTTGAAGACTAACTAAGTAAATAAGGAGATAAAAATGTCAAAGGAAATACTTTACGGCTATAATGCAAAATCAAAAATTCTTGATGGAGTAAACAAACTTGCTGATGCAGTTAAAATAACACTTGGACCTAAGGGAAGAAATGTTGTAATCGAAAAAAGTTTTGGTGCACCTCTTATAACAAAAGATGGTGTTACTGTCGCAAAAGAGATTGACCTTGAAGGAAAGGCTGAAAATGTGGGAGCACAGCTTGTTAAGGAAGTTGCTTCAAAAACAAATGATATCGCCGGTGACGGAACAACAACTGCAACAGTTCTTGCTCAGGAAATTATAAAGGAAGGATATAAATATATAACTGCCGGCTACAATCCTATCGGCATTAAAAGAGGTATTGACAAAGCTGTAGCCAAAGTAGTTGCAAAACTTGACTCAGTAACAAAAGTTATTGATGACAATTATGATGAAATTGCATCTGTTGGTTCAATTTCATCAAACAATGATGAAGAAATAGGAAAAATCATCGCAGAAGCTATGAAAGTTGTAGGAAAAGAAGGTGTTATAACTGTTGAAGAAGCAAAAGGAATGGAAACTTTCCTTGATACAGTTGAAGGTATGCAGTTTGATCGCGGTTATCTTTCACCTTACTTTGTAACAGATTCTGATAAAATGCAGGCTGTTCTTGACAATCCTTTTATACTTATCTATGACAAAAAAGTTACAGTTCTTAAAGATCTTCTTCCTGTACTTGAAGGAGCTGCAAAATCAGGCAGACCTCTTCTCATAATTTCTGAAGATGTTGAAGGAGAAGCTCTTGCAACTCTAGTTGTAAACAAACTTCGTGGAGTTCTGAATATAGTTGCAGTTAAAGCTCCAGGTTTTGGCGACAGAAGAAAGGCAATGCTTGAAGATATAGCAATTCTTACAAAAGGAACCTTCATTTCTGAAGATTTAGGGCACAAACTTGAAAATGTAACTCTTGATATGCTTGGTCAGGCAAAAAGAATTGTTGTTGATAAGGAAAACACAACAATTGTTGATGGTGCCGGTTCAAAAAGCGATATCGAAGCAAGAATTAAACAGATAAAATCACAGATCGAAGAATCAACATCTGATTATGACAAAGAAAAACTTCAGGAAAGAGTTGCAAAACTTTCAGGTGGTGTTGCAGTTATCAACGTTGGTGCCGCAACAGAAGTTGAAATGAAAGAGAAAAAAGCAAGAGTTGAAGATGCTCTTAATGCAACAAAGGCTGCTGTTGAAGAAGGTATCGTAGCAGGAGGAGGAACAGTTCTTCTTCGTTCTGTAGCAGAACTTGACAATATTGATGTAGTTGATGAAGATGAAAAAATCGGTGTTGCAATAATCAAAAAAGCTCTTCAAGCACCTATAAGACAAATAGTTGAAAACGCAGGTCTCGATAGTTCTATAGTTGTTGCAAAAGTTCTTGAGAACAACAATTTCAACTACGGTTTTGACGCTGCTAAAAATGAATACAAGGATATGATAAAAAGCGGAATAATAGATCCTACAAAAGTTACAAAATCAGCACTTATAAATGCCGCATCAATAGCTTCAACACTTCTTACGACAGAAGCTGTTATAATTGAAAAACCTAAAAAGGATTCAGCACCTGCAATGCCTGATATGGGCGGTATGGGAGGAATGGGCGGTATGATGTAATAACGCCTTATCTAAAAAATAAAAGGGCTCCTCTCAATGAGGAGTCTTTTTTTATTCTAACACATCTTTAACACTACCTTCTTGACTTAAATCTTAATATTGCTAAAATTAGCGGAAGTTCGCTTTTTACTTTTTTGAGAATTTTTTTAGGTGTTAAAAATGAAATTATGGAAAATCTTGCTTGCAGTGTTTTCGCTGCTTTTTATTTTAACCGCATGTGATAGCGGTGGAGGTCACAGCTCAAGTCCTTGTGATGGTGTTACATGCAGTGATCATGGAACATGCGATGCAACCTCAGGAACAGCTGTCTGTAACTGTAATGATGGCTATCACGAAGATGGTCAGTTAAACTGTATTGAAGATGTAGATCTTTGCGAAGGTGTCAATTGTGAAGACTGGGAACATTGTGTAAATGGCGGTTGTGTTGTAAATACAGGAATGTGCAACAAAGATTCTGACTGTTCAAGCAATGACTGTGATACAGATACACATACCTGTGTAGGTGGTTCAGATTCATGTTATAATGTTACATGCAGCGGTCACGGAACATGTGTTTCCGATGGTTATGGTTATAATGCATCTGTATCTTGTAATTGTGATGATGGATATCATGCAGACGGACTTAACTGCATACCGGATGGAGAGCCTAATCCTTGTGAAAATATTACATGTAGTGGACATGGAACATGTAAAGTAGATGAATCAAGCAATGCATATTGTGATTGTGAAGACGGTTACGAAGCAAGCGGTTTAAGCTGTAATGTTTATGTTGATCCATGTGAAGGTGTAGAATGTGATGAATGGGAATCCTGCTCAGAAGGTTCCTGCATATTAAAAGATGGAAGATGTAACGAAAAAACTGATTGCGAATCTTCCGAAGCTTGTGATATTGATCACACATGTGTAAATGATGTATGCAACAGCGTTGATTGCGGAAATGGCGGCGTATGCTCAATTGAATCAGGAAATGCAGTATGCAACTGTGCAAACGGATATTTCCCGTATGAAACATCATGTCTGGCAATTGATGCTTCAAAAAAACCGACATGGATTGGAGTGCAGGATCCTAAAATATTTGCAGCGGCAGAGGGAGATGCTCCAATAACTATTTATGGACAAATATACTTCCCTCCTGAAACAAGTGACGGCAATCACACACTTCCTTCGGGCTGGAAAGCTCAGCTTGGTTACAAAAAAACCTCTGAAGGAACAGAATATCCGATAATAGTTTCAACATGGACCTGGATTAATGCCACATTCAACACGGCAACATCCGGTGGAGACTATGGTAATAATGATGAATTTATGGCAGAATTTCCGACAACAAATTCCGGCATTTATTCATATATTTACAGATTCTCTTTTGATAATGGAACAAGCTGGTGGTATGCAGATGCTTCTCCAAACTTTATATCAGCTGCAGGATATACAGCAGGTTCAGGAACCATACAGGAACTTTGCGGAACAGAAGTATGTGATGATTGGGAATACTGTAAAGACGACACATCATGTGAAGTAAAATCAGGAATGTGTGACACAACAGATGATTGTAATGCCGGAGAGGAATGCAGTGCATCACATGAATGTATCGCATCAGATATAGAACTTATTCTCAAAAATTATTCAAAAACAAATTCAGGCTATGCTTTTAATGTTGAATACATTGGTGACAGTACAATAAATATAGCATCAAGTAAAATAACACTTAATGGTGTGGATGTTACAGATGATATAACATATGACTCAACAACTAAAACATTTTCAGTTACCGAAAGTGCTCTTACCCCTAACAAGTACAGTTACCTTTTCACACTCAAAGACGCTTCCGGCAAACTTGTAGAACCTCTTTTTGTTCCAATCTGGATTGGTGAAGGATCAAATGGAGTTAAATATGCAGATTTCGGCTGGAGAGATGCCTTTATTTACCAGCTTATGACAGATAGATTTTTAAATGGCGATTCATCAAATGATATTGGAGACCTTGCTGGAATTACACTTGATTCTGAACAGTGGCAGGGTGGTGATTTTGCAGGTATTATCCAGAAACTGGATGAAAACTACTTTACAAACATGGGAGTAAATGCAATCTGGATAAGTTCTCCAATACTCAATCCTCATACAACAAGTGCTGGTGGAGTTGATCCTAACGACACAAGGTCCTATACGAGTTATCATGCATATCATCCTGTCGCATCAGGTTATTCATTTACAAACGAGTATGGATATACATCTTCAAATGGTCCTATAGATTCAGCTTTCGGAACACCGGAAGAATTAAGAGAACTTATAGCCAAAGCACATGCAAAAGGTATAAGAGTCATTCCTGATTTCGTTGCAAATCATGTACATTCAAATGCACCACTTTATCAGCAGCATACGAACTGGTTCTATGCTTACAATCCATGTAACAACAACTGGGATTCTCATAGAATTGACTGCTGGTTTACAACATACATGCCTGATTTTGATTATGCAGATAACCCCGAAGCAAGAAAAGCTATGATAAATCATGCCATATGGCTTGTTCAGGAATATAATTTTGACGGTTTCAGGGCAGATGCTCTAAAACATATGTCAGATATTTTCGTTAAGGAACTTAAATCTGCTGTTGTATCTAAAATAGAAACAACAGTTACAAACCATGACCTTCCAGATGAAGCAGAAGTTTTCTACATGGTAGGAGAGTCACTTGGTGGCTGGGCAAGATACCACACAAGAGCTGACATGGTTCAGGGACAGGTAAATGAAGAATTCTACTACAACGCAAGAGATAAAATACTTAAAGCTACAGATTCCATGTCAAATCTTGCATCTTTTACAATTGGAAATGACACCACCTTCCTTACAGAAATGTCCACAAATGGCGGTGCTGGCGGATATCCTGGAGCTGTAATGGGGAACTTCTTCGGAAACCACGATCAGGATAGAGCACTGACTGAAGCAGGTGGAAACTATGCAAGATTAAGAATTGCTCAAACATATCTCATGACCGCACCAATAAATGTTCCAATGCTTTATCAGGGAGACGATATCGGTATGTACGGTTATGCTTCAGACGGTTATGATTCCGGCAGAAGAGCTGTTATGAAATTTACAGGTCTTTCAACAGAAGAACAAACTTCTCTTGACCATGCTAAAAAACTTGGTAAGTTCAGAGCTACACATGAAGCACTTCGTTATGGAACAAGAACAACATGCAGCGCAACAACAGATGCATGGATATATAAACTTACATACAATAATAAAACAGTTATTGTTGGTCTTAACAGGGGAAATTCTTCATATACCGGAAACTGCTCTGGTGTAAGTGGAACATTTACCGATCTTGATGGAAGTTCAGTATCTGTTTCAGGTTCTGTAACAGTTCCTGCTAGCAGTTCTGTTGTTATGGGCAACTAACACGTAACAAGTCAAAACCATTCTTAACTTACTTTTATATTGATTCTCAAAATCTTTTATTTTATTATTCTAATGATTTTTTTAATTTAAGAGGTTTATATCTTGCAAAAATTTTTATTACTATTTTCTTTTATCTTTATTTCCACAATATTAATAGCTGAACAATTCACTGACCCTAAAGATGCTTTAAAAATGCTTGATGAATCAGGTAAATCATTTAAACTTGAAATTCTTGAAAAAGAAGAACCATTTAAAGATACAAAAACATATGACAAACTTAATACTCCCGACTACTATCAAATTTCATCAAATAATTTTATATCTCTACATAGAATATCTTTAAAAGAAGAAGAAGCTAAATTTTTTAAAAAAGCAGAAGATCTTTTTTTAAAGAAAAAATTTAAAGAAGCCAGAGAGTATTATGAAAAAACTTTAGAAAAAGCACCTGATTTTTTTATAGCAAAAACATATATAGCTCAAATGTACAGACTTGAAGGAAATTATAAAGATTCAAAAAAATGGTATCTTGATGCTATAAAATCTAATTATATTGACTATATGGCACACTACGGTCTATCTACAGTTTATATGGAAGAAAAAGATTATAGAAACGCTTTAAATGAAATTGTTATAGCACATATTTTAAATAGAAACAATCCTAGAATAATTGCCAATCTTAAAATTATTGCAAACGCCAATAATTTTGTTTTTGATGATGAATATTTTACTCCCAAGATAAAATTTACTGAAAACAAAAATGGTTTAATAACACTAACAGCTTATAAAGAAGAATGGGCATGGTATGGAATATGTCAAACTTTATGGAAATATCTCGATGGTTATCGTGAAAAACGTTCTAAAGACGCTTCAGGTTCAGAAGATATTTCTGAAGAAACAAAAGAATGTCTTCTATATGTAATAAATCAGAATATGTTGCCAGAACTTGAAAAAAAGCCTGACAAAGAGAATAAGAATTTAGATCCACAAGTAAAAAGACTTATAAATGCATACAAAACTGGAATGCTTTTATCATTTATATATTATGAAGAAATTTTTCCTGAATATCCAATAACAGCATATGCTATGCCTCAAGAAACATTAGAAAATATTAAAAAATATATATATGATTTTAAATTATCTCCGATAAAAACAAAAAACAATAATCTTTGATTTTTTAATTCCAATCATTATTATGACTTTTTTGTATCTTTCATCTTGAGGATATACCTATGATAAAATTTGATGTAATAAAAAAAGACGGCAAAGCAAGAGCCGGAACAATAACAACAAAAAGAGGCGAGATTCATACTCCAATATTTATGCCGGTTGGGACAACAGGAAGTGTTAAAGCCGTTTTACCGGATCAGCTTGAAGCACTAGGTGCTGAAATAATACTTGGAAACACCTATCATCTATATCTTAGACCAGGACACGAACGCATTAAAAATGTTTACGGTTCACTTCATAACATGATGCAATGGAATCATCCTATTCTAACAGATAGCGGTGGTTTTCAAGTCTTTTCTCTTGCAGGATTAAGAAAAATAAAAGAAGAAGGTGTTCATTTTCAGTCTCATCTTGATGGTTCTAAACGATTTATTTCTCCTGAAATATCAATTGAAATTCAGGAAGGCATCGGCAGCGATATAATGATGGCCTTTGATGAATGCCCGGGGCTCCCGTGTACCGACAAATATATGAAAGAATCAATGGAAAGAACTACAAGGTGGGCGGAAAGATGCCTGAATGCGAGGAAATCCGATAATGCCCTTTTTGGAATATTTCAGGGTGGCGTAAATATTGAATATAGATTAAAACACTTAAAAGAAATTTCTGCAATGCCTTTTGATGGAATAGCTATCGGAGGCCTAAGCGTAGGTGAAGCCAAAGAAGATATGTACAATATTCTCGAAAATGTTGCACATCTTATGCCGGAAGAAAGACCAAGATATTTAATGGGGGTAGGAACACCTCTTGACATAGTTACCGGAATTTATAACGGTGTTGATATGTTTGACTGTGTAATGCCAACAAGAAATGCTAGAAACGGACAGCTTTTTACATCAAAAGGTACTGTAAATATAAAGAAAAAAGAATATGCTGAAATTACATCTCCTGTAGATGAAAATTGCGACTGTTACACATGCAGAAACTTCTCAGCCGGATATCTGCATCATCTTTACAGAGCTCAGGAAATAATTTCAACTACATTAAATTCAATTCACAATCTTCATTACTATCTTAATCTTGTAAAAAGAGCCAGAAAAGCAATAATTGAAGGGACTCTTGAAAATTTCAAAAAAGAAATTGAGTCAATTTACGAAAGATAACTTAATCTCTGCACTTTGAAATAAAATTCGAAATTTCAATAAAACCATATGGTTTTTGTAAAATACCAACAGCTCCTGCTTTTATCATATCCTGAATTTCATCTGTACCAGGCACGAATCCTGTTGCTATGACAACTTTAATATCAGGTTTTATTTTTTTCATAAGATAAAAAGCTTCGCTTCCTCTCATAACCGGCATGACTATATCAAGAAAAATCATATCAAAATTACCATTTTCTTCTTCAAAAATATCAATACATTCTTTACCGTTACTTGCAAACTTAACATTACAGTTAAGTTTTATGAGCATTTCATTTAGCATTATAAGATTTATCTGTTCATCATCAACGATAAGAATGTTAAGAACTTTTTGTAAATTGACATCACCTTCTCTTATGTTTTCAACATGCTGATTCACTTTAGGATTTTCTTGAACTATTGTTTCAGCTTCATGAATTTTTTTATTTTTTTCAAGAAAAGATACTATAATCCCAACTATTATTAAAATTATCAGAATAAGAACAACAAGTAAAGCTGTAATCATCAAACCACTCTTAAATAACTACATTATTGAACCGAATGTATTACACCTTGAAAATAATAGCCTGAAATGATTAAATGTCAAGAAAGTATTCAATTTTATAAACACTAAGAGACAACTCTTTTTCTTTGTAATTTAACATTTAATAATATTTTTTTGTTAAAAATTACAAACAGAGATGTCTAATTCTTGACTAAGATTTTAAAAAAACTATGATTTATAGGTTTGAAACAAACGTTTAGCCAGTAATTTTTTTGTGTTAACTATATTCGGGTAACGGTTATGAGAAAAAAACTAGAATTTTGCAAACCATTATTCTATTTATGGATTTGCATTTTTATCGCTTCGGCGACTTTCACTCTTTCAGCTGAAGAAACAGCAGTAACAGAAAAGGATGAACAAAAAACAGAGAATAAAACTGATGAATTCTCAGGATTTGTTTTCGGTTCCTACGGCAGAGTTCAGCCTGCAACCAATCTTGAAGGCGGTTCCGCTTATAAAAACAATATTGTATCTCACGGATCAAGACTTGAGCAGGATTCATATGTTGAATTTGATCTTGACTACATCTTTCCGAGAATCGATGACTTTGCCAAATTTAAATTCGTTTCTACAATTGCTTTTGAAGATATATTCCATGACAACGGTCAGTGGACTATCGGCTCAGCTATAAGAAATCTATTTATTCAGGCAGATGACGTTTTTATTAAAGGACTTACTTTCTGGGCAGGAAGCAGAATGTACAGAGGAGATGATATATATCTTCTTGACTACTGGCCTCTTGATGATTTAAACACTTATGGCGGCGGCGTTGGATATAAATTCGGCAATTCCGAAATAGACCTTCACATAGGACTTAACAGACTTGACAATGACTACCAGTATTCAACAATTACCGTTGTTTCCAATGATGGCGTCTCTTCAGAAGAAGTTGTTGAGATGGACAGACAGCGTTACACAGCTTCATTAAAACTTACACACAACCTTCCGAATCTTGCAGGAGATTTTGGAATGAAAATTAAGCTTTATGGAGAGCTTCATTCTATCGGTAGCGGTAAAACGGAAAACAAGACAGACAATACAATTTCTAATTATCCATCAGATTCAGGATTTGTTGCAGGAGCAGAAATAGGAGCCTATGGTTTTGGAACAAACAGTTTTGCAAATCTTTTCATAAGATACGGACATAACCTTGGAGCATACAATGCTCTTTCAGTTCCACAGGCACAGAATCTTAATATGGATGGAACAACTGAAGGTTCAAAAGAGTTTATAGTTGGTCTTGCAGGAAACTGGGAAATCTGGAAAGTTGGAACAATGTTCGGTTCATATTTCAAATATTTCAAGGATGGAGACCCTAACAAATATGACAATGATGATTATTCAGAGTTTATGATTGCCGTAAGACCTCATTTAATGCTTCACAAACATTTTTATCTTGCATTTGAAGCTTCTCATCAGCTTAAAAGGACAAACGGTCTGACACCGGTTGCAAACGGAGAAGACAGACAAATGACTCCTCAAATTACAAAACTCAGTATAATACCACTCGTAACAATGGGCGGAGGAACATATGCAAGACCTCAGATAAGGCTTGTTTACACAGCATCATTTCTTAATGATGACGCAAAACATACATTCAACGCTTCAGACGAAAGAGCTGGTGAATCGGTGCAGCACTATCTTGGAATAAGCGCAGAATGGTGGTTTAATAC
The DNA here is from genome assembly GCA_963667425.1 of bacterium. GTDB lineage: Bacteria > UBP6 > UBA1177 > UBA1177. The sequence continues at coordinate 2,674,443 of OY763407.1, read as the reverse complement.
TCTTTACAGGTAATTGGAGGTCTTTATGAAAATTTTTAATTATATTTTTATGCTTTCTTTAGTGCTATTATCATTTACAGCATGTGAAGATCTTGAAAACATAGATGGTGATTTCCACACAACAAATAATGTTGAAGACTGGCGTGATGAAATAATTTATCAGCTTATGGTCGATCGTTTTGCTGATGGAGACATTGGCAACAACTATAACGTAAGAAAAACTGTTCTTACAGCATGGCACGGAGGAGACTACCAGGGTGTCATAGATAAAATTCCATATCTTAAAAAGCTTGGAGTTACAGCTCTCTGGATATCACCGGTTGTAAGAAATGTTGATGAAGATGCCGGCATAGCAGGCTATCACGGTTACTGGACACAGAATTTTCTTGAAGTAAATCAGCATTTCGGTGATCTTGCAAAACTCAGAGAAATGGTTGATAAACTTCATGCTGCAGGAATCAAAGTTATACTTGACATAGTTGCAAACCATATAGGACAGCTGTTTTATTATGATATGAATAAAAATGGAAATCCTGATGAAATGGTAATGGGAAGTGACATGGACTGCTCAACATACTGTTCAAGAATAGTAGCAGCAAATGATGATCCAAATATCGCTTCAGGAATGTGCGATTCAGAATACTCTCATTCATGTAACACCACAAATGACTGTTACACATGCTGCGTCGAAAGATGTAACAACGGATATCCTGAAAAAATAGGAATGAAAAGATACAGCGAGTGGGATCCTGATTTTGATCCAAGAGGAATCAAGTCTTTTTCAGAAGCCGGAGAATCAGGTGACGCACCATTAAGATGGATCTATATGCCAAGTATAAACAGAATTCCGCCATACCCCCCTGAATTCCAGAACGACACATGGTACAACAGAAAAGGAAGAATCGTAACATGGAACAGTCCATATCAGGTTGTAAAAGGAGACTTTCCAGGCGGACTTAAAGACCTTAACACAGCAAAACCTGAAGTTCAGGCAGCTCTTATAGATGTTTACAAGTACTGGATAAAGGCAATTGACATTGATGGTTTCAGAATAGACACAATCAAACATGTTGAACATGAATTCTGGCAGAAATTCTCACCGGCAATGAGAGAATATGCTCACAGATTAGGAAAAAAGAACTTCCTTATCTTTGGTGAAGCTTTTGACGGAGATGATGAACTTCTTGCATCATTTACACACAACGAGGAAATGGATTCAGTTTTCTATTTCTCACAGAAATTTCAGGTTTTTGACTCAATATTCAAATATGGCGGAGCAACAGACAACTTTAAAAATCTCTACAATTTAAGAATGCAGAGATACAACTCCGAACCACCTAGAATACCTACAGAAGCAACAGCAGGAAAAGTATTATCAGAACAGGAATATATAGGACCGTCAATAACAGATGCAGACGGAAACGGAATACCTTCACAGCAGCTTCTTGTAAACTTCATGGATAATCATGATCTTCCAAGATTTCTTTATGAGAAAAAATCTCAGGCAGCACTTAGAAATGCACTTTCCCTTATGCTTACAATGGATGGAATTCCATGTATCTATTATGGAACAGAGCAGAACTACAGCGGTGGAAACGATCCTGCAAACAGAGAAAATCTGGCAGCAAGCGGATACAACACCACAAACGACACTTTTACTTTTATAAGCAAAATGACAGCACTCAGAAAAAAATATGCACCACTCAGAAGAGGAAGCATGAACATTCTTATGACAGAAGCCGGTCCCGGAATTCTTGCATTTGAAAGACTCTATAAAGGAGATGTTGTTGTTGTTGTAATAAACACAAAAGATGATGAAGCAGTTACCGCATCAAATCTTAAAACAAGTGTGTCAGCAGGAAAAACACTGTATGATATAGCTCCTACAGAAACGACAGGAACAGAATACAGTGTAGGAAATGAAGGCGCCATAACTGTAACAGTTCCGGCAAGATCTATAAAAGTACTTGTAACTTCAAAGTAGGAGAAAGAAAATTATGGCTGGTGTAAAATTTGAAAATCTCATAAAACAGTACAATGAAAATGCTGTAATACTTAAAGGGATAAATCTTGATATAAAAAATGGCGAATTCATGGTTCTCGTAGGACCTTCAGGATGTGGAAAATCCACATTATTAAGAACTCTTGCAGGACTTGAAACCGTAACATCAGGAAAAGTTATGATAGGAGACAAAGTTGTCAACAATCTTCCTCCTAAAGACAGAAACATTGCAATGGTTTTTCAGAGCTATGCGCTCTATCCTCACATGACAGTTGAAGAAAACATGGCATTTGGACTCAAAGTAAGAAAAATGCCTGAATCCGAAATAAGGGAAAAAGTAAATGCAGCGGCAGAAATGCTTGACATAAAACATCTCTTAAAAAGACTGCCGAAAGAGATGAGCGGTGGACAAAGACAGCGTGTCGCAATGGGAAGAGCTATCGTAAGAAATCCTGAAGTTTTTCTTTTTGATGAGCCACTTTCAAATCTTGACGCCTCGCTTAGAACACAGATGAGAGTCGAACTCAAAAAACTTCATGAAAAACTCGGAACAACAATAATGTATGTTACACACGATCAGGTCGAAGCAATGACCCTCGCCGACAGAATTGTTATTCTTAACAAAGGTATAATACAGCAAGTCGGAACACCAGCCGAACTTTTTGATACCCCGACAAACATATTTGTTGCCGGATTTATTGGAAGTCCTTCAATGAATCTAATAAGAATGAAAACCATAAAAAGAGACAACTACCACACACTTGTAAGTGAAGGAATCAACATAGGTGTAATCTTTGGAGAAGGTGCATACCATGAAGAACTCATTGCAGGAATAAGACCACAGGATTTTATGCTTACGGACGATAATCCTGAAATATCAGGTTCCGTTGAAATCGTGGAAACACTCGGAAGACGTTCTCTTGTACACGTAAGGCTTTCTGAAACCGGCAAAATAACAGTTGAACTCGATTCAGCCGTAGCAAGAAACTTTAAAACAGGAAGTCAGATTCAGCTTAACGTAAAACATGAAAAAATGCACTTCTTTGATGCAAAGACAGAAATGAGAATTAAGGAGGAAATAAAGTGAAAAAGTTAATACTTTTTTTCATTTCCTGTCTTTTCTTCTTCTCGCTGGCGGCTAATACATCTACAATAACGCTCTGGCATTCCTACAGAGGCCTTGAAGAAGCTGCACTACAGGAAATTGCAGAAAATTTCAACAACTCGCAGACAGATTACAAAGTTGAACTTCTTTCTGTTCCATACGATGCATTTGCCAACAAACTTACCAGTGCGATTCCGAGAGGAAACGGACCGGATATGTTCATATTTGCACACGAAAGAATCGGAGACTGGGCAAGAAGCGGAATCATAGATCCGCTTGACCCTGAATCTGTAAAACTTATGAAAGACAGAGTTGTAAACACAACACTTAACGCCGTACAATACAAAAACAAATACTGGGGATTTCCACTCTCATTTAAAAGCTTAGTCCTTTTTTACAGAACAGACATGCTCCCCTCCCCACCGGCAATGACAAAAGATCTCATAGTAACAGCAAAAAGATATACAGACAAATCTAGAGGAAGATACGGGCTTGCATTTCAGGCAACAGACGTCTACTTTTCAGCACCGTTTCTTTTTGGATTCAAAGGTGGATTCTGTCTCAACACACCAACAGCAAACGATACGACACCTGCATGTATAGACAATCCTGGAAACATAAAAGCAGTTCAGTACATTTCAGACCTTGTAAACAAATATAAAATAGTTCCTGAAGAAGCAACATCTGCACTTGTAACACAGCTTTTCAACGAAGGAAAAGTACCAATGGTCATAAATGGACCATGGTTTATGGGAGAAATAAGCAAAAATGTTCCATACAACATAGCACTTCTTCCAACAGTATCTGAAACAGGTGAAGTATTAAAACCATTTCTTACCGTTGAATCGCTGATAATAGCAAATCATGAAAAAACAAATATCAAAGGTGTAAAAGCATTTGCAAACTACATTACAGATGCTCAGGCAGGAAAAATAAGAGCATTAAAAGGCCGTCAGGCAGTTGCCACAAAAGAAGTTTACAAAGATGAAGAAGTAAGTGCCGATAAATTTCTCAATGTATTCAGACAGCAGGCAGAAATATCAGTTCCCATGAGCAACCTTCCCGGAATGAGAATGGTCTGGGAACCAATGGCAACAGCAATGAGAAAAGTAATAAGAGGCGCCGACACATCTGATCATGCACTTTCCGCAGCAATGAACCAGTACAAAATATTCAGCCAGACACCACCCGAAGGTCAGGACCCCTTAATATACATATTAATTATGATTGTTGCCGCTCTTGCGGGAATAATATACATAGTAAGACAAATCAGAAAATACTCAGTATTTAAATCAATGAAAACAATGCCGGCACCATATCTTTATGTACTTCCTGCAATGTTTGCAATGATACTCCTTGTCTTTATACCATTTGCCGTCGGAACATGCGTAGCGTTTACAGCGCACAGAGCCGGAAACTACAGTTTCGTAGGATTTTCAAACTTCATATCCATACTCTTTGCTCAGGATTTTCCTGTAACAAACCCCTTAAGCTTTTACTTTACACTTGCAGTAACAGTACTCTGGACAGCAGTCAACGTATTCCTTCACGTAACAATAGGATTATTCTTTGCACTGCTGTTACGTGAACCATGGCTTAAATTAAAAGGAATATACAGAGTACTTCTCATCATTCCATGGGCAGTACCGAACTACATAACAGCACTTATCTGGAAAGGGATGTTCAACAGACAGTTCGGAGCAATAAACGGATTACTCATATGGCTCGGCTTAGAACCGGTAAGCTGGTTCAGCTCATTCTGGACATCATTTGCAGCAAACGTAACAACAAATACATGGCTCGGATTCCCATTCATGATGATAACAGCACTCGGAGCACTTCAGGCAATACCAAGAGAACTTGAAGATGCCGCAGCCGTTGACGGAGCCAACATGTTCCAGAGATTCTGGAACATAACACTGCCGCTATTAAAACCGGCACTCCTTCCAGCAGTAATACTCGGCAGTGTATGGACATTTAACATGTTCAACATCATCTACCTCGTTTCAGGCGGCGAGCCCGACGGAGGAACAGAAATACTCATCAGCGAAGCATACAAATGGGCATTCCAGAGACAGGAAAGATACGGATATGCAGCAGCATACGCAACACTCATATTCATCGTTCTTCTGGTATATTCCAAGACAACAGAAAAACTTGGAAAGGGGAAATAAAATGAGAGAAAGAACGCTTTCAAAATCAATATTTATAAACTTAGTGCTGATACTTGCATCAATAGCAGTCATGTATCCGGTTCTATGGGTAATAAAAATGGCACTTACACCGGCACAGGGATTCTCATTATCAGCAAACCCGATACCCGACACAATAAGCCTTTCAAACTTTGCAGACATCATGACAACAAAAGATGCAAACGGCGGATGGCTCTTCGGAAGACAGTGTCTCAACAGTATTGTAATCTCAGCAGCAACAACACTACTCGGAATAACACTTGCAACAACAGCAGGATACGCATTCTCAAGATTTACATTCCCCGGAAAAAACATCGGAATGAAAATGTTCCTCGTATCACAAATGTTCCCCGGAGTTGTAATGGCAATTCCCCTATACATACTGCTCGACACACTCGGACTCTTAAACAGCATGGCAGGACTCGTACTCGTCTACTCAACAACAGCAATACCATTCTGCGTATGGATGCTCAAAGGATACTTTGACACAATCCCCAAAGATCTCGAAGAAGCAGCACTCATAGACGGAGCATCACAGTGGACAATATTCATAAAAGTAATAATGCCGCTTGCAAAACCCGCAATAGTTGTAACAGCACTCTTCTCATTCATGACAGCATGGAACGAATTTATCCTTGCGGCAACATTTCTCGGAGATGAAAGAGCATTCACACTTCCAGTTGTACTACAGCAGTACGTAGGAAGCTACAGCACAGAATGGGGACACTTTGCAGCCGGCGCAATACTTGTTTCACTACCCGTAATGCTACTCTTTTTCCTTCTTCAGAAACACCTCGTCGGAGGACTCACCGCAGGCGGCGTAAAAGGATAAAAAATGGAGATAAACGTGAAAAAGGACTGTTTTTACATCATTATTCTCTCTTTTCTATTGTTTTTTCTAGTCGGATGTGACAGCGGAGACTCTGAAACAACCGCAGACAACAATCCCGAAGACGACAACACCTGCATAATAAATGCAGACTGTAATCAGGGATACATATGCAAAGCCAATACATGTATACTTGAAGAAGAATCCGAAGGATTTACAGCACACTACTACACAACATGGAAAACACCATACATCCACTTCAACGACGGAAGCGTAGACAGTGAAACATGGACAGAAGTACCCGGAAAACCAATGGAAGCCGACTCATTAGAAAACTGGTTCGTCTACACACACACAGCAGAATGGAACGGATATGTAAAATTCGTATTCAACGAAGGAACAATATCAGGAAACTGCATAGATGAAGAGACAAACGAACCGAAACTCTGCTGGGACAACCCAAGCGATGATATAATGCAAAACTACGAAACAGGCTACACCGAATTCTGGGTAAAAGACGGAAAAATATATAAAAGCTTTGCATCAGTACCGGATTAAAATCAAAAAATCATGAAAAAAATAATCAACATTGAAACATGGGAGAGAAAAGAACACTACCTCTTCTTCAGAAACCTTGAACTCCCCACATACTCAATAACAATTGCAGCAGACATAACAAACGCACTCAAAATCTCAAAAGAAAATAAAATATCGCTCCATGCAATCATACTATACTCAACACTAAAAGCAGTAAACGCTATTCCAGCACTCAAATGGAGAATAGAAAACGACCAGATAACAGAATACGACACAATCCATTCAGCAGCAACCCACCTTCCCAAAGGAAGCAGACTCTACTCAAACACATTCTGCAAATACGATCCCGATTTTGAGAAATTCAGTGAAAACCTTAAAAAAGCAATAGAAAAATGTGAGCAGAATCCATCGCTGCACGTAGCAGGAACCAGACAGGACGTCGCCTACATAAGCGCACTCCCCTGGATAAACTTCACATCAATAACAAACCCGCTCACATCACTAAGAAACGACTCCGTACCAAGATTCGTCTGGGGAAAATATAAAACTGAAAACGGAAAAACAATGCTGCCCTACGGAATACAATTCCACCACTCACTCGCAGACGGAATAGATGCGGCAGAATTCTTTGAAACATTTCAGAAAGAAGCAAACAATGCGGAAAACTACAGGAGAAAATAAATGTTCATAACACTCGTCAACTACAAAGTAAACCTTGAAGTAATAGACAAACTACTCCCGGCACACATAGAATATCTCAAAGAACAATACAGAAAAGGAAACTTCATAATATCAGGAAGAAGAACCCCCAGAACAGGCGGAGTAATAATATCAAACCTCGAAAGCAAAACAGAACTTGAAAAAATCCTCACAGAAGACCCATTCAGCAAAAACAATGCGGCAGACTATGAAATAATTGACCTCACAGTAAGCATGACCAGTGAAAACCTGAACTTTCTTAAAAAAAACTAAGAGAAAAGAATGGAAAAAGAAAAAAAAATATGGTTCATAGGAAAAACTAGAAGAATATGGATACCAGTATCAATCGAAGGCTGGATAGCAATAACAACACCCTTCATATTATTATTTTCTCTTATAAAACTTCAAGAACTAGACCTAAAAGAAAATTCCAGTCTGCACGACCACTGGTACTTCCTCGTTGAAATGCTAATCGTAACAATAATATTCTACATAGTGACACGTGGACACGTAGACAAAAGATACTAACAAAACCTCCTTTTTATTGACAAAAAATCAGACACAGAGGATACTCATTCAAACAATTCGAAAAGGAGAGAAACATGAAAAACAGCATCATCACCCTGATAATTGCACTGACAGCAATAATCATTATCGGATGCGGCGGTGAAGAAGACGACAACACAACAACAGAAACAATAACCACAGAATGCACACAAGACACCGTCTGGAACGGCAAAACACCATGTATAGACAAAGCAACAAACTACATATGGTCGGAAAGAAGTGAAGAAATCACATGGGACGCAGCCATAACCTACTGTAAAAACCTCACCGAAGGAGGATACACAGACTGGCAGCTTCCAACAATATCAGAACTCAGAACACTCATAAAGGAATGCCCTACAACAATATCAGGTGGAACATGCGCAGTCACAGACAGCTGCCTTTCAAGCACATCATGCCACGATGATGACATCTGCTACGGATGCGAATACAACTCATCAAAATACTCAAAAACAGGAGATCAGGGAACACTCTGGACAGCAACAAGCGATTCAGACAATCCATCACAAGACATCTGGACAGTTTATTTCTATCTGGCATCAGTAGACAGCTACGACAAAACAAACCTCTTCTATGCCCGTGCTATAGCCCCCTAAAAACTATACAGAAATCAAGCAGTAACTTTCCCAATATTTTTTCCAGTTTTTTCATAATATCTGCTCATAACATCTGACGGTGTTCTGTAACCGCATCCCTTATGAGGCCTCTCCTCGTTATAAAACTCTGTCCAGGCTCTTATCACTTTGTCCAGCTCACTGAAACTTTCAAAACCCTCTCTTTTTACTATAAATCTCTGCAGTATGCTGTGAAAACATTCCACGTATCCATTTTCCTGCGGCGTTCTGACGTGACAGAACTCATGTTTCATATTTATTGTCTTTTCTATAAAGTCCGCCATATCTTTTGATATAAACTGGCTTCCGTTATCGCTCCTAAGCATTATATCTCTGGGATTTCCGTAAAGTATAATCACTTTTCTCAGCATATCTATCACATCTTCTTTCCTTATACTTCCTGATAATCTGTATGACAGCAGTTTCCAGCTGTAACAGTCTATCAGGTTAAGCATATAATAGTGTCTCTGCTCGCCTTTTACATATATGTACTTTATGTCTATCTCTATCTTTTCAAACGGACGGCTGACGTTTACTTTCCAGCTTCCAACTCTTTGACGATTCTCTGCTTTTTCTCTGATGCGTTTCTGAAGATAACCCGCTTCTTTCATAAGACGGTATACTTTCTTGCGGTTGATTATTATTCCATATCTGTTTCTCAGTATGTGGCAGATCTTTATATAGCCATAATCTGCAAACTGATGATTTATTATGCTTTCTATTTTTGAAACCACTTCTTCGTTAAGAATCCTGTTCCCTTCACAGTTTATTGAAAACAGTGACGGTTTTCTGCCTGCTTTACCTTCTTTATTCCTGTAATTATATGTGGATAGCGGGATATCAAGCTTACTGCACATTGCTTTTCTGCCTCTTTTAAAACTGTATTTATTCACTAACTCCCTCTTTTCTTCGGATGTGAACTCTTTTTTTTTATCAGTTCAAGCTGTGCCGCAATCAGTACTTCTTTCTCAGCAAGCAGTTTCTTAAGTATACGATTTTCCTTCTCAAGTCCTTTTATATCTTTAACTTCAGCGATTCTTCCGGCTTTCATGGGAAGTAATCCTGCTATCCCTTCAGCTTCGTACTTCTCTTTCCACACATAATAGGTCGTAGGATCCACTCCGTGTCTTTCACATGTTTTTACAACACCGTGCTCTTCCGCTTCTTTCAGTATCAGAAACTTTTCTTCCGCACTGTAACGTTTCCGCTGCACCATCTTTCCTCCTCTTTTATTGGGAAAGTTTAACTGTTTCTTTTGTACAGTCAATTATGGGGCTAGAACACCCGCTGCATCCGCAATTAAGAACTAAAAAAATCTAAGAAAAATACTATCATATAGTAAAGAAAAGTATTTTATAAATATTTTTTTGACAAATAAATATTAAGAGCATAGTATAAAAAAAACCTTAGGAGGACATAATGAATAATTTTATCTTTACTACAATATTAATAATATTATTAATATTGCCAAGCTGTGATTCTTCGAACAACAATTCTTCAAACACATTAAAAGACAGTGATTATGAAGAAGCAACAAACGACCTAGATACCATAGATACTGACACTATTAATGATACAGATACTGCTGATAATCCTGATTTAGATCAAGAAACAACAGATATAGATGAAAACCATTTAACCGATGATGACATCAACAACACAGAACCTTTTGATACTGAACAATGCAACACCCTTTTGACTGCCGAACAACCAATAGGATCCATCAATGGTACTATAGGCGACATCTTTATAAAAGACGAGTACTTATTTTCTTTTCCGGAAGCGTCTTACAGAATAGACATTTATAAAATCAAAGAAGACGAAACATTAGAATCGATAAAATCTATTGAAATAAAAGGAACTCCTGTAAAACTTCAAGGGGACAAACTTTTTGCGAACAATTGGGAAGAACAAACCTTATATATTTATAACATTTCAGAATACCTCACATTAGAAGAATATGCAAAAGTACATTGTGAAGATACAGATCTTGTATATTTCCATGATCTATATATTAAAGACAACTATTTATACATGATTAAAAGTGATAATGAATCATCAACAGGGCCTGAATTTACAATATTTGATATATCAAACCTTTCATCACCTACAAAACTAGGCTCATACCATATGTATGGATATAAATTTTTTATAAAAGATAAATATGCACTTATAGAAACAGATGAAAGATTGATTCTTCTAGATGTAAGTGATGGCAACGACATAAAAGAATTAACCCTCAATATTGAACAAAGTGGCGGAGCCATAACCCTTTATGACAACTACTTATATATTGGAGAAACCTGGAACACACACCACATGAGCGGGTTAGATGAAAACACTCAATATTATTTAAAATCCTTTGATATAACAAACCCTGAAAATATTATTGAAAAAGATTCGATACTTCTTGATCATTCAATATCCGAGTTAAGATTTGGAGGAGATTATCTTGTTTCAGGCAACAAAGTCTATAATGTAAAAGATCCTGAAAACATAACACTTATTGGAGCAGTTCCAATATCAACATCTTTTGAAGGAATAGCAAGAAAAGATAACAGACTATTTTATGCATATAAAGGAAGTATCAACTCAACAAAAATTTTAGAAACAAATGAATTAACAGAATTAAAACCTTTAGTATATACCATTTCGCAAGTTCTTGACTACACAATAGATAACAATCTTGCTTACTTAATAGAAGAAGATAAATCCTTTTCCATTTATGATATATCGGATCCAAATGCGCCTAGATTTATAAATGCCGTCAATTCAGATTGGAAACAATCAACAGCACTGGCTTTAAATAAAGAAACAAAAGTTTTATACGTACTCTTTAATTACACAACAGAATATAATTACATAAAAACATTTGATGTAAGCAATCCATATGACATAAAACCTTTAAAAGAATTTAATATAGAAAACTCATACGTTGTTGATCTTGCAATATCAAATAACAAATTATTTTTCACATATGGAAACGGAAAAGACAATCCTAACGATATTTTTAGCAAAGAAACAAATTTTGGCGTCAAAATGGCTGACATTTCAAATCCAGACAACATTAACATCATTACAGAACTCAATCTATACAATGAAAATTATGCGGCAGACAGTTCAAATCAGTTAAAAGTAAAAGACGACACTATTTATGTCGCTGGAGAAAGGTTTTATATAGTTAAATTTACCAATACAGCATTAAATCTCAGATATGCGAATAATTTATATGGTAATATAAACGAAATGTTTATTGATGAAAAATATGCCTTTATAACATTTTCTGGAATGGGATCTTCATTTTCCTCAGAAATAATAAATGACACAACAGGAGGTGGAACCTATCATTTTTCTTCATTTTATAAAGATGCTTTTTCAGGTATATGGAAAAAAAATAACACTCTATTTATTGCAAGCAGTAAAGGACTTCAGCTATTTAATATAAATGACAACTCTTCAGATATTCATTATCTAGGTTATTATGCCGTTAAAATATCTCCATTAACACATATTTATCTTGATGACAACTACATATATCTTTTTGGAAATGGAATTAAAGTGTTAAAACAGGAAAACATGAATTTCTGTACACTTGACCAGCTTGAAGAATGTGGAGACTCTGTGTTCTGCCTATAACTACAATAAAATAAATTAAATCTAACTCATCTCCTCAAGCGTCTTACCCTTAGTCTCCCTTACAAACCTGAAAACAAAAACAAAAGATAAAACAGCAAACAGAGAATAAATACCATAAGCGCCAAAAAGCCCAATCGAACCCAGAATAATCGGAAAAGTCATAGTCACAGCAAAATTAGCCACCCACTGAGCACCAGCCGCAACAGAAATAGCCGCACCACGAATCTTATTATTAAACATCTCACCAAGCAGAACCCAGACAACAGGACCCCATGAAATACCAAAACAGAAAACATAAAGATTAGCCGCAACAAGAGCAATCTTCCCACTCACAGGAGAAAGCACCAGCTGCCCCGCCGCACCAGCATCAGCAAGAGAAAAAACAACAGCCATAACACCCAAAGTAACAGCCATACCAATCGAACCCGCAATAAGAAGCGGCCTGCGCCCCAGCCTGTCAATAAGCAAAATAGCAAAAACCGTAGAAACAATATTCACAAGACCGCTGATAACATTAATAATCAAAGCATCACTCTCTGAAAAACCGGCAGACTCCCACAAAACAGAACCATAATAAAAAACAACATTAATCCCCACAAGCTGCTGAAAAAAACTCAAAACAATACCAACCCACACAATAGGAAGAAGCCTGCCATTATGAATAATATCAAAAAACTTCGGCCGCCTGTCAGCCTTCACAGTCTTTGCAATAGCATCAACCTCATCACTGCAAATCTTCTCATCCTTCCACAAAAGCTTTAAAACAGAAAAAGCAGAATCCATCTTACCAGCAGCAACCAGATAACGAGGAGACTCAGGAACAACAAAAGAAAAAATAAAATAAAGAAAAGCCGGAATAATCTCAGCCCAGAACATCCACTTCCACGCATCAAATCCCAAAAGAAAAGAATGAGAAGCACCACCCGAAGCAGAAGCAATCAGATAATTTGAAATAAAAGCAGTAAAAATACCAATAACAATAGCCATCTGCTGAAGCGAAGCAAGCCTGCCCCTCACTCTTGCAGGAGCAACCTCGGAAATATAAGTCGGAGCAATAACACTAGCAGCCCCGACAGCCAGACCGCCAAGTAACCTGAACACAATAAAAAATGAAGCAGAATCAGCAACACCAGAACCCCACGCACTAACAATAAAAGCAAGCGCAGCCACCTTCATAACAGGTCTACGCCCAACCCTATCAGCCCAATTGCCAGCATTCAAAGCACCAAAAGCACAACCAAGAAGCATCGAAGCAACAGAAAAACCAGACCCGACAGAACCCGACCCGAAAACCTTTGCAATAGCCGAAACAGTACCATTAATAACCGCACTATCAAACCCGAAAAGGAAACCGCCAATAGCAGCAACCGAGCTAATGAAAACAACATAACTGACCCTGTAATTACCAGACTCAACCATAAGAGTGCCTCCGCAAAAATTTATATATGTCGTAATTATACATAGAAATAAAAATAAAGCATTTTTAATTTGAAGGTGTGTGGAATTGGTTGTGTGATTATGCTTGAATTTTAAATAGAATTATTGTATAGGTCTTTCTTTGACTTCAAATATTCATATCCCTTATAAACGCTATATACTTCTTAACAAGTATCAAAATTAGATTGCTTGATTTTTTGTGCTATAACTTAAATTTGAAAACTTCTATATTATAATTTATTCCAACTTTAATTCATTTTCCATTCTTTTATCAATTGCAAGTCCTTTTTTGTCTTCAAAAAAAGATTTTAATAATGAATAGACCTCTTTTACATCATTATGATAAGTATAAAAATAGAATCTAAGTTTATTTAGGATATAACTTTTTTGCCATCCTTGAAAACCTTAGTAATCTTCGGCTATTTTATCATTGAAGATGATGGGGATTTAAAAGTTCGCTGGCTGAAAAAACTATTTTATCAGAAAATTATACTGCATCCGCAGCCTGAGGATTTTGAATCGTTATCTGTAATAACATCTTCATCGTATGAAACTTCATAATCATTATTGTTTTCGCTGTCTGAAATTTCATCATCATCAGATGTTTCATCAGGGTCTGTAGCTGTTACGGTGCTGTTTTTTATCCAGAATTCCTGAAGTGTTGTCGAATAATTCTGACTGTTGTTGTTGTCCCACACGCTGTTTCCGTTGTTAAGAACAAATTCGATGTAGCCGTTCCATTCATCATTTTCATATAGGAACCAGTTTTTTCCTTCATTTGTCATGGGTTTACCCGGAACTTCTGTCCAGTTTGAGGGGTCGTCACATCCGTTAAGGCAGAAGTGAAAATTTACATTTTCCCAGTCTTCACGGTAGTAGTGTGCTCTGAATCCTTTCGTTCGGCTTATTTCACCGTTTTTTACCCAGAATTCCTGAAGCGTTGTCGAATAGTTTTTACCATTGTTGTTGTCCCATGTTCCGTTTCCGTCATTAAAAACAAATTCCACGTAGCCGTTCCAGTTATCATTTTCATATACGAACCAGTTATTACCTTCACTTGTCATTGTTTTTCCCTGGGCTTCTGTCCAGTTTGAAGGATTGTCACAGTTTTCAAGGCAGAAATGAATATTTACAGTCGTCCAGCCTTCATGGTAGTAGTGAGCTTTAAAGCTTTTTATTTCAGGAACTATATCTATATCTTCGTCAGGGGTTTCACTGTCTGTCTGGAAATCTTCATCAACATCAAAATTATCATTATCCGAGTCATCCGGTTCTGTTGTTTTGTGTTCGAGGAAAGGATATGTTCCCTGAATGTCTCCTGATGCGTCTTCAATTACTGTACCGTTATCATTTTTATAGATTCCTGTCCCTACATAAACCTGCTGTATCTGGCTTCTGGTAACGTTTCCTTTTTTATCCACAGCTTCTATGTAGTAATCAACGAGTTCATCTTTGTAATCTGAAATGTAGCTGTAATAAAGATTTCCTATTTTCTGTGCAGGAACTATTGCCATCATCTGTTTTCCTGATGTCTGCCAGTCTACGCCGTTTATATCAGGGCTGAGGTCTCTTTCTTCCATCGGATAGTTGGTCCATTCACCGACATTCGCTGGTGTTATCTGAGGAACTCCTTTTGAGGCAAGGGTTTCAGGGTCATAAACCTGATATGTTCTGTCCAGTGGATCAGCTGTTTTTGCTTTGTGTTTTCTTATTCTCACTCTTATGTCTGAAATTTCTGAAACGTCATAAGCGTATGTATATATTGCAAAGTTGTTGTCATAATAATGAAGTGTCCAGCCTTCTGCTTTGCTTTTGTTTGCACTTCCCGGATTGTATGGATATCTTTGCGGCCACCAGACTGAAGGTCCGGTTTTATCTTTTGCTATGTTGCTTTCAACATAAGGAACTGAAAAATAGAGTGACTGGTTAAAAGATATTGTGGGTTTTACTCCGTCATCAACGTTTTCATCATAGTAGCCGAAGCCTGAATCGATGGATGCTATAAGAAAATACCATGCAAGTTCGGCAGGATTTGATTCGCCTTTAATCGGAAATGACATCAGGTACGGATTAAGCTGATTTCCTGTGTTGTTTTTCCCTGTTATTTCAAGATCAAGAGCTGCTGTCGGATGCCAGTAATCCGGATGTTCATCAAGCCAGATTTGCTCTGCTGTCTTTGCATAGTTTTCAGCAGCCTGAAGAAGTGCGAAATTTCTTTCAAGATAGTGATAGCCGTATTCAAATGAGACTGTCATCCCCTCCTCTTCCCCATTTATATTCTTTTTTGGAGCAAGATTTTTTCCTGTTGCACTATTGAATGCACTGAACTGCCCTTTCCATATACCAAACGGGATATGCCAGTGATACCATGTCGGATCGCTTGATGAATCTCTGGTATCTATCCATGAGCCGTCCTGAACATGAACTATGTCATTTTCAGGTATCGGATGATCTTTAAGATATTCCTGAACTCCTTTTCCTGTAACTCCTGTCTGATTATAAATATAGTCTCCGCTAACTTTCCATGTTCCGCCATCGCCTGCCGCACCCTGAGAATTATCTCCGTCGTGAGCAATAACATGATACTGCGTTCTCCCTTTTGTAAGAGAATCGTAATTGTGAAGCCATGTAACATCAACAGGAGATTTTGAACCCTGATAACCTTCTTCCCATGAAGCGGCCTGCTCTACAGGAATTCCTGCAATTTTGGATTCTTCACCTGTTGAAGGGTTAATATATCTTACATAGTGAGGAATTGATGCAAATGGAAACTTGTTCTGCGTAACCTGCTGCTCATTGAACATCTGTCTTGAAACCCAGCTTCCGTTGTAACTATCAACGTTTCTCATATCAGCCCTGTTGGGAGGAGAAATCATGCAGTCGGTTCCAGGTTTATTTAAGTATGGATAGTCTGTAAGAGCTCTTGAGAAATGGACGTTGCCTATAACGCTCCACTCAACACCTAGTTTTGCAAGTACGGGGATAATTCTTTCAGAAAAACCAAGCTCCGTAGGAAAAAAACCTTTTGATGATTTATAGTTGCTTCCTAAAAAGTAATCTCTTGAAAGAACTGTGCCGTGATATATCATATCTTTTAAAAGATAATCATTACCAACGAGAGGTCCCATTGAATGATGACCGGTAAAATGTATAAGATCAAGAGCAGGAAAACCGTTTGTCGTTTTTGTATTGTAATGAGTATTTCGCCACTTGGCACCCCAGTTTGTCCTGTCTTTGAAAGCATCAAGATTTTGAAGCTCAACAAAACTTTCAACATTTGTAACTACAGAACCTGACATTGTAACATGAGTTTGTGACTGATGATGTCCTTTATCATTGTAGTTATAATCGGCTGTTTCCGCAGGCCAGTCACAGTATGCACCGACTTTGGCATGATGAGAATAATACGAAACCAGATCATCATGAGGCATTGCTCCCCCACCTGGAAGATAAAATGTATAATTTGAAGGCGGCGAATTTTTGAGATTAACAACCTGACCATCGTAAGTGTATCTGACAGGAGAACCGTTAGGAATTGAATCGTAGCTCGTCACATCAAAGTAAGGCCAGAAGTTAGGCATATGATTATGATAAATATGTGTTGCACAAACAGTATCTGCATATATCGCAGAAGAAGCCATAAAAATAACGGCAAGAAAAATGATTATATTTTTCATAGAAAACCTCCATTTAAATATAGTGAACTATATCAGGAAGATAAAATTTGTCAAAGATAGAAGGTTAAACGCAGGTGCAAAGTAGAAATGTCTTTTCTTTAATTAAGCTTTAGTCTGAAAGGAAGAGAATCTGATAAACTTTAAGCCATCTTTTGCAGTACAAAAGGTAGTCTCAGGAACTTTTTTTGCCGACTTGAAAATACAAAAGGTATGCTCAGGATCCGCTTAAGTACCCTTTTGCAATGCAAAAGGTATCTGCTTTTTTGAAAGAAAGAGTGTTTTAAAGAGAATGCAGGTATTCATCAATATATTTTGCAGCTCTTTTGCCGTGTTCCATAGCCTTAATTACTGTTGCAGCTCCAAGAACAATATCACCACCGGCAAAAACACCTTTTATTGATGTTTCAAGTGTTTCAGGATCGGTTTTTATTCCTGCTTTTTCATTTGTCTCGATTTCAGGGAAACTCTTTTTTACAAGAGGATTCGGTCGATTCCCTATTGCAATTATAACGGACTTGACATCTATGATTCTGTCAGAACCTTTTATTTCAACAGGTTTACGTCTTCCGTACTCATCAGGTTCACCGAGTTCCATGTCTACAACTTTTATGCCTGTGACCCAGCCTTTTTCATCTTTAAGGATTTCCTTTATATCTGTAAGAAGATCAAATTTCACCCCTTCTTCTTTTGCATGTTCTCTTTCTTCAGCTCTTGCAGGCATTTCAGCTTCACTTCTTCTGTAAACAAGTTTTACATCAGAAACGCCTAATCTTAAAGCTGTTCTTGCAGAGTCCATCGCAACGTTTCCGCCGCCGATAACGGCAAGAGATTCGGGTGTATAGATAGGAGTCTGGCTTTGTTTTTTATAGGCTTTCATAAGGTTGATTCTTGTAAGATATTCGTTGGCGGAATAAACACCTAGAGAATTTTCACCCGGAATATTCATAAATATAGGAAGTCCTGCTCCGCTTCCTATAAATATTGAATCATACTCGTCAAGCATTTCGTGCATTGTTATTGACTGTCCTACGATTCTGTTGCAATGAATTTTTACTCCAAGTGCTTTTAAATTGGCGATTTCACTATCTATTATTTCCTGAGGAAGTCTGAATTCAGGAATTCCATATACCAAAACGCCTCCAGGTGTGTGAAGTGCTTCAAAGACATGAACTTCTGTTCCTTTTCTTGCAAGTTCACCGGCAACTGTAAGTCCGGCCGGACCACTTCCTATGACAGCAACTTTCCAGCCATTCTTTTTTTCTGCCGGAACTATGATTTCCTTATTGTTTGTTCTTGCCCAATCTGCAAGAAAACGTTCTATATTTCCAATTCCTACTGCACATTCTTTATTTTTTTTCAGTTTGCCTACAGTGCATTCGCTCTGACACTGTTCCTGTTGAGGACATACTCTGCCGCAAATTCCCGGGAGAAGGTTGTTTTCTTTTATTTTTTTATAGGCATTTTCAAAATCTCCTTCTGCAACAAAAGCCATTACAGAGGGAATATCTATCGATACCGGACAATTTTTTATACATGGAGCGTTTTTTCCGCACTGAATACATCTTTTAGCTTCAGTTACCGCCATTTCTTCAGTGTAACCGTAAGGAACTTCCTTCATATTCTCAATTCTTTCTTTCGGATCCTGTTCCGGCATTTTCTGCCTTGGAATTTCAAGTCTCTCTTTTTTATCCATAACTATTTTTCCCCAGTTACATTGCTTAGTCTGCAAACATGATTTTTTTTAAGAGAAGCTTCCTTCTCTTTTTCCCTATACATTCCACTACGCTGAAGAAGTTCGTTAAAGTCGACCAGATCACCATCAAATTCAGGACCATCGACACAGGCGAACTTTGTTTCGCCTCCGACAGTGACTCTGCATCCTCCGCACATTCCTGTACCGTCAACCATTATAGGATTTAAACTTACAATTGAAGGCACTCCATGCTTTTTTGTTACGTCCACAGAAAATTTCATCATTATGGGAGGCCCTATAATAACAGCTTTGTTTATTTTTTCATTTGTTATTACAAGCTCTGCCGCTTCAGTTACAAGACCTTTCATTCCCTCGGAACCGTCATCTGTAGTTATTATCATTCTGTCACTTATAGATTCAGCTTCATCCCTAAGAATTATAAGGTCCTTGTTTCTTGCACCTAAAATTGTTACAATTTTGTTTCCCCTTTTCTTGAGAGCTTTCATAATAGGATATAAAGGGGCAATTCCAAGACCACCTGCGATACATAAAACTGTACCGAATTTTTCTATTTCCACAGGATTTCCCAAAGGACCTGCCACATCATGAAATCCCTGCCCTACTTCAAAATTACTCATCTCCTGTGTTGTGCTTCCAACTGCCTGAACAATAAGAGTAATGCTTCCCTCACTTTTGTTTGAATCAACTATGGTAAGCGGAACTCTTTCTCCCTCTTCCGAAGTTCTTACAATTACAAACTGCCCTGGTTTTCTATGATTTGCAATTACAGGCTCTCTTAAAACAAAACGAAAAATGGAAGGAGCCAGCTGCTCTTTCTTTAGTATTTCGTTACGAACGTACATTTTTTCCCCCTAATTAATGCCATAGCGGCTTTTTTACGATTCTATGATAGAACAGGATATAAAAAAATCAACAATTACTTCAAATAAACATTCTATCAATTAAAGCACATTTCTTTTTAATCGCTTTTAAAACCAAATTTGACATAAACATGAAAAAAGTTATCATCCAAACGGAGGTTTTGTATGAAGTACTTAACAATTTTTATCTTTTTTATCCTCTTTTTTACAGGATGCAGTAAATACGAGAATGATGCTGTATTTACATTTAAAGATGAAATGGTAACCGTTCAGGAGTTTAAGGAAAAATATTACAAATGGATTAATGACAATGGATTTTCAGATTCATCGTCAATGAGAAAAAAGTTTCTGTACTCGACTATATCTGATGAAGTTTTATATGAAAAAGGAATCAGAGAGGGAATTGAATATCTTGCAGAAAACACAAATCGGATAGAAAATTTCAAAAAGAAACTTATTCTTGAATATATGAAAAAGAATTTAATGTCGGAAATATACGGCATAGATGAAAACACCCTGAAAAACTACTATATGGAAAATCAGGAACAGTTTAAAAGAGACAAGCTCTACAGGATTTCAGCAATAAGGGTTAGAAAAAAATCTCTTGCAAAAAAAATAATTAAAATGACAAAAACCGGAGAAAACTCTCTGGGGCTTCTTTCGGCAAGATATTCCGATGATAAGAATCTGGCAGCTACAAATGGAGACTGGGGACTTTTTAGTGCGGATATTATGGATCCGGCATGGAAAGATCTTGTTGTTAAAGCTAAACTTGGAGAAGTTATAGGTCCTGTAGAAGATAGTGAAAAATATTTTGTAATACTGGAAATAACAGGTTTTGCATATAAAAGATATCTTGATTTCAAAAAAGCATACCCGCTGATGGTTGAAAAACTTATAAAAGATTCAGGAGAAGATAAGTGGAATCTTTATCAGCAGGAAGTTGTTAAAAATTACGGAGCCAAGGTAAATTTGGACAAATTGAACTGGGAGTAAATATGGCGTTAAGCTTAAAAGAACTACAGATAAAACATAAAGAATATTCTGAAAAGCACGAAATACTTCAAAATGCACTTGGAATCAACGAAAAAAAAAGAGAACTCTCGGAAGTGGAAAAGAAACTTGAGGATCCTGCATTGTGGTCTGATACGGAAAAAACAGGAGAGCTTAACAAAAAAAAACGTCTTCTTGAGAATAGTCTTGAGCTGTTTAATTCTTTTGATACCAAGTTTGATGAGCTGACTATTTTATGCGAACTTATGAGTGAAGGTGAGAATGCGGAAGATGAAGCTGAGACCATTTCAGATTCAATTGAAGAACTTATAAGAAAGCTTGAATTCCAGAAAATGCTCGGCGGAAAAATGGATGCAAACAACGCCATTGTCTATATAAACTCAGGTGCAGGTGGAAGAGAATCTCAGGATTGGGCTGTAATGCTTATGAGAATGTACACCAGATGGGCTGAAAGGCATAAATTTGAAATAGAAATAATAGATAAGGTTACCGGAGATGATGCTGCCGCAATAAAAAGCGTAACAATGATAATATCGGGAGATTATGCTTACGGTTACCTAAAAGCTGAAAATGGTGTGCACAGACTTGTAAGAATATCTCCTTTTGATGCAAATAAAAGAAGACACACCAGTTTTGCATCAGTTTTCATAACACCTGAAATAGATGATTCCATAGATATTGAAATAGAAGAAAAAGATCTGAAAATAGATACATACAGAGCATCAGGTGCCGGTGGGCAGCATGTAAACACAACTGACTCGGCAATAAGAATAACACATATCCCATCAGGAATAATAGTTACATGTCAGAAAGAAAGAAGTCAGCATAAAAACAAGGCTACAGCAATGAAAATTCTTAAATCCAAACTTTATGAAATGGAGCTTGAGAAAAAGAATGAAAACATTGTTGAACAGGAAAAGGGAAAAATGGGAATAAACTTCGGAAGTCAGATCCGTTCATATGTTCTTCATCCATATAAAATGGTGAAAGATCACAGAACAGATTTTGAAAAAGGAAATGCTGAAGCAGTCCTTGACGGAGAAGATATTCTTGACGAATTTATGGAAGCTTATTTACTTTCAGGAGAATAAAAATGAAAAAAACAAACGCTTTAAAAATGATTTTGCTGGCGCTTGCTTTAATTTCAATGTGGGCGTGTTCAGAAATGTTTCTGATAGATCTTACAGTCAAGTATCCTGAAGACGTAAACAGTGAAAATCCTGCAACTTATGACATAGATATGGATGAAACCATGAATAATGTCGATGAAGTAATAGCTGAACAGACAAAAGATTCTGTAGTGAACATTGTAAAGGACAGCGGTAAGGTTCCGGCAGAATTTGGAGACAGTTATACAGTTGATGCAGTAATAAATCTTGATCAGATGATGCAGCTGATATCAGGAGATGATATAACAATAACAGCAACAGTTACAGCAGAAACTCCAATAGGAACTCAGACGGACACAGTTGACGTTTCAGCAAATATATGTGACGAACAGTTCAGAGATAAAACCGTATACAGCAATGAAACAACAACCGTAACGCTTCAGAACTATGAGGCAAAATGTCTGCAGGGGCAGGATATTGAAATATATATGGAAGTTGAGCATCAAAATGATGTTGTCGCAGTATCTCTGTCGGAAAATGAAGACCTTAAAGATTATATTCAGTACAAGAATAAAATTTATTCAGCATCAGTAGGAAATGATCTTCAATTTACGATAAAAGAACTTGCAGATGGTCTTATTGACGATCAGGGAAATGCAATCATAACATTTTCAGCAGACGTATATATGAGAAAACTGGGCGAAGAAGGCTCTCTTTACAACATTTCAACAAAAGAAGATCACTGGGTTGGAAGAATACAGCCTGGACTCATCTCAAAAGATTCTCCACTTGACATAATATTTACATACGAAGGCAAAGGAATAATACAAAAGTCTCTTAAAAATCTTGATTTTGAAGTTGGAATGCTTTCCAAATATATTATAAAGCCCTATTCAAAAAGACCAACAGGAACACTTAAAACTCTTTTTGAAGGCACTTTTTATTTCGTTATAGAACCACTTAACTAGGAGCGTAGACATGCATGGATTCATCTGGAACATAGATCCTGATATTTTTCACATATTCGGCAGACCGGTAAGATATTACGGTCTACTTTTCGCAATGACAATTCTCATTGGTTATAAGTTATTCCAGAAACATCTCGAAAAAGAAGGTTATCCTGAAAAAGTATCCGAGAAATTTTTATTAATAGGAACACTTGCCACTGTTATAGGAGCAAGACTCGGTCACTGTTTCTTTTATGAAGATGCATTTTTTTATCTTACTCATCCGTTTGAATTAATTGCAGTCTGGAAAGGCGGACTTGCAAGTCACGGTGCAACAATAGGATTAATACTTGCCGCAGTGTATTTTTCAAAAACAAGAAAAATACATTTTTTTAGAGTTGCCGATGCAATCGTTCTTGCCGCATCAGTAGGTGCAGCATTCGTAAGAATAGGAAACTTCATGAACAGTGAAATTGTAGGCAGAATAACAGATGTTCCATGGGCAGTAAAATTCCTTAGATACGACAACAATTTCAGACATCCATCTCAGTTATATGAAGCTTTTGGAGGATTTCTCATACTTGCAATTCTTTTAATTGTTGATAAGAAAACAAAAAAAGGGACAAGAGGGATTCTAACATCAATATTTTTAATGGGATATTTCACATTTAGATTCCTGATAGAATTTGTAAAAGAATATCAGACTCTTTCAACAGGACTGACAATGGGACAGTGGCTCAGTATTCCTTTTGTTCTTGTAGGGCTTGCAATGTTAATTTACAGCGTAAAACAACCTGTAACTGAAGCAGTTATACCTAAAGAGATGCTTGCCCCCATTGCAAAAAAGGGAAAAAATAAAAAATAAAACCAGCCTTCAAAGAAGATATTCCGCCAGATTTATTCTAATTGAAATTCTTTAGTTCTTATTTGACTTAGATAAATCAGAAATGCTCTTTCGCATTGATTTTCCTAAAAAAATATTGACTTTCACAAGCTTTATGCTATAACTGCCACTGCTTGAATTTTCAGGAGGGCTCGTAGCTCAGCGGGAGAGCACTGCCTTGACGTGGCAGGGGTCAGTGGTTCGAAACCACTCGGGCCTACCATCTTTTTTGTTTATTATTGAGGGTTTCAATGCTTAACCTTATTTTACCTGACGGAAGTATCAAAACGGCTTCTGAAGGAGAAAGTTTTTACGATTTTATCTCAAGAGAAATAGGTTCCGGTCTTGCAAAAAATGCAATCGCAGTTTCTGTCAACGGAAACCTGAAAGATCTTTTTTCTTCAGTTGAAGAAGGAAATCTCAATGTGATAACAGTAAAAAGTGAAGAAGGTCTTGAAATAATTCGCCATTCAGCATCACATATCATGGCTGACGCTGTAACAAAACTGTTCCCCGGTACACTTGTAACAATAGGTCCGGCAATTGACAACGGTTTTTATTATGACTTCGATTCAAATCACAGATTTACAGATGAAGATCTTGCTCTCATTGAAGAAGAAATGAAAAAGATAGTGGCATCAAAATATAAATTTGAAAGAATAGAAATTTCAAAAGAAAATGCTCTGAAAAAATTCAATGAACTTGGTGAGAAGTACAAAGTTGAAATAATAAATGAACTTGAAGACGGAACAATAACTTTATATAAGCATGGAGATTTCACCGATCTCTGTCGCGGACCTCACGTTCCTGATACATCCTTTGCAAAAGCATTCAAGCTTTTTTCTGTTGCAGGCGCATACTGGCGTGGTGATGAAAAAAATAAAATGCTTCAGAGAATATACGGAACAGCTTTTTCATCACAAAAAGAACTGAAAGATTATATTCAGATGCTTGAAGAAGCAAAGGAAAGAGATCATAGAAAACTCGGAAAAGAGCTTAATCTCTATACTTTCAGCGAACAGGTCGGACCAGGATTAGTACTCTGGACACCAAAAGGTGGAAGAATCAGAACCGTTATTGAGAATTTCTGGAAAAGAGAACATTATAAATATGGTTACGAAATAGTTTACACACCGCACATAGGGCGCTCAAATCTTTGGGAAACAAGCGGTCATCTCTCTTTTTATAAAGATGGAATGTACAGCCCTATGGACATAGATGGCGAAAACTACTACGCAAAACCAATGAACTGCCCTTTCCATGTTATGCTTTATAAATCACAGAAAAGAAGTTATCGTGATTTCCCATTTAAATGGGCGGAACTTGGAACAGTTTACAGATATGAAAAATCTGGAACACTTCATGGATTACTTAGAGTAAGAGGATTTACTCAGGATGATGCACATCTTTTCTGCCGCATAGATCAGATGGCTGATGAAGTGTCAGAAACACTTGATTTTTCACTTCATATATTAAGAAGTTTCGGTTTTGAGGATTTCAATGTTTTTTTAAGTACTCAGCCTGAAAAATCAGTTGGTACACAGGAAATCTGGGATAAAGCAGAAGCTGCACTTAAAGAAGCTCTTGACAAATCAGGACTTAGTTACTCAATAAATGAAGGTGACGGTGCGTTTTATGGTCCTAAAATAGACATCGCAGTAAAAGATTCAATTGGCAGAGCATGGCAGCTTTCAACGATACAGCTCGATTTTAACCTTCCTGAAAGGTTTAATCTTGAATATACTGCAACAGATGGTAGCGAACAGAGACCAATAATGATTCATCGTGCACTTATGGGATCTCTTGAAAGATTCTTCGGTGTTCTTATTGAACACTATAAAGGAGCACTGCCTTTGTGGTTATCTCCAGACCAGGTAGCAATCATACCTGTATCTGAAAAACATATCGAGACAGCAAAAAAGCTTGACTCGGCACTAAGAAAGATTAATATCCGCACACAACTTGATGACAGGAATGAAAAAACCGGTTACAAAGTGAGAGAGTGGATTGTAAATAAGACTCCATACATAATTGTAATTGGAGATAATGAGATTGAGCTTAAGGAAATAACAGTAAGAGTAAGAGGCGGAGAGCAGAAAACTATGGAACTGTCCGCTTTTATAGAAGAAATTAATAATGAAAATCGTGGAGGAGTTTATTTTTAATGAAGCCGACGACAGACAATGCGCCAGTTAATCGTGCTATAAAAGCCGTCAAAATGAGAGTTATTGCCCCGAATGGAGATCAGCTCGGAGTAATTTCAAAAAGTGAAGCTTTAAGAATTGCAGAAGAGTACGAACTAGATCTGGTCTGTGTTTCTCCAAACACTGATCCTGTTGTCTGTAAAATTATGGACTACGGCAAGCATCTTTACAAGCTTAAAAAGAAAGCTAAAGATTCAAAGAAAAAGCAGGCCGTAATAGAAATAAAAGAACTAAAAATAAGGCCAAATACAGACGAACACGATTTAATGACAAAGGTAAGACAGGCCGCCAAATTTCTTGAAGTAGGCAACAACGTAAAATTCACAGTTTTTTTCAGAGGCCGTGAAGTAATGTTTGTTGACAAAGCACTTGAAAATCTTGACAAAATAGTTGAGGAACTTGGTGGTAAGGAAAACCTCAATGTAGATTTAGATAGAACAGTAAAAAATAAAAAAATGTCAATGATGTTAACTCCCAAGAATTAAGGGAAAGGAGCAAAAGTTATGCCTAAAATGAAAACCAATAGAGCCGCTGCAAAACGCTTTAAAAAGACTGGTTCAGGCAAGACTAAAATGTGGCATGCATTTAAAAGCCATATTCTTACCAAAAAAACCAGAAAAACAAAAAGAAACCTTAGAAAAAGTGGTATTGTAGATGCAAGCCACAATGATCAGCTTAGGAAGTTACTTCCTTATTCAAGCTAGAGAGGAGATATAGCAATGAGAGTAAAAAGAGGATTTAAGGCAAATAGAAGAAGAAAAACTATTCTT
Organism: bacterium; assembly: GCA_963667425.1. GTDB lineage: Bacteria > UBP6 > UBA1177 > UBA1177. Next base: position 2,647,647 of record OY763407.1, on the reverse strand, counting down.
AATGCAGCCAAAGGAAATTATCAGTCAAGATCTAAAACCTACAGAGTAGCAAAAGAAACTGTAGAAAGAGGATGGGCATTTGCTTTTGCACACAGAAAACAGAAAAAAAGAGAATTCCGTTCACTCTGGATTACCAGAATTAATGCTGCTGTAAGAGAACATGGATTATCATATTCAGTATTTATAAATAAGCTTGCAAAAGCTAATATAAGTCTTGATAGAAAAGTACTTGCTCACCTTGCAATGGAAGAGCCTGCTGCTTTCAATAAAATTGTTGAAGAGGTTATGGCTGTTTAACGGAGAGGTGCCAGAATGAGTATAACAAAGATAGAACTGTCAGAACTTGTATACGAACATATGAAAGTTGATAAGAAGCGTGCTTCTCAGCTTGTAGATATGTTCTTTGAAGAACTCAAGACAGGTCTTTCAAGAGATAACGAAATACACATTTCAGGTTTTGGCAAATTTCTTGTTAAAGAGAAAAAAGAACGTAAAGGAAGAAACCCTCAGACTGGAGATACGATGACTATCGAAAAAAGAAAGGTAGCAACATTTCATCACAGTCAGGTTCTTAAAGAACGTTTAAATAGCAGTAGAAAATAATTTTCTCACAAATCGGGGCGTAGCGCAGCCTGGGTAGCGTACTTGAATGGGGTTCAAGTGGTCGCTGGTTCAAATCCAGTCGCCCCGACCAAAATAAATTGTATTTCCAAATTATTTAAGGAGAGCTTTAAGCTCTCCTTTTTTTTACTTTAATAAAGAAAATTCTTCAAAATCCTACTTTGAATATACATTAAAATAAATCTTCCTTATTCCAAAAAATATTCTCAATAAGTAAACCACATTTTTTACTGGCAAGATAGTACTTAAAAGTATATAATTTCACTTCTTTAACGAGACGGGGTTATAATGAAGCAGATAATTCAATCTTTTAAATCAGGCAAAATGGAAATTGCAGAAGTGCCTGTTCCTCAACCTTCAGATGGGTTTGTTGTCGTTAAAATCATTAATTCACTTATTTCAGCAGGTACGGAAAAGATGCTTGTATCCTTTTCCAGAAAATCGATGCTCGGAAAAGCGGCAGAAAGGCCTGATTTGGTTCGTCAAGTTATAAGAAAGGCCCGTAATGATGGTTTCCTTACAACTGCTAAAAAGGTTTTAAGCAAGCTTGACACCCCAATTCCTCTCGGTTACTCAGCAGCAGGCATAGTTGTATCAATTGGAAAAGGTGTTTCCCGTTTTCGTATTGGAGACAGAGTTGCTGTTGCTGGCGCAGGTTATGCAAATCATGCTGAATATGATGCTGTTCCTGAAAACCTTGTAAATAAAATCCCTGATAATGTCTCTTTTGAAGATGCCGCTTTTACAACTGTTGCTTCAATTGCTATGCAGGGTGTAAGAAGAGCTGATTCCAGGCTCGGCGAAACTGTTGCTGTTCTGGGTCTTGGTCTTTTGGGTCAGATAACAGTAATGATTCTTAAGGCGGCAGGATGCCGTGTTATTGGTTTTGATCCTAATCCACTAATGGCTGAGCTTGCTATTAAAAATGGTGCTGATATCGCACTTTCTTCCAGTTTTGAAGATGCAGTACTTGAATTCACTTCTGGTTATGGTGCAGACAGCGTTATTATTACTGCTGCAGCTAAAACTAATGCTCCAGTAATTACTGCAGGTGAGGTTGTTAAAAACAAGGGTCGCGTTGTTATGGTCGGCCTCACTCAGATGGAAATTCCAAGAGACATCTACTATAAAAAAGAGCTTGAATTTCTTATGGCTACATCTTACGGCCCTGGTCGTTACGACCCGACTTATGAAGAAGGTGGAATTGATTATCCTTTTCCTTATGTCCGCTGGACTGAAGGAAGAAATATGGAACAAATTCTCCTTATGCTTTCTAATGGCTCAATTAAAACCGAGCTTTTAAAGACACATAATTTTGATATTGAAGATGCAGTAAGTGCCTATGATATGATTGAAAATGGAAAGGAACGTTATATTGCTGTTCTGCTTTCCTATAAAAGAAATAAGGAAAACAGCGAAATAGAAACTAAAAAAGGTATTGTGATAAAAAAAGGAAAAGCACCTTCAGGAAAAATAAAACTTGGGTTTATCGGTGCAGGAAATTTTGCAAGGTCAGTCCTTATTCCACATTTTGCCCAGAATAATGATTTTTACTTAAGTGCTATTGTAAGTGCAGGCGGTTACAGCGGAAGGTCGATGGCGGAGAAATTTAAAATTGCATGTGTTTACAGCGATGTTAATTCTATGTTTGATGAGGCTGAACTTGATGCGGTTGTGATAACGACAAGGCATAATCTTCATGCTGAGCAGATAATAAAATCTCTTAAAAAAGGGATTCATGTTTTTACTGAAAAGCCTCTTGCTCTTGAATTAAAAGATTTGTATGAAATAAAGAAATGTGCCGAAGAGAGTGGTGCTATTCTGCATATCGGTTTTAACAGACGTTTTTCGCCAGTTTCCGATTATGTTTCTAATCTCATACCTGAAAACATGCCCTGCATGATCAGCTATTCTGTCAATTCCGGCAAAATTCCTGATGATTCATGGATTCATGATCCTGAAATTGGAGGAGGAAGAATTAAAGGTGAAGTTTGTCATTTTGTTGATCTAATTTCAAAGTTTGCGAATGGAAATGTAAAATCTGTTTCAGGCTTAGGGCTTGGAAAAGATTTGTCGACATATAGAACCGATGATAATATTGAAATTCTGCTTGAATATGACAATGGCAATATTGGAAGAATTACATATCATGCAATGGGAAATGATCTTGTTCAAAAGGAAAAAATAGAAATAGTATGCGGCAAAACAATGATTAATGTTAATAACTTTTGTGATATTGAGCTTTTTGATAAAAAAAGAACTAAAAAGCGTTTCCTGAAACAGGAAAAAGGATTTAAAGAGGAAATTTCAGCATTTGCAGAAGCAGTAAAAACACAAAAACCTGCAATCACTCTTGATTCAATACTGAATACAACTCTTTCAACCTTTGCAGTGGAAAAAGCGATACTGGAAAGAAAATCCATAAAAATTGATTCTCTTTCGACTCCTGATATAATAAAAACCGATAGATAAACAACGGAATTTTTGATGAAAAATATTATCCGTTTCTTTAAAGTAATATCTAAATTAAAAAAGTCACAAATCAAAAATCTCATTAAAAAAAGAATTTTTAAGATAAATAAAAAACCGCTTGTCTGTTCATGGATATTTAAACCAATTATCGCTGAAACAAAATTTCCGTTTACAAAAAAAACATTCCAAAAGGAACAGAGCGGTCTTTTCTTTAGATTTGCAGGTAAAAGATCTGCTTTTAAATCCTGGGAGGAAGGGCCTGATCAGCTTTGGCTTTTTAACCTTCACTATCTTGAATTTGTTCTTCAACAGGAAATGGATAAAGAAACAGCTCTTTATATGATAAAAGACTGGTTTGATGCATCAAGTTCTTCCGAACATAAAATTTTTAATCACCCATATCCTGCTTCAATCAGAATTTTTTCATTAATAAAATTTCTGCTGATATACTCTTTTAAAGATGCCATTATTGAAAAAATAATATTTAAAGACATATCAAGAGTTTATGCAAACCTTGAATATGATATTGACGGCAATCATCTATTAACAAATCTTCTTGCCCTTAAGTTTGGACTTTCATTTATTGAAGGAAGTGATGAACTTAATAAAATCAGAAAGGAAGTCGATGAAAAACTTGATATAGCACTTAAAGAACAAGTTTTTGAAGATGGCGGACATTTTGAACGTTCTTTTATGTATACACTCATAACAACTTCAATGATACTCGATATCATCAATATAAAAGCAGGTGACAAATACAAACCTATTGCCAGCAGAATGCTCTCTTTTATAAATGCATTTACCAGCTCAGATAAAATTCCGCTGTTTAATGATGCCGGAGACAATATAACCTACTATCCATCAGAACTTCTCTTCATGGGCAAATCGCTTGGTCTGGAAATTGAGTGGATGAAACCAAAAACAAAAGTCTTTCAAAAATCCAATTTTGCAGTTCTTTCCGATTTTAAAAGAACAATATATATTGATGGTGGTGGATTTCCACCATTTCAGCCCGGTCATGCACATTCGTCAGCGCTCTCTTTTGAACTTTATGACAGAGGCAGAAAACTTTTTTACGACAGTGGATGTAAAGATTACGAAAACAACTCTGAAAGATCATTTTTAAGAAGCTCCAAAGCACACAATACTATTTCAGTTGATAATAACGATCAGCACGAAATGTGGAAAAGCTTCAGAATTGCATCAAGAGGAGAAAACTACCCTCTTACAGGCTATGCAGGAAGAGTTTCAGGCTGGCTTATTTCATGGAAAAATGTTTATCATGAAAGAATCTTTGAACTTGAAGAAGAATCATTTCATATCAAAGATACATTAAAAACCGCAGGAAAACACAGTTATGAAATTTATTTTTACTTCAATCCTGTTGACACACCTATCATTTCTGAGAAGAAAATCATTTCATCAACATTTGAACTTGAATCTTCTTCAGGAGAAATGATTCTTGAAAAAACTGAGATATATAATGGTTTCAACACTCCGTGGCCTGCATATAGATCCACTATAAAAGGTACGTTTAAAGATAAAATATCCCTTAGCAATATAATACGCTTCATTTAAAACTAAAAGATCTATTCCACTTAGAATGATAGAAACATCATCACATTGTTAAGATTAAATTCAAATAAAGATATTTATTCGGATATTGATAAGCTGATTACAAACTAATACATAGTTTTAAAGAGTTGTATTCCATTCAAATTGGGTTTCAAGTTCCACACATTCCGCATTATCACCTGTTATAACAGTACTTTCCATAGTTCCCCAGTCAATATCAACTTTATCCATTCGAAGAGATATTATTTTACCTTTTGATGCTTTTGACATACTTCCTTCAGGAATTATTTGTTCCAGCATCAAAGTTCCTGAAGTGGGATAATAAAAAACATTGCCATTATCCGCTGTCAGAAGAAGACATTCTTCACATGTCTGATAGTTGCTGTTAACAGCACTGGCTAAATCAGAAGTAAAACCATCAACATAAGAAGCACCATAAAATTCCATTGTCAGTTCATCTGTTGCAGCATCTCCGATATTTGACATCAATTGTGTAAAATACAGAACTGTGCCATCTGAAAATGTATTTACCTGAATAGGTTTTAAGGAAAATTTTGTACAATTGGAAACAGGTTCAGGATCATTTATTTCCACATCAACTGTAAAGGAACCGGAATCGCCATAAAATGTATCTAATACAATATAATAAATTCCTGTCTCAAGAGTTTTCTCTATTTTACTCAGATAATTGGTTGTTTCCTTATCATCATTACATGCTATTGTTGATGTCCCACATGTGTCGGAAATATATAAAACTGTATCTGCCGGACTTGATGATACAAAGGCAGAAATATCTATAACAACGGAAGATTTTCTATCAAGTTCCAGCTTAAAAACATAATCTAAACTTGAATTTTCATATGCAGTTGAACAAGTTTCAGAAGGAGCAAAATTGTTAGTATATCCAGTAATAGAAGTATTAAACATATATTTTCCTGACACATTTACTGTCACCATTGGAGCTTCACAAGTATTACCAAGAAGCAGGCATACAGTTTTATCTGTATCACTATTTCCATAATTTTCTTCACAACTACAAACCGGACTGCCATCAACAACATTGCATGTTCCATGTCCTGAACAATTAACAGTTGAACATGGATCTGTACTTTGTGAACAATTCGATGGTTCATTAATACAATTGTAATTATCCTCAATTTTACAAACAGAAGAACAACCATCAGAATCCCATTCATTTCCATCATCACAGTCTTCATATTCTTCAATTTTACCATTACCGCACACTGGAGCAACAGTGGTATCCCATGATCCATTTACTCTTAAACAAAGTGGTGCTTCATCATTATCCATTTCTACAAGTTTAAGATTTATTATTTCACCTTTGGAATGCTCTGTCATTTCTGTTTTTCCATAGTTTAACTGAACTTTTTCCAGCTTCAAAGTTCCTTCACTTTGAAAGTATGTCCTTCCGTAATATGAATCTGTTTCATTTTCTCTTACAATAATTGCCTCTTTCGTTAAATCATAATTATCATGCTCCGAATCACCAAGATCAAAAGTTACCGGAAAAGAATAATCATCACCATAAAACTCAAAATAGAGATAGTCAGGGATAATTTTACCAAGCTCAACTTCCTGATCTTCTCCTAAATTAGGATCTATTTTTGCTATGTAGGTATATCCATTATGAGCATTCAACCCTCTCCATTCAAGAGTTTCAAAACTTATATTACGACATATTTCGTTAGGTTTTACACAACTATTAAATGTTGAACTTTCTGATGCCATATCACAGGATATCTTTCCATTTGTATTATTAATACAATCAGAATCATCTGTACAACTATTAACTTCAATAGGCTCTATGCAAGTAAGAAAAGTTTCACTCTCTCTGTGAAGGTCACAAGCAGTTTTACCATTGCTGTTATCATAACAATCACTGTTCTGTACACATTCAGGAGGTGTTTCACCTACATCTTCAAAAGTACATTCTCTTGCAGTTTCCTCACCTTCCACAACAGTAAAACAACTACATGTCTGATAATAAAAAAGTGTTCCCATATCTTCAGCAATTTTTTTAGGATCATTTTCCATTCTTGCATTTATCATCATACTCATTTTTTCTTCGCCAATCCATTTCATTCCCTCGGTTACTGCATAGAACTGATCTTTTTTCAAAGGAGATTCATTAATCTGTATCGGACATTTAATAATGTCATCATTTTTTTTCCACTGTTTGATTACATCTATTCTGTAAAAATCTCCATCCTGATCAAAAGAATGAAAACCGGCATTAGTAAGAGATTCAAGATTTTCAATTGGAATTACAATTCTTGCTTCATATTTTATTTTATCTGGAACTTCTTTTCCTGCTAACACGATATATAATTTAGTTAATCCTGCCATTATGTGAGAACCTTCTCCATCTAAAATTTCAGATGTACCATTAACAAGAAGTTCAGCTTTTATTGTTTCAGGAGTTTTAATATCTCCAATGTCTGAAGAAATCATTGATATCATCTTAAAAGCAAGACCTCTGTTTGGAGTTATAAATGATTCATCAAGCCCATCGTCCGGAATATCATCACTATCATCAACATTATCTGCATCTTCAGAAATATTATCATAATCATCTGCATTATCTGTATCTTCATCCACTGTAATATCACTTTTTTCATCTGGATAAAAATCATTATCCGTTTCCTCCTTTTCATCACTAACACATGAAATTAAAAAAAACAAAGACAAAAAGACAAATAAATTAAAAATCTTAAACATCTTAAACATCTGCATTTACTCCTATTAAATAAATTACAGTTTAATTATTGTTAATATAAAAATTCTTTCGACACTGTTGATAAAGCAGAACATTTTTCTTGCTTTATATAAGCCAAAAAAGTATTTCTTTATAATAAAAAACAGGAAAAACTCTTAAATCAACCTATAATTTAAATAACATACTTCTTTCCTGACATATTTCATTCTTTTAATCTTCTTAACTTTTTTAATATTATTCAAAAAAAGCTCTTCTTTACAAAGAAAGGCGAAAACAACATATAATTTCTTACAGTATTATTGTAAATGCAAGTTAACAGTTTTTTGGAGGTATTCTATGAAATTAAATTCATTTCTCATTTCTTTTAGTTTTCTATTTTTTACAATCTCCTGTCTTCCTGCGGACGATGAAGACATTTTCTATGATGACGAATCCATAACAGATGAGTTTTATAATTCAACTACAGATGAAGAAGTTATTTCCGATACAGATCCACATGATCAGGATATAATAAAGGATAATGATATTATATCTAATGATTTGGAAACTGATAACATCTCATCAGATACAGATTCGAATGATACTAATGATTTCCAGGAAACAGATGAAGATCATGTTATGATAACAGACACAGAAACAGAAGATATTGAAAATAGTGACAATGATTTTAATATGAGTGATTTAGATCATGAAAATACAGATAACGATAACACTTCTGTTAGCGATGATGAAGAAATAAAACAGCAATATCCTCTTGTAATAAATGAAATAGATTATGAAAATTATGGTTCTTCCCCTGAAAAAAAACAATTTATTGAGATTTATAATAAAGGTACCAAAACAGTTTCTCTTGATAAAATCAAATTATATTATTCGACATGGGATACGGTTACAGATTCATTAGTTTTTCAGAAAGTAGATCTTAATACAGGTTCAACTGTGTCAACTACAGATGTAATGAGTGAAACTCTTGAAGCAGGGAAATACATTTTAATTCATAAAGGTTGGGACACAGCACAAATTAATAAGTTTTCCTGTAATAACAGAAAAATCTTCAATGATATTTTAAAAGATCAAGATCACGGTGCCGGAGCAATTGCTCTGGCTTATGTTGAAAATAATAAAGCTGTTATTTTAGATGCAGTTAGTTATGGAGCATGTCTTAATGGTGTAAAACTGCCTTCCGGTAGTTTTGTAAACCCAGAATATCTTGACGGAACTTATACATTGTGTGAAAATGCTGAAGCCATAACAGATCTGGATCAAAATTACCTTTCCATAAGTCGTCTAACAGATGGATTTGATACAGAAAATGGCGCAGTTGATTTTAAACTATCAAAACCCCCATCGCCATGTACACAAAATACAGTTCTTTCTGAAGAACCTGAAACCATTCTTAATGGTGACTTTCAAGATGTATCAATGGAAGGTCATTATGATGTTGTAAGACCAGGATATCATTTCAGAGGCTGGATTACATCATCTTATGTTGATGCTTCAAATGGAGGGTCTTATCCCTATGATGTAACATCTAATCTTTCGGTTATTTATTCAGGCAGTCAAACCAGATGGATACTGAAAAACTATTTCAGATGTTCTGAATCACTGCCATATGAAATGACATTTAAAATAAAAGGCTACGGAACTGTTCTTTTTGAGTTGGCGGGAAAGAATGGCAGAAGATTTTATGTATTAGATTCATCATCATCAACATTCAACTATGATTCTGCTGCCGACAGCTCTAAAGACAACTCATATACAGCATTTAACAAAACAATTTTTACAACATATAGAGTTTCTTTTGGGAACCTTGACAATTTCTGCACAGAAAATGACGTGCTTACTTTTTCTATCTGGTCACTTCAAGATGATTCTTTAAACGCATCTTTTGATGATTTCAGCGTAAGATGATCTCTTTTTTCTTTTAAATCAAAAAAACTTGATATTTATAACTCATATTACAAAATATCTTTGTAGCTTATTTTTTATTAAGCATAATTACATAATATCATGAAGCTATTCTTATTTTTTTTATTTTTTCTGCCACTTTTATTAAATGGAAAAGTTTTTAGCGATGAAAACAAATATTCTGTAGTTAAAAACTGGCAAATAAATGACGGACTTCCTCAAAATACTGTTTTTTCGGTAATTCAGGATAGAGATGGTTATATATGGCTTGGAACAGCTGAAGGTATTGCTCGTTTTGATGGGGTTAAATTTACCCTGTTTAACAATAAATCCAATCAAAAAATATCTTTTGATTCTACAAGAGCCCTCTTTCAAGATTCTTCCGGCAATGTATGGATTGGGGGAAATAATATTTTAAAGTATAAAGACAGAACTTTTACAAAAAAAATCATTGATAATGATAATAATAAAAATTCTGAACTAATAAGAACATTTTATGAAGATTCACAGGGCAGAATATGGATAGGCACTTATGGTAACGGAGTTAAGAGAATAGAAGGAAATAAAATTACAACTTTATCAACAGCATCAGGTTTCATCGATGACACAATTCTAGCTTTTCTTGAAGACAGCAAGGGACAATTCTGGATTGGCACATCTAAAGGGCTATGTCTTTTTAATAAAGGTAAATGCAAGCTCTACACCAAAAAAGAAGGACTATCCGGTAATATTATAAGAACCATTTTTGAAGACAAAGAACAAAATCTTTGGATTGGAACGCAAACGGGAGGCATAACCCTTTTTAAAAAAAATACAATTGTGCATTACAACGAGAAAACAGGTCTATCAAACAACTGGGTATCTTCAATAGTTGAAGATGCTTATGGAACAATAATCATTGGAACTTTTGGTGGCGGAATCAATTTTATTAAAAATGATGAAATATTTAAAAATGAAGATATTAATGAACACCTCCCAGATCTTAACATAACGACTTTAATGTTAGATAGAGAAAACAATCTTTGGGCAGGGACATGGAAAGAAGGGGTTGTTCAACTTAGAGTTACAAAGTTTTCAAACCATACTGCCAACAAAATGCTAACACTATTTCCTCCCATAGTGCTTTTTGAAGACAGCAAAAAAAATGTCTGGGCAGGAACAAGAAATAAAGGGATATTTTTGTTCCAGAATGGAAAATTCATACGTAATTTTACTACTTTCGATGGATTGGCAAGCAACATCATAAATACCATATATGAAGATAAAAACGGCAATATTATAGCAAGTTCTGATGCAGAAAAAAAACAAAGCGGATTAAGTATCTTAAACGGAGATCATTTCCAAACAATAGCTGTACCGGAAATTTTATCTGGAGGAGATATCAGCTCTGTTATCAAAACTGAAGATGGTATGTTATGGCTAGGAACATATAACCATGCTCTAGTCTCAGTAAAAGACAACAATATTAAACAATATGGATCCAAAGAACTTGATGGAAGAATAATAAGAACAATGATTTTAGATCAAAAAAAGACTATCTGGATAGGAGCTTCAGGAAAAAAAGGAGGACTGATATCATTTGATGGAAAAAAGTTTACTATTTTTACAGAAAAAGATGGATTATCAAATTCAACTGTTCTGTCAATTTATGAAGATAAAGATCAGAATTTATGGATAGGAACTAAAGGAGGAGGATTAAATTTATATAAAGAAGGAAAATTTACTTCACTCTCTGAAAAAGAAGGTCTTTTTGATAATAAAGTATTTTCTATATTAGAAGATTCAAGTGGTTACCTATGGATGAGCAGCAACAAAGGTATCTTTAAGGTAAAAAAAACAAAAATTCTTGATTTTGCAAAAGAAAAAACAAAATTTATACAATCAATTTCTTATGACACCTTGGATGGAATGAAATCCCGTGAATGCAACGGAGGCTTCCATCCCTCAGCGCTAAAACTTTCAACAGGAGAACTTCTGTTTCCAACAATAAAAGGAATTGTTTCCGTATTACCTGATAAAGATTACCTTAACACAACCGTTCCTCCTGTTTTGATAGAAAAAATTACTGCAGATGGTAAAGAAATATTACCTGCCAGTACAAAAGAACTGGAAGCTTCTACAAAAAATATGGAAATAGAATACACCGCCCTCAGTTTTTCTGTTCCTGAAAAAGTTAATTTTAAATACAAACTTGAAGGTGTAGATAAAGAATGGATCAATGCTGGTTCAAGACGTGTTGCATATTATAACAATCTTCCTTATGGTAACTTTACATTTAAAGTTAAAGCAGCCAACAATGACAATGTATGGAACAATAAAGGTGCTTCTTTTTCATTTAAACGTAAACCTTTTTTTTATCAGACAATATGGTTCCGTGTTTGTTTCATATTAATACTTGTTTTAATAATCTGGATAATTTTTAAACTAAGATTAAAAAAAATCAATAAGCAAAAGAAACTTCTTGAAATTCTTGTTCTTGAAAAAGCTCAGGAATTAAATGCTACTGTTGAAGAACTTACAGAACTAAAAGACGAACTAAAGGAAAAGTATAAAACAAGCACCATTGACAATCAGTTATCTGTAGCGTATGCAAACCAACTTATAAATTTTATGGAAAAAGAAAAACCATTTCTTGATGAATCTCTATCAGTAAAAATACTGGCTGAAAAAATTAACATTTCACCACATCATCTTTCACAAGTAATAAATAGCGAATTTAATCAGAATTTTTATACATTTGTAAATACTTACAGAGCCAATGAAGTAAAAAAAGAATTAGAAAAACCTGAAAACAGAAATGAAAGTATACTTATTATTGCATACAACTGCGGCTTTAAATCAAAATCATCTTTCAATATAATTTTTAAAAAAATAAATGGAAAAACACCTACGGAGTATAGAAAAGATTTCTTTATCAGAAATTCCGATACAAACTAAAAAACAACTATTTATAATTGAATGAAAAAAGCCCTCTCGTATCAATAACTATTTTTTCTGAAAGAAGAGTCTTATCAATAGATTTATATTCCTTATGATTTACCAGAAGAACAACAATATCACTCTTTGCAAGAAGAATATCAAGAGAAGTATTAGTCATTTCAGTCATATTCTTTTTCATATAAGGATCATTAACAAGAATTTCGGCAGATGAAAGATTCATAAGTTCTTTTACAATTGTAAGAGCAGGAGATTCACGAATATCATCTATATCAGGTTTGTAACTTATTCCAAGACAGCCAATAACAGGGTGTTTGAACTTTTCACTGTGCTTTTTAACCTTATCTATTATTGAAAAAGGTCTATGTTCATTAATCTCTCTTGCAGCCTTTATAATCTTTGCCGTTTCAGGAACTGAATCAACAATAAACCACGGATCAACAGCAAGACAATGCCCTCCGACACCAGGTCCAGGAGAAAGAATATTTACACGCGGATGCCGGTTAGCAAGCGTTATCAGCTCCCATACATTAATACCAAGCCCATCACAAATTTCGGCAAGTTCATTTGCAAAAGCAATATTAACATCTCTGTATGAATTTTCAACAAGCTTGGCAAGCTCTGCCGTATCAGAATTTGTAAGAAAAATTTCGCCTTTTACAAAAGTTTCATAAAAATCACGACAGACTTCTGCAGATTTTCTGTTAATCCCACCAATTATACGGTCATTTTCTATAGTTTCTCTTAAAATATGTCCGGGTAAAACTCTTTCAGGAGCATGAGCAATAAAAAGCTCCTCGCCGATATTAAGACCACTCTCTTTCAATATCTCAGCAACAAGATTTCTGGTTGTACCGACAGGGGAAGTTGATTCAAGAACAACAAGATTACCTTTCCTAACATAATCTCTTATACTTTCAGCAGCTTTTTCGACATAAATGAGATCCGGTTTATAACCTTCCTTAAATGGAGTTGGCACACAAATAAAAAAAATATCAGATTCCTCAGGTTCAAGCGAAGCCCTTAAATTACCGGAATTAACAGCAGACCTTACAAGAATATCAAGATCAGGCTCAACAATATGTACTTTTCCTCTGTTAATAGTTTCAACAACATCACTACTGACATCAACACCAAGAACGGAATATCCTTTCGTGGCAAGAATACTTGCAGTTGGAAGCCCTATATATCCAAGTCCGAGAACACATATTTTTTTCATATCAGCCTCATAATAAAATTCTAGTAATTATACAGAAATAAAAAACCGTTACAAATTTATGTGAGAAAGTTGAAATATCAAAGGCACTATAAAAATTTCTTTCAGGTAGCAATAAAAATTTTATAAAAAAAAGTCAAAATGTCCGATGTTTAAAAAAGTGTAAAATTTGGCATGATAGATTTTCTCTAAACGTTGATACACAAGGAAAATAAATTTTCCAGTGTTTAAAAAAGTCAGAAAAAAGAAATGTTAACCTCTGAAACCAATCAAAAAACAAAGACTTTGATTCCTTGACATTTGTAAATTACAGCGGTAATAAATTCAAAGTGACTTATTTAAAGCCCGTTTATTTTATTAATAAATTTTTGGAGAAATTGTTATGAAAAGACTATGGCTTTTTTCATGTTTTCTTTTTGCATTCAGTTTATTGTATGCAGGAAGTTTTACTACGAATCTACCTTTAAAAGAAGTCTCAGTTTCAAATGAAGGCGGATTTGCCAAATTTGATTCATTTTTGATGAGAGATTTACCGGGGAATCCTGCTATTCCCAGACCCTATTTGGCAACCTTTATTTTACCTGATGGTGTGGATAAATCTACAGCTACAGCATATATATCAGATTTAAATGAAACTGAACTTGCAGAGGAATGGGAAGTTGAGCCAATTGTGCCTGATCCGATGTCTGGAGAAAGTTATCCGGCAGATGCAACAATAGTTGACGGTAAAAACATGGAAATATACTCTTCTGACAATTTTTATCCTGCAAATTACAAAGGAGAACTCTTTATAGGCAAACAGCGAACAGTAAACATAGCAACAGTTGAAATATATCCATACAAATATAATCCTGTTACAAAAAAACTTAAAAAAATTGAATCAGCCATACTCACACTGGAATATGGTTCTCAGCAGGGAACAGTTGTAAAAATTCCTATATCAAATCTGGGAAAAAAAATGCTTTTTGATATCTCTTCAAAAGCTGTAAACATAAATAACATTTCTCTAGTTAATCAGAATAATAGTTTAATTCCTTATTCAACCATTAAAAATGATTTACCTAAAAATTACGTTATACTCACAACTAATCATATTTATGAAAAATCAAAAAATATCAGACGCTTTATAGAGTCTAAAAAAGAGCGAGGTTTTAACGTTTTTGTAGTAACTCAGAATAAAATGATAAATGATAGTACAACCATGAGTAATGGTTGGGGCGGAGGGACTGGAGATACCGCAGCTGAGAATATCCGAAAATGGTTACAAGAAAATTATCTTACATTACCCATTGAGTATCTTCTTCTAGTAGGAAATCCTGATCCTGAATCAGGAGATGTTCCAATGAAAAAAACGTGGCTCTATCGGTATACAAATGATTCTGATTATGGAACAGATGAAACAGATATCAACAGATTTTATCCTACAGATTATTATTATGCAGAATTGACTTCAGACTGGGATACAAATGGAGATGGAAATTATGGAGTAGGTCCAGGAGGTCCTTCAGGAACAGATGACACAAAAAGCATTGATAGGTTTCCAGATCTTTTAGCTGGCAGATTCCCTTTCTATGATGATAATTTTGACAATCTGGATTCATTGTTTAGAAGAGCTATAATATATGAAAACACAGTAAAAGAGAGTGCAGAATACAGAAAAAACATCTTTATGGCAATGCCAATGCTTGGAGATGACTGGTCAGGTCATGGTGCAGGTGAAAATGTAGTAAACGAAGTTTTAATAAACAACGGTTATACAGCAAATAGAAATACCAGTACAGAACCATGGTATTATCGTGTTTATAACAACACTCCCTATGAGGTGCAAAGAAGAAACGATCCTGAAAAATGGTGTCGTGGAGATTATGATATTCCTAATTCCAGAAAATGTAAAGGAGAAGTTAAAGAAGATAATGATGGAAAATATTGTTTATGTATACAGCAAGCGCCAGAAGATGAAACATCTTTTGATCCATTGTTTAACTATATAGATCAGGATTGTACAGAAGACTCTGTCAGAGACGTTGTATTAAATCATGATCCTGGAGTTTTTTTCTGGCATACACATGGTGTTGCAAACAACCCAACTATTGCTATGCATGTTCTTACAACATCACAAACACAACAGTATTTTAATAACAGAGAGAGATTTTTAATGATGGGATTTCAAGCAAGCTGTAATAACGCATGGCCTGAGAGAAGTGATAACCTTGCCTATAACTACATTTTAACAGGTACTATAACCACTGTTGCGGCAACACGAATTTCAGGAACTCGTGTAAATGATACAGCCACGATATATCTTAGAAATCTTCTTATAAAAAATGATTCAGTAGGGTTTTCATGGTATGATGCAATAGTTGAGCTATGGCCGGACTATAGGAATGGTTTTGCCTACAACATTTATGGAGACCCTTCACTCAGCATAAACACCTATTATGATGAAACAGATAGTGATGAAGATGGAATACGAGATAGTTTTGACAACTGTCCGACTACACCAAATTCAGATCAGATAAATTCAGACTCAGATAAGATAGGGGATGCGTGCGATAACTGCCCGCTAGTTTACAACCCCTATGAAGAAGCCTCACTTGCAGATGAACTTATAAGCGGAGAATGTCAGCCTGAAAATGAGAAAGGCAAAATCTGTACAAATCCTATGGATGGTGGAGCTATTTATAATCAGTATACTTATGATCATGGTTATTTTGTAAGTAATGACAACTTTCCATTTTTCTCATTGAATAAAAAGTATATGTGGCAGCCTGATCACGATCTTGATGGAATAGGAGATAAATGTGACCCTGATTACAAATATGTAAAAAATAATCAAAGCACTGTAAATCAGTTTGCAGGAGTTAAAGATTGCAATACAACAAGCAGCATGGAAATCTGCTGGGGAGATTTTTATATAAACCAGTATATAAAAATTAACAATGCAACAACAATCTCAAAAGAGAGTAAAGCAACAGAAATAAATAACCGTTTTTGTTGGGCTGATGATTCAATACTTGATTACTGGGGCAGACCAGGATACTGCACAAACAGATATCCTGATAATATGGATACATTTATTCCGCTCTTTGCACAAAACTATGGATACAGCCACGGCAGCGACCCGTACCCTATGAGACAAACTGGAATTGAATCATGGAAAGAGATATCAACATCTAAAACTTGTGACAACACAGGAGAAACATACAGTAATGCTGAACCTCCTTTAAAAGAGGACAACAGAGAAACTATTAAATGGAACTGGAAAGAAGATGTAAGATGTGAAAATGAAAGACTTTACAATACAAACATAGTAAATTATAAGAGAATTGAAGGAAATGAAAAACCGGAACCATTCTTTTACTACACAACATCAGCAGGATATAGAGGTCAATATAACTTCTCGTATCTTATAGGAGATGCTGTCAGACCTGCCTATTTTTACAATCTACACACTTATGCCAGAGCAAACAGATCATCAGCCTCATATAATGCAATAGGATACGGTATTAAAGAAGGATTAGCCAGCGCACGCTTTTTCTTTAAATATCTCTATCCATATCCTGATTACGGTCTTGATAAAGATGTCTGCCCATTCTGCGGAGCTAAAGACTTTATAAACAGAGACCTTATAAACATTTGGAAATATCAGCCATTACAGGATACAGTTTCAATAGAAACAGTAAGAATGGAGCCTGAAGGCACAGTAATGACAATGGGGAATGATCTTTATAAATTCAGCAGAGCAACAGACAACTACTTATACATGTGGATAAATGAAGGGACTAAAAGAAGTGACTGGCAGCTAATGGCAGTAGTTTCAGCAGGTTCGGTTCAGCCATACTCAGCAACCTATGCAGACAAAGCATATGTTACAGATGGAACAAATCTCTACTACATGGGTTCAGATATGATAATCCAGCAATCTGTGGGAACAAACAGCGTAAGCGCAGCAAGTAAGGCAGTAATAAATACAGCCAAACTCTACTATGCAGCAGCGCTCCCGACAGTAACCAACCCGACCCTTATAAACATAAATGAAAGCCTCTACCTACTTGGAAACGGCTCAAGTGTAATGGAACTCTACAAACTCTCATCAGAAAATCAGTTTGAAAAAGTAAGCAGTTCAAATGCACCGGCAATAAGAGATAGAATAAACTACAGCGTAGTAAATGGAGCGCTCTACATAGCAGGAGGCGGAAACTATACTTCTGAAAAGTACGGCATAGCACCTAAAACAGATCTATGGCAGTACACAGAAGAAACAGGATTTAACCAAATCACAGATTCACTCCCTGAAGACGGAATATTCAACCTCTTTATCTCGGCCACAGCAGAAAAAGCCATACTCTTCAGCAAACAGATAAACAGTGAAGGCAATGCGCTAAGAACAGAAGTAAACCTTACAAACGGAGAAATAACAACAGCAGAAACAGCAGTTGAAGGATGGACAAGCAGCATAGTCTACGAAGAAAATTACTGCATATACGACACAGGAAGCAAAATATATCCCGGAATCCTTAAAGAAGGAGAGTGCACAAAACTCTCAAAATACAACTATGACAGCCACACATACTTTGACTATAAAAAGACAGTAGCAGGCTGGAACAACCATCTCTACCTTGGAGGACTCAGCGGAATAAGAGAAATAACAATAGAAGAAGACGGAGACCTCAGCAAAGAAAAACTCCACTGGTTAGGGAACATCAACAACATAGCAGTAAAAGACAACTACCTCTATGGAGCAGGAGGCAACAAAATAGAAATCCTCAAAATAGAAAGTGATGGAAGCCTCAGCGGAAAGAACGCCCTTTCAACCAAAGACTGTGACAACATAAGAATACACGGAAGCTATTTAATAGCCGGAGAAAACAAAAAAGTTACAATATGGGACATAAGCACTCTGGAAAACCCCAAAAAAGTAAAAACCATAAGTGTAGACTATCCGGTAAAAGATATAGAAACAGGTGGAAACTATATTTACATCTATCATGACAAGCTATTCAAAACAGGAAAGCTGGCACTTTACGACATAAGTGATATACTCAATCCGGTAAAGAAAGATGAAGAAAAGAAAGAATGCAATGACCCTGAGCTTACAGTAAGCGGAGGCGAAGTATACATGGGCTGCAAGAACGGACAGTACAAAGCAGTAAACAGTAACGGCTCATTAAGCCTTAAGAAAATGAGCGGAGAAAAGAACTACATGAGAGAAGCATACTACTACAATGGAGTAATATATCAGGTATTCTCAGGCAAACTCCATGAATCAAAGTAAATTAACCTGTAGCGACGCCCCTATGGGCGTCGTTTGCTACGCCGTTTGAGGGATTACAAATGAAAAGAATAATTCTTTTAAGCTTTTTAACATTATTTGTTTTTTCAATAACTAGCTGTGACAAAGATAAAGCAAAAACAGACGGAGATATTATCACTGATGCTGATATTATTACAGACATTGACACTGAAAAGTCTGATGAAGATGCATCAAAAGATGAAGACATCACAGATATTGACACAGTGCAGGATGAAGATGAGCAACCTGATACAGATGACATCTGCGCTAAGGTGATAGACTATTCTTTACTTCCATTTAAAGATGACAAAGGGAACCTTCACTTCTGCCGTGAAGGATGTGATGCGCCAACTGCAAGCGATCCGCAATGCCTAAGCAATCTCTGGAAAGAGGATAATGAATATTTCTGCAAAAACTATCCTGAATATGACTGCTGCAACTATCCATGTGATCTGAATAATTTAATTCCAACCTACAAAGGAGAAGGAACAGACTCTCCAACAGTTATGAAATGTGACATTGCTTTAAATGCAATTAATCCTTACGGCTGGAACACAGGGTACTATACAATGAAAAGTTTTAACTTTCAGGATGGAAAGATAGGTTTTCCAATGCATCATGTTCAAAGCACTTTTACAAAACATGTAAACAGCGTGAAAGCATTTGAATATGATGTTACAACAAAAAAATACAGTGTTAAAAGTCTGACTAGTGGAGATATGCTTGCATATAACAAAGGAAAATTTTTAACATACATAAAAATAAAAGATACAGTAAAACATTTAATAACCTACTACTCCAATGGAACTTACAGAGCAATCTATCCGGAAACAGTAAGATTTGTAGCATATACACCGGTAATAACAGATAAATGGGCATTTGCAAACATAGAAGAGAGAGACGGCTCTTCAATCTATATGAAATATGCAGCAGTTAAAGAGCATGATGGAACTGCAAACTATGAAAACATAGCATGGAACTGGATAAACTTAGGCGAAGGAATAGCAAACGACCCAAACATAGTTGATGGCAGGCTTGTATTTTACGCTGATGGGTTTAAAGGATACATCTGCGAACTTGACAAAGAACCCAAGTCACTTGATGAATGCAAACTTATTAACAGAACCATTGATGGGAAAATGGAAAAGATAAGACAGTCATGGATGGATACAGAAAATAAAAATCTAATATACTTTTCACTGGTAGAGATGACAGATGGATTTATGAGGTTAGATACATCCAAAGAGCCGTGGGAATATAAAAAGTTTACTGTAACTAAATCTTACACTGATACTTATGATGTAGTTATCGCTCAAGTCAAAGGGAACTACATAGTTTATGAAAATATAATATGGCCTGATGGTAACAGAGACAGACAGAATAATATAGTCTGCATGTATAGGATAGATCAGGAAAAGAGTTACTGCCCGGCAGATGGAGACAGGGCTTTTGGAGCATACGCAGAGTTTGATGGACACTACATAGCATGGCAGTTACCCGGCAACCCTGAACTACATTTAAGAGATATGGAGTGTTACTGCGACCTGCACCCTGAAATCTGCCCTTATGATGACTACACTCCAAATCCTGCGTGCCCGAAAAACATAAAAACAGGCGAACATGAATGCAAATAAATTATTGTGTAGCGACGCCCCTATGGGCGTCGTTTACCGGCAAACATTTATGAGATAACAATGAAAAAGATATTAAATTCATCAAATTATATATTGACATTATGAACTATAGTGCTAAACTCTATTGTGTTATTAACTTTTAATGAGGTTCATTATGAAACCTGAAATAATAAAAACAACTACAGAAACAACTACTTCAAACAATGATTGTCAGTACTGTGCCGGAAGATCTATCTGTTAGTTTTTTATTTCTAAAAAAATATAATCCCTCTTTTTTGTTCGTTTTTTTATTCTTTTTAAATGATTTTTTTACTTTCCTGTTTCATCGGATATAATCGTAAAGATTTTTTTATGAGGAATGTTTTGCCTTCTGTAGAAAACGCTGCGAATCTTTATACAACAAAAAAGAAAGCTTTTGAACAGATTAAAACTGATTATAAATCAGCTTGTCAAAACTGGAATGAGGATTTATCTGTAAAAAAAGCTATTACGGACTTTATATCAGAGTCAAACAGAGATTATGTGGTTGATAACTATGTTGTTTTTAATAGAGATATAGAAAAACTTTATATTGAAAACATTAAATATATTGTTGTTGCAGATAATCCCGGAATGGAAGAACAGAAAGAAGAAAACTCCAGATATCTTATAGGCAAATCAGGAAAGATTATGAGGAATTTTTTTGCTCAACATAATCTTGTTTCTGATTTTGACAAAGAAGTGCTTGTTTTAAATAAAACTCCAATTCATACCCCTTCTACAGGTGATTTAAAAGAGCTTAAAGGAATTTCTTCAATCCTTTACGAGTCACAACGTTTTATGGCTCGCATTATTGCTGATATTCATTATCTTTCAGATTCTGATTTGTGGCTTGTAGGTTGTTCCAATTTAAGAAAAAAAGGACTTTTTGAAGCTTTTTATAATGAAATTAAAGAGATTTATGGTTCCAATCTCTCTTTTACTAATAAAAGAAAACGTCTTTTCTGTTTTAAACACTTTTCTTATGGTAATTTTTCAAGAGAAATAAATACTGCCAGGCTTTCTAATGAAACTGACAATATTTATTCACTTCTAACCTATGTGGGAGGTGAAATAAACAGAAAAAACCTTTTTTCATGGTAATAGTTGATTTAGTTGAAAAAAATGATATTTTATTTGAAATACAATTTTGCAGCGGAGAGTTGAGTTTTGAAAGTTCTTGTGATTTCTGACACACATGGAAGTCTTCCTAAAGATCTTGAAGATATTGGCGGAGATATTTTATTTCATGCAGGTGACGTTGGAGGTCATAATATTGTAAATGCGGCTCTGCTTTTTAAGAATTATTATATTGTTCAGGGAAACACTGACTGTTTTTCGTTTTTTAACTTTCCTGAAAGAGTGAGAACAACTGTTGAAGGGGTTAAAATATTTATGGTTCATAATTTGACGGCACCTCACAGAATTATTAATGAAAATCGAATGTATATAGAATCGTTCATTCCTGATCTTGTAATTTATGGTCATACACATACGCCATGCATAAATGTTATAAATGATGTCATATATCTTAATCCGGGATCTTTCGGTAAAATAGGTCTTGCAGGATATATGAGCTATGCAGTTGTGAACATTGAAGATTCAAAGGTTACAAATATTTCAATATATGATGTTGAAACTGGAGAGGTTAAGTTAAGTTGGGTAACATAAAAGTATATACCAATCTCCTCCGTATAGATCAGGTTATAGCATCTCCTGTGTTTGATGAAAATGGACTTCTGCTGGCAGGAGAAGGCACAAGAATAAGCGAAAACAACTTGTATCTTCTGAAAAGCAGTGGACCTGAATATGTTGATATTATAGAAGACAATTTTTTCAAATGGCAGAAATGGATGGAAAAAGATGAACGAGTAGAAAACATTATTAAACGGGCATCTTTTTTTCACAAAGACAAATATGTCCAGAGCATAAAAAACGCTTTGGTAAAGTTTGAAAAGGAGAGAAAAAATGATTAGGAAACCATTCTATTCTTTATTGCTTCTTGTTTTTATGCTTTTTTTACAGTCTTGTGCACCTACTTTGGAACAGGCTAAAAAACATTATGATTCAGGGCTTAGAAATTATTTAAGCGGTGAACATTATGATGCTGCTGAAAGTGATTTTAAACAATCAGCTGCAACAGGTTTTTATCTTCCTGGAGTGTATGCTTCAATAGGTATTATGCATGTAAAAAATGGAGATGTTCCAGGTGGAATAGAATTTCTTGAAAAAGAATATGAACTATATGGTGATCCGTTAATAAAGCATTACATGGATTTTCTAAAAGAAAGATTCGGTATTAACAATGTTAATGAAAAACAGGGGGAATAATTATGAAAGTATTTAAATATTTGTTTCCATTGTTTATAGTTTTAATGATAGCTGTTTCCTGTACACCAGCAAAACCTGTGGAACATCATCCAAGAAAAATTGTTATTTTACCGGTTTTTAATGAAACTAATGATATGAATGCTGAAAATGTTGCATACCCTATGGTTTACAGAGCTTTTTTTGACAGAGGCTACAATGTGGTTTCTCCAACTGTAATGTTTGAACTTTTCAATGAAGAAAAGGGATTTCACGAAGCAGGAATGGTAAATGCCATGACTCCTGAGCAAATTGCTGAATATACAAATGCGGACGCTGTTATGTATGTAACAATAACCGACTGGTCAACCAAATTTTATGGAGTTGTTTCAACCGTTACTGTAACTATGGAGTTCAAACTTATCGATCCAAAAACAAATATGCCTATCTTTGAGACAACGGAAACAGCTCAAAGTGACAGTGGCGCAGATTTCAGTCTTGGCGGAGTTGTAAATGCTATTGCACATGCAGCTGTTCAGGAATATGGTCCTATAGCTCAGCAGTGCATCTATAATGCTGCCGCTAAACTTGAAAGAAATGTTTTTCATATAAAGAAAAAAGAGAAAGAGAAAAAAAATTAGAGGTTTGAAATGGTTTATTTTAAGAGGCTTTTTTTATTTTTAACAGCTTTTTTTATATTGCTTTCCTGTGATTCTGAAAGTTGCGGTGAAAGTGGTTGCGGCATAGATGTGTCTGACGGAATAACACTATACGCCGCAGGAGACTGCAAAGAAGAAATTCTTACAAGCAAAACACTAAGTGATGCTGAATTTTTTCATGTAAAGATACTTGATTCCACCGGCAAAACAGTAAAAACTCAAAGTTTTAGTAAAATTTCGGGCAAAATGACAGTTTCCGATCTTGGAAATCTGAAAAACGCAACTGTTAAATTTTACGCTTATACAAAAGGAAACAATAGTGAACCTGCATGGATGGGTGAGGCAACAAATGTAAGTTTCACTGAAGGAGAAACGACTTCTCTTGATGTCATACTTTATCCGATATATAAAACTGCATGTTTTCCTGTAAATCTTTCTACAGGAAGATTTGGTCAGACTGTAACCAAACTTAATGATGGAAGATTTCTCGTGGCAGGAGGATTTTCAACTTGTAGCAGTTATGCCTGCGAAGCAAGCAAACTTGTAGAAATAATAGATCCTGAAACAGGAACAGTCTCCCGTTTAGCTGATCTTTCCATAGCAAGAGGTTTTCACACAGCAAAACTGCTTCCTGACGGTTCAGTTTTAATTGCAGGCGGTGTAAGTAACATTTCAAAAGCAAACTTTTCTGTTAACTCCATCCCCAGTCTGCCTTTTGAAATGGAATCATCTGTTCAGAATATGGAGAGATATACTCCGTCATATCCTAAAATAAATGTTGCTAAAAATGGTTATGGCACTGTTGTATCAAACAAAACTGAAGTTATAACCGTATCAGGTAATCCTTTTGCACCATTTCAGAGTTATAAATGGACTGAGCCCACATCCGGCAGTATTACTCTTTACGCAAACGGTGGCGTAATAAACGGTGAACTTTCTCAAAATGTCTATGGCATAAAATTCCAGACATCTCCATTCTCATATTCAGGAGCAGAACTTTATGGAAGTTCTTCCGACAGAGACCCAAGTATTATGCCTATAATGGAAGAGGCAGATATAGCCGGTACAATTTTTTCAATAGGTGGCAAAGGTGACGGATCAACAGAGTTTGCAGAGAAAGTCACACCTACATCAACGACTTCATGGGGTTATTCAGGTTCTATCCTTCTGCCGAATCTTTTCTTTGCCGGAAGCTTTAAATCCAACGGTACAGTTTATACAGCCGGAGGACTTAAATATGATTCTTCATTAAGTTCTTTTGAACAAATATCAAGTCTTTACGGATACAATATATCAGCAAAGACACTTTATAAGAAAGAAATACCTCTTTCTGTAGCTTTTCCTGAAATGTTTTACTATGAAAGATCTGACATGGCAGTTGTTGTTGGCGGTGTGCCGGACTTTGCCACTATGCAGGGTTCAAGCACAATTCAAAGAGTAACTTTAGCTCAGAGTTCAGCAAATAAGACATCTATAAATATGGAAGATTCAAGGGTTTTTTCATCATCAGTACTTGATAAGAATGGATTTTTATTTGTAATTGGCGGCACGCCATCTCTTGGTCTTACCCCTTCAGCAAGAGTTGAAATTTTTAACATTGAATCAATAGAATAAAATGAATTCAAATAAGGTTTTACCTGGTGAAAAATCAGTTTTTCTCTCAGGTTTTGCGGAATCAGAAATTGAAATTTTAAGACCCTTCCTGATTGAATTTGATATTGATAAGTTTGTTCTGTGTTCTGAAAAAATGCTTGAAATGAAAGTTAGAGATGCCTTTAATTTTTCAGACAAGCCTTTAGACAGAGAGAAACTGCCTAGAATTATGCTTATTTCAGGGATTGAATTTTCCAGAGTTCATGAAATATTATCTTCTTTTAAAAATACGAATCTGGATCGTCCCATTTTTGCAACTACAACTGAACATAATCTTGATTTTACAGTAAAAGAATTACTTTTACATCTTCTTGAAGAACAGAAAATGATGCGTGAGAAGAAAAACAACTGAACTGATTTTTTTCTGATTTACAAATTAATTTACAGTTTTCTTTGTTCTTTCACAGCAGAATGTTGATGTTATTGATTTCTTAAAAGTCACAACAAGCCTCTTGCTTGAATAATTCCATGTATTATCTTCATAATCATTATCAGGAGAACCTATTTCAGAAAGAGTCTGCTGTTTTGAATATTCACAGTCTTTAAAATATTGACAGTTTCCAATAGCAGGATTATCGTTCTCAATAAAAAGATAGCATGCTCCGCCTTCATAAATCCATTTATCAGCAATTATCTCATCTTCAACATGCATTTTTGTATATGGAGAACCTTCTTTTGACTTTACTTCTGATTTTTCTTCATCACAATATCCTGCAGAACCGCCATCATCACAGGAAATAACAAGAATCGGCAGTAACAGGAAATAAATCAAGGTAAATTTTCTAAACATAAAAAGCATCCTCCAAAATTTAGTTTAAAATTAACAACTCCGCTTTATACACTATAGCAAAAAAGTTGTCAAAAGAATTTACAATTGAAATCAGAATGATCAATGTTTCTCTTTTTTATGATTATTATGCAAAGAGGCATTACTTTCTGTAAGCTCCAAAGTCATGTAAACATGCTGCCTTGGATCTTTAAATCCTTTGCCTGAAAAGAAATTAAGCGCATTATAATTATCAGCCTGAGTATCAATCACTATTGAAGATACCCCTTCATCAACCATCATCTTTCTAAACTCTTCAAAAAGCATTGACGCAATACCGCGCCCGACAAAATCTTTATCAACACCAGTCCAGACAAGGTATCCGTATTTTTTTCTTTTTGTTTTTTCAATTACTGTTCCAAGTAAAAAGCCTACCAGTTTTTCATCTGCAAAAGCACTTAGACAATATTCAGAACTGGAATTATAAAAATCTATTATTTCATATTCATCCCATATTCTATATAAATTTGGAAGCGTTTTTAATGTAAACAGTTTTTCACCAAGATGAAAAGCCGGAGCAAGATCATCTATTATCATAGGCTTTATTTTTATAGTATAGTTTTCTAATTTTTTATTCTTTGTATGCATAGACTTTCTCCACAAAAACATCATTATCTAATAAACGGAATACTTTCAAATGTCAAGTAACTTGTTTTCAGAAATCTTCTTGATAAAAATTTTATGAAGTGTAAAGTAATAAAAGTTTAACTTTTTATGGTTCCTTAATGAGAAATGCATATATATTCTGGAAAAAGAAAACACTTGAATTTTATTCTATGATGTTCGTATTCATGATTTCATGTACTCTTCACCTAGGTAACGGCACAACAGAAGATGATGTTAAAGAAACAATAGAAGAAACAGATGATGAATTTAATGATTCAAATCCTGAATTAAACAATTCCACAGATGAATCAGCTGACACAAATTATGAAGAAGTAGATAAAAATATTTTTAAAGATGAAGATAATGAAGTAACAGAAATTCAGGATGAAGAAAATATTGAGCCGGAATTTCCTGATCTTACAGGAACATGGGCTCAAAAAACTGTTTTTGACGGATATACAGATGCGCCTATCCTTGGAAATGTTGCTGCATGGGTTGACATGTATCTGCTTGTGAAACAAACTCAGCATGATGACCAAATAGAAATAGAATCAAAAATGTGTCATATGTCTCTTGGCAACGAAAAAGAAGATTTCATGAATTTATATATTCCTGATTCTTTTGTTGAAGCACTTCCTGTAATATATAAAAAAGCTTTTCTTTCTCATAATGAAAATGGAAAAATATCTTTCTTTCAGGAAAAATCTACAGAAATTCGTTCATGCACTCTTGAGAAAGAAGATGATGATCTTCCTGTGAAAGCAGATGATTCAAGAGTTGAAGACTGGGATAATGATGGAGTCCCTGGAATTATGATAAAAGTTGAAGGTATCGGGGTTAATGCCGATGTTTCTATCGTTCAGAAAGTTTTCACTATATTAAGAGGAGAAGTTGTCTCTTCTGATCGAATTGAAGGCCTCTGTGAATGGTTTGAATGGCAGAAAGTTATGAAAACAGATTATTCTCTGTTCAAAGACGGTTCACCAACAACCCCTGGAGATGATGCTGAAAGAAGTTATTTCATTAATATAAAATTAAGTGATGATGCAGATTGCAAATATGTAATCGAACATAGAGCAGAACTTTTTGGAGAATAAAAAAAGCGGTCATAAGACCGCTCTTTTTATTTTGTCTCTGATTAAAAGAAACTATTCTTCTGTAAAACTTTCCTTTCCTGCGCCACAAAGAGGGCATACCCAGTCATCAGGAAGATCATCAAAAGAAGTTCCAGGTTTTATATCATTATCAGGATCACCAAATTCAGGATCGTAAACATAACCGCAAACATCACATACGTACTTTTCCATGATTTTCTCCATTAATTAAAATAATTATCCACAGCATCTGCCACTTTCTCGGCAAGAACTCTACAGTCATGTAATATCTCTACTGTCGGTTTATATTTTGCACCAACAGTTTCTACAACATCACAGCCCGATGATTTAAGCATTTCAGCAATTTGAGGAACAGATTCACCACTCCAGCCATAACTGCCGAATGCTGCTGCAACAGGTGTTTTAAACTTAAGACCTTTTAAATATATAAGAGCATCTGATATAGATGGAAAAAGGTTGTTATTAAGTGTAGGAGAACCAACAATCAAAGCAGATGCATCTATCATTTCAGAAGCGATATCACTTCTACCGGCTATTTCAGTATTAAATGTAATTACTTCAAAACCTCTCTGGGACAACTCATCTTCAATAGTTTTTGACATAATTTCAGTACTATGCCACATTGTAGCAAAAACAATAACAGCTTTTTTCTTCATTTTTCTATCGGCCCAATTCATATAGAGATCAATCATCTTTCCAAAACGCTCCATGTCTCTCCAGATAGGGCCATGATCAGGAAGAACCATATTAAGTTCAAGTTTCATTTCTTTAAATGCAGAAATTATTTTCTGAACATTCTGACTATAGGGAGTTATTATATTTGCATAGTAATCTGAAGCCAGCTTTGCAAGAAAAGGCCACGTAAACTGATCATCAAACCGTTCAGCACAAGCCAGATGCATACCGAAAGCATCCTGAGAAAAGAGTATTTTATCCTCTTCAAGATAAGAGAACATGCTGTCAGGCCAATGAAGCATTCTTGTTTCAATAAATTTAAGATGAACTCCACCAAAATCTATGATTTCAAGGTTGTTTACTGAAGTAATCTCAACAGGAAAATCAAAATATGCCTCTAATGTTTTTTTACCCATTTTACTGGCAAATATTTTTTTTGGCTTTATTTTTTCAGCCATAAATGAAATAGAGCCTGAATGGTCAGGTTCAGCATGGTTAGAAACAAAGTAGTCTATTTTCGAAGGATCTACAACAGAAGAAACTCTGGCTAAAAGCTCTTCCTCGAAACCATGTTTTACTGTATCAACAAGAGTTATTTTGTCTGCTACAATAAGATATGCATTATATGTCGTACCCTGAGAAGTAGTATATCCATGAAAATTTCTAACATTCCAGTCTACTGCTCCAACCCAGTAAACATGTTCTGAAACCTTAACCGCTTTAAGATCCATTTTTTATCTCCCCAATATTAATTCGCAGTATCTACAGGTGCAACAAAAATCCTTGTTGAAAGATCTTTATCCAGCATATAAATACCATGCCCAGAATCTCCCATCAGTTTAAGCTGCTTTAAAATAGTTATAACGTTTGCTTCTTCCTCAACCTGTTCATTAACAAACCAGTTAAGGAATGAATGTGTGGCATGATCTTTTTCTTCAAGAGCAAG
This sequence comes from bacterium, assembly GCA_963667425.1. Taxonomy (GTDB): domain Bacteria; phylum UBP6; class UBA1177; order UBA1177. The sequence continues at coordinate 2,618,449 of OY763407.1, read as the reverse complement.
TGTCATAAGATCATTTATCCTTGCAGTAACTGTTCTTTCATGCTCAAGAGCTCCTTCAAAAACAGCCTTTATAGAATCCCATTCAACTGGTAGTTCAGGAAATGCCGTATAAACAGCTCTTCCTTCTCTCTCAACAATGAATGTATACATTTTTTCTGCATGAAACATCTCTTCTTCGTACTGAACTTTCATCCAGTTCGCCATACCGGAAAGGTCAACACTGTCAAGATAGGCGGCCATAGCTTTATAAATGAATGCAGAATAAATTTCATAATTCATTTGAGCCACAAGACCTTTTTCCATTTTCTGAGTTAACATTTCACCATCTCCTTATTTATTTGTCTTTCCATAATCCATGGACATTACAATATTCTCTTGCAACAAGTTTATCGCTATACGGAACATAAAAGAATGCCTCAGGTTTATCTCCAGGTTTAAGATATTTTCTCTGAATGTAGTCACCATTTATAACTTCAATCCATTCTATATAGTGAGCTTCAGTCATTGGATGTTCAGTTGAACCGACATAAACTCTTACACCATTATCAGTTTTCTCAATTATAGGAACATGTTTTTCTGTTGTGGAATCAGCATTTTTTTCTTCAAACTTTTTCATAGGTGCTCCACAACATTCAAGTGCTCCTGGCCCACCGTGAAGAACTTCCACGATATTACCGCATTTCTCACATTTGTAAACTTCAAGTCTTTCTCTCATAACAGTTCCCTCCTTTTAAATAAAATTACCAGCCCTGATTGAGAATTTCAAAATAAGCCTGAGGATGAGCACATGCAGGACATGCTTTAGGTGCATCCTCACCTTCGTAAATATAACCGCAGTTAAGACAACGCCATACGGTTTTCTCTTCTTTTTTAAACATCTCTCCCTTTTCCAGCTGCTCTACATAATAGCGATAACGATCTTCATGATGTTTTTCAGCTACACATACAGCTCTAAAAACAGCAGCAACAGCGTTGAATCCTTCTTCTTCTGCAACATCAGCAAACATCGGATAAAGATCAGCATGTTCTTCATGTTCACCATCAGCTGAAGCTTTTAGATTTTCAAGGGTTGTACCGATAACACCTGCAGGAAAAGTTGCTGAAATTTCAAGCATACCACCTTCAAGAAATTTAAAAAATCTCTCTGCATGTTCTTTTTCCTGATTTGCTGTCTCTTCAAAAATTTTTGCAATTTTCTCAAGACCTTCCTTCTTTGCTTTTGAAGCAAAATAGGTATAACGATTTCTTGCCTGAGATTCTCCAGCAAAAGCCATAAGAAGATGTTTTTCTGTCCTTGTTCCTTTAAGTGTCATCACAACCTCCTGAAAAAAAAGTAAAAATACATACTATTTACATTTATCACATAGCCCTAAAAAGTCAATTTTATAACTTTTAAGATCAAAACCATCATCATCTATCATTGAAGCTATAACATCATCAAGAGAAGTATTTGGAAACACATCAGTAATACTTCCGCATAAAACGCATTTTTTATGAAAATGTTTTTCCATATTACCGTCATACCTTGCAGGAGAACCTGGCATTTCTATTTTCCAGATTTCCATAGTTTGACAAAGCTGCTCCAAATTTCTATAAACAGTAGCTAAACTTAATTTGGGATATTCCGGTTTTAAAACCATATACAGTTCTTCCACCGTAGGATGATAGTTAGCTACTGCAAGAATCTCTTTTATTTTCTCTCTGTGTCTCGACGTTTTAAGTAACATCACCACCTCTTCAATAATGATAACAATTATTATTATCATAAAAGAAATTAAAAATCAACTTTTTTATCACTTTTTAAAGAACTATGAAAAAAACATTATAAATTAGTCAATTATTCCTTTTACAAATGCTCCATTTTCATAAAAAAGTTCGCCATCTGCATATATTTTACCTTCATTTCTCATATCGCAGAGCATATCCCAATGGATTGATGAAGAGTTTTTTCCACCAGCTTCAGGCATGGAATCACCAATAGCCATGTGAACTGTACCCCCGATTTTTTCATCAAAAAGCATATTTTTAGTAAAATTCTTTATTCCATAGTTTGTACCAATTGCCACTTCTCCAAAAAAGCTGGCACCTTCATCCACTTCAAGCAGTGATTTTAAAAGTTCCTCTCCTTTTTTTGCTGTTGCCTTTACTACTTTGCCATCTTTTACTTCAAGCTTAATTCCTTCTATTTCCTGTCCCATATAAATACCTGGAAATGAAAATGAAATTACACCGTTAATCTCGTTTTCAACCGGAGATGTAAAAATTTCTCCATCAGGAAAATTGACTCTACCGTCACAGTTTATCCATTTTCTTCCATCTATTTTGACTTTAATATCAGTCTCTTCGGAAATTATATGAAGTTCTTTTTTTGTATTAAGATAATTAACCCATTTATCCTGTTCCGCACTTATTTTTTTCCATTCTGAAACAGGATCATCTTTATCAATAAGACCGGCAGAATAAACAAATTTCTCATAATCTTCAAGGCTCATTCCAGCATCCTGAGCATTAGCCTGTGTTGGGAATTGTGTTCCACACCATCTGAGCTCTCCGCTTCCCATTCTTTGAGAATAAATTTTTCTCCAACCGGCAGCACCTTTTGCATATGCCTGCATCTTTATTCCCGGAATACCGCTCTTAGATCTGGTATTTGATGTTCCCCATGCAGTCAGCCATACATCTGCCTTTTCAAGCATGGTTTTCATCATAAAATTGTTTGTTCTGAGCTGTTTTTCAGTTGATTCAGTAATTTTTACAGTATCAACATCAACATTTGTTATTAAAGTTTCAACATGTGCGCCAGCTTTTACAGCAGCACGTACAACTTCTTTCATCCATGGAACAGCAACATCTTCACACATTACAAATACAAAATCACCTTCCTGAACATCTGCAGAATAATTAACAAGAAGATCTGCAAGCTTCTGTAATCTTAAATCTTTCATCTGAATTCCTTTTTAATTAAATAAAGAGCTTTTAAACTATAACTTATAAGAAATTTTAGTCAAATTAGAATAGATAGAGATAAATAAGAATTTTTAGAAAAAACTACTCACTAAGAGCAGGATCACCAAAAAGAGTATCAGCATGAAGTCTGATGTCTTTACATTCCCAGCTTGCATCAATTTTAAGCTGTGACCATGGGTTTAAATATCCCGGCGCAGGATCTGTTTCCTGAAAATATGATTCACTGCTAAAATCACCAGTCACCATTACATTTTGTGTTGAAACAAGCTTGAGAATTGTACTGCTTGATCCAAGATTGACCTGCTCATCATTCCACTGAACAACTCCTTCTGTAAGCATATTTGGATTGCTTGTATCTATTGTACCATCAAATATTGTCCAGTTTCTCTGTAAAATATACATATCCCCATTTGCACTGAAAGCCTTAAGCATCGTTGTAAGACCTGGATTGCCATCCTCATCCCAGTCTTCCACTCTTGAATCACTGCTTGAGGAAGGAAGTGTATCAGTATCTATATTTTCAAGAGTTGCACCTCTCATTTCCCAGAATTTTGGCTGATGATATGTAAACGTTCCATTGTCTTCTTTAGTTATTGTTGCATATTTGTAAAGAGTATGAAGAGAATCAGTAAATTTCTGCGGAAGAGTAACTTTTGCAAGATTATCCTGATTGCTTGTAATATAAGCGTAGCACATTTTCGCAACTATATCGACATGACTTCCCTGTTGTTCATGAATCATCTTAAAATATGAAAGTGTTCTTGATTTTGTCTGAACAACACCCATTCCATTTAACACTGTATTTGCATGAAAAACCATTCTCTGAGCAAATGTACCGCAATAGTTCGGATATTCTCCTGGATCACATGTACAGATTCTCTTTAAATTACCATCTTCACAGACTGTTTTTATTACACCTTCGTTTGTTGAACCACAAACCTCTTCAGTATAAACAACCTCACCATCATTTGAACATGGAACAACAGCAACATCCTCATCTGGTTCTTCACTATCATTAACATCCGGCTGTGGAGACTCTTCTTCATCAGGAACAGTAACTGTATCAGGTGTTTCATCTTCATCGTCAGGTTCAGTTGTTACAATAACCTCATCGTCAGGGACATCAACTCGAGGCGTAGGTCCAGTATAATCTATTGTGCAGGCAGAAAAAAACAAAAATAGAAAAACAAAAATAAAAACTTTTGACATGATATATCTCTCCATTTTTAAATAAAAAACTTAATCCAAACCCCGCCCTGAAGAAGAACACCAGAGCTTGTATATCCCGGATAACCTGGATTATTTGTCTGAAAGCCGGCTGTTGACTCATAAGACTCTCCAGTCATAAAATCTTTCGCCGTACTTGGGAATTCATCATAAACTCCGTCAGCTACCGAGCGTTCCTTCTTTGTTTCTCTTTCAATAAGATAAGTTACCATTGCAGAAACACCGGTCTGAAATTTAAAAGTATCAAAAACCCAATCCTTGCTGTATCCACCACCTAAAATTATCTTATCATTATCAACATAATTTGTTTTTCCAGTCTGATCGGGCACAGGCGATTTATAAAAAGAAAGATCCACACCCCATTTATGATCCTTGTACTCAAACATTGAAGCGGCAGTAACATTAATAGTATCATACCAGATTCTGTGATCATAAGTTTTTAATTCCCACTTACCTTTATCACCATCCTCATCAACATAATCAGCATTCCATGTCCATATATCCTGAGGTCTTTCATCATGACCATTTCTATACTGCGACCATCTCTGATAAATAAGGGAAAAACCGGCTGTAACAGTTAAATCATTAAACTTATACTTTTCAAGAGCAGCACCAAGTGTTATTGTAAGAGGTCTATAACCAGCATTTATACTTTGAGTATTAATATCCAGAACCTTTTCAATAGCGGCATTTGATTCGCCTCTAAGTTTCATTGTAATATTTGCAAGCACATTGTTCTTGGCTTCCATGTGAGTTGTGAGAGTAACAAGAGCATGCTCAGCAGGTCTTAAAGAAACAGCAAAGAAAGGCGCCGCAGAAGCATTAATATCTGCAGAAGCATTAATTCTGTGATCTGCCTTAAAAAAATCTGCACTAAAAGATCTGGCATCAACCGTTCCAAGAATTTCCAAATCCACACCAGCACCTAAAGAAAGCCAATCTGTCGGCTTTGAAGCAAGAGCAACTGAAACAGAAGGAAGAGTCGTTTTATCCTCATACATTTCAAAATGAAGTGAATTGGAGAAATTAGCCTCACGTTCATCAACAAAATAACCGCCCACGCTTGCTGCAGTATCAATAGGCACAAGAGCGCTAAACCCGGCTGTAAGCCACTTTGGAATAAGATGAAACACTCCATTCACAGCAGCATAAGCATGGCCCTGAGAAGGATCAAAACTGCCACGAAGATAAGGAAGCGTTGAAGTTGGAACAGGACTGTATGGAGAACCATCAGTACCGGCATCAAGAGCTTCCATTGCAATATCATTAACAGCATCTCTTTTCATAAGAGAAATATCAAGACCCTGATAAAGATAAAAAACACCTATTGAAACAGAATTTTCAACTTCAGTTAAAAGAGAAGGGTTATAATAGACGTTATCACCGCCAGTGGCAATAAGTCGGGCACCCTGAGGTGTTACCGAAGTTGGAGCCCCAACAACTTCATTTATCGACGAAGCATAACAGGTCGATAAGGAAAAAAACAAAAAGAGGAGCAAAAATACTACTTTTTTTCTCATAAACTCACCTGTGGAAATATTTCAAGATTTACTAACACAATAAAAACGAACATTTAACATGGTTTATTGAACTCGGCTGTTCAGTATCATTGGCAAAATGTTACAGAAATTTAAACAGTTGTCAAGGTAAATAAGAGGAAATAATAAGATTGGAATTTAATATTTTTATAACAAGAGAATTGCGTTCTATAATATTTAAAAGAGGAACCAGCTAAATAAATAATTTTAATAACTTATCTTTTTTATGAAAATTTTATACAAAAATCGAATTATCAGACAATAGAATAAAATATTATATTATCTATCAGACCGGCAGTAATTTTTTTCTCACTTTCAAGAATGGAAAGAATTTTATCAAGTTCTTTTTCTTCAATTCCTGTTACTGAAGAAAGATCGTTAAGTGTCATTGATCTTATTTTTATATTTTTTAGAATTGATTTTTCAGCATTGTCATCCAGAACATTGAGATTTTCTCTTTTTTCTCTTCTTACAACTATTTCAGCTTTTTCTCCAAAGAATTCCTTAACTTTAAAAAGAGTGTCCATTGATGCTTTTTTGAGCATCTTATCTGTTCCAGGTCTATCAAGAGAATTTATCTGAATTTTTTCATGCGGAAATTTTATAATCCATTTTTTTATTTCTGTAAGGCTATAAATAGAATCATTAATTCCTTCTGCAATAAATATTTCCATCCATGTCTGACCTTTATATTTACTGAAAAAAAGTTCCATCCCGTTAAGTACATCCTCTATATTAAGTCCTTCAACAGGTCTGTTTATTTTTTTAAATGTTTCCTGATCGGCAGCATCAAGAGACGGAACAATAAGGTCAACATCCATTATCTCTTCTATTACAGATTCATCCTTTAAAAGTATTGAATTAGTTATAAGTGCAATTTTATAGTCAGAATAATTTTCTTTGATCCATTTTATAACAGAACCTATTCCTGAATATAAAAGTGGTTCACCTGAACCTGAAAAAGTTATATAATCCAGTTTTGGAAAAGAAAAAAGATAGGCTTTCAGTTCAGAAATTATTTCTGAAACCGGGTAAAACACTTCTCTTTTTAAAGTATGGTTGGTTGTCTTACCAGCTTCACAGTAAATACAATCAAGCGGACAGGTTTTGTGTGGAATAAGATCCACACCTAGAGAAATTCCAAGTCTTCTTGAGAGAACAGGACCAAAAAGATATTTGAAATCAGCCATTTTTTAATTCTCCGGGTTTTAAATGACTTAAATTAATCCATATAAAGCCTATTATTGTCACAGGAATAAGCTGAATTGCATGTATAACAAAGGAAATCGCAAGCGCAGAATTAGATTCCATACCAAAAAAACCCAAAGTGCTTACAACTGCAAATTGAAAAACACCAAGGCCTCCTGGAGTTGAAGGAATCAGCATAGCAAGATTCACTGCAACAAGTGCATATAAAACCGCATCAAAAGGAAGCGTATGTCCGGATGCTGTCACCGCAAGAAAGTAAACTATAGCTTCAAGAAACCATATTGAAAAGGAAAGCACAAAAACATGCAAAACCGCACCTATTCCATTTAACGAAGAAACTCCATTAAAAAATTTTCTTCCAAGAACAAAAAGCGGTTTCATAAAATCAGGAAATACTGATTCCAGTAAATTCAGAAATCTGAAAGGAATGTCCGAAAATGATGCTGTTATAATAAAGAAAAAAAGAACTAGAAAACAAATTCCTGCAACGACCGAAATAGATTTAATAACTGGAGGAGAAGGGAAAAATAAAAGTAGAGAGAAAAGTATTGTCACAATTGAAAATCCGTCAAAAACTTTTTCAGCAAAAATGGCGGCTAGAGACGATGTTTTAGAACATTTGCCTTCTTTTGAAGTTACATATGCCCTTGTTATATCACCTGCCCTCGCAGGAAAAACATTGTTTAATGCATAACCTGAAACGACCATTCCGGCAGAACTTTTAAAAGATATTTTTGCAAAACCTGCAACAAGAAGTTTCCACCTCAGACCTCTTATAAAAAGAGTTGAAAAATAGACAAAAACAGCTGGAATTATTAAATGATAATCAATACCAGTAAAACTGTGTTTAAACATCTCAAAATCGACTTTGGAAAATAGAATAACAAAAGCAATTACAGTTACAGTAAAACCTATAATAAGTTTAATTTTCACAAAAAAACCTCAAAAAAATCCATGCCGATTCTAACTAAAGAGAACAAAATGTCAAACGATAGAGAAAATTCTCTTTTTTTCTCCCATTCCAAAGAATTGTTTATCATCAAGAATAATTTCACCATCAGAAGTTTTTATAGTTCCTTTAAATGTACCATATGGAGCTTCATAATCAGATTTCATTATTATATAGTCAAACTTTATTTCGTTATTTTCCCGAGGAGTAAAAATCAGATCGACTTGACCTGAATCATCTTTGATATACCAGTTTTTTTCATCTCTTTTAAATTTAACAGGAGGAAGCGGATAAAATTTTTCGCCAACCCAAAGACAGTTTTCATTGTAAGTATCTTTATTAATTACCTGATTATCAGTAAAATTAAAAGCTGAAAGTTTTCCTTCAATAAAACCTGCACCCGTTGTCCAGTCATATTTCATATTTCTTGGATAAAAACCTTTATGATCATCCAGAATAAAAAATGAATCCTTGGAATCAAAAACTATCTCTTTACCACCAATATTAAGTTTTCCTTCCATTTTTAAAAGAGCTTTATGAGAATACATTCCTTTTTTCTCTGAAAAAGGAAGCACTACTACCATCGGCTTTGAGCTGTCAAAGGCTTTTATTTTTAGAGATGCTTTCCCAAACTCTTTTGAATAAAGCTCTGATTCCACTATAAGATAACCATCATTAAGCCTGTTTTTTATATCAATTTTCATTTTGCCTGAATTGCATGAAGTTTCAGAAGAACCTACACCACTGCCAATTTTTTGAGCAAAAGGAGATGTGTATTTAAAATAATGATATTTCTTCTCAGCTTTTATATCATAAATTGATATGAAATTAATTGACGCCAGCTTTGCATTATATACTGCTCCAAAAATAAAATAGTCACTATTTCCTGCCTGAAATGCTTCCCATTCCTTAAGCTTTATGTTTTTTATAAATGATGGTATAGGAATTTTATATATATTGGCTTTTATTAAATCAGGATATTTTACAATAGAATCATAACAACCGAATTTAATTTTTTCATTCTCAACCAAAGATTCAGGTGAATTCTTTATTTCTCTTGTATACATTGTAAACCTCTTAAAAAAACACACAAATCAGTATACACTATTTTTTAGCAAAACTACAATAAAAAGAAATATTTAAACTAAAAAGCAAAAAAACTGCTGGACTCTTAAAATGAAAAGAGTACTATCACCAGCCGGAGAAATTTACTCCGGTATTTTATTGTTTTATATATGGAGATTCTTAAATGTGTTTCGGCAGGATGATTGAATCTGATGGAAATGTAATGCTCTGCAAAACAGACAAAAGAGGAAAATGTATCGTGGCTGAAAGGGGTTTCACAAAAGGCGACAAACTTTTTTCTGCACCTGTAATAGTTTTTAAAGACTGGGAAACAGTCGAAAGAACTGAGCTTAAAGATTACTATTATGTCTATGATGAAAAAAAAGAACTCTGCTGTTTCGTTTCAGGATTTGCCTCATTCCTTAATCATTCAAGTACACCTAATGCTTCAAAGAGTTTCGATTACGAAAAAGAACTTTTTATATGTAAAGCCGAAAAGGATATAAAAAAAGGGGATGAAATCGTAATTGAATATGATAATGTCTGGTTTGATGAACAGGCTGTTGAAGCTATTTCGATAACTGCATAAAAAAAGCCGGCATGAAGCCGGCCTTTTTTTATTTATGCTTTGCAGCAAGCTCTTCGAATTCTTTAAGTCTCTTGTTGAAAAGCTTTGCAACAAGTTCATAGGTATCTTTTGAAGTAAGGTCTGCACCAGCATCTTTGATAATTTCCAGTGGCGGTTTTGATGAACCGGCTTTAAGGAAATTATTAACATAATGCTCAGATGTTATAGTTTTATCTAAAACTTTAGTTGCAAGCGTAAGAGCACCAAGATATCCTACAACATATTGGTAAACATAATAATTGTAATAGAAATGAGGAATAAAAGCCCATTCCACACAGTATTCTTCATCTATTTTCATTATGTTTCTGTTATGTCCGTAATAATCTTTAAGCAGATTACCATAATTTTCTGTAAGGAAATCAGGTGTCAAAGTTCCATCTGCCTCGACACGTTTGTAAATATTATCTTCAAATTCTGCAAAGTGCATTTGTCTGAATACTGTTGCTCTAAGCATTTCAATGAAATGATTTAAAAGCTCCATTTTTTCCATTTCATCTTCAGTATTATCAATCATGTAGTTAATAAGAAGTATTTCGTTAAATATAGATGCAACCTCGGCAACAAATATTGTATATTGAGATTTTGAAAAAGGCTGACATTTGTTTGAGTACCAGCTGTGCATTGCATGACCAAACTCGTGAGCAATTGTTGACATTGAATTGTAGTCGTCAGTGTGATTCAAAAGAACATAAGGATGAGTGCTATAAGCTTCACCGCTCATATAAGCGCCGCCTCTTTTGCCTTTATTTGGATAAACATCAACCCAGCCGTTTGCTTCATTCATACCTTCAGCAACAATTTTTCTATATTCTTCAGGCATAACTTCAAGAGCTTTATTAATAATATCAACACTCTCATTATAGTTATATTTCTTTTTTGTCTCCGATTTTACCATAGAAGCGTAAACATCATGGTAAGCCAGATCATCAAGGCCTAAGACTTTTTTCTTAACATCAAGATAGTTGTGAAGAGAAGGAATTATCTCTCTTATGTTATCCCTTAAAGTATAGAAAAATTCTTTAGGAAGCTCATTTGCAAACATTTGAGATTCCAGTGTAGTATCAAATTTTCTAAGAGCAGATACTATTGAGTAGTATTTAATCTGGTAATTAAGAGTTTTCGCCAATGTATTTGTGAATTTGGCATAATTTTTCCAGTAAGACTGAAATATATTTATTCTATCTTCACGATTGTCACTGCCTCTGTGAATTGAATAGTTAGGGGTATTAACCTCAATTTCATCTCCATTTGAAAGAGTAATTTTAGGAAAAGGCATATCACTTGAAGAGAAAGTTGAATAGGTTTCATATTGCCCTAATCCTATTGAAGAGTATGTAGCCATTATCCTTTCTTCATTTGAAGAAAGAGTATGAGGCTTTCCTTTCAATATTGCTTCAAAATATCTATTATAGTCTTTAAGATTTGCATCATTTTTAAGCGACTTTAGATAATCTTCGTCACATTCAAGGAACTCAGGTTCTGCAAAAGATGATGCTGCAGATAATTTTGCAATTATATTCTCAGTTTTGCCGTGAAGTTCCTGAAATTTTGAGTCTCCCATATCAACATCTTTGCATCTAGCTGCATAAGAATCAAGTTCCATAGCCTTTTGAAGAGCTTCAAAATAAATCTTAAGATATTTTTCCGCAGAATCTTTATCAGAAAGTTTCCCAGAAAATGTTTCAAGTTCATTAATTATTTCCGCAACTCTTTCAAAATCTTTATTAAAAGCCTCTTCCGAAGCGTAAAGATGTTCAGGTTTCCAGAAAAATCTGGAGTTCATTTCTTTTCTGCTTTTCATTATATTATCTCCTCAAATTACTAACCGTGTTTTGTAAAACTTTTTCTAAAAATCATAAGTCCTATAGGGGTAAGTATACCCATAGCTCCAACCCAAACCCAAACCATATGATGTTCAGGATAACTTGCCATAACCTTACCTGCATCAAGAGGAGTATATTTTCCTACAAGCCATCCTGACATTGGTCCTACTATAAACTTTGCAAGGAAAAAAGGAAGAACTGAAAGTGCAATATATGTTCCCTCTTTACCTTTTGGAGCTATTTCAGCTGTAAACTGCATAAGTCTTGGCGACCAGATGGATTCACCAATTGTAAATACAATAAAAAATACTATTAACGTCCAGTATTCCGCCGACGGAGGATTAGCTATAAGCGACGGCATATCACTTGCTAAACCAAGCCAGTTTACAAAAACCATTTCACCTAAAACGGAATTTGTCAAAGGCGCATAGATGCTTCCAGGAACAATTGCCATAAAGCATGAAAGAGATGAAATTATTGAACCTATAACAAGCATTTTATATGAATTTACCTTTTTTGTAAAAGCGGCAACCAGAGGAACAAGAAAAATAATAAGAACCGGATTTAAAACACCGTAAACATTACCTATTTTTGCACCTTCGCCAAGCACACGAAGTCCGTATGGAGGAAAGGTATAATGAAGATGAAAAAAGATTGTTCTTACAAAAACTGTAATTCCTATCATACCCATAAATATCCAGAAATGTTTTTCTGAAACTGAGCTATGTATCTTCTTACCAACATCTACAGCAGCATGGCCTATAACAGCTAAACCACTGCCTTTTGACTCAATAGGATTAATTAATATTTTTCCGTCATCTGTAACTTCAACACCTGAGCGCATCATCAGAACACAAATGAAACTAATTAAAGTTGCAAGCGCACCAAACACAAAAAACATCTGATAAGTGGTAAAATGGTGTCCCAAAATTACTGTTCCGGCATTTTCATTAATAACTTTGCCTGCAGCATCAACTGCTGCATACTTGGTTCTTACAAAATCAAAAAACCATCCGCCCACAGCATAGGCGGCATTCATAACAACATAAAAGAGACCAAATCCAAGCGTTGCACCCTCTTTAGTTGTATATTTTTTTATTGCGACAGAAACAACAGGACCCACAATAGCAAAGCCTATTGCAAGAGGCACAAATCCAAGAGCAAAGACAGTAACCGGCTCGGTAATAAAAGCCATAAATATTCTTGACATAAATAGAAAGAAGATACTTATAAGAAGAGTTTTCTTTATTCCTATGGTATCAACAAGAGCGCCTGAAATCATAGCCATAATTGAAAGCATCATAGACCAGGCCATAATTACTTCGCCTCGCCCTATATCGGTAAAACCACAGTCCTTAACAAGCCACAATGAAAGAGTCATGTTCATAGCAGCATATGCACTATATTCTATAACTTTATAGCCAAACATGAACCACATATCTCTCGGTGATTCTTTTAGACCTCTGGCATATTTCCAGACAATAACCGCAAAAGCGACAACAGCAGTACCAACAAGTGAATAAAAAATCGTGGATGCAGCACTTAAATTCATACAAAACCTCTCTTTGTTATTATAAATTATCCTGTTACAAATCTGTTAAGTTCTTCAATAAAAATTCTATTTTCTTCCATTGTTCCGGTGTTGACTCTAATCCATTCAGGAAAACCGTAGCCATTCATAGGTCTTACAACCACTCCTTTTCTTAAAAGGAAATTATAGCAGTTAATCCCTGAATCAGGAGTCTCTCCCACTTTGAGAAGAAAAAAGTTCGTCTGGGAAGGAAGATATCTAAGCCCCATTTTATCAAATGACTCTTCAAAAAAACGCTTTCCCTCTGCATTAAGTTTAAGAGTTTTTTCAACATAATCTTTAGATTCGTCGGAAAGTGCTGCAATTCCGGCTTCAAGCGCAAGAAGATTCACATTAAAAGGAGCTCTTACTCTGTTTATATAATCGGCAAGTTCAGGAGTTGTCACTGCATAACCAAGTCTGACTCCCGCCATACCATGAATTTTAGAGAAAGTACGACATATAACCATATTCGGGTGCTTATCCATGTAATCCATTGAATTAGGAAAATCCTCGGCATCAGCATACTCAAAGTAAGCTTCGTCAAGAACTAGAATTGTATCTTTTGAAACTTTAGTGAGAAACTTTTCAAAAGCCTTTTTATCATAATAAGTTCCTGTAGGATTGTTTGGATTTACAAAACAGACAAGCTTTGTTTTTTCTGAAACAGCTTCGCAAAAAGCATCCATATCTGTAACAAAATCTTTAGTCTGAGGAATCATAACAGGTTTTAAATTACATGCCTGAGCTGCAATTTCATAAATAGCAAAAGCCTGCTCGGAAAGCATAACCTCTTCACCTGGCACAGCAAAAGCTCTGAGAGCAAGCTCTATTATCTCATTTGAACCGTTTCCTACAACTATCTGATTCATAGTGAAAGAGTATTTCTTAAGATGATTTACAATAGCTTCCTTAAGATAATATGCACTCCCGTCAGGATATATATTTAAATCGCCACATGCTCTTTTTATAGCATCAGTAACAACTTTATTAGGACCAAGCGGATTTTCGTTGCTTGCAAGTTTAACAACTTTCGAAAGTCCGTATTCTCTCATAACTTCAGAAATAGGTTTGCCAGGTTTATAAGGCGAGATAGTTCTGATATGTTCTCCTACTAAGACCATGATTTCACTCCTTTTTCTAATAGAATTTAATAATAAAACACTAACGTCGGCCCATTATAAGCACAAGATTTAAGCTAAATCAAGTAAAAGGGAGGATTAAAAAGTGTAATTATTTATTTTAGGAAATAGCTTCAGCCGTTATTTTATGATGGCAATAGCACCAAGAACACCAGACTCGCCACCAAGAGCAGCTTTCCTGATAGAGACAGTTTGACCACTAATGGAAAAAGCGTTTGATTTGGTCTTTCTTTCAAGAGTTTTAATAAAAACATCTCCAATATTTGAAACGCCGCCACCGACAACAAAAATCTCAGGATTAAGAAGTGTTGTGATGTTACCTAAAACAATTGCAATTCTATCAGTAATTTTTTCAAAAGCCTCTAATGCAGTTTTATCACCAGCTTCAATTTTTTCCTTTATATCCTCAGGCTTGATTCCAAATTCATTTAAAATAGCAGGACCTGCAGCAGTTCTTTCAAAGATGGAACCATCACTGTTACGCATCTGACCAGTTTCACCTGCAGCACCATCAGCACCACGATAAATTTCTCTGTTTATAATAATTCCGCCACCAATGCCAGTGCTTATTGTTATATAAACAAAATTTACATGATTCATTCCTGCACCAAATTTAGCTTCAGCAAGTGCGGCAGCTCTTGCATCATTTTCAACAAAAACAGGTTTATTGATTTTTTCTTCAAGAAGCTCTCTTACAGGAACATTTTTCCATCCCTTAATATTAGGACAATCATAAACAAGACCTTTTGAATAATTTACAGGACCAGGAACCGCAATTCCTACTTTTTCAACATCATCCATTGAAATGGAAGCCTTTTCAGCTACCATATAAATTGAATTTACAATATTATTAAAAACGACATCAAAACCCTTATCAGCCTCAGTAGGAATCTTTACAAATTCATTTACCTTTCCATCACAGGAAATTGCTGTATAAATTTTTGTCCCACCCAAATCAATTCCAATATTATATTTAGTCATCTTAAACTCCGTGAAATCCTAAAAGTACTATTAAGAAAATATAATAAAATCCAGAATTGATTCAAGAAAAAAATAAGAAGGGCACTCCATGCACAACCAGCCAACTAAAATAGAAGCTGTTTTTATTTTGATATTCAAAATAAAATCGTAAACTATTAAAAAAAGGAGGCATTTATGGCAAATCTAAGCAGAATAGTCTGTATGGATGAAACAATAAGACAACGCGGATACGTAACAAAAAAAGAAATTGCGGAAAAATTTGAAGTACACCCCGACACAGTAAAAAGAGATATAGAATACATGAAACTATTCATGAATGCCCCAATAGAATATTCATCATCAAAAAAAGGTTACATCTACAGCTCTCCATTTGAAACAATATTAAGTAAATCCGAATATGCAATACTTTATTATATATTCATTCACAAAATAACAGACAACCTTAAATTAGGCAAAGCTCCTTATATTCCACTGATATCAAAAGAAATATTAAACAAAATATCAGAATACATAACCGATGATTATGACAAAATCTTCACCAGCATCACATATGATTCATCAGATATAGATACACTTGATCTTGAGCATTTCAGAAATGTGGTGAAACATCTGAAAGAGAAATAGAACCATTAAAATTCATAAACTACCTAGGGAAATGGTATCTTGCAGCCTACTGTCACAAAAGAAAAGAACTTGCAACATTTCTTATATCAAGATTCATAACAAGTGAAATCACAGATACAAAATTCACAAATATCGTATCAAGAATACAAACCGAAAACTATCTTAATGGTGCATTTGGAATGTTTAAATCAGAAACAGTTGAAAATGCAGTCATCAGAATATATGAACCAAGATACTTCTACATAGAAAATCATAAATGGCACAAAGACCAGACAGTTACAAACGGAACTTGCGAAAACGGCAGAAAATATATTGAAATAATGCTGCCAATAGGCGAAAGATACAATGAAATCATAGCAAGAGTTATGGCATACGCACCAGACAGCGAAATAATCTCCCCAAAACCATTAAGAGAAAAATGGAAAGAAACCATAAAAATAATGTATGAAAAATACTCCTGCTAAAATAAAGTATTGCAAATCTTATCAAGTTCATCTTCCGAAACATCAAACCATCTTGTTATCACGCTTTTAGCTTCAATCTTTACAGGTTCATCAACATACATGCTCACAGTTTTTAAAACAGCAAGAAGAGCTGCAAGATCATCAGAATAGCCGGCAACAGGAATAAAATCAGGAATAATATCCATAGGCAGAATAAAATAGCCTAAAGCACCCATAACTGTTGCCTTTGCAGTTATCGGCATATTTTTACTTTTAAGCGCATAAAAAAGCAGAAGTGCAATAAAAACAAGCTTTACCCCAGCCTCTTTTGCAAACTTTGCTATTTTCTTAAAAAGACGATCTTCATCAAAATCACCCTTAAACTTTTCACTGTTCTCTAAAACTTCTTGCTCAGCCTGACGCTCTTTTTCATTCATGACGCACCTCTTTTTAAAAGATATTTAATTAAAACATAAAGAAATATTTATGCAAGAGAATGTTAAAGTCTTGAAACAGGCTCCTATGATTCTTTTTTTAAGTAGAGCCTCAATTAGAATTATAATTTTACTGTAAAAGAAAATCCAGCGCATTTATCTGACGTATTCCATTATAATTTGCAGACGGGTCATCATCAAGTGTTAATAAAAACTTGGGGTTATGATCTGAAATCATTTGAAGTGATGAAAGTTCTGTTTCCAGTTTCTTTTCATCTCTAACTGTCAATGCAACCTGATAATATTCAATAATATCCTGCTTGATTGCAACAAAATCAACTTCTTTTGCCCCTACTTTTCCAACATAAACATCATAACCTCTGCGAATAAGTTCAAGGTAAATGATGTTTTCCAAAATATGACCGGTATCACCTCCTTTGCTGCCAAGAAGAAAGTAACGCAATCCTATATCGCAAATATAATATTTATCATTGGTTTTAAGATATTGTTTTCCTTTTATATCGTATCTTTTGGCACGATAAAGAATAAAGCTGTCTGTTAAAAGAGATAAATAGCTTTCCACTGTATGTGTTGATATTTTTCTTCCGTCTGAAGTCATAGTATCTGATATTTTTTTTGTAGAAAACAGGTTGCCAATATTATCAAACATAAATCTTACAATGCTTTCAAGCATCATAATATCTGCAATTTTCTTTCTTGCCGCTACATCTTTTAATATTACAGTGTTATAAATTCCACTAAGATAATCTCTTATTCTATCTGCATCTTTATCAAGATATGTTGCAAAGGGAAAAGAACTGTATCTGATATAATCTGAATATTTACGATTTAGATCTGTTTTGTCACCAGTAAAAGAGATGTATTCTTTAAATGACAAAGGTAGCATTTGAATTTCAACGTATCTTCCTGAAAGCAGTGTTGCAAGTTCTCCTGAGAGCATATAAGCATTGGAGCCTGTTATATAAATATCAACATTCTTTTTTATATAAAGACTGTCAACAGCTTTTTGAAAATCTTTAACTTTTTGAACTTCATCAAGAAAAATATAATTTTGACTCTTTTTTGATAAACGTGAAACCACATATTTATGAAGCTTTTCAGCATTATGAATATCTGCAAAGCTCATATCTTCAAAATTGATGGAAATTATTTGGTCAGTGCCAACACCATTTTTTAGAAGGTATTCCCTGAATATTTCAAGAAGAGTAGATTTTCCACATCTTCTTATTCCTGTAACGACTTTAATAAGAGGTTTATCTTTAAAACCAATTAATTTATTAAGATATATTTCTCTGTTTATCATTTCGTGCTCTACAATCTAAATCCTGTTTATTTTATTCTAAAACTTTGTGCTTTTCAAGAATTTTTGCATTTAAGTTCCAAAACTTTACAAAAGTTAAAAGTTTTTGAAATGAAATTCTAAAACTTGTGGGCGCAAAGTGATAATGTCCTATGTGAGCAAAGTAGAAATGTCCGGTTATTTAAACTAATCTCTCAGATGAAAGGAATGAACAATCATGGGAGAATACAGTGGAGGAGATTCTACGAATGAGCCAAAAAGAGATAGAGAGGGTTTCTGTAATAAGGGATTTGAAGTTGAAACGCCTGTCTCAGAAAGAAGCTGGAAAGCTTCTTCATCTTTCGGAAAGGCAGATACGAAGGATTTTGAAAAGGTATTCAAAAGAAGGAGAAAAAGGTTTGATATTGCGTAAAAGAGGCAAAACGAGTAACCGTAAAATATCAGAGGAACTGGGAAAAAAAGTTCAGCAACTTCTAAAGGAAAAATATTATGGTTTCGGACCGACACTTGCAGCTGAAAAGCTTGAAGAGCTTGACGATATAGTTATATCAAGAGAAACAGTAAGACAGATAATGATATCTGAAAATATATGGAAAACTAAAGCAAAGAAAGCAAAAAGAGTTCATCAAATGCGTGAAAGAAGAAGCCGGCCGGGAGAACTGATACAGATAGACGGCTCACCGCATGAATGGTTTGAAAACCGCCGTCCCAAATGTAATCTTACAGTTTTCATAGATGATGCCACAGGCGAATTCATGGAACTTTTCTTCTCGGAATCGGAAACGACCGAAGCGTACATGGAAACAATGAGAAGATACATTTCAGAATATGGAATACCGGCAGCACTTTATACAGATAAACATGGAATATTCAGAGTTAACAGAGCCGATCCGAAAACAGGCAGTAACATTACGCAGTTTGGCCGTGCGATGAAAACGCTGGGGATAGAAATTATTTCAGCCAATACGCCACAGGCTAAAGGTAGAGTGGAAAGAGCCAACCAGCTTTTACAGGATCGTCTTGTGAAGGAACTGAGGCTTAGAAAGATAAATACAATCGAAGAAGCAAATAAGTTTTTAACAGAATATAAAGAGATGCTGAGTAATAAGTTTGCAGTAAAAGCAAAATCCTGTGAAAATGCACATAGAGAAGTTCAGCACAGCAAAGAGGAACTTGATATAATTTTTTCCAAACACAGTCTAAGAACTATTTCAAATAATCTGGAAATACAATATAACAATACCATTTACCAGATAAAGACTGAAAGCTCCGGAATAAGTATGAGAAAAAGAGAAATAACAGTTTGTGAAAGTTTTAATGGAGAAATAACCCTTCTGTACAAAGGAAGAAAAATGCCATACGAAACATTCAGACAAAGAGAAAAGCAGCTCTTACCACAGGATGCTAAAACACTTAACAAAACAGTTGATCAGATTATAGCTGAACAAAATGCAAATCCTTACTGCAAATTTCCTGTTGATATTTTTCAGACTACTGTGAATGAAGTGAGAAAATAATTAATGAAAGTTATAATTCAAAATTTAAAAGAGGACTTTTCTATTTTGCAGAAGACCGGACATTTTAACTTTGCGTTGACATGAAATTCTAAAACTTTTCAAAATTTTACTATTTTCCTAACATGGACAAAATTCTAAAAGAACATTAATCTTCATAACGAAGATTCCAGCCATTATTTACTGTGTCATATTTTGTGCTGATTTTAGTAACGAATCAAAAATTCCAATTTTGTACCTCTTAAAATTAAATTTATAAAACAAATAAGCCTCATATTAACTGATTACTTTCATATAAATATCACTCAACAGATCTTTTTTATCTGGAAAAATTGCAGCCAGTTGCTGTAAATGATGTTTAAGCCTTTCAAAATTAAGTGTATTTCCTGTGCTGGATATTTCTACGCCCATTTTATAGTAATATACTGCTTTGTCGCTGTTATTCTGCAACAGTTCTATATCTCCGAGGAAATAGTAACCTTCCTGTCTTAAAGAGACGGGCTTATCCATAACTGTATC
The DNA here is from genome assembly GCA_963667425.1 of bacterium. Classification (GTDB taxonomy): domain Bacteria; phylum UBP6; class UBA1177; order UBA1177. The sequence continues at coordinate 2,598,495 of OY763407.1, read as the reverse complement.
ATATATTTGTTTTTTCAATATTTCATAATCCTGATTTTTAAGGCTATGCCAAAGGGGGTCAAATACTTCCTTGCGTATTTTTGAATTGGCAAATTTATCATTTTTGTTTTCACTGTTAAATACTTTATTAACAACAGGCTTTGGTTTCTCAAAATCAACGGAATAAAGATCTGCTGAAACAACTAATGTTGTAACTGACCATAGTATAAAATATCTGTGTGTCACATCTGAGCGGATATTAACAAGAACATTGTCGCTGTTGCTTAAAATATTGGCTTTCTGGTTGAGCTGTTCCATTGCATCTTTATATAGTGTTCCAGATGTTGGAATGACGCATAAAAGGCTAAATTAACTTGATTCAGCTGAAACTTCACCTCTAAATTCTGCTTTAGAAGGATTTAAATTGTAATTAATATTTGTTCCTCCACGATTTTGAACAAATCCGCCTGTTGTTCCGCATCCTGAAAACAAAAACAGAGATATAAATATTAAAAGGACTGTTTTCACTATTACCTCCATTAAAATATCGTTTCTAATGTAAATATTCAGAGCTATTTTGTAAAAGTGGGTTGGGCGTATTTCGCCCTTCCTTAAACTTTTTTGGGTTTTATCTTATTTTTTCATATTTTGCAGAAAAGCTTCCAATATCTTCACAATTATTGTCTGTTACTTCAATCTTGTTTTTATTCAGCTTAAAGTTTAGTGTGCATTTATCCTTTTTAAAGACGGCAATGTTGCCATTAACTTTTGCAACACCGGAAATTGTATCTCTGCTTTCTCCATAAATATTTCCTGTCTCGCCGACTGTAAGATCGTTTGCTGTTAGATGAAATACAAATATATCTCCATTTTGTCTGATTCTCAAATTATAGAGATTGTCCTGATTATCATAGCTGTTGTATTTATAGCTGCCTGTAAAGGAGATTGTTGAAACACCTGCCGGACGTTCCTGTAAGTCTTTGATTCTTTTTATATATTCGTTTTTAAGGCATGTTGCTGTATTGCATGTGTTTCTTGTATATTTTATCCATTCCCGCTGAGCTGCGATTGCTTTACTTTTTATATTTTTGTCGCTAATGAGTTTGTTATATTCATCTTTCATTTTTTTATCCAGCTCTGATAAAATGACATTTGAGCAAATTGTTTTTTCAGTGTAGGAATAGGCTTTGTCACAGTTGAAACTTGGACTATCCATAAGAAGACATGCTGCTTTATATCCATTATCACATGCTTTCTGAAAATATTTTACAGCTTTTTCCTTACTTGTTTTAGCACTGTCTTCCATATTGTGATAATAGAGTCCAATGTCAAAACAAGCTAAAGCATTTTCAAGATCACATGCTTTTTCAGAATAAATATGGCTTTTCTGATGATCTGTACAATATTCTGCAACATAAAAGCAAGCATCACTGCTTTCTAATTCACAAGCTTTTTTGAAAAAAGGACAGGCTTGAGTTTTTTCATTTCCTGTTGTTTTACATTCTTCTTCATTATTTTCACCATATGATGTATAGCATGTTTCTATTGGCAAGAGCTCTATGCCTTTTTTTAAGCATTCAAATTTGTCTTTGCATTCAGCTATTGTTGTTGGGATAATTTTTTTTATATCTGTATTATTATTACATGAAACAATTGATAAAAAAGTCATAACAGCTGTAATTATTATATTCTTCATCGTTTTCCTCCTAATATCTGAACCACTGGGCACTCCATCGGCCATTTGAATATGTAACTTTTATATCAACGGTGCTTCCATCAAGTTTTAAAAGTGTCCCTCTGTAGAGTGAATCTGAAACTTTTTCTGAAATTATTACTTTTGAGCAGTTTCCATCATTTTCATTTACTATCTGACAGGCTATTGATGCCGCATCTGCCATTTTCATTTGCGGGTAAACAGCTGTAAGGTATATTCCTATGTTTAAAACTGTAAGAATAAAAAATGTATATGCATAAAAGAACTTTGTTTTAAGATGTTTCGCTCGTTTCCATATAAAAAGCGGACTTATCAGTATTGTGAGTTGTTTTAGAAAAGGCATTTTATTTCCGTTCTTTTTCATTTTTCTTATGTCAATGTTCATTATGACGAGAAGTGCCATACCAAACACAAACCATATTAAAAGCATTGATTCTGAACCAGCAGTTTTGAAAACAAGCTCGGAAAGTGTAAAAAGAAAGAGCCATACTGAATATATCCAGCCTATTTTGCTTTCAGGTTTTGAGATGTCTTTTTTGATTCCATCTGTAAAGGAATTGCTGCTTTCTTTTTTTTCATTTGAGATTGTATTTTCTGCTGCTGGTATTGGCGGAGGTATTAATGAAAACGTTTCTTTAAGTATTTCTTCGTTTTCAGCTTTTTTCCATTCTCCCTGTCCTGCCCAAATCATAGTGTCTCGCTGCACTATTTTCGCATTTATGGCTGTTTTTAAATCTTCAAGTGATATCGGTCCTTTAACTTCTCCCTGATAACTGTAAAACCATTTTCCATTTTCTTCTGACATAACTTTCTCCTTTAGTAACAAAAAAAAACGATTGAAATTCGTTTTGATTATATTGTGCAGGTTGTGCACAGGATGCCCATATGAGAAAAAAAAATTTTTTATTATAGAAAAACCGATAAAAAATAAATTTTTAAATTCCGGCACCTCGCAAGATTAAAGGTAAGAAAATCTAAAGAAACATACTTTTAAGAATGTCTCTATATCATTATGAACGCCAGAGAATTAATTTGATTTACAGATCTATTTTCATTAACATCAATGGAATTTACCAGAGGTGCTAACATGTTAAAAAAATTCGTATTTTTATCTTTTTTGCTGTCATTTTTTTTATTTACAGGTTGCAGTTCGGAAAACAAAGTCATAGCGAATGACACAAACAGCTCTGAAGACGCTGACATTGTAACATTTGATGAAGATATTTCCAATGAAGTTCAGGATGAAGACACCTGTACGCTTCAGATATATTATGAAGATAAAGACAAAGACGGATTTGGTAACAATGAAGCTTTCATTGAAACATGTGAAAAACCTGAAGGATATGTTAAAGACAACACTGACTGCAATGATAATGAATCTACAGTTTATCCAGAGGCAAAAGAGATTCCGTATGATAATATTGATCAGGATTGTAACGGTAGCGACTGGCTTGGTTGCACAGATATAGGATGTGATGGATATCCTGATATAGTTTTTGCAAATACAGATGATGAAAATTCAACAAATATTAATTCTTATGTTTATTTAGGTTCATCAGAAGGATTTTCAGCAGAAAGAAAAATAGAAATTCCGACAATTGGAGCAATGGGTGTTGATGTTGCTGATGTAAACAGAGATGGATATCTTGATATTGCATTTGCAGCTGTAAAAGAAAAAACCGAAAATGATTCAAGCGAAAACAGAAATACGACTTCTCTTTTATATTACGGAACAGCTGATGGTTTCGATTTAACTACAAGGGTTGAATTCCCAACAGTTGGATGTTCTGACATCACACTTGCAGATTTAAATAAAGATGGATGGATAGATGTTATAACACCGAACAGATATAATGGTGAAGGAATGACTGGTTCGGGCTATAAAATAAATTCTTATGTTTACTGGGGGAGTGAAAATGGTTTTGATATTGAGAACAGGCTTGAACTCCCAACAGTTGGGGCAGCAAAAGCACGAGTTGCAGATTTAAACAAAGATGGATACAACGACATAGTCTTTCCAAACGGAGTTCAGGAATATGTTGGAGTTTTTGAGTCATATATTTATTGGGGAAGTGAATCAGGATGGAGCTCTGAAAACAGAACTTCGCTTGAATCAGTATCTCCTGAAACCGCAACTGTTACAGATATTAATGATGACGGTTTTGCAGACATATTTATTTCAGGGTGGCTCTGTCTTACAAAATGCAAGCTTAAAAACAGAATTTACTGGGGAAGCGAATCAGGTTTCAGCAACGACAACTATACCAAACTCGATGATCTTGATGGTGGAACAGATGCCATTTTTATTGACATTAACAATGATGGAAAGAAAGATTTAGTTTTTGCAAGCGGTGCTGTTGAGCTTACATCACAGGAATTTTCAAAAGAAAGTTATGTCCTCTGGGGAACAGACTCTGAAACATCTGATAAGTATAGCTGGAACACAAATAATATGATTACACTTCCTGCAACAGCATCATCAGAAGCAGGAGTAAGAGATTTAAATGGTGATGGATATTTGGATATAGTTTTTGCAAGTCATTATCCACCAAAAGATGATGCTCCCCAGGTATCACAAATTTACTGGGGAAGTGAAAATGGATTTGATTCACTTAATATAACTGAACTTCCTACACAACATGCTGCCGGGATGAAAATTGTTGGCGAGTATCTGAGATAATATTTATCATATTAGGCAATCATCTATAAATAAAAGGCGATTTTCTTCTCATTATCTGATACCACTCAACAGCTGCATTATGTTCCTTTAATGTTTTTGAGAAGTAATGTCTTCCGCCGCCAGTTGCCACAAAATATAAGAGTTTTGTTTTATCAGGATATGCCACACTTTTTATAGATCCTTCTCCCGGCATTGCTATTGGTGTGGCTGGAAGTTCTCTTCTTGTATAGCTGTTCCACTTATGATCTTTCTGAAGATCCTTTCTTGTAAGATTTCCGTTAAAACTGGGGAAAAGACCATAAATTACTGTTGGATCAGACTGTAACGGCATTCCGATTTTTATTCTGTTAAAAAACACTGAAGCTATTTTAGGCTGTTCTTCTTTCACCCCTGTTTCTTTTTCTATTACTGATGCAAGAACGAGCATTTCATATGGTGTAAGCTCTTTTCCCTGTGCTTCAGCTTTGTATTTTGCAAGTACAGACTTCATTTCTGATGCCATTTTCACCATTATTTTTTTTAGCGGAGTGTTTTTAGGGAATGAATATGTAGATGGAAAAAGCAATCCTTCACATGTTGTCTTTTCTTCCCATTCTATTTCTTTCAGAAATGTTTTATCTCTGCATATGGTAAGGAATTTATCACTGTTTTTTATCCATGTGATACTTTTAAAAATATTTGCTATGTCATAAACATTGTATCCCTCAGGAATTGTAAATGAATATTCCTTAATTTTGCCTGAAATTATCTTTTCTATGATTTTTTCCGGCGTATATTTTCCATGAAACTCGAACTCTCCTGTCTTAAGTTTTTTTCCTGCATTTTTTTCTTTTACGAGATAGTAGAAATATGAAGTATTAAATGCCTTTTTGTCGACGAGTTCTGTTTTTGAGAGTTCCGATGCAATATTTTTCCATGTCGCACCTTTTTCTATGGTAAATGAAAACGGTTCTTTTATATCAACTTCAGATGTTTTAAATGTTTTATAGGCATTCCATTTTAAAAAGAGTACTACTGATGTTGATAACGCAGCAAAAAAAACAATAAATAGGAGTATCTTTTTCATATAGCGTATTGCTCCTTAAAATTATGATTTCTGATTATTAATAAAAGGGTGGTGCAAGTCAACAAAAGCTTTTTTTTTCATTTTAATATATTTTGAATTCTGCTGTTACCGGATTATGGTCGCTGAACTTAAAACCAAGGTCGTCTGTAGCTATTTTTAAAACTTCAACATTTGGACTTATAAGAAATCCATCAATAACTGTTGTGAAATTTTCATTTTTCACATAACTTTTCTCATCACTCCTTACGGTTGGAACTGTTTTATCGTAAACAAATTTCCATCCTTCAGGTTTCCAGTTGTTTTCCATCTCTTTTACCCAGAAAAGATCTTTTTCATCTGTTTTGTATGGTGCAAAACTCTCTTTTTCGATTTCAGGAAACATCTGATTCCAGTCGCCTCCGATTATTACATAGTTTCCTTTTGAATATTCATCAATCATTTTTGTCTTTATGAAATCCATTTCCTCTTTTCGCATCGTACCATCATCAAATGCACTTAAATGAATGTTTATAAGAACTATTTCTTTTTTTTCGAAAGGTATTTTGATTTCAAGTGCGCATCTTTTAAGTTGAAAAAGCTTTTCAGGCCATTTGTAGCTTCCTGGAAGCTGATATCTTGTTCCGGTTTGAGTTTTTATTTTTGAATAGATCATTATTCCTGATTCAACTTTGCCTAATGGTTCAGAAAAAGGATAAGGAATATAAGGAGATCTGAAGTTTAATCCAAAAAATGAACCATAACTTTCGAATATCTTTCTAAGAAATTTTATTTCATCTTTAAAATAGCTTCTTTTTGAATTTCTATCTGCTTCCTGTATAAAAAAGATGTCGCTTTTTACCTGTTCAAGGTAACTTTTTATCCCTTTTAGATTTTTTTCTACAAGATTTTCACTTTCAGGCAGAGATGTTTTACCTCCATCCATAAAAAAATCAGTTTCTTCTCCAAGTCCACCGTATCCGATGTTCCATGTTGTTACAGTAAAAGTTTTTTCAGCCCTTTCTTTTGTAAAAACTCCTTCAGGTTCAACAGTTTCTTCTTTTTTTGGTTTAAATGATGTGGAATCAAAATAGAGCACAGCAAAATTTAAAACAAGGGCCGTCACTAAAACAATTTTTAAGAAAAATTTTTTTCCGGTCATCAGATTCTTTTTCCTGAATCGATAACAAATGTGACAGGACCATCATTTATAAGTGAAACTTTCATATCTGCACCAAACAGTCCTGTTTTCACTATGTTTATCTCATCTTTTATCTTTGACACAAAAGAGTTGAACATTTCTAGTGCTTCCTGCGGAGGCATTGCGTTGTCAAATCCTGGACGTCTTCCTTTATGTACATTTCCAAGAAGTGTAAACTGGCTTACAGCAAGGATTTCTCCATTCGTGTTTTTTACTGAAAGATTCATTTTACCCATACTGTCTTCAAAAATTCTAAGCTCAATAAGCTTTTTTACTGTATAATCCACATCAGATGCAGTATCCCCTTTCTCAAGACCTGCAAGAACAAGCAAACCGTTATTTATTGAAGAGATAGTTTCTCCATCTACTTTTACCGAGGCTTCAAGCACTCGCTGAATCACTGTTATCATTTTTTTCTCTAATTATTGCAATCTATAGTCCAGATATTGGGATCAAAATCGACAACTTTAAAATAATATTCCGAAATGTGTACATATCCTCCGGTATAAGGATCGTATGCAATGCTTTCCCCCTGCATATCATTCCCTTCGGGCACCATTAAAGGTTCCTGCGTAAATACTTCTTCAAAGTTTCCTTTATTAAAAGCGAATTCCATTATCCCATCATCCTGTGTTGTATAAATTCCGTATGTTCTCAGAAGAAGCCTGGTTCCATTTCTATTTATATCTGCTCCTGTAACAAGTGAAGGCTGTGCTTCAGCTGGATAACCTGAAATCTCAGTTCCAGTATCTATAACTCCGATATATTTAAACTCTGTCCCTGTCTCACTTAAAGATTCAGCCATATAAACGTTCGTAAGTCCGATTTCTTTTGAGAAAATATAAACTTTTCCTTCGGGATCTATTGCCATGGCTTCGCTATTTTTCGAACTGTCTTCATAACTTACAGGATATTTAACCCAGTCGGATACTGTTATAACTGTTTCAGATGTGTCTGAAAGAAGAGGCTCTTTAACTTTATAAACTGCATAATCATTTCTGTTTAAAGAGTTATCGCCAATATCTGCAACATAAAGGCATTCTTCTTCACCACACGGATTTAATGAAAGATCTTCCCAATCAATGTTTACCGCACCATCAAGAGCAAGTTCAGCAACGATTGAGCCATCATGTTTTATTGCAAAAAGCGATGCCTTACCGCCGGAATCGTTATGAACCCATAAAATTCCTTTATTTATATAGCTAACTGCTGCGCCCGAAATCTCTTTAAGATTGTCATTTTTTAAAACTGCTGAAGAAACAGGCCTTTTATATGAAGAGCATTCAGGGAATCCGTTTGCTTCGGTATCTTCATCAGGTTCAGAATCAGATTCTTCTTCAGAAAGAACATCCGACTCTGAGAATTCTTCATCTGATATTTCAGAATCATCATCATCATCATCTTCAAAATCTGTTAAATCTTCATCTTCATCTACATAAATATCTTCATCTTCTGCTACACTATCATAATCTGTAAACAAAATATCAGAATCTTTTTTAAGGGAATGACTTTCATTTGAACATCCAAGAAAAATAAAGACAAGTGCAAAAATAAAATATTTCATTTGTCTCTCCAAAATGAAGGAAATATTAATCGGATTATATCTTATATTTGAGTTTAGTCAAAAGAAGGATTATTAATGCAGATTGATGTAAGTTTCAAGACCTTTTCTAAGAACGTCCATTGCTCTTGAAGTTTTTTCCTCATTAAGAACAAAAGCGATTCTTGCTTCATTTCTTCCGAGACCAGGAGTGCTGTAAAAACCTTCCGCAGGTGCAAGCATAACTGTTTCATTATTGTCGCTGAAACTTTCAAGCATCCATATAACAAAAGACTCTGCATTTTCTACAGGAAGTTTTATAACTATATAGAAAGCTCCATTAGGAACCTGATATTCAACTCCGTCCATCTTTTTGAGACCTTCAATTACAGCGTCTCTTCTTTTTCTGTATTCATTTAGAGTTTCGGCATAATATTCGTCGTCAAGAGTAACTGAAGGAATTGCAATCATCTGGTCTATCGTTGGAGGACAAAGTCTTGCCTGACCGTATGCCAGAGCTGATTTCATAACAATTTTATTTCTGCTTATAAAAGCTCCGATTCTTGTTCCACATGCTGAAAAACGTTTGGAAATACTGTCCATAACAATTACATTATCTTCCATACCTTCAAGATCAAGAAGACTTGTATGTTTTTCACCATTATAAATAAATTCCCTGTAAACTTCATCACCGAGCAGAAAAAGTGCATGCTTTTTAGCTATTGCAGCTATTTTTTCAAGAGCATCTCTGCTGTAGACCTTTCCTGTAGGATTGTTTGGATTGCAAATCATTATAGCTTTGGTTTTTTCTGTGAGAACAGATTCAATCTCTTCCGGTGAAGGAAGTCTCCAGTCATCTTCAAGCTTTGTAGTAAGAGGTTTTATATTTATTCCTGCTGAAACCGCAAAACCATTGTAATTTGTGTAAAAAGGCTCTGGAATAAGAACTTCGTCACCAGGATCAAAGCAGATTGTGAATGCCATAAGAATTGCCTCACTACCGCCTGTTGTTACAATAATATCATCCTTATTAAGAGAAATATTATGATGCTTGTAATATTTTACAAGAGCTTCCTGATATTCTCCAAGACCCTGACTTGGACCATATGCGATAACTTTTGTATCAAGATTTTTCAGGACATCCAACATACATGCAGGCGTTTCAATGTCAGGCTGACCTATATTAAGCTGATAAACCGTTTTACCTTCACTCATTGCTTTATCGGCATAAGGTTTCAACTTTCTTATTGGAGAAGGCGGCATCATCTGACCCCTTTCTGATATCTTAAGCATTTCTCACCTCTTGAATATTAAAATAATACAAAAAATCTCTATACTCTTATTGACGAAAAAGCAAGAATTTTAGAATTTAATGTTATAGTTCTCTTTCTTAAGAAATAATCAAAAAAGAAATAGTTTTTTGATATTGTGAATTAAAATCAAAAAAAGTATACTCAATTGAGTTTTTAAAGGAGTAAATATTTATGGATGTTTCGGCGGCTGTAATAATAAAAAATTCAAAAGTTTTCGTTGCACGGAGAAAAAATAACGGTTTATGGGAATTTCCAGGTGGAAAAAGAGAAGAAAAGGAAACTTTAGAAGAGTCTCTTAAAAGAGAACTTAAAGAAGAACTTAACATTGAGGCTGAAATAAAGGATTTTGTGGAAAAGAGTTCAATAATTAAAAATGGAACAAAAATTGATATTTACGCTTATTTAACAGATGTTGCTGATTTTGAAAATATGAAACTTATTGATCATGACAGTTTTATATGGTCTGAAATATCAGAGCTTGAAAATATTAATTTTTCAAAAGGAGATATTCCTATTGCTGAAAAAATAATAGAGAAATATTCATGAAAATCTATCAGGTCGGCGGCTCTGTCCGCGATGAAATAATGGGAATAAAACCTCACGATTTTGATTATGTAGTTGTAGGAACAACAGAGAAAGAATTTCTTGAAAAATATCCTGATGCAAAAAAAGTCGGAAAAAATTTTCCTGTATTTCTTGTTGATGGAAATGAATATGCATTTGCAAGATCTGAAAAGAAAGTTGCACCAGGCTATAGAGGCTTTGAAATTGACAGCAGTTCTGATATAACTCTTGAAGAAGATTTATTAAGGCGGGATATTACAATCAATGCCATTGCAAAAAATATCGAAACTGGTGACTATATTGATCCTTTTAATGGAATAAAGGATATTGCAAACAAAAAGATTGTCCATGTTTCAGATAAATTTTCAGAAGATCCATTAAGAGTTTATAGAGTTGCAAGATTTGCAGCACAGTTCCCAGACTTCACAGTAGATAAAAAGACCATCATATTAATGGCAAAGCTTAAAACTGAACTTAAAACTCTATCATCCGAAAGAGTTTTTACTGAGTTAATGAAAACTCTTGAAAAAGAAAAACCTTTCAGATTCTTTGAAACACTCGAAAAGGCAAATTCGCTGGAGGAACATTTCATTGAATTCAAAAATAAAAACAAACTACAAGAACACTTCGAAAATTTCAGCAAATATGCAGACGAAAAACTTTTTATCTCATTTGGATTAATCTTAACTGATAAAGAAATAGAAACTTTCTACAAAAGACTTAAAGCTCCTAATAAACTTTATTTAAATATGCTAAATCTTTATTCAATAAAAGAAATGCTAAACCATTTTGATAAGAAAAATGCAAAATTCATATATAAATTTATTGAAATATCAAAGCAAATTTCATTATTAACAAAAGAAGAATTCATAGATTTTATTAAGCTCTATAAATTTGAAGATATTAAATTTATTGAAAAGATAACAGAATTAATTCCTCTACTTGATTCTTTAAGGATTCCC
>OY763407.1:1892500-2585000 GCA_963667425.1 bacterium | reverse complement strand
TTCAACCTACACCGGTTCGGTCCTCCAGTTAGTGTTACCTAACCTTCAACCTGGACATGGATAGATCACCTAGTTTCGGGTCTACAATACTAAACTATCCGCCCTGTTCAGACTCGGTTTCCCTTCGGCTTCAGTCCATAAGACCTTAACCTCGCTTAGTATCGTAACTCGTTGGCCCATTATGCAAAAGGTACGCCGTCACAGTATCGCTACTGCTCCGACAGCTTGTGTGTGCACGGTTTCAGGTTCTATTTCACTTCCCTCCCGGGATTCTTTTCACCTTTCCCTCACGGTACTTGTTCACTATCGGTCAACTGGGAGTATTTAGTCTTGGATGATGGTCCACCCAGATTCGGACAGGGTTTCTCGTGTCCCGCCCTACTCAGGTACTTCCTCGCCGCTTCAGTCATTTCAGATACGGGGCTTTCACCCTCTATGACCAGGCTTCCCAGCCTGTTCTCCTACAACTTCCACTCGCTTTTTAGAAGCCCTACAACCCCGAATGGCCTGCCACTCGGTTTGGACTAATCCCCGTTCGCTCGCCGCTACTCAGGGAATCTCTCTTGATTTCTTCTCCTGCGGGTACTAAGATGGTTCAGTTCTCCGCGTTCGCCTCACTGCCCTATATATTCAGACAGCAATACCCCTAAGGGTGGGTTTCCCCATTCGGACATCTCCGGGTCAACGCTCGTTTGACAGCTCTCCGAAGCTTTTCGCAGCCTTCTACGTCCTTCATCGCCTCCAGTTGCCTAGGCATCCTCCATGCACACCTAATTATTTATTTCGTATATTATTAACTTCAAGACCAGAGTTGGTTACATCCAACTTCCCTTTTTCTTATGTAAATGAACAAACCTATTCAGGTTAATTATTTACCCCATCCCAAAACAGGATAAATAATTAGCCGGAATTCTTGGTGGAGGATAGGAGACTCGAACTCCTGACCCCTGCCGTGCAAAAGCAATGCTCTACCAACTGAGCTAATCCCCCTTACACTTCCTCATATTTGGTGGGCCTAGATGGACTTGAACCATCGACCTCACGCTTATCAGGCGTGCGCTCTAACCAGCTGAGCTATAGGCCCAAAGTCCACTCAAAACTAAGTAGCTGCCATTTCCTTGAAAGGAGGTGATCCAGCCGCAGGTTCTCCTACGGCTACCTTGTTACGACTTCACCCCAGTCACTATCCTCACCATTAGCGCCTGCCTCCCAAAGGCTAGCTCGACGCTTTCCAGTAAGAACAGCTCCCATGGTGTGACGGGCGGTGTGTACAAGGCCCGGGAACATATTCACCGCGGCATGCTGATCCGCGATTACTAGCGATTCCAGCTTCATGCAGTCGAGTTGCAGACTGCAATCCGAACTAGGATAGGGTTTTTGTGATTCGCTTAACTTCGCAGTCTAGCTTCACTTTGTCCCTACCATTGTAGCACGTGTGTAGCCCCGGACATAAGGGCCATGAGGACTTGACGTCATCCCCGCCTTCCTCCGAGTTAACCTCGGCAGTCCGTTTAGAGTGCCCAACTTAATGATGGCAACTAAACGCAGGGGTTGCGCTCGTTGCGGGACTTAACCCAACATCTCACAACACGAGCTGACGACAGCCATGCAGCACCTGTCTCTCCAGTCTCCGAAGAGAAAGTTCCTATCTCTAGAAACCGTCCAGAGGATGTCAAGCCCGGGTAAGGTTCTTCGCGTTGCATCGAATTAAACCACATGCTCCACCGCTTGTGCGGGCCCCCGTCAATTCCTTTGAGTTTTAATCTTGCGACCGTACTCCCCAGGTGGTATACTTATCGCGTTAGCTGCGACACCCAATTCTCATTCGAATCAGACATCTAGTATACATAGTTTACAGCGTGGACTACCAGGGTATCTAATCCTGTTCGCTCCCCACGCTTTCGTGCCTCAGTGTCAGTAAAGTACCAGTAAGCCGCCTTCGCCTCAGATGTTCTTCCCGATCTCTACGCATTTCACCGCTACTCCGGGAATTCCGCTTACCTCTTACTCACTCCAGACCGACAGTTTCAAGCGCAGTTCCCAGGTTGAGCCCGGGGATTTCACACCTGACTTATCAGTCCACCTACGCACCCTTTACACCCAGTCATTCCGGACAACGCTCGGACCATACGTATTACCGCGGCTGCTGGCACGTATTTAGCCGGTCCTTACTTCGAGGGTACCGTCAATCTCCCTTGCGGGCCTTTTCTTCCCCTCTTACAGAGCTTTACAACCCAGAGGGCCTTCTTCACTCACGCGGCGTCGCTGCGTCAGGCTTTCGCCCATTGCGCAATATTCCCTACTGCTGCCTCCCGTAGGAGTCTGGCCCGTGTCTCAGTGCCAGTGTGGCTGATCATCCTCTCAGACCAGCTATCCGTCTTCGCCTTGGTAGGCCTTTACCCCACCAACTAGCTGATAGAACGCAGACTCTTCCTTAAGCAATAAATCTTTAACACTAAAAACCCAATCTTAGCGCTTCATTCGGTATTAGCCCCAGTTTCCCGGGGTTATCTCAATCTTAAGGGCAGATTATCTACGCGTTACTCACCCGTTCGCCACTCTCATTCCGGCCGAAACCGAAAATCCCGTTCAACTTGCATGTATTAAGCACGCCGCCAGCGTTCGTCCTGAGCCAGGATCAAACTCTCCAGTTATTTCCTTTAGCTCTATACTGACTTTCTCATATAGAATGACAGGAACACTTCTTACAGTGCTTCCTTCGTCTTTTTTTTCTTTCTTTTTAATGGCTGCTACTCAGTTTTCAATGAACCCCGCGCCCCAAGCGCTCGACCAATATACGGATTACACCTCACCAAGTCAACTCTTTTTCTCACTTTTTTTCACTTTTCTCATAACTATACAGTTTTATTAATCTTTATTCGCATTTAGATTTTCAAAATTGCAGATAAAAAGACTGCAACAGGCAAAAATTTATTAAAAAGTAGCTTTCAGGAGTTGTTTTTTTGATTTTTTGTGAGAAAAATTTATTTGGAGCGACCCATGTCTTTGTCTATAACTTTGTATATTTCCTTTACTACATTTTTTATCCCGTCGAGTTCTTCTTTCTTTATATATATAAACTGACCGAAAAGATAAACCAGCATTTCAAAAAGGAGAACATCCAAAGCATATGGCTCACCTGTTATAAATGATGCTGGAACTGCAACAAGCATCATTATCACTGCTATTGTCAATAGTATTCTCAATGATGTCGGAAATTTTCTGTTTTTATCTGACATAAAAGGAAAGTAAGATAAATTAGCATAGCTTATCAATATAACAGCAATGATAACTATTATATTATAGTAAGGTAAGGATGATAGATGTGAGCCTACAAATGCCACTATAAAATATGCAGATACAGGTCTGGGAAGCCCTAACCAGAAACCTTTATAACCTACATCATAAACATTATTTCTGGCAAATCGCATTGAACCTAGTCCCAGAGGAAACATTCCCATAATTATACCTGTTATAATATTAGCTAATCCAGGTTCATAACCGGAAAGCAATACACCAGGCGTTCCTGCTGCCACAGGAAAAACAGGATTTACATATTCAAAATAGGCATAAACAATAAAGGCTGGTCCTACAGAATAGGATACCAAGTCAGCGATATTGTCGAGTTCTTTTCCAAAATTGTTCATTGTTTTCGTAAGTCTTGCTATGTTTCCATCAAGAAGGTCAAAAACAAAAGCAAAAATCATGCAGTAACATGCCGGCAAAAAATATCCTCTTAAGGCCAGGATTCCTGCAACTAGTCCCATTCCTGCATTAAGCATTGTAACAAAATCTTTTAAATGTAATAATCTCAAGATATTTTCTCCTATTGAACTGTTTCTTTCTTTTTTCTAAGAAAATCACCCAACTCTTTTGGAGGCATAGAGGTAGCAAAAAAACCTCCGAACTCCATTTTTAAGAGCTCTTCATCGGTTACCTTTGTTTTAAAAAAGGAGGCTTCCTTTATCAGTTTTGCAGAAACATCAATTTGCATATTAAAAATAATAGCAGCAGATATTGCTTCAACGACAGTCATTTCAATGACTGATGGTGGCAAGGTAACGCCTTTATCTATTTTAATTTTAGCTACAACATCTTTTTTTACATTCATATCAAGAGTTATTCTTTCAACATCAAAACCGCATCCTTTTATCATTTTTTTTAAAAGTGATGTTGTATTCTCATTGTTTTCAGAAATCATATAAACAATTTCCTTGTGATCTTTTTTTGAGAGTTTTATTGGAAAAACTGTCCCTGTAAGTTCATTCTTCAAAATAGCGATCGGAACTGTGATAGTTTCATCAATAATAATTCCGGCTATTTTCATTTTTTCATATTTATTCATATTTTATCACCTCTTAGAGTATTCTCAAGAATCTCTTTGATATTAACATTTATTATTTTGCCTAAATCTTTTTCATCACTTCCGAGAGCATGAACTATAAGATTATGTTCATTTCTTCCCATCATTGAAGAACCTTTAGGACTTTTTTCTTCAATAAGCACAGAAACTGTTCTATCAAGAAATCTGCCTCTTGTATCTTTCATTGTATTACGCTGAGAATCAAGGAGCATATTTAATCTTGCAAGTTTTTCATCTTCCGTAATAAGCTCCTCCATATTTGCCGCTTTAGTAAAAGGTCTTGGTGAATATTTAAAAGCAAATATAGTGTCATATCCAACGTCCTTTACAAGTTTGAGAGTAGCTTCAAAATCGGCCTCTGTCTCTGTTGGAAAACCTACTATAAAATCACTGCTCAGACTTATATCCGGCATATATTTTCTTGCCACTTCAATTCTTTCAATATAGCTTTCAACAGTGTATTTTCTTCCCATTAGTTTTAATATTCTATTTGAACCTGACTGTGCCGGCAAATGAAGATATGGCATTATTTTGGGTTCAGAAGACATTGTTTCTGCAAGTTTCTGATTAAAATCCTTAGGGTGAGATGTAACAAAACGAAGACGCATAAGTTCTGTTTCTTTTGCTACTTTCTTGAGCAAATCAGGAAAATCGATGTTTGATTCCTTATCAACATAGCTATTCACATTCTGTCCAAGGAGCGTTACTTCTCTAACACCATTATCAACAAGAGTATTTATCTCTTTAATTATAGTATCAGCATTTCTTGAAATCTCTCTTCCACGCAGAAAAGGGACAATACAGTAAGAACAGAAATTATTACAGCCATGCATTATTGTTACTGAAGAAGAATAAAAACTAAAAAGAGCTTTAGCATTTGTTTCAGGAAATATCTCTTTTTTTACAAGCAGATCTTCATCGGTTGAAACAAACGGGAACGGTCCATTTTCTGCTACATCAGGAATAAGGTATTCAGCTCCTGGACCAAAAACACCGTCAATATACGGAGTTCTATCTATTATTTCTCTACCCATTTGCTGAGCGACGCAACCCATAACAAAAATTTTTATGTCTCTGTCATTCTTTTGTGGAAAATATCTGCCTGCAAGACTAAAAACCTTTTGAAGCGGTTTTTCTCTGACGCTGCATGTATTAATTATAAAAAGATCAGCTTCACCTTCGTTTTCGGTCATCAGCCAACCTCTGTCAACCATCATTGAAGCAACTTTTTCACTGTCATAAACATTCATTTGACAGCCGAAAGTGTGTATTAAAAAATTTTTCATATATAAAGAACCTTAACTGTAAAAAAGTCGATTTAATATATTCGGCAGAGAACATATGTCAATATAAAAAAAGACCTGCTTTTACAGCAGGTCTTTAATAACATAAACTTTATTACGAAATTTACATTGTATCCGCAAACCCTGGAACAAGATAAAAATATCTGCCGCCAACTGCATAAGCATAACCAAAAGATGTAGTTACAATAGGTCCATTTATCATCATAGAGTAACCTTCATCAAGAATTGGCTTATTACTTACATCAACACTTGTATCTTTAACAGATGCAGTAAGAAGATATATTCTCTGATCTTCAGGTGATTCTGAACCTATAGATGTCACGCCACAGTTTGCAACAGCATATCTTGAAGAATCTTTTTCACCTGCGCTAAGTGTAGCAATACTTCCACCAGGACAGCTAAAACCTGCTGATGTTGCTGATACCCATGATGAACCATCTGTAGTAGAAACAACATATGTAGTTGATGATGATGGAAGAGTTGTGTCTGAATCTGTTTCTGGAGGAACGAACCCTCCAACAGTTATGACTGCGAATTCAGGACCTGTAGTTGAAGGCCAGCTTACAACTGAAGAAGCATGTCCGGCAAGCTGAACGTCTGTAAGACCTGAACTTACTATTTCAGAAGAAGCACCATATGCTGCAAGATTTATTGTAATCTTTTCAACGAAATTTGCTGATGCTACAAAATTATTTGAGGAAGTTGGGGATACATTTGTTGCACCACCAAGAACAAGAACATATGCAAACTGAGAATTTTCTTCTGTATCAGGAGAAATATCAACCATTGAATGCATACATCTTCCTTCTTTTAAAACACCAGGAATAGAATGAAGTAAGCCAGAATTATCAACCACATAAATATCTGAAGACGCAGAATCATTGTTACAACCACCGGAAATAACAACCATTCCATTTTTAAGGGTTGTAGCTTTTGCTCCTGTAACAGGTGTTCCTGAACCTATTGTTCTAAAAGAACCATCATAAAGATATACAGCTGAAGAATATCCAGATGAAGTTTCTCCAAAAGCAAGAACTGCAGCACCATCATCTGTCTTGTTATCCAAAGCAGCCATAGCACCATTTTTAATCGCAACAGGAAGTGAAGATGTTTCACTTGAACTCAATTTTGAAGGATTAAAAACATATGCTTTTCTACTGATAGAATAACTTTTAAGATCTGTACCACCGGCAACAAGTACTTTTCCATTGTTAAGCGTTACAGCCATAGCTCCATCAGAACCATTGCTTCCGATATAGGATTCAACGCCTTTACCATTTGGTGTAGCAAGAACTTTTGAAGATTCTCCACGAACACCAAGAAACAGAGAAAGCTCTGCATTCTTATCTTCATCATGAACGTAACCTTCAATTCCGCCAGTATATTTAATTTTCTGAACGCCACCAACAGTCTCAACAACCTCTACATAAAATTTATATACAGTATTGTTTTTGAGAGCTCTTATAAATTTTTCCTTACCGGTTTTACTTTCAGCTGTAATAATTTCAGAGCTAACCCACTCATAATCAGCTGACGGATCTTCCTTATAAAAAGTCTTTACGCTTATCTGGTTACCTTTTGCTATTATTCCACCAGCAGGGAGCACCAGAGATATTTTTACATCACCTGTAGCTGAATCGCTGCAGGACACGACCAAAAGCACTACCAGCAGAGCAATAAGTGCTGACACTATTTTTCTCATTGGATTCCTCCTAAAATTTCCTGTAACAGTTACCATTCAACTACATTACCATCACGATCTTCTTCCTGAGCAAGGAAATACACAGCGGTAGATGCTCCTGCAACAGCAATGATCGAAACTGTGGTAATAAACCATGTGGTTTTGTAGAAAGGCACTGTCTGGATTTCTTCCATAGAAGCTTCTTTGTCATCCGAATTAGCAGCAGCGTCTTTAACATTGCCTTCAAAATAGAAATTTTCCCCAACACGGAGGTTCAATCCTGATGATTCCTTCTCTGCAGCAAATAGTGGATTGCTGATAGCAATAACCAGGAACAACGCAATCAATAGTCTCGTAACGCTTTTCATCTCGTTATACCTACTTTGTTGTTAAATGTCACCAAAAACTTTCTTTCAATGCGACTAATAACATAACTTAAATTATGAGTCAATATTTTTTAATGCTTTTACCTCATTTTATTAAAAAAAGTCAGAGTTCGGGAAATTTAAGGAGGCAATTTTCCAATCAGGAAAGATTTTTTTTCAGCATTTCATGTTCCTTCAACACAGTTTTTTTTAATTTTTCATGTACAATTCCTGAAACAACAAAAAAATCTTTATCAGGAGAAAAATCAAGAGAGTTATGAAAAACTACAACTCCTCCAAAATAAATAGAGGCATCTATACGAAAAGAACCTTCCATCTTAAGAACTTCAGTCTGAAGATGGAAGGTTCCTGAATCGGTATCGATATTCGAATTTAAAACGGGGAAAATTCCCATTTAAGATTCTTGAGAACGGATATATCTTGAAATTCTGCGACGACGTCTTGGCTTGTGCTCCTTAAACTCAACTTTCTGAAGCTCAACCTTTCCATCACTAATTTCTCTAAGAGCTATTATAGGTTCCTTATTTCCTTTTATATTTATAATAAGAGGATCTGCGCCTTCAAGAAGCTGTCTTGTTCTTTTAGCTGCAAGTATAACCAATTCCATTCTATTAGGAAGTTTATCGAGACAATCTTCAACAGTAACGCGAGCCATATTCACCTCACTCAAAAAATAATATCGCTAAGGGAGTATAATCATAAAGCTGTCTATTGCAATTTTTTTTAAGAAGCGATTCTAAACACAACCTTTGAGGGAACTTACTATTCTCTCAAAAATCTCTTCTTCTGTTCCAACACCTTCAACAGAAATAAAACTTCCATGTTTACGATAAAAATCGGCAACCGGTGCAGTTTTATTTTCATATTCAACAAGTCTTTTTTTGATTGTCTCTTCATTATCATCGCTTCGACCTGAAGTTCTGGCTCTGTTTAAAAGCCTTTCCATACAAACATCAAAAGGAACATCAAGACAGATAAAGGCATTCATTTTTATTCCATGTTTTTCAAGAATAGATTCCAAAGCTTCAGCCTGAGCCACAGTTCTTGGAAACCCATCATAAAGGAAGCCTTTGCCATCAAGATTTTCCTTTACAATTTTTTCGATAATTTTAACAATAATATCATCAGAAACCAGTTTTCCTGCTTCTATAGTCTTTTGAGCTTCCAGTCCGAGTTCAGTACTCTTTTTTATTTCTTCCCTTAGTATTTCCCCTGTAGAGATATATGTGAGTTTACACTTTTCTATAAGTCTTGAAGATTGAGTTCCCTTACCTGCGCCTGGTGCACCGAACAAAGCTATATTTAACATTTCCACCTCCAGAAATGAACAACATAAAAACATTTATATGTTATCCTTTATTAAAAAAAACTCAAAAAAAAGCATCCTTTTTAAAATTAGTCTCAAAATATTTTAATTTACTGAAACTCTCTCTTTCTTGCATATTTTTTAAATTAAAGTATCTTTGCAGGTATTATTTTTGAACGGAGTCTAATTATGACATATCAGACACCTGATATTCAGGAAATTTCCCAGAATGTCACAAAATTCACATTTGAAGGAGCCAAAGAACTTTATCTGGTAGGTACGGCACATGTTTCAAAAGAATCTGTAGAGCTGGTTGAACAGATAATAAATGAAGTTGAGCCCGATACTATAGCTGTAGAACTTGATGATCAGCGTCTTGAAGTTATGAGAAATCCTAAGAAATATCAGGATACCGATATAATAGAAATAATAAAAAGCGGCAAAACATTCTTTTTTGCAGCTCAACTTATGCTTTCATCGTATCAGAAGAAAATTTCAAAAAAAACCGGCATACTTCCTGGATCTGAATTTAGAAAAGCTGTAGAAATAGCTGATGAAAAGAATCTTAAGCTTGTCACTGCCGACAGAAATATTGGTACCACACTCAAAAGAACCTACAGAACAATGGGGATTAAAGAAAAAACAAAAATGCTCGCTGCTCTTTTTTCTTCAGATGACAAAGATATAGATAAAGAAAAAATAGAGGAACTAAAAAAAGAAGATTCCTTAACTGCCCTTCTTTCTGAAATGGGCGACGAAATGCCTTCCGTAAAAAAAGTTCTTATCGATGAAAGAGATATGTATCTTGCCGGCAAAATTGAACATAATCTTGGAGATAGAACTGTTGCAGTTGTAGGTGCAGGTCATGTTCCAGGGATAAAGAAAGCTTTTACAAAAAAGATTTCAAACAATGAGCTTTCCAATATTGAACATATTCCACCAAAAGGCAAATTTGCAAAAAGCATTAAATGGCTTATTCCTGCAATTATTGTAGCCGTTTTTATTATCGGATTTACTTTTGGAGGTGTTGAAAAAACAGGCAACGCTTTAGTAGCATGGGTGCTTGCCAATGGAATACTTTCAGCGCTTGGTTCATTAATCGCATTAGGACATCCGCTTACTATTTTAGCAAGTTTTATAGCTGCTCCAATAACAAGTTTAAATCCTACAATTGGAGCAGGCATGGTAGCAGGACTTGTCCAGATATATCTTGTGCGTCCAAAAGTTATAGATTTTGAAAATGTTTCAGATGATGCAAGTTCACCAAAAATGTGGTGGAAAAACAGGCTGACAAGAACACTTCTGGTAACAATCCTTGCATCACTGGGCTCTTCCATAGGAACTTTTGTAGCATTTCCTTTTATAATAAAAGCTTTTGCAGGTTAATGCAAAAACGTCATTTATAAGATATCAGATTTACTTTACTATTGATTCATTTCTTGATTTTTATTAACTTTATTGTAGTATTATGCGGTTTTGATTACTCTGTTTTTAAGGATTTAAATGCAAAACTCATATAATTCGGAAATATTGCTTCAGTTTTTTCCAGAGTGGAAAAAAACTGTTCCTTCAAAGCTAATTCCTTTGATAAAATATATTATTGATAACTCTCAGAAAGAAGAAATTGATAGCTTTATAGAGCAGTTTAAACACACAGGCTCTTCATGGGGATATTTTCCTCACTCTCAATTTTCAAGAAAAATAATGGATGTTCTGCTTGAGAACAGTGTCAAAACAGAGGTTTTCGGCAATCAGAATTTAATAGAAGCTTTAACTAAACTCAAATCAGGAGAAGCTGACAGAGTTGTCATAATATCAAACCATATAAGTTATGCTGATGCCAATATAATTGGAGAAGGTATTAAACCGACATTAAAAGCTTTTTCCATGGAAAATTCCGTTTCAGTAGTTGCGGGCCCTAAAGTATTTATGAATGACTACAGAAAATTTGCATCAATGACTTTTGATACATTTTTAATTGCTCAGTCTCTCTCAAGAGCCACCGGAGATGCAGCACAGATATCTGCCCGTGAAGTTGCCAAAGCAGCCATAAAAGTTATGCAGGATATTACAGCTCATTCCAGTATCCTTTTTCTTTTTCCTGAAGGAAGCAGAAGCAGAGATGCAGCAATGATGCAATATCTTTCAGGCGTTTTCAGACTTATGGATCTCCCTGGGAATATATTTATACTTCCATGTGCAGTCGAAGGCGGTGAAAAACTTCTGCCGGTAGGTGAATCAAACATCCGTGAAGGCAATGTAAAACTTCATATCTCAGAGCTTATTTCACTTGAAGAGCTAAAAGAACAATTTGGTTCTGCATCTTCATCAAGACAGGAAATAATGGATTTTCTGGGTAAAACAACAGCACGGATGCTGCCTGAAAACATGAGAGGCTTTTACTGTTAATAAATTTTGCAGGAAAATCAGATGGTTAAATTAGAAAATCTCAGAAATAAATTTGAAAGAGAACAAAATCTGCCTGCCCTCCTCTCTTATCTGGATGCCGCATTAGAAGAAAAAGCCTATGAAGAAATAATAAAGGTTCTTAAAGAATGGAATGGTCCAAAACCTGTGGAACTCAACTACTATTCAGGAGCAGCACTTTTAAAAACAGGAAACAAAGATGACGGTATTGCATCTTTAATGACTCTGATAGAAAAAAATGCAAACCATTTTAAAGCAAAACAAATGCTTGAAGAATATGGAGTCTCTCTTGAAAAAAAGGATCAGCAGCAGGGAGAATCTTTAAAATTCTCATCTTCGGCAATAATTCTCGAAGAAAAAGTTATAAAGCCAAAGAAACAGATTTTAAAAAGAAAATCTCTGAAAAAAATTACTACTGTCTTAGGCATAATTACAATTATCACTTTACTTACAGCATTAATTATAATAAAAACGAAACCTTCAAAAGAAGAAAAAATTCTTATCACTCCTGAACGAATATTCCCATACTCATACAGCGACTATGAAAAGCAGTTCTCAATTTATACATCAAAAGCTCAGGAAAACTATGAAGATGAAAATATAAAGACAATTCTTTTCTATTTATCAGCATTTATGGCAGAAGATTATCATCTTTCAGCAAATAATGATGTTGATTACAGATTAAAATATTATTATAACGAACTTGCATTCAGCAAAAAAGTTTCACCTCTGATAGAATCTTTTTACAGATATCTGACAGGAGAAAAATCCTCAACAAAATTTGCGGAAATCAATATTCTGGAGCAGAACTATCCTGAATCACTGGAAGATATAAAAAAAATGACTTTCACTCTGCCTGAAATAGTAACAGAAAACAATTTAAGAAAAACATGGCAATCAGCATTAATGCTGTACAGACTAAACAGGCTTGAAGATTCTCTTAATTACATAAATAAAATACTGCTATTTTTTAAAGACGCCGAGCTTCCGCAAAAACTTAAACTTATAATAGATATAAGACAGGGTGAAGCAGGAGAGGCCAAAGAAATAACATCACAATTAAAAGAATTCAGAAGATTAAGTCCTGAGAGGTATTTTCTTGGTGAAGCCTATGTCGAGGCAGGAAAAGCAACTGAAGATAAAGAGCTTTTAAAAGAAGGATTTTTTCTTTCATGTCCCGGAAGATATTTCTGCACAGATATAATTGAAACCTATATCAAAAATAAAGAGTATGACACCGCTTTTGCAATGGCTAACTATGTAAAAAAAGAAAAAGGAACTATGGCCGCAGCAGAAGACACAAGGATTATAATGAATATAGCAGCACTTGCAGAGGATTACAACAACTGTTATTTTTCTTACAAGGAACTTAATAAATTCTACAAAAAAGATGTAACCATCGAAGACATGGAAACTGCTGCAAAATGTTCCGAACATGAAAAATATTACGAAGAAGCTCTTTCTCTTTATGAAACTATAATAACAACAGGAACAACAACTAAACTTAAATCAAAAATACTGGAACTGAAATATTTCACCACAAGAAACAATGAATATGCAGAAAAGCTCAAAGATCTTATAAATTCAGAACCATCAAACATTGACGCACTCTATTCCTATTTAAATGTAATAGAGGAAAAAGGGAGAACTACAGAAATACTTTCTCTTCTTGACACAATTTTCTCTCTTGAAAAGAATCCAGATAAAAGGTTTTCCGTAGCAGAAAAATATTTTGATCTAGGCTTTATCAGACGAGGAATAGAAGTACTTAAAAACCATGTAAGAGAAAGGATTTACAGAGAAAAGCTTGTAAAAGTTTATTCTTATTACGGACTTTATGAAATTGCTGAGAAATATGATATAGATGGAAATGTAACACCTTCAGAACCTTCATTTAACCTCAAGGAAGCAGAAAAACTTGTAGAAGAAAAAAAATATGAAGAAGCACTCTCTTTAATAGATACTATTGAAAAAAGATCACAGAAATGTCTGGCTCCGGCTATGCTTTTAAAAGCTAAGACTTTCAGACTTAAAGGAGACAAAGTAGGAACATTTTCAATGCTTGGTTCTATGGTTGAATGTGACAAAAATTATTTGCCGGCACAGTTCTTCTCAGCTGAAATGAGCTATTATCGCGGAGATGTAATTTTTGCAGAAAAAACAGTCGAATTGCTTCTTGAAAATGAGAAATATATTATTCCATACGATGGATATTACCATAACAAAATAATTTTGCTTTCAGCAAACATAAAAATTTCAAGAGGTTACCTTACAGGAATACCTTCTTATCTAAAAAATAATTTAAGATACAGAGATAAAATTGACAGTAAAGAAAATTCTCTGATTCAGGATATGTTTGATAAAATTTCGGGAAATATGCAGAAAGAATTGGAAGCTATCTTAAAAGAAAAAGGATTCGTAAAAAGATAACTTCATTTCAGCTAGGAGGAATTATGTACTATACACCATCTGACATTGAAAATAAGTGGCAGAAAATATGGGAAGAAAAAGAAGTTTTTAAGTTTAATGCATCAGAAAGAACTCAGAAGAAATTCTATCAGCTTGAAATGTTTCCCTACCCTTCAGGCAGAATTCACATGGGACATGTAAGAAATTACTCTATTGGTGATGTAACAGCAAGATATTACTTCAGA
Organism: bacterium; assembly: GCA_963667425.1. Lineage (GTDB taxonomy): Bacteria > UBP6 > UBA1177 > UBA1177. The sequence goes on along the minus strand of OY763407.1, from coordinate 2,570,879 downwards.
AAAGGTTACAATGTTCTTCATCCGATAGGCTGGGATTCTTTTGGGCTTCCTGCTGAAAATGCAGCTATAGAACATAAAACAGCTCCTGCAAAATGGACATATGCAAATATTGAAAATATGAAATCACAGCTTAAAAAACTTGGATTTGCATATGACTGGTCACGTGAAACTGCAACATGCACAAAAGAATATTACAGATGGGAACAACTTTTCTTTATAGAAATGTGGGAAAAAGGCCTTGTCTACAAAAAAAATTCCGAAGTAAACTGGTGCAACAAATGTAACACAGTTCTTGCAAATGAGCAGGTTGAAGACGGTTTCTGCTGGAGATGCGGAAGCGAAGTGGAAAAAAGAAAAATTGAACAGTGGTTCTTTAAAATAACAGATTATGCTGAAGAACTTTTAACAGATCTTGACACACTTGAAGGCTGGCCGGAAAATGTTAAAGAAATGCAAAGAAACTGGATTGGAAGAAGTGAAGGTACCTACATAGATTTCAAAGTCAAAGGCAGCGATGAGAAACTTAAGGTTTTTACAACAAGACCTGACACTTTCATGGGAATTACATTTGCAAGCATGGCTGTTGAACATCCATGGAGTGATAAAATAGTTCATGAAGCACCCAACAGAAAAGAGATGGAAGAATTTATTGATGAAGTAAAAAAACTTCATGCAACTGTAAAAGATGATAACTATGAAAAGAAAGGCTTCTTTACAGGAAAATATCTCATTCATCCTGAAACAGGTGCTGAAATTCCGCTTTATTTCGCAAATTTTGTACTTGCCGATTATGGTACAGGAGCTGTTATGGCTGTTCCTGCACATGATCAGAGAGATTTTGATTTTGCAGAAAAATATGAAATTCCAGTAAAAATAGTTATCAGACCTGAAGATAAAGAACTTGAACTTCCTCTCACAGAAGCATACACCGAACCTGGAGTAATGGTAAATTCAGGCGAATTTGACGGAATGAAGTCAACTGATGCTAAAAAAGCAATATCTGATCATTTAATAGAAAAAGGATGCGGAGAAAGAGGCATCAACTTCAGATTAAGAGACTGGGGAATAAGCAGACAGCGCTACTGGGGAACTCCTATACCTATGGTAAAATGTGAAAAATGCGGCGTTGTTCCTGTTAAGAAAAGCGAACTTCCTGTAGTTCTTCCTGAAAATGTAATGTTTTCTGGAGCGACATCACCTCTTAATGATATGCCTGAATTCTATGAAACCACATGCCCTGTATGTGGAGGCAAAGCAAGAAGAGAAACTGATACAATGGATACTTTCGTTGAAAGTTCATGGTATCACATGAGATATGTTTCTCCTCACTCGGATAATGCACCGTTCATTTCCGAAGACGTAAACTATGCAATGCCGATAGATCAGTACATAGGCGGAATAGAACATGCAGTTATGCATCTTTTATACACAAGATTCTTCACAAAAGTTCTTGCTGATCTCGGTTATATAAATTTCAGAGAACCTGCAAAAAGGCTTCTCACTCAGGGAATGGTCTGTATGGAAAGTTACAGAACAGAAAGTGGAGAATATGTATATCCTGAAGATGTGGAAAACAGAGATGGCATTTTATACGACAAAAACAGCGGAGAAAAAATCACTGTCGGTAGAAAGGAAAAAATGTCCAAATCTAAAAAGAATGTTGTAGATCCTGATGACATGATTGCAAGATATGGAGCTGATACATGCAGAATATTCTCACTTTTTGCTGCTCCACCTGAAAAAGATCTTGAATGGTCTGAAGAAGGAATTGAAGGTTCTTTCAGATTTCTTTTCAGAGTCTGGAATATCGTTACAGATAATCTGGATCTGATAGAAAAGCATAACAATGTTCCTGAAACAGTTACGGAAGGAAAAGAACTTTTCAGAAAAACACATGAAGTTATTAAAAAAGTTTCTGAAGATATAGAAAGATTCCATTTTAACACAGCAATCAGTGCTATAATGGAACTTGTCAACAGCTGTTATAAATTTAATGCCGACACTATAGAGAAAAAAGAGCTGTTTGCATTTGCACTTCGCACAGCAGTTTCTCTTTTAAATCCATTTGCACCGCACATGACTGAAGAACTCTTTAAAATGACAGGAAATGAAAAACTTCTTTCAAAAGATATTTTTCCTACATATAAAGAAGATGCGCTCGTTGCGGAAGAAATAACTGTCGTTGTTCAGATAAACGGCAAACTTAGAGATAAACTTACAGTTTCTCCAGATGCATCAAGAGAAGAAATAGAAACTCTTGTAAAGGAAAACAGTGAAAAGTATGTAAAATTCCTTAAATCAGGTGAAATAAAGAAAATCATATACGTTCCAGGCAAACTGGTCAATGTTGTAGGATAAATTGGGGATTACAATGAAAGAAAAACTTGAACAGTTAAAAAAAGATTTTTATGACAAAATAGAAAGCATCAAGGAAAACAGCTCTCTTGCAGACCTTAAAGTACAGTTTTTAGGTAAAAAAGGAGAACTTACATCTATATTAAAAGGGATGAAAGAGTTATCTGAAGCAGCCAGAAAAGAAATAGGTCAGCTTACAAATGCACTTAAAGATGAATTTGAATCTGCTATAAAAACAAGAAACGAAAACATCGAAAGAGCTGCTCTCAATAAAAGACTTGAATCAGAGTGGATAGATATAACATGGCCTGAAAATGAAGAAAGAGGAACAGTTCATCCACTTACCATAGTAAGAAAAGAAATTGAAGAACTTTTTATATCAATGGGCTTTGAAATTCTTGATGGTCCTGAAATGGAAGATGAGGAGCATAATTTCAACAACCTCAACATTCCTGCCGATCATCCTGCAAGAGACACACAGGACACATTCTGGCTTTCAAACGGATATCTTTTAAGAACACAGACATCCCCAGTTCAGATAAGAGGAATGGAAACCCGTAAACCTCCTTTTAAATTCATTGCTCCCGGCAAAGTTTACAGAAATGAGGATATTGATGCATCACATGAACATTCATTTCATCAGATAGAAGGAATGGTCGTTGATGAAAACATCTCTGTTGCCGATCTTATATACACACTTAAAACCGTTTTAAGCAGAATATTCGGTAAAGAAATCGAAATAAGGCTTCGTCCTGGATTCTTCCCTTTTGTTGAACCCGGATTCGAACTTGATATTAAATGCCTTCTCTGCGGAGGCAAAGGATGCAGCGTCTGTAAACAGACAGGCTGGGTTGAATATCTTGGATGTGGAATGGTTCATCCAAACGTTTTAAGAAAAGGTGGAATTGATACTGAAAAAATGAGCGGTTTTGCCTTTGGTCTTGGTCTTGAACGACTTGCCATGATGAAATACGGCATAAACGACATAAGACTTTTCCACAGTGGCGATTTAAGATTTTTAAAACAGTTTTGAGGTAAACAATGTATATTTCACTAGATTGGCTGAAAGATTTTGTAGATATAGAAAACATAAAACCTGAAGATGTCGCCACAGCACTGACATTAAAATCAGCTGAAGTCGAAGCGTTTCATTACAGCGGAAAACATCTTGAACAGGTAAAACTTGCAAGAATAGATATAATAGAAAATCATCCCGATTCAGATCATCTCCATCTTGTAACAATATTTGATGGAGAAGTAACATCCAGAATCGTATGCGGAGCACAGAACATAGCTGTAGGTCAAATAGTACCTTATGCACCGCTAGGAACTGTACTTCCAGGAAATTTTGAAATAAAACCGGCAAAAATAAGAGGCGTTGAAAGCTGCGGAATGCTTTGCAGCGGAAAAGAGCTTGGACTTGGCGAAGATCACTCCGGAATTATGCAGTTTGATAAAGAAATGAAACCAGGGACATACCTTGGAGAATTTTTTGGAAAATCAGACTTTATCATAGAAATTGAAAACAAAACAATAAACCACAGACCGGATCTCTGGGGACACTACGGAATAGCAAGAGAACTTCACACAATTCTTTCTGTTCCATGGAAAAAAAGACTTCTCCCTTCAGAAATCAAAACAGATAAAGAGACCGAAAAGTTCGAAATAGATTTACAATCCGAGAAAGCAATTTACTACTTAGGCTTTAAAATGTCAGGACTTTCCGTTGAAGAATCTCCGGACTGGTTAAAACAGCGTCTTATAAATACAGGACTTCGTCCAATCAACAAAATAGTTGATGCAACAAACTATATAATGATGGAAACCGGTCAGCCAATGCATGCTTTTGATAGAAGAGAAATTGCAGGCAATACTATTTTTGTAAAAAATGCAGCAGACAACGAAGATTTCACAACACTTGATGAAAGAAAACATAAACTCTCAAAGACAGATCTTTTAATAGCAGATAATGAAAAAGCGCTTGCCCTTGCAGGTGTTATGGGCGGATTAAATTCACAGATAAAAGAAGATACAACTGAAATATTTGCCGAATTTGCCCTCTTTGATGCATCTACAATCAGAAAAACATCAAATCGTCTTGACCTTAGAACAGATTCATCATCAAGATTTGAAAAATCACTTTGGGTAGAAAACTGTCATACAGCAGCATTTAGATTTGCTGAACTGATAAAAGAACTTTTTCCGAATGCAAAAGTAACATCAAATATTGCAATTGGAAACAGAAGCGAAAATTACGGATTCAAAGGAAAAATTATAACCTCGCCGGAAAAAATAAGAAAACTGTTAGGAATTCCTGAATCAGATCTTGAAAATAATGAAATAGAAAAAATTCTCACCTCTCTTGAATTCACAATAGAAAACAGCAATGGAAACTATGAAATAACAGTTCCGGCACACAGAGCAAGCAAAGATGTCTCAATTGAAGCAGACATTATTGAAGAAGTCGGCAGAATATATGGATTCAACAACATAACTCCGACAAAACCGCTTTTTCCAATGAATCCTGCACCTCAAAATGAATATAAAATAAAAGAAAACAGACTCAGAACCCTTTTCTGCGACCGTTTTGGCGGACACGAGATAATGACCTACTCTTTTATGACAGAAAAAGATATAGAAATGCTTCAGGAAAAAGATGAAAATCTTGTTGAAGTAAAAAATTCAGGTGAAAAAAAGTGGCTCAGAACATCACTTATGCCAGGAATGATAGAAAAAGTTAAAGAAAACCTTAAAAACTATAAAAATTTCAGATTATTTGAATTCGGAAGAACCTTTTCATCAAAAGGGGAAGAGAGACATCTCGGAATGATTTTTTCCGAAAATGATGATATTTTTCAAAAAACAAAAGAGATACTTTCCTCAATTATAACACTGCTTGCAGTTCCAAACTGGAGAATTACAAGACCGGCAGCAAATGATCCGTTCTATGCATCAGTAGCAATGCATCCGGGAAGAAGCGCCGTTATAACCGCAATAAAATCCAAAATTGCAGTTATAGGGGAAATACATCCTGAAATAATTTCAAAGAACGGTATAAAAGGAAGACTTGGATACATAGAAATAAACCTTGACAAACTTTTCGAACTCCCATCTGCACCTGTAAGATTCAAACCTCTTTATAAATTCCCGTCAACATTCTTTGAATTCACACTTGTAATTGATGAAAAGGAAGAAGTTGAGCAGATATTCTCAATAATAAAAAAATCAGTGGACAAAAAAATCTTTGTATCATCAGAAATAGTATCCTTCTTTTCAGGAACACCTATTCCTGAAGGTAAAAAAAGTGTAAGTTTCAGAGTTGTACTGAATGGCGTTGAAAGAACTCTCGAATCAGATGAAATAAGAAACGTTCAGGACAAACTCATTTCAGATATTAGAAAAAAAGGATACAAATTAAAAGGAGACGAGTAAATGATTTCTGAAATCATTATCAAAACACCGGAACAGATAAAAGGAATAAGAGAAGCCGGCAGAATTCTGGGAGAACTTTTTGCAGAACTCAAAGAGTTCATAAAACCGGGAGTTACTACCTATCAGATAGACAAATATGCTGACAGGTTCATAAAAAAGCATGGTGGAATTCCAACGTTCAAGCATGTTCCGGGCTATGATAATGCAACCTGCATATCAGTAAACAATGAAGTCGTACACGGCATACCCAGAAAAAGTAAAATCATAGAAAGAGGCGACATCATTTCTGTTGACTGTGGAGTTACATTAGACAATCTAATTGGTGATTCAACAGAATGCTACGTAATGCCTGGAGCGGCCGAAAATGCCGTCAGGCTAGTCGAAGTAACAAGAAAATGCCTTGAACTCGGAATAGCCGAGGCCAAAATCGGAAACCATATAGGCGACATTGGAAATGCAGTTCAGACATATGCAGAATCATTTGGTTATGGTGTTGTCAGAGAATATGTAGGACACGGAACAGGCGTAAACCTTCATGAAGAACCATCAATCCCTCATTACGGCAAAAAAGGTGAAGGTGAAAGACTTATCGAAGGAATGGTAATCGCCATCGAACCTATGATAAATGAAGGAACCCATAGATGTAAAACATTAAAAGACGGCTGGACAGTTGTTACCGCAGACGGAAAACTCTCTGCACAGGTTGAGCATACCGTTGCAATAACAGCCGACGGCCCTATAGTAATGACAGTGAGGTAAAAAAATGAAATGGAAAATCATTTCAATACTTATTTTTCTATTTTTGCTTGCAAACTTCTGCTGGAATGGAAAGCCTCTTTATAAGACACTGTTAAAAACCGACATATCTAAAAGCACGGAAAAAATAGTAGACTCGGCAAAACAGGAAGTACAAGAAGGTTTAAATAAAGCGAAAGACACATTAAAAGAAGCATCTGACACCGTTACCGAAAAAGCTTCTGATGCAGATCTTGAAGGTAAAAAAGAGAAAGTAATAGAAATATCTAAAAAAGCGGCAAAAGAAGCTGATGATCTTACAGAAAAAGATAAAAAAGGAATGCAGGAACTTCTAAAAGACAAGCTCAAATAGTTAAAGATCGTGAACAATATTCTTAAGCCAGAACTTCTTTAAATAACGGCGAAGCCCGAGAACAAGCTTCACAAGTTCTTCACTCTTAGTCATCAGATAAACAACCCAGACAGATAAATTAAGATAAACACCACCAATCACAGCAAGCGGAATAGCCAGAAGCCACAAAGCACCAATATCAATAAAAAGAGCAGCTCTCGTATCTCCGCCACTTCTTAAAATACCAACAATATTAAGACAGTTCCAGCTTACAACCGGCATAATACCGCACCATATCCATAACAGTTTCTGTGCATCAGAAATAACACTGTCAGAAACCTTATACATAGAAAAAAGAAGCGGACTGACAAGAGCAGTAAGAATCGCAAAAGAAAAACCTACAGCAAAAGCCATCTTACTAAACCTTTTTGAATAACTCCATGCATTATCAAGACGTTTAGCACCAATCTCCTGTCCCAAAATAACACCGCCGGCATGAGCAACACCAATAAGAGCAACAAAAGAAAGCCTTGAAACAGAATCCATAATATTTATGCTTGCAAGAGCCGCCGTTCCAAGATAACCGTAAACAACAGAAAACATCGTAAAACCAAAAGACCATACAATTTCATTAAAAACAACAGGAAGAGACGTCGTCACAAAACGGGCAAGAAGCTTTCTGTCAAAACCAAAAAGCTCTGAAAGCCTGGAAGCATTAACAGAACCTTTGATTCTCATCATTCCGAGAAGAACACACGGCTCAATCATCCTTGCAATAATTGTCGCATAAGCCGCACCCTCAACACCATAAGAAGGAAAACCAAATTTACCGAAAATAAAAACCCAGTTTAGAAAAACATTAACAAAAAACGAAACCATTCCTGTATAAAGCGGAAGCGAAGGAGCATCCGTAGAACGAAGCTGCGCCGCAACAATAATCACAACAGACATAAAAGGATAACCCTTAGCGGCAATCCTTAAATAATCAGAAGCCGTTTTAATTACAAAAGGATCCTTTGAATAAAAAGACATCACAAATTCAGGGAAAAAGATACCTGCAACTGCAAAAATCATGGAAAAAACAACACCAATAGTGATACCTGCACCCAAAATATGATGAAGCCCCTTCATGTCACCCTTGCCGTAAAACTGGGCAGCAAAAATCTGAGTACCCGAAGCAATACCAAACTGAGCCATAATCATAAGAAACATAAGCTGGTTAGCTATTCCAAGAGCAGCAACTGAAGATTCGCCAAGCTGACCAATCATAAAAACATCAGACATATTTATAGCTGCAACAACAAGATTGTGAAGAGCCACCGGAACAGCAATAGAAGCGACTCTCTTGTAAAAAGAATTTGAAATATTCATAAGAACTCTCCCTCCCGAAGAGAGGAAGATTCTAATTTTTAATATTGTTAAGTCAACTTTTAGAATTAAAGCTTAGTTAAAAAGTCGTTTAAAAAAGTAAACCACCATAAAAATTATACCCGATAGGGTATAAAAACGTTACATAAGGGCTTAACTATACCCGATAGGGTATAAAAATCATAAAACATTGACTTTTTATACCCTATCGGGTATAAAATCTAAATAAAATGCTTTAATTACACCCCATGAGGTATAAAATGGAGTATAAAAATCTTGCTGAATTTGTAAAAGAAAGAAGAAAACTGCTAAATATGACTCAACTTGAACTTTCAGAAAGAAGCGGAACAGGTCTTAGATTTATCAGGGAGCTTGAACAGGGAAAAACAACACTGCGACTTGACAAAACAAATCAGGTTCTTGCTCTTTTTGGTCATGAAATGGCTCCTGTTAAAATTGAAAGAGGTGACAAATGAGCCAAAGAAAAGGTTTTGTCTATATGCACGATATTTTTGCAGGCATTATTGAAGAATCAGATAATGGATATATTTTTACATACGACAGCAACTATCTCTCTTATCCTCATTCTACAGCTATAAGCCAAACCCTGCCTCTCAAAGCGGAAGCTTTCGAATCCAAAATACTATTTCCTTTCTTCGACGGACTAATTCCCGAAGGATGGCTTCTCGATATTGCATGGAAAAGCTGGAAAATAAATTCAAAAGACCGAATGGAATTACTTTTGACATGCTGCAGAGATGTAATTGGAGCAGTTTCTGTACGGAGGGAAAAAGAATGACATTTAAATGCCTGATATGTGGAAAAGATACAAATACCAATCTTGAATATCACCCTTCATGCTCAAAAAAATTCTTTAACTCAGAGACTCCACCTTCACTTGACTATGAACTTTCTGAAATCAATGAAATTGCAAAAGAAACAATTCTTGAAAGCATAACCTTAACAGGAGTTCAACCAAAACTTTCACTTCACATCTCAAAAGGCAATAAAAATAAAAAACTTACAATTGTCGGTTTGTGGGGAGCATACATCCTTAAAACGCAATCTCCTGATTATCCTTTTTTACCGGAAAATGAACACCTTACAATGCAGCTCGCAGAAACTACAGGCATAAAAACAGTTCCTCACGGTTTAATAAGATTTAAAAGCGGAGAACTTGCATACATTACTAAAAGAATCGATAGAAACAAAAACAGAAAAATCCACATGGAAGACATGTGTCAACTTCAGGAAAGAATTACCGAAGATAAATACAGAGGCTCTGTTGAACAGATAGGAAAAACTATAAAAAAATACTCTTCCAATCCTGGATATGACCTGCAAAACCTCTTTTCAATAGTACTTTTCTCTTTTATAACCGGAAATACAGATATGCACCTTAAAAACTATTCCCTACTCTATCGCAAACCCGATTTCTTAGAACTTGCGCCAGCATACGATCTTCTCAACACAGCAATAATGCTTCCATCAGATCAGGAAGAATCAGCACTTACAATAAATGGAAAAAAGAACCGATTAAAAAAAGATGATTTTGAAACACTAGCTGAAAACCTGGAACTTATCCCTAAAATCAGAGACAGAATCTTCAGAAAAACAATTAAATCCATGATTGAAAACATGAAAATAATTGAAAACTCATTTCTAAACAGAGATATGAAAACAAAGTACATCGAAACAGTAAATTCAGGAATTGAGAAATTAAGCGGAAATTAATCAGCTCAACACAAATTATATCTTTCTGCCAAACCAGCAAATTTCAGAAGTAATATTTAAAAATTCAAAAGATAAAGAAATTGGTTCAGTTCGTTGTGCGACAGTTTATTCATGAAAATATTATAAAGGAGTGTAGAACAGCGATATCCTGTAAATACCGTCAGCTATTTCCATTGAATCTCCAGCTGGTGTTACTCTGCCATAAATTTAACTTTATCTCTGTATGAATTTTTTTACATGGTTAGGCAAAAAAACTATTTTATTTTAACGTATGACGTTAAAACTGCAAGGAGAATATTATATTTGAAATTTATTATTTCTAAAGAATTACTGAACAGCCGCAGCCATCAGAAGAATTACTACTCTTTATAGTGGCATCTTCATCCTGAGTTTCTAACGTATCTTGATCTAATGTTGTGTCGTCTTCAACTTCGTCTGCATCAGCATTCTGTAAGGAATCTTCGTCAGTGGTTTCATCATCATTTTCATTTATATCTTCATCAACTGTGATTTCGTCTTCTTCAAAAAGTGCTGTTATTTCCATATTTCCTTTTACATTATCTATTACAAGCGGATTTTCCGTGCCGGTATAATCTCCGCTCCAGTTAGCAAAATGGTATCCGTCATCTGCAACTGCTTCAACTGAAGTTGTTGATTCTCCATAAGTTAATGTCTGTTCCAGCGTTCCTGTGATTGAGCCGTTTTCTCCTGCTGTAAATTTAACATTCAGAATTTTATATTCATAGCACCCAACGTCACGCCCTGTTCCTTCCGGTCTTAATGTGCCTGTTATATCTGCGTTTACAGAGTCATTAGCTTCAGCTGGTATTTTATTAATAGCCGGAGATGTTTCTTCTATGGTAAATTTATCTGCCGATTTAAAAAGAGGATCTGCTGCCAGATCATGTGTACCGACTGATAGATTGTTGTGACTGTCTGTTGTTTGATTATAAAATATATTATAATCCGAAGTAACTGAAAATGCCGGGTCAACAACATTTATTCCGTAGTTGCCGACGGTGTCAATTATATTTCCGAATATATCAACTGCCTCTGTGGAGCTTACAGCCTGAGTCTGAACATATATTGCATCTTCGCCAGCATTTCTTATTGTATTATGATATATTTTTACAGGTCCGCCAAGAGCATTATCAATATATATGGCATTTGCTGTTGTTCCGATAATAAAATTATTCTGTATAAGTGTTCCTCCTCCTGATTGAATAGCCGCTTTTCCTCCTTTAAAAATGTTGTTTTCAATTATTGCATCTGAAACGTTATATCGGATAAAAATCATTTCAGTATAAACATTTTCAGTATCTGTATTCTGGAAGATGGAGTTTTTTATTGTTGTATTATCACTTTCAATATAAATTCCGATTGAGTGGGAATTGATAAACAGGTTTTCAGCGAGATTGCCGGTTCCTGATTCAAAATATATTACAGCAGGGAGATCGGTTCTGTAAGATTCAAATGTCATATTTTTAATTACAACATTTGAAGCATTTATAACGAGCATATTGTTATAAAAATCACTGTTGTATGAATCATAAACAAATGTTTTTGTAATGCCTGCCCCTTCAATTACAAGATTATCCTGAGTTATGGTTATGTTTTTATCTGCAAAAATGAGATAGTCGCCGCCTGCAATTTCAAGTTTCCAGTTGTCACCAGCAGCACCTTTATTTATCATTTGCGCCGCATGTGTAAGTGATTTCCATGGTTTATCTGATGTTCCTAAACCTATGCCTTCACTGTTAGAGTTTACATAATAGGTACCTGAAGGAAGCGAGAAAACAGATGCATCATTTGCAGGATCAGATTCATAGTAGATTTCTTCTCCGTCATAGGCACCATCTCCATCACTATCTTTTGATAGAGGATTTGTTATATAGTTGTCATTTCCCGTGTTTAATTCTTCAAAATCATTAATTCCGTCTCCATCACTGTCTTTATTGTTTGGATCAGTTCCGTAAAATATTTCATCATGATTTGTAATTCCATCGCCATCAAGGTCTCCGTTGGAATCGTCGTTGTTTTTATCAAGTCCGTTTGCCTCTTCCCAGACATCAGGCATACCATCATTATCGGAATCTGTAATATTCCAGTTAACGACATTTCCAAGTTCATCGGGATTAAGCCATGCGAACATTTCAGAATCTGTTTTTCCGGTTAAACTTAAAATACTGCCTGAAATCTGATTTTGCGCATCACCCTGTAAAGCATAAAATATAAACGTTTTTGTACCACCGGCAGGTATTGTTACAGTTTTAAAATTTATATTTAGCCCTGACTGAGTATTTACTGATTCTAAAGGTGTTTCAATGTTTTCATCAAACCACACAAAGCCTGCTGCCGCATATTCGGAGCCATAATTATAAATTTCATAATAATCAGATACAGCAGGCGTTGAACCGGCTGACGGAGTCAAGATGTCGTTATATGGATTCATATAATTGTTGAATTTAAGTTGAGCAGTCTGTTCAGTCGAAGCAGTGTTTTTTATTGAGAAAAAAGCTCTTATATAATTTTTATCCGAAGGGACAAAATATTTTGTTCCAATTTCAAAATCACCTATTTTTGCAGGTGAAAAAATGAATTCTCTTTTATTTTCCGAAAGTGCAGCAGAAGGCGTTTCATATGTATTCTCATCATTAACAGAATATGAAAGCCATCTATAGACGGAACCAGTATAATTTTCATTTCCAAACAGGACGATTCCGTTTCCGGTGCTATAAACTCTGTATTTATAATTATTACTGTCTATAAGTTCAAGGCTTGGAGCTGCTGTTCCGTATGCCGCAAAAGCAATATCAAGCGTAGATGCTGATGTGCCAAGTTCGGAAAATGGAATTTTAAAAGTATAAACTTTATGTTCGTAATCGCAGTTTGGTGTATAAGTAAAATCAACTTTGCCCCATTTTAGTTCATTTGCCGTTATTTTAAATTCTCTTACTTCGCCATTTCCTTTAATGAAAACTTTTGTGTAGTCTTTATTTCCATCCACTGTATTATCAGGAACAAAATCTATTTTAACATAAAGATTTTTATTATCATTCCAAACCCAGCCATATGTATAGTCACTTGGATGACCTGATCCGCTTTCTGAAAAAACTTTAAAGAAAGGTTCCTTTGATATATTAGTGAAAGTGTCTTTTCTATATTTATAAAAGGCACTGTTTCTATCAATCTTTCTAAACATATTTGCTTTTGGAAACATAAAAGGGAATTTACTTATAACTTTTTTTTCAATTCTTGCGGAAAGTTCCAGTTTTCCTGTTCCACGAACATTATCAAATCTGAATTCAAGAGGTTTTTCCGCATTTATGACATCAAATTTCGTTCCTTCTATTTTAGCAAGCTCTTTCTTTGTAACCGAGCCTGAAACAGGATACTTTCCATTAAATTTGATAAAACCTATATGGGCAGCTCCTCCCCCGTTTTTTGTTATTCTGATTCTAAGAGTATTTTCTGCATAAATTTCCTTTGATTTAAGCCTCAGAAATTCATCATAACAAAGCTCACCTTTTGAAAGCCATTCATTATTTTCATAAGATGAAATATTATAGCAGCCGTTATGAAAAGCCTGCGAACTCAAATCGTCTCCGGGATAAAAATAATTATTTTTTTCTCCGGCAGAAAGAGAAAAAGCAAAAAATAAAAATATCAGCACGTAAAAAAACTTCATATTGCCTCCAAATAAATAAAAATAACTGTATTAGAATACATACAATTATAAGTCAACGTAAAAATTTTGCAAATTTTAATGCCTGGGTCTCTCAGAAGGGCGAAAATAAAGCTTTAAAAATTTCTAAGACCCCTATCAGAGATTTTCAAAATTTTTTTAAATTTGCAGGAATACTCTTAAAAACCTGTATTTCCTACCTTAAAACTAGAAGCGCATGAAATTTTGTTGACATTCGGAGTTATTGCCGTAATATTTTCGCAGCATTTATTTTAGTAGTGTTCAGGAGGTTAGAACCAATGCTTTCTAAAGAGAAGAAACAGGGAATCATAGAAAAATTTAAAACACATGAATCAGATACCGGTTCACCAGAAGTTCAGGTCGCAATTCTCACAGAAAATATCCGTGATCTTACGGAACATTTTAAAATTCATAAAAAAGATAAACATTCAAGACGCGGTCTTCTTAAAATGGTAAGTAAACGTCAGAGACTTTTACGTTACGTAAAAGATCAGAGTCATGAAAGATATACCGAACTTATTAAGGCTTTAGGTCTTAGAAAATAGTTTTTCAATCCGGCGGACAAGTTATTGTCCGCTTCGTCTTTTTTTATCCTTCTTGACGAGGTACAGATGTTGAAACCTTTTAAACAGGAAATTGATTTTCAGGGAAAAAATTTTTCCATAGAAACAGGAAAATATGCAAAACAGGCAGATGGAGCTATCTGGCTTAAATATGGCAACACAGTAATTCTCGCTACAGTTGTTGGCTCTAAAGAGGAAATCACAGAAGAGACAGATTTTTTTCCTCTTACTGTAGATTATATAGAAAAATTTTATGCAGCCGGTCGTTTTCCGGGCGGTTTCATGAAAAGAGAAAGTCAGCCAAGTACTGAAGAAAAACTCACTTCAAGACTTATTGACAGACCAATCAGACCTCTATTCCCAAGCTGGTTTAAAAATGAAACACAAATAATGGCGACTCTTCTTTCCTATGATGTTGAGTGTGATCCTAAAGTTGCTTCAGTAACAGCAGCATCAGCTGCTCTTATGATTTCCGATATTCCTTTTGAAGGTCCTGTCGGTGCTGTAAGAATAATTGAAAAAAATGGTGGATATATAATCAATCCTACAAAGGAACAGGAAGAAGGTGCAAAACTTAACATCGTTATGGCTGCAAAAAGAGATGCCATAGTTATGGTTGAAGGTGAAGCTAATGAAGCTTCTGAAGCAGAAATTAGTGCAGCACTTAAAGCCGGTCATGAAGCTATTCTTCCTCTTCTTGATGTTCAGGAAAAACTTATGGCTGATGTAGCTCCTGAAAAAAGAACTGCACCACAGATAGTTAAAGATGAAGAAATTATCTCCTTTGTCAAAGAGTTTGTCAGAGAACCTCTTAAGGGAACTATCACTATAAGTGAAAAACTTAAAAGATATTCCGCAATAAAAGAAATCAAAGATGCTCTTGATGTTAAAATAGCTGAAAAATATGCGGCTGGAGAGGAATTTATAACAGGTTCAGTTGAAAAGGCCACAAGAAAAGCCCATTTCCTTTTTGAGGATGAGCTTAAATATGTAATGAGATCAATGATTGTTGATGAGCATAAAAGAATCGATGGAAGAAATCCTGAACAGATAAGACCTATATGGATCGAAACAGGTGTTCTTCCTAACGTTCACGGAAGCGCAATATTTACAAGAGGCGAAACACAGAGTCTTGGAACACTTACTCTTGGAATAGCTACTGATGAACAGAGAGTAGATATCGTTACAGATAACTATAGTAAAAGCTTCATGCTTCACTACAATTTTCCTGCATTCTCAGTTGGAGAGATAGGTAGACTTAAATCTCCTGGAAGAAGAGAAATAGGTCACGGAAATCTTGCTGAAAGAGCATTGAAAGCTATAGTTCCAAGTCAGGAAGAATTTGCATACACAATCAGACTCGTTTCTGAAATTCTGGAATCTAATGGTTCAAGTTCTCAGGCAACTGTATGTTCAGGATGTCTTGCTCTTATGGATGGCGGTGTTCCTGTTAAAAAACATGTTGCAGGAATCGCTATGGGACTTATTTATGAA
Source organism: bacterium (assembly GCA_963667425.1). Classification (GTDB taxonomy): domain Bacteria; phylum UBP6; class UBA1177; order UBA1177. The sequence goes on along the minus strand of OY763407.1, from coordinate 2,555,140 downwards.
AATAATAAATACTTAATTCTTTCCGATATTATGGGCGACGAAGATCATCTTGGTGACATGGATTTCAAAGTTGCAGGAACTGTTGACGGTATTACTGCAATTCAGATGGACATTAAGATAGACGGACTTCCTCAGGATGTAATGGAAAAAGCACTTAAACAGGCTTATGAAGGAAGACTTCACATAATAGGTGAAATGAAGAAAGCTATGCCTGAAGCAAGAAAAGAGCTTAGCGATGTTGCTCCTAAAATAGAACATATTAAAATATCAAAAGACAAAATAAGAGATCTCATTGGAAAAGGCGGAGAAACAATAAAAGGTATCATCGCTGCAACCGGAGCTGATCTTAATGTCGATGATGATGGAAATGTTACAATTGCAGCATCAAGCAGTGTTGTTCTTGAAAAAACAATAGCACTTGTAAAAGCATATACAGAAGTAGTAGAACCTGGCAAAATCTACACAGGAAAAGTTACAAGGATTGAAGAATATGGTGCGTTTGTTGAAGTTCTTCCAGGTCAGACCGGACTTCTTCACATATCAAAAATGGCTGAAGGTCATGTTGACAAGGTTTCAGATGTTCTTAAGCTTGATGATGTAATAAAAGTTATTGTAACAGATATCGATTTTCAGGGTAAATTTAAGCTTAGTATGAAAGAATCCGATTTCACGGCAGACTATTCTGCACCTCGCCCAAAAAGTGAGAGACCAGAAAGAAGAGATCGCGGAGAAAGACGTGAAAGAAGATAATTCTAAGATTACTATAGAATTTGTAAGAATAGGGGAAGATGCAAGTCTTCCCCTTCCTGTTTATCAGACAGAAGGGTCTTCAGGAATGGATGTCAGAGCTTCCGAAGATGCTTTAATTACTGCAAAATCATGGGGCATAGTTAAAACAGGGCTTAAGGCAGAAATACCATCAGGATATGAAATTCAGGTTCGTTCAAGAAGCGGTCTGGCTTTTAAAAACGGTATTTTTGTATTAAACAGTCCCGGAACTGTAGACAGTGACTATCGAGGCGAAATTATGGTTATTCTTGCCAACTTTTCCGACAATGACTTCAAAATCTCAAAAGGCGACAGAATTGCTCAACTTGTTGTTGCATCTGTTGTGACGGCAAGAATTAAAGAAACATCAGAAGTTTCTGAAACTTTAAGATCTGATGGCGGTTTTGGTCATTCAGGCATTAAATAGAATTATTTATTTACAGATTCAGCTATATCGTTAAGCCTTTCTATAATGTTGAAAAGATATTTTGTAACCTTGGCATTATGATCAGGAAACATTGAATCATGATCTGCAGACATAACTATTAAAGGATTAAACGTTGCAATATTGTTCATCTGGGCAAGAGCTTCATTAATATTGTCCTCACCTCCTTTTTCAAGTATTTCGGAATCAGTTCTTATTAGTGTTTTTACAACATCTCTTATAACCAGAATAACTCCCTGTGCATAGTAGAGATTGTCATCAACTTCAAAGAAAGAGACATCTTCACTGTTTTTATTGATTCTTCCAAGTGGCTCTCCAAGAAGATCTTCACTTGTTATATATTTCAAAAGCTGATATACATCATCTGTTCTCATATTAAAAACAGCTTTACCCGATTTAAGATCTTTTTTATATTTTTCAATCAGCTCAAGCCCTTTACGATACTGAGATTCTGAAGAAGGGAACCAGAACTGATCCGGTCTGAAAATCAGATATGAATCTCTTGCCATTTTCAGATTAGCATTTTCCTCTTCCCCTTTTCCAAATTTTGACGTTCTTGTTGAAAAAAACGATACAAGCATTTTGGTTGCAAAGTTTACACCCTCTTCACGATGTTTTCTGTTATCCATCCATGAAGTAGGAGAAATAACAAGATCATTTGCTGTCCATCCAAAAAAAGAGTTTAATTCTCTATCAAGATGAACTGTTGCTGCAGTAAGAAGAAGGGTACCTCTTTCATTTTCAGTATAATCATCTTTTATAAATTCTCTGGCAAGTTCAGGGCTTATTTCAGGAAAAGTAGTTTTTTCCATTATTATATAAAGAATAAAAAACGTGAGAGGAATTCCTACAAAAACAAAACCAGCAATCCAATACCATTTTTTTAAAACCGGTAATAAATACGGTTTTATCTTTGATAAAACTGAAACTCCAGACTTTTTTTCATGGAGTTTTTTCTCATTTTCACTCATGTTTATTTCCTCTGTATTTAGATATTAATTCCATTGCTTCTTTTTTTATTTTTCTAAGCATTGTTTTTTTATACTCATATGACAGAAAGGCTGATTTTACACCATTAACAACAATATCAATAACATCATCTGCTGTAAAATTAAAAGTCTGATGTGCCAGCCAGTATTCTCTCGTCATTGTTGTATCAGTTATAAGTCTATTATCAGTGTTTAAAGTAACTCTGATACCAAGATCGTGATAAAATTTAAAAGGATGATCTTTAAAAGTTTTAACTGTTCCGGTCTGGATATTACTTGAAATACACATTTCAAGAGGAATTCTGTGATCATTTACATAGTTAAGAAGTTCTCCATCTTCCTTGAGCCTTGTTCCATGGCCAATTCTGTGAGATCCACAATAATGAAGTGCCTGATGAATACTGTCAGGACCATAAGCTTCTCCGGCATGTATGGTAACATTTACATTATTTGAAAGTATTAGAGTAAACGCTGCAAGATGATCTTTTGCAGGATTATTGTATTCCGCACCTGCAAGATCAAATCCCAAAACGCCTCTGTTCTTAAAAGCCACAGCAACTTCTGCAAGTTTCACACTTATTTCAGGAGAAATATGTCTCATTCCACAGACAATCACACCACTTTTTATACCAAAATCATGTTCCGCATCCCTTAAGGCATCAATAACGACTTCAACAATTGTAGTAAGAGAAAGCCCATTTTGCTGATGCAGTATTGGAGAATAACGAACTTCCATATATCTCACATTTTCTTTAGCGGCATCTTCCGCAAGTTCATAAGCCGCTCTATATAAAGCATCTTCATTTTGAAGAACTTTTAAAGTTATATCAAAACCTTTAAGATACTCCGGCAAAGAAGAGTGTATTTTCCCAGGAGCTATTATTTTTCTAAGTTCATCAATATTGGAAACACCAAGATCTATATTATCTTTTTCAGCAAGATCCATAATTGTTTCAAGTCTTAGTGAACCATCAAGATGTACATGCAGATCAGTTTTAGGCAGTTCTCTGAAAAATTCTTCTGTAAAAGTTACATCTATCCCTTTATTTTTTAACGGTTTCATTTATCCTCCTGAGAAAAGGCTGTGTGCCTTAATAAGATTAATTATCTGATGAATAGTCCTGACAGCTTGTGCTTTTATCGTTTGCATCTGTCATGTTAGCTACTCCGGAAATTTTAATATCACTTCCAACACGAATATCATGTGAAAGGATAGTTATTTTACCATCAGTAGGAGATTCAAGAATACATGGAAGAGAAAACTGGTTTCCTGTTCTTACAGCTTTTACCTTATAAAAAGTGTCTCTTGAAACAAAAAGTGCCTCATTCTTAAACTGAACAGTTGTTCCTTCAAGATTAAGAACATAATACTCTATTACTTCACCATTATCATTCTGATCAGACCAGAAAATCTGTATTTGCGGCACATGTTCATCACCAATAACAGTAACAGTATTTCTGACAGCCCATGCGTATGCACCTATTCTTGTTTCATCTCCATTTTCATCAGTAAGAACAACAACACCACTTCCCCTTTTAGGATCAGTAACTGAAGAATCATTTATAGGTCCGTCAAAACTAAGCTTTACACTCCACACTTCTTCTTCTATTTTATTTTCTTCATCATTTTCTTCATCAACAACAACATTGTTTTCATCAGGAAGAATTACACTGTAATCGTAATCATAGGAAAAGTGTGACGATTCTGTATCACATGCATAAAACATCATCGAAATCATCAGAATCGATATAAAATACACTATTTTTTTCAAGACCATACCTCCAGAAAAACTTTTTACTGCGACTATTATACAAAGTTGATTATTTTATGTAAAGAGTTTTAATAGCTAATATGTTTTTTTTTGATAAAGAACTACTCTTCCCTTATAATCAACAGACTTTTTTATGGAGGTATCATTGAAAAAAACAGCTGTTTTTATTTTACTATTTATGTTTCTACTTATTTTTATAATATATAAAAGTTATGATGTCTTTTTGGAAAAGCATGATGAAAAAGTTATCAATCAAAAGAATGACAACATCATAAATTATCTTGAAATAACAGGTTCTTCAAATGGTTTTTTACTAAAAAACGGAAACAGACTTTTCCTTTCACGAGGTTCTGCAACAGAGGAAACAGTACAACTTTTTGTTCAAAGCAAAGATAAAATCATTAAAATAACCAGTTTTCAGGATGCTGTTGATTCTTATTTTGTTTCTCCTGATGAAAAACATATCGCATTTCTTTTATCTGAAGGAGGAAATGAACAAAACGATATATATCTAATAGATATTGAGAAGGAATATGCTATAAAGACACTATTAAAGGATAAAAAAATAAAATACGACAATATTGTATGGGCAGACAATAATACTTTTTTATTCGTATCAAACGAAGTAAATGGCAGCGATTTTTATATTTATTCATTTGATATTACAACAAACACACAGAAATTATTGGTAGAAAAGAGTGGTTATAATATTATATCAGATGCCTTAAATGCAGAAGAATTTATTTTTTATACATATCTCGGCAATAACATAACAGAACCCTATTTATACAAAAAAAATTCTTTCTTTAAACTCAAAGGAGCAGTTAAAAACAAAAATCAGACACCGGTAGCCTTTTTTGAAAACAATATTCTTCTACTTTCAAATGAAAATAATGAATTTAATTCTCTTGAATTATGGAATCGTGATGGAAACAAAACAACTATCTATTCATCCGGCAACTCCGTTGAGTCTGTCATTGTTGACAAAAGCAGTTATAAAAAAGGCATTTTCTGCATAAATGAAGATGGATTTAATACTTGCCATCAATTTTATAAAGATGAAAAAGAAAATATAATAACAGCAAAAATTGATTTACCTGAAGGAATAATAACTCTTTCTCAATTAACTGAAAAAGAACTTGTTTTTACATCAAATACTTCGGAATCAATACCATCACCTGTCATAGTAATTCTTGAATCAGGTATAAAAGAAGCTTTCGGCTACACTTATGATGCCGGAATAAATACAAAAGACTTTGTAAAACCCAAACTTATAAAAACATCTTCATTCGATGGAACAGAAATTCCGTTTTTTGCGTATATTCCTAAAAAATCAAAGGCTCCCTACAAAACCATAATATACTTCCATGGCGGTCCTGAATCTCAATTCAGGCCTTTTTTTATAACAACTTTTCAATATTACATAAATCAGGGATATATGGTTATTGCACCGAATGTTCGAGGTTCAAGTGGATATGGACAAAAGTATAGAGATATGGACAATTATAAAAAAAGAATGGATTCTGTAAAAGATGCCGGAGCAATAATAGAATATCTTTTATCAGAAAAATTATCACAAAATGGAGAATTTATCGCAATGGGAGGAAGCTATGGCGGATTTATGACGGTTGCTTCAATGGCCGAATATAATTCTGAAATAAAATGCGGAATAGACAGTGTCGGGGTTGTTGATTTTCTAAATTTTCTCAACAATACCAAAGCATACAGAAGAAAATTAAGAGAAGTTGAATATGGCCCGTTAAGTGATCCTGAATTTCTAAAATCCATATCGCCTACAAATATGACAGAAAAAATAACAGGAAAACTGATGGTTGCACATGGAGAAAATGATCCAAGAGTCCCCGTATCTGATGCATACATCCTAATAAACAAGCTAAAAAGTCAAAATAAGCAAGTAGAATCACTCATATTTGAAGATGAAGGACATGGTTTCAGAAAAAAGAAAAACAGAATTGAATATTATAGTAAATCAGCAGACTTTATAAAGGAGTGTTATAATGAACAGAAATAGCATTATCGTAATTGTTTTGATACTGCTTTCTCTTGGAGGAACATTTATTTTCAACCATGAACTTTCTGAAAGCAAATCAAAATATCAGGAATTAATCAAAGAAAACGAAAACTTAAAGCAGAATTACGAAAAATGTTCAAAAGAATATGCTGTTACTCTTGAAGATTACAATAAAATATTAAGAAAAGATCTTGTAAAAAAATACCTTGATTACCTGGTGGATATAGATGGAAAAATAACTGAAGGCTATAAATACACAGACACAGATAAGAAAAATGTAAAAGAACGTATAGCATTCATTCTTGAAAATCTGCATTTGCTTGAGCTTGATAAAGAAAAGGCTTTGCAGTACGTCTCATTTTTAGCTTCAATGCAAAAAAGATTTGACAACTAATATCATTTACTCTTGACAAACACATTCATAAAAGATAGCATAATGTACTTATAATATGTTCTATGGTGTTGTTTTGAGAAAAGCTTATATTCTGTTTTTCCTGACGTTTTTCTTTTGCTTTACATTAAAAGCTGAAACTAATTCAAAAAAAGAGATTTTATATCTTAACTCCTACCATCAGGGATACTACTGGTCAGATGAAATTCAGTCAAAAATCATTAGCAATATTGAGAAAGAGTACTCAGGTTCTAATTTTTATATCGAATATATGGATTCAAAAAGAAAACCTGCATCTAAATATCTTGATGATCTTTTTCTGAAAACACTGTCCACAAAATATAAAGAAAGAAAATTCGATATTGTAATACTCTCTGATGACAATGCCTACCAATTTTATTTAAAACATGGTAGAGAGCTGTTTGGTATTAGTACTCCCGCAGTTTTTTGCGGTGTCAATAAATTTAACCAGGAAGAACTCAAAAACAGACCTGAAATTACAGGAACTATAGAAAAAACCGGATTAAACAGAACGGTTACAAGCATAATAAACATGCTTCCTGAAACAGAAACTTTTGCATTAGTACATGGAAGTGATGACAGTGCAACACTCATAGCAAAAGAAACAGAAAATGAAATCAAAACACATTTTCCGGATAAAAAAATAATAGACCTTTCAGGAAAAAACCTTTCATTTGATGAACTTATCACAAACATAAACAACGTGAGCGACAAAACAGTTCCAATCGTTGTCACATGGCTTGTAGATAAAAGCGGAACATATTTTGATACAAAAGAGATTTATAAAAAGATTGCAGAAACATCAAAAACACCAGTTTTCACCCTTGAATATAATAGAATTAAAGAAAATAACTTCATAGGAGGAAATATTCTGTTTAATTCTGTAGTCGCTGACACTGCTTCATCTATTGCACTCAGGATCTTAAAAGGAGAAAAACCGTCTTCATTACCAATAATTTCAGATGCACCGACATATGATGTTTACAGTATGGAACTTCTCAGGAAATGGAACATTCCTTTAAGCAAAATCCCGCCTGAATCAATAATTATAAATCGTAAGCCTGATAAAAGCACACCTTTGCGTGTTACTTTGCCTGTAACAACATTTAGAAGACACATAATAACTTCATTTTGGAATTTATGGTCGAAAAAAACCGGAATTCCTGTTCAGTTTGTAAGTATATCAACAAAAGAACTTATTTACTCTGTAGATAACATACGTATACTTAATTCCTTTGATGTTGCAAATCTACCTTTTTCAAGTGAAATGACAACTTATTTTGATTTTGGAAAAGAACTTTTTGAAATACCTTTTTATGTTTTTTATAAAAAAACTTTTTTCGAAAAAGAAGTCAACTATGAAAACATAAAAAAAAGCAGAACTGGAACATTAGGCTACCCTTTCTGGTTAAACGAAGACAGGAACAAATCTGAATACAGCAATTATTTAAGTTTTTACTCATCAGAAGAACTTATAAATGCTTTATATACAGAAAATATTGATTACATTGTAGAATCTAAATATTTGCTGAAAATATTCAATCATAATGATGAAGGAATTGAGCTAACAACATCTCAAAATCCTATTTTTAAGTCTCATTTAAACGCCGCAATAAGAAAAGATGAAAAGGAACTCTTTAAAATTGTAAATCAGGGAATAGAACAGATAACATCAACAGAAAGAAATGATATTCTTGAGAATTGGGAAAAAGCTGAATATTTAAAACATTTACTTTCCTCAGAAGAAGCAGAATGGTTAAAAAGAAAAGACTCAACTATTTATGTCGGTCATACATTAAGCGATTTTCCAATAGCTTTTCTGGCTAAAGGAGAAAAACCAAAAGGAATTGCTATAGATTATTTAAAGGCTTTTGAAGTAAACACTAATATTAATATAAAACATATTTTCTTTAAAGACAGAGAATCTTTAAAAAAAGCATTACAGGAAGGAAACATTGATATTGTTATAGACACTGGATGTTCTGATAAATCAACACAAACAAAAAAAGAACTATACACCACTTCGTTTTACTCTGAAAACGCAAAAATATTTACTAATGATGAACGTCCTTATATTGCTAATTTATCAGATCTTAAAGGTTTACGACTAGCTCTTTCCGATTTTAACAGTTTTGCCAAAACGATTATAAAAGAAAAAGGATTTGATACACAAACTAATTTTTACCCGTCAACTTCAGAAGCTCTTCAAAGCGTTCACGACAACGAAACTGATGCATATATAGGAACTTTTCTTGTTACAGAAAATGTTACTGCAAACCAGATGCTCTCTGATATAAAAACATCAGGAACGCTCCCTTTTAAAATTAACTACTGCATAATGGCGTTAAATAAAGAGAGCAATTTTCCTTTAATATCAATAATTAACAAAGGCTTAACTCAAATAGACGAATCTCAAAAAACTGTAATCAATAGAAAGTGGATAAATCTTGAAAAGGATATCTTTAAGGATCAAATAAATTTAAGGTTCAAAATATCACTTATAATTTCAGGAATGGTTCTGCTGATACTCTCTTTTCTTGCATTCTGGATATATAAAATGAGAAAAGAAATGGCATTCCATAAAAAAAGTGAACTAAGATTTAGAACTGTTGCTGACTATACCTATGCTTTTGAAACATGGACCAAAACACCTCATGAATTTGAATACTGTTCACCATCTGCATTTAGAATCACAGGATATACAAGAGAAGAATTCTTTAAAAACCCTTCTATTTACTTTAATTTAGGAGCAGATAATTCCTCAAAGAAAAACTGGGAATCACACCTGATAGATTTTCACGGTACAAAAAAACATGAAATATGTGAAACTCTTGTTTTTAAAATAAAAAAGAAAAATGGGGAAACTATCTGGATTGAACATACATGTCAGCCTGTATATGATGATAGTGGAAACTGGATAGGAAGACGTTCCAGCAATAGAGATATAACTGAAGTTATAACAACACTTGATGACAATAGATTAAAAAGCTCTCTTACATCTTTACTTTCCGCAGTTTCTGTTGCTCTTTTAAGACATGGTTCAAATTCTTTCACTGAACAGCTTGACATACTTCTCGAGCAAATAGGAATGACACTTGAAGTTGATGGTATAAGTATTCTTTCACTTTCAGATGATGGAAAATCAGTTGCAAGAATAAATAAATGGTTTCATCCCAAAATAAAAGCATACCAAAGTTTCACAATAAAAGAAAATGAATTCCCAATATTATTCGAAAAATTAAAAAGAGGTGAAAAAGTTGTTGTAACTAAAGCAAGTAAGATAAAAGAAGAATCTCAATTATTTCAAATGATTGTACATCCATATCTCGAAATAATAGTTTTTATCCCTATTGTTGTCAATGATACTTTTCTTGGAACACTATTGTTTGCAAATTCTAAAGCATATGTCGACGAAAACGCACTACAGACATTTAAATCTATTGCAGAAATCTTTGGTCATGCACTTCAATGGAGAAAAGAGGAAGGCAATCTTAAAGAAAGCAGGGATCATCTTGATAAACTTGTATTTGAAAGAACTAAAGAACTTGAAGCAGCAAAAAAAGAAGCTGAAAAAGCGAATTTTGCTAAAAGCATGTTTTTAGCCAATATGAGCCATGAAATAAGAACTCCTATGAATGGCATTCTCGGAATGAGTGAAATCCTAATGCATTCAGAAATGCTGCCAACACAAAAAGAACAACTTACAATTATAAAAGATTCAGCCCACTCTCTTCTTGCATTAATAAATGATATTCTTGATATATCCAAAATAGAAGCAGGAAAAATGGAACTTACCAGAGAACCATTCAGTTTAAAAAATGTAGTAGAGGAAATCTGCACAATCCTTGAACCTGGGGCAAACACTAAAGGGATAAAGCTTATAAGAGATTACGACAAATCCATCCCTGAAGTAATTCATGGAGATCGAAAAAGATTCAGGCAAATAATGGTAAATTTAATGGGTAATGGAGTTAAATTCACCAAAAAAGGGAGTGTAACAATCAAACTTAAACTCAGCAAACCATATCTGACAGTAGATATTATAGATACAGGAATTGGAATATCAAAAGAGAACTTAGACAAAATTTTTGATAAATTTACGCAGGTAGATTCTTCTTTATCTAAAAAATATGATGGAACCGGACTTGGGCTGGCCATAACTAAAGAACTCATCAAACTGATGGATGGAGACATTAGCGTAGAAAGCAAACAGGGAGAAGGCTCAAAATTTACTTTTAAAATTAAAGTTGAAGTTCTTGATAACAAAATTGAAAAAGAAACACAAAAAGAAAATAAAAACCTTGCTCAATATGATTACAATGTTCTGGTCGTAGAAGATAATCCGATAAATTTAATAGTTGCCAGAGAAATGCTGTCAAAATTTGGATGTAGAATAGAAAGTGCCGAAAATGGCTCTGCCTGCCTAAAAAAACTAGAAAGCAATGATTACAATATAATTTTCATGGATTGTCAAATGCCTGGCATGGACGGGTTTGAAGCAACATCAATAATAAGAAACCTGAAAAATGAAAAATCTAAAAGCTACATCATTGCAATGACAGCAAATGCCATGAGCGGTGATAGAGAAAAATGTATCGATGCCGGAATGAATGATTATATTGCAAAACCATTAAATTTCTCAGATCTGGACTCTGTCCTTTCTAAAAAAGAAATAAGGGCTGAAAACTAACTATCTTTCTGAAAATAGTTCAATTTTTAATAAAATTACTATACAATCCACATGTCAAAAACTTTAAAGGAGTGGTTATGTGTAAACAGGAAAAACAATCTATGATGAGAGAGCTGATACAGCCATTCATAGATTTGGGCAAAACATCAAGACCATTACTCGGTCTTAATATTTCTTATGTAATTGAAGGACTTGTCTATTTTGGTCTTATTGGACTTCTTGCACTTTTTTTCAATGAATACACAAAACTTGATGATATTGATGCGGGAAGAATGGTAGGTTTTCAAACAGCAGGAATCACCATTGCAATGCTTTTCCTTGGCGCGACAGTAGATTGGATTGGGCTGAGAAAAGCAATGCTGCTTGCCCTTGGATTCATGTTTATTGGAAGAATAATACTCACGCTCTCCCCTGAACTTGGTACAACAGGATTGTGGAGCAGCTCACACATCATGTCAATGATTGGAATTCTTGGCGTTATGATAGGATACGGAATTTATCAGCCGGCCTGTTATTCTGGCGTTAAAATGCTAACAAACAGTAAAACATCAGCTATGGGATACGCTATGCTTTATGCACTCATGAATCTTGGAGGATTTCTTCCAGGACTCATATCTCCACCAGTAAGAAAAAGTTTTGGAATAAATGGCGTTTTCTGGGTATATACTATTCTGACACTTTTAGGTTTTCTGGTAGTTACTATATTTATTACTAAAAAAGCATTTAATGAAGCCGTTGCAAAAGCAAAAGCTGAAGAACCTTTAAAAGAAGAAGCTGAAAAGGCAAATGAAGAAAACCAAGAAATGTCTGCAACAGAAAAACTTAAATATTACTTTAAAAATTTCCCATTAAAAGACGGGAGATTTCTTTTCTTTATATTTATGCTGATTCCGGTACAAACACTCTTTGCACATAACTGGCTTACACTTCCACAATATACAAGTAGAGCCTTTGAAGGATTTGTAGGTGATAACTTTGAATTTTTTGTAAATTTAAATCCAATATTGATTTTTATACTCACCCCAATGGTGACAGCCATGACAGCCAAAAAAGATACATACAAAATGATGATAATAGGAACCTTTATAATGGCATCACCAACATTCATACTAGCAATAGGTCCAAATATGATAACACTTATGGCATATCTCATTCTGATGACAATAGGTGAAGCAATATGGCAACCCAGATTCCTTCAGTGGGTGGCAGATATCGCACCAAAAGGCATGACAGGAATATACATGGGAATAGGACAATTTCCTTGGTTTCTCACAAAAGTTGTAACATCAATATATTCAGGATGGTTCCTAATGAAATATTGTCCGGCCAATACACCTCCTGCACAAATGCACACCGAAATAATGTGGCTCATATATGGAGCAATCGCAATATCAACACCGATAGCTCTTTTCCTTGCAAAAGGATGGATGGTAAAAGGATTTAAAACTAAAGCTCAGTAAATTTTTCTATTATCAAATCTTCTTTAACAATCAAATATTGAAAATCTGTATAAAATGCCCTAATTTACTTTTTTGTAAAATCATTAACAGATAAAAAAGGGAAAGCAGCTTTTTCCCAACTGGAGGAGATAGGAAAAAGCTGCGACGTTATGGGCATTGCTAACAATTCAAAAGCAATGTGCCTTTTATTTGCAAATACAGTGCCACAACAATCGCATTAAGACTAAAATAATGTAACACATTAAAATAATAGAAGAATTTATTCTGTTTCGGTTTTAAGAAGTTCAGCATTCTGATATGCTATTAAAGGCTCTATAAGCATATCCAGAGTACCTTCCATAATATCAGCAAGTCTGTAAAGTGTAAGTCCTATTCTGTGATCTGTAACTCTGCTTTGAGGATAGTTGTATGTTCTTATTTTTTCTGAACGGTCTCCTGAACCAACAAGCGCTTTTCTTTTAGAAGAAATTGAATCCTGAAGTTCTTCCTGCTTTTTTTGAAGAAGTTTTGCCATTAGAATTTTCATAGCTTTAACTCTGTTCTGAATCTGGCTTCTTTCATCCTGGCATGCAACAACTATGTTTGTAGGAATATGTGTAATCCTAACAGCAGAATCTGTTGTATTAACATGCTGTCCACCAGCTCCTGATGAACGGTAAACATCTATTTTCAGTTCTTTTTCATCTATTTCTATTTCATCTATTTCTTCCGCTTCAGGCAATACTGCAACAGTTATTGCCGAAGTATGAATTCTTCCCTGGGCTTCTGTTGCAGGAACTCTCTGGACTCTGTGTACTCCACCCTCATATTTAAGAGAACCGTAAACATCTTTTCCTTTTATAAGAACAATAACTTCTTTAAGCCCGTTTCCCTCAGCTTCGCTCATTGACATTATTTCTGTTTTCCAGCCTTTGTTCTCAGCATATCTGGAATACATTCTAAAAATATCCGCAGAAAAAAGAGCTGCTTCCGCACCACCTGTTCCTGCTCTGATTTCAAGAATAGCATTTTTTTCATCTAAAGGATCTTTGGGAAGCAGTATTATCTGAAGATCTTTCTGAAGCTCTTCATCTGATTTTTCCAAAGCAGAAATTTCTTCCTTTATCATATCCAGCATTTCAGGATCTTTTTCTTCACGAAGAAGTTCCTTATTATCTTTCAGGTCTGTTTCAACTCTTTCCCATTTCTTATAAAGATCGCAAACGTCTTTAAGATGAGCGTATTCTTTTGAGAGTTTTTTATACCTGGACATATCTGACATTACCCCATGCATAGCCAATTCTTTTTCAAGTTCAAGAAAATTAGAATATATTTCTTTTAATTTATCTCTAATATCAAGCATCTGCGTCCCCAATTATTTTAAACCAAAAAAAAGGCAGCCTAGGCTGCCCTTGAATATAAAATCTGAAATAGGTTATTTGCTGTATCTTGATTTATATTTGCTCTTGAATTTTTCGATTCTTCCAGCTGTATCAATAATCTTCTGTTTTCCAGTATAGAAAGGATGGCAGCTTGAACAAATTTCAACTGTATAATCCTGATTCTTTGTAGATCTGGTTTTAATTGTGTTTCCACAAGAGCATGAAATTGTAATCTCAGTTAATCTAGGATGAATATCTTTTTGCATATCGTTCTCCTTATTTCATAACAAAAAATAATCGTGAAGCATAGTACCCGTAAAAGTCAAAAAATCAAGTAATTTCTTTTCTCTTTCAGGAATCATGACCATAAATATCTCAAATGTTTATTTATTAAGAACAGGTTTTTGTAGAAACTTTTTATAAAGAAAAAGAGATATTAATCGTTGTCACCATAATATTCATCACCAAGATGAGTTATAAGATCTTCTCCCATTATGTGGCGGAGCGTATTTTTAAGCTTTGTAAGCTGTATAAATACATCATGTTCAGGATAAAGACCTTCTGCAACCATAGGAGATTTGAAGTAAAATGAAAGCCATTCCTGAATTCCATAGTAACCGGCTCTCTTTGCAAAATCCATGAAAATAAGAATATCAAGAGCAACAGGAGCAGCAAGTATTGAATCTCTGCAAAGGAAATTAATCTTTATCTGCATAGGCATATTAAGCCAACCAAAAATATCTATGTTGTCCCATGCTTCTTTATCATCGCCTCTTGGAGGATAGTAGTTGATTCTTACTTTGTGATAATAGTTACCATAAAGATCCGGGTAATTATGTGGTTCAAGAATTGTATCAAGAACAGAAAGCTTTGAAACCTCTTTTGTTTTGAAATTTGCTGGATCATCAAGAACTTCACCGTCTCTGTTACCAAGAATATTTGTTGAGAACCATCCGCTTACACCAAGAAGTCTTGTTTTAAGTCCAGGTCCGATAATTGTTTTCATAAGAGTCTGACCTGTTTTCCAGTCTTTTCCGGCTATTGGAACTCTGTTTTTGTTTGCAAGTTCCTGAATAGCTTTTATGTCAACTGTAAAATTAGGAGCACCATTTGCAAAAGGAATTCCTAATGATAGAGCAGCATAAGAATAAATCATGCTCGGAGCAATAAGAGGATGATTTTCACGAAGTCCTTCTTCGAAAGCAGCAAGTGTGTCATGAACTTCAGCTGGTTTATGGTAAGCTTCTGTAGAAGCATTCCATATCATGACAGCTCTATCAGCACCTTTTTCAGCCATAACTTTTTTCATATCATCCATAAGCATTTCAGCAAGTTCCATTTTTGTGGCAGCTTTCTTAACGTTAGGACCTGAAATTTTCTTTACATATTCAGGATCAAAAACAGCTTTCATAGGCTTGATTGCCTGCATTTCATCTTTTACTGCTTCAAGATCTTCTCTCTTTACAACACCGGCATGAATAGCTGACTCATACAAATTATCATTAAATATATCCCAGCCTGCGAACTCCATATCCTCTAATCTTGCTAAAGGAACAAAATCCTTTATCAGAGGAGTTCTGTTATCGGTTCTTTTTCCAAGTCTTATATGTCCCATTTGTGTTAAAGAACCAATAGGTTTTGCAAGACCTTTTTTAATATTGAAAATACCGGTTAACAGTGTTGAAGTAATAGCACCCATTCCAGGAATAAATACAACAAGCTTACCTTCCGCAGGCTTAACATTTTTTTTCATTACAAATCTCCTTAAGTCATTAAAGACAATAAAAGTCGGCTTGCTTAAGCAAATACTGTGCCCAGACACACGCTAATAAAAACAGATACTTACATAAAGCAATAGTTATAAGGAAATTTACAAACAAACAATTATGTAAAGAAACTTTACAAATAAATTTTGCTTTTCTTAATAAAGCATGGCATTAATGAGAATACCTGTTATAAAAGAGCTGGTTTCAAGAGAATCTTTTTCTGTATCGGCATACAGCATAAAAAAAGCTGCTGAGAAATGCTGGTGAAATTCGTAGCCTGCTTCGGCAAATATACCAGGACCAAAAGCAACATTACCAATATCATCAATAACATGAAAAAGATTCAACCCCAAACCGCCTGAAAGATAGAAGCCTTCTGGTTCATTTCCTTTAAAATGATACGAGTATGCAATTGAAATAAGATTGTTTACAAGCGTTTCATCATCACCAGATGCAGTTTCGGCATTAAATACAAGAGTTTCCTTATTATTTAAGAAGAGAGAATGATATCCTCCTTTAAAAGTTCCTCCTATTTTTATATCTGCCATAAAAGCAGGTTTTACAAAACTGTTATCGAAATCATTAAGTGTCTGACTGGAATAATTAAAACCGAAACCAAGACCGGCACCTAAAATAAAACCTTCTCTTTTATTGTCGCATGGATAAAGAGCAAAAGTAAAAAGCATAATAAACGCAAAAAGTATAAAGCTTTTTCTCATATAATACTTTCCTGATAAAAGTTTAAAAATTAAAACATTGCCAGTTTATTCGGAAGAGTGTTTTAGTCAAGAAATAGAAATTGATTATATCTTAAAACAGTTATGATTCTTTTTTTTCTGAAACTTTCTCAAGAAGAAGCACAATAAAAAGCCCTACAACAGCTACAGATATTGCCAAAACGACACCCTTATCAAAATTATCAGGTAGAATATTGGCTTCTCTAAGAATATATTCTTTTCCTCTTATAACTGTAGATTCCAAAGTTTGTTTCCAAGGCCATATTTTTCTTAAGGAACCAGCCATTAGACCTGTGAGAAAAGCAAGTGTCACAGCATGAAATCTGCTTAGAAGAAAATTTAAAAGACGGGAAAATGAAAGCAGACCTGAAACGCAGCCTATTACGAAAACAATGATAACAATAATGTTTTCAATAGAAAAAGGATTTTTGATAACACCTGTTATAAATTCGTACTTTCCAAGAATAAGAAGTATAAAAGCTCCACTAATTCCTGGAAGAATCATTGCGCATATTGCAATAAAACCACTAATAAAAATAAACCATAAAGCATCAGGAGTAGTAACGGGAATAAGACCTACCAGTAAATATCCTGCAAGAATGCCGAATAAAAAAAAGAGTCCTGTTTTGAGATTCCATTTTTCAACTTTCTTGCTGACAACAAAAATTGAAGCAAGGATAAGCCCGAAAAAGAAAGCCCAAGTTTGAACAGGCAGATTGTTTAAAAGCCAATGCATCACCCTTGCAAGAGAAAGTATTGCCAGAGCAATTCCTGAAAGAAGAAAAGCTAAAAACTTTATATGTGTACCGGAAAAGGCTTCTTTTAATTTAAAAGAAAAAAGCTTTTTAAAAAAAATGATATCAAAAGATTTAATTGCAGCAAGAAGTTTTTGATATATTCCTGTAATGAGAGCGATTGTTCCTCCTGAAACACCTGGAATTATGTCTGCAGATCCCATACAGATTCCTTTGACAAAAAGTATTAAAGCCTCTTTTGGTGACGCAGGTCCTGGCGATGATAGAAAAACCGATTTCCATGAAGATTTCTTTTCTGCAGTCATAATGCTCCTTTAGATTTAAGTTCATTTATTGATTTTGTATCTGTCAAATTTATTGATATCGGAGTTACAGATACTTTTCCATCAAGAATTGCCATACAGTCACTATTTTCTATATTTTCAAAACTTACTTGATTGCCACCTATCCAGTAATATTTATTACCTCTCGGATCAATACGCTGGATTACTTCTCCACCATAATTTCTTTTGCCTAAAATGGTCCAGACTATTTCAGGATTATCAGATTTTAAAGCAATATCAGGAATATTTATATTAAAAAGCATTCCTCTTTCTGCAAAACCATCAAAAGAAGATTCTTTTTTAATAAAAGGAATAATTTTTTCAAAAAGCAGTTTGGCAGCCTTAGTAAAAAGTTCATCAGTAAAAAATTCTCTATCTGAAATATGAAGAGAAACAGCTAAAGAAGTTAAATTGTTATAGTAAGCCTCAAGTGCAGCTGAAAAAGTTCCTGAATATGTAAGATCATTTCCAAGATTACCGCCTCTGTTTATACCGCTTATTACAAACTCCGGTCTTTCCTTCAAAAAACCATGTAAAGCCATATAAACACAATCGGTAGGAGTTCCTTCGACCTCAATGCCCACACCTTCCCTTTCAATTACACGAAGAGGAGCATTCAATGTTATAGAATGTCCTGCTCCACTTTTTTCTATATGTGGAGCAGAAACATAAAAAGGCTTCCCGACACCTGAAAGAAAAGCATATACAGCTTTTATTCCAGGTGCGGAAAAACCATCATCATTAGTGATAAGTATCACAACCGAACCTTTATATTAGAATCTACCTTCAACACTGAAGAAAAGAGAAAGTATGTTCTGAACTTCGCTATCGTCAAAATCCATAACAAGACCTGATTCACCTGAATTATCATCAGCTTCAACAAGTTTGCTCATGTTTTTATCTCTTGTATAACCGAACTCAAGGTTAGTTGAAAGAGATTCTGTGAATTTTGCTTTAAGAAGAATCTTTGCAAAAAGAATATCAGAAGCATCTTTTCCTTCAGGAAGAGGCTCTCTTGTTCTACTGAAAGCTGTAGAAACAGAGTTGCTTGTAATTCTGTCTTTTATAACTGTTATAGAATTGCTTCCTGGAGCTTTGTACGTAGCTGGAATTTTATATCCGCCACTAACTCCAATCCAGAAAATGCTGTAGTTGTAGTCAGCGTTAAGAGCAAAAGCAAGCTCACCCCTTGTATCTGCATCTTCAGGTATTGTTTCGAAAGGACTTACACCAGGAGCATCAAAAACAAGGAATTCAAGTGAACGGTATGAAAAAAGTCCAAACACTCTGAAATGATCATATCTGAAAGATGCTTCTGCTGCTGCTGCATAAGCATACATAGACTTTGTAACTGAATCAGAATTTTCTCCATCAACAGTAAGGTATTCAGCATTTGCAAGTCTCTCACCAAGGAAAGAACCTTCAAGTCTTCCTCTGTATGCCATTTTTGAAGTATAGTCAGGATCTCTCCACTCACCTTTGCTGTAACTTGTAAGTCCGAGAGGCTCACCTATAAAAGAACCGCCTTTGTATTCAGCAAAAAGATCAACACCATAGGAAAGCATCTCATCTGAATCAGGATCTTCTATTGATTTTTCGTCTATGTTAACATTGTCGCCTTTGTCAATAAAAGCACCCTGAAGAGAAACTTTTAAAGAATCGTCATCATATGTTGCTCCGGCAAAAACACCATAAATTGTTTCCATAGGAACCATTTCTGTATTGAGTTTATCTTTAAGCGGCTGAGCATGAGTCTTAAATGCAGCATAAACAGACATAGGACCATAGCCAAAAAGTACCTGTGCGCCAGGAACAGGATCATCATTCTGAGGAAAAACTGTTCTGGTTCCCCATTTCATACCAGGAAAAAATCCAAGAGCTATCTTATCAGCATTATACGGATAAAAACGGGCACTTATAAGAAAATCATTTGTATAGTTAAGCTCAAGGAAAGAACCGCCCTCTACAATTTTTGTGGACATTGTATCTGTAACAGAATCCATTTTGTGCTCAAGATTGAACGCAAGACCAATTGTTGCAGAAAAATGAGGAAGAAGACCTTCTTCCCTATGAAAAAGTGTAAGCTGTGTAGCACCTTTTGTTCTGTTGCTGTAACCCATGAATGAATCAGCAAAGTCATCATAGTTTGTAGCACTTGAGATTTTAAACTTAGGTGAGTACATGCTGTTGTCTCTAAGATTGTCATCTCCCATTATGAAAGTAACTGTTGTCTTTTCAAAATCAAATGTTACAAGACCTTTATTTTTATTAGATTTTGTAACGTTCTCAGCTTTCTGTGTTTCAGCTGAATTATTTGTCTCTTCTTTTGTCTCTTCGGCATATGCAACGGAAAGGAAAAGAGATGCAACAAATAAAAAAATCAGTTTTTTTCCAAACATATTTTCTCCTATTCTGAACATTTTTCATCACCAACAAAAATAAGGTCGTTGTCATCTCTTGGAGTTAATATCCATGTCTGACCACTGATACCATATTTTGCGACTCTATGCTGTTTTAATATACCCTTTACTTTGCATATTGAAACCCCTTTATCTCTATAAGAAAGAGGATCAAATGACGGAACAGTGTTCATAGTTACAGCAAGAATAGTTTTGCCGTGTGAAACTATTGGATACTGTCCATATTCAGTATAACTTGAATCATTGTCAGGGAACTGACCTACAGCAACATCTGTAATCTCAACAAGCATAGATTCTTTCTTTTCCATTTCACCACTATTACCAAGAATTGAATCTATGTTTACAGCTGGAGGGATAAGTGTCTTATCAACCTTAACGGTTCCATCTGCATTATATACAGGATCAAAAGTCGGGAAACTAAGTTCATTAAAACCATAGAAGCTAAATACAGAACCATTACATTTTTCTATCAGGGTTCCAGGTTCCATAAGCTTTGTTTCCTTAACATCTGCAACAAAAGGGCTTGAATGAGTATAAAGATATATGGCAGAATAATCATCACGTCCAACCTGTTGAAGAGTAAATCCACCTTCAAGAATTGATGTAACAACCATCGGAACTCTATCATTATCTCCATAATTACTTACAAGAGCAGGAAGATCCTTATTTATTTCACCAAGGAGATTAAGATTTCTTCCTTCATAATATGAATCGGAACCAACTCCTGCACCCTTAGCTGATTGAACTGTATATATTGAAGCAAAAGGGAGATAAATAGTATCTGAAACACCGGTAATACCGGTTTTAAGATTTTTAGTTGTCCCATCATACATTTCTGTAGCTTCACTTTCAATTTCAAGAACAACAACTCTTTCCTTTTCTGCTCCACGCTGAAACTCAACCGTTACATCTTTGGCAACACCATCTGTAAGAGTGAGTTTTTTTGGAGATCTTGGAGTCTTATCTGCTGTAAGGAATTGAACTTCAACTGTTCTTTCATCAGTATTTACTGTTCCATCATAGTTTCTGGCAGTAATATTGACAACAAAACTGTATTTATCAGCAGCAGGTAAGGGATTAGCCTCTGTTCCAAGATTGGTTCCTTCTGCAAAATCTATATCAAATCTTGCAAGACCACTGTTAACAGGCTTTGTGCCTGTTTCCTTTTCACAACTTACCAAAAAAATTGCCGTTAAAATTGCAAGTATATAAAATTTCTTCATGATTTCCTCCCCTAGTTCTTCATCTGTATAACTCTGTTATCAGGACTGGAAGTAAAATCAGCAGGATCAACTTCTCCACCAAGACTTTCAATATACTCAATAACAGCATCTCTTAAGGAAACTGATGTATCATATAGGGTTGTGTTCTTTTCAAGCATATAAAAACCTGAGCCGCCGCCGCCCATATAATCATTTGTAGCCATTTTAAAAAGTGAGAATGGATCTACAAGTTCATAATTCTTAACTACAACAGCATCTCCAATTGAAAGTTCTTTTGTAAGAGCGTATGAATTATACTTCTGTTGTATTTCAAGCTCAGGGCTACAGTCAAGAACAACATGGATTCCTGATGCCTGAACCTGTGTAGAACAACCTCTGCCGGAAGACTTTCTTGCAACGAAATCAAAAAGCTCTTTAATTTCCTTACCATTAAGGTACATTGTAGCGACAGTGTTTTCGAATGGAAAAACTTCATAAAGCTTTTCTCTTGTTATTTCACCTGTCGGGATGTCAGCTCTGATACCCATTGAGTTTGTAACAGCAAACTGTGCTCTTACAAGATCATGTATCATCATAGCTTTTGTTACAATATTACCCAGAGGGGAATCGCCGCCATTTGTATCATTTCTAAGAATTGTAGCCGTGGCATTACCAATAACAGCCTTAATATTCTGCTGGTAATCAAGTCCCTGTTTATATGGCTTTAAGATTGTTGCAATAGTAGCATCTTCAGGAACAGAATCGTCAACGACAGGTGTTTTATATTCATGCCAGACTATTTCAGGATAATCACGATTCTTTTTCTGAACTATAAGCTTAAGTGCACCTACAACCTTAAAGTTAACGCCACTGTGAACGACAAGAACATCTCTGCCGTCAACACCTTTAAGAACTTTTACAGGATCAAGAACAACATGATGATGACCGCCAAGAACAAGATCTACACCCTTAACTTTTTCAGCCATCTCATAGTCACCATCAAGCCCCTGATGGGAAAGAAGAATCATCAGATCAACTCTCGGACGGAGTTCATCGACATATCTTTGTGCAGTTTCAATAGGATCAAAAGCATTAAAGCCCAGACTACCTGCAACATTATAAATCGATGTAAGAGAAGAATCATTTCCAACACCGACAATACCTATTTTAAGATTACCTTTATTAATAACCACATAAGGCATAACAAGATTCATTAAGCCTTTGTTGTTCTGGTCATAAAAAAGATAATTTGATGCAAGTAAAGGAAAACCGCCTGAATTCTTATATGCAGCAACAAGACCTGAAGTACCATTATCAAATTCATGGTTACCAATAGTCATTGCTGAAACACCAAGAGCCTGAATCGAACGCATTTCCACTTCACCTTTGTAAAGGTTAAATTCAGGAGCACCCTGAAAGGTGTCACCTGAATCAAGATACATTACAGGCTCATTTGGATGTTCTGCTCTGATTCTTTTCATGACAGTTGCAGCTCTTGCAACACCACCGGCATATACAAGACCAGGATGATAATCATCTTTGTCACATTTACCATCTCTATTTCTATCTTCACTCGCAGCTTTGACTTTCAGATAATCAGGATTATCTGAAGTTATAAGATTACCATCTTCGTCTTCAAATGCATTTGAAATTGAAATATAAGGGTAATCACACTTATAATTATGGTTACTGTCCCAAAGGAAGGTACAGTCATTATAATCAAGGTTTTTGTCATTATTCATATCTTCAGCAGAATCAGGCTGACCATTGTTATTGCCATAACCTTTGTTATCCCAGCACAATTTTGCCTTATCACCAAGAAGATCACAGTCTGTAGTGTCACAACCGGCAACACCATCAACATCTTCTTCAGCATCACATGCACCGTTACCGTTTATATCCCAGCAACGCTGACAGTCTTTGAGATCACATAATCCGTCTTTGTTTATATCTTCAGTCTCTGTATCGCATATTCCGGAAGAACCGCCTGAATCTATATCCCAGCAATAACTTTGTGAAGAAGTTAAGCCCATAGCCTTATCGAACATATTAGGTTCAAGCCAGAAAGGGAAATATTTTCCATGGGTATCTGTTGTGTGAATTATAACGAGAGATTTGGGGTTGGCCGGATCTACTCCGGCCTGATTCCCAAATTCATTTTCCATACAGGAGACAAGAAAGACAGAAATCAAAGAAAGTAAACAATATACTTTTTTCATATTTTCAGTCCTTCATAAAATATTATTATTGAGCTTTAACCATTCCATCAGTTGATAAAGGAAGAAGTCTCATAAGATTAAACTGATAATCATAAATTGCTGTTATTGATGAGAATGTTGTACCTACTGTTGCAAAATTGTTGAAAGTATCATTATCAATGAACTTTCCATAAATAACCAGTCCATTTGAAAGTTCATAAACATAATAGTTAGCTGAACTTGGAACTGCTGTAACTGTAAGGCCTTCACCTGTAACTGTTACAAGAGAACCTTTATATTTAGCATCAACAGAAGCTGTAGCTGTAACTGCAACTGCAACTGCTTCAGGAGGTGTGGCTGTTCCTGTCACAGTTATAGCATCATTATCTCCAAACATAAGTTCATTAAGACCGTCTTTTTCACCAACTGCCCCAACCACATCAATTTTATCACCGTATTTTGGTGCAGCTGATCCAGTAGCAAGAACTATATTATAAATATAAAGGCCACTGTAATCTCCTCCAGCAGGATCTGCTGCATAGAAAGAGTAGTTTGCAGTCCCTTGGTAGGCCCCCTCATATACTGGAGAAATAACAACAAGTCCGCTTAAAGAAACTTCTGTACCTACTGCGACATCACCTTTCTGAACATCTGAGATTGTATAAGTTGGTGCGCCTGTACAAGCTGATTTATCAAAAGTACAGTCTGATTTACATGAAAGTGTTCCACCTGTAAAACTGAAATCTGTACAAGCTTTTCCATTAAGCTCTGTTCCATCACATTCTTCGCCACTGTCAACTGTTCCATTTCCACAGTTATCAGAAGTTGAACCTGTAACAAAGTCATCAGCACTTCTTGGTTGAAGAGTAAATGCTTCATAAGTATAATCAAGAACACCAACGATAGAAGTAAACTGAGTGCCCTCTGTTCTTGAACCTTCATAATAATAGAGATTCTTTGCAATACCAAGATTTCCGGTAACTTCAAATAGTCCATGTCCCATATTTGCACTCGTTATAGTAACATTCTCAACTTTTAGAAGACGTCCTCTGTAATTTTCAGACTTTGCACCATGTGTAGTAGGCGTCCATACAGGCTTGCCATTAGTGTCCGTTGCGCCCTGATCTTCAAATTTTGTTGAAACTTCTGCAGGATTAACAACTAAAGGAGCTGGAACTTCACCATCACCTGTAATTGTTATCTCTGCTTCAATGATCTCTTTCTGACCATTAAAATCAGTTGTTTTACCTGCGATTTCTACAGCATCACCAACTTTGTAACTTTCAAGAGCCACGCCTGCCTGAATAAAAACATAAACACATGCTGAAGCTTCATTACAAACATAAAAACCTTTAATCATTGTTTTTACATGAGAATTATCCTCATAGAAAGCAAGTGCAGAAACAACGCCTGAAAATTCAACAGCTGTGTCAGCTGCAATTTCGCCACTCTGAATTTTCTCAATGGTTCCGTCTGTTACAACATCATTATCAGGAGTTGCGGTGTCATCATCTGGATCTACTGCATCTGTGTCAGGATCTGTAGCAGTGTCATCATCTGGATTAACAGTATCAGTATCTGTAACAGGATCCTTATCTGTAGTGTTTGAATTGCCGTCATCGTCACATGCAACAAGCATCATTGCAGCGAACAATAAGGCTAAAAGATAAATACTTAATTTCCTCATAACCATCCTCCAAAAAAATCATATACCACTAAACGATACGTCAAAAAACGTAAAACTTCATTCCGACCATTTTATTAGCATCAATTAAAATAGCAAGTTAAAATATAATGAAATTCTAATTATCAGGCATTCATCGCTTTGATGAAATCTTTATTTGTCTTTGTTTTGCCCATTTTATCAAGAAGGAATTCCATAGAATCAATAACATTAAGCGGATGAAGGAGCTTTCTAAGAATCCATGTCTTGTTAAGCACATCTTTATCAAGAAGAAGTTCCTCTTTTCTTGTTGCGCTCTTGTTAATATCAAGACAAGGGAAGATTCTCTTTTCCATGAGCTTTCTGTCAAGATGAATTTCCATGTTACCTGTACCTTTAAACTCTTCAAAAATAACTTCGTCCATTCTGGAACCTGTATCAATAAGAGCTGTAGCTATAACAGTAAGAGAACCACCTTCTTCTATATTTCTTGCAGCACCGAAAAATCTTTTAGGTTTGTGAAGAGCATTAGCATCAACACCACCGGAAAGAATTTTGCCACTTGGCGGAACAACTGTATTGTATGCTCTGGCAAGTCTTGTTATAGAGTCAAGAAGAATTACAACATCTTTTCCATATTCAACAAGTCTTTTTGCTTTTTCAAGAACCATTTCTGCAACCTGAACGTGTCTTGATGCAGGTTCATCAAAAGTTGAAGAAATAACTTCACCTTTTACACTTCTCTGCATATCTGTAACTTCCTCAGGTCTTTCATCAATAAGAAGAACCATAAGTTCAGCATCAGGATGATTGGTTGCAACTGAATGCGCAAGATCCTGAAGAAGAACTGTTTTACCTGTTCTTGGAGGAGCAACGATGAGACCTCTCTGACCCTTTCCTATCGGAACAAGAAGATCAAGAATTCTTGTTGACATACAGTTTGTTTTAGGTGTCTCAAGTTCTATCCTTTCGTTTGGATAGAAAGGAGTAAGATTATCGAAAAGAATAACATGTTTTGCCTTTTCAAGATCTTCATCACCATTTATTTTTGATATTTTCTGAAGAGCGAAATATCTTTCACCCTCTTTTGGGCTTCTGATTTCTCCTTCTACACCGATTCCTGTTCTAAGTCCGTATTTCTTTATTATTGCAGGTGGCACATATATATCGTCCGGCCCTGGATGATAGTTGTAATTCGGGCTTCTTAAAAAACCGAATCCATCAGGAAGTATCTGAAGCGTTCCGCCTCCGGTAACCGGTTCATTTTTTTCTGTAAGTTTTCTGAGAATCTCAAAAAAAAGCTCCTGAGATCTTTTTGAAGCTGCATTATCAACGCCAAGATTTTCAGCAAGACGAACAACTTCTTCATTCTTAAGTTTCTTTAATTCTTGTAAATCCATTCTTTTACCTCGTAAGAAAAACAATATTTATAGTGAACATTTTTGGATAAAACACATACCTAAAAATTAGTTAAAACAATAAGGACAACATCGTAATAAAACCAAAATATACGGTTAACAGCTTCTTAGGTAACAAAATAGAACTGTATCAAACAATATGTTACCTGAAATTTAGATCCATTAGTCATTGCCAATATATTTTTTATAAAGCTGTTGTCAAGGAATTATTGGAAAAAAAAGTTTTAGTTAATGATTTAAGCATGTTAGACGACATATTGTTAATACTGATTCCTTTAATTGAAGCCATTTTGATATATAGATTCTCAATTTGACCAGGCATTGTATATTCATCTTTTTTTACAGACTGCCATGGGAAATCTGTCTCAAGAACAATATTTTCAATATCAAGATTCAAAATTGAATTTTCTGAATTTTTATGACCGTTAAAACTCTGCTGATTAAAAGAAAAAAGAGCTTTCACATCATTTCTTAAAAAAAACTTTGCATCACTATATGAACCTGCCCATGAATGAAAAATAACTTTTTTAAGCAGTTTCATCATAGGAACAAATGCAAAGAGATCTTCCATAGCTCTTACAGAGTGGATAACTATCGGAAGAGAAAATTCTTCCGCTATTTTTATATGTCTTTCAAACATTTCTTTTTGAATATTCTTAAACTCCAGATAATCTTTTCTGTAATCAAGTCCTGTTTCTCCAATACCATTCAAAAGACCTTTTTTTGCAGCATTATATACAAAATCAATCTTTTCAGCTGAAGCATTTATCGGATGAACTGCCGCACATACAGCAATGTTTTTCCATTCTTTTTCATATTTAAGGTCAAGCAGAAAATCCAGCTCTTCTTTATTTCCGGCAACAGAAACAAAAAAAATATCTCCATTTTTATATTTGGATACAGATTCAAATTTTGCCAAATCAAAAAGATGATTATGAAAATCTACAAATTTCATGAAAGAATTACTGTACAGCTCTCTTCCTGCTCTACTGCAAAAGGCTGAAAAGGCAGTCTATAAGCAGTTTTTACATCTCTAAGCATAGAAAAGACCATATCTTTTTTATTGTTTTCCTGACTCAGATGACCAGCCACAACAATTTTCAGACTGTTATCGGCAACTCTGGAAATAACATCCCTACATTGATCATTGCTTAAGTGACCGTAGTTGCTTCTTATTCTCTGTTTAACGTCCCATGGATATTTTCTGTTGGAATAGAGCAGGTCAGGATCATGGTTAGCTTCTATAAAAAGATAATTGGTCTCAGCAATATAGCTCATCATAGAATTTGTAACCATTCCTGTATCAGTTGCAATAGCAAATTTTTCTCCGTCAGGGAGTTTTACAGTATAGCCAAAGGGTTCCACAACATCGTGCATGACAGCAAAAGGGGTTATTTCAAAGCCGGAAATATCAAGAGAAAGAGACTCTTTTAAAGGAATTGCATCAAAATTATGTTTTTTATCTCTATTTAATATATTAATGGTTTTCTCGGCACTATATACAGGAATAGAAAGTTTTTGAGCAGTAAGTGAAATTCCTCTCATATGATCAGAATGTTCATGAGTAAGAAGAATAAACTTTATTTTACTTAAATCCACACCTAAAGACATGGCTTTCTGCATGAAAACCTTTGTAGTTAAACCCTGATCTATTAGTATTGCACTATCACCGGACTCAAGTATAACAGCATTAGCTTTACTGCCGCTTGAAAGTATATGAAGTTTGTTTACCATCTTCCCCCTAAATCTTCAGAAGAATAACAAATAAAAGAAGAGAGTCAACATTTAAAACAGAAACCACCGAAATTATAGAAAAGTTTAATTAAAAAAACAATTCTATAAACCACGTATAGCTTCTCTTGACATAAAAACAAAGCTTAATACAATTTTTGAGTTTATTACAAATCTCAACTGGGGATATTATGAAAACCTACTTAACAATGATTGCAGCAGTAATATTATTTTCAACACTCACTTATGGAAAAGAAATCAATCTTGAAATATCAAAACTAAAAACATCAGCACTTAAAGAAAGTTCATTCATATATTATGGCAACTCTCTTCAGCAGGCAGGTTTTTTTAAAGGGGAAAAAGATTTTAAACCATATGGCATATCAGCATTTTCAGTAAACAATGGTTATTTCTACCTTGCAGATAATGTAAATATGATGCTGAAAACAGGATCTTTAAAAACCGGCAAAATCATAAAAGAACAAAAAACAGATGCTCCGGCAACAGATGTAATCGCACTAAATGACAATCTTTTTATTGTATCTGATGGAAATCTGTTAAAAAGTTCTGAAAACAGCTGGGCTATTTTACAAAAAAATATCGGATTTAATCCACTATACTCAGTAACAAATCTTAAATCTGCAACTAAAACAAAAAAATCTCTTGAAAATGAGAACTTTTCAGTAACAGTTCGCAAAAAAAATGTTAAAACAGCGCTGGTCAGGCTGGAAAACAGTTATCTTAAAATTAACTTTACAGACAGAAACCTTGCAGCAATGATATTTCTTGGTAAAGATAAAAATAATTTCTACCATTTCAACCTTGAATTCATAATTTCTGAAAGCCCAATCAAAACTGAAAGATACTGGATAAAAACAGATTCTGAAGGAAATATTATAAATGCTGCAAACCTTCCTGTAAGCAATATTTATATCCCGATAAAAGATCTGTTTGTTGATGAAAACGGAACTTTCTGGATGATAAATCCACTCTCAAACGGAATTCAGCTCCTTTCGGGAGGAAAAGACTAATGGGAAAAACATTATTTACAGCAACAATATTGTTATCATTTGTACTTTCAGCGTTAACAAGAACAGAAATAATAGAAAATGGAGAGCCATATACAACAGTTGAATGGACGGCAACAGCAGCAAACGTTTCAGGAAGCGGAAGCAGCTGCCCAACAGGCTATGAACCACTTTTCACTGCCGGAAATTATGTTGGAATGGCATATGACTGGGGCGGTTTTGATTCAGTATCAACATTTACAAGCCATATTGCATCCGGTTACGGTGCAGGCAGCTATTCACATTCATCTCTTGGAACCACAGCCTACAATCAGGTACTAGCGTGTGCATCGGGAATTGACTGCAGCGGTTTTGTTTCAAGAGCATGGGGACAGACAACCAAATATGGAACATCAACAATCAGCGGTATATCATCAAACATAACACAATCATCAATGAAAAAAGGAGATGCATTCAACAATGCCGGCTCACATATAATAATGTTTGTGTATGAAGGAGCAGATGGAAGACCTTACGTAATGGAATCAACAGGAGGCGATTACAAAAGAGTTGTTTATCGTCCAATTACCTATACATATGTCTCAGCTTATCAGCCAATCAGATACAACAGTGTCCAGGAAGACACATCAGACATTTCAGGAACAGCAGAAAACCCAATTTCAATAGAAGCTTTTCCATTTACAGATTCCAATAACACAAGAAAAACAGTTTCACTTGATTTTTATGCCTACAACTGCAGTGAAGTTGAAAATTCAGCTAATCTTTCAGAATCTGGCCCAGAAATCATATATACATTCACTGTTGATAGACCCGGAACAATATCAGCATCAGTTTCAGGTGACACATCTGTCCAATATTCAAAAGTTGACATAGATATTCACCTTTTATCAGATCTTATCAGAGACGAAAACGATACAGCACAAAACTGCATAACAAGAAATAACACAGCCATAGAAACTCATATAGAATCAGGGACATACTATCTTATCGTTGATTCATACACATCATCAAATGTTGAATTTGCAGGTTCTTACACACTTTCGGCAGCATTTACAGCAGATGCGCTGCCAGAAACAGATGAAGATATAATTCCAAATGATGAAGAAAATACTGACAACGAAATTTCTGATGAAGATACAGAATATTTAGATGAAACAGAAATTGCTGATGAAGCTTATGATGATGAAACCATTGACAGCACTGAAGAAACAGATGATGACATTGTTGAAACAGCTGACGAAACAAATTTGCCGGATGAAAACAACACTACAAAATCTCAGTGCACATATAAAGGACTTATTTTTAATGAAAACATGAAGTTCCCTGAAGGAGATAAATGTAATATCTGCACCTGTATGGCTGACGGAATAGTTTCATGCACACAAAGGAATTGTGAAAATTACACGGCAAATGATGATGACAATTCTGATAAATGCATTTATAAAGAGACAGTTTTTGATGAAAATATGACTTTCCCCCAGGGCGATGAATGCAACATCTGCTACTGCCATGAAGAGGGAGAAATATCATGTACCATGAGAAACTGTGAAGATTATCAGGGGGGAGAATATATTCCAAAAAATCTCTCTCATATGGTTGTAACAGAATCAGGATGTGGATGTTCAATTGTTTTTTAGAAACTAAAAAGTTACTCCGGGAAGCGTTCAAATTTCTTTATTATTTCAAGAGAATCATCCCAACTTGCTTTATTTGAAATAAAAATATGAGCATCAGGTCTTTTCTCTAATTGAGTATCCAAACATCCGGCAGGAACTACTAAAAGTTTGCCTTCCATTTGAAAATTAGGCAACGCCGAACCACATTTTGCACAAAAGGCTTTAACATGGTTAGTTTTAGGAAGCTGAAAAACTTTAATTTCTGAATCTCTTTTTATCCATTCCAGTTTAGCTGTCGTAGAAAACAAATTTGCCGCATGAGCAGACCCAGAATCTTTCCTGCAATATTTGCAGTGACATAAATAAAAATTCTCAAAATCACCAATAACTTTAAATTTAACATCTTTGCACAAACAAGAACCGAAGTATTCCATATGTTAAATCTCCATTTTTATAATAAAACTTTCTGCCGAAACAAAATTTAAAGAGCTGTTGAAACATATCTCTAAACTTAGAGTTATCACATCCTATGTAAATTGCAACTAAAAAATGCCTATATTAGAAATTTGATTTTACCAGCAGTTTGAGAGCAAAATTCCTTGCATCATTAATGGTTCCTCATTATATTGAATTGGTGACCTAGCTATCTCCTGTCTGCTAACTTGGAATCTGCAAATCCTTTTATGATTCCAAGTAGAACTCCGGCTCCAAAACCAAAGAAATGTGCCATATAGTCAGTTTTTACACTGCTTCCAAGCATAGCTAGAAGTGCGAGTGCTGCTGCAAATGGGATCCATCTTTTGACTTTTTTCATTCTATATTTATCAAAGAACTGAAGTGCCGCCAAAATTCCTGATGCTGCAAAGACAGCTGTTGAAAACCCAATTGAATTGTGGGCTGATCCATAATAGTAGGCGTTAAATATATTTCCCATGAATCCTGCCAAAATGACGAGTACCCATGTTATTTTAAGACCTATTAATCTTCCAACGCCTCCAACAAAAATGATTCCTGAAACGACATTTGAAAAAACATGTTTAAAGCCTGAATGCAGAGAAAGGGCTGTGAGAGCAACCCACCATTCGCCATCAGTTATTCTTGAGGCTGAAGATTTCCAGTTATATACAACTGAGCTGTATTTTCCGCTCAAAACAAGAAAAAGATGAAAAGCTATAAGCAGCAAAAACGGAATATAAAGTGCAAATTTATTTATTTTAAGTAATTTCACGGACTCTTTCTCAACATGTAACTCTTTTTCCTTAAAAAACAGTTCAAGCTCAAGCTCGGCTTTTTTATAATCGGTTTCATCCACAAAAAACTCTGTTGAGCTCTCATTTTTTATGGTTTCAAAATCTATTGAAAGAGCATCAAAAAGAAGTGATATTTCTTTTACGGCCTTTCTTCCTGTTACTTTATAAAGAAAGAATTTTTCCATTTAAACCCAGTTAAAATTAATGGTGAAAAATTATATAGACACGAAAAATAGAAAATAAAGGGCTTTTATTTTTTTCTATAGATTGTCATAACATCGTCACCAAAACGCTGAACGTCTTTTAGTGTAAATGTTACTTTTTTATTTAAATCTTTTAAACAGTCTCCTTCTAATGGAGAAAGTCCTTTCATCATAAAAAAAGGTGCTGTAAAAAAAACAAGTTCATCGATTTCACCTGCTTTATAGAAATCTCCTGCCAGTTTTGAACCGCCTTCAAGAAGAATTGAATTTATCCCAAAGTCTTTTGCAATAAGTTGAAGAGACTCTGAAATCAGATTTTCTTTGTTTTTAATTTTAATTATATCAATCTTGTCAGCCCATTCAGGAATATAATCAGCGGCAGTTACAATTATTGGATTTTTTGCAAAAACTTTAGAATCCTGTGACAGATTAAATTTTGCTGAAAAAATTATCGGCCTTGGAGAAGTTCCTGTAACAAAACGAACATCAAGTGAAGGATTGTCCATGTTTACTGTTCCGCTTCCAACTGCTATTCCAGCATGTGAAGCTCTAAGCTCATGAACTTTTCTTAAAGAGTCATTACCTGAAATATATTTAGAACTTCCATCAGAAAGCGCAATAAAACCATCAATAGTTTTTGCCATTTTGAGCGTAACCCATGGTTTTCCAGTTTCGATCTGCTTAAAAAAGAAACGGTTAATTTCTCTGGCTTTTTCAGTAAATTCACTCAAAAAAACAGCTTCGACTCCATTTTGATTTAAGAATTCCGCACCACCGGAAGCTTTTCCGTTAGTATCATTACATGCTATATAAACTTTTTTTATTCCGCTTTTTAAAATTGCATGTGAACATGGGGGAGTTTTACCTGTATGGTTACAAGGTTCAAGAGTTACTGCCATATTCAGACCTTTTGCATTAAAATCAAGTTTAGCAAGCGCATCTGGTTCAGCATGTGGTCCGCCATATTTTTTGTGCCAGCCTTCAGCAGCAATATTTCCATCATCATCAAAGATAACGGCTCCTACCATTGGATTTGGTGAAACAGCTACCCCGCCATTTAAAGCAAGTTCGAAAGCCCGTTCCATCATTTTAGAAACTATATTTTCCGCCATTTAACCGTCTTTCCTGTAAAAAATCGGAAGATACTTTTTCATGAAGAGATATATTTCATTCATCTCCGCATCTGTAAGTTTTGACCTTTCAATTATCATTTCAAAATAAAGTCCATTATTATCAACTCTGAAAAGAAGAGAATAATTTTCTTTTTTCACAGATGTGGAAAAATTCTTCCGTTCACCTTCTGTGTTGATAGCTATAATGTATTTACCAATAGAACGTTCTCTATTTTTACTAAATCCAGGAATTCGGATTCCTTTAAAACCGCTTCCTGTAATATTATAAGTATAAGCATTAACTGTTCCGGCAGTTACAGATTCGGATTTAATACCTATGACATCTATAAGTTCCTGTGCATCAAAAGGAAAACTTGAGGAAGTAAAAAGTTCAAGATTAAAAGAGGAATCTTCATCAACATTAAGAACAAAAGATTCTCTCAGAGGTATTACCGCATTCCATTTTTCATTTTCATAAACAAAAAGAGGGTACATCGCTTTTCCCAAAGAATCCATATAGGCTCCTGAATCCATTTTTTCAATTACTCTTCCATCCGACATGGAATTTCCAGCAAACTGAGCATTTTCTCTAAAAAAAAGAACTTCATCTCCACTTTTCAAAAAACCCCAGCCTTCAGGAACTGTTATTGAATCACTTAAACGGCTGAAAATAAAAACATTTGCGCCTGGATAAAAAACAACTCCGATAGAACATAGTTTTTTGTTTTCAATAAAATAAATATCGCCTTTTTTAAGAGAATTTTCACCGCAGACCATATATTCAAGTATAGGAATAGAACCTACTATCTTTAATGCAAGACCCTCTTTTCTTATAAAATTTTCAGATTCTTTTATATATTCAAGTTTTGTTGTTCTGTTTCCGCCATTAAGCTGAATAGCTCTGTACAAATCGAATTTTGCACTATTAAAAAAAGAGCGGGCACTAAGCCCGCCGAATATAAATATGAGAAAGAAGAATATCGATAATCTTTTCAATAAACTACCAAATGTTCTTTGGTTTAATCTTGGCAGCATTTCCTCTTCTGGCTCTCTGATAGTAAAGTTTTGCTCTGCGAACTCTACCTCTGTTTTTAAGCTCTATTTTATCAAGAAGTGGTGAATGAAGAGGAATAATTTTCTCAACAGCAAAACCACCATTGCTGATCTTTCTTACTGTAATAGTAGTTCTGTTAGAATTTCTACCATTGTTAACAGCAATAACATCACCGGTGAAAATCTGAATTCTTTCCTTTTCGCCTTCAATAATTCTTGTGTGAACAGAAACTTTATCTCCTGGCTTTACATAATAATGATCAGCCCTCATTTGTCTCTTTTCGATGTTGTCGATCAGTTGATGTGGCATAGTATCCTCCTAAACAAAATTCGGTTCGGGATATTACATAAGAATAGAGAGTCTGTCAACAAAAATTGCAACGGCACTTCTGACAGAGAGATGATTATAGCCAGTGCCAACATCTATAGGTTCAAGAAAAAAATCAATATTATCAAACAGTTGAGAAGAAATTCCGCCGGCAGTTCCAAACAAAATCAGAAGCGGTTTTTTTTCCATTTTTGCAAGAAATTTTAAAGATTTGTTTTGCTCATTTTTTCTTGCCGAAGTTCCGACAACAATAGGAGCCTGCCCTTCTCTTCTTTCAATTTCAGATTTTGCTTCAGCAAGAGATGAAACAACCGAAAGTTTCTCAAAAGCTTTATGCCTGTCTGGATTGTAATCCTTTCCCTTGCCCTGAATCCAGTGCCCAGAAAGCTTTTCTACAAGATTTCTCTGACTTTCTTCAGGATGAATAATAAAATATCCTCCAAGATTATAAGTAGCCGCAACTCTTGAAATATCATGGATATCAAGATTCGTAACAGAGCTTGTTATAACATCTCCTCTGCAATCTACAGGATAGTGGATAAGACCAAGATAAATATGATTCATCATTCCACAAAATCCTCAATTTGGACAATTTCAACACCGCTTTCTTTAATCATCTCTTCAGAGAGCTCATCAGCGTAACCCTCGGTATAGTATATTTTCTTTATACCTGAATTAATTATCATTTTTGTACATATAACGCAAGGTCTTGTTGTACAGTAAAGTTCAGAACCATCAATATTAATACCATGTTTTGCAGCCTGAATTATAGCATTCTGTTCAGCATGAAGACCTCTGCAAAGTTCATGACGCTGACCCGAAGGAACATTCATTTTTTCTCTGAGGCATCCGGTTTCAGCACAGTGTGTAATTCCGGCAGGAGCTCCGTTATATCCGGTTGCAAGTATTCTATTATCCTTTACAATAACAGCTCCAACTTTTCTTCTGAGACATGTTGAACGCTCTGAAGCCAGTTTTGCAAAACTCAAAAAATAATTATGCCAGCTTTTACGTTTCATGAGACCTCATAAATAAAAAAATCATCCTATTATATAAAGGTCTTAATTTATTGCAACAGAAATAAAAACATTATTTTAATTTTCTATACATTAACAATAGACAAAAATAAAAAACATGGTATTATAAGTCTCTTTTTTATTTGGTATTTTAAAACAAGGTTTTTAACATATGCTCAAAAATACGGTTTTAAATCCAGAATGTTACAACGCACTACCCGATGCTGTTATAGCAATAGATATAAATCTTAAAATAATGAATATAAATTCTAAAGGAATTGAACTTTTAAAGCTTGATAAAAAAAATATATTGGGAAAAAAATGCAGCTCTGTTTTAAGGTCAACTTTATGCGAAACTTCATGCCCGTTTAAAAATGGTGTATATAGTGAAATAAGAAACCAAAAATGCTATATAATAGACACAGATGGATATAAAATTCCTGTTTCAATATCCACAGCGCCAATAAAAAATGAAAAAAACAAAATTGTCGGCATTATCGAAAGCATAAGAGATTTAAGAGAAAATGAACTGCACAGCATTGAAAAAGAAGGGCTTGTAACATGCAACTACAGCAGCGTATCGCCATGTATGAAAAAAATTTTTGATATTTTACCAACGATATCAAAATCCAGTTCAACATTATTAATCTTAGGAGAAACAGGAACGGGTAAAGGCTACCTTGCCAGAACAATACATAATTTAGGAAACCGTTGTCTGGAGCCCTTCACGGAACTGAACTGTAATTCCATACCTGAAACACTTATAGAATCAGAACTTTTCGGATACATTAAAGGGGCATTTACAGGTGCTGACAACAACAAAAAAGGATTTATTGAAAGTACAGGAAAAGGAACTATATTTCTTGATGAAATAGGAGACCTGCCTTTTTCTATGCAGACAAAAATATTGAGACTTATTCAAGATAAAGCTTATGAACCGCTTGGAAGTACCAAAACAAAAAGATGTGAAGCGAGAATTATTGCAGCTACAAACAGAAACCTTGAACAAATGGTTGAAAAAGGTCTTTTTAGAAAAGATCTATATTACAGATTAAATGTGATAAATATAAAAATGCCGGAGTTAAATGAAAGAAAAGAAGATATAATTACACTTGCAGAATTGTTTATAAATAAATTCAACAAATCGTCTGAACATAAAATATCAGGTATGAGCAAAGAGGTTGTTGATATATTTTTAAATTATTCATGGCCAGGCAATATAAGAGAACTGGAAAATGTTATTGAAAGAGCTTTTGTTTTGTCTCAAAACAGCATTCTGGATAAAGATGACCTTCCTGAATGCCTTTTGAATTTTAACTTCAGAAAGAATTCTTCTCCTGAATCTATTAAAGAAAATGAAAGTATTTTTATTAAATCGCTACTTGAGAAATACGGATACAATTATACAGCTGTTGCAGAAAAACTTGGAATACACAGAACAACCTTATACAGAAAACTGAAGAAAATTAATATTGATGATGCAAAAACGCAACAGTAATTCCCCGTAGAAACTCATTTCTGCAACACATTTACAGATAAAACAACTAAAAAACAAAGATCTTTCAATATGGCATTCTAATTGCTTAATTACTACTGTTTTGTTTTTTTGAAGGATAAAATAATGTTTATAGCTATTGGTTTTAGAGACAACAGAATTTCTTCCATTTTTGAAATTTCTACAGAAATAGAAATTGTTGAACTTGAAACATCTCTAAAAAGTATAGAAAAAATTCCCATAAAAAATGGAAGTATGCTTATAGAACTTATTCAGAAACTCAAAGAAAAAAAAGTTCTTTTTCTTGTTTGCAACATTTTAAGCAGAGATGCTGAAGCTCTTTTTCACATTTACGGAATAAGAACCATTCCATTTGTTACAGGAGACTGGGAAAGTTGCATTAAGTTTATAGAAAAACATAAAAACCATTTCTTTGAAAACAAAAACTTCAGAAGACAAAACAGACGAAGAGGATTTATTAATCAATTTAATGGAGAGTAAAATGCCCCGAAGAAATCAGACAGGCCCGGCAGGTCATGGTGCCGGAACAGGCAGAGGACTTGGAGGATGCCTAGGCATCACAAGAAGTTCTTTTTTTGGATTAGGAAACAGGCTAGGAAGAGGGTTCGGATTTAGAAACATTCTTGTTCAAGCTCCGCCTGTTTACAATACGGCTGAAAATGAAAAAACTTTGCTGGAAAAAGAAATCTTAGCAATAGAAGATGAACTTAAATATTTAAAAGAAAAATTACAATCTTTAAATTCTTAAAAAAAGAAATTTCTTTTTAATCTTAATAAAAAAAACATAATTCCTTAAAATTTATAAAAAGCTTAATTTTAGTACTTGACTTTTAGTTTTAAAGAAATATATTAGCCATGTCTAACGTATTGAGTCTTCAGGGAGGGACAATGTCTGAGCTAATCCAACAGGGCGGTATAATGATGTACCCGATAATTTTTTCATCTGTTATCGCACTTGCAGTTATATTTGAAAGAAGCATTTGTTTTATAAAATTAAAAAAACCAAAGGAATCTGTATTATCTGAATTTATCAGTACAGTACTTTCAAAAAGCCCTAAAACAGCGGCTGAATTTATTGAAAATGAAAACTCTCTTTTCAAGAACTTTTTTATTTCAATGATAACTGAAAAAAATGCCGATAACAGCGAAAAAGCAGCAATAAACGAAGGTGAAAAAATTATTTTTACATTAAACAGAAGACTTTCTGTTCTTTCTGTTTTAGGTTCAGTTGTTCCTTTGATGGGACTTTTGGGAACAGTTCTTGGAATGATAAAAGTTTTTAGTAAAGTTGCAGCTATGGGAGATATTTCAGACATAAGTGTTCTTGCCGGAGGCATCTGGGAAGCACTTATTACAACAGCTGCCGGAATGGCTGTTGCTATTCCTATGGTTCTTGCATACCACTATTTTGAAAGAAAAACAGAGAAAATAGCATTTTTTATGAAGACAAATGGAGACAGAATAATTAAAGAACTTAAAGAAGCGGGGTTTTTCAAGGATGGAATTTAAATCTGTTTCAAGAAACAAGAAAAATCCTGAAATAAACCTTACCCCGATGATAGATATTATATTTAATCTTCTTATATTTTTTCTTATAACGGCCGTGGTATCTCAAAAAGGACTTTCTCTTAAACTCCCTGAAAGTTCCACCGCAGAAAAAAGACCTCCCAAAAGTCTGGAAATATCAGTGAATAAAGACAAAGAAATAATTTTCAATGGAGCTGTAGTAAAGAAAAATGAAGTAAAAAGTCTTCTTGAAAAACAGAAAAATGAAGGCTCAAAAGATGATAATATCATTTTAAAAGCTGATAAAGATGCTCCTTTCGGGCTTTTTATATTCATTATGGATACAGCAAGAGATGTCGGGTTAAAAAATCTTGTAATTGCAACTGAAACAAAGAAAGGTTCAAATCGGGAAGAAAATGAACAGTAATAAAATATTTATAGTTACAGTTATTGTCTCAATAGCTTTTCATGCCTACCTGATAGCACAGAGCTTTGATATTTTTAGTGACAGCAATACTGTAATAAATAAAATTCCTGTTGTAATTGAACAAAAAAAACCTCTCCCCCCGCCTCCGCCGCCTCCTCCTAAACCAAAACCAAAACGGACTCCACCTAAACCGATTCCGCAGAAACCAATTGCTGAAGAAAAAATTGAAAAACCTAAGGAACTTAGAAAAGAAATTACCAAAGTTGATGATAACCAGAGTGGATTGAGAAGCGGAGAGCTTGTCGATGCTCCAACTGGCGAATATCAGGAAGGAGAAGGAACTGGTCTCACTCAGATAGACCGAGTCGCACTGATAAGAGATTTTCTTAAAAAGTTAAGAAAAGAAATGGCTCTTAACAAGGAATATCCAGCATTTGCACAACGTTTCGGAATTACAGGAAAAGTAAAAATCAGTTTTGTTATTCTTGAAGACGGTAGCTTTGATAAAATTATTATAAAGAATTCATCAAAAAACGATATTCTTGATAAAGCGGCAGTTGACACTGTTAAAAAAATTAGCGGAAGACTTAAACGTCCTATCGAAACAGGAATAAAACCGATAAAAACCTCTGTAATTCTTAATTATCAGCTAAACAGTTAAAAAAAGGAGTGTCGATTTTTGTATAAAAGCATCTTGTTAATTAGAGAAACCTAACAATTTTAGATAAGGAGAGAATAATGCAATTTAACAAAATTGTTTTTTTAGCAATTATGTTTGCAACAGCAATAGTTTTTGCTGGAGAAAAACACATTTTTCAAGGCTACGTTGTAGACCCTATGGGTAATGCTGTTCTTAATGCTTCTGTTGAAATTCCAGCTCTTGGAATAAGTACAAAAACAGACAGCACAACCGGTTTGGTAAAATTTGAAATCATGGAAGGGGAATATCTTGTTGTAGTAAAATCAAAAGGATTTGAAAACTACAGCGAAAATTACACTTTTGATCATGATGTAATGGAAAACGGTTTTGAATTTGTAATGGAGTATGAAGCTAAGGAAGTTGTTGTCACAGGAACAAAAACTGAAAAACTTATAGAAGAAGCGCCTGTAAAAACAACTGTTCTGACAAAAAGCAAGATTGAAAAGAAAATGGCTTCAACTGTTGCGGACGCACTTGAACAAACAACTGGAATAAGAGTTGAAAATGACTGTCAAAACTGTGGTTTCAATCAGGTAAGACTAAACGGTCTTGATGGACATTACACACAGATTTTAATTGACAGCAAAGCCGTTTATTCTTCTCTCGCAGGAGTATACGGTCTTGAACACATTCCTACAGAAATGATAGAAAGAATTGAAATTGTAAAAGGTGGAGGCAGCGCTCTTTACGGAGGCAACGCTATTGGCGGAGTTATAAATGTAATAACCAAAAGACCGCAAAAACAGTTTTTTAACACAACAATTGAAACACAGCTTATGCCTCAGGACGGAGACGATTCAGGAATTCAGAAAGGTTTAAAACTTGGTGCAAATGCCGGTCTTGTAAGCAAGGGTAAAAAAGCGGCCGCATTTGTATATGCAGGAGGTTTTGCTAGACAAGCCTGGGATGACAATAATGACGGCTTTTCAGATATAGGAGAAGCAAAACAGGTTTATGGCGGAGGCAATACATATCTTACACTGTTTGATACCGGCGAATTGTCTACAAAATTCAATCTTATGAGAGAAAAAAGACGTGGAGGAGATTCTCTTGACAAAGCAGATCATAAAGCCGAAGTTTCCGAAGGTGTAAAAACAGACAGATGGCAGGGCGAGGTAAAATGGAAGCAGGAACTTGGGCTTACAACAAATTATCAGTTTTCATACGGATTTGCATATACAGAAAGACTTTCATATTACGGTGGTGCCGATGAATTTGGAGATATGTATGGTAAGACTCAAAATCCAATGCACGTTCTCGATGCTTCCATAGATCATCAGTTTAACTTTTTAGGAACAATGATCGTTACTGCCGGTTTCCAGTATTCAACAGAAGATCTGAATGATTATGATTCGAATGCAAATTCAACTACAGATGAAACTTATACAAATCTTGCAGGACTTCTTCAGCTGGATTGGTATACTTTTAAATGGATGGAAATAATTCTGGGTGCAAGAGTTGACAAACACAGTGAGCTTGATGATCCTGTTTTTTCTCCAAGAGCAGTTCTTCTTCTTTCTCCTTTCTCAGGATTTAAATTAAGGACATCCTTTTCAACGGGATTTAGAGCGCCTCAGATATTTGATGAGGATTTTCATATAACAGTTGTTCAGGGTGAACCTTCACCTACATATAATTCAGATGATCTTGAAGCCGAGAAATCATGGAATATTTCACAGCAGTTTGAATATCAGATAAAAACTGCAAATAATTTTACAATAAAGCCTTCAGTAAACGGTTTTTTTACAAAAATATATGATGCTTTTGCAACCAGAGACATTGAGGAAGGTGAACAATATTATGAAGCCGGAAAGAATGGGAAAATAAGATATAATTCAGGAACAACAACAGTAAAGGGAATTGAAGCTGAGCTTTCAGTTAAGTATGCTAAAATTATAGAATTTGAAACAGGCTGGACATTTGAAAAAGCAGAAAACGAAGAAGCTGATGAAGACCTGACATCAGTGGGAATAGAAGAAAAAGATATATTGAGAACTCCTGAAATATATGGTTATGTTTCTCTTTCATTAATGCCCGTAAAAGGACTTGAACTAAACACATCTGTGGATATTACAGGTCCTATGAAAATCAAGCATGAAGGAGACTTCAACGGTTCAGATTTTGAACTTAAGGAATCTTCAACTTTTGCAAGATGGGATTTTGAAGTTGCATACAAACATTTTATAGATAAAGATATTTTTGTTAAACCATACATCGGCATGAAAAACATTCTTAATTCATTTCAGGATGATCTTGACAAAGGAGCAGAAAGAGATGCAGGATATGTTTATGGACCAAGAGTTCCAAGAACTTTTGTTGTCGGTTTAAAAGCTGGATTTTAATAAGGCTTCAAATAATAAAATCTAAAAAATATTTTTTTATTTTTTATAATTGATGTTTTTGAGAGTTTAAGTACAATGTTTGCCGGAGGTAAGATTATGTCTAATCAGAATGCAAATATGACATCTTCACTTGAAGATTATCTTGAAACGATATTTGAGATAATTGAAAAAAAAGGTGTTGCAAGAGTAAAAGATATTGCAGCAATTAGAAATGTCAAACCTGGTTCTGTATCTCCGGCAATGAGAAGACTCGCTGATGCCGGATATATCATATATAACCAGGGAGAATATATAACTCTTACAGATAAAGGCTCTGAAATAGCAGTTAAGACACTTACAAGACATAAATTGCTTTACAGATTCCTTGTTGACATTCTTGGAGTCAACCTTGAAGATGCTGAAAGCGACGCCTGTGCTATGGAACATAGCCTTTCAGATTCTTCAGTAAACAAGCTTACATCTTTTTTTGAGTTTTTCCAGTCCTGTCCTGAGGGCAAAGAAGTTATAAATAAATACTTCTCATGTCCGATGCGTAATGGAGAAATGAAAACTCAGGACATAATATGCAAACAACATGAACAGGAACAGAGAGATTTTACATCACTTGACACTTTAAATCCTGGAGAAACAGGTACTCTGGCATATATTAATTCTGATGACAAAAAGCGTAAACAGCTTATAAACATGGGATTTCTTCCCGGTTCTAAAATATTTGTTGAAAAGAAATTTTCCGGTAGCACAACCATGACCGTTTTACTGGATAAAATGACAATTGACATAGATGTTGAAGATAGCAAAGTTCTTTTGATCACAAAAATCTGAATAAAATTCAAAAACATCTTTAAGATAGTTCTCCAGCAAGCAGAATAAGAGCAATTAGGATTATAAACAATGGTGAAATAAATGAAACAGCTCTGCTAAAAGCTGCCAGTTTTGGGGAATTATTTAAAGTTTTATTTTTCATGGCAATAACACCCATTCCAATTAAAGCTATTGTAGCCGCCATTCCAACAGCCATTGAAGACGCAATAAGAACACCCAGCCAGTAATAATTTAAAGAGATGAAAAATATCATTAACATAGAAGTTCCAGGACATGGAACAATTCCCACAATTATGGAAAATATCAAAGAATCTTTTAAATTGTTTTCCTGTAACAAATTTCTTGAGTCAGAATTTTTATGAAAAAATTGTCTTATAAACATAAAAAGACCAATCGCCATAATTATTGAATAGCTTATTAACTTGATAATATGTTCGTTATTGTTCACACTTCTTAAAATGGAGGCTTTTAAAACAAAATAAAATAAAGATACCAGTATGACAGCAGAAAAGACATGAAAAATGGCAATAAAAATCCCCATTAGAAGTCCGTATCTAAATTTGCTTTTTCTTGCTGAAAAGTATGTTGTAACAAAAACTTTACCGTGTCCAGGACCCAAAGCATGAATTAAGCCATATATAAAACCAAGAAAAAAGAGTTTTATAAGCAAAAGAAAAGAAAACGAATCCTTAAAGTTCCTTCCTAAAGCGGAAACTTTTTTGTTTAATGTGTGTTGAAGAGAATTTAAACTGTACATAAAAGAATCGTAAAAAGAAACCTGACTGACAGAAACTGTCTCTTCGGACTCTATTTTATTCTCCTTTTTTACTGTTGAAGATTCGGCTGACTTAGACCTTAAAAAAGGATTTCCAGCAGCACAGAGAGAAAAAGAAAGCAAAAACAGAGCGATAAAAATGACAATACTATTTTTTACTGACATTTATAATAAATTCCAAAGGAGAGATCTGACCATAATAATATTTTTTTGTCGTGTTATTATACATATCTATTTTATAGTTATATTTTTCGGCATTTTTAAAGCTAAAATCCTTTGCGCTTTTAAAATCAAAAGCAACATAGTAGGTAAAATCATAAACAGCAACAACAATTTTACTATTTTGCTTTGAAACAGGAATCTTGTAAGGAACAAAAAAAGAATAAACCAGAAGTCCTTTATCTATCCATGCATTAAAGTCGGTTACTTTGTTAATAACAATATTTTTTTTATTCACTGCAAGTTTTGTAAAATAATTCTGCTCAGAAGTATATGAAAAAGCTTCTTTTTCAATAACTTTTATCTCAGGAAGGCTTAGCTTACCATCTCTATTCTTATCGTAATCTGCAATAATAGAACTGCTGAACATATCATCAAAAATCCACTGCTGCTTAAATCCTGCAATACCATCATTATCAAAGACAACTTCAACAGAAGGTGTTATAAACATATGCGGATGCGCATAGCAGTTATTAAGCAAAAGTAAAATTATAATAACTGGTAACAACTTTCTCACGTTGACCTCTGTAAAAACAAATATTTGAA
This sequence comes from bacterium, assembly GCA_963667425.1. Classification (GTDB taxonomy): domain Bacteria; phylum UBP6; class UBA1177; order UBA1177. The sequence continues at coordinate 2,510,539 of OY763407.1, read as the reverse complement.
TGATAATATTAGTTTATTACAAGTCAAGTGAATCTTATTGACTCTATGTTAATTCAGCAACTACAAATTTCATTAATCGTTCTGTTAAAAGAAGCTATTCCTGAATTTTTCATAACAAAATAATCTTTTTTCATTTTTTTGCATAATTTTTTGGCTTCAAGGCATGCATAATGACTGTTTATATCTGTCGAAAACAGAACTGTATCTGCCCATTTTATTGATTCTTTGAGATCCATGTTTCCTGTTTTCTTTCCATCGTGATATTTAAATTCACCATTCAAGGATTCAACAGTTTTTTTATAGTTGACCTCAAACTTATTAAGACCACCAATCATAAGAACTCTTCTTGCACATAGGTTCCTTTTTTCGCAATTTTCACATTCTTCCATTTTAGGCAGAATAAAACTTTCCACTATATTTCTGCTTTCATTAAAAGATTTTATCAGTTCATCTTTTTCAAAAAGCTTATTTTGAAGAATTTCTATTTTCTTTTTAAGAAACTCTATTTCATCCAAAGCAGAACTTTCTGCCGACTTAATTATAATAACTTCTTTTTCTTTATTTAATGTTGAATCTATAAAGCGTATTTCCTTTTTTAATTTCTCATTTTCCGAAGCAAGCAATTCTTTTTCCTTTTTTATTTCACGATATTTGTTCTTTATAATTAAATTCTTTTCATCACTAATTTTTATATGATTTTCAAGATTGGCAATAATAATTAAACTCTCAGCTTTGGCTTTAAGTTCGCTGGAAATAAAAAGATTAATTCTGTTGCAGATTTTTTCAAGAAGTTCAGGAAAGGTATCGTTTCTTAAAATAGAGGCAATAAAAATGCCTCGCATTAAAGAAGAATCGATATTGTTATCCCAAATAGCAGAAAGCTCTGCAATCGGAATAGTAATATAAATTTCCAGTTCTTTTTTGTATTTCTTAAACAGAATTTGCTCGGAAAATTTTGCTATTTTTCCTTCCGTACAGACATTTTTTGTTATAAGCGTAAGTATTTCAAGAGATTTAATGCCTTTGTAATAATTGCCGCTTTTCTTTACAATAGTTGCTCTTTCTTCGCTGCCTAAAACAAAACCCGCTATAAAACCGCTAAACTTTTTATCCACTTCTGATAATTTTTTACATTGTAAAATCTCCATATTTGCCTCCGTAACAACAATAAAATCAGGTTATTGTTATCTTTTATTTTAATTTAGTCAAATTTTTACAGCTTTACCTATTCTTTTTAGTTGACTCTAACAAAAATAGTTTTATAATCCAGATTGATAATAATTGTTATGAGGAGACACACATGGATGTTTTCAGGCACTGTCTGTATGAATACGTTAAAGGAGTTCGCTCTCTTGTGCTGCATACATGCAGAAAAGATGAAGTTGAAAAAATAAAAAAAAGATTGGAAAATATGGATGTAAGTTATGCACTCTTTCCGCTGACTCAGGAAAAGTTTAATATTTTTTTCGGTAAAAAGATTTGTGTAGATGTAGTAAAGAAAATAGGTAAATCTTCTCTGACCGAATATTCGCCGGAAGAAGATTTTATTCTTGGAATAATGCTCGGCTACAACAGCGATAAACAGTGTGAAAGATATCTCAAAATGCATGATTATGTAACAGCTAAAAACAATATTAATTTATTAACTGCTTAATTAAAAAGAGGTTTACAATGAGAAAAATTGGTATTTTTTACGGAAGCACAACTGGAACGACTGAGGAAGCGGCAGGAAAAATAGCAGCACTTCTTGGAAATTGTGAAGTACATAATATAGCTGACGCAACTGAAAAAGATATTGAAAACTATGACAATCTTATTTTCGGCTCGTCAACTTGGGGTTATGGAGAACTTCAGGATGACTGGTATGGCGGAGTTGCTCTTTTGGATAAAACAGATCTTACAGGAAAAAAAATTGCCATTTTCGGACTTGGAGATCAGGATTCATATAATGATACTTTTGTTGATGCTATCGGAATAATTGGAGAAAAAGTTCTTGATAGAAAAGGCGAAATTATCGGCTACTGCGATCTTACCGGCTATAACCAGAGTTCTTCCAAAGCTATATTAAACGGAAAATTTATGGGACTGCCTCTTGATGAAATGAATCAGCCTGAACTTTCAGATACAAGAATTAATGAATGGATTGAAAATATAAAAAAAGAATTTAATTACTAGGAGCACAAAATGAAAATCAAATTTTTACTTTCCATTATTCTCTTTTTCCTTTTAATGTTAATGGTTTCATGTGATGATGAAAATGATGAGAACAATAATCCTGTAAATGATAATGATACGGAGATTGCAGATAAAGATGCATCTGTACCTGACGAAACAGCAGATTTAACAAACAATGATAATGACTCTACAGAACTTGATGAAGATGAAATTACTGATGAAGATGTTATCAATGATGAAGATTCGGATACACAAGAAACAACTGCTACATGCAAAGAAATCATAGCAAACTTTCATGCTGCCGAATATTATGTTGTTTTTAAAGATTTTGCAGCCTATGACACGGAAGGGGATTATGATCTTTACATTATTAAATATGATGGAGGTCCTGCCTATTTTCTTAATGCAAATGCTACAGGTATCAATCTTGGAAATGAAAAATCATTTTCTGAAATCACAGAAGCACCTTCTGAAGGATATCTTTCAGATGATGCTGCAAATGAATCATATGTAATAGGTTCTTCTTATAGAACCGGCGGCAGCGGTACCACCGGATTTACAATGTCGAACAATGTCTACATTATAAAAACAGCCGAAGACAAATATGCAAAAGTTATATTCACTCAGGCAAAAGCAGGTGTTCTTAAAATGAATGTCTGCTATCAGGCTGATGGTTCAACAGATATTTCCGGAGATGTGAAATGAAAAGAAGTTCGACTTTGATAATTCTTTTTATGATATTTTTCTCAACACTTGTTTTTTCTGAAGAAACAATTGAAGAAGAAGAAATATCGGTCGACAGCAGCGAAGAAATAGTTATTACTGCTACAAAAAACGAAGAAAACAGATATCAGACGACTCTTCCGGTTGAAACGGTAAAAAAGGAAGAGATCGAAGAAAAAATGCCAGTTACTGCCTCCGAGCTGGCTGGAAATCTCCCTGGAGTTTCTCTCCAGGGACCAGCCGGCAACTATTTTCTAAATCCTGCAATAAGGGGACTTGGAGGAAGAAGAGTTGTTATGGTTATTGACGGAGCAAGAATTGATACTGAAAAAACTGTAGGTGTTACAGGCTATTTTGTTGATGCACAGGATTTAAGCAGGCTTGAAGTTGTCCGTGGACCTGGTTCTGTTCTTTATGGTTCCGATGCTCTTGGCGGAATTGTAAGTTTTTTTTCTACAGATCCATTTGAACATAAAGGATTAAACGCAGGTAACAAGTTTTTTTATGCGTCAAACAACAGTGAAATTTCAAATTTCACTTCTGCCGGATGGAGCAATGAAAAGTTTGCCCTGAGAGTTACGGCAAAATATCGTGATGCCGATGAAATGGTTACCGGGAGCGGTGAAACGCTTGAGAACACATCTTATACTGATAAAAATTATTCTCTAAAACTTGGTTACAGGCCCATTAAAAATCACACATTAAGATTGTCAGGCTATTTGTTTGACGGTGGCACAATAGGAAAAGCCGCAACTGCCGGAGACGATGAAAAAAGAAGAAGAATAAATTTTCCAAAAGACAGGCATTATCTCGGAACTCTTTCTTATGACATAGATAACGGTGAGTTTTTTAAGAAAACATCTTTTTCGTTTTATTATGACTATACCGACAGACATCAGCATGTAGAAACATATCTTATTCCATGGATTACGGATCACAGCAACAAAACACTTGACAATGTGAATGATAAATATGGCGATTTCATAAGTACAGGCTGGAATATAAATACCACAATTCAGCCGTTTACTTTTACAAAAATAACTTTCGGAACGGATGGTAATTTTAAAAACCTTAATTCCAGAGAAGTTGCTCAATCTATGAGGACACTTCCTACAGGAGAACTTCTTCCTCCTGATGTGATTTATCCTTTTGATGATTCCTATCAGCTTGATCTTGCTCTTTTTTCTCAGGTGGAACAGCTTATTAATGAGAAAATAGCATTAAAAGGGGGTGCAAGATATGACTTTATAAAAACTTCGTATCTTTATGATTATGGCACATATGAAAACAACGAAGTTATGAGCAGCTATGCCGGCAAGACGGAAAGCATAACAAATCATGCGTTTTCAGGAAATGCCGGTGCAGTCTATTCACCTTTTGATTTTCTTAATTTAACATTTAATGTCGGCAGAGCGTTCAGAGCCCCCACTCTTAGAGAAAAATATGCTGTTGTGGAATCATGTAAAGGAAGATATATCGGTAATCAGGATCTTAAACCTGAAGCTAGTCTTAATTTTGATTTGGGAATTAAAGGCAGGAAATCTTTTTTCAGTTATGAAGCTTATGGTTTTGCAACATTGATTGACAACTATATAGCAGGAATGCCTACCGGAAATTCAAATGAATATAAATATGAAAATATTGTTGAAGCAGGTTTGTATGGAGGAGAAGTAAAAGTTGTTTTCGATTTCAGAAAACTGTTCTGGAAAATAGGACTAAAACTTACTGAATCAATAGCCTATGTTTATGGAGAAGACAGGAAAGAAAATGTTGCACTTCCAAATATTCCTCCATTTGTCAACAATACCGGTGTAAGAATATATTCAGAACCTTTTTCTTTTGTAAAATCTGTATTCGGAGAGTTTACATTAATTCACAATGCTGAACAGAATAGAATAAACCCTGCATTAAATACCGGTTCGGAAGAAGAAAAAGAGACACCTTCATATACTGTTTTTAACACATCAATTGGTCTTAGAACAAAAGATTATGCCGGTTTTTCAGCAGGACTGATGTTTGGAATAGATAACCTTACCGACAAAACATACAGAAATCACCTTTCTCCAAATGATGAAATGGGGAGAAATGTAAAAATAGGAATTAATCTGAATTACAATTAGGAGAATTTATGAAAAAACTAGCCATCGCTTCAATTATGTTAATGACATTTATTCTTTCAGCTCAGACAGCTGAATGGAAAAAGGAAATTTACAAAAAGGCCGGAACAATAGAATTTACTGAGCCTGAACTTTTTGAACATGGAACCACAGAAAATATTGCTAAAAGCATAATATATTTTGATGTTTATGATGTTATAAAATTAAGAGGGCATATCTGTCCAGGCTCTCTTGCAGGTTTTCTTATGACAAAGAAAGCAATGAAAAAACTTTACCCTGATTCGCTTCCTGTCCGTGGAAACATGGAAATAAAAGCATCTTCTCCTTCCGGCCCAGTTGATATAGCGGTAATACTTACAAGATCTGGAGAACATGCCCTTTTAACACCTAAACCGCATGATTTTTTTGACACATCATTAAAATCAAACAAAGGACTTGTTATTGTTTTTAAAAGAAAGGATACCGGAAAAAGCGTAAAGGCAACATTTGAAAAACCTAAAGTTATAGCATCTCTCGGCAGTGAAAAAGCTAAAGAATTTTCTTCTCTTGAATTTAAAACAAATGCACATAAAGCAACAAAAGAAGAGATTGTTAAGTTTGGAAAACTGGTTCAGGAAGCTGTTGCAAAAATGCTCGCTGATGATGGAAATTCAGCAATTGCTGTTGAGTAATTATTAAAAGGAGTTCCTTATGGTTCAGTCCAAGAAAAATGAAATTGAAGTAAAAATTCTTGAAACAGCAAAAGCTGAATTTCTTGAGTTTGGCTTTAAAGACAGTTCCATAAGGAACATTTCCGCAAAATCAGGAATTCCTAAAAGCAACATTTATACTTATTTTGAAAGCAAAGATACACTATTTAAAGAAATCATAAAAAACACTATTTTACACATTGAACTCAATCTTGAAAAAATGAAAAATCCTGAAAATTACCCTCCTGAAACATATGGATTTAAATATCACATTTATATGATTGAACAGGTTTCAGAATTTGTTGATCGGCATAGAGAAAACCTTAAGCTTCTTATTTTTAAGTCAGAAGGTTCCTCTTACGAAAATTATCTTGATAAAACAATAGACCATTATACAGAACTTTCTGTTTTTCAGACAAAGTATTTTATAGAACAGGTTCAGTGTAGAGGAAGAGAAGTTTCCAAATTCATGATTCACAGCATTGTTTCATGCTATGCCAATTTTGTAAAAGAAATAATTATGCATGAGATACCTTTAAATAAAATAAAAGAATATGGAAAAGAATTTATGGTAATTTTTTATTATGGCTCAAAAGCGTTGCTTGGATGGGATGATAAATGGGATAATATCTGACTTTTTTTTGGACAGAAAACGTACACTGTCCGGTTTTGAGTATAAAAAATATAATTTACTGATTATAAAACAAAGAGGTAATGAAAATGAGAAAGTTAATTTCACTAATGATTTTATTCAGTTTCTGTATTTGTATGGCGCAGAAACAAATGACACCTGAACAAATCATGCAGGCAGTTGATGATGCACCGGATGGAGAAACCAGACATTCAGAAATGACAATGACTTTGGTTAACAAAATGGGAAGAAAAAGGGAACGTTCAATAATATCTTATGCCAAAGATTATGGCAAAGATACTAAAAAATTCATGTTTTTCTTAAAACCGGCGGATGTAAAAGGAAGCGGTTTTCTTTCTTATGAATATGATAAATCAGATAAAGAAGACGACAGGTGGCTTTATCTTCCTGCAATGAGAAAAGTACGAAGAATCTCAGGCAGTTCAAAGAATGATTATTTTATGGGAAGCGACTTTACTTACGATGATATGGGAGATAGAGACGTAGATGATTACAGATATTCTATGACTGGTGAAGAAAAATGCGGAGAAGCAGACTGCTGGATAATAGAATCCATACCAAAAAAGAGAAAAGACGAAAATTATTCCAAAATCATTTCATGGGTCAGAAAAGATGCTTTTAAAGTTGTAAAAAGTGAATATTACGACTGGGATAAAAGACTTCTTAAAATATTTTCTGTTAAAAAAATAGAGAAACATCAGGGATTCTGGACAAACTTTGAAATGGAAATGGTAAATAAACAGAATAATCACACAACAATATTGAAACTTACTGATGTTAATTACAATTCAGATATTTCAGATTCATTGTTCAATGTTTCCACACTTGAAAGAGGACATATAAAATGAAAAGCTTTTTCATACTTTCAATATTATTGATTTTTCCAATTATATTGTCTGCTGTGGATATATCACCGAAAGGGTTTCTGGATTCAACTTTTGGAAGCCAGATAGAAGAAAATCAGAAAATAATAACGTCAAAAACCAGAGCAAGATTCGGGGCAGAAATTTCAGATGACGCTTCTCTTCTTTTTTTGTCATTAAATGCTATATACAACCCTGTTATTAAATCTCAAAACGGAATTGAACTTCATGAAGCTTATGGAGAATATGTAAGTAATTATTATGACTTCAGGATAGGAAGACAAATAATAACATGGGGAAAAGCTGACGGAATAAGAATAACTGATCTTATATCACCATCAGACCTTACAGAATTCATAACATTTGAATTTGATGATATAAGAATTCCGGTAAACTCTCTTAAATTCAGATTATTATTTGAAAAAGTTAATTTTGAACTGGTTGCAATTCCTCTATTTACTCCGGCAAAAACAGCAGGAAAAGATAGTCCATGGCATATAAAATCTCAATTATCTCAAACAAATACAGCTGTCAATCAAAACGAACCAAAAATGAATTTAAAATCAGGGGAAATTGCAGGAAAAGTCTCTTTTTTTCTTCCCGGAATAGACATAGCTTTTTCTGCAATGTATCTCTGGGATGATTATCCTGTTGCAACAGCAAATTCATCTAATGAAAATGATTTAAGTTATGATTTAAATTACTACAGAAATGCTGTTCTTGGAATTGAAAGTGCAATTCCTGCCGGAGATTTCGTTTTCAGAACAGAAGCAGCTTTTTATCTGAAAAAACAATTTCAGACAACAGATTTAACACAGACATCTGAAAATCAGATGATACACTGGCTTGCCGGAATAGACTGGTATCCCGGAAATAACTGGACTGTAATGACACAATTTTCAGGTAAATCTATTTTATATTACACTGAAAAAATATCTGAAGAACAAAACAACTGGATAGCTACACTTAACATACAGAAAAAGCTTTTAAGAGAAACCTTAACTATCTCAAATATGCTTTATATCGAACTTAACGAGCCTGACGGAATGAACAGATTCAGTGCTGACTATGCTCTTACAGATCCTTTTCATGTAGCGGCAGGTGTTGATTATATCTTTGGTGATAGCGGATATTTCGGACAGTTTAAAGATAATTCTCAAATTTGGATAAAAGCAAAATATAGTTTTTAATTGGAGTAAAAAAAATGCTTAATCTAACTAAAATAAATGGCTGCTTCAAAAGAACCGGAGAGACTCTGATAAAACTGAGGATTCTTAATATTATAATATTTATTATTCTTTTTGCCGTCGCTTTCGGAGGAATGAAACACATTAAAACAGATGTCTCAACAGATAAATGGTTCCTTGAAGATGATGAACTTACAAAAACAAGGAAAACTTTTGAGGAAATTTTTGGAAACAACGATTTTGTTGCTGTACATATTTCTGCTGATGATGTTTTTCAGCCTGAAGTTCTGAAAGGAATCAGAGAGCTGGGAAATGAACTTCTCGAAAAAGTTCCTTATGCAGATGAAATTGTCTCTTTGACCGATTTTGAATTTTCATTTGCAACAGAAGAAGGAATGGAAATAAAAAATCTTGTCCCTGATATTATTCCAGAAACAAAAAATGAGATTGAAAAGCTAAGAAAAACAGCCCTTTCCAAAAAGAATCTCGTTGGAAAGTTTGTTTCAAAAGATAGCAAAGAAACATGGATAATTCTCCGAATGAAACCATTTCCTAAAGACTGGCAGAAAGATTATGCAGAAAGTCCGGACTATTCTGTCGGACAAAAAACAATAGAAATTACAGCGCAGAATAAATATAGATTATTAAATCCCAAAACTACCGGAATGCCTGTAATAAACACCGAGAAAAAACTGTTTCTCTCAAAAGAAACTCCAAGACTCCTTATGCTTTCGTTTCTTCTGACAATCATTATTCTGGCATTTTCACTGAAATCTTTAAGAGGTGTTCTTTTTCCTTTTATAACAGTTATAAGTTCAATGATAATAGTTTTCGGAATGCAGGGATGGCTTGGAATAGAATTTGATCCAATGGTCATAACAATGCCGGTATATTTGGGACTTGCCGCTGCAATAGGATATTCAATACACATATTTACACATTTCAAAAGTCATTTTTTGTCAAATGGAAGACGAAAAGAGGCAGTTGTTTTCGCTGTTGAAGAAACAGGCTGGCCAATGCTTTTTACAGCACTTACAACAATAGTTGCACTTCTTACTTTTCTGATGATACCAGTAAGACCTTTAAGGTGGATAGGACTTACAACAGCGTCAGTTATCGCCGTCGAATATCTGGTTGTTTTAATAATTATACCTTCATTGCTGAGCTTCGGTAAAGACAAGACTGTATCAGAGGAAAAAGCAAAAGAACATCAAAACTCATTTACTATGAAACTGATGCTCAAAATAAATGAAATTTCATATTCCAAATCTGGTATAATTATGTTTTTTCTCATAATAATGACAGTCTTTTCAATAATAGGCATTACAAAATTCCAGGCATCTTTTGATATAGAAAAAACTTTTGGAAGAAAAATAGCTTATGTCAACAGAATTCTAGATATAGGAAATTCTGAAATAGGCTCTGTCTATTCATACGATCTTGGAATAGAATTTGCTAAACCTGATGAAGCAAAAAATCCTGAAAATTTAAAAAAATTTGAACAGCTTATTGAGGAAGTAAAGAAATATAAACTAACTAAAAAAGTCTCTTCTGTTCTTGATGTCATAAAGGATATGAATCAGACTCTCAACGAAGGAAAGGAAGAATACTACAAAATTCCTGATACACGTGAAATGGTGGCACAGCTTTTTTTACTGTATGAAAATGCAGGCGGTTCAGAAGCAGAAAAGTGGATTGATTACGATTATCAGAGACTTCATCTGATGGTCGAAGTATCAGATTACAACTCAAAAGAGATGAAAAACGAATTAAATCTGATAAAAGAAAGAAGCAGAGATCTTTTTCCGGATGCAAAACTTATGCTTATAGGCTCAATAACACAGTATACTGTCATGATGGATTACGTTATTTGGGGACAGATACAATCATTTTTAATTGCACTTGCGTTAATAGCTGTGCTGCTCATGGCTGTGTTCGGTAACATTAAAATAGGACTTATTGCAATGATTCCCAACATAGCGCCAGCTTTGATTGTTGGTGGAGTAATGGGATTTTCTGGAATTCCTCTCGACATGATGTCAGCGACAATAATGCCGATGCTGTTAGGACTTGCTGTCGATGACACTATTCATTTTATAAACCATGCTCAACTTGAGTATCAAAAAACAGGAGATTATGCATTAAGCATAGAAAGAGTATTCAAAACAATAGGTATTGCTCTTTTTATGACATCTGCAGTTCTGATTCTTAATTTCTCTGCATATCTTATTTCGGATGCAAATATTTACAGAAATATGGGAATACTTGTGGCAATAGGTATCGCATCGGCACTGCTCGCAGATTACTTTGTAACACCTGTTCTTATAAGACATTTTAAACCATTTAAAGAAAACAAATAGGAGAAGGTAAATGAGTACGCTTTCAAAACTTCAAAATTATATGACCGGCAGAAAATTATTACTGCCTATTGCACTGTTATTATCCGCACTCAGTGCTTTGACAGGAATGGCTCCATTTGTTCTGATATGGTTTATTATCCGTGAATTCATTACTAAAGGTTCTTCATCAGAAACGGTTGTTATTACTTACGCCTGGTGGGCTGCCGGACTAGCTTTCGCAAGCATTCTAATTTATTTTCTGGCTTTAATGTCTTCGCATCTTGCTGCTTTTCGTGTAGAATGTAACATGCGTCGCAACGCAATGAAGAAAATAGTAAATATGCCCTTAGGTTTTTTTGATAGCAACACAAGCGGCAAAATTCGTAAAATAATTGATGACAATGCCGGAATTACCCATTCTTTTCTTGCACATCAGTTGCCGGATCTGGCAGGAAGCATTGTAATGCCTCTTGTTACAGCTGTAATGATATTTGTTTTTGACTGGCGTTTAGGTCTTGCGTGTCTTATACCTCTTATCATTTCAATGTTTTTAATGAAAGCAATGATGGGCAAAAACAGCAAAGCTTTTATGAAAGGTTATATGGATGCACTCGAAAAAATGAACACAGAAGCTGTTGAATATGTTCGCGGAATTCCTGTTGTAAAAGTGTTCCAGCAGACAGTCTTTTCTTTTAAGAATTTCCATAAAAGTATAATTGAATACAGAAATCTTGTCATAAAATGTACGAACCTCTGGATGATTCCGATGTCTGCATATACAGTTGTAATAAATGGTTTTACATTTTTTCTTGTACCTGCAGCCATTCTGCTTGCAGGTCATACGGGGAACTATTCGACAGCTATTCTAAACACATTTCTTTACATACTCATAACGCCTGTTTTTTCTCAAAGTATTATGAAAAGCATGTATATAAGTCAGACTCTGGGTCAGGCAAGCGAAGCTGTTGACCGTTTGGAAAAACTTGTTTCTGCTGAAGTATTACCTGATCCTTCAGAGCCCCGAAAAATAACAAAGAGAGATATACAATTCAAAAATGTATCTTTCAGTTATCCTGGTACAAATAAAAAAGCTCTTGATAATATAACTTTTGATATTAAACCAGGAGAAAAAATTGCGCTTGTAGGTCCGTCAGGAGGAGGGAAAACAACAATTGCCCGTATGATTCCCCGTTTCTGGGATGCAGATGAAGGAGAAGTCTGTATTGGCGGTCTTAACGTAAAAAATATTGAGCACAGCAACCTTATGGATAATATCTCTTTTGTATTTCAAAATACCAGGTTATTTAAAACCACTTTGCTGGAAAATATTAGATTTGGCAATCACAATGCAACTCTCGAAGAGATAAACAACGCAGTTGATTTAGCGCAATGCAGAGAAATTATTGACCGACTGCCGCATGGTCTCGACACAAAAATAGGAATAGAAGGAACATATCTCTCAGGAGGAGAGCAGCAGCGTATCGCTCTTGCCCGTGCATTTCTTAAAAATGCACCAATAGTTCTGCTTGATGAAGCAACAGCTTTTACTGATCCAGAAAATGAGCATCTTATTCAGCAGGCATTGCAAAAACTTGCCGAAGGTAAAACTGTGCTGATGATAGCTCACCGCCTTACCAGTGTAGCTGATGCTGATAAAATATTTGTGATAAACGAAGGTAGAATAGTTGAACAAGGCTCACACAATGAGCTTTTTAAAACAAAAGGAATTTACACCCATATGTGGAATGAATATCAGCAGTCTGTAAGATGGACAATAGGAAAAGAGGCTAATTATGCTTAAAAAGATACAACAAAAGTTTGCCCTTTCTGAAAAAGGTGCAAAAGATTTTATAAAAGGAACTTTTTTTACAACACTTCTGGACATTGCGCTTATGCTTCCGGCAGTATTCATTTTTCTTTTTCTCGAAGAATATTTAAATAAAGCACTTAATCCATCATCAGCCATTACACACGGTTTAGGGTACTATATTTTTATCGGAATTCTGTTCATGCTGACAGTATTTGTTATTGCACTTTTTCAATATAGCAGTACCTATAAAACTATTTATGACGAAAGTGCCAATCGAAGAATATCTCTTGCAGAAAAACTTCGAAAACTGCCTCTGGCTTTTTTCGGAGAAAAGAATCTTTCCGATCTTACATCAACAATTATGAATGACAATACAGATCTCGAACATACCTTTTCCCATGCTGTACCGCAACTTTTTGCGGCAGTATTAAGTATTACTTTGATAGCTGTCGGATTGTTTTTCTATAATTGGCAGTTATCTCTCGCATTGTTCTGGGTTGTTCCTGCCGCAACAGCAATACTGTTTATTGCAAAAAGAAAAATTGATAAGGAAAATAAACTTCATTATCAGAAAAAGCGTGATGTTACCGAGAAAATTCAGGAAGGCTTAGATACTGTTCAGGAAATAAAATCATACAATCAGGAGGAAATTTATATAAAAGAACTGGATTCGGCAGTTAATATTTACGAAAAACAGTTAATACAAGGAGAATTGCTGACAGGTGTATTTGTAAACGCCTCAGCAGCATTTCTAAAACTTGGGCTGGCAGGAGTAATTATTGTCGGAGCAAACATGGTTGCATCAGGAAGTGTAAGTTTATTCGTATATTTCATATTTCTTATGATTTCTGCAAGCATTTACAACCCTATTAATGAAGTTTTCAATAATCTTGCAGCACTGCTTTATCTTAATGTCAGAATAAACCGTATGAATGAAATGGAATCAATGCCCATTCAGCAGGGAAAAACTGAATTCAGTCCTAAAAATTATGATATCGAATTTTCAAGTGTCTATTTTTCATACGAAAGCGGCAAACAGGTTTTAAAAAATGTCTCTTTTACTGCTAAACAGGGAGAAATAACTGCACTTGTAGGCCCGTCAGGTGGTGGTAAAAGCACGTCAGCAAAACTTGCCGCACGTTTTTGGGATATTCAGAAAGGAAAAATAACACTTGGCGGAGAAGATATCAGCAAAATTGAACCTGAAACATTATTAAAAAATTATTCAGTAGTATTTCAGGATGTAGTCCTCTTCAACGCTTCAATAATGGACAACCTCCGAATAGGCAAACGTGATGCAACAGACGAAGAAATAATGCGTGTATCAAAACTCGCTCAGTGCGATGAATTTATAAGAAAAATGTCTAATGGATACAACACCATTATTGGTGAAAATGGAGAAACACTTTCAGGCGGTGAAAGACAGCGAATATCTATAGCAAGAGCTCTGCTTAAAGATGCACCTATAGTTCTTTTAGATGAAGCAACAGCCTCTCTTGATGTTGAAAATGAAACAAAAATACAGTCCGGAATTTCAGAACTCATAAAAAACAAAACCGTACTCATTATTGCGCACAGAATGAGAACAGTAGCCAATGCAGACAACATCGTTGTTCTTAAAGATGGCATTGTTGTGGAGACAGGAAAGCCTGAAACACTGAAAAAGCAAAAAGGTATTTTCGCAGGAATGATTGAAAGACAGATGGTGTAACATGAAAACGATAATAACATATTATTCCGAATCAGGTTCTACAGAGGAAGTAGCAAAAATATTGGCTGCTCAGAAAACAGTTTCATTAATCCCTCTACAAGAACTTATCAAAAAGGAATCATTAAATTGCGAACTATTAATTGTAGGATCTCCTAACAAATATGGGAAGCTTGTTCCCGACATAGTGAAATTACTGAAAAAGCATCACGAAAACCTTTCTCAAATACCTGTGATTATCTACTTTACCTGCATGGATTTTTGTATTGATAAAAACAATCCTGTTAAAACAGCTTTTTTTACTGATTCGTGGTTCAAAAACAACATAAAAGAAAAATTATCTTCCTGGGATAAAACACACTCTGTTAACTCTTATTTAAAAAATATTGAAAAACTTGTTCCGAATTTAAACCTTCAATCTATTGCATTTTTTAAAGGAAGATTGGATTTCAGTAAACTTAGTTTTTTCGATACACTAGTTATGAAATTTATATGCCTTATTAACAGAGCTATCAAACCTGGCAACTACCTGAAAAAAGAAGATGTAAAGAGCTGGCTTGAGACTCTAAAACTTGAAGACTTAAAACAAACAGGTGAAAAATGAATAAGAAGATAAAAATTAAAAAAGGTAATATTCAGGAAACTCTTTTACTACCATTATGGGGAAGAGCATTTGAAACACAAAAAAACAAACCGAGATTAATTGACAAAAAAGCTTTAGAAATTATCAACCAACTTGACTACGATTTTTCAATAATAGCTAAAACACAATCTATGTCTCAGCATGGGTGGGTGGCAAGGAGCCTTCACACAGATAAAATGGCTCTCGATTTTATACAAAAACATCCTGAAGCAACCATTGTAAATATTGGTTGCGGACTTGACACAACTTTCAGTCGTATTGATAACGGTAAAATAATGTTTTATGAGCTTGACCTTCCTGACGTTATTGAACTCAGAAAAAACTTCTATAAAGATAGTGAAAGGCACAAAAGTATCGCTTCTTCTTTTCTGGATACTAAATGGTTTAAGGAGATAGCGGTTCAGGATGACTTACTATTCCTGGCAGGAGGAGTACTTTACTATTTTGAAGAAGCACAGATCAGAGAGTTTTTTGTTAAAGTGGCAGACTATTTTAAAAAATGTGATTTCTACTTTGATTCACTCTCACCTATGGGAATAAAAATGGCAAAAAAACAGGTGTTAAAAAAAGGAACTATGAACATGTCTATGGGCGAAGGATGGGGACTAAAGCCTATAAAGTCACTTGAAAAATGGGATGATAGAATCAGAGTAATAAATTCCATGCCAATGTATAAAGGAATGAAAAATGGACTTTCCTTATCAGCAAAAATAACACTGACTATTCCAGATATATTGGGAATATGTTCTATGGTTCATATGAAAATAATGTAAAAACAGACTAATATTTAAGGAGAAAATCATGAAAAATTCAACAAAAATCATTGTATTATGGAATGTTATTCTTTTTGGTTTCATATTTCATTCACTTATTGAAATGATGCCGCTCTTTTTTGGAGTAAATATTGCGATTCCAGAAGCAACTGGCAACATGCCCTCAAGTATGGCATGGATGAGTTTGATATTTTATATAGTACCTATGCTTTGTATTGCAGGAATGTTATACGTCACATCATCATGGTTTAAAATATTAAATCTGATATTATCTTCGATATTTGTACTTATGAACGCATGGCATCTGATAGAACATATAATGGAAGGTGGAAGTGCAATACAACCAATATTGTTAAGCTTTATTTTACTTGTTTCAATATTGCTTTTTGTCGCATCCCTGAATTGGAAAAAAGAAAAATAAAATAAGAGAGAATAAAAAATGAAACTACCAAAATTAAAAACAAAGTACAGCAAAATTAACAATTTGCTTGAATTATCAACACTTCCTACAATAATAAACACTGCAATTGAAATAGGTCTTTTTGAAGCAGTGTCGGAAAATGGAAACATTATAGAAGAAATAATTGATGCAACAAAAACAGATAAAAAACTGACCGAGGCACTGATTCAGGTCCTTATAGAAATAGAACTTCTTGAAAAACATGATTTTAGATATTCTTTAACAGAAATATCAAAAGAATATCTCTTAAAATCATCAGAAACCAATCAAATTCATGAAATAAGAAATTTTGCAGAAACAAACGTTTTTAAAAATTTAAAAAATTATCTTGAAAAATACAGACCAAACTTCGATCAGACAATGTGGAGCTCAAAAGAGGCTATATTAAATATGGAACAAGGAGCAAAAGGTGGCTCAATTCAAAATGTTACAGAATTCATAACAAATTTGCCTGAATTCAAATCAATTAATAGAATTTGTGATTTTGCAGGAAACATAGGATATTACTCATATGCACTTCTTGAAAAAAATAAAAAACTCGAATCTCATGTTTATGACCTACCGGAAGTATGCAAAATTGGAAAAGAACTAAAAAAAGATGAACCTAATTTTAATAGAGTTACTTATCACGATTTTGATATAGCTGAAAACGACTCATTTGGTGACAATTACGACCTTTTTTTCAGTTCACATTTTCTATATAAGTTTGCAGCCAACGGATATCTCACAGAATTTCTTAAAAAAATAAATCAATCCATGAAATCAGGAGCAATCTTTGTTTCAAACCATATATGTGATAAAGCACCATCAAAAGCAACCGAAATAACACTTTCCATAGTAGAACTTAAAACAAAAATGTTAGGTTATCCAACTCACCGGATATCAGAAGAAAAACTGCTAAAATCTCTAACAGAAGCCGGATTTGATAATTTTACAATACAAGAACCGGATGGAAGCTACGCCTACCCTGCACTTCTTGTTGCAGCAAGAAAAGTAAGGGAAGTTTAAAACAGATTTTCTATAAAAAAATATTAATGCACAAAAGTCAGGGTTAAATTTAGGAAAAATGTACAAAAGTCGGGACTAAGATTCAATTCTCAAAAATTTCTTTCTAAAACTGAGATTCTTTTTATAAACGCTATGATTTACTCACTCACAGTTACCTTCACCATAGTTTCCACTAAAAGATGATGTTCCTGTCCAACCTACGCTTTCGCTTTTTAAATATGTTTCAAGGTTATCAGCTTCACACTGAGGTAAAATTGGATTACTCGCAATTTCAAGGTTTCCTCCAAGAGAAAGAATATTGAAAAGTCCATTAAGAGAAGTCAGTTTATTGTTAAATCTTATTGACAGATCACCACCAATATTTTCAAGTTTCGCCAAGTCACTGAAATCTGTAATTTCCCTGACCGAAGTTATAGAAAGCTTGCCGCCAACATCAGTAAGATTTTCCAATCCTTTAAGAGAAGAAATCTTTTCTCCGCTAACTGAAACATTTCCGGCAACAGCAGTAATACCCTCAAGACCTTCAAGTGATGTGAGAATATCATTTCCTGTAAGCTCAAGAGCTCCTACTTTAGTGAGTTTTGAGAGGTTTTTAAGATCAGTCAACGCTTTTTCTGTTGTTAAAGTCAAAGAACCTTTAACCGTTTCAAGATTATCAAGTCCTTCGAGAGAAGGAAGAATATAATTAGCGGAAAGCTGCAATCTTTCACCTACTGTCTTTAATTTTGTAAGAGATTTTATCGAAACAAGCTTTGCATTTTTAATGATCTGAAAGTAATCACCGCTTTCTTCAACAGACGGCATATCCAAAGAAGTCATTTCAGCATTTTCAGTTACAATAAACTTGCCGACATAACTAAGAAGCGGCAGAGAAATTTTTTTCATCACAGCATTATTTTTTACATGAAACCATCCGCCTATATGTTTAAGATTTGCCAGATCTGAAAGATCTTCAAGCGAATCATTTCCAGTCACATACATACCTTCTCCGACCTGCTCAAGATTTTTAAATCCAGCTAAAGATGTCAGGTTTGGACAGTTAAGAATATTAAATGCTGTTCCGATTATTTTCAGATTGGAAAGACCAGCTATTTCTGTACCCTGAAAATTCTGAATAACAAGCTGACCTTCAATTGAATTACAATCTTTAATTGTTTCAATATCAGAACTTTCAGAAATAGCATAACTTCCTGAGCATACTTTTCCCGGATCAGAATCATCATCACTTGTACCTGAACTATCAGGTACAGCAACAGAATCCACATCTTCATCCAAAAATTCATCGGTATCATCAATTACATCTTCGTCAACATCTGAGCTTTCATCTATTGATTCATCAGGCTGTGAATCCTGAGATTCATTGTCATTTGTTTCCCATGAATTGTCATTTCCGCTATTGTTATCATAAGAAAAACCATCATTTTTATCGTCACAGGAAATAACAAAAACCAGTACAAAAATAAAAATTAAGATTTTTTGAATACTTTTCATTTTTACTCCTTTTTTGTCACAAAAATACAAAAATCCAGCCTTCACAGTCCATAATTACAAGCAATGGTGCTACTGCTACCGTTTATTGTTTCACAATTTTTTTCATTATATCATTTTGAATTTTAATAAACAGTTTTTAGCTGCAACATTTTATTAAAGCTTAATAAATACAGTTAATTATGGCACTTCATCTATCAAAACATAAGCAAAGCATGCAAATCATAAAAGAGTCATTGCCATTTTATTTTCTTACTGTAAAATTAATAAACTAATTTTCTAGGAATGAAAATGGATTTTAGAGATCAGGTCTTTCTTTCAGTTGCAGAGAATTTAAGCTTTTCAAAAGCAGCAAAAGAACTTTTCATAAGCCAGCCGGCAGTCACAAACCACATAAAAGAGCTTGAAAGCAAGCTCAACATAACTCTTTTTGAACGAAAAGGAAGCAGAATTTATTTAACTCAGGCAGGAAAAGTTGCCTATGATCATCTAAAAGAGATCAGAGAAAAATATCAGGAACTTGAATTTAACATTGGTCGATTAAATGAAGCTTTTAAAGGAAAACTGCATATAGGTTCAAGCTCAACTATTTCACAGTATCTTATTCCAAAAGTTATAGCAGATTTTCATAAACGATATCCTGAAATCAAGCTTTATCTTCTGAATGGAAATTCATTTGAAATGGAACAAAAGCTTCTTGAAAATGATATAGATATAGCACTTGTAGAAAACAACCTATCTCATTCAGATATCAGATATATTGATTTTCTTAATGATGAAATTATTGCTGTTGCAGGTAAAAACACGCTTTATGCTAAAAGAAAAAACCTATCCATAAATGAAATTAGTGAAATACCAATCATTTTAAGAGAGAAAGGCTCTGGTACACTTGAAGTTATAGAAAACTCTCTTGGAAAACATAATATCAGTCTTGAAGAGCTGAATGTTGTTCTTCACCTTGGAAGCACTGAAGCAATAAAAAACTTTTTAATAAATTTTGATGGAGTTGCTCTTATATCAGAAAAGGCAATAGAAAAAGAACTCCGTTTAAATGAACTAGTCAGAATAAATATTAAAAACGCAAATATAAAAAGACAGTTTAGAATAGCTTTAAGACATGGACAAAATTCATCAACATCGGATCTCATGACAAATTTCCTCCTCAATTATAATTTTTGATTATAACCAATAAAAATTTAGTATTTGATTTAATTATAACAGCACGCATTATTAAGCAGTATTTGTTTAACCTCTTTGGGATAAATATTATGAAATTAACTGAAAAACAAATTGCTGTTATCTATTTTACGGTAATTTTTCTCTGTTTCACACCATTTTTATCACCTGCACTTGCACTTGTAGCAGGTATATTTCTTTCACTAATTGGACTTAAACATAAAAGAATAAGCTCAACAACATCTTTGGCATTACAGGCATCAATAGTTTTAATGGGCTTTGGAATGAATCTTAGTCAAGTTATAACTGCATCTAAAACAGGCTTTCTTGAAACAACTATTTCTGTAGTCTTTGTAGTTTCAACAGGACTCTTATTGACAAAACTACTTAAAGTTGACTCAAAAACAGGAACCTTAATATCTGTAGGAACAGCAATATGTGGTGGAAGCGCAATTGCAGCAGTTGCACCAATAATAAAAGCAAAAAACTATCAGATATCATTTTCACTAATAGTTGTGTTTATTCTTAATGCCATTGCTTTAATTATATTTCCAATAATCGGACACCACTTCGGCTTAACACAGGAAACCTTTGGAAACTGGGCAGCAATTGCAATACATGATACAAGCTCTGTTGTTGGCGCAGGAGCAGCATACGGACCTAAAGCACTTGAAATAGCAACAACAGTAAAACTTATAAGAGCACTTTGGATAATTCCACTCTCAATTGTCATTGCACTTTTTCAAAAAGACAAAACAGGCAAAATTAAAATTCCATGGTTTATTGGACTTTTTGTTCTTGCTATTTTAATAGCATATTTTATTCCGGAAGGTAAAGAGACATATATGCACTTTAAATGGCTTGGAAAACATGGAATGATAGCAGCTCTCTTCTTAATCGGTTCAAACATTTCATTTGCAGACGCCAAAGAAGCAGGATTTAAAAGCTTTGCGCTCGGTATTATTCTCTGGATAATTATTGGAGTAAGTTCATTTGCTGTGCTTACAGCTGGAGCATAATAGTGTTAAAAAGTTTTGGAATTTCATACAATTTTCCTGAAAATTTACACATAAAGTACAATGAGAGTATTTGAATAAACGAACTTAAATAAAATAAAGGAATATTTTCTCATTCTTTAAAAAGAAAAGAATATATCATCTCTATCAGTGAATTAATTATTTTTGCTGAATCATTAAGTGGCTTGTTAAAAAGAATTATAGAATGAGTAACCTCTTCTATTGTCATGACAATAAGTTGCGATGCAGATTCAATATCGGTAACTTTTAAATCATCTTTATAGCGGATGATGAAAGCCAGAAAATGAGCCTGCATTTTTTTTTCTTCAGCCTCCTGAATGGCTCTGATGTCTGGATCAGAAAATTTCATTTTTGTAATTTCCCGATGAAAACCAGGATCTATTTTGTGTGTTTCCAGAGAAAGATTTAAAATGTCTCTTAAAAGTTCTTTTTTATCCTTAGTGTTAATATCCAATAAAAACATTGCGTTAATGACAGTTGAATGTGCTTGTTCAATATTTCTTCTGAATATCTCGATTATGAGTTCTTTTTTATCTTTAAAGTAATTATAGAAATTTCCTATTGAAATTCCTGCAGCTTTTGCTATTTTTTTTGTACTGGTGTCATGAAAACCTTCTGTTGCAAAGAGTTTTAATCCGGTTTTAATAATCAGTTCTCTTGTTTGAATGGACCTTTCCTGTTTAGGATGTTCATTATTTTCTTTTACCATATCAGTAAACCTCCAAATTCTTTTTTATATTATATGAGACCAGGTTTTATTTCAAATAAAAGCAAAAATATGTTTATAAAAAAACATTATTAAAACAGAACTATAGTTCATAGAAAAAACAAATGCAAAAATCTATTACTACAAATATAAAAAGCATGTTTATATATAATTCCTTGACAATGTGAACCAAGGTTCATAAAATAAACAGCAACTGAACCATGGTTCATAAAAAAAACAAAGGAGGAGTTAATGAAAAAAAGTTTTGCTGAACAAATTATTGATATGAGATGGCTGACAGTCATTTTATTTATCGGAATAACAGTCCTGTTCGCTTTTCAGCTTCCAAAATCCCAAATGGATCCTGATATGACTAACGACTTATCAAAAACTATGCCCGCTCGCATGAATAACGATAAGATCGAAGAAATATACGGTGGAACAGATATGGTAATGATTCTTGTAAAAACTGATGATGTTTTGAATGCGGATACTTTAAAAAGGGTAAAAAATATATCCAGAAAGATGAAATTTATTAAGGGTGTAGACAAAGTTCTCTCCTTGTTTGAACTTAAAAGCATTAAGGGAGAGAATGGAGCAATGCTTGTTGATCCTGCTGTGAATTATATTCCGAAAAACAAGGAGGAACGGGAAAAACTCAGGAAAGAACTAATGGATAATGATATAGTTTATGGAAGTGTTGTTTCCGAAGATTTTACTGTTACCGGAATAATAGGACTTCTCAAGGATGATGTTTCAGACAACTTTATTGTTCCTGAAATGGAAAAGCTTATTAAGGAAGAGCCAGGGTCTGAAGAAGCTATTGTCGGTGGTACTCAATTCAGAAAGCTGAATGTTTCAATCAATATGAAAAAAGATTTCAGCAAACTTCTTCCCTGGGGTCTTTTAATCACTTTTTTATTCCTTTTTTTCTGCTTCAGGCAGGCAAGAGGAGTACTTCTTCCTTCAATGGTTGTTGTAATGTCCATTATTGTTTCAATGGGCCTTATGCCTTTTTTAGGCTGGAAAATATCAGTTGTAACAATATTACTTCCAGTTATTTTAATTGCAGTTGCAAATGATTACGGAATTCACATGATAGCCAAATATCAGGAAGATAATATTGAGGGAAGTAAACTCTCAGGTCGTGAAATCGCTATCAGAATGATAAGGTCTCTGGGTAAACCTGTTATAATGACAGGGCTGACAACTATTGCAGGAATGTTGTGTCTTTCAGGGCAAGTACTGATTTCAGCTAAAAGGCTGGGAATTCTTGCAGCAGTCGGAATTTCGTTTGCACTTATCGCAAGCCTGCTTTTTATTCCGGCTGTTGTTTCATTACTGCCGACCGGCAAAAAAGTTTTAAATAAATCAGGGAAAAAGCATATGCTGGAGAAACTCCTTGAATTTTTCGGCAATATTGTTTCTTCAAAACCTAAAAAAGTGCTGCTATTTTCAATTTTATTCACACTTACAGCATCAATCGGAATTCCAATGATAATTGTAGATTCTGACTCTGACAACTATTTTCCGTCAGATCATCCTGTTGTATATTCATCCAATATGGTCAAAAATAAAATGGGCGGAATGTTTAATGTTCTGATTTCTGTTCACGGAAATATAAAAGACCCTGTTCTACTGAAGAAGATTGATCGTATGGAAAAAGAAATCAAAAAAATTCATGGAGTTACTGTCACAACTTCTATTGCAAGGGTTGTAAGACAAATGAGCAGAGCTCTCAACGACAAAGGAGAACAGGGATACGATAAAATACCGGATACAAAAGAGGCTGTTGCACAGTACTTTGAACTTTATTCCATGAGCGGAGAACCTGAAGATCTGGAAAAAATGATAGATTTTCCTTATCAAAACGCACTGATCAATGCAAGAATAAACACCTCAAGTACACCTGAACTCAGAAGAATTATGTCACGCATACGGGAAATAACAAAAGAAGAAAAGGAAGTTCAGTATATAGGAGGACTCGGTAGAATATTTTTGGAACTTTCCGACGGTGTGGTTAACGGACAACTTTTTTCTCTTGTTCTGGCAATTATTATTGTAGGAATTTTTCTTATGATGCTTTTCAGGTCTTTTTCCGCAGGTCTGATTTCTGCTGTTCCGCTTGTACTTTCTCTTCCCATTCTTTTCGGGCTGATGGGTCTTATGGGAATTCATTTAAATATGGTTACTGCGCTCCTTTCATCAATTATGATAGGTGTAGGAATTGACTATACTATTCATTTTCTCTGGAGATATAAGGAAGAAAGGGCAAGTGGACTTGATTATTCTGAAGCGGCAAAGCACACTCTTCTTACGTCAGGCAGAGGAATAATTTTTAATGCTTTTTCTGTAATTGTGGGGTTTTCCATACTGCTGACATCCAATTTTCTACCAGTAGAATTTTTCGGTTTTCTTGTTGTTGTTTCAATATTTGCCTGTCTTTTTGGTGCACTTGTTATTATCCCTTCATTAGTTTTATTGATAAAACCAAAATTTCTTGAACCGGCGGAAAAACCAGATTGTATAGAGGTTTAAAATGAAAGCATATACAATCCTAATTGTTATATTAATTTACTCGGTAATTTCGGCTCAAACTTTTTTTGAGGACTCTCTAAATGTGGAAACAAATTCAGAAAAAGAAAATCCTGAAAATTTAGAAGTCAACGGATACATAAGAGGTGTTTTTTTTGCCGGAAAAGTTCCGAATAAAAAAGAAGCGGAAATGAAAACCGGATATGGAGAAATTTCCCTAAAATTTAAAGTTGAAAAAGAACATTTTGGTGGTGCTTTTTCTGAGTTAAGATCTTCCGGAGGTTATAAATCCGATAACTCTTTCACAAATATAGACTTAAGAGAAGCTTACTCCTATGTTTATGCCGGTCCTGTTGATTTTAAGATTGGCAAGCAGATTGTTGTCTGGGGAAGAGCGGACGGAATAAATCCTACAAACAATATAACACCCTATAGTCTGTTTGATTTTACAACTGAAGATGATGACAGAAGAAGTGGAAATTTTATTGTAAACAGCACAATTAATCTTGAGCCTTTAAAAATAGATGCCATATGGATTCCATTTTACACTGCATCGGAATATAATATTGACGGATTTGAATTTGAGAAAAAGTACCCTGATTTCAACCTTAAAAACAGTGGTTTTGCATTAAAATTTGACCTGACATTTCCCTCTTTTGACGGTTCAGTATCATATTTTAACGGATATGGCACAACTCCAGGAATAGACGCAACTCAAGACAGTTCTGGACTGAATCTTAATTTAAAACCTTCAAGAGTGCATGTTTTTGGCATAGATTTTTCAGCGACTCCTGACGGTGCCATAGGATTGCGAGGAGAAGCCGCTTTTTCTCTGCCTTATGAGAACTATAAAGAAAACCTGTATGTTTACAATCCTTTTATAAAATATATTGTTGGCGCAGATAAAGAATTTGGAGACTTCAATTTGATTGTTCAGTATATAGGCACTTATGTTTTTGATTATGAAGAAAACAGCATAAAAAATCCCTGTTATGAAGTTGAAAATTTCAACAGGTTATTTTTTTATCAGACAGATAAAACAACGTATTCAATTTCTATAAGAGGTGAACTGAAACTTTTATATGAAACCCTTAAAATGGAAGTTTTTACAATGTACAATTTTACAACGACAGAACTTCTTTTGATTCCTAAAGTTTCATATGATATTACAGATGCTTTTACTGTTTCTGCCGGTGGAAGGGTTTTTATAGGAAAAGAGGAGTCTCTTTACAATAAAATAGATTCATCACTAAATGGAATCTTTGTTCAGCTTAAAACAAGTTATTAAATGGAGGAACTCATGAAAAAATTTTTTTTAATTGCCATCCTGTTTATGGCAGCTTCTTTTCTTGAAGCAGAAGAGACAATAAACCCTGAGATTATTGTAAAAGATGCTCAGGATCTTACAAAACTTAAAGGTATGGAAGGAATTTCAACACTTACCATTATAGATGGGAAAGGAAATCAAAGAATAAGAAAAATTGCAACTGTTACAAAATTGTACGACGAAGGTAAAACAGAAAAGAAACTGATGAAATTTATTTCTCCAGCAGATGTAAAAGATACCGGACTACTCACATTTGATTATGAGAAAAAAGATGATGACAGATGGCTTTATATGCCGGCACTTAGAAAAACCAGAAGAATTATAAGCAGCGAAAAATCAAAAAACTTTATGGGGTCAGAATTTTCATATGCAGATATGAGCTATCCTGATATAAATGAATTCAGTTATAAATTAATCGGAAAAGAAATAATTAAAGGAGAACAATGCTGGGTAATTGAAATAAAACCAAAAACCAGTGACATCGCAGACGAAAACGGGTTTTCAAAAAAAACAGCATACTACTCTGTAAAAGATAAAATTATAAGAAAATCAATTTATTACGATCTTGATGGTTCTCTACATAAAGAACTCGAAACAAAAGAAATACAAAAAATTGAAGGAAGCTCAGGTCAGTATAAAATTATGCACATGGTTATGATAAACAAGCAGAATGGCAGAGTTTCGGACATGAAAATAGATAAAATAAAATATAATGAAAAAATAGAAGACAAATATTTTACGACAGGTTACCTTGAAAAAAAATAAAAAGAAAAATACAGCTTATCAACGTCAGCTATTCTTTTTATAATCTCGTAAACCGTTAACAACAGCAACATGATCAGAAATATCATCCTGCCATCCTGATAAAACATCCTCTCTTGAATCAAATCTTTTTATATAAGGCTTGATATCTAAAAGCGGTGTGCCGTCAAGTATGTCTACATCTTTTAAACAGAGAATGTTTTCTTCAATGTTCACCAGCCGGACAAGACTCATACCAATTTTATTTGGACGATGAGGAGCTCTCGTTGCAAAAATCCCATGTTCCTCATCTGCAAGATATGGTTTTAAATTAAGCATAGTTTTCTCAGATTTATGAAAATGATAAAAAAGAAAAATATGGGAAAAATGCTTAAGACTTTTTAATCCTTTTATAAATTCAGGATAAAGTTCAACTGTTCCCTCAATATTTTCAGCAAAAACAGGCTGAATTGGAATTTCATTAAGTACTTTATGCGGAGAATGGATAATTCCTATGGGTTTAAAAAGTATATCTTCACTATTCATAGAACCTCCTGAAAATAACATTTAAAGAAAACTTATAGTGTTGCTGAAAAATATAAAATTGCGCCATTTACATAGTTTCTGCTTTCAAAAATAAAACCATTCCGCAAAAACAGTTCTTTTAGCTCATTCTCTGAATATAATTTTCCACGGATATTGCTATTTCTAAAATTTCTTTCAGGAACAGGAACACTACCGAAAAAGAAAGCGCCTTTTTTTAAAACCCTTCCTATTTCCTGTAAAAACAAATTTGTATTATTAAAGAAATTCAAAGACAGATTACAGACAGCCATATCAAAAGTATTCACATCAAAAGGCAGAATTTCAGCAGATGTGTTATAAAGTTCATAGTTTTTGAAACCATACTTATGCAGCCTTTTAGAAGTTTTTTTTAATAAGCCTTTACTTATATCAATTCCCGTATATTTGTTGTCATTGGGCAGACATGATAAAAAAGAGCCGCTACCTGATGCTATTTCAATTACATTTAAAGCATGTATATCTTTAAACTCTTTTTTTAGTATCTCAAAATGATTTTTAATATCGGCATTAAACAATTTAGGAAAAACAGATTTCTTCATTGCTGTATCGTAAATAAATGTAAACAGCTCTCCAAGCCACGGATTAAACTTTATTATTTTACCATCATTATCTAGCAGGTAGTTTATAGTACCTTTTTTTATAATATTAAAGCTCATTTTCCTCTTTTATATGATTTCAAAATAACACCTAATTATACTGCAAACCTCTGATAAAGCACTACTTCAACTTATCAAATCTGAACCTTAACTTGTCATAGCCTTGAATTGTCGGGTTTGTAACTTCAAGGGGATAAAATTTATACCAGTGTTTGCCGTCTCCGGTTCTGATGATGTAGTAGTAATCGGTAAAAAGAAGTTTTTCATCTTCAATTATTGCCCATTTATCTATTACCGGTCTTATTCTGTCGTCCTCAAAGTTTTCATCTGACGGGATGTCAGCTTCTGTTACTGCATCAAAATCTGTTGCACCGAGTTTGTATCCTGTTATATTTCCAATGCCTGATACTCCGCTATTAAGATTTATATTGTATCTTTTAAAGCTCATATCCCAATCGGTTGAGTTTTTAGCTTCGTTATCTGTCATTTCAAGCATTCCATTTTTAAATGAGAAGTATCCTGCATCACCTTCTCCAGAGCTTCCTCCAGCTGAGCCATCTATGCCTTCTATTACTTTAATATCATCCAGATTGGAGAGATCCGCCAAACTTATGGTGTAGATCCCTGAAACTGGTGCACCCTGAACATCTCCATAATATGAATCTACTCTTACTTTATATACAGTTTCGTCTGTTTTCACGAGGTAAACCAGTCCTTTTGTTGATATTGTGAAACTGTTGACCATATCTGCTATATACCATTTATCAAATACGCTTCCATAGGTATCTGTAAATACCATTCCAGGCACTTCAGAAACAGTTACATCGTCATATTTTTCTGCTTTTATGTATATGCCTCCACCTGCATGACTGCCTGATATCCCTCCGTTTGTAAATATGTTCCATCCGTTGAAATGCAGATCCCATGTTTTATCTTTAATAGAAGCTTCTACTATTTTTTCTTCTGTAAAGCTAAAGTATATATCACTGTTTCCGTTAAATTCTACTTCTCCGTTTGCTTCAATATTTTCTCTTGTTTCGGAGTATATCGGATCTGCTGTCATGTTGTCTTGTGCATCTTCTTCATTGTTGATGCTTTCTGTATCGCATGAGATTATAAAAACCGTACTTATAGTTGCAAAAAGCATTGCAAAAAATACATTTTTAAACATTTATTTCTCCTTTTTCCTGTTCCAGCTGTAGTTCCAGACGATTCCTCCAAAAAGTTCTATTCCCGGTTGCGGTCTCATGTCATTTGTATCGTCTGGATCACGTTTTACATTTGTTATGTTTGAGCCTCTAAGATAAAATCTAAGCCAATCATTGAAATTTTTTTCAAGATATGCGTTAAGAAGAAAGAACTGTGAGGATATAATTGTATTTTCATTATTTGTATAAACTTTACTCTGATACATTCCTGAAAGGAGTGCTGTAAGCCCTAAATTTTTGCTGTGAAATTTAAGTTCTGTTTTTACCTGATGTTTAGGACGATGAGGAAGATCTGTTTCATCATCCAGATTTTCTGCAAAAAGAAGTACATAACCACCGCTTAAAGTAAAATAATCAAGAAAAGGAAATTTAAAGCCGCTTTCTAAGCCATACGTTCTTGCTTCGGATATATTTTTGTAGGTGTAATAACTATTACTGCCAACCCACTCAGGATCACTGTAATCAATATCTATGAAATCTTTATAAATATTGTAATATCCATTTAAACTTATGAGACTTTTCTTTCCATATGGAATCAGCTCAAATCCAAGATTAAAACTGTGCGATGTTTCCGGTTTTAAATCTGGATTTCCATTTACACCTATAATGTTGCCGAAAACTGTATGTTCAAATGTATAGTAAAGATGTTTAAGTGTCGGTGTTTTATACCCCATTCCATAAGATGCGTTTATTGTGAAATCATCATTTACAAGAAATTTCAGACTCAGTTTAGGAGTAAACATGTAATCAAATTTTTCTGAATAGCTAAATCGTACTCCCGGAACTATTGTCATCCAATCTGTAGGAATCATTTCATCCTGAATAAAAACAGCACTGTTCCAAAGTGTTTTGTTATCTATGTTTGATTTTTTCTCTGTTTCGCTGGTAGAGGCATCAACAATTTTGGTTTCATTCTTTTTATCATCAAGCCACTCGCTGTCAAAACTTATTCCGCCATATAAAAGATTCCATGTTCCAAATAGAATACGTGCATTAAAACTTGCATTATAAAAGTTATTATCAGTTTCTCTTTCACTTATTTCGGGACTTTTCTGAAGATCATCTGTAGAATTTCTCTTGAAATAGTTATCATAAAGTTTTAACTGGAGCATGTCTGTTTCATTGAAGTTATAGTTAAAAGATAGAGCGCCACCTGTTCTGTAAACTTCTCTATTAAGTGTTGAGTAGTATTCTTTTAAATTGTTACCTTTTGTATATGAAGAGATTTTTTCTTTATCTTCGTAGTAAAAATCACCATCAAGGTCTATTCTCCATTTTTCAGCTGATCTGAAACCTAATGAAGCTGCTGTTTTAACTGAATTTATAATATCACCGTCTGTTGCTTTATCTGATTCATCCATGTCGTAGCCTTCGGTTCCGAAATAGTTGGCATCAAGTTTTATGAAGGTTTTTTTATTAATTGGTGTCTGAAAATTCGCAGCAACTTGTCTGGTCTGATGTGAACCATATTCAGCTTTGCCTCCAAAAGATTTTCTATTAAAGGAAGTTTTGGTAATTATGTTTACAACTCCGCATATTGCATCACTGCCATAAAGAGCTGAAGACGAACCTTTAATAATTTCTATCCTTTCAACATCTTCAAGTGGCAATTGTGAAGCATCAACGATTCCATCTGAATTTCCTATAACCTTTTTTCCATCAATTAAAATTAAAACCCTGCTTGGCTCACAACCTTGTATCTGTATTCCCTGAGGAGCACCTCGATTGCTATAGGCATTTTTACTAACTTGAATACCAAGCTGATTGCTCATTGCTTCACCAAGATTTTTGGCTCCACTTTCCTGAATTTCCTCTTTTGAAACTATAGTTTTCTTTTCAACTGTTATACTTTTCTCTTTTTCTGTCATTTTATCAGCATCAACAACAACTTCTTCTTCAACCTCAACTTCTATTGGAGATGAATCAGATTTGTTTTCCTGAACTTCGATTTCACTTTCGTCTTCTTCTATTTCAATAACATCTTCACTACTCTCATTTTCTTCAGCAGAAATACTTAGAAAAAGGAATAGTAATATCAGGAAAAAAAATATCCTTTTTTTCATTTCTGTCACTCAGCTTTTACACAATATGTAAGCCCCATTCCACCTTTACACTCATGTTCTGCTGGACAACTGGATGCATCTCCTTCTGTGCAGCCTTTAATTACGCAGTAGTTTGTCTCTCCAAACATAAATGACATTGCGGAAGGAAGACAGCTTGTACCATCACAGCATTCATCACTGCTTTCACAGGAGTCATCATAGCATGAAGGCCATTCACTTTCATTTACATCTGAATCATTAAGTGGTTCATCATCAATAATTTGACTATCTTCATCATTTAGAGCAGATATATCATCATCCACATTTACAATTTCATCTCCATCACTATCTAAAACATCATCATCATGAACTGATTCATCATCTTTCTGAACAATATCAATATCATCTGTCAAATTATCTTCATCTTCTGTTTCTTCAGGCATTTTTATGCAAAGACTTTCAGTTTCTTCAGGAAAGTAATCTTTTCCCATTGAAAGAGGCCAGCACTCATAACCTTCAGGACAGGTTGAATTATCTGCAACATCACAGTTAAGTTTTGTGCAGTGAAGGGCGTTAATAGGACCATAAGTAGGCATTCCTGCCATTTCTTCAGGCATACAGAAGTCTGTAGAACATGTGCAGTCAGCATTTGTTTTACAGCTTGTTCCTGCACAAGTAAAATCTGTTTCTTCTTCACTATTTTTATCACTGCTTTCATTTGAGCATGATGTAAATGACAGAAACAGAAAAAGAATTAAAAAAGAATAAAAAGATCTTTTCATTTTTTTTGCTCCAGTTTTCCTTTATTTATAAAAAATATCTTATCGAAATGGGTTGCAACACTTTCTCGATGTGTCACAGTTATAATGGTTTTATCTTCCATTGTTTTATTTATGGTTTTTAGTATTAACTGCTCATTAAGAATATCAAGATTGGATGTCATTTCATCAAAAAGAACTATATCACTGTTTCTAAGAATTATTCTGGCAATTCCAATTCGCTGTCGTTCTCCTCCACTCATTTTGTCACCTAAAGCTCCAGCCAAAGTTTCATATTTATTGGGCAGACTCTCTATAAATTGATTAATTCCTGCTTTTTCCGCAGCATTTTTTATATCTTCAATAGTTGCATCAGCTTTTCCTAAAGCTATGTTTTCAGAGATAGTTTTATTAAAGATGTATGTTTCCTGAGAGAGCATGGAAATGTTGTTTCTTAAAGATTCCAGGTTTATATTTTTTACATTTTCACTTCCTATTTTTATTTCTCCGCCTGTAACATCCCAAAATCTTAAAAGCAATCTTAATATAGTAGTTTTACCCGAACCACTTTCACCTTGTATAGCTATTTTTTCTCCTTTTTTTATGTTAATGCTGACATTTTGAAGAAGAAACTCTTTTTTATAGCCAAAATTCACATTGTTTACTGAAATATCTTTTTCATCTGATTCTTTTAAGATCATAGAGTCAGCAATTTCCGGAGAAGGATTTTCTTCGTCTTCAAGAGAAAAAATTCTTTCAGCGGCAGCAAATGTATTTGAAAGTGTGTTTGATAAAAAAGGAATGACAATAAAAGGAGCAAAAGAACTCATATAAGTTATTAAAACTATTATAAATTCATATTTACTAATTAACCCGTTGGAAAATAGAAAGATTCCAACTATCAAAAGCAGAGCATTTGACAAAATTATGGAACCATCAGTAAAAGAGTCTATCAAACCTTCATTTTTACGAATATCTTTTGCTGCGTTTTGCATTGCAGAAGTTTTTGCTCTGTTTTTCTTTATTCTGGAATTAAATCTGTCAAAAAGAATAAGCTCTTTTAATCCCTGAAGTGTATCTATTAAAGACGAATTTAAATCTGAAAGGTTGTTTCTGTAATTTTTCCCCTCAACTTTAACAAATCTATAATTTAAAATTGGAATAAGAACAGCAACAGAAAGATAACCTATTGATGCGACAATAGAAAAAACCGGATGAATAGCAAAGAAAAAGAGATTTAAAATAATAAACATTAAAGCTGTTATTGTAACAGGGGCAATTGTATGTGCAAAAAAAACCTCTATGATCTCTATATCACCCATAAGAGAAGTCACTATGTCTCCGCTTCTTTTATCGACCATTTTTGCAGGAGCAAGATCTCGCAGAGAATCAAATAAACTGCTTCTGATTTTAGCTAAAAGTCTGAAAGCAACATCATGACCTGAATATTGCTCAAAATAGTGTGATATTCCCCTTATTAAGGCTGAAATAACTATAAATAAAATAATGATATTTCTGCTGAAAAAGGTTTCCATACCTGTTATATTACACAGCAAAAGTGCAGAAAAACTCATTACGCAGACTGCTGTAATGTGTCCAAAAACTCCATTTAATATGGAAAAGATCATTTCAGGCAAAAAAGGTTTTACAAATTTAAGTAGTCTCAATGCTGTTTTTAATGTTTTCATATTATTCATTTTGTAAATCCCTTCTCAAGCAGAGATTGTTCACTATGCATTTTGTAATAAAGAGATCTGTTCCCTATCAGTTCGTTATGAGTTCCCTGCTCTTTGATCTTTCCATTATCAAGCACTATGATTTTGTCACATTTTCGAGCAACACTTAACCTATGAGATATTATCAGTGCAGTTTGATCTTTAGAAATATCAAAAATTCTGTCCCATATTTCTTCTTCATTATCAGCATCAACATTTGATGTTGCTTCATCAAAAAGATAAATATCACTTTGTTTAAGAACGGCTCTTGCTAGAGCTATTCTCTGTTTTTGTCCACCTGAAAGCAGGTTTCCCCATTCTCCGACATTATGCTCAAGAACTTCAGGAAGAGATTTAACAAAATTGGAAAACCCTGCCATTTTAAGTGCATCAAAACATTCATCTTCATTTGCTTCAGGTTTAGCAATTAACAGATTATTTTTTATTGTGTCATTAAAAAGATATGTCTTTTGAGATACTGTTGCAAAAAGATTTCTAAGAGAAGTTAATTCAATTTCTTTAATATCTCCTCCATTTAGCTCTATTTTCCCTTCAGAAACATCAAAAAAACGAAGAAGCAGAGAAATCAAGGTTGATTTGCCGGAACCGGATTTACCAATCACAGCAACTTTTTCACCTTTGTTTACAGAAAAGGTTATGTTTTTTAACACTTCACGCTTTCCATCATAAGAAAAGTTTACATTTTTGAAATTTAAGATGGAAAAATTTTCTATCTTGTTTTTACTACTGTTTTTTACATTGCTTTTTTCATTTAAGAACTTAAAAATATTATCTGAAGCCGCAACACCATTCATTCCTGCATGAAACAATGCTCCAAGAAGCCTCATTGGCAGAAAAAATTCAGAGGCAAGAAGCAGTATAAAAACTGTCTGCATTATTGAAATTTCATTATTTGAAAAACTTATCAATGCTACAATAATTCCTAATGCGGCACCTATAAGTGAGAAGAAATCCATTATAAAAATAGAACTTAACTGTAAAGAGAGAACTTTCATTGTTTTACGTCTAAAATTTTCACTTTTTTCTTTAAGTTCTAAAGATTTAGCTTTATCTCTGTTAAAAAGTTTTAGCGTTGTAAGTCCCTGAATAGAATCAAGAAACTGTTCTGACATATTTTCATAACTGTTCCAGAACATTCCCATTGTTTTTTTGGCTTTTTTCATAAAAAAGACTATTGAAAGAGGAATGAGTGGAACCATGCAGAACATTAAAAGAGCAGCTTTTATTTCAATATTTCCTATTATTAAAAGAAGAAGAAAAGGAACAGATAACGCATAAAACAGTTGCGGAATATATTTTGAAAAATAGACTTCAAGCTGCTCTACACCTTCTGCAGCAAGCGTTGTAAGCGAAGATGTTCCTCTTTTTTCAATATATTCAATTCCAAGCTCAGAAAGCTTGCTGTAAATATCATCCCGTAACTTATTCTGAACTTTAACAGCAGTATTAAAACTGTTTACAGCAGCAAATCTTTTCACAAAAAATCTTATGATTACCAGAATTATTATTTCTAGTAAAAAAAGAAGAATTGTAGATGCTGAAAAATTTGAAGAGAGAAAAACCTCTTTTACTGCATTGGATATTGCCAGAATAAAAAGAATATTTGTAAAAAAGAGAGTATATTTCATCAAAATAGCCAGCAGAGTCTCTTTTTTTACAAGTTTGAGATATTTAAGAAGGTTTCTGTTTATCATTTTTTACCGTATTAAGCATTAAAATATGAATAGTTACACCAATAAGGACAATCAAAAGAAAAATAATAACCCAAATAAATTTTTCTTCCGGCATATTTCTCATCATATAGAGACTGAAACCAATTCCGACCCAAAGAAGAATGAGAGTCCTTATTTTATGAGTTAAAAGCATACCCTTTTTATATTT
Source organism: bacterium (assembly GCA_963667425.1). GTDB lineage: Bacteria > UBP6 > UBA1177 > UBA1177. Next base: position 2,475,576 of record OY763407.1, on the reverse strand, counting down.
GTAGTTTTTGATATATTCACCAAAAACTCTGTGATTTAAAAGCCACTTATGAAATTTCTCAGAAGAGTTGGCAAAAAACCATGCACTTAAAAGTAAAAAAGGAACTGTTGGAAGCAGAGGCAGCACAACACCAATAGAACCTGTAACAAGAGATATAAAACCTAAAATTAGAAAAATTGTCTTTTTTACTTTCATAAGCCTCAGCCCAAGCAAATTAGCAGAGCTAATATATTTAGAGAAATCTAACAAATCAAGTAAATTCTTACAAAAATTGATTTTTTTAGCTCGCAAACAGGCAGAAATTTATGAATTAAGTTAATTTGTTATTATCCAACAACCACAAAGAAATCAACTTAATAGATAAAATATTACCTATTAAGTTGATTTAATTAGATTAAAAGATAAAATATTGTCTATAGATTTTAAAAAATGAGGCTATATGTTAAAACCTGAAGTGGATAAAAAAACACCAGAAGAAATGAGCTTTTTTATTGCTGAAAAATGTAAAAAACTGCGCCTTTTTAAAAGATATACCAGAAAAACATTATCCAGCATGTCTGGTGTTCCTGAAAGTACCATAAAGCACTTTGAAACAACTGGAAGCATATCTTTATTAAGCATGCTTAAAATTGCTTTTGTACTTGATGAACTTCCAAATTTTGAATCACTCTTTAACTTGCCTGAGGCAAATACTATTGCTGAAATTGAAGAAAGATATGAGTCAAAAATCCCAAAAAGAGGAAAGAAGTAATGAAAAAGCTCGAAGTAAGATTTATGACTGATAATTCTAATTTTTTTAGTCTTGGAAAGCTTATAGAAGTCAATTCAAAGATATATTTTGAATATGATAAAGATTTTATTAAAACAGGTTTTGAGCTTTCACCTTTTTTTCTTCCTCTTAAAGAGGGAACTTTTGAACACAAAGATTTTGATTTTGGTCCTATTTGGGGATTATTTGATGATTCTTTGCCGGATGGATGGGGACTTTTACTGTTAGATCGTTATTTCAGAAAGCAGGGACATTTTTTTTCAAATCTTAATCCTCTGGAAAAGCTTGCCTATCTTGGATCAAAAACAATGGGATCTTTAACATACTTTCCTCCTTCTGAAGAAGAAAAAAATTATGATTCTATTCTAAATCTTCAACAACTTTCTGAAAATGCTAACGAAATAATAAGCGGCAGTGAAAAAGAAATTCTTCCATTACTTTTAAAGGCAGGAGGAAGTCCTGGAGGAGCAAGGCCAAAAATAGTTACAGGATTTAATCTAAAAACTGGAATTCTTATTTCAGGAGAAGACTCTTTACCTTCTGATTTTGAACATTGGCTTATTAAATTTAATTCAAAAGAAGATTCTGTCCACAGTGCAAAAATTGAATTTGCCTACTCTATGCTTGCTGTAAAAGCTGGAATTAATCTGCCTGAAACAAGACTTTTCGATGGTTTAGAACCTAAATGTTTTTTTGGAATTAAAAGATTTGACAGAAAACAAAATAATCAGAGATTACATATTCATACTTTTGGAAATCTCATTCATTCAAATTTTAGAATTCCGACAGCAGATTACAATGACCTCTTAAAAGTTACGAAAATATTAACAAAAAATCATCAAGCGGTTGAAGAAATGTTTCGCAGAATGGTGTTTAATATTTTTACAAATAATCGCGATGATCATGTAAAGAACTTTTCATTTATTTATGATCACAGCAATTTGAGCTGGAATGTTTCTCCAGCTTATGATCTCACTTTTTCTGAAGGGCCTGCCGGAGAACACAGCATGACTATAAATGGTAAAGGAAAAAATATTACCCAGGAAAATGTTTTTGCAGTTGCATCAAAAGCCGGTATTACAGATAAAAGAGCATCTTTAATCATTGATCAGGTTAAAAATGCTTTAGAAAAATGGAAAAACGTTGCAGAAATTGCAGAAATTCCCCAAACAACCGCTATTGAACTCAAAAAAATCTTTAATAAAAATCTATTTTGAAGGAAGCTTGAACTCCAGTCCGCTGTATACAGTTCCTTTATAAAGATAGTGATAGATAGCGTAATTTTTCATAACTTTCTTAACATAGTTTCTTGTCTGAAAAACCGGAATATCTTCAATGAATTCATCAATTTCAATATCGGGATCTTTTTTTATCCATTTTACAACTCTGCCGGGTCCTGCATTATAACCTGCAGCAGCTAAAGGAAGTGATCTGTTAAACTGATTTAACAGTGAACCTAAGAATTTAACACCAAAGCGTATGTTTGTAAGAGGCTTTTTCAGATTTTCAGTTGTAACTTTTCCGTAATTTTCCTGATTTGCAAGTATCTGAGCAGTTCCTGGCATTAATTGCAGAAGCCCAATTGCAAATGCACTTGAGACCGCAGATGTATTAAAAAGTGACTCCTGACGTGCTATTGAAAAAACGAATAGTGGAGGAACATTATAAAAATCACCGTGAGAGGCTATTTCAGATTCAAAATTTATCGGATACTGTAATTTTATGTATTGTCTTGCATTTTCTGAAAGATGTGGAATGGATTTAATAAAATCTGATGCCTGATTTAAAAGTCCTGCTTTTTTTGAAATATAGCTGATCATAAGTTTGTCTGATTCACTACCTGAATCGATTATTTTCTGTTTAAAGAGAACAATGAACCTTCTTACATCACTTTCTTTCCCAGAAAGGTAAAGCACTGAAATCCAATATGTTTCAGGAATATAACTTTTTTTAATAACAAGTGATTCTTCTTCCTGTTTTTCAGGTATATTCAGTTCTTTTCCTTTGGAAATCAGTCTACTTGCCGCCATAGAACCATAAAATGAAGCAGGATATTCTTCTACTATTTCTTTAAGCATTATTTCTTCCTGTTCTTCATTTCCTTCTTTTTCTAAAGTCCTTGCCAGCCAGTATTTAGCCCTTCTGTAGTTGTATGAGCCTTTATCTGAATCAGCAAGAATTTCATTTAGTATTTCTACAGCTCTTGAATATGCCTGATCTTTATAATTTATCCAGAAATGAAGGAAATCGACAATGCTTATTTTATCAAATTCTCTATAGTTAACCCTAAGTTTTGTATAAAGCTCATCAGCCTTATTTATATTTTTATCAAGTCTTGCCATGTCGGCAGCATGGTAAAGAAAGAGAGATGCTTTATCATCATCTCGGCCTGTAAAATACAGGTTGCCTTCAATATATTTATTCATTGAATCAGAGGTTTTACCAAGCGCTCCAAGCGAATAGCCGTACCATCTATAAAAATTAAATATATTTTCGGGAGAAAGCTCAAATTTATCTATTTTTTCTCCCATTTTTTTATAAACGTCAACCGCATCAGAATGTTCTCTTCTTCTTGTGTACGACATTGCTCTGAAAAGAGATGCCTGCCAGTCAAAAGAGGATTTGATATTTGTATTAAAAGCTGATCTGCTCTGATTTATCACAACACGGTATCTTATCCTGAGAAAATTGTAATACAGTTCCCATATTTTGAATTTTTTTCTTAATTTATCGGTTTTTAATTTAGGATAATACTTTTTGGAAAGTTCCATCAATGATATATAAAAGCTGTCACTGTAACCTGAGTCAAGCTGTGTAAGCACATCAAAAGCTTTTTCAGGATTTGATTCCAGAAGCATTTTTATATACATCTGAAAAAGCTCATCATCACGAATTGAAATATAATTCTGATCAAAAAGTTCATATTTCCCTTCAAGATATAGTTTTTTCAGATAAAATTTCTTTAATCCTTTTGCAAGATCACGTGGAGAGGAGTCAATTAGTTCAGCTATTTCTTCCGATGGAATATTTTTCCAGTTTTTATATACTGCAAAATATGAAGCTATTTCACGATTACGACCATCAAAGATATTGTTTATATCAGTTTCAGCATCTTCAGATGTATATTTTTCATTTTCCACATAAAGAAAAAGACAAGCCAGTTCATCTCCTGATGCACAGAAAGATTCCTTTTCCTCTTCTGAAAAAACTTTGTAGTAACCTACATTATCATAAAGGGCCTCTTCAACGCTTGAATCATGAAAATTAAATGAAAAGCCTGTAAAGAGTGCAAAAAGGAAAGAAAAAGAGGCAACATTCATACTAAAACTTATCTTTTAGACGTTTTGCAAGAGATGCTGAGATTTCCCAAAGGATTTTTGCTGCTATTTTTGGTTCCTTTTTCATCATACTGTGAAGTTCTTCCCGTGTTATGGAAAAAATGGTTGTCGCTTCATCAACAAATATCTTTGACTGAAGTTTCGTCCCTTCAATCACAGATATTTCTCCAAGATATTTACCTGGTCCTAAAGTAGCACGAATTATTGACTTTTCTAGAATTGAAACTTTGCCGTCAATAATTATCATCAGCTCCGAAGAATCATCATTTTCGTTTTTAGAGGTAATTATATCATATTTGTTAGCTGTTTTTATTCGCCCTATTTCCATAATTTTGAGTAGTTCAGGATAGGTAAGCTGACTGAAAATATCGGAATTACGCATAACGGCAAGCTTTATTTGTAACTCTTTTGAGCCCTCAAGTGTTGACTCTTCATTATCAAAAGCAGAAATCATTATAGCAGTATAGTTATCATCAGCACCAAATTCTTCAGCTATTGTTCTTAAATTATCAGCAACACCTCTAAGGTTGTTTTCTTCTTTTTCCTTATCAAAAGCAACATCTGAAGAAAAAAGAGCAACCATATCTTCTCTTGGAAGCAAATCAAGATATTTATGAACTCCATCGCTGCAAAGACATATTCTATCACCAGCCATTAAATCGAAAGTTATACTTTCAGGATCTATAAATTCAGTTATACCAAGAGCTTTTGTAAGCATTCCCAAGTATTTTTCATCTATTTCATCTGCCGAACGGGCATACTTTGCAAGATATTCACTTTGAATATTGTGATCTGTGGAGAGTTTTGCAACCTCACCTTCTCTTATAAGGTAAAATCTGGAATCGCCGGCATGAACCATGAATCCGCTGTTACCAACTCCCATAAAAAGAGTAACCGTTGAGCCTACTCTCTTGTTTCCTTTATATTTAGATGAATATTTATATATTTTTGAATTAGCTTTCAATACAGCTGCGACAAGCATATTCTGAAGTTTTTTTCTATTTTCAGTAGAACCTGTCATTCTATAAAAATCAACTATAGAGTAGTTTTCAGATATGTAGGAAAGAATCTCTTCAACAGCCATTTTGGAAGCCACTTCACCTTCGGCTTCTCCACCCATTCCATCGGCAACTATAAAGAGATTCTTAGCTATATCAGCAAGAAAACTGTCCTCATTTTTTGTTCTAACCTGACCAATTTCAGAAACAACGCTACAAACAAATTTCATGACACACCAAAATATTTTTAAGAATTCTAATGGATAAAAAACGGTTTGTCAAACTTAGAACCAAAAGATAAAAAAAAGTTATGAACCCTTTATTAATTAAATAAAAATAACTTTTACAGGCTGGCAGGAATATAAAAGGCATTTTATGTTTTTATCAGAAAAGCGGCTCTGAATCACTGCTGATTCCAAAAAGATTAAGCACTGTTGCCCCACCTCTCATAAAACCTTTTAATGTTCCAAGATTTTTGAAAGATTTAAAAGATGGAGAATAAACTATCATAGGAACATCTTCTCTGGTATGGTCTGAGCCAGGAAATTCAGGATCACATCCATGATCTGCTGTAATGAAAAGATAATCATCTTTTTTCATTTGAGGCAGAAATCTTTCCAGAAAAGAATCAAAATCTCTTAATGCCGAATAATAACCTTCAGTATTTCTTCTGTGACCGTAAACAGAATCGAACTCAACCAGATTAACAAAGATAAAACTGTTACCAGGTTCTGTCTTGGCAAGTTCAAGAAGTTTATTCATACCATCAATATTATTGTCTGTATGAATCTGTTTATTGAGACCTGCACCAACAAAAATATCATAAATCTTTCCTACAGAAACAGTCTCGATACCCTTTTCCTGCAAATCTTCAATATAAACTCTTTTAATAGGTTTTACAGAATAATCATGCCTCTTTTCATTAAGCCTGAAAAACTTACCTGGTGTTCCTGCGAAAGGTCTGGCAATAACTCTCCCGACATTATATTTATCCATAAGTTCTCTTGTGATTTTGCAGACACGGTAAAGCTCTTCCAAAGAAACGACATCAACATGTGCCGCTATCTGAAAAACTGAATCAGCCGATGTATAGCAGATAAGTTTTCCTGTATTTAGGTGTTCTTCGCCCATCTGATCAAGAATCACTGTACCTGATGCCGGGATATTACCTATCCATCCATAGCCGGTACGCTCTGTAAATTCATCCATAATTTCTTTAGGAAATCCCTCAGAATAACGTGGAAATGGCTTTTCAAGCTTAATTCCCATCATTTCCCAATGACCGGCAGTTGTATCTTTGCTTGCAGATACCTCTTCAAGCCTGGCCACATAGGTGTTTAATGTCTGAAGACCTTTAATTGATGGATGTGTCTTTAAAATTCCAAGACCCATACTTTCAAGCATAGGAAGAGAAAAATTTGGTACTTTAGACGCAATATGTCCTAATGTATCACTACCTGAATCTCCAAAAGAGGCAGAATCTTTAGATGCGCCAATTCCGAAGCTATCAAGTACTACATAGAAAGCTCTCATTTTTTTACTCTTTATATTATTTATTAGAAAAAACAAAAAAAATGGCGCGGTCGACCGGACTCGAACCGGCGGCCTCCGGCGTGACAGGCCGGCGTTATAACCGACTTAACTACGACCGCACCAAAAAGGCAGGCTTTCAAAAAGCCAAAGATGGTAGGTGGTACAGGGATCGAACCTGTGACCCTCGGCTTGTAAGGCCGATGCTCTCCCAGCTGAGCTAACCACCCAACGCAGCTATTTATACCCTAAAAAAAACCTGCGTCAACAATTTTTTTACAAAAAAACAGTTGTACTTGAAATCATAGAGAAAAACCATCGATATTTCTTTCATACCAAAAGATCCTGTTCTGGAAGTTCAGCTTTTTTTTCTACTAAATGAGCTCTAAGTGTCTCTAATGCCGCAGTTATTGATTCAGGAATATTGTCACCGTAATAATCTTCAACTCTTTTTCTGGCTTCTTCATATTTTTCAGCAAGAAGTTTCCACTGAAAATTTGATTTGCAGAATAGAAGCTTTATGTCTATATCATTTACAGATTTAAGATATATTTTCTCTTCCATAATTACCTCTTTCCATTTCCACGTTTCCACTCTTCAAAAGAGGGGATATCAAAAGCAGAAACATAATACTGTGTAAGATACTCTTTCATTTTCTCATTATTGGAAAGGATCTGAAAACCATATCTTTTATCTATATACTTAACTGCTTCCATATATATTCTATCAAAATTACTTCTTCCAACTCTCATTTTAGCTTTATCTATTTCCAGAGAAACAAAAGTGTTATAAGCTTTCATTAAAGCATCATCATCCATACCTGTTTCAGGCCTACCTGGACTATGATTTCCTGATTTATCCGAAGATTTACTTGCTGGTCGTTCCTTCATTTTTGGAGTAGTGCCTGCAACCTTTTCCATTATTTCTTCATCATAAGGCATATAAAGAACATAGACAGTTTGAGTTTGAGAAACTTCTTCTGTAATCAAAAGCCCTCTTTGTTCAAGCTTTTCCATTTTTGCAATAAATTCGTCATGTTCTTCATCAGAAATTCTGAGTTTTTTACGGAGAGTTTTTCCAACATAACCGAAATTTTTCTTTTGTGTGAAAGAATAAAAATAAATTTTTAAGTAAAAAGCCAGCTCTTCTTCACTAAGCTGCTGAAGTGAATCTGTAAAATCGATGTCGACAGGTATTTTATTTCCTGTTATTTTTATATTTACCTTGTAAATATCCTCTTTACATATTCTAGGAAGAAATTCTTCTTTTTTCTGCTCAGGAATAAGTACTTCAGGTTCTTTTTCAATTACATTTTCTTCCACAACAGGCGTTTTCTGCTGAGAGACTTCTTCAGCTTTTTCCACATCTTCCTTTTTTTCGTTTTCCTCCTGCAGTTTTTTTATATAAAGAAGGATCTCATCCTTGGCTTTATCTTTTATTACAGAAGTAATCTCTTTTAAGATCCCCATAAAATATCTCCAATAAAATTCTATTTTTCACCTTTAAAAGTTTTGCATGCTTTAACTTTTCCATCTTCATATTTACACGCAACAAACCAGTAGGAGTAATGCTTTGCAACTGTTTTGGTTTTATACTCAAAACTATGTTTTCCATCTCCAGCAAACTGAGATTTTGTAATATTTTCAACAGTATCGCCCTTGTCATTTTGTAATTTAAACTTAAAGGGTGCTTCATTATTTAAAGCAAAAGGCTCTTTTATTGCTATTTTGCAACTGGAATCTTCTTTTGTCATGTTACAATTAACATTAACCGAAGGTGTCTCGTCCTTCTCAGCATAAACTGTCGGAAAAGAAAAGATCAGCAGAAAAAAAATTATCAAACGCACTTTATACCTCCGAAAATTGAACCGTTATTTTTACAACGCCATATCTGTATGAATAGTCGATATTTTCTATCTGACGTCCTTTTGCGCTGAGAGGAAAAGTTCTGGCATATTCGCCATGGACTCGATCCATTTTTATGTATCTTCTTCCTGAAGGCGCCGGTTTTATTTTTGAAGCTTTAAAGTAAAGTTCATTATCTTTATGAGTTATACTCACAGAATCAACATCCATTCCCGGCGTTTCCATAAACGCTATCTGACGATTCTTATCTATATATATATCTACAGGTGGAGAAATAATCCCCACATCCTGTTCCTTCTGAGACATCTCTTCATCTATTTCAGAAATATAGCGACCAACAACCTTGTCAATACTTTCTTTTAGTTCTACAAGTTTTGATATCTTCATGTTACCTCACAGGTGTCTAAAACTTCTTTTTCCTGTAAAAACCATAGTCATACCGTACTCATCAGCAGCTTCGATGACTTCAGAATCTCTAACGGAACCGCCAGGCTGTATTATTGCTTTTATACCAAGTTCGGCAGCTTTGTCAATACTATCTCTAAAAGGAAAATACGCATCTGAAGCTAAAACAGCACCGGAAATAGGTTTCAGGGCTTTTGAAGCTGCAATATTAAGAGAATCTATTCGTGACATCTGACCGGAGCCTATACCAACTGTCACCCCATTGGCAACAAGCACTATGGCATTTGATTTTACATGCTTCACAACTTTCTGCCCGAAAAGCATATCAACCATTTCGGTTTCTGTAGGTTTTCTTTTTGTAACTATCTGAAAATCATCAGAACTGACAATGTAGCTATCTCTATTCTGAAGCAGCAATCCTCCAGAAATTTTTTTCACTTCCCAGTCCATTTCAGGAGAAAGACATGGTGTGCCAAGTTCTATGATTCTAAGATTTTTCTTTCTGGAAAGTAATTTGACTGCGTCATCTGTAAAAGAAGGAGCAATAACTACTTCTGTAAAAATTTCTTTAATTGCATTTGCAGCATTCTCATCAACCTCTCTATTAAAGCCGACTATTGAACCAAAAGAAGAAACCGGATCACATTCACGGGCTTTTCTATAGGCATCTTCAGGATTTGCTCCAACTGCCGCACCGCACGGAACTGTATGTTTCATAATACATGCAACAGGTTCATCAAATTCAAGAACAAAATTTTTGGCAGCCTCAAGATCCAGATAATTATTAAATGAAAGCTCTTTTCCTGAAAGCTGTTTAGCCGAAATCAGAGTTCCTGTTGAAGAGGCTGTATCTTTATAAATAGCAGCCAATTGATGAGGATTTTCTCCATATCTCAAATCTTTTATTTTTGTAAACTGAAGCGTAATTATGTCCGGTTCATTTTTAACAACATTGCCTCGGCAGTCGACACTTGAAAAATAGCTTGAAATATAACCGTCATAAAGAGCTGTAAGAGAAAAAGCTTTCATAGCAAAAGCGTATCTCGTTTCCAAAGAAATACCGCCATCATTTTTTTCCATTTCCGAAGCTGTTAAATAGTAATCATCCGGAGAAGTAACAACAACTGTGTCTTTAAAATTTTTTGCTGCAGAACGAACCATGGAAGGACCGCCAATATCGATATTTTCTATTATATCTTCAAAAGATTTGCCCTTTTCTACAGCCTCTCTGAATGGATAAAGATTGACAACAACCATATCAAATCTCAGAATACCGTGAGTGTTCATACTTTCAATGTGCTCAGGAACAGAACTATTTGCAAGGATTCCACCATGAATCTTAGGATGAAGTGTCTTTACTCTGCCACCCATCATTTCAGGGAAACCTGTATAATCCTCAATTTTAAGTGCATTAATACCTGATTCAGAAAGCATTCTGTAGGTTCCGCCTGTTGAATATATTTCAACACCCATTTTTACAAGCTCACTTGCAAAAGAAGTAATGCCCGTTTTATCATAAACACTTAAAAGAGCTCTTCTAACCCGTAACATAAAATTTCTCCGACAAATTAAACAGCCACCATAGTATTCTTAACAAAAGGGCTCTCAAAAGCAACTTTTCTTGACTGTAATTTAATTTTCTGCTAGTTTTTTCAAGTGTTTTTTTGAGGAAACAGTATTTTGATGATCACTGAAACAATGATGCTTATAGCTCTTAAACAAAGAAACTGGAAAAGAGCTTCAGAAATGGCACTTTCATTATCCATGAATGAGCCTTTCTTATCTAATGTTGCAAAAGTGGCATTAAAAGCTTCTCAGGGAGATTTAAAATCGGCATACACCCTACTCTTATGGGCAGAAATAAAATGGAAAGAAATAAAAGTTCTTTAAAATCAGAATTTTTAGATTTTTTTGAAAACACAATCTTTGTAAATTCAGACGGTTTTTTTAATGAAAACAAGGATTTTTCTGAATTACAGCCAATTTTTCCATATCTGACAATGCTTAACACCAAAACTCCCGAAGCACACATTCTTTTTGAAACCGGTAAAGAAAAATATCTGGCAATACTTATGAAAGATAGTGTTTTCGCAGGGAAAATAAAGAAAAACTCCAACACATCAAAAATATTGTATATGAAATCAGAATTTATTAAGGAATATAACAATAGATGAAAAACGGAAAAATAGTTTTTGAAATAATAGAAGGTCCTCTTGTAGAAATAGCAGGAGAAAGAGAATCCGAACACTATGGACGATGGTCTAAAGAAAATCTGATAAAAAAAATAAAAAAAACTTTTTCTGAAGAAAAATACGAAATAACTTTTTTTTCGAGTTATAACGAAGGAGAAATAGCAAAACACATTTCCTCTCTGCAAAATGTTGACGGATTAGCAGTAAATATAGGCGGATACACTCACACAAGCGTCGTTATACGAGACGCCTTGATCTTTTCAAAAACACCGTTCATAGAGTTCCATTTTTCAAACATATTTAAAAGAGAAGACTTCAGAAAAAACTCAATGATTTCAGATGTGGCATCAGGAATTATAGCAGGCTGCGGACTAAATTCCTGCCTTCTTGCCCTAAGTGCTCTTGATTTGATGATTTCAGACAAAACGGACCAATTAACTTGACAAATTCAGCTTATCCATTATATAAAGTAATGCTTCTTTAGTGTGTTAGTTTTTAATTTAAGGGGTTTTTATGCAAATTTCAACTTCAGAATTCAAACGCGGATTAAAAATAGAAATAGATGGAAGTCCATTTCAAATAGTAGAAATGAATCACATTCAGCAAAAAAGACGTGCTGTTGTTAAAACCAAGTTAAGAAATATCCTTACAGGTTCAATAGCAGAAAGAACTTTCATCTCAGGCGAAAAGGTTGATAAACCTGATCTTGAAGAAAAGGAAATGGAATTTCTCTATACTGATGGAGATATGTATCATTTCATGGATCTTGAATCTTTCGAGCAGATAATAATTGATTCAGCTATTATTGAAGATGTTGTCGCATATATGAAAGAAAATGAAAAAGTTACAGTTCTTTTTTATAACGGAGCTCCAATATCTGTTGAGCTGCCTCAGTTTGTTATTATAGAAATAGCAGAAACAGAGCCGGGATTTAAAGGAGATACAGTAACAACTTCATATAAGCCTGCAACTCTTGTAACTGGTGGCAATGTTATGGTTCCGCTCTTTATAAACTCCGGAGATATAATAAAAGTAAGTACAGAAGAATTCACATATATTGAACGTGTTAAAAAATAAAAACAGCTTTACGGAGTACCTTTGGTGGCAGAAGAAAGCAGAAAGAAAAGCTTAAAGAGTCTCTTCAAAAAATCAAAAGAGACCAGTGAGATCGAAGAATTTAAAGCTCTCATTGTAAAAGATCCGGAAAACGACCGCTCCTATATAAGGCTCGCTGAAGCATATGCACGTTCAGGCATGAGCGAAAAAGCAATAGAAACTTATAGGCAGGCAGCAGAACTTTTTGAAAAAAGAGGTTTTATCAATAAAGCAAGAGCTGTTGTAAGACAGGCGCTTTCCATAGATCCTGAAGATGGTGGAATGAATTTCCTTCTCGCAGAAATAAATAGAAAAAGTGGTCTTGAAAAAGACTCTATTCTTCGCTACCAAATGGCTGCCAACTACTACGTTAAAAATGATCAGAAAGAGCGTGCGATTGAAATATTCAAAATAATACTTAATTTAAATCCTGGTGACATCTCTTTCACAATTAAACTGGCCACTCTTTTAGTTGCAGAAAAGCAGTACGCTGAAGCTGACAAAATGCTAAGACCTATTCCTATCAAGCTTAAAGCTGCGGGTAAAATGGATCAGTACATAACAGTTCTAAGGCTGCTTCAAACAACATCAGGTGGAGAACCTGCAATAACAAATTCTCTTGTAGATGCCTATATTTCCAACAGCAACTACAATTCTGCCCTTTCCATACTGCATAAAGAAATAATGAAAACGCCTGACTCGGTGCCTCATTTACAGAAACTCATATACGTTTTCGAAAAACAGGGAGATACAGAAAAAATAATTTCTTCTCTCAAACAGCTTGCTTCTGTTTATAACTCCAAAAGAGACCTTACAAAAAGAGATGACTGTTATCGTAAAGTTTATGAACTGGATCCAAATGACAGAGAAGCGCTTCTTGCACTTGAAAAGAATGATCGACTCAGAGACTTGATTTCCCACAAAATAGAAGAATCTTCTTCTGTAACAACAGGTCTTCCTGAAGATGGAGATATTATTATTGATTTTGAGGAATCTGTTGAACCTGCATTAAACATTATTGACACAGATACCGTCATAAAAGAAGCGCAGGTCTTTGTTAAATTCAATCTTTATCAAAAAGCAACAGACCGGCTTACTGCAACTCCAGGGTGGGAAGAATTCCCTGAACTTCTTGAAATGCTTATAGAAGTTTCACTGATGGAAGGAAACAGAGAACAGGCTGGATATTATGTTTTTCAGCTGATAGATCTATATATTGCAAAAAAAGAAAACGAAAAAGCTGTAGAGTTATTTAATGATGCAATTCAGTTCATATCAGGTAATGCCAGATTTGAAGAATTTAAAGAAAAACTTGGATTAAAAAAAGAAGTGGAAGAAATAAAGCCGGACACAGTGCAAAACCAGAGTTTTTCTGAAAATAACATTGAAAAAACATCTAATAATATCTATATCGAACCTGATAAAAAACAACTTGAAGAGCTTGATTTTTATCTTAACATGGATGATCTTAACAGTGCTGCAAAACTTCTTCAGGAGCTTTTTATAGAATTTCCTGATTCTGAAGTTCTAAAGGCATTCAAAGAGATGCTTCCGGAAGATATAATCAACGGTTCCTTTGTAGATAATTTATCAAATACCGCACAGAACATTAATAAAATTATGGATGACGGATTTTCTTCAGCAGAAGATTATTACAATATGGGAATGAGTCAGCTTTCCATGAACATGTATGAAAATGCTGAAGATTATTTTGAAAAAGCTCTTGAGCTTGATAAAAACATAAAATACATTTCAGCAATGGCTGAATGTGCTACTCAGACAGGAAATGCAGACCGACTTATATTATCAGTCGTTTCTTCTATTGACGGTATTCCTTCAAAAGAAGATCAGATATCCATACTTACACATGTTGCAGATGTTTGTAACAAAACAGGCAATCATTCAGAAGCTGACTTTATAAAAAGTAAAATAGATGAATTAAAGGATATACAAGCATGAAAAAATTAGGATTCTTTCTTATCTCTTTGATTGGTTTTTCCATGTTTGCATCGGATCTTTCAGTAAAAGTTTCATACCAGCCACCTATTCAAAAAATGATTTCAAACAATCAGAATGCATCATGGCTCTTTCAAAGTGCGACAGAAGAAACGCTACAAACTAAAGACCTTTCATATCTTGTTATTGAAGGTTATACTTTAGATAAAGATAAAACGGAAGAAATAGAAATGAACGGTTTCGGTTTTAATAAAACCGGAATAACGACTCAGATTAATTCAAAATTAAAGATAATAAATAAAGAAAAATTTTCTCAAGGTGTAGAAGTGTTTTTTGGTGGAGAGATTTTTAGAGATACTGTCAAACTTTCTCCCGGAATGTCCAGAATTGTAAATCTTTCAAGAGAAGGTTTATATACCATCAAAAACAGTGCTTCAGGCAAAGAGGTTAAAGTTTTTGTAATTTCCAATGCATCAGTTTTTCCAATATCATCTAAAACCGAAATTTGTAAAATACCAAAACTTGATGCTGGAACCTATGTTCTTAAATTTTACAGTGCCACAAAAGAAATATATCAGGAAACTTTTGCTGTAGCAGCAACCGGGCACCTTACAATAATATATTCAATTGTTGGAGACAATGTTGTAAGAACCGACTCTTATTCAGAAAGTCTTTCATATATGATCCTAAACATAAAGGATTATGATAAAATAATGTTGCTGGCTCTAGATTATAATAAAAGTAGGAGTATATAGATGTTAAAGAATTTGGGATTGAAAATAGAAGTATTCTTTTTTGCCGCACTAATTTTTGTTGCTTCAGCAGTGGCATATTACATTTTCTCCGAAAAATTTATAGCTGCAATGGATGTTCAGACAGGAACAGGCAATCTTATGAAAATAATTGCAGCTGAAATTCAGAATGAGCAGTTTAAACTTATTAAGAATTCTTCAGACCTTCGCTATCAGATTGAAAAATCAAAAACAACACCTGAAAAAGCAACCATAAAAAGTGAATATCTTTATGCTATATTAAATAATGAAGGCACAGTTATTGCCGGAACCTTTTCAAATATGAATTCAATGAATGGAATCCCTTCCATTGAAAGAGCATTTGCAAAGGGACTCGCTTCCGACGGATACTTTTCACTAGACAAGTCAGACCCATACATAATAGGTGTTCTTCCTTTCAATTACAAAAATGAACTTTACGCAGTAGTCTCATTTAAGACTCTTGAAAATCTTTTTTCATCATTAGACACGGCAATGCCTATAAAAGTTTTCTACAGAGGAAAAGAAGTTTTAACATTAGGGAGCACAGTATGGGAAGAAATGTCTACCGGCAAATCCGCTCCAATGATAAAAAAAGCTCTTGACGATCTTTCAGCCAACACAGAGTCAGCAGCAACAGTTCAGATAGATCAATGGACAAAGCTTACATCAGTACATTTTCAGGGAAAAGATATAACAGGTGGCAAAATAACTGTCGTAGGCATTATGTCTTTTATGCTTGGACATAAAATTCAGGACAATTTAAAACTTTATCTTTCAATAGGCGCAGCTGTAGCAGTTCTTTTATGTTTGATATTTGTCATCGTTGTGACCATAGAAATAGACAGACTTTTCAAAAAAATAGCAACCGATATATCATCTCTTAGGGTTGGAGAAAAACTGGTTCTCAATAACTATGGAATGGGTGCAGGAGTTGTTGTTTCAGCTATAAACCTTATGATAAGCAAATATCAGAGACACAGTGAAACAAATCCAGGAGTAAGCATAAACGAACTCATTGAAAACAGTATGGTAAAAAACAATCCGCTATTGCAGGAAGAAGAAACCATAAATGACGAAAAAGCAATTTCTGAGATGTTTGCCAACACAAAATCAGAAATGGTTCTTGAACCTGTTGCATCCTTCAGCAGTATGCCGATGGAAGATGATGGAGACCCTGAAAAAACACAAATAGCACAGACACCATTTACAATGAATGCCTCCAGAAACACAAAAAATCCTTATTCTGAATTATGGGAAAAATATAAAAAAATAAAAATTATTAACGGACTTCCGATAAAAGATAGAGAAGAAGCCGAATTTATAGAGAAGCTTGATAGAAACAGTGAATCAATAAAAAGAAAATTTAACTGCAGAACAGTTCATTTTGAAATAGAAGACAAAGGCGGAAGACCCGTAATAAAAGCTAAACCAAAATCTTAAAAAAATAGAGATTAAAAATGAAATTTATCTGCAACAATTGTAATTTCTCGGCTAAAGTACCAAAAAGAATCTCCAACTGTCCTATGTGTGGAAGTGATAACACTTCCATCTATGAAGATGAAGAGCAGATTCTTTCTCAACCTAAAATTGAACCGGTACCTGAAGAACCAATTGTAAAACAGGAAGAGATTTCTTCCTTCAAGTCCGAACCGGAAAAAGAAGAACCGGCTGAAGAAGAATTTATTTTAGAAAAAAAGGAAGAGAAACAATCCTCTTCTAAAGCACCCGTTATTGTTATTGCAGTTATTGTTACTCTTGCCGCTGCTTTTGCCGTTTTTCACTTCAAAGGTAAATCGGACAGTCCGACAGCAATTCAGGATGAAAATAAAGCCATAGAAACAGAAGCAAAGCCAGAACAGCAAGAGCCTGAAGAAGTTAAAGCTACGCCTGCAACAGCAGATATAGAAGAAAAAGTGGCAGAAGAGACTGATAAAAATCAGGAAATAGCAAAAGATGACATCAATACTCCTGATGTATTAAAAACAGAAACTGTTAAAAATGAAGTAAAAAAAGAAGATTCTGCGAAAGAAGCTTTAACCGCAAAAACAGAAAAGAAAGCTACTCAGCCTGAAAAAGAAAAACCACAGCAGATAAAAACAGCTGAAAAAGCCAGTATAAAGTTAAAAGGAAACTTAAAACCTTTAAACATAAAGAATGATATAAAACTTAAAATGCCCTCTGCATCCGAATATATTGAAAAAGGCAATCAGGCAATATCTTCAGGAAACTACGCAGCAGCCAGAGATTTTTTTAAAAAAGCTGTGCAGAGGGATAAAAAAGCCGCAAAAGCGTATAGAGGTCTTGGAATATCATATTCACAGCTTAACCAGCCAAGTGCAGCCTGCGCAAACTATAGAAAATATCTTCAGTATGACCCGAATACGCCTGAAAAAGCTCAACTGGAACAAATGCTTGCCGAATATTGTCGTTAAAAGATGCAGATAAAAATAACATCAGGATTACATAAAGGAAGAAAAATATCTGTACCCAAAACAGATCTTCGTCCAACAGAAGAAAAAGTTCGCTCGGCTGTTTTTGATACACTTTTTTCACTCATGGACTTTGAAGAAAAAACATTTCTCGACATATTCGCAGGTTCAGGAGCCGTTGGATTTGAAGCACTAAGCAGAGGTTTCAAAAAAGCAATCTTCATTGAGTCAAACAGAAGAAACGCAGAAACAATCAATTCCAACTCAAAAATATTAGAACAGGAAAATCAAATAGAAATAATAGCAGCTGATGCATTTTCAGAAACCCTTCCGGAAAAAATTCAAACTTTCTGCAACGCCGTTTTTATCGATCCGCCATATGAAATAGCGGACAAAGCAGATGTTATAATAAAGAAGCTTTTAAACGCCGGTATTATCAACAAAGATAAATCTGTAATAGTTGTAGAAAGCGGCGCACCATTTACATATATACCGGAAGGATTTGACAGCAAGGAAAAAAAATACGGAAATACTTTTCTAACCTTTTTTTACTGAAAAGCATCAGCATAATATAGGAGAAAATATGAGTAAATTTTTAAAAGGAAGTGTCAGTTGCACCCTGTTAAGAACAGACAAAAAAATAGAATCAATTACAGAAGCCAGAGAAGCTATTGCAGAATATTCATTTAAACCTTTAATACCCGAAGCGCCAAATGATGAAAGCATCGGCTGGGTAGATCCTATTCTTTCGTTTGACTCGGAATGGTTTACAAATATGCTCGCCGGAGAAAACATGCTGCTTGCAATGAGAGCAGACAAATATTCATTTTCGGCATCGCAGATGAGACCATACATAGAAAAGAAAGAATTTGAACATAAAAAAGATTCAGGCAAAGACTACATTCCGGCTCAGACAAAAAAAGAAATAAAAGAGCAGGTCACAAAAATGTTCAGATCAAACAGCTACCCTAAAGTAACAATAACAGAAGCCTTCTGGAACACAACTACAGGCGAAGTTTATATAATGAGCCAGTCTTCAGCTGTCACAGCAAAATTCAAACAACTATTTGAATTCACATTTGCGGCAGTTCTAGAGCCAGTTGAAATAATAGACAGAGCAGATGAAACAGCTTTCGGACCAAAAGAACCGCTGTTTTCTAAAATATGGGGGGAATAATGGAAACTAATCAGCACTTATATCTTGGTCAGGAATTTTTATTATGGCTTTTTATGAAAACAGCCGAAGATACAATCTTTGATCTCTCCGAACAAAATGAACAAAACGTAGTTTTCATATTTGAAGAACAGATAGTCCTTGACTCGGTAAAAGGGGGCGATTTCTATCAGACAATAAAAACAGCCAACATCATGGACTGTGAAGAAGTCATGACAGCAATAAAAGAAGGCTGTTACATAGCACAGGCAAGAGCAAAAATAATAAGAAACGAAGCAGAATGGGCTTTTCAGATAAAAACGGCGCCTCTTTCCGTAAAATCAGTTAAACTTCCCATCTTTTCAGGAGAAGGAGAAGAAGGAACAATATTCGGCAGAACAGCATCAATAGAAATGCTTCAAAGGATACTTGAAGCCCTGTTCACCAAATTTCTCATCGAAAGAAAAACCCTGGACCTTGCATCCGAAATGAAATCCTTCTTCAACATCGGCTAATCCTTAAAAATTTATCTCAAACAGCCATTTAACCGTTCAACTTTAACATATTCCATAATTTTACGAGATATTTCATAAATTTAAGGCAAAGAGATACTAAAACTTCACACACAACCAGCTTTTTTTGGCAAAAGAAATAAGAAAGTTAATCTATTCCTGAAATTTATGAGATATTCCGTTAAAAACAGCGCATTTAACCGCTAAAATTTAACATATTCCATGATTTCACCAGATATTCCATAAATCTAATGCAAAGAGATACTAAAACTTCACACACAACCAGCTTTTTTTGGCAAAAGAAACAAGAAAGTTAATCTATTCCTGAGATTTACGAGATATTCCATTAAAAACGGCGCATTTAACCGGTAGAAGTTCATATATTCCATCTTTTCGTGATAAAAACCAATTTAACAAGAAAGTAAAAGCTGGAACTTTGTCATATAAATAATATAATCGAATAGAGCTTATAAAAACTGTCTGTTGGGAAAAAATGAAAAAGACAATTCTTTTAACCTTTTTAACATTATTTATATTTTTAATAACCAGCTGTGACAAAAATAAATCAGAAACAGATAATGATATCATTAATGACAATGATACAGTAACAGACATTGACGCAGCTAAAGATGAAAATGCTTCATTTCCTGATGAAGACCAGAAAATAGATGAAGACACAGACATTCAACCTGATATCGACACAGAAGAGCCTGATGAAGATAAATGTTCATCCATAGACACATACACATTTCCATTTAAAGATGACAAAGGGAACATCCACTTCTGCCGTGAAGGATGTGACACTCCAACTGCAAACGATCCGCAGTGTGCAGCCAATTTATGGAAAGAGGATAATGAAAAGCTCTGCACAGAATATCCAACACTTGACTGCTGCAACTATCCCTGTAATATGGATAATTTAATTCCAACTTACAAAGGAGAAGGTTCAAACTATCCAACAGTTATGGAATGTGATATTGCATTAAATGCAAATAATCCTAACCTATGGCAAACAGGTAGATATAGCATGAAAAGCTTTAACTTTCAGGAAGGCAAAATAGGTTTTTTCATGGGATACGTAGGTGGTGAAGCAAGAGGATACAGAAACAACTATAAAGCTTTTGAATATGATGTTAAAACAAAAAAATACAGAGCAAAGCATCCAGCATATGCAGATACAATAGCCTATAATAAGGGAAAAATCCTTACAAAAATAAGAAATGACAGAGAAGGATATTCAAGTTTTATGATGTACTCCAACAGTGGAGTAAACAGAGTTGTATACCCCAAAGCAGTAAGAAATGTAGTCTATACTCCGTTTCTTACAGATAAGTGGGCTTTTGTAAACTTACTTGATTTTACAGGCAGATACTATATGGCATATGCCTTAGTTAAAGAGCATGATGGTTCAGCAAGCTGTGAAAACATAGCATGGAACTGGATAAACTTAGGAGACGGGACAGCAAACGATCCAAACATAGTTGATGACAGGTTAGTCTTTTACGGAGAAGGATTTAAAGGATACATCTGCGAACTTGACAAAGAACCCAAGTCACTTGATGAATGCAAGCTTATTAACAGAACCATTGATGGTAAAATGGAAGAGATAAGACATCCATGGATAGATAAAAATAGTAAAGATCTAATCTATTTTAATCCTATAGGAATGACAGATGGATTTATGAGACTGGATACATCAAAAGAGCCGTGGGAATATAAAAAGTTTACAGTTACTAAAACATATGAAGATACCTATTCTATAGCTATTGGACAGGTAAAAGGCAACTTTATATCCTATAGTGATATAATCTGGCCTGATGGAGACAGAGATGAACAGGATAATATAGTCTGCATGTATAGAGTAGATCAGGAAAAAAGTTATTGCCCTGCTGATGGAGACAGAGCATACGGCGCTCGTTCAGAATTTGATGGACACTACATAGCATGGCAGTTACCCGGTAACCCTGAACTACATTTAAGAGATATGGAATGTTACTGTGACCTTCACCCTGAAGTATGCCCTTATGATGATTACACCCCAAGCACAGAATGCCCGAAAAACATAAAGACAGGTGAACATGAATGCAAAGGAGAGTAATATGAAAAAATTTCTTTTATTAATTTTTATGGGAATGATATTAGTATCATGCGTAACTGTTCCTAAAGATATTAAGCCTGTAAAAAATTTTGAACTTCCTAAATACCTTGGGAAATGGTATGAAATTGCAAGGATAGACAATTCTTTTGAAAAAGGTTTAACACATGTAACAGCAGAATATTCTTTAAAGGATGATGGCGGGGTAAAAGTACTTAACAAAGGATATTCTTCAGAAAAAGATGAATGGAAAGAAGCTGAAGGAAAAGCATATTTCATTGAAGATTCAGGCACCGGGCTATTAAAAGTTTCATTTTTCGGACCCTTTTACGGTGCATATG
Organism: bacterium; assembly: GCA_963667425.1. Lineage (GTDB taxonomy): Bacteria > UBP6 > UBA1177 > UBA1177. The sequence continues at coordinate 2,454,125 of OY763407.1, read as the reverse complement.
TCATTTTCTGGCTCGATTATGAAAACTATAACTATGCGTTAGTAACAAGCTCATCAAAATCATATTTATGGATTTTATCAAGAACTCCGGAAATCAATGATAATATAAAACAGTTTCTTATGGATGAAATAGAATCTCATGGTTTTGATAAATCAAAAATAATGTTTGTGGTTCAGAAATAGAATTAGAAATCTGATAAAATACGAAATTTAAGAAAAAGTTTATATTTCTTTTATTCTTCTTACGATATCAGTAACTGTAAAACCGTATTCAGCTATAACTTTTCCACTTGGAGCTGATGCTCCGAACTTGTCAACAGAAATATTAAGTCCGTCAAGTCCTGTGTATTTCTGCCAGCCGAATGATGAGCCCATTTCTATAGAAACTCTTTTTCTGATGGCTAGTGGAAGAACACTTTCTCTGTACTCTTTTGACTGAGCATCAAAAAGTTCAAAAGAAGGCATTGAAACTACTCTTACAGGTATATTTACTGAATCCATTGCCTTTTTCACATCAAGAGCAAGTCCTACTTCTGAGCCTGTTGCCATAATTATGTATTCAGGGGTTTCTGCATCAGCAAGTACATATCCGCCTTTTTCGAGCATTTCTGCCGGTGCATATTCCGTTCTGTCAATTGTTTCAAGGTTCTGTCTTGAAAGTACAAGTACTACAGGACCATCAAGATATTCCATTATAAATTTCCATGCAGCTTTAACTTCTGTTGCATCTGAAGGTCTTATAACTTTGAGTCCCGGAATTGCTCTTAAACTTGCAAGATGTTCAACAGGTTCGTGTGTCGGGCCGTCTTCTCCGACTGCAATTGAATCGTGTGTAAAAACAAAAATTGAAGGCAGTTTGGCAAGTGCGGCAAGTCTTATTGCCGGTCTCATATAGTCTGCAAAGCAGAAAAATGTTGCGGTATAAGGTCTTAATCCGCCGTGGTAACAGATTCCGTTTGCAATTGCCCCCATTGCATGTTCTCTGATACCGAAATGAATATTTCTTCCTGCTCCTGTTGTGCCGTCAAAAGAACCTTTTTCGCTCATATATGTAAGAGTTGAACATGAAAGGTCAGCATCTCCGCCAACGAGCCATGGTATTTCATTTGCAACAGCATTCAGCACCATTCCACCTGATTTTCTCGATGCTACAGATTCTCCTGTTTTAAATTCAGGAAGCGCACTTTCCCATCCTTCTTCTGGTTTCTGATCCATAAAAGCTTTAATTTCTGCCGCAAGCTCAGGAAATTCGTTTGAATATTTGTCAAACATTGCATCCCAGGCAAGTTTATTTTCATGTGCTTTCTCTGCAAAAGCATTTAAATCTCTTCTAACTTCTTCAGGTACATAAAAAGGTTCCACAGGCCAGCCAAGATTTTCTTTTGCAAGATTTGCCTCTTTTTCACCAAGCGGTGAACCGTGAACAGAAGATGTTCCCTGTTTATTTGGTGCGCCGAAACCTATTGTTGTCTTAACTTCTATAAATGTCGGTTTATCTGTAACTTGTTTAGCGTCATCAAGAGCTTTTCTTAACGCTTCAACATCTGTATCACCATTTTCAACTTTTATGTAGTGCCATCCGCAGGACTCAAATTTACCCTTCATATCTTCGCTTAAAGAAAGAGATTTAGGACCATCAAGAGTAATATCGTTACTGTCATAGAGATAGACAAGTTTTCCAAGTTTAAGATGACCTGCAAGAGAAATAGCTTCAAGAGCGACACCTTCCATAAGACATCCGTCGCCTGAAATAACATATGTCATATGGTCAATAACATTGAAAGAGTCTCTGTTAAAACGGTTTGCAAGCATTCTTTCGGCAATTGCCATACCAACAGCATTTGCAACACCCTGACCAAGAGGTCCTGTTGTAGTTTCGACACCGTCAGTATGACCGAATTCAGGATGACCGGGAGTAAGACTGCCCCACTGCCTGAAATTTTTAAGATCATCGATTGAAACTTTATAACCGAAAAGGTGAAGAAGCGAATATATCAGCATTGAACCGTGACCAGCTGAAAGTACAAATCTGTCCCTATCAATCCAGCCTGAATCTTTCGGTGAATGTTTAAGATGATTTCTGAAAAGTTCATATCCCATAGGTGCAGCACCCATCGGAAGTCCGGGATGGCCTGAATTAGCTTTGTTTATAGCATCTACAGAAAGGAATCTTATTGCATTGATTGATTGTTTTTCGAGATTATTCATTGTTTCCCCTTAATAATTAAGTAAAAAAAACTGAGTAAGAATATAAAAAAAATAAGATAATAACAAGTATTTCAGAAAAAGCATAAAAATACGGCAAAATAGCTTTTAATAATTCATAATATTGATTTTAAGTCAGTTCAAACATCTAATCAGAAGAACCTATCGGTTTACAAAGGCCTCTTGTTCCGTCAATATTGACAAACATTCCTGCCATCTGAATTCTTGAATCACATATGTAGCCAAAAGGACATTCATTCTGATAATTTGCAGGGTCACATCTTACGACACAGAGTTTCTTTGTCCCTTTAGGTCTGAATTTTCCAAGTTCACCTGTACAAAATGTTGCTTCACATCCTTCCTTTTTGCAGTCATTGTGGATTTCACATGGCATATCCATACAGATCGGAAGGTTTGGATCAGGCTCAGTCATAACGGATTCAGATTCAGCAGCTTTTTTCTCCGTCGTGGAACAGGCTGCAAAAACTATAAAAGCTAAAATAAAAAAGAAATACTTGAACATAAAAATCCTCAAAAATAAAAAAACCGGGTAATTATAAATAAAACCCGGCTTTATACAAATGAAAATAATTATAAAATTTTAAATATGTTTCTTAAGCATATTATTAAAAACCTCTTTCGGTGCTGCACCAACAAATTCGTCAATAACTTTTCCATTCTTAAAAACTTTAACAGCAGGAATTCCTCTTATCTGAAACTGCATTGCAAGCTCTCTGTTCTCATCAGTATTGATTTTTACAAACTTTACACCTTTGTTATCTGAAAAATCATTGGAAAGATCTTCAAGTATAGGACTCAGCATTCTACATGGACCACACCATGGAGCCCAGAAATCAGCAATAACGATTCCGTCAAAATCTTCAACTTCGCTTTTAAATGTCTTTAAATCCACGTTCTGCATAATATGCCTCCATTTTTAAATTAGCACAAACAAACTACGAAAAAGAATTATAGTACCCGATTAACCAAAATCAAGGTATATAAACACATTAAAACAAGGCATTGCTATAAAAAAATGTCTGTTACGTTTAAAAACACAAAAAACATCAGATTACAAAGCAGTAATTAGGAAAAGGAAATAAATCTTTCAAAATAATCTTTATTGCTATTGAAAAAAAAGTTGTGCAGATTATAATTTGCGGGTTTTAGGAATATTTTATGGAGATAACGATGTCATATGCCGATGCTTACAAAGAATGTTTATGGATAGATTTTGATACACTGGAATCTTTTATGAAAGATGCACTCATTGCAAATGGAACACCTGAAGACGAAGCAGGAATTGTAGCCGATGTTTTAATTGAATCTGACAAAAGAGGTATTGATTCACACGGCATAGGAAGATTTAAACCGATTTATATAGACAGGATGGATGATGGAATCCTTGATAAATGCACGCATCTTGAAATCGTAAAAGAAACAGAGACAACAGCTGTTGTTGATGGACATAACGGACTTGGGCATGTCGTTGCAAAATACTCCATGGATATGGCTATAGCAAAAGCAAAAAAATATGGAATGGGAATGGTGGCAGTCAGAAACTCCACTCACTACGGAATAGCAGGTTACTATGCAACTATGGCATCACAACAGAATATGGTTGGAATTACCGGAACAAATGCAAGGCCTTCAATAGCTCCGACATTCGGCATCGAAAACATGATAGGAACAAATCCGCTTACATTTGGAATTCCCACAGATGAAGAGTTTGACTTTGTTCTTGACTGCGCCACATCTGTAAGTCAGAGAGGAAAAATAGAATCATATGAAAGAGCAGGCAAAGAGCTTCCTGAAGGCTGGGTTATCGGAAGAGACGGAAAAACCAGAACAGATACAGCGCAGGTACTTATCGATCTTACAAAAGGAAATGCCGCTCTTGCACCGCTTGGCGGAATAGGAGAGACAGGTGCCGGCTATAAAGGTTACGGATATTCGCTTGCCGTCGAGCTTCTCTGTGCGGCACTTCAGAACGGCTCCTATCTTAAAATGCTCAACGGAACAGATGAAAACGGAAAGAAAATCCCCTACCCGCTTGGACATTTCTTTATTGCAATAAATATAGAAAACTTTATTGAACCTTCGCTGTTCAGAAAAATAGCCGGAAACATTCTGAGAGAAATCAGAGCTTCGGAAAAAGCTCCGGGAGAAGAAAGAATCTATACACCCGGTGAAAAGGAATGGATTGCATGGAGCTACCGTAAAAATCACGGCTGTCCTGTCCCTAAAGTGCTTCAGAAACAGATGACTGAGCTTAGAAAAAGATTTAATTTAACTTCATACACTTTCCCATGGGATTAATATTCTTATGTCATTTCTCATAGAATCTCCGAAATATTCAATTCCTTTCATAATCAGTTCCTATCTTGATGAAAACAAACCCATTCTGGTAGAAGCTCCTGATGACAGGGAAGCGGCGGCTGTAACTTCGGCACTTTCACTCTTCACATCTGAAATAATCCCTTTCATTCCAAGATTCATGCTCATGGAAAAGGGTGGTAATATTGACGACATTGAGCTGACACTAAGAAAAATCATTCTTGAGAAACCGAAAATTGTCGTTACATCATCAGCATCACGAAGATGGATACTGCCTGAAAAAGAAATGATGACCCCTTTTAAAATAAAAAAAGGGGAAATCCTTACAGTTACATCATTTGTTTCAACACTATCTGCAATGGGCTACATAAAAACCCCGATAGTAGAAGATGAAAAATCATTTTCTGTGAGAGGCGACATACTTGACATCGGAATAGAAAACGAAACCGGCATCAGAATCGAATTCTTTGATGACGAAATTGAAAGAATTGCAAAATTCTCACTTCTATCACAGCGAAACATGACAGAAGTTGATGAAGTTGAAATAACACCGCTTCTTTTCAGCAAAACATTAAGAGAAGACTGGAAAGAAAAACTCGATAAACTGCTTCACGGCTATTCATCAAGAGACATAATGGAAATCGAAGAGATAATAGAAAACGGTGCAGGAGAATCGTATGATCTGATGCCGCTAAGAACAGCCTCTTCAACCATTGAAAACTACAATGACTTTCTGATAATAACAATTGAAAAAGAATCTGGTCTCCAGTTTTTTAAAGAAACCGTTAACAAACTCGACAAAGCAAGAAAAGAAAAACGTTCATCAGGAATGTTTTCGCCATTTGCAGCAAATTCCATGTTTAAAGAGACAGTTTCAACATCAGATGTAATGATAAGCGAACTTTTTTCGTTCGGAGAAGAAATAACAAAATTCAAATGCCACACACACAAACCAGATATCACAGAAATGGAACACCCTGAACTACTACTAAAAAAAGAATCATCATCAAACAGAGTCGTGCTCCTCACATCTGAAAAACATAAAAGATTTTTTACACTGACCGCAGAAGAAAACGACATCGACCTTGTGCCGTTAGAAAAAATAAACATGAAAAATCCAAACGGAGTCGAACTGATAGAAGGCTCATCATGGTTTGGAGACGATTTTTATATATCATTGCCATCACTCAAAACCGTAGTAATACCTGAATCAATATTCAGCGGCTTTGAAAAAGCAGGACACAAAAGAAATCAGATACAGAAAGCACTTGAAATAAAAAATGAAAAACCTCTGGTACTTGAAAAACTCAGTGAAGGAGAATATCTCGTTCACTACAACTACGGAATAGGACTCTTTGAAGGAATAACACATATAAGTGCGACCGACTGCATAATACTCAAATATGAAAACGACGACAAAGTTTACCTTCCAGTCTACAACATGCACCTCGTCCACAAATACAGATGGAACGAATCATCATTTCCCAAACTAAGCAACATCAGAACCAACAACTGGGAAAAGACAAAAAACAGAGTAAAACCGGAAATTGAGAAAATTGCAGCCGAAATACTCGAACTCTACGCCAGCAGAGCAGTAATCAGAGGCGAAATAATCAACACAAACAGCGAAATGGTAAGACTCTGCGAAGATTCTTTTCCTTACAAAGAGACACCTGATCAGCTCAAAAGTATTCAGGAACTTTATAAAGACCTCTCAACAGACAAAGTTGCAGACAGACTACTCTGCGGAGATGTAGGATTCGGTAAAACAGAAGTAGCAATAAGAGGAGCAGTTGCAGCAGTTGCGGAAGGCAAACAGGCAGTAATACTCGTACCGACAACAATACTTGCACTTCAGCACTTTCAGGTAATAAAAGAACGACTTGCAGATCTCCCAATAAAAATTGAAATGCTGTCAAGACTCTACTCGGCGCAAAAACAGAAAACCGTTATTGAACAGCTGAAAAACGGACTAATTGACATCGTTATCGGGACACACAGAATAATCTCCAAAGATGTAAAATTCGCAAACCTCGGCTTTTTCGTAATAGACGAAGAACACCGCTTCGGAGTTACACAGAAAGAGCGAATCAAAGAAATGAAACAAGGCATAGACACACTCTCGATGACAGCAACACCAATACCGAGGACACTCCAGTTATCACTACTTGGAATAAGAGAAATAAGCTTCATCACGACACCGCCGGTAAAACGAAAAGCAGTAAAAACCGAAATAGTCGAATTCAGCCGTGAAATCATAAGAGAAGCAATAATAAACGAGCTCGCAAGAGATGGGCAAGTCTACTTCGTTCACAATAGAATAGGATCACTTCCTGACATAAAGAATCTGATAGAAAACCTCGTTCCAGGAATAACCATTGCAGTTGCACACGGAAGAATGGACGAAGAAAAACTCGAAACCGTAATGACCCAGTTTGTTGAAAAGAAATATAAAGTGCTCCTTGCAACATCACTAATCGAATCAGGAATCGACATACCAAGAGTAAACACCATAATAATAAACCGCTCCGACACATTCGGACTAGCTCAGCTATACCAGTTAAGAGGCAGAGTCGGACGCTCAGACCGTGAAGCATATGCATATCTCATGATACCCTCAAGAAGCGGCATAACAAGAGAATCAGCATCAAGACTCGCAGTAATAAAAAAATTTGACAAACTGGGAAGCGGTTATCAGGTTGCAATGGAAGACCTCAATTTAAGAGGCGGCGGAAACATACTCGGATTCTCACAGTCAGGAAAACTCAAAGGAATCGGCTATGAAATGTACCTTGAACTCCTTAAACAAAAAATAGCTGAACTCAAAGGTGACATAATAAATGAATTCTCGCACGTTGAAATCAAAAGCTCAATAAAAGCGTTCATTCCCGACACCTACATAAACGAAACCGAACTCAGAATAAGCTTTTACAGAAAAATATCCGAAGCAGAAAAAGAAGAAGAACTCAAATGGATGGAAGAACTCTTCACCGAAATGTACGGAGCAATACCCGAAGAAGTTAAAAACCTCTTCTTCCTCGGCAGAGTAAGACAACAGGCAGTAAAAGCAGGAATAACATCGCTATCACTTGACGATTGCAGCATGACAGTTGCACTCTCACCATCAGCAATCCCGGAAGACACAAAGAAATTCATAGAAAAAATATACAGTCTAAACGGCAGAATCAACATAGATCAGACAGTAACATTCCCAATAGAAAAAGCAGCGGATTCATTTGAAATACTTATGGCTTTAGAAAAATGCTAGAAAACATAAGCTACTTCATAACAAGTGAAAGACTCGGATTTACAAAATGGGAAATCGGCGATTTATCGCTCGCAAAAAAGTTGTGGGGAAACATCGAAGTTACAAGACTTATAGATTCAAGAGGAAAACTTAACGACACACAAATCACAGAAAAACTAGAGCTTGAAATATCAAATGAAAAAAAATACGGCATACAGTATTACCCCATTTTCCTGCTGGAAAAAAGTAAATTTATAGGCTGCTGCGGACTAAGACCATACGACCTTGATAATCAGATTCTTGAAATAGGCATTCATATTTTACCTGAGCACTGGAAAAAAGGCTACGCCTTTGAAGCAGCAAAGCGTATTATAAAATTTGCATTTAATGAAAAACATGCAGCAAAATTATTTGCCGGACACAATCCAAACAACAATGCATCTAAAAAACTATTAACAAAACTTGGGTTCAAATATCTGCGTGACGAATATTTTGAGCCAACAGGTTTAAATCACCCATCATATATTCTTGATGCATAGAAATTACATGAATAAAAAAGATAACAGCATTTATGTAATGAAAGATGAAGCTGAAAATATTTTAGGCAAAATCAACATATTTGATTATAACCCAAGAAATAAAAGCGTTGAATTTGGTTATTATTTACCAAGAACCAACAGAAAACAAGGACTAGGCAAAATAATGATTAAACTTTTCCTGCAAATTGCCTTTAATGATAAGAAATTAGATTTAAACAAACTCTACGCAACAACAGCTTCAAACAATCTGGCATCAATCAAAGTTCTGGAATATCTAAATTTTAAATTAGATGGAAAACTAAGAGAACACTATTGGATAAACAATGAAAAATATGACCAGCTACACTACTCATTGTTGAGAAAAGAGTACGTTTCAGCAATTAAAAATACAAGACCATTGGAAAACATATTAATAATGTCTTTTCTGAAGGAGAACTAGATTCGAAGTCAACTGTCGCAAATTTTGAGATAGTTCAAAAAAGTTAAAACATAAACATCCATCACTAAATCTTCGAAAATCCATTGTCGTTTGTGGGAAAAGTTACTATCTTTAATTTTAATTGGAAGAAAGATAACATATTTCTATTAAGTGTGTAAAAAATTATTTTATATTCTAAATTTAATTGTGATTAAAAATAAGTATGCTAAATCTCAAATTAAAATGCGAGGTCTTCATTATTTTCTGGAAAGAGAAAAGATGTTCTGTTTGAAATTAAATTAAGATGATTATTAAGTAAGTTTAATTCTTTAGAAACTTCTTCTTCTATTCTAATAATATAACTTTTGTCCACCAATTGCTTTTTTATCACCAACAATTTCAATTTCAGTTTCACATCATAATGTCTTAGTTTTGTAAACGTTTTTTTTATCATATCAAATTGATATCTGCAAGCATCCTTAATTGCATCCTTATTGGCATCACTTTTTTCTTCACCCTTATCACAAATTTCAGAGTACAAATCTATATATTTCTCAATATTTTTGTAGCTTACAATCAAGTCATGTATCGTATTCATTACATTGTTTAATTCACGATCAAGATATTTTTCAACTCTTAACCCCATAATTACAATTTCAATTTTCTCATTAGCTTCATTTATATCAATATAACCCAAAGCAAGATCGGTCTTTATTTGTATAAGATTTTCAAGAAGAAGATTTTTCTTTGTTAGTTCTATAGAAAAATGTATCAGAATAGCAATAATACATAATAGTGCACCATTCTTAAAATCAACAATTGACATGCTTTCTATCTTGAATTGATCAGTAAGTATTAAACAACCAACAATTATTGAAATTACATAAAACAGCAAAAACAAGAATACAGACGAAAACTTGGATTCTTTTCTATGATTTAAAGCTATGGGCACTCGAGAAAAAGTAGCTATGAATGTTATTAAAAAAAGAAGGATATATATGCTTACCAATGTTTTTGCGAAAAAGCACAATGGGTCTAAAAGATTTGAATTAGCAAAAGCTAGATAGATCAAAATATTATAAATTATCTCTAACAATACTATTCTTTTAATACCAGCTCCGAAGACATTTGCATTCTTAACAAAAAGCGTATTACGTGTTGTACTTTCTAGATCACTAGATGATCTAAGAATATTAATTAAAGGAAAAATAATTAAATATAACGAAGCTGCCATAAGCATCACATTGCTCAGAATAAAAGTCTCTTGCTCCATTTGACTTATAAAGAGCCATATCGCCCCAGCACAAGCACATAAGACGCCCCAAATTGTCCAACCAGGCTTTGAATATTTCTTTTCTATTTCATTGATCTTTGCATTTATAAAAGCAAATGTTTGATTTATATTTGAATCTGACATTTTAAAATCTCCTGATAAAATTTTGCTGACTATCAAAAGTTAAAAAATTGTACTCAACATAAAAAGATAGTCTTTGAGTATATTTTTTCCCATCTGCTAGCAACCACAACATCTTTGCTATCATCTGAAACAATATATTATTAAAGGGAAATTACGTCAAGTAATAGAGAAAGCTTATTAAAGATTTACCTACTAATTCTCCTTTTTACCATAAGCAAATCCAAACCCTTTTGCTTTGCGTTCGACCTGAAGTTTTCCCCAGGTTTCCCAGCCTTTTTCACGTAATATTGAGTTATCCTGTTTGAGCATCGGGTAGCCTTTAAAAAAGTCAGTGAATTTCTCGCATGGGTAACTGTCGCATAATGCACATGCTTCAACGTTTCTTTCTTTTGCACACACTCTAATTTCGCAAGCTGGATTTCCGCTTCCTGCTTTACATGAAATACAGATTCCTTCTGTTGTCATATTTTTTAAGAAGGACCAGAATTTTTCACCGTCCGGAAAGAATGACATAATTCCTTCAAATCCTAACTTGTTCATCTCTTCATACAAAACTTTTGCTGCTGGTTCAACTTTTACTTTGACTGCACAATTTTCACAATAAAGACCACAGTAACAGGCATATTTCTTATCCATAGAGTCATCCCCTCTTCTTCAATTAACTAAATAAATATAGTTTTAAATAAAATGTCAGTCAATTAATCAATATTATTTAATGTCACAAGAAATTATGGACAATAAAGCAAGTTGCTTTTAAGCTGATAGTGAAAATTTGAAGAGAAAAAATTGTTTGAAAAGAATATTAATCACTGGAACGGTTGCAAGCGGAAAGAGTACTTTGGCGAGGAAGCTTTCTGAAAAATTAACTATCCAGCATTATGAACTTGACAGTATTGTGCACACTCAAAAATACAAGCGGACAGAAAAGGAGCAGATTAAGATAATTAATGAAATTGATAAAAGTGGAGAGTGGATTTTTGAGGGGACAAACAGGAAATCATACAGGTTTCTATTTGATTTGGCTGACACTGTGATTTTTCTGGATACTCCTTTATGGAAACGCAGATTAAGAATCATTATAAGGTTCATTAAACAGAAAATCGGTTTTGAGAAATCTCTTTATAAGCCTGAGTTTAAAATGCTCAGAAAGATGTATGAGTGGACGGATGATTTTGAAGAAAAGAGGGATGAGTTTAATGATTTCTTAAATAGGTATGAGGAAAAAATCATCAGGCTTAAAGATGTAAATGATATTTTTTATGTGAAAAAGTTCTGATTTTAAATCATCTCACGCAAACAGTATAGTAAAGATTAGTTTTCTGAAGAGTGACTGAAGATCCTGATTTCATATGTACAAGCCAGGCGTTGTTTGAATTGCTTTTAGCTGTTGTTGATGACCAGAAATAAACACCAGGAAGATTGTTGTATTCAGGCTGTAATGCCGGCTGATAAACGCTTCTGTCAACAATAGCTCTAAGCTCGTTTATGTTTGGAAGTCTCCAATCGGAATATCCGCCGTAAGATGAATCTTCACAATGTTTGATAGCATCTTTCCATGTAAGGTCTCCTGTATATTCTTTTCTCCATTTCATCCCTGTGACGCTGTCTGTTAAAACAATTTCAGGAGCAACGCCTTCACTTGTAAAGGTATGTGTCGCACCATAGCTTCCACGAACGCACATTGCCTTATAAACAGCTGTTTTAATAGCACCTGAAATATCACCGAATGTAAGGTTAAAAGCAAAAGCTACAGATGCATCTCCGACATATTGGCGGGAACTCCAGTATGTTGCGGAAGGAACTGTGCTGAATGAACTGTCAAGTGCGTTGTCTGCCTTGCCGAAGTCTATAATTGTATTAAGCTGAACATCTGACGGCAATGTCCAGTCATTATAACCTGCATAAACAAGGTTCGAACAGTAAAGTGAGGCATCTGTAAAGCTGTAGACACTGGAGGAAACGTTAAGCTGCCACTCTAAATTTGCATTTTTATCTTTGACTGTAGGCTCGTCGTTTGTGCCGGCTGTTTCAAAATTCTTTGGTATACAGTAGCCTAAAGAGGCATAATTATAATCCTGACCGTAGTATTCTTCTCCTGAAACAGGACATGTATTTGTTGCAGATGGAAGATAGCATTCACTGTTTGTACAAGAAACTGCATTTGCACAGAGACCTGTTGATGGTATACATGTCGAACCTGAGTTACAGATAACATCATTGCCGTGAGTACAGGCTCCTGCTCCATCGCAAACTTCGCTACCGTTACATAGGTTTCCATCAGAAGTACATAATGTGCCGGCTGGTTCATTATAATCCGGCGGGCAATCATTGCTGGCTCCATCACAGAAATCAGCGATATTGCAATCACTTTGAGCTGCTCTACATTCGGTTGTAAGTTTTAAGTCTTCAGGGCATTCATTGTTTACGCCGTCACAAAACTCAGGAGCATCACAATCGCCTTGCGCTGCCCTGCATTCGGTTGTAAGTTTTAAATCTTCAGGACAATCAGCACTTTCTCCTGTACAGAATTCCTGAGCATCACAAACACCTTCTGAATCTCTGCACAAAGTTCCTTCCGGCAAAAACAGATCTTCGGGACATTCTTTGGCTGAACCGTCACAAAATTCAGACACATCACATCCGTTATGAGCCTCTCTGCATTCAAAACCATTTTCAGCTACAGAATCTTCAGGACAGTCATTGTTTACACCATCACAAACTTCAGCAATGTCACATAATCCTGATGCGGCACGGCATGCCACTCCTGATGCTTTCAAGCTCCACATAAGAGAATTTTCTGCAAAATTACATTCAAGACATGGATGCTGAGGATTTACAGCACCATTATCATAACATGCGCCTTCAATATAACATTGTCCGGCAGCACATGGTTCATCTTCATCTTCATCATTGGCATTGTCAGGGAACAAAAGATCTTCATCTTCATCAATTAAATCAGCATCATCAGAGGGTGAATCGGCATCAGTTTCAGAGACATCATTGTCAGAACTTGAAAAATCATCATCAGTAATAATAGAATCGGAATCATTTTTTACTGAATTACTGGAATCATCACATGAAATCATAAATAAAAAAGAAAAACACACTAATAAAAGAATGTTCGTTTTCATCTTCAGCTCCAAAAAATAAGTTACCTGTTTAAAACATTAAGTAAAGTGAATATAAAATCAAATTTTATTTTATCATCATAAAGAAAGGATTGAGATAATTGGATGAAATATCGCTGTTGCCGTCAAGCCCTAAAATTGCTGAGCCTGTAGCGTACATAACATCATATGAGTCAATAACCATATCCATCAGTCCTTCATCGCTTTCTGTTCCAAACTGATAGGTTTCAATTTTGTTGCCGTCTCCATCAAATTTAGTGATATAAATATCGTTATAACCGATGTTTGTATTTCCATCGATTGAGCCGGTTGTGTGTCCTGCTATATAGATAAAACCGGCGCTGTCTATTACACCTGATGTTACCTGTTCGGTTTGTGGAGATCCCCAGATAACGTTCCAGAGTTTGTTTCTGCTGCTGTCAAACTTTGTAAGCATGGCTTTAAAATTGCCGTTTTCCGTTTCCGATTCAATATATGTTTCACCGTATACGTAAATATTTCCTGACGCATCTGTAAAGATTCCTTTTCCCTGTTCCTGCGCTTCTGTTCCTGACAGCAGTGTCCATTCTTTTGTTCCGTCATTTTGAAATTTTGTCACAAATATATCGTAATCTCCGGTGTTGGTAACACCATCAATGTTACCGGCTGTTAGTCCTGTTATGAAAATATCTCCTGAGTTTGAAACGGTAACTCCATATCCGAAATCTTCTTCTGTACTTCCGATCATTTTATTCCAAACCAGATTTCCATTGCTATCAAATTTAACTAAAAAGGCATCTGTAGATCCAAGATTTATCGTTCCAGCAAATGCACTTCCGGTGCTGCCTGTCACATAGATTGATGTACCGTCTGTTGCGGCGTCTCCAATCATATCACTGGCTGTTGTTCCAAATTGTTTTATCCATATTTTGTTGCCCTCTTTATCAAATTTGGCAATAAAGATATCATCGTTCCCATTGGACAGAGCTCCATCAAAAATTCCATTGCTCATTCCTACTACATAGATATCTCCGCTATTATCAACCAGAACTGATGATGGATATTCATTATCTTCTGTTCCAATCTGTTTTGTCCAGAGTTTTTCTCCTGTACTGCTGAATTTTGTTACAAAAGAATCATAGTCACCTCCGACCATTGTATCTCCTTCCATAACGAAGGCTGTATATCCTGCTATATAAACGCTTCCTTCTGCATCAACTGCTATAGCGGAACCGTTATTTTCCCATTCTGAAGAACCCCACTGATAGGTTTTCCTTTTTAATTTCCATTCTCCGATAATGCATTCATAGTAAGAACCGGCTTCAGCTTTTACGGCTCCGTCTTCACATTCAACTGGTTTATCACATTCGCTTGTTACAGCCCATGCACCGTCAATGCAAGTGTAAACAATTGTTCCGGCATTGCCTGCTCCGCAGTTTTCACTGTGTGTATCATCGTTAAGACAAGCATCTGGATCATCGCATTCAATATCTATAACCCATGTACCGTTTTCACAGATATAATGCATAGCGCCGTTATTGTTATAACCGCATTTTTCTGTTTTTTCTTCTCCATTTTCACATTCAGGAATATCAGAATCGCTGGTAATTTCATCTGTATCCGATTCTTCATCAATTGTTTCATCTGAGATTTCATCTTCATCCGCAACTGCATCTTCATCGGTTTCATTATCAGAAACATCCTCATCTTCAAACAAATCGGCATCATGACATGTATCTGCATCATTTTTAGGGTTGTTTGAAGAACTGTCATCACATCCTGAGAAGACAAAAATCAGCATTAAAATAAAAAATAAATACTTCATCAAAAGCTCCTGCTATAGAAAATTATACTAATATCCTGAAATTGAGAATAAGCAAAGCCTTAGTTCTTGTCAAATTTTTAGATTTTCAGGTAGTTTGGAAAATCAGTTTCTATCCCCGAAAAGGATTCTGCCTGGTCTTATGATGGTTGCACCTTCTTCTATGGCTACATCAAAATCTGCCGACATTCCCATGGAAAGTTCCGTGAATTCATTTTTATCTACCAAATCTTTGGCTATTAGATTTTCTTTTAATTCATAGAGCTTTTTAAAGTATTTTCTGGCTTCTTCAGGTTCTTCTGCCGGAGGGATTGTCATTAAACCTTTCAGTTTAATAACTTTTATTTCTTTAAGTTCCTGTATTAGTATTTCAAGTTCGGATGGATTTACACCGCTTTTCTGATCTTCTCCGCCTGTGTTTACTTCAATGAGACATAGAATTTCTTTTACACTCTTGAGTTTAGCCTGCTTTTCAATCTCTTTTGCAAGTTTTATTGAATCAAGCGTGTGTATCATGTGGACTTTATCAATGATATATTTAACTTTATTTGTCTGAAGATGTCCTATGAAGTGCCAGTTTATTTCATTTCCCTGTAGTGCTTCCCATTTTTCAGTAAATTCCTGAACATAGTTTTCACCAAAATCTTTAATTCCGGCACGCCTGAAATCCATTATCATTTCAGCAGTTTTTGTCTTTGATACTGCTACAACTTTTATTTCTGAAGTTTCTCTCTGAGCTATTGAAGCAGCATGTTCCACAGCCTCATAAAATTTCTTGAGCAGTTCTATCTGTTCGTGCATTGCACTGACTCCTTTTGAAACGATCTTGTTTTCACCTGATTCCTTCCTTCTTTTTTGGCATCATAAAGGGCATCATCTGCAATAGAAATGAGCGTTTGAGGTTCCATGCCTCTTTCAGGAATCACTGATGCAACACCTAAAGAAATGGTAACATGTTTGGAAACTTCGGATCCTATATGTTTTATTTCAAGTGATTCTATTGTTTTCCTAAGTTTTTCTGAAACTCTTACGGCATCTTTTTCCCCGATACCTGGAAGAAGAACAATAAATTCCTCTCCGCCATATCTTGCTATTGTATCAGATTTTCTTAGAACTTCAGATAGTCCTGATGCAACTTCCTTAAGACATTCATCTCCTGCCGGATGACCAAAATGATCGTTATAGTTTTTAAAGAAATCAATATCTATCATAATGACTGAAACAGAGTAAGCCTGCGTCATTGCCCTGCACCACTCGTTATTAAATATCACTTTAAACTGTCTTCTGTTCATCAGTTCTGTCAGAGGATCTATAAAAGACATTTTTT
The DNA here is from genome assembly GCA_963667425.1 of bacterium. Classification (GTDB taxonomy): domain Bacteria; phylum UBP6; class UBA1177; order UBA1177. The sequence continues at coordinate 2,437,707 of OY763407.1, read as the reverse complement.
TAAGTTGTTCAAGCTCTACCTGTCTGTCTGTTATATCTCTTGCAACATCAAGATAACAGAGAAAATTCTGTTCATCGTCATGTATTATTGAAAGACTTGAAGATGATGGGAAAGCACTTTTATCTTTTCTAATGCGTCTGTCTTCTCCACGCCAGTAACCTTCTTTTTCAGCGTATTCGACTCTTTTATCAAAAAAATTTTCATCACACGGGCACAAAAGTTTATTTATATTTTCCCCTTCAACTTCAGATGCTGTATAGCCATAAAGTAAGGTAAAAAAATCATTAACATAAATAATATTATAGTTTTCATCCAGAATTGTCATTGCAACTACAGATTTATCAACTATTTTGTTCATTATTTTCTGAAAATGAGCTTTTTTGCTTTCCATCAGTCCATCTATGATAAAAAGGGCAAAATATATTCTTTCATTACTTGAATAATAAAATCCTTTTATTATGCGGGGATGATTGTTTATATATATCATCTCCTCTTTTCTGTTGTCTGAAAACAGCATTACCGAATTTACACTTTTAAGACTTTTTTCATCAAAAAGCTCTTTATAGTTCATATTAGTAATGATTTTTCCATCAAAAAGGTCATCAACGTTTTTATTTGCATAAACTATTTCTTTATCAGTGTTGATAACCATTACGCCCATATTTAAAAAATTCTGCTCATTATCAGGAGTTGGAAAAGAACCTGACATTTTTTACCTCTAATCTACGGTTATAGATTTCGAAACATTTTTAGGAACATCGGGGTGAACGCCATGATTTTCAACATGGTTTCTATTGAGATATTTTCTTTTGGCAACTGACATCTTAAAAGCCAGAAGCTGCAGTATCAGCGCTGCTTCAAAAACAAAAACATCTTTATTTCCTGTTGCGGGAAGAACAATGTAACGGCTGTAATACTGTTCGTTTCCTGCCGGCACACCTTCAACAGCTTTTCTAAGTTCTTCATCTTCTTCTGCTATAAGTATTATATCTGCGCCTCTTATTTTATGAGTATGTATCTGGGATATTGTTATTCTCTTATCTCTTTCAACTGGAGGGCATACAAAAATAAGCGGATAATGTGTAAAATAGTTTTCTATGGAAATGCTTTTTTTATAGTCACTGCTTACTCTTTCAAAAAGCTCTTTTTCCTCATTGTCCGAATAGAACGGGCGGAGAAGATCATTGCCGAAATCACTGAATTTAAAGCTTTTTATGAAATCTATGAATTTAAGAAGATTTTCTTTATCAGTAAAATTCTCACTTCTAAGTCTCTGAAAATAGTCAAAAAGATCTGAAAGAAGATTTTCCAGAGTTGAGAGATCAAAAATCGTATTTTTACCTAAAATTGTGTTTGGACCGTGTTTAAATTCAGAGGAATCATAACCTTCCGTGTGGTTAAGAACAACTTCTCTTACTTTAAGTGCACCTTCCTTTGCAAGCCCGATGAGTGATGTTCCCAGAATATGCATTGATGGTTTCATAAAGAGCCTTGAGACAACATCCATTAATTCTTCTTCAGCATTTTTTAGTGTAAAGGTCATATATTGCTTAATATTTTCCATCTTATGTCTTACAGAAGTTTCATCTTCGACCATACTTTCAGCAAGAAGATAAAAAAGTGCTATCTGGCTGATAAATGATTTTGTTGCTGCAACTGCAATTTCGCTTCCACAAAGTACCGGCAGATAAAAATCGGCTTTTTCCTGTGGTATTGTTGAATTTTCATTGTTTACAACAGCAATTATTTTTAGATCTGATCCATAATTAGCTCTCACTTCGTTGAAAATATCCACGAGATCTTTTGTTTCACCTGATTGACTCACCCCAACTATAAGATCACTTTTTCTTAAGGATGAGATATAAAGTGAACGGAAATCTCCAGGATTTACAGGAATAATTGAAAAACCGGCTATTTTACTGAAAAAATATCCGCTTACGAGTGCTGCATGATAACTTGTTCCACTTGCAACGACAAAGACTCTTGTTCCCCTTACTTTTGCTTCATTAAAAATTCTTAAAAGCTCATTTTTGTAGGTAAGAATAGTTCTTTTCTTTTTCCATGTAATTATCTGATCAAGCAGATGAAGTTTTGAACTGTAATTTTCATCAAGTCCTAAAAGTTCATTAAGTAGAGTTGCATCTTCGGAAGTAAAACCTGTGGTTGCATAGTTTGTTTTGTCAATTTTTTCAGAATTTACAATAAGACTATGAATTCTGTCAAATTCGACTGAGTTTATTATCTTTTCAAGCTCTAATTTAAGCTTGTCTCTATCAAAAATATCATAAAGCTTTATAAAATCATAAAGCATCTGCCTACATATCGGATAATCATTTTCAAATATTCGGTGAAGCTCTTTTTCACCTGTTCTCATAATATAATATTTCACCAGAGTGGATATGTTTGCCGGAGAAGAATGTATCTCCTGCTCCATAAAATAATGATATTTAGGCTGAAGAGAAATGTCGGAAATATTAAGCCTTGAACGCTTTAATCCTGGAATCCACTCTTTTTCTTCCGAGAGAGAGAAAACTTTATATTCATTTTCTGTAAAATATATTCCATTACCTTCCGAAAGTGGAATAAGAAAACGAGTTTTACTCAGAACACTTGTAAGGTCGCTACTTACAACAATAAAATCTCCATTAGCATCACTGCCTTTTCCTGCATAAAGAGAACTTCCTGATTTTATTGCAAAAACTCCAGGAATATCAGGAGTTGCTATACATGCGGCATAGCTTCCCTGAATTTTTTTCTGTGCCTTTCTTATTGAAGTTATAAAAAGAACCTTTTTCTCATCCAGCGTAAGTGATTTTTTTCCGGATGTAAGAAGATGGTAAAAATGCTCTACCATATGAACAACCATTTCACCATCATTATCAGAAAGAACCTTATGACCGTTTTCTGTCAGGAATTCTTTTAAAGTATCAGTGTTTGAGACATTTCCATTATGAGCGCCAGCCATATGAAGATAGCAGTTAACTTCGTGAGGCTGAGCATTTTCATCGGTAACTGAACCATAAGTAGCCCAGCGAACCTGACCTATAAATTTAACACCAACTCTTTTATCTATTTCAAGTTCTTCTGTAACTATTGAAGGTGCACCAATTTTCTTTTTAAGAAGAATTGTACCATCTTCCCTGAAAAAAGATGCACCTGTTGAATCATAACCTCTATATTCAAGCTTCTTTAGTAGAAACGTAGCTTCTTTACCTAGCGCAGGATTTGTTTTACCATAAACAATTGAAACAACACCACACATAGAGAACCTCCTAAAAAGTAGTACAAGAATAACACACAGTTGTTAGTTCGTCAACCGTGAATTTTAAGGAAAAATTAATTAATATGAACATCACCTATAGTAAAACCCAAGTCTAGAAATTCTTTTACAACATCACTTTCTCTGAGTCTTTTATCTATTTCTGCAATTCTTCTTTTTTCTTCAATTCGCTCGAGCTCGACAAAAGTCTCTTTTGTACTTGTTGAATGTTTGTATACTATTTTATTTTCCTGACCAAAAAACTGTCTGGAATAGCGATCTATTTCCGGTTTGAAATATTCAAAATGAACAGATTCAGGATCAATGTAAAGGATAATATTATTACCTTTTTCTTCAAAACGCTGATTACATAAAAAGCCATACAGCATTCCATTTGAACTTACAAAATCAAGAAAACCTCTCCAGTTCAGATTAATTTCAGCTTTTGTTTCCGGTAAATCTTCTTCATCATGAATCTCCGGAAGTATTTCTGAATAATCATTTTCATCATAAGAAGAGGATACGGCAAATGTATCTTCATAAAATTCTTCCTGAACTTCAGTTTCCACTTCTTTTTCTGGTTTGTCTACTATTTTTTCGACAGGAACTGTCACATCTGTTTTTTCAGTTTTTTTTTTGAAGTCTTCGGGAACTGCATCAGCAGCTTTTGTAAAAAAAGATGCTATAGCATCAATATCAGCCATAACAGGAAATGATGCAGCTGAAAGCACAGAAACTTCTAAAATTGCTTCTGCAAATTCCGAGCTTTTTATTTTAACATATCTTTCTGTAAGAAAATCAAAAAGTCTTATCCAGTCAGGTCTTGAAACTGCTGTTGCAGCACTTTTTATCCACTCTTTTTCTTCATCTGATGCATCCAGGAAATTAAAAGTATTAACTTCAAGATAAATTATTATCTGATGAAGAAGAAAGATTAGATCTTTCATTATTTTTTCAGAAGAAGCACCGCTGTCTCTCATATATCTTAATATTTCAAGAGATTTGGCAGAATCTTTTCTTGTCATGGCAACAAGGAGATTTCGAATATATTCCTTACCGCTCTGCCCTAAAATTATTTCAACAGATTTTTCCGTAAGCGAGCCATCTTCAAGAGTCATTATCTGTTCAAGCAGAGTTTGGCTGTCACGCATACTTCCTTCGCCTTCTCTGGCAATGGAATAAAGAGCTCCTTTTTCAAATTCACGCCCTTCAGCTTCTGTTATTTTGGCAAGCTGCATAACAACTTCCTTTGTGCCAAGTCTTCTAAGATCATACCTCTGACACCTACTTAGAACTGTTACAGGTATTTTCTGAGGATCGGTTGTTGCTAATATAAAGATAACATACGAAGGGGGTTCTTCAAGTGTTTTAAGAAGTGCATTAAATGCCGATTTACTCAGCATATGAACTTCATCTATAATATATATTTTATATTTTGATTTTATAGGATGATAGGCGATATTTTCTTTTATTAGCCTTATATCTTCTACGGAATTATTACTTGCACCATCTATTTCTATAACATCAGGACTTAATCCTTTTATTGTTTCAAGACAGTTTTCACAACTATTACATGGTTCTCCATCAATTCCAGGATTCATACAGTTAAGAGCTCTAACAAAAATTCTGGCCAGTGTTGTTTTGCCGGTTCCTCTTATTCCTGTAAAAAGATACACTGGAGCAAGCCTGCCTGTTTTTATGGAATGTTTAAGAATATCAGAAACATGGTCCTGTCCTATCACTTCCTGAAATGTTCTGGGACGCCACTTTCGTGCAATTACTTCATATGACATAAGAACCTCTTAGACAAATACTAAAACGGGGCCTTGTAAGGCCCCGTCAAAACGAATTATTCTTCGGTAACCGCTATCTCTTCTTCTGCTGAAAAATCGTCATCTAAATCTTCTTCTCCAACAATCTTAACTTCATAAAGCTTCTCATCATAATCAGGAAATCCTGTACCGGCAGGAATTCTCTTTCCTATAATGATGTTCTCTTTAAGTCCTCTGAGAATATCACGTTTCTGCTCAACAGCCGCTTTTGTAAGAACTTTTGTTGTTTCCTGAAAACTTGCTGCTGAAATGAAACTTTCAGTGTTAAGAGCAGCTTTAGTAATTCCGAGAAGAGCAGTTTCCCATTTAGCAGGAATTTGAGCTATATTTTCAACTGCATCATTTACTTCATAAAGCTTTTCTTTCTCAACAATTTCACCTTTAAGGAAAGATGAATCTCCTGAATCAACAACTCTTACTTTTTTAAGCATCTGCTTAACAATAACTTCAATGTGTTTGTCATTAATAGGAACACCCTGAAGTTTGTAAACTTTCTGCACTTCCTGAACAAGGAATTTAGCAACTTCGATCTCACCGTTAATTCTAAGAATATCATGTGGATCAACTGGTCCGTCAACAAGTGGCTCACCAGCTTCTATGAAGTCACCATCGTGAACGTTTACGTGTTTATCTTTTGATAAAGGATAAATTCTAGGTTCACCAAATTCAGGAGTTACTGTAACAACTCTTCTGTTACGGATACCTTTTCCATCATCACTGATGGAAACAATACCGCTGATTTCGGTAACTGTAGCAGGCATCTTCGGTTTTCTTGCTTCAAAAAGGTCGGCAATTCTTGGAAGACCACCTGTAATATCCTTCGTCTTTCTTGCTTCTCTAGGAACTTTTGCAATAATATTACCTTTCTTAAATTCCTGACCGTTCATAACTTCAAGGTAGGCATTGACCGGAAGGTGATATGTTGCAGTTCCTCTATCTATTTCTATAGCCTTTCTCTTACCTGAATCTGTAATAAGTATTCTTGGTGAGAGTTTAGGATCTTTTGAGTTTATAACAACAGTTTTTGAGAAACCTGTCTGTGCATCGGTATCTTCTTTAACTGTAACACCGTTAACTATGTCTTCAAAACGGATATAACCATCTGCTTCAGCAATAATCGGGGTATTGTAAGGATCCCATTCAGCAAGAACCTGATCTTTCTGAACTTTCTCGCCTTCTTTAACACTAAGAGTTGAACCGTAGGAAACAGGATATTTTTCTCTTTCTCTACCTTTCTCATCTGCGACAATTATTTTTCCGTTTCTGTTCATAACAACAGCTTCATATCTGCCGTTTTCAGATTCATCATTTTTAACAAGAAGCTTAATTGAATCAAATTTAATGTAACCTTCTCTTTTTGCTTCGTGGCTTGATTTCTCAATTGTTCTGGAAGCAACACCACCAACGTGGAAAGTTCTCATTGTAAGCTGAGTTCCAGGTTCACCGATTGACTGTGCAGCAATAATACCAACAGCTTCACCTTTGTGAACGAGATGACCTCTTGCAAGATCTCTTCCGTAACATGCAGCACAGATACCATATTTACTTCTACAGGTAAGCGGACTTCTGACTGTTACTGTATCGGCTCCACTTTCAACAATTATGTCAGCAACTCTTTCATCAATTAAAGTTCCTGCATCAATAAGAATATCACCTGTTTCAGGATCTTCAATATCATCAAGAAGAGTTCTTCCAAGAACTCTTTCTCTAAGATCGGCAATGATTTCACCTGAATCGTTAAGAAGTGGTTCAACTTCTATACCGAAAGTTGTTCCACAGTCATCCTCAACAATAACAACATCCTGAGCAACATCAACAAGTCTTCTTGTAAGATAACCTGAGTTTGCTGTTTTAAGAGCGGTATCAGCAGAACCTTTTCTTGCTCCGTGTGTAGATACGAAGAAGTCAAGAGATGAAAGACCTTCCTTGAAGTTTGCAAGAATAGGTGTTTCAATAATTTCACCTGATGGTTTAGCCATAAGACCTCTCATACCACCAAGTTGCCTTATCTGATCCTTACTTCCTCTAGCTCCTGAGTCTGCCATAACGTAAATTGAATTACTTGAAGGAATTGTTACATTGCCCCAGAGTTTATGATCAACCTTCTTTTCAACAAGTTCTCTGAGCATGTCGTTTGTAACCTGCTCATTTGCTCTGTCCCAAAGGTCAACTATCTGATTGTAGCGTTCACTTCTTGTAAGCTTACCGGCTTTTACGAAATCTTCTATCTGGCGAACTTTCTGCTCTGTCTTGTTAATGATATCCCATTTTGAATCAGGAACAACTATGTCTGAAAGACCTATTGAATAAGCTGCTTTTGTAGAGAATTCATAACCAAGATCTTTAAGCTTGTCTGCAAAAATAACAGCAGCTTTTCCTCCTGCTTTTCTGAAAACTTTATCAATAAGCTTAGGAATAGAACCTTTCTTCATCTGAGTATTTATAAAATCATAACCCATATCTTTTGGAGTTATCTGCCATATTTTTACTCGTCCAGGAGTTGTTCTGCGAATCTGACCATCAACTCTAACTTTTATCATGCTCTGCCAGTCAATAACACCTGCATCTACAGCCATCATAACTTCTTCTTCAGAATAGAAGCATTTTCCTTCACCTTTAGAATATGGTCTTTCGGTTGTAAGATAGTAAAGACCAAGAATCATATCCTGTGTGGGAGTGATAATAGGTGAACCGTCAGAAGGCCTTAATATGTTGTTTGTACTCATCATAAGAACTCTGGCCTCAAGCTGAGCTTCAATGCTGAGAGGAATGTGAACCGCCATCTGATCACCATCAAAGTCAGCATTAAAAGCGGTACAAACAAGAGGATGAAGTCTTATTGCCTTTGCTTCTATAAGAACAGGTTCAAAAGCCTGCATACCAAGTCTGTGAAGCGTAGGGGCACGGTTGAGAATTACAGGATGCTCTTTAACGATATCTTCAAGAAGTTCCCATACAACATCTTCACCGTTTTCTACCATTTGTTTAGCAGCTTTAACGGTACTTACATAACCGCCTTTCTGAAGTCTGTTATATATGAAAGGCTTAAAAAGCTCAAGTGCCATAACTTTTGGAAGACCGCACTGATGAAGCTTAAGTTCAGGGCCAACACAGATAACTGAACGGCCTGAATAGTCAACTCTTTTTCCAAGAAGATTCTGACGGAATCTACCTTGTTTACCTCTAAGCATGTCGCTTAAAGATTTGAGCTCTCTACCGTTTGTTCCCTGTATAGGTCTATGTACTTTTGTATTGTCAAAAAGTGCATCAACAGCTTCCTGAAGCATTCTTTTTTCATTTTTTATAATAACTTCAGGTGCACCAAGATCCATAAGTTTCTTTAATCTGTTATTTCTGTTGATAACTCTTCTGTAGAGATCATTAAGATCGCTTGTAGCAAATCTTCCACCATCAAGAGGAACAAGAGGTCTCAAATCTGGAGGAAGAACAGGAAGGACAGTCAGTATCATGTTTGCAGGATTTACACCTGAACGGATAAACTGATTGATTGTATTTATTCTCTTCTGCATTTTTGCAATAAGAGATTTATCACCTGTTTTTGTAATTTTATCATCAAGATCAGCTCTTAATGCTACAAGGTCCATCTCTTCCAGAAGTTCTTTCAGCGGTTCGGCACCTGTTTTTGCAACAATAGAGTCTTCCCCACGTTTATCAAGCAGATCATTGTATGTTTCTTCATCTATATAATCGCCTCTGTTTATTCCGGGCAATTTTGATTCAAGAACAACGTAACCTTCACAATAGATAACACTGCTTACATTTGATGTTGTCATGCCAAGAAGTGTACCTACATAAAAAGGAGACGTTTTTACAAGCCAGATATGAGCAACCGGGGTACCAAGAGTGATATGCCCCATTCTGTCTCTTCTAACTTTGGATTCAATAACTTCAACACCGCATTTTTCACATACGATGCCTTTGTATTTCATCCTTTTATATTTTCCGCAAAGACATTCGTAATCATTTACTGGTCCGAAAATCTTAGCACAGAAAAGACCGTCCCTCTCGGGCTTGAAAGTTCTATGGTTAAGGGTTTCCGGTTTTTTGACTTCGCCATATGACCACTCCAGGATCTTTTCCGGAGAAGCAAGAGATAACTCTATGGCTTTGAAATCAAAACTACTTTTTGGCTTTTCGAAAATCTTGAAAACGTCCTTCAAAGCTCTCTCCCTTTAACTACTTGTTTTTATTATCATCTTCAATCATTCTAACATCAAGGCAAAGACTCTGCATTTCCTTTACAAGAACAGAGAATGAAGCCGGTATTCCCATTTCGTACCTGTTTTTACCACGTACAATAGATTCATAAAGCTTCTTTCTTCCCTCAACATCATCAGATTTTACTGTAAGGAATTCCTGAAGAGTATAGGCTGCGCCATATGCTTCAAGAGCCCAAACTTCCATTTCACCAAGACGCTGACCACCAAACTGTGCTTTTCCACCGAGAGGCTGCTGAGTAACCAGTGAGTATGGACCAGTTGAACGGGCATGAGCCTTTTCTGCTACAAGATGGTGAAGTTTAAGGAAATACATAATACCGACAGTTACGTCAGATTTAAATGCTTCTCCTGTCCTTCCATCGAAAAGAGTCATTTTTCCTGTCTTTTTAAGTCCACAGTAGTCAAGCATATCATGAATTTCAGATTCCTTTGCACCATCAAAAACTGGAGAAGCTGTGTACATACCTTTATCCATTGATTTAATGAAAGAAATAACATCTTCTCTTGATGATTCATCAATAAGTTTTGCAATTCTTTCACTTGGATTCATAAGCTTTTTAAGCTCTTCTCTCAATTTTTCATCAGAATAATTTTCTGCAATATATTTATTGAGTTGCTCCCCAACATGTTTAGCCGCAAGGCCAAGGTGAACTTCAAGTATCTGTCCTATGTTCATACGTGAAGGAACACCAAGTGGATTAAGAACGATATCTACCGAACGTCCATCTTCCATGTATGGCATATCCTCTTCAGGAAGAAGCATTGAAACAACACCTTTGTTTCCGTGTCTACCTGACATTTTGTCACCGACAGATAGTTTTCTCTTGATCGCAACAAAAACCTTAACAGATTTAATCACTCCTGGAGAAAGATCGTCATTTTTAGCTATCTGTTTTTTCTTTGTATCATAAATTTTTCTGATAGTTTCAAGCTTTCTTCTCATGGAAAGAATAAGTTCTTTTACTCTTTTCATAACAGCTCTGTCTGAAACGCTAACCATGGCAAGATAGCTGTTTGGAATAGCTCTCATCATTTCAGGAGTTATCTTGTCATCTTTTTTGATGATAGATTCACCTCTCTCATGAAGAAGATCCGCATCAGCAATGCAACCTGAAAAAAGAGATCTGATAAGTTCATAGGTGTGTTTTTCTATTATTCTTATCTCATCATCACGATTTCTTTCAATTGCATCAAGCTGCTCTTTTTCCTGTTCTTTCATTCTGCCGTCTTTCTTAACGCCTTTTCTTGCAAAAATACGTGTATCGATAACAACACCTTCCACACCTGAAGAAACATAAAGAGAGCTGTCTTTTACGTCTCCTGCTTTCTCACCGAATATAGCTCTTAAAAGTTTTTCTTCAGGAGAAAGAACTGTTTCACTCTTAGGCGTAACCTTACCTACAAGGATATCGCCTGGTTTTACTCTGGAACCTATTCTTATTATACCGCTTTCATCAAGTTTTCTAAGAATATCATCTGAAGCATTAGGAATATCAGCCGTAATTTCTTCAGGTCCTCTTTTTGTATCTCTTGATTCACAGACAAACTGCTCAATATGAATTGATGTATAAGTATCTTCTCTTAAAAGTCTCTGGTTTATAAGAACAGAGTCTTCATAGTTGTAACCGTTCCATGGCATAAATGCTATAAGAGCATTTTTACCAAGAGCAAGTTCGCCTCTGTCCATTGCAGGACCATCAGCAAGAACATCGCCTTTATCTACAACATCACCTACACTGACAACAGGTTTCTGATTGATAGCGGTATTCTGATTGGATCTCAAATATTTAAGAAGGTTATAAATATCAACATCAACACCATCAGAAGAATCAGAATCAACTTTTACAACTATTCTGTTGGCATCAACTTTTACAACCGTTCCGGCTCTTTTTGCAAGAACCATATAACCTGAGTCTCTTGCGACATATCTTTCCATACCGGTACCGACAAAAGGAGCTTGTGTCTTAACCAGAGGAACAGCCTGACGCTGCATGTTTGAACCCATAAGAGCTCTGTTTGCATCATCATGTTCTAGGAAAGGAATAAGTGCGGCAGAAACAGAAACCAGCTGAATTGGAGCATAGTCCATAAGAGTTACATCTTCTCTTAAAACTCTGGTAACATCTCCTTTGGATCTTGCACTTACAACATCCTCAACAATATAGCCGTTCTCATCAAGCTCAACGGTTGAAGGAACAACAATATGATTTTCTTCATCTATAGCTGTAAGGTAAACAACTTTGTCAAGAATCTTTCCATCTCTAACTTTATAATAAGGAGTTTCAAGGTATCCGAAATTGTTTATCTGAGCAAAAGTGGTAAGAGAAACAATAAGACCAACGTTTGGTCCTTCCGGTGTTTCAACTGGACAAATTCTGCCATAATGAGTTCTGTGAACGTCTCTTACTTCAAAACTTGCATGTTCTCTTGCAAGACCTCCAGGTCCGAGTGCTGAAAGTCTTCTTTTATGGGTCATTTCTGAAAGAACATTTGTATGATCCATAAACTGTGAAAGCTGACCACCTGCAAAGAATTCTTTTATAACGGCCTGAACCTGCTTATAGGAAACCACTTCATAAGGAGTAAGCGCATCCATATCTGCACCGGTAAGCTTTTCACGAATACTGTGAGCCATTCTTAAAAGACCTGTCTTAAAAGTATCTTCAAGAAGCTCACCAACAAGTCTTACTCTTCTGTTGCCAAGATGGTCGATATCATCAACGTTTCCTCTTCCATCTGCAAGATTGAGCAAATACATTGCTGTATTCATAACATCTTCTTTACGAAGAAGTCTTTCTTCCAAATCTACATCTTCGCCGAATTTATGATTCATTCTTAAACGACCTACAGAGCTAAGATCATAGTTCTCAGGATTTGAAAAAAGTGAATCAAAATAACTTTCAGCTACTTCAACACTTACAGGATTTGACGGAACCATTATTCTGTAAATCTCTATAAGTGCTTCATCCCTTGTTTTTACCTTATCCACATCAAGTGTTTTTGAAAGGTAAGGAGAATAAACCATAGGCTTTATATAAATAGTCTCAAATGATGGAATATTTCTTGTAATTATTTCATCCATAAGAGTAGCTGTTATTTCATCGTTAACATCTGCAAGAACATCTCCTGTCGCAGGATCTACTAACGGAGAAAAGAACCTTTTTCCAATAACAGTATCTTTATCTAAAGGCATCTCCGAAACCTGAGCAGTTTGAAGTCTCTTCAAATTACCTTTTGAAAATTTCTTCCCTTCCATAACAAGAATCTTTCCCTCAGCATCATAAATAGTTGACGGAGAAAGTTGTTCAAGCAGGGTTTTGTCTTCAAAATTTATATTTTTAACAAAAACACCTTCCTTATAGGAAAGAGTTTCAGGAAAATAAAAGCTATTAATGATCTCCTGTTTTGTATAACCCCAGGCTTTAAGAAAAACTGTTGCAGGAAATTTCTTTTTCCTGTCAATTTTTACATACAAAATACCTTTTGAGTCAAATTCAAAATCCAGCCATGAACCATGATATGGTATAAGTCTTGACATATACACATCAGAGGCAACACCTGTAGATTTTGTTTTATCACGATCAAAGAAGGTACCTGGAGATCTGTGAAGCTGGTTGACTACGACTCTTTCAGTACCATTAATAACAAAAGTACCATATTCTGTCATACATGGGATATCACCGAAATATATTTCCTGTTCCTTGATATCCTTAAGAGTCTTTCTGTCTCCATTATCATCAACTTCATGAGATGCAAGAGCGACTCTTATTTTTATAGGAAGCGAAAAAGTAGCGCCCCTAAGTTTGCACTCCTGTACATCATACTGTGGTTCTCCAAGAACATAACCTGAAAAAGAAAGCTCTACCGCATTATTGAAACTAACCACAGGAAAAACAGATTCAAAAGCATTCTGTAATCCTTTCTTATTGTCCCTCTCACTTGGAGGAACATCATTCTGAAGAAATTCCGCAAATGAAGCTTTCTGCACTTCAAGCAGATCGGGAATGTTATCTATCTTTTTTGCAACCTTACCGAACCATTTTCTGGCTCTGAAATTTCTCTGCCCTAAAAGTCCCATTTCCGCTCCTAAAAATCTGGTAATTTATTGTCCAGCAACCTTAAAAATCCTAAATACAGAAAAAACGGAAACAAGGCAGTCCAAGACTGCCTTTATTCCGTGGATATCTGTAAATGTAAATATTCAATATTTTCAAATACTTACTTAACTTCTACTTCTGCACCTGCTTCTTCAAGTTTAGCTTTAAGCTGAGCAGCTTCGTCTTTAGAAACACCCTCTTTTACAGTTTTAGGTGCACCGTCAACGAGATCTTTTGCTTCTTTAAGACCAAGACCTGTTATAGCTCTGATCTCTTTAATAACGTTGAGTTTTTTGTCTCCAGCAGCCTTAAGAATTACTGTAAATTCAGTCTGTTCTTCAGCAGCAGCAGCAGGAGCAGCAGCAGCAGCAGCAGCAACAGGAGCTGCAGCACTTACACCAAGTTCTTCCTCAAGTTCTTTTATAAGTTCGGAAAGATCAATAACGGTCATATTCTTTATAAAATCTTTAACTTCCTGTTTTGTAATAGACATAACATTTCTCCTTCAAAAATAAAAAATTAAGCTTCTTCCAATTTACCTTTGTAAGCATTAAGCAATTGCACGAAATTCTGTGGAACTGCATTAAGCAACCTGACAAAATTCTGCGGCACAGCAAGCATTGTTGCAAGTAGTTTAGCCTGAAGTTCTTCTTTACTTGGAAGATCTGCAAGTGCTTCTACCTGAGCAACATTAAGCAATGCACCATCAATCATTCCGCCTTTGACAATAATATTCTTGTCAACTTTGGCGAATTTTTTCACAACCTTTGCTCCGGCAACCTGATCTGCGCCCATAGTAAGTACGAGGCAGGTCATTCCCTTTAAAAGAGGTGCCACTCCCTCAAAAGGAGTGTTTTTGGCTGCTATTTTGGCAAGAGAATTCTTGACAACAACCATTTTAACATTTTCATTGGCACAATCTTTTCTAAAAGGAGTGAAAGTAGACATTGGTACACGCTCAAAATCGAGTGCCACGCAAGATGTAGCCTTGTTTAAGCTGTCCTTAAGCTCGGCAACAACTGTCGATTTTTTCGATTTTTCCATTACTACCATCCTTTCTGTTTGCTGGATTTTGAAGACAGGAGAAAAAGATCTCAGGCGGGAAATTAAGCACAAAACCTATTGTACACCCAACCGTCTCTGACCCAGCTATGTTTCAGTTATTCATTCGTAAGTTCAAGCTCATCCAGTCTTACACCAGGACCCATTGTAGAAGAAACTGAAAGCTTCTTAATATATGTTCCCTTTGATGTAGATGGTTTCATCTTTACGATAAGTTTTACAAGCTCTTTTGCATTATCATAGAGTTTTTCTTTACCGAAACTGACCTTTCCTATTGTACAGGAAAGAACACCGGCTTTGTTAACTCTAAATTCAACTCGCCCAGCTTTAACAAGCTTTATCGCAGCAGCGATGTCGTTAGAAACTGTTCCAAGTTTAGGGTTTGGCATAAGACCTCTTCTTCCGAGAACCTTACCAAGTTTACCAACTTTTCCCATCATTGAAGGAGTTGTAACCATTTTATCGAAATCAACCCAGGATTCATTCTGGATTTTATCGATATACTCATCACCACCGACAAATTCAGCACCAGCTGCTTTAGCCTCTTCAACTTTATCAGGAGAAACGATCGCAAGAACTCTAACCTGTTTGCCAACGCCGTGTGGAAAAACACATGCGCCTCTAACCATCTGGTCAGATTTCTTTGGATCAACGCCTAAATTGAAAGCCATATCAACAGACTCGTCGAATTTTTTGCTGGCAGCAGAAGTAATTATGGAAACAGCTTCTTCAAAAGAGTGTTTCTCTACCTTATTGAAGCCCTTGTATGCATCAACAAGTCTTTTTCCTCTTTTCATTGAATACTCTCCATTGTTTACTTAACGTTAATTCCCATACTTCTAGCTGTTCCTGCAATAATCCTCTTAGCAGCCTCAAGGTCGGTAGTATTAAGATCTTCAAGCTTAACTTTTGCGATCTCTTCAACTTGTTCCCAAGTAAGTTTACCAACTTTAACCTTGTTAGGCTCCCCGGATCCACTCTCCTTATTTATGGCCTTAAGTAAGAGCTGTGAAGCAGGAGGTGTCTTTGTTATGAAAGAAAAACTTCTATCAGCATAAACTGTAAGAAGAACAGGTATTATATAACCTGCCTGTTCCTGAGTTCTTGCATTGAAAGTTTTACAGAATTCCATAATATTAACACCGTGCTGTCCAAGCGCCGGACCAATAGGAGGGGCAGGATTGGCTTTAGCTGCAGGAACCTGCAACTTAACTGTAGCAATAACTTTTTTTGCCATAATAAGCCTCCTTTTTTACACTATTCCTCAACTTTTTCAACCTGAGAAAAGCTGAGTTCCACGGGTGTAGAACGCCCAAATATATTTACAAGGACTTCAAGTTTATCCTTTCCATCCTTTACCTCATCTACAACAGCTTTAAAACCAGCGAATGCTCCATCTTTAATAAGAACCATTTCACCTTTTTCAAAGATTACATCTGAAGAAGACTTGACTTCACCGTCTTCCATCATTTTTTTTACACGCATAATTTCTGAAAGAGTAACTGGAGTTGGCTCAACTTCCTGAGCTTTTTTACTGGAAAACCTCTTTCTCTCACCAACAAAAGCAGGCTTTCTCATAAAAGCCACGTTTTTTATAAGAAACCAGGATTCCTCAGTATACTCCATCTGAATAAAAATATAGCCAGGATAAACATTTCTCCTGACCATCTTTTTCTTACCGTCCTTTATTTCTTCAATCTCCACTTCAGGGATAATTATTTCACCAAAACAGCTTTCCATTCCTTTTGAAGCCACTAAGGTTTCGATAGCTTCTTTCAGCTTATTCTCATATCCCGATTGTGTGTGAATCGCATACCACTTCATTAGAAAATCCCTTTAAATACTGATGGCACAATTCCCCAAAAAGTATCAAGCAGAAAAAGAACAAGCATTGAAATTCCAACAAAAACCAGAACTGAAATAGTTGTTATTTTTGTCTCTTCCTTTGTAGGCCATACGACCTTTACAAGTTCATCCCACACATTGTCCAACTCTGAACGATACCAACCCTTTCTACCTTTAACAAAGTAAAAAGTAAGTGCGGAAGCAAAAACCAAACCACCCAAAACATCTACAGGGATTGCCGAAAACAAATGATAATCAGCGAGATCTATAAATCTCAAGCCAAGAACAGCATCGGTAATTTTGGTTCCAAAATAAAGTAAAATTACAAAAAAACCAAAATAGATACCAGAAACTGCTTTTACATTTCTCATCTTTTTCCTCTCTCAAAAAAAATGGCAGGCCAGGAGGGACTCGAACCCCCAACACCCGGTTTTGGAGACCGGTGCTCTACCAATTGAACTACTGACCTACCCACATCTCGACTCTACTAAATCTTACTTTCCTTATGTTCCGTATGCTTTCTGCATGAAGGGCAGTATTTTTTAAGAGCCAATTTCTCCACAGTGTTCTTCCTGTTTTTCATAGTTGTGTAATTTTTTCTCTTACACTCAGGACAAACAAGAGAGATTTTCATTCTAGCACCAGCTTTCTTTTTAGAAGCCATAATATTCCACCTTATCCAACAATTTTAGAAACAACACCTGAACCTACTGTTCTGCCACCTTCTCTGATAGCAAATCTAAGTCCTTCTTCCATAGCGATAGGAGATATAAGCTCAACTGTTATTGTTACGTTATCGCCCGGCATTACCATCTTTACATCTTCAGGAAGATTAAGAACTCCTGTAACGTCTGTTGTTCTGAAGAAGAACTGTGGTCTGTATCCTGTAAAGAACGGTGTATGTCTTCCACCTTCATCTTTAGTAAGTACGTAAACCTCTCCCTCAAACTTCGTATGAGGAGTAATCGATCCCGGTTTAGCAAGTACCTGACCTCTTTCAACTTCTTCCTTCTTGATTCCTCTTAACAGACATCCTACGTTGTCGCCTGCCTGGCCTTCATCAAGAAGCTTTCTGAACATTTCAACGCCTGTACATGTAGTTTCTTTGGTTTCGGTAATTCCTACTATCTGTACTTTTTCGCCTACTCTAACTATTCCTCTTTCTATTCTTCCTGTAACAACTGTTCCTCTTCCTGATATTGTGAAAACATCTTCTATCGGCATAAGGAATGGTTTGTCAACACTTCTTTCCGGCTCCGGAATATAGCTGTCTACTGCATCCATGAGATCATATATACACTGTACTTCAGGTGATTCAGGATCATCTGAATTAAGTGCATTAAGCGCTGATCCTCTTACTATTGGTGTATCGTCGCCAGGAAATTCATACTGATCAAGAAGCTCTCTGATTTCCATCTCAACAAGGTCAAGAAGTTCTTCGTCATCAACCTGATCAACTTTATTAAGAAATACTACTATATAAGGAACACCAACCTGTCTTGAAAGAAGGATGTGCTCTCTTGTCTGTGGCATAGGACCGTCTGCTGCTGATACAACAAGGATTGCTCCGTCCATCTGGGCAGCTCCGGTGATCATGTTCTTTACGTAGTCAGCGTGACCAGGACAGTCAACGTGTGCATAATGTCTGGTTGCTGTCTGATATTCAACGTGTGCCGTTGCTATTGTGATTCCTCTTTCTCTTTCTTCCGGAGCCTTGTCTATGTTGTCAAAGCTTACGTACTCTGAAAGACCTTTTGATGCAAGAGTCTTGGTTATAGCTGCTGTAAGTGTTGTCTTACCGTGATCTACGTGTCCTATCGTTCCAATGTTAACATGTGGTTTGGACCTGTCAAACTTTGCCTTAGCCATTTTTTTGCTCTCCTTAAAAAAAACCTATTTTTAATAAGCAATCGAAAACACCAGCGCCCCGGTGGAGCCCACGATCAGAATCGAACTGATGACCTCATCCTTACCAAGGATGCACTCTAACCGACTGAGCTACGCGGGCCCATAAAAAAAAAAATTGGAGCGGGAAACGGGATTCGAACCCGCGACCCTTAGCTTGGAAGGCTAATGCTCTAGCCAGCTGAGCTATTCCCGCACCAATGAAATAAAACCCACCTAAAAAAAGATGGTGGAGGGGGAAGGATTCGAACCTTCGAAGTCGTTGACGGCAGATTTACAGTCTGCTCCCTTTGGCCGCTCGGGAACCCCTCCAGATGGAGCTGGAAATGGGACTCGAACCCGCAACCTGCCGATTACAAGTCGGCGGCTCTGCCAATTGAGCTATTCCAGCACCTAGTCAAATTTCAAACACCCGAAAGCAGAAAACAATGTACTTAAACTTTTAGTCCTGTCAACATTTTTTTTATTTTTTTTGCTTTTTTTTCAACAAACTCAGACTTACATTAATTAATATAGAAACAAAAGAACGGATACTTAAATCCTACATCATGAAATTTGTTATTTATTTTTTAACAGAATTTATCCATTTTTTTAATTTTCACTTGACAAAAAACTACTTTCCCTTATTATTGCACCGAAATATTGTATTTTTTGGCTGACTTTTTGGTTAATTTTTTTAAAGAGGTAAAGAGAAATGACGAAGAGATTTATGTTTCTTCTTGCGCTTTTAGCGCTTTTATCATTCACTTTCGTAGCATGTGATGATGACAAAAAAGATGATCCTGTAAATGACAATGAAACTACAGACGCAGATCAGAATCCTCCTGCTGATAACGACGTTCCACCTACTGACAACGATCCAGATCTTTGTAAAGATGTTACCTGTTCAGGCAATGGAACTTGTGAAGTTGTTCAGGATTCAACTGGTGAAGACATTGCTGAATGTGCCTGCAATGAAGGTTTTGCATGGGCAGGCAGAAATCATGAAGTTTGTGTATGCTTCAATGACGATGCAAAAGTAGTTGCTGGAGAAGGATGGGAATCATACTTTGGTTTTAATGTTTCTACCCAGATATTCGCAAGTTCATCTCAAATTTCAGGTTTAACAACTCCTTCAACAGTAATTGGAAAGCTTGCAAACAACACAGACAAAACTTTCGCAAGTGCAGGAAGCTATGCAATAGCAACAAGTCTTTCTTTAACAGATGGTTCAACCGCTCCTGGAGTTGTTTTAGTAACAATGTCTGACCCAAGTGGAAACTACTATTCAATGGCAACACAGGTAATTATGCTTTCTCAGAATATACAAGCTATTGCTGCTAGCACAGAAGCTGGTGGTCTTGGTGGTTCAGTTGATTTTGCACAGCAGACATCTGTTATTAAATTATGGTCTGACTACACAACAGGTGATGGCAAAACAGCTTTCAAACAGTGTGTAACAGCTGTTCCTGTTTTTGCAAACAACACAACTGCTGGCGGAGAAATGCCAGTTGGAACAACAAAATTCTGTGCTGATGAAACAACAACTTTTACTGCTGGAGACACTCTCAGCATGTTAATGACAGTTCAGCTCACAGACAAACCAGAAGATATCGTTGCAATGTATGATGACATTAATTCTGTTGAAGAACTTTGTACATGTTTTGAAACAGATGGTGGAGATCACAATGGTGATGGTGATACAGAAGATACAGTTGACTGTACAACTGGTACTGTTGTAGAAGATTGTGATGCTAATGGCAATTGTGTAGAAGTAACTCCTCCAACAGACAATGATCCAGTTGTTGACGATGATGTTATTGCTGACAACGAGCCCGTTGTAGATGATGACGTTGTTGCTGATGAAGAACCAATTGTTGATGAAGACGTTGTTGTTGATGAAGACGTTGTTGTTGATGAAGACGTTGTTGCTGACGAAGAGCCTGTTGTTGACGAAGATACAACAGTCTAATCTTTGTTTTTCAAGGATTTATATTAAGCGGGCTAAAAGCCCGCTTTTTTTTATCTCTGTTTCTTTTATCGAATAAAAATAAAACCTAAAAATTGAATAAAAACATTTTAATATTATAATGAGCTGAATCTTTAATGGAGTTTGTTATGGATATCAGAAAAAGAACTTGTAAACTTTTCAAAGACTTAGAATCTTTTATTACGGAAAACAATTTAAAAACTGATGCAACGGTATTTTTACTTAACAGACTTCATTTGTTTGAAATTGACAAAAGATCTTCTTCAAAAGAATTAAAAGAAATATCTAAAAAAGAATTTGGAGAGATAAATAAAAAATTCAGGGACAGACTTCCAATTGAAATACTTAACTATCTCTCTGTTTCCAGAATAATAACACTTCCTGAAGAAGAAATCATAGAAAAGGAAAGAATTGACATAAAAGAGAAAAAAATTCTATTTCTTTCGGACAGAATTGCTGTTTCAAGAAATATTGAAAAAGAAAACTTTATATGTTTTTCAAATCCTTCATTTAAACTTCCGAATCTTTTTTCAGAAAATATTTCCGTTTCACCTGTAAAAAGAAATCAGAACATTGAAGTTTCTTCTCAAGCAACACTTTTTGAATTAATAAATAATACGCAAAGCATGTTAAGACCTGACTACTTTGACATAATTTTTGACGAAATAATCTATTCTGAACCACTTTCACAAAAATTTATCCAAAATATCATGCATCTTTTAAAGAAAAATGGAAAAAAGCTTCTTTTTACAAAAAGGAATTTTTACATATCTTCTGCATCTAAAGTAGCAAAAACAAATATTTATGAATCTTTCAATGTTACAAAGATAAATGAGAAAGAAAATCATATAATTACTGAGCTCACAAGAAAAAACAATGAAATAGAAAAATTTGCAGTTATAAGAGAAAACATTCATGAAGAAATGCTTTTTGATCAGACAGAGCTTACATTTAACAATCTTCTTACATTTGATATATCAATTGAACAAGATACTTTTGATCTGATAAAAAAAATAGAAAATACATCAAAAGGAAAAACAGCATCAGATTACTTTAAATTTTTTATAGGAATGTTTCCTTCAGGCAAAAACAAGCCAGAGTTAATGAGCCTCAGACTTAACAGCAAATTTAAACATTTTATAAGAGGACGGGATATAGAGGCTTTTCAAAAACCGGAATCTAAAACATGGATACTTCCTGACCCTTCTAAATTTTCTCAAATGCCAAAAACAGAAAACATGGAAAAAGACAAACTTTTAATACGCTATCTCAGCAGCAAACCTGTTTTTACAATAGATAAAACTCAAATATATTTTTTAAATGATACTGCGGCAGTAATACCAAAAACAAGTGAAATATCTTTAGAATATGCTGAAGCATACTTTAATTCTTCTTTAATAGAATTCTATTACACACTAAGATTTCCGCAAAACAACAAATTCTTAAAGAAAAATTTTCAAAAAATACCATTTATAGCAAGTGGTTCAACAATACAGAACATTATTTCAGAAGCAGTTGGAAAATTCAAGTCAGAAGATCAAAGCATGTCTATATTTGACTATGGAAAACCTGAAAAAGATGACAAAATGGCTCAGAGAAACAGAATTAATAAATTTATCTATCAGCTTTTTTCATTAAATCAGCAGGAAATAGCTCTTATTGAAAATTATCTTTCACAGAAAAGAAGTTAACATTCCTACTTTTTAGGTTTAAAACCACATAAAATCCTGGCATTGTTATATTCAGCGGTAAAAAGACCGTTTTCATCTCTTACAACAATTTCTTCAATCAATTCAATATTCTCTTCATAACTTGCAGAAAAAAGAGAAATCAATGGCTTCTTTCCGATTCTTGGAATCATATCAACTCTCTTATTTATAAACATTTCAAATTTTTTAGCAGCATCATAAACTCTGTCAATATACTGATAAGGATAAACCGTTATAAATTGACCCTTTTCAGACAAATGTTTACTTGCCGTAGCAAAATAATCCTCAATGCTCCCGTTAAGCTCAAATCTTGCAGCAGCTTTATCATGATAGGGACTCAGCGGACCTTCAGAATTTGTGTAATAAGGGGGAGTTGATGTTATCAAATCAAATTTTGAATCAATTTTAAGTGTTCTCAAATCTCCGTTAAACAATTTAAAACGTTTATCAAGTCCATTCAATGCAAGCGATTTTAAACCAAGAGTATATCTTGACTCTCTAAGCTCAATTCCAGCACCAGTAATTTGCTGAAATTTCCATAAAACAATCATTGGAACACTACAAAGACCGCTTCCCAAATCCAAGAATTTCTCAGGAACAGCATTTTCAGTACATATTAAAGCCATCCATGCGGTAAGCATATCATCAGTTGAATATCTCTGACCAGTTTCATCAGGCTGATATATCTTAAAATCACCTGAAAGGGTATCAATACGAATCATAAAATCATCCTGTCAATAAAGTTCTCAAAGCCATAAATTCAGTAAACTTTTTTATAGTAAGGAAAAACTTTTTTATTCCAAATATTTTTTTGCCACATATTAATCAATTATCTTGACAAATAGCACCGATAAGTATAATCGCACTCGCAATTGAAGTGCCGGAATGGTGGAATTGGTAGACGCGCTAGATTCAGGTTCTAGTGGGAGTATTCCTGTGCAGGTTCGAGTCCTGTTTCCGGCACCATTTTTTTATCTGCTGAAAATCACAGCTCCATAGATTTTATTATCTTTCTTTTTTATACAGATACCGTATTTGGTAAAATCTGGATGCACGAGGTTAAAAAGGTGTGATGGTGATTTTGCCATCATTTCCCATGCATCTTTCTCATTTTCTGCAATAAAAAGGTTTTCACCTATTGTTCTTGATTTTAAATTGTTGTGTGCAACACTTCCATTTACAGAATCATAGTGTTGAAGCGTATTTCCTAATATACTGTTACACCTTCTTTCAGCGATTGCATCAAGTTCTGAATCTTTTACAAGTGGAGCTAACTTTCGAAGAGTTCTTGCTATTTTGATCGATTCATCTATGGTTTTTGCAAATTTGCTTTCTTTTTTTTCTGTAAAATCTCTCTGATAGATTACTTCCGGTCCTTTTTCTCCAACTGCTGTTATTTGAATTGAATTTATTCCACGACGTTTTTTTATTTCTATTTGCCTGCTTTTAATAACCGTTCTTATTACTTTAAAGTTTTTCTCAATATAGATATAATAGATGGAAAATGATTTATCAGGAGTAATTTCAACAATTATGTCGTTGGCTTTTTCTTTCAGATTTATTTCTGTTTTATCCTGTCTTATAAGTTTCCAGCAATGTTTTTCTTTTTTTACAAAGTTATTTTCATTTTCACAATCTTGAGCTTTAACTTCTTCTATTTCAACATTTTTGTAATAAAAACCATTTTGCTGAGCAGTGTTTATTATTTCATCAGATGTAATTAAGGAAAATAGAAAAATTAAAACTGCTGCCATTAAAGCATTTCCAGCATTGAATCAATGTTTTTACTGCTTTTTAAAGAGAGCTGCCTCTGAACATATTTTCCCAGAATATCAAATTCAATATTTACGTTATTATGAAGTTTTTCAGATATATTTGTTGAAGAAAGGGTTTCAGGAATAACTGATACAATAAAGCTTGAAGGTTTCAGCTCTGCAACTGTCAGACTTATTCCATTAACTGCAACAGAGCCTTTATCAACCACAAGATTTTCATAATCGGAATCAAGTGTTATTTCAATTTCATATCCTGAATCTACTTTTTTCATTGCAACCATTTTTGCCGTAGTATCAACATGTCCTTGAACTATATGCCCATCAAGC
This sequence comes from bacterium, assembly GCA_963667425.1. GTDB lineage: Bacteria > UBP6 > UBA1177 > UBA1177. The sequence continues at coordinate 2,413,686 of OY763407.1, read as the reverse complement.
CTGCCGCCAAACTGCATTGCTCTTTCAAGATTTACTGTTATTCCGGTTTTATACGAAGCAGCTATTGTTGCTTTTACGCTTCTTGCAGAAACAAAAAATTCTATTTTATGTGCATCAAAAGATGTAACTGTCAGGCATGTGCCATCAACAGCAACAGACTCTCCTTTCTTTATTTCACCAACATTAAAAGGGTTTTCTATAACCAGTTTTTTTTCCATACTGTTTCCCGAAATGGAAATAACTTTGGAACACTTTTCTATCAATCCTGTGAACATTGTCTTTTCTCCTAATAAACATTGGAATTATATAAAATAAGTCTAAAGATTCAATTTTAATCTATTCAGCAAAATTGATTTTAAAGACCATTGTTGGTAGACTTAGCGTTGTTTGAGAGGAGGTCTTTTTGACAAAAAAAATAGAGATACTTGATCTTGAAAGTGCATTAAAACAGGGAGTTATTAACTATAAAGCATCTTTTAAATCACTACTGCCGCATATACTTCTTTTATGGGGCATTTTAGCTCTTATTTCTTATTACAAAATTGCCGGAATTGCAGTTTTTATGCTTTTTTCAGGAATGATTTTGCTTTCAATGGAAAATGAAATTTACAGTCAGTCATATAATTTCAGAGATGCGAATACTACTGTTATTAAAAAATTCACTGATTATTTTCTTTCAGGTTTTATTATTTCTCTTGTTGTATATCCTTTAATGACAATAGGTTATACTATTTTTGTTATTCCTGCAGTTTTAATTTTTACCTTTATAATGTTTTCATGGTCAATTTCTGTAAAAAAGAAAATCTTTGCTTTTGATGCTATAATAGAAAGTTTTGACATAGGTAAAGGTCTTAGATTCAGGCTTTTTATGATGTCTCTTATTTTCTTTGCACTGGAACTTTTCATATATAATCTTTTTTCAGATTTTCCAATAATACTTTCACTTTTCACAGCACTCTCTATTCCTTTTATTTTATCTGTAGTTGATGAGCTTCACGAGCAAATGGAGAAAAAATGACAGAAAATTTAATATTAAAAGCTGTAGACGATTGGCGGGGCAGCAGTAATGAAACAACATTGGAACCTCTTTTTGGTGATGCAAGTTCCAGAATCTATATTCGACTTATAAACAGCAGCTTTAAAGCTATTGCTGTTAAAGTGGCTTTATCAGGTTCTCCTGAATTTGGCAGGGGAGATGCATATTCTGATTTTATATCCGTTCACGACTCTTTTTCTCCTTTTGTAAAATTTCCTGAGATTTATTACAAAAATGACGATGAAGGAATTATGATTCAGGAAGATTTGGGGGACAACACTTTATTTGCACTTATAAATTCCACAGAAGATAAAATCAATTCTCTCAAAAAAGCCATTATCTTACTTATAGATTGGCAAAAAGGAGCTGTTTCGCCAACAAGAAAAAAATGTGCTGCAGATAACAAGAAATTTGATCATAAACTTTTTATGAATGAGTTTTATCATTTTTATGAATACATGATAGAAAAAAGAGTTTATTACCCTTCTTTCGATGGTTTATGGGAAAAGCTTTTGCCTGATTTTGAAGAAATTTCATCTTATCTTGCTTCTCTTCCAAATATTGTTTCTCACAGAGATTTTCAGTCAAAAAACATTATGCAAAAAAATGATGATTTTTATCTTATAGATTTTCAGGATGCACTGCTTTCAACCCCGGTTTATGATCTTGTTGCTCTTTTAAGAGATTCATATATCTATCTTAATGAAAAGGAACTTAATGAACTTTTAGAGTTTTACTGGAACAATAGCAATATGATATCAGAAATCTTTTCCGAGAAAAAAGATTTTCTGTATGTTTTTCATATGCAGACAGTACAAAGAAAGTTAAAAGATGCAGGAAGATTCGTATTTCTTCATCAGATCAAAGGTAAGAAATGGTTTATACCATTTATAAGACCATCACTTTTTTATGTCAGACATTCCCTTGAAAAACTGGGAAGAAAAGATATTATTAGTGAGCTTGCGCCGTTTATTTCCGAGTTTTCCGAAGGAGATTTTAAATGAAAGCACTCATTTTAGCCGCCGGTTTTGGATCAAGACTTGCACCAATTACAGATGAAATACCAAAACCGCTTCTTCCTATTCTTAATATTCCTGTGATAGAGTACAATATAAAATTTCTGAAAAACTATGGAATAAAGGATATTTTCATAAATGTACATCATCGCAGGGATGAAATAAAATCCAAACTTGGAAATGGCAAAGAATATGGTGTTTCAATTACATGGCTTGAAGAAAAAGAAATACTTGGCACCGGAGGAGCTATTGGTTCTCTTAGAGAAAAAGTTGATAGTACTTTTATTGTGATCAATTCTGATACTATTTTTGATTTTTCCCTTGATGATATTGTGGATTATCATAAAAACAGTGGAAGAATAGCTACTTTGGGCGTAATTCCATCTGCGTCCGAAGATAAGAGAGCTGTTCTTACATCTGAAGATGGCCTTTTAACAAGAATGATTAACAGCTCAATCTATCCTTCTTTACCTAAAGGAAATTCCATTTTTACCGGACTTCATATTCTTGAACCGGAAATACTTGAATATATTCCCGAAGATATATTCCTTTCCATAACAGATGATATTTATTGCAGAATAATAGAAGATAAAAAAGAAATGGGTGCTTTTACGATAAAAGGGCGCTGGTGGGATATCGGAACTGTGGATGCTTTTCTGACATGTAGCTTTGATCTTTTAAAATCACTTCCGCTATCTTATTTTAATCCACTTGATTCTATTGCAAATGTTTCTCCCGAAATTGGCCCGGAATCACTGGTTGCATTTGGAAACAATGTAAAAATGGCAGCTGTTCCAATTACACCGCCGGTACTTATTGGAGATGGAGCAGATCTCAGGAATTCAATCAAAGTCGGCCCTGAGCTTGTTGTAGGTAAAAATGCTGCTGTAAAAGGAGATACATCAATAGAAAAAATAGTATATCTGCCAAATGCGGGTGGGGAAAAATTTCTTTCAGGAACTCTTGGCCGTATATTTTATTAAATTTTGAAGGAGAAAAGAGTTATGACAGAATATAAACTTAAAGATCTTAATGACGATGAAATTTTTGAAAAACTCTATAAAGAAGAAATTTCACGTAACAAAAACTATGAATTCTTTAAAACAGAAAGAGTCAGACATATTCATGAACAGGTAAAACTTCTTAAAGGAATACTTAAAGATATAAAAAATGGTTCTATTATGACAGATGTTGAAAAAAAAGATTCTTCTTACATTTTAAAAATAGAAAGAAAAGAGCTCAGTTATATAAGAACTGTAATTTTATCACCTGTACAATATAAATTTTTTCAAATCGAAACAAATAAATCTTCAGGAGGTATTTAATGTCCGATACAAAAAGAGAACTGCTCAACAGTGTAATTCACAACATAGAAAAACAGTATGGTAAAGGTTCTATCATGATTCTCGGGGACGCTCCTGAAGTTGATATTCCTGTAATTCCAAGTGGAGCTATGAGTCTTGATATTGCACTTGGAGTTGGAGGATACCCAAGAGGAAGAATTATTGAAATATATGGACCTGAATCTTCAGGAAAAACAACACTGGCACTTCATGCCATAGCTGAAGCCCAAAAGAAAGGGGGCTTGTGTGCATTTGTAGATGTTGAACATGCTTTTGATCCTTCATATGCAAAAAGAGTTGGTGTGCAGGTTGATAATCTTGTAATGTCTCAGCCTGATTATGCGGAACAGGCTCTTGAAATAGTTGAATCACTCGTTAGAAGCAACGCAATAGATGTAGTTGTTGTTGACAGTGTTGCAGCTCTTGTTCCAAGATCTGAAATAGAAGGTGAAATGGGAGACAGTCATATGGGTGTTCAGGCAAGACTGATGTCTCAGGCTCTCAGAAAACTTACTGCAGCTGTAAGCAAATCCAGCACATGTCTTATTTTTATAAATCAGCTTAGAATGAAAATTGGTGTCATGTTTGGAAATCCAGAAACAACTACAGGTGGAAATGCTCTTAAATTTTACGCATCAGTAAGACTTGACGTAAGAAAAATAGCATCAATAAAAGAAAAAGAAGACATAAAAGGCAATCAGGTAAAAGTAAAAGTTGTTAAAAACAAGGTTTCTCCTCCTTTTAAAGAAGCTGTTTTCGATATGATGTACGGAAAAGGTATTGACAGACTTTCTGATTTAGTCAATGTAGCTGAGCGTGCGGAAATAATAAAAAAATCAGGTAGCTGGTATTCTTACGAAGAAACAAGGCTTGGTCAGGGTGTTACAAATGTATGTAACACTCTTAAGGAAAACACAGAGCTTACAAAAGAAATTGCTGACAAGGTGAAAGCTTTTTACAACCTTGTAAAAGAAGAAGAAATCACCGAAGTAGCAGAAGAAAAAAAGAAAGAAAAAAAAGAAAAAAAATAGGTTTATAAAAAATGAGAACAATTGAAAACATCCTTGAAGTTGCTGTCAAAGCGAATGCTTCCGACGTACACATAAAAACCTACAGTGTTCCTGTATTCAGGATAAATGGAAGGCTTATAAAAGTTGATGATTTTGGTGTTATTAAACCTGAAGAAGTTGACGTTATGGTAAAAACCGTTCTCAATGAAGAAAATCAGGAAACATTCACCAAAGAAAAAGAAATAGATTTTGCCTACAGCTTGCCTGGTACTGGAAGATTCAGGGTTAATCTTTTCAAACAGAGAAGCAGTATCGGGATGGTTTTCAGACTTATTCCTTTCAGTGTACAGCCAATGGATGATTTGCATCTTCCGCCTATATTGAAAAAAGTAGCCATGTTTCAGAGAGGTCTAGTACTTCTCACCGGAACAACAGGAAGTGGTAAATCCACAACGCTGGCATCAATGATTGATTATATCAACAATAATAAAACCTGTCACATAATGACAATTGAAGATCCCATAGAATTTCTTTTAAAGGACAAACATGCCGTCATTAATCAGAGAGAACTTGGAATAGATACATATTCTTTTTCTAAAGCATTGAGATCTGCTCTCAGACAGGATCCAGATATAATAATGGTTGGAGAAATGAGAGATCTCGAGACAATTGAAATAGCTCTTACTGCAGCAGAAACAGGCCACCTTGTGTTCAGTACACTCCACACTCTTGATGCTGCAGAAACAATAAACCGTATCATAGGAGTATTTCCTGTAGATCAGCAGGAACAGATAAGACAACAGCTTGCTTCAGTTTTGCGAGCCGTAGTTTCTCAACGCCTCATTAAAACAAAAGATGGAAGGAAAAGAGTTCCTGCTGTCGAAGTCCTTATAAATACTTTACGAGTTAGAGATATCATTCTTGATCCTCCAAGATTCAAAGAAATAGGTGATGTAATCCAAAGCGGTTATATGACATATGGTATGCAAAGCTTTGATCAAAGTATATACTCTCTTTACAAAGAAGGATTTATAACATGGGATGCTGCAATGCAGAATGCAACTTCGCCTGATGATCTTGCCCTTAGAATGAAAGGAGTTTCTGTTTCCGGAGATGGGGACTGGAAATCAATGGATAAAAGTAAGGAAAATCCTGAACTTAGAAATCTTGCAAAGTCAAAAGAGGATGATGACTTTGAATTCGAATAAAAAAAATGTTTTTGAAACTGCATTAAAAATTCTCTCTTTAAGAGATCATTTTGTAGCAGAACTTACAAGAAAACTTTTATCCAAAGGTTTTGAAGAAAAAGAAATTGGCGATACTATAGACCGTCTTGTTGAACTTAAATATCTGAATGATGAAAATACTCTTTATCAAATCGTAAATGAATATAAAAGGAAAAAAAAAGGCATTACCTACATTATTGCCAAACTTTATGAGAAAACAGGTAATAAATTTGATGTATCAGCAATAAGAAAGTCTTATTCCATTGAAGAAGAAGCTGATAACATAAAGCAAACCATACCTGCAATCAAAAAATCGGAAACACACATATTAAAACAAAAACTGCTTAGCAGAGGTTTTTCTTTTGAAGCTATACAGGAGGCGTTAAATGGCAGGAATAACGCTTGAACAAAGACGAGGAATCTATTTTCAGAAGCTTGGAGAAGGTGCTGTTATAGATGGTATTGTAATAGAAATACCAAGTGAAGGATTTGCAATTGTTGAGATTGATGGTTTTCTTATTCGCTGTAAAGATGAAAAACATCTTAAAGTAGGAAGCAGAATAAAACTTAAAATAGAAAAACTTGATTGGGAAAATGAATCAATCGTGCTAAAAGCTCTAAATTAAATTATCACTGGAGATAATATGAAAAAAGTATTTTTAAAATCCGGCAGAGAAAAATTACCTATCTCAAAAAACCCTCTTGTCTTTTCAGGAGCTGTTTTAAAAACAGAAAATCCTGAAACCGGATCTATTGTTGAGGTAGTAGATTATAAAGGAGATTTCATAGCATATGGACACTGGAATGGAAACGCCAGAGTTGCAATAAGACTTCTGGAATGGGATAAAAATGTTATTCCAGATACGAACTGGCTTAAACAGAAAGTAGCGTCAGCTATAAGAAAAAGAGAAAATATTATAAAAAACACAAATGCATGTAAGCTTATTTTCAGAGAATCCGATATGCTTCCAGGTATCGAAGCTGACCTTTTTGGTGAAGGAGTTTTTCTAAATGTAGTTTCACCAGGAATGGATATTGAAAAAAAGAATATTGCAGAAGCAATTTTAGACACAGTTCCTAACATAAAATGGGTTTATGACAAAAGCAACTCTCTTGATAGAACAGAAGAAGGGCTGGAACCTTCTGTAGTAATCCTTGCTGGAGAGGATTATAAAAATGAACAGGAAATTGTTGAAAACGGACTTACATTTCAGGCAAACTGTGAAATTCAGAAATATGGATTCTATACCGAATACAGATCTATAAGAGAAAATTTACAAAAATACGCAAAAGATAAAAATGTTCTGGATGCATGTTGCTTCTGTGGTGAATTTTCTATATATGCACTTGCAGGTGGAGCTAAAAAGATAACTCTTTGCGATGTCTCAAAATTTGTTCTTGATAGAGCAAAAAAAAATATTGCTCTAAACGGTTTTGATAGTGATAAAGCAGAGTTTATGAGAGATGATGTTTTTGGTTTTTTTAGAAAAGCAAGACAAAAAAAAGAAACTTTTTCTCTCATAATACTTGATCCGCCTCCTTTTGTAGAAAAAAGAACTGAGGCATCAAAATGGGTAAAAACATATAAAGACATTAATATGGCAGCTATGAACATTCTGGAAAAAGATGGAATACTCATAACTTTTTGCAGAGATGATTCCATTACACATGAAATGTTCAGAGAAGCTTTGGCTTTTGCATCAAAAGACAGTTTTTCAGATATGACAATACTTGAGCAGCTTCACCAAAGTGAAGATTATCCGATAAGAATTTCTGCTCCTGAAACAGAATTTCTTAAAGGCATGATACTCCAGAAAAACTGACACGTATGGTTTGTCATAAAAAAATCTTATATCATTTTCCACTTGACTAAATTTTTTCTATTTTGTAAAATCGGTTTGTGTTGTTTAAATTTACATGAGTTTTGTGTTATGCGAATAGTTTTATTGATTGCTTTTATTCTGCTTATAATTCTTTCTGCCTGCGGTGGCGAAGAAGAAGATTACACAACATGCCTGGAAATAAATGCTTCCGCATGCAATATAGATGAATACTGCAATACAAGCGATAACCAGAAAAATGAAAGTGGCGAGCTCATAGGCTACTGTGAAAAAGCCGATTCATGTTTCGAAGACACAGACTGTTCTTTAATAACTTTCGCATGTACCAGTCAGGGATACTGTAAGCCAGGTGAAAGAACGCAGAATGATGACTCTCCTGACGAAGATACAGATTCTCAACAGGAAGAAGACAAAACGCCTCCATCAGTTATATCAAAGTCACCAGAAGGAGAAAATGGCAATTTTGATATTGAAGGCAATGTGGAAATAACCTTCAGCGAAACTATTATGGTTTCAACACTACATGTAATTCTGACAGACGGCACCAATGACAAAGAACTTTCATGCTCTACATCAGATCAGATATCATTCAAATGCCTATATTCAGCACTTAAGAAAAACTACACTTATACGGTTATTATAAAAGCAGGTGTAAGAGATAATTCGATTTATGAAAATCAAATGGAAAGTGTTCTCTGGACTTTTAAAACTGTGGCTGAAAACAGCTGCGAAAAAGAACCATGTTCTCAAACAGGACCTTTCTCAATACAAAATGAAACACTGTTCAAATCAACCATAAATGTAGAAAATTTTAACAGCAAACTCCTCTTAGTAAATTTCGATGCTGAAATTTCCTGTGAAGGAAACAATCGATGTCTTTTTGATATTTATCTTCAGGCCCCTGATGGAACTAAAGTTCAATTAAGAGATGCTTCCGAAGAAGCAGATGTTTTTACTGAAACAATTACAATAAATCAGGGAATTTCTTCTTTTAAAGATATTTCAAAGGCAGCTGGAAACTGGACTCTTATGATAGCGTCAGGAACAATAATTCTTTCAGGTACTCTGCCAACACTAAACAGCTGGTCTATTCAGCTTGAATCCTACTGAACATCAAATTCTTCCTGGGAAATGTCTTTTGAAAGATAACTAAGCACATTTCCTAGAACCCTTTTTCTAACTGCGGCAGCCTGTTTTTTCTTGTATTCATCATGACTGGCTCTACCGTGCCTGCTTTCTTCATATGAATCTTCATCAAGAATCTGAATTTCAAAAGGAAAGAAAAATTTATAACTTAAAGTTATGTTAAAAGGATCCTGAATATTTATAAGCTTTCTGAGAGTAAGCTGCAATGAAGTATACTGAGTACTTGAATAAGGATTTGATTCTCTTATTATTGACTCCGCCTGTGTCTGCCTTTTTGCTTCATCAAGTACAGTATGTTCTTCCAGAAAATTTATTGCATCTTCTTCCGTAATTTGTTTGTCACTATTTTTTAATGATTCAAGTGCTGTAAGAAATTTTTCAGTATCAATAATATTGTTACGTGTTCTTGCAGGATTGATATTTGCAAAAGAAATAACATGTTTTTCAGCAAGATATTTTAAAACAAGAAGAACATCAAGCTTAGTTCTCGTAACAATTCTAACACCAACCCTATCAAAAATAGCCGCACCGACACTCTCTTTTTTATGAAGAAGCTTCATTATCATAGAGTCTCTTGTTTTTTCACTTTTCATCTCAAAAAGCTTTAACTTTATCTTGTCTTCACCATCACCTAAGAAATAGTCCCCATCTCTTGTAACATCAAGGTGTGACATAAAAACTGAAAGTATCTGCTTTTTTATTCCGGGAAAGAAATATTTTGCAAGGTCATTGTCAACATGGGTAACTGTATGAGCAACACGAAGAAGTGCGCAAGACCATCTCTGCATTAAATTTCTCTGTGGATTTGAGGCAAGCATCAGAAGTTTCAACGGATCATCTTCAAAAAGCAGTTCAGGAGGCATAACAAGAGATTGTTCAGGAGAATGTGGATCTTCCAAAAGATATGTCTGAATAAACTTTTTAGAATCTACCAGTATTTTTGCAACCTGATCTTTATGATATTCAAGATTGATATCAAAACCATAATTCTTCAGATATTCATAAGCATCTGCTTCATTTTCTATGTCAAGTCTTTTTATATCAAGGAAACTCTTCTTTGAGAGGACTATATTAAAAACTTCATACGGGAAGTCAAACATTGAGCTTCTGTAGTTTTCTATCTCTGTCATTTTAGACCTCAAATGAAAATCCGTCATACCCTGGAATTATTCCCGACGGCAATGTTTTTTTAAGTTCCTCATAATCAAATCTGTGATTCATATGAGTAAGCACTGTCTTTTCAGGAGATATTATCTTTATAAGGTCAAGAACTTTTTCCGTTCCCATATGTTTAAAACAGTCAGTTGTTACAGTACACGCAATTACAAGATATTTAAGACCTTTCAGTTTCTCAATAACACTATCCGACGGAAATTCGCTAATGTCTGCAATAAATGCAAAATTCCCTAATCTGAAGCTATGCACTTCAATATCGCCATGAAGATAAGAAATTGGTATGAGTTCCAGACCTTTATAAAAAATCGGTTCGGAATCAAATATATATGGATTCATTAAAGGCATATCCATGTATATATTGTCAAAAAACAAATACGGAATTCTTACAGAAAGTCTTTCATAACTTTTTTTTGAAAGGAAAAGAGGCATTGAAATTTTTTGCTTAAAAGCAAACACTCTCATATCATCAAGACCGGCAATATGATCTGAATGATGGTGCGTAATCCATATTGCATCAATACTGGTTATCTTTTGTCTGACAATCTGTTCTCTGGTTTCAAAAGGTGTGTCTATAAGAAGATTTACAAATCCTGTTTCAATAAGAATAGAAAATCTGCTTCTTTTATTTTTTATATTATCGGACGTGCACACAGGACAGCTGCAGGCAAGCATCGGAACGCCTGTTGAAGCTCCAGTTCCTAAAAGAGTAACTTTCATTAGCTAAATAATTTCCCAAAAAAACCTTTCTTCTTTTTTGCAAGCTCTATTTCATAATATTCTATCATAGAGTCTTTCTTTTTTACTTCATCCTCGAGATAGGCAATTTTCTTTTCCAGCTCAAGAATCCTGAGATCTCTGTGATCAGGCGCATCAGATTTGAAAGTGGCTTTTTCATTAAAACAAATTTCAGGTTTTATTGGTTGTTCAATAACAAAGAACTTTGAATACCTTTCATCTTCACTTATAAAAGCTTCAATAAAAACGCCATTCCATTTTTCTATTGAAGATGTAAGAATATCAGGATCATACATCGCAATAACAGGAAAAGCTGTATCTTTTCCATCAATTTTAAAAAGCACTTCAAAATATGGAAGCTCTTCTTTATCCGGGTAAAAAGATATTGAAGAAAAAGATATTTCTGTGCTTTTTTTATCAAAAACAACAAAAAGTCTTGTTCTATCCTCTCCTGCAATTGAGGCAAAAGATCCGTATTTATCAAGCATATGTTCAAATTTACTTTTAGAATCAGCAGATTTCTGATTTTCAATTGATTTATCTGCCGACTCTTTTCTTTCAGAATCAGATTCGGCAATTCCTCCAAGAGAGGAAGAAAGTCTGTCTATTGCCTGCTGAGGATTTATATTGTTAGGCAGACATAAATTCTGAATATCTCTAACTTTTTCCTTAAAAAAAGCTTTAGCCTGACTTGGAGAAAAAGTTATTTCATGACCTTTTTCAGTAAAATCAATAGTTCCCATGAGATAGTAAGCCAAGGTATAATCAGAACTGTCAGATAAGAAATATGGAATATAAGGAATTTCCGAGTCAAGAGCCTTAAACCATTTCTTTATCTCAGCAGAACCAAGTGAATGCACTAAATCTTCAAAACTCATTTCAAAATTAAATATTACAGAATTTTCAAAACTACGGATAGTTGCAGGAGAATGAGCCAGTTCTTCTATCTGCCCTTTAACATCTTCAATCACTCCTTTCTGTAAATCCTCTTTAGTTATTTTAAGATTTAATGGCATATTATTCCGACTCCGTTTTAAATTCATATTTTACAACTTTATTTCTGCCACTTTTCTTAGCTTTATAAAGTGCAGAATCAGCACATTCTACAAGTTCTTCAGGAGAAGAAATAAAAGCTGCATTATATTGAGCACAACCAATACTTGCTGTTATTTTCAATCCTGAAAAATCGGTAGTTTCGCATTTTTTTCTAAGTTTTTCAGCAGTTTCCATTGCACCTTTTATGTCTGTTCCGGAAAGAACTATGGCAAATTCCTCTCCACCAAGTCTACCGGCATAATCGGAGCTTCTTATGTTTTGTTTTATCATTTTGCCAAAAGCTTTTAATACAGCATCTCCCATTAAATGCCCGTAAGTATCGTTCACATTTTTAAAAAAGTCAATATCCAGCATCAGAAGAGAGAGAGGATATGTGTATTTTCTGGCTTTCTCAAAATCTTTAGCTGCAAGAGATGCAAAATGTCTTCTTGTATAAAGTTTAGTGAGGGAGTCTGTAGTTGCTAATTCAAAAAGCTTAACATTATCTATTATATAACCTATATTATCTGTCACAAGTTCTATGAAATTAATTTCATTTTCTATAAAAGATCCTTTAACTGAGGCCCTTTCAATATAAATATAAGCCTTAATTTCACCCTGAACAATAATCGGTGCCGCCAAAACGGAATATGTTCTTTCTTCAGAACTGATCTGTTCTGTAACATCTATAGTGCTTGTTTTTACATTTGAAAGGAACTGAATTTTGCCCGAATTATGCATTTTTGCTAAAATACCGCCTTTAAAAACAATATCAGAAAGACCATATGTGTTCATGACAGAATCTCTGATTTTATGTTCCTCTTCTTCGTTTGATTCATATTTAAGAACCATGGCAACAATATCAGCATTAAAAAAGTTTATAAGTTTTTTAACTATTGTATCTAAAAGTCTGTCAATGTTAGATATTCCTGATACCGTTTTTAAAAGCTCTATTATTTCTGCGAAATGCTTGTTTTTTACAGAAAGATACTCTATATGTCTCTTTTTTTCCTTAAATGAGAATTTCATTTTTTCCATGGATTCATAAAAGGAGTCTTTTAAAGAAGAATTTATTGCTGTATCATAGGCTTCTATTTCAGAAATTATTTTTTCATGATCATCTGTAGTAGTAGAAAAAGACAGTTCTCTGAAAAGGTCTACAAAATTTTTGGAACCGTATTCCAGAGCCATATTAAGACCGGAATCAAGATAATGTTTAAACATTTCTTCATCCCGTTCCATATCGCTTAAAGATTTAGCTGCATAATATGCATAAACAACTCTATAAAAATTATATGGAGAAGAGATATTATTTTTCTTAACTATTTGAATTTTCCTGTACGCTGCATCTTCCCGTCCCATAGACATATCAAAAATAATTTGCGATGTAAGATAGAAAAGATAGCTGTAGTTTCTTATTGAACGATATGAATCGCTGCTGAAAACCATTTCCAGCTTTCTACTTGTTTCAATAAAAAAATCCTCTTCACCTCTGCTTACAGCATCCATAAACAAAATAGCAAGAAGAGCATTTGCATAAACAGGTTTAGAAATATCTTTGGCACTTTTTTCAACGAGCCTTCTCAGCTTGTTTCCAATATTTCTGGCAGTTCCCATCTGCTTTTTTAAAGTAAATAAAATAACCTGAAGGAGATAAATTGAAATTAAATCTTCTTCATTGTTATCTTTGGTAGCAAGCTCTTCAGCCCTGAACAGGTAGTTTTCAGAAATAGCATAATCACCTGTTATTATTGACATCTCGCCCTTATTAAGATAGCAGGTTTTGAGAAGACTGAAACCTGAACCTTTAAGAGCGTATTCTGTAGCCTTATCAAGATAATGGGAGCTTTCGGAAAAGCGATGTGTCATATATGCCGCTACAGATAGATTATTGTACGCTCTTGCAATTCTGTAGTTATCATGAATTGCGAGTGCATCACTTAAAGTTTCCTGCGCTATATCAAAACAGGTATCTATATCATTGAATGTCCAATGGAGTATAAATTTGTTATTTTTTGCATCAACAATAAAAATTTTAGAACTGAGACTTTCAGCTGTTTTTATAAGCTTGTCATACATCTGTTTCAGTTCTTCAAAACTAACTTTTCTTGTTTTTACATTAAATCTGAAATCTATTTCCTGAAGCATATATCTGCGTCGTTTATTAAATATTTTCTCATCCCAGAAATTCTCTCTGCATTTCTCCAGTTTATGATAAAGCTTTTCAGAAGCATCCTGAATTTCAGCATAAACTATAGTCTCAAGATAATCAGCAAAATTTTTAAGATAACCAGGAATTGATTTGTATTGCTCAACAAGTTTTTCAGCAGTTTTTGCATGACTGTCTTTTATAAGGGAAAGTACAAGCATTTCGAGAATTTCCTGAGAAACCCACTGTTTGTAAGCTTTTTTTAAATGAGGAACAGCTTTTGTGTAAAGCCCCATTCCATAAAGAGTTTTTCCAATAAATAAATAAACTGCCGCTTTCTGTTTTTCAGTTAAAACTGTCTTAGATGATGTTAGAACATATGTTGCTTCTTCCAGATAAGTTACTGTCATTTCTCTATTAAGATGAAGCGATGTTGTGCTAGCTGCAAGAAGATAAAAACGAAGCGCCTTAAAGACTTCTCCTGCTCTGAGGTAATGATATGCAGCAAAACCAAGAGCATTGACATTTGTCATAGAGTTTTCTGTAACAAGAAATTCTGCCTGTTTCAAGTGCATAAGATTTCGTTCTGCATCTGTCATCCTGTTATAAAGATATATCTGAATTTCTTTCAATGTAAAATGAATCATTGCTGAAGAGTTTTCTTCTATAAATCGGGCTTTTTTTAAATTTCTTAAAGCAGCATCTATTTCCTCTTCATTAAGCATGTTGTTAAGAGAAAACAAAATCATAGCTTTGGTGGCAAAAGATCTGTAAACAGAAACTGTTTTTAAAACCATTTTTTCATTTTCAGAAAGAGAATCAAGTCTTTTTTCTACTATCGGTATAATATCCTTTTTTTCAAAAAGAAATTCATCCATACATATTTTGCCTTCTTTCAGAAAAATCATTTTTAACTGATAAAGCCAATATATCAAAGTTACAGCTGATTTTGGAAGACCTTTTGAACTTCTGTGAATCCATGTTGCAAGATCTGAGTCTATTTCATTACATATTCGTCCCATACATGCCGCAATAAATGCTGTCATGTTCTGAAGAGAAAATGGTTTCAAAAGGAATCTGCTTTTTGATGATATTTCAGGAAGATTTCTCTCTTCTGAAACTGTTGCGGTAAAAATGGAAAGAAAAGAGGTTCTCTGCCCTGCATTCATAAAAACAGCATTAAGAACATTCAGTGATTTTTTGTCAGCCTGATCATAATCATCTATTATAAATACCAGCGGAACCATCTCTGCAGCAATGACATCAAAAATTTCTCCTATTACAGAAATAAGACGCTGTTCTTCTCCTTCAATAGTATCAAGCTTTTCAGATTTGTTTGAAGCATATTCTGCAAGAAAATCAAAAGTAGCAGGGTCTGCCAATAAAAAAGGGCCCCACTGTTCCATAATTTTCTTCTGAAGTTCAACAGAAATAATATTAAATATTTTTCTGAAAATTCTCCTTAAAAGATTCTCCGTTTTTGTGGACTCTATATATATAGTAAGAGATCTTCCTGCCGGAATAAATTTTCTTATTTCTTTTAGAAGCCGGCTTTTACCTATACCGGAGTCACCTTCAAATGCTATTGTATAATTCAATCCTGTAGCAAGAAATTTTGAAACAACAGTTCTTGCATAGTTAACGGCATCTCTATGCCCTGTAAAAGCTACTGAAGTTACATCTATTTCCAATTTTTCATGATTCTGAGAAGTTTCTTTTTTAAGTGGTGCTGATTCTGAAGACCTTATATCTTCTATTTTATCAAGAAGCTCCATTGAATCATTCATTCTTTTTTCAGGATCAGGAGATAAAAGTGATTTCAGAAGAAAAACAACTTTTCTGTCAATATTTTCAGGAAAATACAATGTTTCAACAGCAGAACCTGTAAAAGGAACTGATGCATCAGGTGAAAGATTAAAAGGCAATCTACCAGTAAGGAATTCATAAAAAACGACACCATAAGAAAACAAATCCGACTTGATTGATGGTTTTTCTCCAATAAAAAGCTCTGGTGCCGAATATGCCGGATCTGTAAGCTTTCCCCAGGTAAAAAGGCAATAGTCAACCAGTTTTACACTTCTATCCGACAATACAAGAATATTTCTTGGATTAAGGTTTGCGTGTACTCTGCTGTAATTATGAATATCCTGAAGTCCTCTGGCAATTTTGACAAAAATATCATAAACGTCATATCTTGGAATATCTTTAATTTTATTTAGATTTACGCCATCAATAAGTTCATATGTAAAAAAACAGGATGAATCTTCATTGTGAAATTCATAAAGCTCAGCTAAATATGGACTTTTTATCATTTTTAATCGATAAAAAGAATCCTGAAAAGAAAAAATATCATCATCAGAATAATCAGAAGGGAAATTAATAGTTCTTAACGCACAAAGTCTTTTTTTCTTAAGATCTCTGGCAATCCACAAAGTACCGGAAGAAACAGATGTAAGCTTCCGTAACTGTTTAAATCTATGACTTAAATTATCAACCGTCATTCAATTAATTACCAAGATTAAAGATATTTATATCATAATCATCAGATTTGCCTGTTTTTTCCGTTGGAGAAAACATTTTATCAACAACCTGCTCTTCAACATCAATTTTTCTCAAGAAAACTATTTCCAGCCTTCTGTTTTTTATTCGTCCTGAAGCATCGTCATTGGAAGCTACCGGCACTGAATCCCCCCTTGCAGTAGGAACAATTCGTTTTCTGTCGATTCCTCCGAATTCATCAAAATATCTGGCTACTGTAACAGCTCTGGCAGCGGATAACTCCCAGCTGTCACGAAAACCCTTTTTTTTATCTTCTTTATATTCTTCAGTATCAGTATGCGCTTCAATGGAAATATCATTCTGAACCGTTTTGGCAATTTCAATTATACTGTCAAGAACAGGCCATGCATTTGGACGAAGAGTTGCCCTTCCTGAATCAAAGAAATTTTCATCACTGATACGAAGAACGATTCCACGCATATCCTGAAGAACTTCTATCTTTCCTTTTTCAATAGTTTTTAAAGCAGATTTTATTCTTTTCAGTAAAAGTTCCTGAACAAATTGAGGATTAAAATCCCTCGCTATCATATCCATTCCTTTTGGAATATCTTTTACTGGATCATTACGCTGAACACCGAAAGCCTTCTCAAGCTTTCCACTCATTTCCTTAAATTTCTGAACATCCATTTCAGCAAAAGAAAGAAGAAGAATAAAAAATGTAAGAAGCAGAGACATTAGATCGCTAAATGTGGCAAGCCAACCCGGAGCGCCAGGAGGACATTTCTTTTTAGGCATACATTAGCCCTCACCATCTTTTCCACTGGTTCGCTTATTTGGAGCAATAAAAGATTCCAGTGTCTCTTCAAGCATTCTTGGGTTTTCTCCATGATGAATTCCCATAACACCTGATTTTATTATCTGTTTTACCAGGAGCTCTTCTTTAGTTCTAAAATCAAGCTTATCTTTAAGAGGAAGAGCAAAAGCGTTAGCAATAAGAGAACCATAAAGTGTAGTAAGCAAAGCAACTGCCATGGCAGGACCAATACTTTTGGGATCGTCCATTGCAGTAAGCATCTGAACAAGACCAACAAGAGTACCAATCATACCAAACGCAGGGCCTGCATCCGCAACAGAAGCAAGCATTCCTGAGAACATAGAATGTCTGTCTTCAATATATTCTATTTCCATAGCAAGAATTTCTTCTATCTTGTCAGCCTCCGCACCATCAACGCAGTAATTAACTCCTTTCTGTAAAAAAGGATCTTCTATCTGCTGTTTTTCGAGGGCAAGAATCCCTTCCCTTCTTGAAATATTTGAAAGCTCGACAACTTTTGTAATTATATCTCTAGGCTTTGCAATAACAGGCTTTTTTATTGATTTCAGAATAACGGAAATCAATGTTTTTATTTCAGCAAAATCAAACCTTACGATTAAAACTGCAATACAACCACCAACAACAATAAGTGCCGATGGAAGATTAAGAAATATCATAGCGTTTGGTCCAAGCAGAATTGAACCTATAACAAGCGCCCAGGCAATTAGAAGACCAACGATTGTAGCAAGATCCATAAACACCTCATTGTATTTGCCTAAATTACACAATATTCTATATTACTACTACGAAAATTCAAGAAAAGAATTTAGTATATATTTAAAATATTTATATTTTACTCCTTTTAAGGCAATAAAAAAAGAGGTTGACTTACCATTCTTTTTAGTTAACATCCTATTCAGGTGTGATTCTGTTCACATCTAAACGGGAGGAAAATTATGGCAGAAAAAACAATCATTTCAATATGCCTCGGAAGTTCCTGTTTTTCCAGAGGAAACAATACTAATTTAAAAATAATTCAGGATTTTCTGGTTGAAAGAGGACTTGAAAAACAGGTTGAAATTGTAGGCAATCTATGTACAGGAAACTGTAGTAAAGGACCCAATCTAACAATTGGGGAAAAAACATACAGTGGCGTTGATGCACCTGAAACATTAAGGATTTTGGAACATCACTTCCCTATTAAACGAGGTCAGGAATGAGAATGAGCCAGGAACCTGTTTTTACAGAAAACAGTGAATGTCAGGATTGTTACAAATGTGTAAGAGAATGTCCTGTAAAAGCGATAAAAATCAGAAATAACAGTGCACATATAATTAGCGATCTATGTATATTATGTGGTCACTGTGTAGAAATATGTCCCATTGGAGCCAAGAAAGTTCGAAATGACCTCGCTGTAGCATCAAATGCATTAAAGAACAAAGGAACAGACAAAGCCGTTGTAAGTTTAGCACCTTCATATGCGGCAGAATTTCAGGATATACCTTATCGGAAACTTATTTCAGCTATAAAGAAACTTGGTTTTGATGCTGTTTCAGAAACAGCCATTGGAGCAGAAAAAGTTTCAGGCTGGATATCAGAAAATATAAATCAGACATCCTGCGAACGAGGTCAGATATTTATATCATCTGCTTGTCCATCTATCGTGCGGCTTGTAAAAAAATATATTCCCGTATATGGAGATTCAATCACCAAATGCTATTCTCCACTTCTGACACATGCAAAAATTATAAAAAAAATATGGGGAGAAAACACAAAAATTATTTTTATCGGACCATGTATTGCAAAAAAAAGTGAATCAGATATGTATCCTGATCTTGTTGAAGCTGCTCTCACTTTTGAAGATTTACTCTCGTGGTTTAAAAAAGCAGGAATTGATATCAATACAGTTGAATCAACAGAGAACGATAAATTTGAACCATTTAAAGCAGGAAATGCATCACTGTATCCGGTTGACGGCGGAATGATAAAAACTATTGATGCCTCTCATGAAAAAACAATGTTTGTAAGTGTTTCAGGTGTAAACAATGTAAGAAATGCTTTAACCGGACTCGAAAATTATAATGGACATAAAAACATTTTTCTTGAACTTCTGGCCTGTGAAGGCGGCTGCATTAACGGCCCAAAAGCATCAACCAGGAAATCAACAATACTAAAAAGAAATGCTGTAATAAACAGCTCACAGACAGATAACTTTGATTTTGAAGTAATAAAGAATATTGAAATTGACAACAGTCTTGATATCAAACCTGTTTTTGAAGCAGAACATTCACATTCCGAAATACGTCAGGCATTAAGAAGCATAGGAAAACTTGACAAGCTTGATGAACTAAATTGCGGAGGATGCGGATATGATTCGTGCAGAGATTTTGCAGCCGCACTCATTAATGGAAAAGCTGAAAAAGCCATGTGTCTTTCATATATCAGAAAAATAGCTCAGAAAAAAGCTAATGCACTCATCAAAACAATGCCTTCAGGTGTTGTTATTGTTGACAATCAAATGAAGATAATTGAAAGTAATAGAAGATTCGCAGAGCTTTTAGGCTCAGATATTGTTCTTGTTTTTAATGCTTCACCAGGAATGGAAGGTGCATCAATTGAAAAAATACTCCCACAGCATCAGAAATTATTCAAGCTTGTTCTTGAAACAGGTGAAGATATTTTAAACAAAGATGTCAGATACCAGAATAAAGTTCTACAGGTCTCAATATTCAGTGTAGAAAAAAATCAAATAGTCGGAGCTGTATTTCAGGATGTAACAAAACCTGTAGTTCAAAAAGAACGTGTTGTCAACAAAGCCAAACAGGTTATAGATAAAAGCCTTTCAACAGTACAGCAGATAGCATATCTTCTTGGCGAGAACGCAGCCGAAACAGAAATTCTCCTAAAATCAATAATAGAATCATTTAACCCTGATGAAATTTCTGAAGGAGACAAGGAAAATTAAATGAAAAACTGTTTTATCGAAGTTGAATACTTCCAGAAAAGCAAAGACTCGGAGTATGCCTACGGGGATCGTTTCTTTTCTGCAAAAGATAACAGCAGAAACAGAATAATCGCTGTATTGAGTGACGGTCTTGGAAGCGGAGTAAAAGCCAACGTTCTTTCTACACTTACCGGCAGCATGTTAATGAAATTTCTTCAGGACAACAGAAACATTAAACTTGCCGCAAGCATCATAATGAGGACTCTTCCTGTCTGCAAAGAAAGAAAAATAAGTTATTCAACATTTACAGCTGTGGATGTTTCAAATGACCTTACAGTCAGAATAATTGAATATGATAATCCACCAGTTTTACTTATAAGAAACAATGAAATAACACCTCTTGAAAGAACATATGAAGAAATAACCGACAGTACGGGAAAAACAAGAAAAGTCTCCTTTTCCATCTTTAATGCAGAAATAGGTGACAGACTTATAATGTGCTCCGACGGAGTTTCTCAATCAGCAATGGGAACCCCTTTCTTTCCTCTGGGATGGGGCATAGATGGAATAAAAAAATATGCACTTGATCTCATAGAAAGAGATTCTGCAATATCAGCAAGAGATATGTCTCAGTCTATTGTAAGAAAAGCATGGTATCATGACAGGAATAAGGCAGCTGACGATATAACCTGCGGAGCATTATACTTCAGAAAACCAAGAAATCTGATTCTTGCAACAGGACCTTCATATTTTCCAGAAAGAGATGCCGAATTATGTCAGCTTTTAAATGAATTCCCAGGTAAAAAAATAATCTGTGGAGGAACGACAGCTAATATAGTTTCAAGAGAATTGAACAGAAAAGTTAAAGTTGTTATAGGAAGGGATAATTTTGACCCTGCAATTCCTCCTCATTCCGAAATGGAAGGAATTGATCTGGTAACAGAAGGAATCATAACATTGGGTCATGTTGCCACACTTCTGAAAGAACACTCCAACGGAGAATATAAAAAGAAAAGCCCTGCAACAATGCTTGTTGAAATGCTTCTTGACAGCGACATTGTATATTTTCTTGTAGGAACCAGAATAAATGAGGCACATCAGAATCCGAACGTGCCTGTAGAAATAGAAATAAGAAGAAACATTGTTAAAGAAATAGCAAAAATCCTTGAAACAGAGTATCTTAAACAAGTTCATCTACAATATATTTAGGAGCAGAAAATGGAAAATAAAAAAATACTCATAGAAATATGTGCAGGAACAACATGTCATGTTTACGGCTCATCACAAATGTTTCTGCTTGAAGAAATAATGCCTGAAAAACTTAAAAATGTTATAGAAATCGAGGGAAGAACATGTCTCGGATTCTGCAAAAACCAGAAAGAATTTGGGAAACCTCCGTATGTAAAAATAGGAGACAGAATAATAAGTGAAGCCACATCAGCTAAAATAATAGAATACCTCACAACGCTACACAATTTGTAAATAGGAGCAAGTGTTATGTTTGTAGATAACAACGCTACAAGAATAAAAAGAACATTACTTATAGATATAGCCAGACTTTTTTTTGAAAACAAACTTTTTGAAAAAATAGATTATCTTCCGATAGAACATTTTCCAAAAGACGGAAACAGCTTAAGATGCTGCGTATATAAAGACAGAGCCATAACAAAATTCAGACTTATGTCAAACCTTGGACTCTGTGTAGAACACGAAGAAGATGAACTTACAAGACTTTCCGAATATGCAATGCAGGCTGTTCAAAGAACAGAAGCATCAGAAAAAATACTTACCGTAATGCAGGAAGCATGCAAGTCCTGCGTCAAAGCAAACTATACTGTTACAAATGCATGTCAGGGATGTGTTGCAAGACCTTGTACAATAACCTGTCCCAGAAATGCAATAACAATAACGAACGGCAGAGCTTTTATAGATCCATCAAAATGTATAAGCTGTGGAAAGTGTATGAATGTATGTCCATATCATGCAATAATATATATGCCTGTCCCATGTGAGGAAAGCTGTCCGGTCGGAGCAATATACCGTGATGAAAATGGCAAGGAAAACATAGATTTTGACAAATGCATATATTGCGGCAAATGTACAAGAGCATGTCCTTTTGGAGCAATACTGGAAGTGTCACAAATAATAGACATTTTAAAATCAATAAAAGAAGGTAGAAAAGTTGCGGCACTACTTGCTCCAGCAGTTGCAGGACAATTCCCGGGCAGTTTCAACCAGCTTGCAACTGCATTAAAAGAGATAGGGTTCACATATGTAGTTGAAGTTGCTGCCGGCGCTCAGATAACTGCAAAAAAAGAAACTGCTGAATTTATAGAAAGAATGAAGGAAGGCGAGCCTTTTATGACCACTTCATGTTGTCCTGCATATACTGAAGCAGTAAAAAAGCATGTTCCTGAATTAAAAAAATACGTTTCCGACACCCCTACGCCACTTCATTTCACAGCAGAAATAACAAAACAGGAATATAAAGATGTTGTTAATGTCTTTGTTGGACCATGTATCGCAAAAAGGCACGAAGGACATGACGATAAATTTGTTGACTATGTAATGACATTTGAAGAACTTGGTGCACTTTTTGTTGGAAAAGGTATTGATACAGCAGCACTTCCAGAATCAGAATTTGATATAACAGCAGGAAGAAGCGGTAGAGTTTTTCCTCTTTCCGGAGGCGTAACAACTGCAATAACAGAAGCTCTTCCAGAAGGATTCGAACTTAAACCTGTTGTAATAAATGGTCTTACAAAAAAAGAAATGAAACTTTTCCCAATTTATGCAAAAGGAAAACTTCAGGGCAATTTTATGGAAGTTATGAGCTGTGAAGGCGGATGTATTGCAGGGCCAGGCGTTTTAAGTAATCCTAAAATAGCATCAGTAAAAGCAAACGAACTTGCAAAATAATAACCTGACTGCAAACTCAAGTATAAAACAAAAAAACCATTCTAATTTTACAATAATTTAATTTATGAATTTTACAGTTGATTAATTTCAGGCGGCTTTTATAACTCTGTTTCTGCCAGTTTTTTTGGCTTCATAAAGAGCTTTATCAACTTTATCAAGAAGAGTTTCTCTTGTGCTGTATCCATTACATTCCGCAACACCTGCACTAAGTGTAACCTGACGACCTACACCTTTAAAGTCCGCCTTTGAAATAAGATTTCTTATCTTATCAGCAACTACAGCGGCACCTTCGATATCTGTTTCAGAAAGAATTATAAGAAACTCTTCTCCGCCATATCTAAAAACAGAGTCAGATTGACGAACATGATTTTTAAATATCTGAGCAGCTTTTTTAAGAACCACATCACCAGCAGGATGGCCATATGTATCATTAATATCTTTAAAATAATCAAGGTCCAGAATTACAATGGAAAATTTCTTCCCATATCTTGAACATCTTGCCATTTCATCTTCTATCGCCTGATTCATGAAACTTCTATTATATACCTGCGTAAGAGGATCTATTCTAACATGTTTCTGTAACATACGATTCTCCTTTTTCAAGGATTCGTTCTCATTCATTATTTTCTGAAGCTGAAGAAAAAGCTGTTTATTAAGCTCGGTAAGCGTCAAGCCTTCATTACTTGTTAAAGATTTTGCAAAAGATTCTATCGAAATCATAATAGCCTCGTTACCAATTCAAATAACGGGCTTCTATTGCAAATATTATGCCGAGAAAAACAACCTATTCAATGTTTATCATATATCAATTCAGATTATCAGCGTTGAAAACAACTCCCCATTCAACAGCAGTAAATCCTGTCCTCTCATAAAATGGAATAACAGGAGATTCAACAGAAATTTCATCACTTGAAGAAACTTCTTTTACCAGATAGTAAAGACGAATAATTGAGTCCGGCTCTATAGAAAATGAAAGTGTTATAAATGGAGAAATATCTTCATTGTACTGTGGATAGAAAACATAATATGGAGAATCGTTAAGTCTTGGTATCCACCACTCAATAAAGTCTTCAATCTCTCTGCCTCTGAAACCTGATTCATACATATTTTGTCTGAAAAAAGTCTCCAGTTCTTCTCTTGGAACAACCCAGCCACTGTTTTTCTGAAAAAAATCCGGTGTGGTGGATTCAAAAAAGAGGTAACCATATTCCCCATCTATTTTGCCATCAGGTGTTACCGTGACGCTCCAGCCATCGCCATATTCCGGTATAGATTTTGTAATGTGCCCTCCATGAGGAAAAACAATGTTAACATCAAGAACTATCTCTGTTTCAGGGTAAAGATAAATATTGGGTTTTGCCTCACAGGTCTCATTTTCTACATAATAGTAATCTATATAATTGCCTTCTCTTTTTATCTCCATACGGTCATAGCTTCGATAACACATAAACTCGTCGCCTGTCTCTGGATCTGTATGACCCACCCAAGACTCTTCCGGCATAGAGACATGGTAATATTCACAAGCTTCTTCAGTGTCAAAAACATCATACTCCCTCAAACTTGCAAAGTCATGAACAAAAATTGTTCCGCTACAACCGGCATCTGGAAGTTCCTTAAACTCAATTGTGATTTCATCTCCATTTTCACAGGAAACCAGACTGCTGTAGTATCCTTTTTTGGAAGCGACAATGTAAAGTGTTCTGTTTTTATCATAATTTTCAAGATATACAGTAATATTTTCTGCTGTGTCAACAACAAATTCCTGTTTATCATTAAATCCTTCATATGCTGGAAAAACTGTTAAAAGAATCTGCTTGTCCGAACCATCCTGAACATCCGAATCATCCTGAACATCCGAATCATCCTGAATATCCGAATCATCCTGAATATCCGAATCATCCTGAATATCCGAATCATCCTGAACATCCGAATCATCCTGAACATCCGAATCATCCTGAATATCCGAATCATCCTGAACATCCGAATCATCCTGAACATCCGAATCATCCTGAACATCCGAATCATCCTGAACATCCGAATCATATGCTCCATTTGATTCATCACAAGAGGTAATAAACAGGAAAATAATTAATAAAATAAATGTCAAATACTTCATTGTCGCCTCCCGTAATATAAACGAACCATTTTGCAATTAGCAAATATTATTTTGTTTAAAAGTTTTGTAAAAACATCTGAATACTCTTTCTAAAGTATATTCATATATCTAAGATAGTAAATTTTTACTTTGCATTGACAGAATAATCATAGTTAAGTTTATTTTTAACACTGTTTCATATAATATTAATGGATGATTTTTTGTTAGAGGATTTTTTCATGTTTGAACTTATAGTAGGAATTGTTATTGGTGCAACTGCAGGTGCTATTGTTATTTACTTCTGGATGAAATCCAAAAATGCGGCGGCTCTGGCTGAAGCAAATGCTAAAGCATCATTTATGGAACAAAAGATAGCTGAACACAAAACCGAGAGTGAAGAATTAAAAAAACAGCTTTCCATATCTTTTGAAAATATTGCCATGAGGATATTTGAAGAAAGAAATGAAAAATTTAAAAAACTTAATGCAGATTCTGTTTTTAACCTTTTAAAACCACTTGGCGACAACATTGAAAATTTTAGAAAAAAAGTTGAAGAGGCTTATGATAAAGAATCAAAAGAACGTTTTTCTCTTGAAAAAGAGATAAAAAAACTTGTTGAGCTTAATCAGAAAATTTCAGAAGATGCAAACAATTTAACATCCGCACTAAAAGGCAATTCAAAAACTCAGGGTAACTGGGGAGAAATGATTCTTGAAAATATTCTGGAAAAATCAGGACTTCTCAAAAACAGAGAGTATTTTGTACAGGCACTTATCTGTGATAATGATGGAAATCCTGTAAAAAATGAAAACGGACAAAAACTTCAGCCGGATATAACAATTATTTATCCTGATGAAAGAAAGCTTATTGTTGATTCAAAAGCCTCCCTCACCGCTTATATAAAATATGTGAATGCAGATTCTATTGAAGAACAGAAAAGTCATATTGATGAACATATTAGATCTGTAAAAAAACATATTGACGAACTTAGTGCAAAACGATATGAAGATTTTGCAAAATCTCTTGATTTCGTAATTATGTTCATCCCAAATGAAGGAGCATATATTGCCGCACTTCAGTACGATTCTTCCCTTTGGGATTATGCATACACCAAAAGAATTGTTCTTACGAGTCCTTCAAATATGATTATTGCCGTTAAAATTGTTGCCGATTTATGGAAAAAAGAATATCAGAACAAAAACACTGAGGAAATTGCAAAACGCGGTGCAATACTTTATGACAAGTTTGTCAATTTTACAACCAGCCTTTTAGATATAGGTCAAAATCTTGATAAAGCACAAAAAAGTTATTTATCCGCAATAAACCAGCTAAAAGACGGGAATGGTAATCTTATAGGACAAGCCGAGAAACTTAAAGAGCTTGGTGTAAAACCAAAAAAGAGTATCGCTTCAGAATTAAAAGGTGAATAATTTTTTCATTAATTTTTCGTGACCATTATTTTCAATAAATAAACACTGTTACAAAATCATACTTTGGCATATCTGTTTTTTTTTGTTTTCATTTTTTTTTCGATTACACTATTCTGTTAATTTTTTATTTAATGTTTATTTGTTTTGTGGAGCACGCATGAGCTTCTTTATAATTGTGACCCTTTTAATCGTTGCAGTTCTTACACTTGGAGCAGTGGAGTATATGGTTCATAAAAAAAACGTCCACAGCATCCCTATCAGAGTTCATGTCAACGGTACTAGAGGTAAGTCTTCTGTTTCAAGACTTATTGCGGCAGGACTTAATGCCGGAGGAATTAAAACTTTTGCTAAAACTACAGGAACATTGGCAAGAGTAATAACAAATGACGGTCAGGAATATCCTGTGTACAGACCTGTAAGAGCAAACATTATTGAACAGCTTAGAGTCTTTTCCTTTGCGGCAAGAAATGGAGCTGAAGCTATAGTTATTGAATGTATGGCTCTGGTTCCTGCATATCAGTCTCTTACTGAACTTAAAATTGTTAAGGCAACGCATGGTGTTATAACAAATGCAAGAGCTGACCATCTTGACGTTATGGGACCAAATGAAGTTGATGTCGCAAAAGCACTTCTCGGAACTACACCTAAAAAGGCAAAGCTTTTTACATGTGAAAGAGACTACATTCCTCTTTTCGAATCTGCATGTAAAGACAGAGGTTCTGAACTTTTTGTCATTATGCCTGAAGATGCGGCAGCTATTCCTGAAAAGGAAATGGAAGCATTTAGTTATGTTGAACACAGAGATAATGTTGCCTTAGCTCTTAAAGTATGTGAATCCGCAGGCGTCCCAAAAGATGTTGCATTAAAAGGAATGCATCATGTCAAACCGGATGTTGGAGCAATGGGTGAATATGAAGTCGATTTTTTTGGCAGAAAACTTGTTTTCATAAACGGTTTTGCCGCTAATGACCCTGAATCTTCCGAACAGATATGGGATATTGCACTGGCAAGACATTCTGTTTCCGGAAGCAATATTATGGTAATCAATACCAGAGCGGACAGGCCTGACAGATCTATTCAGCTTGGAGAAGCTTTAGCCGGTTGGAAGAAGCCGGATCATGTTATTGTCATAGGAACAGGAACAGAGATTTTTATAAAAAAAGCCGTAGCCGCAGGAATGGATTTCTCAGGTTTTACAAACTGTGAAAGTCTGCCTGTTGAAGAAATTTTTGAAGTAATAATAGGACTTTCCGGCAAGCATGCAATGATAATGGGAATCGGCAATATAAAAGATGTAGGATTACAGCTCGTAAAATATTTTAAGAACAGAACTATAGTTAAATAACTTGGAGGCATGAATGTCTTTTTTAACTTTATCAATAGCTGTGGGACTTGTCACCAGTCTCCTATTCTCAGAATTTTTAGGTATTGCAGCAGGAGGAATGATTGTTCCTGGCTATGTTGCGATATATCTTGACAGACCGTTTACTGTCATAATGACACTTATGGTTAGTCTTATCACATATTTTACTGTTAAAGTTCTTGGCTCTGTAATGATTGTCTATGGAAAAAGAAGAACCGTTCTCATGATACTGATAGGTTTCTTTTTCGGCTATGTTTTCAGGGCTATCCCTTTCAATAATCTTCAGTTCCTTAATCTTGAAACAACCGTTATCGGATATATTATTCCTGGTCTTATTGCCATCTGGTTTGATAGACAGGGAGTTATTGCAACATGTTCAACACTTATAACATCAAGTGTTATTGTAAGACTGGTTCTTCTTATCGTTACAAGAGGAGAGTTATCATTATGAGAAAAGTTTACTGGAGACCTACTAGAATATTATGGCAGATACATCTTCTGCTTGCTATAGTTGCAATTATTGCCCTTTTTTCCGTTGAGAACTTTAAAGTTCAGGTAAAGCAGCCATATTATAAAGAAAAACTTGAAGCTGCTAAAATAATGAAAAGAGGAATGGAAGTTATTAAAGAATATCGACTGAAATATATAGCTCCCATTGATACAGAAACCGACCCGCTTGAGTCAGGAATGATAGGCGTTCTTATATCTCCGATATCAAGTGACAGCGGTGTTTTACAGGCTAAACAGGCTACAATAAATCCGAACTGGGCAGCAGCTATGGTTGAAATGCTTAAAAAAGCGGATGTTCAGGAAGGTGACGTTATAGCAGTTGGAGTTTCTGGTTCTTTTCCTGCACTTAACATTGCAACACTTGCAGCAGCTGAAGCACTTAAACTTAAACCGGTAATTATATCTAGCGTTGCAGCATCAACATGGGGAGCTAACCTTCCGATGCTTACATGGCCGGATATGGAAGCTGTTTTAAATCAGACATCAATCATAACATCACATTCTGTTGCAGCATCTCTCGGAGGAACACAGGACAGAGCTGTCGGAGTCAGCGTAAGAGGAAAAGAACTTTTACTTCAGACAATCGAACGAAATAAACTTGAATTGATATCCAAAAAAGATGAAGAAGAAAATATTGATACACGAATGGCAATATACAGAGAATATGCAGAAGGGAAACCTATAAAAGCATATGTAAATGTTGGCGGCGGAACTATTTCAGTTGGAACAAAGATTGGAAAACAGCTCTACAGATCCGGATATAACGGCAAAGTATCAACAAGAGCATTGATGATCGACAGCGTAATGAGCCGCTTTGCAAGAGAAGGAATTCCTGTAATACATATGAGTGGAATAAGAAAAATAGCAGAAAAATTTCATATGCCATATGACATAATAGAATCCATGCCGAGACCGGGAGAAGGAGCTCTTTTTTCATTCTATGAATACAACATGACACTTGTTGTAGTTATGCTTCTGCTTCTCGTTGGTCTTTTAGTTTTCTTTATTAAGACAAGTGCAGGACAGAGAATTTTCAGTTCAACGAAAAGTTCCGGCGGAAAAGACAGACCTGAGCCAATGGTCTAGAAGAATTTCTTTAAAACCTCAGTCATATAATAATGATCTTTTGTTCCCACTGTTTCCCTTATTGAGTGCATTGCAAGTGTAGGATTACCAACATCGACCGTCTTTATTCCAAGTTTTGCAGAAGTGATAGGTCCTATTGTGCTTCCTGAAGGAACATCTGAACGGTTTATCATCTTCTGAAAAGGGACACCTGTCTCTTCACACAGAT
Organism: bacterium; assembly: GCA_963667425.1. GTDB lineage: Bacteria > UBP6 > UBA1177 > UBA1177. Next base: position 2,384,105 of record OY763407.1, on the reverse strand, counting down.
CCATAAAGAAAGTTGCTGTTTCTGCTGTCGTCGCATACTTAAAATTTGAACTCATTTTTATTGTAGGTCCACCATTAATCACAGGAGAATATGCCGGATCATGCTTTTCGGTAAAATTTGGATGAACAGCCTGAGCTCCGTCAGCAGAAATTTGAATCGAAGCAGCTTTAACTCTGTAAATATCCTGAATATCTCCACCAAGTCCAAGAGTTATTCTTGCAATTACATCTTCAGGAAAAGAAGAATCTGCACCCTGAAGCGTTGCACTGCCAATCTCCTCATTATCAAAGAAAAAACTGGCAACTGTTTCATCTCTACCTTCGCTTACAGCTATTGCAGTAAGAATTGAGTGGCACATTGAAAGATTATCAAGCCTTCCTGAACAAATAAATTCTTCATCAAATCCGGTAAAAGAACCTTTCTGGGTATCATAAAAGAAAAGATCAGCCTCTCCAAGAAACTCTTTTTCCACATTCAGAGATTCTGCTATTTTACTTAAAAGTTTATCTTCACTTTCTTTTTCATCTGAAAACACAGGTGCAAGATGAGTCTGTTTGTTAAATTCAAAGCCTTTATTAACTTCTCTGTTTAAATGTATTGCCAAATTCGGAAGAACAGCAACAGGAAAAGTGAGATCTACAAGCTCGGAATTCCATTTCCCATCTCTTTTAACCATTATTCTTCCTGCTATCGAAAGATCTCTGTCAAACCATGTGTTGATAATTGGACCTCCGTAAACCTCGGTGGTGATTTTATGAAGACCGCCACTCTTTTTTTCTGAAGACATCTTTATTTTCAAAGAAGGACTGTCGGTATGTGCTCCGGCAATTCTTATTCCGCTTTCATTAACAGGTTTTTTACCGCATATAAAAGCCGCAACAGCAGAATCATTTCTGACAACATAATATTTTCCCTTCGGCTCAAGCATCCATGAATCTTTTTCGCAAAGCTTTTTAAAACCGTATCTATCAAGAACTTCGGCAATATTTGCAGCTGCATGATATGCCGTGGGAGATTTATCAATAAATGAAATAAGATCTTCCGCTAAAACTTTAATTTGTTCGTTCATATGACACCTCATTTTATAAAAAAACATAAAAATCATTTAAATGATAGGGGAAAAAAAATGCAAGTCAAAGAATTCATCCGCTTTTATTTTACTTAAAAACAGTTTATCATTTATAAAAATCAAAAAAAATATTATACGATTATAAATATAGAAAAATCAGTTGTTTTTTAGCTCACATCTTTGCACAAAATCCTTGATTTTTTGAGGTTATAGTTTTATCCTACTGCGAAATTGCGGAATGAGGAGGTTTTTATGAATATGCAGAGTCTTATGCAGCAGGCGCAGAAAATGCAGAAAAAGCTTGCAAAGATTGAAGAAGAATTTCAGACAGAAAAATTTAATGTTGAAGCTGGTGGCGGAGCTATCAAAGTTACTATAGCCGGAGATATGAAAATCTCTGAAATAAAGATTTCTGAAGATATCCTTAAAGGAGACGACGTGGATATGGCTGAAGATCTCATTATTGCAGCCGTAAATCAGGCCATTGAAACAGTCAGAAAAGAAAAAGAATCAAGAATGAGTTCTGTTGTTGGCAAACTAGGTTCAGGAATGCCGGGACTTTTCTAAAATGAAAAAAGATGCACTTAGAAAGCTGATAGAAAACTTTAAACTATTTCCTGGGATTTCAGTAAAATACGCTGAAAAAATGGTTTCTGCATTAATACAGGACGAGAAACTTCAGAAAGCCCTTACTGAATCAGTAGATCTGCTTCAGACTATTGAAAAATGTCCTCAGTGCGGATGGCTTAAAGAAAAAAATGAAACTTGTGAAAACTGTTCATCCAATCGTCTTTCTTTATGTGTAGTTGAAAATTTCAATGATAAGTCTGCAATAGAAAAGACAGGTTTTTTTTCGGGAACATTTCATATTTTAGGTGGTCTTATAAGCCCACTTGAAGGGATTCTTCCTGAAAACCTTCTTATTGAACCATTAATAGAAAATTTAAGGCAGGAAAAGTATGAAGAGGTTTTTTTTGCTCTTCCAGCATCACTTGAAGGCGATGCAACTTTTCATTATATAATAGAAGCACTCCCTGAAGTTCATGTAAAAGTTTCAAGAATAGCAAGAGGTCTTCCATCAGGATCAAGACCTTCACAAATGGATTTTGAAACAATTTCAAGAGCTGTCAGAGAAAGGCATAACGTATCCGAATCCTAATAATAATCAGGAGGTAAAAATGGCAAAAAAAATCATGAGTGCTATCGATGGAAATACCGCGGCAGCACACTCCAGTTACGCACTTACCGAAGTTGCAGCTATCTATCCTATTACTCCCAGTTCAAATATGGGTGAAATAACAGATGAATGGGCAGCAAACGGTAGAAAAAATATTTTCGGCGAAACAGTAAAAGTAGCTGAACTTCAGTCAGAAGGCGGCGCAAGCGGTGCCGTACACGGTTCTTTAAGCGCAGGTGCACTTACAACAACCTATACAGCATCACAGGGACTTCTCCTTATGATTCCTAACATCTACAAGATGGCTGGTGAATTACTTCCAGGTGTTTTTCATGTTTCAGCAAGAACACTCGCAAGTCATGCGCTTTCAATTTTTGGAGATCATCAGGATGTTATGTCATGTCGTCAGACTGGTGCATGCATGCTCGCTTCAAACTCAGTTCAGGAAGTTGAGGATTTAGCAATAGTTTCTCATCTTTCAGCGCTAAGAGCATCTTTACCTTTTATTCATTTTTTTGATGGTTTCAGAACAAGCCATGAAATTTCAAAAATAGAAATGATTGATTATGAGGATATCAAAAAAATAGTTCCTTATGATGCAATAGCAGAATTTAAGGAAAAAGCTATGAGACCTGAGAAACCTGTTCTTAAAGGAACAGCTCAGAATCCTGATATTTTCTTCCAGGCAAGAGAAGCTTCAAATTCTTTCTACGATGCTGTTCCTGAAATAGTACAGGAAGAAATGAACAAAGTTTACTCAATAACAGGAAGACAGTATCATCTTTTTGATTATGTTGGAGATCCTGAAGCAGAAAGAGTAATCATTGCTATGGGCAGCGGCTGTGAAGCAATCGAAGAAACAATAGATTATCTCGTTGCAAAAGGCGAAAAAGTTGGTCTTATCAAAGTAAGACTTTACAGACCATTCTCAGCAGAACATTTCCTTAGAGCACTTCCTGCAACCATAAAATCTATTGCTGTTCTTGATAGAACAAAAGAGCCTGGTTCAGAAGGCGAGCCACTTTACAAAGATGTAACTACAGTTCTTTATGAAAAGAAAGAAACAATAAAAGTTGTAGGCGGAAGATACGGATTAAGTTCAAAAGACATTACTCCAGGAATGGTAAAAGCTGTTTATGACAATCTTAAATCAAGAGAACCTAAAAATCATTTCACAGTTGGTATAATTGATGATGTTACTTTTACATCATTAAATTATGAAGAACTTGACACAACTCCGGCTGATACTGTTCAGTGTAAATTCTGGGGTCTTGGCAGCGATGGTACAGTTGGTGCAAACAAAAACGCCATCAAAATCATCGGCAACAATACAGATATGTATGCTCAGGGATACTTTGCATATGATTCAAAAAAATCAGGCGGTGTTACAGTTTCTCATTTAAGATTTGGAAAATCAAAAATCAAAGCTCCTTATAACATTACACACGCTGATTATATAGCATGCCACAATCAGTCATATGTTTATCAGTATGATCTTACTGACGGTTTAAAGAAAGGAGGAACTTTTGTTCTTAACACTGTATGGACAAAAGATGAAATAGAAAAAGAACTTCCTGCTCCTCTTAAAAGAGCTATTGCTAAAAAAGGCGCCAAGTTCTATATAATAGATGCAGTTAAAATAGCTGACGAAATAGGTCTCGGTCAGAGAATCAACATGATCATGCAGACAGCTTTCTTTAAACTTGCAAACGTTATTCCTATAGAAGATGCTGTAAAATATCTTAAAGACGCTATAAAGAAAACTTACGGCAAAAAAGGCGAAAAGATAGTTACCATGAACAATGCCGCTGTTGATAAAGCTCTTGAAGCTCTTGTTGCAATTAATTACGACAAAGATGCATGGGTAACAGCAAGTGAAGAAGAAAGAGACATCAAAAAAGTTCATGAAGCATATCGCAGCGATGAAGAAAAGGAATTTGTTGATAAAATAGTAGAACCTATAGCAAAACAGAAAGGATGGGATCTTCCTGTAAGTTCTTTCGTTTCTCCTGAATATTCATATCTTCCTGGACCTGACGGTTCATTCCCGACAGCAGGAACAAGATTTGAAAAAAGAGGAATTGCTATAAAACTTCCAAAATGGATTGAAGACAAATGTATAGCATGTAATCAGTGTTCATTTGTTTGTCCTCATGCAGCAATCAGACCTGTTCTTTTAACAGAAGAAGAAAAAGCTGATGCTCCTGAATCTTTTGTTACAATAAAACCAAAAAATCCTCAGATTAAAGATTTTGATTACAGGATGCAGGTTTATCCTATGGATTGCGCCGGTTGTGGAAACTGTGCAGATATATGTCCTAAAGGTGCACTTGAAATGGTATTCAGAGCAGAAATTGAAGAAACAGAAGCAGTAAACAACAATTTCTCTATTACAGTTCCTGAAAAGGAAAATGTAATGCCAGCAAATAACATGATCGGTTCTCAGTTCAAAAAGCCTCTTTTTGAATTCAGCGGTGCATGTGCCGGTTGTGGAGAAACTCCATATGTTAAGCTTATAACACAGCTTTTCGGCGACAGAATGGTTATTGCAAATGCAACCGGATGTTCATCTATTTACGGTGGAACAGCTCCAACATGCCCATATACAGTAAATGCTGAAGGTAAAGGTCCTGCATGGGCAAACAGCCTTTTTGAAGACAATGCTGAATACGGTTACGGTATGTCTCTTGCTATTTCACAGAAAAGAGAAAGACTTGAAATGCTTATGAATAAAGCACTTGAAGAAGGCATAAGCGAACATCTTTCAAGCCTTTTCAAAGAATGGATTGCTGAAAAGAATAATGCTGACAAAACAAAAGAACTTGCTCCTAAACTTGAAATGGCTCTTGCAAACGAAGATGTGGAAAGTGCTGTTCTTGATGAAATTTACAGCATGAGCGATTACTTTATTAAAAAGTCAGTATGGATTCTTGGTGGAGACGGATGGGCATATGATATAGGTTACGGCGGTCTGGATCACGTTCTTGCATCAGGTCAGAACATCAATGTTCTTGTTCTTGATACAGAAGTTTATTCAAACACAGGCGGTCAGGCTTCTAAAGCTTCTGAATTCGGTCAGGTTGCAAAATTTGCTGCAAGCGGCAAAAAGACAAAGAAAAAAGATCTTGGTCTTATGACTATGACATACGGATATGTTTATGTTGCATCTGTTTCAATGGGCGCAGATAAAAATCAGCTTCTTAAAGCAATAAGCGAAGCAGAAGCATATGAGGGTCCATCACTCATCATTGCATATGCTCCATGTATAAATCACGGTATAAATATGGGCAAATCACAGGAAGAAATGAAACTTGCTGTTGAAACAGGATTGTGGTCACTTTACAGATATAATCCTGAACTTAAGGAAAAAGGAGAAAACCCATTTAAACTTGAGAGCAAAGAACCTTCAAAAGACATTCAGGAACTTATTGATAGAGAAGTTCGTTTTAAATCTCTTACAAAACTTTTCCCTGAACAGGCAGAAACACTTCATAATCTTCTTAGAAAGAATATTAAAGAACGTTATGAAATGTACAAGAAACTCTCAGATAACTCTATTCTTTAAATTAAAAGGCTCCTTCGGGAGCCTTTTTTGTTTCTATTTTTTGATTATGAAAACTATATAAGTAAAATTATCCAGGATTTTTTTAAATTTTGGAGAAGCACGTGAACAAAAATCTGATATACTTAATAATTATAGCAATAATTCTTAGCCTCTACTACTGGCACAACCGGCCTGCACCTTACGGACCAGGAGTTGCTGTCCCGGAAATTCCTCTGCAGGAAGATACAGATAAAGAATCCTTTTTATTTAAAGATTTTACGTTTAAACCGCTTGCAAAATTTCATATAAGAGCAAGAGTTTTATCAAAAGAAAATTATTATGTAGATGAAAGTTCAAAATTATCACCCACAGACCTTGCAATGGGCTGGGGAAATCTTTCGGATAAAACAATAATAGATCAGCTCGATATTGGACAGAGAGGCCGCTTTTACTTCTGGAAACCAAAAGACAATGATTACCCTATACCCAAAAAAGACATTATAAGAAGTAGTGCAAATATGCATATAATACCAGCTAACAGTATAGTAGAAGATACACTTTCTGATGTAAGAAAAGGCAACATAGTTGTTGTGGATGGCTACCTTGTTGAAATATCAAAACCTGATGGATGGCACTGGAAAAGTTCAACAACCAGAAACGATTCAGGAGATGGAGCCTGTGAAGTAATATATACGGAATCTTTAGAAATAGAAAAATAAACAGTTAATCTTCGTTTACATTTTCACTCTTTCTTGCAATAACAAATGCCTGTCTTGGAGAGAATGTAAGAAGATCAAGAAATGCATCAAGAAAGCGGATCATTTTGTAAGGTAAAAGTGAAAGAACAAACATTCTGAAACCATCTGCCAGTTTTCCGATAACAGGCCAGTTCCTCCTGCTTGGAATTGTGAGAAATTTCCATATGTGTCCGTTTATATGCATGCTTCCTTCTGCAAACAGTATTTCAAATTTATGTTTTCTTAATAAATTCTGGATACTTGGCAGCGAATATGTTCTATTATGAAACCTTATATAATCAGGCTCTTCAATAGGAACAAACAAGCAGAGACACCCATTATCATCAAGATTTTTGTAAAAAACATCAAGTACAGCGTCATCATCTATAACATGCTCAAGAGAATGAGAAGAAACAATTATATCATAAGGTCCTTTAGGAATATCTTTCAACCCTCTTTCGCCAATCTGAACAAAAGAAGAACTTTTGTACATTGTAAAATCTTCGTCGTTCTGTGCAGCTCTTACAGCAGAGGATGAAACATCAACGCCTTTTAAAGAACATGTCTTAGGAAATGTTTTAAGGAGAGCTCCTGAACCAAATCCAAAATCAAGAACAGTTTTATTTTCTGTTTTTATCCCCATATTTTTAAGCTGTTCAGGCAATCTGCGACATCTGTATCTTACGTCAAATCTGAAAAACCATCTAAAATTTTTATTGCTTGAGTAAAAATTGCTGTAAAGCTCTGACTGCATTACCATAATGACCTCTTTTAATAATTGTCAACAGTCATATATGGCAAATCATGTGCCACAAAAAAATCTCTTTTTTATGCTAAAAAAGTAAAATTTCTTAATCTTTTCTGTTTTACTATTTAAATTTTCTTTAAAGGTCTAGGAAATATTATTCATTTTGCAAGCTTTCTTGCAGACAGTATCATATGACAGCAGTTATCCATTTCTTCATCGGTAAGTTTAGGAATCTCAAAACCTCTTTCTATAAGCTCTTTTTCATAAGCAACAACTTCATTGTAATAATCAGCATCTTCCTCCTTAAGTCTTTCTCTGTCTTCCATATTTACAAGATAAGTAAATTTTTTCATCATCTTTTCATATATGAAATCATTACAAAGCTCATTTAAAAGAGGAAGCGACTTCATTGGAAACGAAAACATTATCGGTTTTGAAAAAAGGAAATCCGAGGTAGCGGCTTCATGTAGAAATTCTTTATGATTATTTATATGTACAATATTGGAAATTGTCCCTTTGATATCTTCATTAATCCTTCCGGTTCTTTTAATATTCTGAATATTGGGAGTAGTCTTTACCCATCTATTTCTTTTTTCAGAAAAAAGAACCGCATTCAACTCTTTAAGCCATCTCCAGGCAATTTTTATTCTGATTTTCTTCTCAACACTGGAACACTCCAAAGCACCAACATATGCGATATTATCCGTAACCCAGTTATAAATATCTTCTTCATCATTTGGAAAAGCATTAAGTTCTGTAAACTCTCTAATAATTCCTATTAAAGGATCCAGCATAAAAATAAGGCTGTCCGCCGCATTTCCAACAGGATTGACATAATGTTCCAGTTGGACAGCAATTCTGTAAGCTCTTGCTAAAAGTTTTTCCTGTTTATCAGACTTGTTTTTGGGATAGGAGTAAATAATGCATAAAAGTTCAAAATATAGCGATTCTATTCTTGAAAGATTAAGCGCAGTTGTCCATTTTTTCACATTTGACATAACAAGATGTAAATTATCTTTAAATATAGAATGAATTGTTTGAAATGGAATATCCATTTTTCTCGATAGATCCGCCTGGACGAAATTTTTTTTAATCTCGTCCATCAGATCTTCGAAACTGCTAAAGCTGAATATATTAAGCATAAAGCAGATTCCCCTCCCATAAAATAGTTTATTACAAGTAAATACAATTGCAAGATTTTCTGAAAAAAATTACAATTTTTTTTTAGACAAGAGCATAAATATATCTAAAAAGAGCTTGTTAGACGTCAAGATTCTCTGATTTTTTCAAAGAAAAATTTTTTGGTCTATCAGTTTAGTTGTCCTACAGTTTTTTCAACTTCATTTACAATGCTGTATTCCATATTTTTTACTTTCACAAATTCAGGATGAAGAAAATAATCGTTCTCCATAAAAGGAACTTCTTTTCTTACCATTTCATAAACAGGTCTTACTCCCTTTCCGGCTTTTAACGGCTTTCTAAAATCAAGGGCCTGCATTGCTGTAAGAATTTCAAGAGCAATAACATTAACAACATCTTCTGTAACCTGTGCAGTTTTTCTTGCAGAAATTGTTCCCATGCTTACATGATCTTCTTTTCCGGCAGATGTTGGAATTGAATCAACAGAAGCAGGAAAAGAACGCACTTTATTCTCTGTACACAAACTTGCAGCTGCAACATGAGCTATCATGAAGCCGGAATTAACACCTTTATTTTTTACAAGAAAAGCAGGAGCCTGACTGAAAACAGGATTTATAAGCTGTTCAATTCTTCTTTCAGAAATAGATGCCAGTTCTGAAACCGCAGTTGTAAGATAATCCATTGCAAGAGCAACAGGTTCACCATGAAAATTACCACCTGAGATTGTTTCCTTTTCATCAGGAAAAATGAGTGGATTATCCGTTGATGAATTCATTTCTGTAAGAATTACAGATTCAACATGCCTTAATGCGTCTCTTGCAGCGCCATGAACCTGAGGAGCGCATCTGAAACTATAAGCATCCTGCACTTTGGCACAGTTTTTATGAGATTCTCTTATTTCGCTCCCTTCAATAAGCTTCAAAACATTCTCTGCAACTTCCATCTGTCCTTTATGAGCTCTAACTGCATGAACTTTTTTATCAAAAGCTCTATCTGTTCCCATAATAGCATCCAAAGAAGATGTTAATGCTATGTCTGCAAGCTTTATTAAGTTATGAATTCTATTTATTGTGAGGGCTCCAACAGCTGTCATAACCTGAGTACCATTAATAAGAGCAAGCCCTTCCTTTGCTTTTATTTTTACAGGCTTTATTCCTTTTTCTTCAAGAACTTTAGCCGAAGGAACAGGTTTGTTATCTTTTCCAAGTACATAACCCTCTCCTGCAAGTACAAGAGCGACATGTGAAAGCGGTGCAAGATCTCCTGATGCTCCTACAGAACCTTTCTCAGGAACATATGGAATTACATTTTTATTAATGAGTTCAAGAAGTTTTTCAAATGTTTCAACAGAAACACCGGAAAAACCTTTTGCCATAACATTGGCTCTCAAAAGCATAATTGCACGTACAATTCTTTCTGAAAAAGGATCTCCAATACCTATCGCATGACTTCTCAAAAGATTTATCTGAAGTTCCTCAAGCTGATCACTGCTTACTTTTACATCACTTAAAATTCCAAAACCGGTATTAATACCATAAACTGCTTTATCTTCTTTAAGAACTTCTTCAACATAGTTGCGGCATTTTACCATTTTTTCCTTAACTTCTCCAGTGTAGCTAACTTCAGCATATCCATCAGCAACTGCAACGACATCATCAATTGAGAGATTTTCACCATCAACAAAAATTTTTCTCATTTTATTTCCCCATTATTCAAATCAAATTCTTTAATTTGTTCTATAAAATCTGAAATACCCTTAAAGTCCTTATAAACAGAAGCAAACCTTATGTATGCAACTTTGTCTGTAGCTTTAAGAAACTTCATTACACTTTCACCTATTTTTTTAGACGCTATTTCTTTAACATCAAGTTTCTGTATTTCCTGTTCAACTTCAAAAATGATTTCATCAATCTTTGCAGAACTGATTTCTCTTTTTATACAGGATATAATAAGACCTTTTTTTATTTTAGTCTGGTCATAAGGTTGTCTACTTCCATCTCTTTTTATAACAAGAGGCATACACTCTTCAATTCTTTCATAGGTAGTAAATCTTCTTCCACATTCAACACACTCTCTGCGCCTTCTGGTTACAGCATCATCTCTTACAGATCTCGAATCAATTACTTTATCTTCATTACTTCCGCAATAAGGGCATTTCATAACGCATCTCCATTATTTGACAGCTGTATAATAAGCGGATAAAGGACCCTTGTCAAAGAAAAGCTATTTTTTAAACAAAAAAAAGAGGTAATACAAACATCTGATATTAAAAGAGATTTTTTAAACAGTTGACTTTAAATTAATATATCTGTAAACTTTTTAAGAACTTTTTGACGGAGGTGATATTATGCAGACACTTATTGATTTTATGAATTATCACAAATCAGGTTTTCTGGCGAATGCAGTAGATGGCAAACCTCATTTAAGACCTTTTGAATTTCAATTTGAACATGATGGTAAATTTTATTTTTGTACATCTGTAAATAAAAATATATATAAACAACTTGAAAAAGAACCTGAAATTGAATTTTGCTCCATGTCTGAAAATATGGAATGGGTCAGATTAAATGGAGCCATAACGTTTATAGATGACCTTGCAATGAAAGAAATGCTTTTTGATCAAAACCATTTTGTAGCATCAATATATAAAGATCCTGCCAACAAAGAGCTTATACTGTTTGCAATTACAGGAGGAACAATAAGCTTTCATGATCTTACAGGAAAAATCTATAAAGAAATTTCTTTTTAACACTAACATCTTTTTAACATCTTTATAAAAATATTCTTATAAACTTCTGATTCTTAACTCACCATATCTATACAAATAACAAGTATAAGTAAAGCGCAATCTTTTCTATAAGGAGGAAAACATGAGATTGTCCTTTATTTTTTCTTTAACAGTTATTCTGTTATTTTCTTGCGCCCCTGAAGAAAGTCTTGAAGAACCTATATCTGATAACGAAATTATTAATGAATCGCCTGGTGATTCTGATATTGCTGCTGTAGATGAAGAAAATTCTGATTCTGAAACAGATTCGGAAGAAAAAACAGCTTTTATAGAAAACATTTCTATAAATGGAAATCATGGAGATATAAAAATTGTTTTCACTCTAAATTCTAATGACAGCCCAAAAACTGTTCATATTTTTTATACTGGAGGATGCAATAAAGACTATAAAAAAGCAATAACAGACAAAGAGCTTACTGACATCATTTCCGGAACTTATGAAATTACATGGTATAGCTGGGAACAGGAAGCAGGATGTTCCGGAACAGCTAAAATTCTTATAGTTCCTGAAAATGGTGAAAAACTGGAATCAGAACCTTTTGATTTAGAAAACAATCGAGAAAACAGTGGCTTTGCTTCTTTTCCAAAAACAGATCAGGGAATTTCTGAAAACGAAGAAATAAAATATGAGGAGGCAAAAGAAATTCTGATAAATGATCAGGGAACAGATTTTGTTGCTGCAAGAATTGATGATAATAAATATGAAGTTACGGCATTAAGAGGAAAAATAATTTTTACAAGAACAAATACAAACGAAGGATACAAATATAATGTAGTTGAAATTGAAGGCAGCAATCCTATTGAATGTCAGGATTACAAAGCATTTTCAACTTACACAGAAGAGCTTGCACGGGGCTCAAATCCTATGAATTCCATTCCTCCTGAAGGAGATTATTCTTCTGCTGATGATGAAAGACTTTCTTTCATTGAACCTGAAAATGACTGTTATCCATTCGGATATGAAAAAATTGCAGCATATTTTGATCATCCAAACAGCGGAGATTTTGTTATAAATCTGAAAAGTTATTCTCATTATGCTAAAGGACACCCCGGGACACATGGCAGCCTTAACACAACTCAGAGCAGAAGCCCTTTAATTTTCTGGGGAAAAGGAATAAAGAAAAACAACATTATTGATGAACCGGTAAGACATGTTGATATAGCACCAACCGTTGCAAAACTTCTCGGAATGCCTTATGTAGATGGAATCAACGAAAAAGGAATTTACTCACATCTGAACTATCTCAAATGGCAGGACGGACATGTGATAGAGAATGTTCTTGATGGAGAAACAGCAAAACATGTAATAATTGTAGTTACGGATGGACTTAACAAAACAGAGCTGGAAAGACAATTTAATGTTGTTCCTGAAAATGTTGCAGTTCTTAAAAAAATGAAAGAAGAAGGTTCCTATTCCAAATATGGTTCATTTACAAACTGGCCAAGCGTTACATACCCAAGCCACAACACTATCGGTGCCGGTGTTTACAGTGGACATCATGGATTGGTTGATAACAACTATTATTTAAGAGATGAAGAGAAAGCTGTTGCGCCAATATCACAAAATGTCTACACTGAACAATATTTCAATTCTGTTTATGGAGAAGCTGAAACTCTTCACATGGCTGTTCACAGAGCTTTTGGAACATGGGAAACAGGTCTTGAAGATGGTGCGTATACAATGAGTATATTTGACCCGAGTGTTGCAGGCTCAGATACTTCTGACATAGAATTAAGAGATAGATCAGGCAAAATTGTAAACTTTTCAACAATAGTTCCTGAAAAAGATACACCTCTTCCAACTGCACCTATTTCTCTTATGACAGTGTATGGAGAGCAGCTTACAGAAGCAATATCTCTCTCTCAGTTTAAAACGCTTTTTGAAAGCGGTCCAAATCCAAGACCTAAATATGTTATTGTAAATTTTATGGCATCAGATGGAATTGGTCATGCAACAGGACCTCATGGTCAGTATCTTGAAGAAATAGAAGGACACATAAATGACAACGTAGAAGTTATGATGAAGTGGCTTACCGAATGGGGAATTCTTGAAGAAACAGCATTTGTTTTTGTCTCTGATCATGGAATGCAGATAGGAGATCCTCAGAGAACAACTGTACCAAGAGAGCGTCTTGAAGAGAATGGCATTGATATTATTGCCGATACTGGTGATATGAGTATCTATTTTAAATAAAAATATCTTTTCTTTCCGAATAAATTTTACAAAAACATTAATCCCAATATATTAAAAACATGAAAGTTGCAAACGTTTTCACAGCACTACTGATTTCTCTTTTTCTTATAACAGGATACAAAACAGGCTTACCATTTCTTGAAAATCATATTTTTTCAGAAGTTTTATTTGCTCTGGCTTTTCTTATCTCATGGAGATTTAATAAATCTGCTTCCGCATTTACATCTCTTATTATTTCTGCCGCCGCCTACGGTTTTTCCTTAATGGATGGAAGGCTTACAGAAACTTCCGTGAAATTTTTATTTCCCATTGCGGCACTTAACATACTTTATCTTTTAAACAAAAAGGAAAGAGGCATCTTCTCCACTCATGGTATTATCAAAACTGCATTAATTTCAATACAGTTCCTGACTGTTTACCTGATAATAATTAAAAATCCCGCTATATTTGAACAGACTGCCGCATTTCTTGCTATTAAAATTTTCAAATCTTTATCTTATCTGACTGTATTCAACATAGCACTTCTTTTTGTCACTCTTTCAACGCTTCTTTTTAAAAAACTTGATGTTTCCGCCATTGCTTCTGCCGCTATAGCAGTTTTTATCGTCATTCTTCCTGCAACCGGAAGCAGCAGCAGATATTTAACTTTAGCATCATTATCCAATATTACCTTAATCATTGCAGTTATATATTCATCATATTTTATGTCATACATCGATGAACTTACAAAACTTCCAGGCAGAAGAGCTTTTAATGAAGGGATAATGAGTCTGGGCAAAGTTTATTCCATAGCAATGTGTGACATAGATCATTTTAAGAAATTTAATGACACATATGGACACGATACCGGAGATGAAGTCCTAAAACTTGTTGCAAAAAAACTTTCAGGCGTAAAAGGTGGCGGAAAAACATACAGATATGGTGGAGAAGAGTTTGTAATAATTTTTAAAGGTAAAGACAGGAATGAAGCTTTTCCATTTGTAGATGCAGTAAGAAAAGAAATTGAATCGGCATCTTTTACCGTAAGGAATAGAAAAAGCAGAAAACAATATAAAAAAACAGGTAAAAAAGCTATTTCCACTTCATCAGTTAAAGTCAGAATTACCATAAGTGGAGGTGTTGCTGACTATAATGAATCCAAGAAAATTGATTCTGTTATTAAAAAGGCAGATCAATCTCTTTATAAAGCAAAAAAAGAAGGAAGAAACAAAGTGTGTGTCTAACAGTATCACACCATTTGACTCCAATAATATCAACTGATTACGAATCGCACATATCTCCCTTTTTAAATACTTCAGGAATATGATATTTAGAGCTTTAAAACATTTTTTTAATAAATTTAAGCTTGCATTAGTCCGCACTTTAACTATAGTCTCCACTGTTATTTATTTGAAGGAAAGATAGAACGTTAATGGAAAACAAAGAATTAAACAGCAACATAAGAAATATTGCTATAATTGCACACGTAGATCATGGTAAAACAACACTTGTTGACGGAATGTTCCGCCAAAGCGGACTTTTCAGAGAAGGTGCTAAAGTCGACGAAAGAATCATGGATAACATGGATCTTGAAAAAGAAAGAGGAATAACTATTGCAGCAAAAAACTGCTCTGTACACTGGAAAGATGTTAAAATAAACATAATTGACACCCCAGGACACGCTGATTTCGGAGGAGAAGTTGAAAGAGCACTTTCTATGGCCGATGGAGCAATACTGCTTGTTGATGCTTCTGAAGGACCACTTCCTCAAACGAGATTTGTTCTTAAAAAAGCTCTGGAAGCCGGACTTTCACTTATGGTTATAATTAATAAGATAGACAGAAAAGATGCCAGACCAGATGAGGTTCTTGATGAAATCTATGATCTTTTTATAGATCTTGGAGCCGATGAAGATCAGCTTGAATTCCCTCTTCTTTATGCAATAGGTAAAGAAGGCATTGCGCAACTTACTCTTGAAGAAAAAGGGGAAAATCTTCATATTCTGATGGATAAAATAGTTGAAGAAATGCCTGCTCCATCCTATGACAAAACAATGCCTTTTCAGATGATGGTTTCAGATCTTAGCTATAATGATTATCTTGGAAGACTTGCAATAGGAAAAGTTATTAACGGCACCGTGCATTCAAATGACGAACTTGTCTGCATTAAAAGAAATGAAGAAACGACTAAACTTAAAGTTACCAAACTTCAGGTATATGACGGAATAAAGCTTGCAGAAACATCAAAAGTTGAACCTGGAGATATTATTGTCCTTTCAGGAATTGAAAATATAAACATCGGTGATACGGTTGCAACTCTTGAAAACCCTGTTGCTCTAAAACGACTTAAAGTTGATGAACCGACAGTAAGTATGTTCTTTGGCATCAACACAGGCCCTTTAAGCGGAAAAGAGGGGAAGCTTGTTCAGTCAAGTAAAATAAAGGAAAGATTAAACAAGGAAACACTTCTAAACGTTTCTATAAGAATAGAGGAACAGTCAGACGGAGTTATCGTTAAAGGAAGAGGCGAACTTCAGATGGCTATTCTCATTGAGCAGATGAGACGTGAAGGTTTCGAACTCTGTGTAGGAAGACCACAGGTAATATATAAGGAAATAAACGGAAAAAGACACGAGCCTATTGAACATGTCTACATCGAATGTACAGAAGAATCAATGGGAATAGTTACCGAAAAACTTTCTGCAAGAAAAGGAAGAATGCTTAATCTTGTAAACAATGGAACAGGAAGAGTAAGAATGGAATTTTCCATTCCATCAAGAGGACTTATCGGATATAGAGATGAATTTCTTACCGATACAAAAGGAACTGGACTTTTAAACTCCATTTTTGAGGGATATGAAGAATATCGTGGTGATTTTCCTGTAAGATTCAGTGGTTCTATTGTTTCAGACAGACAAGGAGAAGCTGTTGCCTACGCACTTTTTAATCTTGAACCTAGAGGATCTCTGTTCATTGTTCCAGGAGTGCCGGTTTATGAAGGAATGATTATAGGGGAACGTTCAAAAGAAGAAGATATTGATGTTAATCCATGTAAAATGAAAAAGCTCACAAATATGAGAGCTTCAGGAAGAGATGAAGCTGTAACCCTGACACCTGTGAAACCAATGAGCCTGGAAAGAGCTATTCATTTCATAAATGAAGATGAGTTAGTTGAAGTTACACCAAAATCAATAAGACTTAGAAAAAAAGAACTTTCTGCACAGAAAAGACATTCCATGAAAGGAAAAGCCATAAAAGAATCTTTGGCAGAATAAATTTAAAATAAAAAATAGAAACATTACAAAATGAACGTATAATCTTTTTGTATTTTTTTATTTTTATTTGATTTTTAAAGCAACTTTGTGTCAGACGAATTGAGAAAGTTAAAAATATTAATTATTACATTCTTTTTATTCCTTCTGCTTTTTATAATAACTGTTTTTTCAGTACCAATGCCTGAGAACAATTTTGTAAACATGCAAAGCAGAGTGGTTCTTGATAGAAATGGTGATATTTTAAAGGTATATCCTACATTAAAAGGACAGTTCTGCCTTCCTGAAAACAACAATGTTCAAATCCCTTTAAAACTTGAAAAAGCACTGCTTTTATTTGAGGATAAAAACTTTTACCATCACCTTGGATTTGATCCTTTTTCAATATTAAGAGCTGTAAAGCAAAATCTGGAAAAAGGCAAAGTTGTAAGTGGCGCAAGCACAATAACAATGCAACTTGCAAGACTTATGAAAGACAAGCCAAGAACTTTCTATTCAAAAATAATTGAACTTTTTCAGGCAATTCGATTTGAGACAAAATACTCAAAAAGCCAGATTTTAAGAAAATATCTGACATACTGTCCTTATGGAGGCAATATTATCGGTTATGAAACAGCATCCATAAGATATTTCAGAAAAAAATCATCAGAACTTACATGGGCGGAAGCTGCAACTCTTGCAATACTTCCAAACGCACCAGGACTTATTCATCCTGAAAAAAACAGAACAGCCCTAATCTTAAAAAGAAACCGGCTTCTTAAAAGAATGTATAATGAGAAAATTATATCTGAGAATGAATACACAATAGCCATAGCTGAGAAAATCCCTGATATGGCATACCCTTTTGAATCAATAGCTCTTCATGCATCACAATATTTAACCGAAAACAACAGCAATAAAATTATAAAAAGCACTATATCCAAAGAAATTCAAAGCAAAACCGAAAAACTGATAAGGAATTTCGCCTCTTTTGATATAAATACAAAAATAAGTACCGTTTCAGCAATAATGTTAGACAATAAAAGCTCTGAAATTATAACATATTTGGGTTCTCATGATTTCTTTGATGAATATACAAAAGGACAGGTTGATGGCATTACAGCATACAGAGCTGTTGGAGGAATGCTCCATCCATTTATATATGCACTTGCAATTGAAAACAAGTTCATTTCGCCGGATACAGAAATCAGTGACACTCTTTTTGAGCAGGAAAATTATGTAATAGAAAATGATGATAATTTTTATATGAAATCTATTTCTGCTGAATCAGCCTTAAGAAAATTAAGAAAAACACCTGCCGCCAGAGTTCTTAAAAAAATATCTCCAGCAGAATTTTATCTTTTTTTAAAAAATACAGGAGTTAAAAGATTTAACAACCCTCCTGAATGGTATGGATTCTCATTTGCATCAGGAACTGTTGATATGAGACTGAAAGACATTGCACTTTTATACAGCGGACTGGCTCAGGATGGCACTTTTTCAAAGCCATGCATGAATTACTGCAAAACAGAAAGCATTAAATTAATCAGTAATAAAACATCTTTAACAATTAAAACAATGCTAGGCAAAAAAAAAGGGGACAATCAGACAATAGTGATTTCTGATATTAATAAAACAGGTAAAGATATCTGGCTTGTTGCAATAAATAATGATTTCACAATAGCATTAAGAGGAAGTTATCTTTTTGGACCACCTGAAGATGTAAATTCCGATAAGAAAATATTAAAGAAAATAGCGTTTAACATGCTTTCCTTTTTAAAATAATTACATACTGAATCGATAGCCTATTTCGAGCCACAAACTTGTGGAATTCATATTATCAAGAAAAACCATATTAAATTTAGGTCTTAAAATGATATTTTTAAGAGAAAATTCGGCACCAGCATAAAATGAAGGCTTTGTATCAGAAGTAGAATAATTTACATCTCCACCATATTCAGACAGTGCATCAGAAACAGAAACAGAATTTGTTATATCAACATGAACATAAGTAACACCACCACCTGCAACAAGAGCAAAAGCAATATTTCCGGTACTTAAAAATTCATATCTCAAACCTATATTTAACGGAATCATCCAGACCTTATAGTTATCTTTCTCCGGCATCCAGTATACAAAACCTACTCCGCCTTCAACGGAAAAATTATCTATAGCAGTGTAACCTAAATCAAAACCTGCACCAAAACCAATTTTGTTGTTATCATGATAATCTCCGAAACCAAAAGCCGTTTCTACCTTTGGTACAAAAGAAAGAGTTCCTGCCGACTCGGCAAAAAGTAAAAAGCATGAAAATAAAAGCGATAAAAAGATAATTTTCTTCATAATTGTCTCCAGATAAAAAACTTTCTGCGAAACAATACTACATTAAAAAATGTAAAGGGAAATATTATTTTATGAAATAAAAAAGAAATTAATTAAAGACCAATACGATATCCGAGATCTATCCATATACTTTTTGAAGTATCTCCGCTCCAGAAAACAAAATTGAATTTAGGACGAACAACTATATTAGAAAAACCAAATTCAACACCAGCATACATTGAAAGATCTGTATCATCTGCACTATAACTTCCTAATCCCCAAGAAGCTTCTCCTGAATAATCGTATTCAATAGAAGTATATGTAAAACCAAGACCGCCAATTACAGAAAAATCCATACCTGTAGACTCTGAAAGATCATATCTTACGCCAGCAGTAATAGGCATCATCCACATGGAATATTCCCAGCCCCCCTCTTCATCGCCAATCCAGTACATAAAAGAAAGACCACCTTCAATTGTAAGCTTATCCATAACTGTATAACCAAAGTCTGCACCACCGCCAATACCGGGATTAAAATATTCATGAGCATCACCAAGACCGTAAGCAAACTCAACCTTTGGTGTAATGGACATAGAACCGACAGCTTCTGCTCCAAAAAGAGCTGAAGAAATAAGTACAAGTAAAACTGCTAAAAACTTTTTCATACAAATCTCCATAAGTAAACAATAAACAAAAGTCAAATCATCATCAATTAGATAGATTGTAAAAGAAAAAAACCGCAAATTCCAGAAAATTAATTTACAAAGAAAATTTTAAAAAGGACAAACAGCTGAAGTTGCAGACATTAAACGATATTTGTAATCTGCTCCCATTCCCACATAGAGCATAAGCCAGCCGTTATTCCATTCTATAACAGCGCCTTCTCTTGAAGCATATGCATCATTTCCTGATGCAGAAATATCTACGGCAACACCTTTTTTTGTCCAGTTTACACCGTCTGTAGATTCTGCTAATCCCATTCTATAAGGACCATTAGGCGGTGTGAGGGATGTATCAAAACCAGCATACCACATACGATAAATATTATCCGAACCTTTTATTACCCAAGGCTGAGCAACTGTTGTATTGTCAAACTCAACAGGATCCATCGTTCCTTTTTCTAAAACAGGAGTTGCCTGAACTCTGCTCCATGTTTTTCCATCTGGAGATGTCGCATAACCTATTGCATAAGTCCCTGAACTGCCATAACCAGCATACCACATTTTATATGTATCACCATCTTTGATTACTGTTGGGAAAGAAAGAGTGAGATCATCAAATGCTCCTGAAACATCAGATTGCTGGAAAGAAGAATCTGCAACTGGAGTGTAAGCAACACCATCGCTACTTTCAGCAAGCTTTATAAAACCGGATCCGTACCACATTCTAAATTTATTATCTTCATAAATAACAGAAGCTCTTCTTGCTCCTTCAACACCTGTAACAGCAACAGGCTCTGACCAGTTTACACCATTCGTTGATGTTGAATGGAATAAAGTATAAGTACTTGAAGATTTTTTGGAAACATAAAGATGGATTGTTCCATCAACAACAACAAGTCCTGGTTCTGACCAGCCATTAGTTGCAACAACAGTTGAATCTACATCAAAAACAAGTGTCTTGTTTTCCCAGTTCCATCCATCAAGCAAATATCTATTTTTATTTTCCTCTATCGTAAGCCCGGGATTTGGATCAACTTCAGCACAAGTTATAACATCTGCATCATCAATTTCATCAAGATCTGTTTCTATAACATCCGTGTCTTCAGGAATAACATCTGTATCTTCGGGAATAACATCCGTATCTTCGGGAATAACATCCGTGTCTTCAGGAATAACATCTGTATCTTCGGGAATAACATCCGTATCTTCGGGAATAACATCCGTATCTTCGGGAACAACATCTGTATCCTCCTGAACAACATCTGTATCTCCAGAAATAAGATCATCATCTTTCTTGGAAGAATTGTCATCATCACATCCAAAAAACGTAAACGCAATAAGAAATAAAAAAACTAAAAACTTTTTCATAACTATCACCTAAAAAATTAGTAACAACCAGTCAATATTAAAACATTAATTATCCTTTTGTCAAGTTTGATATCACGTAACAATAATTTGTATGTCGTTTTTATACTTAACAATTACTTGAAATTAGCATCTTAATGAGTAAAGTAACCCCTTGTGCCGTAATGTTCTGTTGGAGGTAAAATGTACCTGTTTAAGAATTTTTATTTACTTAATCCGAAAGTATCAGGAATAGACTTTTTTAAAGGATCTATTCTTGTAAAAAACGGAAACATTGTAGAAATATCAAAAGAACAAAATTTGGAAACGAAGTATGAAACCGCAGAAATCATAGATGGAAAAGAAAATTCTATAATTATGCCTGGGTTAATACAGTCTCATATACATTTATGTCAAACCATGCATAGAAACAAAGCAGAAGAAATGCCTCTCATAACATGGCTTCAAAAAGAAATCTGGCCGTTTGAATCTTCTCTTGATAGAAAAAGGATGGGAAAAAGCGTTATTCTCGCACTTAAGGAAATTATTGCATCAGGAACAACGTCCGTACTTGATATGGGAACTGTCCACGAACAGGAAACCATTTTTGAAATAGTAAAAAAAATAGGATTCCGATATACCGGCGGCAAAGCAATGATGGATGCTACGCCTGATGCGCCTGTTAGTATGCAGGAGAAAACAAAGACATCAATAAAGGAAAGCATGGATCTGTACTATAAATATAACAATTCAAATGATGGACTAATAAATTATGCTTTATGTCCAAGGTTTGCTTTAAGCTGCAGCAATGAGCTGCTTAAAGAAGTAAGAGAATTATCAGATCAATACAACATAATAATTCACACTCATGCATCAGAACACCCTGAAGAAGTGGTTTTTATAAAGAAAAAAAGCGGATATGGAAACGTAGCATATCTTGAAAACATTGGAGCATTAAATAATAAAACTGTTATTGCCCACGCTGTTCATCTCGATAATGATGAAAGAAATATTTTTAGAGATATAAATTTTGGAATAGCGCACTGTCCAGCAACAAATCTTAAGCTTGGAAGCGGTGTTGCACCTATAAGTTCATACTTAAAAGAAGGTAGAAGAGTTGGTATAGGAGCAGATGGTGCGCCATGCAACAACACCCTTAATCTTCTTCAGGAAATGAAACTTGCATCTCTTCTTCAGAAAGGAATCAACAATGATCCAACACTTACTCCTGCAGAAGATATTATCAGAATGGCAACGATATCAGGGGCAGATATACTTGGAAAGAGTTCAAGTACCGGTTCTCTCGAAATCGGTAAAAATGCAGATATGATTATTTTGAATATGGATACACCTCAAACATTTAACTGGAAATCAAATCCATCTTCAGCTATCGTTTATGGAGCAGATGCTTCAAATATCACATCAACAATGGTTAAAGGCAGATTTCTTTACAGAGACAATGTTTTCTCCAAAGAGTTTCAGGAACTTGAACAGGAATTTTCAAAGTAAGCTTTCTTAAGTATTTTTCAATTGTTTATAAAAGACAAATCTGTAGTAATATTTTTTTAATTTAAAACATTTTCTTAAAAAACTTTGGGGGAATTTTGTAAAGGCAAAAAAAAATCCCTACAACGAGGGAAACTTTTTTTGTTTGGTGCAGAAGGGGGGACTCGAACCCCCACACCAGCAATAGGCACAAGATCCTTAGTCTTGCGTGTCTACCAATTCCACCACTCCTGCACCACAGGAACTCTTAAAGTAAAAGAGCAAACGTTCTCTAGACTATTATTCCGATTTGTCGGCCTTCTTATCTTCAGCAGCCTTTTCAACCGGTGCAGTCACGTTTTTTTCAACTTCTTCTTTCATCTGAGGATTAATTGAATTAACAACAGAATCATCAGAACTTGAAAGGTGACCTAGCCATATAGAGTTAAATAAAAACAACACAGCGAGTACAGTCGTGGCTTTGGTAAGTACATTGCCGGCTCCTTTGGCACCAAACACTGAAGCGCTTGAACCACCGAAGATAGCGCCCATTCCTTTTTTCCCTTCCTGAAGAAGGATTACAGTAATGAGCAGGGCTGAAATAACTACCTGGACAACTGCGAAAGTCGAGTACATCTTTTAACTCCTCAAAAATCGAACAAGGGGATTTATAATGATTTTTTCATTACTGTCAAATATTTTTTTGACATAAAAGAGATTTTTTCAAAAAGATTTTATTTTTCATAATAAAAACAGGTTATTAAAACCGAATATAAAACAAACTTTTTTTTCATCACACTTCTCTTTCATACTCCAGAGTTATAGTTTTTTATAAAATTCTTATCATTATCTATTAGATATTAAACATTCGAAAGTTATTTCTAGACCTTTATTTATGGAATTACTGGAAATTTTTATATTTAATGTTAATCTCATTAGGATATTTATCTTGGCTATTAAGATTTTTTGAGGTATCTATGCCTAACAGCGAGCTTCTTTATTCATGGTTATTTATCCCTTTTTTAATTTTTGCAGCAAGAATTTGCGATGTAACAATCGGGACAATGAGAGTTATATTTTTAGCAAAAGGATATAAGAGATTAGCTCCTTTTCTTGGCTTTTTTGAAGTTATTATCTGGCTCGTAGCCATAAGACAAGTTATGATGCATCTTGAAAATGCAGCATGTTTTCTAGCTTATGGACTCGGTTTTGCGACAGGAAACTACGTTGGAATGATGCTTGAAGAAAAACTTTCTTTAGGACTTGTTATTCTAAGAATAGTTTTTAGAAAAAACAGCGATGACTTCATAAATTTTATGAGGAAATCAAATATGGGCTATACATTAATAGACGGGGAAGGAAATAGCGAAAAAGTAAAAATTTTTCTTTCCGTACTTAAAAGAAGTAATCTGAAAGAAGTTTTGCCAGCCCTCAGGAATTACAATCCAGGAGCATTTTATACTATAGAAGATGTCAAAAATGCATCTGAAGGTATCTTTAGAGGAGCAGAGGCACCGTTTATCAAAAATATTTTTAGAAAAATGCGAATAAAAGGCAAATAAAAGAAGGCCTGTATGGTTAAACTTGACTTAAAAAGACCTTTCTGTTAAATTTTCGGGGTCTGGAAAAGAAATATGCTGGAGTGTAATTATGAAGTATCAGCTATATTTGATATTATTTCTTCTTTTTTCTGTATCTGCATGTGGTCCTATAAAGTCGACACAATCGATAATAAAAGCAGATAGTGCAAAACAGGAAACCCTGGAACTTATTTCACGTGCTGCCGAGGATGCATCAATAATAAAGAGAGATGTTTATAACAATGAATCTTTAAACAAAAAATCAAAAGGAGAAGCCGCTTATTTTTATTTTAAGGGAGATCTTTATCTTAAAAAAGCAAGGGAACTTCAAGCTGGTGCACTTTATGAAGATTCCTTTAAAATGGCTGATAAGGCTATAGAATATTTTGCAACTGCATCAGCAATGATAGCTGCAGCTAATGTCCAGAACAGCGAACCAAAACCAGCTGAAACACCGCAGACAGATAAAAACACTACCAAGCAAGAAGAACCTGCTGTAATTCCTGCCGTATCTGATACAAAACCTTCAGAAAGCAAAGAAAACCTTCCTGAAAATCAGTTGAAAGAAAACAATAAAACGGAAGAAAAAGACAAAAAAGAAACGCCTACTGCGCCTGTTCCTGTACAAACCAAAACGGAACCTTCTCCACCAAACCCTGAAGAAGTAAAACCTGTGCCTGCCGTGCCTGAGCAAAAATCAAATCCTGAAACCAAACCGGCTGAAAAGAAAGAAGAAAAATCGGAAAAAGAGGTTAAAGAAAAAAAGTCTGAAGATCCTTATGCCGATATGTATGAGAAATATAAAAAAATGGCAGAAGAAGCAAAGAAAAAGAAAGCAAAGGATGCAAAAGAAGAAAAAGAGGAGGATAAAAAATGAGAAAAATAATATTTTTTATCCTTTTGACAGCACTTCTAACAAACATGCTTTCATGTACAGCCGGAAAAGGAATTAATGCAACAATAAAGGTTGAACGTCAGCGACTCAAAAACGATAGTGAAAGAGGCGCCAAAACATGTACATCATATGAGCTTGCGAACGCCGAATCCCTACTTGACTTTGCAGAAATAGAGTTAAATAACGGCAACCTGGCTAAAGCAGAAGCTCATCTCTTAAAAGAAAGAGATTTTGCCGAATATGTAGCAAAAAATGCGGATTACTGTATTCCTAAAGACAAAGATGAAGACGGAATTGAAGATAAAGATGATAAATGTCCTCTTATTCCAGGAACCCCTGAAGCATTAGGATGTCCTGACAAAGATGGAGACACTGTTGCTGATGCTGAAGATCAGTGCCCTGAAGAAAAAGGGGTGCCAGAACTTAAGGGATGCCCTGCTGTAGATGTCAATAAAGACAGCGACAAGGATGGAATTCCTGATTTGAAGGATCAGTGTCCGTTTGATGCTGAAGATAAAGACAACTTTGAAGACGAAGATGGTTGTCCCGACTTTGATAATGATAAAGATAAAATTCTTGATGTTGATGACAAATGTCCTGATTCTGCAGGTCCTGCAACAAATCAGGGATGTCCTGTAACAGATGCGGATAAAGACGGAATTCCTGATGAAATAGATAAATGCCCTGCTCTTCCTGAAGACAAGGATGGTTTTGAAGATAATGACGGTTGTCCTGATAGCGACAACGACAAAGATACCATTCTTGACCATGAAGATAAGTGCCCTGATACCGCCGGACCTATTGAAAATCAGGGATGTCCTGTACTTGACAAAGATGGAGACGGAATTGTTGATGCAGAAGACAAATGTCCGGATGTTCCAGGTGTAAAAGAAGAACAGGGATGCCCTAAAAAATACAAGCTCATTGTCGTGACAGATAAAAAAATAGAGCTTAAACAGACAGTTTTCTTTGCAACAGGAAAAGCAACTATTAAAAATGATTCTTATTCAATGCTTGACGAAGTTGCTGATGCTATAAAAAATGCAGCATCCATAAAACAGGTAGTTATAGAAGGACACACAGATTCTGTTGGAAACAGAAACTACAACATAAAGCTTTCACAAAAAAGAGCCGAATCTGTAAGGGCTTATCTTATATCCAAAGGTGTAGCACCTTCAAAACTTAAGGCTGTAGGCTATGGACCGGATAAACCTATTGCATCCAACAGAACAAAAAGTGGTCAGGCAAAAAATAGAAGAGTTGAATTTAATATAGAACAGTAGTTTCGTGGAGGAAGAAATGAAAGATTCAAATCTGGATCTTCAACAGAGACAAAAAGATGATGTTATCTTTTCTAATAATCAGAGACGTGCACCCAGAATTGATGCTGAACTTGAAGTAACATTAACGGGTCCACATAACTTTTTTAACGGTTTTACTGAAAACATAAGTAATGGCGGTCTCTTTATTGCGACAAGACAAACTTTTGACATAGGTACCGAATTTAAAATAAATATGAAACTTGAAAATGAAACGATTGAATTTGTTGCAAAAGTGGCATGGATAAGAAGTGAAGATTCCTCTTCAGATGCCAGTATTGAACCTGGGATGGGACTTCAGTTCGTCAATTTATCAGAAAAAGATAAAGTAATTATCGATAAATTTCTAAAAAAGAAAGAACCGCTCTTCTTTGACACAGACCTATGATAACAAAAGATGACGAAAATATAATAAAAGAAATTGCAAAAAATTTGAACTCCAAAACTTTTGCACAACCAGTAACATCTTTTATGGGAACTATCTTTTTCCCTTTTTCAGCATTCCAATCATTGTTTGATATATCAGAACCGCTTCTCTCCATTTTTTTCCGGAAAAGTAACATCAGCAAATTGCAAACTATATTTGCAAAAGAGGAAAACTTCTCTTTTTTTCTAAAAGAAATGGAGAAATAAGTTGCAGCAGAAAGACAAATTCCTTGTTATCTATATTTCTTTAAGAACTCTTGAAATTTTTCATCTGATAAAAGAAGGAGATAAAAACGTTATTGATTTCAAGATAGTTTTCACTATTGACAGTACCAATTTTTCTGCCGAACTTATAAGAGAAGCTTTAAAAACTGTATCATTGAGAACCGGAGACTCTTATCTGGATAAAAATCTTTTTATTGATGAAAAAAAAGATGTTGTTACTGTTGTAGCGTATGGCGATTTTATCAAAGCATCTCTTCTTGGTTCAACTATTTTTTCATTGAACAGCATAAAAAAAGCTGCTCTTGACATAGGACTGACTCTTTCGTCAGCATATACATCAAAAGAGGTTTATGAAAAAACAATTAAGAAAAATAAAAATGATGACATGCTCATAGTTTCAGGTGGATTTGAAAACACGAACTCATCGCATATAATAAATTTATCAGAAAATTTCTGCAACTTATACATTTTTAATGAAGATAAGAACCTGAACCCAAAAGTTCTTTACGTAGGTAACAGCGAAAATGTGCCACTTATAAAAAACATTTTTTCATCAAGAAAAGCAGAAGTTTTTTTTGAAGAGAACATTCTTCCATCTTTTAAAGAACTTAATTTCAAAGGTTGTATAAAAGGAATAAAGTCCATCGTATCTTCTCTTCTTTTGAAAAAAATATCAGAAGGGAAAACTTTATGGAAGGAAAACGCTCCTTTTCTTTCCGATGTATCTGTTATAACCTCTTTTATTGAAGGCTTCTTTTATGAAAAGAAACTTAAACATCTGAAAGTTATAAAACTGGACAAAGATGGAGCTTATATTTCATCCTTTTACAAACCAAAAAATGAAGAAGTCAGAAAATATTCGCTTTTTGCAAGATACTCTGACACTATATTCAACACAAATGGCAAAATAGAAGAAGATACGATATCTTTAATGAGACGTTATTTTTCTTCAAATGCTTCGGATGAAGAACTTACTATGACAGCTTCAAGAATTGTAAAAAGCAGCTTCTCAGCATATACCTCGGCAGATAAGGCAGAAGCTTTTTCAATGCTCAAAGTTTTTATAACAACGGTTGTCAATGAACATATAAAATATGTCGATTCAATAAGAGATACAGAGCAGCCAAGGCTTCCTTCAACAGCTTTTCAGGTAAGAGGAACCAGAAAAAGCCCTACATCAAAAGAAATTGATACAATTATTCTGACGGGAAGACATCCTCTTCTCGCTAATGGTTCAGAAAGGCAAATAATTCTCACGTTGATAGATAGTTTTTTTCCTTCAGGTTTTACAAAAATTCTTTGGGATAGAGAGTCTGCCTTAAGTGCTGTAGCGCCAGTCATGGCAAAAACAAAAGCTTCAAATTATTCTGCAACAGGAGATGCCTTTCTCGCAAATATGGGATATGTTTTTGCTCCTGTCACTAAAAAGACCGGAAAAGACTCCATTTTCAACATAAGAATAAGAAATGATGAATATGCACAACTGTTTTCTCTTAAAAAAGATGAAATAGAAATATATACTTCAGAAAAAAGCTTTTTCATGAAGCCGGAGTGGAATAATGAAGTAAGGCTTGATCCATCTTTATGTGGTCTTGTCATGGATATGAGATGTAGAGAGGAAAACTAATGTTTCTTGAAATGCTTCTTCTTGCAACACTTATAATAAGCTATACTCTGGCGGTTTACATTATAAAAAGAAATTTATCAATACTCATAGATCTCGATATGGATAGAGTGGAAAATCTGAAAAAAATCATATATCTGCTTTCAGAAACAGGAGGAACGCTGCTTTATGTTCCAGGAACAGGGGAGATCACCGATCCACAGTCCATGGTGAGTATTTCATTTCTTAAGAAAATAATAAAGCTTTCAAAAGAATACGGAATTGAAGTTTCCGCTGTATCAGGCTCTCCATTTATGTTTAAAGTGCTTGATGAAGCACTCGTAAATGCTGATTATATTTCAATGGAACCTTTTGCTCTTGCGGCATATGTTTCCGGTAAAATAAAAAGAGAAAAGCTTCAAACTGTTATTTATATGGGACTCTTTGGTGCAGAATCATTTCTTATGAGTGAATCGGCATCTCTTGATAAAACCTTTCAGTTTGCAGGTACTGCAAATAATGATCAGCTTCCATTTTTCATAACATCAACAAACGTAACTGTTATGGGAGAGGACATGTTTAATTTACCGGCAGCATTATCAGAAAATATTTATGAAAAAGCGGCAATTCTGGCATCAGATATTGTAAAAATTCTCATAATACTTTTCATTGTTATTTCAGGTGTTGTAATAACAATAGCAAATATGGTGGAATCGTGATAAAGAAATATCTTCCCCTATTTACAGCTGTCAGTTTAGGTTTTTTCTTTGTTATGCAGTCTTTCACATCTTTTTTTGATAAATATGCTGAAATACTGAGAAATTGGGTAATACTTATATCAGTTTTTGCTCTTATGCTTGGAGTATTTAATCTTCTGCATAAAAATCTTAAAAGATTAAAAAGTGAAAATGGAAACGGCAAAATATATTCTCTTGTTATTATTATTTCCTTTTTTATAACAGTTTCGGCAGGCTTCATAAACTGGAACAGAACTATTTTTAACTCTGCAAACTATTTTGCAGGAAAACCTGAACTGGTAAGAAAAATTGTTGCAGAAGCAATTTCCAATGACCCTTATTTTTCTTTTCATCCGGCTAAAGAAAAACTTACTCTGTTAATATCGAAAGATATTGCTCCTTATTACATTCCTGAAGAAAAAGAATTAAAAGAAAGTGGTTTTACACTTCAGCAGTATCTTTCTTTTTTTAATGATGATTCAAAGCTTGATCCTAAACTTATGGAAAATTCTGTTTTTAGAAAAGATGCAAAGAATATTAAAGAATTTTCACTTAGAATTGATAATTTTTCACAGGACATCGCTTATTCTGTAATAGAAAACACAAAAATTAGAAAATCTGTTTCTTTATATGGATTTAGCAATACGGCTGAAATCAGGATCAGAACTCTTATAAAACAGGATTTATCTATAAGAAAAACAGACAGGAAACAGAGTCTTACATGGATTTTTGATGTTTTTTACAAACCACTTTCCACAGCTTTTTTTGCACTTCTTGCATTTTCTATAATAGCTATCATCTTTAAATCATTCCGGCTTAAAAACAGTTTTGCAACTGTTTTTGTCATTTCTGCAACAATTGTTCTTTTAGGGCATATTTCTTTTGGAAAAATAGTTGCAGATACAGCAGAAATTAAAGAACTTCAGTTCAGTGCACTTCTTGACTGGCTTCTTTTTGTACCAAACATGTCTGCACAAAGAGCAATTCTTATATCAACCGGTTTAGGTATCTGTTTTTATTCCTTAAAACTTTTACTTGGAATAGAACGTCCTTACGATGGAGAAGATGATGGAAAATAAACCTAAACTGGAAATAAAACCAATCCATCTATATATTCTTCTGCTTACAGTGATAGTTGTTGCCGAAATAATGAAAATAGATGTTACAATTGCACCAAGTAAGCTTTCACATCAGTTTTATGAAAAAATATCATCAATCCCTCCTGAATCAACAGTTCTTTTCTCCGTAGAGTACGATTTTTCATCAAACACAGAGCTGGATCCAATGCTTGAAGCTTCTGTAAAACAATGTATGGCCAGAAACATAAAAATGATTTTTGTCTCTCTTACACCCGAAGGCCCCGGCATTATTCACAAAGTTGTTGAAAAGAATATAAAAAACGGAGCTTCAGGAGAAAAGGGATTAATTTACGGAAAAGATTATGTAAATCTTGGTTATATAACAGGCGGAATTATTGCTGTTGAATCTTTTATGGCAGATTTTCAAATGACATTTCCAAAAGATTTTTACGGACATAAAACATCAGAAATGGAAATTATAACACTAAATCCTGACATTATGAACGTAAATTCAATCATAGATTTCTCTTCAGGATTTATCGATGCGATATATATTCCTGTTGTTTATAAAGAATTTGTAAAAGGGAGAGGTCTGACAACGAAAGTTCTAGCAGGAACAACTGCATCAATCGTTGCCAATGTATATCCTTTTGTTCAGTCCAAACAAATTGATGCATTTCTTGCCGGATTAAAAGGCGCAGCCGACTATGAACTTTTGCTAAAACTTCCTGAAAAAGAACATAAAGCTGTTAAAACAATGCGTGTTCAGGTTGCTGTTCATGTTCTGCTGATAGCACTTATTGTGCTTACGAACGTAATATTTTTTTTAGGAAAAAGAAAAAAATGAATATCTCTACGGATATAAATATTTGGATAGGAGCTTTTTTAACAGTTTCTGTTTTCAGTATACTTTTTAGAGACAACATTTTTTATAAATTTGCAGAGGCACTTTTTATAGGTGTTTCTGCAGGATATTTTTTCTCATTATGGCTTTATGATATTCTTATACCGAAACTTTTTGAACCGCTTTTAAGGGGCGAGCTGATCTATCTTGTCCCTCTTTTTCTCGGACTTTCACTTTTCCTCTCCTTTAATCAGAAAACCAGATGGATATCAAAAATACCCATAGCATTTGCTGTAGGAATATACGCCGGAGTAAATTTTATATACTATCTCCGTTCATATATTATTCTTCAGATAAGTTCAAATATATTCGGATTTGTAGTTTTTACAGAAACAGGGAATATTGACTGGGCAACATCTGTTAACAATATCATCGTTTATGTAGGAGTTGTAACCGTTCTGCTCAATTTCCTAAGAACGTATAAAAGCAATTTTTTTGTAAAAAATGCTGGAAATATAGGAATGATCTATATCATGATTGCTCTTGGAACAGCTTTTGGATATACTGTCATGTCGAGAATGTCCATACTTATTGGAAGAATAGAATTTCTTTTTAATAAGGTTTTTGGTATTGCACTTTGAGGAGTTTTTAATTGGAACACGAAATATCCCTTGAGAGGAGAAATAAAATGCGCAAAAAGGTCTTTATTGCTTTTCTATTTATTGTTTTTGTAGCCACATTACTCGAAGCTGGAATTTTTGATCAGTTTAACAGAACAGATGAAGATTTTTCCATTTCAAAAGCTGAGACAACATTGTTTACAATCAATGCTGTAAAAACAAGATATCTCAACAAATCAAAGCTTCAGCCATCAGATCTTCTGATTGGTTCTCTTGATGCTCTTCAGGATGGATTTCCTGAAATAGTTGCATCATATAATGAAACAGATAAAAATGTACGACTTCAGATCTACAATAAAAAATTCACAATTCCAGTTCAGCGACTTAAAGACATATGGGACGTGGGAATAGTTCTGCGTCAGGTTTACAGCAAAATAGAAGAAAACTACATACCTAAAGATGACGGAAAACTCAGTGATGTGGAATATGCAGCCATTAATGGCATGCTTCACAAACTTGATCCTCATTCATATATATTCACACCTGAAGAATTCAATGATTTCACATCATCCACAGAAGGAAATTTCGGAGGACTCGGAATAGTAATATCTATGAATGATGATGGAGAAATTGCAGTTGTAAGTCCAATGGCAGGAACTCCGGCAGAAAAAGCAGGTGTTGAAGCAGGCGATATAATAGTACAGATAGATGATGAAAGTGCTATCAACATGACGCTCAACAAAGCTGTTGACAGAATGAGAGGAGACCCTGGAACAAAAATAACAATTTATGTAAAAAGAGAAGGCGTTCCAGATCTAATAAAAATGGATCTTGTACGAGCTATTATAAAAGTTAAGTCAGTTATTTCGGCAATGCCTGCTCTGGGAGTTGGATATATAAAACTTACCGGATTTCAGGAAAACACATACTCTCAAATGGATGCGGCTCTTAAAGAACTTCAGAAAAAAGGACTTTCCTATATTATTCTTGATCTCAGAAATAATCCTGGAGGTCTTTTATCTCAGGCAATTAAAGTTTCAGACAGATTCTTAAGCAAAGGAGTTATTGTAGCGACAGTCAATGGATTTGGAGGAGACGCAATAGAAACAACTGAAGCAAAAGAACAAACAGAAGACATAACAGATACTCCTATTATAGTAATGACAAATGAAGGAAGTGCTTCTGCAGCGGAAATTGTTACTGCCGCACTCAAAAACAATGGCAGAGCAACAGTTGTAGGACGTAAAACATTTGGAAAAGGATCTGTTCAGAATCTTTTCAGAATTCCTTCAGGTGGAGGACTGAAACTGACAATAGATCAGTACCTGACCCCTGGAAATATTTCAATTCAATCAGTTGGAGTTTCCCCAAATATAGAATACCTTCCTGTATACATTGACAAAAGAAAAATATCTATATTTAAAACTGATTCCTTTATGCGCAAAGAAAAAGATCTTGCAGAACATATAGAAAGTAAATTTGCACCTAAAGAAATAGAAAAACCGCTTGAAACAATAAGGTTTTTTAAAGAATACAAGGAAATGGAAGAACTGATAAAAGAAAGGAGAAAAAGAAAAGTCAATGAATTCATATCAGATGAAGAAATAGAGCTGACTCTGCGACTTATTAAAAAAGCTACAGAAACAAAAGAATCAGATTCATCCTTAACTGCAACATCAAAAATAATTGAAGATGAGGAATGGAAAACCATCTCTGAAAAATTAAAGCAACTTGAAATAAACTGGGATGAAAGGACATCTGTAAAAGATATCGACCCTGAAAAGCTGACAGTTGAACTAATATCTCCTAAAATACTGGAAGCCGGTAAGGAGAATCATCTTAAATTTAAACTTTCATATCCTGAAAAGATAGAAAATATTACAGCTTACCTTGATACAGAAATTCCTTCTCTAAAAAATGAAGAGATTATTTTCGGTGCTTTTGATAAAAACGTTGTAAGAGATGTTCCTGTAAAAATAACAGAAAATGCATCATGGAGAAAAGAACCTGTAACTGTTCGTTTCTTTCAAAACGGAACAGGTAAGGAACTTTTGTCCAAAGAATTCATTTTTGAAGTTAAAAACGTAGAAATGCCTGAAACAACAATGAATTACACAATAGAAGAAGTTTCAGGCAACAAAAATGGAATCCTTGAAGAAAACGAAGATGTGAAACTTCATATCTGGCTTAAAAATGAAGGAAAAGGAGAAATCTACGACGGAAGAATAATGATACTTAACACAACATCAAGTAATGCTGTTTTCATCAAAAAAGGAAGCGAATCTATCAAAATGAAATCGGGTGAAGAAAAAGAATTCGATTTTGAATTCAAAATTTCTTCAAATGCTGAAAGTGATAAAAAAATTAAACTTGTACTCTCTGTTTATGATTTCAAAACCCGTTTTTCAGCAGGATTTTCGCTTCCTGTTTCACAATTTAAAGGCTGCATTTTTGAAAATGCGGAAAAAGAAATATCAATAAACAGCAAAACACCTCTCTACAAAACCGCAGCGGCAAAAACAATTGTAGCATCAGTCTCAAATCCATTTACAACAAAAACTGATGGAAAATGCGGCGAATACTACAGAATAAATAACGGTTTGTGGGTAAAGAACTCCAATATAGCAGCTGTGGAAAAAAGTGAAAAAGAAAAAGCGTTCACACTTAATATACAGTATGACGTTCATATGCCTCAAATAATTGTTGATGAAAACCCTGTCATAACAGATTCAAAAGATGGAATGATAACTTTTGAAGTTTCAGAAGAGACAAAAGATGTGCTTGTCTTTATGAACGACAAAAAAATATATTATGCAAGACTGACAGATCCGAATGAATTTCAAAAACAGCCGAATGGAACAATAAAAATAGAAGTTCCCCTTTCCTTTACGGAAAAGTCAAATCGAATCACTGTTATTTCCAAAAGCAGTGACGAAGAAAAAAGAAATTCGGAAATCAAATACTTTTTCTACACAAAAGGCGAAAATAACAAGGAGTAAAAAACTTGTCAGTAAGAGATGTTACAGCAGTACTTATTCTTTTAATTACTGTTACGATAAATGGAGCATCTCTTCTGGGTCCAAACGTTTCCACATATGACGGCGAAGAACTTAAGTGGGAACAATATAATATGGATTACTTTGTTTTGTTTAAATCTCTTTTATCAAATAAAGACTCCATAAATGATTCTTCAGGAAACCCGCAGGCGGACAACTGCAAATCTTCAAGCAGCTACAAACTATCATCAAAATATTTTCCAACAGATGCGTATATTGAAAGAGCATTTATTATATGGACAAGCGCCGTAGATCCATCAAAATTTGCCGATCAGGTTGATAATAATATAACTCTGAAATTTAAAAACACATTATACAGCTCTATGGAATTTTCTGAAAAAATAGAAGGTGATCCACATTATCTTGGAGACCCTGACAGTTTTAAATATGAAAGTGTGAAAAAGATAATTTCTCAGGATAATATCGCATATTTTACCTATAGAATGGATATCACCTATTTTTTTAAAAAAATCTATGAACAGGGAAGCAACCTTGGGTTTGAGAATTTATCAGACTTTATAGCAGGAACATACACTGTTTCAAACCTTGAATGCACAGAAGACAAAACTTACATGCTAAGTTCGACAATGGTTTCAGGGTGGGCGATACTTCTTGTTTATTCCTCGGCAGATGAAAAAATGCGACCTAAAAACATTTATATATATAACGGTACAGACCTTTTCTGGCATAATGAAGCCGAAATAAATGTTACAGATTTCATTTTTCCTGAAAATCCTTATGCTAAACTAACATTGATGGTCTTTGAAGGAGATCCCGACAATGTAATTCCAGGAACATACATGGAAAACCTTTTCTTCAGAGGCGATCCCAACCTCGAATGGCAAACTCTGTCAAACAGATGCAATCCCGATAAGGGAAGTTATACGGAAATATACAACTCCATTTCCAGCAGATATTACTGGGATGATGATGACAACACAAAACCATTCTGTCTCGGGGGAATAGGAGGAAATTCAGCAGAAGTTAACACAGAAACAATTCAGTATGCCATGGATGTGGACACTTTTCTTGTTTCAAATGAAAACTGCAAAGGACACCTAAAGGAAGGAGATACAGATCTGGACCTCAAAGTCAGTGCGAATCAGGATGTCATATTAACAAATCTTCTTGTTTTAAGTGTAGATACAAGAGCCGCAGATTTTGATATTCCTGAAGAAAGAGAACTTAATATATGCAGCTGCTCAGAGGATCCATTTAAAGTATGTATGGAAAGAGCATTTTACTACACAATAAAAATTCAGAACTGGGGAGAAAAGACAGCAAAAAACATTTTAGTAAAAAAAGAACTTCTGTCACAGGAAAAATACATCTCAGGAAGTACAGAAATAAAATATAGAACAAATGGAAAAATTACAGAATGGAAAAAAATTGAAGAAACAGACAAAGAATTTCCTCTGGAAGAAGGCTATTTACTTCCATTTGAAATGAAACCATGCACGGAATCAGCAAAAACCACCTGCGACACGGCTGTAATACGCTTTAAAGTTGACAGACCTGATGGCGTTTCAGCGTGGGATAAAGGAGAATTTATTACAGCTGCCGCATCAATTGAAGAAGATTCCGCCATTTACAGAACAAACACAAATGTACCATTAAAAATTACAATGGATCCAAACTGTCCGGAACTTTCAATATGCAGAAATCCTGATATGGAAATATGCGGAAGACTTGATGAACCTGAATGTGAATCTTCAGAAGAATGCCCGGAAAAAAAAGCCTGCAAAGATGGATTCTGTATCTCTGTCGAATGTACAGAAGATACTCACTGTTCTTCAGGAGAAGTCTGTCTTGACAATATCTGTGTATACAAGCCAAACTGTGAAGGAGACGAATGTCTCGAAAGAGATCTTGTGCTTCATATAAAAAAAGGAAAAAACAGTCCGTCAAACAATGGAAATCCTATATATCTTAACGAAAACAGAGACAACCTGCTTCTTGCTCAGATAGCCATAGCTCCTGAAGCAAAAACAGAAATGAACCCTGCTTTTTATTTTTATTCTGTTTTTCTTGATTTTAAAACAGGCACAGAAGATCTCAGAGAACATATTTCAGATTTTCGTCTGATATATGATAAAAATGGAAATGGACTCGCTGATGAAAATGAAGAAATAATATCAACTGCCCCCTATCTTATAGGAGGAAGCGTTGAATTCGCAATAAATAAAACTTTCCCTACAAATGAAATGATTTACTTTCTCGTTTTGGCAAATTTTCGGACATCCGCTGAAACAGGACCTGATCCATTTGTTTTTACCCCTTTTATTGCAGGCCGGACAGGCATAAGAATTGATGATGAAGTTTCAAACAGCGTTGATATAGAAAATGAACTAATATTTGAATCTTTCACTGTTATTCCTGAATCTTCAAAACTATTATTTGTAACCAAGACAGATAATCAGCCTCCTGTTCCCGAAAATCTGAGTGGAGAATATGAAATTTTGTCTTTTTCCATAATCTCAAAAAATGAAGAGACCACACTTAAAGATATTGATTTAAGCCTTGTAACATCTGAAAACCATGGTATTTATGGAGAAAATATAACAAAAATATCGCTGTATCTTGATACTAATAAGAATAATATTGTTGACGAAAATGATAAACAGCTTCAGATTATAGAATCATTTGAAAAAACAGACACCGTTACTTTTAATAAAATATCGGAAATTCTTCTGCAAAATGAAAGTAAAAATTTCATTATTACAGTAAAAACTAAAGTGCCGGACAATTACAGTCTTATTTTTTACATACCTACAGGAGGTGTTAGAACATCATCTTCTTCAACACCTTTTGGACTACCAATATATTCAAAACAAATTTCATCTGAATGTGAATACAGCAATCCATCATGTAATGAAAAGTGTTTCGGTACTCCATGCGACAAAGCTGAAGGGTGCGGCTGCAATCTTATTTTCTGATTTATTTAACAATAAATATTTAATCATATTCTAACCTTTTTTTGTCCACACTATTTCCATAATCTTCAAATACAATCAAATATTAATTTTCTTAGACACTTTTAAGAGGTTAAACAGGCATGCCGGATAAAGTAACAGGAACCAAGCTTCTTTATATATTCATAATAATTCTTATTGTTCTGCTTTTTATTATAAACTCTTATGCAAATTCAGAAGCGACACAGTTTCAGGGAATGGCGGAGTCAAGTGAAACTATAATTAATTCAGAAAGTTCCGTTGAAATAAAAAAAATTCTTGTTGTAGAAGGACAACATGTTGAAAAAGGAGAAAAATTAGCAGAACTTGTTAATCCTGAGCTTGTTTTAAGAATTTCAGATATTAACAATCAACTTCTTCAACTTGAATCTGAAAAAGGACTTGATAAGGTCGAAATAAATTCAAAAATGCTTCAAACAAAAATTGCACTTCAAGCCTCATTAAATGAAATTGGTTCAAAAATAAAATCCATAGAGAATCAGCTTAGAATAAATAAAGAACTTTCATCTGGTTTAAAAAGTTTCAAATTAAATAAAAAAGACAAATCTGAACTTAAAAGCCCAATGGTTCTTGAAATTGAAGCTTTAGAACAGGAAATAAAGGATAAAAAAAGAGAAGCCGGAACTACACTGACAATATACAATGAAATTCTAAAAAACGGTGATACTCCTATAAAATTAAAAATAGAAAATCTTAAAGATGAGCTCCAGATGCTTGAAAGCAAAAATAACAGTCTGGCAATATATGCGCCTTTTCAGGGAATTATTGGTAATGTTTATTTCAGAGGAGGAGAAAAAATTGCACCTTTTACACCCATACTATCCATTTTACAGAAGAGACCTTCTTTCGTTAAAGGATATATTCATGAGTCACTGTATTCCGAAATTTCTCTTAATGATGAAGTAACTGTTGTTTCTTCTGATAGAGAAAAAAACATAAAGGGGTTGATTGTGGGTTTAGGCAACAGAATTGTCCCCTACCCTGTCAGACTGTTAAAAAGACCTGATTTTCAGCTTTGGGGAAGAGAAATAACGGTAAAAATACCTGAAACGAACAAGCTTATATTAGGAGAAAAAGTTTTTATCTACTACAAAAAGAATCCCATGAGAAATATTGCTGAAACAATTGGAAAATCTATTGCTGAAAATGAGCTAAACGCTATTGAAGTAAATAAACCTGTCCGAATAATTAATCAGAAAGGAATAGAAGCCTCCGGAGCTGTATATGATAAGGAAAAAGATTGTTTTCTGGTTATATCAGATGACACGGAAAAGAAAAAGCCTGTTCTTTTCTATATAAACAAAATCGGAAATGTAAATTCAGAAGCAGAGATTAAAGGTTTAGACAAAATAAATGATTTGGAGTCTATTGTAAAATTTGACGAAAATAGAATTTTTATTTTATCTTCTCTAAATTTTTCTAAAAAACTAAACCTAAAAGAAGAACGTAAAATACTTGCTTTAATAAAAAGAGATAACAGTTATTTTGTTTTAGAAAAAAAGATCGATTTTCTTAAATTATTGCAGAATATTGCAAATATTGCTCCCAGCCCATTAAACGAATTTATTTCAAAAGCAATTAATAAAAAGAGCCTTGACATAGAAGGAATGACAATAAAAGAGAACACCCTGCTGATTGCTTTTAAAACGCCAAAATATAATGAAAAACCTGTCATCTTAGTCATAAAAAACATTGAGAAAATTATAAACGAAAAACCTCTTGATCAAAATGAAACTGAAATACTGACATTGGAAAATATACCACAGAATGAAAGAGTTTCAGATATATATAACGATAATGGAGTGCTTTACATTACTACATCTTCTAAAAAGGAAAAAAGTGGCTCATTTTATCGAATAAAAAATCTTAAAGCAGATCTTATCAGACGTTTTGACAATTTAAAGCCTGAAGGAATAGCTAAAGACAAGAATAGTTTTTTTATATTTTTCGACGAAGGAAAAGAGCTTAATTCAAAATTTATGGAGCTTGACATTTAATGAAAAAGATTTTCACACTGCTTTTATTGTTAAATCTTTCTATTTTGCTTTCAGAAGAAATCACTATTGAAAGCTATGTGTCAGGATTTAAATACGATTATAGAGTTGAAGGAAAAAAAGAAATTGTAAAAGCTCTGGAGAAAAAAGATGAAGATACCCCTTTTTTAAATGAAGTAGAATTTCGAACAGAAACAGATGAATTTGATTTTTTCAGAGAAAAGTATTCTCTTAGATTCTATTTTAGAGGCTGGGGAGAATCTTATAATAAAAAAATACTTATTGGCAATATTAAGCAAAATTCAAAATTTGAATATATAATGGAGCAGAATAAAGTAGTTCTTGAAAGATATTATACTGTACTTGAATATCTTGAATTTAAAAGTCGTTTAACTTTGTTATTAAAACTTAAAGAAATAATGGATGACAAAGTAGCTGTTTTAAAAAAGAGTGATTCTATTTCAAGCAAAAATCATTTGGGAGAGATTTTAGAAACAGAAGACAAAATAACAGATATAGAGCTTGAAATAATAAAAATAGAGAATAATTTAGCTGCACTTGAAGGCACAATTGTAGAGCAGAATGGTGGGATAGGAAAAGTAAATTTTCTTATCAAAGACATTGCAAAAGTAGAGTCAATAATAGCAGAAATAGAAAAGTTTGATTTTGATAGCAAAATTGAAAATATAAATATTGACTACAAAGAAAATAAAATGATTGCAGCGGAAGCATCTCTGGAACTTGAAAAAGCAAAGAGAAAAAAAATTATAAATTTTGCTGCTATTAATTACAACTCAAAAGACTATGCGTTTCCTGAAAAATCAATTTCTCTTGAAATAGGTCTTGATATACCTCTTATAAAAGACAAAACATTATCTTTATTTAAAAAAGAAGCCACTTTAATTGAAAGAAAAATTGAATATCAGAATATAAAAAACGGATACAGAAACAAACTAATCTCAAATATAAATGCAATAAAACGCCTTGGCGAACAATATTATTTTTTAAAAGAGAGAAGAAAAAAATATGACCTATCTTCATCTATTGATAAATATATATCAATAGAAGGAATGGATCCTCTTACAATTCTCAAGCTTAAAGAAAATATTGTTTCAGATGACATGAAGCAGCTAATAATAACTTTCAATATATACAATAGATACATAGCTTTTATTGAAATGAGCGGAATTATATCAAAAGATCCTGAACAAAATTATCTGACAAATAAAAGGTAGTTAAATGTCAAGGTCTTCTCAAAAAGCCATTCCACCAATACTTGAAAGATATGAGCTTAAATATCATATCCCTTTTGATATGATTAAACCTATTTCTGATTTTATTCTTCCATACTGTTCTCTTGATAAATATTCAGAAAAGGAGAAGGATTCTTTTTATCAGATAAATAATCTTTATTTTGACACCCCTTTTTTTACTTTTTTAAAAAACAGAATAGAAAGATGCGAAAATCGATTTAATATTAGAATCAGATCTTATGGCGAAAAACCTAAAGCGCCATATTTCTTTGAGATAAAACAAAAAAGCGGAGAGATAATAAAGAAATCACGTTTCTGTTACGGTTCTGAATCTATAGATCATTTTTTTCACGCTGGTTCTACAGAAAATCATGGTTTAAAAAATTCAGAAAATAAAAACATAGATTTTTTTAAATCTCTTGTTATTTCATATAATGCAGAACCTAAAATTCTTACACAATACAAAAGAAAAGCTTTTATAAGTGATATGGATGACTATGCCAGAGTGACATTTGATATAGGGCTAAAGTGTATGGAAGAAAACACATTTAATGTCACACCTGATAATTCAAGAATGGTGCCTTATGATGCGGAAACAATTTTTGAAGAAGGGTGCAATACTATTCTTGAATTAAAATGTTACACTTCCAATGTTCCTTTCTGGATGATAGATCTTATAAGAGAATTTAATTTAACTAGAGGAAGTTTCTCAAAATATATGAACGGAATTCTTAATGTTATGAAAGAATACCGCTTTGGATTCAGTAACAACGATCTTTTTGATATATAGGAGGAAAAATGATAGATCTTTTTTTTATGCAGAACTCTCTTGAGAAAATATCTCTTCTTAATGTGGTTTTTGCTATAATTTTTTCATTTGTTCTCTCTTTTGCAATAGGTTTTACATATGTAAAAACATTTAAAGGCCTTTCATATTCAAGAAATTTTGTTCAGGCAATAATGCTGGGTTCAATTGTTGCTGCAACAGTTATGCACTCTATCGGAGACAGTTTGGCAAGAGGACTTGGAATGATTGGTGCGCTTGCAATAATAAGGTTTAGAACAAATTTAAAGGATCCGAGAGATATTATTTTTATGTTTGCATCTCTTGCAAGCGGAATAGCCTGTGGTGTTGGTGCTTTTGCCGCCGGAATGGTTGGAACACTGATTTTTATGTCAGCGTCTTTTCTTTTATATTTTTCACAAATGACAAGAAGCTCTTTTTATGATGGTATTTTAAGATTTAATATAGATACTGAAAACGAGCACATTTCAGCAGAAATTGCTTTAATAATGAAAAAGCACTGCAAAATTTTTGCACTTATAACATTAAAAGAGATCTGTCAGGGTAAAAAATTTGAATATGCATATCACATAAAGATAAGAAAAAGCAGTTCCAATGAAAAACTTGTCTCAGACCTAAAAAAAATAAGTGAAATCAATGGCGTAAGCCTTATGCTTCAGGAAACGACAGTTGAACTTTAAAATTATTTAAGATAAAAGCCAGACAAACTTTTACCAGCCCTTTTTTCTCCTTCTTTTATAAGCTCTTCCGGATTTTTTTCCCAAATCTTTTTATCAAAAGGAAGCTTTAATATTTCATTTCCGGAAGAAGTATATATATACTTATTATCATTCGAAAGCAGAGAAGCATAACCCACAGAGTTAAGAGGAATAGAAAGAACGGTTGTTCCTGTCGAAGTAAAAATAGACGTAAAGCACCCTGATGCTGTAATATATTTACCGTCTTCTGAAAAAGAGACACTATTTATTGTAGGGCAGCCTGTAGAAAGCTCTGTTTTCTTACCTTTCCGGTTAAAGATTGTGACAAGTCCATTATCTGAAGAAAAAACTATTGTATCATTATCAGGAGAAGCAGCTACATCTGTAATTCTCTGATTTGATTTCAAAATAACTTTGTTGGTGTCTAAAATAAGATCGCTTTCTATTATTTCGCCATCTCTTGATACGGATATAAGTTTTTTTCCGTCAGTTGAAAAATCCACTGCCTGAACTGAGTTTGTATGTGCTTTTATTGTTTTCAGAGTTATGTCATTTTTCCAGTCAACAATTTTTATGACATTGTCCCATGTTCCAAAAGCAAGATAATTTGAATCAGGTGAAAACTTTACAGAATAAACAGCATTATTTTTCCATTTTATTGTTTTTAAGAGTTCTCCCGTCAAACTACTCCAGACCTTTACGGTTTTATCCCAGCTTCCTGATGCAAAGAATTTTCCGTCTGGAGAAAAATCTATTGCTTCAATTATTTTATCATGAGCATTTATAAGCGTTCCATTCCAGTTTTGATCTTTTCTCCAGAGAAATATATTTCCATCTCTATCTGAAGCAATGAGAACATTCCCATCCGGAGAAAGTTTTATATCTGAAATAACAGCAGTTTTACCTTTGAAAGTTTTAATTTTCTTAGTTGAGTTCTGTTTCCACACTTTTATAGTTTCATCTCTGGATACCGTTATCAGAAATTCTTTTCCATAAATCGGAGAAATAGCATTTATAAGTTTATCATGTCCACGGTAGGCGTTTTCATATTTACCGCTATTTAAATCAAACTTTTTTAAAACATTATCGGTTCCACTGACAAGAATTTCTCCTGTACCTGAAATCAGTGATGCACTGAAAATAGCTTCATTAAGTTTATAGTATTTCTGAGTATAAAAATTGTCTTTATCCAATATTGCTATTTTACCATTATAATCTGTGGCAACAACATTTTTATCATCGGTTGTAAACTGAGCAAAAGATATTGGAACATTATTATAAGAATAGTGTTTGGCAACTTGTTCGCCATTTTCCAGATTCCATTTGTAAAGAACACCGTCATAACCTGATGAAAGAAGATATTTATCATCTGCAGAAAAACTCAGATCACTGATTCCTTTTGTGTGTCCTTTTAATGTATGAATGATTTTTCCTGAATAGAGATCGAAAACAACAACTGTTTTATCAGAACCTCCTGAAGCTCCAAATTTTCCATTATGAGAAATTTTTACTTTATAAATCTCATTTTTATGAAACACATAGCGACGAAGCTCTTTTCTTTCAGCAACATTCCACAATATTACAGAACCATCCCACGAACCGCTTAAAAGCTTTGTTCCATCACTTGAAAGATCCAGAGAATAAACTTCATCCTCATGGCCTGTAAGTTTAAAAAGCGTTTTTCCATTATTTATATCAAAAAAAGTTAATGTTTTGTCTCTCCCACCAAAAACAGCAGTCCTTTCATCCGGCAGTACTTTTATATCATTTGGAACAGTTCCCGGATAAAATGTGGAAACCAGTGTATCAGCACTTTTAAGTGCCGCAATATAATATAAAGAACGGCCAGTTAAGGTTTTTTCATTTATTAATCTGCTTCCAAATGCGGAAACATCTCTGAATTTCAGAGGAGAATAGGGATTGTATGGATTGTTAAAAAGAGAAGCGGCAGCAAAAACAGCAGCTTTTTCATATTCTTCAGAAAGAATCATCTGACGCGCCCATGCTTCATAACCCAGTGAAAGATTATAGTGAGCAATTTTTTCCTTTTTAACAGATTCCGCATATGAAACAGAAATTAATATCGTCGTTGTAATAAGTATAACAATTATGAAGCCAACAAGGACAGAAATTGTCTTGTTTTTCATAAAGAACTTTTTTATAAGT
Organism: bacterium; assembly: GCA_963667425.1. GTDB lineage: Bacteria > UBP6 > UBA1177 > UBA1177. Next base: position 2,339,394 of record OY763407.1, on the reverse strand, counting down.
TCAACAGAACTATATTCATAAGCTGTTACTTTATGTCCTGACATGTAATTTTCAATATCTCTTGAAAGTTCAAGGGCACTTCTGTATCTTTCATCTCTGTCCTTGATAAAAGTTTTTTGCAGAATAGCACATAATTCCGGCGGGACAATTGGTAAAAGTGCTTTTATATCAGGAATATTAGATGATTCTATATTTTGAAGAATCTCTTCTGCTGTTTTCCCTGAATAAGGTATTTCTCCGGAAATAATTTCATATAAAACAGCTCCCAAAGAATAAATATCCGAAAGCTCATCAACCGAAGCAATATCACCCTGTGCCTGTTCAGGAGACATATAGGCAGGAGTTCCCATTATTTTGCCTTTAACAGTAACATCTATATCAAGTTTTAAAAGCTTTATCCCTTCTTCCAGTTCTTCTGCACGTTCATCCTCTTCTCCTTTTACTTTTGCAAGCCCCCAGTCAAGCATAACCGTTTCACCAAATTCTCCAATCATGATATTTGCCGGTTTTATATCTCTGTGAATTACATTTTTACTGTGAGCATAAGCTATTGTATTGCAAATATCTCTGAAATGTGTAAGCAGTCTGAGTCTTTCATTTATATTTTCAGCTTCATGAATTGCCTGAGACAGCGTTTTTCCTTTGACAAGGCGCATAGCATAGTACAGCTTCCCATTAGGTTTTCTGCCTATTTCATAAACAGGCGCAATGCCTGGATGTTCAAGCTGTCCTGTAATTTTTGCTTCTTTCAGGAATCTGTTTCTTGCTCTTATTTCTTTAACCGAAAGATGGTGCAGTTTTGAATTTGAAAAAGAAAGAAGCTCTTTTATAGCTACGCTTCTTCCTATAAAGTTATCAACAGCTAAAAAAACTTTTCCTGTGCCTCCTTTTCCGATTTCATTTTTTAGAGAGTAGTGTCCCTTCTGCTCAAACTCAAGAATTTCATTTTCATAAAACCCTTCAGGAACAGAAGCTTTCTCGTCCTTTTCAAGCTCAATTGAGATGGTAGTGAAGATTTCTGTTGAGTTTTTTTCTTTCATGCCGTAATATTACATATTATTTATTGTTTTACAATACTTTTGAAAGAGGTGTTCATGAAGTTTTCTTACAAGGATTCATACATAGATTATGAAATAGTTGGAGAAGGATATCCTGTTCTCATGATTCATGGTACTTATGCTGACAAACGTCTTATGCAGGGATGTATGGAACCGGTTGTTGAAAAAGAAACAAGTTTTAAGAGGATATACTTTGACCTTCCAGGTATGGGAAACTCTCCGGCCTCTAAAGAAGTGAGAACTGCTGATGACATGCTTGATACTGTAGAAGCTTTTATTAATGATGTTTTAGGTGAAAACAAATTTTCAGTTGCAGCCGAAAGCTATGGCGGATACATTGCAAGAGGTGTTTTAAAACGTTTTAAAGAACGGATAAATGCCATGTTTTTTATTGCGCCAATAATAAAGCCTATAAAATCGGAAAGAAAACTTGGTGATTTTATCATAACAGATATTGACAAGGATTTTCTTTCAACACTTGGAGATTACGAAAAGAAAAAATTTACTGAAGCTATCACTAATCAGGTTCCAGATAATTTCTATCGTTTTCAGAAAGAAGTTCTTTCAGGAATAACCTGTGCAGATAAAGGCTTTATAGAAGAAATGAAAAGGCAAAATTATGCCTTCAAGGAAAAAATTGATACCGATGTTTTTCATGGACTCGCATTTTTTGTTGCCGGAAGACATGATAATGTTGCCGGATATGAAGACATTGATACTATTTTACCTATGTTTCCGGATCATCAGCTTTATGTTCTTGACAGAGCAGGACATCAGGTTCAAATCGATAGAGGAAATGTCTTTTCCGTCCTTCTTGACAGATGGGTCAGCATGGTAAAAGAAAGATATCTTGACTAATATGACCTTTTCTGTTTTTCTAAAAACGGCTTTGCAAATTTTCAAAGGAAAGAGAGATGAAGTTATCACTTGCAGGTTACAACGTCGACAGTGAAATTTTAAAAGAACTTAAAGAAAAATCCGGTTGGAATAAAGATAATCTGACACCTGAAACATTAAGTGCAGCATATGCAAGAATTTCAAGAGATCCGAGAGATATTGACCAGCTTCGAGCAGATGCCAGAGAATCAGTCGATATGGCAAGAAAATCAAACGAAACCATAATTTTTGGTTTAGGACACTCCTCTGTTGCTGAACATGCAATATTTAATTTTGATGTTTTGGATGTCTCCCGTCTTGCAGTTGAAGCTGTTCAGCATTTCAGGATGGCTTCTTTTACCGAAAAATCACAAAGATACATTAAAATTGGTGAAGACTACATTGTTCCCGAAGAAATAAAAGGGACAAAATATGAACCAATGTTTGTAGATATGGTAAAAAAACAGATTGAAGCATACAACCTTATTTATTCTAAATTAAAAGAGTTTCATTTCAGTGAAAATCCTGAAATTGCAAATTCAAAAAAAGGAAAACTGGAACTTGAGAATCTGGCAAAAGAAGATGCCCGCTATGTTCTTCCTCTTGCTACAACATCCCAGTTTGGAATGACAATAAATGCCAGAAGCCTTGAATCCATGATAAAAAGATTCATGGTTTCCGATATAAAAGAAGTAAGTGAACTTGGAAAAGGTTTATATGACCTCGTTAAAGAAATGGCGCCATCTGTAATCAAATATGTAAAGCCTTCCGATTACGAAACAAAAACATCCAAACTGCTTGCAGAAATAGCTGAAAAGCACAAAATTGAATTAAAAAAATTAAAAGAGGAAACATCCCCTTCACTACCTGTAAGACTTATTCATCATTCAAAAAACCCGGATAACATACTGTGTGCATCAATTCTTTTCGACAACACTGAACACAACTGGGAAACATGTGTAAAAGCTGTCGAAAACATGTATTTCGGAGAAGAAAAAGAACTCGTCGTCGCATCACTTAAATACAGAAATTTCTATGACTCTGTTTTGAGAGCTTTTGAGCAAGTGAATTATGCATTTGAACTAATAGTGAGTGCTACATGTTATGCACAAATAAAAAGACACAGGATGTCAACTCAGCTGATTCAGGAATATGATCCTTCATTAGGCGTAACCCTTCCGCCAAGTATAGAAAAAATAGGTATGGAAAGAATTTTCTTTGATATCACAGAACAAAGCGCCGAGCTTTTTCATGAAATCAAAAAAGATTTCCCCAAAGCCGCATCATACGTACTTACAAATGCCCACAGAAGAAGAATTATGTTTAGAATAAATGCAAGAGGATTATATAATTTCGTAAACTTAAGACAGGATCAGCATGCACAGTGGGACATCAGACACATATCGGAACTTATCAAAGCTGAAGCAGAAAAAGTTTCTCCACTTGTATCTATGATGCTTTGCGGAAAAAGCTGCTTTGAAGAAAAGATAAAGAATCTTTAAACATACCTGTTTTCTTTAACTTACAAAATTAATTCAACTAAAAACATAGTTTTATCTGTTTAAAGAAATATTTTTTTCACTTTTACCAAAATATTTTCCAAGTTTTCCTTGCATTGGTCTTTTTTTTTTATATATAGTTTACCGTAGTTATTACCGTAACCTTTCAAAAACAGGAGCGTTTGATGAAAAAGACACCGCTTTACGAAGCCCACGTAAAACTCGGGGCTACTATTGGTGAATTCGGGGGCTGGGAAATGCCTTTATGGTATAAAACAGGACAAATTGCAGAGCATAATTCAACAAGGGAACATGCAGGACTTTTCGATATTTGTCACATGGGAGAATTCATTGTTACAGGAAAAGATTCATTTGAATACTGGAACAGACTTCTTACAAATAAAATATCAAGAGTTGAAGATGGTCAGGCTATTTATAATTTCATGCTTAATGAAGCAGGTGGCGTTATAGATGATTGTATTCTTTACAGATATAATGCTGAAAAATGGATGCTTGTAGTAAATGCAGGCACACAGGATGGTGATTACGAATGGCTTAAACAGCAGGCTTTCGGGGATGTAAAAGTTGAAAACATAGGTCCTGAAACAGGAAAGCTTGACCTTCAGGGTCCTTCAGCACCAAAAATAATAGCAGAAGTTGCAGGAAAAGAATCTATAGAGGAAATGAAATTCTTCAGATTTATACCTGATTTTGACCTTGGCGGAAAAAAAGTAATATTATCAAGAACAGGATATACCGGTGAAGTAGGTTTTGAAATTTACTGTGATATAGATGATACTGCTGAAATATGGGAAATGCTTCTTGATAAAGGTGCAAAATATGGAATAGAACCTTGCGGACTCGGAGCAAGAGATACACTCAGACTTGAAGCAGGGCTTCCTCTTCATGGACATGAAATTCGTCCTGATATTCCTGTTGTAGGAACACCATGGGAATTTGCAATAGACAGAGATCATGATTTTATAGGAAAAGATGCCCTTGAAGAATCAGAAGGAGATTACTTTTCATATGCAGTAATAACAGAAGGAAGAAGAAAAGCAGGAGATCATAGCAAAGTCATATTAAATGGTGAAGAAATAGGAATTCTAACCAGTGAAATACTTGCCGTATCACTTGAAAAGAAACCGGCAGGCTATGTAAGAGTTGAAAAAGAACTTCCTGAAGGAACAGAAATAGAACTTTTAAATGAAAAAGGACGTTCATTTAAAACTGTTACAGCAGCAACACCACTTGTAAAAGGAACATCAAGAAAAAAAATGGCTATATTTTTAGATTAATTGTAGGAGGAAAACCATGAGTTACAATATTCCTGAAAAACTTCGTTTCAAAGACACACATGAATGGGTTGAAGACCTTGGCAACAATACTTACAGAGTAGGAATCTCTGATTATGCTTCAAAACATATTGGAGACGTTACATTTGTAGAACTTCCTGAACTTGATTCTTCAGTTGAAGCAGGAGATACAGAATGTGTTGTTGAAACTGTAAAATCTTCAGAAGATATATTCTTTCCAGTATCAGGAACCATTACAGCAGTAAATGAAGATCTTGAAGATGCTCCGGAAAATGTAAATGATGACTGTTACGGTGAAGGATGGCTTTTTGAAATAAAAGCTGATGACAGCAAAGCTTTTAATGAGCTTATGTCTGCAACGGAGTATGCCGCATTCCTTGAAGAGCAGGAATAACCCAGAATTCTATGGGAGCTTTCTGCTCCCATTTTTATTAGTAGGAGGTTTTACAAATGAGATATTTGCCTGTTACTGATCAGGAAAGAAAGGAAATGCTTGAAAAAATAGGAATTAATTCTGTTGACGAGCTTTTTTCCCCTATTCCTGAAAAAGTCCTTTTAAAAAACCAGCTCAATCTTCCAACAGCAATGAGTGAGATGGAACTTGACTCATTAATGTCAGAGCTTGCAGAAATGAATACCGGAAGCAAAATGTCAAACTTCCAAGGTGGAGGATGTTATGCACACTATGCACCGGCAGCAATAGATCAGATGCTTCTTAGAAGCGAGTTTTACACAGCATACACACCATATCAACCTGAAATCAGTCAGGGAACACTTCAGTCCATATTTGAGTTTCAGACAATGATCTCAAAACTTATGAAAATGGACGTTACAAATGCTTCCATGTATGACGGTGCAACAGCGGCCGCAGAAGCAGTGATTATGGCATCTAAAATAAACGGTAAAAGAAAAAAAGCAGTTATTGCAGGAACCGTTCATCCGCATTATATAAAAACAATAAGAACATATGCTGCAAATATCATTGAAGAAATAGAGATTCTTGATATTGATGCCACAACAGGAACAATTAAGGAATCTGAGCTTTCAAAAATAGATGAAAATACCATCTGCGTACTCTTCCAGTATCCAAACTATTTTGGTTCAATGGAAAACGTATTTAAAATATCAGAGATAGCTAAAGCAAATAAAGCCCTTGTTATTGCAGCTGTTACAGAAATGACAATGCTTGGCGCAATGATAGCACCTGGAGATTTCGGAGCAGACATAGCAATTGGAGAAGCACAGTCACTCGGACTTGCCCCTAATTTCGGAGGTCCAGGACTTGGAACATTTTCAGCAGCGGAAAAACATATAAGAAAAATGCCTGGCAGACTTGTTGGCAAAACAGTTGATAAAAAAGGTAAAGAGTGCTTTGTACTTACACTTGCAGCAAGAGAACAGCATATAAAAAGAGAAAAAGCCACATCAAATATCTGCTCAAACCAGGGACTTATGACACTTGCTGTTGGAATGTACCTTTCAATAATGGGCAAAAATGGATTAAAAGATGTTGCCCTAATGAATCTTAAAAGAAAAGAGTATATGCTTAACAAAATAGTGGCAGAAACCAAAGCTGTAAAAGCATTTTCAGCTTCAAGCTACAATGAATTTACAATTCTGCTTCCTCAAAATGCAAAGCAGGTTGCAGACAAAATGGCAGAAAAAGGAATCCTTGCAGGAATTTCTCTTTCAAAATATTTTCCTGAATTAAACAATGCCTTAACAGTTACAGTTACAGAGCTTAATTCTTATGAGGAAATAGATAGCTACGTAAAAACACTTGCAGAAATCATTGGAGGATAAAATGAGATATCCTGGAATAAAAGATCTTAAACTTGCTGAAGGTTCAATATATGACAGAAGTAAACCGGGTCGTAAAGGTTATTCTCTTCCTCTCGAAAACCTCGAAAACGCCGAAAATCTCATTCCTGAAGAAATGAGAAGAAAAGAACTTGATCTTCCTGAAGTTTCAGAACTTGATGCAGTAAGACACTATACAAGACTTTCAACATACAATTTCGGACTTGACGGCGGTTTCTATCCACTTGGAAGCTGTACAATGAAGTATAATCCTAAAATAAACGAAAAAGTTGCAAGACTTAAAGGATTTACAAATCTTCATCCGGAAACACCTGAAAAATATGCACAGGGAACACTCAAACTGATGTATGAACTCCAGAACATGCTCGCAGAAATAGGCGGTTTTGCAGGAACAACACTTAATCCTGCCGCAGGAGCACACGGTGAATATACAGGAATTGGGATAATCAAAGCATATCATGAAAGCAGAAAAGATTTCAAAAGGACAAAAGTAATAATTCCCGACAGTGCACACGGAACAAATCCTGCAAGCTGCGCAATGCATGGGTATGATGTAGTTGTTCTCAAATCCAATGAAAAAGGGAAAGTATGTCTTTCTGCTCTTAAAGAACTCTTAAATGACGAAATAGCAGCAATGATGCTTACAAATCCCAACACTCTTGGAGTTTTTGAATCAGAAATATGTGAAATAACAAAACTTGTACATGATGCAGGGGCTCTTGTTTATGGTGACGGAGCAAATATGAATGCAATTCTTGGTGTTGCAAGACCAGGAGACATGGGAATAGATGTTCTTCACTATAATCTTCACAAAACCTTCTCAACACCTCATGGTGGTGGCGGACCAGGATCCGGACCTGTATGCGTTGTAGAAAAACTTACAAAATTTCTTCCAAATCCTGTTGTTGTGAAAAATGGAGAAAATTACATATTTAACGAAAACAATGAATCCATGGGTATGGTAAGATCATTTTATGGTAACGTTGGAGTGTGTCTAAAAGCATACACTTACATAAGAGAAATGGGAAAAGAGCATATAAGAGAAATCGCTGAAAATGCCGTTCTCAATGCAAACTACATAAAAGCATCTCTTTCAGATATTTACAACGTTGAATATCCAGAAGGAACACTTCATGAAACAGTTTTTGATGACAGCAAAATGCCAAATGACGTAACAACATTAGACATTGCTAAAGCACTTATTGATAGAGGATATCATCCACCTACAATATATTTCCCTCTTATAGTTCACGGAGCCATAATGGTTGAACCTACAGAAAATGAAAGTAAAGACGATATTGACGCTTTTATTTTTGCAATGAGAGAAATATACGAAAAATCAATTAATGATCCTGAAAACATCAAAAATGCCCCGCTTGTAACAAGCGTATCAAGACCTGATGAAACAACCGCTGCAAGAAAACCGATTCTAACGCAGTGCACGACCTGCATAAGCTAATAAAAAAGCCCCTTTTGGGGCTTTTTTATTATTTCATATAAAGCTCATCTATCTCATAAGAACCATCATCGATTTTTTTAAGAAAAGAGACATCAACAAAAGAACCCTTCTGAATCAAAAGGATATCTGCTGTTTTTCTGTTCTCATCATAAGAATAATTGCCATCTTTTTCTTTTAAAAGAATAAACGCATATTTTCTTCCTTTAATTTTATTAAAAGAACAACTTCCACATGGCGTTTTTATATCAAGAACAAGACGAAATTTTCCATTCTTTTCATCAAAATCAACAGAAAGTACTTTTGCTTTTGAAAATTTTTCTGCAGAATCAGGATAATCAGCATTAACAGAATCATACTTTTTATTTACACTAAAAGGAGAATCTTCTATCTGAATATCAACATCTACACCAGAAATCAGCGGTAGTAAAGTATCAAGTTTCACACTGGAAAAGAAAAGATTCTGCCCCATAACTTCTACCCTCATATCAGGAAAAAGTTCTGAAACAGTCTTTTTTAAAAGAACAATATCAACTTTTTCATCAATATTAAGCAATACACCGCCATCCTTTTCCTGCCAGCTTAAAGCAAGACCTGGAATAACTGAACCATCAGCACTTTTTAACAAAAGTACATCTGCAGAAAGAAAAAAACCAAATAAAATTAGAAATAAAAAAATAAAGAGCCTCATTTTCACTCCTCAAATAGCCTAAAAGACTGTTAAGTATAACTTTTTCTCTTAAATTTAAAATAAAAAAATCTAAGGAACATATCTAAATAAAAAGAAATGGAAAATAATAGTTGACAAAAGAAATATCTTAATTATTATACACCTGCATTCGTTGAGGTTGCGGGGTAGAGCAGCTGGTAGCTCGTCGGGCTCATAACCCGAAGGTCATTGGTTCGAATCCAATCCCCGCGACCATTTTTTTTGTCTTTTTTTTCTTCAAAAAAGTTTTAATACAAAAGTTTGATTGTTTTTGCTTAAAAGCATTTTTTTAAAGAAAAATAATATTATTTACATAAAATTTTGACTTTTCATCAAAAACATGAAATGAAATAGTGTTTATGTGTGCTAATATAAAAAGAATAGAAAAGAAAACATTTGCTCTTTTATATTCAGCTGCAAATGTAAATTAGTTAAAACAAAAATTATTATAGTTTCAGATATTGGAGGCATTTGTGACAGAAAAAAAAGTAATGTTGCTTGGCGATGAAGCAATTGCACAGGGCGCTATTGATGCAGGACTTTCAGGTGTTTACGCTTACCCTGGAACCCCTTCTACAGAAATTACTGAATATATTCAGGAATCAAAAGCTGCCAAAGAAAGAAAAATCCATTCTGACTGGTCGGCAAATGAAAAAACAGCTGTTGAATCAGCTCTTGGAATGTCTTATGCCGGAAAAAGAGCAATGGCATGCATGAAGCATGTTGGACTTAATGTAGCAGCTGATGCTTTTGTAAATTCAGGTGTTACAGGAGTAAACGGTGGACTTATTGTTGTAAGTGCAGATGATCCGTCAATGCATTCTTCACAAAATGAGCAGGATTCAAGGTTCTACGGCAAATTTTCATTTATCCCTATAATGGAACCTTCAAATCAGCAGGAAGCATATAACATGATGAAAGACGGTTTTGAGCTTTCAGAAAAATATGAACTCCCTGTTTTAATGAGAATAACGACAAGGCTTGCACATTCAAGATCAGGAGTTGTTGTAAATGAATCTGTAAAACAAAACGAACTTGCGCTTCCAAAAGATGGAAGACAGTTTGTCCTTCTTCCTGCAATAGCAAGAAAAAGATATGCAAACCTTCTTAAAAAGCAGGCACTTCTTGAACATGAATCTGAAATATCTAAATATAACAAGTATATTGACGCTTCAGACAAGACACTTGGAATTATAGCATGCGGTATAGGCTACAATTATCTTATGGAAAACTATGTCAACGAAGAATGTCCGTATCCTGTATTAAAGATAAGTCAGTATCCTGTTCCGACAAAATCAGTAAAAAAGCTCATGGAAGAATGTGATGAAATACTTATTCTTGAAGAAGGAATGCCTCTTGTTGAAGAAATGATAAGAGGACTTCTTGATGAGAGCGGAAAAATAAAGGGAAGAATGAGCGGTGAGCTCCCAAGAGACGGAGAACTTACCCCTTCAGCTGTTGCAGTTGCACTTGGAAAAAAAGTTGATGCTCCTAAAGAAATTCCTTCTATCGTTGCAGGAAGACCTCCGGCACTTTGCGTTGGATGCAGTCACATTGACACATATAACGCAATCAACGAAGCAATAAAGGCTGTTTACGGTGACGGACACGTTTTTTCAGATATAGGCTGCTACACACTTGGAGCACTTCCTCCTTTTGAAGCAATAAACTCATGTGTAGATATGGGCGCATCAATAACAATGGCAAAAGGTGCGGCCGATGCAGGGCTTTTTCCAGCTTGCGCAGTTATCGGAGATTCAACATTCTGCCACAGCGGAATGACCGGTCTTTTAGATGCAGTTATAGAAAAGACAAACATTATTGTTTTTATTGTTGACAATTCAACAACAGGAATGACAGGCGGACAGAAATCACACGCTGAAACCAGACTTGTGAAGATAGTAAAAGGTCTTGGTGTTGAAGAAGATCATATAAGAATTGTAAATCCTGTAAAGCCAAAACATGATGAATTTGTAAACATAATAAAGGAAGAGCTTGAATACAATGGCGTTTCAGTTATCATTCCTCAAAGAGAATGTATGCAGACCTTAAGAAGAAAAACAAAATCTGCAAATAAAAACAGGGAGGCATAATATGAAATATGATATAATTCTTGCCGGAGTCGGTGGACAGGGAATCCTCTCAATTGCAAAAGTTATCGGAGATGCTGCACTTGATGCAGGTCTTTACCTCAAACAGGCTGAAGTTCACGGAATGAGTCAGCGTGGAGGAGATGTTCAATCCCATTTAAGACTTTCAGACAAAGAAATTTTTTCAGATCTCGTTCCGATAAATGGTGCCGATATAATACTTTCAGTTGAACCAATGGAGTCTCTCCGTTATCTTCCATACCTTTCCGGGAAAGGACGACTTATAACAAACAGCACTCCCTTTAAAAACATATCAAACTATCCTCAGGACGAAGATGTTGTTAAAGAAATCAAAAATGTTAAAGGTTCACTACTTATGGATGCAGATTCAATTGCTAAAGACCTTGGAAATCCTAGAGGAATGAACATGGTTATGGCTGGAGCCGCATCATATTTTATGGAAATACCATTTAACAAATTTGAAGAAGGTATTAAAGCAACATTTGCAAGCAAAGGCGAAGAGATTATAGAAAAAAATCTTAAATGTCTTAGAGCAGGAAGAAAATTTGCAGAAGAAAACTGCTAAAATTTAAAACCATTTTGATTAAAACTCCGGCATTTAGCCGGAGTTTTTCAGTATAGAAATGAGTATAAATAAAGTTACTGAAAAATATTTAACAATTCCGCTTTTTTCAGCGTGTCAGATAGAATCAGAAGGAGATAAAAACTTCTCTTTTTTTACAGGCTGCATTGACAGTTCCTTGAGCGAAAAAATAACCCACAAAACTCTTTTTGATCTTGCATCACTTACAAAAGCTCTTTTTATAGCACCAGTTTACTATAAACTGTTTTATGACAAAGAAATTAGCCCATTAGATACTTTAGATAAATTTTTGCCGGAAATGAACCATTCAATTCCTGTTCAAGATCTCTTATCTCACAGATCAGGATTTCCGGCATGGCTTCCTTTTTTTGAAAAAGAGCGCATATCACAGAAAAACTCAAAAACAGAAATAATCAAAAGAATTAATGAAACCATAAATGATAATCTTCCGGTTTACAGTGATCTGAACTTCATTTTACTTGGATTTCTGCTTGAGAATCTATTTAAAAAGAATCTTAATGAAATATGGTCATCATTTTTAAATGAAATATCTCCATCAAGCAAAATTATTTTTAATCCAAAAGAAAAATGTGTAAAAACAGGCTTTTCAAAGCCAAGACAAAAAATTTGTGACAGCGAAGTCGAAGATGACAATTGCTGGTATCTGTTTGGCAAAGCCGGGCATTCAGGACTGTTCTCTTCAGCAAAAGATATTGTAACTTATTTAAAAAATTTATTAAGCAAAGAGTTCTTTATATCTAACATTTCAGAAGGAATAGGTTTTGACAGAATAACGCTCCTGCCGAGCAACTATGGAACAAAACCAAACCAAAATATAAGAGGACATTTAGGTTACACAGGAACTGCCTTCGCTATTGATATAAAAAAAAGAAACATTGCTGTTCTTCTCACAAACAGAACACATATAAAAGATGATGAAAATTCAAAAAGACTTATAAAAGAATATCGCTCCGCCATATTTGATGAACTATTAAATTAAAAACTTATTTTTAAATTAAGTATGCTCCAGCTGTTAAATCTTTTTTCAATGAAAGGAACTTTTTCCGGTGTCATAGATGGTGGCAAAAGTGTTACAGAAATTGACTCTTTCTCCTTTTTCATCTCTCTTCCAGGAACTGTCGTGTGACTTATTGCAAAACCGGCAATGCTCCCAAGTAATGCTCCAATACCTGCACCTACAGGATAAACAAGCTCCTGATATGAATCTTCGGTATTATTTTTTACCAGAACTCTTGCCAATCCTGTTCCCAGCAAACCTCCAAATAGAGTTCCAAGCCCAATGCCAAGATATGTTCCAGCATTATCAGGCTCATCTGCAATAAGATTCCTGGAAATTGAAAGAAACGCCATTGATGATAACGTAGTTGATAAAAGAACTGGAAGATAATATTTATATGAATCATCTTTATAAAAAGGAGCCTCTTTTATTTCCGAGGTGATATTTAAACCAAAGATAGTTCCTGCTATAGTTCCCAACGTATTAAAAACCAGTGAACATCTGTCAAACTGGCTCTTTTTCTGAGAAATGGCATTTCCCATAACTACACCTACCGGAATAGAAAAAATACTTAAAAACATAAAATTGTCTGATTTAGTATCATCTCCGTTATTTATTAATGAACCCAAAGCGTAAGCTCCATACAGAGTAAAAAATCCTAAATAACCACCCACAGTAGAACCTTCTCTATCAAAAATTTTGTTTCCTACAAAAGAAGCTGCAAGTGGAGAAACCATAGCTGAAATATAAATACCATCCTCTTTTGCACCAAAAATGCTAAAAATAGTTATAACTGTGATAGCAAGGCTTTCCAGTAGAAACTCTCCTCCTTTATAAGGAGAATATTCTATTGTTTCAGGAATTATAGTAAATTCATTCTTTTCTTTACTTTGTTCCTTTTCTGATAAAAGTGAATGACTGAACTCATATGCAAATAGATTTAATGAAAAGAATATCAAACACAATGTAACTATCTTTTTCATAATCAACCTTTTTTCTTAAAACATGTGCAAATCTACAACAGTGGTAAAATAAAAGCAAGTTATTGGAAACAAAAGCATACATTTTTAACCATGATACCTGTTTTTATATGTAAAATCACATTTTATTGATTAGAGACAAAATAAATTCTATAATCGGGCGTGTTAACAAACGGAGGTTCATGAAATGCACAGACTTGGAGTAAACATTGACCATGTGGCTACAATCCGTCAGGCTAGACTTGGTTCATATCCTGATCCTGTTTTTGCAGCAATGATTGCCGAACAGGCAGGCGCAGACAATATAACACTGCACATAAGAGAAGATAGAAGGCACACACAGGAAAGAGATCTTGAAGTTATGAAAAAAACCATTAATATTAAGCTTAATCTTGAAATGGCTGCAACAGAAGAGTTAAAAGAGATGGCTCTTAAATATCTTCCTGATTCATGTACACTTGTTCCTGAGAAAAGAGCGGAACTTACAACCGAAGGCGGGCTTGATCTGCTTCATCCTGCTAACAGTTTTCTCAAAAAATACTGTAAAGATCTAAAAGATTCCGGAATAGAGGTAAGTCTTTTCATTGATGCGGATAAAAATCAGATAGAAAAAGCTCTTGAACTTGAAGTTGATGCAATAGAAATAAATTCAGGAAGATATTCTGAAGCAAAAAATAAAAAGGAAGCTGAACATTTTGCTAAAATAATTGAAGAAGCCTCTAAATTTGCAGTTTCCAAAGGTTTAAAGACTCATATCGGACACGGAATCAATTACGAGAATGCTAAAAGACTTGTCGAAATTGATGAAATTGATGAATTTAATATAGGTCATTCTATTGTTTCAAGAGCACTTTTTACAGGATTTGAAGCAGCCGTCAGAGATATGATAAAAATAATCTCGGAATAATCAGAACTTTAGCTCTAAATTTAAAATATTCCAGCTGGTAAACTTCTTTTCTATTATCGGAATTCTTTCATAATTAACTGTCGGAGGAAGTATTTTTAACGAAACAAGTTCTTTTGTTGCATTTTCTTTCCCTGGAACAGTTGTGTGAGTAAGAGCAAATCCTGCAAGGTTTCCAATTAGCGCACCAAAAAGAACAGCAACAGGTGCGGTTTCTTTTAAATAACTGTCTCCTCTTATAAGCTTAATACCTCCTCCAACCAGAAAACCTGCAGTGGCGCCAATAAGCGTACCACCTAAAACACCGCCCCATGTTCCTGCATTATCTGGCTCATCCGCTATAAGATTCCTTGAAATAAGAAGCGAAAGTGCTGCCCCTGCTGTTACAGCAGCAAAAGCTGGAGCGGCATGAAGAAGAGATCTTTCACCAAGAGATGTTGTTCTTGTAAAGTCTACAAGAGCAATACCGGCAGCACCCGTTATAAAAATACTTGAAGCATTATTTAAAAGAGAGCCCGAATCAAACTGCCTGACATTCTGAGAAGAAACATAACCAAGCATAATACCGAAAGGGAGAGAAACCACCATTGCAGTTATAAGAGAGTTGAAAACTTCCTTATCTTTAACAGCTTTAGTAGCAAGACCAAAAGGAAAGGTAACAACTAATTCTCCAGCATATGCGGCAAGAAAGTAACCATCCCTTTTAAAGCTAAAGTTTCCTATCAAATAAACCAGCAAAGGGGCGCTAATTGTATATAAAGGAAGTAAAAAAGAAGTCATTAAAACAGAATTAAAATCCTCACCCAAATTACTCTCATCAATATTCTTTTGAGCATTATAAAAAGGAATAAAACTTATCGCTGTTAAAAATCCAACTGTGAATGTCTCAGCAACAAATTCTTTACCTGAGTAAGGCGCATATATATTCTTCGACTCATCAGGCAAAAGAGAAAGCGATTGAGAAAAATTATCATTTTTTAACAAAGAACTATCATCATTATCCAAAGATTCTGCCATAAAACCATTTACATTAAAATTGTGAGAATAGGAAAGCAGATAAAAAGAAAAAAAGATTAAAGAAACAAATATTATTTTTTTCATTCAGCTCTCCTAGAAATTTACACTAAGATTTAAGATACTCCAGCTGGTAAATTTTTTTTCTATAAACGGAACCCTTTCAGGAAATACTGTTGGAGGAAGCAGTGTCATTGAAATATTGGCTTTTTTACCTGTTTCTCTTCCTGGAACTGTGGTGTGAGTAATAGCATAACCAATAATTGTTCCAAGAACAGCACCAATAATTATAGAACCTCCAATGGAATATACATCATCGTAATCAGTGAAAATAACAATGGTATAATCCTCTTCTTCCTCAGATTCATGATTTTTATCAGGAATAACAGACAAGAGATAAAAAAGTCCGGCACCTATAATTGTTCCTCCAAAAACACCAAGCCAGGTTCCTGCATTATCAGGCTCATCTGCTATAAAAGTCCTTGATAGAGAAAGTCCTGCTCCGCTGCCTAGAATTGTAGAACCCAAAACTGTAAGAGCATAAAAATTAGGATGTTTTTTAAACTCTTTTTTGCTTATACCTGTAAATGAAGCCATTCCCGCAATCCCGCCTAAAAGAGTTCCTCCAACATCCGTCCAAAGTGAACCGCTATCAAATTGCCTCTCTTTCTGACTTGAAACATATCCTAAAAATCCACCGACAGGAATCATCATAAAAGAAGTTTTTGTAAAAGTAGCGGCAAGATCAGGATTATCTGAAATATTTTTTGCCACAAAAGCTAGAGAGTAGAAAGGAAGAAATGTAGCATAAGCACCACCTACACTTGCCAAAAAAGAACCATGTTTTTTAAAAACAAGATTACCTGTAAGAACAATCCCAAAAGTACTCGTTGCTGGAAAAACAGATAAAAATTCTGGTGTAGCGTCATCAAGAATCATTTCCAGAAACCACAAACCTGCAAAAGGATTTATAACCCATGTTCCAAGCATTGCTAATAACTCTAATCCAAATTCAGGAACGGTATATGGCGCATATTCAAATGTTTCTATTTTTTTAGGAGGCAACTCTTCAGGAAGAAGAGAATGTTTGAATTCATACGCTTTCACCGAAAAGAATAAAAAGATAAGAAAAAGCAGGAAAATCTTTTTCATTTGAGCCTCGTTAACAATAAAACATACCTAACTGTATAATAATTAATTTGAAATGCAAATTATTTAAATAAATGAGACTATTTTAACAAGATAGATTGAAGCTGATTCTTATATTTCTATACCCATCTGTAAGCATTGCGATCTGTAAAGATCAGATACTTCAAATGCTATAGCTTCAGGAATTTCAACACTTTTGCCTTTATAATTATTTGAAACAAGCCACTGTCTGAAAGCTTCTTTTGATTTGTCAGGAATAAAACGGGCAGAATCAGATGTAAAAGCTTCATCTATAACGGCAAGTTCATCATCTATAAAGCCCCACTCTATTTTCCCGTCAGCAATTTCAAATGACATCTCTTTTTCTGCAAGCTTATTACAGTATTCAAATATTTCACAGGTTCCTTTCTTAACTTTTAAAGATGTTTCTTCACCAATCATTTTGGTCATCTGCTCAAAAGTTATTTTATCATCAGTTTCAGATTTTTCTGTTGGAGTAAAAATTGGACCGTTTTTTATTCTCACTCCTGATTCAAGTTTATCTTCAAGTTCTACAGCATCCCATATCCATGAACCATCTTTAAGTGCGGAAAGTGCAGAACCGAAAACTCTGAACCTGCAAACAGCTTCTATTGGAAGAGGCTTTGCCTTTTTACCGAGCATAACCCTCCCTTTAAGCCATTCTATTTTTTTTAATTCAGGTTCTTTTATTATATCTGCTATCTCATTAAGATCATCAGAAATAAAGTGTGTCTTCCAGCCTGCTTTTTCTATTTCCCTAAACCACTTGGAACTTTGAGCCGTAAGATAGGCACCTTTTAAAGGAATTCCTGTTTTCATTATAACATCAAAGGCTGAAATCCTATCTGTGGCAACAATTACAAGATAATCATCTTTTTCATAGACTTCTCTTACTTTTCCTTTCTGAAAAAGTTTAAGAAAAGGTATTTCGCTTTCCATAAGAACTTTTTTGTCTCTGACAGTTTCTATCCTAAGCATGCTTTTCTCCTAAAGCAGGTTTTCTGATATAGATTCCATGTGATTAATTCTATATATTACTTCGGCGAACAGTGAGGAAACATCAACTTCATGATACCATGAATATTTTCCCTTAAATATATCTCCTCTGAAAACGGCATTTGTTCCTGTAACAGAATTTATTACACCTGCTTTAACTGCAGCATCAATTCTGTTAACAGCTTCGGAATTAAAAAACGGAAAAGTTACAGCAACATCTATTCTTCTTGCGCCAAGCTCCTTAAGTTTTGAACATGCTGCGATAAGAGTTCCACCTGTTGCTATCATGTCATCAATAATTATGATATCTCTTCCCGCAACTGTTCCAACAAGTCTTGTTTCTATTACTGTTGATGGCTTGGAATAATCTCTTTCCTTTATTACTATTGCCATATCTGTCTGTAATTCTCTTGAATAGAATCTTGCTGTCTCGGCAGAACCGACATCAGGAGCAACAAAAACTGTTTCATATGTAAGAGTTCTTGATTTTTTAAGATGATCTATTATTGCACTTGAAGCGTGCAGGTTATCCATTTTTGCCTTTTTAAAAAATCCGGCAATTGCCTCGGCATGAATATCCATAGTCAAAACCCTGTTAGCTCCACACATTTCTAGGAATGAAGCAACAAGGCAGGCAGTAAGACTTTCTCTCCCTTTTCTCCTTTCCTGTCTTGAGTTAGGAAATTGAGGAATAACTGCGGTGACACTGTTTGCATCACTGTTGTATGCCGCATTTATAGCTGTTCCAAGAGCCATAAGGTTATCATTAACCGTTGTATCTGACAAAGGATCATCTATTAACTGTATAACATAAATATCAGCACCTCGTATAGGCTCATTTATTACAGTTTTAATTTCGCCGTTGGCAAAATGAACTTCACTGGAATCAATCATTCTGAACCTTGCATCTCGTCCTGATTTTCTGTAAAGGGAACTCAAATTATTAATTACAAGTTCACTGAATGCATGACCTGAGTTACAACTCAAAATGCCTAAAAACCCGCGATCTTCAACATAACTCATTGTTAACCTCTTAAAAGATGTAAAACTTGAGACACCTATTTATAAAGAACAGATATTTTTTTACAAGTTTTTAAGCAAAATCTCTTAAACTCATAACATAAGAGCAAAGCCATTGTAAATTAATAATCTTTAAGCTTTAAATCAAAGTTTTGAGAGTCAATATATATTTTTTTATTTCTTTAGAAAAGGAAGAATATTGATTGAATTATAGCATTCAAAAAGAGTTTTTATAAAAAAATCAGGTTCAACATTTTTATTGAACCATCTCAAAAAAGAATAATAACCCTGATAAGCAAGCATTCCTCCTGCTGAAGAAGAAAGATTTGATTCAGAATAGTTTATGTTCAATATTCTCTCCCCTACTATTTTCTCAGTAATGCAGTTTATTGTTATTTCTTTTTCAGAAAAAGAAGAAATATTTTTAAAAGAACCGAAAAGAGATTCCCATCCTTTTTCATGGCGGCCGTAAATTGTAACAGATATTCCTCTTTTAAAAAGCGACCATGCAATTCCTCTTGCGGCACCGCCATTTCCCAGAAGAGAGATGCTCTTTTCCATAAAACCGCTTTGTTCAAGCCACATACAGAGTCCCTCACCATCTGTATTATCACCGTAAAGTTTTCCATCTTTTTTGTAAATTGTGTTGACTGCACCTGAATTAAGAGCATTTTCAGTTAATTCATCAACCAAAGTTAAAGCTTTTTCCTTGTAAGGAGCTGTAATATTTGCTCCGATGCAATCATAATCCAGTAATTTTTCTTTAAAAAATTCCAAAGGTTCTCTGCATAAAAGATAGTTAAGATTTATTCCTACTTTTGCTGCGGCAGTCATCTGAAACATTGGAGAAAAAGAAAAATGAAGAGGAAATCCCCAGAGGTAAACTATCATTTAGAAATTATAGTAGTATGTAAATATCTGTTCTTTAGCTTTAAACGTCGGAAAAGCATGTTTTTTCAGAGCATCTGAAACACAATCGCCAAAAATGGTCGATTTATATTTATCGTCGGTAAAAATCACACCAGAAACTACTCCTGTTCCAAGTATTTTTATCTTCATATTGATTGTTCCATTAAGATTTTTATCGCCTGCCGCAGTTCTTGAATTATAGCATTCTGTCAGAGAAGGGATAAAAGAATCCATTACTGTTTTTATATCCTGAGGAGAAAGCTCTTTTGATAAAGGCTTTTTTGCTTTCCATGCAGCATAAAGCTCTTTTTTAGAAGCAGCAGCTTCAGAAAAATTCTCATCAGATGGAAGAACAGATCTTTTATCAGGATAAATTTTCTCTTCCTTTTTTTGAACAGGTTCAGCTTTCTTTATTACTTCAGCAGATTTGCTTTCCTTAACAGGAAGCTCTTTTTCGGATGCGCCGGCATCAAGTAGAACAAAAGCTGCAACACCTATAAGCACCAGCAAAGGAATAACAATAATAAGTATTTTTATAAAAGGAGATTTAGGTGTTGTGAAATCTTCATCTTCAGAAAGTTCATTTGCTGTTTCACGAAGTTCTCTTTCAGTTGCCTTGTTTTCAAAAAGATAAGCATATTTTGCTGCAAAAGCAGACCATTCCATCTGATTCTGCTTTCCGTTAACACAAATATAAAAACTTGATGCACTTTCCTTATTTGATATACAGAAGTCAACTATAGTATTTTCATTAAAAGGACCTAAAAACTGTTTTGCTGATTTATGATAAACCCAAAAATGCATATTAACCTCATATATCCAAAATATCTTCCAGTTCCAGCGCAGGCGCACCTTTAGGCGCTTCAAGATAATTCCTTGCCATCATTTTATCTATCTGATCCAGCAGAATAAACTCATCAACATCTTTAAAAGAATCAAGATACTGAATCACAGAATCAGCATTGATCATAAACTGAAAAGTGTCAATCTCTGCTTTTGAAAGCATTGACAGCTTTGTAATAAGAGGTCTTTTAATTAAAAGCTTGTTAAAAGAGATTATATCTTTGTATCTTTGAAGCATTTTGGATTCAACATTTGCCTGAGCAAGAAGTTCCATAAGCTCAGGAGAACTTTTTCTATCATCTCCACCATCTCTGGAAAAAGAAAATTTTCCATCCGATGAAAGAAGAAATCTTGCAAATGTTTTTGCCGGAGATGATGATGGATGTGTGAGAGATTCTGCAGAAGCAATACCTTTAGGTGAAAAATCAATTTTTATTTTTTCATTGAAAGGAGCATCAATAGAAGCTCTTAAAACGCCTGGAACACCAAGTTTTATTATTTTATCAGCAACAATACCTGAAGCTTTGTCTTTAAGAGTTCCTGAAGAAAGTTCAGCAGGAACTTTTATCTCAGCATCAGCTGCCGGTTTATGTGAGTTTGAAATCTCCTCTGCAATTGACATTTCAACTTCACTGAGCAACTTGTCTGCAATACTTGCAGCAGTATCGTCCTTTTTTGTGTGTTTAGAAATTTCAGGCTCAATATCTATTGCTATTTCAGATTCATCCACATCACTGAATATAGAAAAATCCTCTCTGCCGTACCTGAAAACAGAAGCGCCCATAGTTATAAGATCTCCGGCATAAAGCTCAAAATCTTCTTCTGATACTATATTCTCACCATTAAGCTTTGTTCCATTAGTGCTTCCAAGATCTCTTATAAAAGCTTTACCGTTTTTACAAAAAATAGATGCATGATTTCTTGAAACGTTATTATCAACAAGAACGACATCTCCAGCAAGATCTCTTCCTAAAGAAATCTTACCGTTATTAGGACATTCAAATGTTCCGCCTTTATAATCGCCTTCTACAAAAACAAAAACATTTTTAGAATGATGTTCACTTTGTTCATGGCTTAATATTTTATCAAATCTTCCCATTTATACCTCTATTAGCACTAATTCAGAGCATTTTAACAGATGAATCTAATTTTTCAAGAATTTGAAGCATTTGTCTCAATAATTATTGATTTATATACAAAAAAAATCTTCTTTATTTTTAATAAAAAACTATATCCTCTTTTGTTCCATCCAGTTTGCAGATTGTTACCTGGTGCGGAAGATCTATTTCAAAAGGAAGATATTTTTCCCACTTTCCATCTTCTTTTTTAAGATACCATACTTTTTCTTTAAGTGATTTGGAAAAAAATTCATAATTATCATCAGTTTTATCACAAAAAGGTTTCTCTTTTATATAATTTATCATTCTTACAAATTTCCAGAGAGAAAATATATCTTCTCTCGTAAAATTCTCTCCAAACCGGTATAAAGCAGAACCTCGGCATAATCTTTTTTTTTCAGGAATTCCCATTTTTTCGAAAATATCAATTCCAGGTAAAAGATAAAGAGGAGAAACTCCAATTCTGACAGGAAGAGCTGCCAGAAAAAAAATATCGCTTAATATGGCAGAAATGGTCGCATCAGGCAATCCAAGAATTAAAAAAACAAGTGTATCTACCTTTCCTTTTGCAGCATCTGCTATTTTTTCAATTGATTCAGCAAAAAGAGGTCGATGTATCTTTTCTGCAATTTCTTTATTTCCACTGACCAGAGAAAGATTAAACTCTATAAAACCGGCATCAATAACCTCTTCTACAATTGGCGCAAGATTTGCCGCTGTAATGCCGTTCATTGCCGTATAAGTTATTCCATATTTTTTATTAAACTTAGAAAGGAGCTCTATAAAACCTTTATTCCAGATTTTGTCGAAAAAAAGGTTATCATCTTCAAAATTTATTATTTCAGAGCCATTTTCAGCAAGATATTGCATTTCTCTCTCAACAGAATCAAGGCTTCTGCACATGAATTTATTCTGACGATGTATTGCACAGAATTCGCATTTAAAAACACATCCTTTGCTTACGGTCATGCGGGAAATCTTTTTTCTTTTAAAATAATAACTTCCTGCCCTTTCAGGAAACAGTTCAAAACTATCTTTTTCAAGTCTCCTTGGTGGATTTTTAAAAACTTTATCATCTTTTCTGTAAATTATACCTTGCACTTCAGAGACATTATTTCCTTTTTTTCTTGCCTTAACCAAATCTGTCAGAGAATTTTCTCCTGCACCAAGCAGAAAATAATCAGCTGACGATTTCTTAAACAAATTTTCCTGCTCAGCTTCAACAGCCCAGCCTCCAACTGCAATTTCAATATTAAAATTCTTTTTTATTTCTTTTATAAGATTTTCAACATCATCATGATACGGAGTAAACATTGAAGATATAGCTATAATTGAAGGTTTTTCTTTTTCAATAAATGCCGTAATTTTATTAAAACTGTCTCCGAATCTTTTATATGACGAAAAAAGAGAAAAAGCACTTAAATCTTTTTTATAAATATTTCGAAGATGGTTAAATTCTTCCGGCCACAACTGCTCCTTTTTTTTACCTGAAAGAAGAGAATCGTAAATTAAAACATCAACATCGTCAAGTTGTTTCAGTGATTCCCTTATATATAAAAGGCCTAAAGGCTCACACCTTGCCGGTGTAAAATAAAAATCAAATACCGGAGGTGAAATAAGAAGTACTTTAAACATGTTAAAATAGATTTAATTGATTTGGGTCAGTTTTTTTTATAAGTTTAAAACTTTTTCTATGCTGCGGAGTAATTCCGTACTTTTCTATAGCTTCATAGTGATCATGTGTCGGATATCCTTTGTTTTTGTCCAGATTATACTCAGGATAAACCAGATTCCAGCGATACATAATTCTGTCTCTGTAAACTTTTGCAATTATTGATGCTGCTGCAATATTTGTACTTATACTGTCCCCTTTTACAATAGTCTCTTCATTTTCGAATGAATCGAGATATCTGTTGCCATCTATTAACACTTTGAACTTTTTGTTGTTTTGATTGGCAACTTTGGAAACAACTTTTCTCATACCCCACAAAGTTGCCTGAAGAATATTTTTCTTGTCTATCATGCTGGCTGAAACAGAATATACAGCCCAAAAACTGTTCTTTACAATAAGAGGAAGAAGCTCATTTCTTTTTTTCTCTGAAAGTTTTTTAGAATCATTAAGGCCATCTATCTCTTTAAAAAGAGAAACCGCAGCAACTGTTACAGGACCAAATAATGGACCTCTGCCAGCTTCATCAACTCCTATAACAACAAACCCTTCTTTAAGAAGAGCTTTATCTACCATTCCTATCATTTTATCCTTTCTATCGCATCGAAAAAACTTTGAGTAATATCCGAAAGGAAATTAAATCCTTTCTCCGTAACAGCTACATTCTGATTGTTAAGAAAAATCATTCCATTATCTCTGAGAGACACAATTTCTTTTATTTCCAGAATCTCTTCAAGACTGTTCTGAAAGTTTTCCTTAACAGATGCAGCACTGATTCCATCTTTCCTTCTGAGCCCCATCATAAAGAATTCCTTTAAAGCATCTTTCCTCTCAACCTGCCTTCTTAAAAGAGTCGGACTCTTTATAAAGGAAAGTACATTATCTTCATAGTAAGCTCTTTCCAGTTCCTTTTTAAAAAAAGAATGCGCACCAGCGCCTATTCCAATATAGGTTGCCCATTTCCAGTAAAGATTATTGTGAACCGACTCTTTTCCATTTCTTGCATAATTTGAAACTTCATAACGGCTAAAACCTTTATTAATAAGTATCTCTTTAACCAAATCTTCTTCTCTGGCTACAAAATCTTCATCTGCCATTTCAGGAGCATTTGAATGATACGGCGGAGTATAGGCATAAACAGAAAAATGATCAGGCAACGCCTCACTTAAAAGTGCTTTAAATTCCTGCTTTATATCTCTTTCAGGAAATAAAAAACCATATATCATATCCAACGACAAATTTTCTGTAATATCACGAGCTTCCGAGATAATTTTTAGCGCCTGAGAAGAAGAATATGATCTCCCTATATTCAAAAGAAGCGGATTATTAAGAGATTGAATCCCTATGCTGAACCGGTTTATTCCTATTGATTTAAAAAAACAGAGTCTTTCTTTTGTTATGTAGGCGGGATTAATTTCAACGGTTATTTCTATATCATTTAAACATATCAATGTATCTGCAAATATTTTAAAAAGATTCACAAACCACGTATCCGGCATTATTGAAGGCGTTCCTCCTCCAATATATATAGAGACCAGAGTTCCCTTATTAACAATCATTGCCTGAGAAACAGTTTCAAGAACCCGCTGACCATAAAGAGAAACTACTTCTTTATTAAAATTATCTATAGAATAAAAATCACAATATCTGCATTTAGAATTGCAGAATGGAATATGAATATATATTCCGAAAGGGTCTGAGGAATGAATCATGTTTAAAATGGAAGCTCATCATCACCATCATCAAAATCAGGAACAAACGGCTCATTTTGTGATGGCTGAGAATTATAAGATCCCTGTTGAGAGTAATTTTGCTTCTGATAGTTGTTCTGCTGAGGTCTTGGTTGCTGATTATAACCTCCAGGTTCATAATTTTTTTCATTCTCCTGACCTTTCCTGTCAAGGAATTTAACGGTCTCAGCAATTATTTCAGTTACATATCTTGTATTTCCGTCTTTATCCTGATAGTTTCTTGTCTGAAGCTTTCCTTCCACAAAAACAAGAGATCCTTTTCTAAGATAATTTGAACAGCTTTCAGCCATATTTCTAAAAGTTACAATATTATGCCATGTAGTTTTATCAGTAACTGAACCATCCTGATTTTTATAACTTTCAGAAGTTGCAACAAGAAGTGTGGTAACAGGAATTCCTGTTTTTGTGTGTCTGAGATCAGGATCTTTTCCAAGAGATCCCATTATCATAACTTTATTTAAACTATTAAAAGCTGATGCCATTTTTATTCATCTCCTTTTTTATCGTCTTCATCCGGTTTATCAACATTCTCCTCATTTAAAAGGACAGAAATCATATAATTTGCATTCTGATTCAGATTCCCTTCAAGGTCATCTGCATCACTGCTGAATCTGTAATCTTTATTACCACTGATAATTTCAAGCATTCCTTCCATAAAACGGTTAATCGGAGCCATGAATTTTTCTTCAAGAATAAATGCGGCAATAAGTCCAAGTAATGTAATAAGTATAGAGAAAAGCATAAACTTCTCTTTTTTACTTTTAAAACCTGCAAGAGCATCATCCACAGATCCTGCAACAACAAAAAATATCTCTTTATCACTATTTTTCTGATATTTTGTAAGAGAAACGAAATAGTTACCATTATTCATTTCTGTAGCAAAAGAGTGTGTTTTTTTTCCATCCTTAAAAAATTCTGAAGAAAAATTGCTGTCAGAATTTATAATTGTTCTAAGTGCAGAATGAATTTCTGTAGGCATGTTAGAAGCAATAAGATTTTTTGATTTAAGATCCATATATGCAAAATAAAGTGGTTTTTTTATAGAGTCAGAGTTGTTTTCATGATTAAGAACCATAAAATCAGCTTCTGCCATCTCTGAATCAAATTTGTTGCCGAAAGTCATTGTTCCTACTATTTTGCAATCTTTTCTTATAGGAACAGTTGTTGTTCTGTAAAAAGCTCTCTTTATTTCCATAATATCTTCGGAGCTTTTACCAGCAAGAGCTCTCGAAATAGTTGGAATTTCTTTTAGTATCATTCCTCTCATACTTTGATCAAGATTTTTTGCAACAACCATTCCATCCATATCTGTAACAAAAATTATATCTGCATCATCATCATATTTATTGATAATATCAAGTTCAATCCTTATTAGTCTTGATGCTTCTTCAGGATTTTCCGCATATTTATCCATATCAAAAACATCAAGAAAAGCATCTTTGGCCGCAAGTCCCTCTGCTTCGTTAATTCTTGAAAAACTGTCTGCTCTATTTATATGATTAAAAAGTGAAGCAGCTTTTATAACGTTGTCTTCAAGATTGGTTGTCAATTCCTTATCTGCTGTTTTTACAAATAGATAGTTTGCACCAAGCACCATTGCAGCAACAGACAGAAAAGAGAGCATGAAAAGTTTAAATTTCATTTTCTTCACTCCTTTATTTCAACAAAATTATTAAAAATGTTATACCTTTTTGATGCAACAATTTCAAGAGCTTTATAAAAAGTATTATGCTCCTCTGCAAGTATTGCTTCTTTGAAATCTTCTTCTGAATAGTTATGTTTTCTTTCCACAGCAGTTTGAAGAATTATCGGACCGCCATCGAGAGATTCATCAACAAAATGAACTGTACATCCTGATATTTTAACCCCTGCATCATAAGCCTGTTTCTGAGCATTTAAACCTTTAAAGGAAGGGAGAATAGAAGGATGAATATTAATTATTTTTCCTGTAAATTCTTTAA
Source organism: bacterium (assembly GCA_963667425.1). Lineage (GTDB taxonomy): Bacteria > UBP6 > UBA1177 > UBA1177. The sequence continues at coordinate 2,312,612 of OY763407.1, read as the reverse complement.
TAAAAAAAGGTGAAAGAATTCTCATAAAACCGGCAAGAACGATAATATCAATATTGTTTTTACGAACAATATCCAGAAGTCTCATATCATAGCTTTCTCTGGTATCGTTTTTATCCTGATTCAGAACCATTGTTTTTATTCCCATTTCTTCAGCTTTTACAAGTCCTTCAGCATTTTTTTTGTTTGAAAGAACAAAAGCTATCTCTTTTACAGATGGAAGAGCTCCTTTAAAAAAGTGTTTTGCCAGAGCCAACATGTTGGTTCCGGTTCCGGAAATAAAAATTGCAACCTTCATCAGTTTATTATCTCCTTAAATTTAATAACACTTCCTTTTACAGGAATTATCTGTTTTCCCTTGTGCTCAGCAGAAAAGACATATGGTTGTTCCTCTTCACTGCCTACCTGAAAAAAATATCTTATTGACTGTTTTTCCAAAGGAAGCATAAAGATTTCAGGTTCTTTTATTCTCAAACCTGTCGGGTCAGCCTCAACCGTAATGACGCAGCCTTCGCCATAAACATTAAAGTGGGCATATTCAGAATTGGATTTACATATAACTTTATTTTCGGAAACTACTTTCTGAAGAATGCTCCGAACTGTTTTATCATTGTAGCATTCAAGATTATTTCTTTCAGATTTTTTCAATATCAAAGTATATTCAACAGGACATGAAACTTCTGAATCATCAGCTTTTGTAACAAAATAAACAGGAATATCTGCAGGAATATCACATTTTTCCTCACAGCCTTCAACAGGCTTGTTATCTAAAGACTGATACAATGAAACCTTATTTCTGGATTGAGATATTTCAACTGTAGCTGTTGCACCCTGAACTATTTTAAAAGTACCATCATAGAGCAGATCTGCTTTAAAATTGTGTGAAATAGTATTTTCAGATTCAAGAGACGTATATTCAACTGATTTAAAATCTATAGAAAACCTGTGCACACCCGGAGTAACTTTTATTACTGAGACACAATTATCACTATAAGGTCTATATGTAAAAAATGGGGTTCCATCCATTTTTAAAGAAAATTTTCTTATAAAAGAATCACCCGTTTTATTGGGAACAAACTGCTCTTTTTCTGCAATATCAGCATCTTTAGTGCTTATCATGAAAGGCTTATTATCCTTTTCAAAACAAATTCTGAGTACAGCTGTATCTAATTTTGCAAAAAGGACGTTAGGCAATATAAACAATAAAAAACCATAAAAAAGCAACCTGTAATACATCTGCCACCTTTAAAAAATGCTGTTTATTATATATGCTGGGAGTTTCTTTGTAAATAAAATTGTTATTTCAGAATGAGCTGTTAAAATGTGCGAAGCATTTTTTGGAGACAAGAAGATGAGAAACATTGAGTTCCTTACAGATTTTACAAAAAACCCCTATTCATCAGTACTCATTTCATGCGGAAATACAAAAGTTCTTGCAACAGTATCAATTGAAGAAAAAGTACCTGGATATGTAGACAAAAATGAAGGCTGGCTAACAGCTGAATACAATCTTATACCGGCATCAACGCTAACAAGAAAAGCAAGAGAACGCAAGGGTGTAGGAGGAAGAACAGCAGAAATTCAAAGACTTATAGGAAGGTCTTTAAGAATGGCCGTTGACAGAAAATTATTTCCCGGTATAACAATGACCGTCGATGCAGAAGTTCTCCAGGCTGATGGAGGAACAAGGACTGCATCAATAAACGGAGGAATGGTTGCTCTTTATCTTGCAGGCAAACGTCTAGTTGCTGAGAAAAAGTGCGAAAAGAACCCTTTAATAAGATGGATTGGAGCTATAAGTGCAGGTATCATCAACAATGACGTTGTTGTAGATCTGGATTACGAAAAGGATTCAATTGCTGAAACAGATATGAATTTTGTATTTGATGAACATGGTGCAATAATTGAAGTTCAAGGCACAGCAGAAAAAGAGCCTCTCACAGACAGTCAGTTTATAGATCTTTTGTCTCAGTCAAAACTGGCAGTGGCAGATATAATAACAGAAATGAAGAAGGTTGTTTCTAAATGAACAGACTTGTAGAAAAGAAAGATAGCGGATTAATAACTCCCGATTTAAAAAAACTGGGATTTTCCAAAAAGTTCAACGTTATAGCCGGACCATGCAGTATAGAAGAAAAAGATTCATTTTTTAGAACTGCATCAAAACTTGTCAATGAAGGAATAAAAATCATAAGAGGCGGTACATATAAAATAAGAACATCTCCTTATTCTTTTCAGGGATTAGGAGCCAAAGGTCTTAAAATAATGAAAGAAACCGCAGATGAACTCGGGTTTAAATCTGTTTCTGAAATGACAGATATAAGACAGCTTGATGAATTTTTGAAAAACATAGATATCATACAAATAGGCGCAAGAAACATGTTCAATTCCGAAATGCTTAAAGAGCTTGGAAGAACAACGCATCCTGTAATACTAAAAAGAGCACCTTCAGCAAGAATAGAAGAATTTCTTGATGCTGCAGAATATATCGTTTCTGAAGGTAACAAAAATATAATACTATGTGAAAGAGGAATCGTTTCTTTTGATAACTCAACAAGAAACTGCATCAATATAGCAGATCCTGTTGTTTTAAAACGCAGAACGAACCTTCCTGTAATTGTAGATCCAAGTCACGGTGTCGGAAATGCATCATATATTACATCTGTAAGCAAAGCCATTGCAGCTCTTGGTGTTGACGGAATAATGCTTGAAGTTCATGAAAACCCCTCGCAGGCTCTTTCAGACAGTTTTCAGACAATTTCTGTAGAAGAATTTATAGAGCTTCATAAACAAATGCAGAAAATAGCCAATGTTTAAATGGGAAAAATTTCTTCCTCCAGATAAAAGTTTCCTGATAAGAGCTCTTCTTTTTTCACTTTTAACAAACGAAAACGTAGTATTACAATGCGATTCAGAAATATCTGCCGATGCTGAAAGTGCCATTGAGATAATAAAATCCTGCGGAAAAAAAATTTCTACAGAAAAAGACAAAATAACAATTACCGGTTCATGGACAAATACAAATCCTATATTAAATGCAGGAAACTCAGCTACAGCAATGAGGATAATGCTGGGAATTGCACTGCATCTGAAAAAACCGATAACGATTACAGGTGACAACTCTCTTTTTGCAAGGAATCACTCGATATTTATAAGTTTTATGAAAGAATTTGGAGCTCAAGTTAGTGTAAGGCAAAATTCAATTACCATAGAAAAGATATCTGAAACACCAAATCTAAGTGAGGTAACTCTTCCTGTTCAAAGTGCGCAATTAAAATCTTTTTTAATATTATCGCTTCTTGAAAATGGAACACACCTTAAAAACTGCGGAAAAACCAGAAACTACACAGAAATTATCCTAAAAGAAATGGGTGCCGAAATAACAGCAGAAAAAACAGAAAACATAACAGTTAAACCGCTAAATCAAAAATTAAAAGCATACGCTTACTCTATTCCGAAAGATGCATCATCCTTGTTTATTGCAATCTCAGCTGCAATTTCTGCCAAAACAGATATGGAATTCAACAAAATAGTTGTTGATGAAACAAGGCTTATGCCATTCAAAATACTCCAAAAGTGCGGATATAACTTAGAGTTTAAAGACAACAGTGTTTTATTTAAATATTCAGATACAGTAAAACAGGAAAAAATAACCTGCACAAAAGAAATTATACCGCAAATAATAGATGAAATACCCTTTCTTGCTTTTATTGTACCTTTAAAAGGAACAACTTTAATACTTGAAGAAATATCATGGCTTAAAAACAAAGAATCAGACAGAATAAGGGAAACTATAAAAAGAATAAGCTCGTTTTTCAAAACTGAATTAACAGAGAACACATTGACCATATTTCCGGAACGCACAAAAACCAGATACAAAAAATATCACAGCAATGATCACAGAATGGAAATGCTTTCAGCAGTAACAGCCTTATATAAAAACAAAGATTTTCATTTAAATGGAGAAGAAAAGATTTCATTTCCTTATTTTGGACAGTTTCTTGAAAAACTAAAAACAATAAAAGAAATAACTCTAAAACGCAACCAACTTGATTTAATAGATAATAAAATAATGAGTCTTCTGGAAAAAAGATTTAATATTACAGATTCTATTCAGCAAATAAAAAAGAAAGAAAAAATAGAAATAACAGATTGTACAAGGGAGCATTTAATTCTTACAAGAGCAGATATTCTTTATAATTCAGAGAAGATAAAAAATATTTATAAAGAAATATTTAAAAATTCCAAGAATTAATTTAAAAAAAACTGATATTTAAATAAAAAAACATTTTTTTAACTATGAAAAAAATATGGATATAAAAAAACGCTTTTAACATTCTAAAATTATTAAAAAAACTACAAACGCTCCTTAAATAAATTATTTGATTATTTTATCATTATGTAATAAAATATCATACTTTTAAAAATAGTAAGGGGAGAAATCCTATGCGTTGTTTTTCATTGTTTTTAATCGTTATTGCAGGTTTTTTCTTTATTTCATGTGAAAACAGTTCCGGTAGAAATACAAACAATAACACAAATACAACTGATACGGATACAAATACCAATGAACCACCTGATTCAACAGCGATGCCCGATGAAACAGCAGATACAGAAGAAGAAAACATAACAGATTCAGATGTAAGTACAGATAAGAATGATGAAGAAAAAGAAGACAGCGATATTACAGAAATTTTGGATGCAGATTTTATTTGTGCTGAAGATAGAGATTGTCCTGAAGGTTATGGCTGCAATGAGTCAGAAGAATGCGAAAAAAGATCCAACTGTACACAGGATTCTGATTGCCCTGAAGGTTATTACTGTTCCGATGCCGGCAATTGGAGTGAATGTGCGCAGAATCCTTCATCATGTGAACAAAATTCAGATTGTGAATTCGGCTATAAATGCAACACTTCAGCAACGATAAATTTTTGTGAAGCTTATGGTGACTGCTCCTCAAATGAAGACTGCTTAAATGGTGAAATTTGTGTAACGGTTGACAACTGGAAAGAATGCCGTGCAAACGAAAATAATGAGTGTAGTGCTAATGAAGATTGTGGTTTTGGATATAAATGTGATACATCTGTAACGCCAACAAAATGTGAAAGCGCGAATCAGTGTGAGACTGATTCAGGTTGTTCAACCACGCAAGTTTGTACAGTTGTTGAAAACTGGAAAGAGTGCAAACTAAATACATCGCCACAAACATGTTCTTCAGATTCGGACTGCTCCACAGGTTCTGTATGTGAAACTATAGGAGGAATTATTGGTGTATGTCGTTCTATGAATGAATGTACATCAAACGATGAATGTGAAGCAGGCAAAGAGTGTAAACTTGAAGATAACATATATAAATGCGTAGATACAGTTCCATGTACTTCTGATACCGAATGCGGTTTTGGATTTGAATGTACTTTAGGAAAATGCATTTATGCAAATGAATGCTCCAAAGATGAAGATTGCGGAACTCTTAAAAGATGTCTTGAAGATGGAAATATTATGACATGTCAGACAAGCGTCGGCGGTGTTTGTACAAAAGATTCCAGCTGCGATACAGATGAATATTGTGATCTGACCGCCGGACTTATAGGAATGTGTAAAAGCAGAAATCAGTGTTACATTGATGCTGACTGTGGCGACGGCATGCGTTGTGAAAACAATGGAACTTATAATGAATGTGTTGCTGCAAGCTCCGAAGGCTGTCTGCTTGATCTTCAATGTGATGATGGCTGGGTATGCAAAGATTATGAATGTAAACCTCAATATGAAGGTATGTGTACAGAAATTGAAGGAAAATGGACAGTTCTTACTTCCGATTGTACTTTGGTTACAACAGGCATGGGGGCAGAATTTATCCCTAAAGATGGCTGTAATGGTGACATCGTTGTTACAGATGCGACACTGCCTGCAGGAACCTTCACACAAAAAGAAGCAAGAAAATATGACATAGTTTTCGGTTTCATTATAAAATTTGATGCATCAATAACTGCTGTTGTCATGACTATGGAACAAAAGAATGGTGGATGCAGCGCAACTCTTATAAAAAATTAAAAAAGTACATGTGAAATGATTCCTGTCGGCAATAATAAAACAGCAAAAGAACTTGATGAATTATCTGTAAAAGAAGGTATATCATCTCTTATTCTTATGGAAAATGCGGCTTTTTCGCTTTATCAGACAATAAAAGAAGAACTTCATGGTTTTTCAGATAATGTCTGCGTTTTTACAGGGAGCGGAGGGAACGGTGGGGATGGCGCAGTTCTCTTAAGAATACTTACAGACAGAATACCTGAACTGAACCTTTTTCATATTCCTGTTATTACCTCATATCAAAAAGGAAGTGACGCTGAAATAAACTTTTCCCTTATTCCTGAAAGAGTCAAAACAGTTGATACTGCTTTTTTTTCTGAGAAAAAAGAACCTTTTTTATTTGTAGATGCTATTTTAGGGTCAGGAAGTTCAAGAGAAATTTCTGGAAAAACACTTGAAGCTGTTAATTTTATAAACAATTATCCCTCTCATTTAAAAAAAGTCATTGCTGTTGATATTCCTACCGGTCTTTGCGGTAATACAGGAAATTTAATGCCTGTGGCTGTAAAAAGTGACATTACTGTTTCTCTTGGAATCTTAAAACAAGGACTTTTTCTTGAGCATGGAATTAATTTTGCAGGGAAAATTGTGCATGGACTTATATCTATGCCTGAAAAACTGAAAAACAATTCCAATATTAAGCTTCTTGAAAAAAAAAATTTTAAACTTTCAGAGATTTCGCTTGACAGCTATAAAAATAAAAACGGCCACGTTCTTTTTATTGCCGGAAATGACGAAAAGCTTGGTGCCATAATTATTTCAGCCAAAACTTTTATGGCATCCGGTGGAGGCTTGGCGACTCTTGCACTTAATAAAGAAATGATTCCACATCTGGCAGGCAAAATTCCGGCTTTAATGTTAAAAGATATCGAAAAAGTAGATAACCTTGATAAATATAGCGGTTTTGTTATAGGTCCAGGTCTTGTAAAAAAACATGAAATTATTGAAAAAATACCTGAAACCAAAGGCTTTGCTGTTGCCGATGCCGGAATGTTTGATCTTTTTGCTGAAGATGAAAAACTTCTCTTTAAATATATTAATTTCAGAACGGTTTTCACACCCCATCCTGGAGAACTTAAACGAATAATCAAAAATGATTCTTTGTCATATTTTGAAAGAGTGGAAAAATTTCCGCTATCACAAAAATCAATTCTCGCAGCAAAAAACAGTGCATCAGTTATAAAGAGCAAAGAAAACTTTTATATTATACCTTCAGGTGCTAAAGCTCTTGCTTTCGGAGGAACAGGAGACATGCTTACAGGAATAATTGCTGCTATGATGAATGGTAAAAATGACACTCAAAATGTTATAAATGCTCTACTCTTACATAGAGAGTGCGGAATTTTACTTGAAGAAACAGCGTCTACAAGGTATCATTCCATTGAAAAACTGCTTGAGAGTATTCCCACTGGAATGGAGAGACTGAGTGAAAACAATCAAATCAAAAGAAACCCAAATAATTTATACTGAAAACGAAGATGCATCATTTCTTTTTGGCAAAAAACTGGCTGCAAAACTGAAAAAAGGAACCTTAATACTCCTTGATGGAGACCTTGGTGCCGGGAAAACCATCATAACAGCAGGAATTGCAACAGGCATGGGAGTCCAAAGAGAAAATATAAGCAGCCCTACCTACACAGTAATGAACATCTATAATGATGGAATTTTCCCTGTCTATCATTGGGATTTTTACAGAGTTGTTGAAGAAGAAGAGCTTGAAATGGCCGACTTCTTTGAAATACTTCACGAAGCAGATGGCGTGGTGATTGTCGAATGGGCAAGCATGTTTGCATCTGCATGGAAAAAATATGCGCCAAGAATTGAAATAAAGGTGGAACATGGAGAAGAAGCAAATTCAAGAAAAATCACAGTTACAACGATTAAAGTCTGATAAAGTATCTCCAGGAAGAACTTTAAAATTTCTGATAGAGAACAAAACTATTCTCTTTATGGCTTTTATAATTGCTGTTCTTCATTTTGTAATAGCATTTTTTTCAGCAAATTCAATACTTGCTTTTATTCAGAAAAACATTCCTTTATCAGAATACACGCATGAAATAACTGTATGGTATGATTACATTCTAAGCTTCTTTATCATAATTTTTCAATTTATCTCAAAACTGCTTGTCTGGATGATAAGTTTCTATGTTGCATTTTTTACGGCATACATAATCATCTCTCCTTTTTATTCTTTTTTTTCGGCACTGTCGGAAAAAAAGTTTTTTGGGAAAACAAAGGATGTCCCTTTTTCATTGAGACAGCTTTTAAAAGATGTTACCGAAGCTCTTATTCTTACCCTTTTTATGGCTATTCTTTCAATTGTCATTTTTTTCATAAATTTTATACCAGTCGCAGGTCAGATAATAGCATTTCTTCTTTATGCCTATTCAAATACTTTAATTTTCATTGATTATGCAGCATCAAGAAGAGGCTGGCCACTTATGAAAAAAATTGGTTTTTTAAAGAAATATCCTGGATTTTCTTTCAGAGCCGGTGTTATTCCTGCTATATTCGGACTAATTCCTCTTATAGGTATCTTTTTTATGGCCATTTTTTCACCATTTTTCGTTGTATACCTGACACTTAATTTTGCCGCAAAGGAAAAAAGTTAAAAATCAACGTAGGCAATAAACGAAACACCAATAAAATTATTGAATCCTATATGATGCACTGTTCCTTTTTCTCTTGTTTCGTCATAGCCGGCCAAAGGAAGAAAAACCGTGTCCGAAAGAGCAATTCCATATAGAGTATTTGAAGATATAAATGGGAGCTCTCTAGTTATTCTTAATCCTGCTTCCAGCATAACAGCCTGAGACATGTAAAAATATGTATTATCTCTGTTTACATCCGTAACTATTTTTCTTACAAAAGAGAGCATGCCTGAAACAAACGGATTAAACATGAGATTTTTTTCCGGTTTAAAAAGAGAAGCATCAATACCTGTGCTTAAAACCTGCATAACATTTCTGTAGTCAGGAAAATCATCTTTTTCTCATTACCGTATCTAAGATCTAAAACCAGATTAAAACGATTGTTTTCCCATGGAGAAAGTCTAAATTTATAAAAGCCAAGTTTTGTTTCATCAAACCCCATCGAAAAACCTATTTCGGAAGAAAAATCACTTTTTTGAAAGACTCTTTTATTATTTCCAAAACGCCATTTCACACCTACACTTCCAATTGAATTTCTTGTAGTTAAATCTATTTCATTAAGAAAATATAAAACACCGGCGTTTATTCCGTATTTTACAATAAAGCCACGTTCCTTGTCCGCTGTTTTTTCTACAGTATCATCATTTATATATATAAAATCGTTTCTGAAACCAAAAGAAACAAACAGTGTATCTCCTGAACTGCCTTTTAACTTTGCTCTCTCTAAGAGTTCCATTTTTAAAGCATATGAAGGAATATATTTAAAAGCTATATCAGATTCAAAAAAAGGAAGCTGATAATTCTTGTAAAACGGAGAAATACTGTAAACTGAATTAAAACCTAAAATAGGCAGAAATCCTAAATCTTTGGAATAATCTATTGAAACATCAGGCAGTTTAACATTTTCATGAAGTTTATTCTGAACTACAGAACCACCAAGATTTCCATAAACAAACAAACCTATTGATGGAATCAAATGAAAAGAATTATAATTATTAATAACCAGTTCATATTTTTTTGCAATAGAAAGATAAAGTTCATCAATTCGAGTTCCCTGAAGTTCATTTCTGCTAACATCAGGTCTTGCGGTAAGACCATAAAACTCTGTATTAAAATAGATATTCCAAGGAGTTTCAAACGCAAGAACCACACCAAAACTTCTAAAATCATCTTTGTTTTCCGTCCAGCCGCTATTCATAGAATCATTAGGAAGATAAAAAGAAAAAGCCCAATTATTTTCTGTGGCATAAAGAGAAAGAAAAGAAAAGAAAAGAAAAATCAGAAACACAATTTTTTTCATACTTAAACCATCTGCTGTAAAAATCTTGTAAAAACTGAAAAAACACCATCATAATCAAAACATTTAAGACCTATGTTTCCAAATCTGTTACCATAAACGGAAATAGCTCTTTCTGCCATCAGAGCCGCATCTGTATCTTTAAAAATACTTTTTAAGCACTCAACTTCTATTTTAAAAATATCGGAAATCTTCTCTAAAACAGAATCTCCATTTTCTGAAAAAACATTCCTGCAAAAAGAAGCAAAACGTTCCGGTCTTTCATTTTTTATTCTCTCAAGGTAAAAAGGAAGCAGAAAAACAAGCCCTGTTCCATGATGAATTCCCGTAAATGATGAAAGAACATGTTCCATTATATGAAGAGGAAAAGGACCTGTCCTAAGAGTTGACGTTATACCTGTAAGTGGCAGCCCAGCAGCCCAGGAAAGAGTTTCAATATCTATGTTGTTTCTATCCTTTATTGATAAAAGAACTGATTTCATGATTGTTTCGGCAAAACCGTCATCTATCGGAGAATAATTTAGAGAAGAAGAAAGATAGGCCTCCATTGCATGCGAGAAAATATCTGCCGCACCAGCAACTTTTATGTTTTCAGGAACTGTTTCTGTAAGAAGAGGATCTATTATTGCTATTTTGGGGAAAAGATGTTCTGAAAAAAGCTCAAGTTTTGCATTTTCCTTATCTGAAGAGATAACCGCAAGTCCATTTGTTTCAGAGCCTGTCGAAGCTACCGTTGGAATAGCTATTAAAGGGAGCGCAGATAAAACTTTTTTAGGTTTTTTTCCACTATGCATCACAAAATCCCAAATATCTTCACTTTCAGATTTTGCCATAACAGCAACTGCTTTTCCGGCATCAATAACAGAACCTCCGCCCATGGCGATAATAGAATCAAATCTGTTTTTTATCTGTTTTGAAAGAGTATTGATATACTCTCTTTCAGGATTTGTAGAAATACCTGAAATTATTTCGGCTTCAATATTCTTATCATTTAAAAGTTTTTTAAGTGTTACAGCAGAACCGTTTTTTAATGCAGAATTTTTGCCTGTTAAAATAACAGCTTTTGTTGACACTTCCTTTATTTTACCTGCACATTGTAAGAATTCGCCCTTTCCAAAATAAACCTTTGTAGGCATGTGAAACAAAAACTTATTCATTAACTTCTTTCCGAGATACATTCAGAAGCATAACTTTTGCTATTATTTCAAACATTGCTGATTCTTTAGATGTTATAGCTGGAATTATACCATTCCAGTAAAGACGAAGATAAGAATCATTTTCAGCTTCAACATCAAGAAATTCTGAAGAAGATGTTTTTCCATAACTGAAAAGAAGATCTCCTTTTGCAGAGAGCATTGTAAGCCCCTCTATTTTATCAAAACCGATAAGTGCCTGAGAAATATCTTTATTTGAAAAAAGACTGAATTTATCTGCAAAAAACTTAACAAGTTCTTCCTCAAGAGGATTATGTTTACGAAGTCTGTATCGACTCTGAATCATTTCCATATAACCAAGCTTTGAAATAAAAATCACAACGATGATTATAAAAACCATAAATATAAGGAATCGTTCCATATCGTGCATAAATATTGTAAGCATGGCCAGAAGAGCAAAAACGAGAGAAACACCATATAAAACAGTTACAACCTTACGCTGAGTCCACCCTTTTGAAAGAAGGACATGATGAATATGCTGTTTGTCTGCGGAAAATATTGACTGATTTCTAATAATTCTTCTTACAAAAGCCATAACAGTATCAAGAATGGGAACACCCATTGCCATAAGTGGAATCAGAATGCTGACAAGAGTTCCTCCCTTCGAAGCACCTTTTAAAGAGACTATTGCAAGAAGATATCCGATAAACATTGACCCGGAATCACCCATAAAAATTTTTGCAGGGTTAAAATTATAAATCAGAAAACCTGCCACAGCCCCTGCAAGGCAGGAAGAAACGATAGCAGGAAACATCTGAACATGGTAAATAGACATTATAAAAAGAGTTATAGAAACAAAAAAAGCGATTCCTGAAGACAATCCATCAAGACCGTCAATCAAATTAAACGCATTTATAATTCCAACAATCCATAAAATACTTGCAGGAGCAGCAAAAAAACCCATATCCAAAGGACCAAGAGGTGTATTTAAAACCGCCATTGAAAAACCGAAATAATATGCCATTCCGGCAAGAAGAAACTGAAAAAGGAGCTTGATTTTTGCAGGAACTCCAAAAATATCATCAAAAAGCCCCATCAGAGCAATAGCTAAACCACCGCCAATAACAACAAGTGCGTTTTCAGGTCCATCAAAAAAAAGATGTGAAGGATCATTGCCGACAAAAGAAAGAGCAATTATTGGAAGCAATGTTCCAATTGTTATTCCTACTCCTCCAATTCTTGGAATTGCACCTCTGTGAACTTTTCTTCTATTAGATTCATCAATAAGATTATACTTTTTCCCAACTTTTATCAGAAAAGGAGTAAGAGCTGCAACAGCAATAAAAGAGACTATAAAACCGGCAAAAAAGGTTTTCATTTTTCAACAATCCTCTCATTAAAATCGCATTTAAGTTTAGTTGAATTGAATGGTAAAATCAAAATGTTTTTATAAACTGAAAATAATGTTTAAAAATACTTTCCAGTCTGCTTTTAAATAAAGAGCAGAAAAATATTTATAAATAAGTTTTTTTGATTTTATTTTAAAGTATATATACTTTACTAAGTTTTTTATAAAAAGGAGGCATTTGTGTCACTTACTGAAAAAATTCTTATCATTGATGATGACCTTTCTATAAGAAGAAGTTATGAAAAACTTCTAAGTTCCAAAGGATTTGTTGTCGAAACAGCAAAAGATGGGCTTGACGGTTACGAAAAAATAGAATCTTTCTCGCCACAGCTGGTTCTTCTGGATATAAATATGCCGATAATGAACGGTTTGGAACTTCTTGAAAAAATAAAAAAGGAAAACAGAACAACTACTCCGGTTTTTATTGCCATAACTGCATACGGAGACATGGACGCAGCTTTAAAGGCTATAAGTTTCGGTGCTTTTGATTTTCTTTCCAAACCAATATCTCTTGAAAAGCTAATAGATACTGTTACAAAAGCTTTTGAAAGAATTCTTTCAACTGAAAGAATCGGATTTCTTGTTGATAATGAAGGTTTTCAGAAAACATCTCTCATCGGAAGGTCTCCGGCTATGATAGATGTATATAAAAGTATCGCATCAGTTTCTTCAAATAAAGCCATCGTACTTATAACAGGAGAAAGTGGAACAGGAAAAGAGGTCGTTGCAAAAGCTGTTCATAATAATTCCGAAAACAGAAGCTTTCCTTTTGTACCCGTAAACTGTGCCGCCATTCCTTCCAATTTAATAGAAAGCGAACTTATGGGATACGTAAAAGGAAGTTTTACCGGTGCAGATAATGATAGAAAAGGCAAATTGGCTGCCGCAGATGAAGGAACATTGTTTCTCGATGAAATTTCCGAAATGCCTCTTGAGTTTCAGGCAAAACTTCTGAGAATTCTTCAGGAGAGAGAATATTATCCTATTGGAAGCTCTGAAGCCAAACGATTTAAAGGAAGAATTATTGCCGCAACAAACAGAAATCTTTCATCAATGGTAGCAAGTGGCCTTTTTAGAGAAGACCTTTATTATCGTCTAAATGTTATAACTCTTTCAATTCCTCCGTTAAGACAAAGAAAGGAAGATATAGATCTGCTTTCTGCCCATTTTATCAAAAAAGCAAATCATGACATGGGAACAAATGTTGAAGGAATAACAATAGAGGCTTTGGATCTTTTAAAAGCATATGATTGGCCGGGAAATGTAAGAGAACTCGAAAATATCATAATAAAAACAGCAATAGGAACAAAAAATCCACTAATAACAAGAGAAGAAATTTCACCATTTATTGACTGTGATACAAACATGGAAAAAATTGATGACTCTTCTTCAGATCAGTTTGCATTTTCCAGATTCATTCCTCTCAGAGAACTAGAGAAAAACTATATTTCATATGTTCTTGAAAACATGAACTGGCATAAGGGAAAAAGCGTTGCCATACTTGGAATCACAAGACCGACTTTGGATAAAAAAATTGAAGAATATGGATTAAAAAAGAATGACATCACTACAGATTGATTCTCTATTTCAAATTTTTCAGATATTAACTGTCTTTTCTATTGGATGGTATATTTTATGGAAAGGTAAAGCTAGACTTGATAATACTTTTTTCGTTCTTTTTTCATCTTTTCACCAAGCTGTGTTTTCCGCCATAGTGGTTGAATACTTTCCTTTTAAAACAGGATATTTTTTCATCGTATCTATAGTTTTTCAAATTATGTCAACCGCTTTTATTTACTCTTTTCCACGTTCCACCAGACTTAATAAACCGTGGTTTTCACTTATTCTTGCTGTAAGCGGTGTTTTATTTTATCTTTTTTTCACCATGGAAAGAACTTCTCTTTTATATTTAATATCAGGGATTTTCTTTTTTCTGCTTAATGTTATTTTTATCATAAGAAAAAGAAAATATATCTCATCTGAAAAAAGAATTATAGTTTCTTTGTTTAATTTTGCAGTTGCAGTTTTAACGCTTACATTACCACTGTTTACTGTTACTGTCATAGAAAGTTATAATATAAATACGTTTAAACTATATTCTCTTATTATATCCCCTCTTATATATATTTTTATATATCATTTTATGTCCATACGGCTTAATACTGAAACATCTTTAAATCATAATATATTAAAGCTCATAATTTTCTTCTCTTTTCTTATGACAATCATGCTCCAGGCTCTTTCTCCATACAGAGCACTATTTATAAAATTTTTCTCTTCAGTAGACTTTTTTGTCCCTTATACAATCGGCCTTATTATTGGAACATTAACATTTTCAGCAGCAACCGCATATGCATCAATATTTATATACAACTATTTTGACAGCAGGCAAATAGACATACAAAAATCCATAGCTATATTTAGAACAAAAGCTGCCGAAACATCAAATTACAAAGATTTTTTTTCCATGTTTGAACGTCATCTTTATCAGACATTTAAAGATATAGAGTCTTTCAGATTTATTGCATTTGATAATACATTGACCGAAGAAGAAGTCTCTTCCATACAGTACTCCCCTGAAGAAAAAAACTCTTATCTGACAACTTTTTTTCAGGGAAACAATGTCCCTTTCATGCTGAAAACATCTACAAGAATTACTCCTGAACTATTTGCAGAATTTGAAAGACTTGATGCAGAATTTATTGTTCCTTTTTATAAAGACGAATCTATTTCAGCTCTATTTATATTTTCCGGCAGAGAAATAAAACAGTTTTTCACTGAACACATAATCTCTTTTACCAATATAGCTATTCATAATCTGACAAGACTTATTCTTATATCAGACATCGTTGAAAGAGAAAAGCATCTTCAGGAAACACAATATTTTCAGGAAGTTGGAAAGATGGTTTCAATTATTGCTCACGAACTCAGAACACCTCTGACATCTATTATGTTCAATATGGACGTTTTATCAGAGTCTTTAAAAAATATTGAAGATTTTGATATGGAATATCTTGATATTTCAAGAAAAGAACTCAGAAGACTTAATGATACTGTAGAAAAAATGCTAACATATGGAAGAGTAACAAAACCATCAGCAGAAAAGAACACTTTCAAAACTTTTTTTACCGAGCTTTCCTATATTTTCAAAACCAGCAGCATAAAAATAGAATTCCAGAACAACACAAAAGGGACTTTTTACATAGATTGGAATAAACTGAAGCAGGTTCTTATAAATCTCATAAATAATGCCATACATTCAATTGAAAAATCAGACAAAGGATCCCTTATCTTGGTCAATGTTATAGAGCAGAATAAAATGCTCAGAATAACGGTAAAAGATGACGGAAAAGGAATTCCCGAAGATAAGGAAAAAAATATCTTTGAACCATTTTTTACAACAAAACAGGATGGAAACGGACTTGGACTCGCCATATGCAGAAAAAATCTGAAAATTCTGAATGGAAAAATATCTCTTTCCAAAAATTCCGAAAATGGAGCAGAATTTACTGTAACTATTCCTAAAAAGCAGATTGACGTCTGAAATTACGAAACTTTCCTGAAATAGAAAGCAGCGATGTGTAAAGAAAACCTATCTGAAAAAGCATCAGGAACGGAACTGAAGTATAACTTTTGATGTAAAAAGCAAAAAATACTGTAAAAGAAAAATATAAACCGAAAAGGAGCTCTATCATTGTTGTCAAATCTAAACCCTTAAAACTGTAAATATTTTTTGACACTTTACTTACAACAACAGAGTTTTTTACACTCTCTCCTGCAATAACATTATATTTCGGAGTTCTTACAAAAGGAGAAACTTTCCCTCGAAGTGCTTCAATTACTGCTTTTGCATTATTTACAGCCAGTCCTATACCTATAGCAATTGTAAAAGGAATATAAAAGAAAACCGGCAGTTTATTTCTATCTTTAACAGAAGCAGTCTCTCTAAAAACTATAAATTCAGAATAAAAATAAAAAAAGAAAACAGAAGCAGTTGCAAAGAAAAAAATCGGAAGATCAAGAAACTTCAAATTAACAGAATCACTTCCATAACGAAAAAAAATATTCATCGGCATCATACAGCATAAAACAACCATTAGAAGATATGCGAAATTAGCTGCAAGATGAAAAAAAGCTTCCAGTTTAACTTTAAAAGGGAGATTAGATCTTAAAATAGTTGGAAAAAGTTTAAGAAAAACCTGAATACTTCCCTTTGCCCACCTGAACTGCTGTGATTTAAAAGCCCTCATTTCAACAGGGAGTTCAGCCGGAACTGTAATTTCAGGAAGATAAATAAACTGCCAGCCTTTTATCTGAGCTCTGTAACTGAGATCCAGATCTTCAGTTAAAGTATCATGCTGCCAGCCGCCGGCATCACGAATTGTTTCTTTTCGCCATATACCTGCAGTACCATTAAAATTAAAAAACCTGCCACTTCTATTTCTTGCCGTATGTTCAAGCATAAAATGACCGTCAAGTAAAATACTCTGACACTCTGTAAGAATGGAAAAGCCTCTGTTCTCGTGATCCCATCTTGTCTGAACCATACCAATTTTTTTATCAGTAAAAAAATCTATTGTACTTTCAAGAAAATTAGTAGGCGGAATAAAATCAGCATCAAAAATAGCAACAAAATCACCCTTTGCAACCTTAAGACCGGCCTCTAAAGCTCCAGCTTTAAAACCACTTCTATCATTACGGTGAATAAATGAGATATCAAAACCCTCTTTCTTTTTTTCATTAACCTTTTTTTCTGCAATATCAGAAGTATCATCTGTGGAATCATCAAGGACCTGAATTTCCAGAAATTCTTTGGGATAATTTATATTACACACAGCATCAATAAGCCTTTCCGTAACATAACGCTCATTAAAAATAGGAAGCTGAATCGTGACATGCGGTTTCTTTTCAAAGTTTTTTTCAGGTTTTTTTACAGCATTTTTATATTTTCTAAAAAGATGAACTGTGTAATACCTGTGAACTCCAAAAACCGAAAGAATTGCCAAAATAACAAAATAACCGTAAAGAAAAAAATCTTTCATAGTTTTATCAACCACTTACAAAAAACGATAAAAAACGGTCTTAAAAATATCCAATAAGCAGAATATGTCAAGGGTAGAAAAAAGAAATACTTTTTTGAGTAATCTGTAAAACGTAAGCTTTTTCTTTGGAAAAATTCCGCTTCTGCATTATAATCAGTTGTTTAAATGTTAAAAATAAGGAGCAGGCATGAATTTCCTTGCAAAACTTAAAACAATGTTAATGATTGTTGCCGTTTTAATAGTTACATATCTTTTTTCCCTATTCAATCCCACACAGATTCCGGTAGACTTCTATTTTTATGAAACAGCTCCTATGTCTGTAGGCGTTTTTGGTGTCTTGGCATCCTTTTTTGGTGCACTTATAATGCTCCTTGTCTTTATATTTGATATCGCAAAAGTAAATTTAAGAGAAAGAAAACTTCGTAAAGAAATAAGAAAATTAAAAAAACAGCTTGAAATTTATGAACCTCAGCAAACAGAAACTGAACCTTCAAACGATGTAACAAATACTTCCGTGGAAGAAGAAGATACAGATACTGATGAAACTTCTGATTAGTCTTTTTATATTTACACTTATTTTTTCATGTGCTTCGTCTGTAAAACAGGTAGCACAACCTGAAAACAATAATGAATCAGTCAAACCACTTGAAAAACCCGTAGAAAAATTTTTTCAAAAACCTTTTTTAAAAAAGATTCAAAACAATGAAAGTCTATCACTACAGCAAGTTGCCAAAGGCAAACTTCTTTTTATAGATTTTTCAATAGAAAATTGTGAACCATGCAGAAAGCTTGATACTTATATTGAAAAAATGAAAGAAAGATATGAAAACAGAGTCTCTTTTATAAAAATTACAAATAAAGAAAGCTCTTTCGATGATAAATCTGATCAGTTTTACATAGACTCTCCTATAGAAAAAGAAGAATGGATTATAAATGAATATCCCAGCGTTATAATCTATAGCTTGAATGGAGAAGAAAATGTTTCATTTGAAGGTCTCTACCCTATTCTGTACTATATGTCAGCAATAGAGGAAATGTTACAATAAAAAAATAAACTTCAGATCATCAGCCATTTTTATTCAGCAATTGATTCACCAGAATATTAAAACAATATAAAAAACTTTTTTTTCTCTCTTGACAAAGCCATAAAAAAGATTAAAAAATGGAACTGACCAGTCCGTCCTTTTTTGTTTTAAAGGAGAGAGAAAATGAATAAAGAGCTCACACCTCTTCAGGAAGAAAGAAAAAAGAAAATCATATTATCTTCAATAAAAATGTTTGCATCAAAGGGATATCATCTATGCGACATTGAAAGTATCGCTTCTGATGCTGGTGTAGGTAAAGGAACAGTCTACAGGTATTTTAAAGATAAAGAAGAGCTTTATTTAAAGGCAGTCTCTTTTCAAATTCATGATGCGGCAAATTATATAATAAAGAAACTTGAAGATTTTAAAGGAAAAGATTTTCTAGAAGAATTTATAAAGGCGCATTACGATTATTTTAAAAAAAATGATTTCACATATTCTTTAATATTCAGAGATGGAGCTTCTGTTCCGGCAAAACTTATCAATGCATTCTATGATGTTCAGAAATCCTATGAAGATAAAATATTTAAAGCTCTATCTGAAAAATTTTCAAAATATTCTTTACGTGAAATAAATCTTGATATTGCAGCAAGAGCACTTTCTGCAACGATAAATGTTCTGGTTTACAGAGTTCTGGTTCTTAAAAATCTTTCTTTCAAAGAACTTTCAGACACTGTAAAAACTATTTTCTATAATGGAATCTGTCTTAATTATAATTAAGTTTCGGGGGAAAAAATGAGGAAACTTTTATTATTTTCAATTTGTTTTTCTATTTTGTTTGTTGTTTCGTGTTCTGATAAAAAGAAAAAGGAAGAAGTTCAGAATGTCGATTCTTCTATTTTAATAACAACAGCTCCAGCTACTGGCGGAACTTATTCTCCTGTTTTATCATATTCAGGAACATTTAAACCAATAAAAGAGGCAAATATTGCTTCAACAATTCCAGGTAAAATCGAGAAAATATATTACAGGGAAGGCCGAAATGTAAAAAAAGGCGCAATTGTAGTAAAAATGTCGGATGAACTTTACAAACAGGCAAAAGCAGAACTTGACGCTGTCCAGAAAGATTACGATAAAGTTAAAGAGCTTGTAGATAAAAAAGTTATTGCAGAACAACAACTGGATCATCTTCAGGCAAAACTTGACGCATCTATTGCAAAAACAGAAATGTTTAAAAAAAGCATGGATATAACAGCTCCTTTCAGCGGTATTGTTGCTCAGCATTTAATGAACGAAGGTGAAAATTATCTTATAAATCCTGCTTTGGAGCCTGGATATTCCCACTCAAGCGGAATAATAAGAATCATGGACACAAAACAGCTTCTTATAGAAATTAATGTTGATGAAAAAGATCTTCCTTTAATCAGAGAGCAGAAAAAAATAACCATCAAAGTAGATGCCATGCCGGATCTTAATCTTGAAGGTGAAATATATGAAATAGGAAGCATGGTTTCTGTAATTTCAAGAACATTCAGGATTAAAATCAAAGTTGATAATTTAAAAGAAACGCTTAAACCAGGAATGTTTGCAAGAATTTCAATGAGTCTGCCAGAAAAAGAGGCTGTGATTATACCAAGAATGGCAATACTTCGACTTCTTGGAAGCAATCAGAAATATGTTTTTACCGTAAAAGACAATACTGCAAAAAGAAATATTGTAGAAGTAGTTTCCGATCTTGGTGAAAATGTAGCTGTTTCAGGTATCAGTGCAGGTGAATTTGTTGCCGTGGCAGGAAAAACCAAGCTAAAAGACGGTTCAAAAGTTAGAATTTCGGAGGGTAAATAAATGAATATTCCTAAACTGTCAGTTGAGAGACCGATAACAACACTGATGGTTTTCATCGCTGTTCTAATATTCGGCGCTGTCTCTTACTTTGCTCTTCCACTCGATGTTCTTCCAGATATTGAACTTCCAACAATGACTGTAATTACAGTTTACAGAGGAGCGGCAGCGGCAGATGTTGAACAGGATGTAACCAAAATACTTGAAAAACAGCTCGCAGGTGTTCCAAATTTAAAAAAAATAAAATCAAAATCAAAGGAAAATGTTAGCTTTATAACACTTGAATTTGAATTTGGAACAGATCTTAATGAAGCTTCCAATGATGCCAGAGATGCAATAGATCTTGTTTCGTATAAATTACCTGACTTGGCTGATGATCCTAGAATTATGAAAATAAACAGCTCCATGCTTCCAATTCTCATGTATTCTATTTCAGCAGAAGACAGCAAACCGGCTCTTGAGAAAATTATCCATGATAAAATAGAGGATCCTCTTAAAAAAGTTTCAGGAGTAGGCTCAATTATTACTCTTGCAATACCTGAAAGAGAAATTCTTATAGAAGTGGATCCTTTAAAACTTAAAGCATACAACCTTTCTATTGGCATGATTTCTCAGCTTTTAAAAACAGAAAACATCACTGTTCCAGGAGGAAGTGTAAAAACCGGAGCCGAAGATCTTTTCATCCGTGTTCCCGGAGAATTTGAATCTGTTGATGAAATCAGCAACATGGCAATAACATCAATGGATGGAACTGTTATATCCTTAAAGGATATTGCAACAATAAAAGATACATACAAGGAAAATGACGAACGAACTTTTTCTGAAGGAACATCTTCTGCAATGATGATGGTTCAGAAACAGTCAAATGCAAACAGTGTTGAAGTTGCCAGTAAAGTTTCAGCAACAATGGAAAAAATAAGAGAAAAGCTTCCTACTGATGTTAAAGTAAAGATGCTAATAAACTCTTCTGAAATTGTCACAGATTCCATAGACAACCTTAATCAGACAATTATGTTTGCTGTTCTGTTCGTTGTTGCTGTTGTTTTCTTCTTTTTAAGAAACTGGAGGGCAAGTCTTATTATTATTCTTACCATTCCTTTTTCTCTTATTTTTGCATTTATCTTTATGAATATGATGGGCTTTACTCTTAATATCATTTCAGAAATGGCACTTGCCATAACAATTGGTATGGTTGTTGATAACGCTATTGTTGTCTTTGAAAACATAACCAAACATATTGAACGTGGAGCTCGTCCTGATCAGGCTTCTATTTTTGGAGCATCGGAAATGAAAACAGCTATTTCCGCATCGACACTTACAACTATTGCTGTTTTTCTTCCTCTTTCACTTATGAGCGGTCTTATGGGGTTTATGTTTTCTCAGCTTGCCTACATTGCCACATTTACACTTGTTGCATCACTTCTATCGTCTCTTGCTCTTACTCCTATGCTCTCTTCAATTCTTCTTAAATCAGCTGCAAAAGAGAAAAAACCTGGAAAACTTTTCAAATTAAGCGAAAAACTTTTCAATGCATTTGAAGGCGGGTATGAATCTCTTCTTGCATTTACAGTTAAACATAGAAAAGTATTTGCACTTATAGTTATTGCTATTTTCATCTTTGCTATGGATGAAGCAAAAACTGTTGGTTCAGACTACATGCCGGATATGGATTCCGGTGATGTTATGTGTGTCGGAGAACTTGAAGTCGGAGTAACTGCCGATGAAACATATAGAATAGGAAAAAAGATACTTGATATTTTTCATGAAGAAATTCCTGCGGCAGATATGAGATCTGAATATGTTATCGCCGGACAGACAGATACTGGTGCACTTACATCATCAGGTTTTCAGGAAGGTAAAAACATTGTAACTATTATAGGAAAAATTAAGTCACCTGTTTTTAGAGATTATAAAGTTACAGAAATATCAGATAGAATTGACAAAAGACTTGCAGAAATACCTGAACTTGTAAAATACCGTGTAAAAGGTGGAAGTCTTCTTCAACAAGGTCTTTTTGGTGTAAGCCGTCCTGTTGAACTTGAGATTTCAGGACACGATATGGATGAAATAAGAAAAGCTTCAGAACATTTTAGAGAAAAACTTGCAGCTCTGCCGGAACTTAGTGATGTTGTAACATCTGCAGACGCAGGAAAACTTGAAATCAGAGTCAAAATAGATAGAGAAAAAGCATCAAGAATAGGCGTAAATGCAGCAATGCTTGCCCTTACAGTTCGTCAGAGTCTTTATGGCGCTGAACCCGGAGAATATAAAGAAGATGGCGAAGAGTTCAAGATAAGAATAAGATATCCTGAAGAATTCAGAAATAATGTTGAAAAACTTAAAGGCATTATGATACCTACACTTAAAGGTGATCTTGTTCCGCTTTCAGCTGTCGCACGAATTGAAGAAGAGATGACACAGCAGACAATAGAAAGAAAATCTCAACAGAGAATTATTTATGTAAAAGCTGGTCTTGCTGAAGGAATTTCTCTTGGAGAAGCAGTTGCTGCAACAAAAGCTTTTCTTGCCAAAGAAGATGTTCCGAAAGATATAACCGTTGATCTCGGCGGGCAGTATGAAGATCAGCAGGAAGCATTTGGAGATTTGTTTAAAATAGCAATAATCAGTCTTATTCTTGTCTATATGATAATGGCATCTCAGTTCGAATCACTTAAGTATCCTTTTGTTATAATGTTTGCAGTTCCACTCTCAATCGTTGGAGTTATCTTTGCATTCAAATTGTCAGGACTGACACTTAGCATTATGACGTTTCTCGGTATTATAATGCTTCTCGGAATTGTTGTTAACAACGGAATTGTTCTTGTAGACTATGCAAACCTTTTGAGAGGAAGAGGATACAGTGTAATCAATTCTGCCGTAAGTGCCGGAAGATCAAGATTCAGACCCGTTATGATGACAACACTTACAACAATTATGGGTATGATTCCTATGGCAGTAAGTACCGGTTCAGGAAGTGAAATGTGGCAGCCGATCGGAATTACTGTTATAGGAGGTCTTTCCGTTTCAACAATCATTACGCTTCTTCTTATTCCATGTCTCTATGTAATGATCAACTTCAGAACAGTAAAAAAAGAGAGACTTCAGGAGGTAAAATAAAATGAAAATGGTCTATATATCCTGCAATATAAGCGTACTTTCCGAAATAAAGGAAATACTGACAAAATGCGAAATGAAATCCTGGCAGGTAATTGAAAATGCCGCCGGAAAATTTCCAACCGGAGATCCTAGAATGAACGATGCCATATGGCCTGGAGTAAATTCCATTATCTTTGTTCAGCCTTCAAACGAAGAAAAATATAAATCACTTGTTGAAGCTATAAAAGAAAAAAACAAAACACTTTACAACGAAGATGAAAGAGTTCTCCTTATAAGCTGGGAAGCAATAGACTTCATATATAAAGAGGAGGAATAAAATGAAAAAACTGTTAATATCTGCTATGCTTTTAGGTTTTTTCTTTCTTTATGCTGAAGAAATGGATCTAAATACAATTATAAATGAATCTGTAAAAAACAGTGAATCTGTAAAAATAGAAGAGGCAAAAGCAGAAAAAATGGAAATGGATGCTGATTCAACATTTATACAGTATTTTCCAACTATCAACATAACCGGACAGTTTATGCGTCTTATCTATGCTCCTGAAGTTGAACCTCTTGTTATTCCTCTTTCAAAACTTGCCGCACCAAGTGATGCACTGGTTGACTATATCACACAACAAGTCACTTCCCAGGTTCCGGCAGGCACTCCGGCAGAGACAATACAGCAACTTATCAGTGAACAAGTCGTAGACGCAATGAACATCTCCCTTTCAACAGCTCCTGATTATTCAAGAACTGTTGAAATAAAAGCCGTTCAGCCAATAACACCTCTTTGGAGTGTTTACAACGGAGTGCAGGCAAAAGAAAAAGGAAAAGAAATATATACTTTAAAAAAAGAAATTGCTAAAGATCAAATATCAGGAACTGTTTCAGAATATTACTACACATATTCAATGTTAAGCACAATAGATGTTCTGCTTGATGAAAGCATGAAGCAACTTGAAAGATATGAATTTTCTGCCAAAAATCTCATAGACAAAGGATTCGCAGATAAAACAGCTATACTTAGAATTAACATAGAAAAAGCCAGAATCAAAAAGGAAAAGGAAAATGTAAACGGAGGAAAACGTGTTCTAAAAAAAGCTCTTGCATTATTAATGAATAAAGAAACAGACTCTTTTACAATAAAAAAAGCATCTGACAATTATTCTGCAATAGCTGTAAGCGAAGAAGAACTCTTAAGTATGCAGAAATCAAAAAGAAAAGAGTTTAAAATGCTTAATAAAAATGAAGAAATAAAAGAATACGTAGCCTCAACAGAACTTCAGCCTTTAATTCCCACACTTGCTCTCGTTGGCGGATACAAGCACAACTGGGATGAAACACTCATAGCTCCTGAAGGATATTTTTACTTAGGCGGAGTTGCAAGTTGGGATATAGGTCTTGACTGGTATAAAAATTATAAAAAATACAGTATGGCAAAACAGGATATAACCGTTGCCAAGCTTGAAAGCATTGAAAAGAAAAAACAGATGGAACTGCAAATCACAAAAATGTTTTCAGACTTAAAAGTAAAAGAAGCTGAAATTGTTATCTCTGAAAATGAAATAGCAGAAGCTGAAGAAAATTTAAGAATTCAGGAAGAAAAATACAAACAGAACATGACAACTGAAACTGATCTTCTTGCCGCACATCTTGCACTAAGAAAAGCTAAAACATCATTTATCAGTAACAAATATCAGTATTCTATATCAGTTGATAAACTTGCTTCCACCATTGGCGTTCCATTTGAAGAATTAAGGTAAGAAATTCTTATCTATATTTATTGCTTTTAATATTAATTCTGAATTTTGTTCTATTGTGCTCTTGCAAAAATTGGCATTTCATCCCATGTTTTTCCATCAAGAAGCCGTCCAGCTTTTTTCTTATTTAAACCACCCCATTGTTTGAAAAAGAAAGGTACATTTGCTTGTTCACATTGACTCTGAATATCATAAACCCAACTCTTTTCAATTACTCTAGATCCTGGACCAGACTCGCCCCCAACAATAACCCAATCAATATAAGCCAAATCCATTTGTGGTAAATCCGAAAGAAGAGGTTCACATGAAAGAAATTTTGTTTTTGCTCCAGTCAAACGCAGGTCATCAATTCTTTTGAGATGATCTTTTGACTCAACTGTTACTCCCATCCACACATTTTCAGGCCAATATATTTTTTCTGATAATGCTTTTAGTCTCTCAGATCTTTTGGTAAGTATTTGGAAAACATGCCAATTTGCCAGCCTCATAGTTCTAAAAACACTAAGAATAAACTCTTCTGAAACATCTTCATGAAAAAGATCACTCATTGAATTTACAAAAATCATTTTACTTTTTTTCCAATGTAAAGGTGCATCTAAAAGATGGGGATGCATTGTTAATTGAAAACCATTTTTATAGTTAGGATGTCCCATATAATAAAGCCTCATTGCCATTCTTTCTGCATAACAATTTTTACAGCCAGTACTGATTTTTGTACAACCTGTAACTGGGTTCCATGTTGTCTCTGTCCATTCAATTTTTGAGTTTTTCATTGTTTTAAGCCTATTGTTATTTTGTGTTTATCATAATTCCATGATTTAGACATTTTACCATTGTTTGTTTTTTCTGGAACCCTTTGTACTTCAATCAAATTGGTTTTTTCTAAATTTTGCAATATTTCTTTATAATCCGTAATTGAATAAGAAATTCCATATTTTAAAATCATTTTTATATATAAATTTTTAAGATTCATTTTTCCTTTAGAAGGTAGAAATAATTTGATATCTTCCTCTGGATTATATCCTTTAATTTTTTTCATGTCTGGAAAATCATATAACTCATATAATGATGTTTGAGGGTCTTTTGTTTTTTCTTGTTCCTCAAAATTTTTCCAAGCCTTATGCATTCTATCAGCCATTAACAATAATGCATCATCATGATTGGAAGCAAATAACATTCTGTATTTTGGCATATTTTCAGATTTTTCTTTAATAGGAATGTTAATAGTATATTTAAATATATTACTTATTTTGTTGGAGTATTCTTGCATAAATAAAT
Organism: bacterium; assembly: GCA_963667425.1. Lineage (GTDB taxonomy): Bacteria > UBP6 > UBA1177 > UBA1177. Next base: position 2,285,969 of record OY763407.1, on the reverse strand, counting down.
CTTCTGCTTGCTTCATATCAATTTTGCCATCATATTTATCTTTTACTATTCCTTGCCAATATGAACCTCCAGCTATCTGATCCAATTTAACAATTCCTATAGATTCATCTTCTGGCATTTCGTCATCTTCTCTTAATATTTTTTCATACTTTAATACACGACAAGCTTCCCTCAAAAAACCAAAAGAATTAAAATTCATTAAAATTTCTACAGAAGGAAAATTTTTCTCTTTTATTTGCTTAAAATAATCAAAATCAAGATTTTTTATGCCATATGGATCTATATATAAAAAAACATTACACTTATTGACTGTATCTGATTTCAATAATTTTTCAATGTATTTTTCATAAGTTCCTTTATAGACTTTACAATTCTTATAATCTTTTATGTTATCTTTTAAATCTTTTGAATATTTCTTTTCAATAAAACAAGCACAAATTTCTTTATTAGGATAAGCATTAACATTTTGATTCTCTAAAACATTCTTAATATGCTTAGCAATTATTAACGGAGAGCCATCTGCACCATCATTAAATTTACCTTTCCCTGCAAAACAATCTACGATGATTAATGGTTTTCTGGTAAACAATATTTTTGCAATATAAGGAGATAAATAATCATTAATTATCATATCTTTAATAAGTGACCATCCTTTTTTCTCTTCAAAAAATCCTTTAGTGTTACTCAAATTATACTCCTCAAAAAACAAATTTTACAAAAGCAAGTGCTTTTATATTGTAAACACTGTATGAGATCAATTAATTGATTATAGTTTTAATATTTTTGTAATTCAAGCTTTTTAAAAGAATTTAAAACATTAAACATGTTTTTTATTATAAGACAATGTGATTCTTTTTGTTATGAAATTAACTTATTTAAGAATTTATCTCTTTTTCAGCAGCAATTTCCAATCTGTCAGTAAAAGATTGCACTATTTCTTTATTTTCGCCTTCAACCATTATTCTTAGAACGTTTTCTGTTCCGGAATAACGAACAACAGCTCTTAACGATGGATCGGTATTAATCTCAGCAAGTATTGATGTAATTTCAGGTAGTGTTTCAATATCCGGTTTTGATGAAACTTTAATTTTTCTGGAAATTTGAGGGTAAAGTTTTATTTCTCCCGCAAGATCAGAGAGTTTTTTACCTGTTTCAGCCATTATTGAAAGCACCATAAGAGCACTTACCAAACCGTCACCTGTAGGATTTATGGTTTTAAACATTATATGTCCTGAATTTTCTCCGCCTATCACCGCGCCTGTTTCACACATTTTATAAAAAACGTTTCTATCTCCGACATTTGCTCTAACAAGTTTTATGTTTTTCGATTCAAGATATTTTTCAAAACCCAGATTTGACATTATTGTCGTAACGACAATATCGTTTTCAAGTAAATTTTTGTTTTTAAGATAAACGGCGGAGATAGCTATCAATATATCACCATCAACAATTTCTCCGTTTTCATCAAGCATTATAAGCCTGTCAGCATCTCCATCAAAAAGGACTCCAGCGTCAAGCGATGCTTCTTTTACAAATTTTGTAAGATTTTCAGGAAAAAGAGCACCACAATTTCTGTTTATATTAAAACCATCGCTACTGTTATTTAAAACTGCCGCATTTAATCCTAGTTTTGAGAATATTTCAGGAGCAGTGAATGTTGATGCACCATTGGCACAGTCAGCAGTAATATTTAAACTTGAGAAATCTTTATCTTTAAAAGTTCTTACGATTCTATCAACATAGATCTCTTTTATCTCGTTATAATATCTTACTGTTCCAAACTTTTCCACGTTCCTTTCAGGAAGATTTGTTATTAGTCTTTCTATTCCAAGCTCTTCTTCATCGCTAAGTTTTTCACCTTTTGAATTGAAAAATTTTATTCCATTATCATAGTATGGATTATGTGAAGCAGAAATAACTATCCCATAATCTGCTTTAAGTTCTCTAACAAGCATACTTACTGCCGGTGTCGGAATAAATCCAGCCAGAACAACATTTACACCACAGGACGAAATTGCTGAAGCCATAGCTGATTCGATATAATCCGAGGAATTTCTTGTGTCTTTTCCTATGATTACTGTTGTTTCATCTTTTTCTGAAGAAAAATAAAGTGCAGATGAAGCTCCTATTTTAAAAAGATTATCAAAAGCAAATATTTTACTTTTTATGTTTTCTCTTATTCCGTCTGTACCAAAAAATTGTTTTTTCACTGTTTTTCCACTTCTATTGTTGTTTTAGGCTGTTTTAATATCTCCACACCTTCAGGTAAATTTTTAAAAGAGTATTCATTTACTTTGTATTTGCTCTTTCCTGCATCTTTTACATAAACAAATAACCCTTTATTTTTCATTACTTCAATGTCTTCTACGTTTCCTTTTATTTTTATTGGAATATAAGAGGGTTTTGTTTTTATAGGAAGCCCTGTTTCCAAAACTATTTCAGCATTTATTGAAGCTTCTCTTATATCTCGTGCAAGAGCTACAGCAACAGTTATCTTTCTATTATCTGTAAGTTTTATATTTTGAGAATTAAAAAAGAGTTTTGTAGTAAAAATTTTACTTTTATCAAGGGATGAAATGTCAATTTTCTCTGTAGGAATATACTCAAGATCTTTTAATATGGATTCTGGGCCTTTTATTTTTACCTTGTTTGGTGATGTTTCTATTTTTTCTATCTTAAAACCTCTTGAAGGCTGTCCATCTATATACGGTTCAATCTTAACTGTTTTTTCCACAAGCTTTTCAATATCATAAATTATTTCTTTAGGAAAAATCTTTTCTATATCAAGATATTTTGATGCCGGTATCTTGGACTGATCAAAATAAACCATTGTCTGACCAGGTTCTTTAAGGGCAAGGTCGACTTCGACGCTTTTTTCTTCCGATGCAAGTCTTGCAAAACTGAATCTATTACCTTTTGCTGTTATATGAATCGTGCTGACAGGGTCATTTACAACCACAGTATTGGAATTAGTTTTTACTTTTACGGAAACGTCAAAATCTCTAACTTCTTCTGTTTTGGATACTACAATAGCCCATATTACAATAGTCACAAGGAGAGCTAAAACTTTTTCCAATTTGTTTTCTGTAAGAAATTTTAATATCTTTTTCATTTTGACTCTTTAAGATATTTGTTAAGTATTTTCTTTGTCATATCTCTTGTAAGATTTCTTGTTATCCTTCCATTCATAAGGAGAGAAACCTGCCCTCTCTCTTCTGAAACTACAAAAACCATGCTGTCAACTTCTTCGGAAATTCCATACGCGGCACGGTGCCTTGTTCCAAAGTTTGGATCAAGATCTGTACTTGTGCTTAATGGAAGAAAAACGCCGGCTTTATGTATTCTGCCATTTTTTATTATTACCGCCCCATCATGTATTGGAGACTGCTTTCTGAATATTGATATTAAGAGCTCTTTTTTAACATTGGCATCAAGCATAACACCACCTGTAACAAAAGGAGCAGGATCACCTTTCAATGTAACAAGTATTAAAGCTCCATCACGTTGAGAGGCAAGCGTAAAGAGTGCTTCTGTCAGTTCTTCTATAAGAAAAAAAGATTCAAATCCTGAATCTGTCTTCTTAAAAAAATCAAACAATTCAAAACTGGAAAGAATGGTTTTGATTTCTCCCTGAAAAATTATAATTACAAGAATAATAAAATATTGGAAAAAACCATCCAAAAGCCATACTGTCGCTCTTAGATTTATAACTTTTCCAAGAAGAAAAACGAGAACAAGAACAAAAAAGCCAAACAGTATTTGTGCCGATTTTGTCCCTTTTATAAGCCTGAAAAACGTGTATACAAAATAAAAAACCAGAAAGAGATCTATAAACGAAAATATAAACTGAAACAAATTTTCGCCATATATTGAGGAAAAGAATGCCGCAATATAGCTTAAAAACATTTTGCCTCCTCAAAAGCAGTATGAATTGAAAGAGTATCCATAGCTTCTTTAATATCATGAACTCTTATTACAGCCGCACCTTTTTCAAGAGCTTTTAAATTTATCAGCGATGTTCCAGTAACTCTATCAAGCGGATGCGAACTATTACAGATTCGCCCTATTGTTGATTTTCTGGAAACACCAACAAGGATTGGAAGCATAAAAGAATGAAATATCTCAAGATGTTTGATAACAAACATATTATGTTCATCATTTTTACCAAATCCAAAACCAGGATCCAGCAAAAGCTTTTCTCTTTTTACACCAGAATCAACAGCTTTATTTATTGCATTACTAAAAAACTCTGTCATTTCAAGAATTATATCATTATATTCAGGCTTTAGCTGCATTTCTTTTGGTTTACCTTTAATGTGCATCAGAACAATTGCCGCATTTTTTTCAGCAGCAATCCTTGCTATAGATTCATCAAAAGTCAGTCCACTTATATCGTTTATTATTGAAGCACCAGCATTAACAGCCTTTTCTGCAACTTCTCCTTTTGTTGTATCAATAGAAATTACAGCTTGAGGAAAAGTTGTCTTTATTCTTTCAATAACAGGAATCGTTCGTAAAAGTTCTGTTTCTGTATCAACAAAATCTGAGCCTGGTCTGGTAGATTCTCCACCAATATCAATAATATCAACCCCTTGTTGCAGCATATTTTCCGCATGATGTAATGCATTTTCTACATTTACATAATTTCCGCCATCTGAAAAGCTGTCAGGAGTTGTGTTTAAAATCCCCATTACTGAAGCTCTTTTTTTATTTCTGCCATCTCCTTTATAATCAAACCAAGGCACAGACATTTTTAAATAATTTTCAATAAATTCACCTATTTCAGGAAGCTTCCACCACTGCATTCTGCAAACGGAAATAAACTCCGGAATTTTATCTTTTCTCAGACTGAAAAAAAGAGAACCTCTAGGAACTGAACAGTTAATAGCACCCGAAGGAACAGCAGCCTCACCACCAAGAGCAAGAACCTCCTGTTTTATTGCATTTGCCCCTGCAATTGAGATGTCTTTTACAAGAAAGCTTAAAAACTGAAAACGATTTTTCATTATTTTTATTCCGACAGCACTGACATTTAGAGAATCCATCAATTCAGGATATTCATTATCACTATGCTTGAGCGGGTAAATATGCATAAATCCTCCGACAAAACGATAGAAGATATTACTTTGCCAAGCAATTTTTGTCAAAAATATATAAGTTATATATTGGTTAAAATATTAATTCATTAAACAAATAAAAATCCAGAAATGAATGATGCTTTGAATTTATTAGAAACTATTTACTCGCTAATAAATCTTTTTTTGCGTTAAATAAGCTATTGTTCAAATGTGGCTATGCTTTAAATTAAAGATATTCTTGAAACTTTAAAGTAAATACAAAAAAACACCATAACTGCTTGGCAAACCAGTAAAAAGAAAAGCTTTTCTTTAATCTTCCCAAATATCTTTAACACCAAGATAATAATTTGTATATGCATCATTTCTTATAAAATTAAGCGGTGCAACATCAGAAACACATGATTTATCAGGTTCAGATAAAGGATTATGAATAAAATCAACCATTAACTGATATCCGCAAGGAACATTGCCTTCTGTTAAAACTTCTGTATTTGAAAGTCCATGCCCACCATCAGGAATTTCAATAAAATACTGATTCTTACCATTTAAATTGTCTTTAAAAATTCTTGTATCTGTTATCTGTGTCTGAAAATCAAGTGTTCCTGCAACCATTAAAACCGGAATGTTTTTTGATGCCCACTTACCCCAATATTGAGATTTACTATATTTAGGCCACACATCAGCTATGCTAACAATATCTATATCCTGCATTCCTGAAGCAAGCGAATTATTCCACTCTTCAGTTAAAGAGGCCATTGACGGAAGTTCATCTTTTCCTAAAAGTTCTGAAACCTTTATATTATTTGAAATAATATAATTAAAGTATCTTTTACTTATTTCAGGATCAACATCACTTGAACCTCCATACAAGGTATTTATCAGTTTTCGAATTACAGAAATATCTTTCTCTTCACATCTTGCAAGTCTGAAATAAAACGCAGGAAAAATGTCAGGAATTCTTGTAGCTATATCGTGTCCTATATACGGAAGATAGGTTGTATATCCCTGTAGAGGCGTCTGTAAAAAAGACTCTTTGCATAAATTTTGATTTTTTACAGCATCAGCAGTTTTTTTTGCAAAATCTACAACATTTTCTTTTATTTTACCAAAGCACGTTTCATCATTATTACATCTTTCAAATAAAGCAAGAACCAAGTTATTCATTTTTTTATCATAGGCGCTTAAAGACATCGTTCCTTCAAAATTAAGCCCTGCAAGAATATAACCTTGGGCTGAATCAGGAAAAGCTCTTGCATGTTCATGTGCTAATGTGGTTCCATATGAAACACCATAAATATACTGCGGGATAGATTCTCTTTTCAGCATAATTCTTATAAATTCCAAATCTTTAGCTGACTGCTCTGTGTTAAAGAAAGCAAGATCATAGCCTTGAAATTTAAGTTCTTCGATGCATTTATCTACTTCTTCTGGATTTAATCTTGAATCACTCAAAGCTGAACAATCCAAAAATTCTGAAAAACCTGTTCCTCGCTGATCCATCATGATTGTTTCAATGGAAGAATCAAGCTTGCTGATAATTGGAACTTCACTAACACCAAAATAAATAGTCGAAGAACCACCAGGACCTCCCTGTAACATAAAAAGCTGATAATTAGGATTATCAACAATATTTTTCTTTATCCTCAAAGTAATAGAAATACTCTTTTCATCATTCCAATTCATAGGTACTTTAAAATCAGCACATTTGCCCATTCCTCCAGTCAAATACATTTCATCCAGTTTACAATCAAACCATGTAACCTTTTGATCAAAATAATGCTCATTAACCTCTTTCAAAACATCCTCATCTACAAAAGAATCTTGATCCAAAGAAGTTTCATCATCATCATAAATACTACTTTCATTTACATCACAGGAAATAAGAAATAAAAACAAAACTGCCAGTAATAACTGTTTCATAATAACCTCCTAAAAAGTTGACCGCTGTTTATTAGCAAAAGTTTTGCCAATGTTATTATTTCAACAATAATAACATGTTGCAAATCAATTTCTTTTAATGAATTTTGATTTTATCATGTTTATAAATAGAATAAAGCATCTTTTCTGAGGAGAGTATGGATATTAACACAGAAAGACTTAATCATCTACAAGAAATAGGATTAAGCAGGTTTGAAGCTGAAGTTTACATTTTTCTATTAAAAGAATCACCATCAACTGGGTATAATATTGCAAAAAAGTTAGGCAAGGCCGCCCCCAACATATATCCTGTACTGGACTCTTTAATACAAAAAGGGGCTGTAAATATTGATGATTTTTCAAATACAAAAAAATATTATGCTGTAAACCCTGAGATTTTATCAAAACACATAAATAGCGCTTTCATAAAAAAAAGCAGTGAGATGGCAGAATCACTAAAAGATATTAAAAATACTCTTAACGAAGAATTTATTCAAAGAATTCCAACAGAAAGCCATGTTTTTGAAGTTTGTTCAGACATAATTTCAAGAGCAGAACATATAATTTTTGTTGAAGCTTTTCCAGAAACTCTTGAAAGAATAAAACCTTCACTTGAAAAACAAGCTCTCAAAGGCGTTCATATTGTTGTCACATCATATAGAAAAATTGAAATAAAAAACTGTACGGTTGCTTTGAAAAAAAACGGTGAAGTTTTCATAAAAAGATGGAAAGGACAATGGCTGAATATTGTAGCAGATCACAGAGAAAATATTCAGGCTTTTTTTCATGAATCCAACAAAATTCATGAAGCCATATGGATGAAAAGCCCTTATTTGTCAACAACTTTAGCCAATGGAATGGCTTATGAATTTCTTTTCTGCAAAATTATTGAAGAATTAAGTAATTCCGCATTTACTGAAACTGCAGAAAAAATGTTAAACAAATATTCTTTCATAAAACCCGTTAACTCACCGGGATACAATGAATTTATAAAAAGATTCGAAAAAAACAACTGATTTCTTATTATATAATAAAAATTTTTTCAGATTTTATTCTAATTGTAAGCTTGATTTTTTTTCAAGTGATAATAAGATGAAACGTCTAGGAATAAAAGCTTTGTGTTTTTGAGGTATCTATGTGGTTTAATGGCTTGTTAAATGTTGGTCTTGGTGTTCTCGTTTCAAAAAGAGAAGAAGATTCTTCAAAAAAATGTGAAATAATTGGATGGCACACTAATGGTTATTTTATTATTTCAGGAGAACCTTATAATGAAGCTGAAGTGGGAAACAACGTATACATAAAATTTATATCAAAAGGAATTCTTTATTCATGTAACGCCACAATAAAATTTATTCATGAAGAGCCTTTTAAATGCTTTATTTTAGAAGTTCCTGAAGAAGTTACAACTTTTCCCATCAGAAAAGAAACTCGCTTTGATGCGTATATTTTAGGCACTATGATACGTTTAATGAACGATAAAAATGTTAGAATGAACATTCTTTTAAAAGATATAAGTCCGTCAGGAGCGCTTATTGAAGTGAGAGGTGTGTGCAGAAACTGTGTAGTAAATGAAAAAATAATAATCTCTTTTCCGCTACCTGATGGAAAAATGATAAGTGAACTTCCGGCAGAAATAAGAAACATAAGAAAACAGGAAGACAAAGCTATCATTGGTGTTCAGTTTAAAAGAAATAACAATAAAGAATATGATGACATTTTAGATTTCTTTGAAAAAGAAGCACCTTTCTTTGCCTGACAGCTAATTTAGAATCAGCTTAAATTATTTCAATTTTTCTTTTACATGATTTACAGACAAGATACTGTGACTTAAAAAGAGGAGAAAGCTGAAGCTGTGCGCCACATTTACATAATACAGATTCCCATTTTCCTGGATGCATTCTATGATACTGAAGCACTTCATCACTAGAAAAACTTCTTTTTTCTTCTTTTTCAGCAGCTTTGTTTATTTTTGCCGTAATTGACGGAACTGTAAGAATTTTACCGCATCTCGGACACTGAATATCTGTAACACCAAATTTTGCAGGAGCTTTTATTTCAAGTCCACATGAACATGGAATAGAGACATAACCACTGTCAGCAATAAAAAGGTCATTAATATCCCTTTTTGTCTTTTTTTGTGAAAAACTTTTGTCTTCTTTTGAGGCATCTCTTATAATAACAGGTTTGTTTTCTTTAAGACCTGATTCAGGAATAAGATTGGCAAAACCTTTTTCAATATATTTGGAATAAGCCTGCTGATAATCTCTGTAAGAAGCACCGCCTCCATTCTGAAGCGCTCTCAAAATTCTTATTCTATTAACAATCGGCGGATGAGTGGATCCCAAATCCTCTTTTTCAATATTTGAGCCTGCAGGAGAAGCAATATACATAGGAGCAGTAATTGTGTTTGCAGCAAAAACCGGCGTTGTAGAAGAACTTATTTTCTCAAGTGCGGAAGCAAGCCCTTCAGGGTAACGGGTAAGTCTTACAGCTGTAGCATCTGCAAGATATTCTCTCTTTCTTGAAATCGAAAGATAAAATATTTTTGCAAAAAATGGCGCAAGTATCGCAAACACAACAATTAACAGGAGTATTATAATGTTTCCTCCACCGGAATTGTTTTTCGAACTCATTTTGCTTCTTCTATTCCGGCTGGCAAAAAAAGTTCCTCTAAGAACAATATCCGCCATTACAGTTATAGTACCAAGCATTATTCCGGCGAAAGTAAGAAAAGCTGTATCTCTATTTAAAATATGTGACATTTCATGAGCCACAACACCCTGAAGCTCATCTCTGGAAAGAACTTCAGCCAATCCTGAAGTAACAATTATGGCTGATTTTTCAGGATGCATACCTGTTGCAAAAGCATTCAAGGCATCATCATTCATAATATAAATTTCAGGCATTGCCGGAAGCATCGCCGCAATTTTTATCTCTTCAACAATATTGTAAAGTCTTGGATATGATTCACGAGTGATCTGTGTCGCTCTACTTGCTCTTATTACAATGTCATTTCCCATTGTATAACTGACAAAAGAGAGAATCAGCCAGACAAAAAAAGCACCAATACCACCAATAATAGATGCATTTACTGGAGAGGAGGCTTCTATCCAGAAAGAAACGGTATAACCCAGCGCAGCTCCCATCAGTATAAGAAGCACCATCATAAGAAAAAAGACAAAAATGCTTTTTTTTCTATTTAAAGCAATAAGTTCCCACATATTCTTTAATATTCAAACTAAAAACTTACTTTTGGAGCTTCTCTCTCTGCCTTATTTTCTATTTCAAAGAAATCAGCCATTTTAAAATTGAACATTCCGGCAACAATACTCGATGGAAACATTTCTATTTTATTATTATAAAACATTGTTTCATCATTATAGCTCTGTCTTGCAAAAGCTATTTTATTTTCAGTTGAAGTGAGTTCCTCCTGAAGTGCCATAAAATTTTCATTAGCTTTAAGTTCAGGATAGTTTTCAACAGTCAGAAGAAGTTTTGCAAGTGCACCTGAAAGCTCGGACTCAGCGGCAGAAGCATCTTTAACTGAAGAAGCACCCATTGCCTTTGCTCTTGCTTCTGTAACTTTTATAAAAGTTTCTTTTTCATGCTGCATATAACCTTTTGCAGTTTCAACAAGGTTGGGAATAAGATCATGCCTTCTCTTAAGCTGAACATCAATCTGACTCCAACCGTTTTTTACTCTGTTTCTAAGTGCAACAAGAGCGTTGTAAATAGCAACACCCCAGATAATAACGATTAGAACAACAAACAGTATAAATGCAAACATAACAAGTAACATTGCCATTTAAGCCCCCTTATATTTCGAGTTAAAAAGATCTTTAAGAAAAGTAATTACCTCAATATTATTTTCATTTTTTTCATTCTTTACAACTTCGTAAAGCTCTCCTTCATCAAACCATAGACCATGTTTTTCACAAATATCAAGAACTATTTCGGAGCTTTCACCAATAAAAAGTTTTTTTGTCATCTTTTTTGAACAGATAGGACATTTTCTCTTTTTTTCTTTTTTTAAACATTCTTTTGAAGGATCTTTCAGAATGGATTTTTCAATATCACTATCAGAAAAACCTTTGCTTACGATAAAATCAAGCTCCCCTTTATCAAGCCATATGCTTCCGCAATTAAGACAGTAATCAATTTCTGTATCATTTAAAACAAGTATTGCCATCTCATGACCGCAATTTGAACAGATAAGCATTAGATAACCGTAATAAAATTAACCTGAAAAGAGTTTAACAGTGTTTTAAGTTATGTCAATTTTATAGATTTTTATACATCCAAAGAGGATAGAAAGGAATAACTAACTTATTCCATGTATGCTGTTTCACCATGAAGAACGTTATCTATACCTGCTTCTTCTTCATCTTTTGAAATTCTTACCATTCCAAGTTTGTCAATAATCCAGAGCATTATATAAGAGAAAATGAAAGCATACACAGATGCACCAAGCACAGCTATAACTTCTTTTCCAAAAAATGCGAAATTTCCGTTTATAAGTCCATTTGCGCCATTTGCATTTACTGCTTCTGATGCAAAAATTCCAAGGAATATTGTTCCTATGATTCCGCCAACTCCATGAACGCCCCATACATCAAGTGCATCGTCCCATTTAAGTTTGTTTTTAAGTGCAACAGCGTAATAACATATTATTCCGGCAAGCATACCTATAACTGCTGCTGACCATGTTGGTATGAATCCTGCAGCAGGTGTTATTGTTGCAAGTCCTGCAACTGCTCCTGTAAGAAGTCCTACGAATTTTGGTTTTCCTTCTTTTTTCCATTCGATAACAAGCCATGTTATTGCTGCAAAAGATGCCGCCACATCTGTATTTACAAATGCAAGTGTTGCTGTACCGTCAATTGCAAGTTCTGATCCGGCATTAAATCCGTACCATCCAAACCAGAGGAGTCCTGTTCCAATTGCTACAAGTGGAATGCTGTGTGGTCCTGTGTCTGCAACTTTTCTTTTTCCAAGGAAAAATACTGATGCGAGTGCTGCCATACCTGCTATTGCGTGTACAACGATTCCGCCTGCAAAGTCAAGGATTCCGAGTTCTGCAAGGAGTCCGCCGCCCCATACCATGTGACAGAATGGGTAGTATACAAAGAGCATCCATACTACGAGAAAGATAAGGTATCCTGTAAATCTTACTCTGTTTGTGAAGGCTCCTGTTATAAGGGCAGGAGTAATAATTGCAAACATCATCTGATATGCAAAGAAAATAAGAATTGGAAATCCGTTCGCATGAAGATCTGTCGGGGTTACACCGTTAAGAAACATCATATTAAGGTTTCCATAGATCCCAAAGAAATCGGTTCCTTCTGCTGCTGTTCCACTAAAGCAGAGGGAATAGCCTACGGCATACCATAGGATTGTTGAGATTCCGAGTGAAACGAAACTCTGCATCATGATAGCAAGAGTGTTTTTTCTTCCCACAAGACCGCCGTAAAAGAAGGCTAGTCCTGGGGTCATGAGCATAACAAGACTTGTTGAAAGCACCATAAATACGGTGTTCGCAGCGTTGAATTGCATAATAATCTCCTTAATTATTAATGGACGAAACAAAAATTCATTATCACTGTAATTATTTTTAATTAGATATTCTTTCTGACTCTGTTATAATTCTGATATATATTTTTAAAGAAAGTATCAAAAACTGGCTATGCTAACAATATACTAACATAAAAGGTTCTGTCAACGCAAAGTTAAAATGTCCGGTCTTCTGCAAAATAGAAAAGTCCTCTTTTAAATTTTGAATTATAACTTTCATTAATTATTTTCTCACTTCATTCACAGTAGTCTGAAAAATATCAACAGGAAATTTGCAGTAAGGATTTGCATTTTGTTCAGCTATAATCTGATCAACTGTTTTGTTAAGTGTTTTAGCATCCTGTGGTAAGAGCTGCTTTTCTCTTTGTCTGAATGTTTCGTATGGCATTTTTCTTCCTTTGTACAGAAGGGTTATTTCTCCATTAAAACTTTCACAAACTGTTATTTCTCTTTTTCTCATACTTATTCCGGAGCTTTCAGTCTTTATCTGGTAAATGGTATTGTTATATTGTATTTCCAGATTATTTGAAATAGTTCTTAGACTGTGTTTGGAAAAAATTATATCAAGTTCCTCTTTGCTGTGCTGAACTTCTCTATGTGCATTTTCACAGGATTTTGCTTTTACTGCAAACTTATTACTCAGCATCTCTTTATATTCTGTTAAAAACTTATTTGCTTCTTCGATTGTATTTATCTTTCTAAGCCTCAGTTCCTTCACAAGACGATCCTGTAAAAGCTGGTTGGCTCTTTCCACTCTACCTTTAGCCTGTGGCGTACCGGCTGAAATAATTTCTATCCCCAGCGTTTTCATCGCACGGCCAAACTGCGTAATGTTACTGCCTGTTTTCGGATCGGCTCTGTTAACTCTGAATATTCCATGTTTATCTGTATAAAGTGCTATTGGTATTCCATATTCTGAAATGTATCTTCTCATTGTTTCCATGTACGCTTCTGTCGTTTCCGATTCCGAGAAGAAAAGTTCCATGAATTCGCCTGTGGCATCATCTATGAAAACTGTAAGATTACATTTTGGACGGCGGTTTTCAAACCATTCATGCGGTGAGCCGTCTATCTGTATCAGTTCTCCTGGCCGGCTTCTTCTTTCACGCATCTGATGAACCCTTTTTGCTTTCTTTGCTTTAGCTTTCCATATATTTTCAGATATCATTATCTGTCTTACTGTTTCTCTTGATATAACTATATCGTCAAGCTCTTCAAGCTTTTCCGCTGCAAGTGTCGGTCCGAAACCATAATATTTTTCCTTTAGAAGTTGCTGTACTTTTTTTCCCAGTTCCTCTGATATTTTACGGTTACTCGTTTTGCCTCTTTTACGCGATATCAAACCTTTTTCTCCTTCTTTTGAATACCTTTTCAAAATCCTTCGTATCTGCCTTTCCGAAAGATGAAGAAGCTTTCCAGCTTCTTTCTGAGACAGGCGTTTCAACTTCAAATCCCTTATTACAGAAACCCTCTCTATCTCTTTTTGGCTCATTCGTAGAATCTCCTCCACTGTATTCTCCCATGATTGTTCATTCCTTTCATCTGAGAGATTAGTTTAAATAACCGGACATTTCTACTTTGCTCACATAGGACATTATCACTTTGCGCCCACACTAACATAAAAGGTTCTTGCAAAATATCCTCATTTCATTAGAATTTGCTGTAATGTTTAATTTGTTTGGATTTTTTATGATCAAATCTTTAAAAAAAATAAAAATTCTATTTATAGAAGATGAAGAAAATCTTTTAAACAGTCTCTCTTTTATTCTTGAAGCAAACGGTTTTGATGTAACTAAGGCTGTTTCCGGTGAAGAAGCTGTAGAAAAAATAAAAGATAACATCTTTGATATGATTCTTCTTGATATTTCTCTTCCTGGCATGGATGGTTTTGAAACAGCTGAGAAAATAAAAAAAATCAAAGGAACAGAAAATACTTATGTGGTTATTCTGACAGGGAGCTCTCTTGAAAATCATCAAATAAAGGCTCTTGAATCATTTGCTGATGATTATATTCTAAAGCCTGTTAAACCTGCAGTACTTATTGCAAAAATTCATTCTATTTTAAGAAGAGTTAACAAAAACCAGCATGACGAAAGCGCTCTTGTCTTTGGTAATCTTGTTATAGAACCAGAATCCAGAGAGATTTTTGTCGATGGAGAAAATATTGAACTTACAAAAACAGAATTTGATATTCTGTTTCTTATGGCTGACTCTCCTTCAAAAGTTTTTTCAAGAGACAAAATCATTTCTATTATTAAAGGTTATGATTATTACATTACAGAGCGAAGTGTAGATTTTCAGATTTTTGGTCTTAGAAAAAAACTTAAGGATGAAGGCAGACGCGTTATTACTGTAAGAGGCGTTGGTTATAAATTTACAGAGAACTGATGCACCGAGATATTCCTATTAAATTCTTTATAACTCTTGGAATGATTCTGTGCGGTCTTGTTCCACTTCTCTTTCTTGGGATAACTGCCCACACCCAATATGTAGCTTTTTCAGAAGAAAGAATTTTTTACCACCTTGAAGCTGTAAGAAATATGAAGAAAGCTGAGATTGAGGAAATTCTGAATAAAAGGGATAAAAAATTTAATAAAAATGATGTTCAATATGTAACTTCAGAACGAAGTGGTCTCGGAAAAACCGGAGAAATATATATTGTCGGTCAAGATTACAGAATGAAAACAGATTCTTATCTTGACCCTGTAAAACATTCTGCAAATGCCTCAAAAGAGGGCAACATTGAATTAAACGGAGCCAAAACCGAGCCTGTCGAAAGAGCTCTTGCAGGAGAAACAGGCAGCATAGTTTCAAAAGATTATCGTGGAATTAAAGTTCTATCCGCTTTTACCCCGATAACTGTAGAAAATAAAACATGGGCTCTTATTGTGGAAATGGATGAAAAGGAAATGAGAAAATTTGTTTCTCAAT
The DNA here is from genome assembly GCA_963667425.1 of bacterium. Classification (GTDB taxonomy): domain Bacteria; phylum UBP6; class UBA1177; order UBA1177. The sequence goes on along the minus strand of OY763407.1, from coordinate 2,270,472 downwards.
CTGTTCCTCCAACTATTTCAATAACCATTTTAATTGCATTTCTTTTACTCTGCTTTCTTGCTTTTATTATTTCCAGAATTATTTCAAATAACATAAAATATGTTGTAAAGGAAATAGATCGGCTTATAAATGACTTTCTTAACGGAAACCTTGAGGCAAGAGGAGATGCTCTAAAATCAGGTGCAGATTTAAGAGAAATTATTGTAAGCATGAATCGTCTTATTGATGCTTTTGCCAAGGAAACTAAAGAAAAAGCAAAACTTCAGGAATCCATAAACTATAATCAGCGTCTTGAATCAATAGGAACTATGGCTGGTGGAATTGCACATGATTTTAATAACATACTTGCCTATATGTTTGCATATGCAGATATAATTAAAATGCAGGAAGGTCTTAACAATGTTTCCATAGAAGCTTTAAACGGAATGACAAAAGGAATGGAACGAGCCGGAGATCTTATTGCTCAAATAATGACTTTTTCAAGGCACAACAAACAGGAAAGAAAGCCCATTAAACCATCTATCATCATTAAAGAAACGCTTAAAATGATGAAAAATGTTTTTCCAAAAAACATCACTATAAAAAATAATATTTCCGACTCGGATATATACATAAATGCTGATCCCACCGAAATTCATCAGATTATACTTAATTTATGTACAAATGCTTTTCATGCCATGCAGGAAAACGGGGGAAACATTGATGTTTCACTTTTTTCAGAAAAAATTGAATATAAACTTTATGCTGCAATTCTTGTTAAAGATTCAGGATGTGGTATAAAAGAAAGTGATATTCCACATATTTTCGAACCTTTTTTTACAACAAAACCACAGGGACAGGGGTCAGGTATGGGACTTGCTGTTATTCATGGTATTATAAAAAATCTTGCAGGAGAAATAACCGTGAATTCAGTTGTAAATAAAGGAACAGAAGTTAAGATTATTATTCCTCAAATTGAAAAGCCTCTCTTTATTGAAAAGAATAATGAACAAAATAAAATTGTTTCAGGCAATGGTAAAATACTGCTGATTGATGATGAACCGGAAATATTATATTCTTTAAGTACACTTATAAATTCCATGGGGTATGACAGTGAAGTTACAAGCAGTGTTGAAAAAGCTCTTATATTCATAAAAAACAGTAAATTTGATTTAATCATAACTGATTACAATATGCCTGAAATGAACGGAATCACTTTTGCTAAAAAAATAAAGGAAATTGCTCCAGCAATTCCTATAATTCTGATGACAGGATATAGTGAAAAGGTTAATCAGACATCTGATACAGATTCTATATTCTCAAAAACTATCATCAAGCCTGTTCCTGCACATAAACTGTCAGAAATAATTTACTCTTTGATAACAAAATCAGATCAATCCAATTGATTGCATCTTTTGATATATTTTTCTGCTTATCCAGGCATCTGTTGCAGCGTAAATTAACTGACTTTCTGTAAGATTATCTTTTCCCCAATTTGACAATCTCTGTTTTTTAGAAAGACGTTTGTTAAAGAAAAGAGCTGTAAGTCCTCTCAAACCATGATGTTCCATTTTTGAAGCTTTTGTTATGGAAGAAATATCCACAAAGCCATCAGGATTAAACAAAATATATCTCTGAAGATTCTTTATGTCGTCTTTTACAGCTACACCTGTTTTTATAATTTGTTTGTCTGAAAGAATTTCTGCCAGTTCATTTGGAATTTTTGTCTTAAAAAGCTGAAAAACATAAACTTTTTTTGCTGTTGCAAGTTGGAGTAAAGATGTGTAATATTTTACCCCTTTTGTAAAGCTTGGCCTTGTTTCTGTGTCAAAACCTATTAAATTTGAACGCCTTAACTTTTTAGCCACAGCTATGGCTTCTTCAGGTGTTGAGACAACAACAATATCTCCCTTAAAAACGACAGCTTCCATTTCTGCTATTTCAGAGGGAGATATTTTTTTTAAAAAATCACATTTTTTAGACATCTAACAATAGAAATATAGTTCAATTAATACTTGCCAAAATCATCATCATCAAGAGAGATTATATCTTCAGGATTATGAACAACTCTCTTTGCAGAAGTGTTTATCATCTTTGTTTCACGTCTCGGATCTGGTTTTATAGTTTCTGTTTTAGAAGTTGTTTTATTAGCAAGATATTTAGCTTCCATAGAATTTAAAACACTTGACCTTCTCTGAAGTTTAAACCTTGACATCATAGACTTAAGATTATCAGCCTGCCCGCTAAGCTCTTCAGATGCAGCCGCACTCTCTTCCGCACTCGCTGTGTTTTCCTGTGTTACCTGATCTACCTGACTGAGTCCGATGTTTATCTGTGATACTCCCTGCGCCTGTTCATTTGATGCCGCCGCTATCTCTCCCACTATATCTGTAACTTTCGCAACATCTCCTACTATCTTCTCCAGTATTTCCGCTGTCTGTTTTGACATTGATGAGCCGGCTGATGACTTCTGAACCGCATTTTCTATCATCTGACCGGTCTCTTTCGCCGCTTTCGCACTTCTCGCTGCAAGGTTTCTTACTTCTTCCGCAACAACTGCAAAGCCTTTACCGTGGATTCCGGCTCTGGCTGCTTCCACGGCTGCATTCAGCGCAAGAAGATTCGTCTGGAAGGCTATTTCATCTATTACTTTGATGATTTTCGATATTTCATTACTTGAATCCTGGATTTCTTTCATCGCTGAGAGAAGGTTTGCCATTTCAACGTTACCTTTGTCTGCCGCATTCATAGCCTGTTTGGCTATTGAGTTCGCTGCCTGGGAATTTTCAGCATTGGCTTTTATCTGACTTGCTATCTGCTGCATTGAGCTTGATATTTCTTCAAGACTTGATGCCTGAACTGAGGCTCCTTCTGAAAGGTTCTGTGAGGCTACTGCTACCTGCTGTGAGCCGTTTGATACTTCCTGGGTCGCTATGTTTACCTGTGACAGAACGTCTTCAAGGCTTGCTATTGATGCGTTCGCCGCCTGTTTGATTTTATCAAAATCTCCTTTGTAGCTGTTCTGCATTTCTGTTGTCAGATCTCCTTTTGAGAGATTTTCCATAACTTCAAGGATTTCATCCAGCGGTGTTTTGTATGCGTCACAGATTCCGTTTATTCCTGTAAGAACACTTTCCCAGCTTCCTTTTATTAGTGTGTTTCTGCTTGCTCTGAATTTGAGGTCTCCATTTTTTGTCGCATCTATTATTTTCTCTATATTATCCAGCAGAAGGTTCATTACGTCTATGTAGTTGTTTACTGCATTTTTGATGGCGTTGTAGTCTCCTTTGAATTCTGCTGTAACTTTATCCGGGAGTTTGCCTCCGGCTATATCGTTTAGCGCGTTTACTGATACATTCAGCGGGATGGTTATTGTATCTACTATGTTGTTGACTCCGTTGATAACCTGTTTGAAGGCTCCTTTGTGTCTTTCAGCATCCGCTCTCGTTTTTAGGTCTCCGGCAACTGCTGCGTCTACCAGTATTTTTGTATCATGAATTAGTCCCTGAATCGCTCTCATCATTTCTATGTATGCAGGAATCATTTCGTCTTCTCTTGAGAGTTTTCCTGTACGCTCAAGTTTTACAAGGTCTCCAAGGTGACCGTCTGCTATGTTCTTTGATATTGATATGAGTTCACTCATGTTCATTGAGAGTGCATCCAGGCTGTCTGCAAGAACCTGAAAACTTCCTTCATAGCTTCCTTTCATTCTCGCTGAGAAGTTGTTAACTGCAAACTGTTCTATTACGCTCACAGTCTCATTTATTGGTGTTTCCACATTTTCAACAAGGGTGTTGACTCCTTTTATGAGATCTGAATATCCTCCCTGAAATCTTGATGCGTTTCCTTTTACTGTAAAGTCTCCTCTGGCTGCCGCTTTGGCAACGTTATCAAGTTCAAGTATAAGTCCTTTTACTGTTTTCTTAACATTTGCCATAGAGTCTATAATGAGTCCTATTTCATTGCTGCTTTCAAATGTCTTTTCACTGTCAAGCTCGCCTTTGATCATTGTGTCCGCAAACTCAAGCGTTAATGTGTAATTCTTAAGAACTATTTTTGTCACATAAACAACAAAAACAATTACTCCGGCAATGATTATTAAAAAAAGAAAAGCTATGAACTTTATATTATCCATTGAATCTTTGTTGATAACACCTCCAATAGCGTCAACTTCTTTCTGAATATTATCAATGTAGGCTCCTGTAGTCAGGAACATATCTGTTCCTGGAATAAGCATTGAATAAGCTAGCTTAGGCTGAACTCCAGATCCTGGTTTTTCATAATAATATTTAACAAAACCGTTACCATTTTTTACCGATTGTACAAGTTCCTTTATTATCATAACACCGTTAGCATCCACTTCTGTGTCTGACATGTTTTTTCCGTTATTTTCAGGCTTTATAGGATGATGAATTCTTACTCCTGAAAAATCATGAACAAAAAAGTAACCTGATTTATCGTCGAAAAACCTTACGGCATCTGTCTCTTCTCTGATGACTTTTATTTGTTCCTGTCTATCCGAAATATTAGCTATCTGACTTTTTATAAGAGAAACTTCAGCTTCCACAAGAGCTTTAAGTTTTCCTTCATTTTCGTTATAAATGCTTTTCTCAACTTTGGGAAGAATTACATTATTCGTAAGACTTTGATTTGAAAAATAAAAAACAAAAAGAAGAATCAGCATACCTAATAAAGGCAATGCTGCTACAATGAATAGCTGGTTTTTTAATTTCATTCCTGCAATTTTTCTCATAAATCCTCCTGCTGTGACAAGAACTAATTGTTATCTTGATTTGAATACTATATTATATCTGAAAAAAAAACAAACTTTTATTTTTATGAGAGTTGTTATAAAAAATTATATATTTTTATCATTCAAGACAAATATTTGATTGTTTTTATTAACAAAAATCTTCAAAAACGCAAAACATTCCTTTTTTAATATTTTTTGTAATCACTAAAAACTAAGAAAGATTTTTTTGAAATAAAAAAAACATTACGTAAAACAAAAACACAAAAAGAAAGACTCTTTGCCGGAATAATATATTATTTTAAAATCCATTTATCTTTTTCTAGAACAAATGAAGCTGAAAGATTTTCTTCTTTCGAAGAAATATACTGTTTATCTGCAAGAGGTTTAAAAAGAGAATAGAGCTCTCCTTCACAAACTGAATCAACAGTGTATTTCACTTCTGCATTCTTTCCACCAAAAACATTAATTGATTCGATTTTTCCAAACTCTCTTCTGCAAATCTCAATACTACATCTATTGTTTTTACAGGTAAAGAGCTTCTTTCCAAGATCTGTGGCACTAAACAAAGGAAATGATTTTCCCGCTTCTTTTATGTAAACATTTTCTTTATACTCAAGATATTTTCCGGTAGAAATTTTCTTATACACGTCTCTGTAATTCGGATCTGTAACTGAACCGAGATAAAAAGAGACAGATCTTCCACCTTCTTTCTGTGTTCTTTCCTTAAGTAGAGAAGATGCATCGTTTTCCTTAAGCTCTGGTGTTGAACACGAAAACAGTATCGCTGCTGATAACAACAGAAATAAAAGATTTTTTTTCATATAGACCTCCTTTTAAAACATTAAAAGTCTACACAGAGCATTAAGTTTTTAAAGAAAATATTATGGCAGAATTTTGAAAAAAGAAGGATTTTGCTTTTTATAAATATCAAAGCCACCGTTATTTCTAAGCTTTTGCTGAGTTATCATTTTCTTTTTTAATTCACTGATTTCCCATACATTAAATTCTTTTGTAGAAACAGATCTTTTGTAAACAGTACTGTTTTCACTATTTAATTTTATTAATGGATCTCCCATTATATTAAAACCAAGAAACCATGAATCATCTTTTACTCCCTCTTCATTATACCAATCTCTAAAAGCTATGCCCCAAGGCAGGCTATTTGACAGATCAGTATGAAATATTTTTGGATTATACATGCCACCGGTTTTTGAAGAACCGATAACAGCAAGTCCATACTCTGTTTTTAGATACATATCACCAAGATTTTCTTCTGTAAATCTAACGGCAGAACAATCAAAAAGATTATAGAAACTACCTTTTACACCTGAATTTTCTATGGTTTCACGTGTCAGGTAATCTCCACCGTAATTTGTATTAAAGTAGAGCATTCCAGGATCTGAATGTATCCATTGATAGATAAATTCCGCCCCGCTACCAGTCATAAAATCAAGATATTTATCCTGCGTTGTTGTTTCAGGTGTTGCATATTCAGTTGTTTTTTCATAAACATTTTCCAGCCACCAGGTAGAACCGGCTCCTGACTGCCAGTCTTCATCAATAAAGAGAAAAAGAGATGGTGATATCAGGTGACCTTCTGTTTTATATTTTTTTACTTTATTAAAATAATTAGCTATTTTATCACTCTCCCCAAGAATTCTTGCAACAAAAACCTTGGTGTTCAGTGCTGTATGTCTATCATATATTCCATTAGCAACTGAATTGTTATCTTTATCTCTTTCATCAAACCACTCAGCAGTAAAATCAGACAAGTAGATATCTGTCGGAAATGTCTCATACATCTGATAAGGTTCACTAGTTGAAGAAGTTACCGTCATATCCATTTCATACCATGCAGCAGGAAAATTTCCAAGCAGTAGTGTTCCTCTTATAAACTTTTCCTGATAGTAAGTTTTTATAATATTTTTAAGATCTTCAACTGTAAGAGGCATTTCTTCATCAAAAATAAGATATTTTAACTCTGCTTTATATCCTTCATTCTGAAGCTGCTGAACATACTCATTTAAAACATCTGAAAGAGCCGTTTCCTTATCTTTGTTTACAAGTATTAAAAGATCTGCATATTCTGAAGAATCTTTTGTGGTAAAAGAATAAATTTCACTTTCAGAATAAAGACCTTTAATATTTTCCGCTTTTATTTTCCAAAAATAATTCATGCCGGCTTCTACCGGAAAAGAAAGCTTGTTTGATGTAACATTTTCAGCAACAGCATTAAGATTTAAAGGATCTTTTCCAGCATAAATAGAATAAGTTACATCAAACCCCTGAGGATCTTCACCTCCTGAAAAAGCAAGCTCTACAGTTCCCTGTAAAGCAGAATTTAAAGATCTGTCTTTGGGAAAAAGAGCATAAGGTTTTTCAGGTTTCAGATAAAGATCTCCTGTTTCACAGCTTCTGGGTTTATAACTGCCATCTTCTTCAATGTAGTCATAACAGTAACACATGTTATCATAACTATTTTCACCATAGAATTCTCTCAGTGCTGTTTTGCCTTTAATAAGAGGCACATTCATCATTGCATACATTGTGTCTCCGGCAATAAATGTCTGATCTTCAGAATCAACAAAACTTAAAAGCGATTTCGAATTATCTTTGACAGCTACAGGGCATTGAATAACTATTTTGCCACCCTCTTTATATTCATATTGATAAACAACCGGATCAACATCTGTTCTTTCTGCTATTTTGCCTATATCATCAGAATCGAGATAAGATTTAGGAAAAGAAAAATAGATAAAGTGAGAACGATTATCTGTCATTACAGCTTCTGAAAATGTTACCACAACAGAACCAGACTGAGCTGCAATATTTGCTGAAGCTTTATCATTTAAATAAAGATTATTGCCATTTTCATCAGTGTATATTACATCAAGAACATCTATGCTTCCGTTTTGAACACTTTGTGAAGAAATAACTCCTTTCATTTTTAAAGTAAGCCCTTTTGATGGAGATAAAAAAGATTCATCAGGAAAAAGAGAAGTGTCCAAATCTGAATCGACACCCTCTGAATCATTATTTTCTTCATCTACATAAACATCAGTATCGGCTGAATCTTCATCTAAAAGAACATCGCTATCATGTTTTCTTGAACTACTGTCATCACATCCTGAAAAGAAAACAAGAAAAAGAAACAAAAAAACAAAAACTCTTTTTAAATAAAACATTGTCCCCCTCCCACAAAAAGTCGGACAAAAAGCAAGCAACTAACATACCTTATTTTTTTATTTAATAAAGTCAACATGTTAAAATCATAGAATATTTTTATTGTTTAAAAATTACATGCCCAAAACATTGTTTATTTTCAATAAATTGCGATTAAAAAAGTTTTAATATAAAATCTCACCTCTGTTTTTGGAGAAGAAATGAAAAATTATACAAAAGCTTTTATCGCTTTCGCCGTACTTACAACAACAGCATTGATTATGAATCTTACTTTTTTTAAATGGAGAAGTGTGTTTTTCCCATTGATACTCCTTGCTCTGCCACATATTCTTGACAAAAAATTTAGATGGGCAGAGTTTCTCAAATTAAACTTGGAAGGGATAAAACCATTTTTATTAATCTCAGCTGCAACTGCTATCTTATATCCTCCGCTTTTTTTTGGATGGTTTTTATTATTTGAAAAAGCACATTTTCACTTACCTGAAATTTCAGCCGTTGTTTCAAACTTTTTTTATGGTCTTCTTCTTGGTATTGTTGTTGCTCTTCCTGAAGAGCTTTTTTTTAGAGGATGGTTACAGGAAACTATTTTTAAAAAACACAATAAAAAAGTTTTCTTTATTCTTACAAAAAAGAATTTGATGACCTCTTTTATTTTTGGAACAGCTCATGCTATTTCGTTTTTAAATCCTTTAAGAATGAGTACTTTCTTTCCTTCACTTTTATTTGGATGGTTTACAGAAAAAAGTAGGAGCAATATTTTTTATGCTGTCTTATTTCATGCAGTTTCAAATATTATAGCATTGGAACTAAATCTTTTTATAAAATGATTTATGAAAAACTTCAAAAAAGTTAAATATCTTTTTCATTTGTAATCCCTCAAACGGCGTAGCAAACGACGCCCATAGGGGCGTCGCTACCAATAAAAAACCAATAATTTATTTGCATTCATGTTCACCTGTCTTTATGTTTTTAGGGCACTCAGTGTTTGGGGTGTAATCATCATAAGGGCATACTTCAGGGTGATGGTCACAGTAGCATTCCATATCTCTTAAATGTAGTTCAGGGTTGCTTGGCAGCTGCCATGCTATGTAGTGTCCGTCAAATTCTGCATATGCTCCAAAAGCTCTGTCTCCATCTGCCGGGCAGTAACTTTTTTCCTGATCTATCCTGTAAAGACAGACAATGTTATCCTGTTCATCTCTATCTCCATTCGGCCAGATTATATTTTCGTAAACTATATATTTCCCTTTGACTTGAGCGATAGCTACATCATAGGTGTCTGTATAAGTTTTAGTTACTGTAAACTTTTTATACTCCCAAGGATCTTTTGATGTATCTAATCTCATAAATCCATCTGTCATATCTACAGGTGAAAAGTATATCAGGTTTTTGTTTTCACTGTCCATCCATGACTGTCTTATCTCTTCCATTTTTCCATCAATGGTTCTGTTAATCAGTTTGCATTCATCAATTGACTTTGGTTCTTTGTCAAGCTCGCATATATAGCCTTTAAATCCATCAGCGTAAAATACAAGCCTGTCATCAACTATGTTGGGGTCGTTGGCTATTCCTGCTGCAAGGGTTATCCAGTTCCATACAATGTTTTCATAACTTGCGTTTCCATTGTATTCTTTGATAAGAGCATATTTCATGTAGACTGATTCACCTTCTTTTTCTCTTATATTGGCAAATGCCCACTTATCTGTTATTACCGGTGTATATGCTATATTTCTAATAGTTGTTGGGTAGACTGTTCTGTATGTTCCATTGGAATAGTAGGTTATAAGATGTTTTACTGTATCTTTTATTTTTATATATGTAAAAAAGTTGCCGTTATTGTATGCAAGCATATCTCCGCCAGTCAGGCTTTTTACGCTGTATTTTTTTGTTTTAATATCATATTCAAATGCTTTTACGCTGTTTATATGTCTTGTAAATGTGCTTTGAACATTATACATTGGAAAACCGATCTTTCCATCCTGAAAGTTAAAGTTTTTAAATGTGTAGTAGCCTGTATTCCAGCCATAAGGATTAATTGCATTTATTTCTGTATCACAGATATTAATTTCCGGCTCATTTTCTTTATATGCAGGCTGTAAATTATCCATATCACATGGATAGTTGCAACAGTCATATTCAGGATAGTTTTTGCAGAAATATTCATTATCTTCTTTCCAGAGATTGCTTAGGCACTGCGGATCGTTTGCAGTTGGAATGTCACATCCTTCTCTACAGAAGTGAATGTTGCCTTTGTCATCTTTAAATGGAAGTGTATATGTGTCTATTGATGGACATTTGTCTTCATCAGGCTTTTCTGTGTCAAGATCCGGTTGAATGTCTGTGTCTTCATCGGGAACTGAAGCATCTGCATCCTGGGCTGTGTCAATATCTGTTATAACGTCAGCATCAGTGATGACATCTCCGTCAGTTTCTGCTTTATCTTCATCACATCCTGTTATTGAAAAAACAAATAATATTAAAAAGCTTGAAAAAATTGTTCTTTTCATTCAGCATCTTCATCAGGTGATTCATTATCAGCATCCGTGCATTCATGTTTGCCTGTCTTTATGTTTTTAGGACATTCAGTGTTTGGGGTGTAGTCATCATAAGGGCAGACTTCAGGGTGAAGGTCGCAGTAACATTCCATATCTCTTAAATGGAGTTCTGGGTTACCGGGCAGCTGCCATGCTATATAGTGCTCGTCAAATTCTGTATAAGCGGCAGTAGTTCTTTCTTCTATTGGTGAACAGTAGCTTTTTTCCTGATCAAGTCTATACATACAAAGATTGTTTTTTTGTTTATCTCTGTCTCCGTCAGGCCATGAAATATTTATATATGATAATAAATTTCCTTTTACAAAAGTTACAGCAACATCATAAGTGTCTTCCATTAAATTTTGTACTGTAAACTTTTTATACTCCCACGGTTCTTTTGATGTATCTAACCTCATAAATCCATCTCTCATCTCTACCGGTGAAAAATAGATAAGGTTTTTGTTTTCACTGTCCATCCATGCATATCTAAGTTCTTCCATTTTTCCATCAATGGTTCTGTTAATCACTTTGCATTCATCAAGCGATTTAGGCTCTTTGTCAAGCTCACATATATAACCTTTAAATCCGTCTCCGTAAAATACAAGTCTGTCATCAACTATGTTGGGGTCATTTGCTATTCCTTCAGAAAGGGTTATCCAGTTCCATACAATGTTTTCATAACTTGCGTTTCCATTGTATTCTTTGATAAGAGCATATTTCATGTAGACTGATTCACCTTCTTTTTCTCTTATATTTGCAAATGCCCACTTATCTGTTATTACCGGTGTATATGCTATATTTCTTACTGCTTTAGGATATACTGTTCTATGCACTCCATTGGAGTAATAGACTATTGTACTGTATAAGGAATCTTTAGTGGTTACGTATGTAAAGAAGTTTCCTTTATTGTAGGCAAGTAAACTGGCATCAGTCAGGCTTTTTACGCTGTATTTTTTTGTTTTAATATCATATTCAAATGCTTTTACGCTGTTTATATGTCTTGTAAATGTGCTTTGAACATTATACATGGGAAAACCAATCTTTCCATCCTGAAAGTTAAAATTTTTAAATGTGTAGTAGCCTGTCTGCCACAAATTAGGATTGTTTGCATTAAGTGCTATATCACATTCCATAAGTGTTGGATAGTTTGTTCCTTCTCCTTTGTAGGTTGGAATTAAATTATTCAGATCACATGGATAGTTGCAGCAGTCATATTCAGGATAGTTTTTGCAGAAATATTCATTATCCTCTTTCCAGAGATTGCTTAGGCATTGCGGGTCGTTTGCAGTTGGAATGTCACATCCTTCTCTACAGAAGTGAATGTTGCCTTTGTCATCTTTAAATGGAAGTAAAGAATAGTCTATTGGTTGAGCACATATGTCATCTATGTCAGGCTTTTCTGTGTCAAGATCCGGTTGAATGTCTGTGTCTTCATCGGGAACTGAAGCATCTGCATCTTTAATGGTGTCAACATCTGTTATAACGTCAGCATCAGTGATGACATCTCCGTCAGTTTCTGCTTTATCTTTATCACATCCTGTTATTGAAAAAACAAATAATATTAAAAAGGTTAAAAGAATTGTTCTTTTCATCGTTTCCTCATAAACGACGCCCATAGGGGCGTCGCTACACAATAAAACACATTAATTATTTTGATTCATGGAGTTTGCCGGAAAATACCTGATATATTATTCCATTGTAGTAGTAGGCTTCTCTCATGTAGTTCTTTTCTCCGCTCATTTTCTTAAGGCTTAATGAGCCGTTACTGTTTACTGCTTTGTACTGTCCGTTCTTGCAGCCCATGTATACTTCGCCTCCGCTTACTGTAAGCTCTGCGTCATTACATTCTTTCTTTTCTTCATCTTTCTTTACCGGATTAAGTATATCACTTATGTCGTAAAGTGCCAGCTTTCCTGTTTTGAATAGCTTGTCATGATAGATGTAAAGATAGTTTCCGCCGATTTCTATATCTTTTACAGGATAGTCTACACTTATGGTTTTTACTTTTTTGGGGTTTTCGAGTGTGCTTATGTCCCATATTGTAACTTTTTTGTTTTCTCCGGCTATTAAATAGCTTCCGTGTATTCTTATGTTGTCACAGTCTTTGGTTGAAAGGGCGTTCTTTCCGCTGAGGCTTCCATCACTTTCTATTTTGAGGATTTCTATTTTATTGCCTCCTGCTCCATAGAGGTAGTTGTCTTTTACTGCTATGTTGTTGATGTTCCCTAACCAGTGGAGTTTTTCTTTGTTGAGGTCTCCGTCTTCTTCTATTGTTATTTCTCTTATTCCGCTGAGTCCTCCAAGGTAGAGATGGTTGTTCCAGCCTGCTACTGTCTTTTTATAGTCAAAGTATGTGTGGCTGTCATAGTTGTAATCTGACTGTTTTGTGCAGCTTCCTTCCTTAAGGATTCCGGGGTATATTCTGCTTCCTGTGTCGTATATGCAGTAACCTTCGTTATAGAGTATATTGTTTGTCCAGCCTTTTACTGCTGTTTCTGTTGTTGTTATTTCTCCTGTTTCAAGGTCTACTTCTCTTTTAAGGGTTTTACCTTCATCGTTTATCTGTTTGGTGTAGAGTATGGCTTTGTCTGCTGTGGCTGTTATGAAGAGGTTGAATATTCCTTCTTTTGGTAGTGAATCTGTGATTTTATTAAATCCGCTTTCTTCTGTGTACTGCCATAGATCTGTTTTTGGGCTTATTCCATATTCTTCATTTGTATAGTTTCCGCCTCCTGCTATGTAAAGCGCTCCATTTATTACTTTGTAGTTTATTCTGTCTCTTATTGCCGGCGCATTTAAGGTGCTTACTTTTTCAAATGTTTTTTCTGATGAGAGTTTGTAGAGTTCCATTACGCTTGAGCCGTTTCCAAGAAGATAGAGTGTGTCGTTTATGTTTATAAGGTTTGGTTTTCTTACTGATGGAAGTTCAGCTGCATAGTAGAGTCTGGCTGTGTTTATTGTTGCCTGATTTTCCGCACTTGTGCTGTTTAATGCTGATGCCTGTTGAAGAATGTTGTATATTCCAACATAGTAGACTCCTGTTCCTTCGGTTATATATGTAGTGTTTCCTACTTTAGCTGCTGAATATGGTTCTGCTGCTCCTGCTGAAACTACTGCCATAAGCTGCCAGTCACTTCTTCTGCTTTCTTCATTTCCCCACATGTACCAGTAGTTTTCTGTTCCTCTGCTGAATTTATAAAGGTTGTCTCCTATTTCCATTACGGCGCCTTCCGGCTCCATTCTTATGGTTTCTACTGAAACTGCTTCATGTAAAGGTTCTTCTTTCCATCTATTCATAATATCTCTGCTTATCCTGTCTCTAGGTCCGCAGTTCGGGCACATATCTTTATCAAAACCGTAATCAGGATATGGATAGAGATATTCCCAGAAAAAGCCTCTCGGGAATCTTCTGCCGACTACCCCGTATCCTATTGATGTAGGGGTTGCCTGTGATCTGTTTGCTCTTGCAAATGTTGCCTTGTTGTAAAAGTATTTAGGATTAACAGGACTTGTTGCTTCTGTTCCTATTGTGTAGGATACATTTAGCTCTGTTCCTCTGAATCCTGCTGATGTTGTGTAGTGAAAGAATGTATTAAGATATTTTTTATCTGTAACTGTCTGATAGTTTGTTATATTGGCAGTATAACTATCAAGAGATTCACATTTTATATCTTCTTTCCAGTCCCATGTAATAGTTTCCTGATTGTTGTTATTCTGCGGCGGTTCAGCATTGCTGTATGTTTCTCCTGTGCTGTCACATATTTTGGATGTTGATATTTTTTTCCACGATTCAATTTTAATACCTCTCATAGGGTGTGGGTCGCTACCGTGGCTGTAACCAAAGCCTCCAAATATGGGAGGGAGCCCTGCTGAACCGAAATTTGTTGTACAGTAGCCTTCTGTTCCCCATTTGTTAAGATTTGAATCATCAACCCAGCAGAAACGGCTGTCAACTGTTCCTGTTACTGTTTTCTGTGAACCTGTTTTATTGTTTATTATGCCGATTTTATCATTTAATGTGGTTGTTACGTTACAGAATTCTATTTTACCTTCCCATTTACAGCCCCCTCCGGTTACGCTGTTTTTTTCCTCTTTTGCTGTTTGTACATATTTGTAATCCTTGTCACAGGCATCGCCTTCGCCGTCAAGATCGTGATCTGGCTGCCACATGTACGGACCGAAATAGATAAGATCAGGGTTGACAGGATAACCGTGTTTATGGGTATCTTTGTTGCGGTATGCTCCGCCATCTCCTTCTTCTGTACAATTTCCATCTGTATCATGATCTATTACGCATTCTCCATTTATGAGCTCATCTGCAAATGAAGCTGCTTCGTATGGGTTGGGTATCTTTATGCAGTTGTCGCAGACATCTCCGACTCCGTCTCCATCCATATCTGCCTGATCCGGATTTGGAATTTCAGGGCATGTATCAAAACTGTCTCGTATTCCATCATCATCTCTATCTCTTTCATCATAGTAGGTGTTGATGCTGAGTGATGGGTCTCCATAAAGATTGTAACGATTGTTGTTGTTAATATTTGAATAATTATCAGCTTTTGTGTTAAACAGAGCATGCCCTGTATCCTGAGGTTCTTTAAATCTTGTTCCAGTGAGTTCTCGGGTAAAAAAGTAGCCCAAAGAAGCATTGTTTCCTGTATTATTGCCTTCTAAATCTGTGTTTGTAAACTTCTCAGTTTTTTCATCAAATTCACTTGAGTTATAGCCGGATTCTCTTGTTGATGCAATTGTTCCCACAGCTCCATTTAAAAGTAATGCATATGCTACGTTTCTGTTATATTCCGGTTTTGCATTCAGGCAGCTTACTTGTACTGTAAAAAATGGATGTTCATTATCAAAATTAATATAATGACCATGGTTCTTTGCTAAAATATCATTATTTATTATTAGCTCACTGGAGTAATTTTCTCTCCCATGTGTTTTCCATGTTACAATTCCGAATTGTTTAGAATTGTTGAATACATCCAGCATGTTTTTATATGAAGGCGTTGTCGGTACTGAACCAAAAAGAGGATCAATATCTGCTTCTTCTTCCGGTTCAAGAAGGTCAAATCTGTAGTATTTGCTTACATGAAAAGGTGCCATATACGGTATATCAGAATCTAAATCTGTTACGCAGCTTCCTTCTCCTGTCCATTCACCCGAATTAAATTTATACAGTTTAAATGTGGCTTCTTTGTTACTGTTATATTCACAGAAAAAATAGGTTCTTTTTACTTCATTAAAATTTTTGCATGAATTTTCAATATCATTCCAATTGCCTGATGAATCACACTGCTGAAGCTGAAGTTTCATCTGTTCTTCATAATGATATGCTGTATCGTAACAGACAGTATACCGCTCTTCTCCTTCGCTACAGCTTTCTATCAGCGGAATATTTTGACTGGTCAGTGTTACTTCTCCTCCTTCTTTGTCCCAGTAGGCTAATCTTAATGTTCTGTTTTTATCTATATTTGTTTTATATTCCTTACATATATATTTCTGATATTTTGAATTACCAAGACTTTTATATCTGATATTATTGGGGATCCCATAATCATCCACTGTGTAATAACATTCATCATTGACTCCATCTATTTCTCTGTACGATGTTCCTTGGTTTCCTTTTATATTTGTATATGCTCCAATTTTATTATAGTTAAAATCATTGTATATTTCGCTGATATAAAACCGGTAATATTCAAAGTCTGACGGAAGAAAATTATTTACTATCGCTTCTCCAAGTTCCCAGTTAGGTGTGCTAACATTTGAAGGATACATTGGAAGAAATATGTTTTTTCTCCACTGCGCACCTTCTTTTGTTGTGTTTTCATATTTTATTGTTTTTAAGAGTATGCTGTCCAGATCATCTATGTTGTTATTGTAAACCGGTATTCTGCCAACTATGACTTCTGCTGTTCTGTTTATATATGATGAATCGGACATCCTTTTAATTGCACCATCAAGTTTTGTTGTTTTCCAGTCAGTACAGTTTTCTGCTGATGTTGCAGATGAATCATGACAATAGACTGTAACATCGTTTCCAATCAGTTTGTCTCCATCATGATCCCAGTTCGAGTCCAGATCTGCATAATAATAATCTGAAGGTGTGGCTCTTTTTGGGCTTGCATGATCATCAATGTTTACACAATCATAATAATCATGAGGTTTAGGCTTGTCTTGACAATAATCGATCCATGATGATAATGCTGTTGTGCTTATCCATTTCATTGGAACATCTCCGCCATCATTGCACTGGTATCCGGGAAGATAATCACCATCTGCATCCTGACCGGTACATTCTCCTGGATGTGGATCTCCTATTAAAAGAAGGTAATCTATCTTGTTCTGTCTTGATACAAGATAACTTCTTATCTTTTCTGCTGCTTCATATCCTGTTAGTCCTACTTCTCCTGCCCAGCCTGTAAGTCCCATTTTCTTTCCATTATTAATTATGGAATATTCTTCTGTCACCAGATGAACTTCAAAGCCTCTTGCCATTTTGGATGCTATAAATCTTTTCATCTGTACTGATGAACTGTATATTGCATCTGTTGTTATTATATAGTATTTATTCTGATCATTGCCTGCTATTGCTGAAAAGGCAACATTGTTATTTATAAAGTCAATTTCATCATAGTTTATAAAATCTTCCGGCAGTTTTGCTAGTGCCTGAAGTTTGTTTGGAGAAAGTCTTGAGGGTATTGTTATTTCATTGTCTCCTCCTGAAAATGTTACTGTGAGTCTGGCGTTCTCAAGCTTTTTTAATTTTTTTGCAGCCGGATTATAGTCAAAGAGAAGAACTTTAACTCTTACAAACTTATATCCGCTGGTTTTTCCTGTTGTTACTGTATCTACATATTTGCCGTTTATATATGAATTCATTGAATAGACATCTGTATCTCTATTATCTGATATATGCAGGGATGAATGCCAGCATGGTGTCATCTCTTCCCCGCAAATATCAGGCGGTGCTGGTTCAACATCCCATTCTTCAGGAAAAATGGTTTCCTGGTAACCGTTTTCAAGGTATGCTGTGACTGTTGAAAGATTTGCTTCATCAGGCAGAAGAAAGTTTATTTCAGTTACTGGGAGAGCAGGATAACCTGGTATTGCTGTTAATACTGCTCCTGTAAAATATGCTGAGCCATTTAACTTTTCAACAGTTATTTCATCTGTTGAAATAGCTGAAGTGAAACTTCCTGCATACAAAAAACTGCATACAAAAAACTGCATGCAAAAATAAAACAGGAAAAAAACAGGAACCTTTTCATAACATTTTCTCCAGAAATTTATTAATAAAATAAACGGGCTTTAAATAAGTCACTTTGAATTTATTACCGCTGTAATTTACGAATGTCAAGTAATTGAAGTCTTTTTTTTGATGGATTTTAGAGGTTAATATTTCTTTTTTCTGACTTTTTAAAACACTGGAAAATTTATTTCCCTTGTGTATCAACGTTTAGAGAAAATCTGTGATGCCAAATTTCACACTTTTTTAAACATCGGACATTTTGAATCTTTTTTAAGATGTTTTGAATTTTACATAGTTTTTATGACGTTCTTTTCTTGAGATTGATTTTAGTATTTACCGAAAGAATCATCATCAAGAGAAATTATTTCTTCAGGTGTCTGAACTCTTCTTGAAGGTTTGTTTTCTATAGCAGAAGATTGTCTTGCTCTCATTCCAATACTACCTTGAGATTTAAATGATCTCATATCATCTTTAAGAACAAACTTCTTAAGCATACTTTCAAGATATGCTGCCTGGCTACTAAGTTCTTCCGAAGCCGCGGCACACTGCTCTGCACTTGCAGTATTTGACTGTGTAACCTGCTCAACCTGACTGAGACCAATATTTATCTGTGATGCACCCTGAGCCTGCTCATTTGATGCAGCGGCTATTTCTGCAACAATGTTAGAAACTTTAGATATATTGGAAACTATTTGACTCAGTATAGCGGCAGTATCTTTTGACATTTCTGCTCCGGCATTGGATTTCTGGACAGCATTTTCTATCATTTCCCCTGTCTCTTTCGCCGCTTTTGCACTTCTAGCTGCAAGGTTTCTTACTTCTTCCGCAACAACAGCAAAGCCTTTACCATGAATACCAGCTCTGGCTGCTTCAACAGCTGCATTCAGTGCAAGAAGATTTGTCTGAAAGGCTATTTCATCTATTACTTTAATAATTTTTGATATTTCGTTACTTGATTTCTGTATTTCAGACATTGCATTTAAAAGCTGATTCATCTGTCCTGTACCTTTTTCCGCAACACTCGTAGTTTCCACGGCAAGACCATTTGCTTCTACTGCATTTTCCGCATTTCTACCTGTCTGACCGGCTATTTCCTGCATTGAACTCGAAATTTCTTCAAGGCTTGAGGCCTGTTCTGTTGCTCCCTGAGAAAGTGTCTGCGATGCACTTGAGACCTGCTGTGACCCGCTTGATACTTGTGCTGTCGTATTTGTAACTTCTCCAAGCAAAGTACTTATTGATGAAATTGAATTATTTACTGCATTTTTAAGCATAAGGAAAGAACCATCATATTTCCCTGTTATCTCTCCTGTAAAATCTCCACGTTCCATTTTCTTAAGAACAGAAAGCGTTTCCATCAAAGGTTCTACTGTAGACTTAACGGCCTTATTAAGTCCGGCAAAAATCTCTCTGTAGGCACCTTTCATTCTACTTTCATCAAGATTTATTTTTTCAAGTTCTCCCTTTGAAGAAAGTTCAGCATAACCTTCAACTCCTTTTATGAGAGCTGTAAGAGATTCAAGCATCATTATAAAGGATGGAACTAAATTATCTTTTTCAGAGCGTTTTCCACCTTTCCTAAGTTTTTCAAGATCACCGGTATCACCATTAGAAATATTTACAATTATATCCTGAACATGTCTGAGTCTGTCTGATACAAGGTTGACAGACTGTTTTACATCTTCATAAACGCCAAGATATGTTCCTTTTACTTCATCCGTAAAATCGTTTCCTGCCATTTTAGCAAGCACTTTTTTTACTTCAACAAGACCATTAAGTGCATCAATAGCGCTATTTAAATTTTCTTTTACTTCTTTGAAATCACCTTTATATTCATCTCTTATTTTAGCTGGAATTTCTCCTCTTGATATTTTTTCAACATATTCCGCCATTGTGTTTATCGGCGCTATAAATGTATCTACAAGATCATTTATTCCTTTTACTAAAGAACCCCAGCTGCCCATAAATCTTGAAGCATCACTTCTTATGTCAAGTTTTCCATTTTCTATCCCTTTAGTAAGAGTTTCGGTTTCATTTATAAGAGAGTTCATTATATCTATACAGTTATTAAGATTATTTTTTACCTCTACAAAATCTCCTTTATAATTATCTGTTATTTTAGGAGGAATATTTCCCTTTGAAATCCTGTCTACATATTCCGCCATCACATTTATTGGTGAAACAAAAGTATTTATGAGAGAATTTGTTGTTTTTACTATTGGTCTGAACTCAAAATTTATTTTCTCTTCATCTATTCTTCTATCCAGAAGACCATTGCTAATTGAATCATTAATATTTTCTACTTCTGAAAGAAGTGAAGAAATTATACTTGATATATTCTTATTGAAAATCAGAGAAAGTATTATGCCTACAATTATTGAAAAAATTATTACAGCAAACAAAGTCTTTGTTGATGAATCAGCTGCTTCTCCTGCAAGCTTTACATCTTTCAATGCCAGCTCTCTATTTATTTCAACAAGTTTATTCAAAAGCTCTTCGGTTTTAAGATAAGCCGTTCTTGAAACCATAGATTGATTAAAAATTTCAGTATCTATTTTAGAAAGATCCTCTGATTCAGAACTTAAGCCCTGAGTAAGCATTGCATCTTTATTTTTACTTAAAGAAACAACCTTATCCGATTCTGATCTCCAACTATCCCAGGCAGATTTAAACTCCAGCCATATTTTGTCCTCTTCTTTTGTTTGAGGAAGAGGCTCATAAACATCCCATCCTTTTTTAGCCATCTGAAGAGAATTTTGAATATAATCATACTGTGCAGTCCTAACATTGCCAGTAAAACGTCTGTTTACAAGTCCTCTTTCGCCAGTAATAACAGACCTTTGTGCACTGCTGATAGTTAGAAGCCCATAAATACTCGGGAGTCTTGTCTGACCAACTTCTTCTGTCTTTTCAAAAATATTATTAAGACCACGATAACCTGTGAACCCAATAAAACCACTTAAAAGTAGCAATATTGAGAAAGACATCACTATTTTGTGACCAATTTTTAGACGACTCAGCATTTACTCCTCCTAAAACGCCAACAATATTAAAACAAAAAAACTAAACAAAATCTAAAGTGTGCAACTGAAGATATATAAAAAAAGAACTGTTGTCAACTATTAATATAAAGATTTCTATACCAGTAAAAACAACCTTAAGAAACAAATTTCTCTGTTTATTCAAAAACATAAAAAGAAAACATTTCATAAAAACTCAAACTAAAAAAGTTTTATGTAAATTCTTTTTTACAAAAAAACAAAGATGTATAAATTGCTATAACATTAATAACAAAAAATCAATACTCTTTCTTCTTAAATATTTCTTTCAAAGCCTCATTATCTCCTCGAACATAGCTTCTGATAAGTTCTACAGCTTCATCAAAATTATGTATTCTCAAAAGTCCAACAATTGCTTTAAGTGTAATAAACTTTACATTATTGGGATCATTATTATCAATATCTCTCTGAAAACTTGCCATAAAGCCTTCTCTGTAACCTATTTCAAAAATTATTTCATAATCAGTTTTACTGGAAACCTCTTCAGGCAAAACCCCTGTAATTAAAGCTATTTTATTATCAATATCACGCCTATTTTCTATCATGGATTTTAACGTTGAATCTTTCAAGGCACTTCTCCTATAATCAAAGACGGCATATTAATTGCAAAATCACTATTGCAATATGTTGTTCTTTCAAAAGACGCATTCATTTATGAGGCATAATTCTACCTCATAGCCACAATATATAATTTTTTATATATTGTCAACAAAATTTATAACTTTTTTAGGTGTAACATGGAATCATATGAGAGAATAAAAAAAATAAGACAATTTTTCAATTTAACTCAGAAAGAATTTGCTGAAAAACTTGATTTTACTCATGCAAAAATAAGAGATCTTGAAGTTGGACATCTTAAAGTTACAGCAGAAATAGCAATTTTACTCGAGAAAAAATTAAATATTAATTTAAGATGGACGCTACTTGAAGAAGAACCTATGTTTATAAAAAATAAAAAAGCTTCGTCATATGATTTTTCAGAAATAGAAACAGAAAAAAAGCTTGATGAAGAAGATAAACTACTTTTAAAAGAAGTATTTAAAAATGAAATGATAAAAAATGCTTTAAAAAAACTTATTGAAGCTAAAAACGGTTCAGAAAAAGCTATAGCAGAACTTAGAATGTTTATTGATGGAGTTGAATTTATAATAAATAAAGAAAAAATTTAATATATATTTCCTTTAAGTCCGCAAACTTTTTTAACTTTTTTAATTTTATCTATAGCAAAATCTCTGGCTTTCTCAGAACCCTCTTTTATGGTTCTTTCTATATAGTCATGATTTTGAGAAAGCTCTTCTCTTTTTTTCCTCATAGGTTCAAAATATGCAAGCATAGCTTCAAAAAGAGCTTTTTTTGCATGACCATAACCATAACCTCCTGAACGGAAATTCTTTGCCATCTCCTCTACTTCCGAAAGATTAGCAAAAAGCTTATATATATTGTAAATATTGCATGCATCAGGATCTTTAGGCTCTTCCAATGGAGTAGAATCTGTAACAATTCCCATTATTTGTTTTTTAAACTCTTTTAATGGAGCAAACATTTCTATTGTATTCTGATAACTTTTTGACATTTTTCTTCCATCTGTACCTGTAACAACAGCTACAGAATCCTGAATAAGTGGTTCCGGCAACTTAAAAACATCCTGATTATACTGTTGATTAAACTTTATAGCTATATCTCTTGCTATTTCAACATGCTGTTTCTGATCCTTTCCGACTGGAACAACATCTGAATCATAAAGCAGGATATCAGCAGCCATCAAAAGAGGATAATAAAAAAGTCCCATGTTGATAAGCTCACCTTTTGCTGTTTTATCTTTGTAACTATGTGCTCTTTGAAGAAGGCCCATTGGAGTTACATTACCTAAAATAAACGCAAGTTCTGTAACCTCAGGAACTTCTGACTGAAGAAATATTGTAGATTTTTCAGGATCAAGACCAAAAGCAAGATAATCAAGAACTATTTCTTCGCTGTTTTTTCTTAAAATTTCAGGAACAGGGAGCGTATTTAATGTGTGATAGTCAGCTATAAAATAAAAACCCTCATATTTTGATTGCATATCGACAAATTGTTTAGCTGCACCAAAATAATTGCCTATATGAAGTGTTCCTGTAGGTTTTATACCAGAAAGTGAACGCATACATTTCCTCCTAATAATCAAAAAACTGCTGTAAATTATATAGGTGATTTTATCTTTTACAATTTTATGAATAAATTTAAAAATGAAATCTGCTATTCCATCAAAGAATTACAGATATAATCAACATTTTCAGAATCAGTTTCACAAAAACAAAGCCCATCAAGACAAAGTTGTATTTTATTAATTGTAGTTAAATCTATATTTATTTCTTTTATTTCTATTAAAAATGTTGCCCAGCAGAGAGACCCGTCATCTCCTTCCGAATCAGAATAATTCAATTTTTCATATATTATCAGTCTATTTTCCGAATCAACAGTCGCTTTAATATAAAAATCCACAGTGGGATCTGATGTAAGCTTTTGTCTGACAATAAGCTTCATACTGTGTTCATTTTGTACAATAGGGAATATATATATTTTCTCAGATTCTCCGCTTGCAATTGCTGCTGAGCTATTTAGATAATTCATAAAATCATAAACATAATGTTCGTCCACAAGAGATGAAATCTTTTTGTCACTACTTATAATATCATGGAAATTGCACGAACGATCTATCAGGGCATAATCAGCAAAATCATCTTTTTCACAAGATATTATAAAAAATATAACAAAAATAAGTATGAAAAAAAACGCTTTTTTCATTTGCCGCTTATTTGCAATTTATAAAACATTATTAAATAAAAAAGTCAGCAATATTGTTTTAACATCAAATTTTTAATAAATCAATAAATTTTATTGAAATAAATATAAAAAAATATGTATAAGAAGTTTTTTATTGTTTGTGAAAAAAATTATATATCTGATTTGCAAGATTTTCAGAAATAAGCGGCGCCTTCCGTATTTCCTCTATAGATGCTTTTTTTAAATCTTCTATTGTACCAAAAGTATTTATAAGACTTTTTTCTTTCTCCGGTCCCACTCCTTTTATTTCGGAAATCTGTGATTGTATTTTATCTCTTTGAAGATTTCTATTATAGCTTATTCCAAATCTATGAGCTTCATCTCTAATTTTTTTTATGAGTAAGGATGCCGTACTATTATCCAGAAAAACTTCTTTTCCATCCATAAAAATCATTTTCTCAAACCCACGCTCCTTCTTTCTGTCTTTAACGATTCCAATCACGAAAGGAAGCTCATTTATATCACTTATAGCAGAGAGTTGCCCTTTTCCACCATCGATAAAAAGAATATCAGGCTTTTTCCATTCATCAGAAAACCATTTATTAACAGCTCTTTCTACAACTTCATGCATACTTGAAAAATCATCTGGACCAATAACCGTTTTTACTTTAAAAAGTCTGTAGTGTTTTTTTAGAAATTTTCCATTCTCCCAAAAAACAAGACTTGCAACATTAAAATCATCATAAAAATTGGAAATATCAACGCAAGCAATAGAATGAACTTCTTTTTCTGCCAAAATAGAAAAAGCTTTAAGAAGTTTGTTAATTTCATTATCAGCAATTCTTTCTCCGGCAATTTTGCTTGCCATATTTTTATTTAAAATTTCCAACACTGCAGCATCCGTCTTCAATATTTTCAAGTCTCTGCCGACAGACGCACAAACAAGTTCTTTATCTACAATGTTTTCTGGAAAAAAACCTATTCTATCAGGCAAAGATGAAGATTCGCTCTGGAAAGTAAAATATGTAAGAATATCACTTTCTATTGATTCAGAAATACTTTCTTTAAAATAAATATCTATTTTTTTAAGAACACTTTCAGAATACAATGCTGATACAACATAAAATCCTTTTTCATTTTTTTCAAAAAGATAATGCTTTTCATCTTTTACAGATTTTACTTCTATTCCCAGTTTCTCTTTTAAAACAGGTATAAGCTTTAAAGAGTCTCTAAGAAGTGCCGCTCTTTCAAAATTAAGGTTTTCTGCTGCATCCATCATCTTATTTTTTATTTCCATAGAAAGATTTTTCCAACCACTACCTTTTAAAAGAGCTATTATTTTATTAACACTTTCCATATATTCGTAAACAGAAATATTTCCAACACAAACTCCGGGACAAAGACCTAACTGAAAATTAAGACATGGCTCTTTTTTCATTTTAGAACATTTACGAATAGGAATGACAACATTTATTACCCTTAAAAGCCTCCGAAGAAGCATTGCATCAATAAAAGGTCCTCTTTTAAATAAATATTTTTTCCATGGAGTCCGTGTTATCACCAGAGCAGGAAATTCTTCATCTGTAAAGGCAATATACGGGTAACTTTTATCATCTCGTAAATCAATATTATATTTAGGCTGAAGTTCCTTTATTTTTCTATTTTCAAAAATTAAAGATTCTTTTTCGTTAGAAACAACTATAAAAGCTACAGAAACAGCCTCTTCCATTAAAAAAAAGATTTGTCTTCTTGTATCATGTCTTTTTATATATTGGGTTATTCTCTTTCTTAAATTAATAGCTTTTCCAACATAAATGATCTCTTCTTTTTTATTAATAAAAAAATAAACACCATTTTCTTCAGGTATTTGCTTAACATTTAATTTTTCTAAAAGAAGTTTGTTCATAAAGCCTCCTCAAAACAAATGAATTATACTTTTAGATTTAAACAAGACAAGAGCTGTGTATCAAATGTTTTTAATAAAATAAAATGTACGAAAAATTCACTTTATTAAAATATTAAATATTATTGTATAGTAATGTAAGATATTTTATTCTATGAGGAGTGCCAGCATGAGAAAAATTTCCGGAATGAAATTGATAAACCAACTTATTATTGTAGCGGCAATGCCTTTAACAGGTATGCTTCTTTTACTAATTACTTTTTACATATCAAATCAAAACTTGATAAATAAGACAATACTTCCAAGTGTCGAAGAGCATATTTATCATGAAAATGAAGGAAAACTAAAATCTCTAGTTGAGGCTGAACTTTCTCTTATAAATGATAAAATCAAAAATCTTTCTCCTGAGAAAAAAGTTAGTGTTATGAGAAATGTCACCAATCCAGTAAGATTTTTCGACGACAAATCAGGTTATTTTTTCATATATGACTATTCGGGTAATAGGGTTAGTTACCCAGTCAATCCAGAAACAAATGGTAAAAATTATATTGATTTAAAAGATACCAACGGTGTAACTATTATTGCCGACTTAGCTAAAGCCGCAAAAAACGGCGGAGGCTTTGTAAAATATCATTTTGAAAAACCAGGATCTGGATTGCAACCTAAATTAAGTTATGCAATGCCGATTGACGGAACAGATATGTTCATTGGAACTGGTGCTTATATTGATAATATACAGAAAGATGTTAATATGATTGCATCAAGTATTCATAAAGATTCATCTAAAAGTTTAACTTTTATTATATTTTTATTCGTTATATTAATTGTTACCGTGATGATTATTGTTTATTATATCTCTAAAATCATACAAAAGAATTATACATTAACGCTTGAGTTTGCGGACACAATGATCAAAGGCGAGCTTGACAGTGAAAAGACATTTGAAAGCAGCAATGAAATAGGACTCATTATAGACTCTATGGCAAATGTTAAGAAAACAGTAAAAGGACTTATACTGGAACTTGATAACGTTGCCAAAGCAGCAGCCAAAGGAGACTTTACAGTAAAAGGAAACGCATCAAGATTTCAGGGAGGATATTCAGACCTCATAAAAGGAGTCAACACCCTTGTTGAAAATGTGGAAACACCAATAAATGAGACTGTGAGCGTAATAGAACAGTTTGCAGTTAACAACTTCTCAGCGAGAATGAAAGGAAGCTATGAAGGAAGTTTTCAGGTTCTTGCAGACAGCCTGGATGCACTCTCAATGAACATGAGTGAACTCATATCAATATCAAAGAACATAGCAGACGGTCACCTTGGAGACCTTGTAAAACTTGAGCGTACAGGAAAACTCTCAAGAGAAGACGAAATGATTCCTGCATACATAGAAATGATGAGAGCGATTCAGGGACTAATTCATGATACAAAAATACTGGTAGACTCAGCTATAGCCGGAGACCTAAAAACGAGAGCGGATGCTGAAAGACACAAAGGAGCCTTCAAACAGGTTATCAACGGAGTCAACAACATAGTAGATACAATAACCATCCCGCTGAATGTATCAGTAAACGCGCTAAACGATATAGCCGGAGGCAAACTCCCGGATAAAGTTACAGCAGAATTCAAAGGAGACTACAACGCCATCAAAAATGCAGTAAACAACTACATAGACGTAATGAACCTTCTGCTGGATAATATAGAGAAAATAATAGATGCGACAAAAAATGGAGACCTCAAATTCAGAGCAAGCAGAAACACACTAATAAAAGGAAGCTGGGAAAGTGTTCTTACAGGAATAAACGGAATCTGTGACGCATACAAAACACCGCTGGATGAAATCCTTGAAGTTATGGAAAATCTCTCAAAAGGAGATCTGACAACAGAAATGCAGAACAGCTACAAAGGAGACTTTGATAAAATCAAACAGGCGGCGAACGCATCGATAGCAAGCCTTGAAGACGTTCTGTCACAGGTAAACATAGCGACCCAGGAAGTATCAAACGGCTCACAGCAGGTAGCAGTAGCCTCACAGAACCTTTCAGAAGGAGCCTCAGTTCAGGCATCAAGTCTTGAAGAAATATCAAGCTCAATGCAGCAGATAGCAAGTCAGATAAAAGCCAATGCTGAAAATTCCCAGGCAGCGAACTCAATAGCCAAACAGGCTATGAATGCAGCAGACAAAGGTAACATTGAAATGGCAAATCTTCTCTCAGCGATGAAAGAAATCCAGGATTCAAGTAATGAAATATCGAAAATCATCAAAGTAATAGATGAAATAGCCTTCCAGACGAATCTTCTTGCGCTGAATGCAGCCGTGGAAGCAGCCAGAGCCGGAATCCACGGTAAAGGCTTTGCAGTTGTTGCGGAAGAAGTAAGAAACCTTGCAGCAAGAAGTGCGAAAGCGGCGAAAGAGACCGGTCAGATGATAGAAAATGCGGTTCAGAAGTCATCAGCCGGCTCATCAATGTCAAAACAGACAGCGGAAATACTGGAGAAGATAGTAGGAGACGTTGCGAAAGTTACAGATATAGTGGGAGAGATAGCGGCAGCATCAAATGAACAGGCACAGGGAGTATCACAGATAAACATCGGACTCAGTCAGGTAGATCAGGTAACACAGGAAAACACAGCGAGTGCGGAAGAGAGTGCGGCTGCATCTGAAGAGCTTAGCGGGCAGGCTGATAATCTTAAGTCTATGATGAAAAGATTTAGACTTAAATCAAATTTTGGTCGCTTAGAAAACCATTCAAAGAAAAATTATTCAAAGAAAGATGAGGATATGTTTTTGCTGGATTAAAAAGAAAGATTAGCTGGCGAGAACTATACCACCAACCATTGCAAAAAGAGCAAAAGACTCAACAATACCAGGTGCAATAAAACTTTTTCCTGTTATAGAAGCTTTTCTGGAAACACCTAAAATAGCTGAGCTACATGTTTTTCCCTGATAAATAGCGCTAAACATAAGACCAAGACCAGCTGAAAGACCTATTCCAAAGGTTGAAACTGTGCTTAAGTTTTCTGCTCCCTTAAGCATCATCATTAAAACAAAGCCATAAATTGTCTGAGAAGCAGGCATAGCTGAAAGAGCAATAAAAATACCATGAGATTCTTCCTGTTTTGACATAGCACCGTGTGCCGCCATTCCTGCAATACCACAACCAACAGAACTTCCGATTGCTCCAAGTCCGAGTGCTAAAATAGCTCCAAAAACTCCAAAATCCATAATAATCTCCTTAAGTTTGTTACTAAAAATTAATTAACTAAATTTTTAAATGGTTTAAAAGCTCTTCCGGCTCCTTCAAAACTCCACCTGTAATATTCAAGAACATTAAGTCTAAGTCCATGAATTACAGCACTCATCAAACAAAGTCCTATATTAAGAAGGTGTCCTGCAATAAATACAAAAGCTCCTAAAACTATAAATAATCCACCACTTTCAATTAAACCATATGCTAAAGAGTTAAATGTCTGGGCGATCAGTGCTCCTGAAAGTCCAAGCGCAAAAATTCTTATATAACTAAGTACGTCACTGAAAAACTGAACACCATCATAAACACCCAGAAATGCTGAAAGAAGTATTTTTACAGGATTAAATGAACCTGCTTTAATACCACTTATAACAGCAACTATTCCAAGTGCCGCATAGATAGCATTAAGCTGAATTGGAAGTTGTGACGAAATTCCCATAAAAGGTTTTCCATAATAGAAAAAGAAAAGCCACATAGCGAAAATCCATGCAAGCTTTCTTAATGGTTCAAGAAAATCCTTTTCATCTAAAATACTTTTTGCAGATTTAACAATAAGTGAAAGTGTAATATGAACAATACCAATAATAATTGCGGCTCTCATCATATTGTTAAGATCTGTTGAGTTCATAGATCCATCCGGATTTGTACATCCTCCATTGAAAAGCTGTAGCTTAACCAGCCATCCAAAAATTTTGTTATCTGGAGAAAGTCCGAAAAAACCTCCGGAAATTATTCCATAAACAAAAGTTCCAAAAGTTAAAGCCATACCCATGTTTATAATTCTTTTTCCAGAAGGTTTTGGATTTTTAACTTTTAATTTAACAACTATCATTATTATAAAAAGTAAAAGTCCATAACCGCCATCTCCCATTATCATTGAGAAAAAGAGAAGGAATGAAAAGAACACGATACTGCTTGGATCCCAGTCTGTGTAACTTGGAGTATCATAAAATTCTACAAGTTCCTGTCCTATTGCTGCCGGTCCTTTATTTTTCATAAAAGTAGGAATTCTGTCATTTTTTTCAGGTTCAATTTCCATAACAGTGACAGGCATTTCCTTAACCATTTCATAAATAGATTTAAGCTCCTTATCAGGACACCATCCTTGAACAACAAAAATTTTACCATCCAGCGGTTCTATTGAAGCAGATATTACATTGTCATAGTTAACAATATTAAGCTCTTTTAGATAAAGGTCATAGATATCTCTGTCATAAGGAACAAAAGAATATATTTTTTTAAGAATATTCTCTTTTTCATTTTTAGTTTCCTCAAGTTTTTTATCTATACTCTTAATATCATCATTAACTATGATTTCACTTAATCCTTCCAAAGAAATTTTTTCTTTAGAAACAGTAATTAAATAAATCTTTTTTCCATCATCTTTTATAATCAGAGGAAAAACTCCATCAAATGATGCTTTTTCAAAATTCTTTAAAGATGTTTCCCAGAACTGTAAACAAACACTGCCTCTTTTTTCTATATCATTAAGATCTGTTATATCAAAATCGCCAAGAGGTTCCAGTATTGATTTAGTCTTATTAAGCTGAAGTTCATTTTCTTTTGCCGCTCTAAGTTCATCTTCAATTAATGGAAGCTGCTCTATTATTTCATGTATTAAGATTTTTCCATCTTTTCTTAAATCTGTTTCCAAAGCTTCAGATCTATACTTTTTCAGAGTTTTAAAAATAGCTAAAATACGGTCCGCAGATGAGGTATCAACCTCTTTTCCATTTTTACTGAAAAGCTCTCCTTTATAAGATTCCGGCTCTACAACACCTTTTTCCTGAAGCTTTACAATAAAATCACTGCGTATTTCTAAAGGCCCCGCAAATAAAACCTTGTGCATTTTTTCTATCACTAGATTGCCTCCGCCTTTAATTTCTGTAAAAGTACTTTTCTTTTCAATTTATCTTTGGCTATTTTTGCATTACAAATAGCAGCTATCTCCTGATCACCAAGAAAAATTTTTATTTTCTTTATATTTTCCTTACATTGAGGAATCATTCTCTTTTCAAAAAGATTTACTTTTATACTTGTCTGTCTGAGCTCTTCTCTTAAAAGTTCATAACGCTCACGAAGAATTTTTATCTCTTCTCTCAAATATACTATCTCTTTTATGACAGCTATAGCATTATCTATCCATACAGGTGTAGCAAAATAGGAATATTCCGTATCTTCAAAAATAACATTTTCATAAACCGGAACTTCAACACCTGCTATATTTTCTCTTCTTTTAACAACTTCCTTAGCTCTGACAAATTGAAGAATGTTAATTGTCAGCTTCTGAGATAAAAGAATTGCCCATTCTGCAATTTCTTTTTCCTTTATCTTCATTTTTGTCTCTATTTCCTGAAGCTTGACATTTGCATTTTCAACTTCGCCCTGAAGCTGCTGTTTTTTCAGCTGAAGAGTGGGAAGATACTTTGAGAGCTGTGATAAAAGCGTTTTTTGTACTTTTAGCTCTGTCTTGTTGAGTTTTATCTCAGCCATTGTAACCTCCGGCTATTTGTCCCACTTTCCATATTTTTCTATCCATGTGCTTTTAAGACCTGTTTCATTCTTTTCAAAACATTCGGCAAGAATCTGCCAACCAAGATTAAGCTGTTCTTCTATATCAAGGTTTACA
Source organism: bacterium (assembly GCA_963667425.1). Lineage (GTDB taxonomy): Bacteria > UBP6 > UBA1177 > UBA1177. Next base: position 2,239,163 of record OY763407.1, on the reverse strand, counting down.
TTAAGATCCATCATTCTGGTTTCAAACTGTTCCGCATATTTAAGAAGTTTATTATCCCATTTACTAAGTCTGAAACCCATTGACTCTCTGTCTCTAGCCTTTTTAGCATCAGCATAAAGCCTGATCATCGCATTTGCAAGATCACCATGTTCTTCTCTTGTAACCTTACCCATAACCTGCTGTTTCAATCTGGAAAGACTACCAAAAGGATCTATAACTCCATTATGAAGATAGAACTGACCTTCTGTAATATATCCAGTGTTGTCAGGAACAGGATGTGTAACGTCATCGCCAGGCATTGTAGTAACAGCAATAATTGTAATTGAGCCACTTTCTGCAATATCAACAGCTTTTTCATATCTTGCAGCAAGATCTGAATAAAGAGAACCCGGATAACCTCTGTTAGAAGGAACCATTTCCATAGAAATTGCTATTTCTTTCAGAGCATCTGAAAAAGATGTCATATCTGTAAGGAGAACCAGAACGTTCTTATTCTGTACTGCAAACTGTTCAGCAGCAGCAAGAGCCATATCCGGAACAAGAACACATTCAACAACTGGATCTGATGCCAAATGAATAAACATTGAAGTTTTTTCAATAGCTCCTGTTTTTGAAAAGTAGTCATAAAAAAACTGATAGTCATCAAATTTAAGTCCCATACCTCCAAGAATAATAACATCAGCATCTGTCTGACTTGCTATTCTTGCAAGAAGCTCATTGTATGGCTCTCCAGGAATGGAAAATATAGGTATTTTTTGACTTATAACTAGAGAATTAAACATATCAATCATTGGTATGTTTGTTTTAACAAATCTTTTAGGAACAATTCTTTTTGCAGGGTTAAAAGATGTTCCTCCTATTTCCACTTTGTCTTCCATCATTTCAGGACCATCATCAATAGGTTCTCCTGAACCATTGAAAACTCTGCCAAGCATTGTATCACCATAAGAAACCTGCATTGGTTTTGAAAGGAATCTTACCTGATCTCCAGTACTTACACCTTTTGTTCCACTATATATCTGAAGATTTACACTTTCTCTATCAAAACCTATAACTTCTGCCAAAGTAGCTCTTCCGTCTCTCATTTTTACAGCAGCAAGTTCTCCAAGCATTACTCCATCAGCTTTTACCTGAGCAATACTTCCTTTGATTTTTTCTATTTTATTATATGTTCTGACCATCTTATGCACCCTCTATTGTTTGTATTATGGCACTTTTCTTCTCATTATACATAGGATCATTCAGTGCGGTATAATTCCACTGTATACATTTATCCTGAAGCGAAAGGAAGAAACTTCTTGCATTGTCACGGGTGTCAAATTTAAAATTTTTATCAAGAACAGAATCTACTATTTCAAGCTGTTCAACCTGTCTCTTTATGCCTGTAGCTGTATCAACTTTATCAAAAGCATTCTGCTGAAGATAAACAGCATCATAAAATTCACCTTTAAGAAAAACTACGATGTCAGAAATACTGATACCTTCCTCGCCGACAACAGACATTTTTTTCCCTATTTCATCCGATTCAAAAATGACTTTTTGAGCTTTTTTAATAACCTTCATCATTTTTTTAGTATCTTCATCGCCTGTTTCAATAAATCTGTCACCATATTTTGACCATGAAATAAGAGGATCTACAGATGGAAATCTTCTTGCATCGGATCTTGCTCTACTGAGACCAAGAAAACATCCTACAACTGCAAGTGTCGACTGTGTAACAGGCTCTTCAAAGTTTCCACCAGCAGGTGAAACACTGCCACCGATTGTAAGAGAACCTGTTTCTCCATTTTTAAGCTTAACAACTCCTGCTCTTTCATAAAATTCTGCAATTCTTGAAGAAAGATATGCAGGGAAAGCCTCTTCACCAGGAATCTCTTCAAGTCTTCCACTCATTTCTCTCAGAGCTTGAGCCCATCTTGATGTTGAATCTGCAAGAAGGAGAACATCAAGACCCATTTGTCTGTAATATTCTGCCATAACTGTTCCAACATATACAGAACTTTCACGAGCAGCAACAGGCATTGAAGATGTATTGCATATAATACAAGTTCTATCCATAAGCTTCTTTCCTGTTGTTGGATCATCTAATTCTGGAAATTCTCTAAGAATTTCAACAACCTCTCCAGCTCTTTCACCACATGCAACAACAAGAACTATCTGAATTCTTGCATATTTAGATATCTGATGCTGCAAAACGGTCTTGCCTGCACCAAAAGGTCCTGGAGTACAGAACGTTCCACCTCTTGCAACAGGAAAAGAACCATCAATAATACGACATGCTGTAACAAGTTGTTCTGTAGGAAGAATTCTTTTTCCAAATCTAAGAGGAAATTTAGCAGGCCACTTCTGAATCATATTTACAGAATGACTTTTTCCATTTTCATCTTCTATAACAGCTATTTCATCTGCAACAGTATACTCACCTTCGGATGCAATTTTTACAATTTTTCCTTTTCCTATAAACTGAAAAGGAACCATTATTTTATGTTCTATATTTGCTTCAGGAACATGACCAAGATAGTCAGCTCTTTCAACAACATCACCAACTTTAACCGAGGGTGTAAATTTCCATTTGATCTTTCTATCCAAAGGAAGCATGTAAAAACCCACAGGAAGAAAGTAACCTTTTTCTTTAGCAACTTCTTCAAGAGGATTCTGCAAACCATCATAAACGGATTTTAACAATCCAGGTCCAAGTTCAACGGAAAGAAGTTCCTTATCAAATTCAACTGTATCACCAAGAGTAATACCTTTTGTAGGTTCAAAAACCTGAACTTTAGCTTCATTTCCATCAATTTCAATAACTTCGCCTTTTAACTTTTTGCCTCTGGTGTTAATGTAAACCAGCTCGTTCTGTCTGATGATACCTTCAAACTGAACGGTCATTAGATTTCCCTGAGCAGCAACAACCTTCCCGGTTGCAATTTCAGAATTAATGCTCATTCCTTTCTCCTGCTGATATTATCCTTCAATTACTTTTTTAAGAATTTTACTTCCAAGCTCAGAATCAAGTGTATTCCACCTGTTTTTAAGCTGAAAACCAACTATATAAGCATATATAACATGATCTCCAAAAGGAGATTCCTTGCCTATATTATCCATCAATGTAAACCTTATTTTGTCCATCTGATGTTCAAGATCCATAGGATTTTTATCAAAAATTGAAATTATATCCTGAACTTCAGGAAATATGTTTTTAAGCCCCAGATCTGTACTTGATCTATGTTCAAGAATAGTTTTAACTATCTCTTCATCACCTTTAAGATGTGGTTCAAGTTCCTTTCCCGCTCTTATAAGTCTTAGTGCAGAATACACCGTTCTTATAATAAGTTCTGTTGTTCCATAATATCTGAAAAAACCTTCTTCATCGCTTCTCAGGTATTTGAAATACATAAGATATAGATCTTCTATATTTTTAAATCTATCTTCATTTGTCTGATTACTCTCAAAAAAGTCATGAATAAATGAAGGGTATTTATCTCCATACAGATAATGATTCTGTAAAAAAAGTTCCAACTCATCTGCATCAAGAATTCTAGCCCTGAAATAATCTATGTCATCACCTCTGTTACCTCTCACATCCTCAGGAATATCAACTTTTGTTCTTAATAATAGTTCTATATTTTTTATATCATTAAGAAGAAGTATTTTATTTATGCCTTCCTGAAAAGGTTCAAAAAGAACAGACAAATCATCAATAAATTCAGCCGTAGTTGTAGGAAGTTCGCTATCCCATGTCATTTCGGAAAAAGAAGCTATTGCGTAATAATTAAGCTTCATTAAAAACTCCTTTTATTTTTCAAATAAATAGTTTCTTACTTCCGGTCTTACATAATTTGAAATAAGTTCAATAAGTGCTGATGAAGAAAAATCAAACATTAATCCATTTTCTTTTATAGTAACAGCAAATCCTTCAGGAATTGTTTCTTCCGAAAGCGTCATTTTATTATTAGACATAGCAATTATTTCAGATTTTATAAAATCCGAAAGATCTTTTTTTATTTTATCAGAAACAACAAGTTCAGATGCACCTGAAGTTTCTTTAGTAAGATATATATTAAGAACTTCTTTTAAAAGTTCTTTCATTACATCATTATTTCCATTAATTTCCTTAACAGGTTTATCAATAACCTTTTTAAGAACTTCTTTTTCAAGATTCTGTTTAAGAATTCCCACTGCCTGTTTTGCAGCAATTTTTATTGCAGATTCAGAATTTCTTTTTTCCTGTTCAGCCTGTTCATGAGCAGATTTTAATATTTCAGAAGCCTTTTTTTCAGCATCTTCAATAATTCTCTTTTTTTCTGTCTCAGCTTCATCAATTATTTTCTTTTTTTCATCTTCAGCAACATCAAGAATATTTTTTCTTAAGTACTGAGAAATATCACGAATTTTTTCTTCAGAATTTAAAGATGTCATCTAATTTCTCCTATTTTTATTTATAAAAACACTAACGTCAAAGATTCTAAACAAACAAAAAAATATAGTCAATTTTTAGTGAGCTTATTTGTAAAAAACTATTATATATAAATATATTAAGAATCTTCATCCATTTGAAAAACTCTGTTTTTATGTCTTCCCTCGGCAAAAGTTGTTTCAATAAATGCATCAATTATTTTTTCAGATTCTGTTAATGTTGTGAATCTACCGCCTAAAGCTATAATATTAGCATCATTATGTTCTCTACATAGCTTAGTGTATTCCACCGAGTGAACTAAAGCGCATCTTATTCCTTTAAACCTATTGGCAACTATAGAAATGCCTATTCCTGTCCCACAGACAAGAATTCCTCTATCTGCTCTCTTTTCAAGAATATCAAGAGCAACTTTTTTTGCATAAACAGGATAATCAACAGATTTCTGAGAATTTGTTCCATTATCTATAAAACTTATTCCTTTTTTCTCGAGATAAACTTTTATATGTTCTTTTAATAAATAACCACCATGGTCTGAGGCTATAGAAATTATCATAAAAAACTCCATAAACAAAAAACCAAAACCTTCACATCTTATAAAACAAGGATATTTAAATCAACTTAAATATTCTTATAGTTGTAAAAACATTATTTTCTGATAAAATCACTTTTATTTATTTTTTAGAGGTAAATATGTATCCTGTAATGATAAGATTAGGAAATATAACTATTTCAAGCTTTAATGTTATGGTAGCCTTAGCCATGATAGTAGGTTTTTTTATATTTCTTAGAGAAGCAAATAGAATAGGACTTAAAAATAAAAAAGTTATTTTTGATCTGTTTTTAATTTCTGTAATTGGCGGTCTTATAGGAGCAAGAATACAGCATATAATATTTGACGGATTTTTTGATATATATCTTCAAAAACCAATAGCCATGCTTTATATATGGAAAGGTGGTCTTGCTTTTTACGGAGGTGTTATACTATCATTTTTTTCAGCAATAATATATTTATCAATAAAAAAAGAACCTGTAATAAAGTATCTTGATGCAATGTCATATTCTGCAGCACTTGGAATATCAATTGGAAGAATAGGTTGTTTTTTAAATGGATGTTGTTTTGGAAAAATATCAAACTCAGTATTATCTGTTGTATTTCCATCATACAGTGATGCAGCAAGAGAACAATTTAATAATAATATTATAAACTCTATTTCAGATACACCATTTCCTGTAATTCCAACTCAGATTTATTCTGTAATTTTTAATTTTATTATTTTTATATTTTTATATTTCTTTGTAAGAAAAAAATATAAAAAAAATGGAACTCCTTTAGGTTTATGGCTTTTTCTTTATGCCATATTTAGATTTACAATAGAATTTTTCAGAAATGACAGTAGAGGATTGTTTTTTGATAATTTCTTATCTACATCTCAAATAATATCTGTATTTTCTATGATTATTGGGATTATTTTAATATTTTATCCTGATAATAAAAAAGAAATTACTCATTAAAAAAATATTTCCAGTCTAAATCTTTATTTTCATAATATTCAGCTTTCATTACATATTTGACTTTTTTAAACTGACTTTCCCAAGATCGTCTAGCTATAACAACTTTTTTCTTAGGAGAAGAATTATTTTCATATTCTTCAATATCCAAAAATTCTCTTCCTCTTGATATTAAAGAATCTAATACAGGCTTAAAATTAGTTATATCAGAATATTTATCTTCCAAAGAATAATCTTTTATCCTTTCCATAAGTTTTACAAGTATTGAAACATTTGAAGTTCTACCAGGAATATAGCACTTAAATATTTTTTTCTTATCTTCAGCACTATATCTTACCGATATTATTGAATATATTTTTTCAACTTCAGTATTTACATCAACTGCCCATATTTTCTTATCTGAAACAGAAGATTTAACATTAACAACTTTACTCTCTATGTTTTTTACAACACTGGCAAGTTTATCGTACCTTATCTTTAATTCGTCTATTTTACACTGTATGTAGCTGGGATAACTAGCATAATAAGGTTTAACCTTATCCATAAAAAATGAATAAGAATCTTTTATGTCTGTAATATCGTAAACAACCATAAAACCCCCTTTTTTTAGAAAAAATAGATATCATATATGAGTATATTAACGGGTTTTCAATTGTCAAAAAAATTTTTTTTATATTTTTTTAATTAAATATAAAATAATAACTTAAAATACATATAAAAATTGTAAAATATTATTATTAATTATAACTTAAAATATTTTTTACAAATCATCATATACCATTATGTATTATAAAATTTTATTTATTGAAATATTATTTATATTATTATTATCAATATTATGTGGAGATGTTATTATTATCTGATTTTTTATCTTGTTTATTATATCAATAACTCTACCACTATTATCTTTGTCTAAAAAATTAAAAACATCATCACATATAAAAACAGGAAAAATATTATACTTTGTATAAAAACTAAGTTCAGATACTTTTAATAAAAATGATAAAAAATAAAGTTCACCCATTGAAGCATTGTATGATTTTCTACTATTTATTTTAACATTTATATTATCAATATGAGGACCATAAATTACTTTTCCATAGTAAATTTCTTTATCCAAAATAGAATCCAAATCATTAATAATATTATTATTTTTATAATTAAAACTAAATTCTACATTATAATTAAAATTCAATTCTTCAGAAATTTCATTTATTATTTTATTTAAATTTTCTATTATAGATTTTCTTATATTTCTAATTTTTTCAATATGTTCATACACTGATTTATTTAGAATATTTATCATATGTCTGTTTTTATCATAAATCAGTTTTTGTTTGTTTTTTAAATATTTTTTATAATACACATATGTATAATAGTAATTTTTATCTATAATAAATGCTATTCTATCTAAAAAATTTCTTCTTAATGACGGACCACCCTTTATAATATCAAGAGTGTCAGGTGTAAATACTACAGATGGAATTATTGAAATAAGTTCTCTCCTTTTAACATGTTCTCCATCTATTTTATATACCTTATCATTTCTATTAAAACCAAAAGATAATGTTCTTTCATAATTATCAATATCTTCAACTACAGATTCTATAAATGAATATTTTTCACCTGTTTTAATAGAATCACTTATATTTGAAGTTCTAAAACTCTTTCCTGTAATAGATAAATATAATGATTCAAGAATAGAAGTTTTCCCTGATCCATTTTTTCCATAAATAAGAGTTTTATTATTAAGATCTATTTTTAAATGTTCAATATTTCTGATATTTCTTATTTCAGTTGAAATAATTTTCATATTTTAAGAGGCATAACCATATGTATGTAGAAAAAATCATTATTTTTTTCAATAATAGTCATTGGTTTAAGCTGTTCTTCAACTATCATTTTAACTTTTTCTTCATTTATTGAAGATAAAACATCAAGAAGATAACGGGCATTTATACCTATCATCTTATTTTCTGTAAATGGCTCATCTATTACTATTTCATCTTTGGAACTTCCACCAAATTTTGAATTTGAATTCATTGAAAGAAGGTTACCTTTAAATTCAAATTTTGTTCCCCATATTTTTTCTTCTGAGCTTAAAACTATAACTCTTTTTACTCCGTCTATAAGTTCTTTTCTATCTATAACTGCTTTTTCCTTATCATCATATACAGATTCATTTCCTGTTACAGCTTTGTAATTAGGAAATTCATTTTTCATAAGCCTTGATATAAAAATTACATCATCGTTCTTTAGCGTCATTTTACCATCTTTTATAGAAACCTTAACATTCTCACTCGCAGAAAATATTTTTGCTATCTCGGCAAAATTTCGGCCACTGATGACTATTCCTTCATCAAGATCTTCTATATCTATAAAAGTATCTTTTAGTGATAAAACAGATATTCTATGAATATCCGTAGAAACCATTTCTATTGAATTATCTTCAAATCTTTTTATAAGAATACCTGAATATGATTTATTTATATTTGCATCTGACATTGAAAACTGAATTTTTTTATATCCTGATATTATTTTGGATATATTTATATCTTTCCTATCTTCATCTTCAACATTTATTATAGGAAAATCAGAAGCATCACAGCATGGTATATTATAATTTGTCCTACCTGAAGTCATATTTAAAAGCATATTATTCTGATCATATGAGAAAGTGATTGTATCTCCGGTAGTTACTATTTTACAGGAATCATAAATATATTTTGCAGGAACTGCTATTTTTCCTGTTCCATTGGAAGATACAGGAGTTATATATGATATTACAGATGTTTCTAAATTGGTTGAAATAATGTTACAATTATCTCCCTCTATATTTATCAGAACATTTGAAAGTATAGGCATAGTACTTTTTTTATCTATAGAGCTCATACAATGTTCAAGGCTTTTGATAAAATCAGATCTGTTAAAAACTAAATTGATCATAGTTACTCCTGTTTTATAATTATATTAGTTTATATTTATATATTTATAATTATTACTCGTGTTTATATGTTTAAAAGTGTTTAAAGTTAAGTTTTTTATTATATATAGGTAATTTTTTAATGTTAATTCATTGTTGATTTTTATGTTCATATTTTTATCAACATTTTTTTGACACGGTTCTTTTAAACAATTGTTCATATTTTTCTTTCTTTAATAAGTATCTCTAAATTATCTATCATTTTTTTCAGATTCTTATCTTTTGTCATATCAGATTCTATTTTATTAACTGAAGCAAGCACTGTAGTGTGGTTTCTTCCTGAAAATTCATTTCCAATATCTTTTAATGTTTCATCTGTATACTGCTTTGAAAGATATATAGCTATATGCCTTGCTGCAGATATTTGTTTAGTTCTTTTTGTTGATTTTATATCCAGAGGCTTAACATTAAGATATGATGCTGTAAGATTTATTATATCTTTTACAGTGATGTTCTGTATGGTGCTTGATAACATTCTTTTTAATGATTTTTTTGCAAAATCTATATCTATTTTTTTATCAACAAGACCTGCTGTTATATGAAGAGTTTTTAATGCTCCTTCTATTTCCCTTACGTTGCTTTTTATATTTGAAGCTATAAATATCATTACATCTTCATCAATATCAAATTTATATATGTCACATTTTTTTCTTACAATAGCAAGTCTGGTTTCAAATTCAGGCGGTGTTATTTCAAAATTTGCACCCCATAAAAATCTTGTTATAAGCCTGTTATCTATATCTCTTATTTCGCTAGGATAACAATCTGAAGTTATTATTACTTGTTTTTGTGCTGTAAGATATTCATTAAATATGTAAAAAAATTCATTCTGAGTTGATGCTCTTTTAGATAAAAACTGAATATCATCTACAAGCAGTAAATCATATTCTAAAAAGCTTTCTTTAAATTCTTCTATTTTAGAATTTTGAATAGCTTTTACATAATCATTTAAAAATTGCTGGCATGAAAAATAGCATACTTTTTTCTTTTTACTTTTAAAATAATGTCCTGCAGCCTGAATAATATGTGTTTTTCCAAGTCCTGAATCACCATAAACAAGAATCGGATTATATTTTTTGTTATTGTCTACATGAGCACTTTTAATAGCTTTAAAAGCCATTTCATTTGAAGGACCTGAAACAAAATTTTCAAAAGTATAATCTTTTATAAGTCTTGAATATTTAGAATCATCTTTTTTATCAGATTTATTATTTTTTGTAACTGGCTCATCCGATGAAAAATCAAATGATTCCTGTGAATCAGTAACAACAAAATCTAGCGTAAAATTATCTGATCCATTAATATCATTTGCTATTTTAATAATTTTATCTATTATATCGAAACTTTTAATAGAATCTATTACCTGTTGACTTGGAGTAGATAAAACGATTCTGTTTTCAGATTCATTTAAAGGTTTTATGTGATCACCTAAAAAGGCATCAACAAATTTAGAACCTTCAATATTTTTCAATTCTTCAAGAATTTTATTCCACATTATTACAATCCTAAAAAGGTTACCTTATAGAGTACCTTTTAATTTTTCTATTTCAATATTTTTTTCTTCCCATAATTCCATTAATTTTTTTATTTCAGATTCTAATTTATTAATTTTTATTCCTGTTTCAGTTATTTTTTCTAAAGGCATGTTATTTATAGATTCAGATAATGATTTTAAATTATCCTCATTTTCAGCTATGTTTTCTTCTATTTTTTCTATTTCTTTAGATAATTTATTTAAATAATTTCTGTTTTTCTTTGCAAGTTCATAGTTATTAACTTTATTTTTATCTGTACTTATATTTATATTTTTTTCAGATTCAGATTTATAAAAAGATAGTTCTTCATTTTTATTTTTATATATTTCTTTATATTCAGAGTAGTTTCCTGGAAAATTTTCAGGAAAACCTTTTGAAAAAGCAACAATAGATGTTGATAAAGAATCTATAAAATACTGGTCATGAGAGACAAATATTACTGTTGATGAAAGTTCTTTTAAATTTTTAAGAAGAATTTCCTTTGAATCTATATCAAGATGAGTTGTAGGCTCATCCATTAAAAATAAATTGCCTGGATTAAGCAGCATTTTTATAAATGCTATTTTCATTTTTTCACCGCCACTTAAAACAGATAACTTTTTATCCCAGCTGTCACTGAAAAAAAGAAATGATGAAAGTATGCTTTTAGCTTTAGGAACAAGTTCGAAAGGTGCGTTTGATTCTATATATTCAAGAACAGACACATCTTCAGGAAGGTAATCTATTTCATTTTGCCTGAAATAAGATATTTTTATATTTGATCCTAATTTTACATTACCCTGATCCGGTATTATTTTGCCTGAAATAATGTTTAAAAGAGTTGATTTTCCTATTCCGTTTCTTCCAGCCAATCCTATTTTTTCACCATAATTTACTATTCTCGAAAAGCCTGTAAAAAGTTCTTTTTTACCAAAATTTTTGAATATGGAGTCTATTTCTACAGCTATTTTTCCGCTTTTTTCCATTTCAGGAAATTTAAAATTATTCTTTTTTGTCCTTTCTGGAATTTCTATTAATTCAGACTTTACTTTATTAAGTTCCTTAAGTTTTGATTGTGCTCTGGATGCGGTGTTTGCATTATACCTGAATTTATCAACAAATTCCTGTAGTTTTTCTATTTCTTCAAGCTGTTTATTTCTTGTTTTTTCAAGAGTTTCATATCTTATTACACTTTCTGAAAGATAGTAATCATAGTTACCTTTGTATATTTCTATTCTCCCGCAAATTATTTCCCATATTTCAGTAACTATAGAATTTAAAAAAGCTCTGTCGTGAGATACAAGAATAATATATCCTTTATATTGATCTATCCATTCTTTAAGAAAATCGACAGTTTCTATGTCAAGATAGTTTGTAGGTTCGTCAAACATTATCATATCTGAACTTTCGGACATTAAAACAGCAAGAGCAAGCCTCATTAACCATCCTCCACTTAAAGTGGAAGATTCCTGCTCTATCATTTCATCTGTAAATCCAAGTTTTTTTAAAAGATATAAAGGATCTGAACTATAATTTTTTGAAGAATTTATAGATTCTATTTCTCCCTGTATCTTTATAAGATTTTCATATAAAGATTCTGCTTTATTTATATCTTTTTCATGTTCTATTTCTGCCAGTATATTTTTTTCTTCATTATAAAGATTCTGAAGACCACTGTCTTTCATATAATGATTTTTAACCACATCTGCAACTTTGCCTTCGAAAGAATATGTAATCGTTTGAGAAAGATATTTGATTTTTGCATTTTTAGGGTGAGAAATAGTACCTGAATCAAGGTGTTCCAATCCTTTTATTATCTTCATTAATGTAGATTTTCCGGAGCCGTTAACTCCTGTAAGTCCAAGTCTTTTTGAAGAAATTGTGCCTGAAAAATTATCAAATATTGTTTTTTCTGAAAATCTTTTTGAAATATTATTAAAGCATATCATACATTATCTCTTTGCCTATATTGCTGTATTCGTTTGAATTTTTTTTGAGAGTTACAACATCTGAAGTTGAAATTATGTTAGAACTGACTCCCTTTACAAAATGTGCCAGAAAAACTGAAGGTTTTGAATGTTCATATTCTCTTGAAAAAGTTATATTCTTTAAAAAAAGACCATACTTATAAGATTCCATTAAAGCATACTGAACTCTTTTAAGTGGGTAAACAAGAAAAAAGCTTCCTTTAAATTTTAATATTTTAGAAGATTTTTTAAAAAAATCAGAAAGAGAACCGTTAATTTCATGTCTTGCAAGAGCTTTTTCTGAATTTGAGTTAACCCTGCAGCTGTTTAAAGTAAAATAAGGAGGATTGGTAAAAACAACATCTATAGATGTTGTTTTTATATATGATTCAAGAAAATTTTCATTCAAAGGTCTTATTTTGTTTTCAAGGCTATTATTTTTTATATTAAGGCTTAGAATTTCATAAAGATCAGGTTGAACTTCAAAAGAGTCTATAAATCCATTAAAACCTCTTTTAAATAAAGTTATTGGAATTACTCCACTTCCTGAACCTATTTCTAAAGTTTGTAAGTTGCTGTTTATATTTATGTTTTTAAATATATACCATGAAAGAAGAAGCGCATCTGTTGTAAAACGATAACCATCTTTTTTCTGAAACAGAAAAATATCCTTATTAAAAATAGAATCTGAAGATAAAGAAGTTAAATCCATTATTTATAAACTTTGTTTAATATGTCTTCTTTAGAAATAGCACCTTCCCTAATTATTTCTATATTATGATAATCAACTTTAACAATAGTTGAAGGGAGCTGTGGTTTTAAACTTCTCTGTTCATAGCCTGATGTGTCTTCTTCTGTTAATACACCATCAATTTGGTCGTTAAAATAATTAAAGACATCTTCATATGTTTTTGCGGGTTCTTTTCCTGTAGGGTTTGCACTTGTTGTTATTATAGGATGACCTGTTTTATCAACAAGCTCGGAAACTATCTCAAGATCGGAGCATCTTATTCCTATGAATCCTGTATCTCCGGTAACACTCTCAGGAACAGAATCTTTAGCTTTATGAAGTATTGTAAGAGGCCCGGGCCAGAAAAATTTTGCAAGTCTCTGAGCTACAGGAATAAAAGGTTCTACAAGTTCATTAAGCATAAACTGATTATTTTTGGATATAATTACAGATAAAGGTTTTCTTGAAGAGATGTTCTTTATTTTTTTTATTTTAAGAACTGCTTCAGTATCATAAATTATAGCTCCGAGTCCAAAAACAGTTTCTGTAGGATATGCTATTACAGATCCGTTTCTAAGTTTCCATGCGGCTTCATCAATATTAAGAAGTTCCATATATTTTATATCTCCTTTATGATATTTTGAAGATTTAAATCCTTATTATTTACCTCTTCAACCATATTCTTTCTGAAAGTTTCAAGTTTTTCTTTAACATTGTTATCTAATAATGCAATAATCGTGAGAGCCATAAGTGCTGCGTTTTTAGAACCGTCAATAGACATTGTTGCAACAGGAATCCCTGAAGGCATCATAACTGTTGAATATAATGCATCCAAACCGCTTAAAGCAGTTGCGTTTATAGGAACAGCAATAACAGGTTTAACTGTGTGTGCTGCAACTACACCAGCAAGATGAGCTGCTGCACCAGCTCCGACGATAATACATGAACCGTTAAATGAAGAAACTATTTCTATAGTTTTTTCAGGTGTTCTGTGTGCTGAACTTACTCTGCATTCAAAATCTACATTAAATTCTTTTAATACTTCAGCAGCTTTTTTCATAACTTTCCAGTCAGAATCACTTCCCATAAGTATAAGAACAGTGGACATTTTTTAACCTCACTTATTATCTTGTTTAGATTCTTTATTAAATTTATTGCTTACAATATCAAGTTTATCTATGGAATTATCTATACATAATCTCATTTCTGTAAGATTTTTATAACTTTTATTTTTAGAATAAGTCCCTATAGTTTTTGAACAGTCAGAAATATATTCCGATAATGCTGCTAAAGAATTATCAAGTTTATTTGTTTTAATTATTATATCTGTATCTGCTAAAGTTGAAGAAATATTATCTGTTAAAGTTGTTATTGCATCAGGCTCTACAGCGGAAGCAATGGAAAGGCTGGCTGAAAGTGAAAGAAGTCTGACAGAAAGAGATAGTTCGCCAATGACCAGAGCCTCCATGTTTTTAATAAAGGCTGCTTCCTTGTTTGTATTTTTTTGTTCATCTGCACCAAAAAGTGACACATAAAAAATGAATATAAATAATAGTATAAGCTTGTTTTTTATGATAAACCTCCAATGAGCTGAACACTTTTAATCTTTATAATAAAATATTACTATTTTGTCAATTAAAATGAGCAGATAACTATTTTTGAAGAGAAATTATCCACAGAAAAAGCATACTCTGAAATGTTACCGAATATTTTGGGTAATGTTTGTGATGGCGATAGATATAAGATGATTTTTCCATTTTCATTTAGATAATTTTTCAATTCATTTAAAAAACTCTCTTCAACATTTACAGCCCGCATGGTTATTACATCAAATTTTATATCAATATTTTCTATTCTGTTGTTTATAATTTTTGTTTTTTCAAGGTTTAACAATGACTTTATATAACTTAAAAAAGATGCTTTCTTTTCTACTTTTTCTACAAGATAAAAATTTGTATCTTTATAAAATATAGAAAGAGGTATCCCCGGGAAACCTCCACCACTACCGAGATCACATATGGTTTTTTCTTTAACGTCAAAATTGATTTTTATAAAATTAAGTGAATCTATAAAGTGTCTTGATATTATTTCATCTACAGCTGTTATTCTTGTCAGATTAATGTTTTTATTCCATTTTATAAGGTTTTCATAATAAGCATAAAAAGAATTGAGCATTTTTTCATCTAAAACAAGATTGCTTTCATGTAATTTTTTCTGGAACATTTCTAAAAATGTTTCACGTGAAACGTGGAGATTTTTATTCATGAGTATGCCTTTTAATATTTAAATATAAAATAGAAATAGCAGATGGTGTAACTCCCGGAATAAGCGATGCAGCTGCAAGAGTTTCAGGTCTTATTCTTGTTAGTTTTTCTGCTATTTCATTTGAAATTCCAGATATTCCTTTGAAAATCATATCTGCTGGTATTTTTACTTTTAAATTTTTTTCATAAAGGTTCATTAATATTTTTTCTTTTTCTATGTATCCTGAGTATCTGATTTCTGTTATAGCCTTTTCCCATAATTCAGGATTTATATCATCAAGTACTTTAACTTCAATAATATTTTCAAGTTTTTCCTTAGAAAAAGTCATTCTTTTCATAATGTCTTCTGCTGTTATTTGTTTTGATATTGGTTTTTCATCAACAGATTCTAAAATTTGATTTATCTCTTTTGTAGGAAATATTTTAGTTTCCGAAAGTCTGTTTATTATTTTTTCTTTTTCTTCTATTTTTTTCTTTTCCATTAAATAAAAGGTTTCATCAATAAGATTATATTTAAAAGATTTTTCCAAGAGTCTTTCAGCACTGTTATCATCTCTTATTGATAACCTGTATTCACATCTTGAAGTAAACATACGGTAAGGTTCGTCAACGCCCTTTGATGTTATATCGCTTATAAGTACCCCTCCAAAAGATTCAGTTCTTTCCAGAATAAAAGGTTCATTAGTTTCTTTTGAATTGATTGCTGCGTTAATTCCAGCAACAAGACCTTGGATTGCAGCCTCTTCATATCCAGAAGTTCCATTTATCTGTCCAGCCATAAAAAGATTTTTTATGTGTTTGCTTTCAAGTGTAAGTTTGAGTTCAAGAGGATCAAATCCGTCATATTCTATAGCGTATGCCGGTCTTGTAACAGTTATGTTTTCAAATCCGCTTATTGTTTTTAGAAAATCCATCTGTACATCAAGAGGAAGTGATGTTGAAATTCCGTTTGGATAGTATTCAAGCCTGTTCCATCCTTCTGGTTCAACAAAAATATGATGTTCTTTTCTGTCTGCAAATTTAACAATTTTATCTTCAATTGATGGACAATATCTTGGTCCAATTCCTTCAATTGATTTGTTTACGCCATATAAAGGAGAACGGTGAATATTATTTCTGATAATTTCGTGTGTCTGTTCATTTGTAGCAGTTATATAGCATGGCAGCTGATTTGAAAGCTTACCGTTTGTATAAGATGAAAAAGGAGTGTAGTCAAGTTCTCCAGGCTGGATTTCCATTTTTGAAAAATCTATTGATTTGCCCAGAATTCTTACAGGTGTTCCGGTTTTAAACCTTATTTTTTTAAATCCGGAATCGTTTATCTGATCTGAAAGATAAAGAGAAGCCTTCTCCCCTAGTCTGCCGCCTTTAAAATTACTTTCTCCTATAACTATTTTTCCGTTAAGAAATGTACCTGCTGTGATTACTACAGCAGCAGCATTAATAATATTGTCTTCTTCTGTTTTTACAGCTGTAATTTTTCCATTTGTTATAATAAGTGAATTTACCTGACTCTGCCAGATAGAAAGATTTTCTGTTTCAAGCAGTCTTGATTTCATAAAAGATGAGTAAAGAATTTTATCTGCCTGAATTCTTGTTGCATGAACAGCCGGTCCTTTTTTTCTGTTTAAAATTCTATATTGAATCGCAGCATAGTCTGATGCTTCAGGCATGAGACCGCCAAGAATATTTATTTCTCTGACAATCTGACCTTTTGCCTGACCTCCAATTGAAGGGTTGCAGGACATGACTCCGATAGTATCAATATTTGATGTTATGAGAAGTGTTCTTGCCTTAAGACGAGCGGCAGCATGTGCGGCTTCTATTCCGGCATGGCCTCCTCCCACAACAATTACATCAAAAAAGTTCATAAAAGCTCTCCAAAAAACGGGTTTAAATTTTAATTCGTATTAAACAAAAACGAATTAACTAGGGTTTATATATTTAAATCGCAAAAAAATCAATAGCGGCAAAAATTGAAGCTTTAAAAGGAATCTAAAAAAATCACTTTCCAATGCAGAATGAAGAGAAAATTTTATCGTAAATAGAGTGATCATCGCTCTCTCCTATTAATTTAAGGAGAAGGTCGTATGTTTCTTTGAGAAGAATTGAAATTATTTCTATATTCTCAAAATTAATCTGCTCTTTCAGTTCATTAAGATTTGAATGAAAATTTTCAGCAATCTGCATTTGCCATTTTGAATTAAAAACTGGAGTGTTTATATCGGGCATAAGTGAAGAGACATAAATTTCTATCTCTTTTTTCAGATTTTCTAATCCGTCTTCAGTTTTTGCAGAAATATTAAAGATTTTAAATTCGGAAAGAAAATCTCTGGAAAAATCTGTGGCGATATCAGATTTATTAACAACAATTATAGTTTTTTGAGGATCAAGATTTTTAAGAGAATTTTTATCTTCTTCATCAGGAATTTTAGATCCGTCAATAACGTAAATAATAAAATCGGAATTCTGAAGAAGTTTTTTTGCCGAAGAGATTCCCTCGGCTTCTATTTCAGAAGATGCTATTCGAATTCCCGCAGTATCTGTAAGTTCAATTTTATTTTTTCCTAAATAAAAAATCTCAGTTATGTAATCTCTGGTAGTCCCTTCCTGACTGTTTACAATAGCTCTTTGTCTATTTAAAAGTTTGTTGAAAAGGGAAGATTTGCCTACGTTAGGTTTTCCTGCAATAATTATAGAAAAATTTTCAAACTTTCTAAGGCTATTATTGTTTTCTTCTATTTTTGAGACCACACTTATAGAAGTGTCAATTAAATCAAGCAGTTCTTTTCTATTAACATAGTCATCCATAAAATCAGGAAAATCTACAATGGCAGTAAAAAGAACATAAAACTTTTCCCAGGCATCTTTTGTAGATTTAAGATATTCCATAAAACTGTTTTTAAAAGCCTGTTTTCTTGCAAATTCAAGAGAAACTGTATCTTCTGCGGCTATTAATGCTGAAAGATCCATAGATTTATTAAGCGGCATTTTACCGTTAATAACTGCTCTGAATGAAAATTCTCCATTAAAAGCTGGCTTTGCGCCCATAGATATTATTTTGTCCAGTATTTCTTCTGTGTTGGCACCTGAGCCATGAAGATGAAATTCTACGACGTCTTCTCCGGTAAAACTTGAAGGCGATTTAAAAAATAAAACGACAGCTTCGTCAAAAATATTGTCATAATTATCTGATATTTTTACAAAGTACGCCTTTCTTGGCTCTAAAAGTTTATCTGTATTTATGATTTTCTGAGCAATTTTTAACGAATCATTACCGCTGATTCTTATAATTCCTATAGAACTTCCTTTTGCTGTTGCTATAGCGGCAATAGTTTCTGATAATCTTTCAATGTACATTAATACATAAACTTAGCTTTCTGAGTTAAAACAAGCTGACCCTGATGAGAAACTTTGAAAACCATTATCTGCTGAGAATCGCCAAGATTTTTTCCTGTAACAAAAGTATTTTCATTAAGCTGAATCATAAAGTAACCTGAGTTACCATTTGCAGCTGTATTTTGAGGTAAAAAAGCAGGCGTGTTTTGAGAAGAAGTATTGTTCATGGCAGATTGTGCATAAATATAAAAAGAAAAAGCAACTAAAACAGCAACAATGGCACTTACAATAACAGTTTTCATAAAAACCTCCTCAAAAAATAGCACATAGATTTTACTTATGAGATAAATAATTGCAATTTTAATCAATATTTCTATATTAATTAAGTGACATTTAATGAAAAAACCTTTTTATAAGGTTGTTTTCTTTAAATTTTATTATGTTTCCCAATTTGGAAAGAGAAAATGAGACCTTTTTCTAAAAAGATTTCTTACTTTTTAATAGCCCTTCTATTTTCCAATATTTTTGTCTTTTCATACCACTTTACAGTTATTCCTCACCGCTGGAATCCTCTTGAAAATAAATTTGAACATTTTCATAAAGAGTTATATGAAAATCTAATAAATTATGATACGGAAAACAGTGTCGCCATTTCATCGGAAAATTGTCACGAACATGAAGATAATGAATGTTCGGTCATATATTTTCTTACACACCAGAAAACTCTTTTTACAGCTGTTTTAATAATTTTATTTCATATTTTTCTATTAAAGTATTTATCCTTTTTATTAAAAGACAGAAACATCATAAAAGAGGTGCTTTTCTTTGCACCCAAAAATTCTCCTCCGTTTAATCTGTAATTATTAACTTACATTTTTTGATTTTAAACATTTGTTATGGAGATTTTTATGAAAAAAATACTGTTTTCTGTTCTCGTAATTTTTATACTGATAACAGGTTGTGACGATAGCTCTTCAAATGATAGTAATGACAAAGATATTAATGATTCTGATGTGATAAGTTCATGGGAATGCAGCGCAGAAACTAATGGCTGGGAAAGATGCACGGAAAATAAGATAGAGTACTGCCACATTGTTGAAGGAATGGATCCTCACTTTCATTGGAGTGATGACTGTGAAAGTAAAGGCTATAAATGTGTTGAAACAGCAGAAGGCGAAGCTGTTTGCGTTGATGAAACTGCAAGCTGCTCAGAAGGTGAATTTAGTTGTGATAGTGAAAAAAACATAGCTTACAACTGTATTGACGGGCATAAATCTATAGAATCATGCGGAACATCAAAAGCCTGTCATGAAGAGGATGCAAAGGCTCATTGTGAAGCTGTTGCTGAAGATGAATGTGGAGGTCACGGTCATCTTCATGATAATGAATGTCACTGTGATGAAGGATATGTTGTAGATCCTGATAATTCTAAAAATTGTATTGAAGAAATAGCTTTTCCTCAGCTTGCATGTAATCAGTTTACCGAAAATACCCCTGAAGAAGTTACAGCAGTAACATCTTTTGCTGATTTTAAAGATGTTCATGTTGAAACAGATATCCCTGTAACAGTAACGCTTAGCGCAAACAGTGAAGGATATGTGCATTTTCCAGTAAGACACACAGCAGATGAAGGTGGAGCTTATGTCATTTTCTTAAATAAAGCAGAGATACTGGATAAAGTTTTAGATATGAATGAAAATGAACTACTAATTTCAGGTGGAACAGCAAATGGCAAATGTCCTGATACACTAGTTGAACATTGGCATGTAACAACAACTTATGATGATGTGACATCAGATAGTCCAAAACCTGCAATAATAAAATTTAAAGCTTTAGAAGAAGCGACAACAGTTTCTCTTATAATTAAATATAAAGAAGCTGAATAATTTACAAAAAATAAATGCGGAGTCTGTTTTACGGGCTTCGCATTTTATGGAGGAAAAAATGTTAAAAAGAATATGCCTATCTTTTATCTTTCTTCTTTTTTTAATAAGCTGCGGCAGTGAAACATCAGGAGAAAAGATATCTTATGATACAGGAATAGCAGGCGTTTTCAGTTCAGGAACAACTGAAAATTTTGAAAATGGTAAAGACTGGAAAATTTCTTTAACAAAAGCATATATGGCAGTAGGACCGGTTTATTTTTACAGTAAAGCACCATCAATAAGCAAATGTCCTGCAGAGGCTCAGGCTGATAAAGGAATAATTTTAGGAGAAGTTACAAGCCAGTATGTTGTAAATCTTTTAGATGAAAATATAACTCGAACAGGTAAAACAGAAGGTGAAGCAGGAACATGCAGAAGAGCAGAAATGTATCTCTATCCACCAAAAGATTCTTCGCTTTCTTTGGGGTCAGACAGCGAAAGTTTTAAGAATCTCAATGGCAATTCAATTTATGTAGAAGGAAAAGCCGTTAAAGGAGAAACAGAAAAAGATTTTATAGTTGATATTACAATTCCTGATGAAGGTACAATGAGAACTATTCAAAATATTTCACCAGATTCTGATATAGAGCTTTCAAAAGATAGGTCAGGAAGCTTGATACTGGAAGTTCTAGTTGAAAACTGGTTTATAAACGTTGATTTTGATTCACTTACAGAAGAAAGTGATGGCGTTTTCATATTTTCACACAATGAAGATTCGCAGGCTTATACAGCTTTTCTTACAGGAGTTAAAACCTATACCTCATATAACGTCAAATGGAGAAATTAAAATGAAATATCTGCTTATAATTATATTAACAGCAGCCTTTTTTGGCTGCACAACAGAAGATGATGCAGGAACAGGAGCACTGATTTTATCAGCAAGTGGAGGAAAAGCACTTCAGGAAGGATTTCCATATACAGAAAACGGAACAGAATACACTTTTGTTGATGGATGGAGCCTCTCTTTTACAAAATATATAGTAACCATTGGAAATATAAAACTGACAAATCAGGATAATAATGATGTTGAAGGCTCTCTTGACAAAGTGATGGCAATAGATCTTAAAAAAGGAAGCGATCAGCAGAACATTATCACAACTCTTAACGATCTTCCTGCAAAAAGATTAAATATAGAATTTACATTTAGACAAGTTAGTGACAAGACTGAAAACATAAATGTAGATGAGGATGATTTTGAATATATGAAAGAAAATTCTCTCTCTTATCTTATAGAAGGCGTTGCTACAAAAGATGACAAGGAAGTTAATTTCAGATTTGGTCTTAATGTGGCAAGTAGATATTTTAACTGCATAAACGGTGTAGATAAGACAAAAGGAATAGTTATAGAAAGAAATAAAAGCGTTTCGGCATATATTTATGCACATGCGCTTCATCTTTTCTGGGATACACTAGCATCTGGTGATGAAGACTTACGTTTTGATGCTTTTGCAGCAGTAGCAGGAGATGATGACACAGTAACAGAAAAAGAGCTTTATGAGCAGGATCTTACTGATTTAAAAGATGAAAATGGGGATACGTTAAGAAATAAAGACGGTTCAAAAGTCACATACAATGATAATGGAATTTTACCTTATGATGACCTGACTCTTGAAGCCTTTGTAAATTATGCAGCAAGAGCAGGAGTTCATTTTAATGGAGTCGGTTTATGTGAATTTGAAGTATTGGAGAATTAAATGGGGAGAAAAACCACCATTTTACTTTATATAAGTATCTTTTTATTTACACTTAACGCAAAAGATACTGTTTCAGAATGGGCAGAAGAGTTATCCCAGCTAAGAGGAAAGATAAAACTTTTAAACAGTCAGATTGAGCAGGATAGTAAAATATCTGAAAAAGAGGAAGATGAATTTCTAAAAGAGAAATTTTCTCTTAAATCTGAGAAAGATAAAGTAAAAGAGGAAAACAAAGAGCTTAAACAGGAGATAAAAGAGCTTAAGCAGGAACAGTTAAAAATAGAGGAAAAAGATGTTTCTCTTTATCCTTTTTTAAATGAAAAAATAGATTCTCTAATAAAAAATGTTCAAAAGGGAATTCCATTTAAAAAATCTGAAAGAATGGGCAAACTTAATAAACTTAAAAAGAAAATAGAGCTATCTGAAATAACCTTTTATGAAGCAGCAACAGAGCTTTGGCGTTTTATGCAGGATGAGACAAAACTTGCAGACGAAATAGCTTTTTCAAAAACAGTAATTGAAGAAGATAATGGAAACTCAATTTATGCTGATACTATAAGATTTGGAATGGTTTTGATGTATGCTCAAAATGGTCGGAATTATGATCTTTATCTGAATAGTGGAGATAAAACTAAAAAATTCAGGGTAACTGGAAAAAAAGAAAAAGAAAAAATTTCAAATCTGTTTGCTTCCTTAAAAAGAGGCGTTGAAGGAGGTCTTTTATACCTTCCTCTTCCGCAGAATCCGAGAGGCGAAAATGAATAAATTTTTATTTATAATTTTCATTTTATTTTCCATTATTCTTAATGCCGAAGAGCTTCCCTACTCTACATTTAAGGAAGCCTATGAAGCTGAAAAAAGTGAGCTGGAATCTGAAATAAAGATGCTTTCAGAGTATAAATTAAAAAATATGGAAGAACATAACCATCACAGTAAAGAGCTGCAAAATGAGCTTGAAAAGTTAAAAAAAGAAGTTGCTGGAATTAAAAAGGAAAACTCAACGCTTGAAAAAAGAAAAAAACTTCTTAAAAACGCAATTTCATCATCAAAATCAGAAAAAGAGATGCTTTCAGAGACAATAAAGCTCCTTTTTGCAGATAAAATAAAAAAGAGCGGCAAAAAAGAGAATTTTTCAGAGATATTTATTGATTCCTTTAATAAAAAGTTTGAAAGCGTCGCTTTAAATGACCACATAAGAAAAGAAAAAGGTTCCTTTTTCACCAAAGAAGGAAAAAAAGAAGAAAACGAAATAACTTTTATAGGAAATCTTGCTGCATACAGCCTCTCTGGAGATGATTTTAATGTTTTAAACAGCGAATCAGGCTCACTTTTTACTTATCTTACAGAGAAAAAGAGTAAAAATGAAAGTAAAAGCAGTTTAACTTTGCAGCCACTATTTTTCTGGAATGAAAATGCAAGATATAAAGAGATAAAAACCAATGAAAGCTTTACCGAGACAGTTAAAAAAGGTGGAATTATAGCTCTTTTAATACTGGTACTTGCTTTTTTTGCATTTCTTATTGTTCTTGAAAGAATTTTTACTCTTTCAAAAGCAGATAAAAAATCAGCAAAAATATTTACCAGCATAATGGAAAAGTTAAAAAAAGGTGAAAAGTTTGAAATTAAAGGAAAAACACCTTTTGAAAATGTTGCTGAAGTTATTTTAAGTAATAAAACCTACAAGCGGGAAACTATTGAAGAAAAAGCAAAAGAAGCAATCTTAAAAGAGCTTTCGCCTCTTCAGCGTTTTCTTCCAGTTATGAGCATAATTGCAGCAGTTTCACCTCTTATGGGACTTCTTGGAACAGTTACAGGAATAATTTCAACATTTAATGCCATTACTGCTTATGGTTCAGGTGATCCTAAAATTGTCTCTTTCGGAATTTCCGAAGCGCTCATAACAACCGAATTCGGGCTTGCAGTAGCAATTCCTGTTCTTATTGTTCATGCATTGCTTTCAAGATGGTCAGATAAAATTTCTGATGACATGGAACAACACGCACTTTCTCTCATAAACATTATTAAAGGAGAGTAGATGAGAGAAATAGTTTTAAGCATTCTTTCTTTAATAAATCATGGCGGCATAGTTATCTATCCGCTCATTTTAAACGGACTTATAATCTGGTTTCTTATAATCTCCGATGTTTTTGATGAAAAACCTGAAAATCGCAGAATAATAAATGTTTTTATTGCTTCCTCAACACTTTTGGGACTTTTAGGAACAGTAAGCGGAATGATAGAAACCTTTCAGGTCATAACCTACTCAGATTTAAGTTCAAAACCGGATCTTATCTCTGCCGGAATCTCAAAAGCTCTCATAACAACGCAGTTTGGTTTGGCTCAGGCAGTTCCTGCATTTATTGTAAGTCGCTTTATCGTTTATAAAAGAAACTCTAAAAGAGGTGAAAAATGAGCGATTTAGGAAACATAAGAAACAAACGTCAGCAAAATGATGAATTAAACATAACACCTCTGATAGATATTATTTTTATTCTCCTAATCTTTTTTATAGTGACAACAACCTTTGTAAAAGAGATGAAACTTGACATCGAACGTCCGGGAGCTTCATCAGGAGAAATGACCGATTCAAAAAGCATAAGAATAACGATTGAAAAAAATAGAGATATAACCATTGATGGCAAACCAGTAAACAGCTGGATGGTACAGTCTTATGTTCAAAATCTGCTTGCAAAAAATAGAGAAAGAGCAATTTTACTGATTGCAGATAAATATGTTGAAACAGGTTTTCTTGTTGAAGTTGCAGATTCATGCAGGCTTGGTGGCGGCAAAAACATTGCTGTGGACGTTGAGAAGAAAAATGATTAATAAAGTAATTAAAAAAGCTTTAATAGCACTATCTTCAATAATAGTGAACATCTTTATAATTGCATTTATAGCAAATCTTAATGGAAAAACTGAAAAAATAATAAGAAAAGATAAAGAAAAAAGCGAAATAGTTTTTAAAGAACCTGAAAAGAAAGAAATAAAGGAAAAAATAGAAAAAGAAGAACCTGTAAAAGAAATTTCGCAAATGGAAGAAAGCGAAGTCATGCCAGTTTCGGAAACACAATTTAATCCCCCTGAACTTTCCTTAAATCTTGATAACTTTGCATTAGGAGGCTTAAAAATAGGTCGATCAGGGCTGAAACAGAAACATATAAGCAATAAAAATCTTATATATACCGAAGAAATGGTTGATAAAATGCCTGAAATAGTTTCCAAAGGAGCAATAGAATATCCAGAGTTTGCAGAAGAAAGAGAAATTGAAGGAAGTGTAAATATAAAAATACTGATAAATGAGAAAGGAAAGGTTTTAAAAGTTGTCATTGTAAGTGCTGACCCGCAGGGAATTTTTGATAAAAGTGTTACAGAAGGCGTTTTAAAATGGAAATTCAAACCCGCTGAATACAAAAAGTCAAACGTTAAAATATGGCTTAAAGAAAAGATAGATTTCAGGATAAAAGAATGAAAAAGCTAATTTTTATAATTTTTCTCATAATAGAAACAGCTTTAAATGCAAGAGTTTTAAGAGAAAACAAAAAAAAGGAAGAGACAAATTTCATTCCATATCTTGAAGTGGCATCAGATGCAGTAAATAATGGCAACTATGAAAAAGCTGAATCAATACTTGCCGAAGCTAAAAAATGTTATGAAACAAGTGAAAATGGATGCGGATTTGTTTATGAAGATTACCTTCAGCTTGTTGCAGTTATCTATCTTAACCGTAAATATTATGACAAAGCCGCAGAAATGCTCACAAAAGTTCTTCAGAAATATCCGGATAGGAATTTTTTAAATCTCTACATCGGCGAAGCATACTATTTCAACAATGAATTTGATAAAAGCATAAAAGCCTTGGAGCAAGGTTATGAATCAGGCAAAAAAGAAGAGCTCTACTTTCTTCTGTTGTCTAAAGCCTATAAAAAAAATACTGACATATCAAAATCTCTTAAAACACTAATAAATGGGCTGAATTTTTTCCCATCTTCCCCTACCCTTTTAAAGGAAATATCTATTCTTTACACAGATGAAGGATTTTATAAAGCTGCCCGCTATTTTGCAGTTAAATACAACAAAATAGAAAAAAGCGACCCTTTTTTATATCTATATATGTCAGATAAAATTAGAGAAAAAGGATTTATAAAAGATTCTCAGAACATTTTAGAAGAAGCAAATATTATTTTTCCGCTAAATGCAGAAATAGTGGAAAGACTTTCATATACATACATAAATGAAGAAAATTACACGGTCGCAGGAAACCTGTTTAAAAAAATAGCACTTAAAGATAACAAATATTACTGTCAGGCAGCTGAAGCATTTAGAGCCGCAGGTGAAAACTATGAAGCAATGAGGCTTAACAAGTTTATTACCAACCCTGAAAAAAAGTTAAGTCAGAAACTTGTTATCTACATTGCTGAAAAATCTTATATAAGAGCATTCCTGCTTCTGAAAACAGCTGAAAAAGAAAATATAAAAAATGAAAACATATTTTATAAACTAGCCTATTCAGCTTTTAAAACAGAAAATTATAATGAAATGGAAAACATAATTTCAAAGTTTGCCACACCATTTTATATTGAAAAAGGAAAAAAGCTTAAAGAGCTTGCCCTAAAATGCAGAACGGAGTTGATGAAATGCAATTGAAAATAGTTATATTCCTAATATCACTGATTTTTTTCTTTTCACTTTATGGAGAAGAAAAAAAAGAAAATCCTCTGAATCTTTATATGAAGAAAAAAGAAGAAAAAAAAGAGGAAAACACAAAAACCTATCAACTGGAAGGAACCGTAGTTGAAACTGTGCGTGAAAAAAAGCCTGAAACAGCATCAACTTACAAACTTAATATGGATAATTTTCATATAATTCCAAGAAAAAACGCAGCCGAACAGTTAATGCTCGCACCAGGAATTCTTGTTGTTAATCATGGCGGTTCAGGACACGCAACATCAACATATATGAGAGGCTTTGCAGCAAAAGAAGGGCAGGATATAGCATTTAGTATTGATGGCGTTCCATTAAATGAAATAAGCAATCCACATGGACACGGATATACTGATCTTCATTTCATAATACCGGAACTGGTTAATAAAATAGATGTAAAAGAAGGACCTTTTGATCTTTCTCAAGGAGATTTCGGGTTCGCAGGTTCAGCAGATTATCAGCTTGGAGTTAAAGAACGAGGAACAACAGTTACATACGGCAGAGGACTCTGGAACACAGAAAGAGCTTTGCTCGTAATTGCTCCTGAAAATCAGGACAGCGATACCTTTGCCGGCTTTGAATTTAATAAAAGTGACGGGTTCGGCGAAAACAGAGCCTCAATAAAAGCATCAGGAAACGCCAGATATTCAGGAGGAATAAAAGAAGATGGTTTCACGTGGAAACTTTCCGCCTATGGATACACCTCAAGATACGATCAGGCAGGAGTTATAAGAGAAGACGACTACAAATATGAAAAAATAGGTTTTTATGACACATACGATTCAAATCAGGGAGGAGAAAGCAGCAGAATATTGTTAAGCTTCAGCTCACTTTCAGGAAGCGACAGAGCATACTTTGACCAGAATGTCTATTTAGGCTTCCGCACAATGAATCTAAGAGCCAACTTTACAGGCTACAAAAATGATGTAGACGAATATGGAGTTTACAGAGACTATCAGCGAGGCGATGATACAGAAATGCGCTACACAGTCTTCACAGGCGGATTAAAAGGCGAATACACATACGCACAAATAGCTGAAGATAAAATAAAGTTAAAAACAGGCTACAATGTAAGATTAGATCACGGTGAAACCTCACAGTACAAGCTTACAGCAACACTTGGAAATCCCTATGCAGAAGTATTTGATGACACATTCACAGTCATAAACATCTCAGGCTGGGCAGGAAGTGAAGTAAACTTCTTAAAAAGATTCAAATTAGAAGGTGGATTAAGAATAGACAGTTTCAGCTTTAACGTAACCAAAAAAAGTGAATCAGAAGATTTGCTCAACACCACATCATCAGAACCTGATCAGACAGTAAAAGCATACGGATATACGTTAAATCCGAGAGTACGTGCTGGAATAAACATCGTAAAAGGATTAACACTCACCGCAAGTTATGGACATGCAACCAGATCTGTTGATGCAATGTCTCTATCAGACAACGAAGCAGCACCATTTTCAAGATCGCATCAGTTTGAAACAGGATTACTTTACAACTACAAAGAAAAAAAGAGCTTTATATCATCAAAAACACAATTCTCGTACCTTTTTGCAAACATAGACAAAGACATAACATTCAGTGCAGATTCAGGCAGAACAGTAGTCGTAGGACCATCAACAAGACATGCAATACTCTTTAACAACGAAACATCACTTGGAAAATTTCTTACATTCCTTACAAACGCAGGCTACACATACGGAACATGGGACACAACAATAACAGACGAACATGAAAAAGGTGATCTTATAGAAAATGTACCAAAATTCATCTTTAGAGAAGACATAGTTCTAAAAGGAAAACTTGGAAATCTCGCAATAAAAACCGTTCCAGTAACCGGAAAATTCGGACTCGGCTTCACATACATGCCGGGAATGCCATTAAAATACAAAGAAACAGGAACCCCATATTACCTTTTAAACTGCGGAGGCAGCATAAGATTATGGTATTTCACACTCGGAACAGAAATGAGAAACCTTCTAAACCAGAAATACCATGCAATGGAATACAACTATGCAAGCAACTTTGAAGGACCCGAAACAATTGCATCAAAAATACCAGAAAAACACTTTGTAGCCGGAGAACCATTTTACATCGGATTTTCATTAACATTCCACGTTGAAGAATTCATAAGAAAAGGATTGTAAGGGTAGGGGAAGTCACTTTTAACTTTTTTATTAAATTTATTTGGCTTTAAATGTACAGCCTAAATCCTGTAATTCCTTGCATATTTTCTTGCATAATTATGGTTAGAATAATATAACAATATGGGATTGTAATCCCAAATAGTTATAGCAATATGGGATTATGTTCCTAAATTTCTGTGTTTTTTGGTGGAGAAAGTTATGTATGAAAGGTCTTTACATGCTGTAATTGCTAAGAAAATTGATGGAAATAAAGCAATTGTTGTTGTTGGTCCTCGTCAGGTTGGAAAAACAACTCTTATTCAAAATTTTCTGAAAGATAGAGAACATTTATTTTTAGATGCGGATGATCCAACGGTTAGAGCGCTTTTGACCAATCCTAATACAGAAGAATTACGTAGAATAATAGGAAATGCTACTACAGTTTTTATTGATGAGGCTCAACGAGTGCCTGGAATTGGTATCACACTTAAAATAATAACTGATCAATTTAGAGCGGTACAACTTTTTGTAAGTGGTTCATCGTCTTTTGAACTTTCAAATAAGTTGAATGAGCCTTTAACAGGGAGAAAATGGGAATATGAGCTTTTTCCAGTTAGTTGGGAAGAGTATGAGCAACATCACGGATATCTTGTTGCTGAGCAACAGGTTGAAAACCGTCTATTATACGGGTTTTATCCTGATGTGTTAAATAATCCGGGAGAAGAAAAAGATATTCTCAAACAGTTAGTTAATAGTTACCTTTATAGAGATATTTTGGCTTATGCTAATATAAGAAAACCGGAAATACTTGAAAAGTTGGTTCAGGCGCTTGCTTTGCAGATGGGAAGTGAGGTTAATTATAATGAACTTGCTCAAATAGTGGGTATTGATAGAAAAACCGTTGAAAATTACGTAAATGTCCTTGCTCAGGGGTATGTAATTTTTTCATTGGGAAGTTATAAGCAAAACTTGAGGAATGAGATAAAAAAGAGCCGGAAAATTTATTTTTATGATAATGGAATAAGAAATATGATTATCGGGAATTTTAACTCCTTAGATATGCGTCAGGATAAAGGGGCTTTGTGGGAAAATTTTCTCGTATCTGAACGCAAAAAACAATATGCATATAAGAATAGTTTTTTTAATAGTTATTTCTGGCGTACTCGTCAGCAGCAAGAGGTTGATTATGTTGAAGAATCAGGTGGTAAGTTGACGGGTTTTGAATTTAAATGGAAAGCAAAACCTGGACTGAAGTTGCCAAAAACTTTTACGGAAACATATGCTGCTGATACAAAAATTATTGATAGAAGCAATTTTAGAGATTTAGTGATTCTCAGATGATTGGATTCTTCAATTTTGGAAAAGATATCAAAAAGAATTTAAGTATGCTTAAATTCTACCTTTTAATGATGTTTGCAGTGTAATTAATGAAATAATGGTGAATATAAATACATATAAACCTTTAATTTAAGGCAATCAAATTTTCATTAACATAATTCATAATAAAAGGGCTATAAAAGGGTAGGGGCTGTCACTCTTAACTTTTTTATTAAATTTATTTGGCTTTAAATGTACAGCTTAATTTATGCAATTTAATGTATATTTTCTTGATTAATAATTAGATCAATATAAATTATTAATTGTGCTTACAAAATTCAGGAGAAGTCTATGAATTATCAAAAGACAGTATTTATATTGGTTTTTGTGTTTTTATTGAGCTGCTCATTAGATGATACAACTAACAACAAACTTAATGATAATGATTTCATTATAGAGCAAAATGATGAAGATTTAAATCAGGATAGTGATTTGGATACTGATGATGAGCCTGAGGAAGATATAGTTGTTTGTCCCTGTGATGATGTTGAAGGGGATGAAGATGGTGATGGTATTCCAAACAGTATTGAAGGATGTGATAATACAGATTGGGATAATCTTCCTGACTGTATGGATGATGATTCGGATGGAGATGGAATTTCTGATAGAGAGGAGTGCCCATCTCTTCCTTGTAAAGACACTGACAATGATGGTGCTCCAGATTATCTTGATAGAGATAGCGATGGCGATTGTTATACTGACAGCTATGAAGAAGAAAATGGATTAAATCCATATGACCCAGACTCTGATGGTGATGGTATGAATGACGCCGAAGAACTTTTTATGCGTACAGATCCATTGGATAGCAGCAGTTTTTATGATGATGCTAAATATGTTTATTTATGTAAAGAAACGCAAACAGAAAAAATCTCTTTTTCATTTAAAGTTTTACCAATGGATGTTGTTGTTTTAATTGATGTTACTGCATCAACAGAAAAGACTCTTCCAAAAGTTCGGGAAGAGATAAAGAGTTTTATAAATGAAGATTTTGCGGAGATTACAAATAATTCAAATAACAGTTTTGGAATAGTCGAAATACCATACAATGTTGTTCTTCCGGTAACTTCTGATGTGGAACTTTTTAATCAGAAAATATCAGATGTAAAAAATAGAGGAGACAATTTTGAACTTACAGCTGAAACAATGTATCAAGTTGTAACAGGAAAAGGTCTTGTTAATCGGGTTGCTGTTGCTTCCGGTCTTTTTGGAGGGGAGGTCTTGCCGGAGAGTATAGAAGACGTAGCTTTTCCAGCAAAGAATTGTGTTAATAAACTCGGAAACATAGGGGGCGCTTGTTTAAGAAAAGAGGCGGTGCCAATGTTTCTGGTAATTACGGATGAAGTTATCGAGGAGGTTAAGCTTGCAAAAGATGTAGAATCTTCAGAAGAGTTTGCAACTATCTGGCTTGATGATGAAAGCCCAGGACATACAATAAAAGAAACCTTGTCTGCGATGAACAGTCTCGGCGCAAAATTCATAGGTATAAATTCTGAGTTTAAATGTGATGATAATGGAGAAAATTGTCAGACAAAAGATACTGCAGATGAGTCACTTGCAAGGTTTGCTCTGGAAACAGGGACAACAAACCAGGATTTAAAAAACTATAATTTTCATACAGATGATGAGTTTGGAAATGGAATAAAGGAAAAATTAAAAAGTGCTATAGCCGCTTTTGTTACAGATAACAATATTAAGAAAAATATAACTATATCAGTAGAACAGATAATGGATAAGGATCCATATGAGTTTTCAGAAAAAACTTTAAAATATGATGGTTATGAAATAGCAGCCCTTTCTGCTGAACCAGCAGAAAATGTTGAAAAGATAGAAGGCAAAACATTTTACGGTGCAAAACCAGAAACAGAATTGAATTATGAAATGACGTTTAAATTTCCTTTCTTTGGTGGGGGAGCTCATAAATTAAATTTTTTGATTACTTTTAAAAGCGGGGAGCAGGTTATAGGTGCTCAAAAACTTTCACTTCTTCTTATTGGTGGTGAATAAAAATTCTATAATGATTTTTACTCTGTCTCAGACATTCTCTTGTAATAAATTCTTGCTGTAACACGCATATCTGGTGTGATATCAGTGTCCGCCGATACTTTTATGTGATATGAAACTGGATTTATTGTTGAATTTTTGGATGCCTGATCTACGTATCCGATAAAGAATTTGTATCCTTTGCCATTTTCTTCAGGATGGAATATACTCACTGATGATTCTGTAAGTGTTGATGGAAAATATCCGTTCGGTACTCCAAATTCAATGTTTGTTGACGGATAGCCCGGTGCAGCTGCTGTTTTTGCTTTTTCTTCATCGATGTATCTGATTTCAAGGAGCATTTTTGCATGTGTATTTTTGTCTGCATCAAATTTGCCGAAAGCTTCATATGTGTTAAGTTCAAATGAATGGTTATTTTCGTTGATTATACCGATTTTTCTTACTGATGCGTAACCTTCTGCTACTTCTGTGTCAAAATCAAGTGTTCCTGTTATGTCTCCGCCTATTCCAAGTTCAGGTACTCGATATTTTATTGCTGCTCCAAGTTCAGGGCTGTACCATACTTCAGCTGTCAGAGGTATGTTTTTAAGATAAACCGGAAGGTCGTTTCCTGTAACGGTTCCACTTCCTGTGTAGTGGTTTAGTCCGTGAACTGTTCCCATAGATGTTTCTACGGAATCATTATCTGAAACAAGTTTGTATGTGCCTGACAGGGTTACCGTGCTTTTTGTGCTCATTCCAGGAAGTTTTACATCAAAATCACCAGTGTATGCCGTTTCTTTGTTTATCGTAGGGTAGAGCTCAACGGTTACAGGTTCATGAGGTGTTATTTCTATGTCTGTGTTGGTTTTGAGTCCTCCAAATGTTATTGTTGAACTGTTTCCTACAGGATACGGTTTAAAGTATATTTCATCTGTTGATGAATTTGATTTGGCTTCATACTTGACGAATTCCTGCTCAAAAATTGTTTCTGTTCCGATTTTTTTGCCTGTAAATGTTGTTTTTGTCTGATTCAGCATTGTAATGTTAAATTCCAGATTTGTTGTTGTTGATGATGCTCCGTATGAGGATTTTCCATCTTCGGCATTTTTTGTTGAGTCGTCGCATGAAATTAAAATCATAAAAATAAGAGCTAAAATTGCCAAGGGTTTCATGTGGTACTCCATTAATTGTGTAAAAATTCTGAATAAAGATTAAATGCAAACGTTTTTTATGTCAATTAAAAGAAGTTCCTGAAAATGAATTTTATTCATTCTAAATTTTACATTTGCTTTTTAAATTAATATAATCGCTTTTATTTTTTGTTCTTTAAGGGGGATTTATGAGACTTTTTTATGACATTATTTCAGATAAGAGAGATAAAAAAAAGCTTGCTTCAGAGGATATAAAATATTTTCTTGAGAGCTATATGGATGGTTCTTTAAAGGATTATCAGATGGCTGCAATGATTATGGCTGTTTTTATCAACGGTATGGATAGTGAGGAACTTGGAACATGGGCTTACACTATGCTTCATTCCGGTAAGGTGATGGATTTTTCCAATATCGAAGGAATAAAGGTTGATAAGCATTCTACCGGCGGAGTTGGCGATAAAATTTCAATTCCGCTTGCTCCGGTTTTGGGTGCACTTGGTCTCAAAGTTCCTATGATTTCCGGCAGAGGTTTAGGTCATACTGGCGGAACTCTTGATAAGCTTGAATCTATTCCTGGATTCAATGTTAATCTTGATCTTGAAGCTTTTGAGGATGAAGTTAAAAAAGTCGGCGTTTCCCTTATAGGTCAGACTCCAGAAATAGCTCCTCTGGATAAAAAGCTTTATGCTCTTCGTGATGTTACAGGAACTGTTGAATCAATTCCTCTTATTTCAAGCTCCATCATGAGTAAAAAGATGGCAGAAGGTATTGATGGTCTTATCCTTGATGTAAAGGTTGGTAATGGCGCTTTTATGAAGACCAGAGAAGATGCTGAAAAGCTTGCTGTAACAATGAAAGGTATTGGTGAAGAGCTTGGTAAGAAGGTTACTGTTGTTTTCAGTAATATGAATGAGCCGCTTGGTTATGCTGTCGGCAATTCTCTTGAAATTATTGAGAGTGTTGAAGTTCTTAAGGGTAAATATATTCCACAGGTTTCAGAACTGACTTTAAGAATGGCTGCTATGCTTTTAAAGCTTCACGGTCTTACTGAGACTATTGAAGAGGGTGAAGCTATGGCTCAGAAAACCATCGATGATGGTTCTGCTCTTAAAAAACTAATTGAAATTGTTAAATATCAGGGTGGAGACGTAAATGCTGTAGAAGATTATTCTTTAATGCCTAAAGCTGATTATTCAATAGAAGTTAAAGCTGAAAAGGATGGTTTTGTTAACGGTATTAATGCTCTTAATATGGGTAAAGCTCTTGTTCAGCTTGGCGGCGGAAGAGTTAAAAAGGAAGATGATGTTGACCCGGCTGTAGGTTTTATTCTTAACCGTAAGGTAAGAGATGCAGTTAAGAAAGGGGATACTCTTTATACTATCTACTATAACTCAGATGAAAAGCTTAAAGCTGCCAACGCTTATCTTGAAGGATGTTACGAAATAACGGAAACTCTTACAAATAATGAAGAGCTGATTCTGGGACAGTTGTAATGTTTATTGTTTTTGAAGGGATTGACGGAAGCGGAAAGTCAACGCTGATAAAAAATATTGCTGAAAAGCTTGAATCTGTTAATGAAAAGGTTCATATAACTTCCGAGCCGACATCATTTAATGTTGGAAAAGAGATAAGAACTCTTTTAAAATCGGGCAGTGATTCTGACGCTTCTCATAGAATTATGGCTCTTCTTTTTGCTGCCGACAGGCTTAATCATATTGAAAATGATGTTTTTCCTGCTGTTAAGCGTGGCAAAATAGTTCTTTGTGATCGTTATAAGCTTTCTTCAATGGCTTATCAGTCTGTAAGAAACGAAATGTCGTGGGTAGAATCTCTGAATAAATTTGCCGTTAATCCCGACCTTACTTTTTTTATTTCTGTTTCTGTTGATAATGCTCTTAAAAGAATAGATTCACGTCTGGAAACCAGAGAGATTTTTGAGAAAAGGGATTTTCTTGAAAAAATCGATGCCAACTACGATTTTCTTATAAAAAAATATAAGAGAGAAATGTCTGTTGAAATTCTTGATGGTAATGATAGTGCAGAAGTAATAGCGGAAAAAGCCTGGTTTATAATCCAAAAGATGATTTGAGTTCATCCTTGTATTTTACAAAACCAGAGACTATTTCTTCATTTTCAGTGACAATAGTTATTTCTCTGTTTTTATAACAGCCGGAAGATGTCCAGTTCATGGATCCGAAGATAAGCTTTTTATTGTCTATAAGTGCAAATTTATGGTGGAATTTTTTCCCCTGTTCTTTTTCATCCCACATTTCGCATTTGCCTCCACGATTTTTTATGTAGCTGCATGCTTTTTTATTTACAGGCATTTCCTCTTCAACATTCCAGTTATCCATTATTGATGAAACTTTAACTTTTTTCGTAAGCTGCTGTTTGATTCCGCTCATCATCGGATTTTTTAATGTAGCTGTGTAGAGTGCAAGAAAAGTTTCTTTTTGCCCTGTTGTTATCTCTTTTTTGATTTCTGTGCAGTTTTTCCCTGGTGAAAAATAAATCTTGCCATATTCGAAACTGCACCCTTTTTCACATTTTTTGTTATATACAGGAGCAAACAGATCGGAGATTTCCTTTTCCAGAATCGTTTTGAGGTTTGGTGCATTTTTAAACCATATGGCGCTGTTTGAACTTTTGTCGGAGGATAAGTTTGATGATGAAATAAGTATGATGTCATCAATTATCAGGAATTTCTCATGAAGAATTCCTCTGTCCATTGTTCTTAAATAAACGCCGTCCATATGTTGAATGTTACTTCCTTTTCCATAAAAAATAGAAACGTTGACGCCTCTTTCTGTTGCTTCTTTAAGAGCTGCAGCTATTTTTTTGTTTGAAAAAGTATAAGTTACGCCTTTTATTTCTGATTGTGCGTTGTTAATTTCATTAATTATGAAATCTGTTATTTCTTCATTAAAAAGCGTTCCATAATTATTTTGATTTTCGGAAATTGAAGGTTTTTTTTCAGGTGGATTTTCCTGTTGTACGGTTTCTGTGTGATTTTCAGGTTTTTCTTCTTCCTTCTGAGGTTTTTCATATGTAAAAAGAAAAAAGATCAAAGGAATTATGATAAGTAATATTTTTTCAATTATTTTAAAAGATTTTTGTCTTTTCAATCCGTTCCTCCCTATTTAAGGCAATAGAGATAATAAGAGAAAAATTTTTTTTGTAAAAAAAAGAGATTTTTAAGGTTTTTGTGAGGATTATTTGATGTTTGTATTTGTTTTTTCTGGAGTTTTTCTTTTTTTTCCTGTATAAAGCTGATGTAACTGTTATATTGAGGTTTTTTTATGCAGAAAGAATTTGCTGTTTCTTTACAAAAAAATGATAACGGAAGAGTTTTTTTAAACGGTGTTTTAACTGAAAATGGTATTCAAAGCGATGCTTTTTTTACTTTTTCATATCGTGCAATTGAAGGTCTTGATGTAACTCAGTCAGTAATTGTTCATGTCAATATCTTTAAAAAAAGCGATATTAAGGAAGATACCGGAAACGTTGAAACATTTGAGCAGCTTGTTAATGAAAACTGGCTTAAATGTGAACCGTTGGATTTTGAGAGCTGGTTTGGCAGTAAATTGGAGTTTGACTGGAACTTTGTTGAAAATGAAAAATTTCCATATGATGCAGTATTAGAAAATAGCGAGCTTGTTCTGGATAAAAACAGTAAACTGAAAAAAGCATGGGAAAGCAGAAAGGAAGCTTTGATTTTAAAGGAAAAGATAGCTTCATTTTTAAAACTTACTTCTTTTTCTGCAGAAGCACACCAGGAACTTAAAGAGCTTGCAAAAGATTCTTTAAAAAATGAGATTATAATAAAAAAACATGCCGAAGAACTTAAAAGAGATATAGATTCAGCTTTTGAGCATTTAAATTCTCTCAGAGCGGAAGAAGAGAAGAAAAATTGCGATGAAATTTCTCCTCTTGTTGATGAGGCTCTTGTTTTTGCAAAAGAGGGTGAAAACTTTAAAGATATTTTTTCCAAACTTCAGGATGTTCAGGAAAAAATCAAAAGCGTTGTCATTGATGAAGATATCCGTTTTATGTTCAAAAATGTCATGAATGAAGCGTTTTCTGTTTTAAAAGAGAGACAGAAAAAGTATTTTGAAAGCATGGGCGAAATAAGAGAAGAAAATTTTGATAAGATGAGCCAGCTTGTTGAAGAGTGTATTGATGCTGCAAAAAATTATGATAAATTCAAAGATGCATGGAAACTGCTTAAAAGTACAAATGAAAAGTTTAATGGTCTTAAGATGGAAAGAGATAAGTATCATATTCTGAAAGATAAGATGGGTGAAGCTTTTGAAATTCTTAAGAAGCGGGAAAAAGTTTATTTTGATGAGATGGAGCAGGAGTGGAAAAGTAACTATTCCAAACTTTCAGAGCATGTTACTACTGTTCTTTCAAAACTGGATGATGAAATTAAGCAGAACGAAATTTGGGAAGAACTTAAAAATCTTCAGAATGAGCTTAAAACTGCCAATATAAAAAGAGAAGACCAGAATGAACTTTGGGATAAAATAAAAGGAGCTTTTGAAACTGTAAAAGAAAAAAGAGATGCATTTAAGGCAGAGTTTAATAAAGTTTCAAAGGAAAAATACAAAGATCTTATGAAAGAAGCGGAAGAAGCTTTAAACACAGCATATTTTAATAAGAGTTTCAATGAAGCATTCAATATAATAAAAGAACTTCAGAAGAAAATTTTTGAAGAGAAATATCTTACAAAAGAAAAAAGAGAAGCTTTAAAAGAAAAAATAAGCAGAGCTTTTGAGGTTTTAAAAAACAGGAGAGAACGTTATTACGCCGAAAAAGACGCTTCAAACGGTGAAAAATCTTCAGAGGAATAGTTTTATTCCAAATCTTTTAACTATTTATCGGATAAAAAATGAATTTAATATCAGCTTACGGAATCTCGAAATATTTTGCAGAAAAGAGACTTTTTGAACAAAGTTCCTTTTCTGTCGACGAAGGAGAAAAAATAGCTCTTACAGGTATAAACGGAGCAGGAAAAAGCACACTTTTAAAGATAATTTGCGGCACAGTGGAACCGGATGAAGGAACCGTAGCCAAAAACAGTATATTAAAGATGGCAATTCTGGACCAGAAGCCTCTTTATAATCCTGAAAACACTATTCTTGAGCATCTTTTCAGTTCTGATGATCCAAAACTTAAGCTTATCGGAGAATATGAGGCGTGCTGTCTTAATCCTTATACAGAAAAAGATATTATAGAGATAACACAGAAAATAGATTCAATACAGGCATGGGATGCTGAACATGAAATTAAAGCCATTTTGGATGTTCTAGGAATAAAAGACCTTTCAACTAAGATGAAAGAACTTTCAGGTGGAATGATAAAAAAGGTCGCTCTTGCCCAGATGCTCATAAGGGATTCGAATCTTCTTATTCTTGACGAGCCTACAAATCACCTTGATATTGAGACTATAATGTGGCTTGAAAATTATCTTGTCTCAACATCAAAAGCTGTTGTAATGGTTACACATGACAGATATTTTCTTGATAGTATCTGTACAAGCATTTATGAAATTCACCGCTCAAAAATTCTTCATTACAAAGGTGGCTATAAATATTATCTCGAAAAACATGCGGAGTTTGAACAAAACCTTCAGCAGGAAGAAAGCAGAATAAAGACAGTTCTTAAAAGAGAACTTGAATGGTTCAACAGAGGAGCCAGAGCACGAAGCACAAAAGCTAAGGCCAGAATAAACAGTATTGACAGAATGGTGAACAGAGAAAAACTTGTGGAAGATGCTTCAACCGAATTTAAAGTTGAGGGAAAAAGGCTTGGTAATCAGATTCTTGAAATAGAAAACATCTCGAAATCCTTTGGTTCAAATGTTGTTATAAATAAATTTTCTCATACTTTTAAAAAAGGTGAGAGAATAGGTGTTGTAGGTGCAAATGGAAGTGGAAAATCGACATTTCTCGATGTAATAACAGGAAAAATTGCGACTGATACCGGCACAATAACAAAAGGTGTTAATACTTTTTTTGGTTATTTTGATCAGAAAACTCACGAACTTCCAATGCAGACAAGAGTTCTGGATTATATAAAATCTGATAGGGAAATTATTCATAATGAAGATGGTTCATTTGTTTCAGCTTCTCAGATGCTTGAATATTTTCTTTTTCCTGATTCTGTTCATTACACCCCGATAGAAAAACTTTCCGGCGGCGAACAGAAAAGATTGTATCTTGTAAAAATACTTATGGATAATCCTAATTTTATAATTCTTGACGAACCGACAAATGATCTTGATGTTAAAACGCTTTCTCTGCTTGAAAGTTTTCTGGACAGTTTTAAAGGATGTCTGATAGTTGTAAGTCATGACAGATATTTTCTTGACAGAACAACCGATTATATTTTTGCTTTCGATGGAAATGGTAAAATAACCGGACATGTAGGTTCCGTTGAAGACTATTTTCTTGTCGCTAAAAATAACATTTCTAAGCTGGAAAAAGAAAAAACACCGAAAAAAGAAAATGTAAAACCGAGAGAACTAAAAGCTGATAAAAAACTTACGTTTAAGGAAAAATTCGAACTGGAAAAACTTGAACCTGAAATAGATGTTTTGGAAAAAGAAATCAATGAACTGGAACAAAAGCTTTCAGATGGAAAAGGAAGTATGGAAGAGCTTTCAGAATGGGGAATTTTATATCAGTCAAAATTAAAAGTTCTTGATGAAAAAATAGAAAGATGGGCGGAACTTTCGGAGAAGATATAATGTACGGAAAAATGGATGAAAAAACTTTTGATATTATTTACAAAAAGCTGGAATCTTGGGCGGTAACCCTCGATTATGTTCCTGTTATTGAGTTAATGACGGAAGCCGGCAGTTCTCCGTGGCAGATACTTGTTTCTACAATGCTGTCGGCAAGAACTAAAGATGAAGTTACATCAAAATCTTCAAGAACTCTGTTTGAAAATGCACCTGACCCGAAATCTACAGTGAAACTTTCTATAGAAGAACTTCAAAAACTGATTTATCCTGTAGGTTTCTATAAAACAAAAGCTAAAAACTTAAAAAAGCTGGCTGAAACTATAATAAAAAAATACAATTCTGTTGTTCCAGATAAAATTGAAAAACTTGTGGAACTTCCTGGAATAGGAATAAAGACTGCTTCTCTTGTAATGATTCGTGCGTTTGATGAATATGAAATGTGTGTTGATACACATGTTCACAGAATAAGCAACATGTGGGAAATAGTAAAAACTGATAAACCTGAAGAGACAAGACTAAAGCTTATGGAAATTCTCCCTAAAAAATATTGGAAAGAGCTTAACAGGTATCTTGTAACTTTGGGGCAGAAAATATGCAGACCAATGAAACATGAATGCTCTAAATGTCCGGTATCAAACCTTTGTAGTATGGCTTTTAAATAAAAGAAGCAGTCGCTCCCAAGGGAAAGAGTTCCCAAGTGCCGGGTTTGCGACTGCTTATACAACATTATCCTGAACCATAAAAAAGTCAATTGAGAATAGTGAAGTTTTAGCCCAGAAATATCAGATGGTTACATTTTTTAATAAAGATTTGCAGAAAAACATAAAAAACGGTGAATCTTTTAGAGGCAGGTATGTTTTTATTTGAAAAGTAACTCTAACTCCCTGTTTATGCTCTATTTCTCTTTTAACTTGACTTAATTGCCTGTAGAATTAGAATCTTAGCCGATTTTTATTTATGTTTGCCAAACGGAGACTGATATGGATTATGGTAAAACACTTAATCTTCCAAAGACTGACTTTCCAATGAAAGCCAATCTCCCTGTGAAAGAGGTTGAAATACTTAAAAAATGGGAAGAGCAGGATATTTATTTTAAAATCTTACAGAAAAATGCAGATAGACCATCTTTTGTGTTTCATGATGGGCCTCCTTATGCTAATGGACATCTTCATGATGGACATATTTTAAATAAAACTTTAAAGGATATTACAGTTAAATATAAAAATATGTCTGGCTATCTTGCTCCTTTTATTCCTGGCTGGGATTGTCACGGACTTCCGATAGAACTTAAGACTGCTGAAAAGCTTGGTTCAAAAAGAAAAGATATGTCCAAAAGTGAGTTCCTTCAGGAATGTAAAAAATATGCTATGGAATCTGTGAATATACAGAGAGAGGAGTTTAAGAGAATCGGTGTTTTTGCAGACTGGGAAAATCCTTACATAACTCTGGATCCTAAATATGAGGGAACAATTGCACATCAGTTCGCAAAAGTTATAGAATCGGGAGCACTTTTCAAGGCAAAGAAACCTGTTTACTGGTGTACAAGCTGTGAAACAGCTCTTGCAGAAGCTGAAATTGAATATGACAATCATGAATCACCTTCAATCTATGTTAAATTTCCTCTTGTAGATGAACTTAGTGAACTTTCTGGTGAAAAGGTAAATTTTGTTATATGGACAACAACTCCATGGACATTACCTGCAAACCTTGCAATAGCTCTTCACCCTGAATTTAAATACAGTGCCGTGAAGTATAATGGTGAAGTTTTTATCGTTGCTTCAGAGCTTAAAGATAATTTCATTAAAGCTGTAAATGCTGTAAATGCTGAAGTAGTTGCCGAATTTGATTCAAAACGCTTTGAAGGAATGAAAGCAAGACATCCTTTCATGAACAGAGATTCCATAATAGTTTATGCTGACTATGTAACTCTTGATGCTGGAACAGGATGTGTTCACACTGCTCCTGGACATGGAAACGATGACTATCTTACAGGTCTTAAATATGGGCTTAAACCGTATGCCCCGGTTAATAGTTCAGGCGTTCTTGATGAAGATGTTCCAATGTTTGGAGGAATGCATGTTTTTAAAGCAAACCCTGTAATAGTTGAGTATCTTTATAAAGAGGGTTTTCTTTTAAATAAGCCGGGAGAACTTATAAAACATAGCTATCCGCATTGCTGGAGATGTCACAAGCCTGTAATTTTCAGAGCAACTGAGCAGTGGTTTATTTCTATGGATGAAACAGGACTTAGAAAAAAATCACTTGAAGAGATAGAAAAAGTTGAACTTATTCCTGAATGGGGAAGAAAAAGAATAACTCCGATGATAGAAAATGCTCCAAACTGGTGTATTTCAAGACAAAGATCATGGGGTGTTCCAATTATAGCATTCTCATGTGATGACTGTGGAGAGAAAATTGTTGATGCGGCTGTTGCACATAAAGTTGCAGATGAAATTTCTGAACATGGAATAACAGTGTGGCAGGACAAACCTGCATCAGAATTCCTTCCGCATGATTTTAAGTGTCCAAAATGCGGAGGAACACACATAAGCAAAGAAAATGATATTCTTGATGTCTGGTTTGACAGTGGTGTAAGCTGGGCTTATGTTCTTAATGGTGAAAAAGGCTATGAATATCCGGCAGATCTTTATCTTGAAGGAAGCGATCAGCATAGAGGATGGTTCCAGTCATCATTAAAAATCAGCACGCTCGTTAATGGAAAAGCTCCATACAAAAGAGTTCTTACTCATGGATTTATAATAGATGAAAAAGGACGCAAAGTATCAAAGAGTCTTGGAAATTTTGTAGATCCTAAAATAAGAATAAACAAATTTGGTGCCGAAATACTGAGATTATGGGTAAGTGCAGAAGATTACAGAAATGATATAAGTTTAAGCAGCGGAATTATTGACGGTTTTGTAACTGCATA
Organism: bacterium; assembly: GCA_963667425.1. Classification (GTDB taxonomy): domain Bacteria; phylum UBP6; class UBA1177; order UBA1177. Next base: position 2,195,806 of record OY763407.1, on the reverse strand, counting down.
CAGAAAAATAAGAAATACTATAAGATTTATGTTCGGTTTCGTTAATGATTTTGATCCTGAAACAATGAAATATGATCTTAAAAATATAGAATCTCTTGATAAATGGGCTTATCTTACATGGCAGACAAAACTTAAAACCATACTTGATTCATATGAAAAATATGAATTTCACAGAGTTTATCATGAAATACTTGAATTTTTCACTGTATCAATGAGTTCTATCTATCTTGACGTTATAAAAGACAGATACACTATGCGTGAAGATGATGAAATAAGAAGAAAAACTCAGTTTGTTGTTTATGAAATACTTAAAGACGTTATAGTTGTTCTTGCTCCGATATTGAGTTTTACATCGGAAGAGGCATATGGATACCTTAACGGCGCTTCAAAAGAGAGTGTTTTCCTTGAAGATTTCCCAACTGCATCAGTAACTGAAGAAGACAAAGCTTTCCTTAAAAAATGGGAAACACTTCTTGAAGTTCGTAATGCTGTTCAGAAAAAGCTTGAAACGCTTAGAACACAGAAGATTGTTGGACATTCACTTGATGCAGCTGTAACACTTTATTACAAAGAACTTCCGGTTGTTGATGAAGAGTTCTCAAACCTTGAATCAATATTTATTGTTTCCAAAGTAAACAAAGCAGAAAGTAGTGAAGGGCTCGAAAAAGCAGAAACAGAACTTGAACTCTGGATAGATGCAGCGGAAGCAACTGGAACAAAGTGTGCAAGATGCTGGAAAACAAAGACAGATGTAAAAGACTGGGATGAAGAACATACAGGAATCTGTGAATGCTGTTATGAGGTTATAAAATGAAAAGAAGGATAATATGGAAAAAAGCCATATACCTTCTTATGGTTTCTCTGCCTGTTTTTATTGTTGATTTTATCACAAAAAAATGGGCACTGATAAACAAGCTTGAAATAAGAAAAAATCCGATAGAAGTGCTCTCATGGTTTCATTTAACCTATGCGGAAAACAGGGGAGCGCTTTGGGGACTTGGTAATACCTTTTCCGAAACTATGCGTCAAGTCGTCTTTGTCGGAATATCTTCTATTATTTCTCTCGGTGTCCTGTACTATTTTATGACAGCAAAGACAAACAAAAGAATAAATATCGTTTTTGCTCTCATAATCGGTGGTGCTGCCGGTAACATCTTTGATCGTTTTTTCCGTGGTTTTGTTGTCGATTTTATTGATTGGCACTATAAAAATGTCTACCACTGGCCGACCTTTAATATTGCAGATGCAGCAATAGTTGCAGCAGCAGTACTTATTGGAATAGAGCTGATTGTAGAGATGAAAAACGAAAAAAAGAAAAAGGCAGAAGCCGAGAAAAATTAATTCTTAAACAATTCCTTCAAAGACAAATTCAGCATCAGCTTTCATTGTTACAATGCCGAAACTGTCCATAAAATAGGCTATTTCTCCACCAGGGAAGGTTAGTTCCCACCACTCGTCATGTTTTGCTATATTTCTATTGACAAGAGCTTTCATAACAGCTGTTCCGCCGGTTCCACATGCCATTGTAAAGCCTGCGCCTCTTTCATTTACAATTAAAGAGAGTTTTTTTTCCTGAATATTCAGTGATGTTACAACTTCGGCATTTGCCTCTTCGCCTTCAAATCTGTATTTTTCTGATAGCTCTTTGGCTTTTTTCATTTCTATTTTGTTAAGCTTTGAATCAATTATGACTCTATGCGGGTTTCCTGTTAAAACAGAAGTTATGGAAAACTCTTTATCTGAGATCTCATTGTTTACTACAGGTTTTCCCATGTTTACAGAAACAAGAAATGGCTCACTTTCAACGTTGCATTCGTAAAGTCCTGAATCTGTGAGGATTTTTACTTTTTCTGAAAGTTCATTTTTGTAATCACGGAGAAACTTGATAAAGCATCTGATGCCATTTCCGCACATTTTTGCATAAGAACCATCAGAATTTATTATTGTCATACGATAAAGTTCTTCTTCCTTTGTACATATCAGAACACCATCAGCACCAATTCCAAAATGTCTGTCACAAAGTTTTGCGGCATAAGGAGGCTCGATAATGGTTTCTGTAATTATAAAATCATTGCCGGCTGCCTGATATTTGTAAAATTTCATTTTGATTCTTTAAAAACAAAAAGTTTTGAGCCAATATAGTTAACAAGTGTTCCACAGAAAATTCCAGCTGCCTGAGCTATAACTTTTAAAGGCAGATCAAATGCTGTTACAAGTCCTTTCATGACTAAAAGATTTACAGCAAGAGCCGAAAGTGAAACAGTTATGAACTTAAGAAAGCCTTTAAATGTTATTCTGCTACCTTTTGTTACAACAGAAAATGTCCAGTAATGATTTAAAATGTAGTTCTGAACAGCTGATATTACAAAAGCTATAATGGAAATTAAAACTTCATTGTATTTTACTACATCGGCAAAAATAAAGAAGATTATAAGGTTCGTGACTGTTCCAAGCCCTCCTACAATTAGAAATTTAAGAAGACTTGGCGATATATAGCGGGAGAGATAGTTATATAAGTTGCGCATATTACTTCCTTTTCAGTACGAATGCACACCATTCGCCTTTTTCATGATATTCCAATATTTCAAAATCAGATATTTCCATTTTTTCTATGAAATCATCTTTTTCTTTTGAAAGAATTCCTGACAGAACAAGAAATTTTTCAGCTTTATTTTTAAGTTCGCTGCCTATAGATAAAAGAATTGATGAAATTATATTTGCAACAACGAGATCAAAGGTATTTCCAATTTGATCAATTGTGGTTACCCTTAAATCTATGTTATTTACGCCATTTATTTCAATGTTTTCTTTTGAATTTTGAACTGCATCTTCATCAATATCTATTGCTGTGATTTTTAAATTGCTGTCAATTTTTGAAGCAATTATAGAAAGAATGCCTGAGCCTGTTCCAACATCAATAAATGAGTCAATTTTTTCATTTTCAATCAGTTTTTTTATAACAGATGCCGCAAGAGATGTCGTTTCATGATGACCGGTTCCAAATCCTAACCCGGGATTTATGATAATTTCACCATCATTTTTAAGCCATGGAGGGACAATTTTAAAACCACCGGCTTCTATCGGAACAAAATATTCTTTCCAAAGCTCTTTCCAGGATGTCTGATCAATAGTCTTAAGGTTTAGTCCCATAAGCATTTTTCCAGAGTCCTCATTTTTTTCAAAGTATAGAGTTCTTGTTCCGTTATCGTTTTCAATACATCCAAGATAAAACTCACTATTTTCAAGCTGAAAAGCCTCTTCTTCACTAAGTGTAACTTCATACCACTCTTTCATAATTTAAATCCTTTTTTAAGATTCAGAGATAAACCATATACCATTGTTAAACCATTTTCTGGCAAAATCAACTAAATCATCTTTTTTAAGTTCATTTGCCAGTTCAATGAACGAAAGATAAGAGTCATTTTTTATTCCAAGTGCAAGTTCAAGTGATGTGTTGAATGTGTGGAATTCATTTTTAACAATAGCCTGAACATGATTAAATTTTGCTCTGTTCACTGATTCCTGAAAATCTGATTCGGAAAAATCACCGTTTTTAAGTATTTCTATAAGCTGATCTGTCCTTTTTATGACCTCTTCGGCTTTTTCAGGAGAGGTTATCGCATAAAAAGATGTCAAGCCGGTGTTAATTGCAGCCATATTGTTTACACTGCAACTATAAACAAGACCTTTGTCTTCCCTTAAAAGCTGGAAATAGGGTGATTTCTGACCCGAAAGAAATGCTTCAAAAACTCTTGTTTTGTCAAAAGCATTGCTCATAACATCAGGTCCATAGAAAGATTTTGCAAGATAAACCTGTTTTCTTCCTGAGACTTTTACATAAATTCTATCTTTTTTTAGTGTTGGCGGTGTTATTTTGCTTTTAATCTTAAGAGGCGAAGTTTCATATGAAAAAGTCTCTTTTATTTTTTCTATATTTTCTTCGTTGTATGAACCTGCAGCGGCAATACCGAAGTGCGATGTGCTAAAAAACTTTTCTTTCATTTGAATAATATCATCAAATGTTATTTCCTTTACGGAAGCAATGGTTCCTGAATTTGGATTTTCAAGAGGCGTTCCTGCAAAGAGTGTTTTTCTAATTGCTGTTTTGAGTTCCCAGCCTGGATCTTTTTCTTTGAGAGCAAGAGAAGAAAGAAGAAACTGTTTTTCTTTTTCAAAATCTTCTTCTCTAAGGGGATTTTTTACTATTTTATCAAAAAGATCTATGGCTTCTTCAGTAAAATTGTCTCTGACTTTCAGTTTGAATCCTGCGCTGTTGTTGCCGGAAATTGCACTGCATGTTATACCGAACCTGTCAAGCAGGGCTTCAGTCTCTTCTCTGTTTTTTCCTTTTGCAGAATCAATAAGTGTTTCTACAAAAAGAGGTAAAGTCCCGGGTTTTGAAGGATTATCTAAAAAAGCGCCGCTTTTTTTAAGGGCATAGAGAGAAAGATAAGGTCTGTCATCTTTGCCGCAGGTTCTGAATTTCCATCCGTTTCCTTTGGATGTTTTACCGCTATTTTTTGAGCTTTTTGCCTCTTTTTCTTCAAAAGATGAGATGTCAAAAGTAAAATCTTTTTTAGAACAGACAGATGCGCCTATAATCATATTTTCTATGGAAAGATATTTTTCCTTAAATTCATTAAGCTCTTCAGCAGAAAGTTTTAAAATATGGTAAATAGATTCTGCCGGAAGCTTTTCAGGATCATTGTAAAGCATTAAGCTTTTTCCGATATCATAAGGTTTGGAACCAATTCCCTCACTGTTGAAATAAATATCGGATAAAATTATTTCTCTTGCAGAAGCCACCTCTGTCTGAGTAAAAGTTAAATCTTTCCAGATTTCAATAAGTTTTCTGGCTTTAGCAGAAGCATCTCCTTTCTTGAAAATGCCGAAGATAAAGAAAGATGTGGAAAGAGAGCCATTTAACGATGTTACTGAAAGATCGTCAAAAATACCTTTGTCATGAACAATTGTGTTATAAAACTGTGCGCTGTCCATATCATAAAGGATTGTGCCGATAAGCTTTGTTATTGCCCCTATTTTACCGCCGATTTCAGGAATTTTCCAAAGACTTCCTATAAAGTTTTTTCCCTGATCATTTTTCATTGAAAAAGGATTCTTGTCAGTTGAAATTTCAGTTTCAATAGTGGGTTTAAAATCAGAAACCTCCATGTCAAAAGATATTTCCCTGTCAAAACCGCCACTTATGATAACAAAAGGAGCATGGGCTATCTTTGTTCTGAAAAAAGCATCTATTTTTTCAGGTGTTGCGCTCTTAAGACACTCTTCAGTTCCAATTATTTCATATCCGTAAGGATGTCTGCCATAACCTTTTTCCATTATTGTCGTGAAAAGTTTTTCTGAAGGGTTATCCGCATACATATAAAGTTCTTCAAGAACAACTTCTCTCTCTTCAGTGAAATCTTTTTCAGATATTGATGTGAGAGATTCTCTAAAAATATTTTCCATGAATATTATAGTTTTTTCAACATCATCATTTATAACAGAAAGTTCAATGACAAGTTCGTCATGACTTGTGTAGGCATTTGCATCTCCGCCAAGTTTCTCAACAAAATCCGCAATTCCTTCACCATTGTATCTAAGTTTAAAAAGAAGATGTTCTGTAAAATGGGCTAAACCCCTTTCCGTATCATCCTCGACAGAGCTTCCTGAAGGGAACCATATAAGAATTTTGCTGTAATCAAGCGGATTTTTATCAAAATAAACAGGTATTTTTGGCATATATTTCTCCGAAATTAAAAAATCAAGATAGTTTTATTGCTGAACATCTTCAGTTGTGGTTTCCATATCAGAACTGCTATTATTTATTATGTCTTCATCTGAAACTTCTTCAATAATGTCAGTGTCATTTTCGATTATTTCATCAGGAGTTTCAGTTGTTTCTATTTCCTTTATCTCTTTTTCCTTATTTTCATCTTCAGAAAAAACCTGAGCATCAGTAGCAAGAGGAGAAAAAGCTATATCTCCGGCTCTTTTAAAAATATCAGCCTTTCCATCTTTATCAGTATCTTTTTCAACTCTTTCAAGCACACCTTTTGCGTAATATTCCCAGAAATCAACAGTTCCGTCGCTGTCCTGATCAGCTTCCATTCTAATTAAAAAACCTTTATTATCGTAGAATTTCCAAACTTCAGGCTTTTCGTCAAATTTATAACCCATAGCTTTTTCAGTAACAAGACCGGCAGTATAATATCTGGTTTCATCTATTTTACCGTCAAAATCAAAATCAAGCTCTTCTTTTTCTATCTGACCCTCGTCATTATAAAATCTCCAGTCATCAATTTTACCATCATGATTAAGATCAATCTGTTTGACGTAAACAGTTTCAACTCTATTGTCTGAATCATCTTTGGATATTTTATAAGTCGTGTAGATATCAATCTTTTCATCTTTATTGGTATCAACCTTTTTTGTCATAAATTCATTGCCGTAAAAAGTTAAAAGCCCAATGCCTTTAGCTGTCAGCTCATCTTTATGTTTATCGTCTTCTCCTGTAGCCGTCATTTTTTTTGAGCCTGAACAGCCTAGTAAAAGCAAAATAAGTAAAATAATTGTAAAAAATCTCATTTTCTGCCTCCAGAGAAGTTTTGTAAGTCTAATTATTTAAGCTGATAAAATCAAATTTTTGTATGATTTGGGCTAAAAGATATAAAAAAAATGATTAGTTAAATATCTATGTTAGCAGTGTTAATATAAGAAACATCATCATCAGACAATTTTTCATAAGGACATTCATCAGGATAGGCTTTGCAGTGACATTTCATATCTCTGATTATTATTTCAAACCAGCTCTGGTATATAAGTTTGTCTTCATACATAAATGAGTAATCTTTCTGAATTCCTTTATCTCTGTCATTTTCAAGGCAGATGTTTTTACTGTCATTGAATCTGTAGTAACAGGCAGAAAGTATATGTCTGTCATAACTGTCTTTGCCTATTGAGCGGGTGTATAAAAGATGACTTTCATTTATATCTTCAAGAGCAATAACACTTTCATAGCTAAGTATTTCTTTGTATTTAATATTTTTCGGGTCAGAAATATCTGCTTCAATAATTTTATTGGCTTCACTGTCTGACAGATTTTCAGTATAATAGACAACTTTTTTGCTGTTATTGTAGATCATTTCAGGTTCTCTATTCTGAAAACCTGTTCTTGATACCATAAAACAGCTTTCCGTACCTTTTTCAAGGTCGCAGAAGTATATTTCATTGTCAAGGTTCTGAAATGCCGCATAGTGATCTGTCATTGTCTGATGACCGGCAGTTACAAGATTATCTACAGATGTTACTGCTTCACCTGTAAGCTCTTTCCAGTTGTTCCATTCTCCTATTTTTGTGTAGAAAACTTTTACACCGTGTTCTTTTGTAGGTTGAATCGTCATCATTACATATGTGTCACTTGCCATTAAATCAGCCATGTCAACTGGTGAATTTTCATAATAGGCATATCCCCACCTGTTTTCTTCAGTGTCATAATATGTAAGGTAGATTGCTGTTTCTTCATATGTGTCTGGATGTGTTTCAGGCCACATGTGATTTTTTGATGTGTTATAGCGAGCCATAAAAAGATATCTTCCATTAAAAAAGTATTCATCTAACCCTTTTCCAAAATTCAGCATCTGCCTTTTTTTAATGTCATAAAGATAAAGACCGCTTGCGGACTGCCATGAGTTGTTTAACCCATGTTCACTCATTGAAAAAAGAATTTTACCATTTTTTACATTGTAATTTCGTTCATGTCCCCACGTCCAGTCTAAAGCCCAGCATGGCGGTGCTATTATCGGGGTATCACATTCATTCTGAACCCAGCTGTAGTACCATTCATCATTTTTCTTTGAGCATTTTTCTATATCGGTGTGGAGAGGATTTTTCTCAGGTTTTACAACAGGTTCAAACGGGGTGTTGCACCAGCAGGCATTGTTTTGTGTGGGGACACAATCTCTTACGACGTCATCAACTGAATCATAATATTTTTCCCAGAGCCTTCTCACATTTTCAGGATCTTTTATTTCAGGGTGAAAATTGCCATAGTAAACATAGGGATAATATTGATATTTAGCTGCCATTTCAGCATAAGGGTCACCATCCGGCGTCCAGATATTTTTGATGTCACTGTCAGGGTTGCAGTATTCATAGTCTGCCAAGTTGTCGTTATCTGTTATTGTTTCCTCATCAGGTTTTTCTATGTCAATATCAGGTTGAATGTCTGTGTCGTTATCCGGAATGAGTAAATCTTCATCTTTAGCTGTGTCAATATCTGTAATAATATCTGCATCAGTAATGACATCTTCGTCAGTTTTTGCTTTATCTTTGTCGCAGGCAGTAAATATAAAAAGAATTATTAAAATAAATGTCAAAATCTTCATCTATTTACTTTCATTTTCATAAGGACATTCATCAGGATAGGCTTTGCAGTGACATTTCATATCTCTTATTATTATGTCAAACCAGCTCTGATATATAAGTTTATCTTCATACATAAATGAATAATCTTTCTGGATACCTTTATCTCTGTCATTTTCAAGGCATATATTTTTACTGTCACTGAATCTATAGTAGCATAGAGAAAGTATATGCCTGTCATAACTGTCTTTACCTATTGAGCGGGTGTATAGAATATGTGTGTCATTTATATCCTGTAAAGAAATTACATCCTGATATTCAAGAAGTTCTTTGTATTTAATGTTCTCAGGGTCAGAGATATCTGCTTCAATAAGTTTTCTTGTTGTATCATCCTGCTGTGTTTCAGCATAATATACTTTTTTTATATTATCATTATATATCATTTCAGGATGTCTGCTTTGAAAACCTGTTCTTGATACCATAAAACAGCTTTCTGTCCCTTTTTCAAGGTCGCAGAAGTATATTTCATTGTCAAGATTCTGAAATGCCGCATAGTGATCTGTCATTGTCTGATGACCTGCCAGTACAAGGTTATCCACAGATGTTACAGCTTCACCTGTAAGCTCTTTCCAGCTGTTCCAGTCTCCTATTTTTGTGTAAAGCACATGATCTGTTTTATCTGTCTTTTTATACTGAAATGTTCCCATTACATAAGTTTCACTTGCTGTTATATAGGAAATCATATAAGGTGTCTCTTTATTATATCCATATCCCCATCTGTTTTCTTCAGTGTCGTAATAGGTAAAAAAAGTCTGCATATCTTCATATGTATCCGGGTGTGTATCAGGCCACTGATCATTCTTTGATGTATCGTTACGTGCCATTAAAATGTATCTGCCGTTAAAATAGGAGGATAAAGAACCTTTTCCAAAATTAAGCATCTGCCTTTTTTCAATGTCATAAAGATAAAGTCCACTTGCCGACTGCCAGGAGTTGTTTAACCCATATTCGCTCATTGGAATTAATATTTTACCATTTTTTATATTGTAATTTCGTTCATGTCCCCATGTCCAGTCTAAAGCCCAGCATGGCGGTGCTATTATCGGGGTATCACATTCATTCTGAACCCAACTGTAGTATTTTTCATCATTTTTATTTGAGCATTTTTCTATATCGGTGTGGAGAGGATTTTTCTCAGGTTTTACAACAGGTTCAAACGGGGTGTTGCACCAGCAGGCATTGTTTTGTGTGGGGACACAATCCATAGCCTGATCTTTTGACTGCTGATAATATTTTTCCCAGAGCCTTCTCACATTTTCAGGATCTTTTATTTCAGGATGAAAATCTCCATAGTAAACATAGGGATAATATTGATATTTAGCTGCCATTTCAGCATAAGGGTCACCATCCGGTGTCCAGATATTTTTGATGTCACTGTCAGGGTTGCAGTATTCATAGCCTGCTAAATTATCATTATCTGTTATTGTTTCCTCATCAGGTTTTTCTATGTCAATATCAGGCTGAATGTCTGTGTCTTCATCAGGAATGAGTAAATCTTCATCTTTAGCTGTGTCAATATCTGCATCAGGTATTGCATCTGCATCTGTTTTTGCTTTATCTTTGTCGCAGGCAGTAAATATAAAAAGAATTATTAAAATAAATATCCAGGCTTTCATCATTTTCTCCAAATGTGATTTATAATTTTGTGGAGAGTAAGAACTCTCCACAAATAAATTCATTAATCTACTGATTATTTATATTAAAATTTACTCCTTTTACAACTATTTCACTTTTTTCAACTTCTCCTTCAACTACTTTATACATAACAGCTGTCCCTAGATGGTAGCCATCTGTTGTTACAACTGAAAAATCATTTAATGTTGTAAATATTTTAGTTTTATAAAGCGGTTCATCATCAAGCGGGATGTATTCAGCAGGTGTGTTGTCGTCTTCTATTGAATAAAGTACAGTTCCATTTTCATTTGCTGCTGTAAAAAGTGCAATCTCTTTATAACCTGTTAAACTGCCTAAAGAAATTGTGCCGTTAACTGTTGTTTCTGATACTTTTTCCCAGTAGGGATCGTTTTCTTCGTAGTATCTGTAGATTTTCATTACACGGCCTGTAACTGCCGCTGCAAAAAGCTCGGCTTTTTTTGCAAACAGTTTAACATTTTGAGATTTTTCTTCAGGAAGTGATGGCAGTGTGTTATATACATATCCGTTTTCCGTTAATGTGATTTTACCGAATATGTTGCTTGAATAGTAGTTCTGGATACCAACAGATGCTATTGGTTGATCAATAATATAGGTTTTCATATTTCCCATTACATAATAATCTGCACCTGATTTAAGGAATGATCCGAATTTATGATCTCTTCCATTCTGGATTTCATATTTTCTGCCATACATGTTTTCAATAAAGAAGGTGTTATCATTTTTTGTGTAGTATTCTGCATATTCTTCGGCTGTTATTATCTGCTGAATATTCTCTGCTGCTTTTACTTCAGTTATTTTAACACTGTTTCCCATTAACTCAGTAATATACGCTTTGTCTGATGGGATTTCCCACGGCATAGGATTTTCAGGATCTATCATTTCAGGGTTGTAGCCTGCATCCTTTAAAAGTTCATCAAGCCACTTGAAGTTGTAATGTTTAAAATGCTCTTCATATGTTACCACTTCTCTTTCTCCGTACCACTGCACAAGCTGAATTGTTTCTGTCGGAGAAGAGGCAAATGAGTCATCTATAAAGTTTGCAAATAGTTTGTTAAGAGTATCACTGTGCGATACATAGTAAGGCTGAAAGAAATCCTTTTTAACTATTTTATTTACTCCTTCTCCTTCTGTGTATCCTCCATGATAATATGTCTTTACATGTCCTGATGAGACTCTTGAACCGTAGTAAAGTCCCTGTCTTACAGCATCATTTTTCTCTTCTTCTGTTTCATATGTGTCAAATTCTATTTCTTCTCCTGGATAAAAACTCTGCACATCTGTTTTCCAGTTCCAGGTTCTCGTAGCGTCAAACTTGTATGCTTTGGTTATTTCATCATGAGGCTGTTCTTCCTCACGATTAGCATAATGAAATTCATGAGGCTCTTTTATCTCGGTATTAATTTCTCCTTTATTAATAGGCAGCCATGTGTTTTTGCCAAATCTCTGGTTAAAAGCCTGATTCGGTTTTGCATGGTTTATGCCGCAAACACCATTTTTACTGTCACACATATTATGATCATCTCTATTATCTCCACAAAAACAGTAATATGTTGAAAGACTTGTTCGCGCAAGCTCTGAGTTCCAGAAATCTTTAAACATTCCTGATATATCTATATCTCTTGTTTCTCCAAATAAAACATGTTCCTTATGACTTCTTCTTGTCATTCCGGATGGATCTTTTACATCTGAATTGTTCTAGCCCCATAATTGACTGTACAAAAGAAACAGTTAAACTTTCCCAATAAAAGAGGAGGAAAGATGGTGCAGCGGAAACGTTACAGTGCGGAAGAAAAGTTTCTGATACTGAAAGAAGCGGAAGAGCACGGTGTTGTAAAAACATGTGAAAGACACGGAGTGGATCCTACGACCTATTATGTGTGGAAAGAGAAGTACGAAGCTGAAGGGATAGCAGGATTACTTCCCATGAAAGCCGGAAGAATCGCTGAAGTTAAAGATATAAAAGGACTTGAGAAGGAAAATCGTATACTTAAGAAACTGCTTGCTGAGAAAGAAGTACTGATTGCGGCACAGCTTGAACTGATAAAAAAAAAGAGTTCACATCCGAAGAAAAGAGGGAGTTAGTGAATAAATACAGTTTTAAAAGAGGCAGAAAAGCAATGTGCAGTAAGCTTGATATCCCGCTATCCACATATAATTACAGGAATAAAGAAGGTAAAGCAGGCAGAAAACCGTCACTGTTTTCAATAAACTGTGAAGGGAACAGGATTCTTAACGAAGAAGTGGTTTCAAAAATAGAAAGCATAATAAATCATCAGTTTGCAGATTATGGCTATATAAAGATCTGCCACATACTGAGAAACAGATATGGAATAATAATCAACCGCAAGAAAGTATACCGTCTTATGAAAGAAGCGGGTTATCTTCAGAAACGCATCAGAGAAAAAGCAGAGAATCGTCAAAGAGTTGGAAGCTGGAAAGTAAACGTCAGCCGTCCGTTTGAAAAGATAGAGATAGACATAAAGTACATATATGTAAAAGGCGAGCAGAGACACTATTATATGCTTAACCTGATAGACTGTTACAGCTGGAAACTGCTGTCATACAGATTATCAGGAAGTATAAGGAAAGAAGATGTGATAGATATGCTGAGAAAAGTGATTATACTTTACGGAAATCCCAGAGATATAATGCTTAGGAGCGATAACGGAAGCCAGTTTATATCAAAAGATATGGCGGACTTTATAGAAAAGACAATAAATATGAAACATGAGTTCTGTCACGTCAGAACGCCGCAGGAAAATGGATACGTGGAATGTTTTCACAGCATACTGCAGAGATTTATAGTAAAAAGAGAGGGTTTTGAAAGTTTCAGTGAGCTGGACAAAGTGATAAGAGCCTGGACAGAGTTTTATAACGAGGAGAGGCCTCATAAGGGATGCGGTTACAGAACACCGTCAGATGTTATGAGCAGATATTATGAAAAAACTGGAAAAAATATTGGGAAAGTTACTGCTTGATTTCTGTATAGTTTTTAGGGGGCTATAGCAGAATCATATGAGTATTTGACTTCTTCATGTGCTTTGGGCTCAACATAACCTACATAGTATAATCTGTCATCAAAATCATCTCTGAGGAGATCTTTATCTATATCACATAAGTTTCCAGATGTTTTGGGACAGGGATCGTTAATATTATCAATATTATCATTATCATCATCGGAATAGGTCCAGATATAATTGTCTATATATTTGCTTTTTGCAGATATAAAGGGAAATTCAAGAAATGCAGCTGTATCTTCATATTCTTTAGGACTGTAACCTTTTTTCTTGAATAGGAAGACTGCGTCTGAATATATTGAATAATAAAGACCATTTTGATAATCTTTTATTTGTCTATCAAAGTATGCATCATAGGAATCTGAATAATTATAACCAATGTTTTTTAAAACGTTATCCATTTCAGTTACAACTCCAGTTAAATCGATATTATCCAAGCCTTGTTTATAAATTACTGCTAAAACTTGTTCTTTAAGATATCGTCTTAGCTTCGATTTAGATATATAATTTTCTATCATTCGGAATAATTCTAAATCATAATCTAATGTCATGCCATTAAATTGAAGAGAAATATTTTTATTTAAATTTGAATCGGTATTTTTTGTATTTAGTTTATAATAAAAAAACATATGACTAGTTAAGGCTACTCTAAAAGAGACTTTAAAAAACAAGATTTTGATACGAATTTTGGCAAAACCCTCTGCTTTTACTTTTAATACAAAATTTAATTTATCTCTATCAGTCAAATGGTTTGTTCCACCTGCCAGTTCATTCTCAGCAATAATATCTCCTCCTAGATTTTCAGCTTTAACTCCAGCAGTAAGTTTAAGGCCGCATTTAGACATAGCACTTCCAACTTCTTCTTCTATCATATTCATTGTTTCTGTGTTGAACTGGCTTTTCCCAATTTCAGACATTGTATCTTCCGACAATCTTAGTTCTAAAAGATCTTCGTCTGATTCTAATGGTACTGTAACTTTTTCTGGTTGTGGATGTACTGAATAGGTAACATTTTTTCCGTTTACAGAAATATCGGTAGCCATACCGTCAACATCTGTTAAAAAGTTTTCAGGTTTGCCAAAGTCAAGCATGGTGTTTTTCAGTGCTATTTTTGTACCCTGAATATCTATTGTCTGATCCATGTAGTCATTCAATTTTATGGTTGTTGTACTTAATTTTTGATTAACTTTTGACAGAATGGTTTCACCTAGCTCTTTTACATTGCTTGGAAGTGCTGCCTGACCACTGTTTTCATTATATGCGTCTATAAACTCAGGCAACTTAATAGTCGTCTCTTTTATTTTTGCACTTTCTATCTGTAATTTCCATTCAGTTCTGCTGTCATCTGTAGGTGTAACTTTGCCTTTTATATACATTTGAGGATAGTCATTATTTATATCCTGAAAATTGGGAGCCATTCCTTCTATCATTTTGTAGTTATTCATAAAAAGTCTGAGGTATGATGTAGCATCCTCATCATTTTTTATTTCAGGATCTTTCAATGTAAGCATTATTGTAAAACTGTGTTGCATTGCATATATTTCTTCATCAGAAAGGTGATTTAAAGCATCATTGTTCATGTTAACTAAATCTCTGCCAACAAAAACATCTGTAAGTTTTATTCCTGCATTAAAAGGGATTTCACCTCCTTTAAGCTTTAAGGAAAATGTTTCCTGTTCCAGAGAACTTAATTTATCATTAATTGCTTTTTTGATTAAAGCTTCTGTAAAATCTTTTCTTGCTCTTATCATAACCGGTTTACCTGAACCAAAGGCTCCTGATGTTGATGCAAAAAGACTTATTGGAATGGAAAGCAGGAAAATTAAGAAAAAAAGCATGACTTTTGTTTTCATCACAAAACCTCATAAAAAATAAATTACTAAAACAAATTAAGCGTTGCTCAAAACCATTAGCATCATGAATTTCAAATGTCAAGGAATCAAAGTCTTTTTTTTTTGATGGGTTTCAGAGGCTACTGTTTCTTTTTCCTGACTTTTTTAAACGTTTAAAAAACAAGGACCTTTGTGTGTTAACGCTTAGCGGAAGTTGGCAGTGCTGATTTTCACACTTTTTGAAACACTGAACATGTTGAGTTTTTTTTAAGATGTTTTTAAAAGAAATAGATACTGGTTATTATTCAGCGCTCATGAGGTTTGAAATTTTTTCAGCAAATTCTGTCGGGTTATCAAGCGGTAATCCTTCAAGTATCATTGCCTGTCCGTAAAGAATGTCGCAGTAATCTTTGAATTTTGCTTTGCTGTTTTCATCGTCATGAAGTTTTTTTACTACTTCAAAGATTTTATGGTCAGGGTTAAGCTCAAGTATTCTTTCGGCTTTTGCTCCCATCATGTTTTGTCCGGCTTCGTTTAAAACCTGTTCCATATTGAGTGTCAGCCCTTCGTGACCGCTTACGATGCAGACCGGACTTTTCTTGAGTCTTTCAGATACTCTGACGTTATCGATTTTTCCTTTAAGTACTTCTTTTATTGAGTCAAAGAGAGATTTGTTTTCTGTTTCAAGTTTTTCTTTTTTCTCTTTAACTTCTTTCTTTTCTTCTTCAGGTGTTATGTCAAGTTCATCTGATGCTATTGATTTTAAAGGTTTTTCATGATATTCACGAAGAGACATTGATGCAAATTCATCTATTCTGTCATAGAAATAGAGTACTTCAATGTCTTTTTCACGAAGTTGTTCCATTTGCGGCATGTTTTCGATTTTCTTTCTGTTTTTTCCTGCTGCATAGTAAATTTCTTTCTGTGTTTCAGGCATTCTTTCAACATATTCTGCAAGTGTTGTAAGTTTGTTTTCTTTGCTTGATTCAAAAAGGAGTAAATCTTCAAGTTTTTCCTTATTCATTGCAAAATCTGAATATACTCCTGCTTTTATTGCTTTTCCAAATTCTGCCCAGAATTTTTCATATTTTTCTCTGTCGTTTTTAAGCATGTATTTAAGAGAATCCAGGACTTTCTTTTCAATATTTTTTGCTATTGTCTTAAGCTGTCTGTCATGCTGGAGTATTTCTCTTGAGATGTTTAATGAGAAATCAGAGCTGTCTACGAGTCCTTTTACAAATCCAAGATATTCAGGGATAAGGTCAGCACATTTGTCCATTATAAAAACCTGTTTTGAATAGAGTTTGAGCCCTCTTTCGTAGTTGCTTGAGTAAAATTCAAAAGGAGCTCTTGATGGAATGTAGATAAGTGCAGTGTATTCAAATGTTCCTTCCGCTTTTGTATGAATTATATCAAGAGGCTCATCCCATGCTTTGAATTCCTGTTTGTAAAACTCTTTATATTCCTCTTCCGTAACTTCATTCTTTGATTTCTGCCAGAGTGGTTTCATGGAGTTTAATGTTTTTGTCTCTGTAGTTTTGGAGGCTTCTTTTATAACTTTGCCTTCGTCGTCTTTTTCTTCAGGAATTTCAACTTCGACATCCATCATTATAGGATAGCGTACATAATCTGAATATTTTGAAATGAGTGAGCGGATTTTATATTCATGAAGGAAGCTGTTTTCTTTGTCATCTTCATCTTTTTTAAGATAAAGAGTTATTTCTGTTCCCCTTTTTTCTCTGTCTGTCTCTTCAATTTCGTATGCGTTTTTTCCGTCGCAGACCCATTTTACCCCTTTTTCCGCAAAAGGAGATTTAGTTTCAACGACAACTTTATCCGCAACCATAAATGCGGAATAAAATCCTACACCGAACTGCCCGATAAGATCAACATCTCCATCTTTGGATTCCGCCATTTTCTGAAAAAACTGCTTTGTTCCTGATTTTGCTATGGTTCCAAGATTATCTATAACCTCTTCTTTTGACATTCCGATTCCATTGTCGGATATTTTAAGTGTTCCTTTTTCCTTGTTGAGATCTATTTTTATTCTAAGCTCGGAATCTTCAGCAAGTATTGATGATTCAGTGAGAGCTTTGAATCTAAGTTTATCTAATGCGTCACTTGCATTGGAAATAAGTTCACGCAGAAATATTTCTTTGTGAGAATATATTGAATTTACAACAAGATTGAGTAGTTCAGCTGTTTCTGCCTGAAAAGCTCTTGTTTCCATATTAAGCCTCCAAAAAAAATTATTACAATAAAACAGCGCTTTATATAAGTCTGATTTTTTGAAGGTCAAGAGGGAAAAGTAAAATTAACGGATTATTTCTGCTGTAAAGTCGACACCGTCACGTTCTTTTATAATAACTTTAACAAAATCGCCCGGTTTTTCGTCTGTTACATTTGTAAGATAGATTTCTCCATCAGCTTCAGGAGCCTGAAATTCGGCAAGACCGATACAGAGAGATGCTTCACTATCTATCTTTTCAAAAAGAACTGTAGTTTCCTTTCCGATGAATCTTTCAAGTTTTCTTTCCATTGAGAGAAAAGCTTCAGATTGAATTGCCGAATATCTTTCGGCAAGATCATCTTCACTTAAATTTGCCATTGAAGCTGCCGGAGTTGTCTCTTCTTTTGAATATGAAAATACACCACTGTAATCAAAAATATCTTTCTTTATAAATTCTTCAAGCAACTGAAAATCTTCTTCACTTTCAGTCGGGAAGCCGGTAATTATTGATGTTCTTAATGTTGCTTTGTCACCGAATTTTGCTTTTATCCGCTCAATAAGATCGTATACTTCTTTTTCTGTGTAGCTTCTGTTCATCTCTTTTAGAACTTTAGAAGAGATATGCTGAACCGGAATGTCAAAGTAAGGGATAAAGTGGGTAGATTCTTTTATTGCATCAAGCACTTCATCTGTTACTCTTGAAGGGTAAAGGTACATGATTCTTAATCTGTATTCTCCTTCGATTTTATCCATTTCCTTAATAAGTTTTGGAAGCGATGAACCATTTGTTGAGCCGTATCTTGTCGGATCCTGAGCTATGATGACGATTTCTTTTATTCCTGACTCAATAAGCCTTTTTTCTTCCTTTATTATGTCGCTAAGCTCTCTTTCTCTGAAATGTCCTCTGATTCTTGGAATAGAGCAGTAGGTGCAGCAGTTGTCACAACCGTCTGCAATTTTAAGATAGGCAACATGCGGAGAAAGTGAAAGAACTCTTGAGTCATTTGAAGAGTATATAAATTTAGGGTCTTTCTCTATTTTTATTGTTCTTTCCTTCTTTTTTAAAATTTCGGCAATTTCTGAAAGAGCGTCAATTCCCAAAATATAATCCGCTTCCCGAAGTTCTTCCGCCATTTCAGGGAAAAGACGTGGAAGACATCCTGAAAGAACCATTTTTGCAGATTCATTTTTTTCTGAATACAAATCAAAGAATCGTTCTATTGTCTCTTCTCTTGCCGGTTCGATAAATCCGCAGCTGTTTAAAATAATAAAATCAGCTTCAGATGGCTCATTGACAAATTCAAGACCCGACTCAATAAGTTTTGCAATGGCAATTTCAGCATCAACACGGTTTTTGGCACAGCCTAATGTTTCAAAATAAAATTTTTTCATAACTCTCCAAATAAAAAAATCGTTTAGAGAATACTTTAAGAAATAAAAAAATCAATTGGAATTTTTAAGAAAAATGCGCAAATTTAAAACAGTCCTGTTATCTCTCCCTTGTCGTCAATATCCATCATTGTTGCCGCAGGGGTTGCAGAAAGTCCTGGCATTGTCATTATATCTCCTGTGTAAACAACCATAAAACCTGCTCCGGCAGAAAATTTTACATCAGAAACTTCAAGTTTAAAGCCTTTTGGCCTTCCTTTCAGCTTTGGATTATCGGAAAATGAATACTGTGTTTTTGCCATACATATCGGAACGTTGCCTGCGCCCCATTCTTTTCTTTGCTCGATTTTATTTAAAACTTTTCTGGGAATGTGAACAGAATCTGCTCCATAAATTTTTGTAGCGATTTTTTCAATTTTAACAACAGGATCATCTGAAAGTTCATATGTGAATTTTACTGCATCCTTTTCTTTTTCCGCTGCTTTGGAAACTGCTTCGGCAAGTTCAAGTGCTCCGTTTCCGCCATTTGCCCAGACGGTAGTTTCATAACATTCCGAATTGGCTTCGCTGACAAGATTTTTTAAAAGCTTTATTTCTTCATCTGTATCATTTTCATAGCGGTTAAGAGCTACAAAAACATCTCTTCCAAAAGCCCGCATATTTTCTATGTGACCTTTTAAGTTTTCAAAACCTTTTATCAGAGCCTCTCTGTCAGGAGCGCCAAGATTTTTAACTGAAGCTTCGCCATGAAATTTAACTGCTTTAAGTGTTGCAACAATGACAACAGCATCAGGCGGTTCCATCCCTTTTGTTCTGCTTACAAGGTTAAAAAATTTTTCAGCACCCAAATCGCTTGCAAAACCTGCTTCAATAACGACAAAATCGCTGTATTTCCTGGCAATGTCTGTTGCAACAATAGAGTTTGTGCCGTGAGCTATATTTGCAAACGGTCCTGTATGAATAATTGCCGGATTGCCTTCAAGAGTCTGAACAAGATTGGGCATCATTGCATCTTTAAGTAAAATAGCCATGGCTCCATGAGCTTTAAGATCTCCTGCTGTAAAAGGAATTCCTGAAGCTGTTTCTGCAAGGATTATTCTGGACAAACGTTCTTTAAGATCTATAGTGTCCCAGCTTAATCCTAAAATCGCCATGATTTCTGAAGAGGCTGTTATATCGAACTTGCTTTCTCTAAGCATTCCCGCTTCTTTTCCAAGACCAATAACAATATTCCTTAATGCTCTGTCATTCATATCCAGAACTCTGTGCCATGTTATTTCTCTTGGAAGAAGACATCTTTGAGTCACTCTGCTGTAGTTGTTGTCAAGAAGAGCGGCAAGAAGATTGTGTGCAGCTGTAACTGCGTGAATATCTCCTGTAAAGTGTAAATTTATTGAATCCATCGGAATAACCTGAGAATATCCGCCGCCGGCAGCACCTCCTTTTACTCCGAAAACCGGGCCTAAACTTGGCTCCCTCAGCGTTACAATAGATTTTTTTCCTATTTTATTTAACGCTTCATTAAGACCGATACTTACAGTAGTTTTTCCTTCTCCTGCAGGCGTTGGTGTCATTGCTGTAACTAAAATGGTTTTAGCTTTTTGATTTCCTTTTTCTCTGGCTTTTAGCGAAATTTTGGCAACACCTCTTCCCCAGGGTGTGATATGTTCTTCCAAAAGTCCCATTTTTGAAGCTATCTCTTCGATTGGTTCGGGTTTTACTGCGGATGCTATCTGATAATCGGTAAGCATGACTCCCTCCCTAAAAAATTAGACAAATCAATTTTCTTTTTATTCATAATTTTGTCAAGTCAAGGAGTCGGGTAAAAAAACTTTTGTTAGTCTCTTTCGATGATTTTATCAAGAAAATCTGCCACAGATTCATATTCCGGCATAGAAGTATATCTCGTGTCTATTATATTTGATTCTTCTATAAATCTTGATGCAGTAACAAGCTCTCTTTTTCCAAAGCGTCTGACTTCGGCAGGAACAGTTATGATAAGTCTCTTCTCTGCTCTTGTGAAGGCAACATATGCAAGCCTTCTTTCTTCATCAATATCGCCTTCAGTTATAGCTCTTATGTTTGGAAAACCGCCTTCATAAAAACCGGCAAGAAAAACTGTGTCAAATTCAAGTCCTTTTGCAGAGTGGGCTGTAATTATTGTAACTGCATTATCGGAATTTTCCTCTTCACCGCTTTGAACAAGCGAAATGCTGTTGATAAAATCGGCAAAAAATTCAAGCCCGTAAAGCTTCTCATCCATTGAATCATGATGAACACTGATCAGATTTATGAATTCATTTATATTATCAAGCTTGATTTTGGCAACAGTTTCATTTTCAGCACTTTTAACAACCTGAGATTTAAGAGAAATCCTGTCAACAAGAATTTCACCAAACTTAATTGGTGTTTCTTTTTCCATAGATCTTATAAGAGAATCATATAGAGCCCTAAATTTTTCAAGAGCAGTTACCTGCTGAGATTTAAACACAGTGCTGTAATCTTCAACGTTTTTTATAATATCAAGAGGATACGTTTTTTCAGAATCTGATTTTTCAAAAAGTATTTCCTGACATGTCGTTCCGATTCCTCTCGTCGGGTAGTTTATGATTCTTCTAAAAGATATTTCATCTTTTGGATGAACAAGAATTCTTAAATAAGCGACAAGATCTTTTATTTCCTTATTTTCAAAGAATTTCTGACCGCCAATTATTTTATAAGGAATTCTATCTTTTCTAAAGGCAAATTCAAATGCAGCAGATTGATGGTTTGCTCTTATTAAAACAGCCATGTGTTTATATTCAAGACCTTCAGTTATGTAATCGTCAACAATCTGAGCTATTCTTTCTGCTTCATCTTTTTCATCATCGCAATCAATAATCTCTATTCCTTCGCCTTCAGAAGCATTATTTGAAGTAAATACTTTTTTATTTGCTCTTACACGATTTTTCTGAATAAGAGAAGACGCCGCTTCAACGATAGTATCAATAGAACGGTAATTTTCTTCAAGCTTTATAACCGTTGAGCCCTCGAAATCTCTTTCAAAATTAAGAATATTTTCAACTTTTGCACCACGCCAGCTGTAAATACTCTGATCATCATCGCCAACAACGCAAACATTGCCGTGAACAGATGCAAGATGCTTAACAATTTTATATTGCGAAGTGTTAGTGTCCTGATACTCATCAACCATAATATATCTATATTTGGAAGCATATTTTTTACGAACATCAGGGTTGTTGTCAAAAAGTTCATTAACTTTGATGATAAGATCATCAAAATCCATAGCTCCGGCAGCTTTTAAAGCATCATTGAAGAAAGGATAAAGCTCTTTAGCTACACGATATTTAGGGTTTGTATTGAGAGTTTTGTCATCTTTGAGTGAAGGATCGTTTTTATATGAAGATAAGATTGCAAGAGTTGATGAAGGAGAAAAACGCTCTCTTGAAACGCCTCTTTCATCCATGATTTTTTTTAAAAGCTCGACCTGTTCATATGGAGTATAGATAACAAAATTTGAAGGATAACCTATCTTTTTATGCTCAGCTTTTAAAATTCTCAAACCTAAAGAGTGAAAAGTGCTTACTGTAATATTCTTTACAATTGTGTCGTCATTCAGAAGAGATGCAATTCTCCCCTTCATTTCCTTTGCAGCCTTGTTTGTAAAAGTTACAGCAAGAATATTTTCGGGTGAAACATCTTTCTCTTTAATAAGATACGCTATTCTGTAGGTTATAACTCTGGTTTTACCGCTGCCTGCACCAGCAAAAACAAGAACAGGGCCTTCAGTAGTAAGAACCGCCTTTTTCTGAACATCACTAAGAAGAAGTTTCATAAATCCCCCATGAAAAAAACGCCTAATTATAAGAGTGAAGATAATATTGTCAAAGAAAGGAAATCAAATGATAAATTGGTAAAGAATCTAATAAAATATATTATTCTTTTTCAAGAAGCTGAAAGTCTATATCAAGATCGACAAGCTTTGTTGTAAACCATGTTTTTGCATCATCTAATGCCTGATTATATATCATGGGAGCAATTTCTTTTATAAAAAAGTCCAACAGCATATCTGCTGCAAGGTTTGATATTTCTTCTTCTCTTTCATTTAAGTAATAATATTTTATCTCGTCAATAGCTTTTTCATGCTGTTCTTTTGTAAGTTTTATTGTCATTTTACAGCGATTGATTCGATTTCAACAAGCGCGCCCATTGGTAGAGATTTTACAGCATATGCTGCTCTTGCAGGAAAATCTGATGCGTAAAAACGGGCGTAAACTTCATTAACAGATTTAAAATCGCTTATATCGGCGAGTAAAACTGTCATTTTTACAACATTTTCAAATCCCATACCAGCTTCTTTAAGAATTGCTTCGATGTTTTTGAAGGACATTTCAGCCTGCTCTGCAGCAGTTTCACCTTTTATGGTCATTGTTTCAGGATCAAGCGGAAGCTGACCTGAAATGTAAAGAGTATCATTTGCAAGAACTGCCTGAGAATAAGGTCCGATAGCTTTTGGAGCATTTGGTGAACTGATAATCTTTTTCATTTTTTTCTCCTGATTTTAAATTTAACGTAAAACAGACGAAGATATATAACTGTTTTTAATAAAAAAAACAAAAATTCAGAGCCTGTTATACAAAAAATGTAGTAAGTATGGGTTTAATTTGAATTTACATCATTTTGATTTATAATCTTTCCGGTTATCACTCTTGGAGGTTTTTTATGGATACTTTATCTACTCTCTCTCCTGTAATGATTTGGACAATTATTGGTGTAATTCTGATTATAGTTGAGATGTTCTCTGTAACTTTTTTTATTCTTCCCATGGGAATTGGAGCTCTTATAACAGCATTGCTGCTTGCTCTTACCAATTTCGGATTTCCTTTTCAGCTTCTTATTTTCTTTGTTTCTTCTGCCGGTTTTATGGTTCTTTTTCAGCTTTATATAAAACCGAAGATGAAAAGGGGAAAAGATCAGAAAACAAATGTTGACAGACTTATCGGGATTGAAACAGAACTTCTTGAAACTATTTCACACAATAAACCAGGAATCGTAAAAATAGATGGCAAAACATGGAGAGCAAAAGCTGATGAAGATATAGAAAAAGGGTCTTTTGTTGTTGTTGCCAAAATAGAAGGTGTCACATTAACTGTAATAAAAAAGGAGTATTAAATGAGTGTTATTCTTATTGTTTTTATAGTCGGACTTCTTTTCTTTATAGGAAAGGGAATCATTATTGTTCGCCAGTCAGAAGTTATGATTATTGAAAGGCTTGGACGTTTTCACAAAAAATGTGACAGCGGTCTCCATTTTATCGTGCCGATTATCGACGCAAAGAGATATTTTGATTTTAAAGGAAGAATGGTTGACAGAATTGATTTAAGAGAGCAGGTTATGGATTTTGATCCTCAGCCTGTTATTACAAAAGACAACGTTACAATGCAGGTCGATTCTGTTATATATTTTCAGGTTGTAGATCCGCAGAAGGCTGTTTATGAAATATCAAATATCACATTTGCTATAAGACAGCTGGCAATTACAAACATAAGAAATATTATGGGTGAACTTGCACTTGATGAGACTCTTACATCAAGAGAAAAGGTAAATTCAACACTTCAGATAGCTCTTGATGAAGCTACAGATCCTTGGGGAATCAAAGTTACAAGAGTTGAGCTTAAAAATATCAATCCGCCTTCAGAAATTGAAGAAGCCATGACAAAACAGATGAAAGCCGAAAGAGAAAGAAGAGCTATGGTTACAAATGCAGAGGGTGTAAAAACAGCTCAAATTCTTCAGGCAGAAGGAAACAGAGATGCTGAAATAGCAAAAGCAGAGGGCGACAAACAGTCACAGATTCTCAAAGCTCAGGGTAAAGCTTTGGCTATTCTTGAGGTTCAAAAAGCTGAAGCACAGGCAATTAATATGATATTTAATGCAATTCATGAAGGCAGAGCAACAGAAGATGTTCTTGCTGTTAAATACCTTGAAACAATGCAGAAAATTGCTGAAGGTCCATCTAACAAAGTTTTTATGCCTTATCAGACAGCTGATTTTATGAGTTCTGTTGGCGCAATGATAGATCTTGCAAAAACACGTGATGAGGTTAAAAAGTAATGTTTGATGCCAATTTAAGAAGACTTTTTAACACTTCGGAAACAATAGCTGTTGTTGGACTCAGCGGAAAGCCGCACAGAGTTTCATACAGAATTGGAAAATATCTAAAAGACAAAGGCTTTAGAGTTATACCTGTTAATCCTAATGAAGAAGAGATTTTTGGTGAAAAAAGCTATGCTTCACTACTTGATATTCCGCGTGATATAAAAATAGATATCGTCAATGTTTTCAGACGTTCCGAATATGTTGAAGAAGTTGCAAAGGAAGCTGTGGAAATGGGATGCAAATTTTTCTGGTCACAGCTTGGAATCTATTCAAAAAGTGCAGAAGTTATTCTTGAAGAAAAAGGAATCCCTTTCTTAATGAATACCTGTATACTTATTGAACACCAAAGACTTTTTTCATAAATGAGAATATTCTTAATTCTATTTATTTTTATTTTCTTAAATGCCTGTGAAAAAGAAACCATAATAGCGGAAAAGGAAGTTGAACCTAATAATTCATTTTCACAGGCATCTGCCGCAGGCAAAATTGTTTTTGGAAAAACATATTACGGAAAGATATCCAAACCAAAAGAAGGAATTCCTGATCAGGATATTTTTTATTTTTCTGCAGAATCTGGAAAGATGTACAACCTTACCTTTGAAAGCAGAGAAAAGAATTTCAACCCCAAAATAGTTTTTGAAGATGCTTCGCTGAAACTGAGAGGTGTAACATTTCAGGGAAATCATAAAAATAATATAAAAGTAATTGCACCATTTTCAAGTTACATCTATTTTACAGTTGAAGATTTGGATGATTCTGCTGAAATTAAAAATTTTGAAAGAGAATACTGGTTTAGAATAGACAAAGAAAATCCATGTGATGAGAAATCATATACATTAAATAGCGAAAATGAATTGAGGCTAAAGCTTGACCATGAAAAAGGAGGAATGACCTCTGTAGATATTTCATCTGAAAATGGTAATTATGGAATATATATTGATTCTATGGATGAAGATATAACAGATAAACTGGCAATTCTTATAAGATGTGCAACAGAAGAAATTGTTGCAGGAAATGATGACAGAAAACCACTTGCAGGAGAAAAGGATCCATATCTTTTTATGAACCTTTCAGGGGGAAATGAATATAAACTTTTTGTATATTCACTCTATTCGGATACATCAAAAATAACAGAAGAAAACTTTAAAGTTTATATGGAAAAACAACAACCTGATAGTGAGCTTGAGCCAAACGATCTTATAGAAATGTCAAATATACCGGAAAGCTTCCCATTTAAAGGTCATCTTGAAAGCAGAGACACGGATTATATTGAAATTCCGTCAGAAAAAGGATCTGTTACAAATATTTCACTTGAAAGTGATGCCGAGGGTTCAGTTACGTTTGAAATTATTCATTACACATCTGAAAATGGAGCTATATCCACTCTTGAGCTAAGAAATCTGACAGCAGAAATAACAAAAGAAAATCCACTTACATTGAATGCTTTTATTCCATTTTATGGAAGAACATTCCTGAAAATGTCATCAACTGACACTCTTAATTATGAACTAAATGTAAAAACTTCTCAAATATCCGAGGAACTTGAAGGGGAAAATCCGCATACATTTGAGACACAAAGCTGCGAATCGGTATACTTTAGAACTGTATTCGGTAGTGAAAGCGGTATAATGAGAATAGAAACTGTTCCAAATGTAAATTCAAGCATTTATGTTTATGATGACAAGGGAAATTTTTTAATATCAGATCTTTATACATCACATTCATATCTTTATAACTATAAATGGTTTTCAACAGACACATGTATTGTTGAGATACAACCTGAAAAATGTACCGGCTCTCTTATTTTTAAAGCAGATGTGTTTTTGAACGAGGTTTCTAAACCTGAAATTGTTTCTTTTGAAAAATCAATTGAAGCTGAAGTGCCTGGAAGTTACAAAGGCTACATAGATACAGCAAACAGCATAATAGAAAATATACTTAGCTTTACGGCAAAAAATGATGGAAGATTAACAATAATGACGATGGGATGTGAAACGGAATCGAATATACAGGATACAATGCTCTCTCTGACCGAAAACGGGATTAAAATTGCATCAAACGACGATATGAACAGATATCTGCCTATAAGATATTCTCTCATAAGAGCAACCATAAAAAAAGATAACGAATATATTGTTACGGTTTCTCCTTTTATGGATGAAAGCAGTGATCCTGAATCTATGAATATCTCAGGATGCTACATTGTGGATCTATGGCTGGATGAGTAATTTTTAACTGTTGTAAAATAAAAAATCTATTTTTTAAAGAGAACTTATTTTGTTCTGGCATTGTTTTATTCAAAATCCTTTATCTTGTCAACGCAAAGTTAAAATGTCCGGTCTTCTGCAAAATAGAAAAGTCCTCTTTTAAATTTTGAATTATAACTTTCATTAATTATTTTCTCACTTCATTCACAGTAGTCTGAAAAATATCAACAGGAAATTTGCAGTAAGGATTTGCATTTTGTTCAGCTATAATCTGATCAACTGTTTTGTTAAGTGTTTTAGCATCCTGTGGTAAGAGCTGCTTTTCTCTTTGTCTGAATGTTTCGTATGGCATTTTTCTTCCTTTGTACAGAAGGGTTATTTCTCCATTAAAACTTTCACAAACTGTTATTTCTCTTTTTCTCATACTTATTCCGGAGCTTTCAGTCTTTATCTGGTAAATGGTATTGTTATATTGTATTTCCAGATTATTTGAAATAGTTCTTAGACTGTGTTTGGAAAAAATTATATCAAGTTCCTCTTTGCTGTGCTGAACTTCTCTATGTGCATTTTCACAGGATTTTGCTTTTACTGCAAACTTATTACTCAGCATCTCTTTATATTCTGTTAAAAACTTATTTGCTTCTTCGATTGTATTTATCTTTCTAAGCCTCAGTTCCTTCACAAGACGATCCTGTAAAAGCTGGTTGGCTCTTTCCACTCTACCTTTAGCCTGTGGCGTACCGGCTGAAATAATTTCTATCCCCAGCGTTTTCATCGCACGGCCAAACTGCGTAATGTTACTGCCTGTTTTCGGATCGGCTCTGTTAACTCTGAATATTCCATGTTTATCTGTATAAAGTGCTATTGGTATTCCATATTCTGAAATGTATCTTCTCATTGTTTCCATGTACGCTTCTGTCGTTTCCGATTCCGAGAAGAAAAGTTCCATGAATTCGCCTGTGGCATCATCTATGAAAACTGTAAGATTACATTTTGGACGGCGGTTTTCAAACCATTCATGCGGTGAGCCGTCTATCTGTATCAGTTCTCCTGGCCGGCTTCTTCTTTCACGCATCTGATGAACCCTTTTTGCTTTCTTTGCTTTAGCTTTCCATATATTTTCAGATATCATTATCTGTCTTACTGTTTCTCTTGATATAACTATATCGTCAAGCTCTTCAAGCTTTTCCGCTGCAAGTGTCGGTCCGAAACCATAATATTTTTCCTTTAGAAGTTGCTGTACTTTTTTTCCCAGTTCCTCTGATATTTTACGGTTACTCGTTTTGCCTCTTTTACGCGATATCAAACCTTTTTCTCCTTCTTTTGAATACCTTTTCAAAATCCTTCGTATCTGCCTTTCCGAAAGATGAAGAAGCTTTCCAGCTTCTTTCTGAGACAGGCGTTTCAACTTCAAATCCCTTATTACAGAAACCCTCTCTATCTCTTTTTGGCTCATTCGTAGAATCTCCTCCACTGTATTCTCCCATGATTGTTCATTCCTTTCATCTGAGAGATTAGTTTAAATAACCGGACATTTCTACTTTGCTCACATAGGACATTATCACTTTGCGCCCACACAAAATCCTTTATCTTTGACAAATTTTGCTTTTTAACCTATACTCGGCTGTTATTCTGTTTTCGGAGGAATTATGAAGAGTTATAATATAGCGGTTGTGGGAGCTACAGGGCTTGTAGGCAGAGAGTTTTTTGCTCTTCTTGCTGAGAGAGATTTTCCTGTTAAGGATGTTTATCCGTTTGCAAGTGAGCGTTCTTTGGGTGAATCTGTCATGTTTGGCGACAGAGATGTTGATGTCCTTGTTCTTAATGAGGAAAACTTTGAAAAGGTTAATCCTGATATAGTTTTTTTCAGTGCCGGAGGTCTTGTTGCTAAAAAATGGGCTCCTCTTTTTGCAGAAAAAGGTGCTTTTGTTATTGATAACAGTTCAGCTTTCAGAATGGATAATGATGTTGCACTTATTGTTCCGGAGGTTAATGGTCGTCTTATTGATAAGATGAAAAAAGGGATAATTATTGCAAATCCTAATTGTTCAACTATTCAGATGGTTCTTTTTCTTGATGCTTTAAATAAGCTTTATGGTTTAAAAAGGGTCTCTGTTTCCACGTATCAAAGTGTAAGCGGTGCAGGCAAAAAAGGTATTAACGAACTTCAGAATCAGGTTACAGATCTTTTTTCGGGCAAAATGCCTGAACCGGCGGTTTTCCCTCAGAGAATTGCTTTTAATGTTATTCCTCATATTGGTGCTTTCAATCCTGATGGTTACTGTGAGGAAGAAGTTAAAATGGTTAATGAGTCAAGAAAGATTCTTTCTCTTCCTAATCTCGAAGTTGATGTTACAACTGTAAGGGTTCCTGTTTTTTACAGTCATTCAGAGGTTGTTACAGCCGATCTTGATGATGATGCCGATCTTGATGATGTTAGAAAATTTTTGGCTAAAACTGATGGAATAAGGCTTTTTGATGATTTCGAGGAACTTCTTTATCCGACTCCTGCTGATGCTTCAGGAACAGATGCTGTTTTTATCGGTAGGCTGAGATTTGGCAATGGTGGAAAAAATAAAAATAGAGTTTCTGCTTTCGTTGTTGCTGATAATGTAAGGAAGGGTGCTGCATTAAATGGTCTTCAGATTGCTGAAACTATAATAAAAAAAGGGATTATTTAAGATGAAGAAGTTTTTTTCTATTTTAGTTTTTTTTCTGTTCTTTAATCTTTCAGCTGTTACCGTTTTTGAGGAAGTGACTATTACCGCTAACGGCGAAACGGTGAAAGAAGGTGACACCGTTGTTATTAACAATGTTACCAATGACAGTACACACGGTTTTCTTAAGATAAAACTCAAGCTCAACTCCTACTCCAATGTTTCTACAGTGGCTCTTAAACTTGGTGGATCAGGCGATTATGATGATTCAGGAAGAATTGTTAAGGAAATTACCGATGTTGACAGTACGGAAATGACGATGACTGTTACTGGTAAAGAGCTGGAACCCCGTATGGGAGAGACAGTTACAGAAGACGAGCAGAAATATTACCTTACTCTTAGTTTTGAAGATAAGGATGAAGAAGAAGATAAAAATGATGATGATGTTGATGCTGTTACAGGCAAAAATTATTATCGTCTTTATATAAAGCTCGATCTGACAGCTCCAGAAAAACCTTCAATTTCTTCTGTTACCGGTGGAAATGAGAAACTTTTTGTAAAAGTTTCTTATGCTGATGAAGATAAACACGGTGAAGATGAAGATATTACAAAATATCTTTTTCAGGTTACAGGTTACTTTAAAAAAGATGGAGAAATAACAGCAGAGCCTGTTACAGTTAAATTTTCATCTTCCAGTTCATCTTCCGAACTTACATCTTCAGATGGATATTCTTTTGTAAATGCTGATACTGATGGAACACTGAACGAGAAGTACACTTATTCCATTATTGCTGCTGTTGTTGACAGAGCCGGAAATCAGAGCGAATATTCTGATGCTGTAACTTCTATGGCTTATGAAACTGCCGGTTTGTGGAAAAATTACAAAAGTAACGAAGGAACTGATGATGGCGGTTATTGTTTTATTGCTACAGCCGCATATGGAAGTTACTATCATCCGATAGTTCAGGCTTTAAGAGGTTTCAGAGACAAATTTCTTTTAACAAATGCAATTGGTTCAAAATTCGTTTCACTTTACTATGAATATAGTCCCAAAATGGTTGTGTTCATGGGTAAATATCCTATTTTAAAGCCTATTGTAAAATTTATACTTTTTCCTGTAGCAGCCATTGCATGGCTTATTCTTAATCCTCTTTTCATTCTTCTTGGTTTTGCGCTCTTTTTTGTTGTCAGGAAGTTTGGATTCAGAAAAGAGCTTTCTGCCATTATTCTTGTAATGGCTATTTCGTTTCCTTCTGCTGCAAAGGCAAGTGTATTATTTACAGGAGATTTCGGTTATGAAAATTCTTTTTACTATCCTTCCGATATAGATAAAAGTGCATCAGGAACACCAGTAAAGGATGTTCTTGGAAACTCTAATCGTTATATGGGAGGAATAAAAGGAGGAATAGGTTTTAAAACTGATTATTTCAGGCTTGTTGCAAGAACTGGTGCATCTCTTACATGGATGAATGGAAAAGCACTTAAGTCTGATGGTTCAAAATCTTCTGATGAAACAAGTTTTTATCTTCTTCCGGTAATTGCCGAAATTAGACTTCGTCCGGAATATTCGTTTCCGCTTAAACCTTTTGTTTATGGTGGACTGGATTATGTTTTCTGGTGGATTGGTGAAGAAGGGGAGAATGCTGAAGCCGGTGGAACAATGGGCTGGCATATTGGCGGCGGAGTTCAGCTGTCACTTAACTTTCTTGATCCGGGAGCGGCAAAGAAAATGGAAGCATCAACAGGCATTACTGATACATCTCTCTATGTTTCCTACAGGCTTGAGAAAATTGATGATTTCGGTTCCTCAAAAAGTTTTGATCTTTCCGATCCAAGAATTGAGTTCGGAATCATATTTGAGTTCTGATGTATATAGTTCATCTCTCTTTTTATGGAAGTGGTCTTCACGGTTGGCAGCTTCAGCCAAATGACATAACTTTTCAGCAGTATTTACGTGATGCTTTCATTAAAATATTCAAAAGTAGAAACATTCCTAATCCATATGGCTGCAGTCGAACAGATGCCGATGTTCATGCGCTTCATTTTATTGCAACAATGCCGGAAATAATCGTCATGGATGGAGAATCACTTAAAAAAGGGCTTAATTCTCTTCTGCCGAAAAATATAAGAGTATGGAAAGTTGAAAAAACAGAGGGATTTAAAGATGCGAGAGATCTCGTTTTCGGCAAGCATTACAGATATCTTATTTATGAAAATGAAGTTCTCCCCCCTTTTCTTTATGACTTTGTATGGCACAGCAGATATGCTCTTAATCTTGAGAAAATGAAATTGGCAGCAGCTTTTTTTGAGGGAAAACATGATTTTGCATCATTCCAGGCAGCAGGAGCTTCAACTAAAACGACCGAAAGAACCATTTTTCAGCTTAAAGTAGAAAGAACAGGGAAAATTATCACAATAGATTTTGTCGGAGATGGATTTTTAAAGCAGATGGCAAGATCAATTGCCGGAACGCTCGTTGCTGTAGGGCGAAATAAATTAAAACCTGAAGATATTCCTGAAATAATTCTGAAAAAGGATAGAGATGTGATAGGGCAGACTCTTCCGGGAAAAGGGCTTTATTTATATGAAGTTTTTATGAACGAATCCGAGCTTGAAAATTATACAATTCCGGCTTTTTCAACAGATTTTATCTGGAATATCTCTTCATAATAAATAATATTTCATAAAAAGTAGAGATTAAAATTATGATTATTAAGATTTCTCTTCTTTCATAATGTCTGAAATCTTACAGTAAAGTTCAAAGGCTTGTCTTGGAGTTATGTCATCTGGCGAGTTTTGTTTAAGGATGTCGTTTAGTTTGCAGATTCGCTGGTCATTTTCTTTTTTGTTCCTCTCTTCTTCTGCCATTTGCATTGAAAATATGTCGAGCTGCATGGAGTGTCCTTCTTCAAATCTGAGTTTTCTGTCTACTCTTTCCATTGATTTAAGATATTTTTCAGCTTTTCTGATTATCTCTTTTGGAACTCCTGCCAGCTTTGCGACTTCAACGCCAAAGCTTCTTGAACTTCCGCCTTCGGAAATCTGATAAAGAAAATGGAGATCGCCACCTGTTTCTCTTACTCTCATATGAAAATTCTTTACCGAGTCATAATCGGCTGCAAGCTCTGTCAGTATGTGGTAATGTGTTGCAAACAGTGTTATTGCTTTTACTTTTTCTATTAAATATTCCGCCATGCCTCTTGCAATGCTTATTCCGTCGTATGTGCCTGTTCCTCTTCCTATTTCGTCTAGCACTATAAGGCTTTTTTCTGTTGCATTGTTTAATATGAATGCACTTTCTTTCATTTCAACTAAAAATGTTGATTCACCTTTTGAAAGATTATCGCTTGCTCCAACTCTTGTAAATATTCCATCTACTACACCGATTTCAGCTTCATCTGCCGGTACAAAAGATCCAATTTGTGCAAGAAGTACAATAATTGCAGTCATTCTCATTATTGTTGATTTTCCACCCATATTCGGACCTGTAATTATTGAAAGTTTGCTGTTTTCAAATCCGACAGAAATTGATGCTGGAACATATCTACTTCTTGTTATTACTTTTTCAATTACCGGATGTCTTCCGTTTATGATTTTTATTCCTTCTTCTGTTTTTATAGTTGGCATTACAAAGTTTTCTTCAGCCGCCAGGTCGGCAAAAGATGAAAACATGTCTACAAATGCTGCCCATTCAGAGAGCTTTTGTATTGTTTCTTTCATGTTTTCTATCTCTTTTACACACTCTTCTAGAATATTCATCTCTTTTTCAATTATAAGTTCTTTTGCATTCAGTATTTTTTCTTCAAGCTCTTTGAGTTTAGCTGTGAAGTACCTTTCAGCATTTACAGTTGTCTGCTTTCTGATGTATTCTTCCGGTACTTTATCGGAGAATCTTTTTGATATTTCAATGTAATAACCGAAAACTCTTGTATAGCCTACTTTTAATTTAGGAATTCCTGTTTTTTCTTTTTCTTCTTCTTCAAGCTTGAGTATTAAATCTCGACTGTGATCAAGGATATATCTGAGTTCTTCAATTTCCTTATATTTTTCCCTATTTATAAAACCGCCTTCCTTATAGTTTATCGGAGGTTCTTCAACAAATTTATTAAGCCATTCTTCAGTTATGCTTAAAATTCTTTCCTCATAAACAGGAAAGTCAGATAACAGTAAAGGAATCTCTGGTTCTTCCAATACTTTTTTATAAATTGTATACAGAGTTTTTAAAGATGAAGCCAGTGTTATAATTTCAGTTGGACCACCTCTTTTAACAGATATTCTTGCAAGCAGTCTTTCTATATCTTTTACTTTTTTCATTTCTGAAATGACGTTTTTTCTTAGAGATTCATTTTCATAGAAAAAAGATGTTACAGCTATTCTTGATTTTATTATATTTTCATTGCTGTACGGATTTTTTAAAGAATTTCTTAACAGTCTTCTTCCCATTGATGTGACAGTTCTGTCAATTGCCCAGATAAGAGAGCCTTTCCGTTTTCCGCCAATTAAAGTTTCTTCTATTTCAAGATTTGACGCAGTTGTGCTGTCAAATGATGCAAATTCTTTGTTTCTGTATAATTTGGGAAGTTTGAGTGGTGGAAAATCTCCAAAATAGAGTTTGTCAAGATAGAACAAAATAAGATATAGTGCTTTTGTTTCCAGTTTTGATATGAGTTTTTCATCCCATGTTTCCATAAATTTGGCTGAAGATGATGAAGGAATCCATATATCATAATCTTCTTCACTTACAAAATATCTTTCTTCAGAATGCGGTTCACCTAGCTCAACTATTTCTCTGGGGGATATTCTCTGAATAAACTCGTTAATTTTTGCTTTTTCTACAGTTGCATATAGAAGTTCACCGCAGCTTACATCGCACCATGAGACTGCGCATTCTTTGTCTGTTGACGCAACTGTTAGAAAATAATTACTTTTTGCCTCTTCAAGTGAGCTTTCTTCAATTACTGTTCCAGGCGTTAGTATTCTTATAACTTTTCTGGCTACAGCTTTTTTTGTTTTATCAGGTTTTTCTATCTGCTCTGCTATGGCTACTTTTATTCCTTCATCCAAAAGTGTTTTTATATATTTATCTGCACTGTGATGTGGAACTCCCGCCATTGGTATTTCTGCATCTTTGTGTCTGGATGTGAGTGTTATTCCAAGTATTTCTGATGCTTTTACAGCATCTTCAAAAAACATCTCATAAAAGTCACCCATTCTGAAAAACAGTATCGCATCTTCGCATTGTTCTTTAAATGCAAGATATTGCTGCATCATTGGGCTGTCTAAAGGATTCGTCTGAGCCATATTGTTTCTCCTTATAATTTTCGAATTAAAATAGCAGAAAATAGAATTTAAATCAATTTAGAATATGTTTATGAGGTGCGGGATTGTTTAATAAAGCGGTTTTCCTGTCATTTCTGATGGAATTTCAATTTTCATTGTTTTAAGTATTGTCGGTGCAATATCTGCCAGAATGCCTTCATGAAGTGTTATTTTTTCAGGATGATTTACGGCAATAAAATAGACAGGATTTGTTGTGTGTGCAGTTACAGGTGTTTTTGTTTTTTCATCATACATAAGGTCAACATTTCCGTGATCTGCTGTTACAAACATGGTTCTATTTTCTTCAAGCACTTTATTAAGTATTTTTCCAAGACATTCATCAATAGTTTCAACTGCTTTTATTGCTGCTTCAAAAATTCCGGTATGACCAACCATATCAGGATTTGCAAAATTTAAGATCACAAGGTCATATTTTTCAATGACTTCTAAAAGTGCATCTGTAACTTCATAAGCTGACATTTCAGGCTGCATATCATATGTTTTTACTTTTGGTGAAGGAATCAATATTCTCTCTTCATTTTCAAAAACAGTTTCTTTTCCTCCGTTGAAAAAGAATGTTACATGCGCATATTTTTCTGTTTCTGCAATTCTAAGCTGTGAAAGACCTTCTTTTGAAATAACTTCGCCAAGAATATTTGTGAGTTCTTCAGGCGGATAGAGTACAGGAAAAGGAAATTCAGCTTTGTACTGTGTCATTGTTGCGTAGATTGAGAAATTTATCCTTTTCTTTCTTTCAAAACCGTCAAAATCATCAAAATTGAGTGCCGTTGATATTTCTCTGGCTCTGTCTGATCTGAAGTTGAAGAAAATTGCTCCATCTCCGTCTTTTAATATACCATCTTTGCCGCCAATTATATAAGGTGAAACAAATTCATCTGTTTCGCCATTTTTATATGCTTCTGTTATTGCTTCATCTGCTGTCGATGCTGAAAGAGCTTCACCTGAAGTTAATGCATTATAAGCTTTTTCAACACGATCCCATCTTTTGTCTCTATCCATTACATAAAATCTTCCCATAATAGTTGCAATGGAACCATTTCCGGTTTTATCAAGATATTTCTGAAGTTCTTTCAGATATTCCTGTGCGCTTTTTGGCGGAGTATCTCTTCCATCAAGGAAAGCATGAACATAGAGAGGAAGTTTGTTTTCTGCTGCAAAGTCTATAAGTGCATATAGATGATCCATCGAACTATGAACTCCACCTGGGCTTACAAGTCCGAAAATGTGTAATCTGCCACCATTTTCTTTAAGTTTATCTCTTACTGAAAGTAAAACTTCATTTTTGAAAAAAGTTTTCTCTCTGACAGCTTTTGTGATTTTTGTAAGATCCTGATAGACAATTCTTCCTGCACCGATATTTGTGTGACCTACTTCAGAGTTTCCCATCTGCCCGTCAGGAAGCCCTACATAATTTCCTGAAGCCTGAAGAAAAGTGTAGGGATAAGTTGTAAGAAGTTTATCAAAGTTAGGTGTTTTTCCTGCTTTTATTGCATTGAATTCGGACTCCTCTCTGTAACCCCATCCGTCAAGTATTGTAAGTATTACTTTTTGTTTATTCATGATGATATTTCCCCCCATTATTAATACTCAAACCTCTGTAAACCTGTTCTAAAAGAACTATTTTTGCGAGCTGATGAGGCAGTGTCCATGGAGCAATTGACATTGATATGTCCTCTTTTATGTCTCCGTATCCATAAGCGCCGCCTATCACAAAAATAATTTCTCCTTTTTTTTCAAAGGCATCATTTAAGAGATTTGAGAATTTAATTGAATCAAATTTGTTACCTGTTTCTCTCAGTGCAACAACATACGCTGAACCGGAGATGTTTTTTATTATTTCTTCTGTCTCTTTATCAATGCTCTGTTTTTCTTTTAGTTCAACATTTTCAAAAGTGACAAATTTTTTTATTCTTGAGATGTAAAAGTTGCACATCTCCTGAAAACCACCGTCTTTTTTAGGTTTTCCAACGGCTACAACTTTTATTTTCATTGAGTCTTAACCAATAAGCGAATATGCGTCTATCTGATCTGAATCGATCCAGAGTGATTCAAGATCGTAATATCCTCTAACGTTATCAAGCATTATGTTTACAACAACATCACCTGTATCAATAAGTATCCATGATGCTGTTCTGTCACCTTCGATTATGGATTTATGAAAACCTGCGGTTTTTACTTCTCTTACAATGGAATCTGCCATTGTTTTATTATGCTGTGAAGATGTTCCTGTTGCAAAGACCATAAAATCGGTATATCCAGATTGTTTAGAAACATCGTATGCTGTTATATTAACAGCCTTTTTATCATCAAGTGCCTTTAAAACGATTTTTAGTTTGCCTGCTTCATCCAGTTTCTTCATTTTGTATTATTTTCCTCCATTATATTAATTGTAGCGTCAACTTTTCTCCTGTGATATTCAGGACGAAAACTTGGCGTTTCAATGCTTGTTTTGTTTGTTGTAAGGTTTCTGGTCCCTTTTATCCTGAAAGAAACATTTCCTTCGGAAAGGGTAAAAGATGTATCAAGATCAAGCTTTACAGGAGTCATTGACGGAGTAAGATAAACATCAAGTTTTCCTGTAACAGCAGATTTCTTTTTATTCATAAGTGTGTTAATAAGATTATCGTTTTCCATCGCCTGAACACCAAAGCTGTTTTGAAGATATTTGCGAGGTTTAAGCGGTGGAAGTTCACTTTTTTTATCTGTAAAAACTATTGTAAGCTTTTTTACATTTCTGCCATTCATTGTTGTATCTGAAACAGTTTTTATAGAACCGTTATTTCTTATTGCTGAGTATATTTCAGGAATCATCTTAAACAGATTTTCTTTTGTAAAGGAGTGTTTTCCCATACTCACGTAGCGGTTGTATTCGCCGCCAATCATTTTCTGATAAAGAAACTGATCCTTCCATATAAGATCCCAGCCTTCATGATGATTGTTGCTATATGTAAGGTGAAAATTTCCTTTCCCATCCGAGTTCATGGAGCTGGTTTCAGAGAGCTCTATCTGATTTAGATCTTCCGTTTCAGCAGGCGTTGCCTCTGCATTTATTGATATTTCATTTTTAAATCCGGTAATGCCGCTTTGCTTTTCATAATAGAATGCAGGAGCAAGTAGAATTTTTTCAAATTCAGCCAGTGATTTGTAGACTATTTTATTATCTATAACTTCGTTATATTCCTCTTCTCCTGAGACTTTCCATTTACTTCCTGCTTTATCTTCGTTTGAGCATGAAATTACAAGGAGCAAACATATTAACAGATAAATAAGCGTTTTCATTTTCAAATCCTTCAAAAAAATCTTTGGAAGATACCACATAACTCCTTGATTTTCAATATTTTAGATATTCAGAGAAATTCCTTCATGCGTTAAATTTGACAAAATAGAAAAAAATCTTTAGATTTTTCAGGGTTTTTAATTTTATTCTGTAAGAGGTTGCGATGTCAAAAGTTTTAGCTTTTGTTATTTTGCTTTTTTCTTTATTGAATTTTGTTTCATGTGATAACAGCAAAAGAAAAATCATTTCAGATCAGGACTTTGTTTCTAATGATGTAGATAATTCTGGTGTTTTAGATGCCGACGTCTTTGTTGATGAAGATGTTCCCGTTGTTGAGGAAGATATTTCTGATGCCGACATCTTATTTGATGCTGATTCTGATGATCCTGAAACAGATGATGATACATTGTTTCCAGATGACGATACTGAATGCAGTACAGGAGAACAGAGAAACTGCTACACAGGGTCGGAAGAGACAAGAAATATCGGAAGCTGTCTTGATGGTCTTGAAGATTGTATAGATGGCTCGTGGAGCGGAATATGCAATAACGAAGTTCTTCCCTCTGAAGAAGTTTGCGACTATATTGATAATAATTGTGACAATATAGTTGATAACGGATTTGACCTTTCCTCTGACATTAATAATTGTAATGAATGCGGTAAAATATGTTCCGCAAGAAATTCTTATGCCGGATGTGATGATGGAATGTGCAGATATGGCTGTCTTAACAATTATTTTGATACCAACTTAAATGAGTATGATGGTTGTGAAGCTGGCTGTCTTGCTCCAGAAAAAAAGAATCTTATCACAAGCACATCTGTGTTATTTTCAGATTTTATTTATCTTGAAGACGGCTACAAACAATACGTTGTTATTTATTCAGGACTCAGTGCAGATTCAACAGAAAAAGGCATATTTCTGAGCAAATATGATGCAGATGGAAATGTTATCAGCGGTTTTGATAAAAAACTTGTAGTTGAACCTACTTCTGCAACTGTTTACTATCCTTTTGCTTCAGTCGGATATAATAATAAAAAGTTTTTTATTGCATGGATACATCAGGATACCTCCGCAAACAAGGAATATCTCATGTACAATGTTTTTGACAGTAATCTGACACCGTTATATCAGAAAACCAACATAAAGGAATTGGGTCCTGTCGGAACAGCAAAAAACCTTAAAATATCAAAAGTTCAGAACTCTGCAAAAATGGAGCTTGGTGTTTTCTATGGAACAACTCTTTTTCTTACATATCTTAATACGAATGCCGATTCTTATGATGAAATAACAAGAACTATAACATCCATGAATAACCATAATTTTTATGTTTCAAATGATGACTCTTATTTTACAGCTTTAGGATGTAAGAAAATTAATGCCACCTCTTATATCGATCTTGCAAGCTCAAAGCATAATCTTGCACCGGTTGAAACAAACGTAGATGCTTTTCCATCAAGTGCGACATGTGGAATTGATACTGTGCAGGGAGATTTAAAGACTTTTTCAATGGTCGAATATCTAAACAACTACTTTGCCGTGGCTTATAAAAATTCAAGAGGTAATATTGTTACATCTTTTTATAAAAGAGCTTCAGGCGTTATTTCATCAAATGGCTCAAAAGAATTTGAAAATGTTTTTTCAGCAGAAAACAGGCTTATTGATATAGAAATTTATTCCGGTTCAGATTCTAATTTACTGGTAACATATATTTTAAAATCGGGAACAAACTATAATTATTACTATTTTATGCTTAAAAAATCAGGATTTACTGCTGAAATGATAGGTTCTCCTGTAAAATATTTTACAACAGCAGAAACTCCGGAAAGAACATTTGGAAAATATGCCGATTCAATGATTTATCTTTTTCAATGGTATGAAACTGCAGCACTTGACAAAAAAATTGATATATCAATTATGAAATCTTGTTCTGTTGAGTGATTTGCTGTATTATGGCTGATGTTTAAACCTTTTGAGGTAAACAGTTTATGCATCAGAACATAGAAAATGGCAGAGAATTTATTGAGCTGTTTCTTTCTGACAGAAAAATTGCTTTTGATAAGGCATTGACATCTAAAAGACTCTCTTTTTTTGAAGACATAGTTATTAATTCATTTGAAAAGAAACTCTCTGAAGAATCTCTTGATGAAATATTTGCCATTCTTGTTGCCTTTTTTATAGAAAAGCAGCGTCTTTATGATATTGCTTCTCTTTATATGTACGTAAAATCATACAGTTTGCGAAATGACTGGAAAGGGATAACATCAATACAGAAAGCTTTGACAGAAAAAATAAACAAACTTTTTGTTGTTTCTCTTACCTACAGATCGAGGGAAATAGATTTTATGTTTCTTGATCTTGTAGGAAATGATATAAAAGCTCTTATAAAAATGCTCAGTGCTGTTTTTGCTGTAACACCAATGTTTAACACTCCTTTTCCTGAACATTTATGGATTAAATTTGTTGAGATAGCAGATCAGGATATAAAAAATTTTGTTGAAGAATCAGGAACATATTTTTTGGCCTTTTATCTCTACAAAATGCCTAAAATGGTTTATCTGATATCAGAAGAACATGTTGAAAAGTGGGCAAGGCTGATTCTTAATCCGACGACACAGGATATTCATATCCATAAAATACTGGAGGCTATGGAAATAAAACCATCTCCTGAAATACTGTTTATGCTTATGCTGATAAATAGAGAAAAAGAAAGAGGAGATGCACTTAATATACTATGGAGTTATACAACATTAAGCAATAATATTGTAAGAAGAGAGTATTCAGATAAAATAACTCTTTTTCTTAAGAAAATACTGGATTCCTCTTTTTACGATATAGATAAAATTTCTCAGACACAGAAAAAAATGATAGCAAACATTATAAGAGCTTATGGATGTTCTTCACTTATTCCAGACCTGTTTGCCATAATTGATAAACCTGTTAATTTAAATGCTTCCAAAAAAATTGAAACTATAAAAATCTTTTCTCTTGTTATTTCTTCTTTTGCTGCTTCAGATGCTTCTATATTACAAAAATTAAAGGAACTTCTTAATAAGGATTATATAGCCGAAAGTGTGAAAAAACTTATTAGCGGTCAGATAATATCAATATCAAAAGAGTTAAAAAAACAATAGAATATTTTTAAAAATCTGTTTTCAAACTTGTTTATCTTCCATAATTATTTTTTTGTGCTATATTCCTCACGTGATTAATTGTATTCTAGGAGAAAAATATGCTTCATGAAATGAATCATCCTTTGATTTGTCATAAAATGACTTTTCTTAGAGATAAAAATACAGATAAGAAAATGTTCAGAGAACTTATAGAGGAAATTTCTATTATGCTTATGTATGAAGCTTCAAAAGATCTTCCTCTTCGTGAAATAGAGGTTGAAACTCCGCTTGCTGTGACAAAAAGTAAGGTTCTTGTAGATAATGCGATAGCTATAATTCCTGTTTTAAGGGCTGGTCTTGGAATGGTTGATGTTTTGCAGAATCTTGTTCCTATTGCCAAGGTAGGGCATATCGGGCTTTACAGAAATGAGGAGACTCTTGAACCGGTTGAATATTATAAGAAGCTTCCTAAGGATATTTCCCAAAGGCATGTTTTTATGGTTGATCCTATGCTTGCTACTGGCGGTTCTATAAGTGCAGCTATTGATATAATTAAAAAGGAAAATCCTCTTTCCATAAGAATTCTTTCTATTATTGCTGCTCCTGAAGGTATTTCAAAAATCAGAAAGGATCATCCTGATGTTGATATTTATGTTGCAACAATTGATGAAGGTCTTAATGATCACGGATATATTCTTCCTGGGCTTGGTGATGCCGGTGATAGACTTTTCGGAACTCTTTAATCAGTTTTCTATAATGACAATGGCGGTTGCATATTCCTTTTCATGAGATATTGAAAGATGGATAGCTCCTTCAGATTTAATTTCTATAAATGGTTTTCCTGATTCTTCATGCAGTATTTCTATTGATTTAAGTTCTGTTTCCTTTTTTCCTGATGCTTTTATGAAACTCTCTTTTGCTGCCCAGATTCCTGCCAGATGGGGATATGGATCTGCATGTGAAAAAGAATAATTCCACTCATTTTCTGTAAATATGCGGTTTTTCCAGCTTCCTATATCTTTTCTGTTAAAACGGCTTACCTGAACAATATCGGTTCCGATACCTTTTATCAAATCTGACCTCTACAGTTTCTGTAAGCGTTGATAAGCCCGTTGGTTGAGCTGTCATGAGAAGTAATTTCACGTCCTTTTTTAAGGTCAATGAAAATTGCATCGGCAAGCTGTTTTCCAAGTTCAACTCCCCACTGATCAAAGCTGAAAATGTTCCATATCACACCCTGAACAAAGATTTTATGTTCATACATGGCAATCAGTGATCCAAGTGTTTCAGGTGTAAGTTTTCTGTATAGGATTGAATTTGTAGGTTTATTGCCTTCAAATATTTTAAATGGAAGAATCTTTTCGATTTCAGCGTCGCCCATTCCTTTAGCTTTTAATTCTTCGGTAACTTCTTCAGCTGTTTTTCCGTTCATAAGTGCCTCGGTCTGAGCAAAGAAATTTGACATCAGTATGTCATGATGACCTGATTCTTCATTTAAATTTATGGCTGCTGCAAGAAAATCTGCCGGTATCAGTTTTGTTCCCTGATGAATCAGCTGATAAAAAGCGTGCTGTCCATTTGTACCTGGTTCTCCCCAGATTACCGGTCCTGTCTGATATGTGACTTTGTTTCCATTTCTGTCAACTGATTTTCCATTGCTTTCCATATTTCCCTGTTGAAAATATGCAGGGAATCTATGGAGATACTGGTCATAAGGTAAAATAGCCTCGGTTTCGGCTCCAAAGAAATTATTATACCATATCCCTATCAGCGCCATTATTACAGGAATGTTTTTGTTAAAAGGCTTTGTTCTGAAATGCTGATCCATCATAAAAGCTCCTTTTAGAAGCTTTTCAAAATTTTCATAACCAATTGCACATGCAATTGATAATCCGATTGCCGACCAGAGTGAGTATCTTCCTCCAACCCAGTCCCAGAAACCAAACATGTTTTCTTTGTCAATTCCAAATTCGCTGACTTTTTCCTCATTGGTTGAAACAGCAACAAAATGAAGTGGAATATGCGCTTTATCTCCAGCCTGCGCAAGGAACCAGTTTCTTGCTGTATGAGCATTCGTCATTGTTTCCTTTGTGGTAAATGTTTTGGAAGCAATTATAAAAAGGGTGGTTTCTGCTTTAAGCGGTTTTAATGTTTCAACTATATGGGTTCCATCAACATTGCTTACAAAGTTAAGGTTTATTCCTTCAACGGCATAGTGTTTTAATGCCTCCACAACCATCACAGGACCAAGATCCGAGCCTCCGATTCCTATGTTTACTATGTCTGTTATCTTTTTTCCGGTATATCCTTTCCATGAACCGTCTTCAAATTTTGCTGTGAATTTTTTCATTTTTGCAAGGACTTCCCTTACATCAGGCATAACATCTTTTCCATCAGCAAAAACGGGTGTTTCTGAAAAATTTCTAAGAGCGGTGTGGAGAACGGCTCTTTTTTCTGTCTCGTTTATTTTTTTACCTGAAAACATCGATTCAATGGCTTCTTTTAAACCGCATTCATTTGCAAGCTCAAATAAAGTGTTTAAAGTTTCTTTATCTATTATATTTTTGGAATAATCAAGGAGTATGTCGCAGTCTGAAACTGAAAAAGTTTTAAACCTTGAAGAATCTTCTGCAAACATTGATTTTATCTGAACATTTTTAATTCTGTCATATAGCTTTTCCAGCTTTCTCCAGCTTTCTGTTTCTGTTGGATTTATCCTTTTAAGCATAATTGTCTCCATATTTGTTAAAATAACTGGCTAAGAATACTTTATGTAGTGAAAAATTCAAGATTTGTCTATATTTTGAATTAAAAAAAGAATTTTAGTTATTTTGTTTTAAGAGCTTATTTCAGATGTTTAGGGCTTTGTTTTTGAAACTAAGAACAA
The DNA here is from genome assembly GCA_963667425.1 of bacterium. Taxonomy (GTDB): domain Bacteria; phylum UBP6; class UBA1177; order UBA1177. The sequence goes on along the minus strand of OY763407.1, from coordinate 2,151,620 downwards.
AATCGACAACTTCGTTTAAAGGTATTTCCATTTTTTCCTTTGTTGCCCTTATTTTTATTTCTGCAAAACCTCTTTCAACGCTTTTTGCTCCAAAAACTATCTGTATTGGAAAGCCCATAAGATCTGCATCTTTAAATTTAAATCCGGCTCTTTCATCTCTATCATCAATGATTGCTTCAACTTTTTTCTCAAGAAGATTTCTATATGTCTCTTCTGCTGCGTTGACTACATCATCATTATTTATCTGAAGGGGAAGTATAACTGCTTCGAAAGGAGCTATTGCCATTGGCCATATGATTCCCTCTTCATCATGGTTCTGTTCTATTGCCGCTGCAACTGTTCTGCCGACACCTATGCCGTAACATCCCATAACTGCCGATTTTGAAGTGCCGCTTTCATCTACGAAATTGCAGTTTAATGCTTTGCTGTATTTTGTTCCGAGATAAAAAACCTGACCAACTTCAATTCCTCTGCATTCTTCAAGAATGCCATCACATTTTGGACATTTTTCACCTTTTCCGGTTATTATGAAATCACCAATAGCAAAAGGTGTAAAGTCTCTTCCTATATTTATGTTGATGTTATGATAGTTTGTTTTATTTGCTCCTGAAACCATATTTGCTGCTTTGGTAACTGAATAGTCTGCAAGTATCTTTATTTGTTTTTTAAGATTATAGGGACCTGCAAAACCTGTTTCTGCTCCTGTTATTTCAAAAACTGTTTCATCGTTTGCAAGTTCTATTGCGTTTGCTCCAAGGAAAGCCTGAACTTTTGCTTCATTTACCTCTTTGTCGCCTCTTACTAGAACAAGAACCGGTTGATTATCAACCATATATATCATTGATTTTATAAAATTTTCCACTGGCTTTTTGAGGAAAGCTGCAACATCTTCAACTGCTTTCTGATTAGGCGTTTCTATTGTCTCAACAGGTTTTACTTCTGAAGGATTTATTTCAGATGCGTTATATTTTGATGTGGCTTTTTCTTCATTTGCAGCATAGTCGCACTTTGTGCATGAAAGTATCATATCTTCGCCTGAATCTGCAAGAACCTGAAATTCGTGACTCATATCTCCGCCAATGGCACCTGTTGCAGCATCAACAGCTTTAAATTTAAGTCCGCATCTTGAGAATATTGCCTGATATGCATCATACATTAATTTGTATGATTTCTTTGCTTCAGTTTCATCTTTATCAAAACTGTAGGCATCTTTCATGATAAATTCTCTGCCTCTCATGAGTCCGAATCTTGGTCTTATTTCATCACGAAACTTTCCCTGTATCTGATAAAGATTCCATGGAAGCTGTTTATAGCTTTTGAGTGAACGCCTTACCATATCGGTAATGACTTCTTCATGTGTCGGACCAAGACAGAAATCTCCACCTTTTCTATCTTTAAATCTTAAAAGTTCAGGACCGTAATATCCCCATCTGCCGCTTTCCTGCCAAAGTTCTGCCGGCTGTACCATGGGCATAAGAACTTCCTGACAACCTTTTTTGCCAAGTTCTTCTCTGATTATATTTTCGACTTTTCTTATAGATCTTAGTGCAAGTGGAAGATAGTTGTATACTCCGCTTGAAAGTTTCTGTATCATACCTGCTCTGTACATAAGTATGTGGCTGGCAATTTGAGCTTCTTTTGGAACTTCTTTCAGTGTCTGGACAAAAAGATGAGACATTCTCATAATGTAACTCCATTACAAATCAAAATAAACCGTGAAGAGATTACGTAAAATTATTTAAAACTCAAGGAATCCCTTTACTAATAAAGAAGCGGGCTTTTAAAGCCCGCTTCTTTATAATATTGTCAGATTAATTTTTAATTAGGAGAAGCAAAATCTTTAACAAAGGTTTTCCACGTTGTAAAATTATTCCATGTAGCACCACTGTCTTCATATGCAGAATCATATCCGCTGCCAGATTTAGGAAAGTAAATAGACATTCCGCCAACATTTGAATAATCTGTTGCAGTATATCCCCATCCACTGGAAGCATTTCTTGTTTTAAGATAAACAACAAGATTGTCATGTGCTGTTAAAAGGTTTGTTGCTGATGTTCCAACATTAGATTTAACTTTATTTGTAAATTCATATATATCTCTTGCATCATCTATGAAGTCGGTTCCATAACCTGAATCAGCGAAAGCGGTGAGACCGAATCTTATAGTTTCTATAGAAGTTGAGCTGTATGATGAAAGATCTGATGCAAAAGCAGAAAGTGCTGTTCCGAAAGCTTCAACTTTGCTGAGATCAAAAACAGCCATGGTTGCTGAATATTCATTTGAAGAATTATATGTGTCTGCTATTTTTTTACCTATTTCAAGAGATGTAACAGTTGTTGGATTGCTTATAACGGTTGGAAGCCACTGATTGTAAGCCCATCCACCACTTGGCTCAGTTTCTTCTGATGCTACAAGATAATCTGCATAAGGCTGTGTAGCTGCTGCAACTTCCCATGAACCCATAAGACATGCGTCAAAACCGACTATATCAAATTTTTTCCCCATAACAGTTGTTATTCCGCTTAAAGCTGATGCAAATTCTCCTGAGGCAATAGATATATCATCGTAATCACTACTTGAACCATGATCATCATTTGAAAAACCTTTCGTTCTCTTAGCCATTCTCCAGTCAAGTCCGTGATTCCAGAGAATAAGCATGTTGTGTTTTGCAGGGTAATTTTCTGCAACATATTTTCCAAATTTTTCAAGGTTTGTACCTTTGGACATATCGAGTTCTCCCCAGTCAACAAGCTGGGTTGCAGTGCTGCCACTTACTTTATAAAGTTTTGCCGTTGTGTTGGATCTGTCCATTAAAACTAAAATATTAACATCTGAACTTGCTGCAACTTGTTTCATTTCACTGAAATCGTCGCCGCCGTCTGAATCAAGAGAATTATCTGCATTAAGATAAACCATTATGGTCCATGCAGGTTTGTCATCTTCAACGCATGTTCCATTATTATCTGTATACCCGTTGTCGCATGAACATGTATAAGATGAAGCATCTGAAGATGGTGCACAGACAGTTTTATTGGTTTCTGTACATGGATTTGGTTCGCATGGATCATCAACACATGATCCGTTAAGATCTACTGTACCTGATGGGCATGAACATGTATATGAAGAAAAATCTGAAGCGGCAGTACAATCCTTTTCTCCACAAGGATTGGCTAAACAAGGATCTGTTTTTATTGAATAGGTGAGTGTGTATGATCCTGATGCTGTACATCCATCTGCAAAAAGATAGTATGTTCCGGGAGATACTTTTCCTGAAATAACTCCGGCACTTCCTGAACCATTTGAGTCATCGTTGCAGAAAAGCTGTGATGACTGAGTTTTACAATCACTTCTTAAATATACTAAAGTGTCATAAGAATTTTCCCCTGCCATGGAGAATGAAAAGTAAGCGGTTGTTTCAACTGTAAATGAGTATATATTTTCTTTTGCGGTATTTTCGCAACCGTCCGTACAATCATTTGTAACTTCATAATTGTAAGCTGCGTTGGAATTGGCGGTAGTTCCTGTAACTGAACCGCTTCCGCTTAATGGAATTGCAGTTTCGCAGGAATCACCGTTTTGTGTTGAAGGATCTATACATGCTGTTCCGCTTAATACATAACCGTCATCACATGAACATGTGTACGATGTTCCTGAAACGGTACACACTGTTTTGTGTTCACCCTGACAAGGGTTGGGATCGCACGGATCTTCATTTATTTCATCTGAATCGGGATTTTCCGTATCGTTTTCTGTAATTGTGTCTGTGTCTGTTGCAGGTTGAGATGCATCTGTGTCTGTTACAACAGTTGTATCAGAATCGTTTTTTGGTTTTGCTGTATCGTTGTCGTCACATGACACAAAAAATAAAACAGAGATTAAAAAAAGGAACGCAAAAATTTTTTTCATGAAGTCCCTCCCCAAGGGTAAAAAAATAATAAAAGATTATAATTCATTAAAAGTTTTTAGCAAGAAGAGAATATGACCAAATTATGAAATTTCTGCATCCGAAAGGACACGGTTCATCTTTTCTACTCCATCTGCAATATTGTCCATACTTGTGGCATATGAGAAACGGATGTATCCAGGAACTCCAAAGGATTCTCCTGGAACAGCTGCAACACCGGCCTCGTCAATGAGGAAATTCACAAGTTCTATCGTTGTATTGATTTTTGTGCCGCCAATAGTAGCTCCAAGATATTTCTTGAAATTTACTAGAACGTAGAATGCTCCTTCAGGTGCCATACATGTTATGTTGGGAATCTTGTTCATTTCCTCAACCATAAACATGCGTCTGCGATTGAATCTGTTTACCATCATTTCTATTTCACTCTGATTTCCGTTGAGAGCTTCAACAGAAGCATACATTGCAACAGTATTAGGATTTGATGTTGTGTGACCAACAAAAAAGCCCATTCTTGCTATAATATCTCTTGGACCGGCAGCATATCCGATTCTCCATCCAGTCATGGAATATGCTTTTGAAACACCATTTACAACAATGATATTCCTTTTATATTTGTCTCCGACCAAAGAAGCCATTGAAATGTGCTGTGCATTGCCATATACAAGTTTTTCATAAATTTCATCGCTGATGATGATAATTCCTTTCTTTGTGAGATATTCAGCAATTTCCTGCATATCGCTTAAACGGTAAACTGCTCCTGATGGATTATTCGGAGTATTTATAAGAACGACTTTTGTTTTTTCTGTTATATGTGGTTTAAGATCATCGAGAGTAAGTCTGAAACAATTTTCTTCTTTTGCATATGCAAAAATAGGTGTTCCTCCGCAAAGTTGAACCATTGATGGATAACTTACCCAGTAAGGCGCTGGAATTATTACTTCGTCTCCAGGGCTTACTATTGCTCTTAATGCTGAGTAGAGTGCAAATTTGGCTCCACATGTTACAATAATATTGCTTTCATCATAATGGAGATTGTTTTCTCTTAGAAATTTTTGTCTTATTGCTGTTTTAAGCTCCATAATTCCTGTTGCTTCAGTGTATTTTGTTCTTCCAAGATCTATGGCTTTTTTTCCTGCTTCGCGAATAGCTTTAGGGGTATCAAAATCAGGTTCTCCTGCTGAGAAACTTATTACGTTACCTCCTCTTTCGTTCATAGCTTTGGCTTTTGCGGCAATTTCAAGTGTTATAGATTTTTTGAGCATCGCCGTAGATACGCTTAATCTTGATTTTGGTTGTAAATCTTTAACGCTGTTATCAACAGAATCTTTAAGATCGGCCATTTTGATTCTCCATTTAGATTAATTGTTCTTTTCACCTATGATAAATCTGTCGTAAAGAAAAAGTCCTGCGACAGTGACAACTCCAATTATAGTAAAGATCATCCATATTTTCGATGGATTATATTTCTGCCAAAGCATATTTGTCAAATCTTCTTTGTTTAAATTTAAAATTTCACATGCTTTATTGATATAATCATTTTGAGTAAAGATTTTTCCATTTACCTTTGTACCTATTTCGGTTATGCTCAAACTTTTTGATAAAACCTCGGCTTTTAAAAGAGTAATTTTATCGGCAAGAGATTCATATACAGCTCCTGAAAGGTAGCCGGCAAACAGATTTCCGGCTGCAACAGGTAAAAAGGAGCAGCCCATATAAAGAGCAATTTTATCTTTCGGTGCTATTTTACCTATGTATTCTGTAAATTTTGGAGAACTGGCCATTTCTCCGAGTGCAAAAATAAATATTCCCAGAAGAACAAAAAACGGATTCATTGTTATAAAGCTGAGACCTACTCCGGCACCACAGATAAGTATCCCTATCATCATAGAGTTGAGAGGCTTAAATTTCATTGTTATTCCTGATACTATAAGCTGAAAAAAGATTATTGCTCCAGCATCAAGATTTATCATCATTTCCTGAGATATGGTTTTTTGAGGTGTTCCGGCTAAATCTGCCAGCATTGGTGAAAATGAATAGATAAGATCATAGAGAGGTCTTGTATCTACCCATTGCTCAATAAAGTTTGGAAGTGTATAGAATATCTGATTGAACATTGTCCAGAAGCCTACAATAAGCACAAGAAAAATTAAGAATTTAATATCACTTAAGGCTGTTGCTATATTTGATATGCTTTTTTTAACAACAGCAAATAAAGGCTCTGTTCTTTTTTTTCTTTCCGGTTCTTTATAAAAAATAAGGAGGATAAAATTAAGTGATATTGTAACTGATGCCATTATAAAAACTGCAGTCCAGCCATATTCAGGATTGTTTCTAAGTTTTGATGCTGCAATTGGTCCTAAGAATCCGCCAATATTTATCATCATATAAAAAATTCCAAAACCAATTGAAGAGTTTTTATCTGTTGTCGTTTTTGAAACAGTTGCTGAAATAACAGGTTTGAATAGGGCAGCACCCATAGCAATATAAAGAAATACAAAAAATACAGACCAGAAGCCTGTAAACTGTCCCATTAAAAAATAACCGCTTGAAAGTATTGTATATGCAACAAAAAGGACTTTTTTATACCCGACTGCATCTGCAATTGCTCCGGTAACTACAGGCATTAAATAGAGAATTGCCGTTACAACTCCAAGTATTGTCCCTTTATCTGTCTGAGAAAATCCTAAACCGCCGACATCCGTTGAATCGGTAAGATATACGGCAAGCACTGTAAAAAGTCCGTACCAGGCCCATCTTTCAAGTATTTCCATTGAATTAGCTATCCAGAAGGTCTTAGGAAACTGTTTAAAGAGCTTAAAAAGATTTTCTTTTTTGTTTTTCATTTATTGCCTTGTTTTTATTAAGAAAATTAGAAATTCTTGATGATTCGTTTTGTCTGATTTGGTGAGAGTTTAACGCTGATTGTCTCATTTATACCAAAATCTTTGTTTTCAAACCTTACTTTGTGATCTCCAGCAGGTATCTTGAAATTGAGAATAGGTGTGGTTTTTATAAGTTTTCCATCAATATATACAGTTGTCCAGGGCTTGCTGTTTAGAGAAAGTGTTGCCATTTTTGCTTCAACAACCGGCTCTTTTTTAGGTTCGGCTTCAATTTTTTTCTGTTCTGTTTTCTGTGCTATGCCAGAGATACCTTTTTTTGCAGGTTTTGCAACAGTTTTTGGCGGTTTATAATCTTCACGCATTTTTAAAACAAAAGGGACTTCTTTTGCAACATTTTCCTTTAGTTTGCCGATATTTTCCTGAACAGGATAGTATCCTTCCTTTTCAAGCCTTATTGTGATTTCAGAACCAACAGGCAGAGAAAGAACTGCCGGAGTTGTTTCTTCCATATCTGCTTCATTGATAAATATCGAAGCTCCTTCAGGTTCGGATTTTACTGTTACAGTTGTTTTAAGTTCGCCTATTCTGATAAGCTTTATGAACTTTCTTAAAGTTATTCCTGGCTGTACGGAAATTTTTTCCTCTTTTTCAAGATATCCTTTTGAAGATAGTTTCATTATATGTTCGCCCGGAAGAAGATCCATTTTACATGGAGTGGTGCATGTTGTGTGATTCATGCTTCCTTCATCAATATTAACAAAACTTGACGATACTGTTGAATCAACAATTAAAATTCCTTTTTCTTCTTCTTTCGGAATAAAGAAATATACAACTACTGCTGTAGCTGCAACAAGGAAAATTCCAAGAAGAATTAGAAGAATATTTTTTCCAGAACCTTTTGAGATGTCAATTTCTATATCTGCTGATGGATTTTTAACACCGGTTGTTGTGAATCCGGTATTTGTAAGCTCCGAAGGAATAGCCATATCCCTGTAGCTATCCATTTTTGCTTTTTCCTCTTCAAGCTCATTGGCAAAAAATCTTGCCATGAAATTCATCATTTCATTTCTTGAAAAACGTTTTCCCATGTTTGCAAGACATGTTTTCAGTGCATCACTAAATTCTGATGCAGTCTGAAATCTATCTTCACGTGCTTTTGCAAGAGCTTTTAATACTATCTGATCAAGTTCAGGTGTGACTTGATTATTAAAAACTGATGGTGGCGGAACGTCTGCTTTTCTTATTTTTTCAAGCGTCTCGACATCTGATTTTCCAAGAAACAGTCTTTTTCCGGTAAGCATTTCATAAAGAACAATACCAAGAGAGAAAATATCGCTTCTTCCATCTATTTCTTTGCCGCCAACCTGTTCAGGGGACATATAACTGAATTTACCTTTTAAAAGCCCTGCCTGTGTTTTTGTACTTTTATCTCTTGCTTTTGCTATACCAAAATCTATAAGTTTAACATTTCCCTCGAAAGAGATCATGATGTTCTGGGGAGAAATATCTCTGTGGATAATGTTTAGTGGATTCATTTTTTCATCAGTTTTATGATGAGCATAATCGAGACCTTCACAAACCTGAGAAACAATATATGCAGACTGTTCGGGAGACATAAGAATATCAAGCTGCTTCATTCTTTTTCTGATAGTTTTGAGATCTTTTCCGAAAACATTTTCCATGGCGATGAAGTAAGAGTCATCTATTTTGCCAAGTTCCAGTATCTGAACAATGTTTGGATGAGAAAGCTGTACTGCTATCTTAGCTTCATCAATGAACATGTTTATAAATTCATTGTCTTCAGCTATTTCAGGAAGAATCTTTTTTATGGCGACAATTTTTTCAAAACCTTCAACACCAAACATTTTGGCTCTTAAAACTTCAGCCATTCCTCCAACATTAATAACTTCAAGCAGATAATATTTCCCAAAAACTTTTGGTAGTTGTGTTCCTGATCCAGATACCATTTCTATACTTCTTTTTTTAACCAGTTAAAAATCGAGAACATAATATTTTTAAACATTACTATTGTCAACTTTAATTGATGTTAAGTTTTGAAAAATTTGCAAAATGGAGTTTTCCGCACGATTCGACAGCTTCAACTCCAAAAGTATCAATTATTTTGAGAAGTTTTCTGTCTGTTTCAGGTCCGCTTCCGGAATTCAGTTCTATTTTATTCTGAAAAAGTTCTTCAGAGATTTTTTTCAGGCTCAAAAGGTATTCTGCTCTGGCGATTACCGATGCGGCGGCGACAGGGTCGTTCTTTTCACCTTTTGTCTGAAAAATCACTTCCTGATTTTTTAACGCCTCTCTTATTGGAGAGGTTACCGCCGGTGAAGATGAAAACTGATCTATAATTACTTTTTCCGTGTGAGGGTTTTTTTCTATAAGATCTGAAAGAGCTTTTTTGTGTGCCCATGCTAAAATATTATTCAGATTTCCCCCTTTTTCCGCAAAACTATTGTAAAGAGAGTTATATCTTTTGGGCATAATTTTTACAACCGAGAAAAAATTTCTGAATTTTCTGGTTTCTTCATAAAAATCGAAAATTTCCTTTTCATTCATGGCTTTGCTGTCGCCAAACTTAAGCGAAAGTATTTCCTTTGTTTTTTCTCCCAGCAAAAAAGAGCATACAACAAGCGGTCCGAAAAAATCTCCTTTTCCTGCTTCATCGCTTCCTGCAACTTCGCCATCCATCAAAAGCGATCTTATAAATGATTTCAGTTCAGTGTTTGCTGTTACAATTGAAAACCCTTTATTGTCGCTGTGGTAAATTGAAACAGAAGAAAGGTTTTTATCACTTCCTTTTTTGCATTTAAAAGATACACCGTAATTTATCTCCTTAAAACTTTCAGGCAGTGAAATTATATCTTTAAAAAGAAGGGCTTCATTTACTTTTAACATGAACTGGTCTAGCTCTTTATCTTCAGAGTATATTCCCATTTTTTATGGTCTCCATTATTTTTGTTGTAAGTCTGGAATACATTTCGGTAATTGAATTATAATTTTTTTCCAGAAATTCTGTTTCTGCGATGATTGTTTTAACATCTTTTCGTGCCGCCGGACCTGTAAAACCATCAATTCCTGATTTTAAAATATTTTCAGATGAAGTTTCGACCAGCCTGCCGATAAGCATTTCAATCTCTTTTTCTGTGAAGTTTTCTTTTTTTAGAAGTTCTTTTGCTGTAAAAACAAGTAACTGTGTGAAATTCCCTGAAAAAACTGCTGAAATATGATACGCCGAAGAAGGCTTTCCCTCTTTTTTTATAAAATTTATCCCTGTTTTGCTGATAAAAGCTTCTATTTCTTCTGTATCATTACCCCATAAAGTAAATGGAACTTCCGTTAAGTTTGTCTCCTTATTAACAGAGCTGTATGGATGTAAAAGAAAAAGATTTTTCTTACTACTGAAAATTTCAGGTGAAAAAAGTACGATTTTTAACTTTTCAGGGATATTCTGATAATATTTTTTTAAGAATTCGGCAGCAACACTATCCGTTACAGCCAGAAAAAGAATTCCCTCGGTTACAGGTGAAAAATTGTGGGAATTTATATGTGTCAGCGGAAGCCCATTTTTTTCTGCCGTTTTGTTAAATGCGGAATATATGTTTCCCTGTCCGGTAATGAATACTGTCATTTACACTCCTTTTCCGAAAGCCATGATAATGTAAAGATTTTTCTTTATCAAGCTTTAAGTTAAGAACTCTTTCATAAAATAAAAAAGTTCAACTTACTTGAAAAGGTCTAATGGATATGGTAAAAATTATCGTGATAAAAAAGGTGAGCTGTAAAAAATGACAAAGTTTCTGTTTTTATTGATTTTATTTGTGTCTGTTTCTTTAAGTGGAGCATGTTACTCAAATGATGACTGCCATCAGGGCAGAAGCTGTGTAGACAAAATCTGTCTGTTCGATGAAGAAATTTATCTCAGAAATACCATGCAGGACACTTTAAAATATTTTTTTAATTCTCTGAAAGATAAAAAATATAAAGGTTTTTTTCTTTCAGAAGAGGAATTCCTGAAATTTGACACAGATCTTTCCTACGATCTTTATATGGTAAAAATGGAAGGTCAGGTTTCTTCTTTTCTTTTAAACGGAGAAGAGACTTTTGTTTCTGTTTCAGCCGGAATACCATATATTATAACAGATGTTAATGGCGAAAAATATCCCGCATATAAAGACACATCAATAATATATGAAGGTAAAACCGGCAGTGAGAAGCTAAGAATTTTTTCAATTGTAAATATAAATGGAAGATGGGCTATATTTAAAGTAATCGATATTTAATGTGGAGAAAAAATGAGAGAAGTAGTTATTGCAATTAATCCTGGATCGACTTCGACCAAGTATGCACTTGTTGACAGAAACGAAATAGTTTACGAAGAGACAGTTCGTCATCCGCAGGAAGAAATTGATAAGTATGATATAGTGACTGAACAGATTGATTTCAGATACAGTATGATAAAAAGTGCAGTTGATGCCGTTTTAGCTAAAGAAGAAATTAAAGTTGTCGGTGCAGTTGGAAGAGGCGGACTGGTAAAACCTCTTAAAGGCGGTACATACAGAGTCTCAGAACTAATGAAAAAAGATCTCATGGAATGTAAATATGCAAACCATGCTTCAAATTTAGGTGCGCTTATAGCTGACAAAATTGCCAAAGACTTCGGATTTAATGACAGTTACATTGTTGACCCTGTAACTACAGACAACATGTGGGATAAAGCAAGGCTTAGCGGACATCCTGACATAATAAGATTTTCCAGAGTTCATGCATTAAACATCAAAAGCGTTGCAAGACACGTATCTGAAATGAAAAACATGGAATTTGACAATTCAAATTTTGTTGTTGCCCATTTAGGCGGAGGAATCTCAATAGCGGCACTTGAAAAAGGGAGACTTGTTGATGTAAGTGACGGACTTCTTGGAATGGGACCATTCTCTCCGGAAAGAGCAGGAGCTATGCCGCTTGCAGGCATAATAAATATGTGCTATTCAAAACCGCAGAAAGAAGTTGTTAAAATTTTCTCAAAGCAAAGTGGATTCAAAGCATACCTTGGAACAAACGATTTCAGAGAAATAGAAAAAATGGTTTTGGATGGCGACAAAAAAGCAGTTGAAACATTTGATGCCTTCATATATCAGATAATCAAGGAAATCGGAGCATATGCAGCTGCATTAAAAGGTAAAGTCGATGCAGTTATAATAACCGGCGGCTGTGCATACGCTAAAAAAGTTGTCGAAGCTATAAAAGAACATGTAAGCTGGATAGCTGATGTTGTCTCATACCCTGGAGAAAACGAACTTACAGCTCTGGCAGAAGGCGCATTCAGAGTAATTGACGGAAAAGAAGTGCCGGAAGAATACTAATTCTCCTCTCAGCTCTGCAAAAATGAAAAAATACACCGAAAAACAGAATTCTTCTATGAAAAAGCACAATACTTTTACTGCAACAAGCTCCTGAATGAAAACAGAGAACATTTTTTTAACTGCAACGTACTCAAAAACAATTTCAGACAACATTAAAACCGTTGCAACGTGCTCTGAAATCAAAACGGAAAGCAATTTTCCCGCTGCAACAAGCTACGACGCAAACTCCAAGCCCGTTAAAACCGCTGCGGCAAGCTCTAAAAATAAAAGGCACAACGATATTTGCACGACGGAGCCCGTTAAAAGTCCGGGGCACATAATTAAGTCCGATGCGGAAAGCTTTATAGTTGTGCAGACGGACGTCTGCAACACGCAGACAAAGAAAATTTATGAGCAGAAAAGGAATGAATCATTAAAAAAAAGCTCCGGATATGTTAAAACAGAGAAAAAGACTCAGAAACACAATAAAAACATGGCACATTATAGTGCAAATGATATACTGAGGTCGTTAAATGATAAAAAATGGTTAAATGTGAGAACATAATGAAAAACGCACTGCTAATAATTATTGTAATCCTTTCATTATTAAGCTGTGATGACAACAAGTCAGAAACAGATGCTGACGTTATAACAGACATAGATACAGCTAAAGATGAAGACGCTTCAGCTCCTGATGAAGACCAACCTCCAGATGAGGATATTGACATTCAATCTGATTCTGACACAGAAGAGCCTGACACAGATGACATCTGCGCTAAGGTGATAGACTACTCTTTACTTCCATTTAAAGATGACAAAGGTAACCTTCACTTCTGCAGAGAAGGCTGTGACACTCCAACTTCAAACAATCCGCAGTGTTTAAGTAACCTCTGGAAAGAGGATAATGAGGAGCTGTGCACAAAATATCCTCAGCTTGACTGCTGTGGTTATCCATGTGATATGGATAATTTAATACCAACCTATGAAGGAGAAGGAACAAACTATCTTTCCTTAACAAATCAGACCTGTGATATGGCATTAAATGCCAACAACCCTAATGGTTGGGAAACAGCTATTTACACCATGAAAAGTTTTAACTTTCAGGAAGGTAAAATAGGTTTTACAATGGCACATGTAGGTCCTGAAACAGACTGGCATGTAAATCAGAGCAAAGCATTTGAATATGATGTTAAAACAAAAAAGTACAGTGTAAAAAGTATAACTTCCTCAGATATGCTTGCGTATAACAATGGTAAATTTTTAACTTATGTAACAATAAAAGATACTGTAAAGAGAATTTTAACTTACTACTCTAATGGAACCTATACATTTGTATATCCAAACACTATAAGGAATATTGCCTATACACCAGCACTTACAGATAAATGGGCATTTGCCAATATAAGAGAAAAAGATGATGAATCAGTTTATATGAAATATGCAGCAGTGAAAGAGCATGATGGAAGCGCAAGTTATGAAAACATAGCATGGAGCTGGATAAGTTTAGGAGAAGGTGTTGCCAATGATCCCAACATAGTTGATGACAGGCTTGTATTTTACGGAGATGGATTTAAAGGTTACATATGCGAACTTGACAAAGAACCAAAGTCACTTGATGAATGCAAACTGATAAATAGAACCATTGGTGAAACAATGGAAGAGATAAGACAGTCATGGGTGGACACTGAAAACAAAAATCTTATTTATTTTTCACCTGTAGATATGACAGATGGATTTATGAGACTGGATACATCAACAGGAGAATATAAAAAGTTTTCTGTAACTAAAACATATGAAGATACAAATGCTCTGGCTGTTATGTTTGCAAAAGGTAATCTTATTTCTTATATAAATATAGTATGGGAAGATGGCGATTCAGATAATCAAAGAAATATAGCCTGCTTTTACCGAATAGACGAAGAAAAAAGTTACTGCCCAGAATTAGAAGATAGAATATCCGGCTCATGGACAGAGCTTTATGGACATTACATAGCATGGCAGTTACCCGGTAACCCTGAACTTCATTTAAGAGATATGGAATGTTACTGTGACCTTCACCCAGAAGTCTGCCCATATGATGATTACACTCCAAATCATGAATGTCCTAAAAACATAAAGACAGGTGAACATGAATGTGGTAGTAATTAAAATATGTGTTCTCTGTAATTTTTTATGCTTTTGTTTCTCCAGTTGACATTTATCTTTCCAAAGTTAAAATTACCTGATTTTTTTTGAGAGGTTATCTGTGTCTTTAAAAAATGTTATTGTTGGAATGAGTGGCGGAGTTGACAGTACTGCTTCAGCTCTTTTGTTAAAAGAGAGAGGTTATAATGTTTTTGGCGTGATTATGCGTCTTTATGATGAATCTTTGAACTTAAATACTCCTGCTAACAGTTGTTTTAGTAAAGCTGAGCCGGAAAATATAGAATTTACAAGAGATCTTGCAAAAAGGCTTGGTATTCCATTTGAGGTTATCGATCTTAGAGCAGAGTTCAAATCTTTTATTATTGAAAAAATGAAGGATGAATATCGCAGAGGCAGGACTCCTAATCCATGCGTTTTATGTAACAGATATATTAAATTTGGATTTCTTTTTAAAAAGGCTCTTGATTTCTTTGCCAAAGAGGCTTTTTTTGCTACTGGTCATTATGCAAGAATTGAAAAAGATGATGAATCTGGTCTCTTTCTGTTAAAGAAGGCTGTTCCGGCAGATAAGGATCAATCTTATTTCCTTTCTTTTCTTACAAAAGAGCAGCTTTCAAGAACAATTTTTCCCCTTTATGGTTTAACTAAAAGTGATGTCAGAAAAATAGCTGCTTCTGTTGGGCTTGATATTTCTGAAAAGAAAGAGAGTCAGGATTTTATGGGTGGCGAATATAAACTTCTTTTTTCCGATAAAGATTTTAAATCTGGCAATATTTTAAATTATGATGGTAAAATTGTCGGAAAGCATAATGGAATAATAAATTATACTGTTGGTCAGCGCAAAGGTCTTCCAGCTATGGGGCATCCTGTTTATGTCAACAAAATTGATTATGAAAGAAATGAGGTTGTTATTTCGGATAAAGACAAACTTTTTTCAAAAACTTTTATTGTTAAAAATATTAATCTTTCAGGTGTCTGTTCCTTTTCAGAGCCATTTAAGGCAAGTGTCAAGATAAGGCAGAAACATAAAGAGTCTCAAGCTTTGATTGTGCCTGTTGACGCTAATTCCGCAAAAATCGTTTTTGATGAACCGCAGCTTTCAATTACGCCAGGACAGACTGCTGTTGCGTATGATTATGATACTGTCCTTTTTGCAGGTACAATTGATTTTGTTTCAGAAAACTTATAAACAAAAAATTTTTTTGATTTTATAAACTTGATAAAACTTTTTTATTAAACTATTCTTTCTCATCTTCGTTTTATGGAGAAATTATGTCGGATAAAGAAAAAAAAGTGGTTATTATAGATAATTATGATAGCTTTACCTTTAATCTGTATCAGTTTTATGCTCAATATGCCAACTGTACCGTATATAAAAATGACGAGCTTTCCATAAACGAGCTTAAAAAGAAGTCTTTTTCTCATCTTATTATTTCTCCTGGTCCTGGTCATCCTGATGCATCTGCTCTTTCTGTTGATGCGGTACTTTATTTTAAAGATAAAATTCCTGTTATGGGGGTTTGCCTTGGAATGCAGTTAATTGCTTATCTTAATGGCGCTTCTGTTGTTAAAAAAGATCCTGTACATGGAAGGTGTGAAAAGATTCATCACAATAATGATGGTCTTCACTATGGCGTGCCTCAGGATTTTTGTGCTGCAAGATACAATTCTCTGTGTGTTGAGGATGTAGATAATTCAAAGCTTGTTGTTACGGCGACAGGTTCAAGTGGAAATATAATGGGAATAAAGGAAAAAGGCGCTTTTTTTTGTGAAGGTGTTCAGTATCATCCTGAATCTTTCATAACAGATTACGGCATAGTGGTTCTTGGTAACTTTTTGATTTGATTTAAGGTGTGATGTTAAATATAACGATATCAAATTATTTGTATTATAAAATAAATGAAGTTCCTAAGTTAAGGGAACTTTCTTTTCTTACCGGGCAGAAAAAGGGAAGAGTTCTTCTTTACAGTTCTTATCTTGATAAAGACATGGGGCGTTATTCAATTCTTTTACTTAATCCTATTTTTTCAGTAAGTTACAAAAATGGTATACAGGAAAGGAAGTGGTATCATAATAATACAGATGAAATTATAACTAGAGATTTTAGAGATTCTTTATCTGAGATTTTTACATTAAACAGCAGAATGAAAGATCTGAATTTTCCTGCACCGTTTTATTCAGGCTGGGTTTCTTATGATTCCCATTCCTATTTTCTGAACACTGAAAGTCCAAAAGAAGCTTTACTTGATATTCCTGATTTTTATTTTGTTTTTTCAGATACTTTTTTAGTTGTTGACAATGAACTTAATAATGCTTCTATTTATGCTTTTGAAACATCTGTTTCCGAAGAATCTGCCAAAGAGCGTTATGAAAGATTAAAAAATGAAGTTTATGATATTTTGTCAAGGACGGAATATCCTTTTACAAGTGAAAAAATATCTGCCAGAGCACTTGTAAAAAAAGAAGATTATTTCAATGATATAAATAAAATAAAAGAATATATCTCTAATGGCGATGTGTACCAGATAAATTATACATACCCGTTTGTTGCCACTTCATCAATTTCTTCTTCGGAACTTTTTTACCGCTATCTTACAATGAATCTTGTTGATTTTGCAGCATTCATAAACGGAGATAATTACGAAATAATTTCTATTTCTCCCGAATGTCTGATTTCTTTGAAGAACGGTTCCAAAGTAAGTTCTTTTCCAATAAAAGGAACAATAAGAAAGAGTGGAAATATTAAAGAAGATCTTTTGCTTTCTGAAACGCTTATCCATAGTGAGAAAGACCGGGCTGAGCTTGCAATGATAGTAGATCTTATCAGAAATGATATTGGTAAAATATCTGTGCCAGGTAGTGTTACGGTAGATTTTCATGCAAGAATCATGGAATTCCCAACACTTTTTCATCTTTTTTCTTCTATAACCGGTAAAATTAATGATGTAGAAGGGCTTGATGTTTTTCTTTCTCTGTTTCCGGGGGGCTCAATAACAGGCGCTCCAAAGATTTCAGCTGTTAATATTATTTCTAAAATAGAGAAATATAAACGTGGAGTTTATACCGGCGCAATAGGCTGGGTCGGTGTTAATGGAAATTCTGTTTTTAATATTCCTATAAGAACAATACAAAGAGATGGCGAGACTCTGTTTTATAATGCCGGCGGCGGAATTACATGGCTTAGTGAACCGGAGCTTGAGCTTGAGGAATCTCTTACAAAAACCAGAAGTTTTCTGAATATTTTCAGTGAATGGGAAATTCTTTTTGATTAACTCTGTTTTTACCACAGCCAGAGTTGAGAATTTTTCTCCTGTCTGGTTTCAGGAACATTTTTTAAGATTAAAACAGGCTTCTTTAGAGCTGGATTTTAATTATGATTTTTCAGATTTTAAGGAAAAAGTATTTGGTTTTATAAAAGAGCAAGGGGAAGATAGTTGTCGTTTACAGCTTGTGCTTGACAGATTTAAAGGGTTAACTCTTAATCTCTTTCCTTTGCCTCAAAAATTTGAAAAGTATTCAGTAAGGTTAAAAGAAATTGAGTTTTCTCAAGGTAAATTTAAGCGTTTTCCCTTTCTTTCACACGTTTCAGGTCACACTGAAGAAGTCATTTTGATTGAAAGGTCTTCCGGTACTGTTCTTGAAGGGAGCTATAACAATGTCTTTATAAATATTGATGATGTCTTTTTTACTCCTAAGGCTGATGGAAGAATTGTTGACGGAATTTGCAGAAGAAAATTTATATATTATTTAAAATTAAAGAAAATCACTGTGGTTGAGACAAATATTGATGCTGATATGCTTAAGAAAGGTGATTTATATTTTACAAATGCACTACGGGGCGTAATAAAAGGGTCTTTGTTTTAAATTTAATTATGTTACGAGGTTTGACATTTTGACCTTTTCAATTAAAATCAGTCATGCTTGTTTTTTATGAGGAATAAAAGATGAAAAACAATATCTTTTTCTTTTTGTTTATCAGCTTGCTTTTATTTATTTTTGCAGCTTGTGATGAGAAAAAAGATTCAGAAACCGTCTGCATAGAAGGTCATGTAAATAATTGTGAAACAAACCAGTATTGTGACTATTCTGTCGGAAAAATTAATGACCTTGGTGAAAAAACGGGTGTTTGTACCAATGCTTTTTCATGTCTTACAAATGAGGCTTGTTCTTCAGGTTTTTACTGCGATACTGAAAAGAAACTTTGTCTTCCTGGTGAAGCCGGAGATTCTGACGTTACTTCAGATGAAGAGAACGATGCGGAATATAATCCTGATGAAAATCTTATTATTTCTGCTGATACTGATGAAGTACCCGATATTGACTGGGGAGATCTCCCTTCAGGGCTTGTCGGCATAGAAAGTGTTTCTCCTGAAGGTGCTTTGGATCTTGGCACCGCCGGTAGTGAAAAAGTTGTTGTAGAGGTACTTTTTACACATCCTATGATTCCTTCTACTGTTGATATTGAAATCAACAAAACGGGAGAAGAAACACCTGTAGAACATGGGCTTTTTACAGATAACAGCTATAAAAGATTTTTTACATCAGAGATTTCTGTTGATTATGGCGGTACATATTTTATAACAGTAAAAGCTGGAGCAACAGCTGTAAATGGCGCTACACTTGTGCAGGATTATTCATGGAGAATAGAAACATCTCTGTACCAGAAAGTTCTTCAGGGAGTTTGGACAACAGATGTTGAAACAAAAGCCGGAGAGATAAGATGGTTTTACTTTCTTGCAAGAGAAGGTGGCGTGGCATACAAAGTTCAATGGGAAGAACTTGGTTCTTCAGGAACAAAACACTATACTGCAGATGTTCAGGCGGAAGGTTATAAAGATGATCTTGAGACACAGTGGTTCGAAATGACTGATAAAGCATATGAAGATGGTGAAATGCCTTCAGTTACTATGGATTATAAAGATCAGAAACTTTACATAAAAGTTTACACTAAAAGCATAGAAAATGATGATGCAACAGGTACATATAGAGTAAGAATCGCTCCGGAAGAGTAAGGATAAGAAGATGAAAAAAGGTGATATTTATATTGCGCTTGATTTTGAAAATGAAAAAAAGGCAATGGAACTTGTTGATAAATTTAGAGGAATGAACGCTTCTTTTAAAGTTGGTAAACAGCTTTTTACAGCGGCAGGCCCTGATTTTGTGAACAGACTGGTAAAAATGAATTTTGATGTTTTTCTTGATTTGAAGTACCATGATATACCTAATACAGTGGTTTCGGCAGTAATGGCAGCTTCCGATCTTGGTGTAAAAATAGTTAATGTTCATGCTATCGGTGGCAGAAAAATGATGAGCGCAGTTGCTGAAAAAAAAGCTGAGTTAAATCTGAAACCTCTTGTTTTAGCGGTAACACTTCTTACAAGCATGGATAAAGATGATATAGCTGAGCTTGGAATAAATGAATCTCCGTCTGAATACGTTAGAAGGCTTGCTATGCTTACAGATAGTTCAGGTCTTGACGGTGTTGTTGCCTCTCCTCTTGAAATAGAGCTTATCAGACACAATGTAAAGCCTGAATTTAAAATATTAACTCCCGGAATAAGACCTGCCGGTTCTGATGTCAACGATCAGAAAAGAATTGCAACTCCAGCTGAAGCAATAAAAAAGGGCGCCGATTTTCTTGTTATAGGAAGGCCTGTAACGAAAGCTGAAAATCCTGTTGAAGCATATATTGAAATTAAAAAAGAGATAGAAAATTATGAAAGATAGACCTTCGCACGAATATATTTACGGATTAAATCCATGTTTTGAAGTTTTAAGAGGCGGAAGAAGAAATGTAAAAGAAGCTTTTATAAGTAAAGATACTTATGATTCTGCACGAACCAAAAAGCTTATTTCTCTTCTTGATTCAAGAGAAGTTAAAATAACAGTTGTTGATAAGGATAGACTTTTTCAGCTTTCTAAAACAAAAGAACATCAGGGATCTGTTCTGAAGTGTTCTCCATATCCTTATGTTAAATTTGAATCGCTTTTGAGCTCCAAAAGAATATTACTGCTTGACAATGTTGAAGATCCCCATAATGTCGGAGCAATAATAAGATCTGCAGAAATTTTCGGATTTGATTCAATAATGCTTCCACTTAAAGGTGTTCCGGATGTATATCCCTCAGTTGTTAAAGTGAGTGCCGGAGCAACAGAACATCTTAATATTGCAAGGGATAGCAATTCCACTACATATGCAAAAAGAGCAAAAAATGAAGGATATAAAATACTTTCTCTTGACGGTTCAGGAACAACGGATATAAAATCTCTTACTTTAAAAGAACTTCCTGATAAATTTATGCTTGTAATTGGTGGTGAAGGAAAAGCTGTCGGGCAGTATATTCTAAATATTTCCGATTACATAGTTTCAATTGAGCAGCATGGAGAAATAAATTCTTTAAATGCTTCTGTTGCTGCCGGAATAGCAATGTTTACACTTGGAAAGGGGACTCTTTAGCTAATGGAACTTTATCTTAATATGGAATCAATAGCAGAGCTTGAAGAAGCTTTGGATTATAAATTTAAAGATTATTTACTTTTGCAGAAGGCGTTAAGTCATCCTTCAACTGATTTTCCTGTTGAAGAGTGTTATCAGAGACTTGAGTTTTTAGGTGACGAGGTTGTCGGACTTGCTGTTTCAACAATTCTTTTCAGAGCTTTTCCAAATGCGGAAGAGGGAAGTCTTACAAAGGCAAGAGCCAATCTTATTGATGAATCCGGGCTTGCAATGCTTTCAAGACAGCTTAAACTTGATGATATGGTTCTTCTTGGAAAAGGTGAGGAAAAAGGAGACGGCAGAAAAAAAGATTCAATAGTTTCTGATATATTTGAATCCACTTTAGCTGTTATTTATATTGAATCCGGATGGAACAAAGCATTTAGTATAGTTGATAAGCTTGTTTCTCCAATGATTGCCGCATCCAGTAATATAGAAGAACTACTACTTCATATAAACAGAGATTATAAAACAAGACTTCAGGAAATTGCTCAAAATCTTGAAATGCCTCTGCCTGAATATGAACTTGTTGATAAAATTGGACCGGAACATTCTGCAACCTTTGTTGTCAGATGTTCTGCAATGGGTTATTCTTTTGAAGGTAATGGCCGCAATAAGAAATCGGCAGAACAGGAAGCGGCAAAAATGATTCTTATTGAAATGAGAGTTTTGTCTCAAGATGTTTAAAGCGGTAACAGCTGACAGCAAACCTTTAATTATTCCTCTTTTTATAACTCACAAAGGGTGTCCTTTTAAATGCGCTTTCTGTAATCAGAAAACAGTTTCAGGAGTTAATTGTACAAAAACGTCAGATGTGAAAAAAACAATAGAGGAATATTTGTCGTGGTCCAAAAAGAGAAAAAGAATTGAACTGTCCTTTTTTGGAGGAAGTTTTACGGGGCTTTCTTTTGAGGAAATGACAAGTTATATAGACGAAGTGAAACCTTATCTTAAAAGCGGCGATATACATTCTTTAAGATGTTCCACAAGACCTGATTATATATCTCCTGAAATCGTAAGCTTTTTGAAAGAAAACAAGTTTGAAGTTGTGGAGCTTGGAGTTCAGACTCTTTCTGATAATCTTCTTTTAAAAATGGAGAGAGGAAATGATGCCTATTCTATTAAAAAAGCCAACAATCTTTTGAAGAACAATGAAATAAAGACAGTTTTTCAATTTATAACAGGTTATCCTGAAGAAATGAAAGAGGATTTGGATTTAACTTTGACAAGGCTTGAGGAAAATATACCTGATCAGGCTAGAATTTATCCTTTCGTTCTGCTTCCTGATACAAAGATAGAGTCACGTGTAAAAAAAGGTGAAGTAGGGACGCTTTCCACTAAAGAGATAATTGAAAGAAGTGCCAGCCTTTATTATACACTTCAAAAACTTTCTGTTCCTGTTATAAGAGTAGGACTCCCACAAATGACAGATGTAAAAACAGATTATCCTGATAATCTTGGGCAGGTGGTTGTTGCTGAAATGTTAAAGATTGCTTTTTTTAATGGAGAAAGAGATTTTTTTCTTCCAGAATCATGGTATACTTCAGTTGTTATGTCAAAAATCGGAAATTTTGCTGATATTACTTTTTTTTAAAGGTTATTAAATGCTTTCCAATATAGAAAATGCATTCATGGAGCTTCAAAAATCAGCTTTTTCTGTAGTAAAACCATCAACTCCTGGTTTTGCCGCATTTTTATCAGATCCCTCAGGAATAGAATCCACACCATATTTTTCAGTTATTCCAAAAACAATTGAAGAGCTTACAGAGACAGTAAAAATTCTTGTTGCTCATAAAGTGCCAATGACTGTTAAAGGTTCAGGAACAAGCACTGCTGCTGCGTCTGTTGCTGAAAATTCTGTTATTATATCAACATTGCGGTTAAATCAAATAACAGTTCATTCTGATGATTTTATTGCTGAAGTTGAACCCGGTGTTATTAATGGAGATTTAAAGAGAGCCGTTGTTAAAGAAGGGCTGTTTTATCCGCCAGATCCTGCAAGTTTTGAATATTCAACAATTGGAGGAAATATTCTTACAAATGCCGGCGGTCCCTCATCAATAAAATACGGAACAACAAGAGATTATTTAAAAGCAATTGAAATTATTGATGGAAATGGCAGAGAACTTTCTTTTGGAAAAACAGTTCAAAAATATTCTTCAGGTTACTTTGTTCCGTCTCTTTTTTCAGGTTCGGAAGGGACTTTGGGTGTGCTTAAAAAAGCTTATGTAAAACTGATTCCTTACCCTCAGTTTCGTAGTTATATCAAAATTAATTCTCCACGCTATGAAGATTTCAATTTTTTTAGAAAGTTGCCTGTGACAAACCTTGAATATATAAGCGCTTTAACGGCGGAATTGGTGACATCAGAAAGAGAAAGTATCCTGCTTATTATGCTTGAGGAACTTACAAAAGAAGCTTTAGCTGCATCTGAAAAAGAGATAGAAAAGGCTCTTAATCTAAAAGAGTATCGGTATTTAAAAAGCACAAATAAAGACGACATCTGGGAAGTGAGAAAAAAACTTTCAAAAATTTCCTATAAACTTGGTGAAAAGAAAATTTCTCAGGATATTGTTGTGCCTCTTTCCAAAGTATCGGAGCTGGTTTCTTTGCTGGAAGAAAAAGCTTCTGAAGAAAAAAATATAAAAATATCCATTTTCGGTCATTTGGGAGATGGGAACCTTCATATAAATTTAATGGTGGACAATAACTTTGTAAAAGATGCTTTAGAGCTTCAGAAATGGATTATGAAAAACGTTATTACTGCTGGAGGTGTCCCTTCAGGTGAACACGGGCTGGGAATTACAAGAAAAATGTTCTTGAAAGATTTTCTGAAAAAAGAAGAAATTGAAACAATGAAAGAGATAAGAAAAATTTTTGATCCATATTTTCTTATGAATCCAGGAAAGATTTTTTAGCTTTTATGAATTGGGCGATTTGAATGTTGCAATTTTTTTTCTGGAATCATCCTGCATTTCCATGTAGGAGCGCTCTCCGATCTTTTTAAACAGAGAAGATATAGTCTTTAGGTCTTCCGGCATTAATGATGCTGCTTCAATATTTGAAAAAGCAACTGAGTTTAATATTTTATCAGGATCTGAAGCTTCTTTTTTAAGATTGTTTTGATAATTCTCAACAGCTATTTTTATCGTTTCTGACTGTTCAGGAAAGAAAATTTTATGAGCAGGTTTTATCTCATAGTCCAATGATAATAAATCTAATGATATCTGATTTATAATCATAATCATTCCTTATAAAAAATACCTTGCTCAATTATAGCAGAAAAAAAATCTTTTTGTAAAGCAAAAAAAGCAGATTTTGTAAAAAATATGTAAAACTTTTTTAGTTGTATTTTTTTTTGTAATAAAAACAGCTACAAGAATTGTGTAAACTTGATTTTGCATAATTTCAGTGCTTATGTAAACTTATGTTTTTGGAGATAAGGCTTTTTTAAAGTTGTTAATTTTTAGAATATTTGTAACAGGTTAGATTTATGGTGATAAAAAGTTTTTTTATTTTGGTCTGGTTTCTGGCATTTCTTTTGCTCATATATACAGCGAAAAGAGTGAGTGAGAGTCATTGCACTTTCTAAGCTAAAGTTCTTTTATAACGGATTCCCGTTCAGCACAACACCAATGACTCACCGTCATATCGCCGCCTTGGGGGTGGATGAATTCAATAGACTAACAATTTTGGTGCTATGCTCTTTTTATTCTTTTCTTTTACCATGTTATAGATTTTATCTATATCGGCCGGAGCTAGTCTCCGGCTTTTTATTTTCTACCGCCTTTAACTGATGCAATTGCAAGTATTATGCCTAAAGCTATGCCTAAAAGAGCTGCCATAAGAACTCTATAATTTGATGGTAGCATAAATGTTATTGTGTGCGCTGGTATCCAGAATAACGGAATTGTCTTTTTAAAAACAAAGTTCCACATAACGTCCCAGTTAATGGAACCAAATATTACTCTTACTTTTATTGGTTGGAAAAATTTTATCAAGGAACCGCCCATACGGGTTATGTGTTCATCGGTAACTTTATGGGTTGTCATCATTACCGGTGCAAAAATAAGATTCATTGCAGAGCTTGTGCATAGTGCTGTAAAAAGCTGTAAAACAGAAAAATGCTCAGATTTAAAAGCAGATGCAGCTCCAGTTAGTCCCATGTATTCCAGAAAAGCAGGTGTTCCGGTTGCAAAAATTATAAAAGCCATGTTTATTGTAAGTCCAAGGAATCCCCATACTATAGCGCGTGGAATTATTCCAAAACCTTTAACAAAATAGTTGCCGCTTCTTATTCTGAGACCTATGATTTCTCCTGTTGTTGCAAGAATTCCAAATTTGATGAAGCTCATTATCATTCCGTGAGAATGGTTGAATTCTTTATAAAAATTAAAAACAGATTCTGAAATAAAGAACGGAAGGAAAAGCAGAATAAAAATTCCCAGAAAAATTAAATCTTTTTTTTTCAAAACAGCCTCTTTAAATTGGTTACAACGGTATGAAAACTACAAAAAGAGACCTTTGATGTCAAGTATAAACTCTATTTCATTTATTATCATACGCATTTAATTAGAGAAAACCTTTGACTTTTAGAGGGCTAACGATAATAATGCTGTGTTTTTGTGATACTAATTGGAGCTGATGAACAATGATTTTGGACAAACATTATAATCATCTTGAATCTGAGCCGAAATGGTATGAGATTTGGGAAAGTAAAGGTTATTTTAAGGCTAATCCTGAAAGTGGAAAACCAGGCTATTCTATAGTGTTGCCTCCACCAAATGTTACTGGTTCGCTACATTTAGGGCATTCTGTAATGACTGTAGTCCAGGATGTTCTTTCAAGATATAAAAGAATGAAGGGTTATGATGTACTTTGGCTTCCTGGTACTGATCATGCCGGAATAGCTACTCAGATGGTTGTTGAAAGAGAGCTTGCTAAAGAAGGTGTCTCACGACATGATCTTGGAAGGGAAAAGTTTCTTGAAAAAGTTTGGGAATGGAAACATAAAAACGGAAGTAGGATAACTAAACAGTTAAGATGTCTTGGCACTTCACTTGATTGGTCCAGAGAAAGATTTACGATGGATGAGGGGCTTTCTAAAGCTGTAAAGGAAGTTTTTGTCTCTCTTTATGAGGAAAAACTTATTTATCGTGACAACTATATCATTAACTGGTGTCCTCGTTGTCAGACGGCGATAAGTGATCTTGAAGTTGATTATCAGGATAAGCCTGGCAATTTATGGCATTTGCTCTATCCGGTAAAAGATTTGGATATTAAGCTTGAAATAGCAACTACTCGCCCAGAAACTATGCTTGGTGATACAGCAGTTGCTGTTCATCCTGATGATCCAAGATATTCACATCTTATTGGTAAGTTTGCAATGCTGCCGCTTATGAATAGAGAAATTCCAATAATCGGAGATGCCGAACTTGTTGATATGGAATTCGGAACAGGGGTTGTTAAGGTTACTCCTGCGCATGATTTCAATGATTTTGCAACAGGAAAAAGGCACAATCTTGAGCAGATAAATGTAATTGATGAAACTGGTCATATTAATGAAAATGGCGGAAAATTTAAAGGTCTTCATGTTCTTGAAGCAAGAAAAGTTATTGTTGAAGAGCTGACATCACTTGGTCTTATATCTAAAATAGAAGATTATTCACATAGTGTAGGTCATTGTGACAGATGTAAAACTGTTGTTGAACCTATTCTTTCAAAACAGTGGTTTGTAAAGATAGAGCCACTTGCAAAACCTGCAATAGAAGCTGTTGAGACAGGAAAGATTAAAATGATTCCTGAGCACCATAAAAAGACATATTTTGAATGGATGAACAATATTAAAGACTGGTGTATTTCAAGACAGCTATGGTGGGGTCATCAGATTCCTGCATGGTACTGCCATGATTGCGGTGAAGTTGTGGTTTCAAGAGAAACTCCTTTAAAATGTACTAAATGTGGAAGTTCAGACTTAAAACAGGATTCGGATGTTCTTGATACATGGTTCAGTTCTGGTTTATGGCCTTTTTCAACAATGGGATGGCCTGAAAAAACACCGGATTTAATGAAATATTATCCAACAGATGTTATGGAAACAGGTTTTGACATTATTTTCTTCTGGGTTGCCAGAATGATAATGATGGGAATTAAATTTATGGATGATATTCCCTTTAAAACAGTTTACTTTCACGGTCTTGTAAGAGATGAAAAAGGTCAGAAAATGAGTAAGACCAAAGGCAATGTTATAGATCCTCTTGAAATAACTGATGAATTCAGTGCTGATGCTTTGAGATTTACACTCGCCATGCTTCCTCTTCAATCCAGGGATATTAAACTTTCAAAAGACTGGATTGCAGGGTACAGAAATTTCATAAATAAAATATATAACGCAACCAAGTTTGCTTTAATGCAGTTTGACGAAGATAAAGTTTTTGAGTTCAACCCATCGGAATATGTTGAAGATAATTTTTCTCCTGTTGATAAATGGATTTTAACCCGTCTTGAAGAGACTGTTGAAAAAGTAACATCGGGAATAGAAGAATACCGCCTTCATGATTCTGCTGCAGCGATTTATCATTTTTTCTGGCACGAATTCTGTGACTGGTATATAGAGCTTATAAAACCAACCTTTTTTGGTGATAATGAAGATGAAAAGAGTGTTGCAAGAAGAGTTATAATAAAAGTTCTTGATGTTTCTCTTAAACTTCTTCATCCGTTTATGCCATTTGTTACAGAAGAACTTTGGCAGCATCTTCCTTTCACTTTTGATGGGAAGGATGAAAGTATAATGATTACTCCTTTCCCTGAAAAGAACGCAATTCCTTCTTTTAAAACAGATGCCGATAATTTTGAAAAAGTTCTTGAAATAATAAAAAGCATTAGAAATATAAGAAGTGAAAATAATATCAAACCTTCTCAGGAAATAAAAGCATATTTTGTAATTGAGACTTCAGATGTCGAATCAATTGTTGATGAGAGAAAAGAATATTTAAATAAACTTGCAAGAGTTTCTGAAATAGAATTCAGAACAAATTATGAACCTGATAAAAATACTGCAAGCAGCAAAGTTTCTTCAGGAACAATATATATTCCTCTGCATGGTTTAGTTGACTTCTCAGAAGAAATTACAAGATTAAAAAAGGAGCTTGCAAGAATAGCAGTTGATTTTGAAAAATCTGACAATAAACTTAAAAATCCCAAGTTTATAGAAAATGCAGCTATTCAGGCAATTGAAAAAGAAAAGCAGAAACATGCTGAATTTCTTGAAAAAATAAACCATATAAAAGAGCGTCTTGATGGGTTAAATTGAGATGGTTTTTTTGTATCTTTTTTATTAAAATCTTATTGCAATTTCTTTTGTTAGTTTTTTGTTATTTAAAGAAAACATATAAATTGACGTCATTACTCTTATAAATTATACTGACATGGGTTTTATAATATTTTTTGAGGCATTTTATGGCAAAATTTAATTTTAAATCAAATCACAAAATGATTGTTACTTTTGTTGTGGCTTTTATAGCTATGGCTGTCATTATGTCGATTGCAAATAAACAAGTTGGTGATTATGTGGAACAGAACTCCAAAGATCAGGTTGATTCTGAAATAACCAGAATGCAGAATGAAATAGATATTATACAGAACCTTTATCTTCAGCGTACTCAGACAGCTATAAAATCTCTTAGAAAAGGTCTTATTATCAGTGGAGATGCCAATGTTAAAGAAAATACTCTTTACTATGGAACACTTGATGATTTAAAACAACGTTCAATTATTGATGATTTTTCAGGTGTTTTTAAAAATTCAATGACAATTTTTACTAAAAGAGGAAGCGATTTTATAAGAACAGAAACTTCTGTTATGAAAGAAGATGGAAGTCGTGCTGTAGGAACACCTTTGGCTACAAATGGCGAAGCTTATAAAAATTTGATGAACGGTACTCCGTTTTATGGAATGATAGATATTTTAGGGAATTTATATTTTGCAGGATATGAGCCGGTTAAAAATAGCTCAGGAGAAATAGTAGGCGCGCTTTATGCCGGTTATAAGCTCGATGGCTTGGAAGCACTTTTTAAGCTAATAAAAAGTGTAACTATAATGGAACATGGTTTTATTACAATAAATTATAAAGGAAACCCTTTGGCTTTTTCTTCTAATGTTACTGAAGAAAAGGTTAATGAAGTTCTAAAAAATAAAGATAATTTAAAAGACCAGTGGCATGTTAAAAGCATGGAAAACGGAGGTTTTGTTATTGCCGGTGCTTTATTTCATGAAGATGTTGCAAAAAAAAGTTCTATGCTTACAGGAACGGCTTTCACCCTTCTTTATGCTGCAATGACTGTTATTTTTGTAGTAATATATATTCTTGTTTTAACTATTTTGAGAGTTTTTAAAAATGTTGGTAAAGAGATAGCGTTTATAAGCACTTCTGTTTCTGATGGCGTTTTGGATAAAAGATGTGATGTTGAAAAATTCCCTTATGAATTTCAGTATATTCTTCAGGGAATTAACAACATAATAGAGAATTTTACAGATCCTATAGATGTTATGAGTGCTTTTATTAATAAAACAGCTGCCGGAATTTCTCAGGACAATATAAATAAAAACTACAAGGGAAGCTTTAAAGATGTTGAAAATAATATAAATAATTTCAATACTATTCTCAAAGATTTCTCATCGGCAATCAAAACGGTTGCAAATGATATAGAGAATGGAATTTTAAAATCAGAACTTGATGCTTCCAGGTTTAAAGGAAACTGGGCAATTATGGTTTCAAATGTAAATGAACTCAAGAGATCCCTTTATCTTCCTCTTAAAAATCTTACAGAAAATCTTAATAGTATTTCTGTTGGTAATCTTCCAGGTATTTCGACAGAAAATGTGAAAGGAGATTATAAAATAATTCAGGAAAGTTTAAATAGAAGTATTAATAATATAAAAGATGTTCTTTCAAATATTAATGAACTCAAAGAAAATGTTGAGACAGGAAGACTTGCATTCAGGCTTGATTCTTCTAAATTTACCGGCGACTGGAAAAACGTTATGGAAGGTATGAATCATATTGCAGATTCTTACAGAATGATTTTAGATTCAATTCCTCTTCCTCTTCTGATGCTTGATAATTCTATGAAAATTCTTTTTATAAATAAGGCGACACAAAGTGTAGCTGGTCTTTCTGAAAAGCTTTTACTTGGTAAACAGTATAATGAAAAATTTAAAATAGAAACATGCGGCAACTGTGCTGTAAAAGAAGCATTTGAATCAGGAAGTGCAAATTCCAAGGATATGATACTTGATATTGGCGGAGAGGAAAGGGATTTTCATTACTATGGTATTCCTATTTCTAAAAATGGTAAAATTGAAGCTGTTTTTGAAATTCTGGAAGAAAGAACTGAGCTTAAAAGGGCTATGAGAAAAACTGAAAAAATCAGCAATTTTCAGGAATCGGAGATAAATAAAATAACAGCAATACTATCTCAGCTTTCAGAGGGTGATTTAAGTGGATCTTATGCAGTTGAAGATGGAGATTCCGATATTAGAGAAGTTCATAAGCAGTTTATGGTGATAGAAAAGAATCTTAATGGAACTATTAACTCATTAAATCAGGTGCTTTCAGGTGTTTTTGAGGCAGCATCACAGGTCAACAATGCAGCATCACAGGTTTCTAATGCTTCACAGAGTCTTTCTCAGGGTGCATCCGATCAGGCATCAAGTCTTGAAGAAATTACCAGCTCAATGCATGAAATCGCATCTCAAACATCAAGTAATGCCGAAAATTCTAAAGAAGTTAGCGATATGTCTGACAATACTATGAGAAATGCTGAAAAAGGAAACCATAGTATGAATGAACTTCTGGATTCAATGGGAAAAATATCTGAGTCAAGTAAAAATATTGCAAAAATTATAAAAGTTATTGATGAAATTGCTTTCCAGACCAATCTTCTTGCACTTAATGCAGCAGTTGAAGCTGCTAGGGCAGGTATTCATGGAAAAGGTTTTGCTGTTGTTGCAGAGGAAGTTCGAAATCTTGCCGCCAGAAGTGCAAAGGCTGCAAAAGAAACAGAATCTATAATTGAAGAAGCTGTTGCTCATGCTTCTTCCGGAAGTGAAATTTCTTCTAAGACCTCTGATATTCTTAAGGATATTATTGGTGGTATTGACAAAATATCTAAAGTGGCAAAAGAAATTTCTCTTGCTTCAAATGAACAGTCTCAGGGTGTTGCTCAGATAAACCTGGCTCTTGATCAGGTTGAAAGAGTAACACAGTCAAATACCGCTGCGGCAGAAGAGAGTGCAGCTGCAGCAGAAGAACTTTCTTCTCAGGCTACCGAACTTCTTGGTTCTGTTTCAAAATTTAAACTCGCTTCAAATCGTGGTTATGAAAGAGAGAGCCATAGAGGTTCTTTAGATGACTTTGATATGATAGATTATATTCCATAAAAGATTAAATAATTAAAATATATTAAAAAAGCTCTTATCTTTTTGATTCTCTTACAAATTTAATGGAAAATTAAAGCAAAATATAATAAACTCCGGCGGTGATTTGTTGTTTTATATTCTTTTAAGGATTTCACATGTTAAAACCTTTCTATCTTAATGATGCTATATTAAATATGGCTTTTGATGAAGATTCTGCAAGAGGAGACTATACTACTGATGCAACGGTTGCACAGGTTTCTAAAGGTAAAGGGATAATAAAAGCCAAACAGGATCTTATAGTTTGCGGCACAGAACTGATTCCATATATTTTTGCCAGACTGGATGATGATATTAAAGTGGAAATCTTTTACAAAGATGGAGATTGTGTTTTAAAAGGTTCTGTTATTGCTAATGTTTATGGTAAATCAAGAGCTATTTTAAGAGGCGAAAGAATTGTTCTGAATTTTCTTCAGCGTCTTTCAGGAATTGCCACTTTATCTGCCGAATATGCTTCTCTGGTTCCAAAAGAAAGCAAAACAAGAATTGTTGACACCAGAAAGACAACTCCTGGATGGAGAATGCTTGAAAAATACGCTGTAAAAATAGGTGGTTCGTTTAATCATAGATTCAGCCTGGATGATGGCATACTGATTAAAGATAACCATATACAAGCGGCAGGTGGAATCACAAATGCTGTTCTGCGTGTTAGATCTTCTGTTCATCATCTTCTTAAAATAGAAGTGGAAACAACGACTTTGGATGAAGTTAATGAGGCTCTTTCTGTTGGAGCCGATGTTGTAATGCTTGATAATATGAACAATGAACAGGTTCTCTGTGCTTTAAAACTGATTAATTCAAAAGCACTTGTGGAGGTTTCAGGAGGAATTACAAAAGATAGAATAAAAGTTCTTGCTGAAATGAATGTCGATTTTATTTCTGTTGGAGCGTTAACCCATTCTGCTGTTTCGAAAGACATAAATCTTACACTGGTGGCGGAATGAAATATCGTCCTTTTATTTTCCCTGTCCTTTTTGTTCTTGCTTCATTATTTTCTCTCATTTTCTGGCTTTTTCTTTCTGATTATGAAGGACATTCAAATTCCGTCGAGAAACAGATTGCAGAATTTGTAAATTCAACCTATAAAAAAGGCGATACAGTTTTTTCTATTCCAGGTTGGGATATAGGGTATACAAAATATTTAAGTGACAACATCAAATCCATATCTCATGATATTGCAGATTACAGCGCAGATGAACTTGGAGAATTTGAGAGTGATAGATTTATTTTTGTTCTTGATAACAAAAATAAATGGAATAGTTTGGCTTTAAAATATGATGTTTCGGAAATTTTGTCTAAAACGTTTGGCAAATCTGTAGTGATTCTTGCAAAAAATAAAAGAGAAACTGTTGTTCCAAAACTTGACTTCGTAAAAAACATGGAAAAAGCAAAGGAAGCATATTTACTTGATGAAAAAGGTGTAAAAGAAAACTGTATTCTTACAAGTCCAATAAAATGGAGCTGTTCAAAAAGAGATTCATGGAATAGTTTTGAAAAAATGGTAGGACAGATGGGAGGTGCAGCAAGAAAATCAGTTTGGGCTCATCCCAGAAATAGACAGAAGAAAAGAATAGTTTACTCTGTTCCTGTAAATTCTTCGAAAATGGTTTTACGTACAGCTTTTTTGCCGACAGCATACTCTGTAAAAGGAGATCCTGTAAAGGTTACAGTTTTTGCTGATAACAGACAAATTCTTGAATATGTTAATGAAAATATAAGTAAAATGTATATTCATGAATTTTCTCTGCCGCCAAACACTGCCGAAGTAGCTATTCAGGTTTATACGGAAAGAGATGGTGCCAGACATTTTGTTTTTAATGGGTATATACAATGATTTTGAATAAATTTGAGAAAAAAGATTATTTTTTGTCATTTCTGGTGGCATTTTTTATATTTTTATACATTTTCATGACCAGAGGTCTTATCGGCTTTGTACGAGATGAAGGTTTTTATATGCGTACTGCTGAGAATTCGGCAGCATGGTTTCAGGAAATTGAAACAGATTTAAAAAAAGGAGATATTCTTAAACCCTTTACAAAAAAGAGCATTAACAGGTATTTTGAATACAATCATGAGCATCCGGCTCTGGTGAAAAATATGTTCGGTTTTTCTTTGTATATTTTTAATAAAAAAACTTCTCTTTTGTCTCTTCCTTCTGCAATCAGATTAGTTGCAGCTCTTTTTGCTGCCTTTCTTGCAATTCTGTGTTATCAGATGTCAATATGGTTTTTTAATAGCAGAATAACAGCAATAGTTTCACCCTTTTTCCTTTTTACGATGCCGCATGTTTTTTTTCATTCTCATTTAGCTTGTTTTGATGTTCCTGTAATGTTTTTCTGGTCAGGGACTTTTTTACTTTTTAACAGGTATCTTCTTGTTAAAACTAAAAAAGCTGCTTTTTTGACAGCAATTTTTCTTGGAGCGGCACTTGCTGTAAAGCATAATGCGTTTTTTATTCCTGTGCTACTGCTTTTTAATTGGCTGATATTTTATTTTGTTTCTTTTAAGAAGACTTCTCCAGGTAAAGCTTTTAAAGATTTTTTTCTGTCAATACCGCTAGTCTTCTGGCTTTTCGTGTTTGTAACAATTCCTGTTTATTTTTTACTCTGGCCATGGCTCTGGTATGATACTTTTGAACGTTTTAGATGGTATCTTAATTTTCATGCAATGCACGTAAATTATCCTAATTATTATTTTGGTGAAGAACTTGCTTCTGGTCCTTTTCCTTTTTTATATCCATGGGTTATGAGTTTTTTTACTACTCCATTGCCTCAGCTGATTATTTTTTTCGGAGCGATATCTCTGTTTGTTTCCAGAATTAGAGCAAATTTAAAAAATGAAGAAGGTCTGGTTTATTTTAATTTTATTATGGGGGCTCTTTTTCCCATATTTCTCATAGCTCTTCCATCGGTTCCTATTTTTGGCGGAATCAAACATTGGTTTACAGGTTACCCTATTCTGATTGCTGCAGGAACTTTTTTTCTCTGTGATGCTATAAGTAGAATGATGAAAAACATTAATATAAAATATGTTAGAGCAATAACGGCGGTCATTCTTGTTTTTGGAATAATTGCTGTTATTCCTGCAAACATTAAATTCGCTAAACGAGGTGCTGCTTTTTATAATGCATTAATGGGTGGTGCTCAGGGTGCAGCAAACAGTGTTATGCAGAGAAATTTCTGGGGTTATGATATTATGGATCTTGTTGAGACTCTTAATAAAACTGCGGAAAAAAATGCAAGAATATTTATAATGGGCGGAAATGAGGGTCTTAACTGGAATTCTTTTGAATATATGAAAAAAGAAGGAATTATAAGAAACGATATAAGAGGTGTGAATTCTATAGAAGCCGCTGATTATGCGTTTTTCTTTTATGAAAAACAGAATTCCAATGTCCTTTATTCTATTTATGATGTCTTTAAAACGGTTCGGCCGCTGGCTGTTTCCGAAACGGATTCTGTAATGTATTCAGCTTTATTTAGGAGGAAAAAATAATGAGTTATCTTTTTTCAAATCCTCAGGCAAAAAGATGGAGAGCTATTTTTCTGATTTCTTTTGCAGTTAATATTGTTTTGTTTGCCGGTTTTATGATGGCAAGATCAGAAATTTCTGCCAATTCAGAAAAAATCAAATCTGTGTCAACAGAGCTTGAAGCATGTAAAACTTCCTTAAAGGAAAATGAGCCAAAAGAGGGTGATGCTGCTTCTATTGCTTCTGAACAAAAAACTGTTGTTGAAAAAGGTGAACCTGTTTTTGCAAAAATAGCAATTGTAGATAATTTTTATTCTTCTTTTGTGAATAGTGAAAAAATAGCTGAAATGGCTGAAAAACTTGCTGTTCCAAATCTGGCTGAACTTCTGAGTGCACATGTATCAAGACTTATTGTGTGGGATGTTGATCTTCGCAAAGATCTTAGACAGGGTGATGAACTCAAGATTCTTTTTAAAACTCTTTCTGAAAAAGAGATAAGGGAAAGAAACGATATTCCTGATTCAATAGAAATCTTAGCTGTAGAATATTATTCTCAGAAACAGCAGAGAAATATTTCTATTTATAAGTTTCATGAAAAAGGGGATGAATATTCAAGATATTATTATAAAGATGGAAATTGTATTGATAAAATAATTAAACCAAAAGTAATGGATGATTATATTCAGGTTACAAGTATGCTGAAGGACAGATCGCCTAAACACGAAGGTATAGATTTTAAAACGCCTGTAGGGACCCATGTTTATGCTACTAAGAATGGAAAAGTTACAAGAATTAACTGGAAGGTAAAATATAACGGGTACTGCATAGAGGTAAAGGTTGATGGTAAAGATGAATACCTTAAATATCTTCATTTAAGTGATATTCTTGTTAAACCGGGTCAGAGATTAAAAATAGGGGATCATATAGCAAACAGTGGAAACACAGGGCGTTCTACTGCACCGCATCTGCATTATCAGGTAAATAGAGGGAATCCTGGTAAGGTGCTTAATCCTTTTGTTTATCATGAAACTTACAATAAGCATATTTCGGATGGAAACAAAACAGATTTTGAAGAAATGATTCATAATGTAGATAATATTTTTGTAAAGGAGTAACGATGCTGTATTTTGCATTTTTTTCGTTTGATTTGGAAAAAATAGATAGAGAAGGCTATGAATCCTTAATTGAAGAGCTAAATAAAATCGGTTTATCAAATAAAATAAAAGATGTTGGAGGAGAGATGAAATCTCTTCCTGTAAATACTTATATAGGTCAATATGAGTTTGAAGATCCTGATGAATTGAAAAATACTCTTTATCTTGAAATTAAAAAGATTTTTGAAGAGAATAATCTTTCAGGTACAATTTTTATTTCTGTATCGGAAAAGTCTATTATTGGTACAACAAGTATTTGAGAATCTAAAACAATGCTTTCTTTGTTTTATAAACTTTACTTTTGTTTCACATCTTTTTATAATTGTTTGTTAAAAAATGCATATTTTGTATGTGAGGAGATATAGTATGGCTGATTTAAGTGCTGAAAATCTCGAATTGCTTCAGGATTTTGTCAAAGACTGTAGAGAACTTATAGAAGACCTTGAGGTTTCCATTATTTCTTATGGAAACGAACTGGATAATGGGGAAGCTGATATAGAAACTATTAACTCTATTTTCAGGACATTTCATTCTATAAAGGGCGGTGCCGGCTTTCTTATGCTTAACAATATTCAAAGTGTTTCTCATACAGCTGAAACGTTACTTGATAATATCAGAAGCAATAAAATTACTCCACATAAAAACCATATTGAACTTTTTGTTCAGTCTTCTGACTTTATAAAAGAAGCATTAGATACAATAGAGCAGAATGCTTCGGATGAGCCAATAGAGGAAAAAGCTCTTGAAATGAAGGCTATCCTCGAAAAAGCAATAGCGGCAGGTCTCAGTGGTGATTCAAAAATTGAGCCGGTTGTTTCTGCTGAAGCGGTTAAATCGCCTATAAATGAACAGCAGGAAGAAAATGAAGCGAATCCTTTTGAAGGTTTTGGACTGGAAATGTCTGCAGAAATGCTTGAGCAGTTTTTATCAGAAGCTAATGATCTTGTAAGAACTCTGGAACAAACTTTTCTTACAGTTCAGACAGAAGCACCTTCTCCTGAAGAATTGAAAGAATTTACAAATCTTGCCTACAGAACAGTTCATACTCTTAAAGGTAATTCAGGTTTTATGGGTTTTTCTGATATCACAGCTTTAACTCATGGTATGGAATCTGTTTTAACAGCTTCGAAAGAAGTTCAAAAACCAACGCTTAAAGAAGTATCAGGGACATTTATTCAGCTTATTGATATTCTAAAAGATACAATAGATGATATAGCTCAGGGTAATGCTTCAGATATTGAACATCTGGATCTGTATCTTGAGTTGATTAAAGATATCCTTCCTAAAGGATATTCAATTGAAATGGAAAACTCGGATAAACTTGGCAATATTCTTGAAAAAGATGGTGCAGTTTCAAGAAAAGATATAGAAGATGCTTTGTGCCAGCAAAGAAAACCTCTCGGAGAAAGACTCGTCGATATGGGTAAGGTTTCTCCTGATGATGTTCAGAAAGCTCTTGATGAACAGAAAAAGCCACTTGGAGAAGTTCTTGTAGAACTTGGTAAAACAAGCAAGGAAACTGTTGATTCGGCACTCAAAAAACAGCAGGAAATAAAGGAAACCAAAAGCAAAGCAGCTGCATCTACAAAGGTTACAAAAGCACTCATAAACAATAGACAGGATATTAGAGTTGATATTGCAAAGCTTGATATACTTGTAAATTTGATAGGAGAGCTTGTTATTTCAAATAATATGCTTGCACACAATCCTGATCTTGCAGGTCTGGAGCTTGAGAATTTTTCCAAAGCTTCTCAGCAGATGACAAAAATAGTCAGAGAGCTTCAGGAAACTGCAATGACAATAAGAATGGTTCCTGTTTCCGGTCTTTTCAAGAGAATGATTCGTCTGGTTCATGATCTTTCAAATAAGTCTGGGAAAAAAGTGAAATTTGAACTTTTTGGTGAAGAAACCGAAATTGACAAAACTGTTGTTGAAATTATTACCGATCCACTTGTTCATATAATAAGAAACTCTCTTGATCATGGTATTGAAACTCAGGAAAAAAGAGTTGCTTCTGGCAAGTCTGCGGAAGGAGATGTTAAACTTATTGCGAAACATGAAGAAGGTGAAGTTTGGATAATTGTTGAAGATGATGGTGCGGGTATTAATAAAGAGAAAGTTCTAAAAAAAGCTATAGATAATGGTATAATTGATGAAAATACCAAGCTTACAGATAAAGAGATTTTTAATCTTATTTTTGAACCGGGTTTTTCCACTGCAGAAAAAATAACTGATATTTCAGGTCGTGGTGTGGGAATGGATGTTGTTAAGAAAAACCTCGAAAAAATAAGAGGTAAGGTTGATGTGGAATCTATTGAAGGTAAAGGAACACGTGTTGTTCTTAGAATTCCTCTTACTCTTGCTATTATTGAAGGAATGAGAGTTCGGGTTGGTAAATCGGAGTATATACTTCCAATGCTTTCTATAAGAGAATTCCATAAACCTCTGTTAAAACAGATAACTGTTTCTCCTGATGGGGATGAAGTTATCCGCTTAAGAGAGGAGCTCCTTCCGGTTGTAAGACTTCATGAATTACATGACATAGAGCCTTTCAGCAGAAATCTTGAAGATGGAATTATAATCGTTATTGAGTCAGGTAAAAGAAGTGCGGCTCTTTTTGTTGATGAAATTATCGGTCAGCAACAGACAGTTATAAAAGGTTTGTCTGAATATATAGGCAAAGTTGAAGCAATAAGTGGTTGTACAATTTTGGGAGATGGAGGAATAAGTTTAATTCTTGATATAGATAGCTTTTTCCAAAAAACGACAAGTTAATTTTAGGGAGTCCATATGTCCGATTTGCCTGAGAAGATTTTTATTAATCCGGGCTATATCTGCTATTCAAAAGAGCCTGTGCTTATGTGCTCGGTTGTTGGCTCCGGCATTGTTGTTACATTATACGACTACATTACTAAAACAGGTGGGATGTCATATTTTATAAAACCAGTTCTTTCTTATTCGGATCTTCCGACACCATATTTTGCTGAACCTTCAATTTTAGGTCTTATTAAAAGTTGTAAAAAAGAAACTTCAAACTTTTCCAGAATAGAGGCTTATATTTATGGAGGTTCTGAAAATCCTTCTGCCAGCGGATATATAAAAAATCTGGCACAGGAAAACATAAACGCTGCTAAAAAAATACTGTTGTCTAAAAATATACCTTTAGCTGGAATAGATACCGGTGGCTCTCGTGGACGTAAAATTGTTTTTAATACGTTTACAGGAGAGACAATGGTTGCAAAGGTTGAAAATGTAAGAAGTGATGACTGGTATCCTAAATTGATAACAAGGAAAAAGAGGGGGTTATAATGTTTCTTCTTGATAATGCTTTGGCTGAATTAACTATTACGGATGGTGAATTCACAAAAATATCAAAGTATGTCTATGATAATTTTGGAATAAACCTTCCTCCACAAAAAAAGGGAATGCTTCAAAGTCGTTTAAGAAAATTAGTCTTTGAGGGTAATTTTACTACTTTTGATGAATACTTTAACTATGTTGTCAATGATAAAACTGGTGATGCTGCAAGTGGATTAATAAATGCTGTAAGCACAAACCATACTTTTTTCTTTAGAGAAAAAGATCATTTTGACTTTTTTTACAATGTTGCACTTCCTGAATTAAAAGCGTCTCTTTCAGCAAAAAATGAAAAAGATGTAAGAATTTGGAGTGCCGGATGTTCCTCTGGAGAGGAGCCATATACTCTGGCTATGATAATGATAGAATTTTTCGGAATGCATTATTCTATGTATGATGCCGGTGTGCTTGCAACAGATATAAGCACAAAAGTTTTAAAGGAGGCTATGAAAGGTATTTACCCACTTGATAAGACTAAATTGATTCCACCTGGCATGAAACATAAATATTTTCTCTCATCTGGGGAAAATCTTGAGGTTAATGCAACTTTGAAAAAGGAAGTCGTTTTTAAAAGGCTTAATCTTATGAATCCTACTTTTCCTTTTAAAAAGCCTTTTCACGCAATTTTCTGTAGAAATGTAATGATATATTTTGATGCCGAAACAAGAAAAGCTCTTGTTGATAAATTTTATAGGCATTTAATTCCTGGAGGATATTTTTTCATTGGTCATTCTGAAACTCTTGGAAGAACAAATACGCAATTTGAATATGTAATGCCAGCTCTTTATAGAAAACCTCTTAAGTAGGCAGGTAATATATGAAAAAAGCTCCTGTTAAAGTTTTAATTATTGATGATTCTGCGCTTGTAAGAAAAATATTATCGGAAGGACTTTCAAGAGACCCGGGAATAGAGATTGTAGGTACAGCTCCTGACGTGTATGTGGGTAGAGATATGATAGTTGATCTTTCTCCTGATGTACTCACTCTTGATATAGAAATGCCCAGAATGGATGGTGTTGAGTTTTTAAGAAGGTTAATGCCGCAGTATCCATTGCCTGTTGTTGTTGTAAGTTCCCTTACACAAAGAGGGAAACAGATAACAATTGATGCTCTTGAAGCAGGAGCAATAGATTTTGTACCAAAACCTCTGACGAATTTATCAAGTGGCCTGGTTGCGCTTTTAACAGAACTTTCTACAAAAATTAAACTGGCATCCACTGCAAACGTTTCTCACTGGAAACAGAAAAAATATACAACCAACAAATCTGGAACAAAACAGAAAGCTCTTTATGAATCTACAGATAAAGTTATTGCAATAGGTGCAAGTACAGGAGGTACAGAGGCAATTAAAGCTGTTGTTACAGAACTTCCTTCAAATACGCCTGGTATTGTTATTGTTCAGCATATGCCGCCTGTCTTTACTAAAATGTTTGCAGACAGACTTAATGAAATATGTAATATGTCTGCAAAAGAAGCTGAAGATGGAGATAGAATTCTTACAGGCAGAATTCTTGTTGCTCCCGGTGGAAAACATCTAAGAGTTCAGCGTTCCGGCGGAATTTATATAGTAAAATGTCAGGAAGGTGAAAAAGTAAGCGGGCATTGTCCTTCAGTCGACGTTATGATGCATTCTGTTGCTGAGCAGGTAGGAGCAAATGCTTATGGTGTTATGCTTACAGGTATGGGGCGGGATGGTGCTGACGGAATGCTTGCAATGAAGAATGCAGGTGCATGGAATGTTGCTCAGGATGAATCTACTTCCGTTGTTTATGGCATGCCTAAAGTTGCTGCAGATGTTGGCGGAGTTGACAAAATTCTTCCTCTTGATAAAATTACAAGTGCCCTGATAAAAAAAATAAATGGAGATGTCTAATGCAGACTAACTTAGTACTTGGAATAGGTGATTTAGGAGTTTCAGATGCTCCTTCAGGGTTTATAAAAACATTTGCTTTAGGTTCCTGTGTTGCCGTCGTTTTGTATGATAAAATGACAAACAATGGTGGAATGATACACATAGCTCTTCCTAATTCGGAAACAGATAAGGCAAAAAGTGAGACTAAACCAGGTTATTTCGCAGATACAGGTATTCCTCTTTTGCTTAAAATGATGAAACAGAAAAATCCTCAACTTTCAAGAAAATATCTTTCTATAAAACTTGCCGGAGGAGCATCTATTATGGATGCTGACAATTTTTTTAATATAGGAAAAAAGAATATTCTTAAAGCAAGAGAAGTGCTTTCACGTTTCGGTCTTACACCGGAAAAAGAGGATGTCGGAGGAAACATAAGTAGAACAGTAACACTTGATATTTCAAGTGGCATGACTCTGCTGTTCAATCCTGAAAAAGGTGTCTGGGAACTTTAAAATAAAATTAAGGAGAAACCTATGGGAATGAATATAGATGAAATAGATGAATTACTTGGCAATACTGTTAAAAAGGTTGATGCAAGATCTGAAATCAATAAAAAGATAAAATCTGTTCCTGTTATTTCTGAATCTGCATATAAATTATTACAGATTCTTGATAAAACAGATTTTAGTTATAAAGATGTTGCAATAATTGTTGAAAGCGATTCTGTTCTTTCAGGTAAAATACTTAAAACAGTTAATTCTTCAGCTTTTTCTTTTTCAAGAAAAATAGTTTCTGTACATGAGGCTTTACCTTTGATTGGAAATAGAGCTCTTACTGCAATAACTATGGAAAGTGCAGCTCCTGATGTTTTTAAAAATGAGCTTGGAGGTTACAGAGCTCAAAGTGGAGAACTTTGGGAACATTCTTTAAAAACAGCTATTTCTGCAAGATTTCTGGCACTTTATTTAAAGGATAAAGTTGATGGAGGTCTTGCTTATACTGCAGGTTTGGTTCATGATATAGGAAAATCTCTTCTTTCAACATATTTGGAAAAACAGTATGAAAATATTGTAAAAAAAATGAATGAACAAAACAACTCTGATAATCTTGAACTTGAAAGAGATTTTCTTGGAATAGACCATGCTGAGGCTGGAGAAATACTTGTTAAACATTGGCAGCTTCCCGAAGTTTTTGAGATTATTGCAAGATATCATCATACACCATCTGAAGCTCCAGATGGTGAAAAACCAATATGTTTTCTTATTCATATTGCTGATATTGTTGCAATGATGGCAGGTTCCGGAACAGGTATTGATTCTCTCCATTATCATTTAGACAATAATTTTATAAACTACTTTAATATGACTGAAGAACAATTTCAAAAAACAATTCTCGATGTAAATGAAGAATATCTTGAAACTAAAAAAGTTCTTGATTCAACAAATTAATCAGTTTTACAAAATTAGGTTCACTTTCAACAATTATGGGTAAAACCAAAAAGTAGCGAAACATTCAAAAATCATTAAAAAAAGCAAAATTATATAGTTTAATTTTAAAAAAGTAGATTTAGAAAAATTATTGAAAAGAATTTAATGCTCTTCTATACAGGCTTCAACTGTAAATGTTGCGCTGTTGTCAACAATTGTAAAAGGAATAACAACTCTTGGACCTCTGGTTTTAAGGTTAAGAGAAACATCTTCACCTTTTATAATTGTAGGTATAGCAAGATTGAACTTAAATCCTTTTTCGGAAAGAATTCTTTTTGCTCCACCAACGATCATGTTGGTTATTTCTCCAACAGCATCCTGTACATCATCATCAACGCTGTCATATTCAACACCAAGCATATTTGACACAATTGCAAGAATGGCTTCTTTCGAAAAAGAAATTATAACGGAACCCAGAACACTTGAACCAGCAAGGCCAATAACGCCTGTTACGATTCCGGTTGTTGCGCTTCCTCTATTTATATGTGGTGTTCCAGCTTCAATTTTCATGAATGCCATTGTTGAAACAACATTTATTGTTGAAGTAAGAAACGGATTAATATATTCAACGTTCATAAGTTTCTCCTTTAGCTGTCCAAGTGTTAACCAAATATTTTTTTAAGTTTTTCTTCAAGAACATCCGCCGTAAATGGTTTTACAATATAGTTGCTTACACCCATTTTTATGGCAAGAAAAACGTTGTCTTTTTCAGCTTCAGCTGTAACCATCAAAAACGGAATCGTTTTCATGGCAGGATCATTTCTTACCGTTTGAAGAAGTTCTATACCTGTCATATTAGGCATATTCCAGTCACTAACTATCAAATCGAATTTCTCAGATTTAAGTTTCTGCAAAGCCTGGAGCCCATCTTCAGCTTCCTCTATGTCTTCAATTCCAAGCCTCTTTAAAAGATTTTTAACAATTCTTCTCATTGTTGCAAAATCATCAACAACCAGAACCCTCATCGATGTATCAATTGCCATAAAAAACCTCCGCATGAATAGCGCAATTCCTAAGACATTTTACTTTCTATTCAAATTATTTCAAGAATATTTTTTGACACTTTATATATTAAGGAATATTTTTTTAATGTTTATTGTTATTGTGAAAAGTTTGATGTGGTTTTGAAGGAAAAACGCTTATGTTTCAGGAAGAGATTTTAAAAAAAATAAGAAAAATTGAACTTAAAGCCAAAAAGCAGGTGGATAGTTCTCTTCAGGGAATTTATCATTCTCTTTTTAAAGGACAGGGTCTGGAATTTCAGGAAGTAAG
Source organism: bacterium (assembly GCA_963667425.1). Lineage (GTDB taxonomy): Bacteria > UBP6 > UBA1177 > UBA1177. Next base: position 2,107,815 of record OY763407.1, on the reverse strand, counting down.
AGAGTACACGGAAGGTGATGATGCAAGGCTGATTGACTGGAATGTAACTGCAAGAATGAACAAGCCTTTTATAAAGAAATTTCAGGAAGAAAGAGAGCTTACAGTAATTCTGCTTGTTGATATATCAGGTTCTACTATGTATGGCAGTGAACTTTCAATTCAGGAAACAATCGCATCTGTTTCCGCTACGCTTGCTTTTTCTGCTATAAAAAACAACGATAAGGTTGGTTTGCTACTTTTTTCAGGAACAACAGAAGAATTTATTCCGCCAAGAAGAGGTAGAAATCATTTGCTTACAGTAATAAGAAGAATGCTTACTGCTGAATCTGAAGGGAAAAAGACCTCTCCTGATGAAGCTTTTAAATATTTAAATCAAATAATGAAGAAAAAAGCGCTTGTTTTTTTTATTTCTGATATGTTTTTTGATAATTTTCCTGATCATCTCAAACACACCAGAAGAAGACACGAAGTTGTTCCTGTTGCCATATATGATAAAACACAATTTTCCCCTTTTGGTAGAGGCTTTTTAAGAACAGTTGATCCTGAAACCGGTAAAAGAATAGTTATTGATATGTCTTCAGGTTCCAACTCTTTTGAAGATTCTTTTAAAAAGGATATAGACTCTAAATTTGCAAGACTTAAAATGCCTGTTATATGGATAGAAAATAAAGAAGATTTTATAGGGGATCTTACAATAGGATTAAAAAGATCAGAGAAGGTTAAAAGATGAAAAAGATATTGTTTTTGATTTTTCCTATTCTTTTATTTCATGGATTAATGGCTGTTGAAAAAATAGCTGTTTCTCTGGAAAAAAAAGAAATATTTTTTGGAGAAGAAAATCATTTGTTTCTTGATAAAACTTTTGATGGAGAAGTTACCGCCTCGTTTAAATCGGAAAGTGATAAGTTTTTTATTTCAGAACCCTTTAAGAATGATAACGGAAAGTGGGAGATAACAATAACACCACTTGATTTTGGAGAGCTTGAAACGCCTGAAGTGTTAATTAATAATAACGGTAATACATATAGTGCTGGAAAAATATCTTTTAAAGTTAAAGCAAACACAGATGAAAAAGATAATAAGCTTTCAGATATGTGGGGGATGGTTGATTATTATGTTGAAACGTATGTGATATTATACGCTTTGGCAGTAGTAACATTGCTAATGGTTGCCGTTTTTATTTTGTTTAAGCTTAAAACCAGAAAAAAACAGGCTTTTGCGGAACTTATTAAAGAGTTTACTCCAAAAGAGGTTGCCCTCCTTTACCTCGAAAAGGCTCAAAACTGCTACCTTAATAATGATGAACATGGTTATATAGATTCAATTTCTATGGGAATAAAATTTTATTTAGGTAAAAGACTTGATAGTAACATTCCTGAAATGACAACAGGAGAGCTTAAAAGATATATAAAAAGAAATGTTAGTGATGAAGTGGCAGTCAAAGAAATTGTTTTTATAATGAATAATTGTGATGCTTTTAAGTTTGCCGGTGTGTCAATGGAAAAAACAGTCTATGATTCTCTTATAAATAAATTTAAATCTCTGGTTGATACTATGGAACCAAAGGAGGCAGAAAATGCAGTTTCAAAATCCTGAGTTTCTGCTTTTAGCACCGATTTTGATTTTGTTGTTTTTTCTTGTAAAAAAATTTGTCGGCAAAAAAAGATTGCTGGGAATTTTCTATTCAAACTTCAGAAATATGAGAAAAAACGCTGATAACAGTTTTTATATAACGCCTTTTCTGGATATTTTTGCAGTATTAATACTTATTATTGCCCTTGCAAGGCCTGTAAGTCTTGAAAAAGAAGTTACACCTCCGATACAGGGCAAGGATATTTTTGTTGCACTTGATATTTCAACTTCAATGGAAGCACTTGATTTTCAGCCGGACAACAGACTCGAAACTGCAAAAAGAGTTATAGATAATTTTGTTGAGAGCAGAAAAACAGATCGACTTGGTCTTGTTTTTTTTGCAGGCGATAGTTTTCTTCAAGTGCCCCTTACAAGTGATTATGCTGTTTTTAGAAGGTTATTAGCCTCTCTTAAAACAGGAGTCGTTGAGGACGGAACAGCTATTGGCAATGGACTTGGACTTGCCCTTTCAAGGCTTGAGAAAAGCAAAAGTAAAAGTAAAGTAATAATACTTTTAAGCGATGGCGATGACAACAGCAGTAATCTTGAACCTCTTCAGGCAGCAGAGATTGCAAAAAAAATGGGAGTAAAGATTTATTCCATTCTTATTGGAAAATCAGGTATGGTTCCATATCCTACAACAAATATGTTTGGAATGAAAAGTTATACAAATGTACAGGTCACTGCCAATCCCAAACTACTTAAAAGTGTTGCTGAAACTTCCGGTGGCAGATTTTACCAGTCTGTAACTCCTGAAGATCTTAAAAAAGCTTTTGCCGATATAGATAAACTTGAAAAAAGTCCTGTTCCGACAAATAAAATAAGATTCTATAAGGAATATGCACCAATTTTTATTTTGGCAGCAATGATTCTGTTTATAATTTCCAGAATTTTCACATTGATAATTCCTGTTTTTCCGGAGGTTGAAAGATGAGTTTTGCTGATTGGAGATATCTGCTTTTGCCTTTTATATGGCTTCCTTTACTGATAATTTATTTTTATATTGCAGGAAGAAAAAGAGATTTTTTTGTAAATAAATTTTCAAAGTGGCAGCAAAAAGAGATTCTTTTTTGCAGTGTTAAAAGAATATGGATGAAAAGATTTATTCTTATTATAGCTTTTTCACTTTTAACTGTTGCAGCGGCGAGACCACAGACAATTACTAAAGAGCTTCATTTTGAGTCTGAGGGGATGGATATAGCAGTAGTTTTTGACACAAGTTTAAGCATGCTTGCGGAAGATGCCGAAGGTTCACGAATGGAGCTTGGTAAAAATCAGCTGATGGATATGGTTTCGTCACTAAATGGAGATAGAATCGCTCTTGTTCCTTTTGCCGGAGATGCTTTTTTACAGCTTCCGCTTACATCTGATTACAATACAGCTCTTTCTCTTATATCAATTCTGGAACCGGGGATGATAAACAAAAACGGAACAGCAATTACGGAAGCGATAGAGCTTGCAACAGAAACGCTGTCAACATCAAGTGAAAACAGCGACAGACTTCTTGTCATTATTTCTGATGGAGAAGATCCTTCGCTTGATTTTGATAAAATAAAAGAGTTGCAGCAGAAAAATCATATTCACTTTGCATTTTTACCTGTCGGTTCAGTTGAAGGTGCACCAGTCAGTGTTAATGGCAGTTATCTTAAAGACAAACAAGGAAACATGGTCATAACTAAAATGAATAAAGATTTTTTCGAAAAATGTAAGACTGTGCTTTCTGCAGATGAGATAAAAAAAGGAGAAACATTTTCTCAGTATGTTGCAAAATTCAAAAACAGAGTAAAAACTGGAGAAAGTCAAATACCTGTTTATGTAGAAATGTTTCAATTACCTTTATTTATGGGTATCATAATGTTTTTCCTTTTCTTTGCTATAGCTTCAACAGGAAGAAAGGGGGCTGAAAGATGAGAAAATTAATATTATTATGTGTTTCGTGTTTGTTTGTTTTTAACACGGCCTTTGCTTTAGATCTTTTTAAAAAGGAAAATGCAAATAATAAAGAGGCAAAAGAGCTTTCTGCGCAAGGTAAAAATGATAAAGCAGGAGAGTTGATAGAAAAGGAAATAAAAGCATATCCTGACAGCGGTGAATTGTTTTATAATCTTGGAGCTGTTTATCAGAAAGACAAAAAATATGACAAAGCCATTGAAAATTATGAAAAAGCTCTTGGCAAAGCAAAAACAAAAGATCTTCGTTCAAAGATATTTCATAATATGGGTAATGCTTTTGCTGATACTAAAAAATATAAAGAATCTCTTGATTTTTACATAAAGTCGATGAAAGAAAAACCTACAAGAGAAACGGCATCCAATATTGAAGTTACTAAAAGACTGTTGGAAATGCAGAAACAGCAACAACAGCAGGATCAGGATAAAAACAACGAAAATAAGGATGATAAGGAAAAAAATCAGGATCAGCAGAATAAAAATGAAGAAAATCAGAAAAATGAAGAAAAAAATAATCCGCAACAACAGCAGCAAAATCAGCAGAATGAAAAAAAAGATGATGAAATGAAACAAACAAGCGGTGATAAGGAAGAAAACAAAGAAGAAAAAGATAAAAAAGAGGAAAAAGAATCTGCATCAGTCAAAAAAGAAGATAAAAAAGGGGAAAAGAAAGATGCGGAAGAGATGTTAAACAAATTTAAAGAACGCAAAAAACTTCAGGTGCCTCAGTTTATGATACAGAAAAAAGGAAATGGAGACAACGACGGACAGGTATGGTAAAAATGTTTAATTGCAAAAAATCATTTTTATGTTAAAAAAGGTTAGATAAAAAGGAGGCTACTGTGGTGCAAAAGGCACTTTTTATAATATTTCTTATATTTCCGATACTACTTTCTGCTACAAAAGTAACTCTTTCCGCAGATAAAGGAAAAGTTGCGGCAGGCGAGCAGATAGTTCTTCAAATGGAAGTACTCGATGATAGTGATGATGATGTCGGGAAAGTTGAACCGCCGTCTTTTGATAATTTCAACGTCATGGAAGGTGGAACGTCATCATCATCTTCTGTTAATATAATTAATGGAAAAATGACTAAAAAAGATGTAAAAACTTACACTTATGAACTTACTCCAACAAAAGAGGGAACTTTTGTCATAGGTCCTGCAAAAGTTTATACAGAGTCAGGCAAATCTATAAAATCAAATACACTTACAATAATTGTTTCCGGTTCTTTAAATAATCTTCCCGGTGCAACTATGAATAGTAACACAAGTGACGATTCTGCAAATGAAAATATAGATCGCTTTTCCGCACCGCTTACAGAATGGGAAAAAAGGACAAAAAATTATTTTTTAAGAATTGTTCCTGAAAACAAGGGCGATCTTTATGAAGGTGAACCATTTGTTGCAGGATGGTATTTATATCTCAACAGATCAATATCAAATTTATCATTTGTTGAGCAACCTCATTTTCAGAATAGTTGGAGCGAAACTCTTCAAAGTCCAAATTCCCTAACAAACACACCTGTTTTTATTGATGGTGTAGGATATAGACAAAGTCTGCTCAAAAGATATCTTCTTCTTCCTCAGCCAGGAGCCTCTTCAATCGAAGGAACGCAGCTAATTTTAAAAGTAGCGGTTGGCTCTGGATTTGGATTTAGTACAAAAACTTTTAATATAAGCAGCCCTAAACTTGATATAAAGTTACTTCCGCTTCCTGATAAAGCCAATCATCCTGATGCAACATATGGGGCGTATGAACTTTTTCAGGATAAGACAACGCTTAATCTTTCTAAAGACAAGCTTTTTGATACAGTTACATATACTGTAAGCGGCTGTGGTAATTTTAATGCAGTAGAATTAGAACTCTCTGAAATAAATGGACTGAAAATATTTGACCCTGAAAAAAAGACAACAGCTAATGTTTCCAATGGAGAATACTGCGGAAAAAAAGAGTTTAAATTCATGATAAAGGCTCTTCAGGAAGGAAAATATGAAATACCTTCTTTGAAAAAGGAGTTTTTTAATAAAAAAGATGGATATTACACTATTCAAAGTAAGCCGGTAAAAATATCCGCCACAGTTTCAACTGCTCTTGACGATAATAATGAAAAAGTTTCTGCAAAACCTTTTGAAATAATAAGAACTTTATCGTCAAATTTAAAAACTTATTCAACTTTGCCAATGACAGAAACGATCTGGTTTATGCTTATGCTCGTTATTCCTCTGGTGATTTTGATTTTAACATTTATGATTTGGCTTACCATTAATTCCATAAATAAAAAGAAAGCTTATGCTTCAAAATACCGCAGTACCTGGGAACGCAAATTTGCTGAAGCAGAAAATCCAAGTGATTTGCTGAATCTTTTTTATGATTCTTTTCTTAACTGTTACAATATTTCTTTTAAAGGTGAGAAAATTAATGATTTAAAAAAGAAATATGGTAAAAATATAGAAAACACTATCGCTTTTACAACAAAAATTCAACATGCAATATATAGCGGTAATCAGGAACAGAATCTTAACGAGCTTAAAAAAGAAGCAATTACACTCCTTAGAAATAGAGGAGGTCTTAAATGAGAAAAATAATATTGTTTATACTGTTGTTAGTTGTTACAGCACCTGTCCTTTATGCTTCTGATTCAGGATTTGATGCATATGTTGCAAAAGATTATCATAAAGCGGAAACAATCTTTTTAAATGAATTGAAACAGGATCCTGACAATCCGCTTCTTCTTTATAATTTAGGTGTGGTTTCAGAAAAAGAAGAGCTATATGGACATGCGGTCTATTTTTATCTTCAGACACTTCAGGTTGCTCCCGATTTTAAGGAGGCAGAGCATAATCTTAAAATACTGGAAGAAAATCTTTCATTAAAAATACCACACTCTCTTATGGAAAAAAACGCACCGCTTGAAATCCCATTGATCCTTTTTATGCTTTCTATATATTTTGTAGTTGCAGCACTTATTTTCTTTATGTTTAAACCATCATGGAAAATAAAAATAGCTTTGATTCCTCTTTTCACAGCAGCTATATTCTTTACAGCATTTTTTCTTTATCGTCATAACGAATATTACTCAATTAAAACTGCTATAGCTCTATTTCAGACAGATCTTAAATCCGGTCCTGATAATGCCCTTACATCAATAGGAAAAACAGGAGAGGGTGATACTTTGATTGTTGAAGAAACAAACAATGGATGGGCAAGAGTTAAAAATTTTAAAACAAATGAGGAAGGATGGCTTGAAATTCAGAATATGGCTCTTCTTAAAAGGCGGTCTAATTGATAATTGATATCTCTATTGCCGTTATACTTGTACTGTCGCTTATTTCAGGTTATCTTGGTGGCGGATATCGTGAAATAGTGCGAATTTTTACACTTATCTGCTGTTTTGTTCTCTACTCCTTTGCTTCAGTAAAAAGTTTTATAGTTGATTATGCAGGATCAGCATCTTTTATTGTAACGCCTGTTTTATTTGTGATTTTTTATTTTCTTGTTTCAAAGCTGCTGCTTTGGCTTTTCAGTGGACTTATTGAGCAAAAAGAAGGTATCACTGGAGGATTCAATAAATTTCTTGGCGTTTTTGCAGGACTGGTCAAGTTTATGATAATACTGCTCCTTATGGTATATACTTTGAAATATCTTCAGTCAAAAGGAATTCTTGTTGAACTTAAACCATATTTAACACGAAGTTACTTTTTTGATTTCGGCAGAAAAATAATTGAATTTGTAAGTGCTTAAAAAATTAAGATTTATTTTTTTTAATATAAATCTTTATATAAATATTATAAAATAAGCCTAAATATTGTGGAGGTTTGTGTGAGATTCTTTTTGTTTTTCATGCTTATGATGGTGTTTAGCAATGTTTTTTCGTTTGAGAAAACTGTAGAGAATATTTGCGGAAAAGATGCTGAAATATATTTTGATATAAAAGATTTTAATGCTAAATATATTTTGAATAAGGACAGTAACTGTTTACAAAAATTATTATCTGAAAGAGAAACAGATCCTTTGCGAGAAAACTCTGTTTTTAAAACAGCGGATCTTGTCTCTGATGTAATAGAACTGAAAGATGTTTTGCTAAAAACCTATAGTGGTTACTATGAGCTTTCACTTCAGATGGATATAGATAAATTTTTTGAAAAACATTTAAATAGATTAAAAGAAAAAAAAGAGTGGACTTTAGCGGAAGCTATTTTTCCAATATATATTGAAATGCAGAAATATGTATTAGATAGACATTTTGCTTTTACAGTCAACATAACAGCATCACTGTTTGAAATAAATGGTTGGATAAAAAATGAATATATTACGGATTTTCCGTCAGAAAGTTTATTACCTCTTCAAAAAAATTGCCGATTCTTGACAGATGAAAAAGACAAAAGAATAGGTAAGATTTTTGAAAATACATTAGAAAAAAAGAAATATATTGATAATGAGGGAAAAATTAAAACTATAATTGTCATATCGGCATTTGCTTCTTCAGATAAAATTACAGCTTTTTGTAAAATGAATAATAAGGAAAAGAAATTTGATTTTACAAAAGTAAAACATGAGTCACCAAAAGAAAGAGGAATAAAAGTTTATAGTTATATAGATAATGGTGACATAGGATTTATTAGGTTGAGCTCTTTTCAGGATAAATATAATAATGAACTAAAGCAGTTCGTTAATGATGCAGTGAAACATAAAAATCATAAGTATCTTGTTATTGATTTAAGAAATAATACTGGTGGAAGCACAGAATACATAGAAGAGTGGCTTACAAAAATGAATATTCAAAAAAATGATAGCTTGTTTATTGGCTGGAACGATATAAATAATAAAGAAAGCGGTGCTCTTTCCTATAATAGTATTGTAAGGAAGTATATTCTTTATAAAACAGATAAAGATTTAAAGAGTTATTTTGAAAAAGAAATGGAGCATAGGTTTGAATCTTTGCAAAAAGAGAGTTCCATTAAATTAAATGATGTCTTGGTAAATTTTCCTGCAAAAGTTGAAAATGATTCTAATATATACAACGGTAAAATTATTTTTCTTCAGAATAGATATACATTTTCAGCAGCAGAAGATTTTTTATTTATTGCAAATAACAATAATAATATATTGAGATTTGGAGAAAGAAGTGGAGGAATGCTTGTTTATGGAAATGTGGTTGAATTTATTTCAGGAAAAACAGGAATAGTTTGGCGAATTCCTAATAGAAAATTTAAGTTTTATCAAACTATTAAGGGTATAATAACGCCTATAGAAAATATTGAAGGTAATGGTTTTAGTGTTGATTATTATTTATCTCCAAATTTGTCATATGATGAAATAAATAAAGTAATAAAAGAGAATCATCTATAAATTGAATTTGTAAGTGCTTAAAAAAGATGGTACCGGAGGTCGGGCTCGAACCGACATAGAGTTGCCTCTGCTGGATTTTGAATCCAGTGCGTCTACCAATTTCACCACTCCGGCAAACCGCAAAAAGATTCTATGTATTGAACGGCGTTTGTCAATTTTTATAAGTTGTGTAAAGTGCAATGTTTTATAATTATTAGATTTTTTGGTTGGTACTGTCTATTATAAGTTTTGATAATTGAATTTTTGATTCAGTTTTAATATGAAACAGCTTTTCTTGCTATTTCTTCTGCAACTTCAAGAGTTTTTGCTGTTCCTTTGAGGTCATAGGTAAGAACTTTGCCTTCTCTTATTACTTCGGCGATTGCTCTGTAAACTCTATCTGCTTTTTCGGTTTCACCAAGGTAGTTAAGCATCATTCTTCCTGAAAGTATCATTGCCATCGGATTAACTTTATATTGTCCAACATATTTTGGTGCGCTTCCATGAACCGGTTCAAAAACTGCATAATTTGAGGCTATGTTTGCGCTGTGTGCAAATCCGAGCCCGCCTACAAGCTGACTTGCTATGTCGGAAAGAATGTCGCCAAAGAGGTTTTCTGCAACGATTACATCATATTTTTCAGGATTTCTTACAAGCCACATGCCTATTGCATCTATATTGTCAGTCCAGCTTGTTATATGCGGATATTCAGCAGCAATAGCATCAAACACTTCTGACATTAATCCGCCTGTTTTTCTGAGAACGTTTGGTTTTTCTGCCAGTGTTACTCTTGGTTTGCCGAATTTATCTGCATATTCAAAAGCAGCTCTTATTATTCTTTCAGCACCTCTTCTTGTTATGATTCTTGTTGATATTGCTATATCATCATCTTTTTCGTTCATAAATCTTTGCATTTTAGGTGCATATTTAAGGAGTGTTTCTTTGAGTTCCTGCGGAACTGGACCAAATTCAACTCCTGCATAGCTTCCTTCAGTATTTTCTCTGAAAACAGTTACATCAATATCATCTTTTACGTTGAGTTCACATCCAGGGAAAGCCAGATTAGGACGCTGATTACAGTAAAGATCAAATTCCTGACGAAGTCTTACTATAGGTGAAAAATAGCTGAGGTTTTTATCCTGAAGTTCAGATTTGAGTTCGAGTTTTGCTTCTTTTTGAGGTTTTGATGTAATTGCACCAAACATTGCACAGTTGGTTGTTTTCATCATTTCTATGGTTCTTTGTGGCAGAGGATCTCCCTCATTACACCAGAACTCCCATCCTATGTCGCCGTGAATATATTCCGCATCAAGTTCTACGGCATCAAGTACGATTCTTAACGCTTCCATAACTTCTTTGCCTACACCGTCTCCAGGTAACCATGCGATTCTGTACTTTGTCATAAAAAAACCCCATTTTAAATATGAATAAACACCAGATTCTGACTTCTTTTAATTTATAAATGAAAAAAAAATTGAAGTCAAATTCATTTTTTTATGATTTTTTATTTTAAAGTTCTTGACAAAAAGTATTTGTAATTTTAAAATAATTTATCATTTCGTTAGTGGAGTGCAAAAGTGAAAAAAGTTTTTATGTTACTATTTTTATTTATCTCTTTATTTCAGATAAATTTATATGCATGTAACTATACATTTTCCTGTAACTATCCTGAATCTATGGAGCCGCCTCCACCACCAGATCCAACTCCGAGACCTGGAAATCCTAATCCGCCGCCGCCGCCGCCATCTCCAAGTCATAATTTTTAGTTTTGTTTCAAGCTTTGATATTTTCAAAAAAGTAGCTGTTTTTAACTGAATATTTTTTGTGTCAGGAAAGTTCGTCTATTTTCTTAATCAATATATTGAAAGCTTCTTCCTGACTATTTAGTTTTTCTGTCTGTTTTCCGTTTTCGAACATTATTGCGCAGTTTTGTCCAAATGCTATTCCTATATCTGCATCAGATGCCTCTCCAGGACCATTTACTTCACATCCCATTATTGCAACTTTAAGCGGTTTTCTAAGCCATCTGCTTTTTTCAGAGTTATTGAGTATTTCTGTTAATTTTTTCTGATAAGCTATTACAGGACCTTTTGTTCTGCCACAGGTTGGACAGCTTATTATTTCAATTCCTGTTTCAAGCAAATCCATGCTTTTAAGAATGGCAAAGCCTGTGTTAATTTCTTCTTCTATTTTATCTGAGAGGCTTACTCTGAAAGTATCTGCAAATCCGCTGTTTATTAGTACTCCAAGTCCGGCCGCCGATTTAATAATGCCTTCAATTCCTCCTCCTGCTTCGGTTATTCCTGCATGAAAAGGTGCATCTGTAAATTTAGAAATAGCTTTGCATGCTTTTAGCGTTTCATTTATACTGCTTGCTTTTACAGATATTTTAAAATTTTTATATTGCAGCTCTTCTTCGATGAAGTGTGTCCATTTTTTTACACTTTCAATCATTGCTTCGTGAAGAGGAATGTTTTTTAATTCTTTTTCTATTGAACCGCTGTTCACGCCTATTCTAAGCGCTGTTTTTGGTTTTTTCCCAAGAGCTTCTATAACTTTTACAACTCGATCTTTGGATCCTATGTTGCCTGGATTTATTCTAATTCCTGAAACACCACTTTCAACTGCTGCTATTGCAAGTTTGTAATCGAAATGGATATCTGCAATTATTTCTCCAGGAAAACCGGCTGTAAGTTTTTGTAAATTTTCAAGTTCTGCAATATCCTTAAATGCCGTTCTTACAATTTTACAGCCTAAAGAGTATGCTTTTAGAGATTCTTTGATTGCTTCATCTATATTTGAAAGAGGCGTTGTAATCATTGTCTGAATTGCTGGTTTTCTGTTTCCACCTATTGTAATTTTTCCAAGTTTTATTTCTCTTGTTTTTCTTTTTTCCATTTTATTTTTCCATTTTTCTTACAGCATCAACTATTTGTCTGGACGTAATACTGCTTTCATGTCTCAATTCTTCCTGTGTTCCTATTCCTGGAAAAGTATCTCTGATTGCTATTGTTTTTATTTCTGCAGAAATTTTTCTTTCATTTATTTCTTCAAGTATTGCTGAACCTGCACCACCTGCTTTGATTCCATCTTCTATGGTTATAATTTTATCTATTTCGTTGTCTGTTATAAAACTAAACAAATTTTCAGGAAGCGGCTTTATAAACGAAAGATCAAATATTGAGACGAATATTCCTTCTTTCGCTAGTATTGATGCCGCATCTAATGCCTGAATATCCATGTTACCGACAGATATAATAAGTGTTTTGCTTTCTGACTTACGTAAAACTATTCCTTCTCCGTAATGAACAGGAGAAAGTCTGTTATAAAAACGTTTTCCAACACCTGAGCCTCTTGGATATCTTATAGCAGCAGGTGTTTCCATTGTTATGGCAAGTTCAATCATTCTTGCCATTTCCTGTTCGTTTCTTGGTGCCATAACAGTCATGTTCGGTATCATTCTCATATAGGAGATATCAAAAAGTCCATGATGAGTCGGACCGTCTTCGCCTACAACGCCTGCTCTGTCTATTAAAAATATTACAGGGAGATTCTGGAGAGCAACATCATGAATTATGTTGTCAAAAGCTCTTTGAAGAAAGGTAGAATAGATACATACTAATGGTTTTAAGCCGCCAGCTGCAAGCCCTGCCGCATATGTAACCGCATGTCCTTCTGCCATGCCGACATCAAAAACTCTTGCCGACATTTGTTCCTGAAGCTTTTTAAGCCCTGTTCCATCGGGCATTGCTGCTGTTATTGCTATGAGTTCTGAATTTCTTCTGAAAAGTGACGGTAAATAATTTGAAAGATACCCTGTAAATGATGGGTGTGATTTAGCTTTTGGTTCACCTGTATCTTTTTTAAATGGAGCTACACCGTGAAAATCACATGGATTTTCTTCTGCAGGAAGATAACCTTTCCCTTTTTTTGTGTGAATGTGAACAAGAACTGGTCCATCTGTCTGAGACACGTCTTTAAATGTTTCTTCCAGTTCTTTTATATTGTGACCATCAATCGGGCCTACATACTGATAGCCCAAGCCTTCGAAAAGTATACCCGGAGTCATCAGAGATTTTGATGATTCAAGCGCTTTTCTTATTATTTCAAGTATATATTCACCTCTGAATATAGGTGGCAGTTTCATTATAACTGACTTTATTTCCTGTCTTATACTGTTATATCTTTTTCCTGTAAGTTTTCTACTGAACCATGATGAGAGTGATCCTACACTTGTTGAGATGAACATATCATTGTCATTTAAAACAGTTATAAATCCGTTTTTATCTGGAGATATCTGATTCATTGCCTCAAATGCCAGTCCGCTTGTCATTGAACCGTCTCCAATAATCGCAATTACTTTTGAGTCATCTTTTCTTATTCGAAGAGCAGTTTCTATTCCAAGTGCAGCAGAAATTGATGTCCCTCCGTGTCCTGCACCAAAAGAATCATATATTGATTCAGTCATTTTTGGAAATCCGCTGATACCGCCTTTCTGACGGATTGTTGCAAAATCGTTTTTTCTATCTGTAAGTATTTTGTAAGGGTATGCCTGGTGTCCGACATCCCAGATAATCTTGTCCTGTGGTGGATTAAAAACTTTAAGTAAAGCCAGAGTTAGTTCTACAGTTCCCAAAGAAGAAGCGAGGTGCCCTCCATTCTTGGATATAACATCGATTATTTCTCTTCTGGTCTCTTCAGCAATGAGTTCAAGTTCTTTTAATGTCGCATTTTTAATTTTTTCCATCATTGTTAAGATCTTCTCCCGATCATGTATTCGGCAATTTCTATTAACATCTGGCGATACTTGTTTTCAGGAAGTTCTGATATTGCTTTAATCGCTTTGTCCACATGTTTTTTAGCTTCTTCTTCTGCTTTTTCGATTCCAAGAAGTGCCGGATATGTTATTTTTCCAAGTTGAGCATCGCTTCCTACCGGTTTGCCAAGTTCTGATTCTTCAGCAGTAATGTCCAGAATGTCGTCCGTTATCTGGAATGCCAGTCCAAGCTCCATTCCATATGTTTCAAGAATTCCGATTTCTTCAGATGTAGAATCAAGTGCGGCTGCTGCACCGGCAAGAGATGCCATTATTAATTTTGATGTTTTTAAAGTGTTAATTATATCTAACGATTCAATATTTCTTTCTATGGTTTGTGTTTTACAGTCAAGTATTTGTCCGAGCACCATTCCTCTGCTTCCGGCTGCATCGGCAAGATATTTGCCTCCTTCAGGGTTTAATTCTGAAGAGAAAATAATTTTAAAAGCATCCGTTAAGAGCGAATCTCCTGCAAGAATTGCTATATCTTCTGAAAAAGCCTTATGACAGCTTGGTTTTCCTCTTCGCATATCATCGTTATCCATGGCAGGAAGATCATCATGAATTAATGAGTATGTGTGAATCATTTCCAGCGCGGCCGCATATGGATAAACAGCTTTTTCTTTTTTATTCAAGAGATTTGCTGTAAGTATTGCAAAAAAAGGTCTGAGTCTTTTCCCTCCGGCAGATATTGAATATAACATTGCTTCTCTCAATATCCCTTCGGGAGCAAGATTTTTTATAGTTTCATCAATATAATTCTCTATTATCGGTTTTTTTATGGAATGAAAATTCTTCCACTGCATATGGGCTCCTATTTATCTGAAAAACTCTCTTCGATAATTTCTATTTCCTTTTCAACTTTTTTAAGATATTCCTTCATTGATACTATGAGAGTTTTTCCTTTTTTATAAAGGTTTACAGCTTCTTCTATTTCTATCTCACCTGAATTTAATTGGGATGCAATATTTTCAAGTTCTTTTATATTTTGTGAGAAAAGTTCTTTTTTTTTCGGCATGATATTCTCCATTTTTCATTCCGATGTCCGGTAATTCTATTCCTTGGTACTTAATTTTCAATATAAAACTTTGCAGAAGGCTAAATTTTAATATACTATCTTTCGTTAAACAAAGGGAAATCCTTTCGGAATTATGGAGCTTTAGATATGAGTAAACTTGATAAAAAGGCTGATATTAAACACCGTATTGAATGTGCTAAATGTGGAAAAACAGCTTTTGTGGATTTTGTTCCTGATGGTTCAAGAAATTATTATTGTGATGAGTGTCTTTCTCAATTTAATCTTGAAAAGAAAATTGGAAAAGTAAAAAAAGAGTTTGATGAAAATAAAGGGCAGTTTGTTTTTTCATATGTATGTGATCTTTGTCATAAAGTATTGAAGACAAAAAATCCTCCGATGAAAGAAGGCGGGAAGATAATCTGCAAACTCTGCTATGAGGAAATAAAGAGAGAAGAGCGAAAAAGTAAACGTAAAAATGTGGTTTTACCTAAATGAAGGATTTCGATTTTTTACTTGAGAACAAAAAACCATCAGACAACATACAGATTTTAGATGAAGCTGTAGCTATTCAGAAAAATATTGTTTCTGCAATTGAGGCGGCGACGAGAATTGACGTAAAAGTTTATTCAAAAAGAAAAAATATTTATATTAACGGTACTACTCTTTTCCTTAAAATTCTCCAGAGAGGAGGAGAAGTACTTATTCTTATTGACAAGCTTATGTCTGAAGCACTTGTAAATGAACTTATAAAGAATAAAATAATTGTATTTTTGTATTCTGTTGACAAAGTCTGGTGTGCATTTAAAACCATTATTGCCGGTTATGATAAAAAATCAGGTTATTTTGTTGTTAAGTTTCCTTCATCGATATGCAGGCAGCAGAGAAGACGTTTTTTCAGAGTTTCAACAACAGTCGATAATGATATTAATATTTCTTTTAACAGTAAATTTGAAAAAGAAAGCTTCCGGGTTTTTGATATAAGTGAGGGAGGACTTTCTTTTAAAGCGCAGAATCATAATGATTTTACAGCAGATGATGTTTTTGAGGCCTCTTTATATTTTTCTTCAGGAATTTTTATAAATGCTTCTGTACAAGTAAAAACTATTTCAAAAGCATTTTCTTCTGCCGGTGCATATTTTAAAGTTGGTGCTGAATTTGTTCATATACAGAAACAGGATAGAGAGCTTATAGCAAAATATATACTGGAAAGACAAATAGAGGAAATACATAAAAGAAAAAAGGTAGCTGATGGCTAAGCAGGAACTTTTGATCCGTCTTAACAATAACTATGAAGAACTGTCAGTAATAAACCGTGAAATAGAATTTCAGTTAAAACAGCAGAATCCTGATATTGATAAAATGAATTCACTTCTAAATAAAAAGGATAGAATTTTAACTGAATGCCTTAGAATTAAAGAGCTTATAGAAATGGACAACAAGGACCTGTCATTAAATGAGGACCCTGAAAATCCTTTAAAAAAGGAAAGAGAATACGGGTTAAAAGTTTTGGATGATGCTCTTAAACAGGAAGCTCTTAATCAGGAGCTTGTAAAAAAATCTCTTATCAGAATAAAAGAAGAACTTAAAATGCTTCAGCAGAACAAAGGAAAAATGAAATATTACAAAGGTTCTGCAAATAAATATGGAAAACTTGATAAAAAAGGCTGATTTTTTTGATGTATAACACGCTGATATTTTTTGATATTTTAGTTCGGTTGAAAAAAAACTAAAAAAAAGTTTGACAGCTGGTCTCATTTGATTAGTATAGCCGCGTTGGTCGTTGATACGGCGAACTGGGAATGTGGCTGTAGCTCAGTAGGCTAGAGCATCTGACTTTTAATCAGAGGGTCCTGGGTTCGAGTCCCAGCAGCCATACCAACTTTTTTGAAGTGACTCCATCGTCTAGTGGTTAGGACACCGGCCTTTCACGCCGGCAGCGGGGGTTCGAGTCCCCCTGGAGTTGCCATTTTTTTTGGTAGAAGAGAATTAAGATAGGACCTCTTTTGAGGTCTTTTTTTGTTTTTTAGGCTGTTTCGGTTTTTTTTCTTTTGCAAGAGTTATTCTAGGTTTTTCAAAATTGACAAAGCTTATTTCTTTGACTAAACTGGCTGCCAGAAATTTTGTTTGGGAGATATTTGAATGAGAGCTGCACTTATAGGGCTTCCTTTTTCAGGGAAGACATCTGTTTTTGAAATTCTGACAGGTGTTCAAAATGGCAAAAAAGAAGAAAATATGGGGACAATAAAAGTTCCTGATGAAAGAATTGATGCTCTTTCGGAAATTTATGCTCCAAAGAAAAAAACATATGCTGAATTTATTCTGTCAGATTTTGCAATACCTTCATCAAGAGATGCTGTTATTTCTCCTAAAATAAAAAATATGATTCAGAAAACAGAACTTTTAGTTATAGTTCTGAGAAATTTTGATTCTCTTATGACTTCCGATGCTAAGAATCCATGTCTTGAATATAAGAAAATAATAGAAGATATAATGATCTCAGATTTTATTGTAATAGAAAAGAGGCTGGAAAGAGAAAAAAAAGAAAAGAAAAATCCTCCAGAACTTGGTGTTTTACAGAAATTGAAAGATGCCTTGGAAGGTGGAGAATGTGTTGATTTTTCATTTCTTAGTGATGAAGATCTTGAAAAAGTCAGTAACTATAATTTTCTTTCACTTAAAAAAAGAATAGTTCTTGTTAATCAGTCTGAAGGAGATAATGATATTCCTGCAGATTTGGCAGGTCTTCTGAAAAAAGAGAAAACAACAGCTTTTTCTATTTGTGCAACAGTAGAAAAGGAGCTGGCTGAACTTTCTCCAGAGGAACAGCTTGAATTTCTTGAAGGTTTCGGGCTTACAGAGACGGCTAAAACAAGATTTATAAAAGAAACATATGCCGCGCTTGGTCTTATTTCTTTTCTTACAGCAGGCCCTGATGAAGTTAGGGCATGGCCTATAAAAGACGGTACACCGGCTGTTGATGCTGCCGGTAAGATTCATTCTGATATTGCAAGAGGTTTTATTCGTGCTGAAACTATTGATTTTGAAACATTTATAAAGTATGGCAGTGAATCTGAATGTAAAAAAGCCGGTGTTTTCAGACTTGAAGGAAAAGAATATTCTATGAAAGACGGTGATATTGTTAATTTCAGATTTAATGTATAATTCGCACATTTATTTCTAATATAAAAATAACATAAATCTCTGTTTTTACAGTTGACATTAAAAATTTTTAGAGTATAAGTCTTTTTGACTTTTTTGTATGTTTGTTCAAAAAATCTGTTGTTCAAATCGTTGCGGAGGTTCTTATGCGGTTGATACTGATATTGTTTTTATCTTTTTTTACATTATTAAATGCTTTTGGAGAAGAGCTTGATCTTGATAAATGTATTTCTCTTACATTAAAAGAGAGTGATAAGATTAAGTCTTCGGAAGCTGGAGCTGAGGAAGCCAGATATTCTAAAAATGAAGCTTTAATGAATTTCTTTCCGACAGCATCTGTTTCTGCCAAATATACGGCTCTTAAATATAACCCTGAAGCCGATCCTATGGTTATTGCCGGAATGGAAATTCCTGTTACGCTTCCAGATAAATCAAGAACTTTTGATATTACGGTTGCTCAGCCTTTAACTCCTTTATGGAGTATATGGAATGGATATAGAGCAAATGAACTGGCTTATGAAATAGCTAAATACCAGGAATCCCTTACAAGAAATAATCTTGTAAAACAAGTTATCACTCTGTACTACACATATCAGACTCTTGTAAAATCTGAAGAGGTTTTAAAAGAAAGCGAGGAACAGGTAAAAAGTTATAAAACGATGGCTAAGAATTTTGTTGATGCTGGTGTTTCAGATGTCAGAGCTGTTCTGAAAATAGAACTTGAAGAGGCAAAGCTAAAAAAAGAAAAAATGAATGTTACCGGCATGAAAGCCTACATAAAAACAACGCTTGCTATTTTCATGAATGTTGATGAGAATTCTTTTGATTTAGCTGCCGCTTCAGTAGCTGATTCTGAGGTTGCCTTTTCTTTGAACAGTGCTGTTTCTTCTCAGAATAACAACAGTAAAGAAATAAAAATATTAAACAAAGCTACAGAGGCAAGTGAAAAAGCTGAAAATGCAGCATTTCAGCCTTTTATTCCAACTCTTTCTCTTGTCGCAGGTTATTCAAGAAACTGGGATGCTGTTTCTTCTCAACCTGGAGGAACAATGTTTTTTGGTGCTTCTGCCAGCTGGAATGTGCTTTTCAACTGGATTGGAGATTATAATGGCTATATGAAAGCCAGGTCAAATACTGTAAAGACTCGTTTCGCAAATATGGATTCTCAGAAAATGTTAAAAGCTCAGCTGGTAAAGCTTTATAATGATTTACTTGTAAAAAATGAAGAGATAAAAATAGCTGAGGCTGAAATAAAATCTGCTAAGGAAAATCTTCGAATAGAAGAGAATAAATATAAAGAGAAGCTTACAACTGAAACGGATCTTTTAGAAGCATCGGTTGCCTACAGGAGTGCCAGAAATAGTTATTTTACGGCAGTCTATGGCAGGGAAATGGCTTTTTCAGATATGGCTGTTGCTATGGGCGTTGATGTTGATGCTCTCAAAAAAGGAGATTTCTGATGGGAGATAAGGCTACAGAAAAAAAAGAGCGTATTGTTGCCGCTTTTATGGAACTTGTGAAAGAGTTTGGAATTGAAAAAATAACTCTTGTTGATATAGCGAGAAAATGTGGTATTACAAAGTCAGGGATTTATTACTATTTCAATTCAAAAGAGGATGTTATTCTTGCAGGAATGGATCTTGTTGCTGTAAAAATAGCTGAACTTATAGCTAGAGAGCTTGAAAAGTGTAAAAGTCCGACTGATAAACTTAAAGCATATCTGAATCTTCGTATGAGAATGTTTAAGCATGATGAACGTCTTGTTCCTAAGTTTTTTCAGAATATGTCAAGTTCTGTAATAAGCGAAATGCAGAAGTTTGTTTTTAGTTCTCCGCTTCTTGTTGATTCAATGATAAAAATTCATAATGAAGAAAAGAATTTTATTGCAGATTTGCTTAGTAAAATATTGAATCCTGCTCTTCCGAAAGATAAGTTGGAGGAAAAAGCTGCAATTCTTCTTAATTTTATGGTTGGTTACTTTCATATGGCAAAAAAAACTGAAGATATGATGGATGAATATAAGAAAAAAATAAATGTGGATTTTTACATGGATGATAAAACGCTTCCTGATGTGGTTGAATTTCTTGTAAATGGTGTAATTGGTAAAAATTAGTTTTTGGAGATAAATAATGAAATTAAGAAAGACCTTGGTTTTTGCTTTTCTTGTTGTTTTAATTGCTGTTTTTTCAGGTTGTTCTAAAAAGGTTGCAGATAAGGGAATTGCAGAAAATAACCTTGTAAATGTGACTCATCTTGAAAATAAAAAATTTAAAAGAAATTATGAAACGCCTGCTACTGTAAGGGCTATCACCAGTGCGTTTCTTACCCCTAAAGTAAGTGCAACAGTTTCAAAATTTTTTGTTGATGAAGGTTCAAGTGTAAAAAAAGGGGAAAAGCTTGTTCAATTGGATACAACAGATTATTCTATTGCTCTTGCTGCTGCAAAGAGTCAGATGAGTGCTGCTGAAGCTGGTGTTCAGCAGGCAGAAGCAGCTTTTAATAAAGCAGAAGCAGATTATGAACGTTATCAGAAACTTTTTGAACAAAATTCTATATCAAAG
This sequence comes from bacterium, assembly GCA_963667425.1. GTDB lineage: Bacteria > UBP6 > UBA1177 > UBA1177. Next base: position 2,087,352 of record OY763407.1, on the reverse strand, counting down.
AGTGATTTTGATGCAGTAAAAAGTGGATATGAACAGACAAAAGCTGCTCTTTCAGTTGTAAATGCTCAAAAAGAATCGGCTGCCAGTGCGCTTAAAAATGCACAACAGCAGTTTAGTTATACAGTTATAAAGGCTCCTTTTGATGGCTACATAGTTTCAAGATTAAAAGATGTAGGAGAAATGGCTTCTCCTCAGACTCCTGTTTTTGAAATAGTGGATATCAATAAAATGAAACTTGATGTCTTTGTTGGCGAAATGGATATTCCTCTTGTAAAAAAAGGTATGGATGTAACTATAAAAATAGATAGTTTTTCTGATAGAACATTCAATGGCACAATAGAAATGATAAACAGTAAAATTGATGAGTCTACAAAAAGTGCAAAAGTAAGAATAGTTATGGAGAACGGTGATCATTTGATAAAAAGCGGAATGAGTGCAAGGGTTACAATTGCTCTTCCTGAAGTTGAATTTCCTGTTCTTCCAAGAAACTCAATTTTTACCCGTAATAATGAGACAGGTCTTGTTTATGTTGTTAAAGATGACAAAACCGTTTATACCACTGATGTTGTTATTGGTGAAACAATCGATGGTTATACTATTATAAAAGATGGTGTCTCTGAAAATATGACAGTTGTTATTGGTGGCGGAAGAAGACTTGAAGAAGGTCAGTCCGTAAGAGTTAACAACTAATTTAATGGAGTAAAAAATGAATTTACCAAAACTGGCTGTAAAAAGACCAGTATTAATAATAGTTATTTTTACTGTAATGATTTTGTTTGGTCTTTTTTCGCTAAAATTTATACCTATAGATCTTTTCCCTGAAATAGAACCGCCTGCAATTAGTGTTATCACAGCATATCCTGGCGCCGGAGCTGAAGAAGTTGAGGAAAAGGTTTCAAAAGTTCTGGAATCTGCTCTTTCACAGATTAGTAATCTGGAAGATATTACGAGCAGATCTATGGAAAATGTTTCTACGGTTTCTTTGCAGTTTAAATATGGAACAGATCTTAATGAAGCTGCAAATGACGTAAGAGATCAGATTTCTCTTGCTTCAAGTGAACTTCCTGATGATATAGATCAGCCTATTGTTTTTAAGTTTAATTTTTCGATGTTTCCGGTAATGTTTTTCGGTATCACTTCTGAATCTGAGGATGTCAGATTTTTTTATGACGACATAAAGACATATATAACCGAACCGCTACAGAGAATTCCCGGTGTTGCAAGCGCTATTATGTTTAATCAGATAGAAAAACAGGTTGTAGTTGCGGCAGATGCTCAGAGGCTTTCAGCTTTAAATCTTTCACTTTCTGATCTTACCAGTGCTGTAAGCGCAGATAATCTTTCTCTTCCTGCAGGTTCAATTCAGCTTGGTGCTTACGATTATACTATCAGAGTCCCCGGTGAGCTTAAAGATGTTGAAGAGATAAAAAATTCAATTGTAGCCAGTACACCAAAAGGTCTTATTAGAGTTAAAGATGTAGCCGAAGTTTTCTGGGGGGGAAAGGAGCTTGACCAGTTTGCCCTTCTTAATGGAAAATACATGGTTTTCATGATGATTCAGAAACAGTCTGGAAGTAATACTGTTGAAGTTGCCAATGCAATAAATAAAAAAATAAATGAGATGAAAGGAAAGCTTCCTCATGGAATGGAACTTTCAACTATTATGGACAGTTCTGTTTTTATTAAAAACATGGTTGAAAACCTTTCCCAGGCTGTTTATTATGGTGGGCTTTTTGTTCTTCTTGTAGTTATTTTCTTTTTGAGAAGAATCCGTTCAAGTATTATTGTTGCGCTTTCTATTCCTGCCTCTCTGGTTATTGCTTTTGCTTTTTTATATGGTTTCAATTATACACTTAACATGATTTCTCTTATGGCTCTTTCGCTTGCCATAGGTATGGTTGTTGACAACTCGATTGTTGTTCTGGACAATATTACCCGTCATCTTGAAATGGGTAAAAGTCGTGTACAGGCTGCAATAGATGGAACCAGTGAAGTTGGCGGTGCTGTTTTAGCCTCTACTCTTACTACAGTTATGATTTTTGCTCCGCTTTTCTTTATAAGCGGTCTAAGCGGTGTTATGTTTAAACAGCTTGCAGGTGTTGTTATCCTTACTCTTACTGCATCTCTTATGGCAGCTATGATGCTTACCCCTATGGTTAGTTCAAGAATTCTTGGATTTAAAGAGGAAAAGGCTGATGGCAAAGAAAATGTAATTTTCAGAGCCAGTAAATGGTTTATGGATAAGATGGAATCAGGATATGGGAAAATAATTTCCTATACTCTGAAAAACAGATGGAAAACCATACTTGGAATCTTTGTGATATTTATCATTTCAATGGCTATTCCTAGTATAATAGGTATGGACTTTATTCCTGAACAGGATTCAGGCGATCTTTACATAGAATATGAGCTTCCTTTGGGCACAAAAACTGAGGAAACTTTAAAGATTGGCCAGCATATGATGCGAATAATGAAAGAAGAGGTTCCTGAAGCTCAGATGCTTTATGCAAGAGGCGGAGAATCTGAAAGCGGATTTTCGAGAAGTATTGATGGAACAAATACCGGTAAAGCAGGTTTAAAGGCAACTACCCTTAATAATGGAAGAAAAGTTCCGATGTCTTTTTATGCTGCCAAAGTCAGAGATAGAATTCTTAAAGAAATTCCTGGGCTTGAAAAGATAGACATAAGAGCTTCCAGCAGTATGTCTCAGATGTTTTCAGGTGGTCAGAAGCCTATTACTATTCAGGTTGCCAATAAAAGTTTTGATAAGGCATCTGAAGCAGGTGAGAAAATAGTTAATATTCTGAAAAACATGAAAGGTTTAAAGGATATTACAAGTGACGCAAATATGCTTAAACCCGAAATAGAAGTAAAAATAGATAGATTAAGAGCAAGTCAGGTAGGTCTTAACGTTTCGATGATTGCTTCTACAGTAAGAACTGCTTTTTATGGAAGTAAGTCTTCTGTTTTTAGAGATGACGGTGAAGAATATGATATTATGGTGAGACTTCGTAAAATAGATAGAGACTCTCTTGAACAGCTTAAGGATCTTGAACTGAAAACCATGACTGGCAATACTGTTAAACTTCGTGATGTGGCGGAGATTAAAGAAGGAACTACACATCTTGCTATAAACAGGCTCAATAAAGAGAGAATTATTACAGTAGGTGCAAGAGCTGATGGCGTTCCGATAAGTGTTGTTGCAGCAAATCTGGATAGAGAAATTAAAAATCTCAATCTATCTCCTGATGTTGCTGTTATTTATGGTGGTAACCTTAAAGAGCAGGCAGAGACAAGTGGTGATCTTTTTCTTGTTTTCCTTCTTGGTATTATTCTTGTTTATCTTGTTATGGCTGCACAGTTCGAATCTTTTATTGATCCGCTTATAATTCTTGTTTCTATACCTTTCTCCATGACAGGTGTTTTTGCAGGTCTCCTTGTAGGAGGTTTTTCTCTTTCGATGCCGGCTATGCTTGGTCTTATTATTCTTGTAGGTATTGTTGTTAATAATGCCATTGTTCTTATAGATTACATCAATATGCTACAGAGAGAAAAGGGAATGTCTCTTATTGATGCTGTTAAATTTGGAGGCGTAAGCAGACTTCGTCCTGTTTTAATGACTGCCACAACTACTATATGCGGTATGCTTCCTCTTGTTTTTATGTCCGGAGATGGTCATGAAACCTGGCAGCCAATGGGTACAGCTGTTGTTGCAGGTCTCCTTGTTTCAACAGTGGTAACGCTTGTTGTTATACCAACTCTTTATACTTCGGTAACGTCTTTTATACTTAGAAGAAAAGAAAAGAAAGCTGTAAAAGCATAATTCTATTTAAAAATCTTTTGAACTATGCTCTGATTAAAAGACCTTTTAAATACTCTGTTTCAGGAGCACTTACCCTTATTGGATGATCTTCTCCCTGATGAAGCTGATGTATTATTTTAAGTTCTTTTTCAGAATCTTTCGCTGCAAAGGCAACAGCTTCTCTGAATTTTTCCATTGATACAGCTCCTGAACAGGAAAAAGTAGCCATAATTCCATTTTCTTTTATAAGTTTAAGTGCATTAAAATTTATATCCTTATATGCTTTGAGCCCTTTTTCCAGATATTTTGATGATGGAGCGAGTTTAGGTGGATCTAAAACTATAGAATCATATTTAATGCTTTCATTTTTCATATTTCTGAGAAGGTCAAAAGCGTCGCCCTGTATGAAAGAATATTTTTCTGAATCAATTTCATTGAGTGACATGTTTTTATCAATGAGCTCTTTTGATTCTTTTGATATGTCACATAAAGTTGAATGTTTTACCCCTTTTTTTAAGGCATTTATTGAAAATGCACCTGAAAAAGCACACATATCAAGCATTTCACCATAGGCATATCTGCCAAAAAGTTCTCTGTTGTTTCTCTGATCAGTAAAAAATCCTGTTTTCTGACTGAGAAGATTTATTTCATATTTTATAGAATTTTCAACTGCTACAAACTTTGTTGAGTTAAGATTGCCGACAAGAACTCCGGTAGATTCAGTTAAGCCTTCAATTCTTCTTCCATCACCATCACTTTTCTCATAAACAGATTCAAGATTTGCAGCTTCTTTTATTATAGAGGCGATTTCATATTTCATTTTGTCAAAACCTGGCGTTGAAATTTGTAAAACACCAACATTTTCAAAAACATCACATATAATTCCCGGAAGCATGTCTGATTCTGAAAATATAATTCTGTAAATTGTATTAAATTTATTTTTCAGATGTTTTCGCATATCGCAGGCATAAAATATTTTTTCTTTTACCCAGTTGAAATCCGGAATGATATTCTTATTCCATTCTAAAAGTCTTAATGCTATTCCTGACTTGCTATTGTAATGTCCCCATGCAAGAAAGTCTCTGTCGCTGCTTTCCACAAGAACTAAATCACCATCATTAACATTGCCGCCTATGTCTTGAATTGCTCCTGAAAATATCCATGGATTATGGTTCTTTGCGAGCTTTTCTCTTCCCTTTTTCAGTGTTATTTTTTTTTGACTCAAATTCTTATCTCCCTCTTTTAAAAGTTGAGTTTCCATTTATGTTACTTTAAGTTGAAATTTCTTTCAAGTTTGTTTTTAACTGTGCTCAAACTTTAAAACATATGGATAAAAAATAGGTTTTTTAATGATTTGCTGTGAATGTGGTTTTTAATTATGACAAAATAAAATAATCTTAATTATAATGTTCTTTTTTTGTTGACTTAGCAGGACGCTTTGTTATTCTCTTTTTGAGTGGTTTTTTGTTAATCAAATTTTAAAGGGCTTAATCATGGAAAGAATAGGTCTCTCAGTTCTTATTGCTGAAGATGATCCTTCAAATCGTGAGATGCTTCTCTGTATGTGCAGAGATTTGTTTTCATGTCAATGTGATGCTGTTGGCGACGGTATGGAAGCTGTCAACAAATGCAAGGGTTCTGCTTACGATGTAGTTATCCTTGATCATCATATGCCTAAACTTGATGGGAAAAATGCTGCCTTCAGGATAAAATCTGAAGGGGTTTCACAGGATGCTTACACTATAGTTATTTCCGGAGATACAAATGCCCTTTCAGGCGTATGTGAAGAATCTTCAAGCATAAATAGTATTCTTTATAAACCTTTTATGTTGAATGAACTTCATTCAAAACTTTCTTTTGCCGCAAATAAGCGGAGAGTTTGAGTACTATCGCTTTTTATTGACAAAATACTAACTATTTTTATAATACATTGGCTTGATACTGCTCCTTTGCGATTTGTCTGGTATCTCTACTGAGGGGAGGATATTCTTTGATGCACAATTTTACCAAAGTTCTTGAAAATATTTATTCATCAATATCTTTTACTGATGCTTTCACCAATTCGACGCTTACAGTTTCGTTTATTATGATATTTCTGGCATTTTTATCTGTTTCTTCCTGGGCTGTTATTATCTACAAATTTATTCTGTTTCGTAAAGGAATTATTGCAACTGAACAATTCGGAGAAATGTACTGGAAAAACTCAGATTATTCTTCCGTAGTGGAAAAAATTTCTTTTTTTTCAGATTCTCCTGTTGCAATGGCTTTTAAAAAAGGGGTAGAAGAGCTTAACGAAATAAAAAAAATATGGTCTGACAAAAAAAGAGAAATGGATCTCAATGCAATTGAAACTATTGTAGCAGATGTGAAAAGAGCAATGTTTAGGGAAGGTGCAGTCAGTGTTCAGCTTCTTGAAAATAAAATGACGCTGCTTTCAACAACGGCTGCAGTTTCTCCTTTTCTTGGTCTTTTCGGAACAGTCTGGGGAATAATGAATGCTTTCGATGTTATAGGAAAAACAGGTACTGCAACTCTTGGAACAATAGCTCCGTCGCTTTCAGAAGCTCTTGTTACTACTGCTGCAGGTCTGATTGCAGCTATTCCGGCAGCTATTTTTTATAACTATCTCGGAAGTAAAATACAGAAATTTGAATCTGAAATATCAAATGTGGCTTCAGACTTTACAGGAAGAGTCAGGAGAGAGCTTTTATGATGAATTTTGATGAATCTAATTTCTCAAAAAAACGTAAAGTTCTTGCTGAAATGAATATCACTCCAATGGTGGATATAGTTTTTGTTCTTCTGATAATTTTTATGGTTGCGGCTCCAATGATAGAGCAGGGAGTTGACCTTGATCTGCCTGCTACAGAAACAGTTCCTATAGAAAGTCCTAAAGATAAATTTGTTCTTCGTGTTCTTGACAATGAAAAAATTTATGTTGATAAAACTGAAATTCCTATAAAAGAACTGGAAGACAAGCTTAAATATAATAATAAACTTCAGAAAGAAGGTGAGCTTTATCTTTATGCCAGTAAAAAACTTAGTTACGGATATGTCGTCCGCATCATGGCTATTGCCAAAAAGGCAGGGATTGCAAAAATTTCAATGGTAACGGAAGCTTTAGAGGTGGAATAATGTCTGTTGCTTTTGTCTTTCAGAGACAAGGTAAAGAAGAAAAATTATTCTGGTTGGTTTTTTGTATGTCAATAGCTCTGCATTTGGGGTTTGTTGTGCTTTTACGTTTTTCAGGCAACCTGTTCAGTTCAGGTCCGGATATAAAATTTGAATCTGTAGAGGCAAGACTTGTAAAATTCGGAACAAAAAAGCGTGAAGAAAAACTACTTCCGAGAATTTACAAGGAGAAGGAAACTGCTGCCGTTAAAGCTGTAAAAGATGAAAAAGGAAATTCTTTAAAACCGGTTGAAAAACCAAAAAAGGAAGAAAATAAACCTGTTGCAAAAAAGAAGGAAGTGGATCTGGCCTCTCTTATAGATAATGAACTGAAAAATATAAAAAATGATCCTAGAGCAGAAGTTTCAAATGAAGGATCAAAAGATGGGGCAAAAGATGGGGATGTAACTGATGAAACTCTTGCTATAAAAGGGAATCTTTATCTTAGACAGATTCAGAAAATAATGAAAAGCAATTGGAAAATACCAAGTATAATTGCTAAGGAAAAGCTTGCACAATTAAAAGTCGAAGTGTCAGCAAGAATAACTTTTGCCGGTGAGTTATACGGAATGAATATTGAGGTTTCTTCCGGTGACAAGGTTTATGACAGTTCTGTTATTGAAGCTATAAAAAAAACAGCAACCTTGCCGCTTCCTACAGATAAGGATTTAAAGAAACGTGTTCTTAAGGAGGGGTTTAGATGGACTTTCGTACCAGATTAATATCTGCTGCATTTTTTATAGTTATTTTTACGGTATCTTCATTGTCTGCTCAACTTGTAGGTGAGGTCAATCAGGGCGGATTTGAAGATTATTCTATTGCTGCTCAAGATATTTTAAACAGCGATGGAAAAGAAAGTGAACTTTCCAAAGAACTTACTTCAACTTTGAGAAAAGATGTTGAACTTACCGGTTTTTTTGCACTTCTTAATCCCAAGGGCTTTTTGGAGGCACCAAGTATTGATCTGGATGTAAAAGATTTTAAAAACTGGCTTAATATTGGAGCAAACGGACTTGTAAAAGGTTTTGTTAAAGAGGGGAAAGAATCTGTTCTTGAAATAGCTTTTTATGATGTTGCAAAAGGTAAGAAAGTTATTCATAAACAGTATACATCTTCTCCGGAAGGAATGCGTATGGCAGTTCACAAGTTTGTCAGAGAACTTGTTTTAATACTGACCGGCGAAACGATAAATTTTATTTCTTCAAAAATTGTTTTTGTAGAAAAAAATGCGGGAGCATATTCTCTTGTTACGACTTCATTTGATGGCAGTGACAGACGAGTTCTTTATTCTTCGAATTCAATTATTGCTCTTCCTTCATGGAGTCATGATGGCAACGAAATATATTTTACTTCCTACTCAACAGGCAATCCATATCTTTATGCGATAAATAGAAAAACGCTTAAAACAAGAATTATTGCAGGTTATGAAGGACTTAACACCAGTGCGGATGCTTCTCCTGACGGAAACAGTATTGCTCTTAGACTTAGTCGTGACGGTAATTCTGAAATATATGTCAAAAATCTTAAAAACGGAAGTCTTACAAGAATGACAAAAAATCTTTCTGTTGATACGGCTCCTTCTTTTTCTCCTGATGGAAAGCAGATAGCTTTTGTTTCAGATAGATCAGGAACGCCTCAAATATATAGACTTTTTATCGATAACCCTTCCAGAGTTGAAAGACTTACAGCGCAGGGCAACTATAATCAGGATCCGGAGTATTCTCCTGATGGAAAGCATATTGTTTTTACAGGAAGAGATGAATATTACAGGTTTGATATTTTTCTTTTTGATCTGGAGTCGAGGATTATATTAAGACTTACACAGAATCAAAAGAAGAATGAAAATCCTTCTTTTTCTCCAGATAGCAGATTAATTGTTTTTTCTTCTGACAGAACTGGGAAGAATTCTCTTTTTATATCTAATATAACAGGTAACAGGCAAATTTTAATATATTCAGGCAATGGTGAGGTGATCACACCGTCGTGGTCCCCTGAGCTTGAAGAACTTAAGTAGTGTATGAAATGGAGGAATGAATGTTAAAAAAAGGTTTTATGTCTTTTATCGTATTGGTTATTGCACTGCTTGCTGTGAGTTGTACACAGCCACCCGAAGAGGAACGCAAACTTGCAGAAAAGGCATTTAGAGACGCAGCTCTAGCAAAAGATTGTGATAAAGAAAACTATGTGGCAGCTGAAGAATTGCTGAACAAGGCAAGAGAAGCTTATGCTAAAGAGAAAAATGATGAAGCAAAAGAGCTTTTCATTAAGGTTAAGGAAAAGGCAGATGCAATGCTTGAGTATTACAGGACACATCCGGACGAATGTATGCCTAAAAAAGAAGTTGTAGTTCAGAAGGAAAAAAAGGTCGTTGAAATGGATAAAGATGACCCTGCCAATCCTGATATGGAATTTCCTCTAATCCATTTTGAATATAATAAATATGAGATTAGAGATGAAGATGAAGCTTACATCAAAAGAATTTATAACTGGATGACAAATTTTGAGGAAGCAGTTATAAGAGCTGAAGGCCATGCAGATGAAAGAGGTAGTATAGACTATAATATGGCTCTTGGTGAAAAGAGAGCTCAGGCAGTGAAAAAAGCGCTTGTTATGCTTGGTATTGATGCAAACAGAATTAAGATCATTTCTTACGGCGAGGAAAGACCTGTCAGTGATGGTCACGATGAAGATTCATGGTACCAGAATAGACGTGTTGAGATAGTAAAAACTAATTTCTAATTGATTCTTTTTCAATCCCAGAGGATTCTCAATGAAAAAATTTTCAGATTATATAACCAGTAATCCATATAAGATTATTGTTTTATTCGCATTGATATCTATTGGTTTAGGTGCATTTCTTCCTATGGCTCAGGTTGATCCTGATGTTCAGAACATGTTGCCTGAAAATATGGAATCAAGAGTTGCATTAAAAAAAATAGAAACTTTTTTTGGTGGAACAAAAATGGCAATGCTTCTTTTCACTTCAGATACTCTTCTGTCTGAAAAAAGCATGTCAAGAATAGCATCTATAGCGGAAAAAGTTAAAACAGTAAAAGGGGTTCAACAGGTAAACTCAATAACCGGTTTTCCTGGTTTTATGGATTCTCTTAAAACAAAAACTTCCGAAGAGTTGAAATCAAAACTTAAGTCTCTGGATATGGTTTATGGTAGAATGATTTCTAAAGATTTCAGAACAGCTTCCATTATTATTTCTCTTGACTCGGCTGCTCCTGAATATGAAATGACAAAGAAACTTAGAGAAATTGTTGCTGGTCTTCCAGGTGATGAGGATGTCGTTTTTGGCGGAATGCCATTTGTAAACGAAATAATTCAGGACGATATTCCTAAAGATATGGCTTTGTTTATGCCTGCAGGAATAATTTTAATGATTCTTTTTCTGTTTTTTTGTTTCCGGGAGGCAAAAGGGGTTGTTATGCCTCTTGTTGTTGTTGTGATGTCTATCCTCGTTGGAATGGGTCTTATCCCGATTCTGGGGTGGAAGATTCAGATGGTAACGATTCTGCTTCCGGTAATTCTTATAGCTATCGCAAACAATTACGGAATTCATATTGTAAGCAGATATCAGCTTGAGAAAAAGGAAAATTCTTTGAGAACAAACAGGGAAATTGCTTCAAAGGTTGTTTCTGAACTTACTGCTCCGGTTCTTGCTACAGGTCTTACAACTGTTGCTGGTCTGCTTTGTCTGGTAACCCATATAATAATTCCTGCCGGTCAGCTTGGAATCCTTTCTTCAATAGGTGTTGTTTTTGCTCTTTTTGCAAGTCTTCTTTTTGTACCTGCTCTTCTTGTTATAACTGATAAAAACAAAGATAAAACTAGTGAATCGGTAAATTCTGAATTGTCTATAGCGGATAAATTTATAGAAAAAGCTGCTGTCGTTATTACAAAAAATTCAGGGAAAATTCTTTTGCTGGTTGTAGCTTTTACTGTTGTTGCCGCGATAGGAATAAAGTATATTAGAGTTGATTCCAATCCTGTTAATTTTTATGGTCCTGACAGTGATATCGTAAAAATGTCAAAACTCATTAATAGTGAGTTCGGCGGTGCACAGGTTATTTCTATAATAGCTGAAGGTGATTTAAATAATCCTGAGGTTCTGCAGAAAATAGATAATCTTGAATCCAGAATTTCTGAATTGAAAAATGTCGGCAATACAATGTCTATTGCAAGAGTTCTTAAAAGTATTTCTGTAGTTGGAGGAGGTAAATCTGAACTTCCTAAAACTTACGGACGTCTTCAGCAGTATTATAGTGGTATTATGATGAATGATCCTGCATCAGTTTCCAGTCTTATGACATTTGACAGAAAAAAAGCTCAGATAATGGTTCAGATTACAAGTGAAAGTAATTCAGCAATTAAATCTGTAAAAAAAGAGATTGATGCTCTTATAGCTGGTGATACACTTTTTCCTTTTTCAGGCGGTTCGGCATCTATTTTTACGGAACTTATAGATAAAGTTGTTTCAGGGCAGGTATTTACTCTTATTGCTTCTCTTTTTATAATAACGTTCCTTGTAATGATTTTTTTCAAATCATTTGTGGCAGGTTTGATTTCTTTTATTCCGCTGGCGATAGCGCTAATTTTTCTTTTTGGTTTTATGGGATATTCAGGTGTAACACTTGATATTTCCACAGCTATGCTTTCTTCTATAATGATTGGAGTCGGTGTTGACTATACAATACATTTTCTCTGGAAATATCGTGATGAGAGGTCAAAAGGAAACAGCAGTGAAAATGCAGTTACCGCTTCTCTTAAAATGGTTGGAAGAGGTATTGTTTTTAATGCACTTTCCGTGGTTATAGGCTTCTCTGTTCTTATTCTTTCATCTTTTGAACCTATAAAATTCTTCGGATACCTTATTGCACTTTCCATCTCCACGTGTATGATAGGAGCTTTGGTGATATTGCCTGCAATATGTGTAAAGTTTAATTTAAAACTTTATCGGGAGAGGTAAAATGCATTATGTTCTTTCAATAGGAACAAACCTCGGGAATAGGTCAGACAACATACAAAAAGCATTGCTGTTTCTCAAGGAAAAAGGTATTTCCGTTGATATTCTTTCAAGTATTTATGAGACAGCTCCTGTTGATTATGCAGATCAGGAAAATTTTTATAATCTGGCGGCTGTTGTAAGCTGTAAGTTTATGCCGGATGAAGTTTTGCAGATAATAAGGCTTACAGAACTATATTTAAAACGTGAAAGAAATATCCCTAAAGGACCAAGAACAATAGATATAGATATTATTTTCTGGAGTGAAGGTGAGTATTCTTCAAGAGACATAACAATCCCTCATATTGAATTTGATAAAAGACTTTTTGTTATGGTTCCTGTCTACGAAGTTTTAAGGGAAAGAAGTTTTTTCTGGCGCGAACGCCTTTATATTAAGGAAAAAATCATTGAAATAAAAGATAAGTTTCCATCTCAATCTATTCTTTGTCTGGGAAAATTATCAGAACTATTATAATGGTTTTATGTGAAAAATAAGGTTTTTGATTACCTTGTTTTATCTTTTATAAAATGAACTTGAAATTTCTTTAATAAATTATATAATTCTTAGGTGCATAAACAAACTACATCTTAGGAGAAAACAATGAAGTTTTGTTTACTTATAATGTTTTTTATATTTATTGCATTTTTGTCCTGCACCTCAGATGATGAAGTCGACTGTGAATCCAATGAAGATTGCTTGGCAGGTGAAACATGTAATCTTTCTCTAAATGTATGTGAAGAAATAGCAGAAATAGTTGATGAAGAACCTGCTGCAGATATAGATTCGCAAATTCCTGTTTCAGATCCTGATATTATTTCGCCTGATGAAGACGAAGATGAAATTATCGAAACGCCTGATCCTGATGTTGACACATCTGATGAGCCATGTACTCCTGGGACAACAAAAAAATGTGCATGGGTAGGAAGTGAAGAACTTGAAAATGTAGGTATTTGTAAGGCGGGAAATTCAATATGCGGTGCTGATGCTAAGTGGAGCGAGTGTAGTGGCCAGGTAAATCCTGAAGCAGAAGCATGTCTGGCAGATGGAATAGATTCTGATTGTAATGGTAATCCTGATAATCTTCCGGCACATACAGATTCTGATGGTGATGGATTTTTCAGATGTGAAGATGATGCCTGTGATATCGAATCTGAGTGTCCTGGTTATGACCCTGCAATGATAAATCCAAATGCTTTTGAAGTTGCAGGTAATGGAATTGATGATAACAGTAATGGTGAAATAGATGAACTTCCTATTTGTGAAACCGGAATTTCTATGACAGGCATAGAAGGTAATGGAGAGTATCTTGCCAAAGCTATGGATATTTGTGACGGATTTGTTTCAGCTGAAATTTCTCTTGCAGGAGAACCGGTTACAGAAACTATAAATGGAAGTGCAAGGGCAAGTCTTACAATGCCATATTTTGATAATAATTACAAAACATATGCCGTTGCGAACAAATTCGGAGATGTTATAACATCAGAAAAAGGTTCCTTAATGGCAATACTTTCAACAGGTGATTATGATTCTCCAACGATGAACTTTACTGAAGCTACACTGGAAGCCGGTGATATGAAAACAGCAAGTAAAGTACCTACAGACTGGATAAATAGACAGAAAGACTGTAAATCCCCTGGCTCTGAGGCTTGTGGAGAAACGATTTCTACAGAAGAACTGGATAATCAGTGCGAAGGAAAGGAAATTCCATCAGTACAGGATCCGATAATGCTTACTGTAAAAGTAAAAGTTCCAATAAATGCTAATGCTTTTTCTTTTGATTTTTATTTTTTCTCAATAGAATTTCCTGGTCTTGTCTGTTCTCAGTATAACGATTTCTTTGTTGCTCTTTTAGATTCTACATTTAATGAAGTCAATCCTGATAGCGATAAAAAAAATAATTGGGATAAGAACATGGCTGTTGATGAAAAAGGAAACCCGATGGGTGTTAATATAGCTCCAAATGGTATTTTCAGAAAATGTATGCCAAGTGGCTGCTCGGATTCAGGAGGAGGCAATACTTATGGAGAATGTGATGCATGCGCTGATGAAGAAGAGCTTGAAGGAACAGGATTTGAATATGAATGTACTTCATTTATCTTTTTTGAAACATGTGAAGGACATGGCGGTACAGGCTGGTATGAAGCTTCCGGAAACGTTGTCCCTGGTGAAGAAATAACACTCAGGTTTGCTCTATGGGAAACAGGATCTGTTGAATATGGCACAGATCATTCATATGATACGACCGTTTTGCTCGATAATTTTAAATGGTACGAAAAAGAGGTTGAACCTGGTATAAGCCCTAAATAAAAAATATTTAATTATTTTTATGGAGCATCTGATATGAAATATGTTTTTTTGATTTTATTTTTTATAGGTGTCGTTTCTTGTGCACCTTCAGAAGATAATCTTGAATGTGAATCCAATGAAGATTGTCCTTCAGAGAAAGTATGTAATCTCTCATTAAATATTTGTGAAAATATTGCTGAGGTTTCAGACTATGATCAGGCTTCTGAGGACTTGGATGTCGTTGCTGATAATGAATCCTTGCCGGATGCAGATGCTGTTTCTGAAACTCCTGATATTGATAATTCAGATGAACCTTGTACTCCTGGAACAACAAAGAAATGTGCTTGGATTGGGAGTGAAGAGCTGGAAAATGTTGGAATATGTAAAGCCGGAACTTCTGTATGCGGAGCTGACGCAAGGTGGACTGAATGTACCGGTCAGGTAAATCCAGAGCCAGAGGCATGTACAGCCGATGATATTGATTCTGATTGTAATGGTGAAGCTGATAATCTTCCTGCACATACAGATGCGGACGGCGATGGTTTTCTTAGATGTGAAGATGATGCCTGTGATATTTCTGAAGAGTGTCCTGGATTTGATCCTGCAATGATAAATCCGAATGCTTTTGAAGTTGCTGATAATGGTATAGATGATAACAGCAATGGTGAAATTGATGAAGTTGTAACATGTGACAGCAGTGTTTCAATGACAGGGCTTGAAGGAAATGGTGAATATCTTGCTAAAGCCATGGATATTTGTGAAGGCTACGTTTCTGCAACAATTTCGTTAGCAGGAGAAGCCGACTCAGGAAGTGCTTCAATGCCTAAATTTGATAGTTCTTCAAAATCCTATGCTGTGGCTAATAAATTTGGTAATTCAATAATGCCTGCTAGAAGTTCTCTGATGACAATTCTTTCCTCTGGAGATTATGATTCTCCTACATCGGATTCTTCAGGAGACCTTGGAACAGCCAGTAAAGTTCCTTCTGATTGGATGAATAGACAGAAAAATTGTGAATTTCCAGGATCAGAAGCCTGTGGAGAAACAATTTCTACAGAAGAGCTTGATAATCAGTGTACAGGTACAGATGCTCCTTCAGTACAGGATCCTGTAATGCTTACTGTAAAAGTAAAAGTTCCTATCAATGCCAATGCCTTTTCTTTTGATTTTTACTTTTTATCAATAGAATTCCCTGGTTACGTCTGTTCAGCTTTTAACGATTTTTTTATTGCTCTTTTAGATTCAACATTTAATGATGTAAATCCTGATAGTGATAAAAAGAATAACTGGGATAAAAATATGGCTGTTGATGATAAAGGAAATCCAATGGGTGTAAACATTGCACCTAACGGTATTTTTAGAAGATGTAATAAAGATGTTTGTTCAGGTTCTGCTGGAATTATTGGTGTAGGTGGTAATACTCATGGCGAATGTAATGCCTGTGAGAAGCCTGAAGAGCTTAAAGGAACCGGTTTTGAGAGTGAAACAGGCGGTCTCTTTGGAATGGACACTATAAATTATGGCGGTACAGGCTGGTTCTCGGCTTCTGGTAATGTCGTTCCTGGTGAAGAGATAACTCTTAGATTTGCAATATGGGATGGCGGAACGGATCACATTTTTGATTCTACAGTTCTTCTTGATAATTTTAAATGGTATGAAAAAGAAGTTGAGCCAGGTATAAGCCCTAAATAAAAAATCAAATATTTTTCAACATTTCTGTAAAAAATATTATTTTTTCATGTTGAATTTATTTATTAATGTTATATACTCATCAATAATTGGTGTTTTACTCTTATAATATTTAGGCAGGAGTCCGGCTATGAAGTTAGGTCTTATTTTTACACTGTTTTTTTTAGTCTTTACATTATCCTGTGCATCATCAGATGATGCGCTGGAATGTGAAACAAATGAAGATTGTGGCACAAATGAAGTGTGTAATCAAAGTACAAATGTTTGCGAAAAAGTTTTAAGTGATGCTGATGCTATCATAGAAAATCCTGATGATACATCTGATAATGATTCAAACACTCAACCGGATAATGATCCTCAGACAATGGAATGTACCCCTGGAGAAACAAAAAAATGCGAGTGGGTTGGTACAGCGGAAATGGAAAACGTAGGCATTTGTAAAGCAGGAACATCTCTTTGCGGTGCTGATGGAAGATGGACTGAATGTAGTGAGCAAATTAATCCGGAACCTGAAGCATGTGAAGTGGATGGTATTGATTCTGATTGTGATGGTAATCCTGATAATCTTCCTGCACATACCGATCAGGATGGTGACGGTTATATAAGATGTGAAAATGATGCCTGTGACATTCCGGAAGAGTGTCCGGGACATGATCCTGCATTAATAAATCCAAATGCTTTTGAAGTGCCAAATAATGGACTTGATGATAATAGTAATGGTGAAATAGATGAAGTAGTAACCTGTGATTCAGGTGTTTCAATGTCCGGAATTAAAAACAATGGAGAGTATTTAGCTAAAGCAATGGATACTTGTGAAGGTTATATTTCAGCAACACTTTCTCTGGCAGGAGATCCTGTTACTGAAAGTATCTGTGATGGTCCTGCCACACAGGGTTCAGATGGAAACTCACAGCTGCCTCCTGAAATTCAGAGACCAAGTCTTACGGAACCATATTTTGATGACAAATATAAAACATATGCCGTTGCAAATAAATTTGGTAATGTTATAACCGCAAATAAGAGTGACCTTTTGACAATACTTTCAACTGGTCCTTACAATTCTCCTACAATGAATGCCAGTGAAGCTACATTGGATGCCGGAGATATGAAAACAGCAAGTAAAGTGCCAACAGACTGGATAAATCGTCAGAAAAATTGTAAATTTCCTGAATCTGAAGCATGTAAAGGTGAAGGTGTTATTTCAACTGAAGAGCTTGACGATCAATGTAGTGGAACAGAAAGTCCTTCAGTTCAGGATCCTATAATGCTGACAGTTAAAATGAAGGTTCCAATAAATGCCAATGCTTTTTCTTTTGATTTTTACTTTTTTTCAATTGAATTTCCCGGTCTTGTCTGCACAGAATATAACGATTTCTTTATAGCGCTTCTGGATTCAACATTTAATGAAGTTAACCCCAATAGTGAAAGAAAAAATAACTGGGATAAAAATATGGCTGTTGATGATAAGAAAAATCCAATGGGTGTTAGCATAGCTCCTAATGGAATTTTCAGAAGATGTGATAAAGAAGGTTGCTCTGGTTCAGGCATTGGAGGAATTGGCGGTGGAAACAAAAATGGCGAATGTGACGCATGTGAACAGCCTGAAGAACTTGCTGGAACAGGTTTTCAGTATGAATGTACAACAATTCCTATAATAGGAAAACAATGTGATGGACATGGTGGAACCGGTTGGTTTGCTGCTTCAGGAAACGTAGTTCCAGGAGAAGAAATCACACTTAGATTTGCAGTATGGGAAACAGGCTCAGTACCATATGGACCGGATCATTCATATGACACAACAGTTCTTCTTGATAATTTTCAGTGGTATGAAAAAGAGGTAACTCCCGGTATTCGTCCTAAATAATAATTTTGTATAAAGTTATTGAGATTCTTCTTTATATCCGTATAATTTCTCTGCATAATTTAAATTTATGAGGTCTTATATGAAGTTTTATTTAGTTTTTATCACATTGCTTTTATTTTTTGTTTCTGCATGTGATGATAAAAAAACAGATAACACATGCCTTAATGATACCGAATGCAAAACAGGAACATACTGTGATTTTTCTGCTGGAAAGGTTAATGACACAGGTGTGAAAGAAGGAGAATGTTCAACATTGTATACATGCATGACAAACGATGCATGCCTTGATGGTTTTTATTGTGCAACAGATGGCTATTGCAGACCTGGAGAAAGAAATGATGAAGATATAGCCGTTTTTGATGCTGACTATGCTGAAATTCCTGATATTGATAATGATTCTTTGATTGATGATGAAGATTATATGAACGATGAAGATATACCTGTTTCAGATTCTGAAAACGATATGGATTCAGATATTGAAAAAGATGATCTTGATATTTTTACTGATATTGATCCTGATTTAGATATAGAATCTGATGAAGATTTTTCTGATGATGACAATGCTCTTCCAGACAGTGATGTTGTTGTTACTACCTGTGGTGACGGTACAATTCAGGCTAATGAGGTTTGTGATGGAAATTCCAGACTATGCACGCTGATAGATTCTTCCACATTTTCAGGAGGAACAGCCTACTGTACAGCAAACTGCGTTAGATTTGACACATCAACATGTGAAACAAAACCTAATATAACAGAAGACAAACCTGACGATAACTTTATAGACAGTAATGGTGACGGAATAGATGGAAACATTGAAAAATCTATTTTTGTAGATTCAGTTTATGGCAGTGACCTTAATGAAGGAACAAAAGATCTTCCTGTCAGAAGTATAACAAAAGCTTTAGTGCTTGCAACAGCTGAATATAAACCTGCAATACTTATTGCAAAAGGTGAATATGACGGACCAGTAACGCTAAAAAGCAATGTATCCCTTTATGGTGGCTATAGCGGTTATCCTGATTGGGTAAGATCTACTTCAAATTTTGTTACAATTAAAGGTTCTAACAAACCTGTTATAATTTCTCAATGTGAAAATATTGAAATGACATATATTTCTATTAATGCTGATGATGCTGAGGAAAATGGGGAATCTTCCTATGGTATTTTTATAAACAGTAGTATGAACATTTCCATAAGACATTCCTATATAGTTTCAGGAAATGGCAAAAAAGGTCTTGACGGTATTACAGGTGCTACAGGAGCTTCTGGTAGTAATGGTGGAACTGGAGCTCCAGGCTGTGAAAGTGATGATGACCTTATTGGTTGTGGTGGAAACTGTAGTCAGCCTGCTTACGGTTCGGGAGGTTATTCGGCATGTGGAACAAAAGGTGGCGATGGCGGATACCCTGGCTACGACGGTTCAGAAGGTGTTGAAGGTTCAAACAACAATCTTCAGGGTCAGGATAATGGAATAAATACTGGTACAGGCGGAACTTTGACTAGTGATCTTTCCTGTTCAACGGATGGAAACCCAATTCCCACATATGCTGCAAATGGAAGAAATGGTCATAATGGAGATGCAGGTGATGATGGTCAGGCTGGCAGTGCTTTTGGTTATGCCGATTCTTCTTCATATATTCCCTCTAAAGGAGGGGATGGTTTGGAAGGAACGAGAGGTGTTTCCGGTGGCGGCGGTGGCGGTGGAAAAGGACACAAAGATAACAATGCTTTTAGTGACTGTTCAACATACGGTTCTGCCGGCGGTGGTGGTGGAGGAGCTGGATGTGGTGGAGCTGGCGGTACTGGTGGAGCTGGTGGTGGCGGTTCATTTGCTGTATGGGTAAATTCGTCTATGAAAATATATTTTGATTACACAGAAATAAAAACCGGTACAGGTGGTAATGGCGGCACAGGTGGCGTTGGTGGCACAGGTGGTACAGGTGGCAATGGCGGTATTCCAGGTGCATATAGTTCTGATCAGGACGATGCAGGTTGCGGCGGTTTTGGAGGCAACGGTGGAGCTGGTGGAGCTGGTGGAGCTGGCGGCGGCGGTGGCGGCGGTCCTTCTATTGGTGTAATTATGATAGAATCTTCACAAATAGATGTTTCTAAAGCATCCTTTGTTTTGGGAGCTGCTGGTAAAGGTGGAGAGAGTGATGGTAATAAGGGAAATAACGGAGTACAACAACAGCTAAGAAGTGAATAATTAATTAAATACTTTTTATTATTGTGTTTTTGGCTCCTTTTTCTTTAAAACCTTGACTATGAAGAGTCCATTTGTATAATTTATTCGCTTTTTTTGAGAGGGTTCGTCTATGTTTGATCAGCTTACAGATAGGCTGGAAAATACATTTAAAAAATTAAGAGGAATGGGAAAGCTTTCTGAAGAAAATATAAAAGAAGCTTCCCGTGAAATAAAACTCAGTCTGCTTGAGGCGGATGTTAATTATAAAGTCGTAAGAGATTTTATAAAAAGAGTTTCTGAAAGAGCTGTTGGTGAAGAGGTTATGAAAAGCATAACTCCGGGCCAGCAGTTTGTTAAAATATTTCATGATGAGCTTGTTGCTGCACTTGGAAAAGGAGATCATTCTTTAAACTTTAGTGTAAGACCTCCGGCAGTTATACTTATGGCAGGGCTTCAGGGTAGCGGAAAAACCACCTCTGCTGCAAAACTTGCAGTATATATAAAAAACAAGCTTAGAAAAAGCGTATTTCTTGTTCCTGCCGATGTTTACAGACCTGCAGCTATAGATCAGCTTAAAAAACTTGCATCATCTATCAGTGTTGATGTTTTTGAGTCCAACACTAGTATGGATCCTGTCGATATAGCTTTAAAAGCTGTCGCTCATGCAAAAAATATGGCTTACGATGTGGTAATCGTTGATACAGCAGGACGTATGCAGGTGGATGAGGTCCTTATGGATGAAATCACCAACATAAAGAAAGCTGTTAATCCTTCAGATATTCTTTTTGTTGCAGATGCCATGACCGGTCAGGACGCTGTTAACGTTGCAGAAGAATTTCATAAAAGACTTACTATAACAGGTGTCGTCCTCACAAAAATGGATGGTGATGCCAGAGGTGGTGCAGCTCTTTCAATTAATGCTGTAACAGGGGCTCCTGTGAAATTTGTAGGTGTTGGTGAAAAAACAGATGCTTTAGAGCTTTTTCATCCGGACCGTATAGCTTCAAGAATAATAGGTATGGGAGATGTCCTTTCTCTTGTTGAAAAAGCAAAGGAAACGATAGATCAGGATGAAGCTATTAAAATGCAGAAAAAGATGCGGAATAATAATTTCGATCTTGAAGATTTCCTTTCACAAATGAAGATGATGAAAAAAATGGGACCAATGGAAAATGTACTTGGAATGCTTCCTGGTATGGGGTCTCAGCTCAAGAAAATGGAAGGAAAAGTAGACATGGACAAAGAGCTTAAGAGAATTGAAGCTATAATATGTTCAATGACTAAAAAAGAAAGACGAAATCCTGAAATTCTCAATGCTTCAAGAAGAAGAAGAATAGCGCTTGGTAGCGGAACTGAAGTAAAAGATATAAATACTTTTATAAATCAGTATCTTCAGATGAAAAAAATGCTTAAAAAGATCAATAAATTTGGTCTTGGCAACCTTATGAAAAAATTTGGCGGAATGTAATAATAAATTATTTTTGTTCGGAGGTTTTATTAAAAATGAGCGTAAGTATTAGATTGACAAGAGGCGGATGCAAAAAGAAACCTGTTTACGGTGTTGTTGCTGTTGATAGCAGAAAGAAAAGAGATACACTTTTCCTTGACAGACTTGGTCACTACAACCCTAACACAGATCCTGCTGAAATCAATATAGATCTTGAAAAACTTAACAGTTGGCTTGCAAAGGGAGCTACATGTTCAGATACAGTTGCTTCTCTTGCAAAAAAAGTAAAAAAAGGACTCTGATATTCTGGAGGCTTATATGAAAGAGCTTATTGCAAACATCGCAAGTTATCTCGTTGATCATCCTGATCAGATTTCAGTTGAAGAAGTTGTTGGAGATACAACAACCGTTATTGAACTTAGAGTTGCGAAAGAGGATCTCGGTAAAGTTATTGGTCGTGAAGGTAGAATAGCTAAAGCACTTAGAGTTGTTCTCAGTGCGGCAAGCAGCAGAGATCAAAAGAAGACAATTCTTGAGATTATAGAATAGTAAGTTATGTTTACTGTCGGCAAGTTTAGCAGAGTAATAAAAAGTGATGGTACTCTTCTTTTTATTTCGTCTCTGAATGATGCCGACTTTCTTTTAGATATAAAACATCTTTTTCATGCTGAACTTGGAACAGAGTTTGTCTTAAAATCAATAATAAAAGTTTCTAAAGGTTTTCATATTCGGATTGATTCCGTTGATAATGAACATGATGCGGCTTTTTTTGAAAATGAAAATTTTGCTCTTCCTGAAAATGAAATTTGTAATAATACAGTTGATTATCTTATTGGAATGAAAATGGAAACTTTAAATGGAAAGTTTGTTGGTGAAATAGCTTCTTTCTCCAAAATAAAAGACTATTATTTGCTTTCAGTCATAAATGATGATGTAGACATTATTATTCCGCATAGAGATAAAATAACGAAAGTTCTTAAGGATAAAGTTATCCTTTTAAAGGAGGAACTCCTTGAGATTTGATGTTATAACACTTTTTCCTTCCTTTTTTGACTCACCTCTTTCTACAAGTATGATGAAAAGAGCTTTTCAGGAAAATTTCTGTGAAATTCATTTTCATCAGCTTAGAGATTTTGGACTTGGCGGCTATAAAAGAGTTGACAACTACCCTTTCGGCGGTGGCGCAGGAATGATCTTGATGGCCGAACCGTTATATAATTGTTACACTTCAATAGAAAAACTTGAAAAGGTCAAAACTTTTTATCTTTCCCCTCGAGGAAAAGTTTTTAATCAGAAAATGGCACGTAATTTTCTAAACAGCTATGAGCAGATAATCTTAATTGCCGGACATTATGAAGGGATAGATCAGCGGTTTTTAGAGCTTACTGATGCAGAAGAGCTTTCCATTGGCGATTTTGTTCTTACAGGCGGAGAAATAGGTATTCTTACTGTAATTGATGCAGTTTCAAGACTTGTGCCGGGTGTTTTAGGCAATGAACATTCTGCAGAAGAAGAAAGCTTTTCAGTTTCTCTGCTTGAGCATGATCAGTATACAATGCCTAGGATTTACAAAGACTTAAAAGTTCCCAATGTTCTAACATCAGGAAATCATTCTAAAATAGAAAAATGGAAGCTGATTAATTCCATTGAAAATACAATAAAACAGAGACCTGATATAATAAAAGATATACCAATTGAAATTCTAAATAAATTAAAATAGTTTTTATTTTAAACTGTCAAAGTATTCTCTCACAGCTTTTTTATCTTCACCAAAAGAATAATCATAAGCAGTCCACCCTTTGTTGTCTACAGCATTTATATCAGCCCCTTTTTTAATAAGCAGTTTGACTGCTTCAAGGTGACCTGTTCCTGCTGCATGCATTAAAGGTGTTGAATTACCACTATCTTTGCTGTTTATGTCTTTTTTTCTAATAATTTTTTTTAAAAGAGAAATTTCTGAATCATCAAGAGAAACACATGCGTACATTAATGCATTTTTACCATAATAGTCTTTAATTGAAACATCAGCTCCTGAATTTACTAAAATTTCCACAGCTTTCAAATTATCAAAATGAAATGCGTAAAGAAGTGGTGAAGTGTTGTTTTTTGTGTCAAGTTTGTCGATATCTGCCCCTGCTTTTATAAGCTTTCTTATTATTGCTGAGTTTTTTTTGGTTACAGCAACCATTAACGGTGTAAACCCATTTAGATCTGTTCTGTTGACATCGTATCCTTCAGAAATAAGTTTTGAGGTTTCATTTTCATCAGAATTTTCAACTGCTTTAAAAAGAATTGAACGACCGTTCTCATCAAGATTTTCATTAATGAGAACGGTTTTTTTTGTACAGGAAAGGAAAATGAGAGGAAAAATTAATAAAAAGTATAGATTTTTCATATTTTTTTATTTACTAAAGCTTAAGGTGTCAATAATACCTGAAACTGTTCCATCACTAAGTTGTTTAACTGTAAGATCTATAGATGAACCATTTATTTCTATGAGACAAAAATGAATAGCTTTTGCTGTTTTTGCAACAAGATCTGTCTCTTTTGTGTCATAAAGAGACGCACCTGCACCAGCTGTAACTATATAATTAACCCCTTTATCCGCTGATGTAACTGTTCCACCTGATTTTACGTTTATAAGAGGTTTTGATCTCTGGTAGAAATGATCATGTCCATTAAAGACCATATTTACTTTATATTGTTCAAAAACAGGTCCCCATGCATCACGAAGATCTGTATTCATTTTACCACCATGAGTTAGATCGCTGGTTTCACTTTTTATTGGTCTATGATGCGCAACAAATCTCCATGTTTTGTCGGTGTGTGCTGCGAATGTATCAGATATAAAAGCTTTTTGTTCATTTGATATAGAATTGTTTTTTACAAGATCTGAATTCTGGCCTATAGCAAAAATTCCACCTGAAATATCGTTGAGCATAACAAATTCAGCATTGCCATATTCCATGGAATACCATTGTTCGTTACCGGGGAAAGCCATTTGTGCATAATAGTTTACGCCGCTGTACTCGTGATTTCCATGAATACCCATTATTGGAACATATGGAAGAAGTTCTTCTGAAGCAGTGAAAAGATTTTCCCAATCTGACTGGGTCCTGCCGTCAGAACAGAAATCTCCACTGTGAATAATGAAATCAGGATCTTCATCAAGAGCTGCTTTTATAGTTTGAGCAAGTTTATCAGGAGCTCCTCTGCTGTCTCCCATGGCAACGAATTTATAAGAGCTTTGTTCGGAAGGAAGCCTTGGATCTATTCCAGTTCTGAAATGATAAACCTTTGAAAAAGCTTCATTGCCTGAACCGTCTCTTCCGCCTACCTGATAGTAATATTTTGTTGAAGGTTCAAGACCGCATATTTCAGCAACGTGCATGGTTTTATAATCACTACTATAAGGAAGAATTGTTGCAGATCCTATCATTTTGCCGTTATTTGTGCTATTGATTTCTGTACATGAGTCATTCATGTCTTCGTTTTTACATACTTTTACAATGGTTGATTTTGTCATGTTTCCACTACCTGAATCTTTTGTCTGCCATGTGAAAGACATTGAAATAGCAGGGTTGCTCTGCCAGCTTAAGTGGACAAATCTTGGTTCAGGAGAGTCTCCAAGTGTCTCTTCAGCATTCATAGGCTCAAGTGCCGGAACTTTAGAAAAAACAGATTCATCGCCCTTATGTAATCCGCATGTTTCATCTATAATTTTGTCTTCTTCAACATCATCAATATCAGGATCTTCTTCTGTGGAATCTGAAGTCTCTTCATCATTGTCATTACTCAAATCTGGAGAAGAAGTGTCATTGTCTGTTATATCTTTGTCCTGTTTAGGCTCAGGCGTGTTATCCGGCTGTTCTGCAATATCATCCTCATATTCGGACGGATCAGGTAATGTTGCGCTGTCCTGAACATCGCAGCCAAAAACCATAAAAAGCAAAACAAAGAAAAGTAATAATAATTTCTTATTCATTTGTCACCTCACAAAGCAAACTGAAGTTGCATTATAAAATTGTTGTCTCTAATTTGAGTATCTTTTAATTCACCAGTCGAAGGATCCTGAAAATCTTCAAGTTCATTTTTTATATTATATTCAAATGTGGCTTTCACATTTTGTTTAATTCCGAGAAGAGGAGATATATGAAAATCAAAGCCCATTGATATTTTTGATGATTTACGATCATTAAGAGTTTTAGGTATAAAAAAATCGTAATATTTTTCATATGCATCTTTTCCTTCAGCATGGTCAGGCCTTTCACTTGGAACTTCTGCATAAGGATCATAAATTTCATATCTGAATTTAAGCTGAAGAGTATCTTTTAACTTCCATATTGGTATGTATGCTCCAGCCTGAATGAAAAAACCTTCAGATTGCCATGGATATTCTGTATATTCATCAACTTTGGAAGAATCAGCTTTACTTCTGAAAACATACCATCCGCCACCTAGTGATATTCCTTTCCAGCCTGCATAGCCATCAAAACCCCACATTGTTGCATCTTTGGGAGGAGTAACTTCAGCATCAATATTTGTTCCATAGTTTACAGCAATAGAAAAATAAGGATTATCATCATATTTGCATGAATCTTTTATCTCATTATAGCCAAAAGGATTAATTGAAAGTCTGCCGCTGTACATGAATTCTTCATTTTTTCCTGTAGTTTTGTCTCCATTCTGAACACCTACATTGTAATGAACAAGTCCTTTCTTTATATATTTTCCAAAATCAAAACCTTCAAAAGGAAATAAATCTCCCTCGACAACAACACCTGTGTTATTAGCCGGAAACATTTTTTGTCCTGAATGTGTACTTCCGCTTTTACCGATGTGTCCTGAAATAATCATTGGTTTGTCTGCAAATAATGTTTTTGAACCTGACATCATATTAAGATAAATGACAGGTGTTTTTACATAACCTATTTTAGGATAAAAATGACGACTTAATGGGAATCCGGCATAAACTTCTGTAGGCTGCATTGGTGCATAAAAATCCCAAATATCGAACTCTGTTTTGAAAGTGAGCCATTTAGTAAAGTTTCCCTGAAAACCCAGTCTTGCCTTATTTAAAGTAAATTCATCATAACTTTGTTCTTCATTATTTCCGTCATTATTAATATGCTCAAATCTTGTTTGTGTGTATCCTGATATTTCCAGTTTTGATTTTTGTTCTTTATCTTCCCAGATAGTTATTCCTGCAAAAAGAGAAAAAGAGAAAATAGTTATAACTAAAAAAGACAACAGCGATGACTTCATAAAATCTCCTGCAAAAAAGTTGTTAGCTGAAAGTACAGTTTAAAATTGAGAAGGTAATGAGTTAAATGTTAGTTAATTGTTAATTGTGAAAAAAAACATTTATTGACAAATTTTTATTTGAAGTTAATCTTACTAAGTTTTTACGTGATGAAACAAAAGAGGTTTTTTGAAGCTTTCTCACTCAACTAAAAAGGATCGTGTGTCTCAGTCAATATAACTAAGGGTTATATTGTAATTTATTAAAGCTGGGAGCATGAGACTTAAAGTCTCATAATTAATAAAATATAAAATTAAAGTTGTTTAGGAGAATATTATGACCAAAAAACAATGGTACGAAACTCTTTTTGAAAATTACGCAAAAACTTACGAAAAAGAATGTTTTACTCAAGGCACTTTCGGTGAATGTGATTTCATAGAAAAAGAAATCAGTTACAATAAAAGTTTAAAAATACTTGATGTAGGCTGTGGTACTGGAAGACATTCAGTTGAACTTTCTAAAAGAGGTTATGACATTATGGGAATAGATCTTTCAGAAAATCAGCTTGAAAGAGCCAGGGAAAATGCAGAAAAAAATGGACTCAGCATTAATTTTTTAAAGCAGGATGCAAGGAATCTTCCTTTTAATTCAGAATTTGATGTTGCTATTATGCTTTGTGAAGGCGGTTTTTCTCTGATGGAAACAGATGAAATGAATTTTGAAATACTTAAAAATGTTGCAAAATCTTTAAAGAGCAAAGGTAAAATTATTTTTACAACTCTAAATGGACTTTTTCCTCTTTATTATTCTGTACAGAAATTTTGTGCAGCATCAAAAAAAGACGGAGGCGCAACTTACAGTAACAACAGGTTCGATCTTATGACCTTTCGTAATTATGATATTACTGAAATAAAGGATGATTCGGGTAAGAATCTGGTTCTTGATACAAATCAGAGATATTATGTTCCAAGTGAAATAACATGGCTTCTTAAAACATTAGGATTTAAGAAAATAGATATTTTTGGTGCGAAACTTGGCGCATACTCAAGAGAAGATACTCTTACTACAGAAGATTTTGAAATGCTTATTATTGCTGAAAAATAGTTCGTAAATAGCTGGATGTGGATAAACTCCGCATCCAGTGCTTATTTGACAAAAGGTTTATTAACTAGTATGTTATTGTGAAAATAAATGTCGAGGTGTATCAAATGAAACGTTTGTTTTTGCTTTACGCATTTTTTTGTTTTTTTTTGTTAACTGCCTGTGATGATTCAGTTGATAATAATCCTGAATTAATAAATAAAATTGCTGATAATGGTCAGGATTGGAGCATAAATATTTTTACAGACGGAGATAACGTTGCTTCTGATCTGCTTATTGATAATAATGGGTATCTCTATTTGAGTGGAAGTACTTATGGTCATTTTCATGATACATTTAACATCGGGGGCAAAGATGCCTTTATACAGAAACTGGATGTTAATGGAAATTTAATTTGGGAAAAGCAGTTCGGTTCAGAAGATGACGATACTGCACTCGCTATGTCAATGGATGAGAATGGATCCGTTTTTTTGTTTCTTAAAAGATTTGTTTGGGTTAATCCTTATGCTGATCCTCCAGGTTTTAATAAGTTCTTTGTCTTAAAGGTTACTTCTTCCGGTGATTCATTATGGACGACATATGTTGACGAAGCTTATGAATCCTATGCTTCTTCTATACTATATGACAGCCAGAATAATCTTTATGTCGGATTTTATAATGATGCCAAAGATTCTTCTTTTATATATAAAATAGGGTCTGAAGGTAAAATGTTAAATAAATTTGTTTTTGAAAAAGGATCAACGGTCTCTAAATTTTTTAAGACATCAAATAACGATTTTATATTTTTAAGGCGTGTTCAAAGAACTGTATATTATAATAAGAGCTCTGATTATCCTGCCTATGATATTTCTTTCTTAAAAATGGATTCTTCATACAAAATTAAAAAGGAAAGAGTTTTTAAAACGCAACTTGATGAATTTTTTTATAGAGTAAGACAAGATAAGTTCGGTAATATTTATCTACTTGGAGAAGCGGATGATGATTGGAAGTATTCTGTATTGCTATATGATTATAAAGAATATTCATCACAAAAGTATCCATTTATGATGAAAATGGATTCTGAAGGCAATAACGTGTGGAGAAATATTTATTCTAATAGTTTCCCTTATTATTTTTTATACGATATTTCTTTTGACAGTAAAGGCAATGCCTATGTCTTGGCTTATAAATATGATTCTGATGATTCTTATTCTGTTATTGTCCGGCTGGATAATTACGGCGAAATTGCTGCTGAGATGAAAATCGAAGCAGATGAAAACAGTTCCTTTTATAAAATAAAAATTTCAGAAGATGATGTTGCTTACATTATAGGTTCCATAGAAAAAACTTCTGAAAATTCCTATGAAAACAGAGATGAGATTATTTTAAAAAAAATCATTTTGAAAAACACCGAACTTATGCCTTAAATCTTTTTTCATGATAATTTCTATTAATTTGACAAAAACATAATTAAAAAGCTATAACTTTATTGCAATATTGAATTAGGAGGTATTTATGTTTAATAGCTATAAAAAAGATATGGAAGAAGTTGCATACTTCATGAGAAGGCTTTATGCCCAGAAACTTACAACGACATCAGGTGGAAATATAAGTTTTAGAATAAATGAAACACATGTTCTTATTACACCTTCTCAAACCGATAAATGCAGACTTCAGGGAGATGAAATAGGTGTTGTTACTCTTGATGGAGAAAATCTGACACCGCAGTTTAAATTAAGTATGGAAACAGGAATGCATCTGGCTATTTACAGAAAACGCAGTGATGTTAAAGCTGTAGTACATGCTCATCCTTCAACAGCAACAGCTTTTGCAGTTTCTCCGGAAAAAGAGATAAGGACAGACCTTGCAGGTGAAACATGGGCTCTTACAGGAAAACCGGCTTTTGCACCGTATGCGCTTATGGGAACACCAGAACTTGCAGAAATAGTTTCCGAGCACACTTTAAATGCAGATACAGTAGTTATGGAACACCATGGAATACTTGCAGTTGGCTCATCTCTTCTTTCTGCATTTAATAAACTTGAACTTATAGAATCTTCTGCACGTCTTACACTTATAACCGATATTATGGGAACACAGAGAAAAATGCTGCCTGAACAGCTAGCAGCTATAGATACATTAATGGGACGATAAAAACCTTTTAAAAGGAGAGACTTATGGGAAAGAGTTTTGCAGAAAAAATCTTTTCAATGAAATTAGGCAAAGATCTTACGGCGGGAACAATTGTTTCAGTCAAACCTGATTATGTTCTCACTCATGACAATGCTGCCGCAATTCTTGGAACATTTCAAAAAATGGGAGGAGAAAATCTTTATGATAAAAATCAGGCTGTGATTATTCTTGACCATATAGTTCCTGCAGCAAATGAAAAAGCTGCAGCTAATCATCAGAAAATAAGAATGTTTGTTGCAGAACAGGAAATAGAAAGTTTTTATGACTGCGGCAGAGGTGTATGCCATCAGGTTATGGTTGAAGAAGGCTTTGCTCTACCAGGAAAATTCATTGTCGGCTCCGATTCCCATACCACAACTTATGGCGCTTTAGGTGCATTTTCGACAGGTATCGGAAGAAGTGAAGCTGCCGGAATATGGGCAACAGGCGAGATTTGGCTTAAAGTTCCTGAATCAATGAAAATAGTTATAAGCGGTAAACCATCAAAATATCTTACATCCAAAGACGTTCTTCTTTATATTGCAGGCAGGATAAAAGCTGATGGTGCACTTTACAAATCAATAGAATTCAGCGGAGAATATGTTGAATCCCTCTCTCTGGCAGACAGGCTCGTTTTAACAAATATGGCTGTTGAACTTGGAGCTAAAAATGGCTACTGTGCACCCGATGAAAAGGTTTTCAAATACCTTGAGGAGAGAAATATAAACGCTGGCTCCTATAACCCTATATATCCTGATCCTGATGCTGAATATGCCGAGACAATAGAAATAAACGTTGAAAATGTTCCTTTTACAATTGCATGCCCTGACAGTGTTGATAATGCTAAAAATGCTGATGAACTCAAAAATGTCAGAGTACATCAGGTTCTTCTTGGAACATGTACGAATGGTCGTATTGAAGATTTCAGAATGGCTGCCGAGCTTCTTAAAGGCAAAAAAATTAACAAAAACACAAGACTTCTGGTACTCCCTGCAAGCAGTGAAATATATTTACAGGCTATGGAAGAAGGTCTTCTAAAAGTCTTTGTTGAAGCAGGCGGAATCATACTAAACCCAGGATGCGGACCATGCTTAGGTGCCCATGAAGGAGTAATGGCTCCTGGTGAAGTTACAGTTTCAACTGCAAACAGAAACTTCAGAGGCAGAATGGGGTGCAACACAGCATACATATATCTGGCATCGCCCTATGTGGCAGCGGCATCTGCACTTAAGGGAAGAATCGCAACACCGGATGAAATATAAGGAGGTAACCATGTCAGTTATAAAAGGAAGAGTTTTTATTTATGGCGATGATGTAAATACAGATGTTATTTTTCCCGGGAAATATACCTACACAGTTACAGATCCTAAAGAAATGGCTCTTCATGCACTTGAAGATGAAGATCCTGCATTTATTAAAGAAGTTTCAAAAGGCGATATAATCATTGCAGGTAAAAATTTCGGATGCGGTTCAAGCAGAGAACAGGCCGCCTTCTGCTTTAAATACCTTGAAATGGGAGCTGTAGTTGCAGAAAGCTTTTCGAGAATATATTTCAGAAACTGCATAAATGCAGGACTCCCAACCCTTGAAGTTAGAAATGTCAAAGACAAAGTAAGAAGAGGTGATGTTGTTACAATAGATACCGAAAAAGGAACACTTACAATTTCATCAGGAGAAGTCTTTTCATTTCCGCCACTCCCGCCTGAAGTAGCAGGCATCATGGACGCCGGTGGACTCAATAACTACATTAAGAAAAAAATATCAGAAAAGAAAGGGTAACTAAGAACATTGATTTAAAGTTCTTGAAGTTCTATATCATTTAACCGAGATTCTTTGGAATAAATTTAAATATCTTCATCAGGTGATTCAGTGTCAGCATCAATGCATTCATGTTCACCTGTCTTTATGTTTTTAGGGCACTGGGGATTTGGGGTGTAATCATCATAAGGGCAGATTTCCGGGTGAAGGTCGCAGTAGCACTCCATATCTCTTAAATAGACTGATGGTGTATCAGAGTCCTACCATGCAAGGTAATGTCCCCAAAATTCTGCATGTGACTGATCATATTTTGATTCTTCTTTGCCTGTTTCTGCATCTATCCATGTTATCGGCTTGGAACAGTAACTTTTCTTTTTATCCAGTCTGTAAAAACAGACTTTACCTGTCCTGCTATCCATCGTTTCATCTGGAAGATAAATGTTTAAATATGTAACAAAAGAATCTTTTATTTGAGTCATTGCCAGACTATATGTGTTTGGCTCATTATCCTGCATTTCAAATTTTGTATATTCCCATGGCGTTTTAGATGTGTCAACTCTCATAAAGCCATCTGTCATTCCTAAAGGATTAAAATAAAGAATATCTTTGTTGTTTTTATCAATTATTAAATGTCTTATTTTTTCATCTGCTCCATCAACTGTTCTGTTTATTAATCTGCATTCATCAAGTGATTTTGGTGTCTTATCAAGATCGCATATATAACCTTTAAAATTATCAAGGTAAAATGCCAACCTGTTATCAACTATATTTGGATTATATGCTTTACCTTCTCCAAGACTTATCCAGTTCCATGTAAGGTTTTCATAACTGGTTCCTGTTTTGAATAGCTTGTCATAATAGATGTAAAGATAGTTTCCGCCTTTGGTAATAAGAAAATTATTTATATTCTATGTGACACTGTTTTTTTTACTTGCAGAATTCGATATAATTTCTAAATTTTATTCAAAGTGGTTATTTTTTACTTGTATACAGAGTTTTGGAATTGTTTCTTGTGCAACTATTTTTATTGTGATATAAACATGAGCGATTTTTTTATAAAGAGTTATAAATGAGAAAGTTTTTTTTAATATGTATTTTAATATTTTTAGGAGTCTTATTACTAAATATAAATAATAAAAGCAGATATAAGATATATAATGCAATAGAGGTTGATGAAAATAAAGTTCATAATTTTGTCAAAAAAGAGAGAGAAAAAGCGGAACAAATTTTTCATACAGAGCTTTCAGAAAAGATAAAGAAAGATTTTGACCTGTTTAATCCTTTAAATAAGCATTCAAGGATTATGTCTGAAGAAAAAGCGGTCAAGGTTGAAAACGGGAGGGAGCTTTATTTAATTACTGAAAAAAATAGCGAACTTATCTTAAAAGCCAAAGAAAACCACACTATTTTATTGCCAGAAATATCTCCCACTTACAAATATGTTCTTTACAGGGACAACAAGGAAGGTGATTTTTCTAAATTAATTCTTTTTGATATTGAAAATAAAAAAGAGATAGAAGTAAAAGAGCATTTCTGGAACAAATGTGGAATTAAATGGCTTGATGATACAAGATATTTTTATACAACAAAAGAAGAGTTTAGATATGTTCTCTATCTCAAAACAGTTGGAACAAGTAATGACAAGCTGATATATAAAAGCAAGGAAGAAACATCTTTTGTTACTTATAAAATATCTGAAAGCAAAAAATGGCTGGCAATTTTTGATAACCTTGGTACATCAAAAAAGACAAAGGTTTTTTCTATAATATTGAAAGGGAGGAATTTAAACCTTTTGTAAATGAATATAAAGATAACTATTCAGGATTTTTTTCAAATGATATTCTTTATATTAGAACAAATGAAGGTAATGCCTATAACTATAAAATATTAAAAGTAAGTCCTGAAACTTTAAAGAGTGAGACTATTATTGAAAATGATGAAAAGCATATAATTGAAGCATTTGGTACTTCAGATAAAAATCTTGTTTTTAAAATGTTTGAAAATGTCTCGCATCAATTTTATATTTACTATACTGAAAAAAGTACATTAAAAAATGTCGGCATACCCGAAGGGGGAACAGTTACTGATTATAAAACAGTAGGCGGTAAACTTTATATCTACTGGACATCATATCTGGATAAAGGTATTTTATACAGTTATACAGAAAAAGAAGGTTTAAAAAAGGAATCTGAAATAAAAATTAAAGCAGATCTAGGACGATTACGTCACGAACTTTTATTTTATCCTTCGTTTGATGGAACGCAGATACCAATTGACGTAATTTACAGGGATGATATGAAATTTGATGGCAACAATCCTTTAATTCTTTATGGTTACGGCGGTTTTAGGATGATATTGTTTCCTCAATTTTCTTCATTTTTCAATTTATGGGCTCTAAAAGGTGGTATTTATGCTGTTGTACATTTAAGAGGCGGAGGAGAATATGGCGACAGGTGGTATAAAACCGGAGCAGGTAAGAATAAAAATACAACTTTCAGAGATTTTCATTATGCAATGCAATTTCTTATTGACAAAGGCTACACTTCAAAAGAAAAGCTGGGAATTATTGGCTCAAGTCAGGGAGGATTACTTACATCCGTTGCTGTAACCAGAGATGCAGATATGATAAGATCGGCAATTATAGGAACGCCTCTTACAGATATGGTCAACTATACAAATATAAAAAGCGGAAAATACTGGACAGCAGATTATGGTGATCCTGCCAATGAAGAAAATCTGAAAAATATTCTTACGTATTCGCCATACCATAACATAAAAAAAACATATTATCCTGATATTTTAATAAAAGGAGGGGTGCAGGATAGTCTTGTAGGGGCAATACATGCTGAAAAATTTGCAATGAAGCTAAAAGAAAACAATCTTTCAAAGGATAGAGATGTTTATCTTTATATGGATCCTGACAAAGGACATTCAATGTGGAAAAATCAGGAAATGTTAATTGAATTCTTTGTTAAGACACTTGAGTTTGATTATTTTAAGGCTGAATAATAATAAAAATATTCTGATTAATATAAGATCTAATCTGATACATTACCAAGTTAATTAAGATGTTTCTATGAATGTAAATATTGTCATCATCTGGACCAATAGGAGGATCGTTAGGACATGGTTCATCATCGTCATCATTTGTTTCATCTAAGACATTTATAACTAAATCGCTTAACTCTATTTGATTTAAATTTGGAAGTTTTGCAACATCTTCAAAATTAACAATATTATATTCTGAACAATATAGTTCTGTAATATCTCTAGCTGCACCAACTGTCACCATAAGATTCGAGGAAGATAAACCAAGATTCTCTCTTACACATGCTTCAAATTCTGAATCAGAAAAATTAACAGGAAGTAAATCCGTATTAATTGGTGGAATAACAATTGGACCAAAAGCTAACGTAATGTTTGCAATCAGAACAAATAATAAAAACAACAAAAATTCTTCATAATTTCTACTCCAAATAAAATTAATAAAGTATCAATTTATTGTAGCGACAATTTTTTTTATCATTTTAAATAGTTGTCAAGTAATCGAAGTTTTTTTTTGATGGGTTTTAGAGGTTGATGCTTCTTCTTTCTGACTTTTTTAAATACTGGAGAAGTCATTTTCCTTGTGTATTAATGTTTAGAGAAAATTGATAGCGCTGATTTCCACACTTTTTGAAACGCTGAACATTTTGAATATTTTTTTTATAAAAGATTCTTAAATATTATTTTCTAATAAAAATTCATTTTCAAAATTGCTGATTAATACACTATAAAAATCATTTTTACAGTTTTGTTTGATATTTCTGCACTCTGACATAAAATGGTGCGGAACTTAGAGGATGGGATTGTTATGGGAATAAAAAGTGTTGCCAGAAACAGAAAAGCTTGGCATAATTATGAAGTGATTGAAAAAGTTGAAGCTGGTTTGGTTCTTACGGGGACGGAAATTAAGTCTATAAGAGACGGGAAGGTTAATTTTAAGGATAGTTTTGCTATTGTAAAAAATGGCGAGATGTGGCTTATGGGTTTTAGTATTTCTGTTTATAGTCATGGAAATATTTGG
Organism: bacterium; assembly: GCA_963667425.1. Taxonomy (GTDB): domain Bacteria; phylum UBP6; class UBA1177; order UBA1177. Next base: position 2,051,578 of record OY763407.1, on the reverse strand, counting down.
AATCATGATGAAGAGCGCGCGAGAAAACTTCTTCTGCATAAAAAGGAGATTCTTAAGCTTTATCAGAAAATAAAGGAAAGGGGTTTTACTCTTACGCCTCTGGAGATTTATCTTAAAGATGGTCGTGCAAAGATTACTATTGCTCTTGTGAAGGGTAAGGCTCTTTATGATAAAAGAGAGGCTCTGAAAAAGAAGGATCAGGAAAGAGATGTTCGGAGAATGACCGAAAGGTATAGATGATGGAAAACAGTCGCAGCAAAGGAAATGAAGCTGAAAAACTTGTAGCTGAAAAGCTTGCTGGCGATGGTTTTAAAATTCTTGACAGAAACTTTTATATGAAGGGTGGCGAGATTGATATTATTGCTGAAAAAGAATCGCTCATAGTTTTTGTTGAGGTTAGAAGCTGGTCAAGGGTTATGTGGAAAGATGGTTCTCCGATCGAGACTATTGACCGGGTAAAAATCAGACATATTGTCAGAACTGCAAATTATTACATACAGAAGAATCGTTTGTTTGATAAGGATAAGGATTTCAGATTTGATGTTGCAGGTGTCGTTTTCAGCGAAAATGGTTCGGCGGATATAGATTATATTGAAAATGCTTTTGATGCGGAGTTTTAATAATGGAAGGGATTCTTTATGTTGTTGCCACACCTATTGGAAATCTTGAGGATATTACTGAAAGAGCAAAAAGAATTTTATCTGATGTGGATCTTATTCTTGCGGAAGATACCAGAGAGACAAAGAAGCTTCTTGATTATTTTAACATAAGAACGTCGCTCAATTCTTATCATAAATTTTCAGAAAAGAAGGATCTTGAAAAGTTTGTTACAATGCTTGAGGAAGGAAAAGACCTTGCAATGGTTTCTGATGCCGGAACACCGTGTGTTTCAGATCCAGGTAAGTTTCTTGTAAGAGAGGTTTTGGAAAAATCGATGAAGGTTGTTCCTGTGCCGGGTGCTTCGGCTGCAATTTCTCTTTTTTCTGTCTCAGGTTCGGAAAGCGATGTTTTTCTTTTCGGAGGTTTTCTCCCTTCAACCGGCAGTGTGCGGAATCAGGTGCTGGATAAGCTTTTTTCTTCAGGTGTCCCTTTTGTGCTGTATGAAAGTCCTAAAAGGATTACAAATTTACTATCTCTTCTGGAGGGAAAAACTAAAAGAGTTGTTGTTGGAAGAGAGCTTACCAAAAAGTTTGAAGAGGTTTTTGTTTACAAGGATCAGGCTGTAACCGAAAAAGGTGAATTTGCAATTCTTGTTGAGCCTTCGGATAAAGAGAAACTGCCTGATGATGAAGTTTTTAAGCTTGCTTTGATATTAAAAAACAAAGGTCTTTCTTTGAAGGATATTTGTGATGTATATGAAGTTGTCGCTCCTGATGTAAGAAAAAATGCTTTAAAGGATTTTTTTATAAAAGCTGGCTGTTCTTAACTAGTTGTTTTTTAATCTAAAATGTTAATTTATCTGATATTGCATCTTTAAATAATTCTTTTGTAAAACTCATTTTTTTTAATACTAAAAGTCTGAAAATGATGCAAATAGCTTTTAACCTGATATTTTCCACTTCTTTTGTAATATATAAATATTGCTTGACTATTTTACGCTTGCAATGTATTCTTTTCTTTAAGTTTTATTTTAGATGTTTGAAATTTGAAGTTTCTTAATTTAAATATTATTATTATGTTATTTGAATTTTAAAGATACATAATGTAAATATTAGATAAATGTTAGAAATATATTGGAGGCGTTATGAAATTTAAGAATTTAAAAATCAAAAATCGACTTGTTGTTACATTTTCAGCAATATTCTTTTTTGCTTTGATTATAGGTATGGCAGGCTATTTATCTTTAAACAAGAGTCAGGAATACAATGCAAGGTCTAAAGAGATCTCTGAATTAAACAGCATTACAGGGGCAATGCGTATGCGTGTTGTCTCCTATAAATCTTCTCATTCTGAAGAGGATATTCAAAAATCGGAAGAGGAATTTACTAAAGCCGTAAAAAAGATAAAGCTTCTAAATGGAAGGGTGGATTCGGAAACAGATGCCGAATTAAAGAAAATAGAGGGGCTTCTTACAAAATATAATTCAGAATTCAGAGAATATGCCGATTCTTATAAGAAAAGAGTTGAGCTGGTTTCAGTGTTTCAGAAAAATCAGAGTATTACAGAGAAATCACTGACAAAGTTTCAAACTGTTGCAAAGGATTTTTTAAAGTTACATCCTTCAGATCGTTCTGCTGTTATTCGTTATATGAATATTGTTAATGCCGGAGAATATTTTGCTGTAGCTAAAGAAAATATTGCGATTTACCGTGGTTTTTTGAGAGTTGCAGATAAAGAGGCTGCTCTTAATAATATTGATGCTTCTAAAAAATATATGACAGAGCTGAGATCTCAAATGGCAACTGCTGCCGGGGTTGCTCTGACAAACAATATAATAAATTCTCTTGAAGAATTAAAAACGGCATTTCTAGCCTATACAGATCTTGTTGATAAGCAGTCGGAAATAATGGCGGGATTGACTAAAGTCGGTACAGAATCTCAGAATCTTATGAATTCAATAAACAATGATATTGACAAAAAAATGAGTACAGCATCAAAGGTGGCATCAACGGTTATTTTGCTGGTTCTTTTCTTTTCTGCTGTTTTTATTATTGTTATTGCGTATATGCTTTCAAAATCTATTACAGTGCCGCTTGAAGAACTTGTTTCCAGTGCTGAATTAATTGCAAAAGGAGATATGGGTAAAGCAATCAACATCGATCAGGAAGATGAGATTGGTATTATGGCAGATAAATTCAGAGATATGCAGAATGTGATTAAAGGGTTGATTGCTGAAATGTCATCTGTAATTGAAAGTGTTCAGAAGGGGAATCTTTCTGTTAAGGCTGATGTTTCCAGATTCCATGGTTCGTTTGCTGCACTTATTGATGGCGCAAATAATCTTGTAAAAGCTGTTAATGAACCAATAAATGAAGTTAAAATTGTTTGTGGGAAAATTGCTGTTAATAATTTTGAGAAAAAAGTTGCAGGGAAGTATTCGGGCGTTTTTGGAGAACTTAAAAATGATATTAATGGCATTGTCGAAAAGCTTGAAGAGATAACAGATGGGTTTGAAGAGCTTTCAAAAGGACGTTTTAATATTTTTGAAAGATTTGAGAGAATGGGAAGGAAAAGTGACGAAGATAAACTTATTCCTGCTTCAGTTAAATGTATGAATAATCTTAAGTCGCTTTCAAAAGATATCCGTATGCTTGCAGAAGCAGGTACAAACGGCAATCTTTCCAAACGAGGAGACGCTTTTAAATATGAAGGAGCTTACAAAGAACTTATAACAGGTCTTAATAATCTTCTTGATGCAATAGTTGGTCCCTTTGAACGGGTTATTATATTTTTAAATGAAGCTTCAGCCGGTAAACCTTTGAAAAAAATAGATGACCATTATAAAGGTGAATATGAAAAGGTTAAAGATTCTATCAACACGCTTGTAGATACTCTTTATTTACTTGTCAATGCAATTACGCTTCAGGCTCAGGCTGTTAGAAACGGTAATATTAACAATAAAGCAGATGTCTCAAAATTTCAGGGCAACTGGAAAAACATGGTTCAGAGTATTAATGATGTAAGTGATGCTTATAATGCTCCTTTAAATGAAATAACCATGATGCTTGGTGCTTTGGCTGAAGGAGATCTTACAGAAAATATTGTTGGAAGCTACAAAGGGCAGTTTATGGATATAAAAAATTCTGCCCAGACGGCAACTGATAATCTTAACAGTATTATTGCTAATATTGTTACAGCTTCTGAGCAAGTTGAAGGTGGTTCTCAGCAAGTGTCAGGAGCTGCACAGTCTCTTTCTCAGGGTGCAACAGAGCAGGCGGCCAGTCTTGAAGAAATCACAAGTTCTCTTCAGGAAGTTGAGAAACGGACAAATGATAATTCTCATAATGCTCAGGAAGCCAGAAAGCTCTCAACAGAAGCGTTTAATGCTGCTGAAAATGGTAACATAGAGATGATGGAGCTGAAAAATGCTATGGACGATATTAAAAAATCAAGTGATAATATTTCAAAGGTAATAAAGGTTATTGATGAAATAGCATTTCAGACTAATCTACTTGCGCTTAATGCCGCTGTTGAAGCTGCAAGAGCAGGTATTCATGGGAAAGGTTTTGCTATTGTTGCTGAAGAGGTCAGGAGTCTGGCTGCAAGAAGTGCCAGTGCAGCCAAGGAAACGGCTGATATGATTGGTGATGCTGTTTATAAAGCAAAAGCTGGAGCTGAGCTTTCTGACAAAACGGCTAAAATACTTGATAAAATAGTGTTGGAATCTTCCAAAGTTACTTCTGTCGTTACTGAAATAGCTCAATCTTCAAAAGAGCAGGCGGTGGGGCTCAGCCAGATAAGTCAGGCACTTCAGCAGATAGAAACTGTAACTCAGACAAATACTGCAAGTGCGGAAGAGAGTGCTGCAGCCTCCGAGCAGTTAAGCAGTCAGGCTGTAAACCTTAAATCAATGATGAAAAAATTTAAATTAAAAGAATTTGAAGTTAATGCCTATAATTACAGAAATACAAGTTCACGTTCTGAAAGAATGATGATAAATCAGAAAAATGCAGCGGCAGTTCTTGAAGATAAAAACAAAAATAATGATTCAGAAATGATTTCACTTGATGATGCTGATTTTGGAAAATATTCGGAAGAGAATTTTTAGTTATTCTCCAATAATTTTTAGTAAAACACGTTTTTTTCTCATCCCGTCAAATTCACCGTAAAAAATCTGTTCCCATGGCCCCAGGTCCAGTTTTCCATCTGTAATGGCAACAACACATTCTCTGCCCATTATCTGACGTTTTAAGTGCGCGTCCGCATTATCTTCATATCCGTTATGATTGTATTGTGAGTATGGTTTCTCGGGAGCCAGGTTTTCAAGCCATTTTTCAAAATCAGAGTGAAGCCCCGATTCATCATCATTGATAAAAATTGAAGCTGTTATATGCATTGCATTTACAAGACATAATCCTTCCCTGATTCCACTTTTATTAAGTTCTTCCTGAACTGTGTGTGTTATATTTATGTAATCACGTCTTTTTGATGTGTTGAACCATAATTCTTTTCTATAACTTTTCATTTTTGTGTTTCCTTAAATAAATATGTTTTACACTCTTTGCCAATTATTCTGAATCTGAATTTGTCTCCATCTATATTGTATGCATAGGATTTTAAACAGTTTGCACATCCGTCTTCATTATGTTTCCGAAAACATCCGACAGATAAAAACAGAGGCGGGTTAAATGTTTTACCTGTTTCAATCAGAGGAATTTCAGAATAAAAATCAGATTTTTTTTCAAGCCATTTGTAAGCTGCAACAATTTTAGGCGATTGTTTAGTGTAATAGTTTGCCGAAAATCTGTTTGCAATATAGAGATAAAAATCTATAAAAAAAGAAACGTTATTTAATGATGACACTTTATTGGCAAAATTAAGATGTCCGATATTGTTTAATCCCAGTATAAAGTTCTTATCAGGGTTTTGTTCTAAAAGTTTTTTTATTTTATCTAGATAATTTTCATCTGAATAGATTACTGGAATAAGAGGGAGAAAAAAAGTTCCCATATAATTGGAAATGGTATTTATATCTTTAAGATTTTGATGTGTAATAAAAGGTATTTCTCTGCTTTCTGAATTATTTATTTTGTTAACAGGATTCAGGTTTTCTCTTTTACTCATGAATAATAGTATTTTTGAGTTAAGCTCTTTTTTTTCCGTTGAATCTGTTTTGGTATTTAATTCAGAAATTGCTTTTTTTATTTTGTTTCTTGTTTCTGATTCAAGGAATTCATAAAAATTTCTTTTTGCAGTTTTTAAATCCGATGGATTTATAAATATATTGGTGTTTTCAGAGGTTATGTTAATTTCTGATGGTATGAAAAGTGATTTATCCGATTTCATATAGATGCTTTTTATAACATTTTCTATAGAATTCTCAGAGGTTTCTGTTTTTACTTGTTCTGAAAACGGGGGAAATCCATCTGCTTTTGTTATTATTTCTGAATTATTTATAAAGATGTCCAGCCTGATGGGCTTTTTCCATAATCTGAAAGATGCGGAAGAAACTTGTTTGAGATCATTGTTTCTGCTTGATATTAAATATATTGGAGAATTTTCTTCAGGCAGATATTCTGATTTTATGAATATAGGTTTTCCTTTTTCTGCAAAGCGTCTTTCTTTTCCGCTTTTTTCTGTGAGCATTTCTATGGAAACACGGAAAGGCTCATTTATCTGTTCCTTGAAAAACATAATTCCATCTTTTATCGAAATATTTTCTGACGGTATTAATTCAAAAGTTGTTTTTGTCTTTTTTCCCGACTTCCCGATAAAAAGACCTCTGTGACCAGGATAATCTGCTGAAATCAGCTCTTTTCCGCTTCTTTCTTTTGCATAACTATCATTTTCTTTTCTTGAAAATATAGTTTTTATAGTATCTTTAATTGCCCTGTCATCAAAGTTGGAATCAATCAGTTTTCTGTAATATGCTGTTACATTTGCAACATATTCAGGTGATTTCATTCGCCCTTCTATTTTTAAAGAATCAACACCTATTGATATAAGTTCATGAATATGCTGTGACATATTCAGATCGTTACATGAAAAAGGATATCCTGCTTTTTTATTCCATTTGTAAAAGCTTCTGCAAAGTTGTGCACACTCTCCCTGATTGCCTGAGCGGTCTAAAAGAAGTCCTGATGCAAGACAAAGTCCTGAAAATGAATAACAGAGAGCGCCATGAATGAAAACTTCAAGTTCCAGATCCGGTAATGTTTTTTTTATTTTCTCAATATCTTTGAGAGGAAGTTCTCTTGAAAGAACAGCTCTTTTTATTCCCTGATCTGCTAAAAATGCTGCTCCTTCAATGTTATGAACCGCCATTTGTGTTGATGCGTGAAGCTCTATGTCAAGATTCAGCTTTTTTGTTATTTCAATTATTGCAGGATCCTGAATTATAAATCCATCTATCCCGCAGTTTGATGTATTATATATGGTTTCTATAAGAAGATCTGTGTTTTTTTCTTCAATCACAGTGTTTAATGCGGCAAAGATTCTTGCATTTTTTTCTGATGCTACAGTTTTTAATGAACGTATTTCATCAAAGTTAAAGTTCCTTGCCGATTTACGTGCCGAGAAATTCTGAACGCCGAGATAAACTGCATCAGCTCCATTTTTTATTGCATAGTAGCCCGATTCAAAAGAACCGGCAGGAGATAAAAGTTCTATTTTTTTCATGAGATAAAAGCCAAAATTAACAAACAACAATTTTTCTTTCTACAATATACTTTTTTTTCCAAATTATTCATTTATTTTCTTTTATAAGATATTATTTGCGGGGTCGTGAAAATAAATAGGAAGTAATATGGAAATTTTAAAACTATCTATTTATGAACATTTTTTATCCATAATTAGGAATATACTTCTTAATTGAAATGGAGGGGTAAATGTCTGCACTTAAGTTGTTTAATGGCTCAAAGCTTACATTGAGATTTTTTGTAATATTTCTTACTTATTCTTTAGCTGTCATTGTAATAATAATCATTGCTGTGGCAATTGTGACTTCAAGAGAAGCTCCGCCTCCTGAAATGCCGCATGAGAATTTTATGGAATTTGAAAAAAATAATATGAAAAGCATTGCATATAACTTATCTATGTTTTATGGCAAACATGGAAGTTTTGATAAATTGAAAGATAACCCGGATCTTTTGTTTAAAAGAAAGCTCCCGGCTCCGCATGATGCTCCGCCAAATCGTGACCATGATAGATTTTTTATTCATAAAACAGTGCTGCTGGATTCTGACGGGAACCTTGTTTTTGGAAAAGATAAAGATGCAAAGATGCTTTTTTCCAGAGTACTTAAATATAATGGAGAGAAAATAGGAACGCTTTCAATCAAAGCTCGTGAGATGATTCCTCCTCCATTAAAAAAACTTTTCACAGAGATAGGGCTGGCACTTATATTTGTTGCAGTGATAGCAATAGCTATCTCTTTTCTGATTGCCAATTTTCTTTCCAAATATTTCTTACTCCCTGTATCTAAGCTTGCAAATGCAACAAAGAAGTTTTCAGAATATGATTTTAGTTCAAGGATAACTTTGGATAGAAAAGATGAAATAGGAATGCTTGCTAAAGATTTTAATGAAATGGCAGATCGGCTGGATAAATACGAAAAAATGAGAAAACAGTGGATTGCCGATATAGCGCATGAGCTTAGGACTCCATTATCTATAATGCAGGCAGAAATAGAAGCCGTACAGGATTCGGTATGGCCTTTGAGTATGAAAACAATGGATCACCTTCATGGAGAAATAATTTATCTTGCAAAAACAGTGAATGAGCTTCATCTTTTATCTGTTGCGGAGAGTAAAGGTCTTACATTAAATCTTGAAGAAATTTCTGTTTACAGTCTTTTAAATGATGCTGCTGAGCGTTTTAAGGAAAAATTTAAATCTGCCGGCATAGGCTTCGAATCTGAACCATATAAATATAGTAATATATTCGTTTTGGCTGATGCTTACCTTTTAAGAACTGTGGTGAATAATTTAATGGAAAACACACTGCGGTATACAGATAAACCTGGTCAGTTAAACGTAAACAGCTATAAAGAAGATTCCATGGCGGTTATTGTTTTTGATGATACGCCTCCTGCTGTTCCGGAAGAATATATTGACAGAATTTTTGACAGGCTTTTCAGAGTTGATTCTTCAAGGAGCAGAAAACATGGAGGAAGCGGGCTTGGGCTTGCAACCTGTAAAACACATATTGAAGCTTTAAATGGAACTATAGAAGGTGCGGCTTCTCCATTGGGCGGTCTTAGAATAATCATAAAAATACCTTTATATAAAGGAGAGAGTCATGGCAAAAGAAAAAATTTTGATAGTTGAAGATGAATTTCAGATAGCAAATCTTGTAAAAGATTATCTGATAGCTTCAAACTATTCTGTGCTTACTGAAAATGATGGAACAAATGTGGTTGAGATTGTTAAAACTAATAAGCCGGATCTTATTTTGCTTGATATTATGCTCCCAGGTAAAGATGGGATTTCGATACTTAAAGAAATCAGACAGTTTTCTGATATACCTGTAATTATGCTGACTGCCAGAATTGATGAAATAGACCGTCTTATAGGTCTTGATGCTGGAGCAGATGATTATATATGTAAACCTTTCAGTCCGAGAGAAATGGTTGCCAGAGTAAAGTCTCTTTTGAGAAGAACCAAAAAAGCATTTCATGATCTTGAAATTAAGATTGGAGATATTCTTTTAGATACAGCAAGAAGATTGTTGATAATTGGAGAAAGTGAAATATCAATAACCCCTACAGAATTTAACCTTCTTAAAGTTATGATGCCGCATCCTGAAAGAGTTTTTTCCAGACATGAGCTTTTAGAAATGGCAATGGGATATGATTATGAAGGTTATGATAGGGCAATTGACAGTCATATTAAGAATCTTAGAAGAAAAATAGAAAAATCAGTTCCAAATAGAACCATAATTGATTCTGTTTATGGTACTGGTTACAAGTTTGTCCTTTAATAAAAAATTTCCTTAAAATATTTCAAAGACAGCTTTTTTTAATCAATTTAGTACTTGACTATTTTTGTCAGGTATATACTATCAATTTAGTTCTTTATAATTTTAGGAGGAAAATGTGGAATTTATAAAAGTATTTTTTAATGAATTTATAAGACTTTCCGGAGAGATGTCCCCGTATCTTTTACTGGGTCTTGTTTTTGCCGGATTGTTAAAAATTTTTGTACCGACAAGCATAACATCGTCTTTTCTTGGTAAGAAAAACGTAAAATCGGTTTTTATGGCATCTTTGATAGGTGTTCCATTGCCGTTATGTTCCTGTGGTGTTGTTCCTACAGGTGTTTCATTAAATAGAAACGGTGCATCAAAAGGGGCAACTGTTTCTTTTCTGATATCGACACCTCAAACAGGTTTGGATTCTATTCTTGTAACATATTCAATGTTGGGATTGCCTTTTGCATTGCTTAGACCTTTTATTGCTTTTGTTACAGGAATATTTGGCGGACTTCTTACTAATAAAATTGCTGATAATGAAAATATCAATCATGAAAAGGCATTTAATTTAACCTCTTGTTCATGTGAGGATGGACACTGCAACATTTCAGAAAAGAAAAGCAAATTCAAAACTTTTTTTGATTATGCCTTTATCGATTTTCTGCAGGATATTTCAAAATGGCTTATCATAGGGCTTCTTCTTGCTGCTCTTATTTCGGCTGTTCTTCCGCAGAATTTTTTCACAGAATATATAAATAACTCTTTTCTTGGAATGCTTATCATGCTTATAGCTTCCGTTCCTCTTTATATATGCGCGACTTCAAGTGTTCCTGTTGCTGTTGCTCTTATGATGAAGGGACTTTCTCCTGGAGCTGCACTGGTTTTTCTTATGGCTGGACCGGCAACAAATGCTGCCACCATTATTCTGCTTGGAAAAACATTGGGTAAAAAAACTCTTTTTACATATCTGTTTTCAATTGTTGCAGGTGCTCTCGTTTTTGGTGTTATTATGAATATGCTTCCTTCGGAGTGGTTTGTTTTGCCTTCTATGATTTCTAAAGCACATGAACATTCTTCTTCTTTTATGTTTTATGTTAATTATGCGTCTGCCATATTTCTTCTTTTTATGATAATTGTCGGTAAGTTTTATGGCAAACATTCTCATAAAAACAACTCTCATGAAGAAGATTCTGATGTTTCAAAAACCGTGGTTTTTAATGTGGCTGGAATGAGATGCTCCCATTGTGAAGCAAGTGTGGTAAGAACAATATCTCAATTAAATAATGTAGCTTTTGTTGAAGCCCATGCAAAGGAAAACAAAGTTGTTGTTGCTGGCAAAATAAGTGAAGAAAAAATTGTTTCAGAAATTGAAAAACTAGGCTACAGCGTTGAAGGTTTCGAAGAAAAGCATTCCTGATGATATCTTAAAATTTTTTGAGATTTTTTATGAAAATAAAATTTAATATTTTTAGTCACTTGCAATATATTGTGTCTGATGTTGTCTTGAAAACACAATATATAGTGGTTTTTTTCTTGACCTTAACTTTGCTTGTCTGTATACTCGCCTCGTAACAAAATGACAAATCTGGAGGGATTGCATGGTTAATGTGGAACTTATCATCATTAAAAGAGACAAGGAAGAAGTCAAATTCAATTTAAAAAAAGTTCGTGATGCTATAGAAAAGGCTTTTATAGCAACCGAAACAGCACATACATCAGAGATTCTTGATCTTCTTGCTTTGAGAGTTTCTGCAAATTTTCAGGATAAAATAGTTGATATGAAAATAGGCATAGAATCTGTTCAGGACAGTGTTGAACAGACTCTTGAAGAAACAGGTTTCACAAATGTTGCTAAGGCATATATCTTATATAGAAAGCAGCGTGAAAAGATAAGAAATATGGAATCCACATATATAGATTATAAAAACACTGTAAATAGTTATGTCAAATCAAGTGACTGGCGTGTAAAGGAAAATTCTACTGTAACATATTCTGTCGGCGGGCTTATTCTTCACAACTCCGGTGCTGTGACTGCAAACTACTGGCTTTCAGAAGTTTATGATCATGAAATTGCAAATGCCCATAAAGAAGGTGATTTTCATATACATGATCTTTCCATGCTTACTGCATATTGTGCCGGTTGGTCATTAAAACAGCTTATAGAAATGGGACTTGGCGGTGTTACTGGTAAGATAACTTCTGCTCCGGCAAAACATCTTCACACTTTGTGTAATCAGATGGTAAATTTCCTGGGTATTATGCAGAATGAATGGGCTGGCGCTCAGGCTTTTTCAAGTTTTGATACTTATCTTGCTCCATTTGTAAAAATTGACAATCTTTCATACAAAGATGTTAAACAGTGTATCCAGAGTTTTATTTTCGGCGTAAATACTCCAAGTAGATGGGGAACTCAAAGTCCTTTCAGTAATATTACTCTTGATTGGGTTTGCCCTGATGATTTGCAGAATCTTAAGGCTGTTGTAGGTGGAAATGAGAAGGATTTCACTTATGGTGACTGTCAGAAAGAAATGGATATGGTAAACAAGGCTTTTATTGAAATTATGATTGAAGGTGATGCTTCCGGTAGAGGTTTTCAGTATCCAATTCCTACGTACAATATTACAAAGGATTTTATGTGGGATACAGAGAATGCAAAACTTCTTTTTGAAATGACTGCAAAATATGGAACTCCTTATTTTCAGAATTTCATAAATTCAGATATGAAACCCGGAGATGTTCGTTCAATGTGCTGTCGTTTACAGCTTGATAAAAGAGAGCTCAGGAAAAAGACTGGTGGACTTTTTGGAAGCGGAGAAAAAACAGGAAGTGTTGGTGTTGTAACTATCAATATGCCTAGAATTGCGTACCTTGCCAAAAATGAGAAAAGATTTTTTGACAAACTTGACAGACTTATGGATGTGGCAAAAAGAAGTCTTGAGATAAAAAGAAAAGTTGTTACAGATCTTCTGGATCATGATTTTTATCCGTACAGCAAAAAATACCTGGGTAATTTTGACAGCCATTTCAGTACAATAGGTTTAGTTGGACTCAATGAAATGTGTCTTAATGCTTCATGGATAAAGAAACCTATTTATGCAGATAACGGGAAAGATTTTACTATAAAAGTTCTTAACTATATGAGAAATCGTCTTAGCGATTATCAGGAAGAAACAGGAAATCTTTACAATCTGGAAGCTACTCCTGCAGAATCTACTACATATCGCCTTGCAAAAATGGATAGAGAGCGCTACAGAGACATAAGAACTGCTGCCAATGATAGCGAAACTCCATTTTATACTAACAGTTGTCACTTGCCTGTTGATTTTACGGAAGATATGTTTGAAGCTCTTGAAATAGAAGATACTCTTCAGACAAAATTTACAGGCGGAACAGTTTTTCATACTTTCCTCGGTGAAAAAATAGATAGCTGGGAAAATACTGCAAATCTTGTAAAGAAAATAGCAGAAAGATTTCATCTTCCTTATTTTACTATGTCTCCAACATACAGCATTTGTAAAAACTGCGGATATATTGCCGGAGAGATTTATACTTGTGAAAAATGCGGAGAAAAAACAGAAGTATATAGCAGAATTACAGGATATTACAGACCTGTTCAGCATTGGAATGATGGAAAACAGCAGGAATTTGAAAAGAGAAAAGAATATGTCGTTTCTGCGTCTATGAAAAAACAGAATAAATCAGTTTCAAAGCCGGTATCTGAAACATCAAGACAGTTTGTTGCAGAACAGGTTTCTGTTCCTAAATGTGAGGAAATAAGGCCGGAAGCTTCAGCTGCTGCTCCGGATGTGGCTCCATTTAAAGAGGTTAGATACGATGAAGAAAAACAGGTGCTGCTCTTTACAAGCAAATCATGTCCTAACTGCCCAAAGGCTAAAGAAGTTTTATTGCAGACAAGAGAAAATGTTACAGTTGTAGATGCTCAGGAAAATATTGAACTTGCAAGAATTTATGGAATTCGTTCAGTTCCTTCTCTTGTTATAAAAAGTGGTAATATTACGAAAAATTTTACAGGTCTTTCTGATATAATTTCATTTTCTAAAAATATAAATTCCAAATCATAATTCTTTCTTTTAACTCTTTTTCGGAGACACTATGGTATTTTCTGAAACTGATTTCTTTTTCAAAATGCGTGAAGGGGCATGGCGAAATTTTTATGATTATCCTGAAGTCGATTCCACAAATTCAGTTGCTGAATATTTTATAGGAAAAGGTGTTTCTTCAGGAATAGTTATGGCTGATCTTCAGACAGCGGGAAGAGGTCGCCGTGATCATGTATGGAATAGCCAGACTTCAGGAAATGTTTATATTTCTTTTTTTGGTAAATGTGAAGCTATTGAAACCCTTCCTCTTTCAATAGCTCTTGCTGTAAAAATGACTGCTGATAGTTTTGCATCATCTTCAGATTCTTTTCTGAAGTGGCCAAACGACTTAATTGTAAATGGGGGAAAATGTTCCGGTTTTCTTGGGAAAACACTGGAACATAACAGATCTTTATTTTATATTGCCGGTATAGGGTTTAATATTTTAGCTCCTAACATAGATGTCTTTCCTCTAAAACCTTCAGGATTGCAGGAAATAGTATCACAGCAGTTGAATAAAATGGATGTGGCTGTAAAGCTGAAAGAAAATTTTGAACAAGCCCTTAATATGGAAAAAGAACTTATTTTAGACAAAGTAAAAGATTCTTTTGCATGGATGATAGAAAGAAAAGCAAAAGTTTCTATAGATGGCAATTCCTGGAAAGATTCAATTATCAAAGGTTTTTCTGACGATTTTTCTTCTGTAATTGTCGAAATTGATGGAACACTCTTAAAAACTGCCGCAATCTCTATTGGAGAAATTATCTGATGCAGAAATTAAACTATAAAGATTTTTTGGAAGAACTTTATTTTAAATATAATCATAAAGAATTTGTAAACCCTGATCCATTAGTTTTTTTATATAACTATGAAAATATAAGAGATAGAGAAATAGTTGGTCTAATTGCCTCTTCGCTGGCTTATGGTCGAGTTATGCTGATACTTGATGCTGTGAAAAAAGTTTTATCTGTTATGGGAAAATCTCCATATGATTATGTTCTTACCCGTTCTTTTTCTGAAATTCAGAAAGATTTTGCTGGTTTTAAGTACAGATTTACGACAGATGTTCAAATTTCCCAACTAATTAATGCAATTAAGCATGCTGTAACTCAATATGGATCTCTTGAGGCACTTTTTGTTTCAGATATCAATGATAATGATGATGTTACAGTTCGAATGGAAAAATTTTCTTCTTTTTTATGGCAGTTTGGAGATTTTTCAAATCTTATTGTAAGACCTTATAAAAATTCCGCATGTAAAAGATTTTCTCTGTACTTAAGATGGATGATAAGAAAAGATGATGTAGATCCGGGAGGCTGGGTAAATTATCCAGCAGATAAACTTTTGGTTCCTCTTGATACACATATGTTTAGACTGGCGACAGCTCTTGGATTTACCAGGAGAAAAGATTGCGGAATAAAGACAGCGAGGGAAATAACAGAGTCATTTAAACTTATAATGCCTGATGATCCCGTTAAATATGATTTTGCTCTTACCAGGTTTGGAATAAGAGATGATTTTCCACTTTTTCCTGAAAAACTTTCTAAAATCTCCAAATAGATTAAAATAAATAAATTTATTTGGAGAGACAAATGCTTTGTAAATACAGTGAAAGATGTCCTATCTATAATGGAATATTAAGAAATAGGAAAATGACAATACAGGCTTATATGGACTCTTTCTGTAATGCAGGGGAAGAAAACTGGAGTAAATGCAAGCGTTTTCAAATTGCAGAAATATATGGTTCGTGTCCTCCTGAAATACTTCCAAACGATAGACGAAGCATAGATGATATCATAAAAGAATTTTTTTAATTTTTTCTGGAATTTTTTCGCAGTTCAGTTGTTAGTATAAACGTAAGAAGTTTTAGACTTTTTAAAAGTTTGGTTATTTTGCTTCGGGAGTTTCTTTAAACTTCAATGCACTTTGTGCTTCTTTTAAAATTTCTTTGCAAACATTCATCACAATTTTTCTTTAAAAACTCTCGAAGCTTTTCTGAAAAGGGATTTTATCTCTGAAATAAAGTATTCTGATTGTCAATGATATACTGGCAGTCAACATCATGATCCAGTTTTGTTGAGTAAAAGACACTTTCTTTTCCTGAAGCAGGGTTCATATAGCTTGTTCTTGCTGCTTTTAAGACAGAAGAGCTTGCATCAAGAACAATCTGTTCTTCTGTCCATTTAAGATTTCCGTCAATATGATTTTCTGTTAACGTTGTAGATGTAAGTTCAAAGGAACCTCTCTGAACAACATACATATCTCCTGAAAGTATTATGGTATTATGAAAAGTTACTCCTATATTGCCATCTTCATCTTCATCATATACTCTGGAATCGTTTTTGTCTTTAGGCATAGCATCTCCGGGAACCATATCTTTCATTCCGTGAAATTCCCATCTTACAGGCTGGTGAAATAACCAGTTGCCATCAACTTTGCTTATTGTTGAATCTTCTTCAAAAACAGTTGCATTTGCCCAGTATCCAGGTTCAAATGTTACGCCCTGATCAGGATTGTCTTCGGTTTGTACTTCAACATAACACATTTCAGTTGCAATCTTAAGACTTTCACCATTCTGTTCAATTCTTCTGATCATTAATCTGTTTGTTAAAGTGTTTTGAGTTGTTGTAATAATTGAAGTAACTTTAGTGATAGTATGCTGAATCTGTAGTTGTGCCCAAATTCCACTTATATCAGGAGTTTTTTCTACAGGAATATCTTCATCCGGTGTTTCTGTATCTTCATCTGTTTCAATAGTTGTATCCAAATCTTCAGTTTCATTATCAGGAGCAGTTACACTATCTTTATCGGACGTTTCAGTGTCTTTATCTGTTACAGGATTTGAACCGTGTTCTGCAAGCCACTGCTGATATTCTTCTTCGGTCATAAATTGTGTTTCATCACCAATCTGGCATGAAACCATCAAAAAAGATGTAATTAATAAAATTATAAAATATTTCATCATTAAAACTCCATTGTTATTGATATACCTGTGTTAACAGCGAAACCGCTGCTTGAAAATCCTGGATAACCTGGATTATTAGTTTGTAAACCTGCCGCATCAGTCATTATTTCTCCTGTTCTGAAATCAATGGCATAATCAGGAAGTTCATCTATTACAGGATTTTTGGCCATAGGATATTTTTTTACGCTTCTTTTGAAAAGGTATGTCATCCCGGCATTTATTCCAAGAGTTAAAGAATATTTTTTAAGCTGGAAATATTCCTGCCATGAAAAATTCATTCCAAGCCTGTCGTTATCAACATAATTAGTTCTTCCATACTGATCAGGAACAGGGGTCGGAACATATGATAAATCAAATCCGAAAGATCTTTCAATAAGATCCAGTCTGCTTCCGAAACTTACAGATACTGTGTCATACCATGTGTCAAGAGGTTTTTCACCAAATCTGTTTGAATAATCAGACCACCTGCTGTAAAGGAGAGATATCATAAAAGAAATTGAAGAAGCATCTTCAAGATCTATTTTATATGAACCATTCAAAGATGTTTTAAGTGGCTGATATGCCGCCTGAATAAGGAGTGATGTATCAGTAACTTTCTGATTTCCATTCTCATCCTGCATACCGTTAACTATCATTCCGACAGTTGTATCAGCTTTTATGAGAGATGTCAGTTGTAAAGTTGCGCTTAGAGATAGATTGTTGATAGGGGTCAGCTGAAAGGCGAAATGAGGGTAAAAATCGGCTCTGAAATCAACATCCGGACCAACAAGAATAATTTCCTGATGGGTTGCTTCAGGAACATAAACATCTGCATTTACGAAGGCTTTTCCTCCTATCATCATTCCGAAACCCATTGAAACAGCTTCATTTAATCTGTATGATACAGCTACGGAAATGAAAGGATACGTAAGAGCATCCTCATAAAGTTCATAGTGAAGAGAGTTTGTAAAATACTGTTCCCTTTCATCAACATAATGTGGCGAAATACTTACAACATTTGATGCAGGGAGCATTGCGAAAAACCCCACAGCAAGATCTTTTTTATAAATATGTGTAACAGCTCCAATTGTAATATAGGGAACAGTTTCCTGAGACTGCTTACTGCCACGTGGAGTAAGGTTTTCAACGCTTTGAGTTGAAAGAGGGACATAACTTGAAGAGTTGTTCCATAAAGGGCTTTCGTTAGGAGAAGAAGCATAGCCTATAGATGTTGGAACATCGTATTTCGGATCCTTATCCATCAGAGAAATGTTCATGTTGGGAACAAAAAGCATAAAACCTATTGAAAGAGAATCATTAAGATCGGCAAGTTTTGATGAATTAAAGAATGACTGTGCGGCAGTATTTCCGCCGGCTCTTGCAGCAAGAGGATTTATATCTCCCGGAGCTCCTGCAAGTTCAAGCATAGCGAAAGCATTAAGCTCCGCAGTTATGCAGAAAAGAAGAATCAGTAAAAATATTTTTTTCAAACTATCCTCCAGAAACATTAACACGCCTGATTATCTGAATAAGGCGTATGTTTCTCCATTATTTAAAAATGTAAGTACACTGTTAAAATCATCCGGTAACTGTGATTCAAAATAAAAATCACTACCGAAAAGATTAAATCCTAAAACCGCAGCATGAAGAAGCTGTCTGTTATTTCCATTTATAAGATGATTAAAATTTCCGTCGTCAGTTTTTCTTATACCTCCATAAAGTTCATCATTAATAATAGGGTGTCCAATATGTTTCATATGCATTCTGATCTGATGTGTTCTTCCGGTTTCAAGATTAAGCTTTACAAGAGATGAATGGCTGAATTCAGCTTCAACAGCAAAATGCGTAACAGCCTTTCTGCCGTTTGAAGCATCTGGAGAAAACCGCAGTCTGTTTGTTCTGTCTCTGCCGTGAAAAGTTTCAACAGTTCCGCTCTTTTCCTTAAGATGACCCCACACCAGAGCATAATATGTCCTTTTTATATCATGCACAGCAAATTTAGTAGCAAGTTCTTCAAAAGTTTTTGAATTCTTTGCAATAACAAGAAGTCCTGAAGTATCCTTATCGATTCTGTGAACAAGTCCAGGTCTGATATTATCCGAATTATGAGCCAGATGTTTAAGATGGAAAATAACACCATTCATAAGTGTTCCTGAAGGATGACCCGGAGCAGGATGAACGACAAGACCTGCCGGTTTATTGACTATTATAAAGTCGTCATTTTCAAAAACCACACTTATATTAACATCCTGAGGTTCAAGAGAAAGTTCTTCAAGTGGTTCAATCTCTATTTCAATAATATCTTTTCTCTTAAAATTTCTGAAAGACTTTTTTGTTATTACTACATCATTTAAAAGGATGTTTCCAGCTTCTATATTTTTTGCGATTCTCTCTCTGGAAAAACTAGTAAGATCTGAAATAAGTTTATCTGCCCTCACAGGACAAGGCTCAGTAAGAGAAAAAATCAGAGAAAGATCTTCATTACAAATCATTTTTTTACCAAATTTTTGAATTTATATAACTATAACCCTGAAGAACTAATTCCAGAATTGCATCATCAAAAAAGTTATACCTTGAAAGGATCGAATCATCAACGGAATCCTTATAAAAGCCGTAACCCTCCTCAAATTCCTTTTCCAGAAGCTGAAAGAGTGAATCTTCAACAATGCCTTTTTCGACTTTCTCAGGATTGTAAGCAACAATATCTGAAATAATGGTTCTCGCAAGCCTTCTTGCCTTTTCGATATCTTTTGTTTTGCTCAAAAGCCCTCTCTTCATACGCAAAATGCTGGCAGAATTATACCCATAGAACTCTGCAATTCAATTTTTATGTAACAACTCTTTATTGTTATGAAATATTGCTTTCCTTGACACAAATACCTCTTCTGCTAGAATCTTTCATATTTCGTTCATATGGAGACTATAATGAAAAAGCTTTTAATTATTGTAACTCTTCTTTTAGTATCAGTATTATCTGCATTTGAGAAAAAGACTTTTGATATTCCTATGGACGATGGAACAAATCTCGCGGCTGATATATATTTTCCTGACAACATGGAAGGAAACACATATCCTGTTATTCTAAACCGCTCACCATACAACAGGGAAGATAAGGAAGAAATAGGAAAAACACTTTCCACAAACGGAGTCATATTTGTTGCACAGTCAGTTCGCGGAAGGCTCGGATCGGAAGGAATCCATTCTGTCTGGCACTCAGATGGCTGGGGAGAAAAAAAAGACGGCTACGATACTTTAAAATGGATAACAGCTCAGACATGGTGCAACGGGAAAATAGCTACAATAGGTGGATCAGCCGAAGGACTTACCCAGTACTTCATGGCAGGACTCGATGAAAAACCTTCTTTAGTCTATCAGATTATCTCAATTGCCGCAGGAGACCTTTACGATGGCGTATTTTTTCCCGGAGGAATGCTTCGTGAACATGCAATGACATTATGGCTACAGGATCAGGGAGCCTCTTTTTTCATAGAGGATCTCATGAAAGACAACATGTACAGCAAAACAAACAGCTATTGGAATGATACAGATCTCTTTACAAGAAAAGCAAACCTTACCATTCCTGCAACACATATTTCAGGCTGGTTCGACATGTTTACAAGAGAGCAGATCGACACCTTTAAACTCTATCAGGAAAGTAGTGCGCCTGATCAGCATCTTGTAATAGGACCATGGTCTCACGGAACCATTTCAACCTCCAAATCCGGCTCACTCACATTCCCCGAAAATGCGGCAAGATATTTTGAAGGTGAAGATGATCCCGCATATATGCTTCTTTTTCACTACCTTTTCCCAACTATGCCTAAAGCAGCACTGGCAGCTGTTACATACTATACAATCGGAGACGTTTCAGACACATCCGCTCCGGGAAACGAATGGAAAACATCCGAAACATTTCCACCGGAAAATGCAGTAAAAGTTATACTTACCGCAGACGAAAACCTTAAACTTAAAAAAGGGAGATGCGGAAAGGGAAATTTCGTTCTTAACTTTGATTACGCAAACCCTTTCCCTACGATATGCGGCAACAACCTTACAATAAACCCAGGACCATGCGACGTTTCAGTCTACAGATTAAGAAAAGATGTAATATCATTTGAGACAGAACCATTCGATGAGCCGACCGAACTTACAGGTGCAATAAATGTTAAAACAGCTTTTACAACAGAGCTTAAAGACTTTGACTTAGTTGCAGTAATAACCGACATCTATCCTGACGGCACGGAATATCTCATGCTCGAAGGGGGAAGAAAAGTAAGATTCCGTGACGGACTCGAAAATGAAAAGCTAATAGAGTCAGACGTTTTAACAGAAATGGAATTCAACGTCGGATACCTATCAATAATATTCAACAAAGGGCATAAAATGGGAGTTCACCTTGCAAATGCATACGCACCAAAATACAGAGTACCATCTACAACCGAAAACTACTGGGACAATGGAAGCGTAAAAGGTAAAATAGATTTCGATATATCAAAAACATCAATTGAAATTGACACGATAGGTGGTTGGGGCGGAACAGAATGTGAAAACATCGAAGTGCCTGACGAAGATACCGATGACTCATCAGAAACTCCAGACGAAGACAGCGGCGTTCCAGCAGAAAAACCAAGAAAATCGAGCGGATGCTCTCTTATCATACTTCCATAAAAGGAGAAAAAATGAACCTACTAATTGCTTTTGTCTCAAGACAGACAGTTGTTCAGGCATCTATAATAAAACAGGCAAACCCCGACTACATACTCTTTTTCACAACACCCAAAGCGGCAGAAGAAAAATGGTACGAGCAGATTCCGCTACTTGTTTCACTAAGCGGAAAAGCCATAGAATACAAAAACATCTTCATCGACAAGACATCCACGATGACAGCAATAGTAGACATCATAAAAATACACACAAGAGAGCTCATAGCTGAGAAAAAAGTGACAAACATGGTGCTCGATGCAAGCTCAGGAAAGGGAATCCACAGAATAACAGCCGGGAACTACCTTAAAAGACTCGCTGAAAAAGTAAATATTTCCTTTTCAATGATATACTTCGACCCTGACGTGAGAAAAATATACCTTATAAAAGTACACGAAAAAAGCTTTGCACAGGAAACCTTCCCCGTAAAATTCGACTGGAACATAAAGGAAAGAGTCGAAATGTACGGTGCAACACTTCGGGAATACAAGGAAATCTATAACGACAAATACTGCTGGTTCACAGGACTGGAAAGCTACAGCAGACTCTTTGATGAAATATGCGGCGACGTAAACCTCAGATCCTACTTCCTCTCATTTGAAAACATAAAAGAAGCCGCATCAAAATACGGAGACGAATCGATAATTCACAAATTCATAGAAAAAGAACTCTCCGAAGTAGAAGACACACTCACCGGAATAATACCGAGAAACGAAAACGACTCATTAGATGCCATAAAAAACACAGTGAAGGAACTTAAAAACACCTTTGTAAACTACTTCAGGGAAGAGTACATTTCAGATCCCAAGTTTTTTGAAGACTACAGTGAAGTTGTAAAAGCATCAGAAACAAAACTTTATCACAACATTGATAAAATCATAACCGGAAACTTTGCGGAAATATCAAACGAAGTGAAAAGCAAAATCGCAGCACTCGCATCCGACACAACATTCACAATGATGCAGTACGGCAAGACAATGAGAAAAATAAATCAGGTAAGCTTTCCTGAACAGTTATATAACAGCTACAGTTCCAAACCATTAATAGATGAATCAGGCGAAAAGGTTTTCCTTACCAGCAGAACAACAATAGCAAACGTATTTGAAAAACTTGTAAGCTACGCCGTATGCAGAGCAATCGAAAAGAACCCCATACTCAAAGAAAGCATAACATCAGTCTATCAGAACGTAAAAATAGACAAAGAACTCGGCACAATGATAGAACTCGACACAATGGTCGTATTCGGAAACGGACACATCCATATCTTTGAAGCCAAAAGCAGCCAGACATACAACAAAGATATAAACTCAAGACTACTTGTAATAAGGAAATATCTCGGCAGAACAGTCGAAATGGACATCGTTTTTCCATGGTCATCAACAGACATTGAAAAACTCGAAACAAAAGACCAGCATTTCATGAGCCAGCTCCGCAAAAAAGGGGTAAGACACACAAGCACATGGATAAATTTTCTCACCCAGACCGACAAAACAGTCACGCCGCTAGATCAGATAGAGACAAAACTCCTTTCAATAGCGGAAAGATATCTCTGAGAGATAAACTTTTTTCTTTACATCACCGCCTCATTTAATAAAATAAGTCAAAACGATTACAAAAAGTGTGTAGCATGGAACAAATCAGAGATACATTGTCGCAGGTAAGCAAAATTTTAAGGCGTTTTACCTTTACAACGTCATGGGTGCAAAGAGAGGAAAAGCAAAGGAGCGCCGCAGAGCGATTTTTTTCGTGCAGAAAAGGCATTGCGTCTGCCACGGGGCGTTTTTTCCCGTGCAGAAAAGGCATTGCGTCTGTTACGAACCATTTATTTTATTGCAGGCATGACATTGCTGCGCCGCTTAATGATTCTTTTGAGTGCGGGAATGACACTGCAACTGCCACTTACCATTTTTTTCATTGCAGGCATGACATAGTGCCGTTACTTTGTCATATAAACGGTTTTACCAATCATAAAGCAGGAGTAACTTATGGCTGAAGAAGTAAAAGAAACGAAAAAGAGAACTGTAAAAACGATTTCTGTAGATGATAGAATCACAAATGCAGAACTCATCATCAAAGGTATCAGAAACAACCCCGAAATGAAGAGCGCAATTGGAAAGTACGGAATAGGAGATACCGAACTTGTCAATGCACTGCTTATTCTGGAACGTACAATTGAAAGTGTAAATGCCCAGAAAAAGGAATACTCCGAGCAGTATAAGGCAGTTGAGGAATTTAACAGTGCAAAAGGCGAGCTTGACACCCTTTACATGAAAGATGTTAAAATTGCAAGAATCGCATTTGAAAATGACAGTGAAAAAGAGACTCTTTTAAATCTTAAAGGCTCAAGAAACAGAGCCTATTCGTCGTGGATATCAGAGCTTAGAACATTTTATGACAATGCACTTGGAAACAGTGAAGTTACCGAGACTTTAAGCGAGTTTGGTCTTACAGATGAAAAGCTCAAAGGTCGCAGAACCCTTGTTGATAACGTTTCAGAAAAGAGAATAACAGCTGAAAAGGAAAAGGCTGAAGCTGTTGCCGCAACTGATGCAAGAGATGCCAGAATTGCCGAGCTTGAAGATTTTGTAAGTGATCTTAAACTTCTTGCAAAAGTTGCATTTAAGGGCAACAATGAGTGGTTCAGTAAGCTTGGTATGTGAGGAACGTCTTATGAAAAAACTTATTTTAACTCTTTTTTCTTTCCTTTTTATCCTTTCATGCAGTGACGGAAGCGATATGCAGAAGGCCCGGCTTTCCGCCTGTATGAAAAGCGATTCTACAGGCAGCTTCAGTATGAAGGAGATAACGGAAGATGATATAAAGGCTCATACTGGTGATACAATAAAAATAACTGAACCATTTGCCGAGATTATTTCTCTGGATGATAACGGTCTTGTTATCGAGTATGCAAAAGATTTTAACTGCTCTAATACTCAGGATATCTATGTTGCAACTTCATTTGATGAAGAGGATGAATCGGTTCTTAATCTTGAAATAGAGATAGATTACCATAATGAGTGGGCTACATGCGTTTGCCCGAAGGTTATCCGTTTTACTGTAAAGGGTGATCCTGAAAGGCTTGCGAAGATTAAAAAGCTTAAACGTGAAGATGGTGATCAGGTCTATTACTGTGAGCTTACAAGGGATTAGCTACTTTTTTCTGTTTCCTGAATCTTTTTGTTCCATATAAAAATCGGTGTATAGCCCGTCAATTCCCATTTCATACATTTTACCGGCATCTTTTGAGTTGTTTATCGTGTGTGTAAAGGTATATATATGCTCGTCATGGAGCTGTTTTATAAATTCTTTCGTAAGTCTTATATAATCCCATCTCGGCATTGTAACTATTGGTATTCCGTATTTTTTTACTGCGGCAAGAATGTTTTCATTAGGGATTTTTTTGCTGTCCATTGCGTATAGCGTAAAAATCAGCGATGCGAATCTGGTGTGATTTTTATCCACTTTTTCGATTAGGTTCATATCTTCTTCTTTGTATATCTGGGGAATTATCTTTTTAAAGAGGTCTGAATCAACGGCGTTTACTTCCTTTATGAACTTGTCCATGATTTCCGTGTTCCATAACTTTGTATCGGTAACTATGTAGATTCCTTTCTTTTGATTTGCAATTTCAAGGAATGTTTTAAATGAAATCTGCTGGTATTTGCCGTCATATTTTAAGGATTCAAATTCTTTGATGGTCAGGTCAGTTATTTTTCTGTTGCCGATGCCGAGATGTTTTTCGTGTCCTTCATGAAAGCAGACAAGGTTGCCGTCTTTTAAAAGTGTTATGTCAACTTCAAACCAGCGGTAGCCTTTATCATAGTTGAGAATGAAAGCATCTTTTGAATTTGTATATACAGTGGAATTGATTCCGCCTAAGGCATGGGATATTAAAATGTTCTTTTCTGTCGGAACGAACCATTTTTCTTCACTGCATCCAAGTATTGTAAGAAGAATCGGGATAATGAGAAGAATTAGTTTGTGTTTCATGTTAAAACCCTTTTTATACATGTGGTTAATAAAACATCAAACCTTATCTTACGGATGTTAAATGTCAAATTTTTTAAGGGTAACTTTGTTTTTGCGTACTGCTTAAATGATTTCATCATAAAGAGTTTTCATTGTTCAGATAATTTTCTGCTGTTTCATAAAGTGTGAAATTCCAGTATCTCTTATTTTTTTTTAGCCTTGATGTATAAAGGATTCTCTTTTCTCTGATGTATAAAAAAAGGAATTAAGGAATTGTTTTCTTTTTAAGTTATATAAAAAAACATCGGCTTTAATGCTTTTATCTGCTTGACAACAGTTTCCATGGGGTTACAATGCGTATGTTTTTATAAATTGTTGGTAGGTAATAGCTATGAAAAAGATGGTTTTTATTATTTTGTTTTTTATTATTTCATTTCATTTATCAGCTAGTTTGTTAACTCATCTTAAATTTGATGGTAATTTAGATGACAGCTATGGTAATAGCAATGCTAAAAGAGCTGGGAATGGAAATGATTATTATTTTTATTCTCTTGGTCAGATTGATAAAAGTCTTAAATTTGATGGTGTGAATTATTTTGAAATTGGTCTGGATTCTTTTGATCCAAGAGGAAACAATGGAACATATACTATTTCTTTATGGGTTTATTCTACAGAAAGGGCTTCTTCATCTAATGCAAATAGTTATATTGGAAAACATACATCTTCTGGTGGCAATGAGTTCCTTTTTGGTTATTGGAATGGATCTCTTTCTCTAACAATTAATAATGATATAGAATACTTCTCATCTTTAGGTTCAGAGCCTTTATATACTTGGGTTCATTATGTTATTGCAGCACAGGAAGTTAATGGTATCACGAATGTAAATCTATATAAAAATGGTGAACAAGTTTGGGCTGGTATAATAAATGATACTATGGATAGTAATTCCTCTGGAAAATCTTGGGTTTTAGGTCAGGATTGGGATTCTTCTACAGCTACATCAGATTTCTTTAAGGGGCAAATGGATAGTGTTAGATTTTATAATACAAAATTATCAGAAGAAGAGGTAAAGGAAATTTATAACAAAGAATCATCTATTCTGCATTTAAATTTTGATAATAATTTTTTGGATGATAGGGACGAGGCAGATGGTACGCAAACTGGTGGAGTCGTTTTTAAAGAAGGAATGGAAAATAGAGCTGCATACTTTGACGGTGTAAATGATTATGTTGAGTTTGGAACAGGAACTACAGATCCTCGAAATTCAGCTGGCAGATACTCAATAAGTTTATGGGTCAAATCTGATCAGCAAGCTACATCATCAAATAATAATTCATACATAGGAAAACATACCGCAAATGGTGTTGATAATTCTTTTCTTTTTGGTTACTGGAATAATCAGCTTTCACTAAGATTGCTTAATCATGTTCAATTCTTTTCTAGTGGAACAGAGCCTCTTGTATGGACACATTATGTAATTGTGGGAAGTGAAGGGACTTCTTTTACAAATGTTGTGGTTTACAAAAATGGAGAGGTTCTTTGGTCGGGAACTATTAATGATAAAATGGGAACGTTTTTATCTAATGATAAACCTTGGGTCTTAGCTCAGGATTGGGATTCAGGCAACTCAAAAAGTGATTTTTTTAAGGGTGAAATTGATAATGTGAGATTTTACGACAGAACTCTTTCTGAAGATGATGTTAAATCTCTGTATAGAAGTGAATTCTCAGGAATCAGATTTTGTGATAGTTCACTGGATAGCAATCGTTCTTGTTCTGTTACAAAAGGTACAGAATTTGATTTAGATAATTATGGATGGACGGTTCCTTCAGGCAATCCTAATATACCATATTTATTTTCAAAAAGAATAAATGTCTCTTCTATAAAAGTTTCAGAAGGCTGGGAAGCGTATCTTTGTAATAATACAAACAATAATGGCTCTTGTTACTATTATAATGATGGAGTATATGCATCTCTGCCGGCAAACATTAATAACAATACATATTCAATTACAACGCAACCTGCATCTTTTGATTATGCGGTAAAATATTATGGAATACATGGTTTTAATGATGCTGTAGTTGAGCCTTTCGGTTTTGCATATCTTTATGATTTGCCTGAATATCAGTTTAGTTCTCAGACAAATGCTGTTGCCAGTTATAAACGGTTACTGCTTGTAGGAACGCAATCTCTGGCAATAGATGATTTTTCTAATTTAATAATAAAAAATGATACTATAAGTTCGGTTGAACTTTTTGGAAATATTACTTTAGATTTAGGCGAAGACACTAATGATTATAAAATATTAAATTCTTCTCATAGAAATTTAGGTTGGTTTGGTTATACAAATGGTACAAATTCCTTGGATTTTAGAAGCTATAATAATTCTGTTAATTTAGTTTATCCCGTAAGAGCTCGTTCTATTGGATGGTTTATGGCTTCAGATTTTCCTAGTACTAGTGTTAATAAACTAGAAGAAGTTTGTTTGAATGGAATTCGAGATGTAAATCAGATGGGCAATAATTTCCGAATAGAGTGTTTAAAATATGATAAAGATAGTTTCGCCTATGATATAAGTGCAACGCATAATGATCAGGAATTTTATGAAAGAGTTTACTATGGAAATGAGCAGAAATTTAATAAATATACAGATAATTATGAAATGCTTATTTTATCTGGACATGGTCGCTACACCGATCTAAGTGTCTGGGACCAAAATGATGATTTAAGAATAGCTTTACCTTATCAGGAGTATTCCGATAATTATTTCTATTATGATTTTAACCATTCTCCCGACGATAGAGATGTTGTTCGTATTGCTGAAGACGACTTAAGTACAAAAGCGTTTAATGAAAGTTTGTATACAGAGAGACTCGGACAATTTAAAACTCGTTGGCTGCTTACAACGGCCTGTTATTCTTTTGGATATGATGGGCTTCCATGGAGTAGAGTGGCAGATATGTATTATCCTCTGTTGACTCGCTTAAACGGTATTGGCGGATACAGAAATATTTCTTGGTGGGGACGCTCCGAAGCTAACTATCAGTATGAAAATTTCTGGAATTATTTAACAAACGATAATATGCCTATTTCAAAAGCATGGGTTTATGCATGGAGTGCTGATTTTACAGGAATCTATGAAAGGGATGCACGGTTTTTAACTCTTGAAACTTGTGACTGCACACAGTCAAGCTGCACTTCAACATATATGAAAACTGATTATATGTATAACACATCAGTAGGTGTTAAACCTAGAAAAACAAATGTTCAGAACTATAATTATTACTGTTTTAGAGATAAAGAAAATGATAATCTTACTACCTATACAAAAAGTCGTACAAGTCAATCTGCCAGCAGTTTTAAGAAATATTCTTTTGAAGCTGTTTCCAACTCGGATTTAGAAGAATTATTTACTAATAGTACAAAAACATTAAATGAAAACTTTAAAATAAGAAAAGATGGCAAAAACATTTCTGTGACTGCAAACAGAAAATTTGAACCTTTTAGTGAACAAGAAGATTGGGAATATGGATTAGAAAAGAAGCTTGCAAT
Organism: bacterium; assembly: GCA_963667425.1. Lineage (GTDB taxonomy): Bacteria > UBP6 > UBA1177 > UBA1177. Next base: position 2,022,742 of record OY763407.1, on the reverse strand, counting down.
GGCTAAGGAAATAGCTCAAAGTTTAACAACACTTTATTTGGAATATACAGGAACAAGCAGAGACACAATTCATTCTTTTTCTATTGAAGAACCTGATCTTCCTGTAAAAACTTTAGTAAATTCTGTTGCATTTGTGTTTAAACCAAAGATCGATGGTATTCCAATTTTTGCTGAAAAAATAGAAGTGGAATTTGATGAAGAAGGATTATTCCAGGTTAGATCAAGAGTTCCATATTCAATAAAGTTAGAAAAAGAGTCTAAAATAAAGAGTGATGCGGAGGTTTCAGAAGAAATTTATAGTAAACTTGGGATAGAGGAGAAAGGAATTCTTTTTTATGTTTTGGATGAAAACAATAATTTAACTTTATCAAAAGTAGTTCCTGATGAACAAAATAAAGAATTTTTAACAATATCTATGGAGGCTGATGATGAGAAGTAAAAGAATATTATTTGTTTTCTGCATGCTGTTTCTATTTTTTGCAGGCTGCTCTGATGAATCTAAAGAGGAATCAAGTTCAGGCTGCTCTGATTCCTCTGATTACGGAAATGTAACTTTAAATTCTTTGATGAAGGATTATCAGACTGAGACTTCTTACAATGGTGAGTGCGCTGAAGCTATAAGGGGAATTCACTACTATCAAAACTATACAAAAGAAGAGATTGAACAGGCATTTAATCTTTATCCGGGAACAAAGTTTACTTTTGGAGATAAGTGCTACGATTATTCTACAAAAGAAGAGATGACATGCCCTGATTATATCCCTTCTGTAATTACAGTTGAAGATGTTGCAGGCTGCACTATTTACACTGAAAGTCCTGACTTTGACAACTATGCTTGTATTCTTGATGATTCTATAATCTACTTTTCAACTTCAGATGATTATTTTAAACTTACGTCGGCAAAATTTATTCACAATTACAAAGAGATTTTAGAAAATCCAACTCTCTATATTCCTTCTTTTGAACGTTTCCAAAGTGCTGACAGTTCACTTTGTTTTTACATAAGAGACAACAACAAGGCTTTTTTTATGAGAAAAGATGAAAGTGGTGTGGCAAATATTTTCATGTATATGGATGTCACGGTTGATTAGTTTCTGATAGTTTCCCTTTAATTTCCCGATAAATTTGACTCTCTTTAATGCAGATTATAAAGTCTTACGATATTTTGTTAACTGTCTGAGGAGTGTTTGATGAAGAAGTTGATTCTTTTAGCGGTTTCTCTCATGTTTGTGTTTCATGTTAAAACCCTTTTTATACATGTGGTTAATAAAACATCAAACCTTATCTTACGGATGTTAAATGTCAAATTTTTTAAGGGTAACTTTGTTTTTGCGTACTGCTTAAATGATTTCATCATAAAGAGTTTTCATTGTTCAGATAATTTTCTGCTGTTTCATAAAGTGTGAAATTCCAGTATCTCTTATTTTTTTTTAGCCTTGATGTATAAAGGATTCTCTTTTCTCTGATGTATAAAAAAAGGAATTAAGGAATTGTTTTCTTTTTAAGTTATATAAAAAACATCGGCTTTAATGCTTTTGTCTGCTTGACAACAGTTTCCATGAGGTTACAATGCTTATGTTTTTATAAATTGTTTCGGAATGATAATCATGAAAAAACTTATTTTAACTCTTTCTTCTTTCCTTTTTATCCTTTCATGCAGTGACGGAAGCAATATGCAGAAGGCGCAGCTTTCCGCCTGTATGAAAAGTGATTCTATAGGCAGTTTCAGTATGAAGGAGATAACGGAAGATGATATAAAAGCTCACTCCAATGAATCAGGATTTATTGTTGAGCCTTTTGCCGAGATTATTTCTATGGATGATAACGGTCTTGTTATCGAGTATGCGGAAGATTTTAACTGTTCTGATACTCAGGATATTTATGTTTCAACTTCATTTGATGAGGAGGATGAATCGGTTCTTAATCTTGAAATAGTAATAGATTATCATGGTGAGCAGGCTTCGTGTTTGTGTCCGAAGGTTATCCGTTTTACTGTAAAGGGTGATGCGGAAAGGCTTGCTAAGATTAAAAAGCTTAAACGTGAAGATGGTGAAATGGTTTATTACTGTGAGCTTACAAGGGATAGCGAATAGTTTTTTCTTTTGATTTTCTTTCCTTTAATTTCCAGATAAATTTGACTCTCTTTAGCGCAGATTATAAAGTCTTACGATATTTTGTTAACTGTCTGAGGAGTGTTTGATGAAGAAGTTGATTCTTTTAGCGGTTTCTCTCATGTTTGTGTTTGCCTGTTCAACGGATAGTCAGGTGAAAAAGCTTAATGTAGAGACTAAGTACAGCAAGGATATGGTTAAGGTTGATAAGAAGATGCTTGAGTATAAGCCTTTTTATCCTAATGCTGAGCGTATTGATTCTAAATATACTTTGCACGGTGTTGAGATTACCGATTACTACAGCTGGCTTGAGAATTCGGATGATCCGAAGGTTAAGGCCTGGACTAATGCTGAGAATGAGTATTCCGAAAAGGTTATCAAGGGTTATCCTCAGACTGCAAAACTGATGGAGAGACTTAAGAAGCTCTGGAATTATGATAAGATGGATCTTCCTGTCGAGCGTGGCGGTAAGATTTTTTATGAGTTTACCAGAGGTCTTGAGAATCAGGCTGTTCTTTATATGGATGTCAATGGTCAGAAGGATGAGCTTGTTAATCCTAACAAAATAAACAGCGAGGGGACGACTGCTATGGACTGGTGGAGTGTTTCGCCTTCCGGTAAGTATGTTGTTTATGGTCTTTCTGAGAATGGAAGCGAGCAGTCTGTTCTTCATGTTATAGATACTGAAACTAAAACTGCTGTTGATGCCCCTATTCCCGGTTGCAGATATGCGAGTGTCGGCTGGAAGAAGGATGAGTCGGGTTTCTTTTACAGCAGAAAGATGGATGGGAACGATCCTAAGGAGATTGATATGCTTCAGTCTATCCGTTTCCATAAGCTTGGTGATAACTTTGAGAGTGATGCTGTTGTGGCTAAGTCTACTATCAAGGAGGCTATTTTAGTTTCAACTATAGATCCTGATGGTAACTGGCTTCTTATTTTCGAGTATAAGGGTTCAAGCGGTAAGGCTAAGGTTCTTCTTTATGATATAAATGAAGCTAAGATGAAGACTGTTGTCGATAATTACGATAATATTTATGAGGGCGAGGTTTACAGAAATAATGTTTATCTTAAAACTGCTCAGGATAATGCTTTGAACTGGAAGATTATGAAGGTCAATGCTGATACTTTGGAGTGGTCGACGCTTGTTCCTGAACATGATAGTGATGTTATCAGTAATTTCGGTGTTGCTGCGGGAAGAATGCTTGTTGTCTATATGCATGATGTCGCTTCTAAAATAAAGTTTTACAATCTTGATGACGGTAAGGCTGTTTCTGTTGGTCTTCCTGTTCTCGGTTCAATTGATTCTGTTTCTGCTGATCCTGATGGTGCTTTTGTTTATTTTAAGTTTTCTTCCTATGCGTATCCTCCTACTATTTTCAAATATAGCGAAGGGAAAGGTCTTAAGCAGTTCTGGCAGGCGAATGTCGGTGTTGACTGCGGCAGTATAGAGACGAAGCAGGTTTTCTTTGCTTCAAAGGATGGTACAAAGGTTCCGATGTTCCTTGTTTATAAGAAAGGTCTTGAGCTTAACGGAAATAATCCTGTTCTTATTAAGGGTTACGGCGGTTTTAATGTTACTTATCCTCTTTATTTCTCTTCAAGTAATGTTGCATGGATTGAGCAGGGTGGAGTTCTTGCTATTGCAAATATAAGAGGCGGCGGCGAGTATGGCGAGAAATGGCATAGAGCCGGTATGATGGAGAATAAGCAGAATACTTTTGATGATTTTGCCTGGGCGATAAAGTATCTTATCAGTGAGAAGTATACTAACCCTGACAGAGTTGCGATATGGGGCGGAAGTAATGGCGGTCTTCTTACCGGTGCAATGGTTGTTCAGTATCCTGAGCTTTTTAAGGCTGCTCTTGTTGCTGTTCCTCTCCTTGATATGCTTAAGTTTGATAAGTTTCTTATCGGTCGCTACTGGGTAAGTGAATATGGAACTGCTGATGATCCTGAGCAGTTTAAATATATCTATAAATATTCTCCTTATCAGAATGTTAAAAGCGGCGTGAAGTATCCTGCTGTTTTTCTTACTGCCGGTGAGAGTGACAGCCGTGTTCATCCTATGCATGCAAAAAAGATGGCTGCACTTCTTCAGTACGAAAACAAATCTGATAATCCGATTTTCCTGAGAGTTGAGATGAAAGCGGGTCACGGTCAGGGAAAATCTGTTGCCGCCGCAATGGAAGAGGTTGCTCTTGAGTACGGATTCTTTATGAATCAGCTTAATATGGAATTTAAAGACACCGAAGATTCAGAATAAAATCAGGCTGATATAAAATAATTTCTATTTTATTAAAAAAATCATCATTTCAATAGTTGACAAAAATAGTGGGGCAATTATATTCACTGTTGTGAGCTTTTTGTGAGGGTAATATGCTTATCTCTAAAAAAGGAAAATATTCGGTAAGGGCAATAACAGCTCTTGCATGTATGGAAAGGCAGGGAAATCCTGTTTCTCTTTCAGCTCTGTCCGAATTTGAAAAGCTTCCGGTTTCATATACCGAACAGCTTTTTAATAAACTTAGAAGAGCCGGACTGGTAAAGAGCGTTAAAGGTCCAGGAGGAGGCTATGTTTTAAGTAAAAAGCCTTCCGAGATAACCCTTTTTGATGTTTTACTTGCTGTCGGTGAGATAGAAAATATTCCTGACTGTGAAAGAAAACAGACAAATACATGTTTTGGTGCTCACTGTAAAGCAAAGCATTTGTGGGATGACTTTTATTTTCATGTAAAAGCGTTCCTTGAATTAAAAACTATAGAAGATTTGTTAAAAACTCATGTTTGCGGAGTCGAATAATGAAAAGAATATATCTTGATAACAATGCTACGACACCTGTAAGAGAGGAAGTTAAAAATGCTGTTCTCCCTTTCCTTATGGAAAATTACGGAAACGCTTCCAGCAGATATAAAGAGGGACGTATTGTAAAGAATGCAGTTGAAAGTAGCCGTGAGGTTATTGCAAAAGCGATTGGAACCGAAGCAAAGAACCTTGTTTTCACTTCATGTGCAACTGAAGGTAACAATACTGTTTTAAGAGGTTACGGCGTAAACTTTAAAGAAAATAAAAATCATATAATTGTTAGCGCAGTTGAGCATCCTGCTGTTCTTGAGACTGCTAAATATCTTACAAAGCACGGTTATGAAGTTTCTATTGTTCCGGTAGATCAGAAAGGAAGGATAAATCCTGCCGATGTTGAAGCTCTTATAAAGGAAAATACCGGTCTTGTTTCAATAATGCTTGCAAATAATGAGATAGGAAACATCTATCCTGTAAAAGAGATTGCTGAAATTGCCCACAAGCACAATGTTCTTGTTCATACTGACGCTGTTCAGGCTGTTGGAAAGATTCCTGTTGATTTTAATGATCTAGGTGTCGATTTTATGACAATAAGCGGTCATAAATTTTATGCACTTAAGGGAATCGGCGCACTTGTTATAAGAAAAGGGAAAAGACTCACTCCATATCTTACCGGCGGACATCAGGAAAAGAACAGACGTGCGGGCACAGAAAATGTTATTGGAATTATTTCAATGGGCGCTGCTCTGGAACTTGCATTAAAAGAGATGGATAGCGAGGCTAAAAGAGTTTCTGTTATAAGAGACTATCTTGAAGAGAAAGTTGTTGCAGAGATTCCTTATGTTAAAGTGCTTGGTGACAAGGAGCATAGACTTCCGACAACTACAAATATAAGCTTTGAGTTTGTTGAAGGCGAAGGTATTCAGCTTAAACTTGACTATGCCGGCATTGCTGTTTCTACAGGTTCTGCCTGCTCATCAGGAACTCTTGATCCAAGTCATGTAATAACGGCTATGCATGTTGGTGAAGATGAAGCTCATTCAACAATAAGATTTTCACTTGGACGTGAAACAGTAAAGGAAGATATAGATTATACGGTTGAAGAACTTAAGAAGACAATTGTTACTCTCAGAAGTTTTTCACCGCTTTACGACAGATTTATAAACAATATAAAATAGGAGTGAATCATGCAGGATTATACCGATAAAGTTATGGAACATTTCATGAATCCTAGAAATGTCGGAAGAATAGAGAATCCAGATGCTTTCGGTGAAGTTGGAAATGCTTCATGCGGAGATATTATTCAGGTTTCTCTTAAAATAAATGACGGAATAATTGAAGATATTAAATTTCAGACTTTCGGATGCGGTGCCGCTATAGCTACAAGCTCTGTTACAACTGAAATGGTTAAGGGAAAAACTCTTGAAGAGGCTTTAAAAGTTACAAGAGACCTCGTTGCTGAAGAACTTGGCGGTCTTCCGCCTGAAAAACTTCACTGCTCAAACCTTGCGGCAGATGCTCTTCACAAGGCAATAAAGGAATATATGGAAAAAAATGGTCAGAATTCCTAAGGTTGCCTTCTATACTTTCGGCTGCAAAGTCAATCTCTTTGAGACCGAGCAGCTGAAAGAGTCTCTTAAGAACATTGAAATAGTTTCACCTGAAGAAGATGCCGATTTTTATATCATAAACAGCTGTACTGTAACTTCTGCAACCGATTCGCAGGTTAGAAATATGATTCGCCGCCTTTCAAAAAAAGGCAAAGTCATAGTTACAGGCTGCGGAACAAGAAAAGAATACAGCAGTATGCCTGAAGATGCTGATGCGCTCTATTTAAATTCAATTGAAAAGGTCGCCTCATTTTTTGAATCGGAAATACTCTTTGCTGTCGATTTTTCAAGAGCAAGACCTTTTCTTAAAATTGAGGACGGCTGCGATCAGTTCTGCACATACTGCATAATTCCGTATGTCAGAGGCGGTAAAATAAAAAGTGTTCCAATGTCAGATATTTCAAAAGTTCTTGATGACCTTAAAAATAAAGATTTTAATGAAGTTGTTCTGACAGGTATACACATTGGAAGATATGGAAAAGATAATAACTACAGAGAAACACTTGCCGATGTTGCCAATCTTGCTTTTGAAAAGATAGGAAGGGTAAGGCTAGGCTCTATGGAGTGTCTTGAAATTTCAGAAAAGCTTTTTGAAATGGCTGAAGAGGGGAAAGTGCTGCCGCATTGGCACATTTCACTGCAAAGCGGAAGTGATTCCATTTTAAAAAAGATGAACCGCCCATATCCGGCTGAAGATTTTGCAAAGGCAGTAATGAGACTTACAGATGATGGCTCAAACAGTGTGGCTGTCGGTACAGATGTTATTGTCGGCTTTCCAGGTGAGACAGATGAAGATTTCATGGCATCATTTAATCTTATAAAAAAGCTTCCTCTTGCTTATGGTCATGTTTTTCCGTTTTCTCCTAGAAAAGGGACAAAAGGTTATGAGCTTGAGAAAAAGGAGTCAGTTCCTTCTGATATAAAAAAAGAGAGAGCAAGGAAAATGAGAGAGCTCTTTGAAGTGAAAAGAAGAGAATATATTGATAAATGTGACGGATTGGTAACCACAATGATTCTTGAAGAAGAAAAAGGTAAGAACCATTTTTCAGGAACAGCAGCAAACTATCTGACAGTTGATTACTTTGGCGAAGGCGTGCTCAAAGAGTGCAAAACAATCAGAATCAGAGTTAAGGATGGCAGATTATGGACAGAAAAGGTCTGATATATTTTATTGCAGCCGTTATAATTTTCAGTTCAATGGAAGTTGCATCAAAACCGCTTATGGGTGTTATTGACCCGTTTTTGCTTACATTTTACAGATTTGTTATAGGTTTTGCTGTTCTTGCTGTTTTTCAGATATCAACAAAAAGAATCTCTGAAATAAAAGCATTAAGCAAAAAAGATCTGATTCATCTTGCAGGGCTTGGATTTCTTAACATAACATTTTCAATGACAATGCTTCAGCTTGCTATAAAAAATACCACACCTGCAACAGCGGCAGTTGTTTTCTCATCAAATCCCCTTTTTGTGCTTGGATTTTCCCACATACTTAATATTGAAAAACTTTCTATGAAAAAACTTGCAGGTTTTCTGGTAGGGATGACGGGTGTTGTGATTATTGCTCTGAACAAAGGCTTGTCGCTCGATTTAGGGATCGTTTATGCTATGCTTGGTGCAGTCAGTTTTGCACTTTATACAGTGCTTGGCAAAAAATACTCAAACGGTATTTCACCAATAACAGTTAACACTGTAAGTTTTGCCTCCGGGCTTATATTTTCTCTTATAATTTTGCTCGTTCAGGGAAACTCATTAGCAATCCCGCATGAAATATTTGCCGATAAGCAATATCTGGCATCATTTTTATATGTCGGAATAGTTGTAAGCGGAATAAGCTACATAGTTTTTTTCAACATGCTTAAAATACTTTCCGCATCTTCGACATCACTTGTCTTTTTTCTTAAACCGGCAGTTGCAACTCTATTTTCAATTATGTTTTATGGTGAAAAAATTTCTCTTTTTTTCATAGCAGGTCTTTTTGTAATTATGATTGGAAGCAAAATTACAAGAAGCAGCAGTAAAAGAATTGTTCATAAAATCTGAAACAGCACTTTTTCAGTCCTTTTCATAAAAAAATAGCCTAGTAAAACCAGCTGGTTCTAAAATAGTCTGAAAAAAATTGAACATTTTGACTTCGCTTATTCGTCTATTAAATATAGGCTGTAAGCTGTGCCAGTTGGGAGGGTATTGATGAAAAGTAAAATGTTTTTTTTATTTTTTATACTGTTTTTGTCTGCTAAACTCTTTGGAGAAGAAAAAACTGAATATAAACATGTTTTTATAAGAACTTCTACAGAATGGATCTCGTTTTCAGCAGGTTATGGAACTTATGGCTATTCGTTAAATTTTTCTGCATTTACTTTAAGATGGAGAAATGCTTTCTGGGAAATATTGAAACTTCATGCATCACGTGATTTTTCATATCCCAGAACTAATGATCGCGACAATATCATTAATGAAATTGGTGTCGCTTCTGAATATAGTGTATTTTCATTCAAAATTAAAAGTTCAGCAGGCCTTCCTTTTTTTATTACAGCTGATAACAGGCATGAAATAAGAGTTGGTGCTGGAGTAGGTTTGGGAATATCCTGTTATAAAAAAGATGGGTATCTTTTAGATATTTCTACTGAATTGTCATATATTGCTCGAATTTTTGATTCATTTGCAATTCAGGTGGGAGTTAGTGCCGATTTTCCACTTTTTACTGATGATGAAATGTTTGCAAGTGCTTTTGGGAGTTATTATTATAAAAGTGTTTATATGCCCAACATATATGGTTTTGCTGGCGTAAGATTTTAATAGTTGGAGGAATGTATGAAAAATAAAATATTAGCTTTTCTTATAATTTTTATGCTTTCTTTTTCACTTTTTGCAGAAGAACAGAAATATACTCACGGATTTATCAAAACAAAGACGGAGTGGTTTTCATTTGCCTTAGGGTACGGAACTTATGGTTTAAGCGGGCATGTTTCTGTATGCACGCTAAGATGGCACTCTTTCTTTTGGGAAACCTTAAGAATTCAGAGTTCTTATGATTTTATTACACAGAATGCTTTTGCACTGAGAGCTGAAACTGCTTCCGGAATTCCTTTTTTTCTTACGGATGATAACAGACATGAAATAAGAATTTCAGCTGGATTAAGTTTAGGTGCCGAGTTCTTTAAAAATTCTTTTTCTTCTATCGATGCCTTGACTGAAGTTTCATACGTTTTTCACATTTCTGATGAAATGGCTTTTCAGATTGGCGCAGCAGCAAAATTTCCTTTTGGTACAGGCAGACTTGGTGAAATTGAATGTGGTGAAAGAGAAGAAAATTGCAATAAAATTTATTATATGCCAAACATATACGGATTTGCTGGCGTAAGATTTTAAATAGTTGGAGAAAACAGATGAAAAATAGAATATTAGCTTTTTTTATAGTTTCAGTGCTTTCATTTTCGCTTTTTGCAGAGGATGAACCAATTATCAGATATAGTCATGAAAAAACGGAGTGGTTTGCCTTTGCGCTTGGTGGAAGTACTTATGGTGCTACAGCAAATTTTGCTTTTGCAACAGTCAGATGGAAGTATTTTTTCTGGGAAATGATTAGTATTCAAGGGGCTTGTAATTTCTATGATTCACTCTCAATAAAAGGGAAAAGTGTTGTGGGGGTTCCAATTTTTTTAAACTGGTATAAAAAAGATGAAATTCGTATTGGCGCTGGTTTTGGAACAGGTATAAACATTTTTAATACTACAATTTCTTTCTATGAAGCTGTAGCGGAAATTTCATTTATAAACCATTTATCATATGATCGTGCTTTTCAGCTTCGTATTGGTGTTGGACTTCCTATTTCATATAAAGCATTTATAGAATCTGATTGTGCAAAACCAGATGGAACATATTGTGGAGACACTTCTCGATATATTCCAGATATTTATATTCTTTTAGGTCTGAGATTCTAAATATTTCTTTTTTATTTCTAAATATCTATCCCTTTTTCAGGGAAATTTCCTTTCTTTTTAATTGTGTGAAAAATGTAGAGATTTTATTGATTTATCCCTTTTTTGTGCTAGGCTCAAATTGTTGTCAGTTTATAAATTTTTTGTTAGGGATTTATCAATGAAAAAATTATTCCTGTTTTTTATTAGTATTATCCTGTTTTGTTTTACTGTCTCTTGTGATAATGGAAGCAGTAAAAAAAATGTTACAGATGAGGATTCTATTTTATCGGATGCAGATTCTATTATAGATTCTGAACCTGATGAAGATGACTTGGATGCAGAAATTATTGATTCTGATGGTGAAATTGAAGATGCTGACCAGATTGTTCAGAATCCTTGTGATCCTAATCCATGTAATGAAGCTAACAGGTCTCAGTGTGTTCCTGATGAAAATGGCGGATTCACTTGTCTGTGTGACAGGCTTACCTGTGAAATTGATGGGAAATGTATTAAGGATGGCGAAGTTAATTCGGATAGTACTTGTACTTACTGTAACAGGGATATATCAAAAACCAGCTGGAGTCCAAGACCTGAGAACAGTGAATGTGAAGCTGTTTCCGGTGTTATGGGTAGTGGACTGTGTAAAAATGGTTCATGTAATGGTTTCGGTGAATGTGATAACCGACCTTATGGTTTAAAGGCTGGAATGCCTTGTAATTATAATAGTGAATGTGGAACTGGTTTTTGCGATACTATATATGACTGGTCAGGAACTGATGAAAATGGAATGTCTGCTTTTACAAAAGCAAGCGTCTGTACCGGAACATGTAAAGAGGATGAAGATTGTCCTGGCGGTATGAACTGCCATTATCACTCTAAAGAGTATGGTTATCAGTGCAGGCCATTGTATGTTTCAATGCTTAAAAGACCTTCTCCCAAGATGAAAACTTTTCAGCCGTGTAATCTTGATGATGACTGTGAAGGTGGTCTTTGTCTTAGTTATGGCGGCGAAGCAAGATTCTGTTCCGAAGAGTGTACTTCCAATCTTATTTCTGATTCCTGCGGAAGTTGTGGTAAATGTAAGGAAGGTGGAACTGCCGGTGGCTTTAAATTTGAAAAATATTGCGTTCATAAAGGCAGTGTCGATACTGGCGGACCATGTCAGTCCGTTATGGATTGCAGTAGCGGTGCATGTTATGACAGCTATTGTACTGCATCCTGTTCTTCTATTCTTACACCTTGTCCTTCAGGTTTTGAATGTATGGAGAATGTTTATCAGGACGGTGTTAAAACCTGCCATGATCCAAATAGATTTGATATGGTTAACGGAGAGGAGTGTTCAGAAGATTCTCAGTGTGCAAGCGGTAACTGTATAGAATTTTCTGATATGAAAATTTGCGGTGATTACTGTACTAAAAAAACTGAAAACAATGTTACAACATACTTATGTGAAGCAAATACAGATATGGAATGTGGCTTTGTGAAGGCGTCTAACAATTATGCATGTCTTCCTGAAAGTGTTAAGGGACACCTTGAATTTGGTGAAGACTGCACCGCAAGCTGGCAGTGCGGTGACGGATATGAATGCGTGGATGGACTTTTCTGCTCAAAAGCATGTGAAACAGATGGTGAATGCGCAATAGGTTCGTGTTATATTTACGGTTCCCATGAAGTTGAAAATGAAGATGGAACGACGGAAACAAAGGACTTGGGTCTCTGTGTTGCTGAAGAACAGAAGCATTTCAAGCCGGGAGAAAATTGTCCGTATGTGTGGTCTTGTGAAGATATCTGTTATGGAGATGAGACAATAAAAGATTACTATTGTACTGTAAATTGTGAATCTGACGCTGATTGTTTTGACATAGGTGGTTGTTTTGATGGTGTCTGTAGAAAAGCCTACCCATGGAGACAAAGTTTTTATAATGTCTGTAGGTTTGATGATGATTGTGAAAAGAATGCTCAATGTCTTTACGGTGTCTGTTCTACAGAATGCAGTGGAGATTCCGGCTGTATAGGATATGATGCTGTAGATCCTGCCGAAAATCAGAAAACCTGTAATTCATGTGAAGTTAAAACCGATTGTCAGGTGGTTTTCTATGATTACGGTTCATGTGTTATCGGGTATGAAGGCGAGCAGTTCTGTCTTCAGGATTGTCAGGATAATCCGGCATTATGTCCTGAAGGAACTTACTGTAACGGTCAGGTTTGCTATCCTTTCGGAAGTTCATGCGGCAGTGAAAGAGCTTTCTGTAACAGAAACAGTATTTGTGCTGTTCCTACAGTTCGTGATTACTGGGCATGTGCTGAAAACAGAGAATGTTTCAGTAAGGATTGCGGAAGTAATTTATGTCAGCCTGAATATTGTGTAACAAATGCTGACTGTAACTGTGATATGATGAGATGTGTGTCCGGTGACTGTATTCCTGACAGCAGAAAGGGAACACTGGAAATTGAACCAAACAACACGCTGGAAACGGCGCAGCTTGTTACGGAAGGCTTTATATTTGGAACATTTTATCATGAAAGCAAACTTGGCTATGGAGATAATGATTTTTATAAATTTGAAGTAAAAGCAGGAAAATATCTTAACATAAGGACAAGACCTTTCTGTGGCGAAAAAAGCAATGCAACTTATGTTGTGATTTACAACAGTAACGGCGATGTTATCGCAAACAGTAATGATCAGCAGACTTATTTTTCGGAGTTCGTAGAATACCATTCCGATGTTGATTCTTTTATTTATGTTCAGGTTTTCCAGCATCCGTATGTTACACCGCTTATGAATTCTCCATATACTCTTGAATTCAACATGTTTGAGCCTGATGAGAATAACAGCTGCGAAAAAGCTGAAACTTTAACGGCCGGGACATATGACAGAAGTATAAAAAATGGAACAGATCAGAATGGAAGTACCACTTGCTCAGGCGGATATTCTTATGGTCCTGATCTTTATTACAAAGTTTCTGTTCCTGCAAAAAGTGCTATGGTTTTTAAAGTTACACCTAAATCAGGAGAAGAAGGTAATTTTGATGCGGAACTTTCTGTTCTTTCAGATTGCAGCAGTGAGAGCACTTGTCTTGCCGGAAATGCTTTTCATGGAGCAGGTGCTATGGAGCAGGTTTACTATCTCAATAATAGTGATGCCTCAAAAGATGTTATAGTCCTTCTTGATATGTCATATTATCCGCTGGAATATGATTTTACAATAGACCTCTCTTTTGAAAATGTTTCCCTGACAGTGCCTGAAAATGATAAAATTCCAGGTGCAGTTACACTTCAGGAATCAGGTGTTATAACAGGCTATACAACTCTTGCAGAAAATGACTATAATCCTTCAGAAGGTGTTTGTCAGGGTGCAGGACTTGTCGGACCGGATGTCGTTTATTCTATTGAAATGGAAGAAAACACCTCTCTTAATCTAAAAGTTAATGCAGAATTTCCTCTTGTGGCAATTATTGTTAAAGACTCTGCGTTAAACAACTGTATTACTGGTGGATATGATATTACTTTTGAAGTTACAACAGCAGAAAATGCCGGAAAATACTATATAATTCTCGATTCTTTTGCCGGTGTAAGTTATGGAAATTTCAGCTTTGAGTATGAAAAAACTATTATTACTCCTGAAGTTACAAAAAAATCTGAAAAAGTGGCTCCGATAAATATACAGGATCTTAATAATAAGGTTAAACCTGTAAAAGATTAACCTCGTTTTTTATTTCAGCAATAAACAAGTGTCAATAAATCTTTATACATCTTAGATTTTATTTATTTTTTTTGGTTTTTGATTAACTTATATGCTATATTATTCTACTTCTATTTGTGTTGTTTTTATATTATCTGGAGGAATTATGAAATTTTTTCTTATTTTTTTATCAGTTGCATTTCTGATGCTTTCATGCGGAGAAGATGCAAAAGATGGTACTGATGGTGTGGCAGGTTCTGATGGCACAAAAGCTTCCCTGCTGAAAATAACAACAGAAGCTAAAGACACGGAAAACTGTAGTGGTCTTGGTGGAACAAAAATTGAAGCCGGTATTGATGAAAACGAAAATGAAATTCTTGATGAAGATGAAGTTGATTCTATACAGTTTATATGCAATGGCTCAAGCGGAAATAGTGGTGAAAATGGTACAACTGGAAACAGTAGCCTTATCAACATTACAGATGAATCTGAAGGAACAGAGAACTGTGACGGTAACGGCGGAAAGAAAATTGAATCAGGTATTGATGATAATGAAGATGGAATTCTTGATGCTGATGAAGTCGATAATGTGGATTACATCTGTAATGATGCGGAAGTTAACTACTATTACGGCGATTACTATATAAGATATACAAAAGATATTTTAGCTCTGGAAGATTATGATGTTCTTATAGGCAACCTTTATATCTCTCCTATAATTTATAATGCAGCAACTGGTGAGAAAATTACAGAATTAATATTGAATTATTTAAAGGGTGTTACCGGTTCAATATATATTGAAAATGATGTGGATTATAAAGCTGCAAGAGGAACTTCCTCTGATTTCATAACCAAGGTGTCTTTTTTAAATATGGAATATGTTAAAGGTGCTTTTTTAATAACAGATATGAATGCTCTTACAACACTGGAGCTTCCTAAACTTAAAGAAGTCGGTGAATCCGCTTCATCTATGATGCCTACAAAAAGAGGATTTTATAGCGGATTTACTTTTTCTTATAACAATTCACTTGTTTCATTAGATCTTTCTAAGCTTGAAAAAGGATCTATTTTTATTTACTACAACAATATGCTTAAAACTATAGATCTTAGCGGTATGAAAAATGCTGACAAATCGGTACTTTATTTTAATGCGGCAGAAGATACATCTCTTTCTGTAAATCTTTCAAATCTTGAGAGTGTAGGTTCTATTCAGTTTTATGGACCATATTTTGACAACTCAATTTCTTTTCCTAACTTAGTGACAATTTATAGTTCTCTCAGCATTGAAAATTCAGGAATAGCTGCTCTTAATTTTCCAAAACTTGCTGTTATTGGTGAATATTTAGAGCTTGGCTCTCTTACAAATATGAAGACCATTTCTTTTCCTGAACTTATCAATATGGGCAGTACTGTAAGAATTTATTCCAATTCTATGCTCGAAAAGTTTGAATGCCCTAAAGTTGAAAAGGGAGGAACTAATTATTTTGATATAGAAAACAATGAAACACTTTCAGAATGTACAATTCTTGATTTTATAAACTCATTTAACGAACTTCCGCAAAACCTTTATTTTTCAAGTAACAAGTCTTGTAAATATTACGAATACAACACAGGAGAAACCGGCGATTTTTCATCCTATTCAGACTGGCATGGCATTATGGCTAATAAAAGCTGGAGTTTTCTGGAAAAAATGATAATACCTACTACAAAAACAGATGTCGTTTATCCTCATTTATATAGAGGTCTTGTAGGTAATGATGCTGCCGGAAATTTTAAAATAACAGCAAACGGTGTTGCTCACAGTGTAACAGCTGAAGTTTATAATGGAACAAGCTGGATTTCCTTAACAGGAACGGGTGCTTCTGTTAAACCTGGAGCCATTGTTTCAGTAATTTTTACTTATGATATTGATATAAGAAAATTGTTTTTATATGTTAATGGAGTTCTTTTTAATTCTGCTGATGTTGATCCTATTGATGATAGTGCAAATACAAGTTTTCCTTTTGTTGCCGTATCGAATGATGGCACAGACTTTATAAACTATGTGCCTTATGGTTTTCTTCATCACTATTTTATAACAAGAGCTTTAAATGATGCTGAAGTCGCTGGCTATACAACGGCAACAGCAGATTTTATAGATGCCGGAGAGGCTGAATATTTGGAAATCAATTTTATGGATGGAGCAACTATAGATACAGTTGGTGCTGGCAGTTTTTCTTATGAAGGATCACCAGTTCGGCATAGTGTTTTAGATGTTCTTGATAATGGTTCAGGAATTTAATAAAGATTATATTGATTTTAAAGATAATAATAATTAGGAGGCAACATGAAGCTCTTTTTAATTTTTCTACTTTCAGCATTCATGATTCTTTCCTGTGGAGAGGATGGCAAGAATGGTGACAATGGAACAATCGGAACAAATGGTTCTCTTGTTAAACTTACAACAGAGGAAAGTGGAACAGAAAACTGTAACGGAAATGGTGGAACAAAAGTTGAAACAGGCATAGATGTAAATGGTGATAGTGTTCTTGATAGTGAAGAGATAACATCAACAAACTTTATCTGCAATTCTTCAAATGGAGATAACGGTGAAACAGGTGAAACAGGTGAAAATGGAAAAAATTCACTTGTAAGTGTTATAGCTGAGCCAACAGGAACAGAAAACTGTGATGGAAGAGGCGGCAAAAAAATAGTTGCCGGAATTGATGATAACGGTGATGGTGAACTTCAGGAAGAAGAGATAGATACTACAGAATTTGTCTGCAATGAAGATGGTGCGACATATTATGGTGATTTTTATGTGGCTTTTGATACTGATATAGAAGAACTTTCTAATTATGAAGTTGTTGTTGGCAGTGTATATATGTCTTTTGAAGTAAAAGATAAAGAAACTTTGGAGCCCATTGCAGAATTAACGATCCCAACGTTGCGCCGAGTTACAGGAAATATCTATTTCGGAGGTTCAATAAAGAAAGTTTCCTACAATTCTTCAATAGAAAAAATCTCTTTTCCGGATCTTGAGCAGGCTAACAGTTTATTTATCAGAGATATGGAATTTCTTACATCCATAGATCTTCCAAAATTAAAGGAATTAGGAACAAGAACGGCTGTTGATTTTAAAAGTTCTTATTCGAATATGGGTTTGTCTATTGCATACAATAGTAATCTTGAAACTCTTGACCTTTCTTCTCTTAAAAAAGGTTATCTTTATATTGCTCATAATGATAAATTAAAATCAGTAGATCTTACCGGTTTAACAAATGCACTAGCTTCTGTTGTTGACTTTTATGATAATCCTGTTTTAACAACAATAGATTTTTCAAATCTTGAGCAGATATCTTATTTGTATATTGGTGATCTTCCTGAGATTACATCAATTGATCTTAGTAAATTAAAAGGTACTCCTTTGACATATCTTTCTTTTGAAAATTTGCCTGAACTTACTTCATTGAATCTGACAAGCCTGCAATATGCGGAAGAACTCTATTTTTATGGTAATTTTAGTATGGAAAATATTTCCTTTCCGAAACTGACCGATATTTATAATATAAATATAAATTCTACCAGTTTTAAAGAAGTTTCTTTTCCTGAACTTATTACAAATTCATATTTTTATCTCAATAACAACAGTGAACTTACAACTGTTTCTGCTCCTAAACTTCTTTCAATTGGTGCAAGTTACGGCCGTTTTGAAATGAATAATAACAGTAAGATAGAGTCAATATCATTTCCGGAATTGACAACTCTTAGTAGTCAGGTAAATATTATGAATAATGCTCTTTTAAAAAGCTTTGATATGCCTAAACTTGAAACAGCAGGCGGCTCATATTTTAACATATATAATAATACCTCTCTTTCAGAATGTACGATTCTTGATTTTATTAACAGTCTTACAACTTTGCCTTATACAAGTGGAAATCTTACAGGTAATAAATCATGCAAATATTATAAATACAATACAGGATCAACAACAGACTATGGAGATTACGGAAAATTCAGATCTTTTATGAATGGAAATAGCTGGAGTATTGCAGAAAAAATGATGATTCCACAGGTGTCTTTTACATATACCTCAAATCCGCATATGTTTAGAGGAGTTGATGGTTCTCCTTTAACAGGAGATTATACAATTACTGTTGATGTTGAAAATAACACAATTTCAGCTTCAGTATATGATGGAACAGCATGGATAAATCTTTCCGGAACAAATGTCGGAATAAAGCCGAAAACAATTCTTTCAATTATTTTAAATTATGATTCAACAACTATGTCGCTTTATTTAAATGGTACATTAATAGACTCTAAAAATGTTTCTCCTATTAATGACAGTGAGAATGAAGCTCCTTTCTATGTTGCAGCATCATTTAACGGTTCTGAAATGACAAATACTGTTCCTTATGGTTTCATCCATAATAAATTTATACAGAGATCTTTAACCACAGCTGAAATATCTGCTTATACAAATGCTACATCCAACTTGATTCCTGTAACAGATGTGGCTGTTATGGAAATTAATTTTATGGATGGTGCATCTACAGGAGATTTTCAAGGATTCAGTTCCTTTGGTTCGCCAGTTCAGAATAGCGTCCTGAGTGTTTTGTATTAGAAAACTGGAGGAAGAGAAAAATGATAAATATATATATAAATAATAAAACTGGGGGCAGCATGAAACGTTATTTGATTTTTATTCTTTCAGCATTTTTTCTTTTCTCCTGCGGAGAGGATGGAAAAGATGGTGTTGATGGTGCGACAGGAACAGACGGTGCTTTGATAAATATAACAGCAGAACCTGCAGAGACTGAGAATTGTGATGGAAAAGGCGGAACAAAAATAGAAACAGGAATTGATGTAAACGATGATGGAGTTCTTAATGAAGATGAGATTACATCTACACAATTTATCTGCAATGGAGAAACAGGTGGAAATGGTACAGCCGGAGAAAATGGAAGCAATGGAAACAACAGTCTGGTAAAAACTACAGAAGAACCTGAAGGAACAGAAAATTGTGATGGAAAAGGCGGTAAGAAAATAGAAGTCGGAACGGATGATAATGGTGATGGTGAACTTCAGGATGAAGAAGTTGATGCATCAACTTTTGTCTGTAATGAAGGTGAAAATATCTATTTTGGAGATATTTATATTCAGTATAAAGAGGATATAGATGCTCTTGCAGACTATGATATGGTAGTTGGAGATATAACAGTTGCACCTTCTATTTATGATGCAGCCTCAAATGATGCTGTAACAGAAATAATTTTTCCAAATCTTTCCAAAGTGGCAGGAAGTATCTATTTTGGTATGGCTATGTACCTTAAGAAAGGAACAAAAATTGATGGTCCCGATTTCCCTGTAACAAAGATATCAATGCCAAAGCTTGAAACTGTAACAGGAGCTTTAAATATATCATATTTTAATAGGCTTACAACTGTTGAACTTCCAGTTTTAAATGAAGTTGGTGCAGCCATGTCGATGATGCCGACACTAAAAAAAGATGCAGGTCCTTTTAGGAATAGCGGACTTTATATAGCATACAACAGCTCTATTGAAACTCTTGATCTTTCATCTTTAACCAAAGGTGCTGTTATTATTGAACGTAATGATGCTTTAAAATCAGTTGATCTGACTGGAATGACAAATGCTTCTACTTCTTATCTCTACTTTGTTAATAATCATGTGTTAGATACAATAAATATATCAAATCTTACAGAAATAGCTGCTATTCAGTTTGCGGCTCTTCCTTTAATTACATCAATTGATCTAAGCAAACTTAACTCATTGCCCAATACAAATCTGATTTTTTATCAAATGGCTGGTCTTACAGAAGTAAAACTTCCAAATCTTATAAAAATTGGATTACTTGTTTTTGACACGCTTGCATCTATGACAAAAATAGAGCTTCCAAAACTTGTCGAAACAGAAGGTTTTCATATTTTATCTAATCCTGAGCTTATAGAAGTAAGTTTACCTGAGCTTACATCAGCTTATTCTTTAAATTTTAATAACAATGCCAAAATTGTTTCATTAGACCTGCCTAAAATTAAAAATATAGATGATCACCTTTCAATTCAGAACAATGCTCTTCTTGAAAATTTAAATGTACCGCTTTTAGAGAGTGTTGGGACAGATTCATTTACTTTTACAAACAACGTTAGTTTTTCAGAATGTACGCTTTTTAACATTTTAAAAACATTTACAACATTACCTACAAACACAACTGTTTCAAATAACAAAGCCTGCAACTATTATGAATTTAATACAGAAGAACAGAGTGGTAATATTATTACGGAAAATTTTGCAGGTATTATGAACAGCAGTAGCTGGAGTGTGGCAGAAAAGTTTGTAATTCCAGATTCAGCAACAGATATCTATCCGCATATTTATCGAGGAGAAAAAAATAGCGATATTATTGGAAACTTTAAAATTAAAGCAGATCCTGTTACAAATACCGTTACAGCAGATGTATATGATGGAACAAACTGGGTAACAGTTTCCGTAACAGATGCTTCAGTTGTAAAAAAGGATATAATTTCTGTGGTTTTAAATTATGATGCTTCTGCAACAACCCTTACTCTCTATGTAAATGGTAAAACTGATGCATCAACAGGTTCAAAAACCCTTGCAGCTATTGATGACAGCACTGGAAGTCCATATTTATTTATAGCTGTTTCAGGAAACGGAGAGTATGTTGACTATATGCCTCATGGCCTGATGAATACGCTCTTTATCAAAAGAGCGCTTACAAGTGGAGAGATAACAGATTATACATCAAAACCTGAAAACACTCCTGCTATTACAGATGCTGAATATTATGATATAAATATTATGGGTACAACGCCATCTGTCCCCACTCCTTTTTCAGTTGATGGGGATTCTGCTCATTATTCTATCCTTCATCTTCTTGGAATAAATAACAATATCTAAATTTTCTTCTAAAAAACCTAAATATATTTTGAAGCCTCTCTAATAGAGAGATCTGAAAGACCTTCATGATATTTTTCAATAAAATTTCTTACCCACTCAGAATTACTTTTACTGAAATCACGAAGAGCCCAGCCAATAGCCTTATTTATGAAAAATTCCTTCTGATAAAGATTATTCACAATGATTTTTTCAAGCAAATCTGTATCTGTATCATCTTTTCTTAAAAGCTGATGGTCAATAGCAGCTCTTCTAAGCCAGAAATTATTATCCAAACTCCACTTTAAAAGAATCTCTTTAGCTTCATGGAATCTGAAAGAAATCTCTCCTGCAACTCTGTCAAGACCATCAACAGTATCCCACCATGAATTAGTAACAATAAGCTCCTTTATCTTAAAAATATCATCATAAACCAGCCTTTTTTTCATGGTCGCCAGATAATCCACTACAAAATAATGAAACTCTCTAAACTCATTTTTCCAGCAAAGGTCAATAACATCCCAGTTAATTCCACCCTCTTTCTTTAAATTAGAAATAAATTCTTTAAAAATAGGCTTCCTTAAAGGTGCAGGAATTCCAAGAAACTTAAACTTATTCCTCATATAAGCAGCCATTTTTGCTGATCCATTTTCTTCTCTTCTTTCAAGAAGAGCCTTTTCAAACATATTAAAATCCATCTTTTTTATCTCCAAAATTCATAATAGGAATAATACAAATCTGAAAGCATAATGTCAAAGAGCTGTTTTTTTATTTCTTGACTGACTTCGGTTTTTCTGGTTAAATTCTACGTTTGATTAGTAAAATCGGTATATTAAACTCTTCAAACATGAAAGCGGAATTAAAACCGTATTTTAGATGGGAAAAAATGAATATAAAAGATTTTACCAATGCAAACAAAGATGCCTGGAATGAAGTTGTTCCTAAACATCAGAAAACAAGAAAACTTATTCTGGACAATTTGTTTATGCAGCCTGGTTATATAGTTCAGACAGATAAGGATATTCTCGATTTTTTTGACAAAATAAAAATTAAAGGCAAAGACGTAGTACATATATGCTGCAACAATGGAATAGAGCTTTTATCAGTAAAAAACATGGGTGGAAGACGCTGTGTAGGTATTGATATTTCAGAACTGGCTATTGAAGAAGCTGTTTCCAGAGCTGAAAAATGCAGAATCAACTGCGAGTTTGTATGCCATGATATTTTTGACATTCCTGAAGAATATTTTGACAGCTTTGATGTTGTATATATTACTTCAGGCTGTATCGGCTGGATGCCTGATATAAATATTTTTTTCAGGATATGTTCTCAGCTGCTCCGTCCCGGTGGTGTAATTCTAATTCACGAAATTCATCCATTTTCCGAACTTCTTCCATTTGATAATTCCAATGTTGAAAACAGGCTTCAGATTGTAGATAAATATTTTCATAAAGGGCCAATAGTTGAAAACAGTAGCCTTGATTATATTGGTGGAGAACAGTACGAAGCAAAAACACAATATTGGTTTGTTTATACAATATCAGATTTAGTCATGTCTCTTGTAAGAAACGGTTTTAAGCTGACAGAGTTTAAAGAAAGTGTAAAAGACATTTCTGCAGGACATAAAAAAGTGGAAGAACTTAAAGCGGATATTCCTTTAAGTATGCTAATTCTAGCCACAAAAGAGAAATTAAGGTGATAGCCTTTTGTACGGTTAATTATGCTGCTGAAACATGGTGAATTAGTAGGAAAATATAAAAAATAAAAATTATATCAATTGTAAGCGGATAAAAAGATATGAATACTCCTTATAAAGATTACATTGAAAATGCAATAAATTGGGCTAAAGGAAAAATAGGTTTATATGAATATCCTTTTAAATGCCTTGCTTTCGTTGAAGATGCATATGAAGAAAGTAATAATATTGAAATTTTTGGAGGGAGTTCTGCGAAAGAGTCGGCAGAAAAATATGAAGCATTCAAAAATACAGGATTCCCTCCACTTGGAGCATTTGTTTTCTTTGATGCGAGTGGAACATTATTTGGTGAATATAAAAATTATGGGCATGTTGGATTGCACATTGGCAATGGAGATTTAATTCACGCGTGGGATAAAATCAGAGTTGACAACTACTTAAAAATAGAAGAGTTGTTGCCTGCTCCGGGATGGACTTCTCCTGGATTTTTGGGATGGTCTCCTGTTGAACGTATTTTTTTAGGATACAGAAAAAAATAATAAAAAAACTTTGTTATCAATTTTACGTATAACCTATACATTATAATTAGAGGTTCTAAACATGCAGTTAGAAACTGACCGATTGATATTACGTGATTTTCTGGAAAATGATTGGAAAGAAGTTCTGATTTATCAGAACGATTTCAGGTATCTACAGTATTATGAATGGACTTCTCGTACACCGGAAGATGTAATTCAGTTTGTAAAGGATTTCATTCTTCAACAAGAAGCGATTCCACGTAGAAAATTCCAATTTGCATTAATACTAAAAAACAGTGGAAAGCTTATTGGAAATTGCGGCATAAGAATTAATGATGAAAATAATGTCGAGGCAGATATTGGATGTGAATTAAACCCGGAATATTGGAACAATGGATATGCTATTGAATCTGTTAAAGAAATTGTTGGATTTGGTGTTAGAGATCTTGGAGTTAAAAAGATTACAGCTTCTTGCATTGCAGAAAATACGGCTTCTCAGAAGCTCATAAGCAAAATTGGAATGAAAATAGAAAAAAAATTACCTGAGAAATCTTTTTTCAAGGGAAGAACATGGGATGAACTGGTTTTTGGAATTGACACATCAGAATTGGCAGATAAGATATAGCACTTTAACTTTAACCTATTAAACTGTAATGAACTCTTCGTTCATAAAATCCCATTTTATGATAAAAAGTATTTACATGTTCATGCCCGAAAACTACTGTAACGCTTATTTTTATCAGCAATTAAAGTTTACTGACAAGTTTTTCATACAGCTCAAAGTTTTCATCATCAAAGCAGATAAAGATTATTTCTTCTATGCTGGTTTTTGTATTTGAATATTCTTTAAAGAATTCAAAAACAACTTGAGCTGCAAGCTCTTTTGGAAAACGGTAAACTCCTGTGCTGATGTTTGGAAAGGCAATAGTTTTAAGCTTTTTCTCTTCAGCAAGTTTTAATGAGTTTTTATAGCACTCTTTAAGAGTTTCTTTTTCATTTTGGCTACCGCCGTGCCAGATTGGTCCAACTGTATGAATTACAAAGCGTGTAGAGAGGTTATATCCTTTTGTGATAACTGCTTTTCCTGGATCGCATTCACCAGAGTTTTGCCTTATGAGTCTGCATTCTTCAAGAAGTCCTTTTCCGGCAGCCAGATGGATTGCTCCATCAACTCCGCCTCCTCCTAAGAGTGAACTGTTGGCTGCATTTATGATTGCATCACATTTTTCTTTTGTAATGTCTCCTTTTTTCAGAGTAAATTTCATTCATATGCCTCTTTTATGAATTTTATAACAGCTTTTTTTATTTCATCTCTTATTTTTACTGTTTTTTCAAGCTTTTCTTCATCTGTGCCGGTTAATGCTGACGGATCTTCAAATCCCATGTGAATTCTTTTACCGATTCCAGGGTAATATGGGCATCTTTCAGCGGATGTTTTATCGCAAACTGTTATAAGATAATCAAAAATTTTGCCTGAACTTATCATTTTGTCTACGGTTTTGGTTTTGTTTAAAGATATATCTATTTTGTCAAGTGCCATTGCTTTTACAACGATTGGATTAAGCTTTCCGCTTTCTATTCCTGCACTTTCTGCAAAGAATTTTTCTTTTCCAAGTTTGTTTAGATAGGCTTCTGCCATCTGGCTTCTTGCTGAATTGTGTATGCAGACAAAAAGGACTTTTTTCATTTGCTCTCCTTTTGCTTTGTCAGTTTATGAATATGTAGAGAACTGTGTAATATATTCCTGTTATTACGAGAATTATTCCAAATATGGTTCTTATCCATTTTTCTATTTTGGTAATCTTGGTAAAGAGAGTTCCTACTTTTGAACTTCCGATTGCAATAAGTGATGCAAAGAATATCACGGGAAGTGCTGTTCCAATTCCGTAGAGTAGTGGAAGAAGAATTTTTGATTCTTCTGAAACTGCGAGTGGTATCAGCGATCCGAAAAAGAGTGCGGCTGAGACGGGGCAAAATGAGAGTGCAAATATTAATCCCAGAAAAAAGGAACCGGCAGTTGTTATTTTCTCAGGTTTTAATCTGGTTCCGCTTAATGATGGAATGTTAATGGTTATCAGTTCCAGTAAAAAGGCTCCTGTTAGAATAAGTATTGGACCGATTATTTTGATTCCCCAGACTTGAAGAAAGTTAGAAAGTTTTGGAATAGAGATAACTGATATTACAATGATCGCACTTATTATTGTGTATGCTGCGATTCTTCCGAGTGTGTAGAGGATGGAAGATATTGCAACGCTTTTTCTGTTTGAGATGTTTTTTGATATGTAGCTTACGGCAGCAATGTTTGTTGCAAGCGGACATGGGGATATTGATGTCAGAATTCCCAGCCAGATTGCTGTAGCAAGAGCCATTATCATCTGTTTATCTCCTTCAGCCATGCTGATATTTCCATATCTTCATACATCTGAAACTGTTCTTTGTCTCCTAAAAGCTCCCAGATTTTATCAAGGTCTTTCCATTTTGTCTCTTTTCCGTTTTTATACTCTGCAAGTATAACCTGTTTTGTCATCAATTGATATTTATCAATGTATTTCGCATTTTCAGGTTTATCAATGTTGATTTCATGAAATTCAATTAGACCTTTTTCCATTTCATTTTTATATCTGGAGTTGACCGTTTCTCTTGTGTATGCTTCTATCTTTTTGCAGGATGGACAGCGGACATTTCCATGGAAATAGAACACTTTTATATGTTCTTTTTCAGTGATTTTTTTGGTCGGGAGAGCGGTTTTTTCCTTAGGTGTCTCTTTTTTTGTGATTTCTTTTGCTACAAGAACAAAAATACTAAGAATGACAAAGAGTATAAGTACTATTCCTGCTGTCTTTTTCTTATTCATCTTGCCTCACTGAATTATTTTCTTTATTTCTTCAACAGATGGAACTTTGCCGACCACTTTAACGTTACCATCAACCGCAAGAGCTGGTGTCATCATAACTCCAAAGTTAAGAATTTCATTTATATCTGTTATTTTTACTAATTCACATTCCAGATTGAGTTCCTGCACAGCTTTTTCTGCAACTTCTGCAAGTTTTTTACATTTTGGGCATCCTGTCCCTAAAATTTGGACCTTTTTCATTTTTTTTCTCCTTTAAAATATTGTTCCGTAAATCATTCCTGTTAATGTTGCCATAATTACAACAAGAGTAACAAATACTGCTGTTTTTTTTGTTCCGATAACACTTTTTATTACAAGCATATTTGGAAGTGAAAGTGCAGGGCCTGCAAGCAGAAGAGCAAGTGCCGGACCTTTTCCCATTCCATTTCCTATAAGTCCCTGAACTATTGGAACTTCTGTAAGTGTTGCAAAGTACATAAACGCCCCGACAATTGATGCAAAAAAGTTTGCAAAGAGAGAGTTGCCTCCAACTAAGCCTGCAACCCATTCAGTTGGAATTATTCCTTCGTTGCCCGGTCTTCCGAGCATAAATCCTGCTGCAAAGACTCCAATTAAAAGCAGAGGCAGGATCTGTTTTGCAAATCCCCATGATGATGATATCCAGCTGCCGTTTTCTTCATCTGATGTTGATGCTGACCATGTAAGCCCTATAAATCCTGCTGAAAATGCAAGCATTGGCGTACCTGGAAGGATAAATGCTGAAATCGCAGCAACAGCTGATGTTAAAATTATTTTCCACGCTTTGTGTGAATACCATAAAACCAGAACAACACCGAAAAGTGCAGCAAAAACTGATGTTATTATCCATTTTACTGAAAATATCTGCCACCAGATACCTTCCTGAATGTCTGGTTTTCCAAAGTTTGCAAAGACAAGTATCATTACCATTAAAAAGAAGTAGATAATTGTCTGATAAAGTGGTCTGGCATTATCAGATTCAGGTATTTTAATGGCTGCAACCCTCTCAGACTCTTCTTTTCTGAAAATAAATTCCATTAAAAGCCCGATTATTATGGAAAATAGTATTGCACCTACTGCTCTTGCAATTCCTATTTCTATTCCAAGTATTCTTGCTGTAAGAATTATTGAAAGAACACTTATTGCTGGTCCTGAATATAAAAAAGCGATTGCCGGTCCGAGTCCTGCACCTCTTTTATAAATTCCAGCAAAAAGTGGAAGTATTGTGCAGGAACAAACTGCGAGAATTGTTCCCGAAACACTTGCGACAATGTATGAAACTATCTTTTTTGCACCGCTTCCCAGATATTTCATCACAGAATTCTGTGAAACGAATGTTCCTATTGCTCCTGCAATTAAAAAAGCAGGAACAAGACAAAGTAGAACATGCTCTTCAGCATACCATTTTACAAGTTCGAGAGCTTCCTTGAGTGCATTGTCAAAACGGTAGACTCCGACAGGGAGAAAAAATGCCGCAAGAAATATAACTATTATTACTGATAGCGGTTTTAGTTCATCTTTCCAGTTCATTTCTTTTTTCCTGTTATTTTGCATGCGCATTTAAAAGCATCAAGTACACATGGCGTTAATAACCTGTAAAAAATTGTATTCTTATCTTTTCTGTAATTTACAATTCCTGAATTGTAAAGTACAGAAAGATGCTTACTTACTGTTGACTGATTAAGTTCTAAAAGGTTAGCAAGTTCGTTTACTGAAAATTCTTTTTCATTAAGTAGATCAACTATCATAAGTCTTGATTCGTTTGCCAGAGCTTTTAAGATTTCAACTTCTCTTTTATAATCTTCTTTAGTTTTCATAAATTCCTCCACAAAATTACAATATGACTGTATTGCTAAATTGCCATATTGTCAAGAGTTAAATAAATGATAAAACTTTTAATTATTGTTAAATTTAATAAAATGTTTTAGATTATTCCATTTTTAAGGAGTTCATTGTGAAAAAATTATTTTTTGTGATGCTAATTTCTCTTAGTTTTGTTTTTATTTCATGTGACAATGATAAAGCTGAGCCAAAAACTGATAATGATGAAATTAATGATGAAATGACGGATGAAACAAACGACGAAACTGTAGATGAAGTTGCTGATGAAACGACTGATGAAGTAAATGATGAGACGGCAGATTCTGATGTTATTGAGCAGTGTAGGAATTTAAATGTCGAATACAGCAGTGAGGGTCTTGATACTGTTGCAAAAAACATTTCTCTTTCGGTTTATTCAAATGGATGGGGAAATCTTCTTGATACTTTAACTATGGCGACGGAAGGCGATAAAGTTATTGAAGTTGATGAGGAAAATCCTTATGATGGAGAAACGCCTTCTTATTTTATTTATGAAAGAGCTGAAGGTTTTTTTACATATGTTCAATATGCAAAATATGGTGAAACAGTGTTTGTCGATCTTGACCCGGTTATGAAAAATTATATTAATGGAAATATTTTTATTTTACAGAATTACTTTGGTCCTTCAATGCTTACAGGTAATGTGACTGTTTACGATGGTGATGGAAATAAATTTGGCTGTTTTACTGCTGATGCAAATGGAAGGTTTGTAATTGATCTTCCTACAGGAAACTATACTTTCAATTTTACAGATTCTGATGACTCTGAATATAATGAATCGGTTACTGTAAATTCTAATTATATTGAAATTATTGTAGATGCTCTTGTTCAGGTAGACAAGCCAAATATTTATCTTTACCCTGAAAAGAGAGAAAATATATCTCTTTCACTTGAGTTTCCTAAAGGAGGAACTGTTGTTAAATCTATTCCTGAATATGGTGATGGGTGGAATGTTACGGTTGAACCTGATGGAACAATTGATGGTGAATACGGCTATCTTTTCTACGAAGCAAAGCAACCCGATTTTTATCAGTATAAAACCGGTTGGACGGTAAAGAAAGATAATCTGGAGAAATTTTTCAGAGAAAATCTTGATCGTTACGGCTTTAAAGGTAAGGAAATAGAAGATTTTGTTGAATGGTGGATTCCAAGACTTAATGAAAGCTGTTATGATATTTATCCTCAGACAGCAGAAGAGATAGATAAGGTTATAAAAATAAATGTTTCTAAAACGCCTGATTCTATTCAGCGTCTTTTTTATGTTATAAAAAAAGATGATACCTGCAGGGATTTTCTTGCTAAGCCAGAGATAAAAAGTTTTGAAAGAAAAGGCTTTTCACTTCTTGAATGGGGCGTTGTGCAGAAATAATAAAGAGGTATGTTATGAAGAGTTTAATTTTTGTATTTTTACTAATTTTTATTTTTATTTCATGTGACAATGATAAAGCTGAACCTAAAACTGATATTGATGAAATCAGTGATGAAGTTGCAGATGAAATAAACGACGAAACTGCAGATGAAGTGGCTGACGAGATAAATGATGAAATTTCTGATGAAACAAACGATGAAGCAGCAGATGATGATATTGTTTCAGAATGTAAAGATTTAAGTGTTGAATACAGTAATGAAAATCTTGATACTGATGCAAAAAATATTATTCTTTCAGTATATTCAAATGGCTGGGGGAATCTTCTTGATACTTTAACTATGCAAAGTGAAGGTAACAAGGTTATTGAAGTTGATGAGGAAAATCCTTACAACGGCGAGACTCCTTCATATTTTATTTATGAGACATCAGAAGGTTTTTTTACAAATTATACTTATGCAGAATATGGTGATAACATATCGGTAAATCTTGATCCCATTATGAAAAACTATGTTAATGGAAATATCTTTATAGTTCAGGATTATTTTGGTCCTTCTTCTTTATTTGCAGATGTTACAGTTTATGACAAAGATGGAAAAAAAGTTGGTTGTTTTAGTACCAACGGTAAATTTGTTATTGATATTCCAATCGGCGATTATATTTTTAGTTTTACTGATTCTGATGGTTCTCAATATGATGAGCCGGTTTCTATAGATTCAAATTATATTGATATAAGAGTTTCTGCGATGGCTCAGGATTATAAGCCAAATATTTACCTTTATCCTGAAGAAAAAATGGATATTTCTCTTTCACTTGAATTTCCTCAGGGCGGTTTTGTAACAAAATCTATTCCTGAATATGGTGATGGATGGAATGTTACGGTTGAACCTGATGGAACGATTAATGGTGAATATGGATATCTTTTTTATGAAGCTCAGCATCCTGATTTTTATCAGTATAAAACTGGCTGGACAGTGAAAAAGGATAATCTGGAGAAATTTTTCAGAGAAAATCTTGCTCGTTACGGTTTTAAAGGTAAGGAAGTGGAAGATTTTATTGAATGGTGGATTCCAAGACTTAATGAAAGCTGTTATGATATTTATCCTCAGACAGCAGATGAGATAGATAAGCTGATAAAAATAAATATTTCCAAAACTCCTGATTCTGTTCAGCGTCTTTTTTATGTCATAAAAAAAGATGATACCTGCAGGGATTTTCTTGCTAAGCCAGAGATAAAAAGTTTTGAAAGAAAAGGGTTTTCACTTCTTGAATGGGGCGTTGTTCTGAAATAGGTCTTAATGTGTCTCTTTAAGATATTTCCAGTATCTTTTAGGCATATACTGCTTTTGCAGTTTCGGATTTATTCTCTCTTCTATTGCAACGGCTTTAAAGAATTCTTTCCACATTGATGACAGCTTTTTTTCATTTTCTGAAATGCCGTAAAGTGTTTCCAGATTGGTTTTTGATATTTCTTCATCTTTAAATTCAATATTTTGAATGGTTCCGTTTTCATGAAAAATGGCGAGTCCTCTTTTTATATCGTGAATCATCCATCTGTCGGCTGAAAGCCGCTCTTTAAAGTGAGAAATCAATAGTGTTATAATGTTGTGGTCAGGTTCAAATGGAGCATATAGAATGTTATTTGAAAGCTCTGAAAATCTTATTAATCCAAGAAGACGGTGTTTTTCGTTTGCAACTTTTTTTCTTATTCCCATTGCTTTTGCTACTTCTTTATTTTGCAGAAATGATGTAACGTTTCTGCCATGTTTTAGCCCTTCCTTTATGAGATGAAATGCTAATGTTCCTCTTTCTTTATCTTCGGAAAGAAAAAGATATGCAACAACTGAAAATGTAAATGTTCCCATGTTTTCTATAATTTTTCTGGAAACTCTTTTTGCTTTGTCAGTCGATGTTTGAATTTTAGTTATTTCGTGAAAAAGTCTTGGAGTATGATTTTCTTCTGTCTCAATAAATATTTCTTCATTTACAAGAATTGCATCAAATACAGCTGAAAGCATTCCTTCAAACGTGCCATCATATATAAATATCATTTTTAAAATAAAGATAGCTGTTCATAAATGTGGTCTGTACTTCCGGCTTTTGTTGATGTCTTTTTCATTGCTTCGTAAATTATATTTTCTTTAAGAAGTGTTCCTTCCATCATTTTTCCTTTGCATGTTATAAAAAAACGGGCTCTTTTAAGGACAACATTCATTCTTTTAAGATGTTCAAAGTCGAGTTTTCCATTTTTTCTTGCACTGACAATTTTAAGAGCGGAAGTTTTTCCGATACCAGGTACTCTTAAAAGTGTCTCAAGTGACGCTTTATTTATTTCAACTGGAAAAAGGTTAAGATTTCTCATTGCCCATGATGCTTTAGGATCTACTTCTTCTGAAAGAAATGGTGATTCAGGAGAAATTATTTCATCGGCCTCAAAATTATAAAATCTTAACAGCCAGTCTGCCTGATAAAGTCTGTGTTCACGTGCAAGAGGCGGCGTTGAAACAACAGGAAGACGTTTATCATTACTTCCAGGAACAAATGCTGAATAATAGACTCTTTTTAGATTGTATTTCTTATACATTGCTTCTGTGAGTTTTATGATTTTGAGGTCGTTTTCCGGTGTTGCTCCAACTATCAGCTGGGTTGTCTGACCTGCCGGTGCAAAAATAGGAAGTTTTTTTGAAAATTTCCTCTCTTCAGTGTTTTCATGGATAGTTGTTGTTATCTGTTTCATCGGAGAGAGAATGGAGCCCCTATCTTTGTTTGTAAGTAAAAGCAGACTTCTTTCTGAAGGTAGTTCGATGTTAACGGACATTCTGTCAGCATACAGTCCTGCTTCTTTTATAAGTGTCTCGCTTGCTCCTGGAATAGCTTTTAAATGAATATATCCATTGAAATGTTCTTCATTTCTTAGCTTTTTTGCAACGAGCATCATTCGTTCCATTGTGTAATCTGGATTTTTCACTATACCTGAACTTAAAAACAAGCCTTCGATGTAGTTTCTTTTATAAAAATTCATTGTAAGTGAAACCACTTCATCAACTGTAAATGCTGCTCTTTTTACATCGTTGCTTCTTCTGTTTATGCAGTATGCACAGTCATAAATGCAATAGTTGGTAAGGAGAATTTTGAGTAAACTTATACATCTGCCGTCGCTTGCCCAGCTGTGACATATTCCGGCTTTGTGTCCGCTTCCGGTTTCTCCTGTTTTTCCTTTTCTTTCACTTCCGCTTGATGAGCAGCTGGCATCATATTTTGCTGCTTCACCAAGAATTATGAGCTTATCGCCAGTTTCCATAATTCCCTCAGTTTTATGAGAAATATATTCTCACAAGATTCGTGATTATATACAATAAAAATTTTTGGGCAATGGAGAATTATGCTTTGCTTTTATATAACTTGAAACAAGTTTATCTGACAGTCATTTTGTCATGTCAATATGACAAAATGATTTTTTGGCATACAAAAACGGTTTTGTAACCCGTTGATATTTAAAGAAAAGGGTTTTGGCATTTTTTTTGCTTATATCGGCATCGTTGAAATTTTTCTGGAAGGAGCCGATGAGAAATAGAACTCTTTTTGATATCGCTGTTTTTGTTTCACTTGCCTTTCTTTTCTTTGCATTGACAGGTTTTGCAATTTCAGTTGCTGTTGGTAAAAACATTATTTATGTTCCGCTTGGAAAAGATTATTACGAAAAAACAGAAGGTAATATTAATAATAAAAAAATAGTTTTCTTTGGAGAAGATAAAACATCTGTTTCAGAGCATAATATTTTTGATCTGGAACAGCGCCAGATAGATCTTTCTGTTGTTGTACCTGGAATAAATACTGACGGAGCTCTTGTAAAAGAATCTAAGAACGAGCCTACTGATATCAACTATTATCTTAACAATCCTGATAAATGTCAGGCTTTGGATGGTGTTAAGCTTACGGCTATTGTTCCTGCAATTCCTGTGGAGTATTCTTCCATTTCTGTTGAACAAAAAGCAACAAAAGATGAGATTCCTCCCACTGTAATTTCTGTTGGGGAAGAGGTTGATAAAGGAACCAAACTTCTTTATGTTGATAGAAATATAGTTGTTTTTGAAACACCTTCAGGTGTAAGGTGTCTTGGTGATGCAATAACCAATAGGCCGAAAAATAAAGATGTCGCTGTAAAAGCACCAATAAATAATGCTATGCCGACTCAACAGGATGTAAATATTAGAAAAATAGATGATCATAGTTATGTCGTTTCAAGAAGCGAAATAATGAAAGCGACAACAAATCTTAACGTTCTTGCAAGACAGGCCAGAATTGTTCCTGCCAGAGGCGAAGCTGGTTTTAAGATTTTTTCGATAAGGCCGAACAGCCTTTACAGTCAAATAGGACTTCAGAATGGAGATGTCATAAAAAACATAAATGGAATTGATATTTCGAGTCCTGATAAAGCTCTTGAAGCTTATCAGAGGCTTAGAAATGCCGATAAGATTTCTCTTAATATTGTAAGAGGCGGAAAACCTGAATCTATGGAGTATACCATAGAATAATTTGAAGAATTTAAATTTTATATAAACGGAGTTTGAAAAGATGAAAAGCAGATTGCTCTCGATTTTGTTTTTAATTATTTTTGTTTTACCTCTGGTCCTGGATGCTCAGATGAAACTAGATCCGAGTAAGATAAAATTTCCTCTTACAAAGGCAAGACTGGGTGATACAAAATTAAAGAAAATGCCTGAAAAAGATAAAAAAAAGGATGAAGATAGTGAAAAGAAAGAGGAAGATTCCAATAAAGAGGAAAAAAAGGATGATTCTGTAAAACAAGAAGTAAAAGCTCCGCAGGCAAAAGTTGTTAACAGAGCTACAACAACTCCTGCAGTTCCTTCTGTTCCGGAATATGATTCTTCAAGAAAAACTACAGCTTCAGATACAATAAAAATTGAATCTGTTCACACTGACAAACCTCTTCCTGATGATGCTAAAGTCTGGCTTGATTTTCAGGAAACACCTCTTCTTGATGTTATAAAATGGTTTAGCGAAAAAATGAAAAAGAATTTTATTCTTCAGGAACGTCTTGCTAAATCAAAAGTCACAATAATGTCTCCTTCTTCCGTTACTATAAAAGATGCATATAAAACATTTCTTACTGTTCTTTCTGTAAACAATGTAACCGTGGTTCCAGATGGGAAATATACTATCGTTATGTCCGAGAAAGATGCGGTTTCAACTAATATTCCATATTATGGTAAAGAAAATGCTATACCTTACACTTTTACAATGGTTGCAACAATAATAAGAGTCGCAAATACAGATGCTAAGGAGATGCAGAAAGTTCTTAATATTTTCAGAGGCAAGGGTGGAAGTCTTCTGGTTTTTGATGACAAGACTATTCTTATTGTTGATTATGCCGCAAATATTAGAAAAATGCTTAAAGTTGTTGCAGATCTTGATAAACCAAGGCCGGAAACAGAAATTCCTGAATTTTTCTTTGTAAAGCTTAAACATGTTTCCCCCACAGATGCCAAGAAAACACTGGAAGAAATTTTTAAGCCGCTTGCTTCCCAGATGAACAAGAGAAACAAAAACAGTGCTGAAGTCCCTTCTCTTGCTGAAATATCAAATAAAGCAGGGGTTAATGCAAACAATAACAATAAAGCTAGAAATAAAAAAGATATTACTGCATCTTCTGATGATGATGTTGCAAACTTTATTCATATTGTTGCTGATGACAGAAGTGAACAGCTTGTCTTTCTTACAACAAAGGCAAACTATAAACTTGCAATAACAATTCTTTCTAAACTTGATACTCAAGTTGAGGGTGAGGGAGAAGTTCATGTTGTTCCTCTTCAGAATGCCAAAGCAAAAGATCTTGTAACAACTCTTTCAAAGGTTGCTCAATATAAAGGAAATCAGAAAAATTCAAAAGGTTCTTCCATTTTTGAAGGTGAGGTCAGCCTTTCTGCTGATGAATCTACAAATTCTCTGGTTGTTGTTGCTTCTCTTAGGGATTATAAAAGTCTGAAAAATGTTATAAAGGAGCTGGATCAGAGAAGAAAACAGGTTTTTGTTGAAGCAATAATTATGGAAGTAAATGTGCAGGAAGACTCAGAATATGGTCTTGCTTATGCTGCCGGTGGTTATAATGCAAACATTAATGGAGAAAAAGTGCCTATATTCTTTGGAAAGGCTCTTACAACTCCAACTCCTGGTTTTGTTTCAGGTATGCTTAGTTCTTCAACGGTAAGCAGTACAGAAGATATTCCTGGTATTGGTGTTTTTGGTGGAGTTCCTTCTGTTGGTATGCTTCTTAATGCAGCTAAAAGTGATACTAACGTTAATGTTATGTCGACTCCTCATATTCTTACCACAGATAACGAAGAAGCTGAAATCACAGTAGGTGAAACAGTTCCTTTCCCTTCAGGTACGATTATTAACAGCACGGCAGGAAGTACTGTAACTTATACAAGAGAAGATGTTGCGCTTAAACTTAAAATAAAACCTCAAATCAATGACGGTGGTTATATGACACTTGATGTTCAGCAGGAGGTTACAGAACTTGGTGCCCAGACTAGCTACGGTTATATTACTACTAAAAGATCTGCTAAAACTATTGTAAATGCTGAAAATGAGCAGACGATAGTTATCGGCGGTCTTATGAAGGATTACGTTTCTGAATATGAAAACAAAATTCCTTTACTTGGCGATATTCCTGTTCTTGGAAATCTTTTTAAATACACTACAAAAACAAATAAGAAATCGAATCTTCTTCTTATTCTCACTCCTCATATTATTGAAAGTAAAATAGATTTTGACAGAATTTATCAGAAAAAGACAAAAGAGAGAGAAGAATTCGCAAAGAAGTTTTACGGTAAAATAAAAGATGTCCAGAATAACATATTTATGGAAAAGAAAAGAGGAATGCTGCTTTCTCTTTTCCAGAAAATAAACTCTGAATCGAAAAGAGAAGATGAACTTATTGAACAGCATATAAACAGTAAAATAGATGCAAAAATAATAACTCCTGATGGAAGTATGCAGGATACCCAGATTAAGGATGAAATATTTGATTCTGCAAAGGAAAAAGTTCCTGCTATCGATGATGAGGAGTATTGATGAAAAAGAAAATAGGCGAAATACTTCTGGAAAAAGGTTTTATAACAGAAAAAGAGCTTGGTGATGCTCTTGTTTCTCAGTCTAAGAATCAGAACCAGAAAATAGGTTCGATACTTAGGGAAGAAACATCTCTGACTATTGAAAATCTCTTTAATTCTCTTCAGGAACAATCCGGTTTTAAGTTTTTTGATGAAAAGGATCTTGAAAAGGCAGATCTTGTTATGCTAGAGCAGTTTCCTATTTTTCTTGCAAAACGGTATATGGCAATTCCTTTATGTGAAGAGAACAACAAACTGATTGTGGTTACTTCCAGCAATGAGATTTCTCTTCTTTTTAATCAGCTTTATCTTATTTATGGAAAAACAGCGGTTCCTTTTCTTGTAAATGATATTAAGATAATGGATATCATTAACAATCTCTATAGTCGTGTCGAAACTGCAGACAAAGGTCTTAATGCAGAAGAATTTAAGGAAATGTCTGCCGAAGATGATACATCAATTCCTGATCTTATTGACAGTAATGATGAAGCTCCAATTATCCGTTTTGTCAATAATACTATTGCCAGAGCTGCAAAAGACAGAGTAAGTGATATTCATTTTGAAAGTTTTGAAGATGAAGTTCTGGTCAGATTCAGAAAAGATGGCAAACTTAATGTTTTTCAGAGAGTTCCTAAAGCTGCTCAGGCGGGTCTTATTACAAGGCTTAAAATTATGGGTAAACTTAATATTTCTGAAAAAAGACTTCCTCAGGATGGTAATATCAAAGTAAGGATTGCCGGAAATGATATAGATTTAAGACTTTCAACTCTTCCTTCTACTCATGGCGAGTCTGTAGTACTCAGAATTCTGGATAAAAAATCACAGAAACTTTCTCTTGATGCTTCAGGCTTTACATCCAGAGATCTTAAAACAATGAGAGAGCTGATAAATAAAAAGCATGGAATATTTCTTGTCTGCGGTCCTACCGGAAGTGGAAAAACGACAACTCTTTATTCCGCTTTAACAGAAATAAATTCTCCTGATGTAAAAATCATAACAGAAGAAGATCCTGTTGAAATTCAGCTTAAAGGTATAAATCAGATTCATATAAACAGTAAAATAGGGCTTACTTTTGCTCATGGTTTAAGATCTATTCTTCGTCAGGATCCTGATATTATAATGGTTGGAGAAATCAGAGATAAAGATACAGCTGACATAGCAATACAGGCTGCACTTACAGGTCACCTTGTTTTGAGCACTATACACACAAATGATGCTCCTTCTGTTTTTACAAGGCTTACTGATATGGGTGTTGAGCCATTTCTTCTGACATCAACTATTGTTGGTGTTCTTGCGCAACGACTTGTAAGAATACTGTGTCCCCACTGTAAAAAACCATATCATCCTGAACCTGCTATACTTGAGGATTTGGGTCTGGATCCGCAAGAATATGAATCTCATATTTTTTATCGTGCCGAAGGGTGTGATTTGTGTCGAGGTATAGGTTATCAGGGACGAACAGGTATTTTTGAGCTTATAAAAATAGATGATGAAATGAGACGTGCTGTTGTAAACAGAAGCAGTTCTTCTGAAATAAAGAAAATAGCTTCTTCAAATGGAATGCTGACTTTAAGAGAAGATGGTGCTTTAAAAGCGGTAAAAGGAATAACATCACCTGATGAAATTCTTCGTGTTACTCAGGAGGATTCATAATGCCTCTTTTTTCATATAAAGTAGTTGATAAAAGCGGAAAAGAGATAAAAGGTATTACTGAAAGTGAGAGTAGAAATACTTTGAAAATGAAACTTCAGTCAGAAGGACTTTTTGTTTCGGATATAAAGGAAAAATCATCAAAAGATGCTTTTGATCTTACAAATCTTAAAATGCTTCTTTCTCTCCGTTCAAAAAAAGCTTCTTTAGATGAAGTCGCTTCCATGACAAGACTTCTCGCAACACTTCAGAAGGCAAGTATTCCGCTTGTTGAAGCGCTTGGAGCAGTTGCAGAACAACAGCAGAATGCATATCTTAAAGAAACGATGATGCTTGTTAAAAACAAAATTCAGGAAGGTTACAGCTTTTCAAGAAGTGCCAAGGATTTTCCTGATACATTTTCTGATCTTTACTGCAATATGATAGCAGCAGGTGAAGAAAGTGGTGCATTAGACAAAGTTCTTTTGAGACTTGCCGATTTTCTTGAATCGCAGCTGGACCTTAAAAACAGAGTTCGTTCTGCCATGACTTATCCTATTATTCTGCTTGTCATGTCAATAATTGTTATTTCTATAATGTTTATTGTCGTTGTTCCGAAACTTTCCGAAATGTTTGATTCCATGGATATGGAACTGCCTATACAGACAAAATTTATGATAGGTTTAAGTTCATTCTTTTCTAATTACTGGTGGCTTGTTATTATAGTTGCTGTCGGAGGCTTTATTTCTTTTAAACGTTACATAAAAACGGAAAAAGGTCTTTTCAGATGGGATAAGTTTCTTATAAATGTAAAGATTTTCGGCAGAATTAATAGAATGATAGCTATTTCCCGTTTTGCAAAAACACTTGCAACTCTTTTAAATGCCGGTGTTCCTATTCTTAAAGCACTTGACATAGTTAAAAAAGTTGTTGGAAACAAAGTTCTTGAAACTGCTATTGCTGTTGCAAAAGAAAATATAAAAGAGGGTGAATCCATTTCGGTTCCTCTTAAAAGGTCTGGAGAATTCCCTCCGATAGTTATAAGTATGATAAGTATTGGAGAGCAGAGCGGTGAACTTGAATCAATGCTTGAGACATTAGCAGATTCTTATGAGAAAGAGGTTCGCTATACTCTTGAAAGACTCACTTCAATGATAGAGCCTATAATGCTTGCGACACTTGGACTGGTTATTGGTTTTATAATTTTCTCAATTATTGTGCCTATTTTTAAAATTAATGAATCTATAGGATAAAACGGAGGAAACAATGAATTTTATTAAGAATTTCTTAAAAGAACTTTTTTCGGAAAAAAGAAATGAAAAAGGTTTTTCTCTTATGGAAATTATGATTGCCATAACAATTCTTGCTGTTGTTATGGGCGGTGTCGGTATTGGTCTTATGAAACAGCTTGAAAAATCTAAGATCAAACAGGCTAATATGGATATAAAAACTCTTGGGAATGCTCTTGATCTTTATAAGAGCGAAAAAGGTAAATATCCTGCCGGAGAAGAAGGACTTGATTCTCTTGTAAAAGAAAAGATTCTTGATGGGAAAAAAGTCCCTTTAGATCCATGGAAAAACAGCTATATCTATATTTTTCCAGGTTCAAACGGTGAAGATGGTTACGATCTCTATTCTTTTGGACCGGATGGAAAAGAAGGTGGCGGTGATGATATTGCAAACTGGGAAAACGAAGAAGAAGAGTAATTAAAGGGAGTTCTTTGTGAAAAAGGGGTTTACGATGATAGAAATGCTTGTGGCTATGGCCTTGGTGGCACTATTGCTTGGTGTTGCTGTGCCTAGCGTCATGAACATTACTAAATCAAGAGCCAGTGCTGAACTTGGTAACTTCAATATTTTGCTGAAAAAAATGTTCCTTAAGTCTATAAGAGAACAGAAATATATCAGAATTATAGTAGATATAAAAAATGGCGAATATTATGCCGAAAGTACTGAAACTCCTTTTTCATTAATTCCCGGTGATGATATTGAAAAAGTTTTAAAGCGTAATGAAAAACTTCTTGAAGATATAGAAGATAAAAGTGACACTTTTGAAGGTGATGGTTCGCATCTTGGTGCAAACACTTTTTATGATATCATGAAAACAAAAGCATCTGAATCTGATGAGATGAATGACTATTATAATTGGGAAAATTTTGTTCCTCCGCAAAAAAGTATAAAAGAGGTTTTACTACCGGAATATAATCCTGAATCAAAAAAGATGACACTTCCTTCCGGTCTTGTCTGGGATAAATTTTTTACTTACAGTACGCCGGTTCCTCTTATAAGAGAAGAGCTATTGGAATCTCAGGAAGATGTAAATGAAGAAGAACTTTCTGAAGAAGAGCTTGCAAAACTTAAAAGAAAAACACTTGCTCAATCAGTAATTTATATCTTTCCAACAGGCAGAGTAACCCCTTTCTATCTTTCAATTGCTGAAGAAGATGGTGATCCGCTGTTTTATATAGAAAGTGATTTTTTTGCAGATACAAAAATAACAAGAGGCGATATTCCCGAAGATCTTGGAGATTTCAAGAAAATGTTTGAATACTCGGAAGATGTGGAGGGAAAATGAGAAAAGGTTTTACTCTTCTCGAAGCTGTTATTGCAATAGTTATTCTTGCAGGAACGTTAGTTTCTATAAGTAGAATAGTGATGTACAGCTATCGTTACTCTGAAAAAGTTGAGAAAATTTATCAGGGAACAGAGCTCGCATGGCTTAAAATGCATGATGTTGATGTTGAAATAGATAAAAATGGTATTCCTACTATGGATAAGGAAGAAGAAGGTGATTTTGAAGATAATCTTTATGAAGGTTTCAGATGGTATTACAGCATAAAGAAAGTTTATATGCCTATGCCGGATCTTAATGTCGGTTCTGAAGCTGATGATGTTAATGATGAAATGACTGAGGCTGCAAGCACTCTTTCTATGGTGCAGCCTATGATTGAAGATTTTTTTAAGGTAAGAGTCAGAAAGCTTACTGTAAAAATAATGTGGGGAGAAGGGGTTAAAGAATCTGAAAAAGTTGAGCTTACAAAATTCATAAATGTTCCAGGAACAGTTACAGATTTCTCTCAAAGTTCAAGATCTATTTCAACTTCAACAACTGGTACATCTTCTTCAAACTCTGCATCAAAAACAAGAGGTCCTTCTCCTATGTTAAAAAACACTCCTTTAAAAATGGGAAAATAAAAGAATTATGAAAAACAAAGGTTTTACAGTACTTGAAGTCCTTATCGCAATGACAGTTACTGCTGTAATAATTTCTTCTGTATATTTTTCATTTTCAAATATTCTTACTGGAAAATCGAGAACAAAAGAGCGCTTAAACGGGATAAGAAAGATATTTTTCACGGTTGAACTTATCAGAAAAGATATGGAAAATGCGTTTTTAACAACCCATCAGGGTGTTCCTGAAATTACGCATAAAACAATCTTTAAATCTGAAGAAGACGAACCGGTGACACATGTTACATTTACTTCTTTTAATCACATAAAGATGCAGGAAAATGTTAAGGAATGCAGTCAGACAGAAATTGAATACTATGGAGAAGAGGAAGATGGAGTAAACGTTCTTTACAGGCGTGAAAGTTCGTGGGTTGACGGTGACCCTGAGAAAGGCGGACAGACTTTTCCCCTACTTAAAGGTTTTGAAAAAATTGTTTTTGAATACTGGAATGAAACAGATAAAGATTGGCGACCTTTATGGAATAGTGAATCTATGGATTACTCAAACTCGCTTCCTCCAAAAATAAAACTTACTTTGGAAATGCCTGAGACAGATGGCGATACAAAGCCGCTTAAAATTGAGACTGTTTTTAATATAAAAATGAAGAGGCCTTTGACTTTTTAATGAAGAAACTGCTTTTATGGTTTAAAAATATCAATTCGAACAGAGGAATTGCAATGCTTATTGTCATAGTTATGATAGCTATAATGCTCCCAATAGCTTTTGATATGAACAGCAATGCCAAAGTCGAATATGAACTTGCTATGCAGTACAAGAAAAAAGCTGAAGCCAGAGCTCTCGCTCAGTCAGGAGCTAACTTTGCAGTTGTCGTGTTTGACCTTCAGAAGCAGCTTGAAACTTCTCTTAAACAGTTTTTGGGTGATAGTGCAGCCTCTTTTGAAATTTGGGATATAGTTCCTTTTGATACAGCAATACTTAGAGAATTTACAGCAGCCGGACCTTTTGCGGATATTACAGATATTTATAAAAAAGAAGAGGCTGAAGAGAAAAGCTCTGGAGAAAAAGGCGGTGAAGGTTCTGCTGCTGTTAAGAAGGAAGATGAAGGTGATCCTTTCTTTGAATTTCCCGGCGATTTCAGTTTGGCATTTGCAAATGAAGATGGGAAAATAAATCTCAATATGCTCGATTCAAGTATGTCTGATTCAATTGTTTCTATTCTTCAAAGCATGATTAGTGATGATATTTATGATTTTGTGTTTGTTGAAGGAACAGATAGAAAAGAATTTGTATCAAGAGAAGAACTTATTGCTAATATAAAGGACTGGATCGATATGGCTGGCGGAGATTCTCCTCTTTATGATGATTTTATTCCTTCATATAAATTAAAAAATGCAAGATTGGATACGCTGGATGAGCTTTATATGGTTTATGGTGTAAACAATGTTATATATAAGATACTTTATCCTTATATAACTATTTATTCCACTGGTAAGATAAACATTGTCAAAGCAGATTATCAAATGCTTGAAGCTATTATCAGAGCTTATGCTGAAGATAAAAGTCTGTCTATTTTCTCAAATGAAGATGCTATGAGAGAACTTATGGGAAAAGTTCTTGCAGAAAGAGCCAAAACTGGTTTTACAAATGTTGATAATTTTATTTCCGTTGTATCTAAAGAAGGAATTACATTAAACAGTAATGTTAAAAATATA
Organism: bacterium; assembly: GCA_963667425.1. Classification (GTDB taxonomy): domain Bacteria; phylum UBP6; class UBA1177; order UBA1177. The sequence goes on along the minus strand of OY763407.1, from coordinate 1,979,738 downwards.
CTTGAGGTTAAGGGTTCAATTTACAAAATTGTCTCTACAGGAGAAAAAGATGGTGTCGTAAGTACCATTGAAATGGTTGTTGATAGAGAAGGTAACCTATATTATTACCGTGAACAGTAAGAGGTTTAGATGAAATACGCTTCATGCAGGATGGGTGAAAGTTCGGCTGTTTTTTATAAGTTTGAAAAAGATTATAATAAAGTCTCTTTTCTAGGTTCAAAAGAAATTGATTTTGCCGGTCTTGAAGATTTTTTAAAAGAGTTCGATTTTATTGACATACTTTTTCCGGCATCAAAAGTTTTATATTTTATAAAGCAGTATCCTGTTGTTAAAAAAAATCAGCTTGAAATGATAATAGAGCAGGATATAGAAACTATAACGCATTTTAAAACTGCGGAAATAATTTTTGATATAAAACAGCAGGAAAACGGACAGGTTACAGTGTATATTGTCAAAAAAAGCGATGTTGCTGAAATTGTTGACCGCTTCATAAACCACAGTTCTAAAATAAGAAGTATTATTCCTGAACATGAATTTATCTCTTCAGGTGAAAGAGAAAAATCTGTAATTATTGGAGATGATTATTCCGCAATGCTTGATGACAAATCCCAGATAGTTGCAGGAGATGGTGTAAAGGAAATTGAACTTAGAAGCATATCAAGGATTTCAGATGATGCGGAATATAAGGATTGGCTTGGTTCTTTGGGAAAAATAGATGCTGAAAGCAGTTCGGAAGAAGAAATTCTGATCAAAAAAAGTATAGATAGCGTTATTGAAAACACTGTTTCAACATATTCAGATTTTTTCTCAGGCAAACCAGCGCTCTTTTTTATTACAGCATTGATTCCATCAGCCATTGAAAGTTATTTAAAAACATCTTTAAAAGAAGCAAAGACCATTTTCCTTTCTGATGTTCTTGCAGAAATGCCGTCAGCAATAGAAAAAGGTGCAATAGCAAATTTTGCAAAAGATGAATTTGCGTATAAAGGCGGTTTTGAATTTTACAAGAGGAAAATGATAGCTGTTTCCATAATGCTTTTTTCCGCTTTTATCATTTTTATAATTTCTATGCAGATAAAAATATCCAACGTGAATAGTGAAATAGAAAAACTTGACAGTAGAACAAAAACTCTGACCAAAGAAATTCTTGGAAAAGAATATCCCAGTCTGAGGCAGGCTGTGTCTGTGATGGAGAAAACAATTAAAGGTGATGAAATTAACGAAAAGAAAAAAGTTTATCCTTATTCATCTCTTTACGTTATGGAAGAACTTTTTCCGCTTCTGACTTTTGAAGAAAGTTCAATTGAAATAAGAGAGTTTTCTTTTAAAGATGGAAAGGTAAGGTTCGTAGGAAACTGTGACAAACTTGAAGATTTCAATAAGATGGTTGAAAATCTTGAAGCACACAAAAATGTTAAAAACCTCAATAAGGGGCAAATCAGAAATATAAAAGGGAAAAATGATTTTTCTATAGGATTTGATTTTGTTACGGAATCTGAAAAAAAGGCAAAAGAAGACAAATCCAAGAAAACCAAGGGAGCAAACTAATGAAAGATAAAATAACTAACTATATTTCATCTTTAAGTCAACGTGAAAAAGGTCTGCTCGGAGCTTTTGTCCTTGTAATGTTTCTTATAATGACCATGTTCGTTTGGTATATTATGGATTCAACTCTGGAAACTGCAACTTCAGATGCAAGGAGCAAAACAAAAATGCTTCAGAAAATTGCAGGTTATAAAAATCTTTACAATCGTTCAAAAGAAGCGGAAGAAAGAGTCTATAAAAAGCTTGCTGACAATCATACTAATCTTAATTCATATATTAGCGGCATAAAAGAGTCGGTCAATATTGAAATAAGTACAATAAAAGAATTAAAACCGGTAATAAAGGGGAAAACAAAAATAGAAAGAATAGAACTTTCCTTGAGAGCGGTTCCTCTTCCTGAGCTGATGACGTTTCTATATTCAATAGAAAATGATAATCGTTTTGTTTTTGTTGAGTCTGTTTCCATAAAAAAGAGATATGATAAGCGAAATTATGATACGGCAATTGTTGTTGCGACCCTTAAAGGAGATGCTGTAGAATGAAAAAGAGATTAAAAAAATTTTTAGCACCTGCCAATATTATAAATGTTATTAAAAAAATTATATTTTATGAGATTGCTGCCCTGATCGGGATAATTATTGCTTTAAAATTGTTTTTTCCTGGAGATTTTGTTATTTCAAAAATAAATGAAGCAATGCTTAAAACAGATTATTCAGTTAAGGCTGTAGATTCTTATTATTCTCCTTTAAAAACTGTTTCTTTTGATGATTTTTCTCTGCTGGAAAGCGGTAAGAAGATTATTGGCGTTCAAGGTGCACAAATTTCTCCTTCATTAGGAACTATGCTTGGTTTGTCTAAATCTGTTGATTTTGTTTTGAACGATTTCAATAGTAGTGGCGGAGAACTTGCCGGCAATGTTGATGTTGAAAAAGCTTCCGTATGTTTTGATGTTGATGCTGAAGATGTTTCTTTTCTGCTACTTAAAACGCTGCTTCCTGATATGGCGGGTAAAGGTACTTTAAACGGTACTGTTTCTTTTTGCAGATCAAAGAAAATGAATGGCGAGATAGATATTACCGGAAATAATCTTGTTTTTGGAGGTAAAATTAAAGGTCTTACTGTTAAGCCTTTAAAACTTGGAACTTTATCCTTACATGCATCAATAAAAGATAACAAACTTACTATAAAAAAAGCTGATATATCTGGAGCTCTTAAAATAAATATAACAGGCAAAGTTGTTCTAAATCCTACAAGGCTTAACTTTTCAAGACCTGAAATAGTAGTTACTGTCATAGAAAAGGAAAAGGGAACAATTGCTTCACTTTCTCCGATAGATCTTGCACTTGAACAATTTAAAGATGAAAAAGAGAAACAGAATCTAACATATAGATTTAGTGTAAAAGGTATGTTTACAAATCCTACTATAAAAAAAGAGAGGTCTAAATGAGAAAAATTCTTATGCTCCTTCTGTTGACGCTTATTATCAGTTTTGCTTCATGTTCTCCATCAAAAATTAAAGGAACAGATATTGAAGATACTCCTGATAACAAAGAGGTTTTAAAGGTTTTTGATGAATATGTCAATGCAGTTAAGACTAAAGATTCGGCAAAAATAATAACTCTTATTTCTGATTCATACTATGATAAAAACGGTACCGATATTGCAGCAGATGATGTAGATTATGATGGAATAGTAGCTTTTATGAAATCTGAAAAATATGCTGAAATTCTTAAGATAAATATTTCAATAATCATAAAGGATATGACTGTTGACGCTGATAAAGGTTTTGCTCTGGTTTACTACTATTATGATTTAAGATTTCAGTCTGATAGCAGACTCGGACCTGATGGAAAAACAATTCTTGAAGAAGAAAAACCAAAATGGTACAGTGTGGATGATGTTAATCAAATTCAGTTTGTTAAGGAAAATGGAAAGTGGCTTATTGTTTCAGGATTATAATGTCTGATTTAAAATCAATATCTCAGCCATGGTTTTGTTAAGTTCATGATGAAATTTTCTGGCAATCAATTCCACATCGCTCTGTTTTTTATATAAAGCCATTTCCAGATTTACAGCTGTCTGAAAAAGATCTACAGCACCAAGATTTGATGATACTCCCGCAATTGTATGAGCTATTTTTCTGGCAGCATCATAATCTTTTGTTCTCAAGGCAGCATTTAACCTAATGCCGGAATCTCTATGTTGCTCATGAAACTGATTGAGAAGTTTGTAGTACAGTTTTTTATTTCCCATAACTATTTCAAGACCTTTTTCTATATTTACAGACTTTGCCTGACTTGATGAAAAAAGTTCCTTTTTAATGTTTTGTGAAATTTTATTTAAAACATTAAATAAGTTGTTAGGGTCTACTGGTTTTGTTATGTACTCATCAACTCCGGCAAGTTTTGCTTTTTCCATATCATCTTTGAGAATACTTGCACTCATTGCAATTATATGTGTTCTATATCCAAGACTTGTTTCATGTTTTCTTATCCGTTCTGTGGCTTCGAAACCGTCCATTACAGGCATCTGAAGATCCATGATGATTAAATCATATTTGTAACTTGTTGCTTTTTCTACAGCAATTTTTCCATTTTCCGCTACAGTTGAATTACATCCATAATCTTTTAAGATTTCTGTAAGAACCTGTTGATTTATAGCATTATCTTCAGCAAGCAGAATGTCTATATTTAAAGATTTCTGTTCAGATGGTTTTTTATTACTTTTTGATGTTTCATTTTTAAAAGCCGCTAATGCTGATATTATTGATTCTATAACTATTTCTTTCGAAAAAGGCTTTATGAGCAATCCCGCAGTGTTCAAATTTTTAGCCTGTTGTATAACTTCTGAAGTACCATATGCTGTTGTTATAAAAGTAATTGGTTCTGAGATTTTACTATTATTACGCAGTTCTCTTATCATGCTGAATCCATCCATGCCGGGTAGCTGCCAGTCCAGAAACAAAAATTTGTATTTTTCAGGATTTTCAAGAAGAATTTCCAATGCACTTTCTCCGCTTATTGCCACGTCATAATTTATTGTCAACTCTTTAAGCATTGATCCAAGTGTGTTTTGTGCTGCATAGTTATCTTCGACAATAAGTGCAAAGCTATCAGAAATGTCAGGGGGAAGTACGCCTAAAGAAATCTGTTCGCAAATTATGATAAAATGAAATGTAGATCCTACTCCAGGAAAACTGTCAACCGAGATATTTCCCCCCATCATTTCCACAAGCCTTTTACATATGCTTAGTCCTAATCCTGTTCCTCCATATTTTCGTGTTGTTGAAGAATCTGTCTGTTCAAATGGGGTAAAAAGGTGTTTCTGCCCTTCAGCATCAATTCCAATTCCTGAATCTTTTATAGAAAATTTCAGTTCTGCATGGTTGGAATCAAGGATTTTTTCTTTAATTTCAATTGTAATACTACCAGTCTCAGTGAATTTTATGGCATTATTGAGTAGGTTGGTAAGAATCTGAGTAAGCCTTAGCGAGTCGCCTTTAAAAATATCATGAACATTTTTATCTATTTTTATATTAAAATTCAGTCCTTTTTGTTCAATCCTGTATATAAGAACACTTTTGATGTTTTCCATAATTTCGCTAAGAGAGAAATTTGAATTTTCAAGTTCCATTTTATCAGCTTCTATTTTGGAAAAATCAAGTATGTTGTTGATTATTTGTAATAGATGTTGACTTGAACTTTCAAGTTTTGAAAAATAATCCCGCTGTTTTTTGGTTAATTCTGTCTTTGAAATAAGATGATTAAGACCAATGATTGCATTCATAGGTGTTCGTATTTCATGACTCATATTGGCAAGAAATGAGCTTTTTGATTTACTTGCTTCTTCCGCAGTATTCTTAGCTTTTTTTAATAATTCCGATTGGACTAACAGGGAGCTGTTAATTATAGAAAGTCTCATAAAAAGCCAGAATGCCAGAAAAATAAGAGAGATAAACAAAACTATATAGGCATAGAAAAAAACTGATTCATTTCTCCATAATATTTGAAGTTCACCTACTTTTTTTGACTCATAAATAATATCTGTTTTTATTTTTTCTATACTTATAATTCCAATAGACATTAAAAATTCTTTTAAAAAAGATGGCTTTTCAGATTTCAACTGAATAAAGACTTTTCCCATATCATCAAAAACCGTCAGTTCGTCATAATTGTTGGACTTCATTGCAAGTTCAAGATATGATACATGAGCATTTTTTTCATAAGTCCATAAAGATGTTTTTATAACATTGGCATGTTTTTTGATAGTATCAGATACTTCTTCTTTTAGTTTGCTTTCATGCATAAATACAATAAAGATAAATGTAATGACCGCAATTAGAATAAACAATATAAAAATAATCTTATTATTTTTGCGGTAAATACTTTTCATTGCACATCTCACTGCAATATTACATAAAGACTCTTAATCATAATATAATTAACTTTTTTTTCAAGATACTTATATAGTTATGACGTTTTGCACTTAAAATTTAAAACACTGTGGTTTATAGTGATAAAGTTATTGCTTATAATGATATTTAAAGTTTTTTTTATTTTTAAATTCCTTTATTTTTAGTAAAACATTAATTTTAAAAAAAACAATAAAAAGTCTTTGTATTTCCAGTGTAGAAAAAATGTTGAGTTTTTTTATAAGTAAACATTTTTTTATTTTTAGGCTATTTGTTGTTTTGTGCTACATTTTTTATGTATAAGTGACTGCAATTAAATGTAAGTGTTTGAATTCTTTAGAAAGAGCAATTAGTTAAAAAAATGTCAAATTTTTTTATGAAAAATGTTGAAAAAATATCTTTAAGAGGGTAAAAATTAAAAACGTCCATTGAGTCTCTTGGCTATTAAATCCAGTGATTACAACTACTTGCTTGTGTTGTACAAAAATAGTTTGACAGCTTGGGATGGGGGTATATAATCCCGTTGATTTTTTTGTGTTAGTATCTGATATTAGGAGTATGAGAATGCCTACTATTAACCAGCTGATAAGAAAAGGAAGAGACTCAGCGGTAAAAAAGAGCAAATGTCCTGCACTTAAGGCTTGTCCTCAGAGAAAGGGTGTTTGTGTTAGAGTTTACACTACCACACCTAAGAAACCTAATTCTGCTCTTAGAAAAGTTGCAAGAGTTAGACTTACTAGTGGTTTTGAAGTTACAAGTTATATCCCCGGTGAAGGCCACAATCTTCAGGAGCACAGTGTTGTTCTTGTTAGAGGCGGCAGGGTTAAAGACCTTCCGGGTGTTAGGTACCATATTGTGAGAGGTACTCTTGACTCTTCTGGCGTTGATGGAAGAAAACAGAGCCGTTCAAAATATGGAGCAAAGAGACCAAGGTCTTAATCAGGAGGAATTTGTAAGATGCCTAGGAAAAGCTTTTCATCGAAAAGAGAAATAATGCCAGATCCTAAATATGGAGATCTGATTGTTCAGCAGTTTATAAATAAGATTATGAAGGCTGGTAAAAAATCTACAGCAGAAGGTATAGTCTATAGTGCTATGGAAAGACTTGCTGAAGGAAAAGAGGAAGGACCAGTTGGCGCGTTTAAGAAAGCATTGGAATCTGCACGTCCACTTGTTATGGTTAAGTCAACAAGAATTGGTGGAGCTACTTATCAGGTTCCTACAGAAATTTCTCTTGAAAAATCAATAGCTATCGCTATGAGATGGATTATTACTGTTTCAAGAGCAAGGTCTGAAAAAACTATGATGGCAAAGCTTCATGCAGAGCTTGATGATGCTTATCATAAGAGAGGAACTGCTTTCAAGAAAAGAGAAGATACACATAAAATGGCGGAAGCTAATAAGGCTTTTGCTCATTACAAAAGATAGATCGGGAGCGGATTGTTATGGCTGCAGTAAAAACACTGCCTCTAAGTGAGATTAGAAATATTGGAATTATGGCGCACATCGATGCCGGCAAGACTACTACTACTGAAAGAATACTGTTCTATACTGGTGTTTCTCATAAGTTGGGTGAGGTTCATGAAGGTACTGCGGTTATGGATTGGATGGAGCAGGAGCAGGAGAGAGGTATTACAATAACTTCTGCTGCTACTACGTGCTATTGGAGAGAAAAGAGAATTAATATTATTGATACTCCTGGACACGTTGATTTTACAGCGGAAGTGGAACGTTCTCTTAGAGTTCTTGATAGCGCGGTTGCTGTTTTCTGTGCCGTTGGAGGTGTTCAGCCTCAGTCTGAAACTGTTTGGCGTCAGGCAAATAAATATAAAGTTCCAAGGCTTGCGTTTGTTAATAAAATGGACAGAATTGGAGCTAATTTTGAAAACGTTCTTAAACAGATGAAGACTCGTTTGGGAGCAAATGCTGTTGCAATTCAGTTGCCTATTGGTGCGGAAGATACTTTTAGAGCTATAATAGATCTCGTTGAGTGGAGAACATGTTACTATGATGAAGATGCTCTCGGTTCTACTTATAGAGTTGAAGAAGGTGTTCCTGCAGATATGGAAGATTATGCTTCTGAAAAAAGAGAAACTCTTTTAGAGTCTTTATCAGATTATGATGAAGAATTTATGGAGAAATATCTTTCAGGTGAAGATATCTCTGTTTCTGAAATAAAAAAAGTTATAAGAAAGGCTGTTCTTACAACAGGATTCTTTCCTGTTTGTTGTGGTACGGCTTTTAAAAATAAAGGTGTACAGCTTTTGCTTGATGCGATAGTTGATTATATGCCTTCTCCTATGGATATACCTCCTGTAATTGCCCATGATGACAGAGAGCGTGAAGTTGAGATTTCTTCTGAAGATCCAAGACTTAGTGCTCTTGTTTTTAAAATTATGACAGATCCTTTTGTTGGTGAGCTGGCGTTTGTAAGAGTTTACTCAGGCGAACTTAAATCTGGAGATATGGTTTACAATTCGTCTGCCGGTAAGGCTGAAAGAATTGGCCGTCTCTTAAGAATGCATGCTAATAAAAGAGAAGAGACTGATGTCATCAGTTCGGGTAATATTGGTGCTGTTGTGGGCCTTAAGTATGCTATTACTGGTTCGACACTGTGTACAAAGAACGACCAGTTCGTTCTTGAGTCAATGCAGTTTCCTGAACCTGTTATTCATGTTGCTATAGAACCCAAGACTAAGGTTGATAGTGATAGACTGTCAATGTCTTTGGGAAAACTGGCAAAGGAGGATCCTAGTTTTAAAGTAAAGACTGATGAAGAAACTGGTCAGACTATAATTTCTGGCATGGGAGAGCTTCATCTTGAAATATTGGTTGAAAGACTTAGGAGAGAATTTAAAGTTGACGCAAATGTTGGACGTCCCCAGGTAAGTTACAGAGAAAAATTTGCCGGGCCAATTTCTTTTGCATACAAACATCAGAAACAGACTGGTGGTAAAGGTCAGTTTGCTAATGTCGTTATTGAATTCGAACCTAATGAAAACGGTGGTGTTGTTTTTGAAAACAAAATCAAGGGTGGTGCTATTCCTGGAGAATTTATTTCTTCTGTTGAATATGGAATAAAAGCTGCTGCTGCAAGCGGCGTGCATGGATATCCTGTTGTTGATGTAAAAGCTACACTGGTTGATGGTTCGGCCCATGAAGTTGACTCTTCTGATACAGCATTTAAAATTGCTGCTATTCAGTGTTTTAAAAAGGCCGAAGAAAAAGCAGGTGTAATACTTCTTGAACCTCTTATGGGTGTTGATGTTACTATCCCTGAAGACTATACCGGAGATGTTCTTTCTGATATTCAGAGTAGAAGAGGAACTGTACTTGGTATGGAAGATGATGAAAATTCAGGTGCTAGAACTGTTAAATCCCTGGTTCCTCTTTCTGAGATGTTTGGGTATTCCACGGATCTAAGATCTAAAACTCAGGGAAGAGGTGTCTTTACCATGCAGTTTGCAAAATATGGTGAAGTTCCTGCGAAAATTAGAGAACGTATTTACGGTTAACTTATATAAAAGGAGAAAAAAATGGCTAAGGCAAAGTTTGACAGGTCCAAACCACATGTTAACATTGGAACGATAGGACACGTAGATCACGGTAAGACAACACTTACAGCAGCTATAACCAAGACTCTTGCATCAAAAGGTCTTTCAGAGTACGTAAGCTTTGACAATATAGACAAAGCACCGGAAGAAAGAGAAAGAGGAATCACAATAGCAACGGCACACGTTGAATATCAGACAGCAACCAGACATTATGCACACGTTGACTGTCCTGGTCACGCTGACTACGTAAAGAACATGATCACCGGAGCTGCCCAGATGGACGGAGCAATCCTTGTTGTATCAGCAGCAGACGGTCCTATGCCACAGACAAGAGAGCACATCCTTCTTTCAAGACAGGTTGGTGTTCCTTATATAGTAGTATTTCTTAATAAAGTTGATCAGGTTGATGACGAAGAACTTCTTGACCTTGTTGAGATGGAAATCAGAGAGCTTCTTGATCAGTATGAATTTCCTGGCGACGATACACCAATAGTAAGAGGATCAGCGCTTAATGCACTTAATTCAGATGATCCTGAATCACCTGAAGTACAGTGTATATATGATCTCATGGATGCAGTAGACAGCTATATTCCGGAGCCGGAAAGAAGTGTTGACAAACCATTCCTTATGCCGATAGAAGATGTTTTCACAATATCAGGAAGAGGAACAGTTGTTACAGGAAGAATAGAAAGAGGAATAGTTAGAGTAGGCGAAAAAGTACAGATAGTAGGAATTACCGAAACCAAAGAAACTACATGTACAGGCGTTGAAATGTTCAGAAAGCTTCTTGATGAAGGCCAGGCAGGCGACAACGTAGGATGTCTGTTAAGAGGAATCAAGAAGGAAGAAGTTGAAAGAGGTCAGGTACTTGCTAAACCGGGATCGATTACTCCTCATACGAAGTTTGAGGGAGAGGTTTACGTACTTACTAAAGATGAAGGTGGAAGACATACACCGTTCTTTACAGGATACAGACCACAGTTCTTCTTCAGAACAACAGACGTTACAGGAGTTCTTAATCTTCCTGAAGATGTAAAGATGGTAATGCCGGGCGATAACGTAACAATAACAGTTGAGCTTATATCTCCTATCGCTATGGAAGAAGGACTTAGATTTGCTATCAGAGAAGGTGGCAGAACAGTAGGTTCAGGTGTTGTTTCTAAAATTGTTGGATAAATTGATATATATTTGAGGTGTCAAAGTGAACGAGAAGATTAGAATAAAGCTGAAAGCTTTTGACCATAAGATTCTTGACCAGTCGGTTGGAGAAATTATTGACACTGTTATACGTACCGGTGCAAAGGTTGCTGGACCTATTCCACTTCCTACTAAAATACACAAGTACACTGTGCTTCGCTCCCCGCATGTTAATAAGAAGTCCAGAGAACAGTTTGAAATGCGAATTCATAGAAGAATAATTGATATTCTTAGCCCGACCAATCAGACTATGGACGAACTGATGAAAACCGATCTCAGCGCAGGTGTTGAGATTGAAATCAAGACCTATTAATTTAGGGCTTGGTTAGAGTAGTTTGAGAGAGAATGTTTTGAGAATTATTGAAAAGCAGAGAGGGAAAAAATGACTGCTGGACTAATAGGAAAAAAAATAGGAATGACACAGATCTTCACAGAAGACGGTAAGGTGGTTCCTGTAACTGTTATAGAGGCAGGTCCTTGTACAGTCGTTCAGAAAAAGAACGCTGAAAAAGATGGTTACACAGCTCTTCAGCTTGGTTTTGCCAAGAAGGAGAAAAATGTTTCCAAACCTGAAGCAGGGCACTTTAAGAATGCGGGAAAGGGTGTTTATAAGAAACTTAAAGAATTTAGAGTTTCTCCTGAAGAGCTTGATGCATATGCTCTTGGCGATGAGATAAATGCTGAACTTTTTAACGCAGGCGATAAAGTAAAAGTTATCGGCTTTACAAAAGGACGTGGTTTTAGTGGTGTTGTAAAAAGATGGAATTTCGGTGGTGGAAGAAAAACACACGGATCTAAATTTCATAGACATACCGGTTCAATCGGACAGTGCGTTTTTCCATCTAAAGTATGGAAGAATAAAAAAATGGCGGGAAGATACGGTAATGAGCAGGTAACTGTAAAGAACCTTCTTGTAGTAAAGGTAGATTCCAAACAGAACACAATTGCAGTAAAAGGTGCCATCCCTGGTCCGAACGGCAATCTGGTTTATATTAAGAAATAATTGAGGTAAAAAGATGGCTGTTTGTGATTTATATAACAGAGAAAAAACTAAAATCGGCGAGATAGAGCTTAACGATTCTGTTTTTAAGACTGACTACGAAGGCAAGGACGTTCTTGTTCATGAAGTAATCAAGGCAAGAATGGCTGCCTGGAGAGCTGGTACACACGCAACAAAAACATATAATACAATTTCAGGCGGAAATTCCAAGCCTTTTAAACAGAAAGGAACAGGAAGAGCCAGAAGAGGAACAATGAGAGCTTCTACACTTAGAGGTGGAGCAAAAGCATTTTCTCCTCAGCCAAGAGATTATACTATAAAAGTTAATGCAAAGAAAAGAAAGGCTGCTGTAAAGGCAGTCCTTTCTGAAAGATTTGCAACAGAAAGACTTTTTGTTGTTGATAAGTTTCTTTTTGATGCACCCAAAACAAAAGATGCGTTCAACATGTTCAAGAATGTTTGGAATCTTGAAAGCGCTATTGTTATTTGTGGAATGCAGAAAGAGGAAAACTTTATTCGTTCAGTGGAAAATCTCAGAGATTACAACTGGATTGATTGCTCAGAGGTAAATCTTTATGATATTATGAACTATAAGAACATAATTCTTACCGAAGAGGCAGCAAAACACTTGAATGAGGTGCTTGGATGAAAAAAGTAGATGTTTACAGCATGAATAAAAAGATTCGTCGTGCTGCAGGTAAAGAATCTGGTTATAACGTTTCTAAAAGAACTGATGTAGCTATCAGCAAAGAACGTTGCTATGACATAATCAGAAAGCCTCTTATGACTGAAAAAGCTGCAATGGCTTCAACAGGAGAAGACAATAGAAATTTTGTTTATCAGGTTGACATTAAGGCAACTAAGTTAGAGATTAAGCAGGCTGTAGAGAAAATTTTTAATGTTGAAGTTGAAAGTGTAAATACAGTTCTCGTAAGAGGAAAGCTTAAGAGAGTTGGTAAAGTTTTCGGAAAGAGATCTAACTGGAAGAAAGCTTATGTAACATTAAAGGAAGGACACACTATCAACTATATTGATGGTACAAACTAGTATTATAGGAGCTGATAAAAATGGGAATTAAGGTTTATAATCCAACATCCCCCGGACGTAGAAACGCTTCGAATGTTGATTTTTCTGAAATAACAAAAACTTCTCCGGAAAAATCATTGACAACTCCACTTAAAAAAACAGGTGGACGTAACTCTTATGGTCGTATAACCATGAGAAGAAGAGGTGGTGGACATAAAAGACTCTACAGAATCATCGATTTTAAAAGAAATAAATATGATGTTCCGGGAAAAGTTGCCGCAATAGAATACGATCCAAATAGAAATGCAAGGATCGCTCTTATTCACTATCTTGATGGTGAAAAGAGATACATTATAGCTCCAGATAAAATTAAAGTTGGAGATATGGTAGTTTCTGCTAAAGAAAGTGAAGCAGATGTAAAGCCAGGAAATTCAATGAAGCTTCGTTTCATCCCTGTTGGTACATTTATTCACAACGTTGAGCTTAAAGTTGGCAAAGGTGGTCAGATAGCTAGATCAGCTGCTTCTGGAGTTCAGATCCTTGGTAAGGAAAAGGACTATGCAACAGTAAGAATGCCTTCTTCAGAAATCAGACTTATTCATCTTGATTGCAGAGCATCAGTTGGTACTGTAGGAAATTCCGAAATATCCAATATAAGAGTTGGAAAAGCCGGAAAATCAAGATGGCTTGGTAAGAGACCAAAAGTTAGAGGTGTTGTTATGAACCCTGTTGACCATCCACACGGTGGTGGTGAAGGTAAAACTTCAGGCGGTAGACATCCTGTAACTCCATGGGGAAAACCGACAAAAGGTTACAGAACCAGAAACAACCGCAGAACTGACAAGTTCATAGTAAGAAGAAGAAAAAGCAATTAATAATAACTTTTGTAGAAGTGGAGGGTAGCTTTGCCTCGTTCAGTTAAGAAAGGTCCTTTTATAGACAAACATCTTTGGGACAAAGTAGAAAAAGCATTGGATAGTGGTGTAAAAAAACCTATTAAAACATGGTCAAGAAGATCAACTATTCTTCCTGAGATGCTTGGTCTCACATTTGCTGTTTATAATGGTCAAAAATTTATCCCTGTTTTTGTAACAGAAGATATGGTTGGTTTTAAACTTGGTGAGTTTTCTCCGACCAGAACTTTTAGAGGACATTCGGGTAGCAAAAAGTAAATACTTGACTTTTAATAAAACGTATGTAAGATGCTCCCGCTAAAAATTTATGTTAGGAGAATATGATGAGTTCCGACAAAATTGTTAAAGCCAAGTTGAAGTATTTCAGGTCTTCCCCGAGAAGAATGAGGGAAGTTGCCGACCTTGTAAGAGGAAAAGGCGCTGAAGATGCACGTAATATACTTGAGTTTACAAACAGAAAAGCAGCTGTTGCGATAAAAAAACTTCTTGATTCAGCTGTTGCAAATGCTGAGAATAATTTCGGCATGGATGTTGATACTCTTTATGTTAAGACTATCACTGTTGACGAAGGTCCTGCATATAAGAGATTTATGCCAAGAGCTCAGGGTCGTGCAAGTCTTATAAAGAAAAGAACTGCGCATGTTACAGTTGAACTGGCTGAAAGTAAATAGTTGTAAGATATATACCAGGAGGTGAAATTTTGGGACAGAAGGTTAATCCCGTCGGACTAAGACTCGGAATTAATCGTACCTGGGATTCCGTGTGGTACACACATAAAGATTATGGAATGTGGCTGCATGAGGATCTTAAGATAAAAAAGGTACTTAAAAAAGAGTTTTATGTTGCAGGCGTATCCAGTATGTCTATTGAGAGATCAGGTCAGAAGCTGAAGCTTATAATTCATGCAGCAAAACCTGGTGTTATTGTTGGCAGAAAAGGTGCTGGCATAGAAAAAATCAAAGCTATGGTTAAAAAAATAGCTAAGAGTGCTGATGAAGTTTATGTTCAGCCTGAAGAAGTAAAAAAGCCTGAAGTTGATGCACAGCTTGTTGCTGAGGGTATCGCAGAACAGCTTGAGAAAAGAGCTCATTTTAGAAGAGTTATGAAAAAATCTATTACTTCCGCTATGAAGAGTGGTGCTGAGGGTGTGAAGGTTGCTCTTTCAGGAAGACTCGGTGGAGCAGAAATGTCCAGAACAGAAAGATATCAGGAAGGTAGAACGCCTCTTCATACTCTTAGGACATATATTGATTACGGTTTTGCTGAAGCTGATACAACCTATGGAAAAATAGGTGTGAAGGTGTGGGTTTCCAGAGGGGAAATTACACAGGCACAGCTTTTTGGCAAAGATAAGAATCAGAAAAAAAGAAGAAAAAAATCTTAGAGGGCTTATACCATGTTGATGCCGAATAGAGTGAAACATAGAAAGGTTCAGAAGGGCCGAATGAAAGGCGTTGCAACATCATGTAATTCAGTTGATTTTGGTGATTGCGGTCTTAAAGCTACAGAGTGTGGCTGGATAAATAGCAGACAAATCGAGGCGGCTCGTGTTGCTATTATGAGAAGAATGAAAAGAGGTGGAAGACTTTGGATTAGAATTTTTCCTGACAAACCTATAACAAAGAAACCTCTTGAAGTTCGTATGGGTAAGGGAAAAGGAAATCCGGAAGAGTGGGTTTGTGTTATAAAGCCAGGCAGAATGCTTTTCGAAGTTGGCGATGTAGATCCAGAAGTTGCAAAAGATGCTCTTAGGCTTGCTGCTTATAAACTTCCTCTTAGGACGAAATTTATTAAAAAGGGAGATGAACTGAGATGAAAGCATCTGAACTTAAAGAAAAGAGTGTTGCAGAACTTAAAGAACTTCTTCTTGCAAGAAAAGAAGAACAGTTCAATCTTAGGGTTCAGCATAGTCTCGGACAATTGGAAAATAGTTCAAGAATAGGTCAGGTTCGTAAAGATATAGCTAGAATCAAGACCATCTTATCAAATGTTGAACGAGAGGAAAGAAATGGCTGATGTGAAGAGAAGGAGAGTGCTTACGGGTACTGTAGTCACAAATGGAGCTGAAAAGACAGTTTCTGTTTTAGTTCTCAGAAGATACCAGCATGCACTTTACAAAAAAATGGTTACAGCCAGAAAAAAATATTTGGCTCATGACGAAAATAATCAGTGTAATGTTGGTGATGTTGTTCGTATCCAGGAATGCGCACCTATAAGCAAAAGAAAGAAATGGTTCGTAAAAGAAGTTGTTTCTGAGGGGAAATAATCATGATACAGGAAATGACGAAACTCGAAGTTGCAGACAATTCCGGAGCAAAAAAAGTTGCATGTATCAAAGTTCTTGGAGGTTCCAAGAAAAGATATGCCGGCATTGGTGATGTAATAAAGGTTGCTGTAAAGGATGCAGAACCTAAAGGAAAAATAAAAAAGGGCGATGTAAAAAACGCTGTAATAGTCAGAGTATGTAAGGAAATACGTAGAGAGGACGGTTCTTATATAAGATTTGACCAGAATGCAGTTGTTATGGTAGATGATTCATATGAACCAATAGGAACACGTGTTTTCGGACCTGTTGCCAGAGAGCTTCGTGCTAAAGGTTTTATGAAGATTATTTCTCTCGCCCCGGAAGTGCTTTAAGGAGAATACGATGTCTAAAATGTCGAATATTAAGAAGAACGACCTTGTTGAGATTATTGCCGGAAAGGACAAAGGAAAAAGAGGTAAGGTTTTAGAAGTTCTTCGCAAATCTGAAAAAGTTGTTGTCGAAGGTGTTAATATCGCTATTAAACATCAGAAGCCGACTATGACAAATCAGGAAGGCGGAAAAATAGAAAAGCCAATGCCGATACATATTTCCAATGTTATGCCGGTTGACCCTAAAACTGACAAGACAGACAGAATAAGGGTAAAGACTCTGGAAGATGGATCTAGAGTTAGGTTTTTTAAGAAAACTGGTGAAACTGTTGATTAACGGAGATATTTGATGAGCGAGAAATATGTAAGCAGACTTAGAAAGCTTTATGAAGAAGAGATAAAGTCTGATCTGAAAAGCGAGCTTGCCATAGAGAATATCAATGCTATTCCTAAAATAGAAAAGATATCTATCAATATGGGTGTTGGTGAAGCTATTCAGAATAAGAAAATACTTGAAGATGCTGTAAAAGAGCTTACAGCGATTGCAGGACAGAAACCTGTTGTTCGTAAGGCAAAAAAATCTATAGCCAGCTTTAAAGTTAGAGAGGGAATGCCAATAGGTGTTTCAGTTTCTCTTAGAAAAGATATGATGTATGATTTTCTTGACAGACTTGTTAATGTAGCTCTTCCTCGTGTAAAGGACTTTAGAGGAATTTCCGGAAAGGGTTTTGATGGAAGAGGAAACTATTCTCTTGGTATCAAGGATTTCATGATTTTCCCTGAAATAGATTTCAATAAAGTTGAAAAGACAAAGGGAATGAATATTACAATAGTAACAACGGCAACAAATGATAAGGATGCGAAAGCTCTTCTTAGACATTTTGGTATGCCTTTTAACAGTTAATATCTGGAGGGAAAATTGGCAAAACTTAGTATGAGGCTTAAAGCTCAGAGAAAGCCAAAGTTCAGTGTAAGAAAAGGTAATCGCTGTCCTCTGTGTGGAAGACCTAGAGGATATATAAGAAAGTTCGACATGTGCAGAATATGTTTCAGAACTATGGCAAATAAGGGAGAGATCCCTGGCGTAACAAAGTCCAGCTGGTAATAAAGAGGTATAAAGTCATGACAATGAATGATCTTGTAGCAAACTATCTTACAAGAGTAAGAAATGCTATAATTGCACACCATGAAAATGTTGATGCGATACCTTGTTCCAACGTTATCGTTGAAATATCCAGAGTTCTTAAAGAAGAGGGCTATATAAAGGATTATCATGTAACACAGGTTGGTGCAAGAAGAACAATTTCTGTAGATCTTAAGTTCTACAAAGGGAAAAATGTAATTTCCAAAATAGAAAGAATAAGTAAACCAGGCAGAAGAATATACGCAGCTGCTGATACAGTTCCTTACGTAAGAAAAGGATTGGGTCTTGCTGTTATTTCTACATCCAAAGGAGTTCTTTCAGATGCAAAGGCAAGAGAACTTAATGTGGGTGGAGAAGTTATCTGTAGAGTCTGGTAGTGAAAGAGGAGGATTAAGGTGTCTAGAATAGGAAATGCTCCAATTCATTTTGGTGCCAATGTTCAGGTGACAGTTTCAGATAACAAGTTAACCGTAAAGGGTCCTAAGGGAACACTTGAAAGAGAGCTTCACCCGAAAATATCTGTAAATGTGGAAAACAATGTCATTGCCGTTGTAAGAGTTGATGATGAAAGAGAAACAAGAGCTCTTCATGGTCTTTTTAGAGCACTCATCAATAACATGGTCGTAGGTGTCAGCGAAGGTTTTACAAAAGTTTTACAACTTAAAGGTACCGGCTACAAGTTTGAAAGCAAAGGTACAAAGATTGGATTTTCTTTAGGTTTTTCACATCCTGTAGAGATGGAAATACCTAAAGGGATTTCCGCTGACGTTAAACCGGATCAGCTTACTTTGGTTTCTTTTGATAAAGAGCTTCTTGGTAATTTTGCAGCTGTTATAAAGAAGCTTAGACCAGTAGAGCCTTACAAAGGTAAAGGCATTTTCTATCAAGGTCAGAAGATTTTAAGAAAGGCTGGAAAAGCCGCAGGCAAGTAATCTGAGAGGTTGATAAGATGAAAGGTAAAATAGAAAAAAGACTTACCCGTAAAAAAAGGATAAGAAAAAAAGTATTCGGGACAGCAGAAAGACCAAGAATGAGTGTTTTTAGAAGTCATAATCATATTTATGTTCAGATGATTGATGACGTTGATGGAAAAACACTTCTTTCTGCTTCTACAAAAGACAAAAGATTTGAGGCTCCTGAAGGTGACAAAAAAACTATTGCAAAGCATGTCGGACTTTTTGTTGCTGCTCTCTGTAAGGAAGCAAATATAACAGCCGTTATATTTGATAGGAATGGATATATTTATCACGGCAGAGTAAAAGCTCTTGCTGATGGTGCCAGAGAAGGTGGTCTTAACTTTTAATTTTTGGAGAAGATAGATGAAAAATATAAAAGATAAACCTATAAATCCTGAAGCTCTGGAACTTAGTGAGAAGCTTATCTACGTTAACAGAGTTGCAAAGGTTGTAAAAGGTGGTAAGAATTTCAGTTTCGCAGCACTAATGGTTGTTGGTGACGGTAATGGTGTTGTAGGAATAGGTCTTGGAAAAGCAAGAGAAGTTCCAGAAGCTATAAGAAAGGGTGTCGCAAAGGCAAAAAGAAATTTAAAAAGAGTTATTCTTGAAAATGGAACGGTTCCTCATGAAATACTTGGTATTTATGGAGCTGGAAAAGTTTTCCTGAGACCGGCATCTTCCGGTACTGGTGTTATTGCAGGTTCAGCAGTTAGAGCTGTTCTTGAGGCTGCTGGAGTTACAGATATTCTTTCAAAGAGTATTGGTTCCAACAATCCTCATAATATGGCAAAAGCTACTCTTGAAGCTCTTACAGGTGTAGAAAATCTTGAGTCCTGCCAGGCTAAGAGAGGCGTTGAAATAAGAGATTATCAGTTAAGAGAAGATAAGGAGTAAAAAATGGAACTTCACAATCTGAAGAAGCCTGAAGGCTCTAAAAATAGAAAAAGAATCGGAAGAGGTGATGCTTCAGGTACAGGTAGTACTTCCGGCAAGGGTCACAAAGGTCAGAAATCAAGATCTGGTGGCGGAGTAAGAAGAGGTTTTGAAGGTGGTCAGATGCCGCTTAACAGAATTCTTCCTAAAAGAGGATTTCATAACAAATGGAGCAAAAAAGTTGCTGAAATCAATATTCAGTATTTTGCTGATATGGAATCATGTGTTATTGACCCTGACAGAATGATTGAGCTTGGTCTTTGTTCAGGTAGAGAAGATTACATAAAAGTAATTGGAAACTCAGAACTAAAAAATGCACTTACAGTAAAGGCTCATAAATTTTCAGCAGGTGCAAAGGAATCTATAGAAAAAGCTGGCGGTAAAGTAGAGGAGATTACTCTTGATTAGTCGAGTACTTAAAAATATTTTTAGAATACCCGATCTTAGAGAAAAGTTGCTCTATACACTTTTTATGCTTGCGGTTTACAGACTGGGAGTCTTTATAACGACTCCCGGTGTTGACCGTACAGTTATGGAAAAGATAATGACAACTGAAGGATCAGGTACTCTATTAGGTATGTTCAATATGTTTTCCGGTGGTGCGTTATCTAAACTTTCGATTTTTGCCCTTGGAATTATGCCTTATATTTCAGCAAGTATTATTCTTTCACTTCTTGCTGTTGCTGTTCCAAGTATTGCTGAACTTCAAAAAGAAGGTGAAGCAGGTCAGAAAAAGATTACGCAATATACAAGATACGGTACAGTTCTGCTCTGTATCTTTCAGGGTTTTATGATGTCAAGATTTCTTGAAAATCTTACAGGACCGGCTGGAGAAATGGTAGTATCTAATCCTGGTTGGTTTTTCCGTATAATGACAGTCGTAACTCTTACTACAGGTACAATGTTTATTATGTGGATTGGAGAAAGAATAACTGACAGAGGTATTGGAAACGGCATCTCTCTCATTATATTTGCTTCCATTGTAACGAGATTTCCTGATATGTTTTTCCAGGTCTTCAACATGGTTAAGCAGAATGCTATAAAACCTTTTGATGTTGCTCTTTTCCTTTTTATATTCGTTATAACATTTGCTGTAATTGTTTTTGTTGAAAGCGGACAGAGAAGAATACCGGTTCAGTATGCAAGAAGAATTGCAGGAGGAAAAACTGTTCAGAACAGCCATCTTCCAATAAAAATAAATATATCAGGAGTTATTCCTCCTATATTTGCAAGCTCTCTTCTTATTTTCCCTGCAACAATGGCTAAATTTTTTGATCTTGCATGGATGGGTCCAATTGAAGCTGCTTTCTCTCATGGAGGTTGGCTATATAATCTTTCATACATTGCTCTTATTGTATTTTTTGCCTATTTTTACACTTTTATACAGTTTAAAACTGAAGATGTGGCAGAAAATCTTAACAAACAGGGTGGTTATGTTCCTGGTATAAGACCTGGCAAAGAGACAGTAAGTTATCTCAATTCTGTTGTAGGAAGAGTTACTTTCGGTGGAGCTATTTACCTTACAGCAGTATGTATTCTTCCTGATATATTAAGAAATACGCTTAATATTCCTGTTTATCTTGGTGGAACATCAATTCTAATCGTTGTTGGTGTTGCAATGGATATGGCTAATCAGATAGAGTCTTATCTTATCAGTAACAATTACGATGGTTTTACAATAGGAAGTAAGCAAGCTCTTGTAAAGGGAAGAAGAGGTTAACAATAATGCTTTCTTGTTCTTTCTTTTTCAATAAAAATAAAAGAACACTTGTCAATCTGTTTAAACTGATGTCAGGTGTTCTTTGTCTATTTTTATACTTTGCAACCGAAAAAACTAAAAAGTGTTTTTTTGGTATAATTGCTTCAATGTTGGGTTTTATAGAAAATTGTAAGAAAAATAAGATTACAGAATTTTACGTTTCTTTTTATGGCGTGCAAATATACAGTAAACTTCGGAGGTTGTTGCTAAATCTTGAAAATAACTTGCAAAACTCTGCATTTTCTGTAAATTCTCTGTGATTTTGTGTTTGAGGGAGATTCATGGGTAAAGAAGAAGGAATTACTGTGCAGGGTGTTATTGTTGACACCTTACCTAATGCAATGTTTAAAGTGGAGCTTGAAAACGGACATAAAGTACTTGCTCATATATCTGGGAAGATGAGGAAGTTTTTTATAAGGATACTTCCTGGAGATAAGGTTGAAGTTGAACTTTCTCCTTACGACCTTACTAGAGGCAGGATAGTTCATAGAATGAAAAATCCCAGGAATAATGATTAATATATATTTGTATATATGGAGGGTTTTATGAAAGTCAGAGCATCTGTTAAGAAAATTTGCCCAAAGTGCAAAATTGTTAAGAGAAGCGGTGTATTAAGGGTTATCTGTGAAAACCCTAAACATAAACAAAAACAAGGATAGTATTTAGGAGGTGAAGTTTGGCACGTATTGCTGGTGTTGACCTGCCGAATAAACGTCTTGAAATAGCTCTTACTTATATCTATGGTATAGGTAGAACTACTTCTAACGTTATTATTGAGAAGGCTGGTCTTGACAAGAATATGAGAGCTGGCATGCTTACAGATCAGGATGTTGCAGCCCTTAGATCTGTTATCGATGAAGGTTACAGAGTCGAGGGAGATCTTCGTCAGGAAGTTATTATGAATGTTAAAAGGCTTATGGATCTTGGTAGTTATAGAGGTCTCAGACATAGGAAGGGACTTCCTGTGAGAGGTCAGAGAACTTCTACCAATGCAAGAACCAGAAAAGGACCTAAACGCACAATGGCCAGAAAAAAGAAGTAGGCTGGAGGATAAGAAGAAATGGCTGTAGATAGAAAGAAAAAAGTAAAAAAGAGTATCCAGACGGGACTTGCTTATATTCAGTGTAGTTTCAACAATACAATTGTAACAATTACTGATGTAAGTGGAAACGCGCTTTCATGGTCAAGTGCTGGTCTCATGGGTTTTAGAGGTTCTAAAAAAAGCACGCCTTATGCTGCTCAGATGGCGGCAGAAGATGCTGGAAAGAAAGCACAGGATTACGGCTTAAGAACACTTAGTGTTTATGTTAAAGGTCCTGGAAGTGGTAGAGAAGCAGCAATTAGAGGATTGGCAAATATGGGTTACAATCTCACTTTACTTAGAGATGTTACTCCTATCCCTCACAATGGCTGTAGACAGAAAAAAAGAAGAAGAGTGTAAAAAAAGTTTATATTTGGCGTAAACTTTTATTTTGTTAAAAGGAGGAAGCTTTGGCAAAGTATACAGGTTCAGTATGCAGATTCTGTAGAAGAGAGGGGGTAAAACTCTTTCTTAAAGGCGAGAGATGCCACTCAGAAAAATGTTCATTTGATAAAAGACCTTATAGCCCTGGTATGCATGGAAAAGGTCGTAAAAGAGTTACAGACTATAAAATTCAGTTAAGAGAAAAACAGAAAGTAAGATCAATATATGGTATGCTTGAAAAACAGTTCAGAATTTTCTATTCAAGAGCTGTTCTGAAAAAAGGTGTTACTGGTGAAAATCTTCTTGCTCTTCTTGAGAGAAGACTTGACAATGTTGTTTTCAGACTTGGTATGGCAATGAGCAGAAATCAGGCAAGACAGCTTGTTAACCATAGGCACTTTCTTGTAAATGGGAAAATAACCAATATTCCTTCATTTGTAGTTAAAGAAGGTGATGTTGTTGAAATAAAAGAAAAGAGCAGAAAAAGCTCTGCTTTTAAAACTTCTCTTGAGTCTGCAGGCGAAAGAACTCCGATTCCTGCATGGCTTGAGCTCAGCAAAGATGAATTTAAAGGTAAGGTTGTCAGAATGCCTGAAAGAGAAGACATTACAGATGATATAAAAGAGAACCTTATAGTAGAGCTTTATTCTAAATAATAGAGGGGGATAGGCAGATGTTTCATTCCAACTGGAATACACTTATAATGCCGAAGGATGTAAGGGTAATAAAGCAGAGTGATGATGGTCATTATGCCAGATTTACATGTGAACCCCTTATGAAGGGTTACGGAATAACTCTTGGTAATTCGTTAAGAAGAATACTTCTTTCAACACTTAGAGGTGCAGCTATAGTTGCCATAAAAATCAAAGGTGTTGAACATGAATTTACCTCTATTCCAGGCGTAAGAGAGGATGTTGTTGATATAATTCTCAACATAAAACAGATCCGTTTCGTAGCGTATCAGGACAAACTTCATCATATAGTTCTGAAAAAGAGCGAAAAAGGTGTCGTTACAGCTGGAGAGATTACAGAAACAGCTGAATTGAAAGTGCTTAATAAAGATCTTGTTCTATTTGAAATGGATGAGAATATAGATTTTGAGATGGAGCTGCTTGTAAGTTCAGGTAGAGGTTATGTGCCTGCCGAAGAGCATGATCCTTCTTTCATCCCTGAGGGATATATAGCTGTTGATTCATTCTTCTCCCCAGTTACACATGTTAACTATAAGATAACAAGTGCAAGAGTTAAGAATAGCTTTAATTATGATAAGCTTACATTTGACATAGAAACAGATGGTTCAATTGCTCCAAGAGATGCTCTTGCCTATGCGGCAATGATTCTTAATGAACATACACGTTTCTTTATTAATTTCTCAATGGAGCAGGAAAGAGGTCTTGATTCTTCCGAACATTCAGAGGAGGTTAACTGGAATCTTTACAAGAGAATAGAAGATCTTGATCTTTCTGTTCGTTCCTATAACTGTCTTAAGAATGCAAATATTAAGTATCTTGGAGAGCTTGTTAAAAGAAGCGAATCAGAAATGCTTAAGACAAAAAACTTTGGAAGAAAATCTCTTAATGAGATTAAGCTTATTCTTTTGAACATGGGATTGCATTTCGGAATGGATATTAACAGTTTCCCTGATGAAAAGATAATAGAAGAGCTTGAAAGAAAAAAAGATCAGGATAAGGAGTAAATAAAATGAGACACAGGAAAGCTGGAAAAAGGCTTGGTAGACCGTCAGCTCATCGCAAAGCTATGATGACGAATCTTCTTGCCTCGCTTGTTAAGCATGAAAGAATTGTAACTACACTTGTTAGAGCAAAAGAACTTTCAAAAATAGCAGACAAAGTTATTACTCTTGCTAAGAAAGGAACTGATGCTTCTATGATTCAGCTCGCAAGACATTTAAAATACGAAAGAACTCTTGTTATTACAAAGCTTGTAAAAGAAATAGCTCCCCGTTTACAGGATAGACAGGGTGGTTACACAAGAGTTATAAAGCTTGGCTTCAGACGTGGTGATGGTGCTGAAACTGCTATCGTTGAATATGTTGGTGCCGATGCTAATATAGTGCCAAAGGAAATCAAAGAGGAAGAAACAGCTTCTGAATAGATTTTGCTTGAAAATATTATAAAAAAAGGGGAGCTTATTGCTCCCCTTTTTTTATTAAAGCTTTTTATTTAAAAACTAACAGATTTATCAACCTGATAACCTTCTTCTTTTTTCCACAGGTTGTCATTTTTCTTTAAATTTTTTACAGCTTCAAGTTCTGCATCTTTTGCAGATTTGCTACTGAAGCCATAACCATTTCTTTCTCTTGCCTTTCCATTGCCTGGATCATAAGCAGCAGAAATCATAACAAAGAATCCATGATTTAGAGATGTGCTTGCAGGTGCTATAACGCTCATTCCATTTCCTGCCTGAAGTTTTGATTTAGCAAGAGTTACACATTTTGCTACTGGTATTTTTTCCTGATTGTAAATAGTCCATGAAACTGAATTACCGGCTTTGTTTCTGGCTTCGGCAATAGCAGCACAAGACCAGACTGATGTATAGAAAAAGATAAATGCAAAAAAGATAAAAACCTTTTTCATGATAAAACTCCTTTATAGTAAAACAACAGAACAGTAAAATCATTACCGAAAAGTAAAATAAAGTCAAATTATAGTCTAAATTAAAAGAATAAGTTAATTTGTTTAAAAAACATTTTAAATATATGAGTTCTTATTCACTTCACTTGACAAAAAAAAATTATTTCAGATAATTGATGATAAGATTTTGAATTAGGAGAAAAATTAAATGAAGATATGTGTTTTGATTTTAGCTATTTTCTTTTCATTCTTTTTTTCCTTCGGATGTGATTCTTCTGAAGGAAATGAAACTGATAATGAGTCTTCAGTTTTGAACTGTAAAACACTGTCTGATTGCCCCAGAGGTTATATATGCGGTGATAATTTTTATTGTGTTCCTGGAGATGAAACAGAAGGGAATCCTCTTTATGAAGAAGATATTGATGATGATGTTACAGAAATTATAACAGATTCAAATGATGGCTCTTGTAAAACCTCTTCAGATTGTGATGCTGATAAAATATGTCAGTACAAACAATGTCTTAATCCTTTTGATAAAATATGGAGACTTTCTGATATGAAAGTTTCATTGAGTACTGATAAAATCTGGGATGAAATAGGTCTCGGAGGCGAAGCTGTTCAGCCTGATCCTATGATTATTGTTTATCTTAATGGTGCAAAAGTGCTTGAAACTGATGTCGCTTCAGATACTTTTACTGCAACTTTTATAGAATCTGTGGAACTGGTTCTTGATGAAAATGATTCTTTTGTGATAGAAATAAGAGATGCTGATACTTTTGATTACACTAAAGCCGGAACTATTACATATTCTCCTGTTCCAATATCTGTTTTCAGAAATCAGGCTATAAATGAAACTGATTTTAGCAATGTAATTAGCTTTTCTGCTAAATTTGAGCCTGCTAATTAATATTTTTCGAGGTATTATATATGAAATTTTTCCTATGGTTTCTTTCTATATTTTCTTTTTTAATTGTTTTTGTTTCCTGTGGAAGTGATGGAGATGATAATGCTGGCGAATCAGTTGATGATTCAATTGGTGAACCTGAATGTCTTATTTCTCAGGATTGTGAAACAGGCTATGAATGCAAAGATACTAAATGTGTTGCCATTGAAACTCCTGAAGAGATTATTCCTGATGAACCAGATGAAGATCTTGTTGAAAATGAACCGGATATTGATACTTTTGAAGGTTGCCGTGAACATACTGAGTGTGCTGATGATGAAATATGTTACGAATCGGAATGTGTGAGTCCTTTTGAGGTTAACTGGCTTGTTTCCAAAATTTCGACATGTGTTTCTGAGGATGTGGAATGGGATCCAAGCCCTGAATGCATTGCAGCATATTGTCATGCACCCGATCTTTACGTAAAAGTCTTGTTAAATGATAACTTCGTTTTCCAGACAGAGGAAGAGGCTGATTCATACTGTGCTGATTTTGTAAGTAACACACTTTTATCCTTAACTAAAAATGATAAACTTTCTTTTGATATTGTTGATCATGATCTGTTAGGTGATGATACAGCTATTGAGTTTTATCTTGATCCACCTATTCCAACATGGTTTTTTCGGGAAGGTTATATTGATATTGATTGTGATGATATTGACAGTGTGAATTCATTTAAGCTTTCTTTTCAGCCTATTTCAAAATAAAAAATGTGATTATCTACAGATTTTTTTAATCTTTCTTATAATTCTTTAATTGCTTTTAAATAGAGTTTTACCACAATTTGACAATTAATTCGCTTTCATATATGCTTCCACGGTTTTTTGCTTCAATGCAGCTTGTTTCGTGGAGGCTTTAATGTCACATATCATTCTTATGCCTGAAATAAAGAGACTTATTGTTGAAGGTGATAACGAGACATTAAAAGAATTTTTTGAAGATCACCATCCAAGACAGTCAGCTGAATTTCTGGAAGAACTTGGTTCCGGTGATATATGGTATATTCTTTCACTTATGGAAATAGAAGATGCTAGTACTGTTTTCAGTTATTTTGAACTGGAATTTCAGGTTGAACTGGTAAAAACCGCGTCTACTGACAAAGTTCGCCCTCTTCTTGAAAATCTTTCTTCAGATGACAGAGCTGATCTTTTTAAAGTTCTTGATGAAAACAGTTATAAAAGTCTTATTTCTGTTCTTCCTGAAGATGAGAGAGCAGATGTAGAAAAACTGCTTTCATATGAAGAAGGTGAAGCTGGTTCTGTAATGAGTACCGATTACGTTACGTGTAGATCGGATCATAGGGTTTCTGAAGTATTCAAACATGTTAAAGAAGTTGCTCAAGGTAAAGAAACAATATATTATATTTATGTTGTTAATAAAGATGATGTTCTAACAGGTGTTTTAAGTCTTAAAGATCTTTTTCTTGCTGAACCGTATGAAATAATTAAAGACATAATGCAGGAAGATCCTGTAACGTGTCATATTTCAGAAGATCAGGAAGATATAGCCAGAAAAATAGAAGAATATGACCTTCTTGCAATTCCTGTTGTGGATTCTTATGGAAAACTTTTGGGTATTGTTACACACGATGATGTTATTGATATTTTGCAGGAAGAGCAGACTGAAGATGTTGAAAGACTTATGGCTATCAGCGGTGAAGTTGAGGAAAGAGATTATCTTGACATTCCTCTTCTTGTTCACTTTAAAAAAAGAATTCCATGGCTTCTTTCCTTATTCCTTGTAGGTAATTTTTCTGCAAGCATTATAGATCATTTTGATTCAGTACTTAATAAATATGTTTTACTTGCATCTTTTATATCTCTTATTACTGCAACTGGAGGAAATACCGGTTCTCAGGCAGCCTCTGTTGTTTTGAGAGCATTAACTTTAAAAGAAATCAGTTTTAAAGATTTTTTTAAAGTCATATTTAAAGAATTCAGAGTTGCTCTTTTAATGGGCTCTATTCTGGCTTCAATTCTTTTTACCAGAGTATTTGTAGTAAATCTGGGAGCTGATCCTGAATCTGTCAAAATTGCTGCTGCAATTTCTATTGCCCTTGTTGCTCAAATAGTTTCAGCGACAGCTGTTGGATCGACATTGCCTCTTATAGCAGGAAAATTTAAACTGGATCCATCTGTTGTTGCTATGCCTGCTGTAACTACAATTGCAGATTTGATGGGGATTACAGTATATTTTAATGTCGTCAAATTGATATTAGGTATTTAATAAATTGTTTTATTTATTTAAAAAAACATCTAAAAACTTGATAAAAAGAAAAATATGAATTAAATAATAGGGAATTTAGTATATATTGAAGTTTGTATCTCTTAGGAGGAAAACGTGAAAAGGTATTTAGTCCTTATAGTTTTATTGGTTACGTTGCCACTTTTTGCAGGAAAGGTTCTTTTAATGTCTCCAGTTACGAAAGATATTAACAGAAGTGATGCAAAGAAAATTGACAAAAATCTCTATACTGTTTTTAAGAAGAAGTTTAATTTCATCTCGTATGATGATCTTCTTTCATCAAACAGGTCTCTTGCTCAAAAGGTTGCTTCTTGTGGCAGTGATGAATTCTGTTGGGGTGAGAATGCTGATGCAGCGGAAAGGGCAGGATTTGACTATGCTGTTCTTACGTCAGTAAAAATTGACGATAACGATGAAATGCTTGTGAAAATGATAGCAATAAGTCTTCTTGATGAAGAAATTATTGGTTCTTCGAGTAACTCTTTTGGTCGAGCAAAAGATATTTCAGCCGCAGCTTTGTGGAAACTCTCTAAAAGTGCACTTTCAAGTGTTTATGATGAAGTAAAAGCTGGAGCTAGAAGTAATGATCGTTCAAGTTCAAGAAATTCTTCAATGGAAAGAGAAAGAAGAGAACGTGAAGAAAAAAGACTTCAGGAAGAACGTGACAGACAGAAAAGAGAAGACGAGCTTAAACAGAAAAGAGAAGCAGAAAGACAAAAACGTGAAGAAATTGAGAGAAGAAAAGAAGAAGAAAGAGAAAGAAAAATCGCTGAAGAAAAAGAAACTCGTAGAAGAGAGCTTGAACAACAGCGTAGAATAGAAGAAGAAAAGAAAAGAAGAGAAAGAGAAGAAGTAAAAAGAAAAGCAAATGTTGAACGTAAAAGAAGACAGGATGAGATGGAACGTCTTGAGAATGAAAGACGTCAGAGAGAAATGGAACGTTCACAGAAAGCAAAAAATAAAGAAGGACAGCTTAAGACGAATGCTTCCAAGCTCGAATCTGCAAGAAATAAAGTTATAGATATGTGTTCTGAAGGAAAATACAATGATGCTATCAGAATGATTCTTAAAGTTGAGAAATATAAATGTGAATGTGAAGAAGATGCAAAAGTTCTTGCGCTTAAAACACAGCTTATGGCTTTTAACAAAGTTCGTTCAAAAATTGTTGAAGGTATAAAACTTTTAAATCATAACCTTATCCTGGACAATCTTGAAGCAGCTGTTTCTCTTGATAAGGAAATTGTTGATGGCGGTACAAACTTCTCTCAAAGTGTAGATAAAGTTTATGCGATAGGTTACTATGCAAAAGCTCTTGCTATGGAAAAGAAGGATGACTATGTTGCAGCAAATGAAAATTATGAAAAATGTATAGATAAAGATCCGGATAAATCAGAATGTCAGGAATGGCTTGACAGTAAGGATGAATTGGTTAAAAAGCTTTACTCAAAGGCTAATGTAACTAAGAATTTTAATCCTACAAAAGCAAAAGAGCTTTTAAGATCTATTCTTAAGCTTGTAAATGCAGATAATGATACTTACAAAAAAGCAGAAAAAACCTTGAAAGAACTGGAATAGCCTTTTGTTCCGATATATTACCTTAATACTTTTCATAACATTTCTTTTCTTTTCCTGCAACAAGGAATATTCTTCTGATATTTTATGTAATGGCGAAGATTGCAGTGTTTCTCTTTTTTCTGACAATATTTTTAAAATTGTTCAGTATTCATCTGAAAAGTGGGCTTATTTTGCTGATAATGAAATAAAAGACCTTCCTTTTAATCATTTAGGACAAACGCCCCTTTATGTCAGTACTGATGGAGATATTGTCGTTTCCAAAAATATGGGTTATACCGGAATTAAACTTTTTATTTTTGAAAAAGATTCCTTAAAAAACACTTATACACTTCCTTCTAATGTTTCTGTTCTCGATTCATCTTTTTCAGATAAAAATCTCTGGTTTCTTTTTAAATCGGAAGAGAAAGATAATAATAAATATTTCATTTCAAAAACAGATCTTAATTTTAGTTTCTGGGATAATTATTTCATTGGAACATCAAAAAATTACAGTGATGCCGAAGTGGAATATATGGCAAAACTCAGATCTATTGCAGAAAGAACAAAAGATCCTGAATATCTTTTAAAACTTGATATGCTCGCAGATGAGACACCCTTTAATATTCAGTGTGTTGATGACAGCATTCTTTTCTCCACAATCATGCCCAGAGGTAACAGAATTCAGATAAATCTTTATGCTCTTAATAGTAAAAAGAATCAGCAGCACTTCATTTCCAGTTACATTAATGCAGAAAAAGCTCCTTTCTCAATATTCTATGTGAAAAAAGAAGATGCTTTCTTTACATATTTTTCTCAGAATTCCCATACTTACGTTCAAAAAGATCTTGGATTTCCTGTAGAAATAGACTCAATGACTGGAATGAATATTTCGTTTTTAGGAGAAAAAGAAGTTAAAGCTCTCTCTATCAATGATGAAGAAAATAGCGTTTCTGTAAAAATATATGATATATTAATTAAAAAAGATAATAAGCAGTAACGTTATCACAGTAGATAGCATTGTTATATGTCTCGAATCCCTATACACATTTTTTGAAATGTATCTGTCGTTATGCCTTATTAAATGAATAAGAGTAGTTACTGCTATAAAAAGAGGAATGACCATTACCTGCCAGTATTTCTGAAAAAGTATCAGTATGGTTGCTATTGTCGTAAGTATAAAAGTAATTTTAGTAACATCTCTTGCTGTAAAGAGTGTGGCTATTGTTTTTCTTCCTGCAATAGTGTCGCCTTCTTTATCTGCCAAATCTTTTAAAAGCGTTGTTCCTATCGTAAAGAGGAGTGCCCCCGGAACAATTGGTAAGATTTCTGAAGTTCCTGTTATAAAAAGTGGATTTACAATTCCCCATCCAGTAACTATTGGTGCCAAAAAAGGTCTGTTTTTAAGAGGATTTTTACCAAAAGAATATAAAATCCCCATCAAAATAACAAGATAAGCTGCAAGCAGATTCCAGCCGTTAAACAGAAATGGAGAAAACAGTGTGGATGCCATGATCAAAATAAATGAATAAACATACGCTGTTTTAACTGAAAGAGCACCCGTAACTAAAGGCTTTTTCTTATTATTAAGCGTATCTTCCCTTATATCTGAAATAGAATTTGCACTATATACAAAATTATATAAAACACCAGCTATGAAAAGAGCTTTTAATATAAACTGCAAGTTTACAGCTTTATATGAAACATAAAAACCGATAACCGAAACAACAAAGATTACAGAAAAAACATCTTTTCTGTAGAGAGAGAGAATAGCTTTAATTTTTTTCAAATTTTATGGAACCTCAACCTGATTAAGGATTTTTCTTATTATTTCATCTGTAGTGATTTTTTCAGCCTCAGCCTCAAAACTTGGAATAATTCTGTGTCTCATTACCGGGAAAGCGACTTCTTTAATATCTTCAGGTGTTACAAAACTTCTTCCATCCATAAAAGCCTTTATTCTTCCAGCAAGAATAAGATTCATACTCGCCCTTGGACTGCAACCGACATCAATGAGCGCCGCTGTCTCTTTGGTGGCAGAGTTTCTTGTCTCAAAAACCAGAGAAATAACATATTTTTTTATTCTCTCATCAGTATAAATTGATGAAACGATATCTTTCCACTGTTTTATTCTGGAAACATCAGCAACTTTGTTTAATACTGTCGCAAATTCATTGTGCTCAAACTTCTCTATAATTGAAAGTTCCTCTTCTTTTGTAGGATAATCAATTAGAACTTTAAACATAAACCTGTCAACCTGTGCTTCAGGAAGAGGATATGTGCCTTCCTGCTCCAGAGGGTTTTGAGTTGCAAGAACAATAAAAGGATCAGGGAGTTTAAAAGTGGTGTCTCCAATAGTAACATGTCTTTCCTGCATTGCTTCAAGAAGTGCACTTTGAACTTTAGCTGGAGAACGGTTAATTTCGTCAGCGAGAATAACATTTGCAAAAACAACACCCTTTTTTATATCAAAATCATGTTTTTCCATATTAAAAATTCTGCTTCCTATAATATCAGCAGGAAGAAGATCAGGAGTAAACTGAATTCTTTTGAATGAGAGATCAACAGCATTTGAAAAAGCTTTTACAGCAGTTGTCTTTGCCAAGCCAGGAACACCTTCAAGTAATATATGCCCTTCACCAATTACTGCCATAATCAGAGCGTCTATCATCTCTTCCTGACCCACGACTATCTTATGCATTTCACTTTTTAAAGTGCGTAGATTGATATATTCTTCTTTAATTCTTTCATTAATGAAAGTTGCGTCCATCTCAAGCTCCAATAAAAGTTTACAAGACTCATTTTAAACAACAACAAGTCCCGATTTATTCCATGAGATTATATTTCATCTTCTAAAAAAACAAGTTTAAGGTAAAATTATCATTAAAATACATATAAAATTAACTTGCTGCTAAAAAATTGACAATATTGGTCTCTATAATTTTAATATTATTTATGGTAAAGAGAATAAGCCTTTATGAAAAAAATATTTTTATTTGTAACATTAATACTCATAGGAAATAATTTAATGGCCTCAGGTTGGGATAAAAATAATTATGAAATTATAAATAACTTTATCCAAAGAGAAAAACCTCTGAAATCAGGAAGAGCTGTTGTCGCATTTGATTGGGATAACACAGTGATTCACAACGATATTGGAGATTATTTCTTTCAGTGGATGCTCGATAGAGGTTATTTTAAATATCAGAATTTCAAAGAAATTTCTCCTTATATTACTGAAAAGGCAGTAATGGAATTTGAAAAAAAGTGTAAAAATAAAGATGGTTTTATTAATAGCAGAAATCAGAAATGCAATAAATTCCTTTCCGAAGTTTATTATAAAGCAGTTTTACCGGATGGCATCAAAGTTTTTTCAGGTTATGATCCTGATATTTTTGAACCATCTTATGCATTACTTGCTGAAATGATGGCTGGCTATTCTGTTGAAGAAATGAAAAATTTATGTGAAAAAGCTGTAACTGATGCAATTAGAGAAAAAACTCTCTATATTTATCCTGAAATGCAGTGGCTGATAAACAATCTTAAAGAAAATGGTTTTGAAGTATGGGTAATTAGCGCTTCTCCACAGCTTTTAGTTGAAACATTTGCCAAACTTGCCGGTATAGAAAACAATAAAGTTATAGGTGTGCGTACTGAAATAAAAAATGGGATTATTCAAAATTCTTTACAAGGAGCTGGTCCTTTTAAAGAAAACACTCTTATAACTTACAGACTTGGTAAAAGATGCTGGATAAATGAAGTGATTTTTAAAATAACAGGAAAAGAAGCTGTTTATCCTTCAGAAAATATAAATAACAGAACAGTTTTTGCAGCAGGAGACAGTGATACAGATTATCATTTTCTGATAGATGCAACAAAACTTAGATTACTTATAAATAGACAAAAACCGGAAGTAACAAAAGCAGCTCTGAAAAATGAAGATGGAAAGTGGATAGTCAATGAACCTTTTGGAAAGTAAATCTGTAGCCTTTATCTTACGCATCTGACAGTTTTTCTAAACCCTTCCTGCTGAATGTAATCTATTTTTGCAAAACCTATATAAATTACCCAAACGCTTTCATCAAGATCACTGTTGGTTGATGATGACCAGAATCCTTCTGTGTCTCCAAGTTTAGAATATCCATCAGGAAGATCTGTGCATCCATTGCAGTTTTCATCTTTACATGATGAAAGAAGGCAGGTATCCGAGACTTTACATGTGCCTCCAGTTACTGTTGCGCTGCATGAAGTTATAAGTGTTCTTAATTTGGATATTGTTGGAAGTAACCAGTCTTTGTGGCCCCCTTCTGAAAGATTGTTGCAGTATTCCACTGCTTCGTTCCATGTTTTATCTCTAACTTTTGATGACCATGTATATCCTGTCTCAGGATCTCTCCATGTCTCATCTTCAGAGTCATCGCAGGAAGTTGTAAAACAAGTTAAAATCATGAAAAGAAAAATGTAGAACGATTTCATCTTAACCTCATCAGAAATGTGAATAAAGGTGCTTTTCATCAAACAAAATAGTTTCGTTTCCATTCTTTATGGTTAATTTTCCTTTCTCTGATTTCTGTTTCACGTATCCTATTTCTATCCACCCTTCAGGAATTTTCTCGGCTGATACCATTGTGAAAAATTCTTCACCGCTTCCGAGTAAAAATGCAGTAATATTTAAATTTTCAAGTTCGGCAGTTTTTCTGATTTCTTCATGAACAGGTATTTTGTCAATATCTACTTCTATTTCAACTTTACTCATTTCAGATAGCAGCTTAAGCTCCGAGTAGAGTCCATCGCTGATATCTATTGCTCCATTGATGTCTTTATTTGCAAAAATGAAATCGTAAGGTTCAGGAGTAAGAAATCTTTTTTTGCTTTCTTCAAATCCTTCCCGTTTTTTCTGAAGGTTTATAAGACCTGCTTTTGAAAGTCCGGGATAAGCATTTGGAATGGCAATTTTATCTCCAGCTCTGCATCCATTTCTTGTTAAAATCTTTCCGTTAGGTTTTCCAAACATTGTTATACCGATAAAAAAGAGTGCTCCACCAGTTGTATCTCCTCCAATCGGCATCAGACTGTGTTTTTCTGCATATTTGTTTATTCCTTCTATGATTTTTTTTCCTTCTTCAGATCTTTCTTTAGGTATTGCTATGTTAAGAAGGTATTTTTCTGCTGTTCCTCCCATTGAAATTATATCGCTTGTATTTGCCGCCATAAGTCTTTTTCCAACTTCTTCGGGAGTCATGAATGAAAAATCAAAATGGACATTTTCAACCATATGATCGGTCGTGATTAAAAGGTTTTCATCTTTCAGATAAACACAGTCATCGCCAATATAAGGATTATTCTTTCCTGCAGAAAGCTGTATGAAAGACCATTCAGTTTTATCAGACATGTTTTTTAGATAAAAAGGACTTTAAATATTTCACTGTACTCTTCAACAAATACTATCTCTATAGATTCCTTGATTTCCTCAGGAACACTTTCATACAGTGATTTATTATCTTCAGGAATTATAACTCTTTTTATTCCATTTCTTTTAGCTGCAAGAAGTTTTTCTCTAAGCCCTCCGATGGGGAGAACTTTGCCGGTCAAACTTATTTCACCAGTCATTGCTGTGTAAGGATCTACAGCTTTTTTTAAGAACAGAGAAAGAAGAGCCGTTGTTATTGTTACACCTGCTGAAGGGCCGTCTTTTGGAACTGCTCCAGCCGGAACGTGAATGTGAATATCAATTAAATCGGTGTCAAATCCTTCAGGAAGAGAGAATTTTTCAGTATTGCTTTTGATGTATGAAAGAGCAATTCTTGCAGATTCTTTCATAACATCGCCAAGCTGACCTGTAAGAATGAGACTTCCTTTTCCAGGCATACTGTTGACTTCAATTTTAAGTGTATCTCCACCAAACATTGTCCATGCCAGGCCGTTCACTACGCCAACCTGAGGGGTTTTATCCAATTGTTTATCACTAAATGGAGGTTCTTTTAGAAGTTCTTTTGCAACTTCAGGAGTTATTTTCTTTGAATATGGTTTATCACTTACTTTTTTTACAACTGTTTTTCTGCAAATTGAGCCTATTGTTCTTTCAAGGTTTCTTACTCCTGATTCTTTAGTGTATCTTCTTATGAGAAAGAGTATTGCTTCATCTGTAAAATGTATTTCATCTGATTCAAGCCCGTTGTTATCAAGCTGTCTCGGAATTAGATATGTTTTTGAGATTTCTATTTTTTCAAGATCTGTATAACCTGAAAGTCTTATTATTTCCATTCTGTCTTTAAGCGGAGCAGGAATAGTTTCTTCCCAGTTTGCTGTTGCAATAAAGAAAACTTCACTTAAATCAAAAGGTATTCCAAGGTAGTTATCTTTAAAAGCATAATTCTGTTCAGGATCAAGCACTTCCAGTAATGCTGAACTTGGATCTCCTTTGAAATCATTTCCTACTTTATCTATTTCATCCAGCATAAATACCGGATTCTTTACACCGACAGATTTAATCCCTTCAATTATTTTTCCAGGCATTGCACCTACGTATGTTCTTCTGTGTCCCCTTATTTCAGCTTCATCGTGAAGACCTCCGAAGGACTGACGGAAGAATTTTCTGTCAAGTGCTCTTGATATTGAACGTCCAAGAGATGTTTTTCCTACTCCGGGAGGCCCGATAAAACAAAGGATAGGCGTTTTGCTGTTGTTTTTTACCTGACGCACTGCAAGAAATTCAAGTATTCTCTCCTTTATATCTTCAAGACCGTAATGATCTTCTTCGAGAATCTCTTTGGCTCTGTTAATATCTTTATTGTCTATGCTTTTTTCGCTCCATGGGAGTTCAAGAAGTATATCAAGATAATTTTTTATTACAGGCGCTTCAGATTGAGAAGGACTCATACCTCTAAGCCTTGTTATCTGCTTTTCCGCTTCTTCTCTTACATTTTCAGGGAGTTCTTTTTCCCTTAATTTGTTTTCGTATTCTTCAATTTCAGCAGCATAAGGGTCGTCATTACCAAGTTCCTGCTGAATCTGTTTCATCTGAGCTCTTAAGAAGTATTCCTTTTGAGCCTGTCCCAGTTTTTCCTTTGCCTTTGTCTGAATATCTGTCTGAACTTCCATTAAAGAGAGTTCTCTGAAGATATAATCGTTGACATATTCAAGCTTTTTTAATGAATTAGTTTCTTCAAGAATTGCCTGAGAAGTTTCAATAGGCGCAGAAACGTTACTTATTATAAGCTCGGCAAGTCTTGCCGGTTCAGTTATGTTTTTAAGGATATTAATTATATCACGGGTAAAAACTTTACTGCCCATATTGGCAAGCTTTTCAAGATTATCTCTGATGTTTTTTATCATTGCCTCAATAGCAACTGTGTTTTCGGTTTCCTTTATCTCTTCAAGCTCTCTTATGTTCGCAAAATAACAGCCGGCTTCATCATCATATTCAACCGACTCGACATACATTTTTTCTCCGCCCTGAATAAGAAGCTTGATATGTCCGTCATAAAGTGTCTGCATTTTAAGAACACTTGCGACAGTACCTATTTTATATACTGTATCGGTAGCTATTTCTTTACTATCGGAATTTTTCTGAGCCAGCACCATAATTCTTCTGTCATTTGAAACCGCCATATTGACGCTCGCAATAGAAAAATTACGACTCACAAATACCGGCATTATCATTCCGGGAAAAAGAATGGAGTCTTTTAATACCAGTAACGGAATTCTTGTTGTTTCCATTTTTTCTACCTCTGTTTTATCATACTATATCTATGGTTTTTCTTTTTCTTCTTTCTTCAATTAATGGAATAGTTATAGTGAGGATTCCATTATCGAGAACCGTCTGGGCTTTTGCAAAATTTACAGATTTTTCAAGATAAACTATTTTATGAAAAGCTCCGCTTTCCCTTTCCAGTGAAAGACATGTCTGATATTTTCTTTTTAAAGTATCTTTTCTGCCGCTGATCTGGAGAAAAGAAGATGCTGCTTCCAGAGTAAAAGATTCCCTTTCGACTCCAGGCATTTCTATTTCTATTATCAGACTGCCATTTTCTACATAAATATCCATAGGAAAATGAATATTCTTGCCCGATTGAACCTGAAGAGGTGCAAGAAAAGCATTTACAAGATTTTCAAGTTCATCTCTAACTTCGGCAAATCTTCGGAAAAGTCTTAAATTATCATATTTATCAGCCATTTTTACCTTCCGATGCTGTTTTTTTATTTTTTCTTATATAAAAATCTTCAGTTGATTTAACTTTGCCGTCCTTCTCGTCATAAAAGTATGAACCACCGTAAGGATGCTCCGGTATTTCCTTGATTATGCCTGAAGTTATAAGTGATTTAAGATCCTTATCGGGAGTTTTGCCGGTTTTGTTCTCATATTCCTGAACTGCATCGGTAAGAGCAATCAGATTTGAGAAAAATTTAATTCTTGTTAAAAAAGCCTCTTTCATTTTAGGATCTTTTTCATTATCGTAACGCTGTTTGGCAAAAGTAAGACCCAATTTATAATCGCCCCCTTTAAATGTCACCTGTGTTACAAGCCAGAAAAGATTTTCGGGAGCGCCCTTCATTCTTGACCCTTCATACATAAGGGGATAAGCTTTTTTCATATCTTTAAGCGCATAGAAATAATTGTAGCCTTTTCTAAATACAAATTCGTAATCATCAGGATAAAGTTTGTGACCCAAATCAAGTATTCTGTTTGCGGCAAGTACTGCTTCTTCTCCATCGCTGCTGATTGACGATAAAACCGAGTCTCCAAACCTTATAATGAACTTAAGTGTCGGATTAAGAGCCATAACAACTCCGACCCATCTTTCCATAAGAGGAAAAGAGTGATCTGTTATATAATGACCGCCAAAATAATACTGAAGTCTTGTGTAAAGAAAATCTGCAGCAAGAGCATCAAAGCCAAGAAACATTATTTTTGCAAATTCAGGTTCAGGCAGAGAATCAATAGTTTCTATCTCTTCTCTTGGAGATTCTATCATGACCTTTCTTGAAAAAAACAAAACCGGAATAGCAAGAATAATAAGCAGTAATGCAATAATAGTTGATTTTTTCATTTTAAAAGTACCTCCATAAAGCAAAAACCTTGTCGATTGTACAAAGTTTTAAAAAAAATCTCAATTATTTTAAAATAGATTGATTCTATTTAAGGACAAAATTCTGAAAATGCCCTATATAACTATAAAAAATTGTAATTTTTACCTCTATGAATATTATTCTTCCGGTTAATTTTTAAGGTTTTTTCATTTGAATTACTTAAAATCAATGCTTTTATACAGAAAATTTTTTCTTATTATTTTAACTCTTTTTCTTATATTTTTTTCTTTCGTAGTTTCTGCTGAAACTATATGCGGATACAAAAATGAAGTTGAAATAGAAATAAAAAGAGAAGGAAAGCTGATAAAAACTTTTCAGTCAGGGATAGCTGAAACACCTCAGGAACATAAACAGGGGCTGATGAATTGTCAGTTACTGTCAAAGGAAAGAGGACTTTTCTTTCTGTTTGATGTACCTGAAAGGCGTGCATTCTGGATGAAAGATACACAAATTCCCCTTTCTATAATTTATTTTGACATGAACATGAAAATAAATTCGATAGAATATGGAAAACCATTCTCAATGATTCCTGTTTACAGCAAAGTAAGTACAGTTTTTGTTCTCGAAGTAAATTCTTATGACTCTTTAAACCTTAAAGTAGGCGATCAGGCTTTTTTAAGGTACTATTAAAATGAAAAAAAAAATATCCACAGAAGAAATACTCTCTTTAAGCACGCCCAAACTGCTCTTGAAACTAGGCTGGCCGATAATGCTGGCAAGCCTTCTCGACACAGTTTATCAGCTTGTTGATACTTTCTGGCTTGGCAGGCTTTCAGGAGGAGAAGGAGGCAATTCCGTTGCCGCACTTCAGATAAGTTTTCCGATAATATGGTTTCTTGTTGCATTTATAATGGGATTCTCGATGGCTGGTGTAGCATTTGTAAGCCAGTTTAACGGAGCAGGGAGAATTGATGAAGCAGATAAAGCAGGCGCACAAGTTTTATCGCTTGCATTAATAAGTGGAGTCGTTTCATCGGCACTTCTTTTTATTGCAGGAGGAAAAGTTTTAAGCTTTGTTACCTCAGATGCCGCCATACTTAAAGCTTCGTCCGAATACATAACAGTTCTGGCTGTTGGGCTGCCGTTTATGTTCATCAACGGAGTTTTCCGTTCGCTGCTCACATCAACAGGGAACAGTTTTACCCCAATGGTAATCACAATTATAAGCAACATCATAAATGTAATACTCGATCCCTTCTTTATAACAGGAATCGGACCTATACCGGCAATGGGCGTTAAAGGAGCCGCAATAGCAACAGTAATCTCAGGCGTATTTTCGGCGCTCGTTGCAGTTTACTATCTCTTTGAAGGAAAAAAAGGAATCAGCATAAACCTGAAAAACATGGTACCTGACCTTTTGTGGATAAAAAAAGTTGTAAAAGTAGGTTTCCCGGCAGCAGTCGGACACTCAGCCGAAGCATTAGGATTTGTAATTCTATCTTTTATAATAGGACAGCTCGACAATTCAAGAACAGCCCTGGCGGCTTACGGAATAGGAAGCAGACTTATAAGCCTTGCATCAATTGCAATGATGGGATTCGCGCAGTCACTGACCACAATCATAGGACAGAAACTTGGCGCAGACATGATAAAATCGGCAGCAAAATCGGTAAAAGAAGGGATGCTCACAATGTTTGTAGTCCTGCTGGCCGAAACAGCGCTGATGGTTTTTTTCAGAAGAGAACTAGTTTCGGTATTTATCCCTGATGAACCTGACATAATAGAAGAAGGATGCAGATTCCTTCTATATTTCGGCTCGGCAATACCATTATTCGGAATACTCAGATCTGTAAACGCCACATTCAGTGCCGCAGGCGTAAACATGCCGGTATTAATACTCGGAATCTTCAGACTATGGATATTCAGACTGCCGTTAGTTTATCTTCTCGGCATATTTTTAGGATACGGATCCGGCGGAGCATGGATCGGAATGACACTTGGAAACTTCTTTACAGTTATAATA
Source organism: bacterium (assembly GCA_963667425.1). Lineage (GTDB taxonomy): Bacteria > UBP6 > UBA1177 > UBA1177. The sequence goes on along the minus strand of OY763407.1, from coordinate 1,938,815 downwards.
GCCCTCGCTTTTTTAAAAAGCGGCAAATGGAAAAGGAGAGTAATATGAAAAAACAAATAAGAAACATAATTCTTATGTTTATGGCAGCAGTAATGCTAAGCGGATGCTTCGGTTCAAATCAGATGTTCAACAGAATGAACAAGTGGAACGGTACAATAAACAACAAATATGCCCGTTCGGCAGTTCACTTTGCATTCTGGATAATACCGGTCTATATAGTTTCTTTAGCAGGTGACATTCTAGTCTTGAACGTAATCGAATTCTGGGGTGGGAAAAATCCTATGGCAATGAATGACGGAGAAAGTGAGACCGAAGAGATAGAATACGCCGGAAAAATCTATGAAGTGACCGCTACAAACAAAGGCTTTACAGTAAAAGACAAAGAAACGGACGAACAGAAAGTTGTTGCATATTCAACATCAGCAGGCTCATGGACAATCGTTGAACTTGCCCAGGAAAATCATTAAACAAAGTCAGAATAATTTAGCAATTACCTGAAAATTTAGAACACTCAGACCAAAATTGGAGAAGATTAGACCAATATTTGGCGCGTTCAGTCCATGATTGAGAGCGTTCAGACCACGATGGAGAGTAATCACTCGTCAATTGGGTGCAATCAGACCAAAATCGGAGAGGATTAGACCAATATTTGGTGCGTTCAGTCCATGATTGTGAACGTTCAGACCACGATGGAGAGTAATCACTCGTCAATTGGAGGCAATCAGACCAAAATTGGAGACGATGAGACCAATATTTGGTCCGTTCAGTCCATGATTGAGAGCGTTCAGACCAAAATTGACTGCAATCACTACACGCAGTAACAAAAACAGAACAAGAAAAGTGAGAATCATTACATAATAAGGATCAATCACTATCCGCAAAGAGAGAATGGGCACTCAATAAGGAGCAATTGTTCCTCCCAAGGTTATTAACAGCAGGAAAAAACAGTTTTGACAGTGTCTGGAGCATCTTATTTATAAATTATGTTGTAATGTTTCTTGATTTAAAATATTTCAGTGATAATCTTTGTTGTTGTAATATGAAATGTTAAAGTATTTGATAAATAATATCTTTTTGTTAAAAAATTATTGAGGAGTCAGTAATGAAAAGTATGTTTATTGTTTTATTACTTTTAATTTCAAATCTTCTTTCATGTACGAAGGAAAACAATCCGGTTTATTCTGAAAACAATGATGCTGATATTTTATCTGATGCTGATAATGCTGAGAGTGCTGATGCTGACCTGATTGATGAAGATTTTTCCGATGAAGATTTTAATTTCCCTAATCCTGATATTTCAGAATTATGTCTGCCGGATGATGATTTTCAGGAAGATAAAATAAAGATAAAAATGATTGGTGCATATGGAGCAACCTGTGCGGTTACTGAATTAAATACTGTTTACTGTTTCGGTGGACTTTACGATTCTGCTTCGCCTCAGAAAATTGATATAAGAAATGCGGGAGAAATAAAAATATTAACTGTTGGTTACAGTCACTCGTGTGTTCTTGATGATGCTGGAAGAATTTATTGCTGGGGCTCGGGAGAATATGGACAGCTCGGTAATGGGTCTAATGAAAAAAATATGGTACCTGTTGATGTTGATATGAACGGTATTATGAAAGATAAAAAAATAGTTGGACTTACTTCGGGAGAATATCATTCATGTGCACTTGATGATAGTGGCGGCATCTACTGCTGGGGAAAAAATGATGAAGGTCAGCTTGGAAACGGTACGATAGAGGACAGTTCTGTTCCTGTGGCTGTAGATTTGTCAATGCTTCCTGAAAATACTTCTTTTACATTTATAAGTGCCCATAAGTCAAACACATGTGCTCTTGATTCTGACGGGAAAGGTTATTGCTGGGGTCATGCTTCGTGTGATGAAAATGGTAACAGAAGTGATGAATATGCTCTTGTTCCAGAAAAGGTCAATAACAATTTGAGTGATGTAAAGTTTGTTTCCATAACCAGTCGCGGTGCTATAGATACTGAGGGTGTTCTTCATAGGTGGGCTTATGGGTACTATCGAGCTTATGGCAACTCTGATATGATTGATGAACTTGCGTATATGAAAAAGAAATGGGTTTCTCTTGCTCCAGGATACTGGCATTCATGTATTCTTGATAATGAAGGGGAAATTTACTGCTGGGGAGATGATTCTTATGGAGAACTTGGGAATGGTGAAGATAAGGAAGAGGAGTGTGATGGTAATTTGTGTAATGCTCCCATAGCAGTTTATTCTGAAGGCGTTCTTAAAGAAAAACATATTGTCTTTATAACAACTGGTAACTATCACACATGTGCTCTTGACAGTGAAGGCGGGGCTTACTGCTGGGGAAAAGGTATTTCAGGTGAGATTGGTGATTTCTCTGTGAATGATGCAATAGCTCCACATTCTCTTTTTTTAAATAGAAGAAGTGAATTATATGGGAAAAAGGTTATTTCTCTTTCTGCCGGTTCAGAACATACATGTGCTGTGGATGATAAAGGAACTGCTTACTGCTGGGGAAGTCAGGAATATGGAGAATTGGGTGATGGAGTTGAAGGATTCGATGTCTTAAACGGAATTTCTTATGAAATGCTGCCCAAAAGGGTTAATACTTATGGTGTTTTAAACTGTAAAAAGATTGTAGAGATAAAATCAGCAGGAGGTACAAGCGGCGCATATGGATATACATGTGCTCTGGATGATGAGGGTAAAGCATATTGCTGGGGATACGGTGAAAATGGAGAGCTTGGTAATGGTTTAAAAGAAACAAGTCTTGTACCGGTTGCTGTTGATACGTCAGACATTCTTAAAGGGAAGAAACTTGTTAAATTAGCTGTCGCTCTGGGGCATGCATGTGCTCTTGATGACAGAGGTGAAGCTTACTGCTGGGGAAAAGGACAGCTCGGAACAGGGTCTTATAGAATTAGTGCAGTACCTCTTTCTGTTAAATCAGGTGAATTAAGATTTGTGAAGATAACGGCTGGACAAGGATATACTTGTGCTATTGATGTTAATGGAAAAGTCTATTGTTGGGGAAGCGCTGGTTATGGTGTTATGGGAACGACATCCAATTGTAATTTTCTGCCTGCACCTATTAACTATTCAGGAGTTCTTAAAGACAAAAAGATTGTTGATATAAGTGCAATAAATTCACACGTCGGAGGGCATGCCTGTGCAGTTTCAGATGAAGGAAAAGCATATTGTTGGGGCGGTGGACTAGATGGTGCTTTAGGAGATGGGAGATATAATGAAGAAGAGGGTAATTATAATGTTTTTGAGCCAATAGAAGTGGATTCTTCCGGTGTTTTAAATGGAAAAAAACTGATAAAAATTTCAACAGGTTATTATTACACATGTGCTCTTGATGATGATGGCAAGGCATACTGCTGGGGCTCAGGAAATTCTGGTGAGCTTGGTAATGGTAATCATAAAGAAGGTGATATTGATTACTTCAGTACAGTTCCTGTTTCAGTTAATATGAATGGTGCTTTAAATGGAAAAAAACTTGAAGGAATAACTACAGGAGTTCAGCACACATGTGCTTATGATACGGAAGGTAAAGTTTACTGCTGGGGAGATGGAGGGTACGGCAAACTTGGAACAGGAAGTTTAGCTGAAAAAGTTGATGTTCCTAAAGAAATTTACTACGAACTTCCATAATCTTTTTTATTGACTTGATTTCTTCTCAAGATACTCTTGTGTGTAAAATCTTGAGGAGAATTTAAATATGGATGAGCAGAAAAAGGAAGCTATACTCGATCCGCATGAGGAGTCGGATAGACTATGGCTTGAAAATGTCTACAAAGGTGATGTAAAACAGCTGACTTTCAGAGCGATTGTCATGGGAATGATAATCGGCGGTTTTATGAGTCTCACAAATCTTTATATCGGACTTAAAACCGGCTGGGGTCTTGGTGTTACAATTACCGCATGTGTTCTTTCCTTCAGTATATGGAAACTTCTTAGAAAACTTTTCCCGTGGTTTATAAGAACCGATATGACGCTGCTTGAAAATAATTCGATGAAGTCAACTGCATCTTCCGCAGGTTACACGACTGGCGGAACGATGGTTAGCGCAATTGCCGCCTACATTATTATTACAGGTCATCATCTCGGATTCTGGGTGCTTATCGGATGGACTGTTTTTTTAGGTATTGCCGGCGTTGTTATGGCAATTCCAATGAAAAAGCAGATGATTAATATTGAAAAGCTTCCGTTTCCTTCAGGAACTGCAACGGCTGAGACTTTAAAAAGCCTTTATGCCGGCGAAGAGAGCAGAAAGCAGACTAATTCACTCCTTATCTTTGCTCTTCTGGGAGCTCTTCTGACAGTTGTGAGAGATTTTTTTGAATGGATAAAGTATACTTACTCTATTTTTGGCGAAAAGCTTGGAGCTTACACTGTTTCGATGGAAACAAGTCTTATTATGGTTGCTGCGGGTGCTCTTATGGGCTGGAGAACAGCATGGAGTATACTTTTTGGCGGAATTCTCAACTATATCATTCTTGCGCCTCAGCTTTTTGATGCAGGAGTCATAACAGAACTCGGTTACAAGGGAATCAGCCGCTGGAGTTTATGGTTTGGTGCTTCTGTAATGGTTGCGGCAGGTTTCACTTCATTTTTTATGCAGTGGAAGGTTGCTCTTAAAGCGTTTTCAGGTGTAAAAGATATTTTCTCAAGAGAAAAAAGAGAGCTTACTGCAATTGAAAAAGTTGAAGTTCCTATGAGCTGGTTTTTCTGGGGAATTTTAATTGGCGGCGCTGGTATTGCTTTTATTATGTACTACGTTTTTGATATTGCAGTATGGGTATCGGCTCTTGCGATTGTTCTTTCATTTTTTCTTGCCATCGTTGCATGTCGTGCAACTGGTGAGACGGATACAACGCCGGTTGGCGCACTTGGTCAGGTTACGCAGGCTTTTTACGGAATGATAAGACCGGGAAGCATGGTTACAACCCTTATGACTGCTTCAGTTACTTCCGGTATTGCCGGTTCTTCAGCTGATCTTCTAACTGACCTTAAAACAGGCTATCTTTTAGGCGCAAATTCAAGAAAAATGTTTATTGCACAGTTTATAGGTATTTTTGCCGGAACAGCTGTTATCGTTCCTGCTTTTTATCTTATTGTTCCGACTCCTGATGTGCTTGGGAGCGATTACTTTCCTGCGCCGGCTGCTCAGGTTTGGGCAGGTGTTGCAAAACTTCTGGGTCAGGGGATCGGTTCACTTCATTATACTGCTAAAATAGCAATGATTGCCGGTGTGGCTGTCGGCGTTATTATTCCTCTGCTTGAAAAATATTTTCCGAAAGCATCAAAGTTTATCCCGTCATCAATGGGAATCGGACTTGCTTTCGTAATTCCGTTCTGGAACTGTCTTTCAATGTTTATCGGAGCACTTATTGTTCTTATTATCGAGAAAAAGAGAGCAGCTCTTTCTGAATATATCATTCCTGCCGCTTCGGGAATTATTGCTGGTGAAAGTCTTGCCGGTGTCTTTATTATTCTTGCGACTACGCTTGCGGGAAGCTAAATACTAGATAGAATCTTCATCTGTAATGACCAATGTGTCATCATCGGTATAAATTTCGTCTATGTCAGTTTCCATATCTTCATCAATATCCGTATCTGTTGAAGTTTCACATGTTGTGCCGTCTTCACTGCATGTTTCGTTTTCGCCGCATTCGCCGCATTCTCCATAACATCCATCAGAACCGCAGACTTTTCCTTCACATTGAGGTGTGCAGATGGTGTTCCATTCCTGATTCTTTAATTCAAGGCAGGCTCCGCCTTCAACTTTAACTGTATCCATTGTTACTGCATTCAGGAAAACTTCAACAAGTTTTGCGTTCATAATTCCTTTTGATTCTCCTGTTCCTTCTTTTATTTCAGTTACATTTAGTGTTCCTGTTTCCTGAAAATAGAATTTTGCAGGAAGTTCGCTTTCCTCATCATAGTCTTCAACAATAAAAAGACATTCCGTGCACTGTGCAAAACTTATATTTTGTTCAGTTCCAAGGTCGTATGTGCCTGTCTTGAGAGTTTCATTTTCAGATAAATAAAACTGAAGAAGTATTCCATCCCATTTGTCTGCGCTGCCGAGACTTTCATTTATGATACCATAGTAATTTGTCGATGTTTCTTCGCCATCAAGAAATAGTTCTTTAATTGTAATTTCAGTACATACAATTTCGGTGTCGCTGTCTGAATTTTCATCTTCAACGAACTCGGTATCGCTGTCTGCATCTTCTGTTTCGGTGTCATTTTCTGTGTCAGCGTCATTCAAAGTGCAGTCGGAATCATTACATGACTGACATGTTTTACAGTTGCAGTCATCGGAACATGATACCATTGTTATTAAGCATAGAAGTGAAAAAATAACATAAATTTGTAATTTCATTTTCAGTTATTTCCTTAAAATTTATAATAAAAAACAGCATCTGGATTATATTTGGAAAAGGGTATTAAAGCAATTAATGAAAATAAATATTATGAAATTTGTTTTTAGTGATATATTTTCAGATGTTGAATTTATCCCATGGATATTCTTTGGGTGGTTCGGCTTCAAATGTATATTTGGCTTTGCTTACTGGATGAATGAGTGTAAGTTTGTATGCCCAGAGTGCAAGTTCCGCTTTTCCTTTTGATGTTCCGTATTTGTGATCACCGTAGATTGGATATTTGATGTTTGCAAGTTGAGCTCTTATCTGATGGCTTCTTCCTGTTTCGAGTTCTATTTCAAGCAGTGTCATTTTATCTGTATACTGTTTTGTTTTCAGATTAAGTACTGCCTGTTTTGCCCCTTTTGTCTTTTCGGAAACAATTTTTGAGATGTTTGTTGCATTGTCTTTAAGTATCCAGTTTTCGAGTCTTTTTGATTCTTTTAAAACTCCGTGAACTATGGCAAGATAATGTTTTCCAGCTTCTCTTTCTCTAAATTGTTCGGCAAGTCTTGATGCCGCTTTGGATGATTTGGCAAAAACCATTACGCCTCCAGTCGGTCTGTCAAGACGATGTACTAGAGCAAGGTAGACGTTGCCTGGTTTGTTATCTCTTGCTTTAATCATGTTTTTAAGCATAGAGAGAAAATCTTCATCTTTTGAACTGTCTTCCTGTACAGGAATTCCCTGTGGTTTGACTGTAACAAGAAGATGGTTGTCTTCAAAAAGTATTTCCATTAATTATTTTATCCTTATTCTGAATTGTCCTAATATAAATCGGTTTTCACCATCATTAAAGTTGTCCTGATCAACGGGGAGCCTGTTGCCTCCTTCGTAAAGTCCACCATATATTTTTATTCCGCCTCCAGGGTGTTTTGATGGAACATCTGTTTCAAATGTCTGTTTTACGATTGTTCCTTCTTCCCATTTTGTTGCAGGGTAGAATCCTTTGAGAGGATATTCGTCAAGTTTGATGCTGTATGGTAGTGCTCCGTCTGCAACATCAAGATGGAAAAAGAAATGGTAGTTGCTGTCAAGTTTTTTCATTGTTTTGTAATAAAGCGTGATTTCGATAGGTTCGCTTTGTTTAAAGTATGTTTTGTTTATTGTGTATCCTATGAATTCAACTGAACCGTTTCCAAGGGTTCCACCAAGTTTGTTTATGTTTTTAGGGATATCGCTTTCCTGAATGAGTCCTTTTTTCCATGAATCATCCATTTTATCTTTATCTTTCATTGATGCTTTCAGAAGTTCTATTTCTTTATACGTATCAACTTCATCATCCATTATTCTTTCGAGAGGTATGCCTGGTTTTGAAGATATTATTGCTCTGAGTTCAGGTATTTTATTTATTTTTGTTGTTATATAAACTGTGTTTTCAGGATGTGTTTCAATTGTTTTTGCAACTTGTTCAGGTCTTGTGAGACGAAGAAGATTGTTTTCTGTTCCAATGTAATAGATAAGACCTCTGTTTTTCCAGTTGTCAAAATCAATAATTATGTCGCCTGGTTTTTTCTCGCTTAAGAATTTCTCTGCCATTTTCTGGGAAGAGAACACTTCAAGCATATTCGGTACCCAGTTGTAGTTTATGTAGGCTGAAAATGCAAATGCTGAAAGTGCGAAAAGTATTGCGGATGCTTTGAGAGAACATTCTACTTTTGTTTTTAGAGGCTTTATCACAAAAGATAAGGATTTTACAACTAAAGGAAGCAGGACTGAAAGTATTATTGGAGGAATAAGATAGTAAAGCCATGGTCTCATGTCAAATACTCTTCCAAACCAGTTTTGAACTTTGTGTGTAGTTATGATGTAGAGGAAGTCACGATAGTTCATACCGGTTCCAATATCTTTTGTTATAAGTCCAAGTGTCATTGCTCCCATCATTGATGTGAAGAGTATGAGCTCTGAGCCTTTTCCTTTTATGTGCTCAGAAAATATTGATGCAACAATTATTGCAAAAAATGGAATGGCTGGAAAAATATAGTGAGGAAATTTAGTTGCCGAGAGTGTAAAAAAGAGGAATATGAAGAAAAATGAAAGTATTGTGAAAAGTTCTTCTTCTTTTTTTTCTGATTTTTTAACATTAATATAGAAGGCTGGGATAAAAAGCCCTATCCACGGAAATGCTCCGAGGCATAACTGCCATACATAAAATTCAAATGGTGCATCTGGTTTATCAATTGTTCCGGCAACTCTTCCGAAATGATTTTCTATAAAAAATTCTTTAAAGAACGGCATTCCATGTTTTATCGCCATGTATAAATACCATGGACCTGAAACTATTAAGAAAATTATTAAACCTTCAAAGAGTCTGAGCTTTTTTAAGATATCTATAGCTTTGGCACGGTCTTTCTGAACTATCATCCAGAGGAAAAATATGCCACCGGGAATGAGTATTGCCATAAGACCTTTTGTAAGCATTACTATTCCAAGAAAGACATATGCAACTCTTGTATACTTTTTATTGACATCTCTGATTCCAAGGTAAAGGAGTCCGACTGCTCCAAAAAGAAATACTGTGGTTGTGATGTCCCACATGAACTGTCTGGATATCATATAATAATAAGGTGTGAGAAGCATTATAAGTGCTGCCCAGAATGCTCTTGCTTTTGAAGAGAACATTTTTTCAGTTATATAATATGTAAGAAGAACACCGAATATTCCGTTAAGGGCAAAGGGAATTCTCATTGCAAGTTCAGAGTGCCCGAATATTTTATAAAAAGGAAATACCATCCAGAAACAGAAAATTGGTTTTGACCAGAAATTTTCCTTACCTAAATATATAGGATTAAGAAACCAGTCCCATGAATTGTTTCTGAACATTTCATCTACAACTCTGCCGTAATGAGGTTCCCACTGACCTAAAAGTGGATAGCTTCCTAAAAGAGGCAGAAGTACTATTGATGAAATAAGCGCAAGAAGTACGTAGTTTCTTTTTTTGCCAGAGTCAAGAAATGCTTCAAACTTACTCATTGTAAATGCTCCAAATTTATAAAAAAACTTTGCGATTATAGGTGTATGGAATACTTTTGTCAAAAAAAAGCTGTTTCATGGAATTTTTCGAACTAAATGTTCCTAGAGATAATTGATGAGTTAGTACTTCTTTTATGCTTTTTGTTGGAATATATTTCCGCCATTAATAAAAAATGTTTAAAAATAGCGTTTAAAAAGCATTTAAAATAATAGTTTTGTAAAAAAAAAACATGCACAGTAAAAAATCTTGACATCAAAAACAAAATCAAATAGGGTAAGGCAGTTTATTTTGGTGGATTTTATTAATACTAATGGGAAAGGAACTATGAAGAAGAGAATCTTTTCTGTATTGGCACTAGTGCTTGTTCTATTTTTTGCAGCTGAACTTGTCGCTGCAGATGACCTTTTTGATCTTAACAGCACATCTTCCGGAGATGACAAGACTGCAGACACAGAAGAAGCAGCTCCTGCTGAAACTAAAGAAGTTAAGGAAGAGGCAGCTCCTCAGACAGCAGCTCTTTCGGTAAAAGATGCTATGGCTGACAAAAAAGGCGAGGAAAAACTTCGTGAACTTCAGATCATTAAAGATGACAAAATTAAAGTTGTTCAGAAAAAAGATTTTTCAAAAGATGGTAGATTTGAACTTGGTGTAGGTGTTGGTGCAGCTTTCAATGACTGGAACAACATTTTTACTGTTGGCCTTAATTTTGGCTATCATTTCAATGAATACCTCGGACTTCATGTAAGAGGCCTTTATGGCGCAGCTGCAATAGATAAGTCTTTTAAAGAGAATGTTGAAGGCGTTAATGGTGATGCAGCTCTTATTTCCACAAGCAATCTTAAATATGCAGGTGGACTTGCTCTTGAATTCTCTCCGATATATGGAAAGATGAGTTTCTTTGGTAATGCAATAGCAAAATATGACCTTAGTGTTCTTGCTGGTGCATCATACTATGTTGTTGAAATAGAACATCTCGAAGAGAGTGAAACAAATGGAAATATCTCTGCTGACTTTGGTGTGGCAGGAAGACTTTTCCTTGGCAACAATTTTGCCCTTAACTGTAATCTTGACTGGCACATGATGAGTGATGACAGATTTAAGATAGAAGGTTCGGGAAAGGAGAACTATGTTAAAACAGATTTCGTTCTTCTTTTTGGTGCCAGTATGTTTTTCCCTTTTAACTAATTCTTCCGAGAGGTCTCATTATGAAAAAGGTGTTGTTGGCGATATTGCTCCTTCTTTCCTTCATGCTTGTTTCCTGTGCCGGAAAATATACGGTAAGAGAGCAGGAAATGAAAAAGTATGAAGAAGTTGAAGAGAGTTTTGTGAAAGGTATGCCTCCGGCAGTTGTAAAAACTGTTGAAGCATATAATGACGGAGATTATGAAACTGCGGCAATGGGTTTTAATGCCATAATGAAAAATAGTGACTGGTCAAGACTTCATGAGACTGCCCGCTATTATTATGCAGAATCCTTATTCCGTATGGGACTTTACCAGGCAGCTGAATATCAGCTTGCTGAAATTCTTTTTGAAGGTCCTGATGGTCACTACTTCGTTTCATCTCTTCTTAAGCTTCTTGCTGTAACATATCAGACAAATGATGAAAGAGTTCTTTTTGCAATTCTTTCAAATGTTGATTCTGAAGCGCTTCCTAAAAAGTTCGCAAATGAGATTCTTTATTATCTTGGTAAGATCAGTTTTTATAACAAAGATGATGAAAAAGCTCTTGAACTTTTTTCAAAAATAAAAGATTACAGCTCTTTTTACCCAAGAGCGAAATATTTCATGGGAGTTATTCAGGTAAGGCAGCAGATGTATGCTGAAGCTATGAACAGCTTTACAGAAATAAGAAAAATGGGAGATGATAAGTATATCGGTGTTGATATGAAGAAACTTAAAGGTATGGTTGAGCTTGCTCTCGGTGAACTTTACTATGCTGCAGGTTTTGATAAGAACACCAAGAATCCTCTTGCTATGTTCAACGTTGCTCTTAACTATTTTAATAACGTTGACAGAGAGAATTCACAGTGGTTTGAATCTCTTTTTGCAAGAACATGGGCATCAATGCTTATCAGCCGTTTCGACTCCACTCTCGGAACTGTTGTAACACTCCGCTCTCCGTTCTTTTCAAATGTTTACTTCCCTGAAATAAACATAGTTGAAGCAGTTACTTTCTACAATCTTTGCAGATATAAGGAAGTTAACTTCGTTATAGATAAATTCTTTGAGGTTTATCCTGGTTATAAAACAACTATAGATACATATATCGAAGATGTTTCAACAAAAACAGGTCTTGATATTTATAGAGATATCCTTTCTCAGTATAATGATTCTCTTGCAGGAAAAGAATCAGTTCTTCCTCCTGCAGTTATAAAGGATATTCTTGGAGATCCTATATTCCGTAAACAGTACAATCATATAAAGGAAATTGAGAAAGAACTTTCTATTATTGAAAAATCTTCTTCAAGGTTTAAAGATAGTGATGTTTCTAAGGATCTTGAGCAGAAAATGTCTTATCAGCTTATAACATTAAGAGATGAATCAGGTAAATGGATTGCTGGAAGACTTAAAAGAATGTCCGGCGACCTTCTTGACCTTATAGCAAATGCAAAAGCTATCCGTTTTGAGATGACAGATAAGCAGAAAGTTATTTTCGAGCAGGAAGAGCTTTATGGTCAGAAACTTAAAGAAGCTGAGAAAAGAGAAGAAAGTACATTTTCTCCTGCAGTTCCTGAACATTCCTACTATTGGCCTTTTGATGGCGAGTACTGGGAAGATGAACTCGGATACTATTTCTATAACATACAAAGTGCTTGTATTGATGATAAATAATGTGGATAGAAAAATCTAAAGAGGTTTAGCGAATATGATGAACAGAAAATATATTACCATTCTGATTCTTGTTCTTTTTGTTTCTTCAGCATCTCTTATGGGTGCAAGACAGAAAAAAGAGAACACTGAAGAGGTTAGTCAGGGGCCAAAAACGGTTGCGGTCGATAAAGAAGTAAAGACCGACTCCAAATCAGCTCAAAAAAGAGATGAAGCTATTCAGCAGCTTAAAGATCTTCTTAAGGATTTTCCTGATGGTCCAAGAAAAGCTGAAGTTTATAGAAGACTTGCAGAGCTTTACTGGGAAAAGGCAAGATCTATAAAAGCTGTTGTTATGGAAGATTACAATAAGCTGACAGATAAATATTATGAAATGAACGATCCTAACGCAAAAATGCCTGAACTTGACCTTTCTCCTGTATGGGTTTGGAACAAGGAAGCTATAAACGTTTGTGATCTGATCATTAAAAAATATCCTGATTTTACAGGTATTGATGAAGTTTACTTCTTTATGGCATCCAACCTTATGGAAGTAGGTCAGCCACTCAGAGCAATCAGATACTATACAATAGTTACTGAAAAGTATGAAAAATCAAAGTTTGCTCCTGATGCATATCTTCAGATGGGTGAGTATTTCTTTAATAACAATAATGTTTTCAAAGCTAAACCTAACTATGAAGCTCTTGTTCAGAAATATCCTAATAACGAATTTTACGGGTATGCTCTTTATAAACATGCATGGGTTCTTTATAATATAGGTGAATATGCTGAATCTGTTAAGGAATTCCAGCAGGTTGTTCTTTATTCAGCAAAATTTGAGAAAATAAGTCTTAAGGAAGATGCTCTTAAAGATATGGTTAACCCATATGCTGAAGCAGGTTCTGTTGATGAGGCTGAAAGTTATTTCAAAAATATTGTAAAAGATAAGAGATATTATGTTTTGGTTCTCAAAAAGCTTGCAGGAATCTATTTTGAACAGGATAGAACTGATGAAGCTATAAAAATATACAGAAAGCTTATTGCCGAAGTTCCTACAGATACTGATGCTCCTGTATGGCAGAAAAACATTGTTGATTCATACAAAAAGAAAAATGAAAAAGCTAAAGTTCGTGAAGAGATCTTAAGACTCGTTGAAGTTTATGCTGATCCTGAATCAGAGTGGGTAAAAGCTAATGTAAAAGATGAAGCAGCAATGGAAAGTGCCAAACAGACTGCTGAAGTTGCTTTAAGATTTCTCACAGTTGAATACCACAATGAAGCAAGAAAAACAAAAGCAAAAGAGACCTGGGATATAGTTCTTGAACTTTACCCGAAGTATCTTAAATATTTTGATAAAGCTGAATCTGCCTATGATATGAGATATAACTATGCTGAATGTCTTTATGATAATAAGAGATTCAAAGAAGCTGGTGATCAGTATCAGATAGTTGCAGATGCAGACACAAAAGGTTCACACTTTGAAGATGCTTCATATGGTTCAGTTGATTGTTTCAGCAGGCTTATTGAAGAAGATACAAACAAAGCAAGAGAAAAAGCCAAGCAGAGACTTAATGAAAACAAAAACAATAAAGACATCAAGGAAGATACTGTTCATGTAGCAGGTGAAAATAATACTAATGTTACAAAAATTGAAGAACGTTTCAAACCAATGGATGTTCCTGAACTTCATCAGAAATTTATAAAAGCTTGTGATACTTACATTAAGAATATTCCTTCTTCAAAATATCTTGTTGATATTATGTATAAGCAGGCAATTACTTACTATGCTTTTAATCATTATACAGAAGCCGTTCCAAGTTTTGAGCTTATAGTTCAGAGATATCCTAGAGATGAACTTGCAGTTTACGCTGCTGACCTTATCATGGACTCTCTTGTTATAACAAAAGATTGGGAAGCTATAAGCGCTAAATCAAGAGAGTTTTTAAGAAATACTGCTCTTATTTCAGGTAGAAACAGACTTAAAAACGATCTTGAAAAATTTAAAGAAATGTCAACATTCTACGCATCTGAAATTCCTGCTTCAAAAGGAAACAGACTTGAATCAGCAGAAAGATATCTTGCTTTTGTTACAGAATTTCCAAAATCAAAATTTAATGACGTAGCTCTTAACAATACTATCTACTATTACACAAATGGCGGAGATATTTATAAAGCTATCAGAATTCAGGAAAGATTCCTTAGTGAAACTGATGCTATATACAAAAATTCAAAACACAGACCTAATATAATGTTCGGTCTTGCAAAGAACTATCAGGCTATTGCATATTATGATAAAGCAGCACAGTTCTATATGGATTTCGTTGAAAAAGCTCCTACAAATCCAAGTGCAAAAGATGCAGTTTACAACGCAGCTGTACTTCTTGAAAGTCTTGGTAAAACAGAGGAATCTATAGACCAGTATAAGGTTTATATAGACAAATTTGAGAAAGATGATAGAGAAAAAGCCAAGATAGCTCTTCAATTTGGTGCTATATGGATGAGAAAGGGACCTGCTTTTTATGACAAGGCTGAAAAAGGTTATATGTCATATATAGACAAGTACACAGACATTGAAGGACTTAAGGATTATTACTTTATAGATAAATCCGGCAAAAAAGTTGCTCAGGATAAAGAACTTAAAGTTGTTGTCTCTAAAGGTCATTCCAATGATATATTTGCTATCTATGCTGCTATTGCAAAAATGGCAAAAGAAAAGAAAGATGATGCTTCTTATTTTAAATCAATAGACAAAGTTCTTCAGCTTGCTAGAGCAGGAGAGTTTAAAGAAAAAGAAGATCTTAATGAATTCAGCCGTGATGCTATAGCAGAAGGAATGCTTGTAGAGCTTAAGCCTGAATATGAAGAATATATGGCAATTAAATTCAACAATATAGAGTTTAAGCAGAAAATGCCTGGTTATGAACTTCTTCAATACGGTTTTGATGTTGAAGACGGAAAGATAATTCATCATGGCGGTGGAAACCCTGACGACCTTATGCCTAACGAAAAAACACAGCTTAAAGCGGCAGCCAAAGTAAAAGATGCTTTTAATGAGGTTTCTCAGAATAGAATGAAGAAAAAAATAGAGCTTACAGTTTCTCTTCAGGAAAAATATGCTCAGATAATAGGTGCCACAAAATCACCAAGATTTACACCTGCTGTTCTTTATTATATTGGTAAAGTTTATAAAGATCTTACCGATCAGATGTTTGCTGCTCCTATAGCTCCATGGCTTAGTGAGGCTCAGATTTCTGCTTATAAAAACTATCTTGATGAAAAAGCTTTTGGTGCTCAGAAAAATGCTGTTGCATATTTTGAAAATGCAATGAAAAAAGGTTATGAAACATCCGTTTATAATGAATGGGTTGCAAAAGCAAAATACGAGCTCAGATTCTTCCAGGAAGTTACCGGAGGTAAATACTATGATGTTAATGATATAGTTCCTCCAACAGATATGATAGAAACATCTTCTGCTCTTGGTAGAATAGATTCTAAAATAGAGTTTCCTCCAATGGATGACGCTACTCGTAAGGCTCTTGAGAAAAAACTTAATACACCAGAGCTTCCAAAAGCTGTTCCTGCTGCTGCACCTGTAAAAGCTCAAGCAGAAGAAACAACGGCCGCTGAAAAAGAGTCTGTACAAGAAACAAAGGAGAATAAGTAATGAATAAAAAATTATTTTTTCTTTTTACAATGATATTTGCAGTTTTTGCTTTTACTTCATGTCAGACAGGATCTGAAGTTAAATCTGAAACTACTGTAAAACCTGAGAAGAAAAAGGTCGTTGAAAAGAAAATAAAAACAGCCGAAGAATGGGCAGAGTACTATACTGCAAAAGGAGAGGAAGCTTTAACTGTAAAAGACGGAAAGGCAGCCGATTTTAATCTTGCAATTGAGAATTTTACAAAAGCTGTTGAATCATATCCTACATCTCCTACTGTTTACTTTAATCTTGGTCTTGCATATCAGATAAATGGAAATGATGTTGAAGCTGTGAAAAATTATAACAAAGCATTGGATATAAATCCTGATTATGCTATTCCTGTTATAAATAAAGCTTCTATTTATGCAAATAAGCTTGAATACAACAGAGCCATAGAAGTTTGTGAAAAATTTCTTGAAAAAAATCCTAAGAATAAAACTGTGCTTAGTGCAATTGCCGGTTTTTATCTTATGAGAGGCGATTATATGAATGCTATTCAGTCTGTACGTCAGATCCTTATTCAGGATCCGTCAGATCCTGATGCTCTTAAAAACCTTGGAATGATTTATTATCGTAAAAACGATATGGGTCTTGCCAGAATGGTTACTTATAACTCAATGAAAATAAATGAAAAAGATCCTGGTCTTAACAACAACATGGGTGTTCTTTATGCAAGTCAGGGTGATGATTCACTTGCTATGCTCCGTTTTCAGCATGCTGTAAATATGGATCCTAAAAATAAAAGTGCAAACTATAATATAGGAACTATTGCAGCTAAATATGGTGATATGGAAAGAGCTTTTGTTAATTTCTCGATAGTTCTTTCACAGGATCCTGATAAT
This sequence comes from bacterium, assembly GCA_963667425.1. Taxonomy (GTDB): domain Bacteria; phylum UBP6; class UBA1177; order UBA1177. Next base: position 1,922,057 of record OY763407.1, on the reverse strand, counting down.
ATCAATGCAAGGATTGGTCTTGCAATGACACTTTCAGGACTCGAAAGATTTGCAGACGCTGAAAAAGAAATTCAGAAAGTGCTTGATAAAGATCCTAACAATGCAATAGCTGTTTTTAATCTTGGTGTTCTTTACTATGACCACATGAATAAGAAAGTTGAAGCAAAGAGACTCTTTAGAAAATATATGTCACTTGCTCCAGATGTTTCTGATGATCATATAGTGCATCAGTATATGAAGGACAATGTACAAATTCGTCCAGTTGAGGAATAATTGTAGAGTGCTAAGAAAAACTTGTGTTTTTATTTTGTAGCGTATATATTAGCAGCAATATAAGATACGGAGGAAAATGAAATGAGAAAGCTATTGGTCATATTGGTCGTTTTAGCTGTTTCTTCATCCCTTTTGGCTGAAGACAGAATTATATACAAGAAAAAAACGGTTGTTGACTTTGAAGATGTTATGCTCGAAGGTCAGATAAAGAAACCTACAGGTTCTTTTCTGCAAGACAGAACAAAAGCCAAATTCAATACTCTTATAAAAATGAAAGAGGATTTTAATAAAGAATTGGTTAGGTCTGTTGACCTTCTTAAATAATAGAGTTTTATTAATGGAGTTGTTAACAATATTGTAAGAGGCTTTCACTATGCCAGGAAAAGAAAACGTTAAAAAAAGGTTGCTTTACGATCTTTCTCCCGTGCCAGATGCGTCCACTTGGGCGGAACTGGCCAAAGATGGGAAATATGATCTTGAAGTAAGAGTGGTTTACAAAAAGTCAATTCTTCTTGAGACTATTCCTCTGAAAAATTCATTTGTTGTTGGTACTGATTCAAAGTCATGTGACTATGAACTGGATGATGCTGTATTTTCTGCAGGAAGTTCATATAAGCTCGTAACCAGGGCTAATGGAACGGCAGTGGTAAGTCTTAAAGATTCTTTCAAAGGTTTTGTTGTAGAAGGTAAAAGTAAAACTGATATAAATACTTTTGTTAATATAACTGGCGCTAAGACAGAGTTTGAAGTTAAGCCTGGTAATTTTGCTGTAGTGGAATTCGGAGATCTTTCTATTGTTGTTCTTGCAACACCAAAAGAGAAATTATTCCCGGGTTCTATTTTTCAGAGATTCGATGCTTTAACTGCAATTCTTTTCTTTCTTATCATGGGCGGCGGTTTTTATTTCTTCTATTTAGTTGGTGAAGTTCCACCTATAGAAGTTGATATTTTTGAGATGGACAATCGTTTTGCTAAGTTGATTGTTGATTCTCAGGAAGAAGAAGTAAAAGTAGAAGAAGTTAAAGAAGAGAAGAAAGTTAAGCTTGAAAAACCAAAAGAAGGTATAACTCAGGCTAATACTGCAAGAAAATCTCTTGGAGATGAAGGAAGAGTTGGTAATAAAAAGAGTAGTGTAGCTAATGCTCAGGGTTCTGCAAGAAGAGGTCTTGACGAAAAAGTTGCACAGAGCTCAGGTATTATGGGTGCTCTTTCCGATGGCGCTGCAAGTTTTGATAGAGTTTTCGGTGGTGGCGGACTTGGTGCCGGTATGGAAAAAACTCTTGGTAGCGTTACTGGTATTTCAGGAGTAGATCAGTTTGGTTCAGGCGGTCTTGGAACAAGAGGATTCGGTACAGGTGGTGGCGGAAACGCACTTGGTATCGGTGGTCTTGGCTCCAGAGGTCGTGGGGGCGGCGGAACTGGATACGGTATGGCTAAAGGTCGTATCGGTGGTAAAGGCAGAGGTAATATTGATGCTGGCGGTGGTGGCTCAGTTATTATGGGTTCACTTGACAGATCGGTTATTGATGCGTACATCAGAAGAAACCTTGCTAAGATCAGATGGTGTTATGAGAAAGAACTTAACAAAAATCCAAAACTTTTTGGAAAGATTGTTGTGAACTTTATAATTTCTTCATCTGGTAAAGTTGATAAGTCTGTTGTTAAGAGAACAACTATGGGTAATGCTCAGGCTGAAGACTGTGTTGCAAGACAGATAAAGAAGATTCGTTTTCCGGAACCAAAAGGTGGCGGTATTGTTATTGTTACATATCCGTTTGTGTTTAAAAACTCTGAAAGCTAATGAGGAGATCTTAATATGAAAAAAGTAGCGATTTTACTTGCCATGCTCCTGATGTCTTTCACGCTTTTTGCAGCGGAAGATGAAGTTCTCGGAGATGCTTCAGGTAACGATCTACAACCGATAGTAAGAGGTATCAACTTATCCGTTTTTGGTGGTGTTGTTACTATGCTTGGAAATGGCGGCGGAGATAATTCCCAGCTTTTCGGTTCGGTTTATGGATTCGCTGTAGGTTATGATCATGTTTTTAATAAAGTTGGTCTTGGTTTTGATCTCGCTGCAAGTAAAATGCTTGTTGATACAAAACCTTATGATCAGGGTGGCGATGACAACTCTCCATGGATAGAAGATTTTTCACCTTTTATCGTTGGACTGGATGTTAATTGTACATATCTCATAACTGAAAGACTTCAGCTTGGCCTTAATGTAGGTTTTGATTATTACCTTGATATGGAAGTTCTTGATAAGGATGCAAAGGGTTCAGATCTTGATCCTAAAACTGTTGAAAATACAATGGCAGCAGGTGGTGGTCTTGTTCTTGAATACTACACATACTCCAGATTTTTCTCAATTGGAGTGATTGCCGATTTCAATTACTTTCTTGGTATTGATGCAATGGCTGCAACAGTTACTCCTTTTATGAAATATACATTCTAAATTTATCTTTTATATTCTTTAATAATTCTCACTGAGGTATCTATATTGAGAGAAAAAGCTATAGGAGTTTTTGATTCCGGTCTGGGAGGACTCACTGTAGTCAATGAGATACGAAATCTTTTGCCTAATGAAAATATTATCTATTTCGGTGACACTGCAAGAGTACCTTATGGAAATAAAAGTCCCAAAACTATACGAGCTTATTCAGAGGAAAATGTAAGATTCCTTCTATCACAGGGGGTAAAAGTAATTGTTGTCGCATGTAATAGTGCAACATCCACAGCACTTGATTTTCTCAAAAATACTTTTAAGGAAATTCCTGTGCTTGGGGTTATTTCTCCAATTGTTGATGAGCTTAAAAGGGAGCCTGTTCCAGGTCCTGTAGGTGTTATAGGAACAAGAGCAACAATTAACAGTAATGTTTATCAGACAGAAATATCAAATGCTCTTAATGTTGAAGTGCTTGGTGTTCCATGTCCTTTATTTGTTCCTATTGCCGAGGAAGGCCTTTTTGACAGAAGCTTCACTCTTTCCATTGTAGAGGAATATCTTTTTGCTTTAAAGGAAAAGAATATTTCAACACTTGTTCTTGGCTGTACTCATTATCCTATTTTGAAACGGATTATTGATTTCTATTTTGAGGGAAAAGTTAAACTTCTGGATTCAGCATACTATACTGCCAGAGAGTTAAAAAAAGTATTAATAGACAATGAATTAAGGTCTTTTGCAAAGACAAACGGTTCAGTATCTTATTTTGTTTCTGACAATCTTGAAGGTTTTGAAAGTGTGGCTTCAAGATTCATATCTGACAGTTTTGAAAATCTAAATCTCGTTAAAAATTGATTTTATTGTCCATACTGATATATTTATCAGTGAATTTTTAGGGAGTAAGAAATGTTTTTGAGGAGATTTGTCTTCCTTTTATCTGTTTTTGTTTTTCTTAATTTATATGCTGAAAATCAGATTGATCAGAATATTGATGATGATATGATAACTGATTCTGATATTATTCAGCAGGAAGAACACTCTTCTGATACAGATAATACCGTTTCTTCTGAACCAGCCACTGATGAAAATGAAAATTACAGTATAAAGCTCAGGACGTTGGAAGAGAAAATAAATTCTCTTAAAGACAAAGTCTTTAGAGCTAAACAAAGGCTTGCGATGCTTCAGGAAACGGTTCTTACAGGCTCTATTGCAGGTGCAAGGGCAAAAGTTGTTCATAGAAATGACATAGGTAGCGCTTTCAGGCTTGTTTCCGCTATATATTATCTGGACGAGGCTCCTGTTTTCAAAAAAGTCAACAATGCCGGAGATCTTAGTGGTGAAAAAATAACCGTTTTTGATGGTTCGGTTGTACCGGGACCGCATCATGTTTCTGTAAGGCTCGTTTATATCGGCAAAGGTTATGGACTTTTTTCATATATGAAAGGTTACACATTTAGAATTAAAGCTGGTTATTCGTTTAATGTTGATGAAGGAACTGAGGTTATTATCAGCAGTACTGCAGAAGATCATGGTTCCTTATATAATCTTGAAGAGAGATTATATATATCTTTTGATAAACAGGAAAAAGCATATGAAAAACCTCTTGACAAAGAGTAGTTTTACAGCAGTTTTAATATTTATTTTATTTTCCGGCATTTTAAGTGCTACTGAAAATAAAAATCTTACTGATGTTTCATCTATAAAAAATGAACTTTCGGATATTGAAGATTCTTTTGCTGCTGTAGAAGCAAAATATATTTCTCCTCTACTGCTTGAATCTGATGTGGCGGATTCATATTCTCAGAAAATTGAAAAAGGGGATAGTTATTTTAACCGTAAGGATTACATAAATGCAGGTACTATATATTATTCGGTTCTTGCAAATAGAACAAATAAAGATGTTATTTGGGAAGAACTTACATATAAAATGGCAGAATCTCTTTTTTTAAATGGCAACTATATTTCTGCGGTTCAGTATTATGATTCTCTGATAACGGAAAAACCTTATACAAGGTACCTTACTCATTCTTTAAAAAGATTGATTACCGCATCCTACTATCTTGGAGAATTCCAGAAAGCAAAAGAATATTATACGCAATTCCTTGAAATGGGATATGATATTTCTCAGGATAATGAACTCATTTATCTTTTAGGGAAAGCTCTCTTTTTTGATCAGCAGTATGAAGATGCTGTTAAAGTTTTTAAAGCAGTAGATTCAGGAAGTCCTTATTTTCCTCAGGCACTATATTTTATAGGTGCATATCTTACAATGGAGCAGGAATACAAAGAAAGTCTATCTTTTTTTGAATCAATATTAAAACTTGAGGAAAGAGGAAATGTCTATAAAGATTATGAAGAAATAAAAGAGTTATCTGTATTGGCTATGGGCAGAGTTTCCTTTGAAATGGGAAATTATTCCGAAGCGCTCTCTTATTATCTTAAAATTAAGGAAAAATCAGAGCATTTTGCAGAAGCTTACTATGAGCTTTGCTGGACTTACATAAAAAGAGGGGAAATGGAAAAAGCTATTGAAGCTCTTAGGTTGGTACGACTCATAGCCCCTGATTCTATTTTAGCTCCAAAGGCAGCTCTTCTTGAAGGAAATGTTCTTATAAAAATGAAAAGATATGGTGAGGCTACTGTTGTTTTTGATAAAATAGTTAATGAATACGGTGATATAAATAGAAGACTTCAGGAATTAAAACTTAATAAATCTTCTTATGAGTCTTATAAAATTAATAATTCTGATGAAAGCGGTTTTTTTACTGTTTCCCCAATAGTTAAAAAAATATTTGATGAAGACAGACATTTTGCGTATTCATATAAAATCGAATCTTCTTTAAAAGATCTTGAAAATGAACTGGTTGTTACAGAACGCTTAAAAAGCAAGCTTGAATCAATAGTTTCAAATGAAAATGTTGCCTCCATTTTTCCTCCTTTAAAAAAAGGAACTGAAACAGCTGTTGGCTATGAGAATAGAATAACAGCAATTGTTACATCTATTTTAGCTATGAAAAAAGAACTCTCATGGAAGGATCTTTCCGAAGAAGAAAAAGCCAGATTTGATGCGTTGGAAAAAGAAAGGCTTGCTCTTGCTGAAAGAATCAAAAATATGCCTAAAAGCGATGATGAATTTGAAAGTTTTGCTTCAGCTCATGTAAATAATGTCCTGAATACGGAAGCCGCTATACACAGACTTTCTATTCATTCATTAAATACTATCTCTATTCTTGATTCCATAAAAAAATATTATGATAAAGAAAAAAATGGTGTTGTTGACAGTAAAATAATGGAAAAATTAGATCAGGAGAAAAGTTATACTGAATCCATTTTTGAGAATATTAATAAAAAAAAGATTGTTATAGAAGAAGAGAAAGATCGAATAAGACTCGGGGGAGAAATCATTTCAAGAATGATTCTCGACAGAGATGCCTATGATAAAATAGTTCAGCAGCAAAAGGAACTTCTAAATAATCATTCCGGTGGCAATCCTGAACTTATGATGGCTCTTGATTCCTTAAATGAACGGGCTGAAAAGGATTCTGTCAGAATAGAAAAATTCAGAAATAAACTAAACCTTGTTGTTTCAGGCAAGATTAAGGAAATAAAACAGGCTTTTGATCAGGAAAAAATGAATGTGAACAACTATAAAAGTCAGATTGCCGTTTTGAAAACAGAACTTGCTGAAATCAGAATGAAAATGGTTCTTTCAGGTGTGAGTAAAGTAAGAGGAACTTTTTCTGATGTTGTACTTAAAGCTGATGTAGGTATCATTGATGTCGCATGGGAAAAGAAAGAGGCATCAACAACGAAGCTGACAAAATATCGCAAAGATATGTCAGAAGAGATAAGACAGCTTTATCTTAGTCTGGAGAATCTTGAATGATAAAACATCTTACTCTGCTTACAGTGTTTTTAACTTTTACATTGCTGCTTTATGCTGAAGATGCATCAGAACCAAAAAATGAAGATAATTCTGTTAAAGTAGAAAATACTGAATCAAATATAGTCTTTGATGATGAAAAATTTGAAGAAGGTTATGTTGAAAGGCAGATACTCAGATATGAAGCTTTTATTAAAGAATATCAGACTGAAATTAATGCTCTTTTAAAGAGAGATGTTGAAGAAAAACAGCGTCTTATAAAATTAAAATACATTCCTGTTATTGACAGGGAACTTGAAAAAGAATCTGCGAATAGAGAAAATGCAATAGTTCTTTTTGAAAACTTTGTAAGAAAATATCCTTCAAATACGGAATATACTCCGAGAGCAATGTATCGTCTGGCTGAGCTTTATTATGAAAGATCTGCAATAAAGCAAGAAAAAAGACTGGAAGAGTATGAAGGCAAAATGGCTGAATTTTATGAAGGAAAGCTTGAGTCTGAACCGGAAAATCCGGTTATAGATTTTTCAGATTCAATTAATATTTACCAGAAAATAATAGACACTTTTCCTGATTTTGAATATATAGGCGGTGCATATTATATGTTAGGTTACTGCCTCAATGAATCAGGCAGAAAAGAAGAAGCCGTTGCTTTATGGCAGAGAATTATTGACAGAAATATAGATACTTCATATATCGATGAAGTATATCTTCGTCTTGGAGAGTACTATTTTGATACAAATGACCTTTCCAAATCTCTCTATTATTTTTCAAAAGGAGTTGAATTTAAGGATGGTCGTTTTTATGATAAAATTTTATATAAACTTGCATGGACCTATTACAGAGATAATCAGTTTCAAAAGGCTGTAGATACCTTTACATCTCTTGTTGCCTATGCAGATGCTATGAAACTGCAAGGTGAAGATAAGGGGCAGGACTTAAGGAAAGAAGCTGTTCAGTATATTGCTATCAGTTATGCGGATGAAGAGTGGGGAAGTGTTGAAAAAGCTATTGACTATTTTTCTAAAATAGACGGATCTTCATTTGAAATAGATGTTTTTGAAAGTTTGGGTAAATATTACAGTGAAAACAGTAATTTTTCTCAGGCAAAGAAAGCCTATATTTATATTCTTGGCAAGTATCCTTATTATGAAAATGCGCCGAAAATACACAATAGCCTTATTCAGATGTATAATCGTGAAAGAGATTTTAAAATGGCTTCTGAAGAAACTGATAATTTTGCAAAATTGTATTCTCCTGACAGTGAATGGGCTATAAAAAACAGGGCAAATAATGATGCCATAAGGTATGCGCAGGAACTTGCCAGAAAAGCTTTGCTTGCTTCAGCCTATTTCCACCATGAGCAGGCTCAGCAGAAAAAGTCTAACGGTTATAAAGATGAAGCGGTGTCGGAATACACTATTGCAGCTAAAGCATATAAAGAATATCTTAACAGATTTCCATACACTTCTGAAAGTTATGAGATCACCTATCAGCTCGCAGATGCGCTTTACTTTTCAGGTGCGGTTGATGAGGCTGTGGCTTACTATGAAAGGATAAGAGATGATAAAAATATCAGCAAATATAGGACGGAAGCAGCAGAAGCTGTTTTTTTGTGCTATAATGAAATATATGAAAAATCTCCTTCCTATTCAGCATCCTCAGAAGAGAAAAAGGATAAGCCTTTTACAAAAATAGAAAAGAAACTCATAGAATCTACTGATATTTATCTTGCTTCATTAAAAGAAGTCCCTCCAAATGCAGCTCCAATATCCTATATGACGGCAAGAATTTATTTTGAACATGGTCTTTTTGATGAAGCAGAAAAAAGATATTTGCAGATTGTCAATATGTTCCCAGATTCAGAAGCTGCATTTATGGCATCAAGAGATATAGTTGGTGCTTATCAGGAGAAAAAAGACTGGGTAAATGTTGCTAAATGGTCAAAAATACTTTCTGAAAGACTTGCTTCCAAAAATTCAGAGACAGGTAGAAAAGCTATGGAAGAGTTTGGTCTTTATCGCTTGGGAGCTCTTTTTATGAATGCCTCAAAGCTACAGGAGGAAGAGAGGCATAAAGAGGCAGCTGAAGAATATTTGAGAGTTGTGTCAGAAAACCCTTATCATGAAAATGCTGTTAAGGCTCTTTTTAATGCTGCATACAGTTATGAAAAAGCTCTGATGTTCGATTCCGCTATGAAATTGCATGAAAGAATTTATAAAGAGTATCCTTATTCTGAATTTGCTGCTGATTCTTTATGGCTTGTTGCGTACAATGCTGAAAGAAGTTACAATTTTGAAAAAGCTGTTAATGCATATGAGAAACTTTATTCTGATTACAAAACTCATAAAAACAGAGTTAATGCAATATATAATGCCGGAATAATAAGAGAAAATCTTCAGCAGTATGTAAAAGCTTCAAATGATTTTATGCTTTATTATCAGGAAAAGTCGGACACGGTGGAAGGCAAAGAAGCTTTTTACAATTCAGGCTATATGTATGAAAAAGCTAAAGACTGGAAAAAAGTTATCAACATTTATACAAACTTTATTTCCAAATTTAAATTAGATTCCGAGGTTTCTCATCTTGTTTTAAGATGTTATTACAGAATTGCCAAGATTTATGAAAAAGAATTAAACAATCCGAAAAAAGCAGAAAGTTATTATAAAGATATTCTGGAATATTACAGTTCATTGAAATCAGTTCCTGAAGAAGGACTTTCGTATGCTGCAGAGGCTGATTTCAAATTAATGGAGCCACAGTTTGATACTTATGTGAAACTTAAAATAGGCGGTAAAAACCAGGAACAGCTGGGAGAATCTCTTAAAGCTAAAGTTGAGATGAAAAATGAAATAGAAAAAAAATATATGGATATTCTAAAATATGGCGTGTATGAGTGGGTTGTAGCTTCTCTTTATAAAATAGGATATTTATATCAGTCTTTTGCAAATGCTCTTTATGATGCAGAGCCGCCTTCAGGTCTTTCTGAAGAAGAAGAGGAGATTTACAGGGAAATGCTGGAATCTCAATCCGCTCCAATTGAAAATGCTGCTGTTGAGAAATATGTTGCGGCAATAGACAAGGCAAATGAACTGAAAGTTTATAATGATTGGACGCAAAAAATAATAGAACAACTTTCTGTTTTAAGACCAGATGAATATAAGGTTGGTAAAAAACCTGAATATGCTGTGAACTCTATTCTGGAGACGCAGTATCCGCCATATCTTTCTCTTGATAAAATCAAACAGAAGGAGAGAAGGGAAAGAGGTATCTCTGTTGGTGGTGAATCAGAAAAAACTAAAACTGAACAAATGGGTGAACCTGAAAAAGAATCTGAATCAAAACCTGTTGAAGACAAAAACAACAATGAAAATAAAATGGAAAACACAGAAGAAACACCTTCTCAAGTTTCTGATGAAGCTGAAGGAGGTAATAAATGATAAAAGTGTACATTAAACTATTATTTATTTTATTGTTTCTGACTTTATCGGTTGTTTCCTGCATATCAGGAACAAAAAAAACAGTGACAGAACCGGATGCAACTAAAATTACAGAAGAAGAGGCAAAACAAAAGGAAGAAGCCCTGTTAAAAAAACAGCAGGAAGAAGAAGCTCAGAAAAAGAAAGAAGAAAAGCAGTATGACGGTGATCGTTATGTAGGTAAAGCAAAAAAAGATTTTGCAAGTGGAATTGAGTCATATTTTCAGGAAGGTTGCAGTGCCTCAATCGAAAAATGGAAAGCAGCATATGAAAAAGATCCTCTTTCTCAGATAGCTTTTAATGTTGCTTTGTGTTATGAGAGAAATGGTGACAATAAAAAATCTTTTGACTGGTATTTGAAATCTTTTGAAACTAATTTTACTGAAGCCAGACCTCTTTATAATGCATATTTTATTTTTCCTCAGAAAAATGGTGATAAATTTGAAAAAATGATGGAATATGCTCTTAAAATAACAGATGAAGTAGAAAAAAACATATTTATTTCGTGGCTGAATTTTGAAAAAGGCGATCTTGAAAATACTATCAAATATGCGAAAAAAGCTCTGAAGCTTGATGAACAAAATATTGATGCAATGGTTGTGCTTGGAAGGGCTTATTATAAAAAGAAGATGATGGAACTTGCAACATCTATTTTCTCAACGGCGGAACAGATAAATCCTGACAATTTTAAATTACAGCGAATATATGGTTTTCTGGAATATGACAAAAAAAATAAAAGTAGTGCTCTTCTTCATTTTCAGAAAGCTAAAAAATTAAATCCTGAAATGCCTGAAGTGTTAAATATGATAGCTATTCTTTATATGGAAACTGAAGATTTTGCAATGGCTGAAAAAGAGCTTCAGACTGCACTTTCATTATATCCTGATTTTTATTCAGCAAAGCTTAATCTGGCAATAGTCTATAAAGGTTTAAGTAAGTTTAAGGAATCTGCTGCGCTTTTTTCCGAACTTGAAAAAGATAAAAATTTTCCGCAGGAGCTGAAAAAAAGTCTTTATTATAACAAGGCCATACTTTATCTGGATGCCGATGTTGATGGAGATAAAAACCCTGAAAGATATGATTTTGCTACAACAACTCTTAATCAGTATCTTGAATATGTTCCTAAAAATGACAAGGAAGAGAGAAAAAAAGTTGCTGAATATATTAAAGAAGCTGCTGTAGGAAAAAAGAAACTTGTTCTTTATCAGAAAATGATGCAGAGAAAAGAACAAAAAAGAAAGGAAGAAGCAGAAGAAGAGAAACGTTATAAGGAGCTTCAGAAAAAAAAGGCAGAAGAACCGGCAGAAAAGAAGCAGTCTGAAAATAGTGATGTGCCAGAAATAAAAGATGAAAAGGAAACACCGGAGCCTCCTGTGGAGGAAGATTCTAAATCTGTTCCTGCTGATGAAGACAATGAGACAAGCAATGATGCCGAGATTCAAAATTAATTTGATTTATATAGCTAAAAAATGTATTATCCTTTGAAGTTTTATAAAGGGGTCTTCTTAAATGAAGAGATTTATAGTGTTTTGTGTTGTGTTAATGATATTTAATTCTTTATGTTTCGCAGCTTCTAAAAGGAAAAGTATAGTCTTTAAGGAGATCGAAATAAAAGGCGTAATTCAGAAACCGGAGGCAATATATTTTCTTTCAAGAGCAAGATTTAATTATAAAAGTTTAGATTTAAATATGAGTTTTGTAGATAAGGTTAAGAAAGCTGTCTATATTGACAATGCTTTCTAGTTTAATTTTTATTTTTAGGAGGTTGTTATGAGTTGGTTCGCTGAGTTCTACCGTCAAGGTGGTGTTTTCATGCACTTTATCGCAGCTTGCGGAATTATTGTTCTTGCTATTCTTATCTGGAGATTTCTTTTCCTTTTTCTCAAGTATTCCACAAACGGTGCAAACCTTATGAAACAGGTTCAGAAGCTTGTTATGGCAAACAACGTTGACAAAGCAATAAAGCTTTGTACAGCAGCTGGCGATGCAGCACTTGCAAAAGTTATGAAAGCTGGTCTTTCAAGAGCAAACCGTGGTGAACTTGAGATTCAGAATGCTGTTGAAGAAGCTATTCTTGAAGTTACACCAAAAGTTGTTATTGGTGCTGAGTCAGTTGGTGTTATTGGTAACATGGCTACTCTTCTTGGTCTTCTTGGAACAATTTTCGGTCTTATTGATGCTTTCGATGCTGTTGCTCACGCTGCTCCAGAGCAGAAATCAGCAATGCTTGCATCTGGTATCGCTATAGCTATGAACACAACAGGTTTCGGACTTCTCGTTGCTATTCCTGCTATGTTCTTCCAGCTTATACTTAAATCACTCATCGGTCGTGTTATTTCTGATCTTGATCTTTACTCTGTAAAACTTGTTAACCTTCTTGTAAGTCGTGAAAAAGGGGCAGAGTAATTTTTAATTTGGAAACATGGAGTTAAAAGATGGCTAGAAAAAGAACTATGGATTCGGGCGTTGCAGAAGCCAATCTGAAGCCGGCAATGAACATGATTCTTATTCTTATTCCTTTGCTGCTCCTTTCTATGGAGTCAGTTAGAATAGGTGTTATAAATGTTGCCACGCCGCAGATAGGACCTTCGGATGTTCAGAGTCAGCCACAGGACAAAATGACAGAAAAACCACTGAAGCTTACCATAGCGCTTACCGATAGAGGTATAACTATTTTTGCTAAAGATTCTGTCATAGAGAACAAAGATGATCCTCTGGGCCCTACACTTCCAAAGATTGATGGCGAAGATAAAAATGAAAAAGGTGACGTTGTAGGTAATAAAGTTTATGACTGGAACGCTCTTACAGAGAAGCTTACAGAAATAAAAGATGCTCACCCGACAGAGGAAAACATAATAATAAGTGCGGAACCTACCATTAAGTACCGTACAATAATCAAAGCTATGGATGCATCAAGAGATACAAAAGAGAATGGAAAAATAAAAAAGCTGTTCCCAAATGTAATTCTTAGTGCTGGCGTAGCATAATTAAGGAGGAGTACGATTATGGCTGAAGAAAAAAAGACATACGAGATTCTTCCAAGTAACTATGAAACGGAAGCACTGAAAAAGAAAAGAGCCGAAAAAAAGAAAAAAGGCGGTACTGACGGAACTATAAAGGACCTTAACATTAACTCTTTGATGGATATTCTTACAATTATGCTCGTTTTCCTTCTTAAGAGTTATGCAACAGATCCTCTTACAATAGAGCCTTCAGGAGACCTTTCTATTCCTAAGTCTTCGACCCTTCTTCGTCCTCAGGCAGCTGTTACTGTAACAGTTTCAAAATCTGCTATTATGGTCGATAATAAGCCTGTTCTCCAGGTTAAAGATGGCAAAGTTGATGCAGTACAGAAAAGAGGTGGAGATGATGGTTACTTTATCATTCCTCTCAACAAACAGCTTGCAGACGCAGCAGAAAAACAGAGAAGAATTGCTGCACAGAATCCATCAATCAAATTTGATGGACTTCTTACCGTAGTTATGGATGAAGATATACCATACAGACTTCTGACAGAAGTTATGTACACAGCTGGTCAAGCTGAGTTTGCAAAGTTTAAATTTGCAACTATAGGTACTAGTAATTAAATTGTTTTTATGTGAGGCGGACGCTTTCTTGCGTTCGCCTCAAAAACAGATATACTATAAAAAGGATTTTTGCAGTTCTGATCGCAGGAGTTTTTGATGACGGCTATTAATGAAGCCAAAGTTTTACGAGTTGGTGTTGTCTATAATGGCAAAATTCTTGATGAACAAATTTTTAGAAAACCGGAAACTGTCTATTTTGGAGATACCTCAAAATCTCATTTTGTAATACCTTCATCCAATCTTCCTTCAAAGTTTCCTGTCTTCTATTATAAGTCCGGAGCATATGAACTCGTTATACTCGAAGGCATGTCTGGTAAAATATTTTTGAAAGGCAGCGTCGTAGATGTAGAAGAAGCTATTGCCAAAGGAGTTCTTAAGAAAAAAGGTAAAGCTTATATCATGCCTCTTTCTGCAGATGCAAGAGGTAAAATAGTTATCGGCAGTGCAATAATTCTTTTTCAATTCATTACTCCACCTCCAAAACCGCCAAAACTGAGACTTCCAAGGTCTATTAAAGGTGGTTGGTGGCAAATGATAGATTGGCCATATGCAACAATACAGGTAATTGTTGCGTTGATTTCATATGTCATTATTTCTTATATGCTTGGTTTGCCTAAGCCTGAGCCTGTAAAACTTGAAGATATGTCTTCGAGATTTGCAAAACTTATTGTTCCAAATATAGAGGAAATAAAAGAAGAGGCTAAAGAACTGGAAAAAAAGGTGGACGAAGATTCAAAACTTGCTTCTAAAAAAGTTGTAAAAAAGGAAGAGCCTGAGGAAAAAGCTACTGTAGCCAAGGAAGAGTCGGTAAAAAAGAATACGACTCCAAGGGATGCTGCAACCAGAGCTAAAGAAGAAGCTCAGAAGAGAGAAGAAATGCGACAGAAGGTTGCCGGAATGGGACTTCTTAAACTCATTGGTACTGCCGGTGATTCTTCCAGTGGTTCAGGTGTTATTTCTGATGTTCTTGGTGAAGGTGGAAAAGATAAAGATATCGATAGTGCTTTAGCTGGTGTTAAACATATTGGTATTGCAACAAGTTCTGGTCAGCGTTCAAGAAAAGGTGATGCAGGTGCTACTGAAGTTGCTAAAATTGAAGATGTGCAAACTGCAAAATCATCCGGTAAAGTCGGAATTGCTAAAAGAGAGGAAAAGGTTGTTAAAGGTGCTGCAAAACTTGGAGCTCCAGAAGTTGACGGCTCTATGAGTTCAAAAGATATTGGAAAAGTTGTAAGAATGAATAGTACTGCTGTTCGTAGATGTTATGAAAAAGCTCTAAAAAGCGATCCAACCCTTAAAGGTAAAATTGCAGTTACTTTTATGATTAATGCTAAAGGTCGTGTTGAAATGGTTGAGATTAGCGATGATACAATGAAAAATGCGAGCGTATCAGCATGTATCAAAAGTTTAGTAAGAAGATGGAGGTTCCCTCAGCCTGAAGGTGGTCCGGCCAGTGTGACTCTTCCGTTCGTATTTTCGCCATCAAATTAATAAACTGGTTAGGAGGTGTAGATTATGAGCAATGGAAAAATTAAAATTTTATTTGCTCTTTTATTCTTACTGCCTGTTATTGTGTTTGCTGATGAAAAAAAAGAAGAACAGATTTCTTTCCAGGAAATGATTAATGAAATAGAATCTCATAAAACAGCTGTAAAGAATATAGAGGATAAGGTTTCTAACCTTGTAAAAGAGGCTGTTTCAGAAAAGGATTTTAAGTGGAAAATGTGTCTTAATGACTCTCTTGCTACAATTAAAGGTATATCAGCAAGTATTTCTTCTGCAAAAGAGAGAGTCAGTGATTTACAAAAAATAAACAAGTCAAACGATGCTATGGGGCAGCTGGTTTTAATTAGAGGTCTTTCTGATTCTGCAGAACAGGCTTTTGGAGATGCCTATGCATGTCAACGTCAGCTAACAAAAGTAGATACACGCTCAACAACAAAAAAAGAAGAAGATATTGAACAAACAGGCTCTTTTAATGGAGATGAAACAATAGCTTCTGCTATGGGAGAAAATTTTGATAATAGTTCTCCATCTTTGAGTGATGGTTCTGCTGATACGGAGAATTCCCTGGATACAGTTGGTACGGATACTTCTTCCGGAGGTCCTTCAGAAACACCTTCTACAGAGGGTGGTGAATCAGAATCTGCTCAGGATGTTCTGCAGGCAATTTCTGTTCCACCGGTTGTTTCTATAAGTCCTGAATTCTGATTTGTTGATTTTTGGAGTAATGTATTTGAATACTGTTAAAAGTTTTGTTGCAGACATTCTTTGTTGTTTTACTTTCTTTGCAGTTTTCCTTTTTATTTCTCCATTATTATGTGCGGAATCCAGTGATTTTAACTCAGGTAAACCTAATAAAGGATTCAGACTTTCCCAAGATTCCAATTTAGATATTTATTTTTCATTTTCTACCGAATATGAGTCTAATGTTTCAAAAAAATCAGAAAAAACATTTTATACTCTAAATGGTTCCAAAACCTACCTTTCTATTGATCCAGATCTTGTATTTCATTTTAAACCTGGAGTTAAGTATAAAATTGCTGATAGTGAAAAACTTTTTGCTGCTGCTTTTCTTATGAATTACAATCACTATTCCGGTATTTCAACTGAAGATACAAAAAAATCCTCGTCACTTGAATTTAATTTTGATATGGATGGCCATTTTAATAAAAAAAGTCTGGCGCAATTCATGTTTACAAATAAATTTAAGAGATCTTCTACTCCTGAAAGTCAGCTTCTTTCAGGAATTCATTCAAATATTCTTGAAAATGGAGATGCTTCTTTAATTCTAGCCTCCAGAGCAAATGTTCTTATGATGAAACTGACTGGCGGTTTTGGCATTAATTATTTTGAAGAAGATATAGATAAAGCTTCAAATTATATGATTCTCAGATCCGCACTTTATGCCAGATGGAAATTTCTTCCTAAAACATCTCTGTTTTTAAATGCTTCTTTTTCATATCAGGATTATTATGACTCTGATTCACTCACAGACTGGCAGGGAAATACCTATGATATAAGAGATGCTCAAAAAACAATGCCTCTCAATGTTTTTGCCGGTGTTTTGGGTCAGATAACATCAAAGCTTTCTCTGAGAATTTCCGGTGGTTACGTAAATATGTTCAATCAGGATGCAACTCAGGGTTTTACAGTAAACTCAGAACTTGTTTTTCGTATGAACAGAAATTCTCTTGCAAGAGCTGGATATCTTCGTTCTTATGCTCCAGTTCCTTCTTATCAGTATTTGCTTCAGAACAGATTTTATATTTCTTACAAGCACCGCTTTTTTAATAGATTGATAGCTGCGCTGGATGCTTCTTTTACAATCCGTGATTTTGGAAGAAATATTGATGAAAGCAATTCTGCAACATTTGATTCTACAAGAGCAGAAAATCTTCTTAAGATTTCTCCTTACATTGGAGTAGATGTTACTCCTTGGATTGGTCTTAAACTTGAATATTTGTTGGAATCAAGAATGACGGATTATAATTATACAGTGGATTTATATACCAATGTTGATAATTCAAAAATTGGAGAACTTGCGACATGGTTTGACTATGTCAATCATTCAGTTATGCTTACCGTTACCGTTGACTATTAAATTATGAAAAAAAAATATCTGATTCTTTTACTATTTCTAATTGTTTCATGTACATCTAACAGTACACATTTAAAAAATAAAAATATTCTTCAGCAGTATTCATCACAGGCAGATATTCAAAGTCATCAGCTGGGACCTGGAGATGTTCTGGAAATAACAGTTTACGGAGAAAAAGATCTCTCTGGTTATTATCAGGTAAGTCCAGCAGGGAATATAATGTTTCCTCTTGTTGGTAAAATAAATGTGTCGGATATGGATAATGTGGCTTTAGCTAAGTTTGTTTCAGAAAAATTGGCTGATGGATATATTATTAATCCTCAAGTATCTGTTTTTGTTAAAGAGTTCAAAAGCAAGAAAGTGTTTGTTCTTGGTCAGGTTAAAAAAGCTGGCAGCTTTTCTATGGTAACAGGGATGAATATTGTTGAAGCTATTGCTCTGGCAGGTGGTTTTACAGACCTTGCTGACATGGGAAATATTATTGTTACAAGAAAAGATGCTAGTGGAAAAGAATTACGTTTAAATATAGACCTTTCAGAAATAATAAAAGGACATATAGATAATTTGTATCTAAAATCCGGTGATATTATTTTTGTTCCTGAAAGATTGTTTTAGAGGCTGAAATTGTTTGATTCTATTTTTGAAATAAACTCAATAATTCTCAAATTAAAAAAGCATTTTTATTTATTTATTTCGATAGTTGTACTGATATTTTTTCTTTTTGTTCTTTATCTTATAAGAGCGCCTAAACTTTATACTGCATCTGTTACAGTCGAAATAGAGCCGAGAGATGTGAATATTTTAGGTTATCAGGTTCAGGGTTTTACTCAGAATTCTCTTGATTATTTCTGGTCAACAAGAGAATATTTTGTTACTCAGTATGAAATTATAAAAAGCAGGGCCGTATGTGAAAAAGTTGTTGAAAAGCTCGCTCTTAAAGAGAATTTTAATTTACTTTTTAATAATCAGGATTCAAAAACGGATGATGTGGAAAAGTCTGTTCCGGATCCTGTTAAAATAGTATGTGGAATGGTTGCGGTCGTTCCAGAGAAAAATTCTCAGATAGTTCGAATAAAAATAACTCATTCAAATCCTGAAATGGCAGCTCTTCTTGCAAATGCGGTTGCTGATGCATATAAAGAATTTAATTTTGAGAAAAAATATTTTTCAACTAAAAATGCCGCAAAATGGCTTTCAGAACAAAGTATTAACCTTAAAAAGAATCTTGAAAGTTCTGAACTGGAACTTTTTTCTTTTAAGAAAGAGCAAAATATCCTTTCAACCACATTTGATTCAAAACAAGCCTCTCTGGCAGATAAAATATCTGAAATAGATAAAAAAATAACGTCAAAAGAATTTGCGCTTCAGGAAATAAAATCAAAAATTGAACAGATAAAAAATTCAAAAGAAGATGATGTGGCAGCGCTGCTTTCGGTTTTTGATAACAATCGTAACAAGCTTGTTCAGGAACTGAAATTGAAATATATAGGAACTGTTTCAGAGCTAAAGACAGCTCAGCAGTTTTATGGAGATAAGCATCCTAAAATAACAGCACTGGGAAACAGACTTAAAAATATAGAAAAGAATATAAAAAAAGAAACACAGGAAGCTCTTGAAGCTATAAATATTGAAAATGCTACATTGCAGAGTGAACTTAAAAGGCTTAAAAATATGCTTTTTGCTGTTCAGAAAGAAGCTATTGCATTGAATAAACTTGAAATAGATTACAATAAGCTCAAAAGAGAAGTTGAAACAAACAGAAGGCTGTATGATCTTGTTCTTGAAAGAAATAAGGAAGCAGACCTTAATGCTCTTTTAAAAACCAACAATATAAGGATTATTGATAGGGCTGTTATTCCTAAAGTGCCTGTAAGTCCAAGAAAGAAAATAATACTCTTTTTGGGTTTTTTATGTTCACTTGCCGGTGGCTTTGGATTAATTTATATGTATGAGATATTTGATACAAGGCTCAAAACTGTTGATGATCTTGATTCAATAATTCATTCTCCGGTTTTAGGTGTTCTTCCAACTTTTGAAGTTAAAGAAAATACACAGCATAAAGAGATTGCCTATGAAATAAAGAACCATTCTCCGGCAATTGAAAGTTTGAGAACAATCAGAACAAATTTAAAGCTTTCCAATCCTGACAGAGAAAAAACAGCATTTCTTGTTACGAGTAATGTTGCCAAAGAAGGTAAAACTACAGTTTCATCAAATATAGCAGTAAGTTTTGCATTATCAGGAAAAAAAGTCCTTATTATTGATACCGATATGAGGAGACCGAGACTTCACAAGCTGTTTGGATTAAACAACAAGGTTGGTATTACCAGCTATATTATAGGTGAGAAACAGATTGAAGATATAGTTGTAAAAAATATTTATGAGGGACTGGATGCTGTTTTCTGTGGCCCTATACCGCCTAATCCGTCTGAAATGATTGAGTCTATGAAATTTAAAAAAATGATAGAAACTTTTAAAGGCATTTATGATATAGTTATTTTTGATACTCCTCCACTGCTTGCTGTTTCAGATGCTCTTGCTCTTTCTTCAATGACCGATGGAATAGTTGTTGTTGTTCAGATGAAAGAAATCTCTAAAGATATTTTAAAGCGTTCTGTCAGACTACTTGATAAATCAGGTGTAAATATAATGGGATTTGTTATAAACAATCTTGATATAACAAAACAGACTGGATATGGCAATTACTATTATTATTATCACGATAAATACTATGGAGAAGATTCAAAAGGATGATCAGATTTGTTCTTCTAATTTCAATATGCTTGTTATTTATCTCATGTGTTCCTTCTGCGGCAGTAAAAAAACCTGTTCTTAAAAGTGATATTTATTATTCATATGCAACGTGGTATGGTCCTGGATTTCATGGGAAAAAAGCTGCAGATGGCTCAACATATGATCAGCATGGATTAACTTGTGCGCATCCATCTTTTCCTTTTGGTACCTATATTGAAGTAATGAATATAGACAGCGGTAAGAAGATTATTGTCAAAGTAACAGACAGACCTGGAAGAGATGTCCTGGATCTTACTGAAAAAGCTTTCACATCAATAGCAGATAAATCTGATGGTCGAATCAGAGTAAGAATAAAGCCGGTGGATACATCAATGATTACAGAAAAACCGGTACAAACAGAAAACAATTCAAAAACAGCAAAAACTGAATCAAAATCACAAGCTGATAAATACTTCTATACAATTCAGCTGGCTGCATTTAAAAATGCAGATGCGGCAAAGGAATTTATGGATAAAGCAAATATATCTGAAACTTATATTTTTTTTGAGCAAGGCAGTGTTGATATATATCGCGTGCGTGTAGGTCGATTCAATTCAAAGGAAGAAGCAGAGAAGTATAAGTCCTCACAGCTTTCTAAAATGGAGTCAATCATTGTCAAAGTTAATGATTAGCCTCTTTATTCTTCTTTTTTTTATAAACATCAACGCCTCAGTTGCAGAAGAACTGTTAAAAGATGATGAACCCTCCACGGGCTACGATAGTACAATAAGAATAGGAATAGTTGATGGAATAGATAAGATAATCCTTGAAGGGGATGCCTTTGTATATAAAAATGAATTACAGGCAGGAACAATTCAGGGTGTTTATACAGTAACTCCAATTGACGCAGATGGCATAATGGTTGGTAATGAAGCCTATCTCACAAATCATCTCCTTTTTGAGCCAAAAATATCTTTTATCTCAATCGGAAATAAAATATTCAGGGGAAAAATAGAAATATACAACAAAGAAGGAAAACTGATAATAGTAAACGATCTCAATCTTGAGGATTATGTAAAAGGTGTTATAAACAAAGAAATAATTCCTTCATGGCCTGTTGAAACCAAAAAAGTCCAGGCAGTTCTTGCCAGAACTTATGCATTTTATCAGAAAATGTTTAAACCACGTTCAACATATTATGATCTTGCTCCATCAGTCCTGGATCAGGTTTATGGCGGACTTGGAAAAGAAGACCTTTCTGCAAATGAAGCTGTTGAATCAACGAAAGGGGAAATTATAACCTATCAGAATATGCCGGCAGAAATATATTTTCATTCAACCTGCGGAGGCAGAACTGCTTCGTCATCTGAGGCATGGAAAAAAGAAGTGCCATATCTTCATAGCGTTTCATGTCCTTACTGCAAAAATTCATCAACATATAGATGGAGCAGAACCATAACTTTTGACAACTTATTTAGTAAAATGAAAAGGAATGGATATTCAGGAAAAACATTTTCTTCTTTAAAAGTTGTTAACGGAAAAACGAGAGTTGATTATGTTTTGGCAGGTAAGGATAAAATTCCGGTAAATACGTTCAGACGATATGCCGGTTATAGTTTTATATGGTCAAACAGCTTTTCTGTAAAAACTTCCGGCAGTAAAATAACATTCTCAGGCAATGGCTCAGGACACGGAGTAGGAGTCTGTCAATGGGGTGCAGCCGGAATGGCAAAAGAAGGAAAAAAATATCAGGAAATAATTCACTACTATCTTGGAAATGAAATAACAATTAAAAAGATGTACTAATGCAGACAAAAGATTTTTATTACGATCTCCCTCCTGAACTCATAGCGACAGATGCAGCAAAAAGAGGCGAGTCAAAAATGATGGTTTTAAATCGTAAAACCAGAGAAATAACAGATTCATATTTTAAGAACATACTTGACTACATAGATGAAAGCACAACAGTTGTTTTTAATGCTTCAAAAGTTATTCCCGCCCGTTTCTACGGTAAAAAAGAAAGTGGTGGAAAGGTAGAATTTCTTTTAATAAGGGAAATTTCGCAAGGAGTATGGGAGTCAATGACAAAAACATCAAAAAGACTTCATCCGGGCGATATTATTCAGCTTGAAGAAAACAGAAAGGTAAAAATAATCGCATCTGAAAATGGATTATACATAATCCAGTTTGATTTTTACGGAGCAGAATTTTTCTCCTGGCTTGACAAAGTTGGCGATGTCCCTTTGCCGCCATATATTCTCAAACAGAGAGGAGAGAACAAAAGCAGACCTGAAGATAAAAATAGGTATCAGACAGTTTATGCTGACATTGAAGGCTCGGTTGCAGCTCCAACAGCAGGACTTCACTTCAGTGATGAACTCATAGAGAAGATAAGAGAAAAAACAGGAAGAGTTGAAAAAATATATCTACATGTAGGTCTTGGAACTTTTCTACCAGTAAAGGAAGAGAGTGTCGAAAATCATAAAATGCACAGAGAAGACTACTATATTCCTGAAGAAGTAGCTAAAAGATTAAACAATGATAAGCAAAATGGACGCAAAATACTGGCAATTGGAACAACTACAGTTCGTGCACTGGAAACAGCATCAGATAGTGATGGAAAACTCAAAAGCGGGCACAGTTATTCTGAAATATTCATATATCCAGGATATACATTTAAATTCGTAGACAAAATAGTTACAAATTTCCATCTTCCGGAATCAACCCTTATTATGATGATTTCTGCATTTGCCGGAAAAGATTTCATAATGGAAGCCTATGAAAAAGCTGTTGAAAGAAGATACCGCTTTTACAGTTATGGCGATGGAATGATAATATTGTAGATTATTTTTCAAAAGTACTCTTTTATTGACATGGCTCATTATTATATTAAAATCCTACGGTTTTATTAATTGTTGCAGAGGTAAAAATGTTAAGAATTTTAAGTGTTTTTGTGATTTTGCTGCTTCTTTTTACTGCCTGCGATGATGAAAAAAACGAAGAAGCAACTGATGCCGATATAATTTCCGTTAAGGATAGTGATTCTGTAGTTGTTGATGAAGATTTTGCTGTAAATGATAATGAAACAGAAGATGAAGACAGTGCTGTAACAGATATTGACGACGCAGATATTTCAATTGATGAAGATAATATGGATGAGGATATTACAGTGCCAGATACCGATATGGAAGTTTCAGATGAAATAGTTGATGATGATTTTATCTTAATTGATGAAGATGCTGATGTTATTTCTGAAATGATTTTAATACCTGCTGGTGCTTTTTCAATGGGATGTAATTCTTCAGTTGACTCCAATTGTCTTGATGATGAAAAACCATATCATACAGTTACACTTGCTGATTTTTATATAGATAAATATGAAGTTACATCTGAAGATTATGAAAAATGTATCACAGCAGGCGCATGTAATAATAATATAGAAGAAGAACATAATTATCTTGATTATACAAACTCAAGCTGTTTTGTAGGTAATGGTGTTGATGGCGAAATTGCTGCAAACTGTATCAGCTGGTTTGGTGCTTATAATTATTGTGCATGGATTGGCAAACGCCTTCCAACAGAAGCCGAATGGGAAAAAGCTGCACGAGGAACTGATGGAAGACTTTATCCATGGGGTGAGGATGCTCCGGACTGCACCTTTACAGTTATGTATGACAATTCACAAAGTGTTACCGGTTGTGGAAATGAAAGACCATGGGCTCCAGGTTTAAAGGTTAAGGATGTTTCTCCTTATGGTGTTTACGATATGGCAGGAAATGTAACTGAATGGGTAAATGACAGATATTCTGCAACATATTACAGCAGTGATGACGCAGGTGTGAATCCTTCCGGACCGCTAGAAGGCAATAATCGTGTTTTTAGAGGCGGTTTCTGGGGTGCAGGTGATAGTAAATATTTCAGAACATCTTCGAGGATGCCGATAGCTCCGGCAGTCGCTCTTTCCATGAATGGTTTCAGATGTGCCAGAGATGCGGAATAATTTTGGAAAACAAAAATGTTTGAAAATAAGAATGTTTTTATAACTGGTGCTTCCGGTGATATAGGTTTTGCTGTTGCAAAAGCTTTTATTTGTGACAGTGCAAATGTTGTTTTGCACTATAACAGTAATTCTGAAAAGTTCAATATCCTTGATGAACTGGCTTTAAAATATAAAGTTTTTGTAAAAAAAATAAGTATTGATTTCAGTTCTGCCGACACGATTAAAGAAGCTATGAAAAATGATGTTTTTAATAATATTGACATTGTTGTTCATGCCGCCGGAATAATTTCTGATGCATCAGCATTTCTTATGAATGATGAAGCATGGCAACAAGTTATGGATATCAACCTTTCCGCACCTTTTTATATTACAAGAAGCCTTCTTAGAATTATTTCAAAAAGAAAAGGGAATATTATTTTTGTTTCTTCTGTTTCAGGTCTGGCAGGAAATGCAGGTCAGGTTAATTACAGTGCAAGTAAAGCTGGTATTATCGGTATGACTAAAACACTGGCAAAAGAGCTTTCAAGATATGGTGTTAGAGTAAATTGTGTGCTTCCAGGCTATATAAAATCTAAAATGACAGCTTCTTTAAAAAAAGATAAAATAGCAGATATTGAAAAAAATATTCCAATGAGTAGAATGGGGAAACCTGAAGAGGTCGCAGATGCAGTGCTCTTCCTTGCATCTGAAAAAGCGGCGTATATAACAGGTGAAGTTTTAAATGTTAGCGGCGGTTTTTATATTTAATGGAGGAAAAATAAAATGGATAGAAAAAAAATAGTAGAAACAGTTATTGAAAAAGTTGCAGATAAACTTTCCATAGATGTAGAAGATGTAAGTGAAAATTCTAAATTCAGTGAAGATCTTAATGCAGATTCTCTTGATATGGTTGATCTTATAATGGAAATTGAAGAAACCTACGATATAAAAATTCCTGATGAAGATGTTGAAAACTTTAAAACAGTAAAAAGTGTAGTGGATTATCTCGCTTCCAAACTATAAAAAACAATGAAAAGGGTTGTTGTAACTGGTCTCGGAGCTGTAACGTCAGTAGGGTTGTCAGCCAAAGATACATTTTCTTCATTAGTAGCTGGAATTAGTGGTGTCTCTGAAATATCAAAATTTGACACTACAGACTTCAAAACAAAAATAGCTGCTGAAATAAAGAAATTTGATCCTTCTGACTGGGATATCCCTCCCAAAGATGCAAAAAGAATGGATCTTTTTTCGCTATATTCAATGGCGGCAGCAAAAGAAGCAATAGATGATAGCGGATTAAACACATCTGATATAACAGGTGAAAAAAGCGGAATTTCTATAGGCACCGGTTTTGGAGGAATCACAACTGTTGAAAATGAAAAAGAGAAAATATTGAAAAACGGTGCTTCAAGAACTTCACCTTTTTTTGTTCCAATGATGATTCCAAACATTGCAGCAGGAAATATTTCTATTAAATATGGCATCAAAGGAGTTCAATATTCTCCTAATGCAGCATGTGCTTCAGGCAGTATGGCTATAGTACATGCTTTTGATGCAATAAGAAATGGTTATGCAGACATAATGATAGCCGGTGGAGCTGAGGCACCTATAACGCCTCTTTGCATTTCAGGTTTTAGCAATATGAAAGCACTTTCAACAAAAAATGAAACTCCAACACAGGCATCTGCACCTTTTGATAAAAATAGAGATGGCTTTGTTGCTGGTGAAGGTGCTGGAATACTCATCCTTGAATCTCTTGAACATGCAGAAAAAAGAGGTGCAAGAGTATACGGTGAAATCTGCGGTTATGGAATATCTTCAGATTCGTACCATATTACGCAGCCAGATCCTGAAGGGGAAGGTGCTTTGCGCTCAATGTCCATGGCATTTAAAATGGCAGAAGTTCCTGTTGCAAAACTTGGATATATTAATGCACATGGTTCTGCAACAGAAATCAATGACAGAGTTGAGTCTCTTGCTATAAAAAAACTTTTAGGAGGACATACAGCTAATGTTCTTGTCAACTCATCCAAATCAATGATGGGACATCTTTTAGGTGCAGCAGGAGCTGTTGAAGCATTAATCACACTCTCTACTATATATAAAGGAACAGTTCACCCCACACTTAATCTTGTTGAACCAGGTTTTGGATGTACATTAAATTATGTTAAAGATAAATTTATTGAAAAAGACATCTGTTATGGGCTATCAAATTCTTTTGGTTTTGGAGGAGTTAATATATCACTTCTTTTCTCAAGATGCCTTTGTATAAAAAAATCTTAAATAGTTCTAGTCTTAATTTTTATATTTCACATCAAAGATAATATTAAAATGCGTTTTATGCATTTAGATTTTTATGAAAAAAGTATCATTGTATCAATATTTTTTTCTAATAATGCAATTGACACCGTAAATTCCACAATATAAATAAAAAAAAGTGTCAATAAAGATTAATAAAACTGTATAGTTATGAGAAAAGTGAAAAAAAGTGAGAAAAAGAGTTGACTTGGTGAGGTGTAATCCGTATATTGGTCGAGCGCTTGGGGCGCGGGGTTCATTGAAAACTGAGTAGCAGCCATTAAAAAGAAAGAAAAAAAAGACGAAGGAAGCACTGTAAGAAGTGTTCCTGTCATTCTATATGAGAAAGTCAGTATAGAGCTAAAGGAAATAACTGGAGAGTTTGATCCTGGCTCAGGACGAACGCTGGCGGCGTGCTTAATACATGCAAGTTGAACGGGATTTT
The DNA here is from genome assembly GCA_963667425.1 of bacterium. Classification (GTDB taxonomy): domain Bacteria; phylum UBP6; class UBA1177; order UBA1177. Next base: position 1,895,336 of record OY763407.1, on the reverse strand, counting down.
CGGTTTCGGCCGGAATGAGAGTGGCGAACGGGTGAGTAACGCGTAGATAATCTGCCCTTAAGATTGAGATAACCCCGGGAAACTGGGGCTAATACCGAATGAAGCGCTAAGATTGGGTTTTTAGTGTTAAAGATTTATTGCTTAAGGAAGAGTCTGCGTTCTATCAGCTAGTTGGTGGGGTAAAGGCCTACCAAGGCGAAGACGGATAGCTGGTCTGAGAGGATGATCAGCCACACTGGCACTGAGACACGGGCCAGACTCCTACGGGAGGCAGCAGTAGGGAATATTGCGCAATGGGCGAAAGCCTGACGCAGCGACGCCGCGTGAGTGAAGAAGGCCCTCTGGGTTGTAAAGCTCTGTAAGAGGGGAAGAAAAGGCCCGCAAGGGAGATTGACGGTACCCTCGAAGTAAGGACCGGCTAAATACGTGCCAGCAGCCGCGGTAATACGTATGGTCCGAGCGTTGTCCGGAATGACTGGGTGTAAAGGGTGCGTAGGTGGACTGATAAGTCAGGTGTGAAATCCCCGGGCTCAACCTGGGAACTGCGCTTGAAACTGTCGGTCTGGAGTGAGTAAGAGGTAAGCGGAATTCCCGGAGTAGCGGTGAAATGCGTAGAGATCGGGAAGAACATCTGAGGCGAAGGCGGCTTACTGGTACTTTACTGACACTGAGGCACGAAAGCGTGGGGAGCGAACAGGATTAGATACCCTGGTAGTCCACGCTGTAAACTATGTATACTAGATGTCTGATTCGAATGAGAATTGGGTGTCGCAGCTAACGCGATAAGTATACCACCTGGGGAGTACGGTCGCAAGATTAAAACTCAAAGGAATTGACGGGGGCCCGCACAAGCGGTGGAGCATGTGGTTTAATTCGATGCAACGCGAAGAACCTTACCCGGGCTTGACATCCTCTGGACGGTTTCTAGAGATAGGAACTTTCTCTTCGGAGACTGGAGAGACAGGTGCTGCATGGCTGTCGTCAGCTCGTGTTGTGAGATGTTGGGTTAAGTCCCGCAACGAGCGCAACCCCTGCGTTTAGTTGCCATCATTAAGTTGGGCACTCTAAACGGACTGCCGAGGTTAACTCGGAGGAAGGCGGGGATGACGTCAAGTCCTCATGGCCCTTATGTCCGGGGCTACACACGTGCTACAATGGTAGGGACAAAGTGAAGCTAGACTGCGAAGTTAAGCGAATCACAAAAACCCTATCCTAGTTCGGATTGCAGTCTGCAACTCGACTGCATGAAGCTGGAATCGCTAGTAATCGCGGATCAGCATGCCGCGGTGAATATGTTCCCGGGCCTTGTACACACCGCCCGTCACACCATGGGAGCTGTTCTTACTGGAAAGCGTCGAGCTAGCCTTTGGGAGGCAGGCGCTAATGGTGAGGATAGTGACTGGGGTGAAGTCGTAACAAGGTAGCCGTAGGAGAACCTGCGGCTGGATCACCTCCTTTCAAGGAAATGGCAGCTACTTAGTTTTGAGTGGACTTTGGGCCTATAGCTCAGCTGGTTAGAGCGCACGCCTGATAAGCGTGAGGTCGATGGTTCAAGTCCATCTAGGCCCACCAAATATGAGGAAGTGTAAGGGGGATTAGCTCAGTTGGTAGAGCATTGCTTTTGCACGGCAGGGGTCAGGAGTTCGAGTCTCCTATCCTCCACCAAGAATTCCGGCTAATTATTTATCCTGTTTTGGGATGGGGTAAATAATTAACCTGAATAGGTTTGTTCATTTACATAAGAAAAAGGGAAGTTGGATGTAACCAACTCTGGTCTTGAAGTTAATAATATACGAAATAAATAATTAGGTGTGCATGGAGGATGCCTAGGCAACTGGAGGCGATGAAGGACGTAGAAGGCTGCGAAAAGCTTCGGAGAGCTGTCAAACGAGCGTTGACCCGGAGATGTCCGAATGGGGAAACCCACCCTTAGGGGTATTGCTGTCTGAATATATAGGGCAGTGAGGCGAACGCGGAGAACTGAACCATCTTAGTACCCGCAGGAGAAGAAATCAAGAGAGATTCCCTGAGTAGCGGCGAGCGAACGGGGATTAGTCCAAACCGAGTGGCAGGCCATTCGGGGTTGTAGGGCTTCTAAAAAGCGAGTGGAAGTTGTAGGAGAACAGGCTGGGAAGCCTGGTCATAGAGGGTGAAAGCCCCGTATCTGAAATGACTGAAGCGGCGAGGAAGTACCTGAGTAGGGCGGGACACGAGAAACCCTGTCCGAATCTGGGTGGACCATCATCCAAGACTAAATACTCCCAGTTGACCGATAGTGAACAAGTACCGTGAGGGAAAGGTGAAAAGAATCCCGGGAGGGAAGTGAAATAGAACCTGAAACCGTGCACACACAAGCTGTCGGAGCAGTAGCGATACTGTGACGGCGTACCTTTTGCATAATGGGCCAACGAGTTACGATACTAAGCGAGGTTAAGGTCTTATGGACTGAAGCCGAAGGGAAACCGAGTCTGAACAGGGCGGATAGTTTAGTATTGTAGACCCGAAACTAGGTGATCTATCCATGTCCAGGTTGAAGGTTAGGTAACACTAACTGGAGGACCGAACCGGTGTAGGTTGAAAACTGCTCGGATGAGGTGTGGATAGGAGTGAAAGGCTAAACAAACCTAGAGATAGCTGGTTCTCCCCGAAATATATTGAGGTATAGCCTCGTGTAATGAAGTTTATGGAGGTAGAGCACTGAATGGGCTAGGGGGCTTACCAGCCTACCAACCCCAACCAAACTCCGAATGCCATAAGTGGATGCACGGGAGGCAGACTGCGAGCGCTAAGGTCCGTAGTCGAGAGGGAAAGAGCCCGGACTAACAGCTAAGGTCCC
>OY763407.1:1477500-1890000 GCA_963667425.1 bacterium | reverse complement strand
TTTCAAGTTTTTTCCATTACGCAGTTTCTTTTCAGAAACAATTTTTCTAACAGTTTCTACAGTATTATTCCATAGCCTGATTGTTTCTTTATTCTGCCTAAGAGAAAGAGCTTCCATTTCTTTAAAATGAACCCATAAATGGTGCCCCTTTACTCTGTCTATTCCCAGTTCAATTGCCATGTTGATTATTTCTGAGAGTTCCTCCACATTTTCTGTCATAAAAGTAACTTGTAATGTTATCTGACAACGATTTTTGCCTTTTTTTAATTCTGCATCTCTTGCAGTAATTAGCGTTTTGATATTTTGAATGCTTTTTTCCCAATTGGAACCAAACATAATTTTTTCCTGGGTAGTTTTACAACTTCCATTGAAAGATATTTTTATATCGGATGTTACTTGAACAAGTTTTTTTGAAAGTTCTTTAACATTACATCCTGGGAAAGTACCGTTTGTTGTAAGATTTAATTTTATGTTATACTGCTGACATAATTCAAAAAATTTATTAAAATCTTTATAAAGAAGTGGTTCTCCCATTGTTGAAGGAATAATTTCTTTTAATCCATATGGTACTGCTTCTGAAACTACCTTTTCAATAATTTCAAAAGGCATATTTCGCACCTGTTTCGTCTGTTTTCTATGGTGTTCTGGATTCAACATGGAATGTTCCTCACACATTATGCAGTTTAAGTTGCATGTGTCAGGATTTGTGTCAAATGTGATTCGCCATGGTCCTTGATTTGATTCTTCTGTCATATTTTTTTTCGTTTTAATGTGCTGCATATAAATTTTTTCAATTTCTACGCCATGTTCATAAATTGAAGGAACAGAACCATTATCACTAAAGAGATATCTCTTCTTTCCAAGTTTTACTGCAAGGTCAGGATCATCAATAAATCGCTGCATTTGTTTTGCAAGCGACACATAAGAACGATGTTCAAAAAGAAGACCATTTATTTCATGATGAACGTATTCGCTCATGCCACCTATATTTCCTGTAATAACGGGAACTCCTGCCTGTTGAGCTTCATGAATTACCAATGGAGAGTTTTCAACCCATACAGATGGAACTATGATAGCATCAACTTTATTAAATACTTCATCAACAATATTATTATTGATGTATTCGCCAATCCATTCAATTGTATTGAGGTTTTTCTGATTTTGTGTTATAGTTAGATTTTTCAATGATTCTGTTTCCTGCCCTCTAGGTCTTCCCCATATTTTAAGAGCGGCAATGCCTTTTATTTCTTTAAATGCTTTTATTAGGTCATGTATTCCTTTTGCAGGTATATGAGTTCCGATATATCCGAAAGTAAAAAGTTGATTTCCTTTTCGCTCTCTGTTTTTTAATCGGTTTAAATCAAACCCATAATCCAGATAAATAAGTTTTTCTATTGGTATGTCAAAAAACTCACAATATCTATTTAATAAATAATTTGAAGGAGAAATAAACAAATCGACCCGTTTTGCAACATTTTTGAGATGTTTCATTCTTTTATTAACCCAGTCAGTCCAGTAACTGAGATCTCTTTCATAGTGTTTCTTGTCTCCACTGAAATATCTTGAATAACATCTTAGCGCACATTTTTTATCTTCCTGTCCGTCACAGGCTGCCCATAAGTTGTCAGGATTTTCGGGGAACATTTGCATAAACTGACCTCTGGGGCACATCAGCCAATAATCGTGGAGTGTATATATTACAGGAATGTTTTGGGGAACTTCAAAAATCAATGAAGTTGAAAGATGATTTAAATGACCAATATGAACAATATCAGGATTTACTTCTTCAAGAACTTCTTTAAATCTTTTATCAATTTCTGAAGAGATATAGCGATCTTTATTTCTGGGATTATTAACAATATGAAGAGTTATTGTGTTATCAAGAGGATCAACATCTTTTCTCATGCTGTAATCTGGTTTAAAGGCATCTTCTTCTCTTGTAAAAACGTGAACTTCATGCTTTTTTGCCAGCTCATTGCAAAGAGTTTGACTATAGACTTCCGAGCCTGCATTATAGAGCATAGGGTATCCATGGATAACTTTTAATATTTTCATTTCTGAACCTCATGATTTATGGTTTTCAGTTTTATTTGAAATTCTTTTATAAGATTTGACAAACCTTCTTTTACAGAAGTTTCTGCTCTCCAGTTTAAATATTTCTCAGCTCTTTTTGGGCATCCGTAAAATCTTGCAACATCATAATTTCTTGGTGGAGCTGTTATGATTTCTGAATTACTCGATGCTATATCTACTGCCATTTTTGCTAACTCTCCTAAAGTAGTTGGAGTACCGGAAACAAAATGAATCGGAGGCAGCAGATCCTTTGTTCCTTCCATTGTCTGTACAAGTGATGAGATTCCTTTTGCAACATCATCAATGTATGTAAAGTCAAAAGTATGATTCATTCCGTCAACTCTCAGTGGTTTGCCTAAAACTGAAGCCCTTGCAAAAGCTGGAACAACTCTGTCCGAATGGTCTTCGGTGCTCCCGAAAACATTGGAAAAACGTACTATGGAAGCACGTAATCCGTTATTCTCAATTGCATCAGTTATTAGTTTTTCTCCTGCCACTTTTGTATGTCCATAGATATTTATAGGCATAAAAGAAGAGTTTTCATCAGCTGGTAACATTTCAGGACACCCATATACTTCTCTGCTGCTGGCAAATATCAACCAGGGCTTTTTCCTGTTTGATAAAGCTGCATTTATTATGTTTTTTAATCCTCCAATATTAGTAGCTTGGCAAAGTTCAGGATTTTGTTCTCCTGAAATCACTCTCTAAACAGCAGCTAAATGAATTATTCCATCACAATCCTGGATTCCTGAGTTTATCCTTTGAACATTTATAATATTTCCTTTAAAAGCTTCAATTGGAGAAGAAAGATCAATACCCTTAAGTTTAAAACCTTTACTTTTGAGTTCCTGAAAAACTGCAGAACCAATCAGACCACAATATCCGGTAACCAGAATTTTTTTAGCTCTATCTTTCATTTTTGTTCCTCTTTTTTTATAAAAATCAAATCAGATAGTTCATTGTTCTCAACCCATACAGCATCTATTCCCATTTTTTGTGCTGAAATCAGGGCTTCTTTATAAGTATTAACTATAGGTTCACCTCGTCTGTTAAATGATGTATTTATTATCCCATAAATATTGTGTTGTTCTTTTAGTTCTTTTAAAAGAAAATAAAGATAGGCTTGTTTTTTATTGTTCTTTTTAACTATTTGAGCCCTGACAGTATTGTCAACATGCTTAACTCCTGAAAAAAGTGAAGTAAAGGTTGCTTTTATACTCCATGATCCAAGCATATAATTTCCCAAGATGCTTTTTTTCTTGTAATTTTCAAGACAAATTTGAGCGGTATCCTCTAAAATTATAGGAGACAAAGGACGATACCATTCTCTTCGTTTCATTTTCTCGCTAATCTTTTTTCTTAGCGCAATTTTATCCGGTCTAGCAATAATACTTCTGTGTCCAAGTGCTCTGGGTCCTGTTTCGGCATCTCCTATGCAGATTCCAACTGTTTTTCCTTTAGCGAGAAGATTTGCTACTTCTTTGATTCTTTGTGCTGAGGTCTCATAAAGTCTTTTTTCTTTTTCTGGAGAAGATTTAACAATAAACGGAGTAGTCTTTTTTATCTTTATGCCATCTTTCCATTCTGCAATTGCAGCAGCACCTAACGCCAGTCCGCAATCACTTGGGACAGGTGGAATAAATATACTTTCAAAATTTAATTCATTTTCAATCCTGCTATTTGTATGAATATTTAAAGCTGCTCCACCGGAATAATAAAGATGCTTGCATCCTGTAGACTTTTTCCATTTTCCTATGTAATTAAGAATGCTGTTTTCAAAATCATACTGCATAGTTGCCGCAATATCTTTGAATTTTTTATTTTTAGTAGGTTCAGCAGTAGAAATACCTTCTTTGATTATTGATTTCAGTTTGTTTCCCGTTATTTCTTTCTGATTGTCAAAGTTGTTAAGCTCATTAAGAATTTCTTGGTTTGTTGTTCCATGACTGGCAAGTCCCATAAGCTTTCCTGGCATAGAAAGGTGGTCTTTTTCAGATAGTCCTAAAATTTTTCTGGAAACTTCATTATCATTAAAATAATTCACAACTCTTTTAAGAGAATCCCAGTCATAATAGAGTAAAGAAAGTTTTCCATTTTTAAATGTCCACACAGAGTGGGCGGAAACTGATGCACCTCCGTCTATATGAATTAATAAAGAATTTTCTTTAAAAGATCCGCAAAAGGGGAGACAGCTGCCAATATGTGCCAACTCATGACTTACAACCCAGCCACTTGCCGTATAATTTTTAAGAAAACCTGAAAGATTTAGTTCACATGGTACAATAATATCTTGTAGTTGAAAGTTTTTCGGAGCTTTCATAGAGATACTGCCTGATTCTGATTCAAAAGTATTCCCTGTAAATGATGTCGTGAAAACAAACCTTAGCTTTTCATTTTTTTTAAGCCATGGTTTAATCAACATGTCAAAATGTTTGACAAGATTTCCATCCTGTTTTATCCGGCTAAACCTTTCAAGCTCAAGATTTGCTAAAACTTTTCCATTTCTTATTAATGCAACTGCATTATCATGTGAATCAAAACCATTTTTTGTTTTTAAAAATCCATATATGCCTACAGTCAGCATTATAAAACCTCCATTCCATTAAATCTTCGCCACTCAGTTATTTTTTCACCATCAGAAAAGAAAACCACACCATCCAGATATTGCACCCAGTCATTTAATTCAGGATGATGCAATCCGAGATATTTAAATAATCCGGCAACAAAGAAATCATGGGTTATCATAAGTACAGGCAAATTGTTTATTGAATTTTCCACGAGCGATATTATCAGCTCACATCCTACAGAGAGAGGTCTAAACCCTTCATAAATCCCATCGTGGATATATTTCTCTGCAATTCTTCCGAAATCCTCCGGTTGCCAATTGATTTTGTTGTCCGGATCCGTAAAAGCACCTGGTTCACCCAGAAGTTTGTTTAAAACGATATCAGTCGTTCCGTTGTTTTGTCCTTTGGAGAAAGAAATGCAGGTGTTTACACATCTTCGTACAGGGCTGCTGAAGTAATTCCAGTCCCCGGTTTCTTGTAACAATTTCCCAAATTTTTCAGACATTTGATATCCTTTTTCGTTCAGATCAATATCCATTCCCCATGTTCCTTCAGGAATATTATCTCTAGTAGCATGTCTTAAAACCATGGCTACCTTTTCTCCATTTTCTATTCGTTTCTTTATCTCTTCAGCATCAATATCTGGACTTATAACTGGAAGATGTTCAAAGTGACCATTTTCAAACAGTCTTATAAGTTTATTTTTCTTGGTTTTGCATAGAGAAACACCATTATAAAAAGGTTCAGCACTTAAAAATCTATGGTTGTGCTTAGGTCTGCCGCTTTTATCAATATGGTAGAAACCATAACTATCCTCTACGACAGCATATCCTTTGTGAAAAACATCAGCTGAGATAAAAGTTTTATTGTGCAGAAGAGTTCCTTCTTCAAGAATATGAAACGCTTTTCCGTTCTTATATACAACTGCAGTTCCATATCGAAAATCTCCGGCATATTCATATCTTTCACGGTATTTTTCTTTGCCGTCTTGGCCAATATGAAAAAAACCTTTTGCGTCTCTAACAACACAACATCTATCCTGAAAATTACCACTCCAGACAAAAGAATTATTATGTATTCTTTTCCCTTTTGTATCAATGTGAAAGAATTTTCCTGATTTATTTACAGTTGCAACTCCATCATAAAAACCAAAAGTTTCATCATATCTTTCTTCGTAAAGAGATGTTCCGTCAGCTTTTATATGATATGCTCCGGAATCATCTGAAACGGCTGCCAATCCTTCAGGCCAGTGGAAGCTCATAGCTTTATGGAAATTTCTGTCAAAACATTCTTCTCCATTTAATAAATAACCGTTTTCCATGTGATTTAAAATGGGTTTTAACAATTTTTTCATTCTATTTTATCCTGTTGTAATAAAAAAATAGGTTTTAGCAATTTTGTCTATATGGTAAAGAACTTGTCAAGAAACTAATAAAGCATAGTTTGTGGTTTTTTATCTTTAAAATGTTTTAAAGTTCATTCATGTCAAGTGGTTTAGGAAATCTATTGATTTTGTATTGAAGATAGTAATCTCCAAAAAGAAATGTCCAAACTCCGGATAATTCTATTCCCATATCGTCGCTGTTGTCAAAATGTTCCTGAATAATTCTTTTTACTTTAAATACTTGAATATAATGGATAATTAAGTAGGTTGATGATAGAAAAAAATCTATTAATTTATTTGTAAATATATGATTTATTATTTGAAAATTTAATAACAGTGTCGTTTCAGGGAAAAATTTTATTATTTGTTGAAGTATATTCATAATAATTAATATAACAAAAGGTGTTAAGGTCATTTTTTTTGAAGAGTTAAACTGGTTTAGAAGTTTGCTTCTTGAAATGTACCAGTAGGGTACATAAAATCCCAATGTTATTACTATAAAGAAGATCATTAACAGTATAGGAACTTTTTTCATTTCCTGTTCAGGATGCCTGTTTTCTTTTATTGCTTCATAATTTTTCATAGAGCTCTTCCTTGTATAGATAATTGCTTTTTTAATTTAAATGTAATTAAAGATTAAAGTCAATAAAAGATGTATGGCTTAGACTTTTCCAAGGACTGCGCCGAACATTACGTCCATTTCATTAAATGGTTTAGTTTTGTAGTAGTTGTTTTCTGTAAGATATGGAAGTGATTCTTCGCCTATTCTCTTTTTTATGATTTCTTTTATGTCGATGAGTTTAAAGTTTGGGTTTTTACTTAAGAAAGTTGCTATCTGTTCTTCATTTTCCTCTTTCAGGCATGAGCAGGTGAGATATATCAGTTTTCCTCCCTGTTTCACAAGTTTGGAATATGTTTCAAGGCAGTTTGACTGTTCTTTTTTTAAGGTTTCAAGTTTGGCTTTTGTTATTCTCCACTTGTCGTCAGGATTTCTTCTAAGCACTCCAAGACCGGAACATGGCGCATCTATTAAAACTGTATCGAATTTCATTTTAAGAACTTCATTTATCGGTTTTGTAGCGATTTTTGCTCCATTTCTTTTTGCTCTTTCTTCAATTGTTTTAAAGAGATTTTCCCTGACATCTGTTGCTGTAATTCTTGCATCTCTGTAAATTGAGGCTATGGCTATACTTTTTCCGCCACCGCCGGCACAGGCATCAAGTATCTGTTTTCCATCTGCAAAAAGCGCTGTTATCTGCGATGCTTCATCCTGTGATTCATAGTATCCCTGCTTAAACAGTTCTATTGATGTCAGTCTGCTTTCTCCTGATGTTATTTTAAGCCCTACAGGTGAAAATTTAACCGTTTCAGCAATGATGTTTTCTTCATTTAAAAGCTTTATAAGCCTGTCTGCATCTGTTTTTGACGGATTATATCTTATTGCAGGGATTGCCCTTGAATTAAACCACTCAGCCGTCTCAGCCGTCTCAGCTGTGTTATCTTTATATTCATCATAAAGCTTTTCATAGAGCCAGAGCGGAAAAGAATATTTTAAAGCATTCTTTTCATTTTCAGTTTTAAAGTTTTGAAAAAGTGTTTCAAATCTTTCTCCATTCTGAAAATCCTCAAGAACTTCTGTAATCTCTTTTTTGTGAGCTTTTGCAGCCTCATCAATAAGGCTTTTATTTCTTATATAAGTGAAAAAAGCTTCCCCTGCAATAGTTCTGTCTCTTTTGCCGAGTCTTTTTTCTTTAAAGTAATTTTTCATAAGAATATCGGCTTTATATTTTGTTTTATTGAACTCTTTTACAAGTTCCGAGACAACAGCTTTTATAAAATTATTCATCAAACCTCTATTTTAATATCAGACCTACAATAACGACGTAGGATATTGTTGAAATAAGGAAAATTACTGCAGTTTTCATAAGAATAGGATAAATTCTTGCAAGTGATGTCTTAAAATAATCAGTTGTAACAATAAGACAAAGATGTGCAGGTGAAAGCATAACGCCTGTGAATCCTCCTAAAAAAGCAATCATTAGATAGTAATAATCAATATTTCCATTAATAATAATCATATTAGCAAGAATAGGAAATGAAATCGAAACAAAGCCGACAGATATGCCTGTAAGGAGCGCAGTTATAAAAGGGATGAAGTAAAGGGGAATCCATAAAGGCATTGAAGACATAGCTTCGTTAAGCTGCGGTGCAATTCCGGCAGCCTTTACAATTGTGCTGAAATAAACCATTGAAGCAGTCATAAAAAACACAGCAATAGAATTCTTCTGAATAACAAAAGGGATAACATGTTTTACCAGAGAGCGGTTAAAAATAAGAAAAGCGGCAATTGAAATAAGAATTGAGAAAAGCAGCGGCACTTTAAGAACAAGCGTTATAAGAACAGCCGATAAAATAGGCCAGCTTGCAGAAAAAATCCTTGAAAATCTCAAATCCTTCCTGTCAATCTTAAGAGAATAATCCCTTTTAGCGTGAAACAGCAGCATAAAACCTGAAAGAGCCATCACAAGAGCAAGCGGCCCCATAAAACTGAAAATTTTTCCTATATCTGCATGAAAAACTGTGATAATCCACGCCATTCCAGAGTAAAGCGGAAAAAAATATTCCCAAATATGACGATACCAGTAATTAACAAGAAGTTTATGCTCATTATCATCGTTAATAATCAGCTTATTTACAAAAGGAGCCGAAAGAATCGAGCCTCCCGGCATTGGGAGAAAACCGATAAACGCACTTGAAGCAGCGGCAGCGATACGATTATCCTTTAAAAGAGCAAGAAAAAGCGAAGCCATATGACCAAGCATATTTCCTTTCTCAAGAAGTTCACCTAAAAGCATAACCGAAAGAATAATAAAAAAGAGATTCCAGAAAGTAAAATCCTTCACAAGAAAAATATAATGCAGAAAAAGATCCGATACGCCGATATTAAAAAGAAAACCAAGAACAGCAGCACCGACAGAAAGAGAAATCTCAAGACGAACCTTTCTGGAAAGTAAAACAGCTATAAGGATAAGCGGAATAACTATCTTAATAAACAGCATAATAAAAACCTCAATTATAACTCATTGCCAACTTACACAATTAAGCTTTAATGTAAAATTTTTTAAAGGAAATTAAGACAATATTATTCCATCCCCATCTTTGAAGCCAGCTCAAGAACTTCCTTCTGCTGCGGTGAAATAGAAAGCATCTTTTTTATGATTTTTTCAGCCTCATCAGAGTTGTGCGACCGCACCATCTCCTTGAAATCAAGAAACAAAGGGTGAGGAAAAACAATTTTTCCGCTCTGTACAATCAGAAACTCACTATTTTTGGAAACATAAAAAGTATAAAGCTCATTCGTCCCATTTTTATATCTCTTATCAAAAAAGTGATACTCGACCTCGACAGCACCGTCCTTCTCACCCTTTATATTGTAATCCCCAACCTTATACTCAAAGCAGTATTTGGAAAACTTCTCAAAAGGAATCTCCTTCCTTGAAGCCTCATCAACAAATTCATAAGCCTTTTCATAGTCACCGCTCTCCCTAAGCGACATAAATTTATTTACCACATCAGTTTTTGACTCACAAGAGACAAAAAAAAGAGATAAAAAAATAAAAACTATGAAAAAAAGCCTGTTACGCATTACCAGTTCTCATAAATCTTAACAGAACTGCTGCAACCAATTCTATCAGCACCGGCAGCAGCCATAGCAAGAAGAGTTTCCTTATCTCTTATACCGCCAGCAGCCTTAACACCAAGAGTCTTACCAGCAACAGCACGTAAAAGCTCAACATCGCTAACCTTAGCAGTGCCATTAACACCAGTTGAAGTCTTAAGCATGTCAGCACCGGCAAAGAAAGCAAGAAGAGCGGCATCAATCTTCTCATTCTCAGTAAGCTCAGAAGTCTCAAGAATAACCTTAAGATAACCGCCAAGAGCTCTTACACATGTCATAAGCTCAAAAGTCTCTTTTATCATACCGGATTTAAGAAGGCCAACACTAATAACAAGATCAAGCTCATCAGCACCATCTTCAAGAGCCTTCTTAGCCTCAGCAATTCTCATCTCAGCAGTTGAAGCGCCAAGAGGAAAATCAATAACAGTAGCAATAAGAAATTTGTTATCCTTTCTTCTCTCATTTGCCCTCTTAATCCACACAGGATTAATACATATAGCCTTGAAATTATATTTAATAGCCTCATCAACAATAGAATCAACCTTGGCAGCATCAGCATTGAAAGAAAGAACAGTGTGATCAATCATGTCGGCAGCCTTAACCCTGTCCATAACAGGAGCAGAATAATTAAAAGCAACATTCGCCTTAAGTTCATCCATCTTATTCTGGTTAATATCAATAATAGAGGAAAGCTCAATAGCTCTCTTTAAAAGTTTTTCCTTCATAACAGACTCCTAAAAAAATACAGACAAAAAAAACCTAAACTATATAACATAATTAAGAATCTTTTGCAAGATAGATAAATAAAATAAGAAGAAAAACAGACATCCTGAAGAGATTTGTTTCCATTAATAAAGAGATTCATATGAATCTTATGGAGATTTGCATCTATTCAAAAGAGATTTCTCTTAAAATGGTAAGAAAAGATAACAAAAAGCAATTGATTTTAACTTTTTGTAAAGGAATGTTTGCAAATTGGTAGAGCATTTTAACAAATCAGGAGGGAATCTCAAAAAAACAGTAGTGAGTTGCAGCAAATTATAAGGTGATTTTAAAAAAATAGTAGGGAATTACAGCAAATGGGAAGGGAATTGCAGTAAAAGAGCAGGGAATTTTAACTTTTTGTAAAGGAATAGTTACAAATTAGTAGGGAATTGCACAAAAAAGAAAGGAATTTCAGAAAATCATAAAGTAATTTCACAAAATCTATAGGTGTTTTTAACAAATTAGCAGGTAATTTTAATAAACCAAAAGGAATTTACACAAAGCTTAAAAGAATTTCACTAAAATTAAAGGGAAATGAAGAAAAAAAGAGAGTGTAATGAAAAATGAATCGGGAATTAAGCTTATTGGAAAAGATTTGCACAGATTTTATGGTGTTTACAAATAAAGTACTTAATTAAATTAAATTTTTATAAGGATTTACGCTAAAAAACAGAGTAAGCATCATTAGTATCCTTTATAGGCATCTTAGAATCATGAGTCTGATTCCAGACAGAAGCCGCCTGATTATAAGCCTGAATCTCAGCCAGTTTTTTTGCACTCTGATTCTGCTTTTTATAATAAGCAGTAAGCTCCTCTTTTGATTTATTGTTAAACTTGCCCGGTGAAAAAATAAAAGAAATAAAAGAGAAAGCAAGAAAAGCCTCAATCACTCCGCTCCAGCCGCCGACAGAATCAAAAAAGAGAGAAAACAGAAAAGCAATCAGCTTCATTATAAAAGCGGAACCCGAAGCAAAAAGAGTAAAAAAGAGAATCGATAAAACAACATAAGGAAACCACCAGACAAACTTTCTGCCGACCTTATCTGAAAGCTGAACTAAAAGCCCGACAGAAAAAAGTATGAAAAAAGCCCATGGAAGATATACAAAAATCGTTGAAAAATAAGAATCGTTAGGCCTTGTAAACATTAATAACCCTGAACTCCACAACATAGCACTATTTTGCGGCATTAATGCACTGAAAAAACCTGCAAACGCACCAAAAACAGACGAAACCTGAAAAAAATTCGGATAAGCCTCGCCATTAAACACATAAAACTCCGGCGCAGCAAAAATATACTTTTTAACCAGAATAAACCCGATAAAAACAAGCACCATAAAAACATAAAAAAACGGCTGCCTGATATCCGTTACAGTAATAAAAGTATAAACCCTTGCAGTATAGTAATTTTTATCAAACCCATATACAACACCCCTAAACCCATTAGTAAAATAAGAAAAAACACTATCAGTCTGAGGACTTTTAAATCTCAAACCGCCATAAACCCTTTTCTTAACATCAAAATGCGGAACAGTTTCATTATCAATAAACTGACCTCTTACAATAGAACCATTCCCCCTTTCAAGCGTGTAATTAAACTGATTCTTTTGTGAATAGAGTTCCTTCTTTATCAGTTTAAAATACTCCCTCTTTTTTAAAACCTCCACCTTCCCATTTTTCAGTAAAAGCTTTCTCCCCTCATCACCATAATAAACCGTCTTAAAAGGATTGTTTTTAAAATAAGACAAAGTTTCCTGCGGTCTGTATAATGAATAAAAAACATTACCCCATAAAAGAGCAGCCAGAAATAGTACCAGCAAAGCAGGCGCAAAAAACTTAAGAGTTAAAATAAGAATCTTCTTTCTTCTGTAACTTTGATTAATTTTATCCAGATACTTAAAAAAATCGTTACCTTCCATTTTACGCCACCTCTATTTATAACCCCATCCATGATATATGGAATCTCATTTTTTTCAAAAAATAGCAGCATCTTTTGGTAATAGTAAGATTTTACAGGTAGAAAAATAAATCTATTCAGTTGAAAACTTCTTTTTGTTTATAACAATCATTCCGTTTCCTGTTTTCACTTTTTACTTGACCGAAAGAGTTTAATTTCTTATAGTTTTTAAGAAAAAAAGGGCTGGATAAAATATATTAAGTTAGCTTGATAATTTAACAAAAAAAGGTAAATTGTGACAGTTGCTAATATAGGGGAAAGATATGCGCAATGAGTATACACAGCTGTTGTACACAATAGCGCAAAATAAAAGCATAAAAAATAATTTAAAAATCCTTGAAATATCAAGTTCTAATATGATATGATGAATGGAAAATGTAGATAAGGAAGTGAATGAAAATGAAGGTAAAAAACAGTTTAGTTAGCCCTGTTTTAAAGTGGGTAGGTGGTAAAAGACAGCTTTTAGATGAAATACAGAAATATTTCCCTAAAAAATACTCGAAATACTATGAACCATTTCTTGGTGGAGGAGCTGTTTTATTTTATTTTCAACCTAAAAAAGCAGTGATCAATGATTTTAACTCTGAACTTATTAATGTTTATAGAGTAATAAAAGATAATGTTGAGGAACTAATAACGGATTTAAAAAAACATAAGAATGAAGAAGAGTATTTCTATATGACAAGAAATATAGATCGAGAAGATTCCTATAGTATTCTAACACCTATAGAAAAAGCATCAAGAATAATTTATTTGAATAAAACTTGTTATAATGGATTATTTAGAGTTAATAATGCCGGAGAGTTTAATACACCTTTTGGGAGATATAAAAATCCTAATATTGTTAACGAAGTTACATTACGAGCTGTAAGTTCATATTTTAATGCAAACGAAATTAAAATAATGCAAGGAGACTATGAAGAAGCGTTAGAAGGGATAAAAAAGGGTTCTTTTGTTTATTTTGATCCGCCTTATGATCCTGTGTCAACAAGTTCAAGTTTTACTGGATATACTCAAAATGGATTTAAAAAAGAGGAACAAGAAAGATTAAAAAATGTTTGTGATAGATTAAACGAAAGAGGGGTTAAATTTTTACTTTCTAATTCTGCGACAGAATATATAAGAGAACTTTATAAAGATTATAGGATAGAAATAGTTAAAGCAAATAGACATATTAACTCAATAGCTGAAAATAGAGGCGAAATTGATGAAGTACTAATAAGGAATTACGAAAATGAGTAGTAATGAAAAGTTGAATATTAAAGATGATGTATGGCAACAGTTATTTGAAAAGCACAAAATAATGAAAGAAATAGAGCAGAATGGACAATTCCAAATAAGTTCAACTGAAATAAATAAATATAAAGAAGCAAGATTGATGACTAAGTTTGATAATAGTAGTCAATTGCCCAAAATATTTATTGAAAATAAGTTATCAATATTACCAATTACAAGAGGTTCATATATAATAGCGCCATTTCAAAATTATAAAAATTTTGATACTAATAGCGAATCCAAAACAGAGAAAGTAAAGATGCCGGATTGGATCGAGAGTATAACAACTAATATAACAAGTGAAGCAATTGCGTTAAATTCAGCATATATATCAAATATTATTGTCAATTTTTGTGGCGAAGAGGTTTTCCCAACTGTAAGCGGAAGAATGGGTTCAGGCAAATTCGAATTTGATGTGACCAATATTTATACGAAGAAAGATATTAAAATTAATGTTGAAAACTCTCAACTTGAAATCGATGGAGGGTATGAAGGTAGAAACGCACTGTATTTAATTGAGGCGAAAAACTATATTGCTGAAGATTTTTTAATAAGACAACTATATTATCCTTATCGATTATGGAATTCTATGATAAATAAAGAAATAAAAAATATATTTATGACTTATTCGAATGGCATATATAGACTCTTTGAATTTAGATTTGATAATATGCAAAAATATAGTTCAATAGTTCAAGTTAGGCAAAAAAAATATAGTTTAGTTGAAGATATTACAATGAACGAAATTATGGAAATTGCTAAAAATATAAAAATTGAAATTGAACCTGATGTTCCTTTTCCTCAAGCTGATAGTTTTGAAAGGGTAATTAATCTTTGTGAATTATTAGAAGAAAAATTATCACTTACAGCCGAAGAAATAACTACTAATTACGATTTTGACAAACGTCAAACAAGCTATTATACAAGAGCAGGAATGTATCTAGGTTTAATAGAAACTGATAGAAAAAATAATTATTATCTTTCAAATAAAGGAAAGCAAATTTTCAAAATTAATTTAAAGCAAAGACAATTGAAATTAATTGAAGCAATATTAGTTCACGAAGCCTTTTATAAAACGTTTAAAACTTATATCTTAAAAACAGCAAGACCGTCAAGAAAAGAAATTGTAAATATAATGCAGAAATCTAATTTAAAAAATATAGAATCCTATAATACTTATGAAAGAAGAGCGTCAACAATTATAGGGTGGATTGAATGGATACTATGTTTATACGAAAGAGAGTAAAAAGATCAATCAAAAAAATTCGAAAAGAGATTAATTTAAATTTTTCAAATTAATCTCTTTTATTCTTGAATATATGATTATTGATCCCCTGTGGTTTTTCTGGACAGTAAGTTAACCACATTCACCAACCCTTTTATAATAGTAATATTTTTCGAACTGCTCCGGTGAGGAATAGTTCAAATACGAATGCAATCTTTTTCTGTTATAAAACATCTCTATGAATTCAAAAACAGCTCTTTTTGCAGAATTCCTGCTTATAAACCTGAAACAGTGAAGCTGTTCAACTTTAAGTGTGTGAAAAAATGATTCCGCAATGGCATTGTTATAACAGTTGCCTTTGTAGCCGTTTGCTCCTGCCCCTTTAATTGACTGTATAAAATAAAAAGTTAAACTTTTTTGGCAAAGAGGAGTATATTATTCCTGAAAATAAAAGGAGTCAGTAACATGAAGACAGCATTATTGATTATTGATGTGCAAAATGATTATTTCACAAACGGCAGGATGGAATTAAACAACAGTTTTGATGCAAGTGTTAAAATAAAAGAGTTAATAGACTCTTTCAGGAAAAAACTTATGCCGGTTGTTCATGTTCAGCATATATCTACGAAGCCTGGAGCAACTTTTTTTCTACCAGATACACCGGGTGTTGAGTTTCATGAAAATGTTAAACCGGTGACTGGTGAGAAGGTTGTAATTAAGAATTATCCAAACAGTTTCCGAAACACTGATCTTGATGATTATCTTAAAGCAAATAATATTTCGAAACTTGTCATAACCGGAATGATGACACATATGTGTGTTGATACAACTGTTCGTGCTGCTTTTGATTTAGGATATGATTGTTATGTGGTGGGTGATTGCTGTGCAACAAGGTCTTTAAAGATATATGATACCGAGATTTCTTCTGAAAATGTGCAAAATTCATTTTTAGCTGCTTTGAACGGAGTATTTTCCAAAGTTATAAAAAAGGATGATGTGGAAAATTTACTAAAATAGATTTTTTACGTCACTTGTTGCCATTGTTTATTCAACTTGACAACAGACGTTTATAAGTAAGTTAAACTACAGTAAAATTTATGTGTAAAGATTTAAAAAAGTTTTAGAAAGCTTGTTTTGACATGTATTTTATACTATTATTCCGGTATTGATGTTTTTGATATATTTATGTTTAAAAAAGGGAAATCATGCGGGACACCGAACAGCAATTTTTACACGAACTTGATAAAAAACTCTGGACAGCGGCAGACAAACTCAGATCGACATTAAGTGCTGCCGAATATAAACATGTAGTTTTAGGTCTTATATTTATAAAATATGTAAGCGACACTTTTGCAGAAAGGCGCAACGAGCTCGAAAATTCATTTAAAGATTCTGCAAATTCATACTTTATAAACCGTAACGATTTTGAATCAGTTGAAGAGTATGAAACAGAGTTAAAAAACGAACTTGAAGAGCGTGATTATTACAAAGAAAAAAATGTTTTCTGGGTCCCAAAAGAAGCCCGCTTTGATGCGCTTCAAAAGTGTGCAAAACTTCCGCTTGGATCTGAGCTGCCGTGGAAAAACGGAAAAGGCGAACCGGAAAAAATGAAAAGTGTCGGAAGGCTTGTTGATGATGCGCTAAGTGCGATTGAAAGAGAAAATCCGAAACTTAAAGGAATTTTAAGCAAAACCTACTCACAACTTCAGATAGATGATGCAAAACTCGGCGAACTTATCGATTTAGTTGCCACAATTCCATTTGATCACGGCACACTTAAATCAAAAGACATATTAGGTCATGTTTATGAATATTTTCTTGGACAGTTTGCCAGTGCCGAAGGAAAAAAAGGGGGGCAGTTCTATACACCAAAAGCAATAGTAACTCTTATAGTTGAAATGCTTAAGCCATTTAAAGGACGCGTTTATGATCCGGCAATGGGAAGCGGCGGTTTTTTTGTGCAGAGTGAACGCTTTATCAAAGAACACGGCGGAAAAATAAACAACGTATCAATCTACGGACAGGAATACAACCATACAACATGGCAGCTCGCCGCAATGAACATGGCGATCAGGGGAATAGATTTCAATTTCGGCACCATGCCCGCAAACACATTTACAAATGACCAGCATCCCGACCTGAGAGCAGATTATATAATGGCAAACCCTCCATTTAACATGAAAGAATGGTGGGATGCTAAACTTGAAAATGATCCACGCTGGAAATACGGCACACCACCGCAGGGAAACGCCAATTTCGGGTGGATGCAGCACATGATTTATCACCTTGCGCCGACCGGCTCAATGGCACTACTCCTTGCCAACGGATCAATGAGTTCAAATACAAATAACGAAGGAGAAATCAGAAAAAATATAATAGAAGCCGATCTTGTAGAATGCATGATAGCACTTCCAGGTCAGCTTTTCACCAATACTCAGATACCAGCCTGCATCTGGTTTTTATCAAAAAACAAAAAACGAAAAAAAGAAGTACTTTTCATAGATGCCAGAAAAATCGGCTACATGAAAGATAGAGTTTTACGGGATTTTACCAGTGAAGACATTGAGAAAATTGCAGAAACATTTCATACATGGCAGGAAAATGAAAATTACGAAGATATTTCCGGCTACTGTAAAACTATCACTCTTGAAGAGATAAAAAAGCAGGATTTTGTCCTTACACCGGGGCGATATGTAGGCGCTGAAGAAGTTGAAGAAGATTCAGAACCATTTACAGAAAAGATGGAAAAACTCACCGTAAAACTCAAAGAACAGTTTGCGGAAAGCGGCAGACTTCAGGCAGAAATCAAAAAGCAGCTTGCGGGGATTGGATATGAAGTCTGAGTGGCGAGAATATAAATTAGGAAATATTGCTAATTTTGTTAATGATAAAATAGACAGTTTCTTCATAAACCATACTAATTATGTTTCTACAGAAAATATGGTTGCTGATTTCGGTGGAATTGAAAAAGCTAGCAATTTACCTAAAGTCGCCAAGTACAACAAATTTGAAAAAGGAGATGTTTTATTCTCCAATATAAGGACTTATTTCAAGAAAGTTTGGCAATCAGAATTTATCGGAGGAGCATCTCCTGATGTGTTGATTTTTAGAACAAAAAATGAAAAGAGCCTTGATCAAAAATATTTGTATTATTTGCTGACTACTGATGAATTTATAAATTATACTGTCAGAACATCAAAAGGTGCAAAGATGCCTCGCGGCGACAAGTCTGCGATGATGAATTATGATATTATTCTACCTCCACTTCCAGAACAAAAAGCTATTTCAAAAATCCTCTCCTCCATAGACGACAAAATCGAAATCAACCGCCAGGTCAACAAAACCCTTGAAGAGATGGCTCAGGCGCTTTTTAAATCGTGGTTTATTGATTTTGAGCCGGTTAAAGCAAAAATTGCAGCAAAAGAGGCTGGCACAGATCCGGAACTTGCAGCAATAAAAGCAATAAGTCCGAACATTGATTTAGATGACTCATCACTCAAAGAGCTAAAGGAAATTGCAGCACTCTTCCCCGATGAAATGGAAGAAAGCGAACTTGGGGAAGTGCCGAAAGGGTGGAAGGTTGGAAAAATGGGAGAAATTGTAGAAGTTAAAGGTGGCTCAACTCCGAGCACAGCTAATCCAGATTATTGGAATGGTGAATATTATTGGACTACACCCAAAGATTTGTCAAACATAAAAAGCTCTGTACTGTTAGAAACAGAAAGAAAAATTACTAGCGAAGGAGTCAAACAAATAGGCTCGGGAATATTGCCAAAAGGAACATTATTACTTTCCTCCAGAGCACCAATAGGATATCTAGCAATTGCTCAGATGCCGATTTCAATTAATCAAGGATACATTGCAATAGCCGGAAAGTCTGTTTCTAATATATTTATGTTGTACTGGTTAAAGGCAAATATGACAACCGTTAAAGAAAGAGCCAATGGTTCAACTTTCCAGGAGATTAATAAAGCAAATTTTCGAGAAATTGGCTTGGTTTTACCACATAAAGACATACTTAAATCATTTGATATAAAGGCAGGTACGCTTTTTAATGAAATTGTTTCCAATGAGTCCGAAAACCAACAATTAGCTCAAATCCGAGATTCTTTGCTGCCAAAGCTGATGAGCGGGGAATTGGAGGTGGGAGATGTTTGTGTCGGAGATTTGTCATGAATTTTGATATAAGCTTTGAAGAAATAAATAACTCAATTGATATCAACAACCTTCTTAATGAGCTTGTTAGTATTGAATATCACAATTATCGTTTTTTTTTAGATGATCAGGCAAAAAAAACCAAAGAGATTGGCAACGAAATTAGTTTTAAAGCATTTAGATTTTTAAGTGCTATTTTTTCTCTTACATTGCTTCATGATAATCCTTCTCAGCCTTTTTCGCCTTTTTGGGTTGGTGCAGACGGGACAAGAAGTGCTGCTTTTGAAGATTTTTCAAATGATGATATAAAATTGTTATCAAACTTGCTTCCTAAAATAGTAGACAGTCCTTTTATTATCTCAAGATTTTCAGATCTTATTTTTGTGAAGAATAATGATTTTAAAATGGCGAACACTGCTTGTGAGAATTATTTAAAAGCGTTAAAAATGGTTGATGGTGAAAAATGGGTTATAGAATATTCTCAAGAATTGGAAAGAGGGCTTTATTTAGCCAAAATATTAGGGCAGAAAACAGCAATATTTAATGAATATGAAAAAGAAATTGATAGAATAATAGATAAGTTAAAAGAAACAGCAGTTAACGCTATTGTCTTAAGGTTTATTGATGTTGCTGTCAAATATGGTTTTGGCAATACTTTGCTGGAAAAGTATGCTTCAATTTGCAAAGATATTGATCTGAAACTGGTCGAAAAACAAGACTACCATCTAGCAAAAGAATATTTGAGTGCTGCAGAAAAAATTTATTATAAACTGAGAAATATTTCATTAGCCGAAGAGGCTATTAAATTACAAGGCGATCGTTTAATTAGTTTGTTTAAACAAAAATGCACCAATAGCAAATTGATTGCTTCTAAATTTTTGGCACAAGCAATTGAATGCTATCGACGGGCAAGACATGATAAGGATGCGATTAATAAAATGCATCAAGAATTACTCGTTTTACAGCAAGAATCTCTGTCAGAGTTTCAAACAATATCTTCAGAAAAAATTGATGTAACAGATATTGTTGAATCTACAAAAGAATTAGTTCGCGGCAAGTCACTGATTGATGTCATTAGAATATTTACACTGCAATATCCACTTTTAAAAAAAGAGAAGATACTTGAAAGAACATTAAATAATATAAAAAAGTCTCCTCTTTCTTCTTTCTTTTCAGGAATAATGCTTTCTTCCGATGGAAGAAATATATCACAGAGAGGATGTGTTCTAAATGGCAATAAAATAAATAATGAAGCTTTGGAGCAAGAAGCTGTGGGATATATGAAAACTATTGATTATGAAATGAGAGCTATATCGTATATTGAACCATGCAGAGCTGTGATTTTTGAAGAACATCGACATGAACTCCAACAATTAGATTTTCTAGTTAGAAAAAATCCTTTTATTCCTCAAGGACATGAAAATATTTTTTTAAAAGGAATAATTGCTGGCTTTGAGGGAGATTTTATTGTTTCTGCTCATTTACTGGTACCACAAATAGAAAATTCAATAAGATATGTTTTAGCTTCAAATGGTGTTATTACTTCAAAATTAAATCAAAAGCTGATTCAAGAACAAAGACTGCTGGGCACACTTTTATCATTGCCTGAAACTAATAAAATTTTTGGAGAAGATTTGGTTTTTGAATTAAGAGCATTGCTAATTGAAAAATTTGGATATGATTTAAGAAATGAGCTTGCACATGGATTTGTTACTGATTATATATGTTTTAGTGCTGCTGCATATAATTTATGGTGGCTTGTTGTCAGACTTTGTGCTTGTCCGGTTTTTGTTATGTCAAAAAATGAAAAGAGCGTGGAAATTGAAAATATTAATGAGGAAATATGATAGAATTATTAAAAAAATTCCAGCTTGATTTTCGTGGAGAAGAAAATATACCTTCAGTTATTTGTGATAACTGGCAAGCATTTTCAAGTTTAATAGAGTCTTTTAATCACGTTATATCTGACAACATTCTTGTTTTTAGAGGACAAAGACGCAGGGACTGGGAGCTAACACCAAGTTTGGGACGTTTTAGTAAAAATGGCATAATTGAAGAAAAAATTGCAAAGGAACAGATAAAGCTGTTTAGAAAAACAATAAGAGGACGCATACATGATCATTCTCTTTTGATGGATGAAGATGGAATTCAAGAAGATGAATTGTGGTCCATAGGACAACATTATGGTTTATATACACCATTACTGGATTGGACACATTCGCCCTATGTTGCTTTATATTTTGCATTTGAAAAGGAAGATATTGATACTGAGCCAGATAATGAATATAGGGTAGTTTATGTTTTGAATAAAACTTTATTAGAAAAATTATCTGAAAATAATGATGAAAAATTATTGAGGTTTATAGAACCCAAAAAAGATGATCATGGACGACTGGTGAGTCAAGCAGGTTTGTTTACAATATCAACTTTTGGACAAACTCTTGAAAATGCAATAAATGACTCTATTTCTGGTAAACTAGAAAATTTACCAGATGGAGAGGATATTTATGAAATATCAGAATACATCTTTAAAATACTTGTGAAAAATGAAAATCAGAAAAGTATTCTTAAGTATTTAAGGCAAATGAATATACATCCAGCCAGTTTGTTTCCGGATTTGATAGGTGCGGCAAATAATTGTAATCTGTTAATTAATGAGAAACATTTATATAAAAATACTACAGAAAAGCAGCTAGAAGAAGCAATTTCTATTGAACCTGTTAAATATAATGATGAAGGTTCTGATAGAGAAAAACCAGAACCTACAGAACGACCTTTATCATTAAAGCTTAAAGATAGAGACTCGTTATGTGCTATTTTGAATATTTATGGTAAATATTCTTTTATTGTTGATGAATTTCTAGAAAAAGTACAGCCTTATTTAGATCAGCCAGATTGGGAAAAAAGAGAATCTATATTAGCACAAATAAGAAATTTATATAGAGTAATATTGAGGAGAAATGGTTTTCCTGAAAATTACAGAGATGAAATTATTGAAAGTATGATGGAAGCAGTAAAAAATGACTGAACCCCTAATTCCGCCGCATGGCGGTTACCGCAGGCTAAAAGTTTTCAGATTGCGTAGCTTGCTGAGGATTTTGAAAAAGAGGGTGGTTTTACTGAAAGAATGCACCGTGTAAGAACTTCAAGGAGACAAAAATGATTACTGAAGAGATCTTAGAGCAGCAGTGTATTGAATGGTTCAGGGAGCTTGGCTACTTGTTTGCGAGCGGTTATGATATTGCCTGCGACGGTACAAATCCTGAGCGGGATGATTATCATCAGATTGTTTTAAAGGGGCGTTTTATTGAGGCTCTTAAAAGGATTAATCCTGATGTTCCTGTTTCTTCTCTTGAAGAGGTTGTGCATATTGTTTCCACGCCGAAGCATCCGGTTTTAATTTACAGTAATCGTGAGTTTCACAGGATGGTTGTCAGGGGTGTTAATGTTTCTTATAAAAAGGGTGATGAGACTGTTCATGATGTGGTTTCTCTGATTGATTTTGGTGATTTTAAGAATAATGATTTTCTTGTTGTTAATCAGTTTTCTGTTAAGGGTGAGAAGCATACTCGTAGGTCTGATTTGGTTGTTTTTATTAATGGTTTGCCTTTGTCTGTGATTGAGCTGAAAAATCCTGCTGATGAGAGTACTGATATTTGGGATGCTTTTAATCAGCTTCAGACTTATAAGGAGGATGTTTCTGATCTTTTTGTTTTTAATGGGTCGCTTGTTATTTCTGATGGTGTTAATGCCCGGCTTGGTTCTCTTTCTGCTGATAAAGAGCGGTTTATGCGGTGGCGTGTTGTTAATAATGAGGATGACAGGCCAAAGATTGAATATGAGATTGAGACTTTGATTAAGGGGTTTTTTAATCCTGAGCTTTTTCTTGATTATATCCGTTATTTTGTTCTTTTTGAGGAGAACGATGGCAGGCTTGTTAAAAAGATTGCTGCTTATCATCAGTTTCATGCGGTTAGAGAGGCTGTGCGTGTTACTATTCTTGCTTCTGCTGATGATGGAGAAATGATGGTTTCCGAGCCTCGTGCAAATTATGGTAACGAGGTTGTTAGAGGGAGCAGAAAGGCTGGTGTTGTGTGGCATACGCAGGGTTCGGGAAAGAGTATTACAATGTGCTGTTATGCCGGAAAGCTTATGCAGCAGCCGGAGATGAAAAATCCGACAATTGTTGTTGTTACTGACAGGAATGATCTTGATGGGCAGCTTTTCCAGACTTTTTGCGGTGCGGGTGAGCTTTTTAAGGATACGCCGGTTCAGGCTGAGAGCCGGGAGTCGCTTAGAGATATGCTTCTGTCAAGGCAGTCCGGCGGGATAATTTTTACGACTGTTCAGAAGTTTTCTCTTCTTGATGGAGAGGATGTTCATCCGCTTCTTGATGGTCGTTCTAATATTGTTGTTATTAGCGATGAGGCTCATAGGTCTCAATATGGTTTAAAGGCTAAACTTGATACTAAAACGGGTGATTATAAATTTGGTTATGCAAAGCATATGCGTGATGCTTTGCCGAATGCTTCGTTTATTGGTTTTACTGGTACGCCTATTTCTTTTGAGGATAAGAATACTCGAGCGGTTTTTGGTGATTACTTAAGTATTTATGATATTCAGGATGCTGTCGAGGATGGCGCAACTGTGCCTATTTTTTATGAGAGCAGGCTTGCAAAACTTAAGATTAATAGTGATGAGATTGAAAAACTTAATAAAGATGTTGAAGAGCTTGTTGAGGATGAGGAGGATGTTGCGGCACGTGAAAAAACTAAGAGTGTCTGGTCTACTCTTGAAAAGTTGGTTGGATCTTTGCCAAGATTGAGGCAGATTGCTGAGGATATTGTATGTCATTATGAAAAAAGGGTTCAAACGATGCCCGGCAAGGCAATGATTGTTTGTATGAGCCGTGATATTTGCGTGAATTTATATAATGAGATTATAAGTTTAAAGCCTGAGTGGCATAGTGCTGATCCTGAAAAGGGGATAGTAAAAATAATTATGACTGGCAGTGCTTCTGATAGAGAAAATTTGCGTCCGCATATTTATCCTAAACTGACTAAAAAATGGATTGAGAAGAGGTTCAAAGATCCGGCGGATGAACTGAAAATCGTAATTGTCCGTGATATGTGGCTAACTGGTTTTGATGTGCCGAGTTGTCATACTATGTATGTTGATAAGCCTATGAAGGGGCATAGTCTGATGCAGGCTATTGCTCGTGTAAATCGTGTTTTTAAAGATAAGCAGGGCGGGCTTGTTGTTGATTATATCGGAATTGGTAACGAGCTTAAGAATGCGCTTAAACTTTATACTGATTCAAAGGGAAAGGGTGAACCGACTCGTCAAATTGATGAGGCTTTTGCTATACTTATTGAAAAACTTGACGCTTTGAGGGGGATGTTTTCAGGGTTTGATTATTCAAAATTTGAGAAAGAGGCTCACAGGCTTCTGATTCCTGCGGCAAATCATATTTTAGGGCTTGATGATGGTAAAAAACGGTTTCTTGATTTGGTAACTGCTTTGACAAAAGCGTTTTCACTTTGTGGTACGCTTGATGAGACTGTTCCTCTGAAAAAAGAGATTGCTTTCTTTTCAGCAATAAAAGCTGTTATTTTGAAATATACTTCAGTTGATCGGAAGCGAAGTGAGGAGTATAGGAATTCTCTTTTAAAACAGATACTTGATAATGCTGTTGTCGCTGAGGGTGTCGCTGATATTTTTGAACTTGCAGGGCTTGAAAAACCAAATATAGGTCTTTTATCTGAAGATTTTTTGGAAGATGTACGAAGGTTGCCGGAGAAAAATTTAGCGGTTGCACTTCTCGAAAAACTTTTGAAGGATGAAATAAAATCAAGGGTTCGGGGCAATGTTGTTCAGGAAAAGAAATATGGTGATCGTTTGCTTGATACTCTTAATCGTTATCATAATCGTGCAATTGAAACGGCTCAGGTTATTGAAGAGCTTATTTTAATGGTAAAAGATTTTAAAGATGCAATGAAACGAGAGGAAAAACTGGGTCTTAATCCTGAAGAGATAAGGTTTTATGATGCGCTTGCCGAAAATGAGAGTGCGGTTCGAGAACTTGGAGATGAGATACTCAAAAAAATTGCTGTTGAACTTACTGAGAATTTAAGAAAAAATGCAACGGTTGACTGGTATAAAAGAGAGAGTGTCAGAGCAAAACTTAGGATCTTGGTTAGAAGACTTCTCAAAAAATACAAATACCCGCCTGATAAGCAGGAAGATGCTGTTGAACTTGTTCTTAGACAGGCTGAAACTATGGCTGAGGATTGGGGCGGAGAATAAGTTGTTTTAATTTACAATTATATGTCTAAATCATTAAATATTGAGCTTATCGAGAAGATATTCTTTGTCTTTAAGAGCAATTTTTGCAAGAGTTTTAAATTTAGAGACCCATTCACGAAGTTCAATAAGCTTTTCATCCCGTTTTTTAGTGGAATTACTGGCTTCAACTTTCTCTGAACGCTTTGCCGCATTAAGGTCGGCAAGAAATTTAAATTCTTCATAGCTGTTTTTGAGCATTTCCTCTGTAATATTGTAAGTCATAAACTGTCCAAGAGTCTCAGGATTGGAAAGAGCATTCTGATAAAACTGCTCAGCCTGCTTTGAAAATCCCTGAACACTGCTTTCACGTTTTCCTTCAAGATGAAGAGCATTTATTCTTGTTTTATCATTTTCAAAAAGAAGTTTGGCTATTCTGTAGTAATCTTTGTAAGTGTCCAGAGCTTTATCTTTAAGAGCTTTAAACCGTTCTGCCGAGGTATTATACTTTCCGAGAAGCCTTTGTTGAAGAGCCTGAAGAGAAAGCACTTCTGTTAAAAGATTGCTGCCTGTATTAATTAGTTCTCCTCCTGCATTTAATTTGTCAAGCTCGGCCTCAATTTCAGGTAACTTGGCATTCTTAATCATAATGTTTACATCAGAAAGAAAAGATTCGGTAGATTCAGCTTTTGATTGTGTTTTCTTAGTTTCTTTAATCTCTTCCATAAGTACCACCTTTAAAAAAATAATAAAAACAAGGCACATATTAAAGAATAACAAAATTTACTGTTATGTAAATAAATATGATGAAATTTGTTTAGAAAAGTTTGGGTATTTGGTTTTTTTAATGTGGTTAGACATATTTGTTGTGTTGATTAAAAAGAATTGTTTATTTTTTTTGTAAAGCCCCTTGACTTTTAAAAAAGTGGTGTTTATATGCACACCCATAACTATCTTAATGGAGTGTCGATGTACAGATTGTATATTCGATTAGAGGAGAGCTGACCTCTTTTGTGAGAAGAGGTCAATATAGATTACATACACATAAAAAATTTATGGTAAGTAAACCCTAAGCAGTCTTTAATTACCATAGAAATTTTTTTTAGCAAGGTTTTATAACGATTTAATGAGATGTCTTATAGTCGTTTTTTTATAGAATGAATAAAAATATAGGAGAAATAAATGAGTTACTTATTTGATAATAACATAAAAAAACATAAAGTTTTTATCAGTTTTCATCATGAAGATGAATCTTATAAAAATGAATTTGAAAAACTTTTTGGGGAAGTTTTAGATGGATTTGTTTCTAAGGCTGTTGGTGATGGGGATATTAACACAAATATACATACAGATACTATTCGTCAGAAAATACGTGATGAATTTATACGTGACTCAACAGTTACTGTCGTGTTGATTGGAAATGAAACTTGGAAAAGAAAGCATGTAGATTGGGAAATAGGTTCAAGTATAAGAGATACAAGATTTAATCCAAGAAATGGGCTTTTAGGAATACTGCTTCCTTCCTATTCTACTTATAATACAATGCTTTCTGTTGAAAGAAAATATACAGAAAATGGTGGTCCATATAATCCTAAAACGATTCCTCCCAGACTTTATAAAAATGTAGAATGCGGGTTTGCAAAAATTTATTCATGGCCAACTTCCTCTGAGAATCTTAAATCGTGGATTCATGATGCATTTGTAAGAAGAAATAAGATACATCCTGATAACAGTTATCCAAGTTTTGGTGCAAACAGAAATAGTACACAAAAAAACTGGGAATAAGGGGAAAATAGATGAGATATTTTAATAGTAATGATGTTAGAGAATATAATAGCAATATAAAAACTGCTAGTGTTAAAGTTCTTCTTGAAGAAGCAAGTTTTTCAAGAAAACCTTCTAACCATAGATGTGATGTATTTCTTTCACATTCCTCAAAAGATATAAATGATTTGCCGGCAGTAATAAATTTTTTAGAGCATTTTGACGTAAAAGTTTATGTCGATAAAGATGATTATGAATTGCCAAAAAAAACAACTGCTGAAACAGGCCAAAGAATAAAAAGACGTATTGCAGAGTGCAAAAAATTTATAGTACTTGTTTCGAATAATAGCAAAGATAGTAAATGGATTCCATGGGAACTTGGTATTGGTGATGAAAAAAAGAGAGTTGAAAATATTGCTCTCTTACCAAAAGTTGATGACGCACAAGCTGGTTGGCCTGAACAAGAATATATGGGACTATATCCAAGAATAATTTATGGTAGATTAGAAGGATATAGTTCTCAAGTTTGGATGGTTTATGATCACCATGAAGAAACTGCTATAAAACTATCAGAGTGGTTAAAGCAAAATAATTAAAAAGGGGTATTAATGGGAATAAATAGGGCTGAAAATTTTTCTAAAAAAATAGCAGGCACACTAGGAGAGGCTTTAGCTAATTTATTATCTCCGTGTATCTTTATTTCTTATATGCACAAAGATAAGAATTTTGCTATAAAGATTGGGGACTATATTAAGAACTATTGGGATATGGATATATACTTAGATGTTTCTGATGAAAAACTTCAGTTTGCCGTAGAAAAAAAGGATCCAAAAGCTATTACACAAAGTATTGAAGATGGAATAAATAGAAGTGACTATGTTTTATGTATCTTTTCAGAGGAAACAAAAGGTTCTTGGTGGGTTCCTTATGAAATTGGTTATGCAAAAAAATCGGAAAAAGAACTTTTTGCTCTCAAATTAAAAAATATTGATTCTAATATTCCTGATTATTTGAAAATAGTTCCTTGGGTTTATACTTTAGAGACGCTTGATGAATTTCTTAAAAGCATTTTGCCAAAAGATAAACGAAGAAAAGACGCCACTGTGATTTTGGAGTCCATAAAGAATAAAAATCATTTTTTAAAAGATGTTTTAGATGAATAGTTATTGTTAATTTTAGATGTCGCATAATTTTTTTAAAGGAGAAAAAATGGTTGATTTTTATGCACCATTATCTGTTAGCTTTGTGTATCATTACGCTGATAAAAAGGATCTTGCACCTGTAATTTCTCATTGTTTAAATCTTTTTCAGCGTGATCCTGAAAAACCATTTTCTAGAGCAATGAATTTACCACTGTTTATATATACTACAAGTGGTAAACGCTTACCGCCTCAAATTAATTCTAAGGCAAATAAAAGTATAGTTTTTATTTTCATTAGCAAATATGTCGTAGCAGATTCAGATTGGAGTTGCTATATAAGTAAAATAGCAGACATGAATAATGTCGTTGTTGTTCCTGTCGCATTGGATGAAACGGCATTTAATATTGATGCTTCTATTAGAAATGATAACTTTATAAGAGCTTATCAATTTAATTCTGATTACAAAAAAGAGCTGTTTTTTATCTCTATTGCACACGAGATTTATCGTTTCACGTTAAATGATAAATTTGAAGAATTAAAAAAAGGTAACGAGACCGCCCTGAAACTGTTTTTAAGTCATGCTAAAACAGGTTCTACAGGATTAAACCTTGCAGAAAAATTAAAAAGATTTATTGATAATTCTACGATGAATAGGTTTTTTGATGCCACGGATATAGCTCCAGCATATAAATTTAATGAAGAAATTCTCAACAATATTAAAGACTCTACATTAATTGCAATTCATTCTGATCCTTATTCATCTCGTTACTGGTGTCAAAAAGAAATTATGTTTGCAAAAGAAAATGAAAGACCGATCATTGCCGTTGATCTTCTTGAAGAATTTGAGGATCGGCGTTTTCCATATGCTTCTAATATTCCAGGAGTCCATATTTGTGCAGATAAGGATATTGGAGATTTTGATTTATATAGAATTCTCAGTGCTGCTTTACTTGAAACTATTCATTTTTTCTATGCTAAGAAAGTGCTTTGTGAGTATCAAAAAACAGGATTGATATCAAAAGATGCTACTATTGTAGCAAGACCTCCAGAACTTTCCGATATAAAAAAAGTATTAAAAGAAAAAATAAAGGAAATTGTTTATCCTGAGCCTCCTGTTTATGAAGAAGAGTCTTTTTTATTTAAAGAACTTGATGTTGAAGTTAAAACGCTTCTTTCATCAGATGAATTGTGCTTAAAAAACAAAAATATAGGAATTTCAATTTCAGATCCAACAGAAGAAGAATTGTTGAATATAGGACAGACGGCAAGCCATCTTCATTTGTTATCTCAAGATGTAGCAAGACATTTATTAGCTAGAAAATCGACGCTTATTTATGGAGGTGATTTAAGAGCAGGAGGTTTTACAGAATTTCTTTTTAATGAAGCATCTGTTATTAAATCTCGTTTGCAAAATGATTCTGTTCATTTGAAAAATTATATTGCATGGCCAATTTATAAATCTGACACTGAAACAGTTATTGATTGGAAAGCAAAGTATAAGCATGTCGCATCAATGTTGGAAATAAATCCTCCAGAAGATATTGAAGATCTTATTAGTAATAAAGAAGTTTTTCTTCCTCCTGAAAATTCTCAAAATTGTTTTGTGTGGAGTAGATGTCTTACAGATATGCGTGAAAAAATGATAGCTAAATGTGATGTAAGGATTTGTGCTGGCGGGAAACATAGTGGTTATAAAGGAAAAATGCCTGGTGTTCTTGAAGAAGTGTTAATTGCAATTAATAATAAAAAACCTCTTTTTCTCCTTGGAGGGTTTGGCGGTGTTACATCTAGTGTCTGTAAAATAATAGAAGGTGCACAAAGTCATATGCTAAATGAAGAATGGCAGATTCAGAATAATCCTGGATTAAAAGATATGTTGGATTTTGGAAAAAATAGAAAGAATGATTTTTGTTTTGATTATAATTCTTTATTAGACAAATTGAAATTTGAAAATCTTAATAATGGATTAACAAATGAAGATAATAAAAGATTATTTGCTACTCAATTTATTGATGAAGCAATATTTTTGATTTTAAAAGGTTTAAAAACAATAATTTAAGTTTGTTGGAATTAAATATGGAAAAGGCTAGAAATAAAAAAACTGGGGAAGAGGTATATGCAGAAGATTTATTATTATATGAATCTGTAGATAAAGAAGACTTTATATGTGCAGGTTGTAATATTAGGGTTTGTGCGGCATCTTATCGTAAATCAAACAAGAAACGACCGTATTTTAAAACTTTTCCAAATGTAAAACATGAAAAAGGTTGTTCTTTGGTTTCGGAAGAATATTATTATTCTTTGGGAAATAAAGAGTCAATATCAACAGATTTTGGATTTCCCTTTCCTTATCCAAGTAAACTTATAAATAAGCATAAAAAATCTGTTCGTTCTGATGATGACTCTAAATCAATTGTTACAGAAGATGTGTTTGATTGTTCTGATAAGAAAAATATTTCATCTAATTGTCAGTACCATAATAGAACTGTTTATTCTATTAAGCCTATAGTAAGGTGTTATATAGATTTTCCATACGATCGGCATTTACTTCCTCTTAATATTGAAGGTGTTGCTGGCTCTTCATATTATAATATTTTTCAAAAACTTTATTGGAAAGAAGATGGTTTTTTTTATAAAAAACTATTCTATGCTCCTTTTGATTTAAGAAACAGAAATTTTTATATTGAAAATAACGTCATAAAAATTCCTTTGTTTGAAGGTTTTCGAAAAAAAGAATCTAATGGACGGTGGGTTTTAGAACGACCTTTTACTTTGTTAATTGATGTTTCGTCATGGAGTGAAAAAGAATCTGAAAATATATTGAATCAAATAAGATGGACAAAGAATGAATACAGTCTGAAAATAGATAAAAATAGATCTGATTTAAAAGGATGGGTGTTTTTTATAGGCGTGCAAGATGATGATGATAAGTGCGTATTTCATGCAAATAATTATAATGGAATATACATTACTTTTGATGAAGTTGTTTATGTGAAAAAGCCTGATGTGTAATTGTTTTCTTATTGATTTAATTTTTTTATAAATAAATTTTTACAAAAAAGGTTATAATTCATGGTTTTAGTTAAAAATCTTAATAACACCAGTTGGAAGAAATGTCCTAAATGTGGTGCTTGGAAAAATCATTGGGAGAAGTTTTCTGGCAAAAAATTTAATTCTTGTTCCTCTAAAGATTGTGATCAACAAGCAACTTTAGGTGCACATGTAATAATTGCTGGAAGCGTTAACAGATCTCATTATATTATTCCTTTATGTCATAAATGTAATAAACGTAAGGGACTTTTTGATGTTAAATCAGGTGGTTTCGTATCTGCTGTAAAATGTCGAACAACTAGAAAAGATAATGTTGGTAATTCTGCAATTTCTTTTGGTTCTTTATTTTTATTTGGCTTAACTGCTTATGGTTTGTATAAGGGATATCAATATCTGAAGTCAAAAAATAACTCAAACAATCATTCTATTTAAAATTCAAACATTTTTTATTCAAACAAACCCATGCTCTCAAATTAAAAATGCTTTATTTTTATTTCTATGTATAATTACGACATATATAAATTTCTGAGGAGGCACTCTTATGGTTGAGTCTGGTAATTACAGGGTCAGTTATGTTATTTTCATTAACTCGGTTGCTGCTATTGGCGGTTTCCTTTTCTGGTTTGATAGCTTGCTATTATGTGTGCAGTGTAAACAGAGCTATTAAGATTACTAATGTTATTTGCATTATTTGTTTTTTCATTTCACCTCCTACTCAAACCATGGGTCAATGTTACCATAGTTAAATCCTTTATTTGTTATTTTTTCATATGTGGTTGAATCATATCCGTATTCTGCTCCAAATATGAAAAACTAGACTAGTTTATGCCTCTGCTCCATGTTTTGTTGCTTTACCTGATTCTATATATATCTTATTTTCCATACATATTTCACGAATTTCTTTACCTTTATATTTCATACTATAATCTGCTCCATTATCCAGCATAATTTGCACAATTTCTTCATTTCCACTTTTACAGGAAAAAACCAGTGGATTTATTTGTGTATCTCTACACGATTCAACTACATCTTCTTTACTTTTCCATAATAATGGAAGAACTTTTCGTAAGCCTTTTTTTAATGCTTTTTTATCAGAAGAAGGATAAGATTCATTTACAAGTAAGAAAGATAGTATCGGCTCATTATCTTCCTTTATAAAATTCATTCTTGCATGCCTATCTGCGCCATTTTTAAGTAAAATTGAAGTAATTTCCCATTTGTTTTTATTTATAGCAAAAACAGGAGACATTCCATAACAATCCTTTACATTTACCGTTGCACCTTTTGAAATAAGATACTTTACAATTTCTTCTTTGCCTCTGTATACTGTATCATACAGAGCTGTTTTTCCGTTTTCATTTTTTATACAGTTATAGTCTCCATACGGTGTAATATAATCTTTAAAAGTATTATCAATAATTTTACGGTTTTCTGAAATACGCCTGCAACCATTTTGATCCATCACATCATTCTTTAAATCATATTTATTTATTAAATCATTTAATATAAGGATGAAAAAATACGGTTGTGCTTCAAGTGGGGCTTCAGAAATACATGAAAACTCTTTGGTGTTTTTAATAAGAGTAAAAAGCTTACCTTTAGAGTTAAGCACAAAATAATAAAACTTATCAAAATCTTTTATCTCTGCTGGTGTCCTTATAAGAAAATGATTGATACAGTAACCTTTTTTGTTTATGTCAACACCTGCATTTTCAACTAAATATTTTATAACTTCAAAATGACTGTTGCTTACTGCAGCAAGCAGTGGGGTTGAAGAAACATTAATATCTTCATCATCATTAACACTTATCAATCCCATTTTTTCAGGATCAGCCCCTTTTTCCACAAGAAACTTAACAGTATCAATATCTCCTTTAAATGCTGCCCACATTAAAGGTGTTGCTCCTGTTTCATCCGGTTTATTTATGTTTTCTGCTGTTATTGAATTTTTTAACTTTGTAATGTTACCTTCTTTGACTATTTCTATTATTGATTCTGGTTTTTTACTGCTGGTGCATGATAATAATAAAACTATTGATAATAATAATGTGATTTTTTTCATATATGTTCTCCTTTTTTAATTGCCAGAATAATAAATCTACTGCGAATAGTTATCTTGAGCTGTTTGATTGATTTAATTATCTTTATCTCCGTACACTTTGTATTTGTAACGCATCTGAATTATATTTCAATTCTTATTTATTGCTATATATTCTTTAAATATTAAAAAAATGGTAGTGTAAGCAAAATATTTTTGCTCAGAATTCTGAAAATATGTTAATGGATTAAAAAATCACTTTTTTATATATGAAAGAAGTCTTCTCAGATTGAATTCGAGTTCTTCAACTCTTTTGTTCGCAATTGATATCAGATATCTGTAAATAATAAGGCTTGGTATTGCAACAATTAATCCCGCCGCTGTTGTGATTAATGCTTCCCATATTCCGGCTGCCATAACTTCTGGTGAGCCACCACTTCCTGAGAATCTGGTAAACATTCTTATCATTCCTAGCACTGTGCCAAGGAGTCCTAAGAGTGGTGAGATTGTTGCCATTGTGCCGGTTATTGAGATGTTTGAATATAATATTGTAGAGTTTGCTTTTGCATACATTGATGCTATTTCTTCAATATCTGATTGTGAATCGTCTGATAGAAAATCGTGTACTGTTTTTGAGAATATGTCTGTTTTGTCAGCTGTTTTTTCAAGTAGTTGTAATACTCCGTTTTCTGCTGTTGCAACCTGAAATAATGATTTTGGTTCAAATATGATGTTTTTCTTTCTTAAAAACCATAATCTTTCAAATAGTATGGCGAAACTTGCAACTGAACAGAAAATTATCGGATACATAAGTATTCCGCCTTTTTCTATTATTTCGAAAAAGTTCATTTTATTTTTTGTCCGATATTTTGAAATCCTTAACAAAAAGTTGCAGACCTATATTTCCATTCCATCTGTTGATTCTCGGGAAATATACAATGTCAATTACATCTCCTATTCTGGGAATGGGATGTTCATTGGTGAGAAGTCCGAAGGCTATAGCATTGAAATCTATGTCGATGTTTGGATGGTCTGCCAGGCGGAGCATCCAGTGAAAGTGGCTTCTGTTTATGATGTTCTGTTTTTTTATCTGAAGTCTTGTTGCAAGAAAATTGGGTTCTGTGTTGAGCATTCCAAATGGTTCTAGTTTTGAGAGTGCGACTACAAGATCCGGATGAAGTTCTGTTGCTTCAAGTTTCGCATCTATTTCAAGGCTGTTTATGTAGTCTTCCTGAGTCAGTATTTCACCTACGCATCTGTCAAATTCCTTTACAAAAGGCTTGATTGATTCTTCTGAAATGGTAAGTCCTGCTGCAAATTTGTGGCCACCATACTGAATAAGATAGCGGTTGAGTTCTTCAAGAATGTTATATATATGAAGTGATGGGATGCTTCTTGCTGATCCTTTGCCTACACCGCTTTCTATTGAAATCATAATTGTTGGTTTGTAGTATTTTTCTACAAGTCTGGATGCAACAATACCTATGACTCCGGGATGCCATCCTTTTTTGGCAAGAATTATACAGTTGTAGTCAAGAAGGTTTGAATTTTCAATTATCCTTATTGCTTCTTCAAATATTTCAGCTTCCAGTTCCTGTCTGTATTCATTTGTGAGATTGAGTTCTTCGGCTATCTGTTTTGCTTTTGTGTAGTCATTGCAGAGAAGAAGATCAACTCCTTTTGCCGCATTTCCTATACGACCTGCCGCATTTAAACGTGGAGCCATTTTGTAGCTTATAAGTGACGGTTTTATATCATCAAGATTTTTTATTCCTGAAATAGCTGCAAGAGCCTGAATTCCAGGTCTTTTCATTTTCTTTAATTGTTTAAGACCGTGTTTTACGAATATTCTGTTTGCTTCGAGTAGGGGAACCATGTCTGCAACGGTTCCTATTGCAACTATATCAAGATAATCGAGAAGATTCGGAAGTGGCCCCTGAAAAAAACCATCTTCTTCTATAACTTTTTTGAGCACCATCAAGAGTGAAAATGCAACGCCGACAGCTGCCATTTCTTTAAATGGATATTCACAACCTTCCTGATGCGGATTTACAATTGCAATTGCTTCAGGAATGTTTTCTCCTACATGATGATGATCTACTATGATAACATCAAGACCGAGTTTTCTTGCATAGGCAACTTCGTTGATGCTTGTAATGCCGCAGTCAACGGTTATTACAAGTTCGCCTCCTTCTGTGGCGATTTCTTCAAGTGCATATGTGTTTAAACCGTATCCATCTTCCATTCTGTGCGGAATATGATATGTTACCAACCCTCCGATATATGTAAGAAATTTATACATAATAAATGTTGAGGTGATTCCGTCTACATCATAATCGCCATAGATAACAATTTTTTTCTTATTTTTGACAGCATTTATAATGATTTCAGATGCTTTTTTTGCATCTTTGAAAAGAAATGGATCAGGAAGGTTTTTTAAGCGGGCTTGTAAAAAAAGGCTGGCATCCTCTACCGTCTCAATTCCTCTGTTTATAAGTATTGTCGCAACTACTTCAGATATTCCCAGCATAGCGCTGAGCTTTTGTGCTTTTTCTGTATCAGGCTGAAGAATTAACCAGTCTTTTTTTTTCATATCGTTCGTTATTTAGTTCCTTTAGATCTTTTTGCCATATATTTGTCTATAAGTATTGTTATAGGGCTTGCCACGAATATTGATGAGTATGTACCTACAAAAACACCTATTGTCATTGCCAGAGCAAAACCTCTGATCGTCTGTCCGCCGAGGAATAAAAGTGCAAAGAGAACGAAGAGTGTTGTGACAGATGTAAGTATTGTTCTGGAAACTGTTTCGTTAATACTTGTGTTTATATTTTCTGTTATCTCTTTACCTTTTTTAATGTTGCCGAGGTTTTCTCTGATTCTGTCGTAAATAACGATAGTATCGTTGAGCGAGTAACCTACAATTGTAAGAAGTGCTGCAACGATGGTAAGATCGAAGCTTATTCCAAAGAGAGAAAATATTCCGAGTGTTATAAGAACGTCGTGAGCAAGAGCTACAACTGCACCTGGTGCAAACTGATAGTTAAATCTGAATGCGATGTAAACAAGAATGCCGATAAGAGCATAAAGAACTGAAAGGAAAGCATCAACTCTAAGCTGTTTTCCAACTTTAGGACCAACAAGTTCAACTCTTTCTATTTCAGCAGTTTTGTTAAGCTTGTTTTTAAGTTCATTAAGAACTTTTGTTGATGTGCCTTCAAGGATTATTCTGTAAACATGTCTGTCTCCAATTTTCTTATATTCTATTTCTCCTGTTGCAGGAATAGGATATTTTTTGATAATTGAAGCGAGTGTATCAGAGTTTATTTCTTTATCAAATGTAAGTTCTATTCTATCACCAACTTCAGAATCATAATGACTTTTTATGATTTTTGAATCAGAAATAGTTTTTTCAACATCATCAATGTATGATTTGATGTCTTTTTTCTTTACAAGAGAAACGCTTGAAAGTCTTAGAAGATACTGATCGTTTCTGTTGTCGAACTGCTGTATTTCTATTTTTCCTATATCTGAAAGAGATGTTCTCATTTCATTGATATTTGTTCCGTCTATCTTAAGCTGAATTTCTGTTCCGCCTTTGAAATCAACGCCATAGTTGAGTCCTTTAAATAAAAATAAAATAAGACTTAAAACTACGAGAGTAAGAGACATATAACCAAAAAATCTGAATTTTCCGGCAAAATTTATTTTATTATTGGGCTTAAAAAATTCCATTATCAAGTCCCCCTTATATAGATATCTTTTTTGCGCCGGCTTTCAGGAAACCCTGGAAAATAAGCCTGGTTACAAAAATAGCTGTAAACATACTTGAAATAATACCTAAAAGCAGAGTTATTGCGAAACCCTTTATAGGTCCACTACCAAAGTTCCATAAAACGAAAGCTGCAAGAGCAGTTGTAAGGTTTGCGTCAAAAATAGCAGACCATGCTTTTTCGTATCCACTTTCAATTGAGTTTATAACAGATCTTCCAAGTCTGAGTTCTTCTCTGATTCTTTCAAATATAATAACGTTAGCATCAACGGCCATACCAATTGTAAGAACGATACCTGCAATACCAGGGAACGTAAGTGTTGCTCCAAGCATTGCCATTCCGCCCATGATGAAAAGTATGTTTAAAAGAAGAGCGATGTCGGCTACAAAACCGGACATTCCGTAATAAACCATCATGAAAAGGATAACTACTACGAATCCTACTATGATTGACATTTTACCTTTTGCTATGGAGTCAGCTCCAAGGCTTGGTCCTACGGTTCTGTTTTCTTCAAAAGTTACAGGCGCAGGAAGAGATCCGGCTCTAAGTACAAGTGCAAGGTCCTGAGCTTCCTGGAGAACTTCATTGAAACTTTTAAGAGAGTTAAGTGTTATCTGTGCAGAACCGCCTTCTATTTTTGACTGAATAACAGGTGCAGAGTTTACTCTGTTATCAAGAACGATGGCAAGTCTTTTCTTTACATTTTCTCCGGTAACTTCAGCAAATTTTCTTGCTCCTTCTCTGTCAAAGGTCATGCTTACGTAAGGTCTGTTTTTCTGCTGATCTATGTTTACTCTTGCATCGGTAAGCATATCGCCTGTGAGAAGTGTTTTAGAGTAGACAAGAATTGTTGAGTATAATGTCTTGTTAAGACCGGCTGGATTTGCTTCGAGAAGGAATTCTGTTCCTTCAGATGCTTTGTCTTTTACAAAGGCAAGAAGAGTTTCTCTGTTTTCAGATTCAAGATAATTGGAAACTAAAAGACCTCCGTTTGCATCCTGTATAGTGTGTTTACGGGCAGTAATTCCTTCAGGAAGATCATTAATATAGTTTGCAAGAGGATCTTTGTCATCTGCAACAAGCTTGAATTCAAGCTGTGCTGTCTGACCGATAACTCTTCTGGCTCTTTCTATATCCTTGTATCCAGGAAGCTGAATAAGTATTGATGTCGCACCCTGTTTTGCAACAACAGGTTCCTTAAGACCAAGTTCGTCAATTCTGCTTCTGAGCGTTTCAAGAGCCTGATCTACAGAATATTCCTTAATTCTTGAGATTGTCTCATCTCTCATTCTGAGAGTATATGCGTTCCCATCAGTAGAGATTTTTTTGAGGTTTGTGTAAAAATCTACAATTTTATCACGGAATTTATCCTTATCGGTATCATCTTTAAGTGTAATAACTATATCAGTTGTAGTTCCTGATTTGATTTTTACGCTTTCAAATGTTATTCCTTCGTCTTCCATTCTTTTGCCGATTTCATCTGTTGTTCTTTCAGCTTTATCAGCAACAGCTTTGTCAACATCAACACTGAGAACGAAATGAATACCTCCTTTGAGGTCGAGTCCAAGGTTGAGTCCCTCGTTTACATTGGAAAACCATTTAGGAAGGTTTTCAGGACCAAAGACGGTCGGTAAAAGAGCAACTACCGCAAGAACAACAAGAGCAAGAACAACCACAGTTCTAAGCTTCCAGTTTTTTTCTTCCATAGAAAATTCTCCTTAATTTCTATATCTTAAATAACAACATTACTGTGATGAAACTTCTTCTGAGACTTTGCTGATTATAACCGCTTTCTGAACAGTTATTATGATTTTCGGTGCAATTTCTATCTTTACATCGTTATCCTTAAACTCAACAATGCGTCCATACATGCCACTTTGAAGGAGCACTCTGTCTCCTTTCTGGAGATTATTTATCATTTCTTTTATTTTTTTCTGC
Source organism: bacterium (assembly GCA_963667425.1). Lineage (GTDB taxonomy): Bacteria > UBP6 > UBA1177 > UBA1177. Next base: position 1,850,935 of record OY763407.1, on the reverse strand, counting down.
TGTTTTTTTTGTGGCAAAATAAGCAGAAAATAGAAAATAACAAATATAAGAGCGAAAGGGAGAAGATTCATTAAAAGACTTCCCTGGGGCTCAGCATTTTGAGAAACAGCCAATTGTGTCAACTGCGAAAATGCAACTAAATTCAAAGTATCCTCCTTCAATAACTCTTAAAGCGTGACAACGTAACACAAATGAATTCAATAATCAAGGTTTTTTTCCCTTATAGAAGCTTTTTTGAGTTTTTAAAATTGTAAATTTAAGTAATATAAAAAAGTTTCTGTAGAGAATAACTCTTTTTTTGCTGTGGTTATAATTAAGCCGTAACTGAAAGTTACTCAGGAAAATAAAAATTTGGAAATAAAAGCTATTGAGGTTAAAATATTTCTGTTTAACTAAATGTTAGAGGTTTTTTATGTTGAAGAATGTTTTTTTTACTATTTTAATGATGTTCCTTTTTGTTTCATGTGCTTCTTCTCCTAAAACATATAAGGATGATACTCCTTTAAAGGCTGCAGAACGCCTTCTTGATGAAAGTGGCTCCAATGAAATATTTACAAAAACAATTGAGAAACTTATTGATTCCCAGATTGCACAGACTCCTGATATTGCTCCCTACAGAGCGACTTTACTTAATTTTTTCAGCAAGTATATGAGCTGGGATTCTCTTAAACCTGAAATGGCAAAAATGTATGCAGAAATGTTTACGGTTGAAGAACTTAATGAGATGGCTGACTTCTACAGAAAACCTGTCGGTAAAAAAGCGGCTCAGCTTATGCCTGAGATTGCTGTCGAAGCAAATAAGCTGGGGCAAAAACGGGTTATGGAGCATATGGCTGAACTTATACAGATGCTTGCTGATGAAGAGAAACGTATTAATTCTGAGAAAAATATAGTTCCTGAAGAACAGCTTGAGGAATCTCCGGCTAAAACAGAATAATATTAGATGAAAAAGCTTTTTTTCTTATTTCTCCTTTTATTTTTCATTTCATTAGATGCTTCAGGCTGGAAAAAATTTAAAAAAGATAATGTAACTTTGTATTTTTCTCCAAATATCGATTGCAGACTTCACTTCTATCTGATAGATGAAACTTTAGGTGCTGTTAACTTTGTTAATAAGCTTTACGGAATTAATCCTGAGTGGGATATTAAAGGGGTTTTTGAAAGAGAAACCGACACAGCAAACGGCTGGGCAACAAGCTATATAAAGCCGATGTTTTATGCATATCTTTATCTGCCTGAAGAATTTTCCGAACTCAACAATTTTCTTTCCTATGAAAGAAACCTTGTTGTTCATGAATATACCCATATTCTTCAGATAGGGCTTGTAACAGGAATTCCGTGGTTTGTCAATGCTCTTTTCGGTAACTGGGTTTTTCCTTCCCAAACTGTACCTGTATGGTTTCTTGAAGGTGCTGCTGTTTACAGTGAATCCTCAATTGATGGCACAGGAAGACTCAATTCAATTCTTTATCAGCAGGAACTTAACAGTTTTTATGAATATGGGAATTTCTATCCGCTAGGTTCTCTTAACGGAACACCGGATCACTGGATGTCTGGTGGTGTTCCGTATCTTTACGGTACTTTTTTTTATGGCTATCTTATGGAAAAGTATGGTGCGCAGAAAATGTCGGATTACTTTCTTTCACTTTCGGACAATGTTGTTCCTTATCTCGGAAGTATTGAGGCTTACAGAGTTTTTGGAAGTACCTTTCTTCCTCTTTACAATGATTTTATTACGCAAGGTACAAAACCTTTAAAAACAGTTTCCTCAGCTGAAACTTTTACTGATTTTAAGCTTGCTTCAAACCGGTCTTTTGATAATTACGGCATAAATTATGCCACTGCTGGAAAGGAATCAATTTCTGTTTACCAAAATGGTGCACTTGAGAATGTTTTTACTCCTCCTTCGGTTTCTCCTTTTTATATTGATGAGAATATGCTGATACTTTCACTTAATACAGTTTATGATAATTCTAAAGCTTATCATGATTTATATGTTTATGATTTAAAACGTGGCGGTTATTCAAAAATAACAAAGGAAAAATCTGTTCTTGATTTTGTAAAAACTGGAGAAAACACACTCTTTTATTTCAGTTATGAAAATGCAGTAATAAAAGCTTACGAAATTAATCTTAAGACGGGTGAAGAGCTTTGGAAAAAAGAGCTTTCGGCATTTGATTCAGTTTATTCCCCGTATGTTTCCAGTGATGGAAAAAAAATTGTTTTTGCCGGAAATATCAGAGGGAAAGATAAAAATCTTTTTATTCTTTATCCTGAATCAGGAGAGATAGAAGAGATTGAAATTGCCGGAAATCAGTATTCACCTATGTTTACAGATGATGATACAATCCTTTTTTCAACCGATTTTGACAATAAAATAGCTCCTGCAAAAATAGAGCTCGCTTCATTAAATACTCTCGTTTATCAGGTTAATGAACCAATTGCAATAGCACCTGCAATTAAAGATGATAAAATTCGTTATATAGCTTTTTCAAATGATGGTTATTTTATAGTTGAAAAAACATTGAATAAAAATATTGAAGCCTTAATTTTTGCTGAAAAGAAAAAGTGTAATCCGGATTTTGATTTCGGAGATACTGAAAAGTATAAAATGGAAAATGCGGGTTATTTTGAAGGTCTTTTGCCATCTCTTTTTATGCCTGAATTTAATTATGAGGATAATTTTACTTTAAAAGGAACTTTTTACGGAAAGGGAAATACAAATAAAAGGAGCTATGAGCTTTCAGCTGAAAAAACTTTTGACGGAACGAATAGTTTTATTACGTCACTCCTCTGGTATGACAGTGAATTTTTAAATGGTTTCGGACTTTCGGCATATTATGCTCAGGGCGAGACAGCTTTGAATAATTCGAGCAGGCTTGAATACCCTGCGGATTATAATCTTTTTTCTGTTTCTTCATCTCTGAGCAGGACTCAGAACTTTTATCCTTTGATTTTTTCTAAAAAAATAAGTCCTATTTCTTTTAGAGAATCTTTTAGTGCAGGTTTTAGAAGAGTTTTTAAGGATGTTGAAGATATTTATCATGATCCGCTCGAAATGATTCCTGATGATTCTCCTGTAAATTATTATTCTTTAGGTACTTCACTTTCCATTTTATCTTCAGGTGCCCCTTCGAGCTATCTTCTGTTTTCAGAAATGAACAATATTCATCTTTATATCCCTTTAAGTATAAGCTTTAATTCAAGACATGATAAAACGCTCTTCTTTTCGCCATCATTTTATTACAATACTTTAATAGCCGGTAGTTTAAAAATAGGATTTACAGGGAGAGTTTTTGCAAAAACATCATTTTTTGACAGAGCTCTTTTTGGTGCAGGTGGGCATGACCCGGTTGTCAACATCAATTTTTTTGATCTTTTTTCGACAGAATTTACCCATTCAGTCTCCGTCCGAGGTTATAATTTTGGAGATGTTGCATCAAATACTGTACTTACCTCCAATAATGAAATCAGATTTCATATTCTTTCCATAGATGCTGGCTGGCGGACTTTTCCTCTTTTTATAAAAAATATTCAGGGTGCAGTTTTTATAGATTCCGCTGCTGCACTTGAAGATACTGACAGAGATAAAATTATTGTAAGTGGCGGCACTGAACTGAAACTTCTTACCCAATGGGGTTACAGAAAAAACGTTATGCTTAAAATTGGTTTTGCTCAGGGTTTTACAGAAACAGGTTTTTCTGTTTTTTATGTGGCATATGGAAACTCGTTCTAAATAATATTTTTGATATACATTGATATATTGTTGAAATAACTGAAGTGTTTTTTAATTTCATGAAGTGCAGGGTGTTTGCTTTACAATTGTCAGCCTTAAGTAATTTGTTGATTATTTTTAAACTCTAAATTAAAATGAATGGTTATTAAATTTTCTGAGAGAGTTTTATGTCTGTTTTTTTTAAAATAAATTCCAGTGTTGCGTGGAGAAAAATGTCTGATGGAACTGTAACTATTGTTTCTCCCGTAAATGAAAAAATGATTTCCATTAATAAATCTGCAAGCCTTATCTGGGAAGGTGCAGCTTCAGGAAAATCTAAAGAACAGATTCTTGAACTTTTATATTCAAAATATCTTCCTCAAAGTGAACTTACTAAAGATATTCTTGATGAAGATGCTGAAGAGATAATAAATCTTTTTATTTCAAAAGGCCTTTTTCTTTTAGGCTGATTATGTTTTTTAACTGAATCTTCTTTTTGACAAAAACAGCTCAGTATGATAAAGTTTTGAGAATTTTTTTAATTGGAGCGTGTGTTATGGGAAAAATAACCTTGTTAATAGTTTTCGTTTTAAGCTTTTTTATTTTTTCATCCTGTGATTCATCAAATGGATGTAAAACTTCCGCTGACTGCGGTGAATCTTCTGTATGCTATAACGAAAAGTGTGTTGATGTTAACATTTCTACAGCAACGCTTTCTTTTGAAAATATAAAAAACGGCGATACTATAGATTTTTCAAAGGATGTTTCTGCTACTTCAGATGGCATTCAGCTTGATATTTCGGTTGCATATTCCGCCGACTCTTCCTATATGGAAAACACAGGTGTTGTCCTTTCTGTTGTTTCCGACAACAAAACATCAACTTATGCAGGTGTTTTCCTAAATAAAACAGTATCTTTTGCAGGAATTACACTACCTGAAGGATCTGTTAAACTTAAAGCTTATTCTGTTATTAATAATGAACTTTCTACAGATGAAATTACAATCAATGTCACTGCAGTTACCTCAAAACTTCAGATAAAATATCTTAAAAATGAGACGGCGATACTTCTTGATGGAGCTTCTTTTACTGAAGCTGATGATGAAGTTGCCGATAATAATTATTTTGATCTCAGCATTGTTGTTGATGCACCTGACTTAAATGACGGCTCTGAAATAACTTTAGCTTTTGATAATCAGCTTTCATCTTCAATTTCTGCTGTTATATATCAAGGTCGGGCAACTTTTAATAATCCTATTTCTTTCCCATTCTCTGATTCTGTTATGGTTACAGCTACTTCAGGAGATTATTCGTCTTCGGCAATATTTACTCTGGAACTGACTACAAAATGTTCTATTTCAGTTCAGGGAATGCCGGATTACGCCTTAACCAAAGGGTTAGGGGCTGCTCTTGATGAAGATACAAATAAAGAAGGACTTCAGCTTACTTTAACATTCTCATCTACTTGTGCTCTTGGAAGTGCTCTTAAACTTTTTGTCAATACAGATACTGATGGAACACCTGTTTATGAGGGTACTTATTCTGTCGAATCTACTTCAGTTCAGGTAACTATTCCTGAAAGTGTAAAGAATGGTCTGGAAGTGACATCCTCCATTATAACTGCGTTTATTACCGAAGAAGGAGGCAAGACAGGCGTTGTAAGTACATCGGCAATTGTTGATATAACTCCTCCAGCCTGTACTGTCGTTTTCCCTGCAAATGATACTATTACCAATGCAAATGATACTGACAGTGCAACGGCAGGTATTCAGACATCACTTAAATACAGCTGTGTAGACAATATTTCATCAACTGTTTCCGCCAGCTATGTTGTTCTCGGCAATACGACTGATATTTTTAATATTCCTGCAGATAATGAAGAACAATCTATAGATCTTGAATTTACTGAAAATGCTGAAAATATCTCTTTTACAATGACTTTTGTTGATGATGTCGCCAATGGATATGCTTATGTAAAAACCTTTAGTGTTTCTCTTGCAAATCCTTTGTTAAACATAATTACAATATGTGGTAAATCTATTAATGGAGACACTGTTTCAATTAATAATGATGATGATACTGATAGTGAAACTGAAGGTATCCAGTGCGGTGTTGAATTGTCTGCCAGTGATATAGATGCTTCTACGGAAAATGTTTCTCTTTTTATTAATGATGCACTGTTTGGGACTGCTGCTTTTGATTCTGAAAGTAAGGCCGTTTTTTCTACAACGTTTAATACCGGAACATATACTTTGAAAGGAGTGATGACAGATTTTGGTAATACTATTGAATCATCTGTTGTTACTGTTGCTTCAGATACGACGGTTACAGATGCTCCTGTAGTTACTGTTGCGTCTCCGACAAATAATTTAAGACCTGTATGGAACTGGAATTCTGTATCTGGCGCTGTTAAATACAGAACAGGTTTTGATAATTCCACATGGGTAGAAACGACCGGAACATCATATATCCCGATAATAGACCTTAATCCTGCAAATAGTCCTTTTACTCTCTATGTGCAGGCTGCAAACAGTGCAGGGAACTGGTCATCATCAGGTTCAGCTACAGTTGTTATAGATAATGTCGCTCCGCTTATATCCTTGAGTTATCCGTCATCTACATTCTTTGCTGTAAATACTGTTAATATGAGTGACGAACTTGCTTCTGCAGGTGTTATGAAAAAAATAGAATTTACAACTGATTCTGAAAATGGAACATCTGCTTCTATAACAAGAGGAGGGAGCGTTGTTGCGACAGCTGTTGTTTCTTCCGGCAAAATTACTTTTAACAATGTTTCATTGTCGGCAGGAAGTAATAATTTTTCTGCCGTGGTTACTGATTCTGCAGGAAATGATTCGTCTGCACTTGATTTTATAATTTATTATGATGTAACTCTTCCTGATATAACAATAATGTCTCTTGATCCTGCTCTTTCAGGAACAACTGTTTCAACAGATATGAACAGTGCAAAACCAGGTTTTCAGTCGCAGTTTAACATAACTCTCGCAAATGAGACGGCAGGTTCCAAAATATGGTACAAAGTTGGATCTGCTTCCTATTCCACGACACCGTCCACACTTTCTGTAGATGGCGGCAGTGTAGTAATTGAAGCTACTTTTATTCCAGGTGATAATATTCTTACTGTAAAAGCTCAGGATGTGGCTGGTAATATAAAAGAATCTTCTTTTACATATAATGCCAGTATTCCTGGTGGAGAAAGAGTTGAGATAACATCACCTGTAGAAGATGTTTATCAAACTGGAAACAGTTTTACTTTTACTGTAAAAGTCACAGATACATCAACTCCTGCTAACCCTGTTCAGACAGATGTTTATATAATGCTTGATGATAATGATTCTGCTCCAGTGGCTACAGCTCATACTGATACATCAGGAGAAGCGACTATGAATTTTATTCTGTCTTCAGAAGGAACTCATACAGTAAACGCTTTTACTGCCAATGGTGTTTCGACTGCAATTAGAATAAAATATGATGCAACGGCACCTGTAGTTACTCCAATTTATCCTGCGACAGCATCTTTCAACATTAATTTTTCAAATTATACAACATATATTGCCGCAGGAACAAGTAATCTTACTTTAATAACGGTTGAAGCTGATGATGCTGAAGAAAATTCGCAGGCAGTTTTGAAGAGCGGAGTCAGCACAGTTGCAACAGGTATTGTTGGAACTGACAGAAGGGTTTCCTTTGCAAATGTTCCTCTTACAGAAGATGCACTCAATTCTTTTACGGTAGAAATTACCGATCTGGCTGGTAATACATCTCTACCTTTAAATCTAAGTTATCGATATGATAAAACAAAACCGTCTATATCGTGGGTTTCTCCAGCACCTAATGGTGATGGTGATATAATTGTAAGCAAATCTCATGATACATCTGCTTCCGCTTCAATATATTCTATAAATATTGTTGTTAATGTTTCAGGTGCGGAAGCGGGAAGCACAATAAATGTTTCAGGTGCTCTTGCATATGCAAATCCTGTTTCTGTTACCAGCAAAACAGCTAACAATTATACATTAAATGTACAGCTTCAGGATGGAGCCAGAGTTGATAATAATTTGACAATATCTATCACAGATTTGGCTGGAAATAGTTTTGAGCTTCCTGTAACGATAATAGTAGATACTACCACTCCGACACTTAAATGGAACAATATTGTAGAGGTTTCAAATAACTATAAATTTATTGCAAATGTTTATAATATAGAATCTGGAGTTACAGTTGAACTTCTTGAAAAAGATAGTGGCTCTACAGTTTTTGGTTCTGTGCTTACAGTCGGTTCGCTTGGTTCTTTTGAAGCTGTTGAAATTACTCCTGCTTCTCAGATTCCTGATAAATGCGGTGCATATAATTTTTATATGAGACTTTATGACAGCAACGATAGTAAGTACATTTATACTACAACTTCAGATGATATAACTATTGATTATAAGGCTCAGATAGTTGATTTTAATGATCCGGTTATAGATTCTGTTACAATTACAAGTGATGGTAACAGTGATGGAAAAATAGGACTTAATGATGATGAATCTTCTACTTCTGCAGGATTACAGATTGCTATGGAATTTGATGTTACAGGTGCAGATGAAAAGATACTTACTTTGTATGATGGTGAAACTGTTGTTGCCGCAGGAACAGTAGCTTCAGGAAAGTGTTATTTTGATAACATGGAGCATAATGGAGTTACAAATAACTATATAACTGTCTCCGATGGAACAAAGAACTGGACTGCAACAGTTACAGATTGTAATGAAAATATATCTGAAACTTTTAATATCCCACAATTTACAGTTGATTCAATAGCTCCTGTAGTTACTGTTACAGCACCTGATAAAACTGCTCTCATAGTTTCAGATGGAACAGGGGTAAATGCTTCTAATCAACTTGAAGGAATAACTCTTACTGTTTCTTTTGGAGAGAATCTTACCGGTCAGACGTTGACAGTTTCTGATACAGTTACAGATTTCAGCGGAAATCCTGTTAGAGTTGATACTTTTTCTTCAATTACAGTTTCTGCCAACCCTCAGACAATTTCTCTTCCTGCACTGGATTACAACAGGCATTCATTTACAGTTACAGTACCGGATTCCTTTGGCAATAATGGAACTGCTTTAAGAACATATAAAGTTGATCCTATTGCTCCATCAGTAACTGTTTTGGCTCCTGCAGATGGTCTTGAAATAAATGAATCAAATGATGCTGCGACATCTGTTCCAGGAATCCAGTTTACAGCAACAATTTCTTATTCCGTTGAACCTATTCAGACAACAGGTGCGGAACTAAATATTTATGCAATTCCGGTAGATGCAGTTGGAAATCCGGCCTCGGATGGAAGAACTGAAACAACATTGCTTACTTTAAACAGTCTTAATGCTGATGCTTCAAATGTTGTGCTTCCTTCAGCTTCATATTTTTCTCTTTCTTCAGGTTACTGGCAGATAAAAGCTGGAATCACTGATGATAATGGAAATTCTTCCGAATCAGGTGTAAATACGATTAATGTTACTTCTTCTCAACCATCCATAACCATAAAAACCAAAAATGGTGAAAATATTTCTAACAACAAATGGTTGAAAGCTTCTGAAGGTTCTGTTTCAGGTTCAACTTTTATAACAGATGTAAATGTTACAACAACAGACAGTATAGAAGGAACGGTTGTTGAGCTTTGGATAAACGGTGTAAAAGAATCTTCTGATGTCCAGATAAACAGTTCCGGCGAGGCTCTGTTTACAAATGTTACACTTAATTTATCTGAAACTGCAAATACAATCAAAGCTGTTGTAAAAGCTGGAGAAGATTATGAATATGAATATACAGGTGTAAAAGTTGATGAAACAGTACCTGTGCTTTCACTTACGCAGCCTTCTATAGTTTATACAGGCAGTGGGAAAAACGAACTTGCATATGCTTATGATGATGATTCAACTCCTGGAGATATGATTCTTAACTTCAAAACAACTTCAGGAAGTGAAAATTATATAAAATTTGGAGTAACAAACGCCGTTAACGGAACAGTAACTGTTTCAGGTACTGGTGTTGCAGGAACAACAAGTGCGACTGTTTCCGAGGATACAGGAAATTACTATGCTGCCTTTACAGGGCTTACTTTAAGTGATTCTGTATCTGATGGTCAAACTGATACAGATCTTGTTTTTACAATAACTGAAAAACATGATGGTCAGACTACTAACACTTCAACGTTTGAACTGACTCTTCATTTTGATCTTGAGAATCCTCTTGCTCCATCTTTTGCGGCCACACCTGTTGTTGTTGATTCAAAAACAGCAGCACTTAAACTTTCATGGACAGATGTTGAAGGTAACAGTTCTTCTTATGGTTCACTAAATACAGCTGTAGAGAAATATCTTTTAAGATATAAAACAGGCGACTGCCCGGCAACTGTTGATGATTCTTTTATTTCTACAGGAACAACTCCTATTATGACATATGCTTCTGTAACTGTAGGAACACTTGACAGTGATGAAGGTTCTGTTTCTGGTGTTAACAATGGAGATTCAAGAGATGTGACTTTCAGCGTCAACAGATTGAAAGTGTTAAAAATGAATTTAGATCCTCATAGCGGCAGTTTTGAACTAGGTGATACAGTTACTGGAAATACAAGTGGCGCTACAGGAATAATTAGCGCTGTTGCAACACAGAATACACAGCAGGTGCTTTATTTGAAATCTTTAACAGGTACTTTTGTATTGGAAAGTATTACGACATCTGCATCTGCAATAGGAACAGTAATTTCAAAAACGTTATCAGATTCTGATGTTCATATCAATGGAACAAAGTACTGTGTCGCAATGCAGTCAGTTGACGGAATATATGCCGAAGATGGAACAATTCTTAAAGAAAACAGATCTGATACAGTAACTTCAACATCAGTTGGTGCTGTTGAAGTAAAAATCTCTCAACTTACTAATGTTATGGGTGCAACTGTTTTTGCAAATGCAGGTGATATAGATGGTGACGGCAGCGATGATATGGTTTTTGGTAGTGTCAATGTTAATAGTGAACATGGATATTTGGCTGTAGTCTCTTCAAATCGTTCTCTTCTTCTTGAAAAAGTAGGAACAGCACTTTCTGAAGGTTACGGTCAGTCTGTAACTGCCGGCGATTTTAATGGTGATAGTAAGAGAGATATTGCCTACCTTGATTACTATGGAGGTGTTCATATACACTATGGAACAGGAACAGCTCTTGAATCATCAGAGACAACTTTCACTGTTGCAAATGGTTGCAGAATAAATGTTACAAATGCTGAATCTTTTGCTTCTGCAGGTAATACGCTGACAATAAACTCTATTGCTTCGACAGTGCTTTCAGTTAGCGGTGATATTATTTATCTTAACAACGCCTCATGTAATTTTTCTGCAGAAGATGAAGTTACAAATAATACAACATCAGGAACCGCTACAGTAAATTATGGAACAAGCTGGTTTGAAGCAAATTCTGGATGGTATGATTCTTATGGATTTATAGCTGCAGCTGATGTGAATGGTGATGGAATAGATGATCTTGCCGTAACAGTACCTGAACAAATGATAAATGGGAAATCAAATGCCGGTGCAATGTTTGTATACTATGGAAACAGCGCAAAGACATATGATGGAAAATATTCTGATATCTCTGTTTTTGGAAACAATGCAGATGATGCTTTTGGTTCAAGAGTTATTAATGCCGGATATATCAAGGATGGTGATGTTTCTGGAACCCGTTATGAATCTCTGCTTGTCGGAACAAATGGTGCAAATATCTATTCAAAACTTCTTTATGGTAATGACTACAGCTCAGGAAGTTACGGTTCGGATCTTGATATGCTTACATTTAATGAAGGTGGAACTCTACTGCCATCAAGAACTTCAAAATCAGATCTTAACGGAGATTCTTACGATGACCTTATACTCTCAGATAGGGAAAATCTCTATATTTACTATGGTTCATCATCTGGTATAGGAACAGGAACACTGGCTGAAGGAGTTAGAATTTTAAGAAGTGCCATTGCTCTTGTTAATTACAGTATGCCAACACAGTTCGCAATTTCAGTGTCATCGGGTTATGATTTAAATACATCAGGAACTTCTCAGGATATATATACAGTAGGAAACAGTGGAAATATATATCTTTATGAAGGTGAATATATAACAGAAACACCAGCTGTAGATAGAAGAAATCATCCAAAAGTTATATATCAGGGGGTTAACGCTTTTAAAGTTGTAATGATAAATAATGGTTTTGTTTACTGTAAAAATGATTATAAATGTTATATAGCAACATATTAACAAGGTGAAAAAATGAATGAAAGTGTAAAAGAAAAATATGAAGCTCCTGCCGTAATAAGTGAAGAAGATCTTAATTCAAGACTTCTTTATGCAGGATGTTCCGTAAGTGCAAGATCAGGCTGTACAATTGTCAGCCCCAGCGGAGATATGAGTAACTAGGACATATGATGAATATTTATGAGAAAAGAGTTGCCATAAATGAATCTCTGATAGAATCTGAATCAGGGTTTATGCTGCACTCTGCCGGAATCATAATAAATAAAAAAGGATTTCTGTTTCTTGGAGATAGTGAATCAGGGAAAAGTACAGTTTCCCAAAAGTTTAATAACAATGCTCTCATAACGAATGATGATAAGAATTTTGTTGAATTTAAAGGCTTTGATACATTGTTTTATTCTGCACCTGTAAATAAGGAAAAACCGCATTTTGCAACAGAAGGAGAAAAGGGCTTTCTTTCTGCAGTTTTTCTTTTAAATAAAGAATGGGAAAAAGATTCCTATATTGAAAAATGTGAAGATAAAACAGTTCTGTGGCCATTAATAATAAGATCTGCGCCTTTTCCTGAAAGAAATGAGCTTTTTCATCCATATTACAGGCTTATTGACCGATTTCTGGATTCATCCAGTTTTTATAAATTTTATCACAATCTAAAAGAACCTGTAGATTCAGTTATAAAAAAAATACTAGAGGCTTATTGATGGAACCTAACGGTTTCTCTTTTGAAATTAATAAAAAGTGCAATTTAAACTGTCTGCATTGCTACCTTTCACCTGAAGAGAGAAGTAAAGATAACTTTTTCGATGATGTTACTGTTTTTGAAAAAATTCTTGATGAAGCATCTTTAAGAGATTATCTTTTTATAACACTGACAGGCGGAGAGGTCTTTTTAAATAAAAATCTCTTTAAATACATTGAATCGGCCAGACAGCGAGGTTTTTTTGTAAAAATCAAAACCAATGGAACTTTGCCTACAGTAGCTGAAATAGAAAAAATAGCATCTTATGGTGCCGTTTCAGTTGATGTTTCCATCTATTCGGCATCAGAAGAGGAACATGATAGAATAACCTGTTTAAAAGGGAGCTTCAGTGCAACAGTAAATACAGCAAAAAGGCTGAGATCAAAAAGCATAAGAGTTGAAATGGCATCACCGCTTCTTCATCCGATTACAAACCTAAGCACTCTTTATGAGTTATCAGTAAAACTTGGCCTCTTATGGAAACCGGATCCGTTTATAGTCAAACCGTTCTATCAACAGAAAGGGTTTTCAGATTATTCTTTAAACGATGATGAAATGAGAATTTTTATAAAATTTATGATAAAAAAAGAACTTTATAAAAATAATGGAGTAATAAGTAACGGCAGGGAAAAGCTCGTCTGTAAATGTGGAGACAATGCATTTCATATAGATTCGGAAGGCAATTTTTATCCATGTCTGATGTATTCCAAAACCATTGGAAACGTTAGGAATTTAACTTTAGAGGAGATGTTTGATAGATTTAGACCAGAAATTACAGAAATACATAAAAGAAAAGCATGTGTAAACTGCACGCTTATACCATACTGCCAGCCGTGCCCTGCAATATCACTTCTTGAAGAAGGAAATGCACACTTATGTTCATCACAGCGAAGGCGGTTTGCTGCAATTTTAAAGGAGGAACTGAATCAATGAAGTACAAGACAATCAAAGATACCGAACTTAAAATTATGCAGGACGGTATGATAAAAGTATCTTCAAGATATATAGGCAAAACAGTAAAACTTCATCCGATTTCTGCCGCAGTTCTCTCTGAATGCATGACGTCAAAAACCAGAGAGCAGATAATAAGAAAGTACGGAGAAACAGCAGGTTTTGTTTTCTCAAAACTTCTTGATTCAGGCTTTATAAAAAGTGAAGAAGAAGCTGATAAGGCATTTATTTTTTCTGATTATGAATCAATATACTCACACATGGCTATGGCGGCAGATGATATCAGAATGTCATTGTATAAAAAAGCTATTTTTGAAACTGTCAGAGAAGGTGATGTCGTAATAGATGCAGGAGCCGGTACAGGAATCCTTTCCATATATGCCGCAAAAGCAGGTGCAAAGAAAGTTTACGCAATCGAAGGAACCTCCATGGCTGACTATATATATGAGACAGCGAAAAGAAATGGAGTTGCAGATAAAATAGAAATTATAAAAGATGATTTTTCAAAAGTAATTACGCCGGAAAAAGCTGATATTATCATAAGTGAACCGTTTGGTTCTTTTGTATTAAATGAAGGAATTATGCCAGATTTTGTAAAATGTATAGACAATAACCTTAAAGAAGAAGGAACAACAATTCCGCTCGGATATTCACTTCAGGGGGCTACTCTCAATTCAGAAACAGCAGCAAAATATTTTTCATTTACAAAAGATACAAACGGAATAGATCTTTCATTCTTTGATGAGTTCATCACTAATAAAGCATTAAATTCAGTTACAGTGACTCAGAAAGGAATAATAGAGGAATTTGTTCTGGGCTGTTATGAAATAAAAGACGATCCAGCCTTACATGAAGACACATTAAGCATTGATCTTTTATCTCCATTTAGTGCAGTAGCATTATGGTTTAAAACACTTCTTTCCAAAAATGTAGTGCTCTCAACAGCACCATATGAGCCGGAAACACACTGGAAGCAAGTAATTCTTCCAGTAAAATCTATCTCATACAATGAAAAACTGAATATTAAGCTTTCATACAAACTGGAAAACAGAAGAAAACTTATTTTTCATATAACATCTGAAGATTTGAATCAGATAGTGGAACTCTGATGCTAAAAACATTCATAGTAAACTCAGACAGTATGGTGCCGAGTTTAAAAAAAGGCGATATAGTTGAAATAAGTGAAATAAATTTAATATCTGAAATAAAAAAAGGAGAAATAGCTCTGTTTGAATTTGAAAACAGAACTTATGCACATCGGATACTTTATAGAGGAGAATTTTTTTTTCTGTCAGCAGGAGATAACAATATTATTACCGATTCTCCAATGCCGGTTTCTTTGTTAAAAGGAAAGATTAAGCTTCATAAAAGCTTCAGATTTTATTTTCCTGTTTCTTCATTTTTTTTCTGCTCAATTTTTAAGCGAATACATAAATTTCTGCATAAATATTTTGTTTAACAATTAGCTGTCTTTTCTTTTGTTGAATATTTTACTGTTTGGCGGAATATTGTCTGTTATCCAGACGTTTCCCCCAATGATGGAATGGTGGCCTATTATTATTCTTCCCAGTATTGTGGCTCCTGAATATATTACAACATTATCTTCAACGATTGGATGTCTTGGTATTCCTTTTATCGGGTTTCCCTGCTCATCAAGGGGAAAGTTTTTTGCGCCTAATGTTACATTCTGGTATATCTGTACATTATTACCGATTATACATGTTCCGCCTATTACAACTCCTGTTCCGTGATCCATAAAGAATTTTTTACCTATAGTTGCCTGAGGATGTATATCTATTCCTGTTTCCGAATGAGCCATTTCTGTTAATATTCTTGGTATAAGCGGGATGCCAGATGTATATAATTTGTGAGCAACTCTGTAGTTTGCCATTGCTTTCATACTGGGGTAACAGAATATTGCTTCGGAAGCATCTGTTGCTGCAGGATCTCCTTCGTATGCTGCCTGTGCGTCAAGAGCCAGCTCTTCTCTTATTTCCGGCAGATAATCAAGAAAAGCCAGGGTTGCATCAAATGCGTATTTTTCGCACCGCTCCATTCTTACATGGTCATTTTTACTGCATGAAAACCACATTCCTCTTTTTATCTGCTCGTTCAGTTTTACTGAAAGTCTGTCAATAAGTGAGCCGGTAAAATATTTTATATTTGACGGGGTAACGTGAAAAGAGCTGAAGTATCCAGGGAAAATAAGAGATCTTATCATTTCCATTATTTCTGCCAGTTCATCTCTGGAAGGAAGAGGCATTGCTCTTAAATCCTGTCTCATTACTGTAGTATAAGACTCTTCTTTACATAATTTTTCAACTATGGAACCGATTTTTTCGTCGAGCTCCTTTTGTTTACTATTCATAAAAAATCTCCAAACAAAAAATCAAAAAACAATCAAATTCAATATATCATTTTAGTGTCTGAAAATAATTTGTAAAAGAAAAAATCTTGTGTTATTGTGTCTCGCAAAAGTTTTAATAATAAACGTGGAGACAAAGATGAACAGGACACTTTTTATTCTTGCTTTACTTGCTGTAATCGGCACCTTTATTACCGGATGTGAGGAAAAAGGTAAAAGTGCTATGCAGCTTAAAATGGAAGAGGCTGCAAAGATGAATGAATCTTACAAAAAAGAGGCTGAAGCAAAGAAACTGGAGAAAAAGAAGTGGATCGATGAGGATGAAAAGGTTGTTCTTCCTCCTGTTTTTAAAGCAATATCAGAGAAAAATGGTGTAGAGGTAAAAAATCTTATAAATGGCGGACTGAACGTTAATACTGCCGATGATAAAAATAAAACAATTTTAATGGCTGCTGCCGGAGAGGGGCTTAATGATGTCGTTGACTTGCTCCTTGATAAGGGCGCTGACGTAAAAGCTAAAAAAGTCGATGGCGATACAGCTCTGATGACTGCTGCAAGAAATGGTTTTAAGGAAATTGCTGACAAGCTTATTGAAAAAGGTGCAGATCCTCTTGCAAAAGATAATTTTGGAAGAACAGTTCTTATGATGGCTGCAAGAGGTGGTAATCTTGAGCTTGTTAAAGATCTTGTTGAAAAAGGTGCTGATGTTAATGATGTTGATAAGTATAACAGGACGGCCCTCGTTGCTGCTCTTATGGATAAAAAGATTGATGTCGCAAACTATCTTGTAGATAAAGGAACTGATGTTAAAATCTCATGTAAAAGCGGCAAAACTCCTCTTTTTTATGCTATAGAGACTGGTAATTTTCCTATGGTTAAAAAAATTGTTGACAAGGGTGCTCCAATTATTGTTGAAGATATTGAAAAATATCAGGAAATTATGCCTAATGGAGAGCTTTCAAAAGAGAAGGAGAGAAAAATTCCTACTACTGCATATGATAAAGATCGTAAAAATATCCTTATGTATGCAAGTGAGATAGGTAATCTTGATATGGTAAAGCTTTTTGTTTCAAAAGGGGCTAAAATAGAGGAAAAGGATGGAAAGAATCTCCGTTCTCCTCTTTTGTTCATTGCTTCTGCAAAACAGGGAACTGCCGAGCAGGAAAAGGCTTTTAGAGATACTGCAGCTTATCTTATTGAGCTTGGAAAAGAGGAAATAACAATAAAAAAACCTAAAATAGCAAAAGAACAGATAGAACAGAAAGAGAAAAAGAAAGCTTGGTTCGAAAGAAATAAGGATGCCGGATATGATATGATTAAAGTTAAAAAAATAGAACTTGAAGATTATGACTATGATGGTTGGACTGCTATTACTCTTGCTGCTCAGAATGGTCATTTCGAACTTGTAAAGCTTCTTGTTGAAAGTGGTGTTATGGTAAATAGAAAAGAACGTGCTTATGGCAGAACGGCTCTTATTTATTCAAGAGTTGGCAAATATAAGGATATAGAGGATTATCTTAAGGCTCATGGAGCAAAGGAAGGTTTGAAATTCGATGCAGAGGAAGATGCAAAGAAGGCTGTCGAAGAAAAGGCTAGTGAAAAATAATAAATAGGTCCTTTTATAAATTTATTCTAAGGTGAAGTAAAATGTGCAGAAAAGTCCTTGTCGCAACAGAAAAACCATTTGCAGCTGTAGCTGTAGATAAGATTGCAAAGATAGTTGCTGATGCAGGCTGTGAAATTAGTTTTCTTGAAAAATATACCGAAAAAAGAGAATTTCTTGAAGCTGTAAAAAATGTTGATGCTCTTATTATCAGAAGTGATAAGGTTGACAGAGATGTTCTTGATGCTGCTGAGAATCTTAAAATAGTTGTAAGGGCAGGAGCTGGATTTGATAATGTTGATACAGCTTTTGCAAAGGAAAAAGGAATTGTTGTAATGAATACTCCAGGTCAGAATGCTAACGCTGTTGCAGAGCTTGTGCTTGGCATGATGGTTTTTATGGCGAGGGGTATGTTTAACGGTAAATCCGGAACAGAACTTAAGGGAAAAAGTCTTGGTCTTCATGCTTATGGTAATGTCGGTAGTAATGTTGCCAGAATTGCTAAAGGTTTTGGTATGGATGTCTATGCCTTTGATCCTTTTGTTTCAGCTGATTTTATTAAAAAAGATGGTGTTATTCCTGTAGAAAGTGTAGAAAAGCTTTACAGCACATGTCACTATGTTTCTCTCCATATTCCGGCAAATAAACATACCATTAAATCTATTAATAATTCACTGCTGTCTATTATGCCTAAAGATGGTGTGCTTATAAATACTGCCAGAAAGGAAGTTATTAATGAGGAAGATCTTATAAATATAATGACTGAACGCCCTGAATTTAAATATATAGCAGATGTTGAACCTGATATGAAATCTCTTTTTGCTGAAAAGTTTGAAGGAAGATTCTTTTTTACTCCGAAAAAGATGGGCGCGCAGACAAATGAGGCAAATATAAATGCCGGTGTTGCTGCCGCAAATCAGATAGTAAGATTTTTTGATTCCGGAGATGTAACCTTTCAGGTTAATAAATAGTTATTGATTTGACAAAGCTATTGCTGGATGTATAATCCTTCAATCGTTTTTTTTCGTGTTATTGGAGGTCGTGTTTTGGCTGGGATAGGTCTTATATCTAACCCTAAATCAAGGAAAAACAAAAAAGATCCTGCTCGTTTGGAGCGACTTAAGCACATACTGCCTGATGTTTCTCTCGCTCGTAACGCATCTGATTTAGGTACATTGAAAAAGGAACTCACGTTTTTTAAAGAAAGAAAAATTGATATTCTTGCTGTAAATGGTGGTGATGGGACGCTGCATGTTACAATTTCTCATCTTATCAATATTTATGGAGATACTCCTCTTCCAAAAATTGCAATATTAAGAGGTGGTACAATGAATACTGTTGCTCTTAATCTGGATGTTAAGGGTAATACTTTTAAAATATTGAAAAATCTTGCCAGAAAGTATGAATCCGGTTCTGAAATAAAGACCATAAAAAAGTCTCTTGTCAAGGCAGGAAATAAGTATGGATTTATTTTTGTAAATGGTTTTGCATGTAATTTTCTTGATGAATACCATAAAGGCGGAGATCCTTCTCCATGGGTTGCAGCTAAGACAATAGCCAGAACTATAGGTTCAAGTATTATAAAGGGAAGACTTTATAAATATCTTACAGTTCCTTTTGATGGACAGATTACTGTTGATGATAAACCTTTTGAAAAAGATAAGTATATGCTGGTTTTTATCAGTTGTCTTAAAAAAATGGGTCTTGGTTTTGAAACTCTTTATAAAGCTGATGATTCTGAAACAGAAGTTCACATGATGGGTTTTAAGGACAGACATGGTATTGTAGGCATTATCCCTCTTTTGCCGTCTGCCTTTAAAGGAAAGCCTATGCCGCCTGATAAAGTTGATGATATGCTTGGCAGAACTTTCGTTTTTGAATCTGATAAAAATTTCAGATATACTCTTGATGGTGATTTGTACAGCAGTACAGGCAGGCTTGTTATTGAATCCGGTCCGGTTGTAGAGCTTATAACGGAGTTGTGATGAAATATTTTTGTTATGGTGCTTCCGACACAGGCAGACAGAGAGAGCTTAATGAAGATAGTTTTGCCGTTTTGCCTGAAGAGGGAGTTTTTGTTGTTGCAGATGGTATGGGTGGTCATAATGCAGGTGAAGTTGCCAGCAGAATAGCTATTGAGACCATTGTTAATTTTTTTAAAGCCTCTTCAAATGATGAGGATATGACATGGCCTTATAAACTGGATAATTCTTTAAGTCTTAATGCTAACAAACTTCAGACAGCTATCCGTTTTGCAAACAAGAGAATATATCGAATACAGCTTGGCAATACCTCTTATACCGGTATGGGAACTACAATTGTAGCAATGTTATTTGAGAAGTCGTCACAGGATTTCTATGTTGCACATGTAGGTGACAGCAGATGTTACTGTTATGAAGCAGAAACTTTAAGACAGGTTACGGAAGATCATTCTCTGGTAAATGAATATATCAGAAATGGTCAACTTACAAGAGAACAGGCTAAAACTTTTCCTCACAAGAATGTTATTATGCGTGCACTTGGTATGAAAGGTGATGTCGATGTTGAAATTCAGCAGATCAAGCTGAAAGAAAATCAGATATATCTATGTTGTTCCGATGGTCTTTCAGATATGGTAACAGATGAGAGGATTAGAGAGATCCTTTCAGAAGAAGCTTCTTTGGAAGTAAAATGTGTTACGCTTATATCCGAGGCCAATAAAAATGGTGGGAAAGATAATATAACGGTCGTTTTGTTTGAAACAAAAAATTAAGGTGAGGGAAACATGGAAAAATTCTTAAGAATTATTTTATCTTTGATGGTTGTCTTTTTATTTATTTCCTGTGATGATTCTTCTGATACTAACGATGCCAAGGATGCAGATATCGTTGAAGTTGCAGATTCTGATGTGATTCCTGATTCAGAGCCTGTAGTAGACGAGGATGCAGGTATTGCATACCCTGAAGAAGGTGCTACCAGTTATAAAGTTGGTGATGTGGCAAACAATCTTGAATGGAATGATTCTTTTGGTAAAACCCATAAACTTGAAGAATTCTTTAAGAAAAATAAAATTCTTATGATCGTTTTCAGTGCTTATGATTGCCCTGGGTGTCAGTCATTAAAGAGTGTTGTGCCTGAAACGTATCTTAAGTTTAGAGATAAAGGTCTTGAAGTGTTACTCCTTTATGGCGGTTTTCTTCAAAATGCAGCTGCTGAACCTGCTGAACTTACAAATCAGGAAACTATTTATTTTAATAAATATGGGCATGAAATAGAAGGCGTAAATATGGGATATTTCCCGTTTTATACCAAAGAAAATGAAAATGTTTTCTCTCTTCAGAAGCTTTATAATAAATGGGGTATTAAAGGGGTTCCTGCAAATTATCTTATAAACCTTCGTAATATGGAGATTTTTGATGATCAGCAGTGGATCGATGTTGTTAATGCTTCTCAGGATGAGTACGGTTATGATACTGTTATTGAAGCCGCTATTGCTGATTATGATAAGATGTATAGCACAGAAGAGTAGAAAAATGACAAAAGTGATTTTTTCTATTTTAATAATGGTTATTATAACTTCCTGCACCCCTTCTGTCGTTTCAAATAGTGTGTCGAATGAAAATCATGGAAAAATTTTTTCATTGACACTTGATTCCATAGAAGGCGATACAATATCAGTTTCTTCATTTAAAGGTAATATTCCTGTTTTTATTTCTTTCTGGGCTACATGGTGTGATCCCTGTAAGATCGAGCTTATAAAATTAAATGAGATAAAGGAAAAATATCAGGGAAAGATTCAGTTTATAGGTGTAGCAATTGATACTGAAGAAAGTCTTGGGAAAGTAAGAGAATTTGTTGCTGAAAATTCGATTACCTTTCCGATCTTAATAGATCCTTCAAATAATACTGTATCTCAAATCCTGCCAGGAGGAGATACTGTTCCTTATGGACTGCTTCTTGATAAAAACGGGAATGTTGTTCATAAACAGTCAGGGTATGAACCAGGAGATGAGAAAAAGCTTGAGTCTCTATTTGAGAAACTTTTGGAGAACTAAATGAAAAGAGTATCTTTCTTTCTTTTTTTTTAGCATTTAATTTCTGCTATTCAGCAGAACCTTCATTTACAGTAGATACGAAAAACAAATTCAGTTTCAATCAGAATAAGAATTTTACATCAAATGGCATAGGTTTTGATTTACAGGACAGTTACGCAACATATTTAAATGTAACTTCAATATCCATGAAACTGGATTGGATGACAATTGGACTTGAGAAAGAAATCTATCTTTTTATAGATAGAGATTTTCCTAAAGATGGCTACAAGGATAAATATCAGTATTCAAATGATCTTTTCAACAATGGTGCAGATCAGTGGCTTCAGAAAATATATATTCAGGGAAAGTTTCAACATTTGTCATTTATTGCAGGAGATTTTTATGAAAGTATGAACAGAGGTTTGATGCTTTCTATGAAAAAGGATTCTGTTTATGGCGACAATTCTGTTAGAGGAGGAAATTTCTCATTTAATTATGAAGGTTTTCATTCTAAACTATTTGGAGGTGTCGCAAATCCGCTTCTTCGTGATGAAGTTACTGAAAAAAGAATGCAGAAAGCATCTGATATTTTATGGGGAGGAGAAGCTGGTTTTAAATTTTTAAAATACTTTGATCTTTCTATTCAATATACCGGTGCAATTTATGATAAATATAAAGTGGATGGATATGATTCAGATATTGATGTAATAGATGATTATTCAACATACCTTGAGAAGAATTATCATATTATAGGTTCCTCACTTAATGTGGGCTCCTTATGGAAAGGTTTTTCTGTTTATATGGGAGGTTCTTTTATTGTAAATGGAGAGAATTCAGAAACAGTTCCCGGAAAAAGACCTGGAATGCCTCCTGAAACAACCGAAAAAGATATAAAAAACGGAAGCGCTCTATATTTATCATTAAATCAATACGTTGATTTTGGTAAAAACAGGTTGTTTCTGCTCCTTGAAGGCAAACGTTATGATGCCTATTATCTTAATTATGATTATATGGAAGATTCTTCACTTATTCCGAGAAGATATTTTTCTCCACCGTCACTTCTTTGGAAGGAATTTCCAATATCCAACGAGTTTGATACATGGGGAATTAGAACAAAAATTTCCTTCAGCGATAAGTCTTTCAGCGGAATAAAAGTTTCAGGTGAGTATGTTTATGCAGATTCTCTGGATGATTCTGAGAAACAGTTTGCAACATATTATAATGAAAAAATTAATTTTGCAGGTTTTACTATAGAAAGAAGATGGGATTCGTTTTTTATGGAAGCAAAACAGGGCTGGCTGAATACAACATACAGTTTGCTCGGTTCTGATACTGAAAGAGAGTGGTGGTATACAAAATTTCAGAGCGGTCTTAACATAAATAAATTTGCAATAAAAGGTACACTGGATTACTATAACAAGTATGATGAACCGATTCATATGTATAACGGTCATGATTTGACTGCTGTCATAGATTTGGCATGGGATAATTCCTACACTTTATCTCTTGTAGGTAATTATTATGAAGAAGGAACTGTTCCTGATGGAAAAACCGCCAATCCTGATGAGCCGGATAAGTTTTATGGCGGAGTTTATTTAGGTTACAAGTATAAGACACTTAATCTTACTATGTTTTATGGTAAGAACAAAGGCGGTCTTGTGTGCACTGGAGGTTTGTGCCGATATGTTCCTGAATTTAAAGGTTTTAAATTTGAGTTAAGCTACAGATACTAGAGGTGGATCCGTGTTTTCTAAAGCTGTTGGAACTAAACGTTTTAAATATGGTTTCTTTCTTTTATTGTTTAGTATTATAGGAATTTTATTTATTTCTCATTCAAAAGAATCTGTTCAGCAGGAATGGGAAACTATTAGCAGTGATCACAGATATTCCGAAGAATATTGGAAAAATGCTTCAGATAAAGAAAGAGATGCTCTGGCAAGAGAAAAAATGTCTATTTCCGTAAGAAGAGGTCATTTGGAATATGGCCCTTATATGTTCTTTTTTATTGGAATGATTTCTGTTCTGTCAATACTTCTTTCTTTTGTCAACATCAAAAGTAAAGCGGATAAATTAATAGAGAAAATGGAAAAAGAAGATGAAGAGTCTAAAGAATAAAGAAATAATGGTCGACATTGCTTTAGTGAAAGATTTTCTGGCTCCGGATGATTTTTCTGAATTGTTTCCAGTATATATAAATGCGCTTAAAGATAATTTTAAGGATATGCCATTAGGTGTTATCTGGAGTATGGAAGATGCAAAAGCGTTTTATAGAGTTGCATCTATTTCTTCGAATGATGAGCTTCATTCAGGAGAAGTGGATTTTGATTTTTCACTGTTTACAGATAAAAATAAAACTGTCAGAGCAAAAATGGTTTTTGAACCAATTAAAGACATAGAATATCTGTTTTTTCATCTTAATAAAACGGTTGAAGGTATAGATGTAAAAGTTGCTTCCTTTATAGATGCCTCTGTTTTGTCAAATAATGAATCACTTGAAAAATTCAAGCTCCTTACGGATCTTTTTAATGAAGCTGTAAATAAGATACTTAAGCTTGAAAAGATAAAAAATCTTACAATAATTGACGATGTTACAGGGCTCTATAACACCAGGCATCTTTATTCTGTTTTAAATCAGGCGCTTGTTCAATCTAATAGGTATTTTTCCGAATTTTCTCTTATATTTATAGATCTTGATCGTTTTAAAGAAATAAATGATAATTACAATCATCTTATTGGTAGTAAAATACTTAAAATGGTTGGAGAATTTTTTGCAGAGCTCTTAAGAAAGGCTGATATGGTTTTCAGGTATGGTGGAGATGAGTTTGTTATTTATTTACCTCATACTTCAAAAAACAAAGCTTCAGTTGTTGTGAACAGACTTATGAAAGGTCTCAGAAAAAAAACATTTTCTGTTGATGGAGCAACAATTAATTTGACAGCGAGTTTTGGAGTTTCAGGATATCCTGATGATGGAAAAAATGTTAGAGACGTTATGAGAAGCGCAGACGAGGCTATGTATAAAATAAAGAAAACCTCCCGCAACGGGGTCGAATTTGCCTGATAAAATTGACAATCCATCTATATTAATTTAATATCTTCCCTGTTGATTAACTTTTAGATTTACAGAGTTCATAATAGGAGCTTAAAAATGAAGAAATTATTACTTTTATTGACAACTTTTTTTGTAGCGGCAGTGCTTTATGGTGCAGATTCAGAAAAACTTCTCACAGTTGTTTTCACTAATGACTCACAGGGTATGGCATGGAGCTTTGATGAACCGGGGCAAACTGGAATCGGTGGACTTGCTGCCAGAAAAACTCTTATTGATGAAATAAGGGCTGAAGTACAGGGTAAAGGCGGAGATGTGATACTTCTTTCTGCCGGAGATGTTACTCTTGGTGATCCTAGAAGTAATGTGTGTGGAAACCTTCCGATGATAAAAGGAATGAATCTTATAGGCTATGATGCAATGGTTATTGGAAATCATGAGTTCGATTTCGGTCTTGACGGATTTGATAAGATGCAGAAAACAGCTGAATTTCCATTTCTTTCATCAAACATATATGACAGAGAAACTCTTAATCCTTTTGCAAAGGAATATGTTGAGAAAAAAATGTCTAATGGTGTAAAAGTTGCAGTTATAGGTGTAACAACAAGAGAGACAGAACAGATAACTAAAGACGGTCTTGAAGGAAAACTTATATTAACGGATCCTCTTCAGGAAGTTCAAAAGAGAATCAAAACATTGAGAGAGAAAAATGATGTAGTTATTGCTCTTTCACATCTCGGATATTATGAAGGTGAAAAAAGTTTTGACGGATACAATAGTGATGTAGCTCTTGCAAAGATTCCTGGTATAGACCTTATTGTTGGCGGACATACACAAATACAGCTTGAAAGACCTGTTAAAATAGGCGAAACAAGTATTGTTCAGACATCAGGATATGGCAAATGGGTCGGAAGATTTGATATCGTTCTTAAAAATGACAAAATTGTAAGTTCTTCATACAAACTCTATCCTGTTAATCTTAAAAATGAGAAAGGTAAGCTTATTGGTAAATCAATAAAAGAAAACAAAGCTGTTCTTGATATGCTTAACGGATTTAAATGTGATTTCTCAACAGCAAAAATTGGTGATGCTGTAATAGATTTTTCAGGAGACAGAAAAGTTGTAAGATTTCAGGAAGCAGAGCTTGGTAACCTTATTGCTGATGTAATGAAACAGAAAGTCGGAGCAGACATTGCTTTCCTTAATGGTGGAAGTATTCGTCAGGGTTTTGCAAAAGGCATTATAACAGAAAGAGATATTTATAATGTTTTCCCATTCAATGATACTCTTTATGTTGCTAAAATGACAGGTGCTCAGCTTCAGGAAATATTTGATTTCTTTGCTGCAAAAGGTGGCGGGACAGGTGGTTTCCTTCAGGTTGCAGGTGTAACAATGAAAATATACAAAGGGGCGGCTCTTGAAGTAAAAGTAAATGGACAGCCTCTTCAGAATAACAAATCATACACTGTTGCAATAAACTCTTTTCTTGCAAATGGTGGAGACGGATATTCAATGATAGCTGCAATGAAAAATCTTAAAAACACAGGCTATTCAATACCGGCTATTTTGGTTGACTATGTTAGAGACAAGAAAAATGTTGACTGTCCTGGTAAAGGCAGAATTGATATTGTAAAATAAGATATTAGAGATTAAAAATGACTAAACAGATTCTTGTAACCGGCTCTTTTGCCCTTGATACAATAATGGCTGATGGCGTAAAAATAGAAAAGACCGTAGGTGGTTCTGTAATATATTTCTCACATGCAGCTAGATTTTTTGCTCCGATTTCTATAGTTGCCGTAGCAGGAAAGGATTTTCCGTTAGATTTTTTGACAGCAATGGAAAACAGAGGTATTGATGTTTCAAATATTGAAATAATTCAGGATAAGAAAAGTTTTCATTGGGTTGGAAGTTATGAAGAGGATTATAATGAAGCACTTACTCTAGATACTCAGCTTGGAGTTTTTGGTGAATTTAATCCTATTCTTTCCGATAATCAGAAAAAAATGGAGACTCTGTTTCTTGCAAACATAGATCCTGAGCTTCAGCTTTCTGTTATAAATCAGAGTAATGCCACATTTATTGGATGTGACAGTATGAATTTATGGATAAACACTAAAAGGGAAACGCTTCTTAAAGTCCTTTCAAAATCCAATGTCGTATTTATAAATGAAACAGAAGCCAAGCTTCTTACAAAAAAGAAGAGAATATTTGATATCGGTGATACACTTCTTGAGCTTGGTCCTCAGGTTGCAGTTGTAAAACAAGGGACTTATGGTTCTTCTCTGTTCTATAAAGGGCATTATGTATCTTTCCCTGTATTTCCTACAAGAAAAGTCAAGGATCCTACAGGTGCCGGAGATACTTTTGCTGGCGGGTTTATGGGTTACATGGCATCTGTTGATAATGAACTCACTCTGGAAAACCTCAAAACAGCTCTTGCTGTAGGAACAATAACAGCTTCGATAAACATTGAAGATTTCTCTCTTAACAGGCTTTCCACAATAACTTTGTGTGATATAAAAGAAAGATATATAAAGTTTAGAAAACATCTGAATCTCGGTGATATGGAATGTTAAACTTCTTTTCTAAATGGTACAGTTTTTCTTCAGCTTTCTATTAGATAGAAAATGGTTGTACATGAAACTTTATGAAAGATTGGATGTTTTTTTCAGACAAAACGGTGTTTTTAAAGAACTGTTTAATGAATTAAAAGAAGGTGCTTCAGTGCAGGGCGCTGTTGAAAATGGTGAAAGTTTCATTTTTAAGAAATTAAAAAGCGGTTTTTTTATTGGACCGGACAATGACGGTAGCGGAGATATTTCTTTTTCCGTTTCTTCTGGTTTTATGGATCTTTTTCTTGCTTCGGAATTTAAAACATCGTCAGATATAAAGGCTTTTATAGAATCCGACTCCGTAGATTTTGAAGCATCCAGCTTTAAACTTTCATTAAATTCAGGGCTTATTAAACTTACACAGAAAGGCTATCTGGGAATGTTTAAAAAGCTTGACTATTCTTTACCCGATATTATGAAAAAAAGTTTGAGATATATAAGTGGAAATGGGAGAAAATTATGGCAAAAAAAAATGTTCTGATTTTTGAAAGTGATCCTGAACACAGTGTTCTGCTTCGTACAGCCTTTTCTGAATATGGATTTATGGCTTATGTGGCTCGTACGGAAAGTGAAGTTCAGGATTTTTTAAGTATCGATAAAATGGATCTCATAATTATCAGAGTTGAGAATCCGCATGTGAACGGTTTTATGCTGTGTAAAAATCTCAAAATGATGAAAGAGCTGAAAACTGTTCCAATAATGATACTTTCTTCAGATAATGATGAAGCCGTTTTTGAAAGGCACAGAAGTTTTGAATTTGCAGCTGATTACTATCTTACTCTTCCTCAGGATATTGAAAAGATTCTTGCCGCAGCACACCTCCTTGTTCCATTTCTTGATCAGATGGATGACTCTGCTGAAGATGAAGAAGATAAAGGCACTCCTCCCGTAGTTGTAAAACCGGTAATTAAAGGAGACGATTACGGTGTGGCTTCAATTGATGAATCTGTCTCCATTAATCTTGAACTTGCTGAAGAAGTTGAAAAGCTTAAAAGTGAACTTAATTCAGTTCTGGTTGAAAACGAACAATTCCGTTCAGAGATGGAAATGCTTCAAGGACAGCTTGAAAGTACAAAATCAATAATTCAGAGTGGTGATTCACTTCAGATAAAATATTCGGAACTTCTTGATGATAAAAAAGGGCTTGAAGAAAAAATAGATGGACTTAATAAAGAAGTTGGCGAATTAAAAGAAGATATAGCTCAAAAGACTTTTCAGATAGAAAATCTTGCTGAAAAACTTGATCAGGTTGATATCGTCTCATTTGATTCTGTAGATACAAGTGCAATTGAAAAAGAAAATGCCTCTCTTAAGCAGGAAAATGAATCTTTGAAAGAACAACTGGATATTCTTAACAAAAAAATTGAGAATATTTCAAAAACTACTGATTCAACTCCAAATTCAGATGTCAGAAAAAAAATTATTGATTTGCAGGATGAAAATGAAGATCTCAGAATAATAAATAAAAATATGAAAGAAAAAGTGAGAAATTCTGAACAGCAAATGTCTGAAATGATGGATGAATCTGAAAAAATAAAATTGGAATATGCTTCACTTAATGAAAAAATAGAGCTACTTGAAAAAGCTGTTGCAGATCTTGAAGAATTTAAAACTCTTCAGGAGGAAGAGCTTGAAACTGTATCTTTAAAACTTAAAGAAAAAGATTCAGAACTGGCAAAAAAAGCTGAAGAAATAAAAACAGCTGAAGATAATGCATCAAAACTTAAAGAAGATATTTCAGATATAAAAACAAAACATGAAGAACTTCAAAGTAAACTTGATGAAAGTTTGAAAACACTTGAGGAATATAATAAAGACAGAAAAAATCTTGCATCTGAACTTGAAAGAGCAGAGGAAAAAATAAAGTCTCTTGAACATACTAAATCATTATTTGAGAAAGCTGAAACTCAAATAAAACAGAAAGATGAGAAAATTTCTCTTCTTGAAAAAGAAAAAAATGGCGTGGTAGAAGAAAAACAAAAGCTAACTTCTCTGATAGCTTCAATTTCCGAAATTATAAAAGATGTAAAATAGATTATTTGAAATAGAGGCTTTCTTTGAAACTTTCAATTGAATTCATTCTTTCAGTTCTTCTTGAATATGGTGTTATAAACGAAGAAGTCTATGCTCTTTTCAATGCAAAGAAAGGGCAGTATTTTGTTCTTTTTCAAAACAGATATAAGAAAGATCCTTTCCCGACAGAATTATTTTTGTTTATAGCAACGGAAGAAGGGCTTCAAATTGAAGAAGATTCAATATTAAAAATAATTGCGGGAAGAGCAGGCTGTGATGTTATAACAATAGATCCATTAAAGATTGATACATCATTAGTAGTTTCAACTATCTCTCTTCCATATGGATTTAGAAATAAGATACTGCCGCTTGGAATGAAAGGAAACTATATCCTTCTTGCAATGGCGGATCCGTTTAGAAATGATTTGCTGGAACAGCTTAAACTTACTTCAGGAAAACCTATATTACCTATACTGGCATCAGTTAGGGATGTTGAAAAAGTTCTGGTTGATCTTTTCGGTTTTAAGAAATCTATAAGTGCTGCCGCTAAAGATTATGGTACTAAACAGATCAATGATATAGAACAGCTCAGAGTTCTTACCGATGTCACAGGAATGGATGACACGCACATAATAACAGCTGTTGACTATATGCTTAAGTATGGTATTGATCAGGGTGCAAGTGATATTCATATAGAACCTAAAAGAAATGAAACATATATAAGATTTCGTATTGATGGTATTCTGCATACCATATACAATTTTCCAAGTGCAGTTCATCTCCCTTTTGTATCCCGTCTAAAAATGCTTGCGGCTATGGATATCGCAGAAAAAAGGCGACCTCAGGATGGTAGAATAAAAGTTCAGATTGAAAGTGGGGCGGAAGTTGAAATAAGAACTTCTACAGTTCCTGTAGTTCATGGTGAAAAAGTTGTACTTAGAATCCTTGAGACTGGAAACTCATTAAAACCTCTTGAAGAGATTGGTTTTGTAGAAAATCAGCTTGAGGAGTGGATGAATTCCATGCAGAAAGGATTCGGCATGGTTCTTGTTACCGGTCCAACAGGTTCAGGTAAATCAACAACTTTATATTCAACATTAAAAAGACTGGCATCATCTGAAATTAATATAATCACAGTGGAAGATCCTATTGAAATAGTTGTTGAAGAGGTTAACCAGATAGCCCTCAACAGAAGAGCCGGAATAACTTTCGGTAAAGCTCTAAGACATATTTTAAGACAGGATCCTGATATTATCATGGTCGGAGAAATCAGGGATACAGAGACAGCGGAAAATGCGGTTCAGGCTGCTCTTACAGGACATCTTGTGCTTTCAACAATTCATACAAATGATACATCAGGCTCAGTTCAGAGATTTCTGGATCTTGGAATAGAACCTTTTATCATAGGATCTGTTTTAAATGGTATAATTGCTCAGCGTCTTGTCAGAAAAAACTGTCCGTACTGTATAGAGGAAAGACCTATGACAGAGCGTGAGAAAATCACATTGGGTCTTCCTGTAGGTAAAGATTATATGATTCATGAATCGGAAGGTTGTCCAAAGTGCCGTTACACAGGGTATAAAGGACGAACAGCTATTGTTGAATTTATGCCTGTTACTCAGAGAATGCGGGAACTTATTTCAAAAGGAGCAACTTCTGAAGAGCTAAGAGATAATGCTGTAATGGATGGAATGATAACAATGAGGGAATCGGCAATAAGAAAACTGGCTGAAGGAGTCACTTCTTTTTCAGAAATTCTTAAAGCCCTTTTTTATAACTAATGCACATTAACAAGCTATTATTTATTTTGCTGTTTTTGTCTCTGGCAGGATGCACAGATAAAACAGTTCCAGTTGTAAATAAAGTTACTTTCTCAGGGATTGGTACAATTCTTTCATTCACTTACACCGGAGATAAAAATCTCACAATGGAAAATGAAATAAAGAATTTCACCTCTTCTCTGGAAAATGATTTGAGTTACTATAAAAAAGAGAGCTATGTTTCTCTCATAAATGATGGTGCATCATCATCTCCTGTAAAAGTTCCTCAATATATAGCCGAACTGATTAAAAGATCTAAAGAATACGCTTTTAAAACAGATGGATATTTCGATATAACTTATAAAAGCGAAGGATACCTCTGGGATATAAAAAGAGGAAAAGTTCCTCTTGATTCTGAAATAAAGGAAAAGCTGCATCTTATAGGCAGTGAAAAACTTGATATTATTGATGATAAAATTTCCTTTAAAGAATCAGGTATGAAAATAGATCTTGGAGGAATTGCAAAAGGTTATGCTATTGATAAAAGTGGTGATATTCTTAAAAAATATGGAAAAGAGAATTTTATTGTAAATTATGGCGGAGACATGCTTGTTTGTGGCTCAAAAGGCCTTAAACCATGGGAAATAGGAATCAGAAATCCTATTGATTCTTCAACGTTTCTTAAAATGTTTGAAAAAGATGGCAAAAAGTGCATGTCATATGCCACATCCGGTGATTATGAACGCTATTTTATGAGTAAAGGCAAGAAATACTCTCACATCATAGATCCTAAAACAGGCCTGCCATCTAAAAATGCCCTTTCAGTTACAATAGTTTCTGATACTGCTGAAGATGCGGATGTTTTTGCAACAGCAGTGGCAGCTTCAGGATGTAACAAAAGTGAAATTAAAAAATTTGTGGAAAAATTTCCCCTTAAAATATATACTCTTCGGGCTGAACTGAAAGATGGCGCTATTGAAAGCAGTAGTAATTTCAATCTTGAAGAATTTGAAAAAACGAGAGATTAAGATATGAAGTGTTTTTTCTGTCAATCAACAGTAAATGTGTCAGACGAAAGCTGTCCGACATGTTCAAAATTGCTGGTCAAAGTTTGTCCCAAATGTGATATTCTTTATGATGATAATTCTAAATTCTGCAGTAGCTGCGGTGGAAGACTTGCTGCGAGAAAAGAGCTCAAACCTGCAAGTTCAGAAAAAAGATATTGTGTAAAATGCAGACAGGTATATGAGACAACTGCTAATTTCTGTACAAACTGTGGAAGTTCTCTTGAAAAATACATAGAAACAGTAGAAACGCAGCCTCAAAAAGAAGAAATTGAGCTTGAAGATTTTGCCGCTGAATCAGAAATAATAAATGAACCTGCTGAAGTGGTTGAAATTGAAGAACCTGAAATTATTAAACCCAAAATCAAAGTTCCTGATTCTTTTGATGAACTTTTGATGATGGCAGATGAGCTTCTTGATGATTTTGTATCATCTCCCACAGTTAAAGCTGTAAAAACGGAATCTAAAAAAGAAGAAAAAAAAGAAATTTATACTCTTGAAGAAGAATTTGAAGTTGATATAGAAGTTGAGCCGGAAGACTTCAATGAACCGGAGCATGAGATTGCTGAAGAAGCCGAAGTTGATGAAACTTTAGAAGCAGAATCCGTAGAGGAATTTTTAGAAACAGAAGAATTTGAGCCGGTTGACTATATGCTTGCTCAGCCTGATGTTAAGTTGGAAACAGGGGAACTTAATCCGCTTCCTCTTTTAGACTATGTTAAGAATTACAGCAGATTCCCGGCACTTGTGCCGTTTTTTTCAGATCTGATTGAGCGTCTCTCAAAAAATAAAGGAGGTCTTTATTTTATTAAAGGAGACGAAGGGCTTGGAAAAAGTTTTTTTGCAGCTGATCTTGCAAGACATGTTGATGGTTCAGAAGATAAAACATTTAACGTTTTTAATGATAAAGCCGTTCCCATAAATTTTGACTATTCAATATTTTTTAATCTTTTCTCTTCTCTGATGAATATAAAAGACGATTCTGTAGCAGAGATTTCTTTGAAAGTTGATGCTGAATTTGCGGATATTCTTCCTGAAGAAAAGCTTTCTCACATAAAAGCGTTACTTGCAATGAGTTTTATCCCTTTTAAAGGAAAACTGCCGAAACATGATATTGAATATCTCATTTCATACATGCTTTTTCATTTTGCGGCAGTAAAACCTTTTATTTGGATAATCGACAATACGTCATATCTCAATCTTAGAACAGTAAAACTGTTTAAAAGACTTATCCCAATGCTTGAAAATACTCCTGCGGCAGTAGTTTTTCTTGCAGACAGAACAGGAAAGATTCTTGAACTGGAGGAAAATTCACCAATTCCGGCAACAGAACTTCCTCTGCCTGAAATATCAAGTATTTCAAAAGCGGCAGCATCATATCTTGGCGTTAACATTCTTTCAGCTCAACTTGATATGATACTTGAAAAAGCATCAGGCAATCTTTTAATGGCTTGTCAAATGCTTGAAACTCTTAAAGATGCAGGCTATATTTTCAGAATGAAAAAACAGTGGCGTTTTTCATTAATTCCCGAAGAATTTAAATTTGAAGATTCAGTTGAAAAAATACTTCTTTACAGATTTTCAAGGCTTGATAAAGAAAGTTATACTTTATTAAAAAACATAGTACTTTTAAATCTTTATGAAATTCCGGTAAATTTTCTTAAAATAGTCTTTAAGGAAGAATACATTAAAGAATTATTTGTAAGACTTGAAATGAAGGGATACATAAGGGTTAAAGAAGATAAAATAGAATTCAACTCTCCATCAATCCTTAATATTTTAAGAAGAGAAATAAAAATATCAGATGAGGAAAGAGCTTTTTATAAAAAAGTCGTAACAAGACTTTCCGAGACAACTGAAAATATTTATCCTTTAAACAGAAACTGGCTTATACAAAGCTACATAAATCTTGGTGGACTTGTTGATAAGAGATTTAATTCATTTCTCTTCACCTCAGCTGTCTATATGGAGAAACTTGGATTTTTTGAGCTTGCTCAGCGCTCATATCAGACAATCATCTCATCTTTTACAGATGTTCCGGATAATGATGATTTTAGAATAATGCTTCAAATGAAAAATTCGAGATTATGGCGATTTATAGATCCTCAGTGGTCAGCAATGTTCTGGAAAAAACTACTTGAAATATCAGAAGAAAGAAATATGCCGGTTATGACTCTCACAGCTGAATGCGAGCTTTTTCTGTTACATGAAACCGAAATTGATAATGATAAAATGCTCTCGATGCTTGATAATTTTGATAAATGGGGATCATACGGTCAAAAACTTACTTTTGCAGACAGATATATAGAGTATCTTATGGAAAAAAAGTCATATGAGGAAGCCTTTAAAATTACTTCTTCATGTTACAACTCTGCAAAACAGTATTTTGAATCTTTTAAAGATCGTTTTGACAGCGATTCTGTTATCTCTCATCTTTTTATAAAATTTGTTGCCCGTATGGCTGAGCTCCTTGTTGAACTTAAAAGATATGAAGAGGCAATAATATATGTAAAAGAGACAGAAATGATTGCAAATCTTTTCTCAAGCTGGTATTTCCTTTCAAGAGCAAGTTTTATTCTTGCCAGAATAAAAAATGAACAGCAGGAAGATGGACTTGAAGATTTAAGAAACGGTTTTGATATAGCAGTTGTAAATATGCTTTTTCCAATGATAAAGAGATATTTTACATTCTTTTCTGAAAATCAGCTTGAAGAAATTCCATGGCTTAAACCTTTTATTCACTATAAAACGTGGCTTAGCGTCAGATAATGCAAAAACTCTTTGAACTTAGAAAAAAGCTGCACGAAAATCCTGAAACTGCATATGAAGAATTTAAAACATCTGAAATTCTGGAAACATTTATTAATGAAATAATCTCCGGAATAAATACTTTTACGATTTATAAACCATTTAAAACATCTCTAATAGTAGTTTATAACGGTGCAGAAAAAGAAGCTTATACAATATTAAGAGCTGACATGGATGCACTTTCAATTTCTGAAAGTTCTTTAAATCCTGTGTTTTCACTAAATGAAGGTAAAATGCATGCATGTGGTCACGATATTCATATGACATCTCTTACAGGTGCAATTAAATATGTTGCTGAAACCAGACCGGAGAAAAATGTAATATTTGTATTTCAACCAGGAGAAGAAGGAGCAGGCGGAGCTGAAGGACTTATAAATACAGGCTTTTTTGATAAATATAATATAAAAAGGGCTTTTGCTCTTCATGTAACGGATGATTATCCAATAGGAACAATAGCTTCAAAAGAAAATGTTATTTTTGCTATGCCAAGAGAAATAAACATTACCTTTTCAGGTAAAGCATCTCATGCGGCATTTCCTCAAAATGGTAATGATGCATTAACTTCAGCGGCAAATTTCCTTTCTTCAATTCATGGAATACTTTCAAAATCGGTAAACCAGATGGAAGCCTTTCTTTTTCATATTGGAAAGATAGAAGGCGGTGAAGCCAGAAATGTTGTAGCTTCATCTGTTAAATTATATGGAACAATGCGGGCGCTATCTGAAGAAATGATGAATAGATGTGAAAAAATAGTTGTGAAAGCTGCTGAAAATATTGCTGAGATTTCAGGCTGCAGAGCAAAGTACGAATCACTTGGTGAATACCTTCCTTTAATTAATTCTTCCGATGCGGTTGAAATGATAAAAAAATCGGCACAAAGTCAGATGATAGATTATCAGGAAGCTGAAATAAAACTTGTAGGAGAAGATTTCTGTTATTTTACTAAAAAATTTGGAGGTGCTATTTTCTGGCTTGGCAGCAGAGAAAATAACAAAATACCAGTTTCACTTCATTCCGCAGATTTCTTTCCATCTGAAAAAGTTATCCCGTATGCGGTAAATATATATTCATTTTTAATTGAAAACTTTTAGCTTTTTTTATCTTTTTTAAAACGTTTGTCTCTTCCATTAAATTCCTTTTTTTCTATTTTTAATGTATACTCCATAAAAAATGTTCCATTACAAATGCTTGCTGGAGACAAAATGAAAATTTCAGTTTTTATCCCTTTCCATAATGAAGAAAAAAATATTGCGGAACTTGTAGAAAGAGTAAAAAAAGGAGCTGAAGAGACAGGTAATGACTATGAACTGATAATGGTTGATGATGGTTCAAACGACAACTCTTTTGAAGAAGCCAAAAAGTGCATGGAAGCCAACACTTGGATTACACTGTTGCAGCATCGTACAAATTTTGGGCTTACCGAAGCGATGAAAACAGGTTTTGATAAATGTACCGGAGATATAATAGTTTTTCTCCCTTCAGATCTTGAATCTCATCCGGATGAAGATATACCTGTGCTTGTAAATGCGTTTAATGACAAAGTTGATATTGTGTGCGGCAAAAGATTAGGACGTGGAGATGGGAAACTGGCTGCTTCAAAAGCTTACAATTTTGTCTCTAAAATGGTTTTTGGAACAAAACTTTCAGATATGAATTGGATAAAAGCTTTTAGAAGAAGTGTTCTTCCTGATCTTGAACTTAGAAGTGACTGGCACCGTTTTATAGTTCAGATACTTATTTCAAAAGGATACAGAGCCATTGAAGTTGATGTAAAATGGTATCCGAGAAAAAGCGGGAAAAGTCACTATGGGTTAAAAAGAATGCCGATAGCTTTTTTTGATGCACTTTCTGTCAGATTTCTGCTCTCTTTCACAAAAGCGCCTATGCGTTTTTTTGGAGGTTTCGGCGCACTTCAGATGTTAGCATCATTTACCGCGCTGATTCTTATGCTTGTCGGTCAGTTCATTTTGGGAAGTTACCGTTTCGGTGTAAGACCTATGCTTTATTTTATAGTATCAATGTTTCTTTCAGGACTTATATTTTTCTTTATGGGATTTATTGCCGAACTGATTGTAAGTGTCAAAGATGAAATCAGGAGAAAAAAATGAAAAAATATAAAAGTGTCATTGTTGGATTAGGCAGAATAGTAAAAAAACATATTGAGGCTTTACAGGCACTGTCAGAAAGAGTTGAAATTGCAGGTGTTTGCGATATAAATGAAAAAAAAGCTGAAAACTGGGGTCAGAAACTTAATGTTCCTTATTTTACAGATTACCATAAAATGTTTGAATCTTTAAAAAATGTGGATATAGCTCATATTCTGACACCATCAGGATTGCATGCCGCTCATACGATAGATATAAGTTCACATGTGAAGAATATAATATGCGAAAAACCCATGGCACTTATGATTGATGATGCTGATAAAATGATTTCCGCCTGTGATAGAAATGGATGCCGGCTTTTTGTTGTAAAACAGAACAGATATAATCTGCCGGTTAAAAAGCTCCGTGAAGCAGTCGAAGAGGGGCGTTTTGGAAAAATGGTGCTTGGAACCGTGCGAGTTCGCTGGTGCAGACCCCAGGAATATTACGATCAGGACGAATGGCGTGGAACATGGGCTATGGATGGAGGTGTACTGACAAATCAGGCATCTCATCATATAGATCTGCTTGAGTGGATGATGGGCGATGTTGTTTCAGTGTTTGCCCGTTCAGCAACAAGACTTGTCAATATAGAAGTTGAAGATACAGCAGTTGCAACGCTTAAATTCAAAAATGGTGCACTGGGCATTATTGAAGCAACAACAGCAACAAGACCTAAAGATACTGAAGGTTCAATTTCTATTCTTGGAGAAAATGGAATGGTTGAAATAGGCGGTTTTGCTGTAAATGAAATGAAAACATGGCAGTTTGCAGAAAAAAAAGAAGGAGATGACGAAGTTATATCAAAATACAGGAACAATCCTGAAAATGTTTATGGTTTCGGTCATATTGAATATATTTCAGGCGTTCTTAATGCAATAGAATCAGGAAAACATGCACTTGTTGAAGGGCTTGAAGGAAGACGTTCGCTTGAACTGATAAATGCACTATACGAATCTATAGAAACAGGAAATGAAGTTTTTCTCCGATTTGAACCTAAAAAATGCAGGCTCGGTCACTAAAACAGCTTTTGAAATAGCTGTCTTTTAAATCTGAAATTTCAGCAAAGCAAAACAGCTTAAAAAATAATTGACAAAGAGCTTAGCATCAGTATATTTTTGCAAGCTTATTTTTTGATGACTGACAACGGAGAATATAATGAAAAGAACTTTTCAGCCAAGCAATGTTAGCAGAAAAAGAACTCATGGATTCAGAAAAAGAATGCGTACTGCTGACGGCAAAAACGTTATTAAAGCAAGAAGAAGAAAAGGAAGAAAAATTCTTTCAGTAGCAATATATAAGAAGTAAGAGTGCTTTTTGAAACAGTTCTCTTTCCCGAGAAGCAGTAGAATACTTAAATCTGCCGACTTCGCCCGAATAAAGTCTTCCGGAAAAGTTTTTAAGACACGTAAGTTGATATTTAACTTTGCCGGTGCTTCAAGTTCAAGGCTTGGAGTCATTGTGACAAAAAAAGTGGGAAAGGCTGTCTTTAGAAACAAAGTAAGGCGCTGGGTCAAGCACATATATCGTGAAGGCGGTGTTCAATACTTGATGAAAAGCGCTGAACTTGTTCTGATACCGAGGACATCAGATTTGTCTTATGAAGAAGTAAAGAAAGATTTTTACTATTTTGCGGAGTGGTATAATGCGCACTGTGATAGTTAAAATAATCCGTGCGTATCAGATTTTTCTTTCACCTTTTTTAGGCAGAAATTGCCGTTTTTATCCTACATGTTCAGCATACTCAATAGAAGCTATAGAAAAAAAAGGAGTTGTTAAAGGCTCTTTAATGGCTATCTGGAGAATATTACGCTGCAATCCATGGTTTGGTAAAGGTGGTTATGACCCAGTTGATAAATAAAACATATAAATAGCCGGAGAAAATCAGTATGGAAAAAAATACTATTTTAGCTGTAGTACTTTCAATGATAGTTCTTTTTATCTGGATGGCGTTTTTTGCGCCCAAACCTGATGAAACACAAATGAAAAACAACAATGTTCCGGCAAAAGAACAGATAGTGACTGAAAATAAAAACACTGCTGAAAATATAAAAGAAGATATTCCTTTGAATAGTGCCGCTTCTTCAACACAAGCTCTTGAAATAACAAAACCTGAAGAAGGCGCAGTTAAAAAAATTGAAGGAACAATAACTTCAGCTCAAACAACTTTTACATTTACATCTGATAAAGGTCGAATATTAAAAACACATCTTACAGATAAAAAATATAAAAATAAAAATGTAGATATGTTTGAAGCTCTCGTTGAAAATTCATATTTTCCTCAGATGAGTTCTGTATTTACAGAAGAACCGCCATTTTATACACTTAAAAGTAAGACAGATAAAAGTGCTGAATTTGTTTTTTCTCAAAACGGCATAACTGAAACAAAAAATATAACAGCAAAAGATGACTATGTAATTCAGGTTACAAAAACAATAACAAATAATTCTGAAATTCCTGTAAAATATATACCAGCAGTAGCCATCAATTCTCAAAAGGAAAATAAAGCTCTTTTTAATGCTTCATCAAGACCTTTTGACATACTTCTTTATGCCGATGGCAGTGTTCATGAAGCAGATGAAAAAGATGACCTTAACGGCATTGAACAGTCAAAAATAAAATGGGCAGGAATAAACTACGGGCTTTTTATGATAACTGTCATGACAGATAAAAATGAAGGGCTCACATATTCTGTAGATGCAGACAAAGATAAAAACCTTCTTTCATTAAAAGCAAATCTTCCTGAAGTTACTATAAATCCGGCATCATCCTACTCAATCACCTTTAATTTTTATGTCGGACCGAAAGAACTCGATAAAATGGAAGCGGTAGGCTCATCTCTTGATCAGTCTGTCAATTTCGGAATGCTCAGTTTCCTTGCAAAACCAATGCTTTGGCTCCTTAACAAATTCTATATATTCATAGGCAATTATGGAATTGCAATAATATTTCTTACAGTCCTTATAAAGCTCATTTTATGGCCACTAAGTGCGGCAAGTTACAAATCAATGAGCAAAATGAAACAGTTACAGCCAAAACTTAAAGAGCTTCAGCAGAAATATAAAGACGATAAAGAAACATTGAACAGAGAAACGATGAAACTTTATCAGAAAGATGGAGTAAATCCGCTTGGCGGATGTTTCCCAATGTTTCTTCAGATGCCTATATACTTTGCACTTTATAAAATGCTTAATAATGCAGTTGAGCTTTACAATGCACCGTTTTTACCAGTATGGATAACAGACCTTTCTGCAAAAGATCCATTATATATCCTTCCAATAATACTAGGAATAACAATGTTCATACAGCAGAAAATGATGCCTCAGCAGATGGACAATCAGCAGGCAAAAATAATGATGTATACAATGCCGCTTGTATTTACATTTATGATGCTGTGGCTCCCATCAGGACTGGTTCTATATATTATGGTAAACACCATTCTAGGAATAGCACAGCAGAAACTCATCATGAGAAAATACGCCTGATATCTGTATAAATTTACAAAATAAAACAATAATGGCACAAAACTTGCTCTTTAAATAAAAGGTAAAGAACATTGGAACGCCATGAAAATTAAAGCCTTCACACTCATTGAACTCGTAATGGTAATTGCAATAATAGGTGTTCTTTCAGCAATAGCAATTCCGCTTTACACAGACTACACAAAAAAATCAAGATGCGCTGAAGTTCCAAGTAACCTTGCATCAATAACCAGAATTCAAAACGTTTATAAAGCAGATATTTCGAGAGGAAACGGCACTTTTGCACCAGATATCTCAACACTTGGCTGGATACTCTCTTCAGGAAATAACTATACAGAATTTTTTACCTATGCAACTGATGGCGCAAAATCAGGCTGCACATCAGAAACAGTTGGATTTGCAACCGCTAAATCAAAAAATCAGACTCTCACAGAGTGGAAAGGGGCCTGCATGACAACTGCCTTAAAATTAACTCCATATTATTAAATAGTGACAATTTTTGTCACCAAATTTGGGCGTATTACATTTTGTGCGGTGATATTTAGAACTTCTCGACTTTCATTTCTGCAACAGCCTTCTTTTCAGGGTCAAAAGAGATGCCAAGCATGAACTTATCACGTTTATCTGTTTTAAATGGCTCACAGTAACCTTTTTCCACTATCTGATTAATTGCATCGTCAGCTGTCTGAGGAAGCACTTTGAATTCCAGAACGTAAAGATAATCATCCGTTTTTATAGTTGCATCTATTCTTCCTTTGCTTACTGAAACTTCAGCATCTATGTAAACTCCAAGCATTTTTAATATGAGATATATTATTGAATGATAGTATGCTTCTCTCTTTTTTATGAATATCTGATAGGGTATTGATGAAAATAAAGCATTGATATTATCCTCAAAGCTTTCCATATCATTGCTTCTGAATGCTTTTAAAAGATTTCTTGTTATTACGCTTGTTTCCGATGGTTCTTTCTCGGCATAACTTCCAAGAAGATGTCCAGTAAATGAACGTCGCACTTCCTCATTTGGATAATCCAGATGATAGAATCCATCTTTGTCTCTATCTTTTATTGTCAGATATCCAGTCTGAAACATTAATGAAATTATATCAAGTCTTTCAATGTCAAATCTGTCAAAGAATATTGAATCCACTTCTGTTTTTTCTATCTGCTCAGCTGAAATTCCTTTATCACGAATAAAATTTACAAGAAATGTCGGCGTTCCGGTTGCAAACCAGTAATTTTCAAATGAAAGTCCGTTAAAAAAACTTAATAGAGAAAAAGGATTGTAAACCGATTTTTCATTATCCCATGAATACCCATCATACCAGAATTTCAGTTTGCTATCCAGCTCTTCAGTTGAAATTGAAAGTGTTTCAGCTGCTACTTTTTTATATTCTATAAAGCTAAAATCAATTTCTTCTTTTGTAAGTCCTGCAATTGTGCTGTATTTAAAATTTGTTGTTATATCATTTAAATTATTCAGCTCAGAAAAAATACTTACTTTGGAAAACTTACTGACTCCTGTAAGAATAACAAATTCAAGATGCGGATCCATAGGTTTTATAATTCCGTAAAAATCACGGAGTGTCTCACGATTCTCAACAGCCTTTGGAATGTTTTCAAGATAATCTATGATAGGTTTATCATATTCATCAATTAAAAGCGAAACTTTTTCACCTGTCTTTTCATGAAGCTGCATAATAAGATCTCTAAGCTGAGCTCTGTTTGTTTTTTCCTTAATGGTCAGACCGTATTTTTCATAGTTTAATCTGAGCATATTTGTTATTGCTTCTTCAAGTGATATTTTCTTAAATGTATCAGCTGTAAAATCAACCCTTATAACAGGTCTTTTCTTCCATTCAATCTTATCGTAAATATAGAGACCTTCAAACAGTTCTTTTGAACCTTCATATATCTCAGCAAGAGTTGAAATCATCAGAGATTTTCCAAACCTTCTTGGACGGGAAAGAAAATAATATGAACCTTCGGTAATAAGTTTTAGAAGAATTTCTGTTTTATCAACATAAATACAGTTTTCTTCTCTTAGTTTTCTGAAATCCTGAATCCCGATAGGAAGCTTTTTAAGCATTCTGAACCTCATCAATGATTTAAACTGCTCTGATTATAACGTTTATTAATTTTATGTCAAAATGAAACCTGTGTAGCGACGCAACTCATCCTAACCTTCTCTTGAAAAGAGAAGGAAAAAATATGACTTCTCCCTTTTCAAGGGAGATTAGAGAGTTTGGGTGTCGGGTTAAACGTTGTGTTAAATGTCGGATGAGGACATCATATTAATTCGGGCGCACCAAATTGTAAAACAATCAAAAATGACAATTTTTGTCACCAAAATTGGTTGATTTACATTTTGCGCCTTTCAAATTTTAAGATAAATATTAGCCTGGTGTTTACTTTTTGTTAGGAAATTTCTGAATAAAGGTTTTCTTTTTTATAAAACCTACCTAAATGACTTGACAGTTCCGTTTGTTAAAAATTAATTTCATATTTCAATAAATCTTGGCACACCTATTGCTTAATATACTCGTGTTTTTACCAACTATGGTTTTATTAATTTGATCTTTTAAGGAGATTAAGATGAAAAAAGGTTTTACACTTATCGAACTTATGATCGTTATTGCGATTATTGGTATTCTTGCAGCAGTTGCTATTCCTATGTATAGCGACTATGTAAAGAAATCAAGAACAGCCGGTGTTCCAGATGCACTTGCATCAATTATTCAGGCACAGCTTATTTTTAAAGCAGATGTTTCTTCTGGTAATGGTAATTATGCGACATCTATCACAACTAATGCATCAGGTGCAAGTACTACAGCTATGATGTGGAAGCTTCAGAATGGTACAACATCTGATAGTTTTTTTATTTATAATACAGGAAATGCAACTTGTGCTAATGGACCAGAAACAGCTCTCGCATATGGAAATGTAAAAGCTAGTCTTGCTAATGAAGTTCCTGGTGATTGGAATAATGGTGCTTGTATGAATACAGATAAGATTCTAAAACATCAATAATTTATCTGTTTAGATTTGATTTTAAAAGGAGTCGAAAGGCTCCTTTTTTTGTTTGTGGGAGGACAACGTAACACGTACCTTCTTTCCCTCTCAACTCTCTCTAATCTCCAACTCACTTAATCTCTCTTGCAAAGAGAGAAACAACAATGTACCCCTTCTCTTTTTAAGAGAAGGCTAGGATGAGTTTGTTGTTATGTTTGCAAATAAATCAGTAACCCATTTCCATTGATTTTTATACATTTTTCTGTTACGATTCCGCAGTTTATAATTTTATGGTGGTTTTATGAAAAAGTACGTCTTAATCCTTGTTTTTGCATCGTTTTTTATTTTTCTTAATTCTTTAAATAATGATTTTATTTTTGATGATGAGATGCTCACAGTTAATAGTCCTGCTGTTGTTAATGGTTCATTTACAGATCTTCTTCAGACTTACAGACCTATCCGTTTTATAACCTATGCTTTTGATTACCATTGTATTGGTCATGAGCCATGGTCTTTCAGAATAATGAATATATTTTATCATGTGCTTACAACGCTTTCTGTTTTCTGGTTCTTTCTCCTTTTAGGCCTTCAAAAGCGAAACGCCTTTATCGGTGCTTTTCTTTTTGCAATTCATCCTATTCATGTTGATGCTGTTGCATATATTTCAGGCAGGCGAGATGTTTTAACGGCTCTTTTTTATGTGCTATCACTTTCATTTTTTGTTAAGTTTTATAAATCTATTAAAGTTAAAGATAAAAAATCTTATTTTTTTCTCTTACTTTCAATAATAATAATGTTTCTTTCATATTTTTCAAAGGAAATGGGTGCAACAATTCCAATTGCATGGCTTTTAATTGTTTACTACTTTGAGCAGAATAAAATGTTTAAAACTGCATGGTTCTGGGGTATGTCAATGATACTTTTTGCAGTTTTTGCAGTCGCCGCACTTTACACAATTCAGCGTGGTGGCAGCTCTTTTGTAACGCTTAATTCAATGCAGTTTCATGGAC
Source organism: bacterium (assembly GCA_963667425.1). GTDB lineage: Bacteria > UBP6 > UBA1177 > UBA1177. Next base: position 1,806,287 of record OY763407.1, on the reverse strand, counting down.
GTAATCCCGTTACACACTATTTAACAGCACTTACACTTCCCATTTATTATATTAAACAGACAGTTTTTCCGTTGCAACTACTTGTTGATAACATAGATTATCCGCTTACGACAGGTTTTCCGATTAAACTTTTATTTTCAGTTTTGGGCATAGTTTTTTATATATTGATTATTGCTGTTTTAATTAAAAAAGCTGGTAAATCTAACTTAAAAGAGTTTAACAAATATTCATTTTATGCATTTATGCTACTCTTTTTTATTTTAACTTTGGCGCCTGTTTTACAGATAATTCCTTTGCATGAAATTGTTGCTGAGCATTACTTATACTTGCCATCAATGGCATTTTGCGGAATTGCTGGAAATATTTTTGGTGATGCCTATGAAAAACTTAGTGAGCAGAATGATAAGCCAAAACCTTTTGCACTTTTATTTATGACTCTTTTTTTAGTTTGCTCTATATTTTTTGTATGGAGAACTATCACAAGAAACAATGAGATGAATAACTGGTTTACAATTTTTGAGGCAGATTCAAAAATTAGACCTTTATCATATAGAGGATTATACACACTTGCAACTGTGTATAATAGTATGAAATTTCCAGATACAGCATATGATTATCTTATGAAAAGTAGTCAAAAAGCTGGCGGGAAATACTATATAGATGATTATTACATAAATTTAATAAGTTATTATGGAATAAAAGGTTTAGCTAAAGAAGCTGAGCAGGTTTATTTGAATTACCCCAATAAAAACAATATTCCATTTTCACTTAATTCAATGCTTGGCTATATCTATATTGGTGTTGGGAGATGTGATCTGGTGTTAGAATTTTTAGATAAAATTAAACCCGTGAATTTTGCCGAAAAGAGAGACTTTCAAGGTTTGAAAAATTGTGAAGCAGCTTTAGAAGATTTACAAAAAATAGAAATTTCACTCCAAGCCTGTAATAATAACAATTTTTGTGTAGCTAAAAATTTAAATGATGCTAATTTGCCTTTTCAGGCTGTAAAATTTATAATAAAGGCTCAAAAAGAACAACCTGAAAATTATGTGAAGATATTAAAAGAAAAGATAAATATTTTTGGCAAACTTGCTCTTGTCTCAACTTTGTTAAAACCTGATCTTAGAAAAATTGTTAAAGATGATTCCATTTCAATTGATGATAGAATCTATTTTTTACATGAGCTTGCAACGCTTAATTTAAAAACTGATATTCCTGAAGCACTTAAATATTACAAATTAGAAAAAGAACTTAGACTTAAGAATGGTGAGCAAATATCAAACCTTCTTGATAAAACTATATATCTGCTTGAAAATTATATTCATGAGGTACTTGTTGAACATAAATATTTTAAACTTAATTTTTAAGCGTGCTATAAATTTCTTCGTATTTTTTTGAAATTCTATCCCATGAAAAATAACTTTTTATATGGTTTGTTGCGCCAGTTACAACTTTATTATAAAGTTCTTTGTCATCTAATAGCTCTTCAATAGCACCTGCAAGAGCGATTGCATCTTTTTCAGGGACAAGCAAACCTGTTTTTCTATCTTTAACTATATCAACAATTCCTCCAATATTTGAAGCAATAACAGCGGTATTTCTTTGCATGGCTTCTATGAGGACTACTCCAAGTCCTTCAGTAAATCCATTTTCATCTATAATTGAAGGGAGTACAAAAATGTCTGCATTTATATAAATTTCTTCCAGCTCTTTTCCCTTTTTTATTCCCAGGAAGTGAACATTTGACTCTATGTTAAGTTTTTGTGTTAAATTTTTTAAGTTGTTTAATTCAGGACCTAAACCAATGATATTTAAAGTTAAATTTGATTTATCTGGTAATAAAGTAAAAGCTTTTATTAAGTATTCCACACCTTTTAATTTTATTAATCTCCCTACAAAAAGGATTGTTTTAGAGTCATTGTTTTTCTTTTTGTCTGTTAAATTTTGAGGTTCGATAGAGCTCCCCATAGGAATTACTGATACTGACGTTTCTGAATATATTTCCTTTACTCTTTTTTCCATAAAAGTTGAGTTGACAACAATTTTATCTGCTTTTTTAAGCATCCATCTGAAAAGTGATCTAAATATTTTGTTTTTGTGAGCAAGATTTGTTTCGGAACCATGGCATGAATATATTAACGGCTTTTTTGTTTTCCATTTCATAACAATTCCAAACAATGCAAGAGGAAAAGGAAAATGAACATGAATAATGTCAAAATCATTTTTGATTGAATAAATAAGAGCATTTATCATTCCGTTTACAATAAAAAAAGGTATAAGTAGCAGATAACATTTATTTGTTTTTATCTTTTCAGGAATTGCCATATCGTGCGAAAGTTTTTCAAATTTTTTTAAAAAATATCGAAACCTTGTGACTCTTATCCCTTCGTATTCCTCACTTTTTCTGGCGCAGTATGTAGAAGTAAAAATATCAGTTTTTATGTTATCTTTTTCAAGTAGATGAATGAGTTTTATTATCCATGGAATTAAAACGTCATTTTTGTTTCTTGGAAAAGCTGTTACAATAGAGATTATTTTCATTTTTTGTTTTCTTTTAAGATTGTCTTATACATATCATCATAAGCTGGGATTATATATTGAGGTTTATATTTTTCTGCAAGTTTAACAGCATTTTCTGACATTATTTTTCTTTCGTCTATATTTAATTTAAAGAAATTATTTATACAGAGTTTAAGGGCTTCCGGTGTGTTTTCAGTCCAATAGCCAGCATTATATATCTCAAGTTCCTGCCAAGGACTTCCTTTTGATGCTATTACAGGAGTTCCTTGCGCAAGTGATTCCAGTACAGTGATGCCAAAGTTTTCAACTAAAGAAGGTAAGATAAAAACATCAGCGTTTTTTAAAAGTGTAAATTTTTCTTCATCATATATGGCTTTGTCAGTGAAAGTTATATGCTTTTGTAAATTATAATTTTTAACAATATTTTTTAATTCTAGTGTGTATTTACTGTTTTCATTTGTATTTCCAGCAATAATAAGTTTAAATTCTCCTTTTTTTAGTGAAGCAAAAGCTTCTATTAAAGCTTCTATGTTTTTTATTACAGAAATTCTACCTAAATATAATATAGTTTTAAAAGATGATGGTTTTTTTCTTATCCATTTATAGTTATAGCTAGATTCATCTGCGGGGAGTGCTCTCTTATAAATATTCTTTTCTTTTAATTCTATATTTAATTCTTTATTAATGTTTTTTATAAGCTCCAGTTTTTCTTTTTCAGATGTAACGTGGAAAAAAGCATTCTTTAGAATTTTCTTTAAAAATGGTAATCTTAAGAAAAATTTTTTTCTAAATTTTCTGATATTAAACTGTTCAGTAGCAAAATCACAATGACTTGTTATAATATATTTTATTTTATATTTAAAAGATAGATATCCCGAAATAAATGATAAAAAATTAAAAATCGAATTTATATGAATTATCTCAGGATTGATTTTTTTTATAAGCTTTTTTATTAAAAAAAAATTTTTTAAATAAGTTAAAGATATTCCCCATATAGCATTGAATAAAGTTGTTTTGTTGGATAACATTTTTAAATAGTAAACATTTATTTCTTCATATTTAATCCATTTTCCTGTCGTGATTTTTTCAGAACCAAAGTCTGTTGTAATGACATAAATGTCATGTTTTTTTTTAAGCTCTTTTGCTATTGAATAAATGGCATTGGCTGGTCCTGTCGTTGCAGGTTTAAACGATGAAATTGTATAAAGTATTTTCATTTTAGCCTTTTTTTAAAAAATCATATATACCTGAAAATATTCCTTTTATTCCTTTGATTTTTCTTCTATATAAAAATTGTAATATTCTTTTTATCATTACTGGAACAAAACAGCAAATAACAAAAGGGATAAAAATTTTTCCATGATTATATTTAAAATACTGAAGATAACTTTTAGTTATCATGCGGTTATAGCTAAATCCGGAAGTACCTTCAGATGATTGATTTATTTTATGATATACTAAAGAGTTTGAAATAATATAGTTAGTAAACTCTGCTTGTTTGGACTTATATGAATATTCGGCATCTTCATAATACATGAAATATTTTTCATTTAATATACCAATATTATTTATAAGATGTTTGGAAATTAACATTGAACATCCACTGATGCAATCTGTCTTTTCTTTTTCTGAGTGTGGTTTTTTTGTCTCAGAAAATATTGGTTTATAAAGAACATGTTTTCCTCCAGAATACCATATTCTACTATTATTATAGTAGTGTTTTATTAATGAACCTGTCAATCCTTGATTTTGTACATTTAGTGTATTGTCCATTAGTTTATTAAGAAAATTCCTTTCAACAACAGTATCATTATTTAAAAGCAGAAAGTATTCTGCATCTTTCTGTTTAAGTCCCCACCTTATTGCAATATTGTTGCCTGCTGCGAACCCTCCATTTTCCTCAGCATTTATAAAAACAAGTCCATCATTAACAGCTTTACCATTTTCAGCTTCATTTCTTGATAAAAGTGTATATTTAATAGGTTTCTGCTCATGTGGGCATGAATAATTCTTCATAGATTCATCTGCAAGTGGTGCTTCAAGTTTGCCTTCTGCCCAATCGCAGATTTTTTCCATTGAATTATTAGGTGAAGCATTATCAACAACAACTATCTGATAATTTGAATAATCTATTTTTAACACAGATTCTAAACATTCTAAAGTATCTTCCCAACCGTTGTAATTTAAAAGTATTATATATGTTTTTGGTTTGCATATTGATGTAGCTTTAGTTAAGAGCATTCTAAATCCTTATTGTTTGACTACTTGTATCAAATCTTCTTTACTGTTTACTCCAAAAAGTTTAGTTTGTTCTTCATCAAAATAATTTTTGTGTTCTATTATTTCTAATTTGAAACCAGCTTTTATTAAGCTGTTTAGAAATTTTTTTTTACCAAAATATCGAACGTGATCTTTTTGGCCATAAAATATAGTTCTTAATTCTTCAGTATTTATTCCAGGATCTTCAAAATTCTCTTTTAAGAGATTTGAATATGGAGTTTGAATAATAGCTCTGCCCTCTGGCTTTAAAACCCTGAAAATTTCATGTAAAGCTTTCTTATAATCAGGAACGTGTTCCAGTACATGATTACAAATAACCACATCAAAAAAGTTGGTTTTATAGTTTATGTTTTGTAAGTCTACCTTTTTAATACTTTCATTTGTAGGAAACAAGTCGGCTTTTATGTAAATTTCAGGAGATAATGAACTAATTTTATTAGATAAATGTATTTCCGGTGCAAAATGTAGTATTTTAGATTTTGTTAATTTGTCCCAAAAATTCAATTTATCAAAAAACATAAAAAGATGTCTTTCTCTATCATGTGAACCACAGTATCTGCATCCAAAATTATCAATATCGCTTCCAACCACATCAAGTTTTTGATTCCACAATGATAGCTTTTTATATCCACCATTAAATTTTGTGAAAGAGTTAAATCTTTTCTTACATATATAACATTGTTTTTGATTTCGCAAACAATTAAGAAATAATAAGACTTTGTTTACAATTTTTCTCAAATATTTCTTTATGATTTTAATCTTTTTCATATCTTTTACCTAATTTGTTTTTTACTAGATTAAAAAAATCCAAGGTTGTTTCTTTGCAGAAAAGAAAGGAAGCAGCTGCGAATGTAACTATATATACAAAGGTACTTAAAGATATATTAAAAATAAGATATTTTGATATACTTATAAAAGGATATGCAATGCACCCCGATATAATAGAAACTGCAAATATTGGGATTACATCTAGCATCTGTTCTCTGATTTTATACTTTATAAGTTTCCCATTATAGTAAGCATTTACAAAATACAGTATATAGCTTGATAGAGCTTCAAAAATTACAAGATAAATGATCCCATATTTAATAGAAATGAACATAATTGTAATCCCAATAGTTTTCTTGATAATTTCAATTTTCAGAAATATATTAGAACTTCCTTTTATTAGATAAATTTGCAAATTAAACAGATGTAAAGGATAAAGCATACCTCCAAAAGCAAGAATTTGAACATAAATAACTGATTTAATCCATTTCTCTGTGAATAATAAAATAATCAAAGGTTTAGCGCATACTATTAGTAAACAAGAAAGAGGAAATATTATAAAAACTGTTGTTGTAAGTGTTTTTCTAAACACTCTTTTTAATCTTTCATTATCATCAATTTTAGAAAAGGATGGGTAAAGAACTCTTGATATTATAGAAGTAATTCCTGTGATTGGAAGATTTTGTAATTTTTTACCTTGAGTATAATAACCTACGGATTGAGGATTGAAACACTTCCCAATCAGTATAGAAGATAAGTTTTCATAAATGCTATTAATAATAGAGGCTGTAAGAACGTTTATTGAAAAAGGGAAAATTCTTTTAATTTCATGTAAATCAAACTTTAAGCTTAGCTTCCAACTGCTTGTTATCCAAAAGAGTACTGTTGAAATAAAAACGGAAGAAAGTGTTTGAAAAACTAATGCCCAAACACCATAACCACTGTAGGCAAGTATGATTGCTATTATTCCTGAAGCAAGACCGGATAAAATATAATTAAAAGAGATTTTTTTAAAATCAAGATTTCTTTCTAAAATTACTATCTGAATTAGAGAAAAAGATTTGATAGGTATGGATAAACTTAATATTCTTACTATAGGTGTGAGAGTTTCTTCTTGGAAGAATTGAGCTATCAATGGTGCTAAAAGATATATTATTCCGTAAATTATAAATGCTGAAAAAAGATTAAAAACAAATACAGACGAAAAGGTATTTTGTTTTATTTTATTTTCCCTTACTAACGCTAAATTAAATCCACCATCAATAAGTATGTTAGAAACTGCAATAATAATAAAAACCATAGCTATTAACCCAAAGTCTTTTGGAAATAGTAGTCTGGTCAGAATAATTCCAATTATAACTTGCAGTAATACAGTTCCTGCTTTTTCAATTGATGTCCAAAAAATTCCTTTTAAAAAATCTTTTTTTAAGTTTTCAGGCATAGTCTTGTTTTTTTAGAAGTTTATATATCTTTTTTGTAAATAAAAAGATAAAAGCTTTTATAATATGTTTAAAAGAAGTGATTTTTATAGCTGTATAAAGAGTGGTTAAAGCCTTTTTTAAATTTAGGCTTTTAAAATATTCATAAGCTAAAGTTACGTATATTTTGGAAATAGTCTTTATCCAGTACTTATTTTTAAATAAGTTAAAATTATTTGCTAATTCTAAATACATAATAATGGTGTTTTTTATTTGAATAATACGTTTTGTAGAACTCCAGACGCCTCCTATATGGACTCTGTATGTTGCCATATACTCTTTTATTATTCCAATTTTACGATTATTCACTTCATTTTCTTTGGTAATGAGACAATAAAGAGGGAAATCACATGCTGGTGATGTAAAACACCAATCAGGAAAAGCATCAAGTAATTTATTTCTGTAAACCACTGATGGTGTATGTATAAAATTACTATATTCAATTAAATCGTTAAAAGTAAAGAAATCTTTTTGATTATATAAGCAATGATATTGTTTTACCGATTTTTTAATTTCTTCATATTTAATATTTACAGGGTGAAAACAAATTACATAATCAGGGTTAGATTCTAAGAAATCTATCTGTTTCTGAAGTTTTAAAGGATCTGTCCAAAAATCATCTCCCTCACAAAGAGCAATATATTTGCCTTCACATAAATTTAAAGTTGAAAGGAAATTATTGTTCATACCAATATTTTTTTTATGTAGTATAAGTTTGATAGTTTTATGATGCTTTTGTTTATATTTTATACAGATTTCTTTTGTCTTATCAGTGCTACAATCTTCGCCAATTACTAGTTGAATTTTAAAATTGGTTTGTTGATTTAAAATTCCTTCGATTGCTTGTTGTATGTATTTTTCATGATTGTATGTGATCATACATATAGAAACATAAAATTCTTTATTGTAGTAAGAATTAGATTTTTTCATTCAGAAATTCTTTTTCGAGTTTTAGCAAATTCTTTTTTCTCTCTTTTATTCTTTTAACAGGTATTCCTGCATAAATGCCCCAAGGTTCTGTTGTTTTTGTTATCAAACTCATAGCACCAAAAGAACAGCCTTCTCTTATTGTTACTCCTGGTAATATAGTGCTGCCTGTTCCTATTAGAGAATGTTTTTGAATCAGTACTGGTAAATTTATTAGATTTTTATATTTGTCTGGAATCATAGGATTTGTCATAGTTTCTCCAGAGAAGTCATCGCTAACTGCATATACACATACTCTTGATGAAATATTTGCAAAATCTTCTATTACGATGCCTTGAGTTCCTCCGAATAAAGCAGTATATGCTGCTATATGCACATAGTTGTTTATTGTAATTTTCCCACTTAAAATACAAAAATCATCAATTCTGACATTGTTGCCAATATTTATTTCTTTTGCATTATATATGCTGACTTTTCTACTTATAAAAACATTTTTTCCTAAAATATTTAAATTAGAATTTTCAAGTTCTTCTTGAGTCATGTAACTATTCATTATTCTTCTTAATAATATTAATAATTTGTTCTAGGTCTTTGTCTTTTAACTCAGAATATGTTGGTAGGCACAGTATTCTTGAAGATATATTTTCTGAAACGGGCATTGTTTCTGATTTATATGTAGGAAGAATATTTAATGATGGATAAAAATATCTTCTTGGATAAATCTTTTTATCATTTAAGGCTTTCTGAACTTTTAGTAATTGTTTTTCATCTTGAAATATTACTGGTACATAGCTATAGTTGTATGCGTTTTCATCAAATTTCTGAAAAGTTAAAATGTTTTTAAGTTCTTTATAGTAAGCTGTAAAAATTTCTTTTCTTCTTTCAAGTGTTTTTTCAACATTTTTTAGCATACAGAGTCCCATTGCTGCCTGAAATTCGTTCATTTTAGCATTTATTCCTAAATGTTTTATTTCTCCATTTTCATATCCGAAGTTGATTAAAGCTTTTGCTTTTAAGTAATCTGATTCGTTCTTAAATACAATAGCTCCTCCTTCAATTGTATGAAAAAGCTTTGTTGCATGAAAACTTAAAATGGATGCATCACCATAATTTAAGATGGATGTGCCTTTATATTTTACACCGAAAGCATGTGCAGCATCATAAATTACTTTTAAATTATTTTTTTCTGCTATTTGACCTATTTTTTCAACGTTGCATGGATTGCCAAAAACATGCACAGGAACTATTGCCGTTGTTTTATCTGTTATTTTTTTTTCTATTTCGTCTTCATCTATTACAAATGTTTCTTTATTTATATCTGCAAAAACAGGTGTACATCCTTCCCATACAAATGAACTGGTTGTGGCTACAAAAGTGAAGGGAGTAGTTATGACTTCGTTTTTTAGATTAAGTGTTTTTTCTGCAATTTGTAGCGCTAACGTTCCATTTGATACAAGAATCAGATACTGAACCCCAAGATATTCTGAGAGTTTTTCTTCAAATTGCTGTAATAATGCTCCATTGTTAGTGAGCCACTTGTTTTCCCATATTTCTTTTAAATATTCAATATACTCATTAAAATCTGGTAAATCAGGCTGTGTTACATATATGTTTTTATTACTCATAAAACATTACATTATCCATGCAATTTAATCAAACGATTATATATTTTACGCTCTGATAAATCAAGTAGCGCTGTTTAAAAAGATAGCAGCTCAAAACTTTTCAACGTTTATTTCAGCAATAACATTATATTCAATAAACAATGTTTAATACGATGCTCAAATTTTGTTGTATATAATACGACGTTTGCCCGACGCCCAAACTCCTTAGCAATGCCCCTCTGGGCGTTGACATTTAATTAAATTTCCCCGACGAACTCGAACTCTTTGGCTGAGCAGATTACAATAAGCTTTTTAACGGGGCATGTTATCTTCTGACTTTTGGCATATCTTTCAAGCTGGGCGGCAGCTTTTTCTTTTAATGTTTCTACTGATTCAGTCTCATCGGCTTTTCTGTATTTAACTTCGATTAAGTATTCATATTTAGTGAGATCTGTCACTGCATAATTCTTTTGAAGGAATATATCAGCATAGCCGTGATTCATTTCAGGCTCACTTTCAACAAAGTAGAGTTTTGTAATATTAAAGTAGGCAAGAAGAAACATTTTTATCCCTTCTTCACGAAAAACGAAATCTCTTATTGATGATGCTTCATAAAACTTATCTAAAATATACTTCATAAGTTTTGTCCACTCGCCCTTAAAAGCCATTCTGTCAAACTCAGAGCTTAAAAGGTCGGTATTTATGTTAAGTTCGTCATATCTTCCCTTTAGTGCTTCACGGATATATTCAAAGTGCATCTGTTTAACCGTCTCGTTCGGAATATTCATGATGTACTTGTTTGAATAGTAATGTTCCTTAATTGTAAGAAGTCCCAGATAGTATAAAAATGATTTGAATTTACTGTGCTCAATTATATCTGATAATGCAAAACTGCTTACCAGATCCATCTCTGTCTCCTGCCTGTTCAGAAGTTCAGTGAGTATTGAGAAGTTTCCGTTTAGCTTTTTATCCTGAAGAATCATAAACTTAAGTTTGCCGAAATCTGTGCGGATATTCGGATCTATAAGTTCATTAGGTATCTTTCCTGCACTGAAATAGTTGTTGAAAAAATATAGAACCATATCAGAGTTGTAGATCTTTTCATCTGTTTTATCTGAAAATGAGTAATTGTCATAGTTTATTTTAAGTGTTTCAAGAATTTTTGCTCTTTCATCTTTTTTTACTGCTCCTTCCGATATGTAGTAATCGACCATTTCCTGAACTTCTTCAGTTGTGAAGCCTATCATTGAGTTAAATGGAATTTTTGTTGAAATATTGTCCCCCATATTGAAGCCGCTTGTGACATCACTTAAAACCAGTGGTGATACTCCTGTTACAAAGAGTCTTTCAACAGTTCTTGTCTCGGTGGCATTCTTTACAGCGGCAAAGAAACTTCGGAGGAATCCTCCGCCGTGGGTTAAATCCTGATAAGAACCTTTACCATGATGGATTAGAATGTTGTTTGCAAAGTTATCATATTCATCAATTAAAAGATAATAACTTAAAGATTTTCTGTTCATGAGTTTGATAAAATAACCAAGCAGGTCAGTTGCATTATCAGTTTCGTTGTAATCTTTCCTAAACTGTTCCATTCCACCAGTCATGTCATGGTAAAAAGAGTAAAAATCGCCAACAGTGTTATAAATGTTTTTGTTAAATGAATTCTCAATCTCTTTCATAGTTCCATTTGTCGGAATTCCTGAAAAATTAAGCTTTAATATAGGAAAAGTGTTCCTAAGCGGAGTCGGATTTTTACCAATATAAGTATCTTTAAAAAGCTCTTCAAATTTATCTTTTTTATTTATATCGTAATAGTGTTCAAGCATTGAAATGAAAAGAGATTTCCCAAATCTTCTGGGACGGAGAAAGAAAATATACTGACTATCAAGATTTTCCAATAGCTCAATGTACTTCGTTTTATCAATGAAATAGTAGTCAAGCTCTCTTAACTTTTCAAAGTTTGCAACTCCGTATGGTATTTTCTTCATCACCGCCTCACTTAAATTAAGTTAAATCATTATAACGTTTATTAAGGTTATGTCAAAGGTAACTCGGCAGATACTAAGCTGTTTTGCGTGGCTTGCTATTGTATTTGATTGTTTGCTCTTAGAGGAAAAAACTGGTTAAGAGGTGTTTTAAATAACATGAGTGTACTTCTTAATTATGTTTTTTTCTTTATTTTTAAAATCTTTATTTTCATTCTGCTTTCATATATTCTTACTTGTTTGAACTGATGAGGGAGATTGTTATGAAAATAGGTGTTGTGGGAACCGGATATGTCGGTTTGGTTACTGGTACCTGTCTTGCCGATTTCGGTCTTGATGTTTTATGTATGGATGTTGATGAGAAAAAGATAAATACACTTCTTGATGGCGGTGTGCCTATTTATGAGCCTGGTCTTGATGATCTTATTGACAGAAATGTTTATTATAAAAGGCTTTCTTTTACTTCGGATATTAAAGAGACTGTTGAATCTTGTGATATTATTTTTATTGCTGTCGGGACTCCTCCTAAGGATGATGGTTCTGCTGATTTGCAGTATGTTCTTGAGGTTGCCTCCAATATTGGTAAATATATTAATGGTTATAAGGTTGTTGTTGATAAGTCGACTGTTCCTGTGGGTACTGGAAGGCTTGTTATGAAGGCTATTAAAGATGAGATTGCTGCCCGTAAGGTTGATTTTGATTTTGATGTTGTTAGTAATCCTGAGTTTTTACGTGAGGGGAAGGCTATTCACGATTTTACTCATCCTGACAGGGTTGTTATCGGTTGTGACTGCGATAGAGCTTCCGATATGATGAAGGATGTTTACAGGGTTCTTTATATTAATAATACTCCTTTTGTTTTTACTACGCTTGAGACTGCTGAGCTTATTAAGTATGCTTCGAATGCTTTTCTTGCTGTTAAAATCAGTTTTATTAATGAGATGGCTCTTCTTGCCGAGAAGGTTGGAGGTAATGTTCAGGACATCGCAAGGGCAATGGGAATGGATGGTCGTATTTCTCCTAAATTTCTTCATGCCGGTCCAGGTTACGGAGGCAGTTGTTTCCCTAAAGATACTAAAGCGATTGTTGATATTGCCGAGAAGAACGGCGAGGAACTTATGGTGGTTTCCGCTGCGATTGATGCCAATAGAAAACAGAAGCTTAAAATGGTTGATAAGATAGATAACTCTATGGGCGGTCTTGATGGCAAAGTTATTTCTGTTCTTGGTCTTACTTTTAAGCCCGAGACTGATGATATGAGGGATGCTCCTTCACTTACGATTATTCCTGAGCTTATTAAGCGTGGTGCTAAGGTTAGAACTTTCTGCCCGCAGGGTTTTCATGAGGCTAAATGGCGTCTTGAAAAATATTCTGATTCCATTTTTTATGCCGAAGATGGTTATGATGCTGTTGATTCCTCTGATGCTGTTGTTTTGATGACCGAATGGAATCAGTTCAGAGCTATTAATCTTGATAGAGTTAAAGAGCTTATGAATGATAATTTCTTTTTTGATTTAAGAAATGTCTATTCAAAGGACAGCAGGATTAGAAAACTTTTCAGATATCAGGGTGTCGGTGTCAGGTAGTAATCCTTTTTTTATTCTTGCTCCGCTTCAGGGGCTTACCGGCAGGGTTTTCAGAGATGCTTTTTTCGGGAGTTTCAGTGGTGTTTCTGCCGCTTTGACTCCTTTTATTTCAACTCCGCCTAAGTTTTCACTTAATAAGTTTGATAAAAGAGAGCTTGGAACTCCTGAAGTTTACAGTGTTGTGCCTCAGGTTCTTTCAAATTCTGCTGCTGATATTTTAAAGTGCGCTGAAATCCTCTCTTCTTACGGTTTTTCAGAGGTTAATCTTAATCTTGGCTGTCCTGTTGCTCAGATTGTTTCTAAAAGGCGGGGTAGTGCACTTCTTGCCTTTCCTGATGAGCTTGACAGGCTTTTTGATAGTGTTTTCAGTGATATTAAAATAAATTTCTCTATTAAAATGCGTGTCGGATTTGAGAGTTATGATGATTTTGATGCTCTTTTGCCTGTTGTTGCAAGGTATCCGTTTGCTTCTGTTACGATTCATCCCCGTCTGCGGAGTCAGTTTTATGCCGGTGATATAAGTTTTGATCTTTTTAATGCTGCAGCTGATGTTTTGAAGTGTCCTGTGATTTATAACGGTAGTATTGATTCTCTTAATAGTTTTAATGAGATTTCAGCTAAGGTTAATACAAATATTTTTATGGTCGGGCGTGGTGTTTTACAGAATCCTCTTTTATGTGAGGAGATTTTTAGTGGAAAGGCGTTTGATGAGGCTGTCAGATTTGAGAGAATAAAAGAGTTTTTATCTAAATTTTTTGATGCGGCTTCTCTTTTTGCCGATGCTCCTTTTTATTCTGTTGGTCTTTTTAAGGAACTTTTTTCTTATATTAAAGAAAGTTTTCCTGATGGTGATGAAACTTATAGAAAAATTTTGCCTTTAAGATCTATTGATGAGATCAGGAAAATTATTCTTTTATAGCTTTACGTGAGATAAAGAGTCCAAGTATTATCATTAATATTAATGCTATTGGAGATGATTTGTCTGTTTCTACGGTTGTTAATGAGCATCCGCTGCCATCTTTTCCGGTTGCTCCATTGCAGATGTATGATGTAACTTTAACTTCTTTTTCTGATAATGCGTTGTCGCCATCTGTGTCTACTCCGCTGAGTACTGCAATTCCGCCATTTGCACAGTTTGCACCTTGTGGCTCCGTTACTGTTGTTACAAGTACTGTTTCGCCGTTGGTTCCGTCTATTCCATTTTCACCGTTTGTTCCATTTGCTCCGTTTTCGCCGTTTGCTCCGTTACATACGTAAACTGTTGAGTCAACTTCGCCGTCTTCAAGTATATTGTTGTCTGCTGTACCGGTAGGATTACCGTCATCAAGCCCTGTTCTTATTCTCTGACCGCTTCCGCCGTAATTGTCGCAGTTTGTTCCAACCTGATCATCTGTTACAGTGAGTGAACTGTGTTTATCTGAGCTGTCTGAGGTGTAGCAGATGTATGATATTTCCATAATCTCATCTTCCTCAAGCATGTCGTTGTTCATTATACCGTTTCCGTATCCGCCATCCATTCCTGAAATCCTTCTTTTGCCGCCGAATCCGTAGTTATTGCAGTTTGTTCCAATTTCATCATCTTCAAGTGTCAGATAGTTTGCAAAAAGTGCCACTCTTGGAGTGTTGGATTTCGTACCATCAACGTATCCAAGAAAAATAGCGTTGTTGCTTGTAACTGCAAGAGAGTTATATTGTGCTCCCTGATTTGTAAAACCTGCATTTCCTATATTTTTCCATATTCCGCCTTTAAATTTCATAACAACAGCTCTTGATTCAATACTGCCATCCATATATGCAATAACAGGATCATTGTTTTTATCTATTATCAGTGAAATATAGTTTGGAGATCCTGATGAAAAACCTGTGTTTCCAACATAAACCCAATCTGTTCCATCAAATTTCATTACATTTGCTTTTCCATTGTTGGCTGTATCCAGGAATGCTACGTATGGAACATCATTTTTATCTATAGCAAATGTGATATATGGGTTCTCTCCTTCTGAAAAACCTGCTGTGCCAACGACTGCCCAATCTGTTCCGTCAAATTTCATTACTGTTGTCTTACCGCTGTTACTATTATCCATAAATGCGACCAGAGGTTCATTACTGTTGTTTATTGCAAGTGAGAAAAATGGTACAGTACCTGTTGTAAAGTTTTGAGTTCCAACGTAAATCCAGTCTGTTCCGTCAAATTTCATGACACTTCCTTTGCCGCTGTTGCTTCCATCAAGAAATCCGACATAAGGTGTGTCATTACTGTCAAGTGCAAAAGTAAGCCATGATGCTCCGGGTGTTGAAAAGCCTGCTGTGCCGACGATAGCCCAATCTGTTCCGTCAAATTTCATGACTGTTACCCTGCTTTCATTGCTGCTATTTATAAAGGCTATGTAGGGCGTATCGTTGCTGTCTATTTTTATTGTAGTATATTGAGCTGTTATTTCAGAAATAGGTGATGTTCCTACATTTACCCAGTTTGTTCCATCAAATTTTACAACAGGATTGGTCATTATACTTTTCGTTTTTCTAGGAGTGTTGTTGCTAAAGATAAGATATGGAGTGTTTTTGCTGTCTAAGGCTATGGATGTGTATGATGCTCCTGTTGTTGTCAAATCATCTGAACCTATAAATGTCCAGCTGCTTTCTCCTGCATAAAGTGAAATGCAGGAAAAGATAATTAAAATAACTGTAAAAATTTTTTTCATCTAAAACTCCGTTTTCTGTTTACAAAAATACCTTGAGGAATTATATTTCTATGATTTTATAAATCAAAGAATTATTTTTTTTACTTTTACAATTTATTGCAACGCACTTTTCTTTTTGTATAATCACGTGACGTTTGTAAATCTTACATTATGGAGTAAATGATGTCTTCTCTTAAAGCTGTAACTTCTATTGACGGGAGATATTCTTCAAAAACGGTTCAGTTTGCCGATGTTTTTTCTGAATATGCTCTTATTAAGCATAGAGTTTTCGTTGAAATCGAATGGCTTAAATTTATTTATGATAAATTTGGTGAAAGAAAACTTTCTGCTCAGGATTTAAAGAGCATTGATTCGATTTCCGCCGGTTTTAATGAAGAGTCGGCCATGATGGTTAAAAATATTGAAAAAACAACCAACCATGATGTAAAAGCTGTTGAATATTATATAAAAAAAGAGCTTGTAAATCGCAATCTCGGAGATATTCAGGAGTGGGTTCATTTTTCATGCACAAGTGAGGACATAAATAATACTTCTTATGCTTTGATGATAAAAAAAGGAAAGAATATTATTGTAAATGAAGCTAAAGAGCTTCTTGATATAATTGAAACAATGGCTAAAGAATGGAAAAGTATCCCCATGATTAGTAGAACTCACGGTCAGCCTGCTTCTCCTACAACTGTTGGCAAAGAGTTTATTGTTTTTGCTTCAAGACTTAAATCTGAAATTGAATTGCTTGAATCACTTGTTACCGAAGGTAAAATGAACGGTGCGACTGGAAATTTTAATGCTCACGCTTTTGTTTTTCCAGATGTTGACTGGATTTCTCTTTCTGCTCAGTTTATCTCTTCCAATCTTGGAATAAAGCCTCTTATCTGGTCAACTCAGATTAATCATTACGGTTATATTTCAGCGATTCTGCATTCGATGATACGTCTTTCTGCTATTATGACAGATATTGATAAGGATTTCTGGGGCTACATCAGTTTCGGTTACTTTAAACAGAAGACAAAAGCCGGTGAGGTTGGCAGTTCAACTATGCCGCATAAGGTTAATCCTATAGATTTTGAAAACTCAGAAGGCAATCTGGGGCTTGGTATTTCTCTTATGGAGCATCTTGCTGTTAAACTTTTAAATTCAAGATTCCAGAGAGATCTTACCGATTCAACTGCACTCAGAAATCTTGGAAGCTGTTTTGCCTACCTTTCAATGGGAATTTCTTCACTTTTAAAAGGACTTTCAAAGCTTGAAATTCATGCAGAAACCATGCTTGCAGATCTTAAAGCAAATCCTGAGCTTCTTGCTGAACCTATTCAGACTCTTATGCGTTTTTACGGTGAGGAAAACCCTTATGAAAAACTTAAAGAGCTTACAAGAGGCAAAAGAATGTCTTTAGATGAACTTAGCTCTTTTATTGATACTCTTGAAAAGGTTCCTAAAGATGCAAAGAAGAGAATGAAGGAGCTGACTCCTGAAACTTATGTTGGTATTGCTGAAAAACTTGTCGATATTTACTTTAAATAAACTCTTTTATAACTCTTACAACTTCGTTAACTTCTTCTTCGGTTATCTGCGGCCACATTGGAAGAGATAGTTCCTGCTCTCCAAGTTTTTCTGATAACGGAAAATCTCCTTTTGAATATCCTAATCGTTTATATGCTGGCTGAAGATGAAGTGGCAGCGGGTAGTGGATTCCGGTTGATATACCGTTTTCTTTAAGGTATGCCGCAAGTTCATCTCTTTTTTCCGTAAGTATTCCAAAAATGTGATATACGTGAGCTTTTTCTTCTCTTTCTTCTGGTGTTTCAACGGTGTTTTTAAGTAGTTTTCTGTAAAGTGCAGCTGTTTTTATTCTGTGGGAGTTCCATTTGTCGAGATATTTGAGTTTTATTTCAAGAATGGCAGCCTGAATCGTGTCAAGTCTTGAGTTGAAACCTTCCTCTTCATGAACATATTTTGCGTTCCATCTTCCGTGATTTGTGAGCATTTTAATTTTTTTAAATAATTCATCATCTGAAGTTACCAGTGCACCTCCGTCACCAAATGCGCCTAAATTTTTTCCCGGATAAAATGAGAAGCTTCCAATGTTTCCAAAACTTCCTGCTTTTTTTCCATTAATTTCAGCTCCATGTGCCTGTGCGCAGTCTTCGAGAACTTTAAGGTTATATTTTTCTGCTATTTCCATTATTTTGGGCATATCACTCATGTGTCCGTAAAGATGGACTGGAATAATGCATTTTACGTTCATTTTTTCTGCATTTTTTTCAAGGAATTTTTCAAGAAGAATCGGGGACATTGTTCTTGTTTCGTCAACATCAACAAATGCTATGTCTGCTCCTACAGCTGTTATTGTTTCTGTTGTTGCAATGAATGTTGCAGGTATCGTTACAACGGTGTCTCCTTTTTTTATTCCGAGAGCTTTTAGTGCCAGAAATAGCGCATCGGTTCCGTTTCCGCATCCACAGACATGTTTTGTTCCACAATATGTTGCGAACTTTTCTTCAAAAGAATCTACTTCTTTGCCGCCTACAAATTGAGTTCTGTCTAAAAGGTCATTTATTTTTAAGTTTATTTCTTCTCGTATATCTTCATATAATCCTGAAAGGTCAAGAAATGGTATTTTCATGATTTTCTCCGTGAACGTGTTTAATAAAATGCTTAAAAATTATATTTAAACTTAATTTTATGTAAATTTAAACTGCTCTTTAATCATAGTTGATTTAAAAGCGGTTATTATTATACTTGATAAGCTTTATTTTAGTAATGGAGGATTTTTATGAAGCAGCTTCTGTTTATTTTTGTGATTGTTCTTGCTCTGGTTTCATGCAATAAAGAAAAAGCAGTTTCAGAGCCGGTCACAGCTATTGATGTGCCAAAACTTGATGTGATTTCTGATGAAAGTTTTGAAAAGGGGAAAAATATTTCTTCTTTTAATTTCAAATCTTTTCAAAATGGTGCAAATGTTGATTTCAGTCAGTATAAAGGAAAAAAGGTTCTTGTTGATTTCTGGGCTTCGTGGTGTATTCCATGTATTGAAATGTTTCCTGATTTTGAGAAACTTAAAAAGGATTTTGATGGTAAACTTGTTGTTGTGACATTTTCATTTGATCCGATGCCGGCTAAAATAAAGGAGATTATGGAAAAGAATAAGGTCTCTTTTGAGGTTTTCCAGGCTCCTGAAGCTTTGAGAGATTCAGGTGTTCTTCTTCCTGCATCTTTTTATATTGATGAGAATGGAAACGTTAAAGATACGGCAAACGGTAAACATGATTATGTAGAGATGAAGAAATTCTTGGAGCTTTAGTTATGAAGTATTTAATTGTTATTTTATCAGTATTTTTTGCAGTTTCATGTTCAACTCTTGAGACCAGACAGTCTAATACTGATGCTGCAAATATGGAACTATTGAAAGTGAATACAAAGTCTAAGGATGTAGCATATTTAAGCGGAGAAAAGGCTTTAATGGAAGGTAATTTTAAATCCGCATATGACGCTTTCAGTGAATCTAAAGTTGATGATGCTGTTTTTTATAAAGCTCTTTCGGCAATGAATATGGGAGAAACTACAGAGGCTGTTTCTCTTTTTATTAAATCGGCAGATGCTCAGATAAAAGAGGCAGAATCATATTTTAACCTCGGTCTTATTTACTATTCTATGGATGAGAGGGACATTTCTATTAATTTTATGTCTAAAACTCTTAAGATTGAACCACTTCATGAAGGTGCAAATTATTTTATGGGAAGTGTTAAATATAAAGATGGAATTTATAAGCAGGCAGAGCAGTTTTATAAAAATGTTCTTAAAAGTAATCCGAAATCACCTGATGCAGTTTCAGCTCTTTTTTATACGCTTGTAAATGAAGAAAAAAATGAAGAAGCATGGAATCTCAGGAATGTAATGCCTTCAGGTGATAAAGAGCTGATTTTAAATCTTTTAAATCTTGGAAACAAGCTTGCCCATTATGATGATGTACTTTCTATTATTGAGAAAAACAAACTTAATGATAAAGAGTTTTCTAAGGAAAAACTTAAGGCTTTTTTTGCTCTTGAAAAATTTGGTGATGCCGAGAAAATTATTGTCAGTGGAATATTAAAAGATGAATCAAAGCCTGTTCCCATATATGTAAAGAAATATTCTGAAATGACTTTTATGGTTTATCTTGATAAAGGAGCTTTAAAGGCAGGAATTAAAAGTGTTTCAGAGTTTAAGGAAGCAGATATTGTTTGTACTGCTACTTCAGTAAAAGAGCTTTCAACGGGTAAAGAATTTGCCTCTTTAGAAGAACTCGCTGCCGCAATGCTTAAAATCTAACAGCTTTATTATATTGATATATTCATGTTTTTTGCAATCAATGTTTCATGCTTCAGCGAGTTTTTTTAAGCAGGTGTCTTGTTGTTTTTATAGCTACGTCTTGTTTATTAGTTTAAATTAATGATGTTTGGAAGATTAAATTGTACCTTATGCAAAAAAAGAAGATTTTTCTAGATTATTAAGATGCTTTGATTGCTAATTTTTATGTTTTTATGACTGAATCTGTCTTTTATCATTTAAAAATTAATATATTATATTATATTTTTTATTACAAATGATAAAAAAATATCAAAAAATAGTTGACATTTGCCAAATCGCTTTTATCATTCCAATGTTACTTTCTTTTAAATAACTTCTAAATTGGAGGGACAAATGTCTAACAAGGTTGCAACAACAAAAGCCGGTTTTATCAGACTTTTTAAAGAATCTCTTGCAGATAAAGAGATTTTTCTTACTTCAGCTATGGCAAAAGATGCTTATGAGATTTTTGTTGATATAGTCGAAAAAACTCTTGCTGCCGGCGAAAGGGTTTCTCTTAATGGTATTGGTGCTCTTAAAATAAGTGAAAGACCTGCCAGAAAAGGTCGTAATCCAAGAACAGGTGAAGAGATTTCTATTCCTGCTAAAAGAAATGTTGTTTTTAGACCTACTGCATCTCTTAAGGGTAAAATCAATAAATAATATATTTTTTTAATCAATTCTTAATATTTTTATTTCAACAATATATGCTGCATTTTATTTTTTAAATTCTTTTTCTATCAGTATATAAACTCTTTTTGCTCTTTATGAAAGTGTTGTGCTTTTTTTTGCAAAAAAATGAGCATAAAGTATTATATAGAGTTCGATCTTGCAAAAATTTTTTTATTTATTCAGGTCGGGAGGTTGTTATGAACGAATTAAATCAGGACAGAATCAAAATGGATAGAGAAAAACGTAAAAAGAGAAAAGACCTTATACGATATATAAATATGAAACTGGCTTCTATGAATATGCCTATTTATTCTAAGGAATTCAGTGCCGGTGATAGTAAAAATATGAGTGATGATGAGTTTATTAAGCTCACTGAAAATCTTCTTGCAAATTATAGAGAGAAGATAAGACTTCTTTCAGGTCAGATAATAAATCCTGTGGATTTACGTATTCAGGCATTTCTTAATGATTATCTGAAAGATATAGAATATGATAAATCAATTCGTATTCCAACAGATTCTCTTGTTATCGATGAACCTGGAATGGCAAGAGAACTCAGTATGCCTCCAGATAGGGATGAATATATTAATCCGCATATAAAATCATATAGAATAAGACAGGGTATTTTACATAATCCTAAACATGACAGAAGGACTACAAAAGGAACTTTTCATGTCGTTTCAGGAGGTCTTCCTGTTCCTCCTGATAAAAAATCTGTACCAAAAATAGTTTTTGCAAATCTTTTAAATGCTGCTTTAAATCCTCCTGAAGAACTTCTCGAACTTCCTTTTACTTCAGATCAGGAGAGAAAAGCTAATCTTTTTGTTTCTCTCCTTTTGAGACCTGTTGTAAGTCCTGAAGTTCCAGGTGTGGAAAAAGAAAAATCTATGGAAATAAGATTTTTTGCTCCCGGAGCTCTTGTAAGTAATCTTGATTTTGTTGAGTCTATTTTTGGTAATGGCGGAAATCCATACCTTTTCAAAAATGATGCCGCCCTTGATGTTGAGCATTGGACAGGTCATACCGGCTGCATTATTCTTGCACCTCATTTAATACATCTTAAGAAAAAAGATCTTGGACTTCCAAACTGGGAAGATGCTTCGGAAAGAAGACGCAGAGATGGAATGTGCTGGAAAGATGAAGATGAGCTTTATAATGAAGGTCAGCCTTTTAAAATTACATGCAGAAATGATTCAGGCGTTGCTGTAACTATTATTGCTGATAACTATTTTGGGTACTCTAAGAAAGAAATTAAAACAATGATAAGCTATTCTGCCAATCTTTTTGGTGGAGTGGAAGAGGAGCACTCCGGCGGTACACTTGCATTTTTAAGAAAGAATTGCGGACGTACAGTTGAGGTTAGAACCTATTATTCATGGTATCATGATCCACTTACTTTTGATGAGATGAAATCCAAGTATCAGGATATTATTGATTTTAAACCTGAAAATTATGGTGTGGACAAGAAATATTCCGACATTATTTATATTCCTGAAAATGCTGTTCTTAAAATTGAAGATTCTTCGGTTTCATGGATGTATAACGGTAAGATTGAAAAACTGAAACTTCTTCCTGACCATTTTTATGTTGCACCCAGTGGTCAGAAATTCCAGATGGAAAAACATCCTTTTGCTCCTGAATGGAGAATTGTCCTTACAAACTGTGAAGGTCATCTTCTTCATAAACCGAGTACAGTTTCAGGTGGCGGAAAGTCCGAAATATCAAAATCTCTTTTAAATGCCATTAACTATGGTAACTTTTTTATTGATGATATAGATAAAGATTTTGAAATAGCGAGAAAAATAATAAAGTATGATTTTTCAAAAAGATGGAACAGTAAAGAGATGAGAAGCAAGAAATCAAGACCTCTTTTAAGTCCGGAAAGAAGCCTTGGTTCTGTAATAAAGCTTCTTACTCCGCATGAAAGTCATACTGAAGAATATCGTAAGTTCCTTGAAGGTATTCCTGAACATATTAAAGCTCTTATAATTAGAATTAAACAGATTACCAGACTTTTTCCCAATCTTGACTGGGAGGAGTTTTTCTCTGTTGACTTTATGAACGGCAGAAAAGGCCATACTCTTATATCTGATAATAGAAAAGTCGTTTCTTCCTATCTTAGAGTAGGGTTTACAAAAGATAATGCCTGGTATATGCACTCTTTAAGACCTGATTTTATAGCAGCTGCAAAAGTTCAGATGGAAGATGATATTTCAGCTTCAACTGTTCTTCCTGTTGATAGAGTTAAAGGGCTTAACCCGAATTATGCTGGGCAAAGTGCTAAATTTGTTCAGAACTGTGAAAAACTTTTTTTCCAGAGACCTGATGAGGCTATTCACAGAGGTTATGATAAAGAGGCGGAAAAAGATCTTTCAGACAGCAGTTTAAATACTTTCATAAGTAACTATGAACCGCTTACAGCAGAAGATGGAAAAGAACTTCTTGAAGATGCTATTGCTTTTGATCAGTATACAGAACCTGTCAAGGAACTTATTAAAATGGGTGCAACAGATAATGAGTTTCGTTATTTCATTTCACCTTCACATCCAAGAGTTCTTGCTGATGGAAAAAGATCCGGAAATCCGAGATATCTTCAGAGAAATCCTGCATTTTCAAAGCCTCTGGATAAATATCTTGCTGAAATAGGTGAAAAGCTTTACAGAAAACTTGATGCTGATGCGCCTGTTCTTTTCCCTGTTAATGATGTATTGCCCGGAAGAAAAAATAATCCTCCTGATAAAAAAGCCGGAATAAGACCTCTTTGTGTTTATAATCCTATTCATTATCAGGAATATCCCGAATTTTTAATGGATTTTATATGCAGCCTTACTGGAAAGTCTCCATCAACTACTGGTGCAGGTTCTGAAGGTGCTCTTACTAAAGGTCCATTTAACATGCTGGTTCCTACAACAGATCTCAACAATGCGCTTCTTTCATA
The DNA here is from genome assembly GCA_963667425.1 of bacterium. Classification (GTDB taxonomy): domain Bacteria; phylum UBP6; class UBA1177; order UBA1177. The sequence continues at coordinate 1,782,501 of OY763407.1, read as the reverse complement.
TATTCTTACCGGCTATCACGGCTACAGTACTCCTGCCGGTTATGTTGGTCCAAACTATAGAATAGATCATGATATTAGTATTCTTATTCCTGAGCTCTGGTGTAGAATGATGCGAAAGGATAAGGATCCAAATGAACTTATAAAAGTAAATGCGCTGGAAAAACTTGAAGATTTTGAATACGAAGGGAAAAAAGTTTGTGCAAGCAGACTTGGTTACAGAATAACTGAAAGTTTTGTTTTCAGGTTTTTTGGTAAAGTTTTTGAAGAACCTGCCAGAGTTTTTACTCCTGAAATGTTAAAACCTGAGCTTCAGAGCATGGAAGATTTTGTTGATGGAATTAACAACATTGTTGAAGCACAGAAAAAAACTGCTCTTATGTATTTTGAAGATGGAAGTGTGGAATATGCTGTGCCTCCGTTAAAAGTTCTGCTTCATATTATGGCCTATGGTAGTTATGAAGGAAAGGATATTTCAGATCCTGAATTACGTAAAATGTTTACAAGAGAATATGTTATAAGTTCGGATTGGTATAAAGAAAGATTGCAGTTAAAACAAAAACATGATGAAAAACTGTGGGCTGGACATGTTAAATATCTTAAAGATTTTATATCTGATCCTATAAATATTTCTATTGTTACAGAGCTGGATCTTAATTCACGTCTTGAAGTAGCTGAAATAACTTTGCAGAAAATTTCTTCTAAAAAATATCTTAAAGAACTAGAGGGAACAATTGGTCTTGATAAGATATTTGTTAAAAAAGCTAAAGCCTGAGAATAAAAGAAAAATTTCTTTCCCCAACTATTCTTAAATTATTTTTGATGTTTATCCTTTATAGTAGTATTCTTTTAAGTAAGATTTTTTTATAACGGAGGAGCAAAATGTCAGCACGTGATTTTCAGATTTCGGTTTATGACTGTGATTCATTTAACCTTGTTGTCTATCCTAAATATGTAGAGTTTGTCAACAAGGTTAAAAGAGCTTTTTTTGCAGAAAAAGGTGTTCCTGTTGATACTATAGAATCTTTGGGAATTGATGTTGTTACATTGCGTTTTTCTCTAACAAATAGCGGTATTTGTCGTGACGGTGATACAATAAGAATTATGTGTGAGCCCCAATATATAAGCAGAGATGGTATTAAACTTAACTATAGAGGCTTTAATATAGTTACAAATGAAGATGTTTTTATTGCAGAAACAGATCTTATTTTTCTTAACGGAAGTGGACTTCAGATTGCTCTGCCTGATGATGTTTTTTCAAGACTTGATTCTTAATTCATTCTATAGTTTGGAGATTCTTTTGTTATCATTACATCATGCACGTGACTTTCATTAAAACCTGCATTTGTTATCTGAACAAAATTTGCATTTTTTCTTAAGTTCTCAATGTTTGATGCTCCAAGATACCCCATTCCTGATTTAAGTCCACCAATAAGTTGATAAATGGTATTAGAAAGTGGACCTTTGTATGGAACACGACCCTCAATGCCTTCAGGAACAAATTTTGACTGGTCATCAATGTTTTCCTGAAAATATCGGTCTTTACTTCCTTTGGTCATAGCTCCAATAGAACCCATTCCACGGTATGTTTTAAAGCTTCTTCCCTGATAGAGAACAATGTCTCCAGGAGCTTCATCTGTTCCGGCGAACATGCTTCCCATCATTACAGCGGTTGCACCACCTGCTAAAGCTTTAACGATATCTCCTGAGAATCTTATTCCTCCATCAGCAATAACAGTTACTCCTCGTTTAGCGGCCGCTTCGGCAACCTGATTAACAGCGGTAAGCTGAGGGAATCCGATACCGGCAACAATTCTTGTTGTACATATTGAGCCGGGACCTATTCCAACCTTAAGAACATCTGCGCCGGCATTCATTAATGCTACAGCAGCTTCTACAGTTACAATATTTCCTGCAATGATAGGTTGTTCAGGATACCTTCTTTTTAATTCTCTTACTCTGTCAACCACATTTTTTGAATGCCCATGTGCAGAATCGAGAACAAGAATATCAGAACCGGCCTTTATAAGTGCTTCAGCACGCTCAATTCCATCGGCTGCAGGACTGATCGCTGTTCCAACAATGAGTCTTCCTTTCAAATCTTTTGCCGCATTAGGATATTTTTCTTTATTTTCAATGTCTTTTGTTGTTATGAGTCCTGAAAGTTCTCCCTCGGAGTCAACTATAAGCAGTTTTTCTATTCTGTGTTTATGTAAAAGTTTTTTTGCCTCTTCCATAGTGCAGTTTTCAGTGACAGTTACAAGATCTTTTGTCATTAAAGAGCCTACAAGTTTTGAAAAATCAGTTTCAAAACGGAGATCTCTATTCGTTATAATGCCGACAAGCTTGTTGTTTTTATCTGTGACAGGAATTCCTGATATTGCATTTTTATGCATAAGCTCAAGAGCATCCATCACTGTAGCTTCAGGTGATATTGTTATAGGAGATGATATGATGCCACTTTCAGATTTCTTAACTTTTTTAACTTCTTTTACCTGTGATTCTATACTCATATTTTTATGAATGACACCAAGCCCACCTTCCCGTGCCATAGTCATGGCTGTCTTTGCTTCGGTAACAGTATCCATTGCAGCACTGAGTAGGGGAATTTTTAAGTCTATTCCTTTTGTAAGAGTTATTTCCACATTAACTTCATGAGGAAGTATTTCTGAATATGCGGGAACAAGCAAAACATCATCAAAAGTAAAAGCTGTTTTTAAGTTTTCTTTTGTAATAAGCATTTTTTTCTCCACAACACAAACATTATTAAATTCAAAGTTGCGCTATAGTAGGATTTCTCTTTTTTGAAGTCAATAATTTCCAGTTTAAATCCTTAAAAAAACTGGCTATAGTTATTATTATTACATTCTTTTTTTTACTATCTTTGAAAGTCGTTAAAAAATTCTTGACATGGCAAAGGTTTTGGGTAACATGACCCAGCTTTATGTTGATAACTACGGGTGAAGGAAGGTAAAATGAACATCACCAGATATTCAAGAAATGAGGATATGAATCCTAAGTGGTTTACGGTTGACGCATCGGGTAAAACTCTTGGAAGACTTGCAACAGAGGTTGCTAATGTTCTTAGAGGAAAAAACAAAGTTTACTTCAATCCTAATGTGGATTGTGGTGATTACGTTATAGTTATAAACGCTGATAAGGTTCTTCTTACAGGTAACAAATGGTCTGATAAGATGTATTACAGTTACTCTGGTTATCAGGGCGGTATCAAGTCTTATAACGCTACAGACATGGTTGCAAGACATCCTGAGCACATTATAACACATGCTGTTAAAGGAATGCTCCCGAAAAACAAGCTCGCAAGAAAGATACTTGCAAAGCTTAAAGTGTATGCAGGGGAAACACATCCTCATGCAGCACAGACACCAGAAGCACTTGAAATATAATATAGAACGGAGAGATAGCAATGGAACAGTGGTATGCTACCGGTAAAAGAAAGACAGCCGTTGCAAGAGTTTTTTTAAGACCAGGCAGTGGAAAAGTTACTGTAAACGGTAAAGAGCCTAAAGAACATTTCCTTACAGATCCTAGTACTGATAAGGTTTATATACCTTTTAAGATATCTAAGACTGAAGGCAAATTTGATGCACTTATAACAGTTCGTGGCGGCGGTATTGCTGCACAGGCTGAAGCTGCAAGACACGGTATTTCAAAAGCATTGGTTGAATACAATTCAGAACTTCGCTCTGCTCTAAAGAAAGAGGGGTTCCTTAGAAGAGATTCAAGAATGAAAGAGAGAAAGAAATTCGGTATGAAGGGTGCAAGAGCTCGCTACCAGTTCTCAAAGAGATAAATTTCTTTTTCCCTGCATATATATCGTTATTCGGAGCCCTTCACATCCTTTTATGTGGAGGGCTTTTTATATTTTGGAGGTATAAAAATGAACAGAATTTTTACTTTTACTTCAGAATCGGTTACTGAAGGGCATCCTGATAAAGTTGCAGATCAGATTTCTGATGCTGTGCTTGATGCTATTCTTGCCGGAGATAAGTATTCGAGAGTTGCCTGTGAAACTTTTATTACAACAGGTACTGTTATGGTAGGTGGTGAAATAACTACTGAAACCTATGCGGATATACCGAGTATAGTAAGGGAAACTATAAGAGAAATAGGATATACAGATACAAAACACACTGGTTTTGATGCAGATACATGCGGAATTATGACATCTATTGATAAGCAGTCTCCTGACATTGCTATGGGTGTAAATTCAAGTGATACAAAAGAGCAGGGTGCCGGTGATCAGGGGCTTATGTTTGGTTATGCAACAAATGAAAATGCTGATTATATGCCTACTCCAATACTGTTAGCTCATCAGCTCTGCTATAAACTTGCTAAGGTAAGAAAAGCTAAAGAGATAAATTATCTTGGTCCTGATGGAAAAAGTCAGGTAAGTGTTCGTTATGAAAACAATCTTCCTGTTGCTGTTGATAAAGTTGTTGTTTCTTCTCAGCACTATGAAGGCATTGAACATGAACAAATAGAAAAGGATATTATTGAAAAAGTTATAAAAACAGTTATTCCTGCCAATTTGATGCATGATGATACAGAATTCCTTATCAACCCTACAGGCAAATTTGTTTTAGGTGGACCTGTTGCAGATGCCGGACTTACAGGAAGAAAAATAATAGTTGATACATATGGTGGTTGGGGTCGTCACGGTGGCGGAGCTTTCTCAGGTAAAGATCCTTCCAAAGTTGACCGTTCTGCTTCATATATGGCTCGTTATATTGCTAAAAATGTTGTTGCAGCAGGGCTTGCAGATAAATGTGAAATACAGATCGCATATGCAATAGGTGTTGCCAGACCTGTTTCCGTTTATGCAAATACATTTGGAACAGCAAAAGTTGATGAAACTTTAATTGAAAAAGCTGTAAACAAAATTTTTGATATGCGTCCGGCAGCTATAATAGAAACACTTGATCTTCTTAGACCAATCTACAAAAAGACCGCTTCTTATGGTCATTTTGGTAGAGATGGAATGCCTTGGGAAGTGATTGATAAAGTTGAAGAACTGAAAAAAATGTGCTTCTAACTTTTCATAAAGATTGTTTCGTTGATACCGGAGCCGATAAATTTTACTGGCTCAGGTTTTTCTTTTGATATTCTTTAACTGTTTAACTAAAATTTTCTTTGCCCGTATCTTTCATATATCACTGTTTAAAAAAAGTGGAAAAACACCTCTCTTTTTCAAGATAAACAGGGATTTACAGCTTAGTTTTGTATCAAGAATTAATTTTAAACAAAACCACTGCAAGTAAACGTATATAGAAAAAAACATTGAAATTTGTTTTTAAGAGTGTAAATATCTTTATGAATATTGGATACAGCTTTATATAATTTATTTTCAGGAAAGAATAGATGAAAAATAGGATATTAGCTTTTTTTATTCTTTTAATGCTTTCTTTTTCATTTTTTGCGGAGGAAAACTCTTTTATAAGATTTGACCCAGGTAAAACCGAGTGGTTTGCTTTTGCGCTTGGTTGAAGTACTTATGGTTTTACAGCAGATCTTTCCTTATTTACAATTCGATGGAAATATTTTTTCTGGGAAATGATGAGGGTTCAGGGTGGAACAGAATTGCAGCAATCATGGTCTTTAAAATTTAAGACTACAGCTGGATATCCTATTTTTTTTAATCTTGGAAGAAAAAATGAAATTCGTTTAGGTACAGGTATCTGTGCGGGATATAATCATTATCATAACACAAATTCATATGTAGAAGTTTTAGCTGAAATGACATATATTAATCATCTTTCTGATAATATTGCTTTTCAGATAAAATTAGGTTCCGGTTTCCCTTTGGATTATAAATTTCAGCAGACTACTACTTGTGACACTCCTACTGGTGAATTATGTGACAAAGCCGAGTATATTCCTGATTTATATCTACTTTTGGGTTTAAGATTTTAAATAATTTGGAGGATTTTATGAAGAAAGCATTTGTTTTGTTTGCTGTTTTATCAGCTTTTGTTCTTAATGCTGAAACTTTTGACTGTGCTGGAGATCAGGGTGAGTGCCATTATTCTCTTGATGATGTAAATGGCTATAGAGCTTTCTGCACTTGCAAAAGTGATGGTCATCTGGGAATGGACGTCGCTTTTTCTGCTGAAGAAATTGCTGAACACAATCTTACTGTCTCGTTTCCAGAAAGTGAAGATGCCTGCCTTGCTACATTGGCAGCAGCGTGCAAGGAGGATGATAACCCTGAAACATGTAAGGCTGACTATGGAAGATGCACTATCTACGATGATGGAAAATATGAGTGCCGTTGCGATACTTTTATTGAAGACGAGGGTTATGAAGAGAGAAATGGAACTACAGAAATTACTGTCTGTACTGATGTGCTTAAAAGTGTATGTAATCCTGACCCTGCCCAGTGTAAAAAAGAAGATACCGATCTCTGTGTGAAAATGATTTCAACAGTTCTTAAAGAATGTTATTCCGATGAAATTTCGGCAAGTGAAGTTGATTCAATGATTAACGCTGTTTTGGCAGGTGAATGGAACAATCTTTCTTTTGACATTTTACAGTGCTGTCATGACGTAACTGTAAGAGCTGGGGATGAAAATTCTTATAACTGCTTAAGTGAAAACAGTTGTGAAGAATGTCATGTTTATCCTGAAAGTTCAGGAGATTCAGGAGATGATAGTTCTGAATCAAATGATGAAACTTCTTCCGAAAGTAAAAGTTCAGACGGATGTTCAATGTTTGTTATCTGATGAAGATTTTATAACTATTTCATAAAGATTGTTTCGTTGATGCCTGAGCCGTTAAGTTTTACCGGCTCAGGTTTTTCTTTTGATGTTATTGTAAAAGAGTATTCATTCTGAGATCTGTAAAATGTAACTTCTCCGGCAACCATTGCTGCTATTTTTCTTACAGGCCACGACATTCCCTGAAGAGCTTCATATTTTTCATTCAGTTTTGTGGTGTGCCATTTGCCTTCTATTGTGTAGTTCCCACATGTTGCATTTAAAGTGAAAACTGTTGGATATTTATTGTCTCCATCTTTTTTGTATACCGATTTTGTAAGTTTGTAATCAGAAGCTGCACAAGGTTCTTTCCCTTTTTCAGCAATTATGAGCTGAGGCATGGAGGTATTTTTAAATTTATCGCTTGCTGTTATGTCTGTCATTGTAATGGCAAAATCTGAAGAGAGAAGTCTGAATCTTTCCCATAGCTTTGAATATGTAGGCTGAAGTTCATTGCTGTAGCCATGCTCAATTGTACCAAAGCCTTTTATGTTAAGAGTTTTTCCATCAGCATATTTTATTGTTCCCGATGCAGTTCCAAACGGTACATGGTTAAAGGTTTTTACAAATGTATTTTTACTTGTTTTATCAGGATAGGCAAATCCATCATTGATTTGAAATCCCATAGAATTGGAAACAAGTTTAATGTCTGCTGTCAGTTTGTCATTTTCAACATGCAGTATATAGGTTGAACCGCTTTTTATTATTTGATTTTTCCCAAGTGAAAGCTTTTGTTTGGCAGTATCAAATTTTAAATCTTTATCTGTAAATTCATCTTTTAATTGTAGAGTTTTTTTTGAGGGAACAGCAAAATTGTTTAAAACCATGGCTGTTCCATTTATTACTCCTTTGCTGGTAGTTATAAACTGATTATAAAGCGAAGAGCCATCATCAAACTGAAATGTCAAAGCCCAGTATTCAAGAAATGTATCTGCTTTAATTTTGTGAGGTGCAAATTCCACGTCTTTTATTGATGTTATTTTCTCTTCAGCATATAGAGATGAGAATATTATTAAAAAAACGATTGTCAGATGTGTTAAGTGTTTCATTTAATTCCCCTTTTTCGTTACAAAATCCACAAATTCCTTAAAAGTGTTTATTTCAATGTCTGGAGGATTTTTTTTACTTTTGATTCCTAGTCCATAATTTGCAAAACATAATTTTATTCCGGCAGATTTTCCTGCATCCATATCTGTGTGGTTATCTCCAACGATCCAGCTTTTTTCAGGATTGCTTTTGGTTTTTTCCAGAATGTATTTTATAGCTGTAGGATTTGGTTTTAAAGGAAATTTATCTCCCCCTCCGATTATAAATTCAAAATAATGGGATACGCCTAATTTTTCGAGTATATATATTGATGCTTCTGTCGGTTTATTACTTACAACGGTCTGAATATATCCTGCATCTGATAAAACCTGAAGTCCTTCTTCGACACCTTCATAAAGTGTTGTTTCATCCATAAGATGTTCTTTGTAAAAATGTCTCATTCTTATCAGTGCCTCTTTGGAATCGATGTCGTAGCCATTAAGTGCTTCATGAACAAGAGTTTCAATTCCGTTTCCAATACATTTTTTTGTTTCTTCCATATTTAAAGGTTCAATTTCGAAAGAATTTCTCATGAGATTGACTGCGGTAGCTATATCTTTAATGGAATCAAGTATTGTGCCGTCAAGATCATATATTATACATCGTTTCATACAGGTTTCTCCTTCATTTAAAGAGCTTTTGTGCTCCATTTTATAGTTGATGGAAGTAAGAGTAAAATTTTTATCAGTTTATTGTGTTTTGATGAAAAAATATTTTCTTTTCCTTTCTTTAATAATAACGCTGCTTTTGGAATTTTTAAATCTGTAAATGAGGCTTTCGGTGATTTAACAATAAGTGAATAAATTGCTGAATGAAATGAAAGGAGATGTAATATTGAGTTTTGCTCAAACTCTTTCAGCAGTTTTTCTCTATTTGAAGCCTGTATTATCATTTCAGTTTCTATAATTCTTCTTATATCTAATTCAGATATGTTTTGTGAAAAATTATGAATAATGGAAAATAATGCCATTTTTTCAAAAGATGGAAGAATATATCTTGTTCCATAGTGATCTAAACATTCTGAAGCATCTTCAAAAAAACTGTTATAATTAATGTTAAATCTATTGAAAGAGGTTTGAGATCTATGTATTTCAATAAAACTTTGGTCAACGTAAAACCCGAACTGATGTCTGCTTTTTACTATTGCTAAGGGTTTTTTCTTTATATGGTATTTTGAAGAGATAATTGTTTTTGATTTAGTGTAATCTTCTTTTTTTACAAGAATATCTATATCAGACATACTTCTTATCCATGGTTTATCTGCATATAAGGTTTTGAGCAGATAAATTCCTTTTAAAAGGGCTATTTCTGTAATACCATGTTCGCTGAGTTCTTTGCCAATTCTGGAAAGGTGTTTTTCCTTTAGTATGTTGGATAAAAGATTTTTTTGATAAAGTTTTTCATCATTGTTTTTAAGTGCAGATATGTAAGGTTCTTGTTCAAGTGAAATATATTCTTTATTCAGCTGTATATTTGAGAACTGGTTTGTATGAAACATGATTCCCCCACTGCTTTTGCGAAGGAATTATATTTATATTGTTTATGATTGTCAAAAATGATTTGTTTCGTAATCTTCTTCTGCAGGTTGCTCGTTCTCAGATTTTTCTATATCATTTTCGACAGGTTTTTTATCTGTAAGGTTTCCGTTTTCCCAAATTCCTGTTTCTTTTTTCCCATTTTTATATGTGAGGGTTCCTTTGCCGTTGAGTTTTCCGTTTAAGAATTTACCTTCATATATTCTTCCATCAGGGTAGGTGAGTGTACCAAATCCAGTCATTTTTCCATCCACGAATGTTCCTTTATATACAATTTTATTTGCATATGTAAGAGTCCCTTTACCGTTTATTTTTCCTTTTCTGAATTCACCTTCGTAAATATTTCCGTTTTTAAATTCATATATTCCGGTTCCTTCTTTTATGCCGTTTTTAAATTCACCTGTATATTTTGTTCCATTTGCATAAAAATAAGCTCCCTGACCATCTTTTTTTCCATCTTTAAAATGACCTCTGTAAAAATTGTCATTTTTATATTTCATCTCTCCTTCACCATTAAATTTTCCGTCTTTAAATTCTCCTGAATATATGGAACCGTTCTTGAAAGTACGGGTTCCATTTCCGCTGAATTCATTTTTACTAAACATGCCTTTATATAAATCGCCATTTGCATATATTAGTGTTCCTTCTCCCTCCAGAAAATCATTTTTAAAATTCCCCTGAAGTATGTCTCCGTTTTTAAATGTGTAGGAGCCTTTTCCCCATCTTTTACCTTCTTTAAAGTCGCCTACATATCTGTTTCCGGTTTTGTAAGTGAATGTTCCGTATCCATGAGGCATATCATCTTTTACTTCTCCAAAATATTTATCTCCATTAGGATAAGTAAGCCGCTGAAGATCTTTTTGAGACTCTTCTGTTTTTTCAAAATCCTCAGGATCTTTATCTCCATATTTTTTTTTATAGTTATGCGGCTGATATGTTTCGCATGATGTTAGTGTGAAGGATAGTAATATTAAAAGAATAAAAAATGGAAGAAAACGATACATGAAAAAATCTCCTTATTAAAATTCAAATTCAGCGCTGATTTTATATTTGTATTCTTTTCTGTCAAGTTAAGAAAATTGAAGAATAACACATATTTGTTGCTAAGATGCAAATTTTATTTGTGTTTCGGTGAAAATGATAAAAAAATGCTATTTACTGAAAAAAAGATTTTTTACATCGTATTTTGTGCTGTTAAGTTTAAGCTTCTGAAGAGCTCTCATTTCAACCTGACGAATTCTTTCTCTTGTAAGGTTCATGATGGCACCAACTTCTTCAAGTGTTACGCCGCCTTTGTCAGCAACATCGAGAGCGCAAGTTTCTTTTAATGTCATTATTTCTTTATCAGGGAAGTTATATTTTATAGATTTTGTTTCAGGGTTAATATCAAGATAGAGATGATATTTGCATGATACAAAAAGGCATGGTCTTTTCATTTTAAGACAGTCAGCTCTTGTTTTTGGTTTCTGGTAGTCTGCAATATCAATTATGTCTCTGTAAATAGGATCTTTATCAAGTTCTCCTCTCTGTTCAGTAACAACTTCTGTATAAGGTTTTTTCTTAACACCTTTGGATTTTGCAGCAACCATCAAAAACTCTCCTTTATATTAATATTTAAAAACTCAGTTGCTTAGCATCTTATTATTTAGCTCTGCAATGTCAATCGTTTTTATGTTAGTAATTGTTTTTATTTAGGAAAAAAGTCAAAACTCGCTTTCGTGTATCGAAAATAAATAGGTACTGTTTTCTGATTTTCAGAAATTTATATTGAAAAATAAATAGATAAAGTGTTTAAGATTAAGTGTAGATGAATCTTTTTTAAAAAGAATATATATTTTTATTGATTTTAAATGGTTTAAATACTATATTCGAAATAGTTTAGTAAGATTTTTTGCGTTGGAGGATTTAAATGCGTAGTATAATGTGTTTTGTTTGCCTTTTTTTATTAACCACAATTTTTGTATCATGTTCTTCATCCCCGGAGTCAAAGAAAGAAGAATCTAAGTTTCTTCAGGAAATGGAACTTGTAAAACAAGAAAAAGCCTCACGTCATCTCGAAATACTTAGTGAAGCACTTGCAAAAACCTCTGTTTATGGTGATGAAGCTATAAACTATGTTAAAGATAACGGTCTTAAACTTGTTAGAACAATGAAAAGCTATAAGCTTGATACTTTTAAGGAATCTCCTAATAAAGAAATAGAAGTTCCTTCAGATGTTGCAAGACTTCACATTAAAAATAATTACCCAAGCGGTAATTTCTTTTTATTTCTTATTAGCGGAGCGAATGTAATTGTTGAAGAAATTCCTTTTAATACAGAAAAAAAGATAGATCTTAAACCTGCAGCATATGAAATAGCAATTATCATTGACAGAAAATTTAACAATAATGAATATCTTTTCGGTCATAAAATATCTCTGAAGGGTGGAAAACTTTATCTCGGTGAATTTAATATTTTTTCTAAAATGAATAAAGGCGATTGTCCTGAAGGTGAAATAGCTGATGATGATATGTGCATAAACCCTATGTTTAAACCTTTTGATAACTGTGGAAAAAACAAGCACCTTGTAGAAAATCTCTGTTGTGAAGAAGGTTTTAATTTTATTATGGATGGAGAATGTTCAAGATATTCAGATGCAGTTGAGAGTGTTGTCTGTCCAATGGGCTTTCATCCATCAAACAAGGGACGTTGCTGTCCAAATGGAAAAGATTTTATTGATGGAATGTGTAGAGATAATAAAGTAAATAAAAACGGTGATGTAAAAAAGAAATAATGTAAAAATTTGACTGATTACCGTTTGAGTGTAAAATCAGGGTACTTGTTTTTAATTTGTTTTTTTTGGAGGGTTTTTATGAAAAAGGGTTTAATTTTATTTCTTATTTCTCTTTTTGCTATTACTTTTATGTCATGTTCGAAAAATGAAGAAGCTACAGCAGAACCTGCAGTCCAGGAACCAGTAGCAGAGCCAGCAGCAGAACCAGTAGCTGCAGAGCCTGTTAAAGAAGAAGCTCCAAAGGTTGAAGCACCAAAAGCTGAAGCTCCAAAGGCAGAAGCTCCAAAGGCAGAAGCACCAAAAGCTGAAGCAAAAACTTGTGCTGATGGTTCAGCATGTGCAGTTGAAACTGTAAAAGCTCCTGTTAAACTTGATGCTGCTAAACTTCAGAAGATTACAGCTCCTGTAAAAATGAACAAAATTAATTTAAAACCTGTTAAGCCACAAGAGACCAAATAAGAAAAAGTCGGTTTTCTTTGACTTAATATAAATAAATTATTATTAATTACCGGCTTCTTTGTAGGAGCCGGTTTTTTTTGTTTTGTTATGAACTTGGAGGCAAAATGAGTCAGCCTAAAGATATTAGCCAGCTTGGCGAAAATGAAATTATTCAGAAGAAAAGGGAAAAAATTCTTAATTTAAGGTCTTTGAATGTTAACCCTTATGCAAATGATAAAAAACCTGAGATGTCTGTTTCTGATTTTATAAGAAAATATAAAGATGTGCCTCAGGAAGTGCTTGCTGAAACAGGTAAAGAAGAAAAACATGCTCTTGCCGGAAGACTTATGTCTTTAAGAGTTATGGGTAAACTCGCTTTTGGTCATATAAAAGAAACTCTTGAAAAGGTTCAGGTGGTTTTTTCAAAAGATTTTATGGGTGAGGAGTTTGATTCTGTTAAAAAGAATTTTGATGCCGGAGACATAGTATGGGTAAAAGGTGAAGCTTATGTTACCAGAACAGGCGAACTTTCATTGCTTGCTACAGAAGCTGCACTACTTACAAAGAATATAAGACCTTTGCCTGAAAAATTTCATGGGCTTACAGATAAAGAAACAAGGTATAGACAAAGATATGTTGATCTTATAATGAATGATGATGTTAAGACAACATTTTATAAAAGAATCAAAATAATAGCGTTTATAAGAAAGTTTATGACAGAAAACGGTTTTCTTGAAGTTGAAACTCCTATGATGCATCCCCTTGTATCAGGTGCGGCAGCAAAACCTTTTATTACGCATCATAATGCTCTGGATATGCCTCTTTATATGCGTATTGCGCCCGAATTATATTTGAAAAGACTTTTAGTCGGAGGCATGGGTAAGGTTTTTGAAATTAATAGAAGCTTCAGAAATGAAGGTATGGATCTTACTCATAATCCTGAGTTTACGATGATGGAATTCTATTGGCCATATGCTGATTTTGAGGACATGATGAATTTTACTGAAGAGCTTATAAGTTCTCTCGCTTTAGAAGTTAACGGTACAACAGAATGTCCTTATGATGATAAAATGATAGATTTTAAGAGACCATGGAGAAGACTTACCATAAGAGACAGTCTTGTTGAATATGGCGCTGTTTCAAGCAAGGAAGATCTTGAGTCTGTTGAAATACTTCTTAATGCTTGTAAAAAGAATGGTGTTGATATTTCTGAGCTTAAAAATGCTTCAAAATATAAATTAATGATGGAGCTTTTTGATGCTGTTGTTGAACATCAGCTTATTCAGCCTACTTTTATAACTGAATATCCTTCAGAAAATAGTCCTCTGGCTAGAAAAAATGATTTAAATCCTGAATATACTGACAGATATGAACTTTTTGCTGCCGGAAAGGAACTTGCCAATGCTTTTTCTGAACAGAATGATCCTGAAAGTCAGTTTAAAGCTTTTGAACAGCAGGTTGAGGCAAAAAAAGCAGGTGATGATGAAGCTGTAGACATGGATCTCGATTTTATTAGAGCTCTCGAATATGGTATGCCTCCAGCTGCCGGTGAAGGAATCGGTATTGATCGTCTGGTTATGTTTGTTACCAATTCTCCAAGTATTAGAGATGTTCTTTTGTTTCCTCAAATGAGAATTGAAAAGTGAAATTTGAACTTCTCACGGCTTTAAAATATATTCGCAATGTAAGGCGAACAAAGTTTCTTTCTCTTATTACTGTTATTTCGGTGGTTGGAATAGCCATCGGAGTAGCAGTAATAATTGCTGTTCAGTCTGTAATCGATGGTTTTCAGAACCATATGAAAGATTCAATTCTTGGAGCTAATGCTCATGCTCATATTATAACATCGGATGGACTTGCTATAAAAGATTATGATAAATTAATGCAGATAGTTAAATCAGCTGATTCTGTTTCAGGTGTTACTCCAATAATTACAAGTGAAGTTATTGCTTCGGCACACAGAGAGGTAACTGGTGGGCTTGTTTTTGGTGTGGATACCGAAAGTATAACTTCTGTAACAGATATCACATCTATGATAACTAAGGGAAATCTTAAATGTATTGACAATATCAAGTTATGTGACAAAAAAAAGAACAATCTTTCAGCTCCCTATAATATGTTTCAGTCTTTAAAAGATGATGATTCTGTTGAAAAAGGAGTGCTTATAGGTAAGGAAATGGCTTCATATCTTGGAGTTTCTCTTGGAGATGTTGTTACACTTATAAGTCCGACAGGTGGGGGAATAGGACCAACCGGACCTTTACCTTTAAGTATGAAATTTAAAGTTGTAGGACTTTTTTATTCAGGAATGTATGAGTTTGATTCCAAATATCTCTATATGTCGCTTGAAAATGCAAAAATATTCTTTTCTATGGGAGATGAAGTCGACAAAATCAATATAAAAACTAAAGATATTTATAATATAGATAAAACTGTAATTTCCATTAATGAAGTTTTGAAAGCCGCTGGAATTGAAAATATTAAAGTAAAAAGTTGGACAGAAATGAATCAGTCACTTTTTACGGCTCTGAAGCTTGAAAGATTTGGAATGTTTGCTGTAATGTTTTTTATAATTCTTGTTGCCTCTTTTAATATTGTTTCAGCTCTTTTTATGCTTGTTATTGGCAAGACTCAGGAAATTTCAATTTTAAGAACTATGGGAGCTTCAAAAAAATCAATAGCTTCAATTTTTATGATAATAGGTCTGATTATTGGCGGCGTTGGAACATTACTTGGAACAACTGCTGGTATAATTATATGCAAAGTACTCGAAAGAATAAATATAGCTTCTGCTCAGGATGTCTATTATATAGATTCTATTCCTGTTGATTTTTCTCTCTTTATTGCATTCTTAACCGCTTTTGCTGCACTTCTTGTAACTTTTGTCGCAGCTCTTTATCCATCATTGAGAGCTTCGGGTATAAAACCGGCTGAAGGGCTCAGATATGAATAAATTTGTTAAAAAAATAGCACTGCGTTATCTCTGGAGTGGAAGAAAAAACAGTTTTCTTTCTATAGTTTCCATTTTCTCAATTTTAGGAATAGCTCTGGGTGTTGCCGCTCTTATAACGGTTCTTTCTGTTATGGATGGTTTTGAAGATCTGATGCGTCATAATATTCTTGATGCGGATGCTCATGCTCACTTTTACAAACTGACAGGAAGATTTGAGGAATATAAGGATGTCGTTTCTGAAATATCTGAAATAAAAGGTGTTACAGGTGTGAGTCCGGCAATATATAATGAAGTTATGATTGCAAAGGGTAAACGTGTTACAGGTGTAATTGCAAATGGAATAGAGCTTTCTTCGGCAAAACATGTTACAAATCTTCCGTTTATGGTCAGTAAAGGAAAAATAGAATGTCTTGAGGATATTACAAAATGCTCGGATATTATAGATTCTGAAAAATTTAAAGATAAAATTGATGATTTTACTGGTGTTACAATAAAAGCACCGCTTCCGCTTATGATTGGGTCTGAGCTTGCTGGGGAATTAGGGCTCGATGTAGGTAATGAAATTACTATTATAAGTCCGGCTGGCGGAGGGTTTGGCCCTTCCGGTCCAGTTCCTTTAAGTAGAAACTTTATTATCACTTCTCTTTTTTATTCAGGAATGTATGAATATGATTATAAATTTATATATTTATCATTAAAGAATGCACAAAGTTTTTTCTCAATGAACAATATTGTAAATTTTATTACTATTAAGACGGAAAATCCATTTACAGTAAAAACCGTCTCTGCAAAAATAATGGACAAAACAGGTGGTTTTCCGTATGCTGTCCAGGATTGGATGGATATGCACCGAAATCTTTTTCGTACGCTTGCTTTACAAAAGACGGTCATGTTCGTTATTTTGTTTTTTATAATAGTTGTTGCCGCCTTTGGAATAGTTTCGGCTCTTATAATGTTGGTTAAGGGCAAAACCAGAGAAATTGCGCTTCTAAGAGCTTTAGGTGCAGATAAATTCTCAATTATGAAGGTATTTATGTTTGATGGACTGCTTGTCGGGTCAATTGGTACAGGTTTAGGAATGTTGCTTGGTGCTGCTGTTTGTGTATTAATTTCTCATGTTAAATTTCCGCTTCAGAAAGATATCTATTTCTTTTCATCAATGCCTGTAAAAATGTCTTTATGGATATTCTTAATTACAGGTGTTACAGCAATTTCCGTAACATTGCTTTCTACTCTTTATCCTTCTCTTCGTGCTGCATCGGAAAAACCGGCTGACGGTTTAAGGTATGATTAATGATAAAACTCGAAAATATCATAAAGAATTATTATATAGAAAATAATAAAATAGAAGTTCTTAAAGATCTGAGTTTAACTCTTGAACAAGGTGAAATAGTAACTCTGACAGGAAAAAGCGGAGCAGGTAAATCAACGCTTCTTAATATAATAGCTTCTCTGGAGAGGCCTGACAGCGGTGTAATTCAGATATGTGGAGAAGAACTTTCCCGTATGAATGATAAGAAATTAAGTAAATTTAGAAATAAAAATATAGGTATAGTCTTTCAGTTTCATCATCTTCTGCCTGAATTTACAGCTCTTGAAAATGTTGCTATGCCTCTTCTTATTTCAGGTAAAAAGAGTGGATCATATAAGTTGGCGGCTGAAATGCTCGACAGAGTTCAGCTTTCAGACAGAATGAGGCATAAACCGGCAGAACTTTCAGGTGGTGAACAACAGCGAGTTGCTATTGCAAGAGCTCTCGTCTGTTCTCCAAAACTTCTTTTGATGGATGAACCGACTGGAAATCTTGATGAGGATACTGCTGAAAAAATTCTTGATATGGCTCTTAATATAGCTAAATCTAACAATATGACGACTCTTTTTATTACTCATAACAGTCGTTTTGTGAAAAAAACAGATAAAACTTTCACGCTTGTCAAAGGAAAAATATGTCAGGATTAAAATATAAATTTATAATAGGATGCTTTTTCTTTCTGTTCTTTACATTTCTTAATGCTCTTGAGATTTCGGGTGTTGATGTAAAGGGAAATGTCAGGAGTGAAAAGTCTGTAATAATAAGCCATTTTGAAAATAGAAAAATTATATCGGAATCCGAGATTGATTTGGTAGTTAAGGAACTTATTTCTCTTAAGATATTTGATGATATAACTGTGAAATATGATACAGAGACCAAACTTCTTATTTTTTATGTTACAGAGCAGCCTCTTATTAAAGACATAGTTTTTAAAGGCTATGATGATGTTGATCTTGAAGATATTCAGGGTGTTCTTAATGTAAAGAAGAATGAATTGCTTAACTTAAAGAAAATAGATAGAGATATTAATGCGATAATAGATCTTTACAAAGAAAAAGGTTTTCTGATGATTTCTGTTGAATATAAACTCATAGAATCAAAAGGAAGCAATGAAGTTACTCTGGAATTTAATATTAAGGAAGGAAAGGAAAGCGAGGTAAAAAAGATATTTATTTCAGGAAATAAGTATCTTTCCGATAGCGATATAAAAAGCGTTCTTATGACAAAGGAACCTGGGCCGTTATCTTTTGTTTCCCCAGAAGCTTTTAAGAAAGAAAATCTGGAATTTGACTGGATGATAATTAATCAGCTTTATCTTGAACAGGGATTTATAAAAGTTAAGGTTTCAAAACCTGTGGTAACTATTTCTCCTGATAAAAGATATATATATATAGCCTATAATATTGAGGAAGGGGATCGTTATAAAGTAAAAGGCATTTCTTTTGAAGGTGATAAGCTTGAAAGTGGAGATTATCCTAAAAAAATATTCGCTCAGCAAGATGGTGATTACTATAAACATTCAAACATAATCAAAGATATAAATTATCTCAAAACAGTTTATGGTGATGAAGGCTATCCTTTTATTTCTGTATATCCTGAAACTCCTGAATCAGGCGGTGAAAATGAAATAGAGCTTCGGTATCACGTTTCAAAAGGTGAAAAATGTTATGTTGAAAGAATTGATGTCACCGGCAATGAAAAGACCAGAGACAGAGTCGTAAGAAGAGAACTTAAGATTTCCGAAGGTGAGCTTTTCAATATGACAAAGCAGAACATAAGTATTGAAAGGCTTAAAAGAACAGGTTTTTATGAGCCTGAAGGAACCAGAATTGATATAAAAAAAGGTTCTGAACCTGGCAAAGTTAAGCTTCTTGTAACAGTAAAGGAAAGAACGCAGGGTGGACAGTTTCAGGTCGGAGCAGGATTTTCCTCACTTGAAAATTTTCTTTTTAATGCAAGTATTAGTCAGGAAAACTTTTTGGGCTATGGTCAAACGGTCAGTCTTTCTACACAGTTGAGTACAATGAGACAGTCTTTTGACTTTGACTTTGTTGATCCTTATTTTTTTGATAGAGATATTTATTTCAGTACAGGCATATATAATCATAGATATAACTATGAATCTGATAACTACAAATATTACAGTGCGATAAATCAGAACGCATACGGGTTTAATCTGACTTTTGGAAAATATTTCGGAAACTATGTTAGAGTTACTCTTGGCTACAGACTTTCTAAAATATATATAGACGGTTCAAGTAAAGATATAGAAAACTATCTTTACAGAGATATTTTTACCAGTGGACTCAAATCATCAATTTCTTTTGATAACAGAGATGACAGAATGTTTGCAACTGAAGGTATTCTTGCTACAGGCTCTCTTGAAATGATGCATAAAATTTTCGGTAGTGATGAAAACATAATGAGACTAAGCGGAAATTTAAGACTTTATCATAATCTTTTCTGGGATGCGGTTATCAAAACAAATATAACGACAACTTATGTTGAAGATTTTTCTGATGAAATGCTTCCTTTTGCAGAAAGAATAAGAATTGGCGGTATTAATTCAGTAAGAGGTTATTCCTATTCTTCAATAGGACCTTCTGAAAGAATTCAACGTAGAGAAGAAGGAATGGTTCCAACCAATACTACCAGAGATTATGTAATTGGAGGAAATAAAAAACTTGTTGTAAACACAGAGCTGGAAGTCCCTTTGTATAAAGAGGCAAAGCTTAGCAGTGTTCTTTTTCTGGACTGTGGCAATGTCTGGGATAGAGATGAAAATTTCTTTTATATAAATAATTCCGATAGAAATAAATATGATCTGCCGGCAGGACTTTTCTGGAGTTGGGGATTTGGTGTAAGGTGGGTTACACCAATGGCTCCTCTAAGTTTCGAGTGGGGATTCCCTTTGACTCCAAGGCCTGGAGACCCGACTTATACGTTTGAGTTTAATATATCACAATCATTTTAGGGAGACTTACATGAGAAATTTTTTATTTGTTCTTATGATTATCTGTTCAATGCCTCTTTTTGCTGAAAAAATCGCTACTGTTGATATGAAAAAAGTTTGGGACAACGTAGATGAAATCAAAAAGGAAAAAGGAAATATGGAATCAATGCTTAAAAAAAGCCAGACAGCAATTGATGCCAAAAAAGAGGAACTTACAAAAATGGAAGCTTCTATGAAACAGGAACTTTCAATGGCTTCAGAAGAAGCTAAAAAAGCTATGTATCAGGAATATCAGACAAAACTTATGGAATTCCAGAAGATGTATCAGGAACATCAGAAAAATCTTCAGAATAAAGACCTTGCAGTTCAGGCAAGCTTTGTTGACAAAGTTAAGCTGATTGTTGTCAAGATTGCAAAATCAAAAGGTTATTCAATGGTGCTTCCTAAAGACAATCTTCTTTATTCTGATGATAAAGATGATATTACTTTTGATGTAATAAAGGCTTACAATAACAAATAAATGAACAAATTTGTTGTTCTTTCTTCAAATTATACTGAAATAGCGGGAGTAGGTGCAGAACATGGACTTTCTCTCGCTATTTTTACTAATGGTAAAAAAATACTTTTTGATACCGGACAAAGTGATCTTTTCTTAAAAAATTCAAAGATAATAGGAATTGATATACAAAAGCCTGATGCAGTAGTTATATCGCATAATCATTATGATCATACAGGTGGATTGGGAAGCAGTATTTATGCTGATGTTTTATACTATCCTGAAGATTTTGGGAAAGATTGTTTTAGGAAGCTTAAAAATGGGTCGAAATCTATAAATTCACCATTTTTAAAAAGCTTTCTTGATTCTGTTGCAAAAAAACATCTCTGTGTAAAAGAAATCTGTGATACTGATTTTGGTAAAATTATAACTACAAGCGGTGTTACAGAATTTTATGAAGATAGTGAGTTTGTTAAGCCATATTTTATGAATGAACTTTCTCTTGTTGTTGCTAAAACGCTTTTTGTAGGATGCAGCCATACAGGAGTTTTTAATATTATTGAAACAGCGATCTCTTCTGGCCTTAAAATCGACTCTGTAGTCGGCGGTTTTCATACAAAAAGCATGAGTGATGAAGCTATCCATAGTATTGCAAAAAAACTGAAGGATTATAAAATAAAAAAGGTTTATCCATTTCATTGCAGTGGTTTTGCCCTTAATGAAAAACTGAAAAATACGGGTATTATTTCAATATATCCTTCTACTGGTAATAGTTTTGACATTTGTTAGCTGAATAGATATTTTATTCTACCGGAATATTATTTTGTATGAATCTACGTCTGTAAGGTTTGAATGAAAAAACCAGAGAGAGTTCATGATCTTTTCTTTCAAGGAATATTTTGTATTTAACATATTCAGACATATATACTTCCAGCGGGAAGAAATTCTTTACGATGCTATGATTGTCTTTCATGTTTATAAGAACATCAAATTCTTTTTCAATAATATTAAAAAGATTGTTTTTTAATATTATTTCAAATCGATCTTTATTTTCAGAAGTGATTAATTTTATGGATATCGTTAAATTATTTTTTATGCTTTCTGTAGATTCGGAAGTAAAAATCATAGCGTTGAACAGAATTGGTATGATAGAAGAAATATTTGATTCTATTATGAAGTTGTCTTCAGGAAGCTCAAAATTAACAGATGTCTGATTTCTTAAGATTGTTTTAACAAACTGCTCAAGATTTTTTAATTCCTGAGAAAGGTTTATTAAAAATGATTGTTCCCTATATTCGTCAGGAGAAGCTATGTTCTGAATATTTTCTATAAATTTGTCAAATGTAATCATATTATCCAGATTTTTTACAGAATTGTTTAAATTGAAAAACTCCTCTTTTTTTTCGTTAGAAGATTCAGATAAAAAATTAAGTGTAAGCTTAATTAAAGTGTTTATAAGAGCGTGTTTCTTCTGCTTGACTGTAAGAAGATAGTCTATATCATCATTGCGTTCTTTGTCTTTACCTTCTATAAGTGTGTATTTTTCTGTTTCAAATGAGAAAAAAGAAATCTCAAAGTGTGTGTCTGGAAAATTCTCTTTAAAATAAGCATCTACATTGACATTTTTTTTATTATTTTTTAAGGATTTATTTTTAAGTCTAAAAAACTCTTCTTTTTTATTATCAGATATTAAATCAAGTATAGAGTCTATATTTTTCATATCCTTTTTTGAATTAAATAGTTTTAACATCTCATCTGAAATATATTCTATCTGATATGAAGAATTAAAAACTACAGTTTTAATTCTGGTTTTATTGACTGTTTCTTTAAATAGTCTGAATAGAAATCTTTTTTTATCTTCCTCTTTGCTTTTATCTGAAATGTTTTCAATCATAAAGATAATGTGGCTGTTTAGATTTTTAGTGTCCAAGGTTAATGATGCAGCTAACGAAGCTTTAAAGGGTTCTCCTGATAATGTATAGAGAACAATATCCTCTTTAAATGAATTAATTAAACCTCTTTTGAAATCATTGATTATTTTTAATATGTGAAAGATTCTTTCAGGTGGAAAAATTTGCTCTATTTTTGTGTGATAAAGATCTGAATCCTGTAACTCCAGAAAATTTCTGGCTTTTTTATTGGCATATATAATGAAACCTGAAAAATCTGTTATGAGAATTTTTGCAGGGAGTTCATTAATTATTATATTTGCCGAATCTATGATGTCATATATCAGAACTGTTTCTCTGTTTTGAGCAATTTCTTTGAATTTTTTATTTTTTTTTGAATTTCTTAATACAAAAAAAAGTATGGAAAAAGCATATATTAAAATGAGTGGAATAGTTAGATTGTCTATTTTGAAATTTATTGATAAATAAAAAACAATAAGATAGATAAAAGAAAGATATATAAAGAAAGCATTCACATGACACCTTTTCAGCATTAAATAATAAAGCTTAGAAAACAGCTTCTTGTTTAATGTAAACTTGGATAATATATAACAATCATAAAAAAAAATGAAATATATTTGAAAAATCATTTGAAAAAAAACAAAAAAAAGTTAAAGTATATTAAAATGATTGCTGGTTAGGGTGCTGAGATGTTACTTTTTCATTACCTTGATAAAGTTTGTTTTTCTTCTTTCAAGTGTTTTGAAAATATTGATAATAATCTTCTGCTGTTTTTTTTCCTGTTTATATTACCTGCTTTTGTGCTGGCTTTTTTTTATTATAAAGAATTGTTTTGTCTTAAAAATAAACTTAATGTTCTTGAAAAGAATTCAATGTCTGCATTTTTTATGCTTGATATGAAGCATAAAATAATTAAAGCATCTCCTGGTTTTATGACAATGATAGATGTTAATAACGATTTAAAATCTTTAAAGCTTAAAACTCTTTACGATAAAATGAATGAAGATGATGTTTCAGCATTTTCTTCTCTTTTCTTAAAAGGTATTCCTAATGGGGAAAAAATGTATCTTGAATTCCGTATTAAAGGCAGAGAACGAACTCGCTTTTTTGCCGCTTATTTAACAAAAAAGAGCTCAAGGTATTTAAATGGAACGCTTCATGATGTTACAGAGATAAAAGCTTATGAAAAAAATATTGCTAAATATCAGAAAAAAATGATAACTTTACAAAGAGATATTAAATCTGAATATATTGAAAAAATAGAATCTTTAACTGCAGAAGTTGCTCTTTTAAAATCAAACATGAAAGAGATGTCTGCTATGCAAACCAGGCTTGTTTTTTCTGAAAAAATGGAAACACTCGGCAATCTTGTAGCAGGAATGGCTCATGAAATAAATACGCCCATAGCAAGTATTGTTTCTGTTGAAAAAACAATGCGTGATTCTCTTTGTTACATAAAAAATAATCTTCTTAATGTCCTTGATTTAATTAAAGAATCTTCCATGCAAAATTTTATAAACTGCATCAATGAAGTTTCAGGTAACACTGAAAAAAAAAGAAGTATTTTTCTGCCAAAGGAAAAAAGGAGGCTTATAAAAGAATTTGAGATTAATATATCAAAATTTTGTCCTGAAAATGCCTCATATATTGCCAACATGACAGTTAATGCAGGTCTTCATGAAAATAGTGATTTTATAGATATTCTGAAACTTCAGAATAGTCGTATTGTTGTGGAACTAATTTTTTCTATAGCAAATATTTTTAATTCTCTTGATGTAATATCTGAAGCATCTAAAAGAAGCTCAAAGATGATTTTTGCATTAAAAAAGCATGCCCGTTTTGATAGTGAGAGAAAAAAAATTCCTTTTAGTATTGCTGAATCTGTAGAAAATGTTCTTTTGCTTTATGAAAACAAAATAAAGCAGGGAGTAAATTTATTTAAAGATTATGATGCTGTTCCTGATATTGATGGAATTCCGGATGAAATAAGTCAGGTATGGTCAAATATTATATTTAATTCTCTTCAGGCTATGAATTATAAAGGAGAACTTTCAATTTTTATAAAAAAACTCAAAGAATATGTTATGGTTAATATTTCTGACAATGGACCTGGTATTCCTGCTAATATACAGGATAAAATATTTGAACCTTTTTTTACAACAAAACAAAGAGGAGAAGGATCTGGTCTCGGGTTGGATATTTGTCGTACTATAATTAAAAATCACAATGGAAGAATTGAGTTGGAAAGCAGTGAAAACAAAGGGACTTGTTTTAAAGTCTTTTTACCGATTCAGCCAGACTCTTCTATGGAGGTAAATTTATGAAACCGGTACTTCTTTGTGTAGATGATGAGCAAATGATATTGGAAAGTCTTCAGATGCAGCTTGTCTCTCATTTTAAAGAAAGTGTAGATTATGAATTTGCCAACAGCGCTCAGGATGCGCTTGAAATAATTGCTGAACTGGAATCAAAAAAAGTTGCTTCACTTGTAATTATTACAGATTGGCTTATGCCCGGTATGAAAGGTGACGAAATGCTTGTGCAGATCGAACGCAGTAACAGAAATATTGAAAAAATTGTAGCAATTATGCTGACAGGTCAGGCAAGCAGTTATGCTATAGAGAGGGCAAAAAAAGAGGGAGCCTTGCATAAATGTCTGTACAAACCATGGAATTCGCTTGAACTGATAAAAGTTATAGAAGATTCTTTTGATAAAAAGAAGGGATTACCATGAGAAGTAAACCATTAATAATATTTGTTGATGATGAACAGTTTATTCTTTCAAGTCTGGAGTCTGAATTTAGTGAAAGCAGCTCTTTAAACTGCAGAATTATGTATATGAATAGCTCTTTGGAAGCTCTTAGATTTATAAAAGAATGTGCCTTAAATAATACAAACATAGCAGCTGTTATATCTGATTATATGATGCCTGACATGAAAGGGAATGTGCTGCTTGAAAAAGTCCATGAAATCTTTCCTGAAACATCAAAAGTAATTCTTACATATAAAGATGAAGCAAAAAATATTCCAGTTTTATTGAATAGAATGGCTTTGGATGGTTATATTGAAAAGCCATGGGATAGTTTTGCTTTCCCAAAAATGATGGAAACGCTTGTTAAAAAATATAACTTAAGAAAAAAGGCATCAAAGACTATGGCAAAATTGAGTAAAAACAATATAGAACTTCAGGAACTTAATGAAAAACTGCTGCTTGAAAATAATGTTCTTGAAGATACAATTCAAAACAATACTGAAGAGTTTAGAGATACAATTTCTAAAAAACAGAAAGCTGATGCTATTAAACATTCCTTTATGTCAAATCTTAGTCATGAAATCAGAACTCCAATGAATGCAATTGTTGGAATGGCTGAGCTTTTATCATTTACTGAACTTGATGAAATGCAGCAGCAGTATGTTAATGCTATAAAACAAAGCAGTAGAGTTTTAATGTCTATTGTTAAGGAATTGCTTGATATTTCAACTATTGAAGCAGGTGAGATAAGTGTTGATGCAAAATTGTTTCGTTTAAAACCTTTCATAGATGAAATAACAGCCCTGTTTAAAATAGTTGTAGATAAAAAGAATATTGATTTTATAACAATTCCGGAAAAAGAACTTCCAGATATGGTTATTGGTGATAAAATAAAAGTAAGACAAATAATTATTAATCTAATAAGCAATGCCATAAAGTTTACAGAAAAAGGTTTTGTTAAATTTAATATCGGATTTGTCATGAAAGATAATACCGGTATTCTTAAGGTAATGATTGAAGATAGCGGTATCGGTATACCTGAACGTTATGTTCATCAAATATTTGATAAATATGTTCAGGTTGATAATTATACAACTAAAAATAATTCCGGTATTGGTGTCGGGCTTGCAATTTCAAATGAACTGGCAAAATTTATGGGGGGAAAAATTACGTTTGAATCAATAGAACATTCAGGTTCAAGGTTTACTTTCGAAGTTCCGCTTTCACTTCCAAAAGAAAATTTCAATAAAGTTGAATTTATAAAAATAAAAGATATTAAATTCCCAAAGGCATCTATTTTAATTGTTGAAGATAATGCAATAAATCAGTTGGTCGCTAAAAATCTTGTAATGCGTTTCTGCCCTAATGTTATGGTTGCAGAAAATGGACAGGAAGCACTGGAAGTTCTTGAAACTAAAAAAATAGACCTTATTTTTATGGATTGCCAGATGCCGGTGATGGATGGATATGAACTTACGAAAAAAATCAGAAGTACCAACAAACCATATTCTAACATTCCAATAATTGCTCTCACAGCATTTGCAATGGATGGGGATAAGGAGAAATGTATTTCATCAGGAATGAACGATTATATTTCCAAACCTTTTAAAGTTGATGATATACACCATGCTTTAATTAAATATCTTAAAAATATGGAAACTCTCCATTAAACTCTCTGCAAAATATTTCGGTGAAAAAAGAATAATAAAAATTGTTGGAAATTTTCTTTAATATTTCCAGTGTTTTATTTTTTTTTACTTATATTCCTTGACATATCATTTCTGTTACGTATATTCACTCGTGCTGGTGCCCAGGTAGCTCAGTCGGTAGAGCAGGGGACTGAAAATCCCCGTGTCGGCAGTTCGATTCTGTCCCTGGGCACCAATTTTTTTTGCTTTTCAGGATTCTAATGAAAATTTGTATCTTAGATTTGCTCTTCATCTTAATTTTTAATAAAAATTTCAGAGTTGTTTATGTTTGAAAAGATAGAATCCGTAATATTCGATCTTGAAACAACAGGTCTTTATGGTAAAAATGGCGACAGAATAATAGAAATTGGAGCCATTAAACTTAGAAGCTACCATATTACAGGTGTTTTTCAGGCTTTGATAAATCCTGATATGGAAATCTCTTCATTTGTGACAGAACTTACAGGAATCAATAAAAATATGCTTGCAGATGCGCCAATGGCTGATGAAGTTCTCCCTGCTTTTGTTGATTTTGTAGGCAATGATCTTCTTGTTGCTCATAATACATCTTTTGACAGTGCCTTTTTAAAAACTGCACTTGATGAGCTTGGTATAAAAAAAGAGTTTTCATATTACTGCACACTTAAGAACTCAAGACAGAAATTTAAAAATTCATCTAATTATAAAGCTCCTCCCAACTTTAAATTGGAAACACTTGGTAAATTTTTTAAATTCTATTTTCCAGGTGAAATGCACAGAGCTCTTGCAGACAGTGTGGTCACAGCGCAGCTTTATATGCTTCTTAATGATATATATGCACCCTCAATTCAGCCAGATTTTGTAAAAGAGTTTAATTCTATTGTGGAAATGAATCCAAAACAGGCCTCATTTTTAAATGTTGTCAGAGATATAACTTGACATAAAAAAAAAATGAAATAAAAACATCACTTGGTTTGTTAACTTATTGTTTTGGTTATTGTTGAGATAATTTTAAGGAGAAACAGTTATGAAAAGAGCATTGCTCGTTGTTATTGCTTCGGCTATGGTTTTTGCTTCATGCCAGGTAAAGGAAAAAAACGATTCACTTAATCTTTTTAAAGAAGAGGCACAAGGCAAAGTTGTTGCAGAATTTGATGGATTAAAAATAACAGATAAATATCTTGAAGCATATCTGGGTCAGCTTAATCCATATATAAAGAAACAGTATCAGGATCCTGAAAAAAAGAAAGAACTTGTCAGCAGAATGCTTGAAACGGAAATTCTTGCAAGAAAAGCTGTAAAAGAAGGTGTTGCATCTGATCCTGTTCTTCTTTCAAAAATCAAAAATATGGTTGCAAGACATTATTACTCAACAAAGCTTAAAATTGAAGTTGAAGATAAAATAAAAGTTTCAGAAGATGAAATGAAAAAATATTATGAGGATAATAAGAAAGAGAAATTTACACAGCCTGAGAAAATAAAAGCTTCTCATATTCTTATAAAAGCCAGTAAAGACAGAACTGAAGAAGATGCTGAAAAGCTTGCACAGTCAGTTTACAGAGAAGCTCTTGCCGCAAAAACACCTGAAGCTTTTGCTGCTCTTGCAAAGAAATACTCAGAAGATGAAGGAACAAAATTAAGAGGCGGAACACTCAGCTTTTTTGAAAGAACAGAAGATGGCGGCAAAATGGTAAAAGAATTTTCTGATGCTGCTTTTGCACTTAAAAATGTCGGTGATATTTCTGCTCCTGTAAAAACAAGTTTCGGTTGGCATATAATAAGACTTGATGCAGTAAAACCAAAAATTGAAAGTGAATTCAAAGATGTTAAGGCAAGAATTGAATCAACAATGAAAGCCGACCTTAGAAAGAACGCTTTTGAAACCGAAATTGAAAACATAAAAAAAGAGTACGGTTTTAAATTAAATGATGCAAATGTTAATTCATTAGATCTTAAAATTCCTGAAGATGTTCAGGAGCAGAAAGGTCCTCAGATGATGCAGAGACCTCAAATGCAGCTTAAGAATCCTGAAGTTGCAAGAAAAATGAAAAAGATAGTTGAAGAGAAAAACAGAGCTAATGATGCTGCTCCAAAAAATCCTGGAATTAAAACAGAGAAATGACAGTGAACAAAATATTTCTATTCTTTATACTTTTTCTTTTATTTATATCTCTGAACGCAGAGGAAGTAATTCTTAACGGGGTCGCCATGAAAGTTAACGGTGACCCCGTTACTTTTTTTGAGATTAAACAGAAATTGAATCCTAAAGATCCTGAATCTGTTACAATTGATACAATAAAATCTCAGAAAGAGAGAGTTATGAACCTTATAGTTTCAGACATGATAGTGAAACAGGCTATAAAGGAATACAAAATAACAATCTCGGATGAAGATACTGAAAGAGCCATAGAAAACGTGGCTTTAAAAAATAATCTGACCAAAGAACAACTTGAACATGAAATAAAAAAACAAGGTGTCAAATGGGAGGATTATAAAAAAGAAGTAATTTCCCAACTGGAAATACTAAAGCTCAGACAGAAAATTGTAAGAGATACATTATCTCCTGATGAGGCAGTCCTTAGATCCATGTATGAAAAGCAGTTTAAAGACGGCTGGAAATTTACTGCATCTCACATTCTTATAAAAGCCGACTCTTCAAATGCCATGAATTATTATAAGCAGATTTCGGATGTTTATGATTCCATTGCTAACGGTAAAATATCGTTTGAAGATGCTGCAAAAATGTATTCTCAGGACGGTTCAGCCGCTGATGGAGGAAAACTTGGAACATTTGACGGCAGCTCAATGGTTCCTGAATTTACAGAAGCTTTGAAAAAGCTGAAACCTGGAGAAATTTCAAAACCTTTTCTTACCCAGTTCGGCTGGCATATAGCAAAACTTGATTCTGCCGAAAAAACAGATTCTCCATCTTTTGAAAGTGTAAAAGATAAGCTTACAATGATGTATTATTCTGAAAATCAGGGTAATGCCTTTGAATCATGGTTCAAAGAGAAAAGAAATTCCGGAAATATAGAGCTCTTTTTTTAAGCTCCGGGGTCTATCCCTTCTATGATCCAGTCAAGACCTATTTGTTCCCAGTCAGGCGTATTCGAAGCGTCAATATATCTTTCCCATTCATAAATACCGGTTTTCCAGGCTATGCGCTGAAACTGCATTTTAGTGAAATCACTATTTAAAATCACAACAGATCGCTTCATTCCCTTGAATCTGTAAAATTCCTGTCCCTGGACCAGATATTCTCTTGCTTCGAAAGACAAAATATCAAGATCTCTCATATCAACAAAAACCATAAAAGAATTTTCAAAGCTTTTTAATATCTTTATTGAATCTTCAAGCCATTTTTTCATATCCTCAGGAGGAAGATCTCCAGAAAAAATAATCTTTATTCCATAATCTGTAACTTCTATTTTATACATTATAGCCTCCGCAGAATTCATAGATGAATTACTTTATCATGAATTTATTATTAAATCAATAAATGATGATTTGTATATTTAAATGAGAAATTAGGTATCTTTAAAAATCTAAAGCTGACATAAACAATATTTTAAATATAATCATTTAGATTTTAATGGGGTAAACATTGAAAATATACCTTGCTCTGCTTACATTATTATGGGGATACGCTTCAGGGGAACTATTTGTTTCTTTGCTTGGAGGGTTTCTGATACTTTTATCCCGATTTATAAGTAAAAAATGGGATTTTAAACCAAAAGACTTCATTAGAATATCAGATTTATGCTCAATCATTCTTATTGCATTAAGTGTTAAAATAGGACTGGAATCAAAAGCAAGATTCTTTATTTTAAATATTACGACAGTTACCCCGATAGTTCTCCTTCCTCTTCTGCTTAGCCAGATATTCAGTACATCTGAAACAGTTGTCATAGGAACAAACATCGGTAAAAAAGGACCACACAAACATAAACCTTTAAACATAATACATCCGTATGCAATAAGTCTCTATTTTGCAATAGCAGCATCAAATCCAAGAGAAAAAATGTATTTTTTTATGCTTTTCATTTTCATATGCTGGCATCTTATTTTAATCAGCAAAAGAAAAGATTACATAAGGATAGCAACAGTTTTTGCAATAACATTAATAACAGCATTTTTCATTCAGCATACATTCAGAACAACACATCTTGCTGTAAGAGAAAAGATGCGGGCTTTTTTTATCAATTACTTCAGAGATAAAAACAGAGATCCATTTAAAACAGTTACAACAATAGGAGAAATAGGAAGAATAAAAACATCTTCAGCAATAGTTTTAAGAGCTGAGCTTAAACAAATCACAGTTCCGATACTTCTCCGTGAATCAATTTATGACCTATATGCAGGGGGAACGTGGTTTAACAGAAAAGACAATTTTACATCAATCCAGTATTCAAATGACCGAGAACTTTTTCTGGCAAAAAAAGAAAAACCGCCATACCTGCAAATAAAAATATATAAGCAGATGGAAACACAGAAAGGGAGTATTCCTGTGCCTTTAGGTACATTTTTAATTGAAAACCTCAACGCGTCAGGATTAAGAACTGAACCCTCAGGAACCATCTTTGCGGAAGAAACAGCTGAAGACATAGAATATACAGCCTCATTTACTTCAAAATCAGAAATCTTATCTGCAATTCCTGATAAAAGAGATATACAGATTCCAAAAGACGAAGAGAATTTTATAAAAGAATTCCTGAAATTGATTGAATTAAATGAATTAAGTGATGCGGAAAAAGCAGATAAAATAACACATTATTTAAAGGATACATTTTTCTACAGTCTGAATCAGCCTGAAATACAGAATGGATATACACCGCTGGGATACTTTATGTTAAAACGGAAAGCCGGCCACTGCGAATATTTTGCAACAGCACTAACACTTCTTTTAAGAGAAATAGAAATTCCGGCAAGATACGTAACAGGATATGCATTATATGAAAAAAGCGGAATAGGAAACTACTATATTGCAAGAGAAAAAGATGCTCACGCATGGACAGAAGCCTACATAAATGGAAAATGGATCCAGTTTGATGCTACACCAAATGTCTGGATAAAAGAAGCTGAAAACGAAAGCTCAATCTTCCAGCCAATATCCGACCTTATCTCATTCCTTAAGTTCAAGTATACAATGCTTAGAATGCATCGCAACAGAGATAATGACAAATATCTCATATTTGCAGTAATAGGGCTTACGCTGATACTCATAGTAAGAATTTATATGCGAACACAGAGAAAAGGAAAAATGACAGAACAAATAGAAAAAACATTTACATCAGGAAAAGATTCTCCGCTATTTCAATTAATCAGGCAGATAGAAGAAACAACATCAATGCCAAGAGAGTCTGAAGAGACATTTAAAGAATATATATTACGAGTACTTCCTGATAAATTTGATAAGAAGAAACTTCAGGAAGCAACATATCTGCATGAAAAATACCGCTTTGACACAAACGGAATAACAGAAGAAGAATTTGAAAAACTTGCAAAACTAGTTGAAAACATGACAAAAGAGCTACTTCAAAATGAAATTTAACTACGAAAAGTTTTTACAGGAAATACCTGTTGAAATAACACTTGAATTAACTCCAAAACCGACAGAAACAGCAGTAATCTCAATCGGAAAAGCATCCTTTTACATGTTTGAAAAACTATTAGACAAATATCCTAAGCTCAAAACATCAGAAACAATAATAATTCACCCTGACAGCGTAAAAAACACAAAAAACTACCCATTTGCAGTAAGCTCAACGCATCCGTTCATAACAGAAAAATCATTTCAGGCAGGAGAAAAGCTTGTAGACTTCGTAAAACAAAATAACGGAAAAACATTCATAACACTCCTAAGCGGTGGAAGCAGCGCACTAATAGAATACGGAAAAAAGAAAGAAACCATAATAGCAACTGCACACAAACTTTTCTATTCAGGAAAAGACATTGTAGAAATAAACAGAAAAAGAATAGAAATATCTGACATAAAAGGCGGCAAACTATGCAGATTTGCGCCATCAAGTCATTGGCACACAATAGTGATGAACGACATTCCATTTGAAAAGGGATACCTGTTAGTCGGATCAATGCCGACATATAACCCTGAAAACCCTAAAACAACCATAAAAATAGCCGCAGAAAGCAATACAGTAAACAGAAAACTAGCAGAACTTCTCAGAAAACAGAACTATGATATAAAGGAAAACATACAAAACTATCATGGAACAGTTCAAAACCTAAGCAAAATCCTTAACTCAAAGCTCAGTCAGATGAAAAAAGGAGAAGCTGTTATAGTAACAGGCGAGTCAACCATAAAAATCCCAAAAGAAAAAGGATATGGCGGAAGATTAACCCATCTTGCCCTTCAAATCTTTAGCAAAATACCAGCAGAAGCAACATTTTACGCACTCTCGACAGATGGAAGAGACGGACTGTCACAAAGTGCCGGAGTAATAATAACAAAAGAAAGCTTAACTGCAATGCAAAATGATAGTGAAGCCGAGAAATACCTCAAAACATACAATTCAGCACTCTTTTTCAGAAAACATAATGCCCTTCAAAGCGAAATCGAGACAGGCTTAAACCTGAACGACATGATATTTGCAGTAAGAGACTAGCTCTCCGCTAAACAGTTTGATATTAATCTAAAATATAGCCCATATATACTCCAAACATTGACAAAATATATAAACAGTATAATTTTAAACGTGAAGCAATAATTTGAGAGGCTAATTATGATAAAATTTTTACTGCTACTAATCGCATTTTTATTGATTGTTACAGCATGTGATGATTCAGGTAACAATATTATAGCATCTCCATCAGATTTTTCTTACAGTGAAACCCAGTTTGAAATTGATTACGTATCATCAAATGTACCAGTAACCGTAAGCTTCTTTAAAGGAACCTCCAATGATTTTTACAGATACGATAAAAATGGTGAAGATTTCACACTTTACCACTATTCGGATTCAATAGCACTAATTTCATCATTGTCGGGGAAACTGGCATCAGGCACAGTCAAAGCAATAATCCCTGAAAACAAAGTGCTCTACTACACAGATAACAGCGTCGGAGTAATCAGCGAAGAAGGAGATAAAAGCGTAACCTTTGAAGAAAAGGTCTATGATGTGGATTTTCAAAAAGAGACAGTAGGGGTTCTTACAGAATCTAAAGTTAAATTTTACAACACTAACATGGAATTTTTAAATGAATCAGACCTGATTGGTGAGTATTATTATGGTAGAGGAATAAAAGTATGTAATGGATTTGCATATATTTACGCTGACGCTGGCAGTGAAATTCATGATCAGAATGGAAACAGTAAAGAGGTGCCATTTGATTGTTCAGGAGATCTTTTTGAAGAGCATCCTTTGGTAGGATGCCATTTTTCTTTTTCAGCTTTGTTCTGCTCTGAAGAACAAATTGTTATTCTTGCATCATCCTGTGGGGTTTACCTTGAAGCTGAAGCATCAACAGGCAGTAATTTCACCTATACTATTGATAATTCCTTGAACGTAGAAACAAAAGATATATCAGAACATGATGACGTAATATCCTTTACAGATAAAAATTATCTTTATTATGACTCGCAGAGTTTTATTGTAGATACACTTGATTTAAATGATTTTGACAATCGAACAGAACTCTATACACTTCCGTTACTGCATTCAGCAGGCTCTGAAAATTCATTTATCAACAATGGAGGAAACATCTTAATTGCAGACACAGCAATATATCCATATATTGAAATAATATCTCCTGAAGGAGAGCTCCTCTATACAAAACTATTTGAAATCAATGAAAAACATGCTGAAAATATAAAATCTTTCACAGAAACATCAGAAAAAGACGGATACGCATTTGTCGGAAATGGATATTCTTTGATTGATGATAGCAGCTATCATGGAATGTATGACATAGTGCAAGGCAAAATCCTCGCCGGTGATCAAAGCTACAGTTCATCCTTTTCAGGAACCAGTCACGATGAAAAAGGATATAAAATCATAAACAACAAAGATGGATACGTAACAACATCACTTGAAAAAGTCTATGAAGACGGCTCAGTGAAAAACAAACTTAAAATAAGTTTCCAAAACAAAGATTTTCAAAAAACAGCATCATCAGTTAAAGAAGTAGAGGAAGATTCAGCCCACATGATTGAAAAAATTGATGATGAAATATACCTCATAACAATAAATAATGGTATACAAATGACAATCTACAATGAAAGTGGAGAAGAAGAAAGCAGTAAAATATGGAACATTGAAAAATTCAACCCGATTAGATTTAAAACATTAATAAAAAAAGATGGGTACTATCTCTTATCGTACAGCTACAATTTATATTACGGCTACGAATGCGGCGGTTATTATGATACAGGAACCGAATCAACAGACAGTATATTAAAATTGTCATTAACATCAGACAAAGCCATAGATCTTTATTTCATCGCTGCTTACACAAAAGGAGACATGATTGAAAAGGATGGCAAAACCTACTTTGCATATTACTATGTAAATGGATACACATTAGCTTGCGCAGGCTTAAATCCTGAATCAGAAGAAATTGAACTAAAATTCACTCTTGGAACAATAAAAGACAACGGAACCTTTTCACAGGAAAAGGAATTTGATTTAGGAGAATACGGTCGTCAGGAAATAATAGCACATAAACCAACAGGAAACTTCTACGTTTTCTTTGAAAACAAAGTAGAAGTTTACAACAGCAGCTGGAACATGATAGCAAAAATAGATGACTGGAAGTATAATGATTCACTCTACAGAATAGATGATAGCGGAAACATAATAATTCTTTTAAAAGAAGATGGAACAGAAGGAAAAGCCATTATAAAGATAGCTAAATATACAATGTGAAACTCATAAATATAAGAGACATAAATATTTGCAGTAAGAGACTAGCTCTCCGCTAAACAGTTTGATATTAATCTAAAATATACCCCATATATACCCTGAACATTGACAAAAGATATAAAAAGTATAACCTTAAGTGTGACATAATAATTTGAGAGGCTAATTATGATAAAAAATTTACTGCTACTAATTGCATTTTTATTGATTGTTACAGCATGTGATGACACTGTGAATAATAAATCAGATTATGATACAGTTGTAGATAGTGATGCTGAAATTGATAAAGATATAGATATAGAAACAGATGAAGATATTGATGAAGATATTATTCCTCTGGATCTTTCCTACAATGAAACTCAGTTTGAAGTTGATTACGCATCATCAAATGCACCAGTAACCGTAAGCTTCTTTAAAGGAACCTCCAATGATTTTTACAGATACGATAAAAATGGTGAAGATTTCACACTTTACCACTATTCGGATTCAATAGCACTAATTTCATCATTTTCGGGGAAACTGGCATCAGGCGCAGTCAAAGCAATAATCCCTGAAAACAAAGTGCTCTACTACACAGATAACAGTGTCGGAGTAATCAGCGAAGAAGGAGATAAAAGCGTAACCTTTGAAGAAAGAATTTATGATATACACTACTACAATGACCAGATAGCAATTCTCACTTATTCTCTAGCTGATAACTCTTCTTTACTAAGATATTACAACACTAAAATGGAGCTTTTAAATGAAATAAAACTTCCTGTTTTTACTGAAAATGACTATCATCCTGATAAATTTAATCTGTGTAACGATTTTAAATATCTTTATTACAGTGACAATGGACGAGTTTTTGATAAAGAGGGTAATTATAAGGAGTTCCCTTTTTCATGTTCAGGTGAATCAAGTACAGGAAATCCGTACCCGGAATGCCATTTATACTTGAAAAGTTTTTTCTGCTCTGATGAAAAAGCTTATATCATAGCCAAAGTAATAACATCGTATTTCGAATCAGATGAAGAGAAGATCAGCATAAGACTTTATACAGTTGATAATTCAATGAACATAGAAACTACATATTTATCAAGTAATGACGATGTTATATCCTTTACAGATAAAAATTACCTTTACAATAAATCTTACAGTTTTATAGCCGACAAAGTAAATGGAGAAGATT
This sequence comes from bacterium, assembly GCA_963667425.1. Lineage (GTDB taxonomy): Bacteria > UBP6 > UBA1177 > UBA1177. The sequence continues at coordinate 1,745,806 of OY763407.1, read as the reverse complement.
TGAATGATAAAACAACAGTTTATGCACTTCCGCTCATTCACTACACCTCATCTGAAAATTCATTTATCAACAATGGTGGTAACATCTTAATTGCAGACACAGCAATATATCCATATATTGAAATAATATCTCCTGAAGGAGAGCTCCTCTATACAAAACTATTTGAAATCAATGAAAAACATGCTGAAAATATAAAATCTTTCACAGAAACATCAGAAAAAGACGGATACGCATTTGTCGGAAATGGATATTCTTTGATTGATGATAGCAGCTATCATGGAATGTATGACATAGTGCAAGGCAAAATCCTCGCCGGTGATCAAAGCTACAGTTCATCCTTTTCAGGAACCAGTCACGATGAAAAAGGATATAAAATCATAAACAACAAAGATGGTTACGTAACAACATCACTTGAAAAAGTCTATGAAGACGGCTCGGTGAAAAACAAACTTAAAATAAGTTTCCAAAACAAAGATTTTCAGGAAACAGCATCATCAGTTAAAGAAGTAGAGGAAGATTCAGCCCACATGATTGAAAAAATTGACGATGAAATATACCTCATAACAATAAATAATGGCATACAAATGACAATCTATAGTGAAAACGGTGAAGAAGAAAGCAGCAAAACATGGAACATTGAAAGATTCAACCCGATTAGATTCAAAACATTAATAAAAAGAAATAAACACTATCTATTATCATACAATTATGAGTTAGGCTATGAATATAACTGTGGATGTTATCTTGAAATAGGCAGCAGACCATCAGACAATATATTAAAACTTCCTTTAAATTCAGATGAAGCTTCAAGCGTGGATTTTGTTAAATCACGGGATTATATAAAAGTAGATATTCTTGAAAAAGATGAAAAAATATATTCTGCACAATACCAGCTAAACACCTATGCAATGATTTGTCGTGATGAATTTGAATCACCGGAATACTTTAAAAGAACATTCGTATTTGGCACAATTGATGACAACGGAACCTTTTCACAGGAAAAGGAATTTGATCCTGGAGAATATGGTGAAGTAACAGCACATAAACCAACAGGAAACTTCTACGTTTTCTTTGAAAACAAAGTAGAAGTTTACAACAGCAGCTGGAACATGATAGCAAAAATAAATGACTGGAAGTATAATGATTCACTCTACAAAATAGATGACAGCGGAAACATAATCATCATTTCAAAAAAAGGCGGAGCAGAAGGAAAAGCCATTATAAAGATAGCTAAATATGAAATATAAGATACAAATTAAAAAGATTACTAACCCCTAAAACCCCATCCTCATAAAACCCGCAAGCTCAGCAAACTTCTCAGCCTTCTCCTCAGCAACCTAAGCATATCAGCCCGCTTTTTAGTTAAATTAACAAAGCTTTTATATAAACCATCCCTTAAAAGGCTTGTTCATACCCCTGAATCAGTAAAACCACAACCCAAATCGGCAATCTCATGACTCAAATCGTTAAAACAGTGACACGAATGACCAATTCTATGCCTTAAATCACTAATCCCGTGACCAAAATCGTTAAAACAATGACACGAATGAGCAATTCTACCCCTTAAATCACCAAAACAGTGCCCCGAAAGCACAATGTTGTATCTATAACTATACATATTTCTCTTTATTTCATACATTTAATCCTTTAAAAGCCATAAAACAGTCTTTGAATCCATATGAAACCCATTACAAACACAAATCATGAAATACATTTATTTAGTTATATGGTTTATTGTTTTAAATTTGCCAGCTTCAAAGACTTTTATAAAATAAAGATGAGAAAAAATATAGATAGAAAGCCTATTCCTGCAAAAAATTCCTTACATAACCTAAACGTGCTTACTCAGAGTTAGAAACTTGTAGTTAGTTCAGAAAGTATTGGCAGGAAAATAACAAGTGCGGGAGGTAATTAGGTTTCAATGACTTTTAGTTAGTTCAGAAAGTCAAGCTTATTAAAGCAATTGATAAATGTGTTGACTAGTTTCAATGACTTTTAGTTAGTTCAGAAAGGATATTTTGCAGATACATACCCTAAATCATTTCTATCGTTTCAATGACTTTTAGTTAGTTCAGAAAGTAGAAAGTTTTCTACCTGAAATACTTCTATTTACATGTTTCAATGACTTTTAGTTAGTTCAGAAAGCAGGACTGACAGATGCAAAAATTAATCGTACCTTAAAGTTTCAATGACTTTTAGTTAGTTCAGAAAGAGCCCCGCCTGAAATTAGGCATATCCAGCGCTGTATAGTTTCAATGACTTTTAGTTAGTTCAGAAAGCATGCAGCTCTTTCTTCTGCTGTTGTCGGGCGCTCCAGTTTCAATGACTTTTAGTTAGTTCAGAAAGAAAGCCTAGGAGGTAAAAACATGCCTAAATATATAGGTTTCAATGACTTTTAGTTAGTTCAGAAAGTTTTTAGTATGTTTGAACAGCAGGTTAAAACAAATTAGTTTCAATGACTTTTAGTTAGTTCAGAAAGAAGAAAAGAATATAAGTCCTTACAATTTCTACAGGAGTTTCAATGACTTTTAGTTAGTTCAGAAAGTCTTCTGCGTTCGAAAAAATAACTCCATAATTGACCGGTTTCAATGACTTTTAGTTAGTTCAGAAAGCGCTTCGCTCCGGTTGCTGTTTTAGCCTGGTATTTTGGTTTCAATGACTTTTAGTTAGTTCAGAAAGAAGCTTAATGTCACTAATACTTGGTTTATGTGAAAAAGTTTCAATGACTTTTAGTTAGTTCAGAAAGAGGAAAACAAATGCACTTCAGATTTAGATAGAGCAGTGTTTCAATGACTTTTAGTTAGTTCAGAAAGGGGCATCACCTTTTCTTTCAAACAGGCATTCATCCACGTTTCAATGACTTTTAGTTAGTTCAGAAAGCTTAATGTTTCTGATCTTAATAATCTCAATTAAGCGAGTTTCAATGACTTTTAGTTAGTTCAGAAAGACACGTTTTATTTGGATGCTGTTGATCGAGTAGCGCGGTTTCAATGACTTTTAGTTAGTTCAGAAAGTGATCTTGTTGATGCTCCTTTAAATGCCTCTTTTAAGGGTTTCAATGACTTTTAGTTAGTTCAGAAAGTACTCATGAAGAGGGGTTGCCCTATCTTGAAGTTTAGTTTCAATGACTTTTAGTTAGTTCAGAAAGCAAGCCAGAAATATATCATAACTGAGCTCTCTTTAAGTTTCAATGACTTTTAGTTAGTTCAGAAAGTTTAAGCCTGACATTTCTTATCTGTTCAGCGACTTTGTTTCAATGACTTTTAGTTAGTTCAGAAAGCAGTATTTGCCGCAGGCTTCGCACCTGCGAAGGCGAAGTTTCAATGACTTTTAGTTAGTTCAGAAAGATATCAGCTTGAAAAGCCGGCTTTAGAATGGAAAGGGTTTCAATGACTTTTAGTTAGTTCAGAAAGGAGATCCAGTATGTTTTTGAGAAAAACGGTATTGCCAGTTTCAATGACTTTTAGTTAGTTCAGAAAGTTTTAACAGGTATGGTTCTTTCAACCACAATAGCCCTGTTTCAATGACTTTTAGTTAGTTCAGAAAGATTGCAGGTGTTTTTTTTATATGAAATATTAGGAGAAGTTTCAATGACTTTTAGTTAGTTCAGAAAGTAAAGAACGTTTAAAACACCTTTAAATAGAAAACCTTGTTTCAATGACTTTTAGTTAGTTCAGAAAGCAGCCCCGCCTGAAATTAGGCATATCCAGCGCTGTATAGTTTCAATGACTTTTAGTTAGTTCAGAAAGTTGCTGACGGCACACTATACGCCGCAACCGTACAAAGTTTCAATGACTTTTAGTTAGTTCAGAAAGTCTATATGATTGTGGCTTTTATGTGTTTGATAGACAAGTTTCAATGACTTTTAGTTAGTTCAGAAAGTTTGCAAGGCCTATAGACGGCCACTCATCCTCAAAGTTTCAATGACTTTTAGTTAGTTCAGAAAGATGTTGAATTTGTAAACACAGTGCAGGAAGTTGCATAGTTTCAATGACTTTTAGTTAGTTCAGAAAGGAAAGCCAAGATATTTGCCTTCCGCATCTGTAAAATGTTTCAATGACTTTTAGTTAGTTCAGAAAGTGGAAAAGATACGAGAACGGAAGGCCTTATATTTTTGTTTCAATGACTTTTAGTTAGTTCAGAAAGTAGAGCTGAAAATAGATCAAAATCAATACTGCCCGAGTTTCAATGACTTTTAGTTAGTTCAGAAAGGACACCCTAAAAGCATTTAAAGACAAATGCGAAAGAAGTTTCAATGACTTTTAGTTAGTTCAGAAAGAGCTACAAGGAGTAAGGAGAATGAAAGAAAAAAAAGCGTTTCAATGACTTTTAGTTAGTTCAGAAAGTTTACAACATATGTTTTTTCTTCTTTTTTGTAGTTGTTTCAATGACTTTTAGTTAGTTCAGAAAGCTGAATATGGTGCAAGATATATATTTGAAGTCGCAAGTTTCAATGACTTTTAGTTAGTTCAGAAAGGGGATATAGCTTCCTATATTCCATCTTGCTATTTTAGTTTCAATGACTTTTAGTTAGTTCAGAAAGTCGCCCCGGGGCAAACCTTAAAAATAACAATAACATTGTTTCAATGACTTTTAGTTAGTTCAGAAAGAAATTCTTTCATTTTTTTTTCTCCTTTATTTCTTCGGTTTCAATGACTTTTAGTTAGTTCAGAAAGCACCGGAATCTATAAATGCAGGCGTGTAGATTCTCCGTTTCAATGACTTTTAGTTAGTTCAGAAAGCCCGATGTTGACACCACACACTTTTCAACAACACCATGTTTCAATGACTTTTAGTTAGTTCAGAAAGTTAAAAAAGCTGTTTCCATATTTCCCTCATTAGCAAGTTTCAATGACTTTTAGTTAGTTCAGAAAGACCAATTGGGCCGTGGATATAAACAATCCTTTCAACAGTTTCAATGACTTTTAGTTAGTTCAGAAAGACCATAATAAATGAATATATAAAAACGGAGGAAGAAGTTTCAATGACTTTTAGTTAGTTCAGAAAGTTTTAATCCGAGAGCTTCCATAATTCTCCTATTTATGTTTCAATGACTTTTAGTTAGTTCAGAAAGAAGAGGGTTTAATTTTAGCTTATTTTTAGGTATTTTAGTTTCAATGACTTTTAGTTAGTTCAGAAAGATTGTTATCGTTTGCTGATTTCATATAGAGCCATAAGTTTCAATGACTTTTAGTTAGTTCAGAAAGATGTTGGTACCCTGTTATACTCTCTATCATACCTGGGTTTCAATGACTTTTAGTTAGTTCAGAAAGTATTTTAGAAACACCTGGCGTATAAAGCATTCCTTTGTTTCAATGACTTTTAGTTAGTTCAGAAAGGTTATTACACAAAACACTTCCACTCCAGTCTTCTGTAGTTTCAATGACTTTTAGTTAGTTCAGAAAGACGGTGAGCTTTTTGTAACAGCAGATGGCGAAACAAGTTTCAATGACTTTTAGTTAGTTCAGAAAGGAGCAAGGTTATTGATTACGCTGACGGCAGATTCTTTTGTTTCAATGACTTTTAGTTAGTTCAGAAAGGAATAAACTGCTGCCTTCTCGGCTTCCTGAAATTTAGTTTCAATGACTTTTAGTTAGTTCAGAAAGGGATTTTGCAAAAATAGCAACATCCAGCCGCGATGAAAGTTTCAATGACTTTTAGTTAGTTCAGAAAGTTGAAACGAGCTTCAGCATAGCTGATCTTGATCCAACGTTTCAATGACTTTTAGTTAGTTCAGAAAGCAGGCACAAGATACACCTCCTGCACCTCCTCCTCAGTTTCAATGACTTTTAGTTAGTTCAGAAAGGCTTTTTCTGCTGCTATTTCTTTCTGTTTTTCTTCAGTTTCAATGACTTTTAGTTAGTTCAGAAAGAAAGAAGGGAGAGAATTAAAGTGAAAGAGATTGAAAGTTTCAATGACTTTTAGTTAGTTCAGAAAGAATCAGCTATTTGAATATTTCTATAACCTGCAATTCTGTTTCAATGACTTTTAGTTAGTTCAGAAAGTTATCGCCATAGTTCTGTTTTAACTTTATTCCCTGCAGTTTCAATGACTTTTAGTTAGTTCAGAAAGCAAGCCGCAAATATTACAGAGCGTGGAAAAGAGGAAGTTTCAATGACTTTTAGTTAGTTCAGAAAGTGAAAAAGTCTCAAGCCTTTCAATAGCCAAAATCCATGTTTCAATGACTTTTAGTTAGTTCAGAAAGTGGATCATACTGCCAACCCGTGGCATCTTTTCCGGGTTTCAATGACTTTTAGTTAGTTCAGAAAGAGTAGCGAATTGTCTTTAACTTGTGTTGCTTCAATTGGTTTCAATGACTTTTAGTTAGTTCAGAAAGTTTAGAACTAAACTCCATCCCTCAGTCTCCAGATCAGTTTCAATGACTTTTAGTTAGTTCAGAAAGAAACCCACTCCTCTAAAGACAGAAGTAACGCAAACGAGTTTCAATGACTTTTAGTTAGTTCAGAAAGCTCCGAATTTAACTTCTTGTCTATCTCTTTCGTCATGTTTCAATGACTTTTAGTTAGTTCAGAAAGCCTTTTTGTTCAGATAATGTTTTGCTGCTTCACTCAGTTTCAATGACTTTTAGTTAGTTCAGAAAGATTGCCACGGCTGCAAGAGAGGGCTTGTTTTTAAGAGTTTCAATGACTTTTAGTTAGTTCAGAAAGAAGATCAGAGTCATTGTGAGACAAGAACTGATTTTAGTTTCAATGACTTTTAGTTAGTTCAGAAAGACGCTGCTTCATGGTCCAGCCAAGTTAGATTTTTCTGGTTTCAATGACTTTTAGTTAGTTCAGAAAGCTACACCAAAAATGCTTTCTATCGAAAAAGAAAACTGTTTCAATGACTTTTAGTTAGTTCAGAAAGAGCATACCATTAGCAGCTCTCTTTCTGGTTCTGGCAAGTTTCAATGACTTTTAGTTAGTTCAGAAAGCCAGTCTGAACCACAACACTGTCAAGGTTATCAGAAGTTTCAATGACTTTTAGTTAGTTCAGAAAGATTCAGTGCCAAGCTCCAACCTTCAACCTCCAAATCAGTTTCAATGACTTTTAGTTAGTTCAGAAAGAAGAAAAAACTTTTTGAGAAGAAAAAAGGTAAAGGCGTTTCAATGACTTTTAGTTAGTTCAGAAAGAGAAGCCCTAAAAAAAGAGAAAGAATTATATTTCGGTTTCAATGACTTTTAGTTAGTTCAGAAAGAAAGCGAAAAATCAATTTTCCCACTTTTGTGTTTCAGTTTCAATGACTTTTAGTTAGTTCAGAAAGTAACTCTGCTGCAGAAAAGAGCAAGGCTTTCCGACTGTTTCAATGACTTTTAGTTAGTTCAGAAAGAAACGGAAGAGCTCTTCTTGCAGACCAGATGGCAGTGTTTCAATGACTTTTAGTTAGTTCAGAAAGAATACCAGAGAAAACAGTTATCTTCCCGTAACGCGAGTTTCAATGACTTTTAGTTAGTTCAGAAAGCTTAACATTTTCAGGCTTTTCATATCCACCCAGACTGGTTTCAATGACTTTTAGTTAGTTCAGAAAGTCTGTTCAATAATTGGTCTGATTGCTTCCATTTTTTCGTTTCAATGACTTTTAGTTAGTTCAGAAAGTGCAAAGCTACCATGATAGCATTTACCCTTGTATCTCCGTTTCAATGACTTTTAGTTAGTTCAGAAAGTTACATCTTCCTTTTTAATTCCTTCTTCTGTAACAGAGTTTCAATGACTTTTAGTTAGTTCAGAAAGACCTAAAATAAAAATTAACTATCTTTATTTTAGTTAGTTTCAATGACTTTTAGTTAGTTCAGAAAGGGCGGTGGAAATTATAAATCTCTTTTTGCTGTTTCTAGTTTCAATGACTTTTAGTTAGTTCAGAAAGACCAGTATTTAGTGTGTTAAAGAACGCTTTTGCGTTTCCCTTTTATCATTTTTCAAAGAATCTTGCAATAAAAAAAGGCTTTTTTTCTGTCGACCTGCCGGCTTTTTTACACTATCTCACATCGACAGAATTTCATATAAACTGAGTTTCACCTTTTTTGTCTGCGCCGATAACTGTTCTCTCATAATAGCGCATATTTTTAAATTTATAAATAATAAGAGAATCATTTTCTTCTTTTTTTATTATTTTATTTAGTGCATATATCATTTTCTCAAAACCGGAATCACTTATTTCGCCTTCAAAAACTGAATTTTGAACCCATTCAAGGTATTTTCTGCATGTTTTAAGCATTTTTACACATCTTTTTTCGCCAACATCATAATAGAGTATTACAAACATTACCAGTCCATAACAAATGGTTTATATACTTTTTCTTCCATTAAGTGCTTTTCCAGTTTGTATAGTTCTAATCTTATCAGTCTTCTGTAACTAACATCCTGTTTCAGTGTCGAATGCTTTATTGTCTGCTTCATCCTTTCTTCTATCTGCTCTAAAAACTTTTTTCTTCCTTTGTTGTTTAAAACTATTCCATTTAAAGAGCTTTCAAAATCACTTTTATCTATTATTTTCTTGTTTATAACTGCAAATATTGTTCTGTCACCAATCACTGGTTTAAATATTTCTGCAACATCAAGATTAAGCGAAAATCGTCTAAAATTGGTTGTATGAAGATATCCAATCCTCGGGTCAAGATGTGTCTGATATATTTCGCTTAAAACGGCTGTATATATTATAGAATTTGAAAAACTTATAAGCGCATTTATATAATCTTTGGGTGGTCTTTTTGTTCTTTGGTTTAGCTTAAAATCAGGATTATCGACGATTGTACCAAACGCCTGATAGTATGCCTGTTTTATTTGCCCTTCAAAAGCCATTGATTCATTTATTGTTTTTTGTTCCCACATTTTTGCTTTAAGATTTTCTATCTCTTCTATTTGTGTGGACAGATCTTTTTCACGTCTGTTATAGTATTTAAGAATTTTTAAAGTGTTTTCTGCTGCTCCTTCAATAAATGATTTTGCGATATCAAGTCTTTTTTCTTCATCTGAATAAAAAGTTGCCTGTTTTAATATCATATAGCCTGAATTGTAATGTTCTCTTGGATAAAATGAACCTGCATAGTAGTCATAATAGTTGAAATAATGCAGAATAATTCCATTTTGCGACAAAAAATTAAGAGCTTTTGCATTGAGATCTATTTCGCCGAAAGCATAAACTTCCTTTGTATTTTCTACTGGAATAAATTTTTTTACGCCGTCTTCTGTCTCGAAAAAGAGTGTGTTATCTTTTCTCTGAAGTCTTCCGTTTGAGAATATATATATTGTCTCTTTCATCTTTAGCTCCAGCAAAATTCATAATGCGCACATTTCTTGCAAAAACGTAGCTGTTTTTTAAGGACAACGGGATGATCCGCTTCAATACTTTTAGTCAATTGTAGGAGAATGCTATCTATTTTCTCTTCATCTTCATCTGTTAATTCAACTTCTTTACTTATTTTCTCTCTTGGCACTTTTATTAGCCCCTTTATGTTAATCTTTTTCTTGTTTTTCAATAGGTAAAGATAATATTTAAGTTGCCAAATACTGCTTTCAAGCATTTTTGATGATTTTTTCACCTCAGCAATAATATATGTCCCGTCCTTTTTGGTTATCATATCAATCATGGCACCAATATCAGCAAGGTAAATTCCCTTGTTATCCCTTGAAAAAGAGTTTTCATCAATAAGTTTTCCTATTTCTATATAACTATTTTGCTGATCAGCACTCAGATTTCTGGACATTAACCATGCTTGACGCGGACAAATATTATAAGCATTAAAAATTGAAGGAGCTATATTAGTCATCAAATTCCTCCGAAAATCCGATATCTTTTTTATAAAGAGAGTCTACAAAATCTTTCCCAATTACCCTGAAGTTATTAATTTCCCCAAATGAAGTGTAAGTACTTTTGGTATTGTCTTTAAGTTTTAATGAGAGAACATATTGATAAAATTTGCTTTTTATCTTCATGAATTCATTTTTTCTTTCAAAAGAATATTCCAAACGCATAATATTTTCAAACTGTTTTAATAAATTTGAAGCAATATCATCTTTTTCGATAAAAACAAGAAATGAAGGAATTTCTTCTACCATTTTAAATTCATCTAAAGAACTGTAATCAAGGTTTTTAATATAGTTGATAATGGCACAAGATTCTTTTGTAGAACTTCTGTCTTTTATCTTTTGATAATAAGAGTTAATGAATGTCAAAAGTTCATGTTCACTAATGCTTGATTTTTCTGAAAACAGAGATGCTGTAGCATCGAGTGTAATGCTTTGATAAATATAATTACAATCATTCTGGCCTCTTTCATTTTTGAGTTTGAAGAGATAGACTTCTCCTGTGATCTCTTCTCTGTTGTTCCTGTTACATCGTCCAGCAGTTTGTACAATAGAATCCAATGGAGCAAAATCGCGGTAAACAATATCAAGATCAATGTCAACTCCAGCTTCAATAAGCTGAGTAGAAACAATAATTTTCCCAGCAGGATTCTCTTTTATTTCATTAATTCTATTTTTTCTGTCAATTGGCAAAATATTGGTAGAAAGATAAACCAGCCTTTCTTTCGGTACACTATTTTTTAATTTTCTATAAAAATTCAAGCTGCTATTTATTGTATTAAAAACAAAAAGGAAACTTTTAAGGTTTTCCGTTTGGATATGTTTTATTGCTAATTCATGAAAATCATTATATGAAATATCATTGAGACTATTTAATACTCTAATCATATATCTTGAAAATATTGAGAAATATCTATTCCTTTTTTCACTAGGGACAAGTGGAATAATTTCATTTTTATCTTCCTGAAAAATCAAAGGCATTGTAGCTGTTAAAAGGATTACTCTGCAATTAAAATTTATTACAAAATTACTTATAAAATCATGCCAAAGTTTCCAGTATTTATGCGGCATTGTCTGTATTTCGTCTAAAATGATTATTGCGTTCGCCAAGTTATGATACTTTCTGAGTTGAGAATTTTTGCTTGAAATCAGTGTGTAGAAAAGTTGCCAGAAGGTAGTTAAAACAAAAGGTTTGTCCCAGTTTTCGATTATGAACTGAGCTTTGTCGCCTTCTAAGCAATCCTCATCAATTCGTGTTTTCACTTCAGCAAGATGATGGTGCGTAGTAAGCAACATATCAGAATCACAATTATTTACGGAAAAAACTTTTTTGAGAATTGCTGCCGTCTGATCGATAACAGAAGTAAATGGTAAAGCATAAACGATTTTAGTAAGAGAATTATCTTCTTTAAGCATTTTTAATGCAGTGTTGATTACTGCAAGAGTTTTTCCGCTTCCAGTTGGCAGATTTATCGAAAAAATTTTGCCAGAACTGTGCTTTTTAATCATTTCCTGTTCTGTGACTGCGTATATTTCATTTCTCAAATTATTCAGAGAAGACAAAGCACTGTTTTTAAAGGTAGTGCTTTTAAACTCGTCAACAACTGTTCCTATATCTGCCGGAAAAGCTAAAAAAGCAGATTTTTCAAGAATTACCTCTGATTTGTCAGAATATGTAAGAATCGAAAAGAAAAGATTGGTTAGCAAATACAAGTTTATATTTTTATCAATATCATCAGCCTCAAATAAAAGATTATCAGCAAATTTCTTTACATCCTCAAAATTATTTTTTTTTACATCTTCAAACTCATCAAAACAAATTGCCCCCCATTGTTCATCAAGATTTCTAAATTCTGACTTGGAAATAACCAGAAGATTGTTTAAATCATCAAGATTTCCATGATGTTTACGAACTGCAACAAATACAATTAGAGAAAGAATCATTCTGCTTTCAGTATTCTCAATCTCTCGATGTACTTTATAGGAGGCATAAACAGCAGATATCAGTGCATGATGTGTAAGATCTGATTTTCCATTATATGTTTTCCCATTAATAGAAGCATTTAAGTATTCCTGAAAATATTTTGTAGCTTTTCCAAAATCGTGATAAAAAAGCATTATTTCCAAAGCTTTTTCAATATCATCAGGAGGAAGACCAAGATGAAGATCTTGTTTATTACGAAAAGTCTGTAAACCTATCTCCTTAACATGTAAAAGATGATCTCGTAATAATTTGTCAGGATGAGAAAAACAAGGCATATAGAATACTCCTAAAAAAATACAATGTTTGCAGAAAGCTCTTTAATTCTGACAAAATTATCCATTTTTACATTGATTGTTCCACCATTACTTTCAACAAGAAAATCTTCCGATTCAATCAGTTCTCTATCAGGAAGCATTTCAAGTGGAGCATGAACTTTAATATATTTTTTTCCAGCTTGTAATATCTCTATTTTAGATGCATCAGAAATTTTACTTAAAGGCAAAACAGAGTTAATTTCAATAAAATCTGAGGAAGATTCTTCCTTTTCCACTTCAAAACTCCCAATAAATTTGAAATTTGCAAGGCATTCTGATAATCCGAGAGAAACAGTATAGGTCGTTTTATGAAAAGCGAGCATTTTCTCAAGCTCTTGCAACTCATCATTTTTTTTGCTTGTAACAAAAATTCTGAAACTTGGATTTTTTAAAAATTCAAAACGAATTTGTGTTCTACAAGATTTACCTTTAGGCATTCTTGCAAACATTTTTACGACTTTAGTATTTAACAAATTTTCAGAAATATGTGTTTTATCAATAGGGTTATTCAAAGAAACTGCAAATTTCAACAACTTATTCTGAAAATATTTTAAATATTCTCTTTTATCATATCCAAGTATAGCTCCAATTATTCCATACAGCGAGGTTTTTGAAGGAATAGGAAGGGTAAGTGGAGATGTAATTGTGTAGGGAATTTTAAAATGCCCCAAATCACCCCACAGGTCAAATACAAGAATTTTCATATATTACTCCAATTAGAAGTCATATCTTCCCAAACACTTGGAATTTCACCTTTAATTTTAAGATCAGGAGATTTAATATATTCAACCTTTTCAACTTTATCTGATTTAAGAGTCTCTAAAAGCTCGGAAATATCAAGAGTAAAGTCCAATGTACTCCTTACTCTAAAATCATTTTCATGATTGATCATTTTTATTTTTTTATCTAAATCCCCAATAAAATAACCTTTTTCTGTGTATGTAACTTTGACAAGGAATCGTGGCATATGACCGAATTTCGAACGACTTATCAGATTTTTGGTTCCATTCCATAAAGCTGTCATAAGTTCAGTAATATCACTTTCTGAAAGATTTGTATTTTTTGCAGCAGTTTCATTAATAATTCCATGAAATGCAATAAAAGAATATGGAAGCACATATTCCTCTCTGAAAGTTTTTTGACCAGCACCAGCTTTTGAAGCAAAAGCTCCAGTACCTTTAAAATGTTTGAGTTCTACTTTATGAATCGAACGACCCATTTTAAATTGAACTGGCCCAGTATAAGTGATGGAATCGTTATTAAGTGGAATTACACCTCCAAACAAACGAATATCAATACATTTTTTTACTATTTCATCTGCGCTATTCTGAAAATTCGACGCTCTACTTTTCCCATCCTGTATTCCTTTTTCAGGATCATTGTCTACGAAAAGTTCTCTAACAAAAATATCTCTATCACTTGTTCCGTCATACCCTCTGTAGTCGTGTAAGTAATCTCTAACTGTCCTTTTTAAACGGACATCTGTCACAATATTGATTTTTGTTTCTTCATCAATTCGCGGTTTGTTTTCGTCCAATGGATCGCCGTTAGGATTTGCGTCTGTTACATCATAGCAAAATAAAATTTCACTTCTTTTTTCAATTGTTGTCATGATCTTCCTCCTCATTATTTATGGTTTCATCTTCTTTCCTAAAATGTTTTTCCAATGTCATTCCCAATGTAAAATAATAACTCATTTCATCAATGGAGTAATGTGAAAAACTGCTGTTAAGCATATACTCACCAATAGCAGCTTCAATTTCTTTAAATGATGTATAATTTTTCCCATACTCTTCAAGCTTATTCATCATTTCCGGTAAAAGCCTCTTTGCAACTTTCTCATCGATTTTAAGCCCATTTAATCTTGCTCTGAAAGGTGTCGCTTTACGTTCTTTATATTGAACATTCAACAACTTTTGGGCAAGAACACCCTCTAAAAAAAGTGCTTTTTTTACATCATCATCAAAAATAGAGTTAGCGCTAAAAAACTTAGAAAATGGTTTTTCTGAATTTGTCATTTGTCCTTTTCTCCTGTCTAAAATTTTTATTGTCTCAAGATATAAAAGAATTTTATATGATTTTAACATCAAGGGTTCTATCCAGTTTTCTTCTAAAAAGAGTGGTCTGATTTTAGCCATAAACCTGCTAAATAAAAAATCAGCTGAGATATTTTTTCCTAAAAAGATACTGTTAATAATTTCCAAAAAATATTTATCAAAATTACCTTCTATTTTTGTTTTTGGAAAAAACTCACGAATAAAAGTAAAAGAAAAGTTAAACTTTATCGGGTCCTTTTTAGTAGGTATTTCTTTGAAAAGATCATAAATCAATTTTGTTTTGTCAATTTTATCTTTCTCTTCAATAAGGTATTTTAATCTTGTAGGCGCAATTTCCTGCATATACAGAAGAATATTAAATGCGGCATTGTTAATTTCATAAAAAAGAAAATTAAAATTAACAGCATTGTTTTCTCTGGACAATTCTTTGATAATAATTTCTTCGGTTTTATCTATAAGATTTGCTTTTGCATCTGAAAGAGAGAAATCTTCATATTTTTTCATATTTTTAATGATACTTCTTAATATTTCATCATTATCTAAAACTGTTTCCGGTATTAAGAAATAATTAAATCCGCAAAATCTATATTTTAGGTTTTTTTCAATGTACTTTTTGCCTCTATCCAACATTTCTGCACAGTCAGAACATACTGGATAGTTTTTCCATGCTAATTCCTGTTTAAATCCTCCAGAGATCATGCCATCTTTATCAGCTGTATAAAAGTTATATGTATTTACAAATCCCCAAATTTCTTCTGATTTATGCTTGCAAATATAACACTCTTTATTAAAAGCCTTACTTGTTTTGCTATATTTTTCATAATAATCTTTGTAAGCAGATTTATCATCAGAAGAAAACAGGCTCGTAAAATACTCAAGATCTCCGACATACAATTTTACGTCATCTTTAATAAAGCCAAGAGTAATAACGGCTCCATCTTTATATTTATAATCCTTACTCTTTTCATCATATTTCAAGATGTCCAGTTCTTCTGATTTGTTTTTAATATCTGAAAAAATTTTCTCTCTCTTTTCATTGCAAACTGACTTTAACAATAAAATGAAATTTTTAGTCTCACTGTTCATTTTATTGCCATGGTCATTTATCATTTTGTCAAAGACACCTGATTTTAAGTTCAGTGTTTTTAATAATGTTGTTACTTTTGATGTCGGAGTGAAATCTGCTGAGTTGCCTTTTTTCGGTTTGTAGAAATATTTCATTTTTTTGACAGGATCAAACTCTTCAAGTTCTATCCCCTGATAAGAAATATTTCCAGGATTTGAGATATCAAAAAGAATTTTAAAAACATATTTATAGTTATCCCCTATCTCTTCCACCAATTCTTCAAGGAAACTAGCTGCTTCCTGAATTTTACCAATTTT
The DNA here is from genome assembly GCA_963667425.1 of bacterium. Lineage (GTDB taxonomy): Bacteria > UBP6 > UBA1177 > UBA1177. The sequence continues at coordinate 1,730,264 of OY763407.1, read as the reverse complement.
ATACAGAGCTTCTATCATCTGTTATTCCTCTATATTAATTATTAATTTTTTCATCTTCTTCCCCACAACCTTCTTCCCTTTCTCTGTCAATCTGTATTTTTGCAATCTGCTGTTTGGTTTTTCAGGTATTGTCATTTCTATAAATTCAGCTTCAAGTGCCGGAACAATATAGGCTTTTCTAAAGTATTCATCATTTCTGAGTCCCAGTTTTTCCTGTAGTTCCTTTCTGGTTTTTTCACCTGCTAAAATTTCAAGAAGTTTTTTGACTTCCGTGGTGACTTCCGTGGTGACTTCCGTGGTGACTTCCGTGGTGACTTTGTTTTTTCTCCAGAGGATTGTCCTGAATATTTCTTCCTGTATGAATTCAGGTTCTTTCAAGCCTTCTTTTTTACACAGTGTTACTATTTCTCTTGTGCCTGTTCCCATTCTTTCGATGTATCCTGCCAGATACATTGGTTCAGCTAAAAGTGGATTTCCTGGTATTGAGTTATGCGGTTTCTTTAATTTTGCCGGTGTGAGTCCAAATGGCAGAGTTCCAGGGTTCCAGATTTCAAGTCTATCTTTAAAAAGCATTACCTGAACGCTTCCGTTACTTGTGTAATCTCTGTGTGCTACTGCATTTACTATGGCTTCAGCAACTGCTGCTGGTGGTATTTCATAATTGACGGGAACGTCTACACTTAAACTTCTGTCTCCTGTCATAACATCAATTTTTGATAAGACAAAATCAACTGCCTGATCTACAAGCTGAAAAACATCTCCTTTGTAAACCTGATATGATGGTATTGGTTTCACGACATCTGTTCCGTGAAAATGGGCGCATCTTATTTCTGATGTTATAAAGAATTTTTGCGGATTTTTGGCAAACAGCAGGATAGCTGCATTTGTTATTTTCTGATTTTCTATCAAATTGAGGTGTGTTAGTATTTCATGAATAGAGTCTTCTTCTTTAAATGGGAATTTTCTTTTTCTTCTTGCTGCTCTTACAAATGAATGTATTTTGTTACTGTCAAGCTCTTCAATTTGGATTTTACGGTTAAAAGATGCATCAAAAGGACTTGTTCTGATATATTCGTTTTCTTCGAGATATCTTACTAATGAGGCGTAGACAGAAGATTTTAACTCTGTTGTTGATGAAAACTGTTTTCTTACAACAAATTGCTCTGCATTTTTTATTAAATTGGCTTCTTTTGTGTGTCTTTCTGATATTTTATGGTTACTTATAAAAATAAGTTTTGTTTTGCTGTGCTGTTTTGCATGATTAAATTCTCTTTCTGTCGGGGAAATTCCTTCTTCATCTTCATATCCGTAATCTTTACCGAATATTCCAAGATAAATGTCGCATTTCTGAACATTCTGCAAATAGGCTTCTGTAACGGAAATGTCTGTTGCAGGAAGGTTTTCAAAGATAAATGGTTCAAAGAATTTCCCAAGTAATGGATCTGAAATCAGATATTCAAAAAGCTGTTCTCTTTCCTTTTTAAATTCAGCCTGCACGCTGCTGATGAATATATTGATTTTTTTCAATATAAGTTCCTTTGTTCTTTATTTTCCACTACATCTATAAATCCATATCCTGCACTGTTTGAGCTTCCGATTCCGGTATCTAATGCAAATTTTATTATTTCAGGGTTTCCGGTGAGCCAGAAATGTCCTGTCCATCCTTTTATGACTTTTCCTTTAAATGTCTGGACTCTTTCACGGCAGTATTTCATGTTTACTGGCTCTATTTTTATGTCATACGGGCATTTTTCTCCAAAGAATGAGTACCATTTTTTTTGCAGGTTGCTGTTTACAAGCTGTGAAAATTCTTTTTCTTTGGGTGCGTAGTAGTATGTTTTTTTCGTTCCGTCGCCTTTTGTGAGTGTTGAGTGTACTTCAACTGGCTCTGCTGCATTTATTCTGATTTTATCTCGTTCTATTTTTTCTGCTGGCAGTATTTCTATTGATGTTACTGTAAATTCTATTCCTGCAATATTGATTTTTGTTGACAGGGCGAAGTTTTTAGCTGTCTGTTCAAGGATTTCATAAACCGGTGATGATACTGTGAATGAAACTTCTGATGGATATAGAAACTCCTGCGTCTCTTTTATGAATCTGTATTTTTCATGAAACCCTGTGAATGAAAAGAGTTTAAATGTCCTTTTTTCGTATTCAAAACCTTTGTTATGCAACCACTCGGCAAATTTTTCGTCAAGCATTGCATATATTACAGCCTGAATTGAACTTTTATATTCCATTTTGATTAAGAATTTGTTGTTTGTAATAAGTGTGAGTTTTAATTTCATAAAAATTTCTCCGCAAGAGCTTGTTTTTTAGTATCAGTTATGTTTAGCTGTCTGTTCAAATCTCAATTCTACAAGAATTATAGATTTTAAATATTGTAATTCAATTTTTTTTAATATTTCTTATCTTGTTTTATTTATAGTATAAAAAGCATGTCGTTATGTTTGGTTTTTGCTGATTATACCTAAATAGTTGTTTGGTTTTTGATGTCACTATGATTTAAATGTTATTGAACGCTGTTTTCATTATGAAAAACATAGATTCCTTATATTTATTTATTTTTCTCCTTATTTGACTAATTTGCAGTTTGAAGTAAACTTTTGTGATTTTTGATTACTATTTGGGGAGAAGATTATGACAAAAAACATTATTCCCGCTTTGGAAATTTCATCTGCCGGAATGAATGATATACCTAAAAATGCAGCTGTAATGCAATTTCATATAAACAGAAGGGTTCGTGATATATATAATTTTGATAAAGCTATTTATGCTTACAGTGGTAATGTGGTTTTTCCCGATTTTAAATCTATCAGAGAATTTGCTGATACGATTAATCGTGCGAAAAAAAAGGAATTTATAAAAACCACTGATCTTAGTGCAATGGCAATGATAGATGAAATTATGCATCATATTATGTCTGCATATAGAAAGCAGCTTGGAATTAATATTTTTAAAGAGCTTTTTTCATATCTGTTCGGTTCTTACGGAGAAGGTAAGACTGAAGAGATAATTAATCTTTTTGCCGCTGAATTCCCCCCTACAGATGTTTACACCGGAAAAGTCAGTACTGCTGACTATTTTGAGACTGTTTTTGATGGCCTTTCAGGTAAGGATATTGAACTTGAAGAGCTTCTTTTCCTTTATGTTGAAAATATTAATCCTGCTCTCAGGCCTTATGCTGAGCTTTTTGATGATTCAAAACTGCTTGACGCCGGTTATATTGATATGATGGATCATTATAAAAAGTTTTTTAATGGTAAAGAGGGTTTTGGTCCTGCTAAGAAAAATATTATTGATTTCATTCTTGAGCCTATCATAAGACATCCCCATTCTCTTAGAGATCAGCTTAGTTATATGGCCAGCGAATGGGGTGTTGATATTCTTGGCGAGTTTTATTCAAGACTTCTTTCCAATCTTGATTTCATAAGAGAAGAAGAAAAAATGGGTTTTGGTGGTCCAGGTGAAATGGAGGTTATTACTTTCAAACATAGTGATGACTATCCTGATTATGAAAATTACAGCCCGGACAAGGATTGGATGCCCAGAGTTGTTATGATCGCAAAAAGCACTTACGTATGGCTTGATCAGCTTTCCAAGGATTATAGAAAAAAAATAACTACACTTGGTGATATTCCTGAAGAGGAAATTCGAAAACTTGCTGCCAAGGGCTTCACGGTTTTATGGCTTATTGGTATTTGGGAAAGGGGTAGGGCTTCTGAAACTGTCAAAAAGCTTTGTGGAAATCCTGAGGCTGCGGCAAGTGCATATTCTCTTTATGATTATGTAATTGCTGAAGATCTTGGTGGTGAAGATGGTTACAACAAGCTTAAGGCTATGGCTGATAAGTATCATATAAGACTTGCTTCCGATATGGTTCCTAATCACATGGCTGTTGATAGCCGCTGGGTTGAAAATCACCCTGACTGGTTTTTAAGTTTAAGACAAAAACCGTATCCCAATTATACTTTTAATGGAATAAATCTTTCAAGAAAGGATGGTATCGGTATTTATATTGAAGATCATTATTATGATAAGACTGATGCCGCCGTTGTTTTTAAGAGAGTCGATTACACTAATGGCGATGTCCGTTATATTTATCATGGAAATGATGGAACAAGTATGCCGTGGAATGATACTGCTCAGCTTAATTATCTTAATTATGAAGTTAGAGAAGCTGTTATAAGAACAATTATTTCTATTGCAAGAAAGTTTCCTGTTATCCGCTTTGATGCCGCTATGACTTTAGCTAAAAAACATTATCAGAGGCTTTGGTTCCCTAAACCAGGTACTGGCGGTGATATTCCTACAAGAGCGGATTATGCTATGACGAGGGAGCAGTTTGATACAGCTTTCCCAAAAGAGTTCTGGACAGAAGTTGTTGAAAGAGTGGCTCAGGAAGTTCCTGATACGCTTCTTCTTGCTGAAGCTTTCTGGTTTATGGAAGGTTATTTTGTAAGAACTTTAGGTATGCACAGGGTTTATAACAGTGCATTTATGCATTTTATGAAGGATGAGGATAATGCTAAGTTCAGAGAATCTATAAAAAATGTTCTTGAATATGATCCAAGAATTCTTCAGAGATATGTAAATTTCATGAACAATCCTGATGAAGAAACTGCTGTTGCTCAATTCGGTAAAGATGATAAATATTTCGGTGTATGTACTGTAATGTCAACTATTCCGGGTCTTCCGATGTTTGGTCATGGTCAGATAGAAGGTTTTACTGAAAAATATGGTATGGAATACAGAAAAGCTTACTGGAATGAACAGGTTGACTGGCAGCTTGTTGCAAGGCATGAAAGAGAGATTTTCCCTCTTCTTCACAAGAGATATCTGTTCTCTTCTGTTGAAAATTTTCAGTATTATGATGTTATGAATGGTCATGAAATTTGCAATGATCTTATTGCATACAGTAATTCTTTTAACGGGGCCCATTCGCTTGTTGTTTATAACAATAAATTTACAACATCAACCGGCTGGATCAAAGAGGCTGCACCTAAAAAGAACATGGATATGGAAGGTGATGTTTTTGAAAAAACTACTCTTGGAGACTCTTTTGATCTTTCAGATAGAGATGACCATTATGTGATTTTTGAAAACCATAATACTGGTCTGGAATATATAAAAAGCAGCAAGGAAATCAGGGAAAAAGGCTTTTTTGTAAATCTTGATGCTTTTAAATATGCCGTTTATCTCAATTTCAGAGAAGTTCAGGATAATGAGTTTTCACACTATGGAAAACTTTGTGCAGAACTTAGCGGCAAAGGGGTAAAAAGTATAAAGAAAGAAGCAAAACTTATTGGCCTTAAAGAACTTCATTTCCTTTTCGGGAAACTTGTAAATAAAGATACTCTTTTAAATCTTCGCAAGATAAGGAGCGAGAAAAAGAAAATTAAAAAAACTGAATCAAATGAAATGGAAAAAAGCTATCTTGAGTTTATGACAAAACTTGCTGAATATGATAGTTCTGAATTTAAAAAATCCGATTTACCTCTGGATGCTATATCAGGAATCGTTCAACTTCCTTCGATTGTGGATAAATATAAAAAAGGCGAAGTTAAAGATTATCTGTTAAGTAATGTTTCTGATGATAAATTTTATAATCTGGTTATTCTTGTATGGAGTTTTATAAAAAATATAGGAGATGCGGCAAAAGATACTGATAAATGCCGTGCACTTAGACTTTTCGAAAAACATATGCTTGATGAAGCTGTTAAAAATGTTCTTATAGAATGTGGAATGTCAGAACTTCATGCTGATCATCAGCTTAGTTACATTAAGTCTTTCCTTGCTTTTGAAGGCGCACTTCCTTCAAAAAAGAATATTGCGGAAATAACTGAAGAGATGTTTAAATCTCCATATGTTAGAAAAACAGCAAGAATAAATACATATCAGGGAACTGAGTATTTCAACAAGGAATCTTTTGAAAAACTTCTTGCCGGACTTTTTATAATTGATATTCTTGATGGAGCAATTCCTGCAAAACAGGAACAGATGCTTGAAAAAATAGTTGCTTTTAATGAAGCTGCTGAAAAATCAGGCTATCAGACACAGGAAACTGTTGTTCATCTCAAACTTAAGAAACATAAGAGAAAACCAAAAGCTAAATAGCAATAAAAAGGTAGTCTAATATTCTACATTAAACTTTCATCTTCTTAAAAATTGGACAAATTTTAATAACATTGTTAAATTGGCGCAGTTTTTATTTTGGAGCTTTAAATGAAAATAATTTCTGTCTCTATGAAGAATTTTCTCATAATTCCCTCTTCAGAAATTGAGCTTTCTCCATATTTCAATGTTGTAACAGGAGAAACAGGAAGCGGTAAATCTCTTTTTGTATCTGTTTTTAAGATGCTTCAGGGAGATAAAGGTTCCGGCAATATGGCTGGGAAGTGGGGTGACCGTGGAGAAATAGCTGCTCTTATTGAAATAGAAGATACTGATGAAGAATTAAAAGCAAATCTTCTGAATCTTGATATAGAACCTGAAGATCACAATAAGCTTCTTTTCAGAAGAATAACCGGTTCACGTAACACCTGTTATATAAATGGAACAATGGTCTCTTCAAAAACTTTTGAGACACTTACCGGAGAACTTATTGAAATAAGCAGCCAGTTTGAAAACCGCGAGCTTTTCAAGAAAAGCTATCAGCTTAAAATTGTAGATCAGTATTGTGGTTCTCAAAACAAGCTTGAAGAATACAGAAATCTTTATAATAAATATCACTCACTTAAGAAGGAAATAGAAGCTTTAAAAGCAAAAGATGACCCTGCTCATCGGGAGTATCTTGAATATCAGGTTAATGAAATAGAAAACATTGCTCCCGAAGAAAATGAGGAAACTGAGCTTGAAGAAAAAGTAACTTTATCTGAAAATAGAGAAAATATAATACGTTATCTTCAAACCATCTCAGAATCTTTCAGTCATATCAACAGTGGACTTTCGGCAGCATCAAGAGCTGCATCACCTCTTGCAAGACTTATAAATTCAAAAGAACTAGATGAAAGAATAGAATCACTTCTTATTGAAGCTGAAGATATTGAAAAAGCAGTTTATGAAAAAATATCAACATTTGACACCGAAGAAATAGATGAAAATTCCAAAGAAAGACTTGGAAAAATAAATTCTCTTTTAATGAAACATTCAGTTGGAACTGCAAAAGAGCTTCTTGAGAAATTTTCCAAAATGAAAAAAGAACTTGATGACCTCTATGAAACTCCTTTTAAAATAGAAATTAACACAGGCAAAATAGCAAAAATAGTTCCTGAACTTGAAGCAAAAGCGGCAGAACTTACATCAAAAAGAGAAAAAGCTGCTGAAATTCTATCTAAAGAAATAGAAACAATGCTAAAAAGATTCGGAATGAGAGGAGTAAGATTTGAGGCGCAGGTTCTTGCGGCAGAAGATTTTACTGAAACTGGAAAAGATGATATTACTTTTGTTGTAAACACAATAGGTTCGGAAGAACTCTATTCAATAAAAAAACTTTCAGGAGGTGAACTTTCAAGGCTTCTTCTTGCATTCAAGCTTATAGATAATTCAAAAGGCAAATTTATACTTTTTGATGAAATTGATTCCAATATTGGTGGAGAAACAGCATCAATAGCAGCAGCAGAACTTGCCGAAACATCAAAAAGAAATCAAATAATAGTTGTTACTCACTTTCCTCAGACAGCGGCGGCGGCAGACAGACATTTTGTTGTAAGAAAATCATCATCAGATGAGATATCTTCAGAAATTGCAATTCCTGAGCATGAAGAACGTTACGAAGAACTTGCAAGAATGATGGGTGACAGCAACTCCAGACAAAACAGACTTGCCGCAAAAGATCTTATAGATAAAAACAAATGTAAATGAATTTTTATGATGCTCATGCTTTTTTTGATTTAATTCTTTAAATCCTTTATATTTTATTGCTTTTGTCTTTTTTCTGAGGGGTGCATTTTATGAAAACTAAAGTTTCATGGGATATTTTAAAGAAGGGAATGTTCGTTTTGACTGACAATTCTTCTTCTGGCGGTTTTATGATTGAAACGGATGAACAGCTTGATGTTTTGAAACGTGATTTTATGGGAAAGGAGCTTTTGATAGATCTTTCAAAGAGCTGGATTTCCAAGAATGTTGTTGATACTTTAAGCCATCGTCCAAGTGAGAAAGCTGCTCCATGGGATTCTGAAAAGCTTGTTTCAACTTCGTTTAAGGATGTTATTAAACATGGTTCTCCTAAGGAAAAGGCTACGGCTATTCATCAGGAGTCTACAAAGATTTTATATAAGCTTATGGAGAATCCGAATACTTCTGCTCTGGTTTCTTCAACTGAAGAAATTAAGGATGTTGTTGAGGTGATTCTGGATCATAAGGATGTTAATAGTCATCTTCTGGCTATTACGGATCATGATTTTTATACTTATACGCATTCTGTTAATGTTGGTATTCTTGGTACAATGTTACTTGGTAAAATTTTTGGCGGTAATAAATCGATGGATCTTAAATCGATTGGTGCAGGATATTTTCTTCATGATCTTGGTAAGACTAAAATTCCGGCTGAAATCATTAATAAGCCTGCCCGTCTGACTGATGATGAGATGAAGGTTATGAAGCGTCATCCTTATCTTGGTTATAAGATGTTTAAGGCGGCTGGTCTTAATTCTCCTGAGATTGAGTCTATTATTATGCAGCATCATGAGCGTGACGATGGTAATGGTTATCCCAGAGGACTTTCAGGAAATGATATAACGCCTTTTGGTAAGATTGGTGTTATTGCTGATATTTTTGATGCTCTTACTGCTGAAAGGTCTTATAAGCCTGCTTTGAATGCTTTTGAGGCTTTGCAGATTATGAAGGAGAATATGTTAAGTCATTTTGATAGAGAAAGTTTTAATACTTTTGTCCATCTTCTTCACAATCCTTAGTGTTTTAGGTTTTTTAGGAACCATGCAATGTTTTTTCCAAGGTTTTTCATTGTTGTGATTCCTTCTTCATCGTTTAAAAAATCACCTTTATTTAATCCGAAGCCTATATTCCAGTATGTAGATCCTGCAAGAAATGCTTCGTTGATCTGAAAGAAGTGGTTCATTGAGTCAAATGCATTTATTGCTCCTGCTCTTCTTACTGCTACGATGGATGCGCCTACTTTGTGTTTTATGTAACCGTTTATTCTGCATAGTCTGCCAACTCTATCGATGAATGCTTTTGTTTCAGGGGTCATATCTGCAAAGTAGGTTGGTGAGCCAAGTATCATTCCGTCGGCGTTTCCTATTTTTTCTGCCCATTCGTTGAGTTCGTCTTTGATTATGCACTTTTTTTCTTTTGAGCAGTATCCGCAGGCAGTGCATCCTTTGATGGTTTTGCCTGAGAATTCTATCATTTCTGTTTCAATTCCTTCTTTTTCAAGTTCTTCAAAAACGGTTTTTATCATTAGAGCTGTATTTCCGCCTGAACGTGCGCTTCCGTTAAATGCTATGACTTTCATGTTTTCCTCTCTATAATGTTAGCAGTTTTTCTTTTCCTGTTTTGCTGTCAATATATCTTATTTCTCTAAGTTTCGGATATATTGTCTGAAGGAAATCAAGGTATATTTTCTTTCTGTTTATGTTTTTTGATTTTTTATATTCATCCAGCTGAAGTTTAAATCTTTCTGCTGCTCCTTCCGCTATGAGTATTTTTTCCTTTTTGTATGACTGTGCTTCACTTAATATTTTGTTTGCTTCAGATCTTGCCTCTGCCACTGCTGTGTTGCGAAATGATTCGGCATTGTTTCTGTCTTTCTTTTTTTCAACTTCTGCGTTTATTACACGGTTGAAGTTTTTCTGTATTTCAAATGGCGGCATTATATCCTTTATTTCAACAAAAGATATTGATATGCCTGATTCTATTTCATTTAACCGTTTCTGAAATTCTGTTTTAACGGTATTTTCTATCCTTTTTTTACCAAATGTAAGTATTTCATCCACAGGAATTTCAGCGATTGTATGAACTACTGTTGATGCACAGATGTTTGAAAGGATGTTTTCAATTTCTGCTACTTTGTAGAGGTAATCTGCCGGTTTGCTTATGGTGTATTTTACGTTTAATGTTATGTTTACAATGTTGTTATCGGCTGAGATGACATATGGTCTTAATTTTGTTTTTTCAACATAAGCTGCAACTTTGCTTCCTTCAGGCCATTCATCATTTGAAAAATCATTTATTGTAAGTGTTTTCATTTGTTTGACTGATATTTTTACAATTTCATCAAAAGGATAGGGCAGTGCATAGTGAAGCCCAGGCTGAATGTTGTCGTCGATGATTTTACCAAATCTTTTGACTATTCCTGTTTCGTTTTGTTCTACGTTGTATATGCCTGTAAAAGTGTATAAAAAGAAAAAAAATAAAAGTATCCATCTTACATAGAAATATATTAACTTCTCAAATGAGGATTTAAGATTTTGTTTTATTTCCGACACTTTATTTCTCCTTTTTCTGATCAAGATCAAGATATTTAAAAAGTTCGGATTTTGTTGAAAGTATCAATGTTGTATTTTCGTTTAATACTTTTTTGTATGTTTCCAGCGAATTGAGAAAGTAAAAAAATTCAGGATCTTCTTTGTATGCCTTTGTGTATATCTGCATTGCTTCTTTTTCGCCTTCCCCTTTTATTATAAGTGCTTTTTTTTCTGCTTCTGATTTTATTGTTGATGCTTCAAGTGTTGCATCAGATCTTATTTTATCTGCAACTTCTTTTCCTTCTGCTTTAAGTTTCTCAGCTTCTTTGTTTCTTTCCGATTTCATTCTATCATAGACGGCATTTACAACTATTGACGGATAAGATATCCGCTGAACACCTATTTTGCTTATTGTTATACCATATTTTGTTTCTGAATTTTCGGTGGAATTTGTTCTTATTCTCTCTTCTATTTCACTGAGTTTGACTTTGTCTTTTTCCGTGTTGATTATATTTTCTATTTTGTAATCGCCAAATACTATTCCAAGCTGTGAATTAAGTATATCTCCAACTTTTCTTTCCCCATTTATGTTGTCGTATCCTATTGTCTGAAAGAACATTAACGGATCTTTGATTTTCCATGCAATATAGCACTCTATTATTATTGGATTCTTGTCTCCTAAAAGGAGCTGGATAGGTTCAGTTTCAAAGATTCTTGTTCTTTTATCGAATTTATTTATTTTCTGAAGGAATCCTGGTCTTTTTATGTATAAGCCTGCATCTTTTACTATTCTTACAGGTTTGCCGAACTGAGTTACTATAATCCAGTCTTTTTCATCTACTGTAAATGTTGAAAAATAGATTGCTGCTACTGCAAGCTGTATTAAAATCAATGTTATTAACAGTTTTTTCATTTTATACCTTTGTTTCCGGTTACGAATTTTTCAATGTAAATCATTTTCGAAGAGATTCCTGTTTCAGGATCTGCAAGAACTTTAGGCTTGTTTGTAAGTGTCTCTTCCGCTGTCTGAAGTTCCATTATTTTTGAGACGATTTTTTTATTTTCATTGTAAGGTTTTTTTCTTAATTCATAGCTTTCAGCTTCTCCTGTACTTTTATCTATTTTTACTGCTGAATATGTTTTTGCGTCATTTACAGATGTGTATGCATTTACTCTTGCTTTAGGTATCATGCTGTTTTTTGATTTTTCAGCATTGTTAAGTGCTGTCTGCTGCTCCTGATATGCCGCAACAACTTTTTCAAATGAATCACTTATGTTGTCAGGCGGATGAAGATCTTCAATAGATATTGTGGTTATTTCAAGACCGCTTTTAAGTTCGTTCATATGCTGCTGTATTTCTTTTTTTGAGTTTTCTATAAGTTCATTTCTTTTGTATATTGCAAGGTCGTAAAATTCACTGGATGCAAAGTGTCTTGTAAATATTTGAAGGCTTATATCCTGAAGGAGTTTTTCACTGTTCTGATTTAAGAGATAACAGTCATATGGATTTAATATTTTATAATTTATTATTATGTATGGCAGAAAGAAATTGTTGTCTCCCGAAATGAACTGCATGCTGTCTCCATGTTCCAGAGACCAGAGACGAGGTTTTTTTTCTTTGTTGATATTACCGATGTTTATTGAAAATACCTGTTTTGTGTTTATCCAGACAACAGATTCAAATGGCCATGGAAATTTCAGATGAATTCCCGGTTTTATGGTTTCATCTTTGTTTACAATATTGCCGAAACGAAGTTTCAATGCTTCTTCCTGTGTGTCAACAGTGTATATTGAGGTCGACAGATATCCTAAAAAGAGAGATAATATTATAACTTTTAATGCCACACCTGCAATTTTTCTTATTTTAAGAAAAATATTTTTTATGCTTTCTGAAGCTGATTCTGATGTGCCTGATATTTTTAGTATAAAATTAATAAAACCGGTGTATGTTTCTGCGCTGAAAAGGACTATTATTATTCTACTGAAAGTTATGTTCTTTTTTGTCTGATCTTTTACCCTGATAATTGTATTGATAAGCATTTCGATTGAAAATGAAAGTATAAAAATGGCGGTGATTCCTCCTGTTATTCTATCAAAGTTATATCCTAACGAATAGAAAATAAGTGTTATTCCAGTGAAGAGAGAAACTACCATATCTGCTCTGTTATGAAATGCATCCGCTTTGATTGCTTCGGATTTTTCCTTTTCTGCAAGTCCGCTTTCAAATTTATATATAAAATATGATGCAAAAGAGAGGAAAATAAATGTAACTCCTGTTATAAGCGGATTTTTTACGGTAACATATTTTCCGAAAAGAGCTTTCCAGAGAATAGATGCGGATACGAAGATAAGTATTATGCTGATAATTATTGAAACCAGCGTTTCAGGATTTATTTTTTTTATTAATTTTACAAATCTATTTTTGTTTTCAGATAGATTTTCATTTGTTTCAGCTAGTTTCTTTTCCTTTATTCTATCTGCTGCAATTAGTGACAGCAGTACGAGCAGTGTGGTTCCTATATCTGAAAAACTGTGCCATACTTCAGAAAGAACTGCAAAACTGTTTGAAGCATAAAAAAGTATTAATTTAATAATTGATATTACAGTTATTATAAATAGCGATATGAATGTAGCTTTAACTTTTGTTTTCATGTTTACCACGATAAAAGATCAAAAATTTCCAACAGAAAAGGGATTCCTTTTCTGTTTTGAAAAACTTATCTGTCATTCTATTTTCAGGAAAATCTTTGTCAAGAAGAGATGTTTGGAAACAACTAAATCTGAATAGAATTAACTGTTAGAAATCGGTTTGCAAATTGTTAAAGTCATTTTTATTATTAAATAAATCCATTTTGTTGAAAAAAGCTTCCAATTAGGTATAATCTGGTGTTTATTGTTTATTTTGTCTAACAAATACAATGGAGTAGCTTATGAGTACTATTGATATCATCGATCCGAAGAAAGCTCCTGAGAGAATTTCTGAAATGAAGGCTATGGCTGTAACTCTTATGTACAGTCAGAGAGTTCTAAGGCCAACTATGGATGAATTGTATGAACTGGCGAAACAGCAGCCGACGGTTATAGAAACTGATGTTCCTATGGCGGGACAGGAGTCATTAGGACTTAAAGATAAGAATATACTTGTAAGTTTTACCGGTGAGGATTCCGGTCGTTCAGCATGGGCGAGAAGAATTCTGCCTATGATGGATGAGGTTAGAAGTTCTTTTGAAAAGGCAAATGAGAGAGTTAGATATAACAGAATGCTTCGTGAAGTGAGTTATGAACTTATGCAGCGCGAGCTTATTAAAGTAAATGCCTATTTTTCTAAAAGCAGTGATTTTATGGGTAAAATGGAGTTCCTTGTTCCAAAGGAATTCGCTAAGCTCGGGCTTGATTTTGCAATAAATTTTATTCCTGTTACTGATGAAACCAGAAAAATTTATGAAAAGAGCAAACAGATAAATGAAACAGGTATCAGAATAGTATGTTATCCTGACTGGATAAATGATGAATGGCTTTTCTGGAAGAGCAGAAATCCTGCTGGAAGACAAAATCCTGAAGATCCTGAACCACCAAGAATAATGATGCTTTTTGATGTTGAAAATTACACTGCGTTTCTTCTTGGTGCCCGCTATTTTGGTGAAGTTAAAAAGGCTGCGCTTTCTCTTATCTGGGATATGGCTATCTGGACAGGAACAGGTATGCCGATACACGGAAGCAGCAAAACCATAACGACAGTTAAAAAAGATAAAAAGACAGCTACGACTTTTATTTCACTTGGTCTTTCAGGTACCGGAAAGTCAACTCTCGGCAATGATCCGCATAAAGAATCTCTTGATTACGAAAATGGAGAGGGCGTTCATATCGGTAATGATGATGCGCTTGTTATTCTTGCTGATCCGTCATCTAAGAAGAAAGGTATTGTGGGGCTTGAATCCAATTGTTACAACAAAAGCAATGATTATTCTATAGATTCTTTTTACTACAACACTGTAATGACTGCTGAAAATATTATGGTTGCTAAGGATGAAAACGGTAAAAGAATGCTCATTCATGAGGATGTAAGAAATCCTAACGGAAGAGTTGAGTCTTACAGACTTGGTTTTGAGGGAACTGACGAAGTGTATGATACTCCGTGGCCTGATTATATGGTTCTTATAATGAGAGATGAGATTCTGCCTCCTGTTACCCTTATTAAAGATCCTGATCTTCTTATTTCCATGTACTTAAGTCTTGCAACCAGAACTTCGGCGGCAGAAAATGTTACCCTTAAAGAGATAGGTAAACTCAGATTTATTCCAGGTGCAAATCCTTTTAATCTCTGGGGTATCAAAAAAGAGATAGAGATGCTCGAATCTGTGTTTAATAAGATAAAATTTAAAGCACTTGTTCTTAATACCGGCGGTTTTTTCAAAGATTGGGAAAGTCATACAAACAATGAATATCTTAAAATTTCCAAGGAACTTTCTCTTTCTATTTTCCCTAAGGTTGCCAAAGGTGAAATAAAGTGGCATGAATGGAGCGCAACTCCCGGAATGTTCTATCCTGATAAAGCAAGTTTCAAGGATGTTGTTGAGGATTATGATAAATTCTTTACACCTTCAAAGATTAAAGATCAGGCAGGATATTCCAGGCTTAGAAAAGAAAGGATTGAACAGAGACTTGATTTTCTCAAATCTATCGGAGCTCCTTACAAGTATATTGCTCCGCTTAATAAAATACTTGGAAATATTGAACTTTAGTTATATTAATAGAGTTATATGAGAGCCGCAAAAATAGAAAATAAACGAAGACAGATTCTTGATGGCTCTGCTAAAGTTTTTGCAAAAAAAGGTTACCATAACGCAAGCATTTCAGATATATGTGCAAGATCCAATGTTGCACGTGCTACTTTTTACATCTATTTTAAGAATAAAAGAGAAGTTTTTGATCTTCTTATCAAGCATTTTTCAAGGCTTATCCTTTCAAAAATAACCCTTCTTTCTGAAGAAAGTGCTGTTAATCAGTTTAATGTCAACATAAGAACAATTGTTGAACTTATTATAAAAAATAGAGATATGAGTAAAATAGTGGTTTCGGAAGCTGTAGGGCTTGATAGTGAATTTAATCATCAGTTAATACTTTTTTATGCAAGACTTGTAGAGTATATAGAAGGTGCTTTGGTTAGAATTGTTAAGGAAAAAGTACTTCCTGACAATACAAATGTTAGATTTCTTGCCTATTCCATTTTAGGTTCGATCAAGGAAATAGTTTATCAGTGGGCTATTGATAAAGGTAATATTCTTGATGTTGACCCTCTTATTGATGACCTCAGGAATTTTGATCTTTTAAAATTTATAGTTATTGGAGAAAAAAAGAATGTTTGAGAAAATAGAATCCGTCTTAAAGGCTTTTCTTACTGCCGAACAGATAGCCGCACTGAAAGAGGAGCTTTTTACCGGTATCAGTAAAATGAACAATGCTGTAGAAAAAAATGAGCAGATGAAGGCAAAAAAAGATATAGTTATGAATTTAATAAAAAAAATTGATTTCATAATAGAGAATAGTTCAAGGTCGCCTCTTCTTTTCAAGGCAATATATGCAAGAGTGAAAACATCATTAAAGGTTATGATTGCCGCAATTGTTGATGAAATGTCGGCTACAAATCCGAAAGCCTCAAATCTTGATACAATACCTGAAAATTCAGCTGGTAACTTTTCCAGGAAAGAGGAAGTTGAAACGCCTCCTTCTGAACCTGTAAAGGAATCGAAGCAGGAAAACTCTCAAAAATACGATAGTAAGAATACAACTCAGAGAGAAAGAACTGATAATTACAATAATCAGAGAAATTATGACAGGCGTGATAATAGAAATCAGAATGATAGAAGGGAACAGGGACCTCAAAGCCGCGACAATTCTAAAACTCAGGACAATCAGAAACGAGATAATCGTGATAACAGAGATAATAATGGTCAGAGAAAAGATAACGTCAACAACAATAATCAGAGACGTGATAACAACAACCAGAGATATAACAATAACAATAATAATAATCAGAGACGTGATAACAACAATCAGAACAGAGATGGACAGAAAAAAGATAGCTCATGGAAGCAGAATAATGATGAAAAGAGAACTTTTCAGAAAGAGTTGAATCGCAGTGAATCTGAAAAACCTAAACAGGAACAAAGTAAGCCTTCAGAAACTTTGGAAAAGATTCTTGATCAGATAGCGACTATAAATAAAAGAGAAGAGTCTGCTATAAAAGAAAATGTTCCAGAGATAAAAGTTCAGGAAAAGGAAGTTCGCCCTGTTGAAGAAAAAAAGAATATAATCCATGAAGCAAAAAAAGAGGAAGCAAAACCTTTATCAGAAGAGGTAAAACCTCAAATGGTAAAAGATGTTATACCTGAAAAAAAAGCTGATCTTTCTGCTGACAAAAATGAAGAAAAACCAAAAGAAGAAAATGTAAAACAAAAACCTGCAAGAACAAGGACAACCACAACAGCAAAAAAAGCATCATCAAAACCTAAAGCTACAACATCTGAAGTTAAAAAAGATGAATCAGCTGAAAAGCCAAAAACATCAAGAGGAAGAAAGAAAAAAACAGAAAACTCTGTAAAGAAAAATTCTTCCAATGAGGGAAACAAGGAGTAGTTTTTAGTATGAAGCAAAGTTTTATTCTTATTTTTACACTTCTTTTCTGTATTAGTATTTATGCTGTAGAAATAGATTATTCTCCCCTTAAAAAGGATGATGTGGGTTTTATTCTTTATGATTGTTCTGATGGAAAAGAGATTTTTTCTGTAAATAAAGATAAGAATTTTTCTTATGCTTCCAATTTAAAGCTGGTAACAACTGCCGCAGCTCTTGAGTATCTTGGTGGAGGATTCAGATTTATTACACTTTTTCTTTATGAAAAAGAGAGCGGAACTTTGTATATAAAAAGTGCCGGAAATCCTTCAATGGTTATGGAAGATATG
This sequence comes from bacterium, assembly GCA_963667425.1. Classification (GTDB taxonomy): domain Bacteria; phylum UBP6; class UBA1177; order UBA1177. Next base: position 1,712,872 of record OY763407.1, on the reverse strand, counting down.
TGGGATTTAAGTAATCAGCTTAAAATAAGAGGTGTTAAAAAAATAAATAAAATAGTTGTGGATGATTTTTTCTACGATTCCAAAGGTTACCTTGAAACGAAAAAAGCCGGGAAAGGGGACAATGCTTATCTTGCTTATATTTCACCTCTTTCTGTTAATTATAATGCTGTTGAAATAGATGTTGTTCCAACAGAAACAGGAGAGGCTGTTTCTGTTTCAACTCCAACACCCGGTTCTCATTTTATAGTCAGCAACAGTGCAAAAACTGTAGATGGAACCGGTAATAATCTAATGATAGGTACTGTCAGAAACGGCAATAAAACTGAGATCGTAGTTAAAGGAACTTTGGGAAAAAACAGAACGAAGCCTGTTGTCGTATACAAAAAAGTGCTATCTCCCACACACCACTATATTGATGTACTCCTTTCTTTAGGAAAATGGGATTCAAATATTTCTGTTGAAAGAAAACACATAGCTGCAAACTTTTTTTCTTCATCCAATGGCATTTTATATAAACACAAAAGTAAACCTTTAAGAGATATCCTTCAGTCCATGAACAGATATTCTTCCAACTTCCTTGCGGAATGTCTTCAGATATTTATGGGTTCAATTATAAAGGGCAGGGCAGAATATGGTGTTTTACTGTTAAAAGATTATATAAAAAAAGTTACAGGAATGGATGAAGATCCTATTAATGGTTCAGGCTTAGGCAACGGTTATAATAATTTCCCGCCTGAAATGTTTATGAAACTTCTTAAATATGTTCATTCAAAACCTCTTCTTGCAATAGATTTCTTTTCATCTCTGCCTGTTATGGGAGAAGATGGAACATTAAAGCAGGCTCTTGGAGGTGAATCCAATGGAAGTATAAGGGCTAAGACCGGTACGCTTACTTCTGTTGCGGCATTGTCAGGCATTATGAAAGGGAAAAGTGGTAAACTATATCTTTTCACTTTTGTTGTAAATAATTTTCCCACGAGAAATTTTAAAACTATGTGGGCTTACCGTGATAAATTTATGGAACATATATGGGAGGAATATTAGCACTATGCTGAAACAGGCGCTTATTATAATCCCCGTCATGATTCTTATCGTAACAGGTACAATATTTTTTCTGCATTTTCTTGCCCATAGACAGCCTTCTCCTGATGACTTATTTAAATCTCAGGTCATTGGCATGTGGAGAAATGTTTCTCAGGGATCAAAGACATGGCTCTGGCTTAAAGAAGACAAAAAATGTATATACCACACAAACGGCAAGGATAACGGATGTTTTTATCAGATTGCAAATAGAGAAATCACAATAACATTAAAGGTTGTTGAAGATCCTACAGTTATTTTTAGAAAAATAGTCGGAAATGAAGGTAAATCTTTTGATCTTGAACCAACTACAAGTCTTGGTATGAAGATAGATAGGATTTCTATTCGTGGCGATAGTATGAGTGCAAGAATGAAAGGTTTTTCGAGTGGCAGAACTACTGTTGGAAAGCCTGTTAATCTGATAAGGGTGAAAAATCCTGAATCTGTAATAAATAATAAATGAAGATTATAACTTCACAGCATATAGAAAGTGAATCAAGACATCTGTTCATAAATTACGAAGCTGCAACTTTAGATAGTATTTTGCTTATTACGGATGTGGATAGTATTGATACTGTGCCGCCAAACAGAATACGAATTCTTTCCTCTGATACAGCTTTAAAGCTTAATTTAAGAAACTATATCCCTCTTATTGTTGAGAAAAGTATTTCAATTGGTCCTTTTGAAATAAAAATGATTGAGAATGTCAATGATGAGCTTTTTTCATATTTTATAAAAGATGCTTCCTCATCCCTTCTTGTTGTTACAAATCCACCTTTTATTCCTTATTTTACGCCTGACACAAGTATTTTGCTGGCCAGATCTTTTCCTAAAGATTGTGAAGAAATACTTTCTGATTACAGACAGTTTTTTGTTCAGAAAAAACCTGAGAAAATTTATTGTATGAAAGAAGAATGTGATTTATGGCTTTCGGTCGTTCATGATAAAAGAAAACTTATTTCACTGCCTCAGGAAATAAGACAGCTTTCTTTATTTTAAATCTGTTTTGGAGAATGTTTATGAAAATCCTTTTCTTTTCGGATTTACACGGTTCTTATTTTTATCTTGAAAAACTTATGAATAACATTAAGGATGTTAATCCTGAACTTATTGTTTTTGCAGGAGATTTATTGTATCACGGTCCGAGAAATGAACTTCCTGAAGATTATAATCCCAAAAAATGCATAAAAATTATTAATAATATTGCAAATTTTATCGCTGTACGTGGAAATTGTGATGCCGAAGTTGATCAAATGGTTATAAACCATCCTATAATGAACAGTTTTAGTACTATTTATGATAATGGCAGGACTTTTTTTATTACACACGGTCACATTTATGATGAACTGTCACATCCCTTTCTTCCTGAAGGTTCTGTTTTTGTTTCTGGACACACACATATTCCTGTCTGTAAAGAAGAAAATGGTGTGATGTATTTTAACCCAGGTTCATTATCTATTCCTAAAAACGGTTTTGATAATTCCTTCGGTTATTATGATGGAAATTTTCTTTCGGTGAGGAATCTTGAAGGAAACGATATTATGTCTCTTAAGATTCGTTAGATGGTCTATCTTTAAGATTTTCGCTTATTTTTACAAAATCGCTGAAATTCTCAAGAAAAAGCTCTGTCAGTTCAGGTTGAAAATGTTGCCCTTTCATTTTTTCTATTTCTTTATATGCAGCTTCATAACTCCATGCTTTTTTATAAGGTCTTTCAGTTATAAGAGCGTCAAAAACATCAACGATACTTACAATCCTTGCTTCAAGGGGAATTTCTTTTCCCTTTAAACCATTGATATATCCCATTCCGTTCCATTTTTCATGATGATATAAAGTAATGTTTCTTGCCATATCATCAAGAGCGTCACTTTTAAGCATTTTATAGCCTACATAAACGTGCTTTTTCATTATTTCAAATTCTTCTTTGGTAAGTGGTCCCTGTTTTTTCAAAATATGATCTGGAACAGCAACTTTACCAACGTCATGAAGTGATGCATACATTCTTATGTCTCGTACAAACTTTGCAGACTGTTTATAAAGAATGGCGAGTCTTGCCGAATACTCACTTACTCTCTTAACATGATTTCCTGTATCAGAATCATTATATGCATTTGCATCTTCAAGTGAAGATACCATTGCGAATGTCATTTCGCTAAGTTTTCTTGTTTTGTTTTCAACAATAGTGAGAAGGTGCTTTTCTTTATCTTCAAGAAGCTGCTTTATTAATCTGAGCTCTTCGTTACTGCTTTTCAGTTTTTTAGCATAATCTTCAAGTTTTAAATGATTTCTTATTCTTGCAGTAAGCTCTTTCGGATTAAATGGTTTAAGGACATAATCTACGGCTCCGAGTTCAAATCCTTTAACAATGTTGTCTGAATTCCCATGACCTGTGATAAATATTACAGGTATTGATTTTGTTGCCGATAAACTTTTAAGTTTTGTGCAGACTTCAAATCCATCCATTTCAGGCATTGCAATATCAAGCAGAATTAAATCCGGTGCAGCTGATAGTGCATTCATTATTGCCTGTTTGCCGTTAGTTGCGAAACTTATTTCAAGACCTTCGTTGGCAAGCATACTTCCAAGTGTTTCAAGATTATCGGGAATGTCATCTACTATAAGAATCGTATGACCTTTTAATTCAAATTTTGACTCATCCATAAATTACCCCCGCTCTATAGTTGTTTCCAATATTCTAAGTAAATTTTTAGTTTTATCAAAGACTTCTTCCATTCCGCTGATGTTAAATTGTTTTAGGTGATCTTTCAGTTGAGAACTGAGTTCTGTAAGTACGTCGATCTGATATCTGTTCCCGATATTTTCAAGTTTTTCTGAAAAAAGCTTTATTTTACTGATAAGTTTTGTATTTGATGCCGCTTTAAATGCAGGATATATTTCCCATTTCATATCAGAGTGGAAACTTTCAATATCTGCTATTTTATCAAGCAGTTTAGTGAATTTTTCCTCAATAGTTGCAACTTTATCAAAATCTTCCTTTTCCTGTTTGGTAAATGTAAGATAATTTTTAAGAATTTCTATAAGCTCTTTTTTTACTACCGGTTTTATTATTACCGTTTTTGAAATATCATTGATAATATTCATTTTTTCTTTTGCAGTGTTTTTTGATACAACCGCAATTATAGGTATTTCACTTAGTTCTTTTAACATAGGTAATGTTGTCTGAATAAATGCATCTTTTGAAGAGAATGATTCATCTCCGATTATAATTAGTTTTGGAGTGTCTTCCTTTATTTTATCAAACAGTTCATCAATTTCATGTACATTTTTCCATATTATATTGTAATTGTGTAAGATTCTTTCTATTATAATAGTTTCTTTTTCCTTGCCTACAGTCAATATCGTCTGACTGTTGAATTTGAGTGTTCTTGTATCATTCTCAATTCTTTGACCGATTCGTTCTCCAGTCATTTTAATGTTTGGAAGTGTTATTACAAAAGTTGCTCCTGAATTTCTTTTACTCTTAAGTTCAATTTTACCACCCATTTTATCAATAATACCTTTTGTAATAGCAAGACCGAGACCTGTTCCACCATATTTTTTTGTGCTCTGTTCATCCTGCTGTACAAAGGCTTCAAATATTTTATCATGTTGTTCTTCAGGAATTCCTATTCCTGAATCTGCAATTTCAATTCTAAGAGTAAATGTTTTTCCGGTTCCTGGCAGAGCGAAAACAGAAAGAGATATAAAACCTTCCTGAGTAAATTTTACAGCATTTCCAAGCAGGTTAATTATAGCCTGTCTAAGTTTTGTCCCATCCGAAAATATTGTTTCAGGCAAATTAGGATCAATATCTATTGTGAGTCAAGTTTGTTTAATCGTGCTTTCTCTTCAAATATTGCTATTGTCTCTTCTATAAGTTTTATCAGGTTTATTTCTTCTATCTCTAAAGTTGTTTTACCGGCTTCTATTTTTGAGAAATCAAGAATGTTGTTTACTATGGCCAGTAATGTTTTTCCTGCTTTTTGTATTTTTTCGGTGTATCTTCTGGTTTCGTTTTCACTGTAATCTTTCATTGAAATCATTTCAGTGAATCCTATAATAGCATTTAAAGGTGTTCTTATTTCATGGTTCATATTTGCCATGAACATACTTTTTGCCTTATTTGCCTGCTCAGCTTCATTTTTGGCAATTTCAAGTTCAAGAGTTCTTTCTTTTACCAGTTCATCAAGATTGTCTCTATGTTTTATAAGTTCTTCCCGATTTTTCTTTTCTTCTGTGATATCATCAAATATTTTTCCAACCATTACAGTGTTTTCATCTATCTGAATAGGAAATGCCCTGACATCAAAATCTCTTATTTCTCCTGAGAAAATAGGAATTTGAATGGTCGTTTTATGAATATTATTTACTGCATTATTATGAATATTGGTAAAGGCATTTAATAATAATTTATTTTCAAATATTTCTTTAGGCAGTTTATTATTCCATTTTCCTGCATCAAAGATATCTTTTGCATATGCGTTTTCATATATAAATCTGCCATCTGTATCTCTGATAAAACACGCTGAGGGTATATTATCCATAAACATGGTGAATTCTCTGTTAAGCTCATCAAGATGTGCTGAAATCTGCCTGAAATTTGTTATATCTCTCATTATTCCGACAAATTTGCTTTCTCTGTTTTCAGTATCGGAAACAAACAGCTTTGTTCTTGTGTAGCACCATATCCAGTGAGTAGAAGACTTCATTCTGTAGTCTATTTCAACAGGCTTTTTAAATTCTGTAATATCTCTGATGGCTGTATCAAAAACATCAAGATCTTCAGGGTGGACAAATTTTCTCCATTCGGAAAATGATTGAGGAAAACTGTAAGGCGCCTGTCCGATAAGCCTATACCATCTCGGTGAAAGATATAATGTTTCGCTGTCAAACCCATATTCAAAAATTCCGTCATCAATAGTTTCAAATATCTGATCCTGAAGAATCTGATTTTCGAGTAATTCATCCAATGCTTTTTTATATTCACTTATGTTTGTGCTGATACCTTCAAGTATAAGGTTTTCGTTTTCATCTTTGTTAATATCTATGGTGTTTCTTACCCATATCCATTCACTTTGAATAATGTTTATTCTATATTCAAGTACAATCTTTTTAATTCCTTTAGAAATATCATGTTCAATTGATGCGTTTATTCTCCCTTTGTCTTTGGGATGTATCATTTTCATCCATTCATCCACTGTTTTTGGAAAGAAATTTTCGATAGTTCCGTCATAAGCGGAGCTTCCATTATTTGAGTACACAATTCTTTTATTTGTAAGATTGATAGTAAAAGGAACTATTTTTGCAACTTGTTTAACAGTGTTTAATTCTGTTTTTGTGTTAATAAGCTTTTTCTGAATAAGAAAAAAATTGCATAAAGTATATGAAGTAAGAAAAATCAGAATTAATATTACAGTATCATAAAATATATATTCCATAGAGAAAGAAGATATTCCGTTGGTATATCTGCGGCTTATTAGATCTATAAGCTGAAGATTTTTTTTAAAGAATAAATCCGTGTGTGAAAAAGAGTGAAGGATGCTTGATATCATGAAGTAAATGGAAAAAATTAAAAACGATACTGCGAAGATTTTGATTTTTCTACTCTTAAAAAAATGCATATGGTTCTCACAAGCTTGTTTGCTGATAAATTATAATATAAATATATTTCAAATCAATAATAAAAATATGAAACTAATAAGAGGCATGTATATCCACTTCATAATTTAATCATTTTCCTGCCATATTATCATATCAGGCTTTTTCATATTTCTTCTAAAAAAAGCGTTTTCTTTTGCATAAACTTTAAAAACAGTTTTTCTGAATTGTGGCAGTTTTTTCAGCTTATTAACTGTTTTTTCAGGCAGCCTTTCCTTAAGTATAATTTTTTCTACATTTGTTATTCCGTTCCTGGCAAGAAAGGATGAAAAGTTGAGAGGAAGTTTGTTAAATTTTTTTCTCACATATTTTTCAGGAAAAAAATATCTTTTGGATTCTACAATAATTGTCCGGCTATTTTCAGATATGATTTTGGCATTTCCCGGGAAAACATATGTGTCCAGAACCCGGCTGTTTCCCGAATGCGGGATAAAAAACAACGCTGAAAATATAACTGTTCCTAAAGCAGCAGTGATTTTCAGTTTGCCGGAAGATAAAAAAACCAGAACAAGGAGAAGATAAAAGAATGCTGTCTCAGGCAAATCAGGTGCTGTTACGGCAAAAGAACTGTCAATTGTATATTTCACTATAAGTGCAGTTTCTTTTTCAAATATGAAAAGAATTTTTTCTGCAACACTTAAGATGACTTCTGCAAAATTTTCGCAAAATGGAAAGACAAATTGAGAAAACATTGTAAGTGGAATTACTATCATCATGAATGGAACCGCTATAAGATTGGTAAGAGGTGAATTTATGGGAAAAATGCCGTTCATTTCAGCTGTCAGAGGAATTAAAATAAAAGAGACAGAAAGCGATACTGAAATAATTTTAACAACCTCGGACTCAGGAAGTTTGTTCCATATATGAATTACTGTAAAAATTGCGACAGCACTTAACATAAAGCTTTTACTTTCAAGAGAATGAGGAATTATAACAGCTGTACCAATTAAAGAAAAAAGATAAATCTGCAATTTGTGAATATTTCTGCCGGATAAAACAAAAAGTTCGTAAAACATTATAAAAAGAGCAGCTCTCACCGTCGGAACAGCAAAACCTGTCATATAAATATAGTACAAAAGAGCAAGATACTTAAAGATATAAAATATAAGGAGATTTACACTTGTTTTAAATGGAAGTGGAACAATAAAGAAAGGGCGCAGAAAATTAAAAACAAGAAAAAGTATACCGATATGAAAAGCTGAAATAGCAATAAGGTGCATTATTCCGCCATTTACATAAATCCATTTTTCATCTTCCGAAAAATTCCTTTTACCGGATGCAAGAGCAGTTAAAAGATTAGACGAATGATTCTTTTTCAGAAACGAAATAAATTCTCTTCTGATGCTACTCTCTTCAAGTATTTCAAAATTATTAATATATTTCTTTCCATGCCGATAAGAAATATCTGATCTGAAAAACCTTATTTCATCCCCTTTTTCAGGTAACGCATCTACTGCTCGCAAAAACTCTCCGCTATCTATCTCAAATCCAGTTTTAAATACTGAAATGACTAACCTTTCTTCAGTTTTAGGGCTTGCATCTCTTATACTTACGCTAATACCAAGTAGAATTGACAGCAACGACATGAGGATGAATTTATTATCTGTAAAAGCATACCGTTTTAGGATTAAAATAACTATGAATGCAGAAATCAGAGCTGTAAGAGGTGAAATAAATGACACAAAGAAAAGCATCGCTGGGAAAAATGAGGCATATTTAAGAATATTGCTGAATCTTAATACCGTTTTGATTACCTTTTATCTGTTATTCTATAATAAAACTCCCGCTATAGATTTTCTGGTTTTCCATATCACAATCATCAGTTTCATAGTAATTTATTTCAATAAAAATCTTACCGCTTAACGGGTGTGAAACATATTCAGAAAGAGAATCAGGAATAACATCAGAAACTGCATATTGTGTATAAGCCTCTTTTTCAGCTTCAGTTAAAGTTCTTTCTCCTTTATATTCATATTCAAGAAGCTTATATCTGTACTCTTTTGTGTTATCAGCAGTACATACAAGATTATCGCAGCCAAGTCCTATTGGATAGACCATTTCATTATCAAGAAAATATCCTGAAGCAGAATCCAATCGGTTTGATTTTGCACTTTCAACCTGCACTTTTTCACCATCAGACTCGTAAAAGAATTTAATAAAGTCAGTGCAGTCAAAATAAGATATGTTTTTGTCAGATGCTATTTTGATATTGGTTTCATACGCTGATGAATCATAATTTAATGTCACGGAGATTGTTTCAGATGAAGAATTTGAATCATCACAGCCGGTTAATAGAAAAACTGAAAGCATAAGAAAGATAAAAACAGCAATAATTTTATGCATAATAATCTCCTGAATAATATGGTATGCAAAATAATTGTAATGATATGAATAATTTTGTGAAGAAAATGTTTAACTGAAATAAAAAAGAAGCTTTTAGAAATACAAATCTCTCTTTCCGTGATTGATGAGATCTATATTTTCTCTGATTTTTGCTTTAAGCTTTTCATCATCAGGCTCATTGGCAAGCTTTTTAAGAAGCTCTTTTCCGATAGCCTTTGTTTCAGGTGATGCAAAATCCTCAAGATATTCATCAAAAGTGAAAAGCGCATTAGGCATACAGAACTTCTGGATAAGTCCGGGTTTAGCAAGATCCATAAAATCGTGTCCAACCCTTCCTTTACGGTAACATCCGGTGCAGAATGAAGGTATAAATCCTCCCTGGGCAAGTGAAAGAATCATCTGGTCAAGTGTTCTGTGGTCTCCAAGTGTGAACTGGCTTCCTGTATGCTCTTCTTCGTGTGAATATGAGCCAGGATTTGTTCTTGAACCTGCTGAAATCTGACTTACGCCATAGTGGATAAGTTCGTTTCTCATTGCATCGTTTTCACGTGTGCTCAATATAATTCCGGTATATGGAAGAGCAATTCTGATTAATGCAACAAGCTTTTTGAAATCATCGTCGCTTACTTTATGAGGAATATTCTCAGAGTGCGGTGCGCCGACTGCATATTCGATTCTCGGAACGCTTACTGTGTGAGGTCCGCATCCGTAAGCTCTTTCAAGATGTGCGGCGTGTTCCATGATTGCAAGTATCTCAAAACGGTAATCCGCAAGTCCGAAAAGTGCTCCGATACCGACATCGTCAATATCGCCGTCCATTGCCCTGTCCATAACAGTAAGACGATATCCATAGTCGCTTTTCTGTGTGTTCTCAGGATGATATATTGAATAAAGCTCAGGATCGTAAGTTTCCTGAAAACATGCGTAAGTTCCTATCTTCTCGGCTTTTAATTTTCTGAAATCCTCGACTTCCATCGGAGCAAGCTCAACATTTATTCTTCTTATATAATCTCTACCACCATGCTCCTTTACCCCGTAAACAGTTCTTATTGCCTCAACCATGTAATCAGTATCATTTCTTTTGCTCTCGCCGCAGATAAGCAGAACTCTTTTATGTCCCTCGTGAAGAAGAGATTTTGTTTCTTCAGCAATTTCATTCATAGTGAGAACTTTTCTTTTTATAAGTTTGTTATCTCTTCTGAAAGAGCAGTACGTACAGTTGTTTACACATACATTTCCGGTATATATCGGAGCAAAGAGAACCAGACGTTTTCCGTAAATACTTTCCTTAACAACTTTTGCAGTTTCCATTATTCTGTGAATTTCAGAAGGATCTTCGACTCTTAAAAGCTGAGCCACATCTTCAAGGCTTAAACCTTTAAGTTTAAGAGCCTTATTTAATACTTCATCAACTTCCGATTTTGTAGGAACTTTTCCCTCAATGAGCCCATATAATTTATCTCTGTCTATAAATATTTTGTTACGTTCACTGGTGTTCATCGCTCTTTTCCTCCCGATATTTAGTAAGAACAGATTTAACTTCGACATTTTTAAGTCGTCCTATCTTACCTGTAAGTGCACTGATTTTTTCTGTTGAACCCTCAATAATAAGAGAAATTACGCTTATCTTTCTTGAAGCAAGAGGAAGACCCTGACGTGCAAGGATAATTTCACTGTATTCTGATAAAAGATCATTTATTGTCTTTACAGAATCCTTTCCAGTTATAAGTATTGTTATGGTTCCGATTCTCTGTTCCATCAGAAGCTCTTCTGGATAAGATTAAAAAAGTCTCGTTGAAAAGAGATTTTCCCTTTTCTCAGAGTTACGTAAAACACTCTACTCTTAAATTTATCCATTTCAACTAAAAAGATTTTCTTTTTAAGCAAAAAATGTCAAGTAACAGAAAAAACGTTATGCTATTGTGCTCTTGCAATCGGAGGAGGTTTGTATGAAAGATGTAACCCGCAATGATTATTACGAAAGAATGCTTAAAGTCATGATCTACATTGAGAAAAATCTTGAAAGAGACATCTCGCTTGAAGAACTTGCAGACGTCGCATGTTTTTCACCCTACCATTTTCACCGTATATTTCAGGGTATGCTCGGTGAATCAGTAGCAGAATACGTGAGAAGACTCAGAATAGAAAAAGCAGCCGTTACCATAAGACAAAGAAAAGATGCGGCAGTTTCAAGGCTTGCATTCGAAGCGTGCTACAATGCGGTTGAGACATTTTCAAGAGCGTTTAAAAACCACTTCGGTAAAAATCCTTCGCAGTTTAAAAGAGAATATCTTGCCGGCATCTCTCAAAATTCTGCGGAAGATGAACTTAAAAAACTATTTAAAAGAGGTGCAAAAATGTCAGAGCTTAAAATTGTAAAAAGAGAAGAAGAGAAAATAGCATTTGTCCGTCACATCGGACCATACAAAGATTGCGGTGCAGCATGGGATAAAATTTGCAGCTGGGCAGGAGCAAAAGGTCTTATTAATCAGAATACTAAATTTATGGGAATCTGCCACGACGATCCAGAAGTAACCGAAGCCTCAAAAATCAGATACGATGCATCAGTTTCCATTTCAGGAGACATTGAAGGAGAAGGAGAAATTATGATTTCCGCAATACCTGCCGGAAACTACGCATCATACATTCACACAGGCTCATTCAATAAACTTTATGAATCCTACAACTATCTATGCGGCGAGCTCATACCCGCAAGCGGACTTGAAATAAGAAATGTTCCAAGCATTGAAATATACCTCAACGATCCCGATACAACACCTGAAGATGAAAGGAAAGTCGAAATCCTCATCGCCGTTGAATAATCTTTGACCTAAAATCTTTTACTTAATCCATTAAAAGCATAAAATAGTTCAGTTAAACCTGTTTCGGAGAAAAATATGGCATCAGACAAAGATTTTGTAGATTTCATCTTAAACCAGATAGAAGGTGCAGGAGAAATTCATGCCCGCAAAATGTTCGGCGAATACGGTGTTTACTGTAACGATAAAATAGTTGCGCTCATCTGCGATAATCAGCTCTTTATTAAACCCACCGAAGGAGGAAGAACCTTCATCGGAGACGTTAAAGAAGCCCCGCCATATCCGGGAGCAAAAAACAGCTTTTTAATAGAAGACGATTTTGAAGATAGCGAATGGCTCAGCGAACTTATCAGAATAACGGTAAAAGAGCTTCCCGAACCAAAACCAAAGAAGAAGAAAGTGAAAACTAACAAAAAACAGTAAACCGTTAAGACAATATCTATCTTTTCAAAGTTGTGCCATTTCCTATAAATATTTTAGAGAAATATTGTTTTCTTTTCTTTGACAAGTAATGAATTTAATTTAAAATAACCTGAATATCATTTAATGAGTTGTGCGCTTTGTACCCGAAATTTGAAATTGTAGCCAATTGTTTAAAGCAGGATTAATAGTTCCCAGACTGGTGACTAATTGAAAATAGAGATTGTCCCCCATATTGCGGGACAATTGTTGGTGTTATCTTAAAAAGGAGAAAGAAATATGGTAAAGATCACTTTTCACGGAGAAATCAACAACGAAATTGGTGTAATTATGGCTTTTTCAAAAATCCATGAAGAACTTGGCTTTGATAAAATTGTTTGCAGCTCAAACGTGGGGTTTGATATTGAATCAATTCAATATAAGGGAGTTGATGTAACTGTTGAATTTGAATATAAATCGCGCAACTTTTTGGACCATGAGCACCCGTCAGATATGGTAGAAGGAAGAAAATATGTAGTAATTTGCTGGGAAGATAACTGTAGTTTAATGCATAAAATCAAAAAAGAGCATAAAAAGGAAATTTATGAAGTTATTGAACTTTGGAAATATGTTGAAATTGAAAACGAAAACAGCCCAGTAAATAGTGTTGAAGAAGAACCGATTTTCGGGATTCTTTCATATAATCCGAAGTATGCAGGAGGTATTGACTTTGGAAACTGGGCATTTGTAAATTGTTACAGAGTTAACACCAGTGAAAATAAAAGAAAGTTTAAAAATGACAGCATTCCTAAAGACTCTAAATTTTTGTTTTACAGAGATGGTTTTATAATTGGGGGATTTACTGTTGTTCGTTACGAAATAATTGATAAGCCAAAGACAAAAAAAGAAATTGAGATATATAAAAAGCTTACTGATTACCCTATTACGCACTATAAACTTACAGAAGAAGATATTAGTAAAGATCATCTCAGAGGACATATCTTTTATAAAGATTTTTTTGATAGGAGAGATTTTAAGAAAGACCTTTCAAAATATATTAAGAAAAAAATGGGAAACCAAGGATACATAACTATAGATAGAGAAACATATTATAGAATTCTCGGAGAATAATGAGAGTATAAGTGAAGCGGTGGTTGAGTTGTAAAAAAATAAATAATATTTAAGGAGAAGAGAATGAATATATCAAAGTTAAATATTGAGAATTTTAAATGTTTTGATGGTAAATTTTCTTTATCCTTTAACTCAGGAATAAATATTATTGTGGGAAATAATGAGGCTGGTAAATCTACCATATTGGAAGCTATTCATTTGGCTTTAACTGGAATTTATAATGGTCGATATTTAAGAAACGAGCTTTCTCAATATTTATTCAACATAGATGCTACAAATAGATTCCTAAATAACATTAAATCTGATGATAAAACTCCTTTACCACATGTGAATATTGAAGTTTTTCTTGAAAATGGTGACGAAAGCATGATCGCTTTGCTGGAAGGGAATGGAAATAGTGACAGAGAAACAGCATCAGGAATAAGATTGAAGATAGAGTTTGATGAGAGTTATAAAGATGAATATGAAAAATTAATTGAAAAAGAGACATTAGATTCAATTCCAATAGAATATTACAAGATTACTTGGAAATCCTTTGCAAGGAGTACAATTTCCTCAAGGAGTATCCCATTAAAGTCAGCTCTTATTGATTCATCTTCTAATCGCTATCAAAATGGTTCAGATGTTTATATTTCAAGAATAGTTAAGGAACACTTGGATAGTAAGCAAAAAGCTGAAATTTCTCAGGCATATAGGAAGCTGAAAGAAAACTTTATGGAAGAAGATTCCATAAAAGAAATAAATAAACAAATAAAAGAAGGAAGTAATATATCTAACAAAGATGTAAAAATCGCAGTGGATTTACAAACCCAAAATGCGTGGGAATCGTCCCTTATGACATATTTAGATGAGATTCCTTTTCATCAAATTGGAAAGGGGGAACAGTGCATAATTAAAACGAATCTTGCATTAGCTCATAAAAAAACAGAAGATGCCAATCTCGTTTTATTAGAAGAGCCGGAAAGTCATCTATCACATTCAAAGCTTAATGAGTTCGTTAAGTCAATATCTGATAAATGTTGCGACAAACAAGTAATTCTTTCTACGCACAGCAGCTTTGTTGCCAACAAACTTGGTTTAAAGAACCTAGTTTTTCTGAACAAAAACAATCAGGTTAAATTATCAGATTTGAAGTCTGGTACACAGGACTTCTTTATGAAATTGCCTGGGTATGACACTTTGAGGCTTGTGTTGTCTAAAAAAGCGGTACTTGTAGAAGGTCCATCTGATGAATTAATATTTCAAAAAGCTTACATGATTAAAAATGATGGAAGACTTCCAATAGAAGATGGAATTGATGTGATTTCTGTGGGACTGAGTTTTAAGAGATTCTTAACAATAGCTGAGAAAATGAATAAATGTGTTGCAGTTATTACAGATAATGATGGTGATTATAATAGTAAAATAATAAACAAATATAAAGATTTCAAGAATATGGATAATATAAAGATTTTTGCTGATGAAAATAATGTTCTAAACACACTAGAGCCTCAGTTTGTGGAAGCTAATAACTGGGAAATGCTTAAAAAAATTGTTGTTTCAGAAAAGTGCCAGAATAGCTGTAAAACAAAAGCAGAATTGATTGACTATATGATTAAAAACAAAACTACTTGGGCTCTTCGAATTTTTGAATCAGATGAGAAAGTAGAATTTCCTGAATATATTAAAAATGCAGTGAGGTGGTGTGGTGAATGATAATAAACTCATTTTATCTGTTGCTGGTTCAGGAAAAACCACGTACCTCGTAAAAAAAGCATTAGAGACTCCTTACTCAGAAAAAATATTAATAACAACTTACACCGAAGCTAACGAAGAAGAAATTAGAAGTAAATTCATAAAAATAAATAAGTATATTCCTGCAAACATTACAATTCAAACTTGGTTTTCTTTCCTTTTACAACATGGGGTGAGGCCATTTCAAGGTTCGTTAAATGAAATAATGTTTGAAAAAGATGTAGAGAGTATGATCCTTGTTAATAAACAGTCAGGAAAGAGATATGTTGGAATAAATGGGCCTGTATATTGGAGTGAGAAAGAATTTGAGAAATATTACTTTACGAAAAGTTTCAATATTTATTCTGATAAGATCTCGAAGTTTATAATTAAATGTAATGATGCATCTTCAGAAGCAGTTATTAATAGAATAAGTCGGATATATGACCATATATTTGTTGATGAAGTACAGGATCTTGCAGGATATGACCTCGAAATTTTAAAACTTCTTTTTGCATCGAAAACAAAAATCCTTCTAGTTGGAGATCCTAGACAGATTACTTATTTAACTCATACAGAACGAAAATACGGTAAATACAAAGATGGTAAAATTAAGGAGTTTTTTGAAAATGAATTAGGAAACATTATTGGTTGTGAAATAGATGAAAAAACATTAATAAAATCACATAGAAACAACAATGAAATTTGTAAGTTATCTTCACAGCTGTATCCAGAATTTGAACCTTCCCAGCCTTGTGAGTGTTGTTGTAGAGAAGAAGTAGGGCATAAGGGAGTTTTTATTGTTAAAAAATGCGATGTTGAACATTATTTAAATAAGTACAATCCAATACAGTTAAGGTGGGATAGAAAAACTAAAGTAAATGAAAATTTTGGTGTTATGAATTTTGGTGAATCGAAAGGAAAAACATATGACAGAGTACTTATTTATCCTACACAAAGAATGAAAGATTGTATCAAGGATAGATCAAAATGTAATGATATAAAAAGTGGCAGAGCAAAATTTTATGTAGCTCTTACAAGAGCAAAGTATAGTGCCTCAATTGTTATGGATTTTGAAGAAAATGAATCTTTTGATGGTGCTGAGAAATGGAAACCTAATTGAATTTTAGGGAGTGTCCTCCTCCCTCTCCCCCTAAAATTCCCTAAAAAGAGAGCTGTAACGAGAAGTTTTACCGATTAGCATCATTTTTTTCCAATTTTAATTTGACATACTCCTTTTTAATGCGTAAATTTAAAACAATAAGCTCTATAACTTAAGCGATGCGCTCCCTGATTTGTGTTTGTAATGGGTTTCATATGGATTCAAAAACTGTTTTATGGCTTTTAAAGGCTTGAATGTATGAAAAAAAGAGAAATATGTATAGTTATAGATACGACATGGTGGTTTCGGGGCACTGTTTTGGTGATTTAAGGCATAAAACTTACCATTCGTGTCACTGTTTTGACGATTTGGGTTGTGATTTTACTGATTCAGGGGTATGAACCGGCCTTTTAATTGATGGTCTATATAAAAGCTTTGTTAATTTAACTAAAAGGCGGGCTGATATACTTAAGGTTACTGAGGAGAAGGATGAGAAGTTTGCTGAGCTTGAGGGTTTTATGAAGGGGTTTAAGCTTTTTGCTAAACTGGCTCTTGAGGGTGATGTTGCGGCTTTTAAGAAGATGGGGTTTTAGGGTTTGGTTTCAAAGCTGTTGTTTCCTGATGTCAATTGCCTTGAAAGAGATTAAATGTAGCTTTTTCATGGTGTCTTTTCAACTTGTGTTTTTTCATGTATAAATTTTTTGGGAAATTTTGTAATTTTATCTTTACGAATTAACATTTGTTAAGGTTATTAACGAGTCTTTTTGTTTGGAGATTTGTTTATGAAGAAAGCTGTTTTTGTTCTTCTTTCATTTTTCCTTTTAGTTTCATGTAGTTCCAGTACTATTACTAAAAAGGATGCAATGAAGGGTATTGATATGCCTGATGCTTTTTCTCTTTCGGGTAGTGAGGCTGCTAATGATAAATGGTGGCTTGATTTTAATGATGATGCTCTTAATGGTGTTGTTGAGAGGGCGCTTGCGGGTAATTTTTCGCTTAAGATGGCTAAGGCAAGGCTTGATCAGGCTTATGCCGCTGCTAAGGTGAGCGGGGCTGATGTTTATCCTGCTTTGAATGCCAATGCGGGGGCTGGTACTTCTTTTACTAATCAGAAATCGATGGCTAATTCTTCCGGTGATGTTAAGAGAACTGATAGTTTTTCCGCCGGGCTTTCGTTAAGTTACGAGGTGGATTTATGGGGCAGGGTAAGTTCTCTGAAAGATGCGGCTCTTTATGATGTTAATGCTTCAAGGGGTGATCTTGAATCTGCTGCTGTTACTTTGACTGCTGAGACGGCAAAGGGATGGTATCAGCTTGTTGCTCAGAATAGGCTTCTTGATTTTCTGAAGAAGCAGGAAGAGATTGGTGTGCTTCAGTTTGATATTATGCAGAACAGGTATAAGGCTGGTATGGTTTCTTATTCTGATGTTCTTTCTCAGGAAAATATTCTTTCTCAGCTTCGTGGTCAGATCGAGCAGGCTGAACTTGCTAAAACTCTTGATGTTAACAGGCTTAGTTATCTTATTGGTGTTGTTCCTTCTGCTTTTGATTTGAATATTTCTTCTGATTTGCCGGTTCTTCCCCCTTTTCCTGATACTGGTATTCCTTCGGATGTCGTTAATAAGAGAGGGGATGTAAAGGCTGCTTTTGAGCGTGTCCGTGCTGCGGACAGCAGGGTGGCTTCTGCTATTGCTGACAGGTATCCTAAGATTTCTCTTTCTGCTTCCGCTTCTTTACAGTCTGATAGTGTTAGTGATTTTTTCACAAACTGGGTTTCTAATCTTGCGGCTAATATTACTATGCCTCTTTTTGATGGCGGCAGGCTTTCTGCTACTGTTGAGGCTAAAAAAGCTGTTTTAGATGAGGCGGTTCAGAATTACGGTGATACGGTTCTCACTGCTGTCAGGGAAATCGAGGATGCTATCGCTCAGGAGAGGAGTCAGCAAAGTTATGTCGAAAAGGTAAGAGCTCAGTATAAGATGGTTTCGGATAAAAGAAATCTTGCTTATATAAATTATAAAAGCGGTGTTTCTGATTATGCGGTTTATCTTACAGCTGAAAATGCCGGGATTGTCGCTTTAAATGAGCTTTTTCAGGCAGAGAGTACTCTTCTGCTTTATCGTATTGAGCTTTACAGAGCTATTTCCGGTAATTTTGAAGTTAATGAAAATAAATAACGGGGTGGATAATATGGGTGGCGTTGTTTCTGCTAAAAAAAGGGTGTTTGGAATTTTTATTGTAATATTGATTTCTGTTTGTTTTGCTGCTCTTTTTCTTTTTAATCCTGTCAGAGTTCCTAAGACGAAGCATGTTGAGGAGGTTGTTGCCGCTGTTGATGTGATTCCTCTAAAGATTGAGACTTCCAAGGCTCTGATTGAGCTTTACGGTACAGTTAAAGCTTCAAAATCTGTTTCGTTAACTTCCGAGGTTTCAGGTAAGATTGTCTGGACTAGCGATAAACTTATTCCGGGCGGTTTCTTTAAAAAGGGTGAGGTGATTTCAAAGATAGAGAGCAGTGATTACAGTGCTGCTGTTGTTGAACAGGAAAATAGTGTCGCTGCTGCGGAATCTGCTCTTAAAATTGAGAAGGGGAAGGTTAGTGCCGCTGAAAAAGAATTTAATATGATGGGTGATAAGGATAATAAGGATTGGGAAAGAGAGCTTATGACGAGGGCTCCTCAGCTTAAGTCTGCGGAAACGGCTTTTGAAGCTGCAAAGGCAAAGCTTTCAACTGCTAAGCTTAATCTTTTAAGAACAAGGATAAAGGCTCCGTTTAATGCTGTTGTTATTGATAAAAATGCTGATCCAGGTATGGTCGCAGGCGTTAGCACTTCTATTGCTGAGCTTGCCGGGACGGATTCTTTCTGGATTGAACTGGCTGTTCCTGTTAATCAGCTTAAGTGGATTAAGGTCAGAAGAGGGGACGACGCAGGTTCTTTTGTAAAGATTTATAATGATGCCGCATGGGGAAAGGATGTTTTCAGGAGTGGTGAGATTATTGAGCTTGGGGGAAATCTTGAGGAGAATGGGAGAATGGCTCGGGCTATTGTCGAGGTTAAGGATCCTTTCTCTCTTGAAAAAGAGAATCAGTCTCTTCCAAAAATGCTTGTAAATATGTTTGTAAGGGTTGCTATTGATGGTATGGATGTAAAGGATATTGCTGTAATTCCAAGATATTCTCTCAGAGAGGGTGATAAACTCTGGGTTGTGAGTGAAAACGGCACTCTGCATATTTTATCTCCTGAAATTGTATGGAAAGGGAGAGAAAATATTTTCATACAGGGTGTGGATAACGGAACGAAGCTTATAACTTCTCAGATAGGAACACCTATCGAGGGTCTTAAACTTAATGTCCGTGGTGGTGGCAATATTGATACCGGAGAATCAAAATGAGTAGCGGCAGAGAGAATTCAAATCCTATAAAATGGATGGCTGGCAATAGTGTTGCGGCTAACCTTGTTATGATATTTTTTCTGGTTGGCGGTCTTATTTTTGCCTATACAACAAATCAGGAGGTTTTTCCCTCTTTTGATATGGATATGGTTGTTGTGACGATTGCTTATCCCGGTGCAAGTCCTGAAGAGGTCGAGCAGGGGATTATTCTTTCCGTTGAGGAGGCTGTAAGAGATATTGAAGGGGTAAAGAGTGTCTATTCTCAGGCTTTTGAAGGAACCGCCATGATTCAGGTGGAGATTGAGAATGGCGAAGACCTTAACGATATGAATGATAAGGTAAAGCAGGCTATTGATGGAATCACGACGCTTCCTGAGGATTCGGAAAAGCCTCAGGTTATGCTTTTTGATAGAAGCAGAGAGGTTCTGGACATTCTTCTTTATGGGATAGATGATGAGAAGGTTCTAAGAGAGGTTGCGGAAAATACCAGAAACAGGATGCTTGAAAACAGTAATCTTGTTAAGATAGATCTTCGCGGCGGTAAAGCTTTTGAAATTGCTGTTGAGATTTCGGAAGAGAATTTAAGAAAATATAATCTTAAACTTAGCGATGTCGCTGCAAAAATAAAAAATTCATCTGTTGAGATTCCAGGTGGCGGTATTAAAACTGCACAGGGCGAGATTCTTGTCAGAATGAAGGAGCGAAAAAATTACGGTCGTGAGTTTGGTGCTATTCCGGTAATTACTGCTGAAAATGGTGCGCAGATTCTTTTAAGAGATATTGCTGATATTAAGGATGGTTTCGAGGAGAGCGACACTATTGCCGAATTTAATGGAGGCAAATCAATTTCTCTTGATATTTACAGCACTGAAAGCCAGACTCCTATTGAAGTTGCCAAAACTGCAAAAGCTGAGCTTTCCAAACTTGAAAAGTCTTTTCCTCCGGGTGTTCACTGGACTGTAAGAAGAGATATGTCTGATACTTTTCAGCAGAGAATGGATATGCTTCTGAAGAATGCTTTTTTCGGTATGGCTCTGGTGTTTATTCTGCTTGGACTTTTTCTTGAGCCGAGACTTGCTTTCTGGGTAACTATGGGAATTCCGACTTCATTTTTAGGTGCTTTTATTTTTCTTCCTGCCGCTGATGTCAGCATTAATATGATTTCGATGTTCGCTTTTATTATTTCACTCGGTATTGTTGTTGATGATGCTATTGTCGTAGGTGAAAACATTCACTCGAAAAGGGAAGAGGGAATGTCTATGCTCAAAGCTGCAACTGAAGGTGCCGGTGAAGTTGCAATGCCTGTAATTTTTTCTGTTCTTACAAATATGGTTACTTTTGCTCCGCTTCTTTTTGTTCCTGGTACTCCGGGAAAGATTTTTAAATCTGTTCCGATAGTTGTTATTACTGTTTTCACTATTTCTCTTATTGAATCTATTTTTGTGCTCCCTTCTCATCTTGGTAATGGGAAAACAAAGAAAAGAAGCCGCCTTTATATGTTTATTTATAATATACAGCAGGCTTTCAGTCAGAAGTTCTCAGTTTTTGTTGCAAAGGTTTATGATCCTTTTCTCGATAAGGTTCTTGAGCGCAGATATTTTACAGTAGCTGTTGCAATTGGAATTCTTGTAGTTCTTGGCGGTTATACTGCAAGTGGAAGGCTTGGTCTTGTAATGATGCCCAGATCTGAATCTGATTTTGCTATTGTTACCGCAGTTCTGCCTTACGGTTCACCTGTTGAGGATTCAGTGAAGGCTCGTGACAGAATTGTCAGGGCTGCTGAAAAGGTTGTTCAGGATAATGGCGGTAAGAATATTGCTGAAGGTATTTTCACAAATATCGGAGGAACATACAACAATGTTTCAGGAACACATGTTATAGAAGTCACTGTCTATATGGCTGATGCGGATAAGAGAGTTGTGCAGACTGCCGATTTTGTAAATCAGTGGAGAAAAAATACAGTTACGATATCGGGAGCTTCAACTTTACTGTTTGAATCTGACAGAGGCGGTCCCGGTGGAGCTTCAATTGAAATTGAGCCTACAAATCCTGATCCCGATGTTTTGGAAAAGGCTACAAAAAGGCTTGCCGGGCTTATGATGACAATTCCAAATGTAAAAGATGTTGATGACGGTTTTGCGGAAGGTAAAGTTCAGCTTGATTTTTCTCTCCTGCCTGAAGGTGAAAGCCTTGGTCTTACGGCTTGGGATGTTGCTTCACAGGTTAGAAGTTCTTTTTATGGTTCCGAATCTTTCCGTCAGCAGCGCGGTCGAAATGAGATAAAAATTGTTGTGAGACTTCCGAGAAGCGAAAGAGAAAGTGAATATAATCTTGAAAATATGATGATAAAAACCCCTTCAGGTAATGAAGTTCCTCTTATGGATGTTGTCAAGGTTAAAAGGGGAAGAGCTTACATGAAGTTAAGCCACAGAGACGGCAGAAGAATTGCTCTTTTCAGCGCTAATGTTGAACCGCAGAATAAAGTTCAGGCAGTAAGAAAAACCATGAACAGTGAATTTATTCCGCAGATAAAGAAGGAATTTCCGGGAACTGATTTTAAATATCAGGGGAGACAGGCAGACATTGATGACAGCATGCATACTTTGATTAAAGGGTTTATTTTAGCTCTTCTTATTATCTATGCGCTTCTCGCTATCCCTTTTAAGAGCTATACTCAGCCGCTTATTATTATGGTAAGTATTCCTTTTGGAATTGTCGGAGCTCTTTTAGGTCATATTATGATGGGATATACTCTTTCTATTATTTCAATGCTTGGTATTGTTGCTCTTTCAGGTGTTGTTGTGAATGATTCTCTGGTTTTAATTGATTTTGCAAACAGGCAGCGCAGGGAAAAGGGTTTTACTGCCAGAGATGCTGTAAAAAGTGCCGGTGTACTCCGTTTCAGAGCTGTTATGCTGACAACTTTAACGACATTTTTCGGGCTTATGCCAATGATTTTTGAGACTTCAAGACAGGCGAGAATGATGATTCCTATGGCTATTTCACTTGGTTACGGAATTTTATTTGCAACATTCATCACCCTTGTAATTGTTCCAAGTCTTTATGTTATTTCTGAAGATATAAAAGGGCTTTTCGGTGTCAGAGGAATAAGACATTAACTTTTGTTTAATTCGGAAATGATTTTTGCATAGATGCAGTCTGTTTCGGAATGATTTTTAATTGAAAGTCCTTCTTTTAATGCTGTTCCTGAACATCTGTTGCATGAATCTCTGAATTTGCATTCAAAACAGTCATCTAATTCATCAAACCTGATGTTTCTTATTTCATTTAGTTTAGGCGATTGTTCCCATATTTCTTTTAAAGAGCTTTCTTTCAGTGAGCCGCATATTTCTCTTATTTCAAGACATGGATAAATGTTACCGAAAGGATCTAAGGCAAACATTGAGCGTGCTGCATTGCATGGCGCATCTTCAGGTTTGAGGCATGAAAGTCTCCCTTTCGGATTTGGCTTTATTTCTGAAAGCACTTCTTTAAGCTCATATTCTGAAATATTAAGTTTTTCAGGAGACATATCTCCATTTCGTTTTCTGAAAATGTTAAAGTTAAAATGGTATCTGAAGTTTTCTTTTTTCAGAAAGCTTATGATTTCATCAAAATACCGGATATTTTCTCTGCTTACTGTTACTGCGGCAAAAACTGTTACGCCCAGCTTTTTAAGAAGCCTTGCCGAAGCTAAAGTTTTTTCGAATGACCCTTTTTTTGCTGTAAAGCGGTCATGAATTTCAGCATTGTGTCCGTAAAATGATAACTGAAATGTAAAAAGTCCTTTTGCGGCAATTCTTTTAAGCATAGTTTCTTCTGCGTTCCAGCATGGACTCAGTATTGATACTGCAATATGTTTGTCTCTTGTAAAGTTAAATATTTCTTCAAAATCTTTCTTTAAAAGAGGGTCTCCGCCTGTAAAAGTTATGTACGCTCCGCCGAGATTTCGAAATTCTGTTATGATGTTTTTTATTTTTTTCGCTGAAAGTTCTTTTTCTTCTTCTTTTTTGTCAATATAGCAGTGAATACAGTTTAAATTGCATTTGTAAGTAAGCTCAAATGTTGCCGATGCCGGAATTATGTTTTGTGCGGCGTAATCGATTAATTCGTCAAATACAGATTTCTCATCATCAGTGACGTTTGCTTTATTATTTTCAGAAGTTGAATATTTCTCTGATGCTATAATTCCAAGTTTTTCAAGTGACTCAATAAATTCTGTTTCCTCGGCAGTAAAAATTTCATTTTTATCTTCTATTTTTTTTAATATTTTTCCTGCCGCACTGTTGAGCCTGTATTCATTTTTAGTTAGGTGGTCGAATATGAAAGCAGAATCTTCATATATCGCGAAAGATATTTGATCTGAAAACCTGTAATTCATATTCGGCCTTATAAATTTAATGATCGCAGCGGTTTACGCCGGTTACAAGTTTGTTTTCAAGATAATCTTTTACAAGTTCTTTAGGATCTTTTGATGGAGCTCCTACAAAAACTTCAATTCCGTTCTGTGCAAAGAGCGATTGAGCTCTTGAACCCATTCCGCCGGCTATTATTATATTGACATTCTGCTCATGAAGCCATTTTGGAAGAAGTCCTGGTTCATGTGGCGGAGGTGTAATATAGTTTTCACTTAATATATTTCCATCTTCAACATCAATGATAGAAAATTCTGCGCAATGTCCGAAATGTGAACATAAAACTTTTTCAGCAGTAGGAACTGCAAATTTAATTTTCATTTGTTACCTCTTTTTATAGTTATTATCCAAGTCCTATTGTGGTCTCGTTTTCAGCTTTTTCAAGTTTTCCTTCCCTAAACAATGTCAGAGCTTCTTTCACTGAGAGTTCTCCTTTAACAGTATAGATTTCTATTCCTGCTGAGTTTAATACTCTAAATGCTTTAGGTCCGACATTTCCCGTTATAAGAACTTCGGCTTTAAGATTTACTGCATGCTGACCTGCCTGAATTCCTGCCCCATGTTCCGCATGGATGTTCTGTGCATTGTCATGCCACGAAAGCTCATTTGTCTCTTCGTTGAAAAGAAGAAAACCGTCAGCTCTGCCGAATCTCTGATCTACTTTTGAATCCCATTCTTTACCGTGTGCTGTAAATAAAATTCTCATTACTGCTTTTCCTCGTTTATAAATGTTTCCATATTTGACCATATATTTCTCAATATTTCTGATACATCACTTTCAGGGTCATATTCTATAACATTTTTTCCTTCTTTTACTGCCGATGTAAAAACTTTTGAATAGGGAATTTCTCCGGCAAACTTTATTTCGTGGGAATTAAGAAAAGTTTTTATTTCTTCTGTTTTAGCTTTATTTAAATCAGCTTTGTTGATAATGCAGGCTGCTTTTATTTTAAATCTTTTTGTCAGAAGAAAAACTCTTTCAAGGTCATGAATCCCTGAAACTGTTGGTTCTGTAACGATAATTACTCTGTCGGCTCCGCTTAATGATGCAACAACAGGACATCCTATTCCCGGCGAACCGTCAACAATTAAAAGTTCTTTTTTTAATAAAGCTCTTTTTTCTCTGGCAAGTTTTTTTATTTCCGAAACCAGTTTACCTGAATTGTCAGCACCAATATCAAGTTTTGCATATATCATTGGAATATTATGTTTTGCAGTTCCAATAAAAATTTTACCAACAAGAGGCTGCTTCATTGTAATTGCATTTGCCGGACAGATTTTTTCACAATATCCGCATCCTTCACATGAAGTTTCGTTGACACTATAGACGAACTCTTTTTTTTCTATAGCATCGAAACGGCATATATTATGACACTTACCGCAATTCATACATCTGTTTTCATCAATTTCAGCTTTAAAACCACTGTAAAAATCTCTTTTATCATCAATTTCAGGGTCAAAAACAAGATGAAGATTGCTTGCATCAACATCACAGTCAACTATCAGTGCTTTTTCTCTGTTTAAATATGAAAGAGCTGCTGTAACTGAAGTTTTTCCTGTTCCGCCTTTACCTGAAATAACAACAATTTCTTTCATATCAATGCCTTCATATTATTAAAGATATTTTCCAGTTCATTTTTAAAGTCAGAATCCTTATCGTAAATGATTGAGCCATTTGAATAGAGTTCTGCAATCTCACGTTTTTCAGGAATTTTGCCAAGTATTCTGAAATTGCTTGAACTTGCCCATTTGGTAACAATATCTTCTTTTTCAGTGCTTCTGTTTACAACTATTCCAAAAGGTTTTGAAAGCTTTACAGCAGTTTCAGCCGCAAGTTTAAGATCGTGAAGACCAAATGGTGTCGGCTCTGTGACCAGAACTACAAAATCAGCCTCTTTTATTGCCTCAATCATTGGACATGAAGTCCCCGGAGGTGAATCAAAGATTACAGTTGTTTCGGGTGAAAATGTTTTTTTAATATAATCTTTTACTTTTTTTATCATTGGCACAGGCTTTTCTATGCCGACATCGACTTTTCCTTCAATAAGAGTCAGAAATTCTGTTTCGTAGTGATTTATTACCCCTATTCTTGAAGCTTCCATTGTTAGTGCATCTGCCTCACAAAGTTCACTGCATGCATAACAGCTGTGACAAAGCTCATTAAATATAAGTATTGAAGCAGGAAGTTTCGCAATAGCATTAAAGTTGCATATTTTGGAACACTTACCGCATAAAGTGCATTTTTCTTCATTCCAGACAGGAATATATGTGTGCTGAATAATGCTTTTTTCTTCTGTAATCTTAAAAAAAAGTCTGCTGTCAGGCTCTTCTACATCAATATCTGCTAAAACAATATTCTTGCTCAGTTCTTTTTTTAAATAGAATGCCAGATTTGTGGAAAGCGTCGTTTTGCCGGTACCGCCTTTCCCGCTTGCAACAGCAATGTTCATTGTTTCTCCTGAATCTAAAGAACAATTCTGAGGGGATTATGCACATATGTTCATTTAAGTCAATAAAAATATGTTCTGAAAATTATTAGTATTAATTAGTTTTAAGTACTATTTAAAATTATTGATTTTTTCTATTGACTAACTTTTAGGAGAGAATAGAGTAAAAGGTATTCTTTGTGTGGGAGATGTTCAAATGTATCATGATTTTCATAATCATCTTTCGGTTTATGCTTCGATGCAGGGTTGCTGCGATCTTTCTGCTGTTTACACTTATGACAATGCTTGCAGGATTATAAAAACTCTTCCTGATGAGAAAGTTTCTATTGTAAAAGGCTGGAATAGTTCAAGGTTTAAGTTTGATGAAAAGGATCTGCAATCTTTTCCTCCTGTTCTTGTTGCGAACTTTTCGCTTCATGGTTTTGTCCTTTCAAGTGCTGCTGAAACTCTTCTTAAAGATGAATTTCCTGAGATTGTTGAAAACTGGAGAAATTCTTCATGGTGTGAAGATCATTTATCGGAACTTCTCTGTTTTTACTCATATATTGAACCTATGGACAGAATAAAGCTTGATTCGTTCTTTACAATGCTGGAATCAAAAAAAATATTTTCTCTTGATGATATGCTTTTATCTGGAGATGATGTAATTAATGCTGTAAATGATTTTGGTTATGCCGGCAGGGTCAGGTTTTTTGCAACTCCTGAAATATTTAAGGATCTTTCTCCTCAGGGAGAAAAAACTGTTATTGGCATAAAGCTTTTTACAGATGGAGCTCTTGGTGCTAAAACCGCTGCACTTAAATCTCATTTTTCCGATGGAGTAAATGGTTTTCTGCTTCATTCCGATGAAGAAGTTGAGGATGATTGTCTTTTTGCTTTTTATGAAAAAAAAGGTGTGGCGATTCATGCGATCGGTGAACTTGCTGTGAATCAGTGTGTGAGAGTTTATGATAAACTTGTTTCAAGAGGCAAAAAACTTCCTTTTTTTAGAATAGAACATGCGCAGTTTATTGAAAAAGAAGATGCTTTACATGCTAAAAAACTTAATATGATACTTTCAATGCAGCCGAATTTTAATTCTGATTCTGTCTGGTACAGAGACAGACTTGACGATTCACAGATTTTAAAGAACAATCCTTTTAGGATGCTTATCGATGAAATTGGTTTTAAACCGGGAATTGATATGATTTTTGGTTCTGATGGTATGCCTCACGGAATTGATGAGGCTTTCAAATGGTGCAGCAAAAGTGAAATTTCTAGCCAGAAACTTTCTGAAGATGAGATAATTAAAGGTTATGTACGGTAGACCATAAGCCGGATTCTGTTTATTCGGTCATTTATCTGGGCCTTATGTTACCATAAAGCTCAAGCGGTCAACCCGGATGCGTCGGACGGGTCATCCTTATCTGCCGCAGCAGAGGGCATCTCTATTAGACCTTGCTCCTGAGGGGGTTTACCTTGCGAACTATGTCACCATAGTCCCGGTGAGCTCTTACCTCGCCGTTTCACCTTAACCGATCAAGCGGATGTCTCTTCTCTGTTGCACTTTCCGTAGGGTTTCCCCTCCTGGCCGTTAGCCAGCCTCATGCCCTGTGGAGTCCGGACTTTCCTCAGACTTCAAGTCTGCGACCGATTGTTCTACCGTACAATTCTTATTATGCTTCTTCCTCGTTTTTGTGAGGTGGAAGTATAATTCTCTGACAGTTTGGACACATTTCTATTTTTGCAGATTTTAAAACGTTGTTAAAAAGCTGCGGAGGAAGTGTCATGTTACAGCCACCGCAAATGTAGTTGTCTGCAATTACTACTGCTTTTCCGTCTCTTGAACTTTCAAGTACTCTTTCATACTTTTTTCTTACTACAGGACGGATATCTGCTGCAAAAGATTCTCTTTTTTCATCAAGTTCATCGATTTCTTTTTCAAGAGTTTCCATCAGCTCTCTGTTTTCTGAAGTTTTTGCTTCATTTTCAGCTATTTTTGCTGTATAGCTTTCTTCAATTTGAGCAATTTCTTCATTTTTGATATCGATTTCCTTGTTTATTTCGGATATTTCTTCCTCAAGTTCCTTGTTGAATCTTTTTATATTGTCTATTTCTCTTAAAATAGCATTGTATTCATCTTTGTTTTTTATTGCCGACTGTTTGCCGGTAATGCTTTTAAGTTTCTCTTCTCCTTTAGAGAGAATCTCAAGTCTTTTTTCCTTTTCCGAGAACTGTATAGCGACGTTATCTTTAAGTTCGCGCAGCTTGCTGTTCATTTCTGAGGTCTCTTTTTCGAGTCTTTCGTTTTCTGCCGGGAGGTTCTCAAGCAGTTCCTCTTTTTTAAAAATTTCAAGATCCAGTTTCTGGAGCTCTTCTAATTTTCTCAGTTCTTTTAGCAAAGGTGCCTCCATTCGTAGGTGAAATAATCCCTGTCTTTTGAAGAAGCTATTACTTCTCCTTCATAAGATTCTTTTTTTATTATATTTTTTATGATATCAATAAATATTTTCTCAAAACTGTAATGAGAAACATCTATAAGTGTGAATCCTTTTGTTTGTGCAAATTCGGCATCGTGATATCCTGTGTCTCCTGTTATAAATATTGATTCTTTTTCTGCAAAGTGAAGGAGAGACTTACCGCTGCCGGGAACAATTGCCACTTTTTTGTATGTATCAAATATTTTTCCTGAAACACTTCTTATTTCAAGACCTGATTCTTCAAGTTTTTTAAGAAAAGAGGGTAGTGTTACAGGTTCGGATAAAACTCCTTTTCTTCCTATTCCAACGGTTTTGTCATTTCCGCTGTATGTAATAGGAAAAATTTCATATGCCGGTTTTTCATATGGATGAGATGTTTTTATTGCATTTAATATTGAAGGGAGGAACTCTTTTCTGAAAACGGTTTCTATTCTCTTTTCAGCTACAGTTTCAGGCTTGTTCTTTTCTCCAATATACGGATTGCTCCCTGAAAGAGGTGTAAATCTTCCTGTTCCCTCTGTTTCAAAAGAAACATCCTTATATGATTCATATGTACCATTTGAAGCGATGCAAATGGAATCTCTTACTTTATCTGCATGAGATTCGGGGACAAAAATAACAAGCTTCATTATATTGTCTATGGGTTCGACAGGTGTTTTTCTTGTTAAATTAAGTTTATCTGCCCATTTTTCTGCGATTCCACCCGGTGCAGCATCTGCAGGTGTGTGTGTTGAGTATAATGAAATATTTTTCTGAATAAGTTTTATAATTGTATCTGAAGATCCTCTACCGGATACAATTGATTTTTGTGCTTTAAAAAATAAAGGGTGATGGGTTATTATAAGATCGGCTTCTTTTTCAATAGCCTCATTTACCACTTCCTGACTGATTGACAGTGCAATGATAATTTTTTTAAAGCTATTGTTTAATTTGATCTGCCAACCTGAATTGTCCCAACTTTCCTGAATAGTAACAGGAAATAAACGTTCTATTTCTCTGATCAAGTGTAAATCTTCCATGGCAAAAAAAAAAGCACTTGTTTCTAATCGAAACAAGTGCTTTTTAAATATCACTTTACAACTTGTGTTGACTTAATATCAACTACCAGCAAAAGGTATTCCCCTTTTTAAAAAAAAACAAAATGGTGGGCCCATCAGGATTCGAACCTGAGACCATCCGGTTATGAGCCGGAGGCTCTACCAACTGAGCTATAGGCCCACCGCATAAGCAACGGCGTAATTTATATACTCAGCTTTGAAAAAAGCAAATTTTTTTTAAAAAAATAATTTAATTATTCTTAATTACTGGATATTTTGTTTGTTTTTTATGTTTAAAGCAAATCTTTAAACAAGAGGATTGCAGGTTATGTGATTATTTTTATTAAAAATTTGCATAATTATACATAATTGGGTATATATATACTAAAATTTATTGAATTTTGTTGATTAAATTGACATGGTTGCTGATTTTAAGTTGCTTTTAATAGCCTTTTGTGGTAGCTTGATGCGATTTTTAGAAGAAAATTGGAGTGCTTTCTATGTCTAACAAGTTAAAGGAATTTCGGGAAAAGCGCATGATGAGTAAATCCGAGCTGGCAAGAAAAGCTGGTGTTTCGGTTCTTACTATTGACAGAATTGAGAAAGGCTGTACAAGCCGAATGGAGACTAAAAGGAAGATACTTCTTGCTTTGGGGGTCTCATTGGAAGATAAAGAAAAAGTATTTGGAAAATCAGAAGAATAAAAGGAGCACCTTATGTTGTTCAGTAAACAACTGCTGGGCCTGGATTTAGGGTCACATTCCATAAAGGTCGCACGACTCCAGAAAAAGAAAGACAAATATGTTCTTTCTAAATTTGGTCAGGTCAGGGTTCCTGTAAACACTGTTGTGGATGGCAGTATCATGAATACGTATGAAATGAATGATGCCATTAAAACTCTTGTTGCCAGGGAAAAGATC
This sequence comes from bacterium, assembly GCA_963667425.1. Classification (GTDB taxonomy): domain Bacteria; phylum UBP6; class UBA1177; order UBA1177. Next base: position 1,681,956 of record OY763407.1, on the reverse strand, counting down.
AATGATAAATTCTGTGCGATAAGTATTGCCGGACACGGAGTCATTAATAGAATGGTAAACATTCCTGAAGTGAAACCGGAGGCTTTTGAACCAGCTTTAAAACTGGAAGCTGAAGCTCATATGCCACATGATATTTCTGAAATTTATTTCAGTGGTATCCGTACCGGTTCTGTAGAACAGGGTAAGGAAAAAGTTGTTCTTGTTGCTGCCAGACAGGAACTTATAGAAGACTTTCTTCAGGTTGTTCATGGTTCAGGTGTAAGAGCTATGTGTGTTGAAATAGATGCTACTTCTCTTGCAAATGTTTTTGAGGTTAATTACAAGGAAGAGCTTGACAAAACTGTTGCTATCCTTAATGTAGGAGCTTCAAAAATTAATGTCGTAATTCTTTCCAAAGGTGTGTTCAGTTATTATCGTGACGTTAATACTGGCGGCAACTATATTTCTGAAGAAATCTCAAAAAGACTCAAAATCGGTTTTCAGCAGGCTGAATCTCTGAAATCAGGAGATGAAAGTACAGAAGATTCCATTCTTCCAAGAGAAGTTGAAAATGTTGTTGCAAATGTGGCTTCAACTATGGCTACTGACGTTTCAAGAGTTTTTGATTACTATTCAAACATAAATCCTGATGATGCTATTTCAAAAGTTTTCATAACTGGAGGAACAACAAGAAGTCAGACTTTTGTTTCTGCTTTCAAGTCAGCTCTTTCTGTTCCTGTTGAAAAACTTAATCCTTTTAAAGATATTGTTGTTGCTCCGGGAATGTTCTCTGCGGAAGAACTTGAGGATTATGCTCATGTTGCTGCTGTTAGTCTTGGACTTGCATTAAGGAGGCTAGACGACTGATGATAAAGATAAATCTAATTCCGGTAAAGGATGAACGTTATATAGCATCAGCCAGATTTTATCTTATAGTTTCAGCTATACTTCTGGTTGCTACAGCTATTTTTATGTTTTCCTATGCTTCTCGTCTTTCAGCCAGAGAAGTCGACAGAGCTCTTAAAATAAAAGCTCTTGAAGAAAAAATTCTTGTTATGAAAGATAATATTGCTCAGGTGGAGGCTCTTAAAAAACAGAAAAAAGATCTCGAAGGAAAAATTCAGATGATTGTCAGACTTAATAAGGATAATATTGGTCCTGTTAGAATGTTTGATGAACTTTCTCTTAAAATTCCTTCAAATAAAATCTGGGTTGATAATTTTGTAACTGATTCCAAGACGTTTCAACTTGTAGGCACGACTCTTGATAATAAAGAGGTAGCAAACTTTATGAAGCATTTGGAAAAATCAATGTTCTTTTCCGATATTGAGCTTAAAGAATTAAAACGTGCATCTAATGCAAATTCTCTTCCCACACTTACATATACTTTAAGTGGAACTATGAATTTTGCAGGTGCTGTTGAAAAACCTGTAGAGGAAGCTCAGAAGCCGGAAGAGGCACCAAAGGCTAAGAAAAGATAATTGAGGTATAAAAAAAATGAAGGAACTGCTTATCAAACTCGGCAAAGTAAAATCTCTTATACGCTGGGGAGTTATGGTTGCTGTACTTCTGATTTTAGGAATTGCATTTAATTTTCTTGTTGTTTCTTCTCATAATACAAGAATGAAAGAAATGCAGTCAAAATATGATCAGGGTAGAGATGAAATTAATAGAATGAAAGTTGTAGCGGCAGAAAAGAATTCTTATCTTGATGAGATAGAACGCCTTAATAGAAATTTCCGTGTTGCATCAAGTATGCTTCCTGATAAAAAGGAAATTCCTTCTCTCCTTAAAAAGGTTTCTGAAGAAGCTGAAAAACATGGCTTGGATGTTGATTTTTTTGATCCACTTCCTGAAATAGCTAAAGGTTTTTATGCAGAAGTGCCTGTACAGATTAAAGTAAGAGGAACTTTTGCAGAGGTTTTAAGTTTCTTTGATGCTGTTAACAAACTGGCCAGAATCGTAACAGTTAATGATGTTAAAATAGCTTCTCTTCCTCCTGAAAAAGATGGGAAAGAAAAATCTGTCTCATCAAGCAGTTCACTCGATTCTCTTGTTACAAGCAGTCCTACATTGAATGTTGAATTTAAAGCTACCACTTTCCGTTTTATTCCGGAAGCCGAGCAGAAGTCTAAGGAGGGTACAAATGTTAAGAAAAAATAAAATGTTTTTACTTGCATTTATCATGCTTTCACTTCTGATGTTTTCCTGTACCGATTATGGTGAATTGAAGCTTGTTTCAGAAGATGAAATGACAGTTAATCCGCCTGCTCCAAAGCAGCAGGAAAATAAAGTTGAACCAAAAGATGTAGATGAAAGTATAGCCGAGCTCACGAAAAAGAACTCAAACTATGTTTATTCTTCCGTTGGTAAAAGAGATCCTTTTAAATCATATTTTTCTGATTTTAAAATTCTTGAAAGAGATAAAAAAATCACAAGTGAACTTCAGAGATATGATCTTTCAAGTCTTAGGGTTTCAGGTATTCTTGTCGGTATAGCCGAGCCTAGAGCTATGATAGTTGCTCCAAATGCAAAGACATATATTGTGAAAAAAGGTGAGTTTCTCGGTAAAAACTGGGGTAAAATAAGCCGCATACTGCCGACAAAAATAGAAATAATTGAAACATATAAGGATGCTCTTGGAAGAAAGATTCTTAATAGACAGTATCTGAATCTTCCTATAAGAAACATAATGCAGCCTGATGTTGAAAAAGTAACTGGCGAAAGTAAATGATTATTGGAATGTTGATAAATTTTATATAAACGGGGACGATGATGAAGAGTTCTAAGTTTTTTGTTGTTTTTATGCTTATGCTGATCTTTTCGGCATCTGTTTATGCTGTGGAAGATTCAGAGAAAGTGGTGTTTTCTTCTCAGGCTGCTTCAGCAGATGTAAACATAAAAACAGATGGTGAACTTTATTTTGAAAGTAATGATGCCAGCTTCAGAATATTGGCTGTTGGCAGCGTTTTAAGCAAAAACGGTGATGTTAAGATTAATGAAGGTTTTGTTAAAAATGAAAAAGCAGCAGAGCTTATCTTTAATGGTGACGGTGCCGGTTTTATGTTTGAAAAATCATCTGATGGAATAACTTTTGTAAAATCAGGCGATTTTGCTGATATAGCAAATCTTAAAAACGAACGTGACCTTAAAAATGCATCAGTTACAATACTTAATGAAGATAAACTTACCTTTGTATTATCTGAAAAACCTGAATCAGTAAGATATTTTGCATTATCAAATCCTGATAGAATGGTTTTTGATTTTATAGGTATAAAAGGCAAAATAAGAAAAGCTGGTGGCTTGAATGTAAGAACTGCAAATCATCCTGCAGGATATAGAGTTGTTATTGATGGCAGAACGCCTGAATATTTTACTATGAGCAAGAAAGGTAAAGTGTTTGAGTTTAATCCTAATGGTCACAAGATGTTTGCTATGTTCTCACAGGAGATGAAGTCAGAAAAAATAGCAGAGAAAAAGGACGAACCTAAAAAAGTTTCTAACACTGTTAAATCAGAAGTTTTTTCTGTTCTTTTAAGTGGAAATGATTCTGAAAAAGTTAAGATATTGGCATCGGGTAATATTTCTCTTGAAAAAAACATTACTGATAAAAATAAAATAGAATTTCTTATCCCCGGAGCAACTATAGCTAAAGAAAAAGAGCAGCTTATAGATGCATCTTCTGTGGGTGGAATTGTAAAGGAACTTGCAGTTTTTAATACAGACAAAGGGGTAAAAGTTGTTGCTTCTACAAGTGCTGACTATACTCTTGATATACATGATCAGGGTTCAATAAAAGAGCTTGTATTTGTTCCTGCAAAAGAAGAGACTGTTCCTGTAGAAAAAACTGGTGTCGCCGGTTATTCTGAAAACGTAGCTTCCACAACATCAGCTGTTATTGCTCAGTCAGAAGATTTAAATGGAGAGGCACAAGTTGTTGATACTCCTGATACTGGTGTTACCGGTGACGGAATGAACACAATTGGTGGCGGAGACAAAAAATATACTGGCAGAAAAATCAGTCTTGATTTTAAAGATGCAGATATACTTGATATATTAAGACTTATGTCTGAAATAAGTAAACTTAATATTATTGCAGGAGATGATGTAAAAGGAACTGTAACAGTAAGGCTTATGGATATTCCATGGGACGAAGCTCTTGATGTTGTTCTCCGTTCAAAATCTCTCGGTAAAGAACGCTTTGGAAACATAATAAGAGTTGCCACGCTTAAAACTCTTCAGGGTGAAAAAGAGTCTGAACTTGCAAAGAAAAAAGCTCAAGTTAAACTTGAACCTCTTAAAGTAAGACTTATTTCAGTAAACTATGCAATGGCAGATGAACTTGTTGGAAAGGTAAAGGAACTTCTTACAGAAAGAGGATCCGTAACAACTGATACCAGAACAAACATTATTGTTGTAAAGGATATAGCAGAAGTTCTTGATAAATCTGAAAAACTTATTGAATTTCTCGATACTCAGACACCACAGGTTCTTATTGAAGCCAGAATTATTGAATCAAGTGCTCAGAGTTCAAAAGGTCTTGGTATTGAATGGGATGCTTCAGGTGTAGCTGATGTTGCTCATAACAATCCTGTTGGCGCAACATTCCCTTATAATATGGGAATGAATGGTGCTGTAAGTGTTCCTGTTGCAGGTGATGCTTCCGGTACTCTCGGAATGTCTTTCGGAAGTATAGGAAATATAGTTAATCTTAACCTTATGCTTTCAGTTATGGAAAGTGAAGGAAAGATCAAAATCGTTAGTTCTCCAAAAGTAGCTACTCTTGATAACAAAGAAGCAACAATTAAACAGGGAACAAAAATTCCTATCTCCACATCTCAGGATAGTGGCGGAACAGGTTCTGTTACATATACAACAGAGTATATTGATGCAACGCTTGAACTTAAAACTACTCCTCATATAACTGCTGATGGTTCAATTCTTATGAAGCTTGAGATAAAGAAAGAAGAACCTGACTGGTCAAGAGTTGACAGATTTGGACATCCAGCCATGACAACAAAGGAAGCAACTACTGAAGTACTCGTAAAAAGTGGTGATACTATTGTTATCGGCGGTGTTTATTCAAATAAGGTTGCTAAAAACACAAGTGGAGTTCCTTTCTTATCTAAAATTCCTGTTCTTGGTTTTCTTTTCAGATCTGAACTTAATCAGACAGAAAGATCTGAACTCCTTATTTTTATAACTCCAAGAATTATGAATAGAGTAAAATCTTTCATGCCTCTTATGGAGAGTGAGGAAGAGTAGTTTATGAATTTTGTTTCAGCCGGGGAATCACACGGTCATTTAATGTCCGGAATGATAAATGGATTTCCTGCTGGAGTTTTTATAGATAATGACCTGATTGAGAGTGAACTCGCCAGAAGGCGCATCGGCTTTGGTCGAAGTGAAAGAATGACTCTTGAACAGGATTCATTCTCAATTGAATCAGGTGTTATCAATAGGGTTACTACAGCGGCTCCTATATTTTTTACTGTGGAGAATCGTGGTGGTCAGCAGTTCTTTGACAGAAGAATAATAGAAAAAATATTCCCCAGACCAGGTCATGTCGATCTTCCTTCTGCAATGAAATATGATTATCCATCTGTTTCTATTGGTGCTGAGCGTTCAAGTGCAAGAGAAACAGTTGTTCAGGTAGTTGCCGGTTCATTTGCAAAAATGCTTTTAAAGAGTTTTGATGTTTCAGTTTTTTCTGAAGTGATTTCTATTGCAGAAAATTCATGTCCTTTAGAAGATATTGAAAAACTTAAAAATCAGGCTAAAGTCTCAGGAACACTTGGTGGACATTTAAGAGTATCTGTAAAAAATGTTGTTCCTGGTATAGGTTCAAATTTACAGTGGTTTGACAGACTGGATTCTTATCTGGCTGCTAAAATCATGTCAATTCCTTCAGTAAAAGGTTTATATCTGGGCAGTCCTAATCAGCATAATATGTTTGGCAAGGATGTTGTTGGTATTATTAATAATACTTTTACCCCAGAATATTCAGAAACCGGAGGTATTGATGGAGGAATCAGTAACGGAAGTGATATTATTATAAATATTTATCTTAAGCCTATTCCTACTCAGCCTTTTCAGGTGAAGACTGTTAACTATTTGAATGGACATGAAGGTACTCCTGAGCCTGTTAGAAGTGATATTTGTGCAGTTGAAAGTGCGGCAGTAGTTGCTGAATCAGCAGTCGCTTTTGTTTTGGCTGATATGTATGCAAAGAAATTTGGTTCAGACACTCTTGCTGATATGAAAAGTTCATTTCATACGTATCTTAAAAGGATAAAATGGAGAAAATCTAATTGAATATTGGTTTAATAGGATTTTCCTGTTCAGGCAAAACTTCACTGCTTTCTTTTGCAGAAGGTTATTTTCAGTTTGTTTTAGATAGTGATGCGGAACTTGAGAAATCAATTGGCAATGATTTTCTTCAATTTATCAAAGAAAAAGGTGAATCTCAATTTAGAGATAAAGAATCTGAGGTTATAAAAGAAATTGCTGGATTAACTAACTCTTTTGTAGCTTTTGGTGGTGGTGTTAATTATTTTCATGCTGCATATGGCTGTATCAGAGATTCTTTTAAATTAATCTATGTTTATGAAGATTTTGAAGCATTGATTGATAGAGCTTTGAGAGAGAAAAAACCTCTTCTTGAGATAAATGGAGTAGAAAAGTATAGAGATCTATACAATTCAAGACTTTCTCAATATTACAGGGCAGCTGATTTTGTTGTGGTATCAGAAAGAAGAAGTTTGGATTTAATATGGGAAGAAATCAAATGGATTATCAATTCTCTTCAAAATTAATTTTGGAGAAAGAAACTGATATATATTTTAAAGATTCTATTGAATCAATAGCAGAATCTTTTGGAGAAAATGATTTCTTTATAATTGATGCTGCAGTTTATGAGAAATATCAATTTGATCTGAAAAAATATTATCTTTTTAATGGTGAATCTGATAAAGAATTTGACTGTTTCTTAAAAATCATTGAAAGATTATATAAAATGAATTTTGGAAGAAATGATAGAATCTGGGGTATTGGTGGAGGAGCCACTACAGATATGGCTGGTTTTGTTGCAGCTTTGTTTAAGCGTGGAACAGAACTCACTTTTGTTCCTACAACATTGCTTGCTATGGTTGATAGTTCTTATGGCGGCAAAAATGGAGTTAATTTCCATGCAAAGAATATAGTAGGGACTTTTTATGCTCCATCGAAAATATATATATGTAAACAATTCCTGGATGATGATAAGACTCTCGTTGAAAATGGAATGTCGGAGATTATAAAAGTGGCTTTTTTAAAAAAAGCTTCTTTTATTGACAGATTAAAAAGAGGTGAAAATCCCGACTTGGAAATGATTGCTGATGCAATAAAGGCAAAAGCTTTTTTTTGTGAGAAAGATTTTGATGAAAGAAGAGGTTTTCGGTTGTTTTTAAATTGGGGACATACTATTGGACACGCTTTGGAACGACATTTGAACATTTCTCATGGACAGGCTGTTGCAGAAGGAATGCTGATTGAGCAAAAACTTGCTGAGATTTCAGGTCGTAACAGTTGTTCCTCGGATGATGTTGAAATGGTTTTAAAGAGGTACGGTTTTAAGAGTTCTATCAACATTGTGGAAGTTTTTAGGAATTTAATTGATTTTATAAAAGTTGATAAAAAGAATCTTGGAGATAAAATAAAGATTGTCTACTTAAATGGTGAGGGCAATCCTGATGTTTTGGAGTTTAATGTTTTTGAAATAACAAGTTATATGGAGAAATTGGTATGAGAAAAGCTCTTTCTTTTCTTATTACAGCTGTTACAGCTGTTTTTGTGTTTTCAGGATGTGTTGACGAACAGAATATGAACAGTATTCGTATTGAAAAGTTCCTTTATACAAGCTGTGAATGTGCAAATGATATCCTTACCTGTGAAACTGTGCAGCCGGATAATCCTCATATTTCAGCGCAAAACTACTGCTGGGATTTTCCTGCTATGTCGCTTAACTTTAGCATTAAGATAAAAAATGCAATGGATCCTGCTGAACAAAGTAAGGATGCCACATATACCAGCGGTGAAACAAATGACTGGAAACTTGTAAAGTATATAATTACTTATGATGTACCTGGCAACCTTAATTATAATCTTGCTGTATGGAATCAGACCAGAGAATTTCCTGGTTCAATTCTTCTTGCGCCAGGAGATGAAGCAGCTGTTTCTTTTGCCGCTTTCTCTACAGATATGATAAACAACCTTATTGACAATTCAACTGCTTTTTCCACTAGTGCAGACGCTGACCTTTTTTTTAATACGCCTGTTATTGTAAATGTTGTTGCGGAAGGTGTTGATAATGTTGGAAGAACAATTAAATCAAACGAACTTTCTCTTCCATTTTATCCAACGCCAAAAGGAACAGCATGTGTAGTCTGCACATATGATGAAGAGGAAGAAACAGCTTCCAACTAAAAGTAATTTCCCTTATCATTTTCTTGACTTTAATTTTTCTTAAATATAGTTTCTAATGGCTTTGGTAAAATTACGAACTATTGGAGTTTATAATGGTTAAAATTGTAGAGTGTGTACCTAATTTCAGTGAAGGTAGAGATCTTACTATTATTAAGCAGATAACTGATGAAATAGAAAAGATAAAAGGTGTAAAACTTCTTGATGTTGATCCGGGACATGATACAAACAGAACAGTTGTGACTTTTGTAGGATTTCCTGAAGCTGTAAAGGAGGCTGCGTTTAATGCAGTTAAAAAATCTCATGAACTTATAGATATGAGAAAACATAAAGGTACTCATCCAAGGTTCGGTGCATGTGATGTCTGTCCGGTTATTCCTGTTAGCGATATTACAATGGAAGAGTGTACACAAATTGCAAGAGAGCTTGGAAATAAACTTGGAAAGGAATTAAATTATCCGGTTTATTTTTATGAATATGCCGCTACTTCTCCGGAAAGAAAAAATCTCGCATATGTAAGAAGTGGCGAATATGAGGGTCTTGAAGAAAAACTTAAAAAAACCGAGTGGACGCCTGATGCCGGTCCTGCTATGTTTGTTCCTTCAAAAGGTGCAACAGCTGTTTCTGCAAGAGAGTTTCTTATAGCTTACAACATAAATCTTAATACTTCTGACAAAAAAAAGGCTAATGAAATAGCTTTCAAAATAAGAGAACAGGGTTCTGCAAAAAAAGATGCAGATGGTAAAATAGTTAAAGATGCTGGCGGTAACAAGGTTATGGAACCAGGTCTGTTTAAGCATTGTAAAGCCATAGGCTGGTATGTTGATGATTATAAAAGAGCTCAGATTTCAATTAATCTTACTAATTATAATATCACTTCCATGCATGAAGTCTTTGATGCCTGTTCTGAAATAGCCTTTAAGAATGGTCTTAGAGTTACGGGCTCCGAAATTGTTGGTGTTGTTCCTAAAAAAGCAATGATTGATGCCGGCAAGTATTATTTAAAGAAGCAGGGAGTTTGTACTGGTCAAAGTGAAAAAGAACTTATAAAAACTGCTATTCAATCTCTTGGTCTTAATGATGCTGCTCCTTTTGAACCAAAAGATAAAATAATTGAAGATATGTTGAATGAAGACAGCTCTTTAACAAGTTTGACGATCAGTGACTTTGCTGATATGCTTGCTTCTGATGCTCCAGCCCCTGGTGGTGGCAGTGTAGCTGCTCTTTGCGGCACGTTGGCTGCGTCTTTAGGTTCTATGGTTGCAAATCTTACATATGAAAGAAAAGGCTACGAAAAATATAGTGCTGAAATGAATCGGATTGCAGATGATATGCAGTCTGCAAAAGCTGAACTTCTCCATTTTATAAATGAGGATACACATGCTTTTAATGTTATGATGGATGCTTCTGCCGCATTAAAGAAGGCAAAGAAAACTGGAGAAAATTTAGAAGAAGCAATTAAAAACGGAGAAATTGCAAATAAATATGTAACTTCTGTTCCTGCAAAAGTTATGGAGAAGATTGCTTCTTTACTTGAAAGCATTCACAATGTTGCCCTTAAAGGAAATAAAAATGCTGTAAGTGATGCCGGAGTTGCTGCTCTTTTAATTGAAGCAGGTGTAAAAGCAGCAGCCCTTAATGTTAAAATAAATCTGAAATCATTTGACAGTAACGATCCTTTTGTTTCTGAAATGACGATTCTGATTGATAAAACGGTTTCTATGACTGTTGCTTCAGTTCAGAAAATTCTTGTTTTAGTTGAAGAGAAGATTGGAGAGTAATGTATATTATTATTAAGAAAAGCGGAAAACACATTTTCTCTTTTTATCTGAATAGTGCAAAAAAGAAAATACAGATAGGTGGAGATGGTGGTGATATTCTTTTTTCTTCCGACATGGTGAATTACGAACTTTCTCTTTGTAAAGAGTTTGATATAAAGACTAGAAAATACTTGTGGTTTATGTATCCTGCCTCAGGTGCTTTTACTGTTGATGGTAAGCTTATTGAATCCGGAACTGTTTTATGGGAAGATAAACCTGTTTCTGCAAATGATTTTACGTTTTCTCTTTCTCATAAAAGCAGTATTGAAAATTTTGCCAAAAATAAGATTTCAGATGCATCAACAACGCTTGTTCTTGAAAACGATGTAGAGAACTTTAATCGTCTGGTCGTTGAAATTAATGGTAAAAAAAGTGTTTTTACTTATGAAAATGGAAAAACAATAACTATTGGAAGAAATAATTCTACAATAGATATTCCTTTTCCTGAAGTTAGTTCGGAGCATCTTGTTTTATCAATGAAAAACAATGAAGTTTTTTTATTTAATAAAGGCAAAAATGGCACATGGTCGAATGGTGTGAGAGTTGATAACTGTAAACTTGAGCTTGGAAGATACCATTTTTCGATTGCAGGCAAGTATTCTTTGTTTATTTCACTGGAATCTGAAGAGAATGAAAAATCTTTTTATATCGGTTCTTTAAAGCCTCTTTTTAATAAACTTGAAGATTGGATAAATAAAAAAGAACTGTTTAAAAATCACCCTATCGTTCTTATAACTGGAGAAAGTGGTGCAGGTAAAGAGATTTTTGCTGAATTTGCACATAAAATATCGGCAAGAAAAGGACTTTTTTCAACCATAAATTCTGCATCAATTCCTTCTGAGCTTATGGAAACGGAGCTTTTTGGTTCATGTAAAGGGGCTTTTACTGATGCGGAAACCAGAGAAGGAGCTTTTTTGCTTTCCAATCATGGAACACTTTTTCTTGATGAGATAGGAGAGATGGCTTTTAATCTTCAATCAAAACTGCTTCGTGTTCTTGAAGACTGGACAATTCGTAAAGTTGGGGAGAATGGATCTGGAACAAAAGTTGATGTTATGGTTGTTGCGGCTACAAATAAAGAGCTGGAACGCAGTTGTTTTGAAGGAACATTCAGAAAGGATCTTTATTACAGATTAAACACACTCTCGATACATATCCCTCCACTAAGAGAGAGAAAAGAAGATGTCATTCCTCTTGCACTTCATATTATGTATTCTATTTCAGGAAAAATTATAACAATAGATGAGGATGCTAAGGAAAAACTGGAATCATATTCATGGCCGGGGAATGTAAGAGAACTTAAGTCTTTGATGACAAGATTTGCTTATAAAGATAAAAATGTTCTTTCAATTTCAGATATTGATTTCTTAACCGATTAATAACACTTATTAATTTTTTTGCCTATAAAATGTCTTTAAGAAAGTTTTAAATGCAAGATGCTGTAAATACTACTGAAAAAAGTATGGCTAATATTTTGCTAAAAAAACGGTGTTTTTTAATAGTGTTAATTTACAATTAAAAAGTTGACAATGGCTTGGATGCTAACTAGAGTTAGGCGTTAATTTGTAAACTTAAAGAAAATTTATTTGATTTTCACATAATATTGGAGGTTGTTTTGAACAGCGGAAAGAAGTTTTTTATTTTTATGCTTCTGCTGACCTTCTCTTTTTTTTCTTATGCCCAGACGGCTGATAATGAAAAGAAAGATGAATCGGTTGAACAGAAGAGTGAGACGGAATCTGCCAAGGCTGAAAACACTGATGCCGAGGTTGTGATTTCTGATGAAATTTCAGAGGAAAAGAAAGAGGATGAGAAACCGAAACCTTTTTCTGTCGGTATTAGTAACACTATGTCCCACAATCTGGCAAAGGAAAGAAAACGTTTTTCAGATGGCGTAGGAATTTCCTTTTCAGCAATGCTTCCTTATGAAATAAATGTGGGAATCAATGCCGGTTTTAGTTACGTTTTTCGTTATGACAGAACGGATCTTTATGGGGATTCCGCAAATTCTTCTCAATTTGATGGTTCTCCTATTGCTGTAAGTTCTTCAAGAACATTTCTGCTTCCTATGGATTTTTCTGTAACTCCTTCTATAGAACTTTCTTCATCAATAACGAGTAAGTATGGGCATAATGCTGTAGGAAACAATCTTAACGTTTCTTTAAGTGTTTCAGCTTCTAAATCTTTTAAAATAAATAAGGACTGGAAAGCTTCTCTATCTTTAACTCCCGGATATGCTGCTGATATTCATGAAAAGGATTTTTATTATGACTCTATAACAAATGATGCTCAGTTCTATAATCCTGTTCATCAGCTTTTTGTCAGTGCCGGCGGTTCTTTAAGCTGGAAAACTCTTTCTTTAAAACTTGGTTATACTTTTTCAACTTCAGAAACCTACTATGATGAAGATTATGAAGGAATGGGTTTTATTGATAATGATAGATGGCCTTTTTATCACACATATTCCATTGGTTTAGGTTATGCTCTCAGTCTTGATGAACTTGGCGGACTTAATTTTGGACTTAATTTCGCTACAAGCGGAAGAGATAGAGCTTACGGCGGTTACGGGGATGATTATCTCGTTCCTTTTGACCCTTATTATTCTAAAATTTCACTTAATATAGGTTATAATTATAGTTTCTAATTTTAGGAGGTAGAACAGATGATTAATTTGAGAAAAAGCATTATGCTGTTTCTGGCGTTGGCAGCGCTTCTTATGGTGTCTGCATGTACGACAGAAAGAAATGCTGTCGACAGGTCTCCGGAAGAGGCTTTAGACAAGAAATTGTTTGAAGGAGAATTCTTCTATCGTCAGACAATTGTAGATCTTCCTTATACGGCAGATTATTCTTTTATTGGTGAATCAAATGATGGTGTTATCCTTAAATGGAAAATCACTAAAAACTGGCTTATTGCTTACAACATTCATGATGCTCTTGAAGTAACTAACACTGAGTATGATCCGACAGTTAATGAAACTCCGGTTCTTGCTTATTATATTCTTGAACATTTTGATATTCTTCCTATGGAAAACACAACAACCGGAGAAGAACTTCCTGTTATAACCATTAATACAGACAAGCCTTGGAATGAAAGACGTTACTTCATGATTGATCAGTCAAGAAGCGGTCTTAACAACTTCCAGCTTAAGTATATGAATATGACGGAAGAGTGGGGTGCTCCGTATAAAAGAAGCCTTATAACTTCATACTGGGATATGGAATTTTATGCTCATGACGGTTCTTATATTGCTCCAAAAAAATATAAGAAAATGGTTGAAAGCCAAAAAACTGGTGACAATTCAAAAGAAGTTGAATGGTTTATGTTCTATAATAAGGAATACCTTATAAGAGTTAACGACTGGAATGGTATCTACACTATGGATGATGTTGAAGAGTTCACAAATTATGAACCGGCAACAATCGTATATAGACACACTTTTACAAAAGTTAACAGAGATGTTGTAGGTAGAAGAACATATGATAAGGAAACAAATGAATGGTCATGGAAAAAAGGAAGCATAGATAACGGTTTCCGTCCTCTTGAAATGAGAGATGAAATTTTCAGACAGTTCGGTTTCTTTACAAATAAATTTAAAGGTTATGATCCTATAACCGGTTATAAAGAAAAAGATGTTCATGAAATGGCAAATTATTTTAACACTGCATGGTCAGATGGAACAAACTGGAATTTTACATGTGCAGATGGTCAGGGAACAGCTGATGCTTATCCTGCATGTGCATCAAAAATAAAACACCAGCAGAAACTTGTTTTTACATCTTCTCCTGAAATGCCTAGAAGAATGAGAACTATTGACTGTGCTATTGCTAAAGATTACAACCACGCTCTTCTTGCTGCAAGATTTGCTGCAATGAATCCCGGCAGTGATACAAGAGAGTTCGAAACTTGGTATTACAATACACACAAAGACAAAGACTTCTGGAAAAACTCAACAGGTGGAACACCTGTAAGATCTGAAGACTGGTATATGCAGATTACTTTTAAAAATGGTGCATGGTCTGTAAGAGATGAAATAGCTGATGCAGACAAAGCAGCAGTTCAGAAATGGGCGGACAACTGGATGTCAATGTGTTATGTTGAAGATCAGGCTGGATTTGTTCAGAACTGGGATGGAAGCTTTAATGAAGATAAATACACCAATGATATAGTCGTTCTTGTTCATAATCCTGTTGAAGGATATATTCCTGCAAGAGATGCTGACGGAGCCGATTTCTATGCAAATTACGAAAATGGTTATATTGCTGAAGAAGGAAATTTCGCATGGGTATGTGTAAATGAAGAAGAAGCTAAACTTGCTGATGTTAAAAAGTTACATTACTTTGAAACATGTGAAATGAACACGGAAGATGATGGTTATGATTGTAAAATTTATACAGCGAAAGATGTCGTTTGTCCTGAAGGAAAGACAAAAGCTGCTGTTTCATGTGTAAGAACAGATGAAAGAGTTTGCAAAGTTGATGGTTCAGGTAATCCTATCCTTCGTCACAAATATATGAACGGAGACAACAGAGTTGCAATGATTAACTGGGTTGATCAGCCTACAGAATATGGCATCCTTGGTGTTTCACAGTGGAACGTCAACCCTGAAACAGGTCAGTCTTTAGGTGGTGGTTCAAACATCGCTGGTTCTGTTCTTCAGTGGGCAACCAGTAGAGCAGTTGAACTTGCAAGAATGATAATTGATGAAGATGATCCTGCTGCATGGGATTTGGAAAAACTTATGAATCCTGAATATCAGGAACCTCCACAGGTTGTTTTTGACAATAATCCAGCTGTTGCCACAAAGAAAAAACGTGCTCAGAGTTCAGTATTTAAAAACGAAGATATGGCAAAACTTTTAAGAGATGTAAAACTTCCGGCTGATATTAACACTAAAGGTGTTAGAGCCGATGCTCTTGAAGAATTACAGGAAGCTTATCTTAAAAGTCAGAACAAACTTCGTTTTGATTTCGCTGATGTAAAAGACAGCAAATGGGCAAACGATCTTGTTCCTTATTCAATGAAACAGAGAATGTTCCCATGGGTAACAGATCCTTCAAGTTTTACAGATGAAATGGTTGATGTTATGTCTCCTCTTTTCTCAGGCATCGATGTTATGGCTGCTGATATGGAGAGATACCAGGGTACAATTGAAAACTGTTATCTTGATATAGCCTTCCTTGATGGAGCACTTCTTAAATTCCTTGAAGAAAAGATAGCAAAACATTCCGCTATAGATTATCCTACTGTAAGTGATAGAAATGATGCTCTTTTAAAAGATATTTACAATGATATAGAACTTCTTATGTATAAGGGTGTTGCGCAGCATGAAATGGGGCACACACTTGGCTTAAGGCACAACTTTACTGGTTCTACAGATATTGAAAATTATAAAGATCCTTATTTTGCATCAGAAAATTATCCAGTTCAGCAGGCTGGAATTAAGCAGATTGTTCAGGATGTTTATGATCAGTATCCTGGTTCCGATGAAATATCAGTAGCAAGAAGAAATATAGCTCTTTCTTCATCAACAAATAAAATTCATGAATATATTA
The DNA here is from genome assembly GCA_963667425.1 of bacterium. Lineage (GTDB taxonomy): Bacteria > UBP6 > UBA1177 > UBA1177. Next base: position 1,666,142 of record OY763407.1, on the reverse strand, counting down.
ATGGCAAAATAGTTAAACTTAGTGATGGTTCTGAACTTCAGCTCAAGAATAAAGCTAACTACTATACATATACTTCTGTTATGGATTACCAGTCAGAACCTTATATTCATGCTGTAGGTCTTGGTAAATATGACTATGCTGCACTTAAAGCTGTTTATGGACGTTCTGTTGAAGCTTATAAAACAGATGCAGATGGATATATTGCATTTGATAGCGATAATGTAAGGGGAATAAGAGATTCAAACTATAAGTTTCCTGTTCTTATCAACACTCCATATATAGATGCAAAAACTGGTAAGCTTGCAACATCTATAGCAAAAGTTCGTGTAAAAGTAGAAGAAGACGGTATTACAGAATACAGAGTCCTTCCTGATTATCAGAGAAATGAACTTGGTGAATTAAAGAAAGATGGTCAGTTCTACCTTCCAAAAGATGATCAGTATGTTATAAATAATGGAAATATTCATCGCTATCTGTTTGAGTCAGATGAGATGAGAAGTGATGAGCCTACTGCCAATGTATTTGATACAGGTTTCAGAGCTACAGAAATTATCAGAAATATGGCAAATGCTGATGATAAATATTATTTCCTCAGATATTTCTGGAGAGGTAATCCAAGATTCAGAGAATATCGTGGCAGAACTTCCATGAAAATGATATATGATACACTTTTCAGAAAATATGCTTACGTTCATTTCCTTCTTGATTTTAACTACAATGTTATGAGAGGCGGATGGTTTTCAAAAATGCCTATATGGTCATCAGCTGACGGATGTAATCCAGAAGTTGAGTACCCGATTTCTGATAATGAATCAAAAATGTTTGCTGATTCTACATGTTCAGATTATCTTAAAGCTACAGAAGGTCTCGAATACTGGCTTGATGACAATGGCAACCTGAAATCTCTGGAACCTATGTCTCCAGGAGACTATCTGTTAGGTGGTATGGAAGGTATAAATTATCTTATTTTCAATGAAATTTACAGACCGGCTGTAGACGTGTATGTCGGTTTTACATCAGAAGATGATGCTGATATAGCTAGTAAAATAGAACCTTCTACAGGTCAGGCTGCATACTGGGTAACTAATCCATACGTTGTAAATCCTCTTGAGACAAATGTAGGAAAGGAAGCTATTGAAGTTTCTGTTGCTGATGGCGGTCGTTATCAGAGAGATCATTGGGATATTCAGGATGATTCGACTATTTACTACGAAAAAGTTACAAGAAGAGGCTGGGCGGAAGAGAGAATGGTTGCTCTTTATACACTCTCAAACAATGGCTGGTTCAGTGGTAAATACAGAAGAGAAAGTATGGCAAATGGTCTTGGTCAGCAGGCTGAAGGTATAGAAAATGTTATTTTTGCTTCACTTACAGATATAGCTAATGAAGATTCTATAACTTCTTTCTCTCCATACTGTTATAACAAATCTAAGAAAACAGTTGAAAAGGTTAATTTCCCATTAACTACTTTTATGAAATTTAGAGAGTTACCTCCTTTTGTTAATTCAGGTACAGTTTACGATCTTCCTAACAACATTTGTGCTCTTGCTACAGCACAGTCTACAGATGGTACAGTTTATGAACCAGTTCATGCAGGTTGGACATACTTTGATAAGATGTATCCTCTATACTGGGGAATGTCAAACGTTATGAATGTTTCTGCAGATACACAGGTTCTCTTAAAATTCGTTTCTCTTGAAATTCCTGTTTCAGAGAGAGGACAGTATGCAGATCCTGATGTAGATGAAGTTGAATATCTTAACAGCTCTGATACTATTTACTACAGAGCAAAACTTGCTACCAACTATATGACATCTGAAGATGGTTATGACGTAAGATGGTGGAAAAATCATAAAGGAACAATGACAGAAGCTGAACTTGATGTTGCTCTTTGTAAGAAAAATGCTTCAACAGGTGCATGTCTTGAAGGAGCTGAAGCAGGAAGAAAATATGCTGATGAAGCAGAATTCAGAGCTTACCTTGCAAATACCTATGCTAGATTCGCTCCTGCATTCAGACTTGTTTCTTCAGCTAAAATTGCAAAAGCAGGTGAAACTGCTTCCGGTACAGCAACAGTTGAACCTTTCTATAAGCTTACCATCATGGAGACAACTCTTCATCAGATGAATGCTTATGCAGCTGATTGGTTCGGTTCAGCAGTGCTTTATGCTTCATGGTATTAATCACTTGTCTGATTGATTTTAAAGAGGGGCTTTTATGCCCCTCTTTTTGTAGGAGGATAAAATGAAAAATATAACATTTGTGATAATGCTGTTTTTTTCATTTTATCTTTTTGCTTTAGATCAAAAAGATGTTCAATTTACCGGAAAAATCGTAAAAATTAATTCAAGAACTTTTTTTCCTTTTAAAATTAATAATATGAATAAACTTTATTATGCTGGTAGCAAGATTTATGTAAAAATTAAAGAAGATGAGAATATTGACTGGCTGGTTTCTTATTCAAAAAGTATTGGGTGTACTTTTATTAAGGATATAAAAAGAAGTCCTAATACTTTTTTATTTGAATGTAGTGAAAATTTTATGCAAAGTTATCAAGTATTTAGAGAAAATAAGAATTTATTTGATGTAGAACCTGATATTTTAATTCAAATCAATATGAAAAATTATGAAGATCCATATTTACCCAATGAATGGCATATTTTTGAAGAAGGGTCTTCTGTTTTTTCCGGTTGGAAACTTCTTGAGAGTTATGGGATAAATCCTGGAAGCGGTGTTAAAGTTGCAGTTATTGATGACGGTTTTGACCTTTCTCATGAAGATTTAAATGGTGCTTTTATTAAAGGCTTTGATTTTGTTGATAATGATAATTTTCCTGATGCCTATAGTTATAATAATCATGGAACTGCAGTTACAGGAATAATAGCTTCACAGATAAACGAAAAAGGCTGTGTTGGTGTTTCTCCATATAGCAGGATAATTCCTGTAAAAATTTCTTCCGACATAATTATGTCAAGTGATATTGCTGATGTTTTTAATTTTGCTCTGGACTCTGGCGCAGATGTTATTTCAAATTCCTGGGGGCCTGCTGATGGCAGTGGTGCAGTTTACATGCCTCAAGCGTTACAGAATATTATTTCTGATGCTGCTATTAATGGAAGAGATGGTAAAGGTGTTATTATTGTTTTTGCTGCAGGAAATGGTAATGAAAGCATTTCTGATGAAAACTCATATGATGGTTTTGCTGCTAATGAAAATGTGATTTCTGTAGGTGCAGTATCTCGTGAAGGTCGAAGAGCGTATTATAGCGATTATGGTAAAGATCTTGATTTTATGGCACCCAGCTGTGATCTTAAAAGTGATGATTTTTATGCTGACTGGCTCACTACAAGTTATGATAATGGAATATGGACAACAGATCTTTCAGGCTCATCAGGTTATACAGACACAGAATATACTGCTTCTTTTTGTGGCACATCTGCTTCTGCGCCAATTTTATCAGGTGTCATAGCTTTAATGCTTTCTGCAAATAAAGATCTGACTTTGAGTGAAATTTATAAACTTTTAAAAGAAACTTCAGATAAAGTTGATTCTCTAAATGCTTCCTATGATGAAGATGGGCATAGTATTTATTATGGTTATGGAAGAATAAATGCTTTAAGAGCATTAAATACTATGATTAGTGATTATGGTTTGAGTGTACCTGAATCAATAGATGAGGATGGTTATCCGCTTCAGGATGAAGATGTTATGCCGGAAAACGACGTTGATTTTCCGGAATCGTTAATAAATATCGAAAAAGAAGGCTGTAGTTGTTCTTTCATTATTTGACTTGACATCTCTTTTGTTGTATCTTAGTTAAAATTTTAATAATGGAGATGATTTTTGCAGATAACTTCAGCACAAAAACGAAGAGTTGCAGTTTTCTTCATAGGCGGAATAGCTTTTTTTGTTCTTATTGTCATGCTTCTTGTCGGAAATAAGCTGTTAAAACGGGAGGACTGCTACTATTCAAGATTTAAAGATATTTCTGTTGCAGGTCTTACAGAAGGTTCTTCTGTAAAATTTCAGGGTATGAATATTGGTGTCGTAAGTAATATTAAAATCGATAACGAAGATACTTCCGTTGTTGAAATAGGTTACTGCATCAAACCAGGAGTTACTGTAAGAGAGGGAACTTCTGCTGTATTAGGCAGTATTGGAATTACTGGTCTTAAGTTTCTTGAACTTAAAGGAGGCGGTACCGGAACAAAAATTCCTGTTAACGGAGAAATTCCATCAGAAAAATCACAATGGGATGAAATTTCAGGTAAAGCCACCGTTATTACTGCAAAAATAGAAAGCATTCTTAATCGGGTAAATCTTATGCTTGAAAAAACTGATCCTGAAACACTTTCTAAAATTGCAAAGAATGTTGAAGAAGTTACAACTTCAATAGATATGATATTAAAAGATAACAGAGGAAATATAAATAAACTTGTTTCTAATACAGATAGAACAATGGTTTCTTTAAATAAAAGACTTGATGAAATCAGCGTGGTTTCAAAAAACATTCAGAAAATTACAGCTCCTAAAGGTCCTGTAGAAAATGTTTTAGTTTCAGCAAAAGAAATGAGTGATGAGGTTAAAAATACTGTAGAAGAGGCAAAGATAGCAGAAACTACAAATAAAATATATGATTTGCTCACTTCTATACAGAAAATGACAGAAACGATAAACCTGACTCTTATGAGAAGTCAGGAAAATATAGATATTTCTCTTGATGAGCTTTCGGATTCTATGCAGAATTTCAATGAATTTACAAGAAAGATTATGGAAAATCCTTCCGCTATCATAAGCGGTGGTAATGGAGATGAAAAATGAAATACCGTCACTATTTGTTTCTTGCTGTATTTCTTATCATTGCTACAGGCTGTTCGTTCTTTTCTTCTCCGGAAAAGAAACATTATTATCAGCTCTATTACAATGTAGGCACTCAACCTACAGAGCCTCTGGATGCTGTTGTTAGAATAAAACCTTTTGATATAGATAAAGTTTATAAGAAATTTAATATAGTTTATAGAAAATCTCAATATGAGCTTTTTTATTACAATACACATTTCTGGGCCACAAGACCTGAAATAATGATAACAGATGTTATTTCAAATCATGTTGTAAATAAAGGACTTTTTAAGGAAGTTATAACAAGACTTGATAAAAAGCCGGATTATATTATTACTGGCAGAATTTTATCTATAGATGAAATTGATAGTGGTGACAGGTGGTTTGCAAGAGTAGGCTTGACACTTTCGTTTATAGATTTCAATACAAATCAGGTTTATGTTGAAAAAACATTTGAAAAGAGAAAAGAAGTTTTTAATAAAAAGCCTTCCTATGTAGTCAGAGCTATGAGTGAACTGCTTGAAGAAGGTGTGGATGAATTTCTGACAGAGGTTGAGGCTTTTGTTTCAAAAAAATAATCTGTTATTTACATGGTTATTCCTCATACTGCTCTGGAATAGCCTTTATGCACAATATACAAAAGAAAGTTACATTGATGAATCGATTACAGAACAGCTCTCCAAAGATGAGACATTTCTTCCCATGGAAAAAGGAGCTGTTTTTGTTCCATACATATTTGATAGTCAGAGAGAGCCTCTATATACTATTTTTTCAGGAAGTAAATTTATAAAAGATGCTCATCCTGGAGAAAGGGTGATTCTTGATCCAGGAGAATATATTTTATACATTGGCTCAGGTCCTCTTGATTCAAGATTAAAAAAGAAAATTGTTGTGGAAAAAGAGAGAATTACGGTTATTAAACCTGAGTGGTCCGCTCTTATTATAAGAACAGTTGATGAATTTAATACAGGAATAAGGCAAGGTTTTCAGATAATTAATGAAGAGAGCAAAATTGTCCTTGCAACAGGTTCCGGTGCTGATGAGGCTAAAGGTGAAAAAGCTTCAATATGGATTGTTATGCCTGGTCTTTACAGAATCACAACCAGAGATGAATCTCCTGATTCAACAAGTAATTTTGTTACGGTAAGAACTATTGAAAACCATCTTTCCGATGTTCGTCTTGTTTTTCAGGATGATACATCAAATACCATATTGGGAGGAGGAGAAGTTATAAGCGATCTTGCTACATCAGGAGACACTGAAGGATGGTCTCTGAGAGCACTTATTACAGGTAACTTTTCATATAATCAGTCATATAAATCTTCTGTGGATACAAGCAGCTATAGTTTTGGTTCAAATTTTAATGGAGTTGCAATATATGATACTTCAAGCTATTATTTTAGAACCAAACTAGATGTTTATGAAAATTTTATGAAAGATGAAAATGATAATTTTGCATCAACAAGAGATTTACTCCGTCTTCAGACTATAGGTGTAAAAAGACTTGGAAACATATTTGGTTTATATCTATCTCTTCAGGCTGATACAAATATTTTTGGACATAAAAAAGATTTTGGGAGTGACACAGCACTGAAGGTTATTGAAAATGACGGAAGTTTTAAAATTATCAATGATGGAGATGATTTTAAATATGACAGTTCATTTAGTCCTCTTGTTCTTCAGGAAGGTGTAGGTTTAAATCTCGATTTTAAATATGGTCATAATATATCGTTAACTGCCAGAACCGGATGGGGTTTTAAGCAGAATATATTCCACAATAGTTATGATATAGAAAGAGACACTGTTGCAACTCCTGAATATGAAATATATAGAGTTAAAACTCTCAAAGATACAATGGGACCTGAATTTAATCTACTTCTTATAGTTATGCCTTTTTCATTTATTGAATTTCAGGAGGAGTTTGTATCTCTTGTACCGATAGAAGATACAAGTGCATATTATTACAGAAGTGAAACTACAGTTTCATTATGGATTTCCAGTTTTGTCAGAATGCAGTACTATTTTTCTATAAAAAGAGATGTAACTGTTTCTGAAGAGGCAGAAAGAGAACAGGCTTTAATGATACAGTTCTATTATAATTTCTTTTAATTTCATTATGGAGGTTTGTCTTGAAGAGAAAAACCGTTCCATCGTTGTTTTTCATATTCTTTATTATCCCTTTTACTGCTTTGATTGTATTAAAAGGGACAGTATACACTGCTTTTACATATAACAGTATTGTAATAGCAGCATCTTTAATATTCTTTGGCTGCTTTTGTCTTTATAATATAAAGAAAAAAAAGCGGCTTGTTTTTCCATCACTTCTTTTTCCTGTGTTTTTTATGCTCTTAATTTATTTGATATCTCTGATTCCTCTTCCGAATGAGATTATAAAATATATTTCACCACTTTCTCTTTTCTTTAATTCCATATCCGAAAATTCACTCTCAAGAATTACTCTTTCTCTGCCTGATACTGTGTATGTTATCTTCAGAACTATAGTTTTTTTAATATTTATGATAACTGCATCACGGTTTATGGAAAATGATGAATCTGAATCTCGTGTAAAAATATTTTTTATAATAGCTTTTATAGGTGCATTCAATGTTTTTGTTTCACTTCCATACTATGTTGACAAAGAATTTTATCCTTCTTTAAAGGAGTTTGTTCCTTTTATCAACCCAAATCATTTTGGAGCATTTTCAGGATTATCGGCATTTGCTTCTCTGGTTTTGATTTCAAGTGCAAAAAAAGATTCTGCTTTGGAAAAGATACTGTATTTGGGAATGGCGTTTTTTATAATTAATGTATCTGGGCTTTTATTAAGTCTTTCCAGAGGCTCCATTACTGCATTTATTTTTTCAATGCTTTTTATTCTTATATTTAGACTGATTAGAAAAAAACATTCTGTTTTAAGCAAAACTAAAAGAATTTTCACGGTGAGCTTTTCTTTTGTTTTTTTGTCCCTTGTTTTTTTATATGCGCAAGATCTTATTGAAGATGAATTTGTTTCATCGACTTTAAGTCCAATGGAAAAGATTGAAAAAGCATCAGGAATAAATGACTATTTTAAAGATTTTATCTTAACAGGTTCCGGCGCAGGTTCATTTCGTCATATTCATTCTTTTTATTCCTCTAATCCTGAAAAGCAGTTTTTACAACTTGAAAACGAACCTCTTCAGCTTGTGCTTGAAACAGGTCTTCTCCCTGCACTTATATTTTGCTTTTCTCTTATTTATATTCTTATAAAAAGAAGAAAAAAGCTCCTGCACTCAAAAGAGATTTATTATGCGGCACTCTTTTTTATATTTATACAAAACTGTGTTGATTTTAATCTTCATAACCTTTCAAATCTTGTGGTATCAGGAATTTTTTTCATTGCAGTTACAGAACCGTATATTTTTATTAATAGGTTTAAGTGGAAAACATATCTGATTCCGATTTTCTCATTTTTTCTGGTTTTCTTATTTTTCCTTTTACCATTCTCATTTGATTTTAATGTAAATATAAAAGAACATGCTTTTAAAATGCGGGGACTTTATCCATCTTCGTATCTTGTTTCTATGAATGAATCGTTACTGCATATTAATAGTGGTAATAAAAAAGAGCTTCTGAAGTCAATTCCTTTACTATCCGAAACAATGGCAAAATCTCCAAAATATATTTTTCCAAAAATTCTTACAGGTATTGTTTTTTTTAGACTCGGTGATAAACACACTTCTCTGCAATATTTTAGAGAAGCTCTCTCAAAAGATGATGATTCTTATGCAAACAGTTTTAAAATCATTTTCAATGAACTGAAAAATAAAAATGATCTTGGGTTTATTGGTGAAATAATAAATGACATAACCATAACACAAAAAATATCAAATTCTCTTATTTCTAATGAAATATCTTCAAGCGTTCTTTATGAAATAACAAATAAGAGGAAAAAAGAGCTTTTTATCCCTTTCTGCAAGGCGGCGCTTGCTCTTGATAAAGTTGACGAGTGCGAGTCAGCTGTTTATCAGGCATCGAATTCAAACCAGCCTGAAACAATAAAAGAAAAAGGAGAAATTGAAATAATAAAATCCCAGATTGCTGATAAGAAAGGAGAGAAGGATAAAGCACTGGAATATGGAAAAAGCGGAGCGTTAAAAACCGGAAATTTTTTTCATTATTATTATTTATATTTTCTCTATGCCAAATATGGAATGTATAGTGAACTTCCTTCAGTAGAATCAGAGCTTAGAAAACATTCAATGACAAACAGAAAATTATATGCATATTTTTTAAAAGCAAAGTCTGATGTACTTGCTTATGAAAAAAGATATAGAGCTTCGGCTGAACAGCTTCAGGATGCAATTTTAATCGATAAAAATCCATATTGGCAGTATACTCTTGCCTATCGGCTTTACCTTGCAGGAAGTATAGCTGAATCGACTGAAATACTCCGAAAAATTTCAAAAATTAAAGATAAGGAGCTTCAGATTAAAATAGAAAATCTTCGAAAAACCTTAAATGAAATGAAAAAAAAGAAAGAATATGAACTTTTAAAAGGACTAATGGAAAGTAAGAATGAATAATGTTGCTGAATATATAAGAACTTTTGCAAAAATAGAAAGTGATTTTATTAGTTCTCTATATCAGGAGAATAATGCAAGAAATGATGTGCAGCCTCAAATAGTTCCTGAGCTTGGCAGGTTACTTCAAATGCTTATTTTATTGAAAAAACCTTCAAAAATCCTTGAACTTGGAACATCTAATGGCATCTCATCTCTATGGATGGCAGATGTTGCAAAAAATATGAACTGTACAATTACAACTGTTGACAGCAAGGAACGGCTCCATTATGAAGCTTTAAAAAATATAGAAAAAGCCGGATACAGTTCATTTATCAAACTTATATATGGCGATGCGGGAGAGATAATTAATTCTCTTGATGAAAAATATGATATTATTTTTCAGGATTGCGGTAAATATCTTTACACGGAGCTACATAATAAACTTGTAAATAAGCTCAACTCAGGCGGAATAATAATTGCAGATGATACCCTTTTTAAACCTATCGGTACATTTAGAGAAACACTGAGTACATATATGGACAACTATAACAGTATGGTTTTTGCAGATAAAAGACTCTATTCTTTAATTCTTCCTGTAGGCTGTGGCGTTACTTTAAGTTTCAAGTTGGAAGATTAACATTTTTTAAATAAACATTTATGCTTTTATATGAAAAAAATTGATAAAAATGATTTATCAGTATATTATCGGCTAACTTAATTTTATTGTTCCGAAATGTGGAGGCTTCTATGAAAAAGTGTTTCCTTTTATTGTCGTTTTTGACATTTACAGCTATGTTTTTCAGTTCATGTACAAAAAGCAAAACAGTTGTAGACGAAGTTAATGAATTTGCACAGAATTATATGTACGATATAAGAGATGGTAAAATTCAGGAAGTTTATGATAACAAGCTTTCTTCAAAAATGAAAGAAGCAGTAACTATTGATGACTTTAAAGAGAGAGTAAGTTCTATCTACAAAGGCAAAATAGGAAAGGAACTCAGAGTAGGTTACGCTCAGATAGAAAAGGAAAAAAGTACCGGCGACATAAATTATGCAATCGTAAGAATGCAGAATATGGGACGTATGGGTAAAGTTATGGATGCCGATAAGACACTTCAGTTTACATTAAGATGTGTTATAGAAAACGGACAGTGGAAAATCGAGCAGGAAGATTATATGGCAGAACTTAAAGCTGAGAAAGAAGAAAAAGAAAGACTTAACTCTCTGCTTAAGAACTACAGCGGTCTTATAAAGATAGAGGAAATGACTGCGGAGCCAAACAAAGAACGAGAAGGATGGGCAACAGTTAAAGGAACCATTCTTAACGGCAGTGAAGACCTTGATATGGTAAAAGTCGGTATTAAAGTTAAATTCAAAGACAAAGATGGTGAAATAATATATGGAGCTAAATTCTTTCCTGTTCTTGATGTAAGATATGAAGGACTTAGAACATCTATTCTTCCTGGACATGCAAAAGTTTTTGAAGTTCCTATAAATGAAATTCCTGAAACATGGGATCCAACTCAGCCACTTGATTATTCTTTCTATCTTGTTGATGGTGTAGGAATGACAAAAGAGGAGCTTGAAGCCGAAATTAAAGACAGAGCAAAGATTCAGAAAGAGATTGAAGATTCAAAAAGAGCTGATGAAGATGCCAGAAAACAGCTTAAAGAAATGTGGGAACGTGAAAAGAAGCTTAAGGATAAAATAAAAGCCCTTAAGTCAAATGAAAATGGAAAATAAAATCAAATGATTATGCTGAATTATAAAATGTTTGTTGACAGCGGTAAGTTTTTGTGCTATAAACTCGTCGCTTTGATGGTTCTTTTACTTTTGAGTTTTCAGCTTTATGCTGCTGATCCTTTTGAAAGTCTGCTTCCAGGCAAAATATCAAAAGTTTCCGAATCCTATTACAGGATAAGCTATGATTTTGCAGAGTCTGTGAAAAGACTGAAATCAAAAATGTCGGCATATGAGGCTGTAAAATCTGACCTTCTTACCGCAGAAGAGAATTTTAAAATTCATGTCTTCTACAACAACGGAGACACTGCAAGATGGCATAGATTATATGTCATTGAAGAAGATGGAAAGGTTTATATGAGGATCTATAAGTAAAAGTTTGATCCCGGATCGTCTAACGGCAGGACAACGGATTCTGGTTCCGTTTATCTAGGTTCGAATCCTAGTCCGGGATCCATTTTTTTAGGTGACCCGTTCGTCTAGTGGCCTAGGACGCTGGCCTCTCACGCCGGTAACAGGGGTTCGACTCCCCTACGGGTTGCCAATCTTTTTTGTTTTCAGCAAAATTTTTAATTAATTAAGTAAAAAAAGGATGAAAATTGCTTTTTAAGTAATGAATTTTATAATTTAACGTTGTTTATTTCTATTTTTGCAGGAGATTAAAATGAAAAAGTTATTGATTGCTGTTTTAATGCTTCTTCTTGTTATTGCATGTGATGATGGTGACTCATCAAAACCACTTGATACCGATTCTGATAATCCTACAGTAAATGATACTGACGAAACAGATGATACAGATGCTATAAATGATACCGAAACAGAAGACTCTGACATTGAAACCATTGATGATGCTGACACGGAAGAAGAGACAGATGCAGATAATTATGTAAATCCTGAGCCAGTTGCAGGAGACTGTGTTGTAAGAACAGTTGTTGTAGGTGCTCTTGACAGAACAGCAATCTACTGCCTTCCTACAGATATTGAAAATGCACTTCCAGTTGTTTTTGCATGGCATGGACTTGGAGATAGTGCAAATAATTTTGCTTCAGCATTCAACGCAAAAGCTCTTGCTGATTACGAAAACTACAATGCGGCAATCATTGTTCCTGAAGATGCAAACCTTTCCTTCCAGACACTTGCCGGTGTTGACTGGGATGTTCTTAACATGGAAGATGATTACATAGAAGGAGACTTTTTTGATGCAATACTTGAAGATATTGCTCAGTTCATAACAATCGATGAAAATAGAATTCATACAGCCGGTTTTTCAGCAGGAGCAATAAATTCAGATGCACTTGCAACAGCAAAAGGATCTGAGCTTGCATCAGTATTTACATGGTCAGGAGGATATTTCAACGATTCAGCAAACATCGGAACAGGTGTTCCTGCAATGGCTGGAAGCATAATTAAATGGCCGGAGCTTACAACAGAAAACAAATATGTTCAGGTTATTCTTCACGGAGATTCAACAGATACATTCAGTCTGGGTTCACAAGGTGAAATCAAGTTCAATCTTATGGCTCAAAATGATGTTACGTATCTTAATGAAAAAGGTCACGATGTAATTATCTGTAATCATGGACAAGGTCACAGTGCAGTAGGTCTTACAGTTGCTCAAATGATGGATTTCTTTAAAAATCATCCAAAAGGAACAGTTGATTCACCATATTCAACACTTCCCTCAGACTATCCTGAGACATGTGAGTTTAAATCAAAAATTCTTTCTGACTAATGTCCTATATTCAATTCTTTCAGAAAAAGAGTGCAGGAGAACTGCTTGTACTTCTTTCGGATATTTTTTCTTCAGTAAGTGAAACGCCGTCTCTTGACGCTGAAATTCTTATTTCTCATGTTTCAGGATTATCGCGTGTGGAGCTATTTACAAAAAGAGACCATCTCCTCACGGAAAAAGAGCTTTTCAATCTTGGTGAAATGATAAGCAAAAGGATGAATAAAGTTCCAGTTGCATACATAACAGGAATTAAAAATTTCTATAAAAATGATTTTTATGTTTCCAGCGAAGTTCTTATTCCACGTCCTGACACAGAAATTCTTGTTGAAGAAGCTGTAAACTTTATAAAAAAACAGAAATCGAAAAAAGCATTTAAACCTGATGTGCTTGATATATGTACAGGTACCGGATGCATCGGAATTTCTGTTCACAATGAAGTCGGAGGAACTCTTATTCTTTCAGATATATCAGAAGAGACACTTGAAATCACAAAAGAGAATGTCGCAAACCTCATCGGTGACCCTGAAAACATACAAATAATTCAAAGCGACAGATTTAATTCTATAAAAGGGACCTTTGATCTCATTACCGCAAATCCGCCATACCTCTCTTTTGAAGATATGGGCAGGATTAAAGAAACTCCGGTTATCCATGAGCCTGAAAGAGCTCTTTACGGCGGCGAGAATGGTTTTGAACTATCGGAAATCATAATTAAAGAAGCGGCAAAGTTCTTAAAAAAAGGGGGAGCTCTCTTTATGGAACTTGGATATGAAGGATTTAAATATGCTGACAAAGTAAAATGTGAGCTAAAGTTCCTTCGATACATTAAAGATTACGCCGGAATAGAAAGAGTTGCCGTATGGATAAAGGAGTGAGAATGTTTTCTGACATAATAAATAAAAGTAAAATTCTTGATGATGGTAAAATATCCATTGAAAACAGAAAATATTCGCTAATCTCGCTTGATCTCTGGGATACAGTAATAGTTGAACAGGATGAAGATATAAGACAGGATATGAGAGCTGAATATTTTGCACGCATAGCCGGAACAGATAAGGAAAAAGTGAAAAAAGCAGTCGCAGAAGCAGGCAAAGCATTTAGAACAATCTATTTCAGCGAACACAGAACACCGCTTACAGAAGAAAGAGTTGAAGAAATAGCAAAAAATCTTAAGCTTCAACTGACAAAAGAGCAGAAAGATAAAATAGTTCTCTATTTTTCTGAAGTAAGCCTTGAGCTTAAACCGCCGATAAGAGAGGGCGTTATCGATTTCATTAAACTTGTTGCATCATCAGAGGCAAAACTTGTAATGATTTCCGATACAGGATACACGAAAGGGACAGAAATGAGAAAACTGCTCGATTTCTACGGCGTGTTTTCATGCTTTGACTACTTTGTTTTTTCAGATGAGACAGGATTTGCCAAACCGCATGAAGAGCCATTTAAAATAGTAGAAAAGAAATTCTCAAATATTGCAAAAGATGAAATGGTTCACATAGGAGACAATCCGCTCACCGACGGAGCAGGAGCGGAAAAAGCCGGATGGAGTTTTATACACGTTCCGGTTAATCTTTAACGTATTTTTTTCCCTTGGTTCTTCCATTGTGATGTCTATCACGCTTTCTTGAATCGGAAAATTTTCTGCTGTCATTACTTTTTTTTCTATTCCTTGAAAACTCTTCCTTTATTCTTTTAGGTTTGGAAGGTTCCTCAATATGTGCAAAACTTGTAGCTTTAAGTTTTTTACCAAACTTATAATCAATAAGTGAAGCAACAATAGCAAGAGGATCTTTTCTGTTTAAAATTTCCTTTGCAAGCATTTCAGCTTCTTCAGGAACAGACTCTTCAGCAATCCTTTCGATAAAAGTTCTGATTCCATCCCATTTGTTCTTAATGAGTTCATCAGTGGAAGGGAAAGGACGATGCATAATGTTTGTTTTAGTTATTCTTGAAATCACTTCGATTTTATCAAACTGATCAGGAGTTACAAAAGTAATTGCAACACCCTCTTTACCGGCTCTTCCAGTTCTTCCAGTTCTGTGAACATAAGTCTCAGCATTAGGAGGAGTAGTAAAATTAATTACATGAGTAAGGTCGGAAACATCGATTCCTCTTGCAGCAATATCTGTAGCAACAAGAATCTGAATGCTTTTTTTCCTGAAACGATCCATAGTTCTTTCTCTTTCATTCTGATCCATCTCGCCCTGAAGTGCAGCAGCGGCAAAATTTCTCTTTCTGAGCTCAGCGGCAATTTCTCTGGTCTCAAGTCTTGTCTTGCAGAAAACAATACCGTAAAAGTCATAATGATATTCAAGAACTCTTGCAAGAAGTTCAGTCTTATCTCTCTCATGTACAAGATGATAGAAATGTTCATTTCTTGCAGAAGTAAGTTTGTTTTCGTTAAGCTTTATGTGAATATGATTCTTCATGAATTTTTTGCAGAGAGCCTCGACAGGTCTAGGCATAGTAGCGGAAAAAAGAAGAGTTCTTCTATTTTTGGAAACACTTTCCATTATAGTTTCAACATCCTCGATAAAACCCATATTAAGCATCTCATCAGCTTCATCAAGAACAAGAAATTTTACGTTTGAAAGGTCAAGAGTACCTCTGTTAATGTGGTCAATGACTCTTCCTGGAGTTCCTACAACAATTGTTACACCATCTTTAAGTGCTTTAAGCTGTTCTTTAAAGTTCTTTCCGCCGTAAACAGGAAGAACCTCGATTTTTCTTTTTCCCTTAAGCTTATCAAACTCACACGCAACCTGCATAGCAAGTTCACGAGTCGGAGTTAAAACTATAGCTTCTACATTACCGGATTTCGGATTTGTTTCCTGAAGCAGAGGAAGTGCAAAAGCGGCAGTTTTACCTGAACCGGTTTCAGCCTGACCAACAAGATCATTCTTTTCGTTCAGCATTAAAGGGATAATTTTTGACTGAACAGGAGTAGGTTCTGTAAAACCATTTGATATGAGCGCATTTATTGTTATCTCATCAAGACCTAATTTTCTGAAATTTTCCATTGATTCTCCAAAAGGTGAAATAAAAAACAGAGCCGATTCTACATATAAATCGAAATGAATAAAGGTTTTATTAAAAATAAGTTTGAAATATCAAAGCAGGCAGAAGCTTACTCTTCAGTATAAGATAACTTCCCTTTTACTACTTTTAGAATTCCAAAATGGACATCCGAAATAAAAGATAACGGCGAACTGTTAAAAGCTGGAATCCTTCTGTTTCTGAAATAATTATTAAAATTTATAACCCGTCTCATGTTTTTATCAGTATAAGGTGAAGAAATAAGGTAAAAAACAGAATTCTCCCCCCAACTATTCTTAATTATGAAACTTTTCTCAGGATTTTCAGAAGAATCATTCTTTTCGATATACCCGACAATTACCATCATGTGACCGCTTCTGGAAAAGTTGTAGTAAAGAGTCTCTTCATTTTCATGAATCTCTTTTTTATCCCAGACACAATCACCCTCAACAGAGCAAATTCCGTCACCATTT
Organism: bacterium; assembly: GCA_963667425.1. GTDB lineage: Bacteria > UBP6 > UBA1177 > UBA1177. The sequence goes on along the minus strand of OY763407.1, from coordinate 1,649,778 downwards.
CTATCCTCGTTGTAACAAATCCCGTCACCATTAACATCCCAGCACAATTTTTTGTCATTTTTTATAAGAGAATGCTCAGGCGGAGGAGGAAAAGCCTGTTTTAAAACAAAATCACTATATGGTTTACCATTTTTTACCGGAATTAACAAAGCAGAATCCTTTATCATCCCCGGCCAGTCAATATCAAGAGCAATAGGAAACCCTTTTTCAAGAAGCATAACCATAGATTCCTCTACCCCTTTCCAGTCAATCTCCTCTTCTGATGGGATTCTGTCATTCGGGCAGAGAACCCTGACATTATTCTGAAGACACGAAGGGATAATATCTCCTTTTTCTTTCTTCGTGTAGAAAACAGCATTAATCTTTTTATCTTTAGAAACATCATCAATACAGTTTCTTATTGAATTATAATAAAGCTTTGAAACACACTTTAAATCAGTGCCGCAAACAGAAAAATCAGTCTCTTTAAGAGCCCTGCACATCTCATATTCAGGATAAAAGTCAGAAATACCATCAAGAGAAGCTTTAATTTTATCCGCCTTTGAAATACCATTATCAATTTCGTAGGAAATACCAGCCCAGAACCTGTAAGGGAGAACCGATTCATCAGTAGTTCCTAAAATATCCCTTTCGGAAAGATAAAGCACTGTTTCAGCAAAGTTATAATTCAGCGGATTCTCATCAGCAGTAAACTCACCACGGTTACTTCTTTTCAAAGCCGCCATAGTTTCAATGATAGACGTTTCGGCAAAGAAATGACACATCCCGCTTGCACCCTGAGCCTTAACAGGCGATACAAAATTGCCATTACAGTCAAGCAGAGAAACCATATTATAAGAAGTATTATCAATAGTGATATCAGCAGAATAGCTTTTACAGTCCCTCAAAGGCTCAATAAAAGCCAAATCCACACTTTTATTTCGTTCTACAGGCTTTTTTTCTATTGAACAGCCGGAAATAACAACAACTATCAGAATAAGGAAGATAAATTTCATGAAAGTTCTTTCAGAGCCTCTTCAACAAGCATAGCAAACTCCTCAGCCGCAATCGGACCATTACCGGTAACAACATTACCATCACGAACAGCCATCTTATGAACGAAGTTGCCCCCTTTTGACTTGATATATTCCTCAGTCGTCATGTTAAACTCAGCATCATTGCCGACCCATGAAGTTACTTCCTTTCCATCGAGAATACCAGCTTTGGCAAGAATAGTCGGAGCCCAGCAGATAGCCGCAACAACGCCGTTTTCAAAGAAATACTGAGCAAGCTCCACCGATTCAGGCTCCCTTCTCACAAGAGGAGTGCCCTGACCGCCGACAAACACCACAGCATCATAATCCGAAGGGAAAATCTCAGCCATCGTAACATTTACAGGCTCCTCGTGACCGAACATACCGACAGCAGTTCCCTTTTTATAAGAAACAACAGTTACATCAAAACCACAATCATCAAAATGTTTTCTCGGCACAAGAAACTCCTCGTCCCTGAACCTCTCAAAAGCGATAACCATAAGTATCTTTCTGCACATTTCCTACCTCATATCGTCAATAAGACCATCAGTTTTATTACTATCATAAACATCATCGAACGCATCACTCACATTAAACATCTTCTTTGTAACAGCATTCGTCGGACAGCCATTACCATCAACATAACTGAAAATAATCTGCATCTCATCCGAACTATCATCAGCAAAATTAAGCACAGGATTATCATTCATCTCACACTGAGGAGAAAGACCCTTAAAATAATCACCATAATCCTCGCCATTTACAATATTAAAAGTAATCGGAGCAATAGTTCTGTCACAAAAACTCCTTATATTCATCCCAATCGGCTTACCGCAAGTTTTTGTACCCACAATAACAGTCTCAATATAAGGAGAAAGCCCGTTAATAACAGCCTCACTCGCAGAACACGAACTACCAGTCGTTAAAAAGAAAACCCTCTTCAGTGAAAGCTTATTCTCAGGAGAAGAAAAATCAAAAGAAGAATTATTCGAATACTTATCAGAATACTTAAGAGTGCAGAAAGTCTTACCGCTAGTCGTATTGCCGCCGATAAGAGAAGCCATATGCTGAGCCGCACTCAAAAGCCCGCCGCCATTATAACGAAGATCAACAACAAGCTCATCAACACCCTCATCATTAAACGACGCAAACAGCGCATCAAGCTCATCAGAAGAATTATTTATGAAAGATTTAAACGCAAAAAACCCAATCTTCCTGCCATTATGCTCAATAACCTTATCAAACATGACACTCGCAACCGAAATCTCAGCCTTCTCGACAGTAACAGAGTAAGAAGTTCCATCAGGCTTTTCCATCGTAAAGTCAGCCGTTGCAACAAAATCCTCCTCATCGACATTATTACCCCCAAGAATCGAATCCCAGAGCTTACCCTCATCAAGCTCGGCAGTAGTTTTACCATTAAGCGAAATAAACTTATCGCCCCTTGCAATACCAGCCTTATCAACAGGAGAATCCTTATAAACATAAGCAATCCTCCAGTTTCCGTCGCCATCAAGCTTCCTTGCATAACCAAGACCGTAAGTTTTGCCGGCATAATGATTAGCATAAGCCGTTCTATCGGAAATATAACTGAAACGATCATACTTTGAATACATTAAATCAGTAAGCAAAGTCTTCTCGGAATCATAGGAAAGATAATCAATACCAGTCGGAATCTCCTGATACCAGAAATAATAATCCTGCATCAGAATATAAACGAAACCATTTTTTATACTCTGATCGCAATCGTAAGGGTTACCGTTATTCTCAGCCTCTTTAGCCTCAATAAACTCATAAAGAGTATAATCCTTACCATCATAGTTGATATAATCGTAATGATTGCCATTGGAATCCTCATAATAACCATCATGTTTTGTTGTCGGAGACTTCACCTCATTCTCACAGCCCGCAAAAAGAAAAGATAAAAAAAGAGTAAATATTAAAAATCTCATGTAAGCCTCCTTTAAAATGACGGTTTATTATCTCATAAATTGAAATAAATTCAAGGAAAGGGTAGTTGTTGTTCACGATTAACTTTTTTAATAAAAAAATAGTGATAAACTTTATTGCTGCGTATTAAAACGTGCGGGTTTTTATTTGTTAAAACAGGTTTTACAGGCAGGAGGGCTCAGAATAAATATGAACAGGCTTATTATTGATAATTTGTTTAGTTTCTGGATGTTTGTTGGCAGTCGGACAGATAATCTTATTGTTGCTGAAGGGTATAAATCTGTATTTGTAAATGGTTCTGACTGGCCAAACAGAATTTTTGATGTAGATGAAAATGATTGTGATGTAAATGAAATAATTAAGTTGAGTCATCAATGCGCTTTGCCTGATAATATAACTTTAACTTTTAATGATAAAGCAGTTTCTGATTCACGTATGAAGCTGTTTCTTCAGCAAAGTAACATGGCTCTTGATATGAAAAATTATTCTTCTGTGGTTTATGAGGACAATATGGTTCAGCAGGTTGTGTCGGAGGATGATTCTGTCATGTTTGCTGATGTTGCATCAAAATCATTTGGTTACAGAGTTGATAGTCGTATAGTTTATAAGCTGGTTTATTCTTTTTCGCCTGTAAAGATGTTTGTTTACAGAGAATTTGATAAGTGTTTAGGGTGCGGTCTTGTATTTTTTGATGCAAAGAATACTGCCGGTCTGCATATGATCGGAACTTTACCTGAGAGTAGAGGGTTGGGTGTTGCTAAAAAGATAACTGCACGGCTTTTGGATGAGGTTATTCTGTCAAAATGTAAAATATGTGTTCTAAATGCTTCTTCAATGGGGGAATTTGTCTATAGAAAGTTTGGTTTTCAAAGTTATGGCCTGCTTGGTACTTATAAAATTCTTAAATAATGGGCTTAGTCTTTTCAAATAGGCAGCTGTTTTCTTAATTAGGCAGCTTTTCACTCTTTTTATTTGTATCTTTTCTGTTTATTAATTGCTTATAAAAAAACTTTACAAAAGAAATTTACGTTATAAGATAAGATATGTTTCAATTAAACTCTGATTTATGCTTTTTGCGTGATGATTTTGTTACTGCGGGTACTGATTGCTACTGATGGAGGTCTGATTCATACTTTTTGAGTAGTGATTTTCTTACTGCGGGTACTGATTGCTCCTGATGGAGTACTGATTCGCACTTTTTGAGTGCTGATTTTCTTACTGCGGGCACTGATTGCCACTGATGGAGTGCTGATTCACACTTTTTGAGTGGTGATTTTCTTACTGCAAGTACTGATTGCCACTGATGGAGGACTGATTCATGCTTTTTGAGTGGTGATTCTGCCAAGTTTTGTACTGATTGCAGCTGATGTTGTGCCGAATCTTCTCTTTCTTGCCGTTGTTAATGGTTTTGTTTGGTTGAAAATGTTATTTTAATGACCGGTTATGGAGGTTTTTGTTATGAGTGATGAAAAGATTACTGTAAACACTGTCTCAAATGAGGAGATTGTTCCTGATATTGTGGCTGAGAGGCCTGATAGAAGTTACAATTCCGGTAATTCTATTGATGACAAGACGCTTGCTTCACGTATCGGTATTGATGGAGCTTTGAGTTCGCCTGAGATTATGGCGTGTTTTGAAAAAATCGGCTTTGGGGAGGCGAAATTTTCTGAGGGGAAGGCTCTTCTTGATTCTGTTCTTGCTCTTACTAAGAAGCAGCGTGAGGATTTGAGTCTTAAAAATGATGCTTACGATTCTTTTACCGAGATGAAGAACAATCTTGATAATGTTCATCGTGACAGAGTTAAGCTTGCAAGGGTTCTTTTTAAAGATGATGAGCAGAAGCTTACTGCTCTTGGTCTTGATGAGAAAAAGAAGAATGGTTTTTCTGGCTGGGTTAATCAGATTTCTCTTTTTTACACTAATGCGATGAAGGATCCTGAGATTATTTCTGTTCTTTCGGGTATTGGTGTTGATGAGGCTGAGGCGAATAATGTTCTTGGCAGGATTCAGCTTATTGTTGATATGAAGATCAGGTATGAGGAGCTGAAAGGTTCTCTTTCTGAGACAACGAAAGAGCGTAATGCCAAGCTGAAAAAGCTTGACAGGTTTATGTCTGATATGAGGGTCTTTGCAAAGGTGGCTCTTAAGGATCATCCCGCTTTTTTAAGGAAGCTTGGGTTTTAATCTGATGGGTTGTCAGGTTTTTTTGCCAGCTTACTGAAGTGTTTCTGTCTTGTCTTCGCAGGTTGTGTAGATAATATCGGTTTCAGGGAGCACGTTTTGCAGGTAGTATGCTCCCGGATGGATACCGATTTCGTATGATGCTTTTGGTAACAGTACTTCATAGGTGAAAGCACCTGTATTATTTAGCGAATATTCTAAAATGTATTCTTCATGCTTCCCTTTTATTGTAAATGTTCCTCTTGGTCTGTCGGAATCTTCTTTACTTGTGTTATCGGGCAGCTGTTCGCCGTTCAATGTTACTGCTCCTTTCAGCAGAGCTGTCTCAACGTTAAAGCTTTTTACTGTATCGGAGGTTATTTCGATATTATCTTCAATCGGTGCTGAATAGCTTAACGGCATATCGTTGTAAGTTATGTTAAAAAGAGAATATTTCAAGTTATAGTTTCCTTTATATATTTTGCCTTCATAGTAAGCCGGTCCTGTGGGGACTACACTGATTGCATATGAATCAAGTGTATCGTTGTCTTTGAATGTTACGATTCCTCTAGTTTGATTTTCACTGTCAGGATTGCTGTTATCGGGCATTTGTTTGCCGTTTAATTTGATTTCTCCTTTTACTTTTACGGTTTCCAGATTATAGTTCTTTTCCATTGACTCTTTGAGCTCGATTTCTTTATCCAGCAGTGTCTCGTATGGTATAAGAACGTTCTGCATAAAATATACATTTGGCTTCAGAGTGATCTTATATGTTCCTTTGTATAGTGTTATCTCATAGGTTGCTTTACCTTTAGCCGAAATTTCTACCGGTGTATAGTTATTGAAGTCATCGGTCTCTTTGTTTCTGATTTTTATTGTTCCTCTGGATTTATATCCATACTCTCCGTCTGTATTATCTGGCATCTGCTTTCCGTTTAGAGTTATTTCTCCACGTAATGTCACTGTATCAAGGTTAAAGTTTAATGTTTCGTTTTCTTCTATTGTTACATTTTCTGCAAGTTTTATCTGACAGTCAGGGATTGAATTCTGATAACGTCCGCCATTTGAATCTAAAAAGATGTCATAGGTCCCTTTGTTGATTGTTGTGCTGTATTTTGCAGCTCCTCTGCCTCCGATTATTACATCCAGATATTTATCGCTGCCTTTAGCTTTGAATCTTATCTGCGCTCTTGCCTGATCGTCACAGTTTTCCAGAGTGTTATCCGGCATGGTCTTGTTATTTATTGTTATTTCTCCATTTAATTTTACAGTTTCGATGTCAAAGTCTTTGATTGTGTTCTTTTCGACTGTAATCTTTTCTATAAGAGTCTTATCCTGATTAAAAACGTTCTGCCACCTATAATAAGAGGCGATGAGCTCTACTTTATAGCTTCCTTTAAAAAGATATACCGAGTATGTTGCCTCTCCTTTTGCACCTATTGAAAATGCAACGTTATTTGTATTGTAAGGATCGTCATTCATTGGATCTTCTCTTTCTATAGAGATAGATGCTCTATTCTGTATTTCATGATTTGGCATAGTGTTGTCTGGAATAGTCTTCCCGTTTAGCGTAACTCTGCCTGATAAGAGTGCAGTTTCAAGATTGAAGTCAAATCTTGTGTCTTTATCTATAAATACAGAGTCATTTAGAAGAATGCTGATATAAGGAAGGACATTTTGAGCGTAACTGTTGTAAGGCCAGAATCTTATGCTGTATTCACCCTTATAAATCTCTGTATAATAGGTCGCTTCACCGGTTGCTCCGATTTCAGTGGTAATAGATTTCTTTGCACCTTTCCTTTTAAACTCGATATAGCCACGTTGATTATCTCTATTACTGTCTTCAAGAGTGCTGTCCGGCATCTGTTTGCCGTTTAATGTTATCTTTCCTGATACTTTTACAGTCTCAAGATTTATATTGAAGGTGGTATCCGAGCTTAATTTATCGAAACATTTCTTTTCGCACGTTCCGGCATCACTGCATCTTTCATTACTTTCACAGCTTCCGCAAGTTCCTCCGCAACCATCACTTCCGCATACTTTATCAGTGCAGTCAGGTGTGCACTTAACTTCATTACAGGCTCCATCAGCACATTTTGCGTTAGTTGTGTCGTCACATGCCGTAAATAAGAATAAAAAGAAGATAAATGTTGTTAAATATTTCATCGCTTTCTCCTTAAATGAGTGATTCATTATGTCACAATTTCAAATAAATTCAAGGAAAGGAATAAGGTTTAAATAAATTTTGGTTTGCCTTGATGTAAAAGTGGGAGTGTCAACAATTTTGTGTAAATTAGGTTTCTTTCTGAACGTAATCTTTTAATCGGCGAGGTCTATAGAAATTTTTTTAAATGCTTCACTGTTTTTTTCAAAAGCATTGACGATAGCAGGATCAAAATGTGTTCCTGATGATTCTTTGATGGTATTTAATACTTTTTCATGTTCCCATGGTTCCTTGTATGGCCTTTTGCTTCTAAGAGCATCATAAACATCAGCTATTGCAACTATTCTAGCTGCATATGGGATTTCTTCCTCTTTTAATCCTCTCGGATATCCTGTTCCGTCAAATTTTTCATGATGACAGTAGGCAATATCTGCCGCCATTTCTAATGTTCTTCTATTTTTTAATATATTAAAGCCTATATCAGTGTGTTTTTTCATAAAATCAAATTCTTCTTTAGAAAGTTTTCTTGGAGCAAGTAAAATTTCGTCAGAAATACCTACTTTTCCAACATCATGAAGCGGGGCAAATGTTTTTATATTATCACAAAAGCTTCTGTCCATACCTAATTCCGATGCAAGAATTGTAGAGTATAGGCTTACTCTTGTTAAGTGTTTTCCTGTTTCGTTATCTCTCATTTCTGCCAGTTCGGTAAGAGCATTGTAGCACTCAAGCCTGATTTCTGTTTCTTTTTTCATTCTTTCTGATATGTCATCATGGCTTACAATGTAATTTATTATTTCTCCTTCCTGAGAACGTATTGCATTGACTGTTAAAGATACCCAGACTATGTCTCCATTAGCAGTTATAGATGGTACATCTCCTTTCCAGTATCCTTTTTCAATATTGTTGATAGATTCTTCAAATGATTTTACAAAAGTTTCATAGGCATTGTATTTAAAGCCAAGCATTTGATAGGCTTCGTGAATTTTAGTCATAAAGAAATCTTTAATCCCTTTTGATGTTGAAAACTTATGCCCGTAAATTTTTTCAACAGCAGGATTAAAATAGAGAAGGTCTCCTTTTTCATCAGAAATTGAAAGTCCTGAAGAAGTAGTTTCAAGACTTTTGTAGAAAATATTCCTTTCAGTAGTAAGATTGCGGATAGTTTCTATGTTTTCTACAGATATTAATATGTTTGAATAATTTTTGTCGTTATCTGAAATTGTAGTTCTTACTATAAATTCAATCTCTTTGCCTTTTAATGTTTTTGTTGTGGCGATAAATTGGTGTGATTCCTGTTTGTTTTGAAGAATTGATATTAACATTTCCTGAAAACAGAGCGATTCATGAGATATGAGTAATTTATGTAAAAAAGTTAAGGCTTCTTTTTTGTCTTTTGCTTCATATAGCCGTATTGCGGCCCTATTAACATTTATTATACTGATTTTTTCAGATATCATTCTGAATATTTCAGGATTGTTTGTTATATACCCGTAATAATCGGTTTTTTCTTTATTTAAATTTATTTCTTCTGCAAATTTTTTTGCTACTGAGAAATCGGCTATAAAAAGTGGAAGAGGTGCAAGTTCAAATTCTTTGAAAAAAAGCTTTTTCTTTATGTTTTTTAAACAAATAGCAGGCATGTGAAATATCCATTATATTGTTATAATAAATTTGCCTTTTAAAATATACACAAAAAGAGATGTTTCTCAAGTTTGATATTTAAAAAAATTATATTGGCAATTGTCTAATGTTTTAGTTTTTGAGAAATGTTTTTTATATGTTTTCTTTTAAGTTTGTTTATATCGGTTTTTTATTGTTCAAATGATGAAAGAAGTATTACGACTCCTCCAGGCGCAAGCGTATAGGAAAATGAATCAATAATTGGAGATGTTGAAAGAGCGGCATCATAAATGTCATTAGGATGATTTTTTGTAGTGTCGGCAAAGAGTTTCCATTTGTAATTTGGAAGTGGATCAGGTATTCTGAATAATCTCAATGTCTTCCCCATGTTTATCATTACATGGATATCACTTTCTTTGAGGGATTGTGCAGTAATTGTAAATGCAAGTGCAGATTCTTCAATGTTATCCCAATCAGGTTTGCTGAGTTCAGGAGAATACCATACGATATCTTTTCTTCCGTTTCCTCCTCCAATAAAAAAACGGTTTTCTCTTAATGATTTCATGCTCTTTCTTAGATCTATCATCTTTCTGAAGTAGTTAAAGAGGTCTTTGTTTTTTTCTAAAATATCCCAGTTCATCCAGCTTATTTCATTGTCCTGACAGTATGCATTGTTGTTTCCTGCCTGAGATCTTCCTATTTCATCTCCTGAAAGTATCATTGGAATACCTCTTGAAATAAGTAGTATTGATATAAAACTTTTCATATATGTCTTTCTTTTTGAAACAACAGACCAGTCGTCGCTTTCTCCTTCATAACCACAGTTAAAACTGTAGTTGTCGTTTGATCCATCTATGTTATTTTCTCCATTGTCGAAATTTCTCTTTGTTGAATATGAAACCAGATCCATTAAAGTGAATCCGTCGTGTGCAGTTATAAAATTTATACTTTTTGATGGTGTGTCAAGACTGCCGGAATATATATCTCTGCTTCCTGCAATTCTGGATGCAAAACGTCCAAGCATTCCTTTCTCGCCTTTAAAGAATCGTCTGATATCGTCTCTGAACTGGCCGTTCCATTCAGACCATCTTTGTCCAGGAAAAGAACCTACCTGGTAAAGTCCTGCTGCATCCCATGCTTCAGCAATAAGTTTTGTATCTGCAAAAGCATCTGAAAGTTCTATGTTCCATAGGACAGGTGGATATTTCATGGGTTTGCCATCAATACCTCTTGCAAGGATAGAGCCAAGGTCAAATCTGAATCCATCAACATGCATTTCCTGAACCCAGAATCTAAGGCATTCGGAAATAAATTTAGTTACTATCGGATGGTTACAGTTTACAGCGTTGCCGCATCCTGAGAAATTTCTGTATCTGTTTTTGTTTTCCTGATCCAGATGGTAGTAAACAAGATTGTCCAATCCTTTAAAGTGTATTACAGGACCTGTGTGATCTCCTTCTTCAGTGTGGTTAAAAACCACATCAAGAATTATTTCTATTCCTGCTCTGTGAAGAGCTTTTACCATATCTCTGAACTCTTTGATCTGCTTACCGCTTTCTGGATGTATACAGTAACTTGAATCAGGTGCAAAAAAACCTATTGTACTGTATCCCCAGTAATTTTTAAGAGGTCTCCCTTTATAAACTCTCAAAATTTCATGTTCATCGAAGTCAAATATCGGGAGCAGTTCTATAGCAGTTACTCCAAGTTCCTTCAAGTAAGGTATTTTTTCTATTACTGCATTGAATGTTCCGGGGTTTGAGACTTTAGATGTATGAGATTTTGTAAATCCTCCGACATGCATTTCATATATAACTGTATCTTTTAATGGAATTCTGGGATGTTCAACTCCTTCCCAGTCGTATCCCTGACAGTTGATGACAACGCTTTTCATTGATGATTTACTGTTGTCTGTTCCATATACAAGGGCATTTTTTCTTTTCCATAAAGTGTCAGTATTTCCTCTCGCATACGGATCTATTAAGAGCTTGTGTCTATCAAATTTCAGTCCATTTGCAGGATCCCATGGTCCATCAACTCTGTAAGCATAATGTGTTCCATCTGTGATTTCCGGGACAAATACATGCCATATATAGAAAGTTCTGTTAATAAATGGATCCAGAGTTATTGTTCTGAAAGGTTCAAGTGAATCATGATTTTCAAAAAGTAATAGCTCTACGGATGATGCATGTTCTGAAAAAAGCGCAAAATTTACCCCTTCACTGCATACAGTTGCACCTAAAGGGTAGGGTTTTCCTCTTTTGGTAGTTAGATTTTTATTCATTTTTTAGATGTCTGCTATATTTTTACGTTGACAGGTGATATTTTCCATATTTCATCAGCATATTCTTTAATTGTTCTATCACTTGAGAATTTGCCTGATCTTGCAGTATTCAGTATAGACATTTTTGTCCATTTTTCTTCATCCCTGTAGGTTTTGGAAACAAGTTCCTGTGCTTCTATGTAGCTTCTGTAATCTGCAAGAAGAAGATAAGTGTCTCCGTAGTTTACAAGTGTATTAAATATTGGCTCGAAAATGCCTGGTTCTTTTTCATTAAAGTAATTATCTTTTATCATATCAAGAACTTTTCTAAGTTCATTATCTGATTCATAGTACACTGCAGGAACATAGCTTTTCTGTTTTATTTCATTTACTTCTTCTGCTTTAAGTCCGAATATGAAAATATTTTCATCTCCGACTTCTTCTTTTATTTCAATGTTGGCTCCATCAAGCGTTCCTATTGTAAGTGCTCCGTTAAGCTGGAATTTCATATTTCCAGTTCCAGAGGCTTCAAGACCAGCGGTTGATATCTGTTCTGAAAGATCTGCTGCCGGAATTATTTTTTCGGCAAGAGACACAGAATAATTTTTAAGGAAAAGTACTTTTAGTTTATCTCCAACATCTGGATCGTTATTTATTTTTTCAGCAATTGCATTAACAAGTTTGATTACAAGTTTAGCCATATAATATCCTGGTGCAGCCTTGCCGCCGAAAAGGACGGTTCTTGGTACAAAGTCTCCTTTTGGATTTGCTTTTATTCTATTGTAAAGTGTTATTACATGAAGAACATTTAAAAGCTGACGTTTGTATTCATGAAGTCTTTTTACCTGAACATCAAATATGGAATCGGGATTTATAGTTACAGGGTAATTTTTCTCAATGTATCTTATCAGGTTCTTTTTTGCCTGGTATTTTGCTTTTCTCCATCCCTGTTTGAACTCAGGATCGTCAGCAAAAGCCTCTATTTTTTTAAGATCATCAAGTTCTAAAGCCCAGTTACCGCCAATTTTATCTGTTATAAGTTTTGAAAGATACGGATTTGCGCTTTTAAGCCATCTTCTCTGAGTAATTCCGTTTGTTTTGTTGTTGAATTTTTCAGGCATCATCTGATAAAAATCATGGAAAATGGAATCTTTGAGTATTTCTGAGTGAAGTGCCGAAACGCCGTTTACAGAAAAAGATGCAACTATTGCAAGATTTGCCATTCTTATGTATTTAGGATAACCTTCCTCAATGATTGAGAGTTTTCTTACTTTTTCGAGATCAAAATGGTAGTAGTCTCTCACTCTGCTAAGAAAACGTGAATTTATCTCATATATTATCTGCACGTGTCTTGGAAGAAGTTCTTCCATTATTGGAAGTGACCATTTTTCCAATGCTTCAGGAAGAACAGTATGGTTCGTATATGCAAATGTGTGTGAAACTATGTGCCAGGCTCTATCCCATTCCAGACCTTCTTCATCAATAAAGATTCTCATAAGTTCAGGAATTGCTATGGTCGGATGTGTGTCATTAAGCTGAATTGCAACTTTTTCATGAAAAATATCAAAATTATGATGTTCAACCTTGTAACGTCTAATAATATCCTGAAGAGATGCGGAAACGAAGAAATACTGTTGTTTGAGCCTCAATATTTTTCCTGAATGGTTGTTGTCGTTAGGATAGAGTACTTTGGAAATATTTTCACTTTTATTTTTATCATCAACAGCGGCAATATAATCACCTTCGTTGAAATGTTTGAAATCAAATTCGTTTGTTGATTTTGCCTGCCAGAGTCTCAGATTTATAACGTTATTTTTTCCATAAGCAGGAACAGGAACGTCATACGCAAGAGCAAATACGTCTTCTGTATTTGTCCAGTCGTTTTTAAGACTTCCTCCATCAAGAGCCAGAGGTTTTACTTTTCCTCCGAAGCGGATTCTGTATTCATGATTTGGTCTTACAATTTCCCATGGACATCCGTATTTGAGCCAGTTATCAGGATTTTCTATCTGTCTCCCATCTTTTATATCCTGTTTGAATATTCCATACTCATATCTTATTCCATAACCGAATGCCGGAAGTCCAAGTGTTGCCATTGAATCAAGAAAACAGGCTGCAAGTCTTCCAAGACCGCCATTTCCAAGTCCCATATCCGGTTCGATTTCTTCAATATCTTCAACGTTATATCCTATTTCTCTTAAAATGTCGGCACATTCTTTTTTTACGTCAAGATTTATCATCATGTTGCCGAGAAGTCTTCCCATAAGAAATTCCATGGAAAGATAATAGACTCTTTTTGCATTTTGTCGTCTGTATTCGTCCTGCGTTCTGAGCCACCTTTTAATAAGACGGTTTCTTATTGCTATGGACATAGCATTGTATGCATCAAGCTCTGTTAATGTTGTCCTGTCTTTTACAAGCTGGTTTTCAAGTGTCTCAAAAAAATCCTGCTCAAGAGCATCATCATGTATTTTATTTGTAAAGAATATTGATTCTTGTTTAGATGTCATATCTTACCTCTTTTTTAGCTAACGAAAAAAAACTTTCTGATTTTACCAAAATAACTTTTTTTTTGCAAATTAAGGGAGATTTTTATAGATAAGTTATTTTTAATAAAGCTTAAATTCTTCTCTGAATTTTTTTATATCTTCTTTTTTTGCGGCAATAATGAGTGCATCACCTATCTGTATTTCTCTATATGGATCTATTGCACTTTTATTGTTGTCACCAAATTTTACTGCAAGAACAAGAACATTATACTGTTCTCTGAGTTTTAATTCGAAAAGATTTTTGCCCCACATTTTATTGTTTGATTTTACTGCTTCAATAGCATATTCCTCTTCAAAAACAATGCTGGCAGCATCTTTTTTTTCAGAGTTGCTGACAAAATTTATGAGACTTCCTTTGCTTATAATTTCCCTTTCATAGAAAGTTATTATATCATGACTGTGAATAGCACCCATAAAAATGCCGTCTTTACTTACAACAGGAATTTCAATGACTTTGCTTTTTGTCATTTTTTTCATCGCTTCTGCAAGAGGTGACTCAGGTGAAACGACCGGAAACTCTGAATCAATAAGATCTCTGGCAATTATAAGTGGATCTATAAGGGAGTATTTCACTTCTCTTGGGCTTGTAAGTATTGAATTTATTGCTCCCAGATATCTGTTGTCATGATCTGTTACATAACATTCAAAATGTTCGGTTTCTCTCATTTTGTCAACAATCTTTACGAGATTATCTTCAGGAAATGCAGTTACACAGTCGGAGTTGTAACAGACTTCAACATAATTTTCAGTCATAATTGTGGCTTCCTCATTTTCTTCTAAAGGAAAACCTTCTTTGACAAGCTGATAGTTATATATTGAAAAATTTGAAAATTTCTTTGAAATTGCGACACTGACAACGGTTGCAAGCATAAGAGGCGGTATTACATTGTAATCTCTTGTAATTTCAAAAACCATAATGATCGATGAAATGGGTTCCTGTGTAGCTGCACCTAAAAGAGCACCAACGCCAACGGCTGCAAAACTGAATCCCATGTTTCCATGGAGTGACGGAAAAAACATAGGAACAAGTTTTCCAAAACCCATTCCAAACATAAAACCTACAAAAAGTATAGGGAAAAAGTTTCCACCGGAAGCACCGCTTCCTAAAGCTATCGAAAGTAAGAGTAGTTTTAGAAGAGCTATTCCTATCAGAATATAAGGCAGCCAGTTAACACTCGCTATCATTATATCTTCTCCCTGTCCGAAAAGTGCAGGCAGAAATGCCATTGTCACAACAATTGGAAGTATAGCAATAGGAATTGTTACAAAAGAAGGAAGCTTTTTTGAAAATTTATCAACAACAGTTGAGTTGAAATATGTAAGTTTTATAAGTGCAATACCTAAAAGTGCATTTATAAGACCAAAAAAGAGATAAAGAGCGATCTCTGTCATGGAAGAGATCTGAACAGTTGAAACTATATGTTCACCATATGTTGCCTTCAACATTTCAAAAGGGAGAACTTCATGATTGGGAAGAAAGTAATATCCGAAAAAACTTGCAGTGGTTGCGGCGACAACAATTGGTGTCAACGATGTTATTGCAAAATGACCTAAAATAGATTCAATAGCAAAAATAGTTCCTGCAATTGGGGCATTAAATGCAACTGAAAGACCGGCAGCGGCACCGCATCCGACCAGAAGCTTGATTTTTGACACAGAGACTCTAAATAATCTTCCAATTGTTGAACCAACTACAGAACCTGCAGTTATAACTGGTCCTTCTGGGCCAAGAGGAAGTCCTGTGCCAATGGATATGGCTGATGTTATTATTTTGAATATAATTAATTTTGAACTCATTATACCGTGATTTTGTCTCAATGCCTTAAGCAGGGTTCCAAGACCTGCACCACCTGATTCTTTCGAGAAGAAATGAATTATAAATCCGCTGATAAATGCACCAACTATAGGAATAGCAATCCTTTGCCAGTAAGGAAGGGCAATGTAGCCTGAAACAGCAAATTCTGCACCTTCTCCAACAGAAAGTTTTGATAAAACTTCTATTGCCCATTTAAAGAACAGAAAAACGCCACCTGTTCCGACACCTATAAAAATTGCTGCAACAAGTAAAAATGAATTTTCCTTATCTCTAAGTCTTTTTGCAAAATATTTTAATCTCTTTTCCATCGTCTTTTTTTCAAAAACATCAAACTTTGGGAAGCTACTTTTACTCTTTTAATCGGATAAATCAAGTAGAGAGGTAAAAAATACTGAAGGTATGATAAAATACTTTTATTTACTCTTCATATCTTATCCAGACTTTTACAGCGGCTCCAGAGCTGGAAAGTTCTTTAGTTTCAATAGAGTTTGCTGATGTATTTCTTGTAACAAGATATGTTTTTTCAGCATCATCTTTAAAATAGTAAAGATTTCCTGTTACAGGACTATAATCAACAGGTTTTGCCGCTGCTCCGTTAATCTTTGTATCTATTTGAGAAATAATACCGGTAGCAGCTTTATACTCTATAAGACTGTTTGTCCAGTCACGACTGTCGGAAACAACAATGTAAAGTGATCCATCATTTGCTACGGAAAGATCTACAAAGTCAACATCAAGAATAGAGTTTTCTTCCGAAGATTCTTCAAGTATTTTTGTTACTGAGTTATCTTTAAGTGATATTGAAGCAACTCCGCCATCTCTTTCCTGCCATGCACCTGTACAGGCTAAGTATATTTTGTCTGGATTGCTTTTTGGATTCCAGCCAAATTTTCCTGATGGATTGGAAAAAGGAAGTGTTATTTTGTCAAATGTTTTGCTCTCCGTATCATATACTGCAACGGTTCCTCCCTTTGATGTCCATGTTGAGTCAAGCATTTGAAGTGCTATATATATTTTGCTTCCTATTTTTATCATAGCTGAAGGTGATGGAGAAAATGAGTCATCATAAAAGCCTGTGAGGTCAATTTCTTCTCTTCCATTATTGCTGAAAAGCTGAATGTAGTTGCTTTGATTTGCTGATACATAATATTTTTGTGATGCATTGTCATAAACTGCATCATGAAAATTGTAATAACCTTCAGCTATTGAAAGTATTTCCTCTGTTGTTTCAGTTTCATTTAATGGTGCTGTAAAAGAGATTACTTTTGATGTTGTATTTCGTTCAATAACCATAAGCCTGCTTCCTGAAGATGCAAGAGAAATATCTGTTCCTGATGTATCACCAAGTGATTCAGAGAAAGTTTTTTCCTGAAGATCTGATAAATTCTCATTTTCAGCAATATAAACATGTCCTCCGTTTGGCGTGTTATAACCTTCTGTCGTTGCAACTGCAAGAGCTGTTTTTATACAGTTTTCACCATACCTGGTAAAACCTTCATCACAATTTTCTTCTGTAATATCAGTATCATTTTGTTCAATAGAATCATGCTGCTCAACATTGTCGAGATCATTTGGAAGTGTTTCATAATTATCATCATCGCATGATATTATTAAAAAAAGAGGAACTAAAAAAATAATAAACTTAAAAGCCTTCATACTGTACTCCTATAAAAAAAGATAAACCGTGAGCTGTATACCCATAAACTTCTGAATAGTCAACATTAAAAAGGTTTTCCACTCTTCCAAAAAGTTTGATTTCTTTAACTGGTTTATATGCAGCATATAGATTTGTCAGGAAATAAGGCTCAAGAATTGTTGTGTAGGGTGTTTTGGGAAGATTGTAAACCATATCTTTTCTTGTACTTGCGTATCTAAATGAGATTCCTAAAACGGTATTTTCATTTTCAAAGAAGATTGAAGATTTAAATGAGTGCTCCGGCCTTCTCAATATTTCTGTTTCATATTTGTATACAGTTTCCTTAAAAGGATAAAGAGAATATTCCTTCATATTTGAAAGCCACATATAGCTCATTTCTATCTCAAGATATTTTAAAACGGTTAAATTAAAATCAATATCAATTCCATCACTTTCTATTTTATATCTGTTTTCAAAGCGTTCTCTTGCATAGCTGTAATCTATCTGATTTTTTATTCTATTTATAAAATATGAAATTTCAAAAGCGACAGGAAATTCATCTTTCTTTCTTCCAATTCCAAATTCTGCGGAAACTCCGTTTTGCTGTTTTAATCCGTTTTCCATATTTCGGTATCTTGAATAAAGCTGATAAAGAGAAGGATTTTTTACACCATTACCGAAACCTGAACGCAAATATAACTTATGCGGCAGAAGAATTGTGCCATTTACAGAAGTTATAAATGAATGGTTTGTCGTTTTCCTGATGCTTTCTATTTTGTCCATATTCATAATGTATCTGTCATATTTAAAGAGGTTATATCTCAATCCTGACGATAATTTTAATATGTTGAAGAATTTGTATTCTCCATTTATAAATGTATCAAAATTCCATATTCTGTGCTTAGGAATTTCTATGTGATAATCTTTGCCCATTGTATCATCAAATGTCTCCGAGCTTCCTGAATCAGTTCGAAGCTCTAAGGCAGATGTTAGTTTGAGTTTTTTTAAAGGTTTAAGTTCTACTTTAGTTCCAATGTTTAAGGTCGTGGATGAAAATTCACTGGAAAGTCCATCAGAGTGATAAGTTATATATGGTTCAGGAGGATCATTGTCTTCAAATTTCCGGAAAGTAAAAGATCCGAAAAAACTGCTTTTCATATTAATATCAGGAAAACTGATATGGTATTCAGGTCTTAATAAAAATAGATTCTTTTCATTTGTTCTGTTTAAATCTTCCTTGCCGCTTCCATCGTCAATTTGTGATTCGGAAAAAAGCAGATAACTTTTAAGTGATATTTTACTGTTGCTTCCGGTTTTA
Source organism: bacterium (assembly GCA_963667425.1). GTDB lineage: Bacteria > UBP6 > UBA1177 > UBA1177. Next base: position 1,631,286 of record OY763407.1, on the reverse strand, counting down.
CAGCTTCCGTTGAGATGAAGATTAATATTTGAAAAGCCATCTTTTTCGCTCCCTTTATTTGATGCCGAATCAGCAAGAGTCTTATTGGAAGATGCAGTTAATGAAATTGTTTTTCTGCTGTTTCCTCCCATAAATGATAAAGATGAGTTAAAACTGTTTAATGTTTTATTTTCCAGAACACTTACAGTTCCTGTTTCAAATTTCAGTTTCAATTTTTTTCCATCTTTTTTTTCATCAGATTCAAGAAGAATTGCGCCAGCTAAAGCGTCTCCGCCATATAAAACAGTTGAAGGCCCTTTTATTAAAGTTATTTTATGTAATCCAAATGTTGTTATTCCTTCTATTGCAGCTGCTCCTGCTACAGACATTTCATCGTTAAGCCTGACTCCGTCAAGAAGTACAAGAGCAAATTCGGAACGAAGACCATGAATGTAAAATGCTGACGGAGTTCCAGTTGAAGAGAATCCATTTAAATATATGCCGGACATTTCAGATAGAGCTTTCGATACACTGTCAAGCTGTTTCTTTTCTATCTCTTTATTGTCCGTTTCTTCATTTGCAACGTTATTTTCAGATTTTTTTTTTGCTTTTACCGTTATTTCAAAAGATGGTTCTTCGGCGTATAAAGAAATCGAAAAAAAAATAGCTGTAAAAAGTAATAACTGTAGCTTGCGGAAAATCACTTTCCGGCAGTTCCTTTTAAAGAGTTCTTCATTGTTTCTGCATCTTTTTTTATTGCTGCAAGTTCAGGTTTAGATATATTTCTTATATCTACCCATAAATCGTTGCAGTTGCCTTCAAGAAAAAAACGGTCATTTTCAATGAAAAGAGTGTGATTTTTTCTGCTTTTTGTAAATATTTTAAGCGATTTCCAATTATAGTTTTTGTTTTTATATGTATTGTAGGGTGAAATGAAAATCGGCAAATATTTTGTAAGTAAATAGGGTTTTGCCTGATTTGATGCACGATAAAGCGGAAGAACTGAAAATTCAACATCTTCTCTCGATATTTTTTCTTTCAGGGCATAAATCATTGATTCTGTATATGAATATATTTTTTTTATATTATAGGCATTTTCAATTTTTTCAAAAAGGTCGCTGTCGTTGTTCCAGTTAACTATCCATGATATGTTTCCGCTGGAAGGAAGCGATTCGAAGGGCATGTCATAAACCAGTTCATTTATAAATCCTTTTCTGAAAATAGACGCCTTTGATATGTCATCTATTATAGCTGTGACTTTATTTTTTCCTCCGACCTGCACATCCTCATTATTGTATTCTGAAATACTTTTTATATATGAGGCGTTTTCAGGCATTGTATAGATAAAATGTCTTGCGTTTTTAAAGAGTTTTTCTTCTTCCGTTGTTCGTGTAACACAAAGAAGTACCTTTTCAAACTGCTTTATAGACATATCAATAACGGCAAATACTTTCGTGCCGAAATTGTTGAGTTTTACAGGTTCTACAATTTCACCATTATAAATTGTCTCATTATAGCAGTAAATTCCGATCTGACCTTTTTGAGCTGCCTTCTTTTCTTTTTCATTAAGCTTAAAAAGCCATGTTTCAGCACCTACTTTTTCGGCTTTTGCAAGAATTTCAAGACCGATAGGCCATGTGTAGTTCCATTTTCTGTCAATTAATTCATCTTTCGTTTCAACTTTGATTTCAGGCATGGAAAATCTTTCATTATAAATGAAAATAGATTCTTTCCCATTTACAGTGAAATCAGGTTTCAAAGAGAAAGGGTGATTAGCTGCAGAACGTTCATTGCACTTGATTCTGCATCTGATATCACATGAAGTGAAATCCTGAATTTTTCCATTGGTTGAAATACATGTTCCAACATCTGCAATACATTTTTTAGATGTCAGTAAAAGAAGGGGTTTAAAACCTGTTTCTTCAAAAGAATTATATGTTTCCGATGAAAAAACCACAGGTCTTATTTTTTCACTTCTGAAAAAAGGTGCGGCTTGAACATCTGCTCCTGAAGAAAAAAGAAAGATTTCGCCTTTATATCCTTTTTTGCGAAGTTTTACCGCAATACCTGCACTGAAGATAAAAATTCCATCAAAAAAATCTGAGACAGCTAATATTTCACTAGTCAGCACATTACGGTTGAAAAGGATATAAGATTTTATCTCTCTTCTTTTTAACCAGCCTAAAATCCTGCCTGTATCTTCTTCGGAGAAATCATAAGACAAAACAGGGAGAAGCTCAGACTTCTCCCTGATGAATGCAATATGCTCAGGAGCATGTAAAAAAAGAAATTTTTCCAAAACTTATTATCTTTTTCCAGCTCTTTTTGAAGCTTTAAGTGGGTTAAGTACTTTCTTAACAACTTTAACTTCTCTTTTTATATGTGTAGCAAATGCGCATATTTGATCGTTTTCCCAGTGGAATTCAGGATCTGCGAATCTTGAACAAAGCTTTGCTTCGCCTTCCTCAACAACTCTCTGACAACCTTCACACTGATCTGCTATAGGCATACGATTAAGATTAACAAGTTTGCCTTCTTTAAGTCTAGAACTCATTTTATCCTCCAAGATCATGGTAATATCAAAATCGTCGAACATTAAACAGGTTTTTAAGTAAATGTCAATAAAAAGTTTGTTTGGAATTTAAAAGTCTGGTAAAATAGAGCTGTTTTGAACTTTAAGTGGTAAAAGAAGATGTTTCGCTTACTGGTAGTTTTGCTTTTTTGTTTTTCTGTTTTAAATGCTTATGAAAATTTTACAATAGATTCAGAGAAAAATATCACTTCTGTTCTTGCAGATTCGGAAAAAATATATGTCGGTACAACAGATGGGCTTCAGATTTATAAGGGAGATTCTTTGATTTTAATGGAAAATCTCTTTGAAGGAAACCATATCTATGAAATAAAGAAATACAGTTCTGAGATTTTTGTACTTTTTTACAGCTCTGCTGACAATTTAAATTATATTTATAACATTTCTCTTTCAAAATTGTCTCCTTTAGAAAATATTTCATCATCAGAAACTTTTCTGCCTCTTTCAATGACAAACTTTATTGTATATGACAATAGGGAAAATGTTCTCCTTTCTTTTAACACGGAAACAAGTAAAATTGATTTTTTGTCAGACAAAAATGCAGGGTTTGGAACCTATGAACCAGTTGCTTTATCTGATGCGTATGTAGATAAGCCTTCATCTGTATGTGGTGTGGAGAATTTTTACTTTATACTTTCACCTAATTTCAGACGGATATCATATGTCAATGATGGGGAACTGTCCACATATTCAAGATGTGACGGGGATATTTGCACATATTCCATTGACGAGGCAAGTTACTATCCATGGTTTGCGGCATCGCTTATTCGTGACAATTCTAAACTGAAGTGTACGAATGTTGCATCATTTTATTTTTCATCCGATAATCTCATTTTTTATGGCGATTTTGCAGAGCTTAAAAAAATAATTGAAAATGATAATTTTATCGTTGATTTTTTTCCTTATGATGACGGTTTTTTTATTGCAGAGAAAAACAGAATTCTGTTTCTAAAAAGGTAAAAGATTAGCTTACAATATAATCCATTGCATTTTTTCTGATATAATCAAAAATCTCATCTTCTCTGAAGAATCTTTTTATTTCAGCTTTTGCTTCATCAATAGTTCCTGAAGCGTGAATAACATTTTTCCTGGTTGAAATGGAGTAGTCACCTCTTATGGTTCCAGGCATAGCCTCTCTTGGATTTGTTGAACCTGCCAGCATGCGCACCCTTTTTACTGCTTCAAACCCTTCAATTACAAGTGCAATGATAGGTGTTTCCATCATAAAATCTCTTAAATCTTTAAAAAAAGGTTTGTCTGTAAGATGCGAATAGTGTTCTGCCACAAGTTCATCCGTCATTCTGAACATTTTGATTCCGACAATTTTCATTCCTGTCTTTTCAATTCTGTTAATTACTTCGCCAACAAGATTTCTTTCTATTGTGTCAGGTTTAAGAAGAATAAGTGTGCATTCTCTTTCCATAAAAGACCTCCATTTTAAATAAACATCTGATTATATCTATTTTTGCTGGAATATAAAATATTATTAGAAAATGACTATGAGGAGATCTGTTTAGATCAAGTTTTTTATTATAATTTCAGCAAATTCAATATCTTCAGGATATGTTATCTTTATATTCGTTTTTTCTCCTGAAACAATAAATATATCTGCAATATTATGTTTTAAAACAAGGCTGCAGTCATCTGTTGCGTAGCTTTCCTTTGCTGCAAGTGCATGTGCTTTTTTTATAATTTCTAAATTAAACGCCTGGGGTGTTTGTACTTGCATCATGTATTTTCTTTCAGGTATATTTGATATATGGTTTTTACTATCTATTTCGATAATTGTATCAACTGCTGGTATTGCTACTGCTACTGCGCCGGATGTTTTAAGAGCTTTAAGGCAGTTCGTTATGATATTTTGTGAAACAAATGGGCGTGCGGCATCGTGTATAAGCACGTTTGCTGTTGTCTCTGTTATGGAGTTTACTCCAATTGCTGAACTGTCTTGTCTGGTTTTACCGCCATTTAATATTTTTGAAATTTTAGTGTAGTTTGTGTCATCTAATATTTTTTGTAATCTGTTTTTATTTGAAGGTTCAATAACAATTATTATTTCATCTATTTCACTGTGCATCTGAAACCTATCAAGAGTATGTTCAATTACAGTTTTTCCTCCAATATTTATAAATTGTTTGGGAAGGTCACTGTTTAATCGAGTTCCTTTTCCTGATGCAAGTATTATTGCGTAGTTCCTTTTATTTTTCATTTTCTTTAAAGTACCATTTAACAAATTTGTTTATTCCATCTGTAAAATTTGTTTGAGGGTCATATCCAAGTATCCGTTTTGCTTTTCGTATGTCGGCAAAAGTTTTTTTAACATCTCCAGGTTGCATTGGCATTTTGTTTATAACAGCCTTCTTATTAAGAGCCTGTTCTATTATTTCAACCATTTTGTTAAGAGATATTGTGTGACTTTCTCCTATATTGAATATTTCATATACATTGTTGTTTGCAATTGTATAATCAATTGCTTTTTTTACACCGTCAATAATGTCATCAATGTATGTATAATCTCTTTCTGTTGAACCATCTCCATAAAAAGGTATTGGAATACCTTCATGAATCATTTTTGTAAATTTATGTATTGCAAGATCCGGTCTCTGATTTGGTCCGTAAACTGTAAAAAAACGCAGCATAGTTACATCTATATTGTAAAGATGATGATATACATGACAGTTTATTTCACATGCTTTTTTGGTTGCGGCATATGGTGATATTGCAAAATCGACATTGTCTGTCTCTTTAAATGGAACTGCTTCATTATTTCCGTAAACCGATGATGATGATGCAAAAATGAGTTTTTTTATGTTATATTCTTTCATGCAGTCTAAAATATTTAAAGTCCCAATTACATTGACATCATTGTATAATAGTGGATCTATAATGCTTGGTCTTACTCCTGCCATGGCTGCTATGTGAATAACGGCATCAATTTTGTTTGAATCAAATATTTCTTTAAGTTTTGAAGTATCTCTGATATCTGCTCTGTATAGTTTATAAGAACTATTATTTAGAAGTTCTTTTATATTTTCTTCTTTTATCTGAGGATCATAGAAATTACAGAAATTATCAATATTTATGATGTTATTCCCTTCTTTTATAAGTTGCCTGGAAAGATGGGAACCTATAAATCCTGCACCTCCGGTGATAAGATATGTTTTTGTCATCTTAGCTCCTTGTTAAAAAATTTGTTTTGGAAAATTTTGTTTTTAAAGAACAATTCTTTATCTTCCGGCTCTATTTTAAGCAGAAGCAGCATCAGAATATATATTGATATAAATGTTGTTGCATTAAGCGTTTTTAATAAAGCAGAGCTGGAACCATTAACAATAGTCAATATAGCAAAAATAGTTCCTGCTGTTAAAAATGTGATATAGGCTTTATATATTTTGGATGGAACTAATTTTACTTTTTCCATGAAATATATCTGAAACATTATGCTTGTAGTTGTCAGAATTGATGATGCTACTGTTGCTGCGGCTGCACCTGTAAGTCCGTATTTAGGAATAAGCATATAATTCATTGTGCCGTTTATAATTATGCTGAAAATTGAATTAAAAAGGTTCCATCCTGAATGCCCTGTCATAACCAGAATGTTTGCGGAAAGCCCTATTGTACAGCTTACAAGAGGCGGAATCAGAAGAAGAAGCATGAATGTGTTATCATATATATATGATGGATCAAATATCTGTATCAATTCTGTTCTAAAAGTGGCAATGAGTACTGCTATAGGAAAGCCTATTGTACTGGTCCATCTTGAAACCATAGAAAATGTATAATTCATTTTTTCATAATTTTTTTCAGCGTGCAGTCTTGCTATTATGGGGGCATAGCTTCCTGAAAATGCAAGCTTTACCTCTCTTAAATTTCTGGTGATTTGAGCTCCCATGCCATAAAAGCCTATCATTTCAGGAGAAAATTGAAAATATCCAAGCATAAGAACATCCAGATTAGTTATAAATGTTGAAAAAGTAATGTTAATGTTCTGTGGTATTGCAAAAGATATTAATGGTTTAAAAACTTTAAAATGGATTATTTTATATAGGAGTTTTTTAAATGAAAAATATTTATGAAAAATTATTAAAGCACAGACAGACATTATTATGGATGTAAGATAATATCCTATAAGCAGTGATTCTAAAGAAGCTTCTATAAAGTAAAAAATAACTGCAAATAATGAAAACAGGAGAGGTCTTATAAATCCGAACATTAATGCTTCATATTTCATTATCATTAATGATTTTGTAGCAGCTATAATTATTATCGGTATGAAAACAAATGGAAGTACCCAGATCATATATTGAACAGATTTTACAACTTCAGGTTGTGGATATTTTTGTTGCAGTAGTTCAAAACCGCCACTATATCCTATTATAATTAATAGTAGTGTGATAACTAAAGAAATTACTACTCCATTTGATATTATCATATAGATTTTATTTTCATTTGCTTTGTGATTATCTATATCACGGGAAAGGAACATAAGCATTCCATCATTTATTCCGCTCACGGTAAGGCTTACTGTTATATCAAGAATTTTATATATTAGAAAATATATACCCATTATTTCAGGTCCGTACAGACGGGTAACCAGTATGAAAAATAATGGAAATAAAACTTTACCTATGGTTCCTAAAACGTTTACTAGAGCACCTTTGGCAATGCTTTTTTCTCTGTTTAAAGTATTTGGTTCAGTTTTTACCATATTTATTTGCTGTTTTGTTTGAGTATTTCAAGAAAATGTTCAACTCTTAAAAGATAGCTTCCAAATTTGTTAAAGTAGCCTTCTTCAAAAATGTATTCACCATTTTTAAAAATAAATCTTCCAGGAGTACCATCAATATACATTTGAGAGTTGTCATAAGAACCAAAAATGGACTGTATTTCATTGACAACATATTCATTATCTGTGGTTTCAAAAACATCAAGGGCAAGAGAAGCAAAATTTCCGGTTTCAGATATTTCTTTTACAAGGTCCAGCAGTTCTGTAGGTGGTTTTACCCATCCAACAAGTTTTGAACCGCTTGCAAATTGTCCTTTTAAAAGTTTCTGATGACCAAAGTAAGAATTACCGATTTTTATGATTCTCCATTCCCATTTTATTTTTTTGTAATCCTGAACAATAAGATAATGTTTCTGCGCTTTGCCCCAAAAAGGAAACTTAAAAAAGCCAATTGCCGTTTTAGGATGAATAAATCCAAAAATTCTATTTGTTATCCACTTGGCTTTTAATCTGCTTTTGACTATTTCAACGCCATGTGCCCCATAGCCTATATTTGATTTAAATACAACCGGGTATTCACATCTTGAAAGATATTCAAGTGCTTCCTGTTTTTTTAGAAAAACTCTTGTTTCTGCATGGTTATATCCGTTTAATTTTAACCATGTAGCCATATTTCGCTTGTTCTCATATATGAAAAGTTCATCATAACTTGGATATATCGGTTTGTTGAGGTGGTATTTAAGGTAATAAACCCTTTCATCATAAATGGTTTTTCTTTCCTGAATATCTGAAGGCGGTCTTAAAAGATATCCATCACAATCGCTTTCCATTAAGATTTTCAACCAGTCATGAGATAATATGTCTATAATTTCATATTCTATTCCTAACTCTTCACATGCTGATATATAGTTTTTATATCGGGGTTCAAATGACGTACATATTCCAAGTTTATATTTTTTGTCCATAATGCCTCGTTTATTTAGGATACACACTCTTCCAGTGAAGATAAATTGTACGTTACAGGAATACCTGTTTTAAATTTATCAAGAGTAAGAGATTGTATATTAAGAGTGTTGTCATTATTTAAAATTTGAATTTTTAGAAGGTCCTGTGCCCAGATAAGTATTTTATCTATAGTATTTACTTTTAAATTCATCTGTTCTGCGAACCATTTTGCAATACATAATCCGTAAAAAATATCATCATTAAAAAATCTATGGTTTTTGTCAAAAATTTCCATTCTATTTTCATCAGTAACTGTTGGTGTTCCAATTGCGCGAAGCGTGACAGAATTTTTAAATGAATCTAGTATGTTTTCGTTTGCTGAGTTATATGAAAATCTTTCCAGTGCAAGATAATCGAGCATATATTTGAAATCATTATTCTTGAATTGTTTAATGATTTCATCTCTTATTAAGGAGTAATCGCTATCCAGTTCTTTTAAGAGAGTGGCTGATAGCTCATCATAGTCTTTATAAAACGCAGGAACTTCTTTTTTTGTTTTCCAGATACCGCCATGTTTGAGATAAAGTCCGTAAAGCCTTGATGTGTGTATTATCTGATTATCAACAGAAAGTGATAATGATATAAAATTTTCTGCCTGAACAAAGTGTCCTGTTTTAAACCATTTAAAGCAAATATCTTCTAAAATTAAAGAATTAAGATAATCAAACTCATCTTTTTTATCAATTGCAATTACGTTAACAGCTTTAGGACCAAAAGTTATGCCTGTTTTACCGTATTCTTTAGTTCTACAGATCCACGGAATTAAGCCTATAGCGCAGGTAACAATATTGTTTAAATTGTAAAGTTGTTTTATTTCATCTGTCATCCAGTTAAAACCTGCCTGACCATAAACTGTCATTATGTAGGTTTTCTTTTCATTGCTTATGTGTTTCGCAATGTTGTGTAGAGCGTTTCTGTAAGAAGCAACCGGCATAGATAGAATTATAATATCAGAAGCTGGAATAAGCTTAGACGGATCTGATGAAATATTGTCTATTGTTCCTTTGAAATCCTGAATAAGTTGTCCTTCCGGAGTTTGATATTCAAGATTTATTTTTCTACTCCATTTTTCAGGCTTTCTTGTGAGCAGGTTCACTTTATGACCTGAGAGTGATAAAAAAGCTATAAGGGCATAAGAACTATTTCCACCGCCAATAACAGTTATTACAGACTTCTTTATATCATCCATTCATTACCTCATAAGTTTACAATAGAGATTGATTTTCTAATAATACCTTTTCATAAAGTAGTTCAAGTATTTCATTGGTATGGTCTATGTCGAGTTCTTCCTTTATTTTTTTTGCGGCCGCATTTCCCATTTTTGTTATAAGTTCAGGGTTATCGGCAAAAAGAATTATTTTTTGATAGATAGCTTCTGAATCTTTTTCAGGAACAATAAATCCGGTTGCTCCATCTTCAACTATCTCAATGTTGCCGCCATGATTTGTTATTATGGCAGGGAGTCCTCTTGCACATGCTTCTTTTAAAACATTTGTTATCCCTTCTGTGTCTCCATTTTTAGCAACTACAGAAGGTACTATTATAATATCTGATTCCGACATTTTATCAAAAAGCTTTTTTTGAGACATTTGAGAAATTATTTCAACATTGGATTCAATGCTGTACTGTTTGATAAGTTTTAGATATTTTGATTTTAAAGGTCCATCTCCAATTATAGTCAGAAAAATATCATGATTGTCAGATATTGTTTTTCCTATGGCTTCAATTCCATATTCAAATCCTTTTTTTTCAACAAACCTGCCAATCATTACTATTTTTATTGTTTCTTTATCATATTTAACAGATTTGTTCTTAAATTCTGGAATCACAATGCCTCTATGAAATACTTCTATTTTGTCAGGAGAAGCACCTGCTTTTATAAGTTTGTCTGCAAGATCCTTAGATACTGGAAGTAACATCTTTGCCCGTTTTAACATTAATTTTGATAGCAGCCAGTAACGCATATGCTTTGGATTAAATCTGCTTTTTGTTAGTAGCAGAGGAACGTCATATCCTCCAAATGTAACAATTAAAGGAATGTTAAATCTTATAGAATAATAAAGTGCATAAATGCTGCCTGGACCGAACTGTGCATGTATCAGATCAAACTTTTCTTTTTTAAACCTGTTTATAAATTTAAAGTTTATTGTAGTTACTGCGTACAGTAAAGCCTTTACTTTAGATATTAATGTATTATCGGAATTAACAGCATTAACGCTTTCATATTCAAATCTTGATCTGTTTTCTATTCTTTTACAGAAGACTTCTAAATCAAATTTTTTGTGATGAATAAGTTCTTCATAAACAAATGCTTGTGAAAACGGGAGAAAAACAATAGAAAAAAGAGCAACTTTTTTTTTATCCATGTAGGATTTCCTAAATTAAAACAACAAAAAACAAGGATAAGTTTTTCTAATAAAGAAAGAACTAAATAGGTAAAGGATAATGTCAAAAATTTTATAAAAAGCAAGTTTATTGTTTTTAGGTATCTTTGATTTAAGATAGAATATGGTGGGTTATTTGACAGTAACTTAGAGATGTTTCAAGCAGTTTTGTCATGTTTTATATGTCGCTTTGCTTAAGTATTTCAATAAAATGTTCAACTCTCAGAAGGTAGCTTCCAAATTTGTTAAAATATCCTTCTTCAAAGATATATTTACTGTCTTTTAAGATAAATCTTCCGGAAGTGCCATCAATATACATTTGAGAGTCGTCTTTTTGACCAAAAAGAGATTGAATTTCATTTATGTAATATTCATTGTCAACAGTCTCAAATACATCTAAATCTATAGAAAGAAAATTGCCTTTTTCAGTTACTTCTTTTACAAGGTCCAGAAGTTCTTTGGGTGGTTCTACCCATCCGACAAGTTTTGATCCACTTGCAAATTCTCCCTTTAGTAGCTTTTGATGTCCAAAATAAGATTTTCCGATTTTAACAATTCTCCATTCCCATTTTATTTTTTTGAAATCCTGAACTATCAAATAGTGTTTTTGAGCTTTTCCAAAAAAAGGAAATTGAAAAAGTCCGAGAGTCGTTTTGGGGTGAATAAATCCAAATATTCTATTTGCAAGCCATTTTGCTCTCATTTTGCTTTTAACTATTTCTACGCCATGTGCTCCGTATCCAATGTTGGATTTAAATACAACAGGGTATTCGCATTTTGAAAGATAATCCATTGCTTCCTGCTTTTTTACAAAGACTTTTGTTTCCAGATGTTTAAATCCATGTATTTTTAACCATGTAGCCATGTTGCGTTTGTTTTCGTATATGAAAAGCTCATCATAACTTGGATAAATGGGTTTTTTGAGATGTTGACTTATGTAGTAAATCCTTTCATCGTAAATGGATTTTCTTTCCTGAATATCAGAAGGTGGTCTTAAAAGAAATCCATCACAATTGCTTTCTGTTACTATTTTTAACCATTCATGTGAAAGAATGTCTATGATTTCATATTTTATTCCTAGTTCTTCACATGCGTAAATATATTTATTATAAGTGGGTTCAAAAGATGTACATATTCCAAGTTTATATTCTTTTTTCATTATACCTCTTATTTTGTAAATACATAATTGTTACCTGAATTGTAATTCTTTATCATAAAATAAAACCTCTTTACACCTCTGTGATTTTGCAGGATTTTTATAGGTTTTTCTAAAATAATAAAAACAAGTACAAATTCTCCTTATTAAAAAGTTCTCAGTAAGTAAAAAATAATGTCAGAATTTTGCAAAAAAGCAAGTTTGCTCTCTTTCCCATCATATTTTTAAGATAAAGAATGAAATTAACGTTTGTTTAGCGATATAATTTGCTTCGACTTCTTGCCTTTGATTATGTCAAGTATTCATTCTCTTTGAGAAATTAATACTTTTTGGTTTTTTAAAACATCAGTAATAGTTTTTACTATGGTTTAAAATTAGTTCATGCTTATTTAAGGTTTTAGTTTTTATATTGCTGAATTTATGATGTTTATTCTATTATGCCTGATTTATTATTATTTTATATAGTGATTAATATATATAAAAAAAGTTGATATTAATAGCTTGTTGCAGTACGCTGTGTGTGGATATTGTTCTGATCTTTTAACAATTTGATTTGAGAGGTGGCGTTATGGAAAACAGAATTCCTTTGTTAGGTGACAAATTTCCTGAATTAAAGGTAGTTACAACTCACGGTGTTAAAAATCTTCCTGGAGATTATGCCGGAAAATGGTTTGTTCTTTTTAGTCACCCAGCAGATTTTACACCGGTATGCACTACAGAATTTGTTGCATTTCAGAAAAGATACGATAAATTCAGAGCTTTAAATTGTGAACTTATAGGGCTTAGTGTTGATCAGGTTTTTTCTCATATAAAATGGGAAGAGTGGATAAAAGAAAAGGTTGGTGTGCAGATAGAATTTCCTATAATTGCAGATACCGGAGCAGTTGCAAATGCTCTGGGCCTTGTTCATCCCGGTAAAGGAACAAATACTGTTCGTGCCGTCTTTATTGTTGATGATAAAGGAAATGTAAGGATAATTTTTTATTATCCACAGGAACTTGGCAGAAATATGGATGAAATTTTAAGAGCTGTAAAAGCAATGCAGATTTCTGATAAATACAAAGTTGCTATGCCTGCGCATTGGCCTGATAGTGAAGTTGTCGGACCGAATCATGTTATAATTCCTCCTGCAGCTGATGTTAAAACTAAAGAAGATAGGCTTGCAAAAGCGGCGGCAGGAGAGTTTGAATGCCTTGACTGGTGGCTTTGTCATAAGAAACTCGATGTAGAATAAATTTTCATTGACTGATTCTTTAATTATTTTTTCTTTTTATTTAGCTTCCTTTATCTTGAATAATATATGATATTTATGTTTAATAGACTAAAAATTTCATTTACCTCTTGACATTTTAGACTCAACTAACTATTCTCTTCCTGATATTAATTTTGATTATGAGGTCTTTATGCTTTTATCGCATCTATCTTCAGGAAAACGAGGGGTGGTAAGAAAAATTCTTGCCGGTGAACACCTTTTTAAAAGACTTGCATCAATGGGGCTTATTGAAGGAAGTGATTTTGTTCTTGTTTCAACAAGAAGAGGTAGTTCCTATTTGCTTGATCTCGGTGGTAAAGTTATAGCAATAGGGCGTGGAATGGCTGAAAAAATAGAAATTTCCGAGGATTAATTTTATGGATAGTCATAAAGTAAAAATAGTTCTTGCAGGGAACCCTAATGTAGGTAAGTCAACGCTTTTTAATTCACTTACAGGTACGAATCAGCATGTTGGAAATTATCCTGGAGTTACAGTTGAAAAAAGAGTTGGTCATCTTTCATATGCTGAACACGATGTGATTATAAATGATTTGCCTGGAATTTATTCTTTAAGTGCTTTTTCTCCGGAAGAAATAGTTGCAAGAAATGTTATCGCTGAAGAGGATATTGATGTTGTTGTAAATATAATTGATTCTTCAAATCTCGAGAAAAATCTTTATCTTACATTACAGCTTCTGGAGATGGGGCTTCCAATGGTCATTTTTTTAAACATGGCCGATATCGCTGAAAAAAATGGAATAAAGCTTGATGTCGCAAAACTTTCTAAAATTTTAGGTGTTCCCGTAATTAATGGGCAGGCTAGAGATAAACAGGGGCTGAGCGAGCTTTTAAAGGAGGTTTTTGCTATTCATGAGGAGAATCTTCCTCCACCTGAATTCAGATATTCCGATATAATGGAAAGTTATATTTCCAGAGTTATTAAAATAATAGCTCTTCATGATGTTTCAATGGCTAAGAAATGGATTGCAGTTAAGCTTCTTGAAAATGATACTCAGTGTAAAGCTCTTTTTCCGCATAAAGTATGGGGGCGCATAGATTCTGTAAAATCTGAAATGGCAAAGGAGAATGGTTCCAGCCCTGTTGCTATGGTTGTAAGAGAGCGTTATCATATTATTGGTTCAATTGTTTCTTCTACTGTTATTTCCAAAGAGAAAAAAAAGGCCGGCATGAGCTCAGGGCTTGATAAGCTTTTGTTGGGAGATTTTTTTGCCATTCCATTTTTTCTGTTTTCAATGTTTATTCTTTTTCAGCTTGTTTTTAAAGTCGGAACGCCTTTTGCCGATATGCTGGAATCTTTTTTTGGATGGCTTGCTGTTAAAGTTTCATCTTTTTGGGGAACTAATCAGGATTCATTTTTGAGATCTCTGATTGTTGATGGGGTTATAAATGGTGTCGGTGGCGTTCTTGTTTTTACTCCCAATATCTTTTTGATGTTTTTTGGAATTGCTTTTCTTGAAGAAAGCGGATATATGTCAAGAGTGGCTGTTATTATGGATAAATATATGTCCAGAATAGGCCTTTCAGGGAAATCTTTTGTTCCTATGGTGCTTGGTTTCGGTTGCTCGGCTCCGGCTATAATGGGAACAAGGATTGTTGAAAACAGGTGGGAGCGTATTGCAACTATCATGGCGATACCTTTTATGAGTTGTGGTGCGAGACTACCTGTTTTTATGTTGTTCGTTTCTGTTTTTATTGAACCTGAATATCAGTCGCTTGTACTTCTTTTTCTTTATATCATAGGGATAGCTATAGGACTCATTGTTGTAAAAATATTAAGAAAAACAATGCTTTCAGGTGAGGAGAACCCTCTTATTATTGAACTTCCGCGTTATGCTTTTCCATCATTAAGAATGCTTTTAATGCAGACCTGGGAAAGGGGAGAACATTTTATAAAGAAAGCCGGTACAATAATTCTTGCTTCAAGCATAATTTTATGGGCACTGAATACGTTTCCTGTTCTTGATGAGAGCAAAATCGAGCCTGGTTATTCTGAGTCTGAAATAGCATCAATGAAGCTTGAATATTCTGCTATGGGGCGAATCGGCAAGTTTCTTGAGCCGGTTTTTAAGCCTATGGGTGGTGACTGGAAAATATCAAGTGCTTTTGTTGCATCTCTTGCAGCAAAAGAGGTCGTCGTTTCTGAGCTAAAAATGCTTTACAATGAAACCGATGAGGAAAATGAATCTTCAACTTTTAAAACTGCATTAAAAAATCAGTATTCTATCTTTGCTGCAATTGCTTTTATGCTTTTTACTCTTCTTTCCGCTCCATGTATAGCAACTTTCGCTGTTACTAAAATGGAAACGGAATCCTGGCGCTGGCCCATATTTCAGCTTTTTATGATGACTATAATTGCATATGTGTTTTCCGTGACTTTTTTTCAGGTGGCATCGCTGATTTCAGGAGGATAAATTATGGAAAATGTAATTTTAGTTTTAATAGTTCTTGCTGCTCTCACATTTATGATATACATAACAGTTAAAGCAGTTAAGAGATCTCAGGAAAGAAAATGTTCAGGCGGTTGTCTATACTGCAGTGAATCTAAAAAAGGGAAATGTTTTTCAGGCAGATTTCAGGAAAAGCTTGAAGAAATTGAAAAAAAGAAATCTTAAAACTTGATATAATTAAAAGAGTTACTATAATAGCCAAGTTTTTGGAGAATTGCTCCTTGTTCGTGAAAATGTTTCATGGACTGTTAAACCCGTAAGGAGGTATTATGAAAAAGCTTTCTCATTATGAATTAACTACTATCCTTAAGCCGGAAGGCGGAATGGATGCTATTCGTCAGTTCGCAGAAAGAGTTGACGGAATTATTGCCGGAATGGAAGGCAAAATTGTAAATGTTAAATTCTGGGGCGAGAAGAAACTTGCCTACGAGATCAAAAAGAATCTTAAAGGAAACTATGTTTATTTTAATTTTGTTGCTGATGGTCCAACTATTCACGAAGTTGAAAGAAATCTCAACATTTGGGAACATGTTCTTAAGTTTATGACCATTAAGCTTGACAATAAAGCAAATATAGAAGAACTCCTTAAATCAGCTGAAGGTATCGCTTCTCTTACAGACAAAGAGAAAAAGAATGTCGCTCCAGCTATAGTTGAGGAAACTGCTGAAGAAGAAAAGAAAGAGGAAGTTACTGTCGATAATAAGGCATATAATGAAAAACTTCAGGAATCTCTTTCAAATTCTGAAGATGATGAAGACGAAAACGTTGAGCTTTAAGGAGATTTAAGATGGTATACAGAAAAAGAAAAATATGCCGTTTCTGTTCAGGCAAAGAGACAGATCTTGATTATAAAAATGCTGAACTTCTTAAGAATTTCATTACAGAAAGAGGTAAAATAATACCAAGAAGAATCAGCGGTGTATGCGCTATGCATCAGAGAGTTCTTGCAAGAGAAATCAAAAAAGCAAGAACAATAGCTCTTCTTCCATTCACTGTTACAGGAAAGTAGGAGGAACTCAAATGAATATAATACTTACTAAAGATGTTGAAAATCTCGGACATGCCGGAGATATTATTAAAGTTAAAGATGGCTATGCAAGAAATTATCTTCTTCCTGGCGGTTTTGCTCTTCCTGCAAATTCAGAAAATGCAAAGACTCTTGAATTTCAGAAGAAAAAGATTCAGAAACAGATCGATTCTGAATACAATGTAGCAAGATCTCTTGCTGAAACCATAGCTGCAAATGATATTCGTATAGTTAAAAAAGCTGGTGAGGAAGGTAAACTTTTCGGCAGCGTAACTAACAGAGAAATATTTGAACTTCTTGAAGCAAAAAACATCGTTGTTGATCACAGAAACATCGTTATTGATGTTCCTATAAAGAAAACAGGCGTTTACGATGTTGAAATAAAGCTTTTCAGAGAAGTAAAAGGTACTCTTAAAGTTTGGGTTGTGGCAGAAGACGCCGAGGCCTAATAAAATGAACGAGACGGTTATTTCTCCGCCAAACAGTATTGTAACAGAGGCATCCCTTTTGGGATGCCTTTTGCATAATAATGACTTCCTGACAGTGTGTGAAGAATTTGCTATCAGGGAAGATGATTTCTATGAGCCTAGAAATAAGGTTCTTTTCAGAACTGTTTATGATCTTATTAATTCAGGTAAAGTAGCAGATATAACAACTATTTCTAACAAACTTGCAACAGAAGGTCTGTTAGGCGAAGCTGGTGGAATAGAATATCTGATGCAGATAACGGAAGATATTTTTTCTGTGTCTGAAAAAAGTGTTACAGCTTATTCCGAGATAGTTAAGGAGAAATCACTTCACCGTAAAATGATAACAATATGCAGAGACTGCATCTCTTCTTCCATGTCTCAGGAAGATACTTTTGAAAACATATCCGACAGAGCAACAACAAATCTTGTTAATTTAAGTAACGAGAAAAATGTTGCTACAACTTTTCTTGTCAGAGATGTAGTTGAAAGTGAAATAAAATCGTTAAGAGACAGATTGAAAAGTGAATCTTTTCTTGTAGGTCTCGATACAGGTTACGATCGTCTCAACGATTACACATCGGGACTCAAAGGTGGTGAAATGGTTATTGTTGCAGGGCGTCCAGGTATGGGTAAAACATCATTTGCTCTCAACCTTGCAGCAAATATTGCAAGAACTGATAATGCCGTCCTTTTCTTTTCTCTTGAAATGCCCAAAGAACAGCTTGTACAGAGAATTATAGCTTCCGAATGTGGTGTAAATTCACAGAATCTTATGACTGGAAGAATGGAGCCACCTGAACTTAAAAGATTATGGGAAAAAATAGACAGAGTAAATAAACTTCCCATTTATATAGATGATGCGGCGTTTCTTACGATACCGTCGCTTAGATCCAAAACAAAAAAACTTATCTCAAAAGGGGTAAAAATAAAAGCGCTATTTATTGACTACCTTCAGCTGATGAACAGTTCTATCAAAGACGACAGCAGAGTCAGGCAGATTGAGGATATATCAAGAAATATAAAACTTTTCGCAAAAGACATGGATGTGCCGATTATTGCTCTTGCACAGCTTTCCAGAAAAGTTGAAGAGAGGAGCGGTAAAAAAATTCCGATGCTTTCTGACCTCAGAGATTCCGGTTCAATAGAACAGGATGCCGACCTTGTAATGTTTGTTCATCGAGAAGAGATGTATGACAAAAACACGGAGAGAAGGGGAACAGCTGAAATTTACCTTGAAAAGAACAGACATGGTTCCACAGGAATTATACCATTAATGTTCATTTCCGAATTTACAAAATTCAGATCTGTTTCGCCGGAAGAGGAAGTCGGATTTCATTAGTTTCAGGATGATTTATGTTTTTATTTATTCTTTCGCTTTTACTTTCATTTAATGTAGAAACCTATTCAATAGATAACGATACTTATATTCTTTTTTCATCGGATGAAAACTCCGTCAGTTTCAGCTCTTTCCGTCTGAAAAATCCGGATAGGATAGTGCTTGAACTGGATACGGATTCATTGGATAAAATAAATATACCTGAAGGTTCTCTTATTCAGAATGTTGATATTCGTGATAAAAATGGAAAAGTAAGAATCCTTTTTGATATAAAAACAGGTAGTTTCTATCAGATACTTAATAGAGACAATATGCTTCTGCTTGGTGTCGGAGGTGCTGTCTTTAATGAAAATTCAAATTTTGAGTCTGTGTACGCAAAAGTTCAGATAGAAAAGGAACAAAAAGAGAGACTTGTCTCTGCCGAACCTGAAAAAAAGAGCGGTGAAGAGGCTCTTGTCGGAGAACTTCTGGCAAAAGAGGAAAAAATAAAAAGAGAAAGAGAAGAAAATCGCTATGCCGAGCTGAAGCGTCAGGAAGAAGAAAAAAGACGTGAAGAAGAGCTGCGCCGCATTGCTCAAATAAAAGAAGAATCGAGGCTTGCTGAACTTAAACGTGAAGAAGATGAAAAAAGAGCTCTAGCTGAGAGAAAAAGGCTTGAAACAGAAGAAAGAGAGCTAAAACTGGCTGAACTTAATCGATTGGAAGATGAAAAAAGAGCTTTGCAGGAGAAAAAAAGGATAGAGGAAGAGGAAAAAGCCCGAAAACTGGCCGAACTTAATCGATTGGAAGAAGAAAAAAGAGCCCAGCAGGAGAAAAAAAGGGTAGAGGAAGAAGAAAAAGCCCGAAAACTGGCCGAACTTAATCGACTGGAAGAAGAAAAAAGAGCCCAGCAGGAGAAAAAAAGGGTAGAGGAAGAAGAAAAAGCCCGAAAACTGGCCGAACTTAATCGATTGGAAGAAGAAAAAAGAGTTTTGCAGGAGAAAAAAAGGATAGAGGAAGAGGAAAAAGCCCGAAAACTGGCTGAACTTAATCGATTGGAAGAAGAAAAAAGAGCTTTGCAGGAGAAAAAAAGGGTAGAGGAAGAGGAAAAAGCCCGAAAACTGGCCGAACTTAATCGATTGGAAGAAGAAAAAAGAGCCCAGCAGGAGAGAAAAAGGATAGAGGAAGAGGAAAAAAGGCTTGATGAAGAAAAAAGGCTTGCTTTGCAGAAAAATTCTTCGGAAAATGCTCTGAAATCAGTTGCAGTTGTAAATGAAAACGGTAAAAACATTGAGCTTCCGGTAAAGAGAAAGATTTCAGATAATGCGCCGCTCCTTCCTGTTGTAAAAATGAGAGATTCCGGAACATTAAAAAATCTTTATTTCAGAAAGTTTCCTGAATTCTCAAGAGTTACGCTTGATCTCACAGGAGAGGTTGATTACAGATTCAGAGAAATAAATGGCGGGTACGTCATTGATATATATAATATGAAAAAAATTCCCAAACATCTTCTTTATATAATAGATGCAAGAGCTTTCAACAGCGTTGTAAAATATATCTATCCTCAGAAAAAGGATGGTATTTTTAAAATCTATATAAAGACAGATGAAAATCTTGCTGTGCGCAAAAGCAGTGAAGGCAGTATGGTTAACTTTGATTTCTATATTCCGCAGCTTAACTAGAATTTTAGAAAATTTAATCTCTATACTTTTGAATTGACTAAGATTTTTTTATATGTATAAAAAAAACAAAAAAAATACTTGCTTTTTGTCATACTATCCTTAATATCCTCTTTGTTTTCGGGGCGTAGCGCAGTCTGGTTAGCGCATCGGTTTTGGGAACCGAGGGTCGGAGGTTCGAATCCTCTCGCCCCGACCATTTTTTTAGTGCGCCCGTGGCTCAGCTGGATAGAGCAACGGACTTCTAATCCGTAGGTCAGAGGTTCGAATCCTCTCGGGCGTACCATCGTTATTTTATATTTGAAGTAGTGGTGGGTGTAGTTCAATTGGCAGAGCACCGGATTGTGGTTCCGGTTGTTGTGGGTTCGAGCCCCATCACCCACCCCATGCTTTTTTTATGGCGGGCTCTTAGCTCAGTTGGTAGAGCAACTGACTCTTAATCAGTGGGTCGAAGGTTCGAATCCTTCAGGGCCTACCATTTTTACAAAGCATATGAGACAAATTCTAATATTTACTCATAAGTTTTTTTCTACACCCAACCTTAAAAAAATCTTTACTTTGGCTTTGCTTTTGCATACAAACTTCTGTTCGTGCGAGAGTGGCGGAATTGGCAGACGCACCAGACTTAGGATCTGGCGGGCGACCGTGGGGGTTCGAGTCCCCCCCCTCGCACCAGTTTTTTGTTATAAAGTTTTAATATTGTAATAAATAAGAGGAATGTTATGGAACACAAGATTAATCATCTCAGCACAGTGGAAAAAGAACTTAGCGTAGTATTTTCAGGAACTGAAGTTTCCCAGAATTTCACAGATTCTTTTAAGAAAATAGCAACTACAACAAAAATTAATGGTTTCAGACAAGGAAAAGTTCCTATGAACGTTGTTAAGAGTATGTATGGAAAAAAAGTTGCTGAAGATGTTGAAAGTTTTCTTTTAGGTTCCGGCATCAATACAAGTGTAATAAAAGAAAATCTTCATGTTATTACTGACCCTGAAATAGTTACCAAGGATACGATTGAAGAGAATAAAGATTTTACTTTTACATTTAAAGTACAGGTTTTCCCTGAACTTAAAGTTAATAAAGATGTAACTGCTGAATATGTTCCTGTAGAGTATAAAGATGAAATGCTTGAAGAAGAGCTTAAAGCTATTGCTCAGAAATATAGTGAATACACAGAAAACGGAGAAAAAGCTGCAGAGGATAATGACAGGCTTACTCTGACTTTCGCAGGTAAAGTTGATGGTGAGGAAGTTCCTGAAACAAAAGGTGAAAATCATCCTTATGTTCTTGGTTCAAAGCGTTTTGTTGAAGATTTTGAAAAAAGTCTCTACGGTAAGAAGCAAGGCGATACATACGATGTTGATGTTAATTTCCCTGAAACTTATCATGGAAAGAACATCGCGGGTAAAACAGTTACTTTTACAATTTCTGTAAACAAACTTGAAGTTCCTGCTCCTTTCGAGCTCAATGATGATTTCCTTAAATCAAAACCTGAATTTCCTGATACAGTTGAAGAGCTAAGAGTAGATCTTGAAAATAAAATTAAGGAATATCTTGATAATCTCAATAATGATAATAAAAAATACATTGCTACTGAGAAGCTCGTTGAAAATAATACCGGTATAGAGATTCCACCTGTTTTCTTAAATGCTCAGATAGAAGCTGTTCGTGAACAGTATAAGAAAAATGAAAAGAAAACAGAGACAAACGAAGAAGATGAAAAGAAAATAAGAGAGAGTGCTGAATGGACATCAAAGAGATTTCTTCTTCTTTCCCAGCTTGCAAAGGATTTCGGTGTAAGAGTTTCCGAGACTGATGTTGATGAACTCCTTGCTAAAGAAGCTGCGATGTATGGAATTCCTGCCGAATATATGAGAAAAATTCTTAATGAAAATATGATTTCAGAAAAGAAAGTTATGATACAGGAAGATAAAGTATTAAATAAACTTTTGGAAACAGCAGTTTTTACATCTTCAAAAGAGGACTGATAAATGATAAAATCCTTTTTAGAAAACAGCCTTATCCCGATGGTGGTTGAAAAGGAAGGCGGCGGAGAGAGAGCTTATGACATCTATTCAAGACTGCTTAAGGATAGAATTATATTCCTTGGCGGCGAAGTTAATGATGATACAGCAAATCTCATAGTTGCAGAACTTCTTTTTCTTGAGGCACAGGATCCTGAAAAAGATATTCAGCTTTATATAAATTCTCCTGGCGGTAGTGTTACTGCCGGTCTTGCTATTTATGACACGATGCAGTACGTTAAACCTGATGTTCAGACTATATGTATTGGTCAGGCTGCAAGCATGGGAGCTGTCCTGCTCGCAAGTGGGGCGGCAGGTAAGAGATTTTCTCTGCCAAGTTCGAGAATAATGATCCACCAGCCTATTGGCGGTTTCAGAGGTCAGGCAACTGATATTGAGATTCATGCCAAGGAAGTTCTTTTCCTTAAGCAGAGAATTCTTGATATTATGTCTTCTCATTCCGGTGCAAAAAAAGATAAACTTAAGAAAGATATGGAACGTGATTTCTTCATGTCTGCGGCAGAAGCTGCATCTTATGGACTTATAGATAAGATAGTGGAGAAAAAATAACGTTTTGGAGGGTGGAATGGTTAAGGGAACTACAAAAAAAGAGCAGATAAAATGCTCTTTCTGTGGTAAAACTCAGGCGGAAGTTGATAAAATTATTGCAGGTCCTGGTGTATATATATGCAATGAATGTGTACTTCTGTGCGAGGAAATCTTAAAAGATAAAGATGAAGAGTTTACTGTTACTGATGATAAAAAGATTCCTATTCCTTCAGATATAAAGAATGTGCTTGACCGTTATGTTGTTGGTCAGGAGTTTGCCAAGAAAGTTTTAAGTGTTGCTGTTTATAATCACTATAAAAGAATTGATATTTCTCAGATGAAAGGCGGCAGACACTCAGATCCTGTTGAGATTCAGAAAAGCAACATAATTTTGATGGGACCTACAGGAAGCGGAAAAACGCTCCTTGCAAGAACTCTGGCAAAACTTCTCAATGTCCCTTTTGCTATGGCTGATGCTACAGCTTTGACAGAAGCGGGATATGTTGGTGAAGATGTTGAAAATATTCTTCTTAATCTTGTTCAGGCTGCAAATTACGATATTGATAAAGCTTCCAGAGGAATTGTCTATATTGATGAAATTGACAAGATTACCAGAAAGAGTGAAAACCCCTCAATTACAAGAGATGTCAGTGGTGAAGGTGTTCAGCAGGCTCTTCTTAAAATTATTGAAGGCACTGTTGCAAATATTCCTCCGACAGGCGGAAGAAAACATCCTCATCAGGAATATATAAAACTTGATACCACAAACATACTCTTTATTGCAGGCGGTGCTTTTGAAGGTATGGATAAAATAATAAAAAGAAGAATCGGAACAACAGAACTCGGATTTGGTAAAGTTAATACCAAACTTGTTGTTGATGATAAACATATAATGAGTCAGATTCAGCCTGAAGATATGCTTAAATTTGGTCTTATCCCTGAGTTTATAGGAAGATTCCCTGTTATAGCACCACTATCTTCTCTTGATGAAGAAGACCTTATCAGAATTCTTACAGAGCCTGAAAATGCCATTGTAAAACAGTATAAACAGCTTTTTGCTATTGATGATATAGCACTTGATTTCAGAGAAGATTCACTTCAGGCAATAGTTCAGAAGGCCAAAGCTCTTAAAACCGGAGCAAGAGGTCTTAGAAGAGTTATTGAGGAATCAATGCTTGATATTATGTATGAAGTTCCGGAAGAGAAAGATAGAATTAAAGAAGTTGTCGTTACAAAAGGTGTAATTGAAAACAAAGAACAGCCTATAAAAGTTATGAGAAAATCTTCCGGGAGTAAAATCGTTTCAGACGAAGGAGCTTAATGATTTTGATTGATAGTTTTGACAAGATTCCCTTACTTCCACTTAAAGATGCTGTAGTTTTTCCTAAAGCAAGCGCATCATTTAAAGTAGGAAGGGACTTTAGTATAAAAGCAGTAAACAGGTCTATGCTTGATGGTCATAAAAGACTTGTTGTTGCTGCCCAGAGAGATTTCGGTGCTGAAATTCCAGTTCCTGATGATATTTATGATGTAGGAACACTTTGTTCTATTGTGCAGGTTGTTGAAAATCCTAATGGAACTTTTCAGGTGTTTCTTGAAGGTGAATCAAGAGTTGTAATTGAAGATATTTCATGGAATTCTTATGGAAACATGGATGTTAAGATTTCCACTCTTGAAGCTAAAGATTCCGTAGCTTCAGTTGCCAATCTTAGAGCTTTGCTTGAAACTGCTCTGAAAGAACTTTCTGAAACCAGAAATTTACCTTTAGATGTTCTTACAGATACATTTTCAATAGAAGACAATGAGCTTTTTGCTGATATTATTTCTTCAGGTTTTGTCAGAATGGACCTTGAAGACAGTCAGAAACTTCTTGAAACTGCAAGTCTTAAAAAACGTTATCAGATGCTTCTCTCTTATGTTAAGATTGAAATGGAACTTATAAAGATAGAATCCAAAATAGATCTTGCTGTAAGAAAAAAAATAGAAGCAGGACAGAAACAACACTACATAACGGAGCAGATAAATGCTCTTAAAAATGAACTTAGAGGTGTTGATCCTGAAGATGACGATGACGAAGATAAGGAACTCGATGCCCAGATAGAGGCTGCACAGGTTCCTGACTATGTAAAAGAGAGACTCTGGGAAGAGTATGACAGATATGAACAGATTCCGCCAATGAGCAGTGAATCTGCTGTAATCAAAGGTTACATAGATACAATTCTTTCTCTTCCGTGGGAAAAAAGTTCAGTACTTGAGACAGATATTAATGTTGCAGAATCGATTCTTGAGGCAGATCACTACGGTCTTGAAGATGTTAAAAAAAGAATTCTGGAATATCTTGCAGTAATAAAGTTGTCTGATTCTCTTAAAGCTCCGATAATATGTCTTGTCGGACCTCCGGGAGTTGGAAAAACTTCAATAGCGTCATCTATTGCAAGAGCGACAGGAAGAGTCTTTGTTAGACATTCTCTTGGCGGCGTTCGTGATGAAGCAGAGATAAGAGGTCATAGAAAGACATATATAGGTGCAATGCCAGGTAAGATTATACAGTCAGTAAAAAAAGCCGGGGTTAATAATCCTCTTTTTCTTCTTGATGAGATTGATAAACTTGGTAATGATTATAAAGGTGATCCGGCATCTGCTCTTCTTGAAGTTTTGGATCCTGAACAGAATAATACTTTTATGGATAATTATCTTGATCTCGAATTTGATCTTTCAAATATTTTATTTATTGCAACAGCAAATGATGAATCAGCAATTCCATATGCTCTCAGAGACAGGCTTGAAATAATAAGGCTCGATGGCTACACTTCTCACGAGAAAAAAAGTATAGCGGCAAAATATCTTGTAAAAAAACAACTTGAAAACAATGGTCTTAAAGGGCTCAGACTCTCGATTGGTGATGATGTAATATTAAAAATAATTGACAGTTACACTTCTGAGTCAGGAGTAAGAGAACTCGAAAGAAAAATTGGAGATATTTGCAGAAAAATTGCTTTTGAGAAAGCCAAGAATGATTCAAATAAAAAGTCATATACAATTACATTGAAAAATCTTGGAAGCTGGCTTGGACCTGTAGTCTATTCAAATGATGAGGATATAGAAAAAGAAGCTACTGTAGGAATCGTAAATGGACTTGCATGGACTGCATCGGGCGGAGTCCTTCTTAAAATAGAGACTATAAAATATCCTGGGACAGGTAATGTAAAGGTTACAGGTTCTCTTGGTGAAGTTATGAAAGAATCTATAGAAACAGCTATAAGTTTTGTAAAATCTCTTCTTCCAGATATGTTTCCTAATGTAAAAAATGATGTGTGGAAAGATAACGATATTCATATTCATTTTCCGGAAGGAGCTGTTCCAAAAGATGGTCCGTCAGCTGGAATTGCAATTTCTCTGGCAGTTATTTCTCTGGTTTCTGAAACGCCGGTTAAGCCTTATATCGCTATGACAGGTGAAGTTTCCTTAACTGGAAGAGCTCTTAAAATAGGTGGACTTAAAGCTAAACTAATGGCTGCTGTAAAGAATGGCATAAAAGAGGTTTTTATTCCTGAACAGAATGTAGGAGATCTTGAAAAGATTCCTTCAGAAATAAAGGATGCACTTAAAATAACTTCTGTGAGACATGCTTCCGAGGTGCTTAAAAATGCTCTTGAAATATCATCCAAGAAAAGAAAAAATGAGTCTAAACCAAAGTCAAAACAGATAACGACACATAAAATTTCAGAATTTGTATAAATCTTAGATTTCTTTCTTTTTATATTGCAAAGGTACAGTGAAGAAAAATATTGAACCAACTGGAATATTGTTTCTATAACCGATGCTTCCGCCTAATAGTTCTGCAAGTTCTTTTGATATCATAAGACCAAGGCCGGTCCCTTTGTTTTCTATGGAGTATATCCCTTTTATTTGAGAAAATCTTTGAAACAGCATTCCTACTTCTTCGTCAGGAATCCCTATTCCTGTATCAGATATTTCAAAAAGAAGCGATAGAAAATACTCTTCTTTTTCTTTTATCGAAACACGTATATCTATCTTTCCATGTTGAGTGAATTTTACAGCATTATAGAGAAGATTATTATAAATCTGCATCATTTTTATATTGTCACCATGCAGACATTCAGGAATACTTTCATCTATTGTGAGGTTAATTGAAATGTCTTTGTTAAGTGCAAGATTTTTCATTATTTCTGTCGCATGATCAGTTTCTTCATAAATGTTGAAACATTTTAATTCAACCTGCATTGCCCCTGCTTCTATCTTTGTTATATCCAGAACATTATTTACCATTGATAAGAGGTTATTAAGAGAAGCCTTAGCTATTTTAAGGTAATTTCTTTGATAATCCTGAAGTTCAGAATGTTCCAAAAGTTCCATTGTGCCTGATATTGCATTTATAGGAGTTCTTATTTCATGACTTACTTTTGCGATGAAGTTGCTTTTTGCTTCATTTTCACTTTTTTCATATTCTTTTAAGCTTTTTTCTTTCTCAAGATTTATGCGGTAGATGTATTGCCTTATAATCATTGCAAAATTTGTAGCTGAAGCGGTAAAAGCAGCAATGGTAATAATAGCTGAATCACTTAATAATGGAGGAATCATCTGTGTATCCTGAACAAAAGCTGTTATAATATAAAACATTGAAAGATAGTTGCATGACATAAAGATTATTGCTATGAAAGGTCTTATATAGTATGCAGAAGCAATTATAATCATAATTATAAAATATACAGATATGTTAGTGTGGATAAGCTGAACAATGGCAACTATTATAAGTGCAAGGAGATTTATTACTGCGAGAAAAGAAAATGCAAAAAAAGCATGGTTCTTTATCTTTTTTCTGAATATAAAACCAATCAGAGCATATCCTGAAGAGAAACAAGTTATTGTAAGGTGAGCCCAAAACATGAGTTTAGTGTTGAGATCATGGTGTGTAAGATAATATTCAAGGCTATCAGTAATCAGGAGAAAAAAATTTATCAGCGCAGATAAAAATGCAACAGTAATTGACCTTGAAAAATTAGTCTGATTTATCTCTTTAAAAAAATCCGCTCTTTTATTTAATGGAATTTTTTCTTCCATAAAAAAGATGCCTGAGATATAAAATAAAAATAATTTTAACAAGAAAAACCTCAATAAAAATCAGCAGTTTATTTTATTTTTAAGTTTGTTTTTGTAAAGCTTTTATTATGCTTCTTATTGTTTAATTTGTACTATAATTTGCTGAAAGAATAAAATATTATTATATAAATAAGTTTTGTTGAAATTTTTAATTAATTATAAAAAGAGAACAACCACTTTTTGAGGAACTGCTATTTTTTTCTTCATCAATTTCACATTTTCCATAGTAACAGTGTCCTTTTCCTTCATCTGTTTCACATGAAGTAAAATTAGCATCAGCGTTATTTGTTCCGGTACATTTCTGTTCATCAAGACTACAGTTGAATTTTAGACAAGGATCTGTCTGCTCACATTCAATAAAGTCTCCACTACATCTTCCATTCGTGCAGACTGTGTTTTCTGTGCAGAGGTTTTCATCATCACAACTATTTCCTTCATTAATAGCTGTTTTCTTACATCTTCCGGTATCATGATCACATGTAGCATATAAACATGGAGAATCATACATCGTGCAGTCAACAGGATTAACCTGCTCACACTTTCCGCTCGCACACTCATATCTTTCGACACATTTATCGCTTTGATCTCCGCAAAATGTTCCGTCAGGAGCTGTTTCTGTAACGCATTTTTTTTCCGTTTCACTGCATACAGATGCCTGACATTCTTCATGTTCAGATGAACTGCAGTCAGGTGCGGTTTCTTTAATATCACAGAAACCTTCACTATTGCAGTATTCTGTACCGTTGCAGAAAAGTCCGTCATCACATTCAGAATCAGCATTGCATGATGCGATTCCTGCTTTTAACGAAGGATCTCCAAAATAATTAAGTTCCAGCTTTATTGTGTTTGTTACACTGCTATATGATGCCATTTCTTTTTTTATTCTTGATAAGGCTTCAGCTGCGGAAACATTCGTTGTTACAATTTTTTCAATAAACATGGTTCCAATTCCGAAAATATCACCTGAATATGATGGATCATAGTCAGGGAAAATGGAACCGTAGGAAACCTGAGAACTTCCTATAACTCCTACAGCTGTGTTTTCAAGCATTGCAGTAGAAATGTTATCAGAATAATCAATATCTCCATTAAGACAGCTTCCCTGAAATACAAAAGAGGGCTTTGCACTGCTCAAAGATGCAGTAGTGTCACTGTAGATAAAAGCAGGGGAAGCAAATTCAGGATAACTGTCAGGAATTCCATCATTATCTGAATCACGTCTCCAGATAGTTCTATATGAACTGTCTTTTAAGCCATGTCCCTGCCAGAACACAAGTATAGGGTTAATATTGTTCCATTCACTAATAATGCTGGCAGAGTTAAGTGCAGGATAGTCTGTAAATTCTGAAGGAGAAAGACCTTCTTTTTCTACAAGCCCATAAATATTATAGTTTTCATTAAAAATATTTTTTAGAAGATATTCTGTAATGTAGGCTCCGTCCATTTTAGGCATTCTCATTTCACCATCCTGATGTTCATAATACGAGATTGCTGATGGAAAAAGGTATTTGAGCTTTCTTGGTGAATAATTTTCTTCAGATTCTATATAATTTATTGTTCTTCTTAAAATATCATCAAGTTTGTAAAATGAATTCTGATAAACAGGAATTCTGCCTACAATGAAAGTGTAATCATAACTTGTTGCTCCATCTGAGGGTTCTCCTACAACAAGATTCTGATTTTTATCAATATCTGAAAAAGGTTCTGCATAATACCAGTCAGTTGGTGTGTCCCAGTAATCTTCTTCAGGTTCATTTATATTTGGATACGCACGAATCATTGGTATTCCAGAGCCTGAAACGGAAGGATCATCTATTATAAGAAGATATTTGTATTTTCCGGCCTGTTTCATAAGCCAGTCACGGATATGAAAAGCTTTCTTTTCGCCTTTAAGTTCTTCTCCGCCATACTGTTTTTCAGTAAAAACATCAACTGTAAAACCATGAGCTTTTTTTGTATTAATATAGTTAAGAATTTCGGAAGAGCCTGCAAAGATTTTTGATGAAGTGAGTATCATAAGTGAATTTGCTTGTGAAGGTGCTTTTGTTTTCAGGTTGTTATAAGGATTTTCAGAATATGTTACGGCAAAAGATTTTATAAGATAAAAGTTTCCGTTTTCTTTTACTATAGGAGTGTAGTTTAATATGGTCTCATAAGTTTTTTTGTTTCTTGAAATCTCATTTTGAGTATAGAAAGTTTTAAAATCAGGAAGATTTGTAATTGTTTTCTTTACAAGTTCAAGCTTTCCAGGAACAATTCTGTAAAGATCAGGAGCTTTTTTAATATTTCCTTCAAGAGTGATTTTTTCTTTTGAAATTATTCTGACAGCTTCTATTTTCCCATTTATTTTTGTGCTGCAGAGAGGGAAAAGTTCTTCGTATTCCATCGAATTAAAATTGCAGCCGTCAACTGTAGGAATCAGATTTCCTTCAGTATCTTTTTCAACAGAAAACCTTCCTGTCTGAACTGTTAATGTTTCTGCATTCATGAATGAAAATAGAGCAGTGAAAATAAAAAAGAATAAAAAAATTCTCATAAAAACCCCTTTCCCAAATCTCAGCTCAAAAGCTGTGTAAAAAAACAGTGTAAAGAAATACTTTACTTTATTGAATAGCGCCCCCGACTTTTGTCGATAAGCATTTTATCAAAAGATTCAACAGATGCAACAGGAATTTTAACAGTAATTTCAAGACCGTCATTATTATAGTTCTGATTTGTTATTTCAATCCCTTCTATCTGATTGATAAGATACATAATATCACCGGTGAAATCAAATGGCAGATTGAGGGTGAAAGGAATTTTGATTTCTATTAGCAACCGCTCAACAGTTTCCAGTGCAAGTGATGCCGATTGAGAGTAAGCTCTAACAAGTCCGCCTGTTCCAAGTTTGGTACCTCCAAAATATCTTATTGATACTACAAGAATATTAAAGAGTTCTTCCTTTATTATTGAATTATATATGGGCAGTCCGGCTGTGCCTGAAGGTTCACCGTTATCATTGTATCTGAAAAGTTCCTCTTTTCCTTCTCCTATGCGCCATGCATAACATATGTGTGTGGCATTATAGTGTTCTTTCCATAAAGCATTGACAATTTCAGTTACTTCTTCTTCATTCTTTACCGGATATGCGGCAGAAATAAATCTGGAACCTTTTTCTTTAAATTCTATAAAAGATGTTTCCCGGGAAATTGTGTAGAAACTTTCGATCACTATTTAAGACCTTTTAAAACATCGTCCACAGCTTTTTCTATCATGCCTCTGAAAGACCTGTAAAGCAGTGGAAGTTTTATTTTAAAATCAAGCAGATTTTCTTTTACTTCAAGTCTGGCATTAAAAACCTTGGTTTTTATTTCAAATGCTTTTTCTTCAGCAAGAGAAACTATTTCAGGCGTAAATTTTTTCAGTTTTGAAGCTATTTCATCTTTTTTATGTTCCACTTTATTCCAGAGTTCCTGTGCAGAACCTGTTATTTCTCTTTTAAAATTGATTTCTGACATATCTATCTCTCTATTTTTCCAAACTCTTTAATTCTTCTGTTAACTAAATCAAAAATAGAATCTTTAGTAAAAGATCCATCTTTCTTTTTCATTCCTGATTTTTTACCGGTAAGAATTTCAATTCCTTCACATACATTATTTATTGCATAAATTGAAAATTGACCTTTTTCAACAGCATCTATTACATCAGGTCTAAGATTTAAGTTTTCAACGTTCTGAATAGGTATGATTACGCCCTGTTTACCAGTGAATCCCTTTATTTTACATATATCAAAAAAACCTTCTATTTTTTCGTTGACACCGCCAATAGGCTGAATGTCGCCATTCTGATTAATTGAACCTGTAACAGCAATAGATTGTTTAATCGGAACGCCCGATATTGCGGAAAGAAGAACATAAAGCTCTGTTGAACTTGCACTGTCTCCGTCAACACCGCCGTAGCTCTGTTCAAAAGTTATTGATGCCGAAAGAGAAAGAAGTTTATCCTGAGCAAATTTATCACCCATAAAACCTGCAAGTATCATAGCCCCTTTATCATGAATAGCTCCTGATAAACGAACTTCTCTGTCAATATTTACTATTCCTCTTCTTCCTGCAAAAACTTTTGCTGTTATTCTTGAAGGAATACCAAAGGAAAAATCACCAATGCTATAAACGGCAAGACCATTTATCTGACCTACGACATCACTTTTGACATCAAGGAGAATATGTTCTCTCTCTATTGATTCGTAGTATCTCTCTCTTATTCTTGAATGTCTTTCGTCTCTTTTTTGCAGTGCTTTTCTAACGGATTCTGAAGTAACCATTTCTTTATTGTCTTTAGCAGCCCAGAAATTTGATTCTACAATAATGTCAACTATATCAGTTGCCATAACCATATATTTCTTCTGATCATCTGCAAGCCTTGAAGAGTAATAGAGAACAGAAGAAATAGCAGAGTCATCAAAAGGAAGAAGCTTATCTTCGGTGACAACTCTGGATATGAAATTGATAAGTTTTTTGCTGTTTTCGGAATTAACCGGAACAGTTGAGCTGAAATCAGCCTTTACTCTGAAAATTCTTCTGAAATCTTCATCATAAGAATAAAGCATATGAAAAAGATGTTCATCACCGATAAGAACAACCTTTATATTGAGTGGAAGTGACTGAGGCTTCGGCATGGCATTTGTTCTTAACCTGAAATCGATATCAAGATCATCAAGATTTAAAGTACTGTTTCTAAGTGCTCTTTTGAGAGCTGTCCATGAATAGTAGTTTTTGAGGATATCGTTAGCCTGAATTAAAAGAAAACCGCCATTTGCCTTATGAAGGGACCCCGGTTTCATTCTTGTGAAATCGGTAAACAAAAAGTTATGCCTCTCTTCATATTCAAAATATCCGTGCATATTCTGAAAAGTCGGGTTTGTCTCATAAATAACAGGTGCACCTTTAAGATGTGTATTATTTATAAGAAGATTTACTTCATATTCTATTAAAGATGGAATTGGATAGTTCTGTGCTTCCTGTTTTCCTTCTTCAATATCTCTTAAAAGAACGAAATCATCAAAATTATCAAGAAGATGCTCTTTTAAATCCTTGAAATAATTAAGAATGGATTCTCTATCGCCATACTTTTTTTCAATTTCCTTTAAAGGATCTGAAACAAGGGAGCGGACCATTTCCTGTCTTATTGCAGTCATTTTTTCTTTAAATTTTTTCTCAAGCTGTCTTTCTCTGTGAAAAAATGTAATGAGCTTTTCCTGAAGAAGCGTTTCATTGTTTTTTATAACCTGCTGCTGTTTCGGAGGAAGGGAATCAAATTTAGCTTTATCAATAGGTTCTCCATCGACAACAGGATTTATTACAAGTCCACCCTGTGCTGATTTTACCAGAAATCCAAGTTTGGCGGATTCTTCCTCCATTTCCTGATAACTTGAATCACTTTCATCCTGATACCATTTTGTTAATTCACCTTTTGTTATATCAAACTGCTCGCTTTCAAGCTCTTTAGGTATAATTTCTTTAAGAAATTCAAGAAGTTCTTTCATATCCTTAACAAAAACAGAACCTTTTCCAGCCGGCAGTGTTACAAGAAATGGTTCATCTTCATTTTCAAAGTTGTAAACGTAGCAGATATCATCAGGGACGGGCATCGTAGCTGCTATTTTCTGAAGATATTTTCTTACATTTGAAGTTTTCCCTGTACCGGATTCACCGGCAACATATATATTGAATCCTTTTTTCTTAACAGCAATACCGAAATCAATAGCTTCAAAACCACGTTCCTGAAAAAAAGGTTTGGCAAGAGGCTTTATATCATTGGTTGTCTTTCCTGCCATAAAAGGGATTTTAGGTTCAAAACATAATTTCTTTAAAGGAACTTTGAGCTTGTCGTGATTAATCATTGCAGTTTTCCTCTCAAATAGGTTTGTATAATCACGAGAAGGTTACCTTTTTTGATATTTTATTTCAACTATTTTTAAAAAAGGTGTGGGCGCAAAGTGATAATGTCCTATGTGAGCAAAGTAGAAATGTCCGGTTATTTAAACTAATCTCTCAGATGAAAGGAATGAACAATCATGGGAGATTACAGTGGAGGAGATTCTACGAATGAGCCAAAAAGAGATAGAGAGTGTTTCTGTAATAAGGGATTTGAAGTTGAAACGCCTGTCTCAGAAAGAAGCTGGAAAGCTTCTTCATCTTTCGGAAAGGCAGATACGAAGGATTTTGAAAAGGTATTCAAAAGAAGGAGAAAAAGGCTTGATATCGCGTAAAAGAGGCAAAACGAGTAACCGTAAAATATCAGAGGAACTGGGAAAAAAAGTTCAGCAACTTCTAAAGGAAAAATATTATGGTTTCGGACCGACACTTGCAGCGGAAAAGCTTGAAGAGCTTGACGATATAGTTATATCAAGAGAAACAGTAAGACAGATAATGATATCTGAAAATATATGGAAAAGTAAAGCAAAGAAAGCAAAAAGAGTTCATCAGATGCGTGAAAGAAGAAGCCGGACAGGAGAACTGATACAGATAGACGGCTCACCGCATGAATGGTTTGAAAACCGCCGTCCAAAATGTAATCTTACAGTTTTCATAGATGATGCCACAGGCGAATTCATGGAACTTTTCTTCTCGGAATCGGAAACGACCGAAGCGTACATGGAAACAATGAGAAGATACATTTCAGAATATGGAATACCGGCAGCACTTTATACAGATAAACATGGAATATTCAGAGTTAACAGAGCCGATCCGAAAACAGGCAGTAACATTACGCAGTTTGGCCGTGCGATGAAAACGCTGGGGATAGAAATTATTTCAGCCAATACGCCACAGGCTAAAGGTAGAGTGGAAAGAGCCAACCAGCTTTTACAGGATCGTCTTGTGAAGGAACTGAGGCTTAGAAAGATAAATACAATCGAAGAAGCAAATAAGTTTTTAACAGAATATAAAGAGATGCTGAGTAATAAGTTTGCAGTAAAAGCAAAATCCTGTGAAAATGCACATAGAGAAGTTCAGCACAGCAAAGAGGAACTTGATATAATTTTTTCCAAACACAGTCTAAGAACTATTTCAAATAATCTGGAAATACAATATAACAATACCATTTACCAGATAAAGACTGAAAGCTCCGGAATAAGTATGAGAAAAAGAGAAATAACAGTTTGTGAAAGTTTTAATGGAGAAATAACCCTTCTGTACAAAGGAAGAAAAATGCCATACGAAACATTCAGACGAAGAGAAAAGCAGCTCTTACCACAAGATGCTAAAACACTTAATAAAACAGTTGATCAGATTATAGCTGAACAAAATGCAAATCCTTACTGCAAATTTCCTGTTGATATTTTTCAGACTACTATGAATGAAGTGAGAAAATAATTAATGAAAGTTATAATTCAAAATTTAAAAGAGGACATTTCTATTTTGCAGAAGACCGGACATTTTAACTTTGCCTTGACACTATTTTTGAAAAATGCAAAAAAGGAAAGATATAGTTTAGAGAAATGTTCTTTTCATCGTTGCATCACAAATGTTTACCAGTAAACGATGCCCAAACAACCCGACGTAGCACGCTACGCCGCTACATGGCATCTTCATCAGGTGATTCAGTGTCAGCATCAATGCATTCATGTTCACCTGTATTTATGTCCTTAGGGCACTCAGTATTCGGGATGTAATCATCATAAGGGCAAACTTCAGGATTATGGTCACAGTAACATTCCATGTCTCTTAAAAAGAGATATGCAAGCCCTGAATCCTGCCATGCAATATAATGACCCCAAAATTCTGCACGTGACTGATCATATCTTGATTCTTTTTTGCCTGTTTCTGCATCTATCCATGTTACCGGCTTGGAACAGTAGCTTTTCTTTTTATCAACTCTGTAAAAACAGAGTTTTCCTGTCCTTTCATCACTTTCACCAGGTTTTGTATAAAATATATTACCATACACTATATAATTACCTTTAACTTGTGAAATAGAAATTCCCATTGTGCCATATTCAAGACTTGAGCTGTCAATATCTATATTTTCATATTTAAATGGATATGATGAAATATCAACTTTTACTATTCTGTTGATTGATTCCACTGTTGAATAGTATAGGATATTGTTATTTTCTTCATCTATAACAGGATATCTTAA
Source organism: bacterium (assembly GCA_963667425.1). Classification (GTDB taxonomy): domain Bacteria; phylum UBP6; class UBA1177; order UBA1177. The sequence continues at coordinate 1,595,420 of OY763407.1, read as the reverse complement.
CGATTCAATTGAGCCGTCAACTGTTCTGTTAACTAATCTGCATTCATCTAGTGATTTTGGTGTTTTATCAAGATCGCATATATAACCTTTAAAGTTATCAAGATAAAATGCCAACCTGTTATCAACTATGTTTGGTTTATATGCCAGTCCTTCTCCAAGACTTATCCACTTCCATGTAAGGTTTTCATAGCTCAAGCCTGTTTTTTCAACTATTTTTGCATACTTCATCTGATCCGGATCTTCATCCCGTTCTTCTATATTGGCAAATGCCCATTTATCTGAAATTACGGGCTCCCAGCTTATAAATCTTATTCCTTTAGGATATACTGTTACTATTCTGCCACTTTCATCAGAATATAGCATATAGTTTCTATATGGCTCGCCAAATGGAATTCTGTTTGCCGTACTTAATGTCCTGCCTTTATGATATGCCGATATGTTTAATGATGCCGGTGCTATGAATCTGTATTTTTGTGTCATTAAATCATATTCCATAGCTCTTATGTTGTTTACATAGCTGGATGAGCCGTCAAGAAGGGCATGAACAATAAAACCAAGTTTACCTTCACTAAAGTTAAACCACTTTATTGTATATGCCCCTCCATTAAAATTATCCGGTGCCATATCCCTGTCACAAATACCTATATCATCCTTCATCCAGTTGGTTCCATCTTTATACCATGGCTTAAAGTTAGGCATTTCACAAGGATAACCGCAGCAGTCATAATCAGGATATTTTGTACAGAATTCCTGATTATCTTCTTTCCACAGATTGGTTACACACTGGGGAGCTTTTTCTGTCTGAACATCTCCTTTATTGCAGAAGTGGATGTTTCCCTTATCATCATAATAGGGATAGCCATCTTCATCAGGGTATTCAGATTCATCATTTTCTGTTACCGGCATATCTTCATCAATCTGTTCATCTGGTTTTACAATATCTTTATCAGGTTTTTCAACGTCAATATCTGTTGCTACTATATCAGCATCAGTGATGACATCTCCGTCAGTTTTTGCTTTATCTTTATCGCAGGCAGTAAATATAAAAAGAATTATTAAAAAAACTGTTAAAATCTTCATTTATTTATTTTCATCCGCATAAGGACATTCATCAGGATAGGCTTTGCAGTGACATTTCATATCTCTGATTATTATTTCAAACCAGCTCTGATATATAAGTTTATCTTCATACATAAATGAATAATCTTTCTGGATACCTTTATCTCTGTCATTTTCAAGGCATATATTTTTACTGTCACTGAATCTGTAGTAGCATAGAGAAAGTATATGCCTGTCATAACTGTCTTTGCCTATTGAGCGTGTGTATAGAATATGTGTGTCATTTATATCCTGTAAAGAAATTACATCCTGATATTCAAGAAGTTCTTTGTATTTAATGTTCTCAGGGTCAGAGATATCTGCTTCAATAAGTTTTCTTGTTGTATCATCCTGCTGTGTTTCAGCATAATAGACAACTTTTTTGCTGTTATTGTAGATCATTTCAGGATGTCTGCTTTGAAAACCTGTTCTTGATACCATAAAACAACTTTCAGTCCCCTTTTCAAGGTCGCAGAAGTATATTTCATTATCAAGGTTCTGAAATGCAGCATAGTGATCTGTCATTGTCTGATGACCTGCTCTAACAAGATTATCCACAGATGTTACTGCTTCACCTGTAAGCTCTTTCCAGTTATCCCACTCTCCTATTTTTGTATACATAACAAAATTATGCTCATCGCTTCTGTTTCTTTCATATGAAACCATAACATATTTGTCATTTGCAAAAAGAAATGAAAAATCTATCATAGCAGTTCCTTTATATGCATATCCCCATTTGTTTTCTTCAGTGTCATAATAGGTAAGATATATTGCTGATTCTTCATAAGTATCCGGGTGTGTTTCAGGATAAAGATGATTTTTTGATGTATCTTTGCGAGCCATGAAAAGGTATCTTCCATTAAAAAAGTATTCATCTAACCCTTTTCCAAAATTCAGCATCTGCCTTTTTTCAATGTCATAAAGATAAAGACCTGTTGATGACTGCCATGAGTTGTTTAATCCGTATTCGCTCATTGAAAAAAGAATTTTGCCATTTTTTATATTGTAATTTCGTTCATGTCCCCATGTCCAGTCTAAAGCCCAGCATGGCGGTGCTATTATAGGGGTATCACATTCATTCTGAACCCAGCTGTAGTACCATTCATCATTTTTCATTGAACATTTTTCTATATCGGTGTGGAGAGGATTTTTCTCAGGTTTTACAACAGGTTCAAACGGGGTGTTGCACCAGCAGGCATTGTTTTGTGTGGGGACACAGTCCATAGCCTGATCTTTTGACTGCTGATAATATTTTTCCCAGAGCCTTCTCACATTTTCAGGATCTTTTATTTCAGGATGAAAATCTCCATAGTAAATATAGGGATAATATTGATATTTAGCTGCCATTTCAGCATAAGGGTCTCCATCCGGTGTCCAGATATTTTTGATGTCACTGTCAGGGTTGCAGTATTCATATTCTGCCAAGTTGTCATTATCTGTTATTGTTTCCTCATCAGGTTTTTTTATGTCAATATCAGGTTGAATGTCTGTGTCGTTATCCGGAATGAGTAAATCTTCATCTTTAGCTGTGTCAATATCTGTAATAATATCTGCATCAGTAATGACATCTTCGTCAGTTTTTGCTTTATCTTTGTCGCAGGCAGTAAATATAAAAAGAATTATTAAAATAAATGTCAAAATCTTCATCTATTTACTTTCATTTTCATAAGGACATTCATCAGGATAGGCTTTGCAGTGACATTTCATATCTCTTATTATTATTTCAGACCAGCTCTGGTATATAAGTTTGTCTTCATACATAAATGAGTAATCTTTCTGAATTCCTTTATCTCTGTCATTTTCAAGGCAGATGTTTTTACTGTCATTGAATCTGTAGTAACAGGCAGAAAGTATATGTCTGTCATAACTGTCTTTGCCTATTGAGCGGGTGTATAAAAGATGACTTTCATTTATATCTTCAAGAGCAATAACACTTTCATAGCTAAGTATTTCTTTGTATTTAATATTTTTCGGGTCAGAAATATCTGCTTCAATAATTTTATTGGCTTCACTGTCTGACAGATTTTCAGTATAATAGACAACTTTTTTGCTGTTATTGTAGATCATTTCAGGTTCTCTATTCTGAAAACCTGTTCTTGATACCATAAAACAGCTTTCCGTACCTTTTTCAAGGTCGCAGAAGTATATTTCATTGTCAAGGTTCTGAAATGCCGCATAGTGATCTGTCATTGTCTGATGACCGGCAGTTACAAGATTATCTACAGATGTTACTGCTTCACCTGTAAGCTCTTTCCAGTTGTTCCATTCTCCTATTTTTGTGTAGAAAACTTTTACACCGTGTTCTTTTGTAGGTTGAATCGTCATCATTACATATGTGTCACTTGCCATTAAATCAGCCATGTCAACTGGTGAATTTTCATAATAGGCATATCCCCACCTGTTTTCTTCAGTGTCATAATATGTAAGGTAGATTGCTGTTTCTTCATATGTGTCTGGATGTGTTTCAGGCCACATGTGATTTTTTGATGTGTTATAGCGAGCCATAAAAAGATATCTTCCATTAAAAAAGTATTCATCTAACCCTTTTCCAAAATTCAGCATCTGCCTTTTTTTAATGTCATAAAGATAAAGACCGCTTGCGGACTGCCATGAGTTGTTTAACCCATGTTCACTCATTGAAAAAAGAATTTTACCATTTTTTACATTGTAATTTCGTTCATGTCCCCACGTCCAGTCTAAAGCCCAGCATGGCGGTGCTATTATCGGGGTATCACATTCATTCTGAACCCAGCTGTAGTACCATTCATCATTTTTCTTTGAGCATTTTTCTATATCGGTGTGGAGAGGATTTTTCTCAGGTTTTACAACAGGTTCAAACGGGGTGTTGCACCAGCAGGCATTGTTTTGTGTGGGGACACAATCTCTTACGACGTCATCAACTGAATCATAATATTTTTCCCAGAGCCTTCTCACATTTTCAGGATCTTTTATTTCAGGGTGAAAATTGCCATAGTAAACATAGGGATAATATTGATATTTAGCTGCCATTTCAGCATAAGGGTCACCATCCGGCGTCCAGATATTTTTGATGTCACTGTCAGGGTTGCAGTATTCATAGTCTGCCAAGTTGTCGTTATCTGTTATTGTTTCCTCATCAGGTTTTTCTATGTCAATATCAGGTTGAATGTCTGTGTCGTTATCCGGAATGAGTAAATCTTCATCTTTAGCTGTGTCAATATCTGTAATAATATCTGCATCAGTAATGACATCTTCGTCAGTTTTTGCTTTATCTTTGTCGCAGGCAGTAAATATAAAAAGAATTATTAAAACAAATATCCAGGTTTTCATCATTTTCTCCAAATGCTATTTATAATGTTGGAGAGAGTAAAAACTCTCCCCAAATAAATTCATTAATCTACTGATTATTTATATTAAAATTTACTCCTTTTACAACTATTTCACTTTTTTCAACTTCTCCTTCAACAATTTTATACATAACAGCTGTCCCTAGATGGTAGCCATCTGTTGTTACAACTGAAAAATCATTTAATGTTGTAAATATTTTAGTTTTATAAAGCGGTTCATCATCAAGCGGGATGTATTCAGCAGGTGTGTTGTCGTCTTCTATTGAATAAAGTACAGTTCCATTTTCATTTGCTGCTGTAAAAAGTGTTATATCCTTAAAGCCTGTTAAGCTTCCTAAAGAAATAGTTCCGTTAATTGTTGTTTCTGATACTTTTTCCCAGTATGAATCGTTTTCTTCGTAGTATCTGTAGATTTTCATTACACTGCCTGTAACTGCCGCTGCAAAAAGCTCGGCTTTTTTTGCAAACAGTTTAACGTTTTCAGATTTTTCTTCAGGAAGTGATGGCAGTGTGTTATATACATATCCGTTTTCCGTTAATGTGATTTTACCGAATATGTTGCTTGAATAGTACCTGTTGCTTATTCCTCCTACTGGAAAATCTCCTGACAATGCCTTCATGTTTCCCATTACATAATAATCTGTGCCTGATTTAAGGAATGAGCCGAATTTATGATCTCTTCCATTCTGAATTTCATATTTTCTGCCATACATGTTTTCAATAAAGAAGGTATCATCATTTTTTGTGTAGTATTCTGCATATTCTTCGGCTGTTATTATCTGCTGAATATTCTCTGCTGCTTTTACTTCAGTTATTTTAACACTGTTTCCCATTAACTCAGTAATATACGCTTTGTCTGATGGGATTTCCCACGGCATAGGATTTTCAGGATCTATCATTTCAGGGTTGTAGCCTGCATTTTTTAAAAGTTCATCAAGCCACTTGAAGTTGTAATGTTTAAAGTGCTCTTCAAATGTTACCACTTCTCTTTCTCCGTACCACTGGACCAGAGCTATTGTTTTGGTTGGTGAAGAGGCAAATGAGTCATCTATAAAGTTTGCAAATAGTTTGTTAAGAGTATCACTGTGCGATACATAGTAAGGCTGAAAGAAATCCTTTTTAACTATTTTATTTACTCCTTCTCCATCTGTGTAGCCTCCATGGTAGGATGTCTTTACATGTCCTGAAGAGACTCTTGAACCGTAGTAAAGTCCCTGTCTTACAGCATCATTTTTCTCTTCTTCTGTTTCATATGTGTCAAATTCTATTTCTTCTCCTGGATAAAAACTCTGCACATCTGTTTTCCAGTTCCAGGTTCTCGTAGCGTCAAACTTGTATGCTTTGGTTATTTCATCATGAGGCTGTTCTTCATCACGATTAGCATAATGAAATTCATGAGGCTCTTTTATCTCGGTATTAATTTCTCCTTTATTAATAGGAAGCCACGTGTTTTTGCCATATCTCTGGTTAAAAGCCTGATTTGGTTTTGCATGGCTGATGCCACAAATGCCCTGCTCTCTATCACAATCTCTATGTTCCAACTCAGTATCTCCACAGAAACAGTAATATGTTGAGAGATTTGTTGCTGCAAGATTTTCACTATCTCCTCCTGCTGTCCAGTAGTCTTTAAACTCTCCTGATGCAAATATATCTCTGGTTTCGCCATATAAGACATGTTCTTTATGACTTCTTCTTGTCATTCCGGATGAATCTTTTACATATGAATCATATGAGTATTTGACTTCTTCATGTGCTTTGGGCTCAACATAACCTACATAGTATAATCTGTCATCAAAATCATCACGGAGAAGATCTTTGTCTATGTCGCATAAGTTTCCAGATGTTTTGGGACAGGGATCGTTAATGTTATCTATATTATCATTATCATCATCGGAATAGGTCCAGAAGTAATTTCTTATATATTTTTTTTTCGTGGAGACATAAGGAAATTCAAGAAACGCATCTGTATCTTCATATTCCTTAGGACTGTAACCTTTTTTCTTGAATAGGAAGACTGCGTCTGAATATATTGAATAATAAAGACCATTTTGATAATCTTTTATTTGTCTATCAAAGTATGCATCATAGGAATCTGAATAATTATAACCAATGTTTTTTAAAACGTTATCCATTTCAGTTACAACTCCAGTTAAATCGATATTATCCAAGCCTTGTTTATAAATTACTGCTAAAACTTGTTCTTTAAGATATCGTCTTAGCTTCGATTTAGATATATAATTTTCTATCATTCGGAATAATTCTAAATCATAATCTAATGTCATGCCATTAAATTGAAGAGAAATATTTTTATTTAAATTTGAATCGGTATTTTTTGTATTTAGTTTATAATAAAAAAACATATGACTAGTTAAGGCTACTCTAAAAGAGACTTTAAAAAACAAGATTTTGATACGAATTTTGGCAAAACCCTCTGCTTTTACTTTTAATACAAAATTTAATTTATCTCTATCAGTCAAATGGTTTGTTCCACCTGCCAGTTCATTCTCAGCAATAATATCTCCTCCTAGATTTTCAGCTTTAACTCCAGCAGTAAGTTTAAGGCCGCATTTAGACATAGCACTTCCAACTTCTTCTTCTATCATATTCATTGTTTCTGTGTTGAACTGGCTTTTCCCAATTTCAGACATTGTATCTTCCGACAATCTTAGTTCTAAAAGATCTTCGTCTGATTCTAATGGTACTGTAACTTTTTCTGGTTGTGGATGTACTGAATAGGTAACATTTTTTCCGTTTACAGAAATATCGGTAGCCATACCGTCAACATCTGTTAAAAAGTTTTCAGGTTTGCCAAAGTCAAGCATGGTGTTTTTCAGTGCTATTTTTGTACCCTGAATATCTATTGTCTGATCCATGTAGTCATTCAATTTTATGGTTGTTGTACTTAATTTTTGATTAACTTTTGACAGAATGGTTTCACCTAGCTCTTTTACATTGCTTGGAAGTGCTGCCTGACCACTGTTTTCATTATATGCGTCTATAAACTCAGGCAACTTAATAGTCGTCTCTTTTATTTTTGCACTTTCTATCTGTAATTTCCATTCAGTTCTGCTGTCATCTGTAGGTGTAACTTTGCCTTTTATATACATTTGAGGATAGTCATTATTTATATCCTGAAAATTGGGAGCCATTCCTTCTATCATTTTGTAGTTATTCATAAAAAGTCTGATGTATGATGTGGCATCATCATTGCCTGGTATTTCAGGACTTGTAAGTGTCAGCATTATTGTAAATCCATACTGATCTGCATTTATATATTCATCAAGCATGTTAACTAAATCTCTGCCTACAAAAACATCTGTAAGTTTTATTCCTGCATTAAAAGGGATTTCCCCGCCTTTAAGTTTTAATGAAAAGGTTTCCTGTTCAAGAGAGCTTAATTTATCATTAATTGCTTTTTTGATTAAAGCTTCTGTAAAATCTTTTCTTGCTCTTATCATAACCGGCTTACCTGAACCAAAGGCTCCTGATGTTGATGCAAAAAGACTTATTGGAATGGAAAGCAGGAAAATTAAGAAAAAAAGCATGACTTTTGTTTTCATCACAAAACCTCATAAAAAATAAATTACTAAAACAAATTAAGCGTTGCTCAAAACCATTAGCATCATGATTTTCAAATGTCAAGGAATCAAAGTCTTTTTTTTTTGATGGGTTTCAGAGGCTACTGTTTCTTTTTTCTGACTTTTTTAAACACTGGAAAATTTATTTTCCTTGTGTATCAACGTTTAGAGAAAATCTGTGATGCTAATTTTCACACTTTTTGAAACGCTGAACATTTTGAATTTTTTTTTCTCTGTGTTAGAATTGGTTTTCATATTTGCTGACATTTTTAATTATCTAAGCGAATGTTTATATTTTTTTGTGATTTTGCAGGAGCAGTTATTATGACTTTATTTTTGTTCACTTAGAAGTTCTTTCACAGCCGCTTCAAGCTGGCTGTCTTTTCCTTTTATCATTTCTCCCGGAAGATTATCCTGAATTACATCAGGCACAAGCTCCTGATTTTCAAGATACTGTTCTTTATTATCAATCATTCCGACTTGTGGAATTCCATAATAAACTCTTCCATTCTGAAGCAGTTCCCACCATACGGCCGTTCCGGTTCCAGGAACAGGCATACCAACTATCTTTCCAAGTCCAAGTTCTCTGTAAGTTACAGGGAACATGTGTGCATCAGAATAGTTTCCTTCGCTTACAATAACAACGGATCTTTTTGTCCATTTATCAAGAGGTTCACTTCCAAAATTCTTCTGACCTCTGTAGTTGAATCTCATATATTTTGTGCCTGAAAGCAGTGTTGCAAGCTGATCGTGAAGCCATCCTCCGCCATTGAATCTTGTATCAATGATAATTCCCTCTTTTTCATTGTACTTTCCAAGAAGTTTTTCAAATGTGGTTCTGAAACTTCCATCATCCATCCCTTCGACATGTATGTAGCCAAGTTTTCCTTCGGATAGTTTTTCGGTCTCTTTTTCTCTTGATTTTACCCATCTCTTATAAAGAAGATGATTTTCGTCTCTTGTAGAAATCGGTTTTATTATGACGGTAAACTCCTTTTCTTTTTCATCTAGAAGTGTGATTGCAGTTTTAAACCCTACAGTTCTGTTAAAAAGAGCAAAAATGTTATCCTTTTCAGCAACGTTAATTCCATTTACCTTTGTTATAGTCATTCCTTTGCTGATTTTCAGTTCTTCCTTATCAAGAGGAGATTTTTCTATAATTTCGTCTATTTTCATCCCTTTATCTGTAAGTGTGAAGAAAATTCCAAGCTTGCCTGTGTAATCCATATCAGGCGAATAGTTAATATAGCCGCTTCCTGTGTGGGAAGCATTAAGTTCACCAAGCATTTCAGAAAGCATTTCAGAAAAATCGTAGTTGTTATCTATATATGGGAGGAATTTTTTATATATTTTCCCGTATTTTTCCCAGTCAACTCCCTGCATATCTTCACGGTAGAACTTATCTTTCATAGTTCTCCAGACATGATCGAACATTGCATCTCTTTCACCTTCGGGAGAATAGTTAAAATCAGTTGCCCATGTTATCGGTTTTGGAAGTCCTACAGGAAGATCTATCTTTGTAAGCGTTCCTCCTGAGAGAACTATAAGAAACATTCCTTTAGGATCCATTTTGAAATCAAATGAGGAACCGAAAAAGCCACCCGGTGCAGCCGGAACAGAAGTAATTATTTTAGTAGTCCTGTCTCTTATATCTTTTGATGCAAGAATATAATTTTTACCGCTTTTTACAATGTAGTATATAGTTTCTCCATTCAATGAAGGAATCGATCTCTTAATCAGTCCTGATGTTTCGGTAAGTCTTATTCTTTTGTTTTCAAGTTCATCCGTTTCAGGCTTTAATTTCAGTTTCTTATTTGAAAAATCAGGTTTTTCGGTAGCCTTTAAAACCTCAAGATCAGCTTTTGAAAGCTTCATCTTATCATATGCCTTTTTCTCAAGGAACTGAATGTATATATCCGTTTCAGGCATTCTTACAGTTCCATGTTCTCTCTTACCATTTCTGTCCGTAAGCCATGTAAAAAAGGATCCATCCTTTGACCAGATAGGGTAGTTGTTTTCATAGCCGCTGTTTGTTATATTTATTACAGGTTCTTTACCGCTTGCATTAACAAGACCGATATCTGTAGACCATCTTTCATGACCAAGATACTGAACAAGGAAGAAATTGCTGTCAGGAGACCACGTATAATACTGATCACCATCTTCATAAGAGAAATTGCTCTCTTTTGGAAGGACAGTTCTGGTTTCCTTACTCTTAATATTGTAAACTTTAAGTTCAGTTCTGTTTTCGAGATATGCGATTTCCTTTCCGTCAGGAGAAAAAGAAGGCTGGAACTCATTTTTGTCACTATCGACAACAATCTCTTCCTTTAAAATGGAAGAACTGAAAAAGTAAGGTTCTTTTTTATTTTCAATCGAAGTCTTGTAAACATTCCAGCTGCCGTCTCTCATTGAAGCATAAACAATTGAACGACCATCAGGAGAAAAATCGATATTTCTCTCTTCAGCATCAGTTCTGGTTATCCTTTTTGTATCATCATAATCATTTGAAGTTATATAAACATCGCCTCGGTAAACAAATGCAGTCTCCTTTCCGTTCGGTGAAATGGCAAACTCTGAAGCACCCTGAGCAAACTGATAAACGGAATAATCCCTGTCGCCATTTTCCTCTGCAACCGTAACATTAACCTTTGCAGGAGCGGCACCATCATTTAAAGTGTAAATCTCGCCGTCATATCCGAAGCACAAAGTGCCGTTATCGGAAACAGTAAGAAATCTTACAGGGTTGGTATCGAACTTCGTTATCTGAACCGCCTTATCAGGAGCATTAAGAGCCATTTTCCATACATTGAAACTGCCTGACTGCTCGCTTAAATAATAAATTCCGGAACCATCTTTAACAGGAAGAGGGTTTCTGTCCTCGCCCTTGAAATTTGTAAGTCTGGTAAAACTATCCTCTCTGGTATCGTAAACCCAGATATTTCTTGCATTTGAGGAAGTGTGATGTTTTCGCCACTCATCCTCGTAACCTTTCTTATCATGATAAAAAATCTTATTTCCACTCATAACAGCATTTTCAGCAGGAACAGAGAAAACCATTTCAGGCGTTTTGCCATCAACAGAAACCTTGTAAAGTTCAGTCATAGACCTTGAAGGGAACTGAACATTTTCAATATTATCAACCCTTGAAGAAGAAAAAAGAATGCTCTTCCCGTCAGGAGTAAAACTCCACGGAAAGTCATTTGCAGAGTAATAAGTCAGCCTTTTTGCGGCACCACCGGTGAAAGGCATGTAAAAAATATCAAAATCACCATATTTATCCGAAGCAAAAGCTATAAATTTAGAATCAGGAGACCAGACAGGAGAAAAATTATAATTCCCGCCAATAGTTAAAGGTCTGGCAAGACCGCCCTTTGAAGCAACCTTGTAAATATTGCCCTTATAACTGAAGGCAATCCACTTTCCATCAGGGGAAATAGCAGGATAACGGAGCCATAAAGGGTGAAAACCATCCACATTTTCACTATCAGCCGATTCATCAATAGTTATCTCAGCCGCTTTGACAGGCTTTTTTTCACCATTCTGATTTGAGCAGCCGTTAAAAATTAAAATCACAGAACAAACACAAATAAAAAGAAAAACAGACCTAATTCTCACTTTCATTATCCTCTCCGCTACCAATATATTGACTATCTTTAAAAAACCCCTTTAAAATGCGACCGTCAGGCAGTTTATAAGAACCCTTTCCATTCCAGAGACCATCCTTCCACTCGCCGTCATACTCACTGCCGTCCGAATATCTGAAAAGACCTCTGCCTGAAATAGCATTATTTAAAAAAGAACCCTCATAAACAGAACTGTCACTGAAAACTATTTTACCCTTGCCATTCATCTTATCATCTTTCCATTCACCTTCATAAACCGAACCATCAGGAAATCTGTATTTACCCTTGCCGGATTTATCCCCGTCAAGCCAGAATCCATCATACACCGAACCATCCTCGCCCCTATAAACACAGTAACCATTCGGTCTGCCATTATACATATTTCCGAAATAACCGTATTCAGGTCTCTTTTCATCTGTAAGCTCTTCTTTTAGCCCATTAAGTTCCTTTTCGGCATCCTTAATCTTAATCTCAGCCTCTTTAATTTTCTTATCTTCAGAAATCGCCTTCTTTTTATCTGCGGCAGGCTTTTTACTCTTAGTCTCCCATTTATATCTTTTACCGACAACCTTCATATCATTCTCAGCCTTAAGAGAAGCGGAAAAAAACACCAGTAAAAGAATAAGAAAAGCAATGAATTTAAAAAAAGTCCGATAAAAAAACAAAAAAACACCTGAAAAATCGACAAAAAAAACGCTTCATTATAAAGCAGGAGATTATTACCCTTTGCCTGATTAAAATCAAGGAATTAAGTTAAAGTAACATCATATATTTACTGGAAAAAAGATTTTGGCTTCTATTGTTGGTACAAATTGCAAGTACTACTTGCAATTTGTACCAACATGTGTTAATATGCTGATATTATTGTGTTTTATAAGGTGCATAATGATAGAAAGAGATTCAGCCAAACTTCTTTTAAGGTTCTCTGAGCAATATCCTGTTGTGACAGTGACAGGACCAAGACAATCAGGTAAAACCACTTTAGTTAAATCAGTTTTTAAAGAGAAACCATACTATAATCTTGAGCAGATATCTCAATTTGAATTTGCAAAAAATGATCCTGAAGGTTTTATGGGACAAATGCCGGAAGGTGGAATAATCGATGAAATTCAGAGAGTTCCAGAACTTTTGAATCTAATACAGGTTTTTAGTGATAAAAAGGGAAAAAATGGACTTTTTATTATTACAGGAAGTAGCCAGTTTGAACTTTTACATGGTATTTCCCAGTCTCTCGCAGGGAGAACAGCATTGCTTACTCTGCTGCCTCTTTCTCTTCACGAACTCAAAAAAGCGGAATTGCTGGCTGACTCAAGTAGCAGAAACATCTATCAGGGGTTTATGCCTCGCATTGTTAATGAAAAGTTAAACCCCTCAGAAGCTTTGGATTTTTACTACAGAACTTATGTAGAAAGAGATGTTAGAAATCTTGCTGAAATCAGACATCTTTCTCAGTTTCAGATGTTTGTTAGGATGTGTGCCGGCAGAGTTGGGCAAATTCTTAATATGAGTTCTCTGGGAAACGATGTAGGTGTATCTCACACAACGGTTAAAGAATGGATCTCAATACTCAAAGCAAGCTATATAATATTTACGCTGGAACCTTATTTTGAAAATATCGGTAAAAGACTTATGAAATCTCCCAAACTCTATTTTTATGATACAGGACTGGCAGCATACCTGCTTGGAATAGAAAATGAAAATCAGGTAATTACGCACCCTCTTTTTGGTAATCTGTTTGAAAATATGGTTATAGGTGAATTTCTGAAATACCGTTTCAACAATGGGAAAAGCAGCAACTTAACATTCTTTCGTGACAGCAAAGGTAATGAGGTCGATATTGTTTATTCAGTTGCACAGCATAAAATTCCAGTTGAAATAAAAGCAGGTAAAACAATTAGGGAAGATTTTTTTAAAGGACTGCAATATTTTGAGACAATTTTTCCTGAGATGCCTTATGGTAAGTTTCTAATATATGGCGGAAAAGATATTCAGAACAGAAAAGATGCAAAAGTTATAACTCCTGAAACAATATTTGATGAATTTAACAAAATCAGTTCCCAACTGTAGAATATTTGACTTTTCCCATGAAAAGGATTGTGCGTGATTTTCTTAAATTATTTTGCCTGATATGTTCTTTGAGGATTCTGTCCGATTATCGGCCATGCAGCATCTGTCTGAGCTCCGCCGAATGATGTGAAATCGTATGCATCTACGGTTCCGTTCCATCCGCTTTCGTTGCTTGCATAGAGCAGGAGGATTCCGCTTTTGGTAATGCTGATTGTTTCAGGATAGATGTATTTGGTTGCGATGTCGTTGTATTTCCAGAGTATTGACTGGTCAGTTTTGCTTATAACTACTGCATCTGATATCATTCCGCCCTGCTGTGTTCCTCTGATTCCTACAAATATGTCTCCTGTACCGATAACGATTACTGATGCTGTGAAGTTTGTATCTGTTGCATCAGGAAGAATGTCGCTCTTTGACCATTTTGTTGTTCCGTTTGTTGTGTCGATAGCAAAGAGTGTGTCATCTATAACTGCGTAAGCTGTGTTGTCGTTGTCAATGACTATTCCGTTTGTACTCATGTTGCTGTATGCTTTTCCGCTTTTCCATACCCAGAGAACTTCACCTGTTGTTTTGTCTAGTTTGTAGAGATTCTGACGGCCATTTGTTCCGTAATCTCCCTGATTTCCTGCAACGAAATAGAGGTTTCCGCTGCCGTCAATTGCTATATTTTTCTGATAGGCGCTTGAGTCTCCATCAGCACGAATGTTCTGAATGTCTGTGTCGGTGTTTGTTCCTTCATAAGAATGTTTCCATACTAAATCATAGGAGGTATCAAATGCTCCTACGTCCTGTTTTTTATGATCGTATGCTTCATCGGTAATTCCGATTCCTATGTTTGGCTGATAGATGTGTTTCATAGGAACATAAACGGTTTGGTCATTTCCAAATGCCACATATGAATAACTGAAGTAGAGTGCGTTTAATTCATTTGTTTTACCTGCCGGCCATGTTGATATAAGTTCCTGTCCATCGCTTTCCTGCACTGAAACGAGTTCGTATTTTGTTGATGTGTCTGTCTGATTTTTAACTATCATGGCAATTTTACCATCAGCAAAGGCAGGATTGCTGTATATTGAATGGTAAGCTCTGTTCCACTTTTCTGTTCCGTTTTCTGAATTTATGGCTGCGATGTAGCTTCTGTTTTGATCATATGGAGTTATGTCATGCTGAAGAAATACTGTTCCGTCTGATCCTACTGCTGTGTATTTTATTCTTTTAATGTCTCCCAGAAGGAATGCAGAATTTGATGTGTATTTCCACTTTTCTGTTCCGTCTTTATTTATTGCGTAAAGGTTTCCTTCGTATCCGCCGACATATATAACTTCATTGTCATCAACTGCAATTTGGCTTATAAATCCATCGTCTGTAACTGAATATGACCAGAGAAATGCTCCGGGTGTTGATGTTGTGAAGTGCCATTTTTCATAAAATGTTGATGTTTCGCCGTTTTCATCTTTTGCAACTATGTACCAGTAATATGTTGTTGATGATTTGAGAGTTTCAGGTGTGTATTCTCTTTCTGTAAGGTCTGATGCAGCTTTTACGAAGTAGCTGGTATCAACTATACATGTTTCGCCTTTATCGCAGATGTAAAGATCGTATGTTATACTAGCTTCTGTCTGACTTGTACATGCTCCCCATGAAAATGATGAGTCTGTAGGAATTTGTTCTTTACCGTTTCTTGGAGAAATTTCAAGATTGCTGCAGACAGGTGTTGGTGTTGCGGCTGTTTCAAACCACCATGTAAAAGGCTGTGTGTTATATGTGTTTCCTACATTGTTTTTCGCAACAACGTACCACCAGTATGTTGTTGATGGCTGAAGAGAATTTGCAAGATTAACTTCTGTTGTTTCAATATCGGATGCAAGCTGCACTTCTGTTGTTCCATCTGTTATGAAAACATCATACATTGTAGCATTGTCACATGCTTTCCATGAGAGTTTTTCAAGTTCAACTGAAACTTGTCTTGAACCATATTCAGGCGAAATTTCGTCGCTGTAACATTTGAGCGAACCTGATGGAATGTTGTCGTTGTCTGTCTCGTTGTCAGGATTTGTGATTGTGTCATCATCTCCTGTCGGGTTAGAATCAGTGTCAGTTGCCGGATCGTTATCAGTTTTTGTATCCGAGCCGCCATCATCGCATGAAACAACGATGAAAGATAGTAACAAGATAAGAATTAAAAATAGTTTTTTCATAATACCTCCTAAAAGAATTTGTTTTTTATTTAACATCCTCTGGAAATTCTAAATTTATTCAAATATTAAAAAGCCAAATGAATAAGACATTTTGATTATTTGTCTCATTTTTACTACTATGACTGTATGAATAGAAAAAAAACCGCAAAAAAATCTTTTTTTTCCATATTTTAACAATTTTTTTATAGAATGCGTTATGGTTGTTTTTTATAAAATTCCCTTTTTCCCCCATTTTCATTATGATTTAAGCTGTTATTTTTTTGAGTATGAATATGACTGTTAATGAAAAAACATTTTTCAGAAAAAGACAATTCTTCACAGAGATTAAATGTTTTCTGAAAAAGATATTAGCTAAAAGTATAAATAGATATGTTCATTTTGAGGCTGCGGATATAAACGAACTTAGAAGAATATCTCAAAATGATGTTAAGATAGTTTATATTGCTCATAAAAGCTCTGTCATTGAGCAGTTTATTTTTAATGTTTTCCTGATTTTAAAAGATTTAAGGCTTCCTTATTATTCTTTTGGTCCTGCGCTGCTATGGAACTATCGTTTTTTCAGACCATTAAGAAGAATGACAGAATTCTTTTGCGGCAAAGAGTCGCCTCTTATCAGAAAAGATGGCTTTTATGTTACTTTTACAAAAAAAAGAAATGAATTCAGATTTGGCTGGGCATCGTATTTTACAAGATTTTCGGGTGAAAAAGCTGTTGTTGTGCCTGTTATTGCTTTGTGGAACAAGGATGTTAAATCTTCAGAAAACAAAAAGTGGCACTGGCTTTTCCCTTTTGTCGGACGTTATAATATATGGACGACCGGCTGGCAGTTTTTTCTTTTTATTATAAGACGGAGAAAACTTACTTTAAGACTTGGGCTTCATTCTGAAATAAATTTCTCGGAATTTTCATCTGAAAATGAGTCAAATTTATATACCATTGTAAATCATGAAACTAAAAAAGTTGTCGGAAGAGTTTTAAGAAACTGGTATGACATAAGAAATGAGACTTTAATGGAACTGCTTGATAAAAAAAGCTCTGATGAAAAAGATATTTTAAGATATACCGATAAAATAAGTATGCGTTATAGTCCTCATTTTACTGATACCTTGCATAGACTTACAGGAAAATTCATAAAGCGTATAGCTTCGATAGATATTCCTGACAATGAACTTGATAATCTCCGCAAAACTGTTTCTTCAAGAAGGAACACTTTTGTCTTTGTTCCGACTCATAAAAGCTACATGGATCATATTTTTCTTTTTAATCTTCTTTATGTAAAGCAAGTTACAGTTCCTCTTGTTATAAGCGGCGATAATCTCGATTTTTTTCCTTTGGGAAAAATTTTAAAAAAGACAGGAGCTATTTTTATTAAGAGAAAAACCCGTCATCTTTATCTTTATAATGATGTCTTTAAAACTTACCTTAAACATATTGTAAAGACGGGTTACAACCTTGAATTTTTTCCGGAAGGTGGAAGAAGTCGGTTTGGTAAAGTCCGATCTATAAGAGGCGGCGTTCTTAAAATGCTTGCTGAAATTAAAAAAGAACTTATGCAGGAGATACTTATAATTCCTGTTTCTATAACTTATGAAAATCTACCTGATATTATGAGTTATAAAAAAGAGCTGATTTCAGGCAAAGAAAAGGAAAATATCAATTTTTCCACAAAAATAAAAGCTTTTTTTAAATTTGATTACGGAAGAACGTATATAAATTTTGGAAAACCGATTGATTTGCCTGACAATATTGATGAATCATTTTTAAGAGAAATTGGACACCTGCTTGAGCATAATTCGGTAATACCTGTTTCTGCGATAATTTCAACATGTCTTTTGTCTCTTGGAAAAATATCTATGCAGGATTTATATAAGAAAGCATTTTATCTCGCAAAAACTGTTGCTCATCTGGAATGGATAAAAATATCTTCAGAACTTGAGAATTTTTCTTTTTTTAAAAAGACGATGGAAGAATATGTTAATAAGGAAATGATTTATAACAGAGATGGTATTTATTGTATAAACTATCAATTTATGGAATATTTTATCTATTACACAAATTTAATGAGTGCCGCATTTGCCCCTTTCTTTCTGAATTCTATAGAAAAAGAATCTTTCTATAGCTCTATTGAAGCTTATATCTTATACACAATAAAAGGTTTTTCCGTCGAAGATATAGAGAAGACTGCTAAGATTCAAACCAGAAAATGGTTTCAGAAGATAGGAAATTTTTTGTTTATAAATTCTTTAAAAGAGCTTCTCTGGGTAATAAATGCTTTTATTTATTGTGAAGAAAGCCTTTCCTCTTCAGAGAAAATGCTTGACTACCTGAAGAAAAGTTCTTTATCTGCAAATTTATCCATAAATATTGATAGCTTAAATGAAAATATCTTCTTCCTTAAACATAAAAAAATCATAGATAATGAAAACATCACTGACAGAATAATGCTTGCAAGACTTAAGGAAGATATTGAGTCAGCTTTAGATAAAATAACTGTAAAAACTATTTAAGATAACGTTCTATTGTTTCACAAAGTTTTTTTATGTCAATAGGTTTTGAAAGATAATCATCCATTCCGGCACTTATGCATTTTTCCTTTTCATCAATAAGTGTTCCTGCTGTAAGGGCAACTATAGGAGTTTTTGAGCCATTATCTTTTTCGTAATTTCGTATCTCTATGGTTGCTTCATAACCATCTTTTCCAGGCATCTGAATATCCATAAGTATCAGATCTGGAATTTCTTTTATTCTTTTTTCCACAGCTTCATCACCATTTTCAGCTTCAATAATTGAGACCGCAGGAAAGAATTTATTAATAAGTGTTTTCATAAGAATCATGTTCATTTTTACATCTTCCACAACGAGAATCTTCTTTTTTATATCACTGTTTTTTATCTTTTTTTCAACTTCTATATCATCACAGATATAGTCACATTCCGGATTCCCGCTTTCCAGAGTTGTAAGACAATCAAAGAGTTCTTCTGATTTTACAGGTTTTACAAGTTTAAGAAGAACTCCGAGTTTAGCACATTCACTGCTTATATGAGGCTCTTCAAAAGAAGTATGAAGCATAATAAAAGGCTGTTTTTCATTGTGAGTCTCAAACTCTTTACGAATAAGTCTTATTGTTTCCAGCCCATCCATTTCAGGCATGTTATAATCAACGATAATAACATCAAAATCCTTCTTTTTCCTGATGATTTCAACACCATTAAATCCGCTGTCAGCCTCTGTCGATTTAATTCCCCAATGATTAAGCATGTTTTTCAGAATTATTCTGTTGTTTTTATTATCATCAATAAACAGGACTTCTTTTATAGATGAAATATCTCTGCTTCCACTTTTAGGTCCGTCAAACATGACTGTATCGATTGAGAAAATAAATGTACTTCCTTTTCCTTCATCGCTTTTTAATGTTAAAGTGCTTCCCATTTTTTTGATTAAAGAGCTGGAAATGGTCAGACCTAGACCTGTGCCACCGAATTTTCTTGTAGTAGAATTATCTCCCTGAGTAAATGCTTTAAAAAGTTTTTTCTGATTTTTATCGGAGATGCCAATCCCTGTATCTCTTATTGTAAAAGTAATTCTGCTTTTTTTGTTTTCTTCAGCTTTAAAAAAACCGACTTTAAGTTCAACTTCACCTTTATGTGTGAACTTTACTGCATTGCTCAAAAGGTTGACAAGAATCTGTTTAAGCCTCAGAGGATCTACAAAAGCAAATCGGGGAAGGTTTGAATCAATATTTAAAAGAAGCTCCAGATCTTTTTTTGCCGCTTCATATTTTATTATGTCTATTGTCTGTTCAATAAGTTCAACAATATCTGTTTTTATATTTTCAAGTTGTAATTTTCCTGCCTCTATTTTTGAGAAATCAAGAATATCATTGATTATTCCAAGCAGTGTATTTGCTGAAGTATAGGCGTTTTTTGCATATTGAAACTGAGTTTTATTTAGCTTTGTATTAAGAAGAAGATCTGTGAAACCAATTACCCCATTTAGTGGTGTCCTGATTTCATGACTCATATTTGCAAGAAATTCAGATTTTGCTCTATTAGCTGATTCTGCTTCCATTTTTGCTTTTTTAAGCGCATTTTCAGTCTTTTTTCTTTCCGAAACATCTCTGGCACTTATAACAAGAGCCTGAACTGAAGGTTCAAAAAAGAAATTCTGAGCAACAGCTTCAATATCAACCCATTCCTTGTACTTATGTATATGCCTGTATTGAATAGTCATAATCTTGTTAGGTGTTTTAATGATTTCATCCCAGCCGGAAAGAACTTTCGGTATGTCATCGGGATGAATAAGTTCATGCATGGCTTTGCCTTGAAGTTCTTCAGGCTTAAAACCTGTCATATTTTCAACAGAATCTGTAACAAAGCGTTCTGTACCATCGGGAGCAAGTTCAGCAATACAGTCAGAGGAATTTTTTATAAGAAGACGGAAACGTTCATCCATACCTATCCGATTTTTTTCCGAATAGTCCTTATCCTCAAAATATTTAAGTTTTCGCTCAAGCTCCTTGAGTTTTGTTATATCGTAAACTATTAAAACAAAAGCATCTTTTCCTTGAGGAAAAAGCTTTAGGTAATACCAGCCCTTTAAAATATAGGAATACATTTCAAATTCTTTGATTCGCTGGCTTACTGCTGTGTCACAACAGATGGAAATCCATCCTTTTCTGTCATTAATAAGTTCAGGAATAGCTTCGGTGATTCTTTTTCCTATAAGGTCTGAAATTTTCAGATTTGTATGCACAGCAAAAGCATCATTTGCTTCAACTATAATGTAATCAACAGCTTTACCGGTTTCATCAAGTACAATTCTGTTATATGAATAACCGAAAGAAGATTCCATTACTATGTTTTTATAAAGGGCTGAGTCCATATTTCCCCATATTGAAATACAAATATAACAGTGAGTATATATTTTTAAAACCAATATTTCAAATAATTAAAAAGAGGTTTAAGGATAATTTATCTAAATATTTTATAATACTGTTTTTTAAAACATTTTTACATCTTGATTCTTGAAAATATCATTTTTTTAAGTAAACTTTTTCAGATTTGGTTTTTCTTAATAATTTTAAAAAGGTAGGCAATATGAAGAATTTACTTTTCGTCTTACTATGCATAGCTTTATCTTCTATGGTAATTTCATGCAGTGAAGATAAAAAACTTGTAGATCCTGAAGAAATAAGAGATGAAACTCCTTTAGTAACAAGTGATGATGATTCAGCATATGAAAACAATGATGAAACATCGGATACACAAATCGGGGATGATGACAGTAAAATAACATCAGACAACGAAAATGATATCGCTACAGATGAAGATTTTGAATCAGAACCGGAAAAAACAGAAATTGTTAAGACTGAATATGAAGCAAAAGGGCTTATCATTACAAATGAAGAACTTGCTCCGGCTTTTAAAAAAATCGCAGCTATTCATACAATCAGCGGCGGGATACCTACAGATGTTGTTACAGTTGAGTCAATATACGAAACTCAGTCAGGAAATGATGAATCAGAACAGATAAAAAACTATGTAAAGGAAAGATACAATGAAGGAATAAAATATCTTCTTTTAGGTGGAGATATAGAAATAGTTCCTTCAAGAGCTGTTCATGATAAATTTTCAAATACATTTGCAGGAACATATGAAGAGGATTTTAAATCGGATTTTTATTATTCGGATCTTTCTGAATGGGATACCAATGGCGACGGTGTTTATGCTGCTGACGGAGAAGATGATTCATCAATAAATGGTGATACTCCAACACTTATCGGAGACATTCCTGTTTCAAGATTTCCGGCATCAACAGCCGATGATGTTGAAATATATTACGGAAAACTTTTATGGTATCTTACAAACTATAATTTTGCGAATGTCAACAAAGCACTTTTCATAACAAATGTTGCAACAACACTCTCTTTTGGAATAGATGTAAAAATTGATGCTGCACATTACTTTGAGGCGGAAGGGAGAACAGTTGACATTTTTCCTGAAACATTTACAAAAAAGAAACTCTATCCGGATACACTTTACAATCCTGATTCAGCAGGTTCAGAAACTATTACTGTTCAGAAGCAGATAGATGCATTCAGTGATGGTTACAACATTATGGTTCATAGCGGACACGGTGGAGTAAACTATCTTACATGTGAGCAGACAGGAAGTGATAACGATTTTACCGGTGATCAGGTTGCAGCCCTTTCAAATACTCCGCTTCCACTATACATCAGCTGCGCATGTCAGGCAGGACAGTTTGAAGCACCATTTGGAAGATATACAAAAGACTCAGCAGGTGAAAGGCTTGTTACGGCTGTAAATGGAGGTGCAATCCTTTATCTTGGCAATGCAACTGTCGGGCTTGGTCTTGCAGGCGGTGATCAGCTTATTGATGAAACATTTAAAGAGATATTTAAAGATGAAACTTCAGCATTTGAAATATTTGGAGATGCATTTCTTGTCGGTCACAAAAACTTTCCTAAGACAGATAAGTTTGCTCCGGATATTCAGGTGATAAAGCCTTATATAGGAGACGGAATTTCTGTTGTTGATGAAAACAGCTGGAGATGGACTCAGAAAAGTGCAACACTGCTTGGAGACCTTATGATTCCTGTATGGAAAAAAGAGCTTGAACCTGCACCTGTTGTAACTATTGATGTTGAAAAAACTGACAATGGCATCAAAATAAATTCAGCAACTGTTCCTGAAAATGGAAATCCTTTAGTTCTTCTTATTGGTAATGATTACTATGAAATTACAGCAACAACAATGCTGCCTACCGAAATAGAAACTGACGCAACAACACTATTTGCAGGATTCAGATCTGAAACTTCACTTTATCCGTTTATTGAGAAGGTTCTTGAATAGTTACAGGTGGTGACAAAGGTATCATTTCGATACATTCTTTGCCAGCTGACCAGAGCTGGTCATTATAAAAATCAATATCATAAGATGATTCAGTAGATAGAAATTGAATATTTCCATCTTCTATCTTTACTACACCATTACCGGTAGCTGCATATAAAATTTCTGAAGACATCTCAATATCATAGACAGAAATATCACTTAACAACACTTTATATGAATTGGATTTAATATCAAAAACGGCAAGACCGCCCTTACCGATATCAGAACTGTTAAAAAAACCAAGTATCAGAATACCATCAGCTGCTGAAAATATTACAGATGGAGAAATATCCGGCATATCATCGTTTCCGTAAAAATGGAGCGTGTCATAATAAATCTCACGATTAGTACATACATCAGGAAATTTCCTGTCATGAGAAGTGCACTGCTCATAAGATCTTGCAGAAGTATGCGGTTTTGAATAATTATGCCACTTATTTGCTACAGGATCATATATAGAAAAGCCATCAGAATGTGAAACGACAAGCATCTCTCCGATAGATGTACCTGTATAAAAAGCTGTTCCTGGAGGTCCATAAGGCGAATCATTAACATCATAATGTGTAAAGATGTGATGTGTCTTAACCTTTATTGTATAATGTTTTTCTTTTACTTTTTCCTTTCCATCTTTATCTTTAATTTTTTTATAAATAACTCGTTCAACATAACTTTTATCTGTTTCAGTATGGGAACTTTTTACAGTAGCATCTCTATATCCAAACGTTTTCTTCCATTTATTCTGAACAGTATCATTTACAAAAACACTGTTTCTCGTAAGAAAATATCTGTAATTGCCGGCATCAACAACTTTATAAACGGCCGGAGTTGTTGTAAATAGAAGATAGTTATTTGTAAGACCGCCTCCATTTTCATCAAAAGTATCCCAATCAGTTACATTTCTTGACATTCTGTCATAAATACCAAAAGAAGATGCACCATCATTAGTTGAAACCCATATCCGTTCTTTATCAACTGATTTTGAAATGGAGAAAACCTCATCATCAGGAATATCACGGCTTTCTTTTGTCACTCTGCCTGCCATATTTTCATTAGGCATAACCTGAATAAAACCGATATCATTGTTGTTGAAAAGTCCACCGTGAGTTTCAGGAACCATAAAAATTCCTGCATCAGATTCTCCTGGAGCAAAAAGCACACCATTTCTGACACACCCGTATTTCTGGCTTCTCAGCCATCTATGTTCAAACCAGTAATGATAACGGCAAAAACTATTTTTTTTGGGAAAAATTACAATTTTCTTAAGACTGTTTTCCTCCTTTAAAAATTCGGGAGGAATCATCTGTTCTCTAACAGTATCGTCAGGAACAAAAAAATGTTTGCCAGAGCATGAAATCATTAAAAGCATAATTAAAAAGAGAGTTTTTTTCATATATTTTCATCCATTTTTATATTAATTATATCTCTTATTAATCTGCCTACACTTTCAGTAGTGCCATTTCCTCCGCAATCAGGCGTTAAGGATTTAATTTTATATGAAACATCATTGATAGCTTCTTCAATAATATTTGATAAATAAGTTTCTCCAAGAAAATCAAGCATCATTGCACTACTCCATATCATAGCGATAGGATTTGCGATATTTTTTCCGGCAATTTCAGGAGCACTCCCATGAACAGGCTCAAACATTGAAGGAAAATTTCCTGCAGGATTAATATTAGCACCGGCAGCAAATCCAAGACCACCCTGAAGAGCAGCTCCGAGATCTGTCAGAATATCGCCAAAAAGATTCGAAGCCACAACAACATCAAATCTTTCAGGATGTTGAATCATAAACATCGAAGCAGCATCCACATGTAGCTTAGATGTTTTTACAAGCGGATATTCTCTACTGACCTCTTCAAAAATTTTATCCCAGAAAACCATGCTGTAATTAAGAGCATTCGATTTTGTTATTGAAGTAACATGACGGTTTCTTTCAGGCGACATTGCAAGCTCAAAGGCATAACGGATAATTCTTTCACAGCCCTTTCTTGTAAAAACAGAAGTCTGCAAAGCAGTTTCATCAACGCTGTTTGCATTCTCAAAACTTCCTTTGCCTGAATATTCGCCTTCACAGTTTTCACGAACAAAAACCATATCAATATTGTGGAACTCTTTAAGTGGTGAAAATTCAGGATTTAAAAGTTTTACAGGACGCAGATTTACATATTCATCAAATCCCTGACGAATTTTAAGCAATAAATCTCTCAGTGAAACGTGATCAGGAACTCCTGGAAAACCTACAGCACCCAAAAGAATTGCATCAAAACCTTTAAGCGTTTCAAGAGCATTTTCAGGCATCATTTTTCCATGTTCAAGAAAGTAAGTACATCCCCAGTCATAAAAAGTAAAATCAAAAAAAAGCTCTTTAGAAATGTTGGAAACAAAATCAAGAGTTTTTACAGCTTCGGCGGCAACCTCAATACCGATACCATCACCGGGAATAACAGCTATTTTATATTTTTTCATTTTATAGCCCCATGAATTCATAAAAACAAATAAGAGTCTATAACGATAGAAAAATAGAGTCCATTTTTTTGTTTCACAAAAAAGAAATTAAAAATTGAGTTTTTCATTTGACCTGATACTATTTCCCCGTTGCTCTGGATTTATTAAGCCGGCTGTAATTATATTCATAATAACGCAAAGCTTTTATATACTATACTTTTTTAAGGAGGGTTTAATGAGTACTGTCGATTTTGTTGCATATTCTATTGTGATAGGAGCAGTTCTTGCTCTTATTGGAATAATTTACAGTTATGCAAAAGGATTAAAACAATCTCCAGCCGATATGTGGCTGATGTTTCTTTATAACATTATTGAATACTCGGCTTATGCGGCAATGAATATGACCCTCACATTATGGCTATCTGCAGACTGTGGTGTAAGTGATGTTAAGACCGGAACTTATATCATGGTGTGGTCAGTTCTGTTATCAATAATAGGAATGATAACAGGTGCTGTAGTTGATACTATAGGAATCAGGAAAACGCTTCTTTTAAGTATCTTTTTCCTGCTTACGGCAAGATTTTTTATGGCAATTATAACAAATCCTGTTCTTATATTTATACTTGGATTTATGCCTATGGCTGTCGGTTTTGCAATCGTTGGTCCTCTGGTTTCTGTTGCAATTAAACGTTTTACAACAAAAGAGACAGCCGCAATGGGCTTTGGTCTTTTTTATGTTTTAATGAATCTTGGTTTTGCAGGCGGGGGAATTATGTTTGATGCTATTAGAGGGTATTTTTCCATCAAAGATTCTGCGGGCAAAATTAATGAAAATGCAGGTTTAGATTTTCTGGGTTACCATTTTTCTACATATCAGATGTTTTTTGTTATAGGTTTCTGTTTTACAATAGTTAGTCTAGCCATTGCCTCTCTCATAAAAGGAAATAAAGAATTACAGGATGATGGTTCTATAAAGATACTTCCTCAAAAAGATTTGGGAAAAGGTTTTCAGGCAATTGCAAACTCCGGGAAAGATGTTGCGGCAACACTTAAGAAAGTTGTTTCCGAAAAAATGTTCTGGGTATTCATAGGAATGCTTACTTTGACAATTTTTGTAAGATTCATTTTCTTTCATTTTTCATACACATTTCCAAAATATGGAATCAGTGTATTAGGTGAAGGTGCCAAAATAGGTAACATTTATGGTGTATTAAACCCTGTGCTTATAATTTTTCTTGTTCCGGCAGTTGCCTATTTAACAAAAAAAGCAAGCTCTTATAAAATGCTTATTATAGGTTCCCTTGTCTCATCACTTTCATGTTTTATTGCTGTTATACCGGCTAAAACATTCACAGCACTTACAACTACTGGTTTTGGGGAACTCATTTTAGTTAAATGGCTTGGCTTGGCGGATTCTGCCGAGGCTCTTGCGGCAAATCCTCCGACACCTGAATACTGGCCTCTTATTTTCTTTATTCTTGTATTTACTGTCGGTGAAGCAATCTGGTCGCCGAGACTTATGCAGTTTACAGCAGAGATAGCACCAAAAGGGAAAGAGGGAAGCTACATTGCGCTTTCAATTCTTCCATATTTTGTAGCTAAATTCTTTGTCGGTCCGATGTCTGGATTCTTAATTAAAGCTTATGCGCCCTTTAAAGACGGGCACCCACTTCCAACACCAACAGATCATGCAATGGCATGGTGCTGGATTGGAGCAACTGCTCTTGTAACGCCTGTTGCACTGCTTCTTTTAGGTAAAAAACTTCTCAAAGTTCTTAAACCTGATACCTCTGAAGAAGAAACGATTACAACAGAAGCTTAAATTCAATAAATCTTTTCATACTTGATTTCTAAAAGATAAAAAATTATTATCCTGATTGTGTTTCGAATAATAAAACAGAGGTTATCCATGAAAAAAGTTCTAACTATCATCTTTTTATCACTTTTAATCATTCTTTTATCTTCATGTTCAGATGATTCCTCCAGTAATAGCGTAAAAGATGATGAAAATTTAACTGAAAATGATATTAATGAGCCTGATGAAGATTATATAGATGATGATGGATGCATACTTACAGATACTGATATTCAGGACACAGATAATGATGAAATAAATGATGCTGATAATGAAAATTTATCTGTAATACAGCTTTATGATGGTGCTGTCGACATTTTTCCTGCAACTGTGTGGGATGGAAACTGTCTTTGGATAACTTTTGTATCTAAAGTAACTTTTTCAGATGATACTTCTTCTCTTCAGATAATGCTTGGGAAACTTAAAACCGATGGAACGTGGGAAACCGAGCCTTATAGAATTAGCGATAACAATTCTATTTCATATGGTTCACCTGAAATTGCTGTAAACGGTGATAAAATTATGGTGGTATACCAGGGAGATAATCAGAGCGGTGAAAGGAATCTTAATATCTATATGAGAAGGTTTAATATAGATGGTACGGCTCTCGAAGAGAATGAAATTCAGTACACCGGATCAAGAAATGGTTCGGCAAATGATTCGAACGCATGGATGCCTGATATTGCACCTCTTGGCGACAGTAATTTTGTTTTAGCCGGAGCTTGGGGACACAGTGATGCAAATGGATTTCAGATATTTGTTCAGAGAATAAACAGTGATGGAACCTTAAACGGTGATGCAGTAGATGGAAAAATTCCCGAAAGTGAAGAAGATCCTCTTCAAAATCAGCAGGAACCATCTGTAAAAGCACTTGCAGATGAAACGATATATGTTGCATGGAGCGGATTTGATGGCTCAGATCCTCTTTACATTTCAAAAATAACAAAAGATGCTGTTACCGCCACCTTTTCTGAAGCCACACCAGATGATGCAGGTTATCTGGCAGAACTTGAAACGACAGCAGATAGAAACACTCTTGTTTTAGCTTACACTTCAACAAAAAACAGTAATAATGTAATGGTAAAAGGGATTTTTCCTGCAACAAGTTCAAATCAGATTTCAGATGGCAAATCTACTTATAATGTTTATCCTAATTTAATTCTTGATTCTGCCGAAAGAGGTTTGATCACATATTTGAAAGGAAGTAATCCAACTTTTGAAAAAACAGGATACAAACGCTTTTCTATAAATGAAAATTCTGTTTCGATAGATGAGTATAAGTTTGTTGACCTTTCCGAAACAGAAAATGCTGTAACACTTTACGGAGTCAGCAGTGCCAAATACGGAGAAGGAAAATATTTCTTTATCTGGACGGAAAAAAACGAATCAAGTTACGGCCTTTACGGTAAATTTGTCACAGAATAATCAGAGAACCCCTTTTCTTAAATAAAAATTTGCACAAACATTGAATTGAGAGTAATCTACCCCGTTTTGTTATACTGTCTTAAATAGGAGAGAAAACATGCAAGAGCGTGTAAGATTTGCGCCAAGTCCGACAGGTTATCTTCACGTCGGAGGAGCAAGAACAGCACTTTTCAACTGGCTTTATGCAAGAAAAACAGGCGGAAAATTTATATTAAGAATAGAAGATACAGACCTTGAACGTTCAACAGAAGAATCTGTAAATGCAATTCTCGAAGGGATGAAATGGCTTGGAATGGACTGGGATGAAGGCCCTTTTTATCAGACTGAAAGAATGGATATATATAAAAAATATATAGAGCAGCTTCTTGAAAGCGGAGCGGCATATAAATGTTACTGCACAACTGAAGAGCTTGATGCAATGAGAGAAAAGCTCAAGGAAGAAGGTAAAAAACCTCAGTATGACGGAAGATGCAGAAACAGAACAGAGTTTCCTGAAGACAAACCATTTGTTGTAAGACTCAGAATACCTGAGGGCGCTGTTACATTCAACGATCTTATAAAAGGATCAATCACTGTAAACAATGCTGAGATAGATGACTTTATACTTGCAAGAAGTGATGGTTCACCGACATACAATTTTACAGTTGTAGTTGATGATTATCTTATGGGAATGACAAAAATCATAAGAGGCGACGATCACGTAAACAATACACCGAAACAGATTCATATATACAATGCACTCGGATGGAAAGTTCCTGATTTTGCACACGTTCCAATGATTCTTGGTTCCGACAAGACAAGACTTTCAAAAAGACACGGCGCAACAAGTGTAATGGCATATTATGAAATGGGTTACCTGCATGAAGCAATGCTCAACTATCTTCTCAGATTAAGCTGGTCTTATGGCGATAAGGAGATTTTCTCAATAGATGAAATGCAGGAACTTTTTACAATAGACAACATCGGTCGTTCACCTGGCGTTTTCAATCCTGATAAACTGCTCTGGCTCAACGCACACTACATAAAAGAGAAAAACGACGAAGACCTTGCAGAACTTGTTTTTCCGTTCCTTAGAAAAATAGTTTCCGAAGATAATAAAATAGAGAGAGAAGCTCTTATAAAACTTATGCCGCATCTTAAAGACAGAGGCAAACTGCTTACCGAAATAGCTGAAATGGCTCAGCCTTACTTCGTAAAAGCGGAAGAGCTCGTTTATGATGAAGCAGGATTTGAAAAGTTTGTAGTTGCCGGAAAAGAATATCTTGAGGAGCTTATCAGCGAAATAAAAGAACTTGATGAACTTAACGAAAAAACCCTCACTCCTGTTTTTGAAAATATACTGAAAAAGTTCAACATAAAGTTCCTTAAAATAGCTCAGGCCTTAAGAGTTTCCTTTACAGGAAAAACATTCTCACCCGGAATTTTTGAAGTTATGGAATTTCTTGGAAAGGAAGAAGTAATAAAAAGAGTTCAGGCAGCTTTAAATAAAATCAGTTAACATTCATACACTTATATTTTTCACCATATTCCGAATCACACCATTCATCATTTTCACAAGTTTTTGTTATGCACTTACCATCATTGCACATATATTTTTCAGAATCAGAGCAATCAGCATCAACATTACAGGCAAGCTGGCAATTTTTAATGGAAATACCTGAAATTTCATAACATTTCCATGTTCCGGCAGCATAGCTCATACCTTCTGCGCATTCAGCATCGCTGTTGCAGCCCTTAAAAACACAAAAACCGTCTTTGCATTCATAATTATCTTCATCATACATCACAGAACTCATAGAACAGTCACTTGCGGTAGTGCAGAACTTGGCGCATTCGTCGTAGCCATACGAACCATTGGGATTGCAGCCATAATCAGTTGACTGATAAGCAGCTTGACATTCTTCAGTATTTGCACATCCTTCATAAATACATCTGTGATTGGAATCGCAGCTCCAGTTGTTTTCGTCACTGATTGCAGACTCGGCAGCACAGTCAGCTGCTGAATCACAGTACTGGATACAATATTTTCCGCTTACTATAGTTCCGTTATCTTCATCAGGAACAGACGTTTCATCATTGGTTTCAGTGTCACTTGTTTCAGGAACATCAGCGTCATTAACAGTCTCGGAATCTGAATTGTTTTCCGTCTCATCAGGCGTTACAGCAGAATCATTATCTGTAACATTGTTGTTTGAATCAGGATTTGTGTTATTGTCATCCCTACCGTCATCACACCCTGAAAAAATAAAAACAGAAATAGTTAAAATCATTAAAAATAGTTTCATATAAATCTCCACCAGAAGTTTAAAATTAACTGATATTAATATTAAAGTAGAATTTTGTCAAAAAAGGGTAAAACCGGAAGGAAAAATATTTATGACCGGTATTTTATTATTCCCGCCGCTTTTTAACTATTTTTTACCATCAGTTAATTATTTCTGAATGGCGATTAATTATTTTTTACCGGTTTTTTAAAATTTTTTGATGGGATTTAATTAAAAATGGTGGTCAGATTATTTTATTTTACGGCAAATAATTTAATTATCTGGCAAATGCTTTGTGTGTAGCAACTAGAAGAATTAACGCTATTCCGAATGCGATTACAGGCATTACGCCGAGTCCCATTATGATATATCCGACTATTCCTGCAAAGGATGCTGAAAGAACCTGGAGTGTCTGGGTTTTTGCATGATATAAGGAGGATATTCCTGTTGCGGCGGATGTAAGTACGGTTAAATCGGAGTAGGGGACTATCTGGGCTCCTGAAATTGCGCCGGTTATTGTTGCGGCGGCAACGACGGGGTATAATGCCGGTCCGCCGAATGATGTTGCCAACTGAAATGATACGGGCATCATTATTGCCATTGATGACCACGAAAATCCTGTCGCTACTGTTATTAGAAATGCTGTTATGAATATAAGTGCCGGAGTTATTACCGGTGAGATAAATGCTTCAAGTTTGTGGGCAATGTATATTCCTGTTCCAAGATCTGATGATACTTTGGAGAGGCTGGATGCGAGTATGATTATGAGTGCCACGTTTATCATCCCTTTTAACCCTTTTAGAAATGCTTTTGAGATTTCTTTAGAATTTAGGATTTTATCTTTATAGAACATGATTATTGATGTCGCAAGGCTTAATAGTGCTGATATGACAAGTACATCTATTGCAGGAGCGTTGCCGAATATTTGTGTCGGGGTTATTTCCGTGATGCCTTCGTTTATACATGCTATGTATCCTGAGATGAAAAGTCCTGTGACTGCTGAGAATAAAAGCACAAACAGCGGGATAAAGACGTGAAAGAACGATGTTCCTTTTCTTGCCTGATGTTCATCTTCAGGTTTTTCATTATCATCAGTGTCGGTGTATGTTCCAAACCATTTCCCTGTTATGCAGACTAAAAGTGTAAGTATGAGGGCAAGATAGGTGTAGAAATGATATGGCATTGATTGAACGAATATTTTTGAGGCTGTTGTTTTGTATCCTACATTGCTGGCTGCGTCGAGCATTAGTGAACTTTCAAATGCCGCCCATGTGGAAATGAGCATAACTGATGCAAATCCGGCTACACTATCTACAATGTAAGCTATTTTGGCAGGTCTTTCTCCATGTTTAAGTAGAAGTGGTTTCATGGAGGAGCCTGTGATGAGAATATTTGCATAGTCGTCAAATGACATGAGTATGCTTAGTCCCCATGTTGCCAGTCTCGCTTTTTTAGGTGTTTTAAGATACTTGGAAAGGGTTTCCGAAAACTTGGAGTAGGCTCCGCTTATTGATATTATCTGGAGCAAACCTCCGATAAGCATTACAAAAAGAGCTATTTTTACCCTTTCAAAATCTGCAAATGCGTCAAAAACATAGATAAAAAGATTTTTTACAGATGCTGTAAATGAAAATGATGAGAAGACAAATGCACCTCCTGCAACTCCAGCAAAAAGGGCTATAGCCACGTTTCTTGCTGTTATTGCGACAATAATTGTAATGAACGCTGGAACTAACGATAAAATACCGCAGTCTGACAATTTCACACCTCTATAGAGTTAATAAAGTATCCTTCGTCTTTTAGACGTTTTTCCTCTTCCTGGGTGACTACATCGAAGAGTCCTTCAAATACGCCGTGTATTTCTACACCATAGTCACGATATGTCTGTAATGCTTCTACTATTTCAGCTGTCACTATCTGTCCCGGAACGAGTATTGGAATTCCTGGAGGATATGGAACGATCATTGAGGCTGAGATTCTTCCTACTGAATCTTTAAGTGAAATGTGTTCCCTGTCTGCATAAAATGCGTGTCTTGGTCTGTATTTTATTGGAGAAAGAGAGAGTTTGAAATTTTTTATTGATTCTTCGGCATCGATTACCGATTTTTTACCTGACATTTTCTCAATATTTTCAAGTGCGAGGAAGAGTCTGTTGAGTTTTGAGAATGTGGAACCGATTGTTATGAGTATGGTTATTGTGTTGAATGTCGATTTTTCTATCTGTATGTTATGTTTTGTAAGGAGAATATGCTCAACTTCCTTGCTGCTGAATCCAGATTTTGATACATCGACTGTTATTTTTGTCCTGTCAAGTCTTATATTATCATCTTTTATTTCATCGGAAATGAGGTCTTCAACTTCAAGTACCCTGAATTTGTTAAGAGAGTTTACTGCATTTCTGAATTTATCCGACAGTTCAAGTGAATTGGAAAGAAGAGAGTAGCCTTCCATAACCATTTGTTTTCTAGCAGCGTCAAGACTTGCTATCATTGGGTACTGTGGCGATGTTGATGTGTGCATACAGAAATTTTCCATGAAAAAATCTCTTATTTCTTCAAAATCTGGATCGTTAACATGAATCATGCTTGCCTGAGAAAACGCGGACATTGTTTTATGTGTAGACTGTGTTGCATAATCTGCGCCTGCCGCCATTGCACATGGATAGAATTCAGGATGAAAGTTTGCATATCCGTACCATGCTTCATCAACTATAACTTTAACGCCTCTCTTGTGAGCTTCTTTTACTATGTCTTCAACATCATAGATAAGTCCGTCGTAGGTGCAGTTTGTTATTATAAGAACTTTTAATTTTTTGCCTGCTGCAATTGCGGCGTCCATTGATTCAACGATTCTCTTTTTTGGAATTGGTCCGAATATTCCGTATTTGTTGTTTACGGATGGCATAAGATATATCGGTTCGGCACCGCTTATTATGATTCCGTAGTGAACACTTTTATGACAGTTTCTATCAAGCAGAATTGCATCGCCTGGTTTTAAAAGTGTCTGAAGGAGAATTTTATTTGCTGTTGATGTGCCGTTTGTTGAAAAGAATGTGTATCTTGCACGAAATGCACGGGCGGCAAGTTCCTGAGCTTCTTTTATAACCCCTTTGGGATGAAGAAGAGAATCAAGCATCGGAACTGATACACTTACGTCAGCGGCAAAACTGTTTCTTCCAAAAAAATCGTAATAATCCTGCATTATAGGAGAATTCTTGACTGAATAACCGGATGAATGACCGGGTGTATGCCATGAATCTTTTGCTTTATTTGCATATTCGACCAATGTTTCAAAAAAAGGTGCCCTGTCTTTGCTGTTTTTTATTTCGGCAGTTATTTTTCTTACAATGTCATCATAATCCTTATCGCCTTTGTAAAAATAACCATTAAGAATTCCTCCGGCACTTAAAAATTCACCTTTAGTTTCATTGGTATTTAAGAAAAGGTTGACTTCAAAACGCATTGAAATGATTTTTTGGAACATTTCTTCGCCGAATATCGTTTTTTTGCCTTTATTTTTTAAAGGTATTTCCCATTCAGTCAAAACTGCCTGAACAGAACCATCATTTTTTAATATCTCTTCAGCTTCTTCAAATGTTGATGCTCCAAGATTTTTAAGGCCTCTTGATGCGAGCTCGTTCATCTCTTTTGAAAGAAGTTCCTTATCCGGTTCAATTAAAAGTACTTTGTATGTCATCCCTCTCCTCCAGAAAAATCGTTCTTCGGGCATTATATGAATTGCAATAGTGTTGTCAAATGAAAAACCCGCCTAATTAGGCGGGTTTTTTTATTCATTGAAAAGCGTTGTTTAACGTTTTAACGCTGTTTTTCTAAGAGCAAGCAAAGCAAGCATCATTGCAAGAAGAGAGAAAGCAAGTGTTTCTTTCCAGTTTACATTATTGCCACTTTGAACTGTAGAACATGAACAATCAGGATCATTTGGTACTTCCATACAGTTCATATCGTTATCCGGACATGAAATAGAGAAAATCTTTGAAGCAATAGGAAGTTTCTGAATACTTGCTGTTGTTTCAAGTTTTACACCTGTTCCTAATATCTTGAACTGTACTTTATCATCAACTGTAAGAGATGTAAGGTCAGCAGCAAGAATAAGGTATTTGTCAGTGTCGGCAGGAAGATCAAGAGATATAGGGAATGTATATGAATCTGTATATTCATCAAATGTAGTTTCTCCAAGTTTTGAATCTGCTCCGCCTATTTTTCCGTCACCATCTGAATCAAGCCACAATGAAATAGCAGGAATTCCTTCGCCAAGGTAAAGATTGAGATCATCACTGTTAACAGTTGTGACATTGATTGATGTTATCTTGTTTGCAGTTCCTACAGAACTGGTTCTTATCTGCATAACAGGATTTGCTGAGGAAACAGTGTCTGAATAAGGAACATCTGCATCATTTAATCCTTTTGTAAATATTACAATTCCTGATGATGATGACTGAATTCCAAATTTTTCAAAACTTACTTTTCCAGAAAGATTTGCTGTCAAATTACCTGCTGCATCAGAGAAGACCATATTTGCTCCTGATGCTACTGAAGCCTGGAAGGTAGGAACTGAAGATGTAACTTCAGCTGTGTAGTTAAGATCTGCAAGGATAAGGAAATAATGCATCATTGCTCTGTTTTCGCCAACAGTAAGATCTTTGTTTACAGTTATCTGAAGGTTTGCACCGTTAATTGCAGATGCAGTTCCTGCAACTGTTTCAGTTGCATCATAAATACCGTTTGCATTTGCATCATATACAAGTCTGAAATTGCTTAATGTAGCAAGATCCATTCCTGACTCTGCTGCGAATGTTAGTATTGCAGTCTTAAATGAAGCTGATGGATATTCTCCATTTTCACATGGCTCTGCTGCTTCATCCTGTACTGTTACTGTAAACTGACCTAAAGGAATGTTATTTGTTACAGATGCAACCATTGTTATTCCGTCTTTATCGTTATCTGAAGAGTTTTTACCTTCAGCAACGATTATGCCGGCACTTGTTGTTTGACATAGTTGAGGAGGTGTATCTTCATCTGGATGTTCATCTGGATCTTCATCGCCACATTCAAAAGGCTCTACACATGAATTCATATCTGGTTCAGCACATGTGGAAAGAAGAGGGCAGTTCATATCTATACCAACCTGTAGAGGAACTCCTGAGTTTGTTGAATATGAGCTTGAGCCTGAAGCCTGTATAGTTGCCTGATTTGTTATTTTTTCACCTTTATCCCAGTATGATGTTCCATCAGGACGGTCAACTTTAAAACGAATATATACTGTGTCACATGAATCAGTGTTTGTTTCGCTGCATGGACTCATTGCAAATGGAATTGTGTAGCCTGCTCCTGAAAGCGGGAATGAACTGCCTGCTCCGTCTGCAATAGGTTTCCAGCAGTCATGGATGTCACCATTGTTTGACTGGTATGTATATTCTGTTGTACCTGGTATGTATTTGTAGTTGTTTGCAAGTTCATCTTTTACAACAACATCTTTTGCTATTGCACTTCCCCAGTTCTGCACTTTTATATAGAAATAGAATGGTCTGTCTTCACATGTTTTATTGCCTATTCCTGAACAGCTGCAGATCATTTTCTCAGCTTCTTTAGGGATATCGAAAACAGCTGGTTTTGTATCAACACTGACGACCATCATGTTGCTTACAACAAGGTCCTGATTTGCACTTATTTCAAAATCCATATCTGTATCACCAAGAATAAGGTGTCCTGGATATTCATCTGAATTAAGAACGAAGGTATCTATATCAATAGCATATTCAAGTTTAGCAGGATCAGGATTTGAAGGATCTCCACCAATACATGTAGGCCCGACTCCCTGCCAGTCATAACTACTTGATATGGAGTTGTAAATTTCTGTATAGCTGTAATCACCAGTTATCTTAGGGTTACATTTGTTTGTAAGCTCAATTTTACCAACGGTTGAATCTCCACTGAAAGCAAGTCTTTCTTTAAATGGAAGTGTTGGGCTGTAGTTGCCTGGATCTCCTTCTGCAACCATAAGAGAAACTCTTACTGTAGGATCTTTTGGAAGCTGGAACCCACCAACTGTTATTTTTGATGACCAGTTGTAGTAAGTATTAACTCCGTTGTAGATGTAGATGTTTTTAGGTTTTATCTGTTCTGATGTATAAACTACAAAAAGAGCCCAGTTGCTTACAAGTGTAGACTGTCTTACATAGCTTTCATCTGCCGCGCATGTAAGACCTGAAACAAAATATTTACCTGCAATGGCATCTCTGTTTGTTGCAAAGCCTGCTTCACGGCCTTTCTGATGAAGCGATTCAAAGAAATCTGTAACATCTACACGATATGTGTAGTAGATAAGAGGATTGTTTGCGTCTGATTCATCAATAACGCTTTCGTAGTCAAAACCTTTATTGATTCCTGGTTTATATGCCTGAGGAGCTGTTATTTCTTCAGACTTTATAATAATTCCATCTGAACCTGAAGCGGTGCTGTTAAATGTAAGTTTTACCTGGTTATCTGTGTCTTTGCTGCGTGCTGCATCAGGAACTGATCCCATCCACACAAGAAAAGCTCTTGAAACATATGCATCATCAGGGATAAGATTGTTGTCAAGAGTATAGTAGCCAAGTCCGTTTGTACTATCCATAATTTCAGCTTCTGTAAGACATGCGTCAGCTTGTGGGTTTCCAGCTGTGTCGTTTGAAGTGTCAGCATTTTTTAGGAGTGTTTTGAACATTACAAAATAGTCCCATGATCCCTTTTCCCACTTGAGATCTTCTCCGTTGTACTTTGAAACTGATGGTCCTATGTCTGTTCCAGGACCTGCTTCTGCGAAGAGAATTAATGGCATTACCAATAATACCATTAAAAGTAAAATCTTTTTCATCTGTTTACCCTCTTAAAATCCTCTAAAATTTATATTTTGGAAACAACTTTTCTTAACATTATCATTGCTGCAAGCAATCCTGCAAAAACTAAAAGGTAAATAGCAGTGTTCTTTTCTTCTACATTTATTGTACTACAGCTGCATCCTGTATCTTCTTCTTCTGAAGAGCCATTTGATATTGAAAAAGTTTTTGATTCAAGCGGAAGTTTTACTATAGTCTGTGATGTAGCAAGTGTGAGACCTCCAAGAGGAATTCTTAATAATGCAGATGTCCCTTCAGGCATTGAAAGTTCTGCTTTTACAAGAAGAAATGTATCTGTATCTTGTGCTACAGAAATATTTACGTTCATTGTATGAGAATATGAATCATCAAAACTTGATTCCATTGCAACAAGAAGATCTCCTGAGTCAATAGCACCATTACCATTAGCATCTTTATATATGGATATAGAATTTATTCCATCTCCAAGAAGTGCAAATCCGTCATTTTCTTCTGATTCAAAGGTTATGGATGTTATGGTGTTGCTTCTGTTTTTAGCATTTGCTCTTATCTGCATTACAGAGAAAACATTATCTTCAGGTGCTACAGCTGGAATTGCCGGATCGTTGACTCCTTTTGTAAAGATAAAAATGTCACCGCTTGGATCTGTGCTGTATTTACCAAATCTTACAGTTCCATCGAGAACTGAAGATGCTGATCCTGCGTCGGAGACCTGAATACTTCCTGCTACATCTATATATGCCTGTACATAGTTGGTTGCATCAAGTGCTGTACCGGTAATATCAGATGTTATTATAAAATAAATATCTTTGTTTGCCTGAAATTGTTTCAGAACAGTAAATTCAACTTTTGTTCCATTGATAGAAGCTTTTGAAGAAAGTTCTGTATCCATACTGTCTTTGATTCCGTTACCATTTACATCATGAAATAGTTTTAAATTGGAAAGAAATGAAGCATCAACACCTTTAAAATCAAAAGTTATAAATGCTGAATTGAGATTGAATTTATAATCTGTTGACTGATGTGCAACATCTATAGCACGAAGTTTCATCTGACCTATCACTACATCTGTTGAAGTGCTTGGAACATAAATAATTCCATTAGATCCATTTTTAGGTGAATTTTCACCAACAGAAACCGTTACCATAGCATTTGTTGTTAATCCTTCTGTCGTTTCCGTATAACAGGTTCCTTCATCTGAACATTTCTGACCATCAGCACAATCTTCATCTTTTGTACATTCAGGAGCTTCTCCGTTTCCAAGATCTTCACCGCAGGATGCTTTTGATGGTTCAGCACATTCTGCAATTGTTGGACATAAAGTATCCATTCTGACTTTAAGTACAACATCGCTGTTTGTTTTATATGTTCCATTCTTGTCGGTAATTGTTGCCTGATTTTCAAGAACTTCACCTTTTCCCCATGATGAAAGTCCATCAGGAAGAGTTACTTTAAATCTTATATATACAGTATCGCAAGTATCTTTTGTTGTTTCATCACATGGCATCATATCTTCAGGAATCTGATATCCGTCAGCTGCAGCAAGTGGAAATGCGCTGCCTGCAGAATCTTCAAGTTTTGTCCAACTCTGAGTTTTTTCTTCTGTTGTTCCCTTTTTAAATCTGTATGTAACTTCTGTTGTTCCGGGAACATATTTGTAACTTTCTTTGAGAACGTCTCTTACTTTTACCTCTTTCGCTATATCATCTCCCCAGTTCTGAACTTTAATAGTAAAGTAAAGTGGTCTGTCAGTACATGCCTGTGCCGGAGAAGATGAACATGTACATATAGCTTTTTCCTGTTCTCCTGGAATGTCAAATGCAACAGGCTTTGTATCAAGGCTGACAACAAGGAAGTTGCTGAAGATAAGGTCTCCATTCACTGAAACTTTTAGAGACACATTATCAGTTCCTACGTTTAAATGACCTGGGTAATCATTTTGTGTGAATACAAATGTATCAACGTCCATACCATATTCAATTTCATTCTGATTAACATTTGTTGGATCACCGCCTATACAGGTTGGAGTATCGCTGTCCCAGTAATACATACTTGATATAGAATTGTAAACTTCAACATATTCAAATGCTGTTCCATTGGAGTCTGTGTTTTTTGCAGGATTACATTCATTGTATATTCTTTTCCATGCAAGTGTTTCATCGCCTTTAAAATATAAACCTTCAGGAGGAGCTGCTTTTGCTGTCCATGAACCATCCGGAACATATGTTGCACTTGCAAGGTTAGGATCTCCTTCTGATGCCATGAATGTAAGCCTTACAGTTGGGTCTTTTGGAAATTCAAAACCGGAAACGTTTATTGTGTCTTCCTGATATTGATAAAGCATAAGTCCATTGTAAACGTATATCTTTTTTGGTTTGAAATTTTCTGCGCTTGTTTTGTAAACAAAAAATATTGCCCAACCATTTACCATAATGGATGAACCTGATGATGGTTTGTAATATTCATGTTCTGAACAGAGAAGATCACTTACTGCATATTTACCCATAACAGCAAAACCATCATTTGCAAGTTCGGCATCTCTGCCTTTTTGATGAATTGTGGTAAAAAAATCAGTTATATCTTTTCTATATGTAAAATAACCAATTTTTTCAGTTTGTGTATAATACCATGAAATACCTTCAAATGCGAAATCCTGTTGACCTGGAACATCTCCTGTTCCTAAAATACCATTTCTTGTTCCAGTTATAGTTGCTGTCGTATCTAATGCAGAATTTGAATGTTTAAAAGTAAGTGTGACAGAATTGTCAGGTGTTACTCCACTTGCTATGTCGGATGGTTCCTGTGCTGCTACCCATATAAGGTATGCTTTTTCTATTTCAGCATCTTCAGGAATCATGCCTGATTTAAGTTCAAAATATCCTTTTCCTGTTGATGAAAAATCGGCGAGATCCATTTCGCTCATACATGCTTCCGGTTCAGGATTTGATCCTGAAGCCTGATTTGTTGTACTTTTAAGGAGAGATTTAAACATAACAAAAAAGTCATGGTTGCCTTCTTCCCATTTGAGTTCGTTTCCTGATTCATCAATAGAAACAGTAGAACTGATGGCACTTCCATAATAAGGATCTGTTTCTGCTGCTGATAAAATAAGTGGGAATAAAAATGCTGTAAGAAGTAAAAATTTAGCAAACTTGTTCATTATGCCTCCGAATAAAAAATTATAATTTTCCTATATTTATAAGTTCGCGCTGTCTTTTAAATGTATATCTTATAACAAGCTCTCTATCGTCATCAGATATCATTTTAAATTTAAAATTATTTACATAAAGACCTGTTTTTGGATCTTTGAATGGTCTTTCATCAAGTTTTGCTATAACTTGTAATTTTAGAGGTAAATTTAATGGAAGAACAAATGTGATTTTCCATATTTTATCATAATCTCTTGGTATCTCTTCCTGAACAATTATTCTTGAACCGCTTATTTCAACTGATTTTTCTTTCATCTTTTCAGAAGAAGGAACGCCAAGCTTTTCTTTTATTTGAATGATGTCTTCCTTAATTTCTCCTATTGCCGCATAAAGCATGAAAAAAAGTTCTTCTGTTGAAAAAGAGTCTGCATGAGGTGAAATTTCGACGTTTGTTTTAGAAAGGTGTACAGTAGACGTCCTGCCCCAGCTTAGAGGCATGGTTTTTATTTCTTCGATGTTTAAAAGAATACTTGCCGGAACTCTTACATAACTATTATTCTCTTTCATTGTAAAACCACCAATTAAAACTGTTGCTACAATTAAACTGTTAAAACTAAAAAAATCAAGCTTCCTCTATTTTTTTATTATAAAAATATGAATTTCAAGTTTAAATTCTTCCATGTTATTAAAAAATTGCAAAAACTTTTAAAAGGTATAACAATCATGCTGAGTATTGATAACTTTTATAAAATGGAGGAAGTTATGGGTTGTAATTGCGGATGCGATAAAAAGTTTATGGATGTTCTTGCTCAGTTTAAGCCGGTTAAGCTTCATAGCGATGATATTCCTTTAACTGAAGATCTTAAGGAAGCCCTTCCTTATATTAAGAATGCAATGGATGGTATTACTGAAATATTTTTAAGACAGCAGAATGAGTATCTTCCTGAACATTATGATGAAATAATGGATTCTGATGACGAAGACAGAAAATCCTTTTATGAATTTTTTAAGGGACCCTGGAATCAGCTTACTGATTATAAATCTGAATTCGACGGTATAGACGACAGACCTAAGGGTTGTGCTTTTTATCCTGCAGATATTGAAAAAGAAGAATTTGAAACGTTTCTTGAAACTCTTTCAAAAGAGGAAAAAGAAAGATTTACAGATACATATACTGTGGTAGTGAGAGATGATGATGGTTTAAAAGCTGTTCCATTTCATGAATATTACAATGTAGAGCTTGAATACATATCTGAAAATCTTGAAAAGGCCGCTGAAATTGTAGAAAATGAAGAGCTTTCAAGTTATCTTAAGCATAGGGCTGAAACACTCCTTAATGGTGAATATCAGCATTCCGACAGTGAATGGGTAAAGATGAAAAATTCTCCACTTGAACTTGTTATGGGTCCTTATGAGGTTTACGCTGATGCTTTCATGGGAATCAAGGCAACTTATGAATCGATGCTTCTTGTTGTCGATCGTGAAAAAGGTGATGCTCTTGCTGAAATAGAAAGTAATCTTAATAAACTTGCAGAAATTTTTCCTGTTCCTGAAGGTTCAAAACCTGCGGTTGGCGGTATGGCTCCAATGGTTGTTGTCAATCAGATATATTCTGCCGGAGAAGCAGCTCAGGGGATTATGGCTTCGGCTTTTAATCTTCCAAATGACCCATGGGTTAGGGGAAATGTCGGCTGGAAACAAGTTATGATTTATAATGTAATGCAGGCAAAATTTAATACATGCACTAAAGTTATTGCTGAAAGAGTTCTCGAAAATGGAACTGCTCTTTTTGATCCTTATTTTAATTTTGTTCTTCTTCATGAAGTAAGTCACGGTCTTGGACCTGCATATAGATCAAATGGTGAAAATGTTGCTAAATGTATAGGTTCTGCATATACGGCAGTCGAAGAAGCAAAAGCTGATACAGGCGCTCTTTATCTTCTTCTTCATCTTGGCGGTAAATATGGTATTCCTGAATATAAACCTGAAGAACTCTTTGAAAGTTATTTTGCAGGTCTTTTCAGATCTATGAGATTTGGTGTCCATGAAGCTCATGGAGCTGCAAACGTTATTCAGTTTAACTGGTTTATGGAAAAAGGTGTTATAACCCTTGAGCACGATGGAAGATTTACTCTTAATGTTGCTGAACTTACAAAACATACAGATGAACTTCTCAATACTATTTGTGATATAGAGGCAAATGCAACTCCTGAAAAGGCTCAGGAGTTTCTTAAGAAATATGCTAAACCGGGTAAGGAAATTACTGATACACTGGATAAACTTAAAGATATTCCAATTGATATAAGAGCCGAGTACGAAATCTAGTTTCTGTTTTCTGTTATTTTATCTCCAACTTTTTCCACTATTTTTTTAAACGCATTTACCACAGATTCTTTTTGAGTTTTTCCAAACCCTTTTTCTTCTCCGCCGCCAGTGATTATTCCTGATTCTTTCCAAAGATCTTTTATTTCATATCTGTATTTAATGTGTCTGCATGTAAGTGTACCAAGAGAATCTCCGGTTTTTTCACTTTCAATTATAATTGCAGTTTCAAACCTATGAATCTTATCTTTTGTAGTAACATTTATGTTCCTTGCTGAAAGCACTTCATAAGCGTATGCTTCAGCTTTCTCAGGAATGGGTGCGCCTGAAAAATTTGCTGTCACTAATCCGGAAAGTGCTGTAAAGTTCTTTATTTTATTAGATATCGCATTCTGAAGTTCCGGCACTGTTTTGAAATCCTGATCATTTAACGGGAAGTTTTTGTTTCTTTCAAGTGCTTTTTCAGCTTTTTTTAGATTATCAAATATTTTTCCTGTTTCCGTGATATTTTTTATATCAAGAGAAGATTTATATATTCTAAGTGCAGCCATAACATCTGCTTCACGTTTTTTGTCTGTTTTAGTTTTTGCCGTTTCAGCAGATGCTTTTGAATATTTAGCAAGAACATATACATCAAAATTTTCTTCGTAGTATCCTCCGATTATTCTTGTTGTT
The DNA here is from genome assembly GCA_963667425.1 of bacterium. GTDB lineage: Bacteria > UBP6 > UBA1177 > UBA1177. The sequence goes on along the minus strand of OY763407.1, from coordinate 1,551,604 downwards.
TTTTCATAATATTCATCCACGAACTGCACTTTTTCAAGCTCAACATTTTCTGTTTCGGACTGAATATTGGAAGCAACACTTAAATCTTTTTCTGTAGAATCGTTTATTTCAAGAGTCGATTTTATATTTATTCCTATATATCCGGCTATTTGCGATAAAGCGGAATTACGGGCCGCCGTTCTTGCTTTTTCAAGAGAATCGGCATCTTTGGCTATTCCTACAGCATAAACATTTGAGCTGTCCAACGGCGGAGTGCTGATCCATGAAGGTTTAGTTTTTTTTGATGCTTCTGTAGTGATTTTATTATTGTTATTTTGTGTTGTAGCACATGAAACAGTAATACATGCAACAATTATCAATGTTAATAACTTTTTCATTTTACCCCCTGTTCGGAAAGAGTCTCAACTTCTTTTTTTCTAATTTCTATATTTTTTATTTCATCAAGATACTCATTGTTACCTGATATTTTGAATGCTTTTTTGATTTCAGCAACAGATTCTGTAAAGTTGTTTTTATATTTTAAAACCATTGCAAGATCCCAGTGTGCTGCACCTATTACATCGTTATCAATATCATTGCTGGAAGTTATCTGCTTTATTGCTTTTCTGAAATATGATTCGGCTTCGTCAAGATCATTTGTTTCAACAAATTTTACTCCTGTTTCAAGCATCGGTACATCTCCATGTGTAAAAAATACTACATTTTCGGAATAGGTGGTTGGTGAAATAACTTTTATAAAATCGTAAGCTATTGAAGAAGTGCAACTTAAAAACATTGAATCACGATTGATCGATTGAGGTTTAGAACCAATATTTGATACAGAGGTTTCTTTAGAGCATTGAAGTATTTTGGAACGTATGTTTTTTGTTGTTTCTATGTCAAGCACATCTGCAGAGACAGAAACATTTACCTTTCCTCTTCTTGTGTATTTTGTGCAGGCATAAGTGTATTTTCTTTCACATTTTCTTTTTTCCTGTTGCTCACAGGCATCTTCCTTGTCTTGCTGACATCCAGCATCATTTGATTTTTTGCATAGTGTTTCAGCTCTTTTTTCACAAGTATTTTCAGCATTTGATACACATGATTCATATTCAGGTTTATAGCATGTCATAGCTGTAGTTTCTATATTTTCTGTATAGTTCCATACAGGAATTCTTCCTTTTATTAAAATTGATGCCGATTCAATTTTACCAAGCTCTATTTTTGAATTGGCAAGATCTGATGTTGATACTTCAAGTTCTTTTACAATATCTTCCATATTGGATCTGTCAATTAATTCCAGATAACCGGAGCTGCTGACTCTGTCTTTGATTGCGGATTCTATGTTTTTACCGCCTGTTCCTTCAAAAGTGCCCACAACTATTTTGTTTTTACCTTTAAGATTAATTTCTGCCGGTCTTATGGATTCTATTCTTACATACTGGGAAACAGGTCCGCATGAAACTAGAAACATCATAATAAATGAAATGAAAATCAAATATTTCATAACAAGCTCCATATAGCATTAATGATATATTTATAATTCTATTTTTGCTGAAGTGAGTTTACATTATAATAGCTGTATTGTAAAGAATGCTGAATATCTTCTTTCAAAAAATGTATTTTTTAGCTTTATTGACTAATATGAATGCGTAATTCGTTATGGAGTTTGATATGTCCGAAAAATATAACCTTTTAAAAAAACATCTTTTTTTATTCATGTTAGCCTGTGTTTTTCAGAATGTTCTGGATATTTTTCTTTTTTTTCGGAAAACGCCATATAATTTGCCATATGTTATTGATATTTCACATTATTTCTTTCATGCAATTTTTTACAGCTGGTATGGCCTTGCTTTGATATCACTTCCATTTCTTTTGTTTTCCATTTTTTTTGAAAAAAATCGAAAAGGAATTCTTTTAATTTCATTACATGTTTTTTTCCTATTCATTTCTCTGTTTTTATCTCAGGTAGATCATGAGCTGCTAAGATTTATGGGGTTTCATCTTTCTTTGGATTTTCTTGCAACTTATGGTAAATCTTCCGGTATTCCTGCTGCTATATGGGATATCTTAAGAGAAGATAATGGTGGAAGATATTCTTCTTTAATACTTGGATTTTTACCTTTTCTTTTTCTTCTGACTGCTTTTTTTATAAAAAACAGAAATTTTTCATTAAAGATGAGGTTCAGGTTAAAGGTGTTTTTTTTGTTCGTTCTTGCTGTTGTTGTACTGATTCTTCCTTTTATTTTCAGGTTGGATTGTTTTGGTGGTAAAAATCGTCAGGCAAAAGTTGCTCCACCTATAATTCTTTTAAAAACTGATATTTCCAGTCTTATGATTTCTGAAACAGATTTTTCTTCAATAGAAACTGATATTAATGTTGTTAGGAAACTATGGAAAACTGGTGATTCTAATGACCTTTGGAAGTTTACTGAAAAAAAACCGCTTGAAAAAGAGTATGTTGGAGAAAAAACTGAGACAAATACGGTAAAACCAAATTTTATTATAATTTCTTTTGAAACTTTCAGAGCATGGAATATTCCTCTTTTTAATCAATCAGCTGAAACGAATCCAACACCTTTTCTTTCATCTTTAGCTGTTTCTGAAAATGGAGGTTATTGGAAAAGATTTATTTCAAATGGACAGCCAACAATTTATACTTTTATGGCGCTGCACACAGGTTTGCCGCCTCATTCGAGTAAAACAGTAGCAAAAGCTTTTACTTCCAATTCAATTGATAGTTATGCTTCGATTTTATGCCGGTATGGGTATTACGCAGCATTTTTTGGTGCATCTGATCCGGATTGGGATAATCAGAGGTTGTGGCTGAACAAATGGTATGACTATGTTTACTATAAACCTGAAAACAATGAGCAGGACAGACTGGTTTTAAGAGATATGGCAGAACACTTAAAAAAGAAAGGAGAAGAAAAAACTCCTTTTGTTTATACCACCTTCATGATAAGTAATCATCTGCCTTTCGACTCACGTGAACCGGAGCTTGATTTATATCACGATGATAAACTTTCTCATAAGATTTATAATACTATGCATTATGATGATGATGCTTTTAAAGAGTTTTTTAACTCAATTAAAAATGAGTCATGGTTTAAAAACACAGTTTTTATAATAACAGGAGACCATGGGTATGATCTTGGAGAAAGAGGTGTCTCTGAAGGTCATACAAATGTCAGACACGAAACTAACTGGGTTCCTTTAATAATATATTCAGCTCTTTTTGATAAAAAGAATGGAGTACATACCGAACCTGCCAGTCATATGGATATTATTCCTACAATAATGGAAATGGCAGGTATATATGAAAACAACAGTTTTTTAGGTCACTCATTGTTTAATAAGGAGAATCGCTTTTCATTTAACATAAAATTAAATAATATTGGTTATGAGAATGAAAAATATTCACTTTTTATCCCTGAAGGCGGAAAAATTCATGTTTATGATGCAAGTGACTTAATGCAGAAAGATGATTTAAAAGAGTATGACAAATCTGCTGTTGGTAAAATGATAAAAAGTGCCGAAAGTATTTCCAGAACCATTGATTATATATATGAAAAAAATTTAATGTGACTTTTCCTGATTTGTTATTTTATAGTCCTGATATGAAATCCATTTTTCTATTATGTTTTTATATTCTTTGATTTTGCTTTCCTCTTTATCAGAAAGATTGTTTTTTTCAAGAGGATCGCTACTTAAATCAAAAAAGTATTTTTTATTGGATGAAAGATCATAGAAATATTTGAAATTGCCATCAATTATACCATTTAGACTTACACTTGCACGTGAAAAGATAAGAAGTGGTTTTGTTTTAAAATTATTGTCAAGCAGATTTTGTCCTTCCCACGACATGTCTTTTTTTGTACCTGTAAGATATGCCAATGTAGGTAAAATATCTATGTTTGAAGAAAGGCTATTGTTTTCAATGTTTTTATTTATATTAGGAAGCGTTATCATTAAAGGAATATGAATGTTCTCCTCCCAAATATGACCGGCATGAGAGTATGCACCGTGTTCTCCGAAAGCTTCGCCATGATCTGCTGCAAAAACAACGATGGTATTTTTGTCGTATTCTTTTTCTTTAAGGAATTGATAAATGTCTGTAAATATTGAATTTAGGTATTTTAAAGTTTCATAATATCTTTCCTGTGGTGGAAGAGAAGAGATGTCTTTAATAGGGAGCCTGTAGGGTGAATGATCCCAGAAAGCAAAGTAAAGAGCAAAAAAAGGTTTAGATGCATCTTCTTGCATAAAATCCTTGAGGTTTTTAACAACTAGCTCTTCTTCAACTGCCTGAGAAAAACTGTTTGCCGTTTTAGAATCACTCAGCATATCAAAGAAATCTTTATTGGTGTCAAAATCTTTCATAAATTCAGCTTTATGAAGATTGTCATATGAAAAGATTGATGATGTGAAAAATCCTGTCCGATATCCTGATTCTTTTAATGTTTTCATAATTGAATTGCACTTGAATCCAGGATTATATTTGGTTACTGTTGCGACTCCTCCATTTGGATGAATTCCACAGAAATATGATATAAAACTTCTGCTTGTAGCTGGAAAATCGGTTCTGAAATTAGAAAATGTTATGGAATTATCTTTCATTGTATTCAGAATCTTTAAAGGAGAATTTTCATTGCCTGATAGTGGAGTATGTTTGAATGGTAGTGATTCTGTTAGTATAAAAAGAATGTTTGGTTTGTTAAGCGGTTTTATTTCCTCAAAAGTATTTCTGTTTGCTGTTCCATAAATCAGTTCTTGAGGCGGAGTGAAAGGTTTTGTTGAATCATATTGTTCAACCATATTACTTTCACTTAATTCTTTGAAAGATGATGTGAACAGCATTGCTGGTGGATGAATTACCAGCCAGCCTTCCTGACCGGCATTAAGTGTCTGAAAGATTTGTCTTATCAGTATGGTGGTAATAAATATTATAAAAATAGTTCTGCTTTTTAGTTTATAAAAACTAAAATCTTTTTTATATGAAATGAGTACTACTAAAAAGGCTGTTGTTACAAGTAAAAACATTACTAGAAATATATTGAATGTACCGAGCAGATAATTGAAAAGTTCTCTGATTCCTGCACCATTAAACTTTAAAAGACCATAATTAAGAAATGTTTTAAGGTAGCTGTGTATTACAAAGTCTGATATTAGTAATATGACTGAAAAAAGTCCTGAAAATATATAAATTTTATGTTGGTGTTTCAGTGACATTTTTGATGTCAGTAAAGAGAACAGGTATATGTATATTATGTCTTCACTTGCAAATATTATTGATATTGGCGGTGTCATAAAACTTAATGTGCTATATCCGTCAACTACTATCATTTGGAGTGCAAGAATTCCTTTAAATAAAATATAATACAGAGAAAGAATAATGAAGAAGAACTTGGAGTCCTGTGACATTTTTAAAAAGTTTAATATTTTATAAATATGTTTTTTCATGATTGAAGAACCTGTTATTTGTTGAGTTTTTTTGATAATCTTAAAATTACAGGAAAAATAACAAGAGTTGTAAATGTTACTGTTAAGATTCCTATTGATGCCATTGTCCCAATAGATTTTATTCCTCTGTGCGTTGCAAAAGCCATGCTCATAAAACCTGTGAATGTTGTAAGAGATGAAAATAAAACTGCACCACCTGTGGTTTCAAGAATTTTTGGAATAGCATCTATGCCGTCTAATTTATATCGATGAAAAATATGTATACTGCTGTCAATCCCTATACCAATTATTGTTGGTATTACAATCATGTTGAATAGAGTAAGGTTTGTACCTGAAATATAAGCCGTTAATATCATAAAGAATAATCCTGCGGTAAGAGGCATAAGTATAAAGATTGAAGATTTGAATGATTTGAACATTATTAAAATAGTTAAAAGAACTACAACAAATGCAAGAAAGATTGCAAAAGGAACTTCCTGGTCGATAACATGTTTTATGTCTGCAAAAAGAAAATATGTTCCCAGTAGTTTATATTCCTTTTTTTCTCCTTTTATTGTTCCGAAATTTTTTCTTACATTTAAAACGTTTTTAATATCTTTTTTATTCCCGCTTATGGTCATTTTGACAATCTTGCCATAACTTCCATTTTTTTCTCTGGTCTTATCCTTTATCCATTTAGGAAGTTTTTCCATTTCTATTTTTTCTTTTATATCAAGAAGAGGGAAAATTTCTGTTTCAACTTTTGATTTTACGGAATCTGAGAAAAGATTTATTTTTCTTTCTATAAGTCTTTTTGTTTTTGCTATTATTTTTAATTTTTCATCCTGATTATCAGGGACAAATGTAAATATTGAAAGAACTGCTCTTATAAATTCTCCCCCTTTTTTTATATTTACCATTTTCACAGCACTATCATATGCATCTTCTGCATCTTCTATAGAATCAGTTAATATGTAGTTAGGTGTACTTCTATCTATCAGGTTTCTTTTTTCGTTTTTTACAGATTGCTGATATTTATAATATAACGATGATTCATTTTCTTTATGAGGGTATGAAAGATTGCCCATATCATATTCAAATTTTATTAAAAATGAGGATGTAATAGCCAGTATTAATAAAATAACAGTAGTAATTATTGCCGGTTTTGAATGTTTTATAAGAAACACATGACAGTTGGATAGAATTTTTATTTCTCGAGGCATTTTGTTAACTGGTTTTATTTTTTCAAAGACAACAATAAATGATGGGAAAAATGCTGTTATAGCTACAAGAGATGTTATTACTCCTGTACCTGCAACTATTCCGAAATCAGAAAAACCTTTAAACTGAACAAGTATTAAGGAGAAAAAAGCAAGTGCTGTAGTAATTGCTCCGGAGAATATTGAAGATAATGTTGTTGTGTAAGTGGCAGAAAGTGCTTCAAGAATTTCTTTACCGGCTGCTCTCTCTTCGCTGTATCTTGAAAGAAGGTGAATCGCAAAGTCAATTCCAAGTCCATAAAGCATTGCAAAACTGAATGCAGATATAAGAGAAAACTCCTTAACAACAATGAGTGCACCTGAAATACCAGATAAAATACCGAAAGAAAGAGGTAGAAGTATTATTGGCAGAGACGAAAAAGTTTTGAAATAGAAAATTATTGTGAGTGCAAGAAGAAACACACAAAGTGCCACAGTTGAAAAAAGGTCATTCTGGATAGTTTTTGTTTGTTTTAGCTTGTTTTTGAAATCGCCGCCTGTTTCTACTTCAATTCCATATTTGGACGGTTCAAGTTTTTGCACAATACTTTCTACCATAGTAATCATCTTTTTTGTTTCTGTCATATTAAGAGAATTATCTATATTTGGATGGATTTTAATTTCCATCATTGTTCCGTCATTGTTTGCATAATATTTCTGAACAGTATATTCAGCTTTCTTTTTGTCTATTTTGGTAATAATATCGTCAATCTCTTTTTCAATATCATTTTTTGGTGTGGTTTTTTCTTCTTCTGATTTATTTTCTTCGTCTTTGTCTAAGGCAAGATTTTTTTCGACTTCTTTAGAAATTGCTGACTGAACTTTACTATTTATTTTCTGTAACTCTTCCGTAGAAAGAAAAAGTAGCGCTCTATCTTCAAGATAAGAGATATCCTGTTCAAATTCAACGTATTGAACCATTTTTTCTTTTTCCAGTTCTTCGGTCAGTTTTTTTAGAAATTCTATGTTGATTTCTCTTGAATCTGCTTTTGTAACAACAGAGAGTGTATCAATACTTCCAATTCTGTCTGACAGATTTTTAAGATCTTTTACAGTTTCGTTATCTCCGTCAAAAAGAGCCTGAAGATCTGAGTTGACATGAAAATTATCTTTTAAATAAAATATTTGCATAACGGTAAGCAGTATCATTATACCGAACAATATAAAAGGATATTTGTTTGAGAATTTAAGATAATTATGAATAAGTTTTTTCACAGAGACCTCTCTCTTAAAATTAATTCAGAGCCAATATTATATAATGTTTGATTTTATAAAAGATTTTTTTACCTTTTTTCGTAATTAAGCTTAATCCAGTTTTTATAATTGCCATTTGTAATGTTATTTAACCAGTCCTGATTTTTAATGTACCATCTTACTGTTTCATTTATTCCATTCTCAAAAGATATCGAAGAATTCCAGCCAAGCTCTGTTTTTATTTTTGAACAGTCAATAGCATATCTTTTATCGTGTCCCTGTCTGTCTTTTACAAAGGTTATCAATTTTAAGTATTCTTCTTTATCATTATTTTTAATTGATGCCATTGTACGGCAAAGCTGGTGTATCAGATTTATATTGGATTCTTCATGTTCTCCACCAACATTATATGTTTCTCCGATTTTGCCTTCCGTTATTATTTTATATATTGCACTGCAGTGGTCTTTTACATGAAGCCAGTCTCTGATGTTGCTGCCGTCACCGTAAACAGGAAGTGGCTTCTTATTAAGCATGTTTGTTATCATAAGGGGAATTACTTTTTCAGGAAACTGATAAGGTCCGTAGTTGTTGCTGCAGTTTGAAATAGTTACCGGTAATCCGTAAGTATGAAAATAAGCTTTAACAAGATGATCTGAAGATGCTTTAGATGCTGAATATGGAGATCTTGGATCGTATGGTGTTGTTTCTTTAAATAAACCTTCTTTTCCAAGTGATCCGTAAACTTCATCAGTGGATATATGATGAAAAAGCTTGCTTTCATATGTTTTCCAGCAATTTCTTGCAGTTTCAAGCAGTGAGAAAGTTCCGAGAATATTTGTTTTGATAAATTCAGCAGGACCGTTTATAGATCTGTCAACATGAGATTCTGCTGCAAAATGGACTATGGTATCTATTTCATATTTTGTAAAAATTTCTTCCAGAATTCCCAAATCATTAATTGATGCGTTTACTGCAATATATTCTGCATTGTATTTCTCTTCAATATCTTTAAGATTGAATGGGTTTCCGGCGTAGGTAACTGAATCAAGATTTATTATTCTGCCGGAAAACTTAATTTCTTCAAACATGAATTTTATAAAGTTTGTTCCTATGAATCCATATCCGCCAGTTACAAGAATTGTTTTCATCTTTCTCATTTTATTATTTCCATCAGATATTTTCCGTAGAGAGAATTTTTTACTTTATCAGCAGTTTCCCGAACAGTTTCCTTGGTTATCCAACCAAAATTATATGCAATTTCCTCAAGGCATGCTATTTTAAATCCTTGTCTTTCCTCAATAGTCTTCATGAACATTGCCGCATCTATCATTGACTCCGCTGTTCCGGTATCAAGCCACGCCATTCCTCTACCAAAATTAGAAACATGAAGTTTGCCCTGACTAAGGTAGCAATTGTTGACATCCGTTATTTCAAGTTCACCTCTGTTTGATGGTTTTATATTTTTTGCTATCTCAACTACATTTGAATCATAAAAATAAAGACCTGTTACAGCAAAGTGTGATTTGGGTTCTTTGGGTTTTTCTTCTATTGAAAGAGCTTTTCCCGTTTTATCAAATTCAACTACACCGTATCTTTCAGGGTCTGTTACTCGATATGCAAAAACAGTAGCACCATCTTCATTTTCCGATGCTTTTTTTAATAAGGAAAATAAATCATTGCCGTAAAAAATATTGTCTCCAAGAATGAGCGCACATTTTTCACCATTAATGAATTTTTCACCTATAATAAATGCTTCAGCTATTCCTTTGGGTTCTTCCTGAACTGCATATTCAATTGATATGCCTAGTCTGTTGCCGTTATCAAACAGTTTTTTAAAACTATCAATATCATGAGGTGTGGAAATTATAAGAATTTCTCTGATTCCGGCAAACATAAGTGTGGAAAGAGGATAATATATAAGAGGCTTATCATAAATTGGAAGAAGCTGTTTACAAACTATTTGAGTTGATGGGTATAACCTTGTACCGCTGCCTCCTGCAAGAACAATTCCTTTCATATGGACTCCAAAAAAGTAGTTATAATAATCTAAAAGAAAATACTGGAAAGTGAGAAAATATGCAAGTTTAGTTGATTTTGCCTAAGAAGTTTTATTTTTTACGAAAATCTATTGACTTTGGATCAAAAAAAGGTACAGTTCCTATGTACAAGGACACTTCTACATAAAGTTATGAAGAGGGGGATCCTATTATATGCACTTTTTTTATTGAGGAAGAACATGAGTATTAGTATTTATGCCGGTAACTTAAGCTACAACGTAACAGATGAAGAGCTTAGAAGAGCTTTTTCCGAATTTGGTGAAGTTCTTGATGTTAAAATCATTACAGACCGTGAAACAGGAAGAGCAAAAGGTTTCGGTTTCGTAGAGATGGAAAACAAAGATGATGCAGAGAATGCAATTTCAGCACTTGACGGAAAAGAGTTACAGGGCAGAAATATGAAAGTTAATCTTGCTAAGCCTAAGACAGATAATCGTGGTGGTGGACGCAACAGATGGTAATTCTATCTTAAAAGAATTTACTTTAAGGCAGGTTTTTCCTGCCTTTTTTTATGCTTTTTTTTTCAGTATTTTGTTCATCTTAAAATAAAGATATATATTTGATACTATTCTGCCGCCAAAGTAAGCTTTTGCTGCTCCAACTGCGCCTGGAATATGGAATATGAATATTGAAAAGAGTAATATTAGCACAATTCCTGATAGTTCTATAAATGTGGAATGTGAAATTGCATAAGTTTTGTGTTCGTTTACCAAAAAAGAACGCTGAAATGAGAGATATACAGATAGCGCAGGCAGTAGAAAAGAAATTTTTGCAGGCAGACTTATAAATTCAGTCAGCTCATTTGTAAGCCCTGAAAATGTTTTAAAATAAAAATCTGATATAGGGGAAAACATAAGTATGAAGGAAAGAATTGTTACTCCTGTAACAAGAATCAGCATAAAATTTCTTAATTTTATATAGTTATGATGATTTTTACCCATCAGAGATAACGCAACTTCCTGATATGAAAGACCTACAGCAGAAAATATAAAGATCATGGAGTTAAGAACAGGAAGTACAGCAAGACTTTCAAGAGAGTTTTCGGCATATCCCATAAAAAATGTAACTGTCGGTTTTATTGACATTGAAACAAAGGATGTCAGTGCCAAAGGAATATAAAATGAGATAATATATGAATATTTTAAAGTGTTTCCTTTGTCATCAGTCTTAAGTATGTCGGATGTTTCCTTTAATGACATAAATCTGCTTGCAAGAGCTTCCATAATGACTCCTGCTGATAATGCGGCTGTTCCTGTTTCAACTCCAGACATTTTTCCTGAGATTGCACACAAAAGTGCAGTAACAGTCATTGATGAAAGCCTTATTACTGTTCCTAAAGCAACTTTATGGGTTTTATTACTAATTATGAGTACTGCATGATAGAGCCTTCTGTATCCTATAGCTGCAGCCCATGGAATCATGAAAAATGTTCCTTTTCTACATAAAACTGCAACTTCAGGAGATAGCTGCATAATATTTACAGCAATAAAGTTAAATATTTGAGGGATGAGAATAATTATAATAAAGAGTGTTATTAAAGTATTTAATGAATAGGTAAATTTTTTTATTTTTATGAATGATTCTTTTCCTTTGATAAGAGCTATACCTGCGCTCATTATCATAATTATTGGTGCTTCAACAATAAGAGCAAGAGCAAATGCAATTCCAAATGCTGCCAGATTTTCCTTAGGATTTTCAAGTCTTGCAACAACAGCTGCTATGAACGGTCCTTCAAAAGCCATCATCATCCACGTTAACAGTAGTGAATACCAGAGTTTTATTATTTTTCTTGTTGTAAGTTGGTTATTCATGTTTTTAGAATGATGCAAGCTGACCGCAGGCTGCATATTCTTCACTGCCTCTTGATTTGCGGATAATTGCAGTAATATTTTTACTTATCAGAATATCTCTGAATTTTTCAATTTGCCTATCGGAAGATTTTTCAAATGGTGCAGTATCAAAAGTATTAAAAGGAATAATATTTACTTTTGCTCTAAGTTTATTTGCTGTTTTTGCAAGTTTATAAGCGTCTTTCTCGGAATCATTTACACCTTTGAGCATAATATATTCTATAAGAATTCTTTTTCTGCTTGGAACAGGGTATTTTGTTAGAGCTTCAACAAGCTTTTCGAAAGGATATTTTGCTGAAGTTACAGGCATAATTTCAAGTCTTTTTTCCTGATCTGGAGCATGAAGGGAAATTGCAAGATTAACACCAGTCTTTTCTCCAAGTTCAACAATTTTGTCAACTATTCCAGCCGTGCTTACAGTAATTCTCCTGTCAGACATTGCAAAAGCATAATCGTTTTTGAGAATATCTATTGATTTTATAGTATTTTCAAAATTAAGAAGTGGTTCTCCCATCCCCATGTAGACGATATTGGTTATTTTTTCGTTTTTTTCTATCAGATATTTTTTAACAGCAAGAATTTGTCCTGTAATTTCTCCAGTATCAAGATTTCTCTTGAATCCCATTGTTCCTGTTCTACAAAACCTGCATGCAAGAGGACAGCCTATTTGTGTGGAAATACAAAGCGTGTTTCTATCTTTTTCCGGTATAAGAACAGATTCTACAAAACTTTCATCTTTTAATTTAAATTTAAATTTTACAGTTTCATCAGGGGAGATGAATGTTTCATAATTGTTCATGAAATCAAGCGACAGTATTTGAGATAGTTTAATTCTGTCTTCTTTTTTTATGTTTGTCATTTCATCAAATGAAACAATATTTTTCTGATATATCCATTGAAATAGCTGTTTTGCGTTGTAACGCCTCATATTACAGGTTATTATGAGCTCTTCAAGTTCATTTAAGCTTAAATTAAAGAAGTTCACTAAATATAATCCTCTCAAAATTTGCGAGACTATAGTACTTGGTGAAAAAAATATTGCAAGTGAAGAAAAATTTAATTTCAGTATTGATTTTATTATCTTTATATGTTTAATTGTTTCGAGATTGTGCTGTAAAAATAAATTTTATTTATTTATTCGGAGGAAAAAATGGGCTGGTTAAAGTTTTTAGTTTTTTTACTTGGAGCATTTTTTATCTTTTCATGTACTCCAGATGATGAAGAAGGTGAAGATACTCAGGGATGTACAATAAACGCAGATTGCGATGCAGGGAAAATATGTGATCCTTCTTCACATAAATGTATTACAGACCCGGATATTTCGGTTCCTGATCAGGACAACCCTACTGATATTGACAATTCGACACCAGACGTGGATGTTGATGATCCATGGAATAGTGAAGATGCTGATGGTGATGGAATTCCAAATGGCATTGAGGGAAAAGATGATACAGATAAAGATGGAACACCTGATTATCTTGACAGTGATTCGGATGGTGACGGAATTCCCGATTTTATAGAAGCTGGTTCAGATCCAAACTCTCCTCTTGATAGTGATTATGATGGTGATTATGATTTTAAAGATACTGACAGCGATGGCGATGGTCTTACAGATAATGTAGAGGCAGGAACAAATCCAACAACTCCAAGAGATACAGACGAAGATGGTACTCCTGACTATCTTGACAGAGACAGTGATAATGATGGTCTTTGGGATAAACAGGAAATAGGAACAATAGGTTCTAATCCTACACTAAAAGACACTGATGGCGATGGAGATGATGATCTTGCAGAGTATGTTTTTGGAACAGATCCTAATGATCCTGATGATCATATTCCAACAGGTCAATTTTATGTAGTTCTTCCATATCAGGCCCCTGATATGGTTGATAGAACTCTCAAATTTGGAACAGATACAGATAAAATAGATGTTGCAATTGTTTTAGACAGAAGTGCTTCTCTTTCAGGTGCTATAAGTAATTTAAAATCAGGAATTCAAGATGTTGTCATAGATAGTATTAGGTCAGCATGGGAAGGTTCAGGAGATACAAACAGCGTTGCATTTGGTGTTATGAGCTTTGCATTTAATATGGGATTGTCTGGTGGAAGTGGAGAGCTTGTATATGACATTAATCAAATGATGACAACTATTGAAATGGATATGGATGCTGCAGAAGTAAAAGAAAGTCTTAGCAAAATTGATGCAGATGGAGATGATGAAAGACATTCAGAACCACTTTATCAGCTTGCTACGGGAGAAGGTCTTCAATCTTCAATAGATACAAGGACTCCTTTTATGTCTCCTGAATGGAGTAATGGTGCTATAACTGTTGATATTCCTAGAGCTAACTGTAAAGATTATGATGGTGATATAGGTGGAATATGTTTCAGAGAAAGTTCTCTGCCAATAGTTGTTTTAGTTACAGATGAAACAGTTGTTGAAATTAAGGATTTTGATGAGGCTAATCCTAACGGAAGTTCAATGACAAATACAGATACCGCTCGTTGGTCTGAAGGAAAGCCTCAGGGACATAAACTTGTTGATGCTGCTGGTGCACTTGCTGGAATAGGTGCTAAGTTTATAGGAATATACAGACCGCCTGCAAATGAGGATGATAGTGCAAGTGATCCTGATGATATTAAGAATAAACTTTTCAAACCTATAGCAGAAGCTACAAGATCTATAAGTAAGGTGGATGGACTTCCTTTTATATATGCAGCGAATGCAGATGGAAGTGGTCTTACAGATGCTATTGTTGATGCTATAAAGGATTTGACGGATTACACTGTAAAAGATGTTGCAACAGGTGTAAGAAGCAATGAAGTGTGTGCAGAAGATACAACAAAAAGTGCTACTCTTTTTGTAAAGGAACGTAAAACAAACAGAGCTGAAAAACAGGATGGGACACCAGCTTCAGCCGGTGATGGATATGTAAGTATGGACAGTGAACAATTCCTTGGTGTGGATCCAGGTGTTAAAGTTTATTTTGATATAAAATTTCATAATGATTTCTGTCCTAATACTTCTACTGAACCTGCTGTTTATAAGGCAAACATTGATATCCTTGGTTTAAGTACAAGAAATGTTACAGTTATTATTCCTGCAGGAAAACCGTTATAAAAAGTTTTTTGATTTTCTTATTCAATGACCGCATAAAATTGTGCGGTCATTTTTTTAGGAGCTACAATGGTTTCTGTTGCTGACATAAACTTTGCCAGAGAGAGAAGAGTTTCAATAATCAGAATGCTTATTGATAAAAAAAAGCTGCCAGTTGTTTCCTTTAAACTTAATATTCCCGGTGAGAATAAAAAAATAAAGTTTTCAGATGAAATATTTAACGAAGGAATTAAATCAATAAAAGAAGTCTGCAAAAATAAAATCATTTGGAGTAAAATTCTTAATGAAATAACTGGAAATGAGTTTTTTGCTTCTGTTGATATGGATTTTTTTAAATTAAAAGTTCTTTTAACTGATATAGAAGATAGCCATTTTCTTGGCAGAATCTTTGATATTGATGTTACTTCAACTGAAGGCAACTCAATTAAAAGGAAGGACATCGGTAAACCGGAAAGGCTTTGTTTTCTTTGTGACAAACCTGCTTTTGAATGTGCAAGAAGCAGAAATCATTCAGTTGAAGAGATTTTAAACTGGATAGAAAATATTTCTGTTAAATTTTTTAATAAATAAATTCTGTTCGCTGGTCTGACCTCAAAAATATTTACTTATTTTGACTCTTCTGTATATTAAGGGAGCTTTTAACAATCATTGAGGGCATCTCATGAAAATACTTGTTTTAGGTTCTGGAGCAAGAGAACATGCTTTGGTTTGGAAAGTCGCTCAAAGTCCTATGGTTAGCACGGTTTATGCTTATCCTGGAAATAGTGGCATAGAGAAAACTGCAGTTGTTCCAAAACTTGAAAATGATAGTATAGGGACAATCTTAAATTTTGCTTTAAATGAAAAGATTGATTTTACGGTTGTAGGTCCTGAAAATTACCTTGCTGATGGCATTGTTGATGCTTTCGCTAAACATGGGCTTAAGATTTTCGGAGCAGATAGTAAGAGTGTAATGCTGGAATCAAGCAAATCTTTTGCAAAGGATTTTATGAAAAAGCATACTATTCCAACTGCTGCATATTTTACTTTTGATAACAAATTAGATGGTGAAAAGATAATTAAATCAATGCCTTATCCAGTTGTCCTCAAAGCTGATGGACTGGCTGCCGGCAAAGGTGTTGTTATAGCTGAGAATTATGAAACAGCTTCAAAAACTATTGATGAAATGCTGGGTGGTAAATTCGGTAAATCAGGTTCTAAAATAGTTGCAGAACAATTTTTAAAAGGCGAAGAACTTTCACTTCTTATTTTTTCTGATGGTAAAACTTATATGCCGCTTGCATTTTCTCAGGATCACAAAGCGACTTTTGATGGAGATAAAGGTCCTAATACCGGTGGAATGGGTGCCTACACACCTGTTTCCTTTGTCGATGATAATTTAAGGCAGCGTATTAATAAAGAAATTGTAAAACCGGTCTTTGATGCGCTTAAAAAAGAAAATATAGTTTATAAAGGTATTCTTTACATAGGGCTCATGATTGTTAATGCGAAACCTTATGTTCTCGAATTTAATGCACGTTTCGGGGATCCTGAAACAGAGCCTCTTATGACTGCAATGGAAAGTGATATAATGCCTTATTTTCTTGCCTGTGTTGATGAATCTCTTGAAAATATGCCGCCTATTAAATGGCACCAAGGTTATGCTGCAACAGTTGTTATTGCTTCTGAAGGTTATCCTGAAAATTATGAAAAAGGTAAGATAATTTCGGGGCTTGATAACATTTCTGATTCTGTTGTTTTTCATGCAGGTACAAAGAAAGATATTGATGGAAATACTGTTACGTCAGGTGGAAGAGTTTTGATGGTTACTGCAAAAGCCGATACTCTTGAAAATTGTATGAACAAAATTTATTCTGATATCGAAAAAATCTATTTTGATGGTGCTTTTTGCAGAAAAGATATTGGATATAGGGAAATAAACAGATGAATATTATTATAAAAAAAGCTGATTTTGTAAAAAGTGCTGTTTCTATAGATGGACTTCCCAATACAGGGTTAAGCGAATTTGCATTTATAGGTCGTTCTAATGTTGGTAAATCCTCTTTACTTAACATGCTGCTTCAAAGAAAAAGTTTGGTAAAGACCAGTAAAAAGCCGGGTAAAACGGCAGCTCTTAATTATTTTGAGATTGCGTCATCATTTAAGGAAGGAGATGTAGAATCTCTTAATAATTTTTATATGGTGGATCTTCCGGGCTATGGTTTTGCAAGAAGATCTCAGATAGAGCAGATTGGCTGGAGAGAGACCATAGAGCCTTATCTTCAGACAAGACTTGAACTTAAAAATATATTTCTGCTTATTGACAGTAGACACGGGATTCAGGATAATGATGCCGATATGATAGATTTTCTCAAATATTATGGCAGAAATTTTACTCTTGTGTATACTAAAACGGATAAAATAAGTAAGACTGAGATGGGAAGATTAAAATCCATTTCAAGAGAAGCTTTGTTTGTTTCGTCTGTTGCAAAAACGGGCAGGGAGGATGTTTGGAGTTTAATAAAATCCTGTCTATAATTATTGTAATATTTACATTTCAAATTCTTGGTGCTGAAATAATAGAATCTATTGTTGCACGAATTGACAGCAGGATATTTACTTTTTCCGAAATTATGCAGGAAGCTGCAATGAGCAATATGGAGAATGGTGTTTCAACGGATACTGAAATTAAGAATGAATTAAAGAACTCAATTTTAAATCTTCTTATCGTCAGAGATGTTCTATTTCTTGAGGCTAGGGAAAAAGGTATTTCTGTTTCACCTAAAAGAGTTGATGAAAGAATTGCTGTTTATAAAAGTTATCCTGATTTTGAAAAGTTTGCAAAGTTATATTCTTTAACTGATATTGAGTTTAGAATAATTGTCAGAAAAAGACTTATAGCTGATAAAGTTAATAGTGATTTTGTAAAAAAGAATGGACGTTTCAGTCCTGATGAGATCAAAAAACGTGTTGAAGAATGGTATGATTTTCTTAAAAAGAAACATACAATAGAGATTTATTCAATTCCATAGGAGCATAATTTGACAAAAATCATATCTGTGGTTAATCAAAAAGGTGGTGTAGGAAAGACTACTACAGCCGTTAATTTTGCGGCTTCACTTGGAGTTCTTGAAAAAAAAGTGCTTCTTGTCGATATGGATCCTCAGGGAAATGCAACATCGATGAGTGCAATTAAAAATGATAATTTTATAACTATATATGACATGATGGCTGATGAGAATGTGACAGCAGTTTATGATACTTCTCTTCCTTTTCTTAAAGTTATTCCGGCAGATGCCAATCTTACAGGTGCTGAAATAGAACTTTTAAGTATGGAAGATAGAGAGTATGTTCTTAAAAATACTCTGGAAAGGGTTAAAGATGATTTTGAATATATAGTCATAGATTGTCCGCCATCTCTGAATATTCTTACGGTTAATAATCTTGTTGCAACTGATGAGGTTATTGTTCCTGTTCAATGTGAGTATTTTGCTCTTGAAGGAATTTCAAGACTTATGGAGACTATAGATTCTATAAAAGTGATAAACCCTTCAATTAAAATAAGCGGAATACTTCTTACTATGTATGATAAAAGGGTAAAACTTACATTTGATGTTGAAAAAGAAGTTCGAAATTTCTTTGGTGATACAGTTTTCAATACTATTATTCCGAGAAATGTTAAGCTCAGTGAATCTCCAAGTTTTGGAATGCCTATACTTCTTTATGACATCTCATCTGCCGGTGCACGCAAATATCTTGATCTGGCTGAAGAATTTCTTTTAAGGGAGAACAACAATGAATGCTGATGACAAACTCGCCAAGCGTCCTTTGGGAAATAAAATGGGAAGAGGGCTTGATGCTCTCATGAAAACTTCGGCAGATAGAGACTATATAACATGTCCTATAGACTCTGTAATTCCGACAGAGGATCAGCCTAGAAAGAGCTTTGATGAAAAAAAACTTGCAGAGCTTGCAGAAAGTATTAAGGAAAATGGTCTTATACAACCAATAATAGTTAAAAGAGAAGGGACAAAATACAGAATAATTGCAGGTGAAAGGCGTTACAGAGCTTCAATTATTGCAGGTCTTACTGAAATAAAAGCGGTAATTTACAAAGGGGAAAAAGATTATCAGATTGCACTTATTGAGAATCTTCAGAGGGAGGATCTTAATCCTATCGAAGTTGCTGAAGGTTACAATGAACTGATAAAAAAGCATCGCTATACACAAGCTGAACTTGCAGATAAAATTGGTAAAAGTCGTCCGGAAATATCAAACAGTTTAAGACTCCTGGCCCTTTCTGATAAAATAAAGAAACTTCTTATTGAAGGCTTTGTTACGGTAGGGCAGGTAAGACCTCTTATTGGTCTTGAAACTGATGTTCAGGATAAATTTGTTATTGAAATATTAAGAAAAAAACTTTCTGCCAGAGCTGTAGAAAAACTTGTCAGAGATGGACTTAAAGAAGATGTGAAAAAGGATGTTGTTAAAGTTCCTCTCTTTGAAGAGATGGAAAAATCTCTTTCTGAATATATTCCTGCAAAAATCAAAATAAAACAAAGCAGGAAAAAATCTATACTCACACTTGAGTTCAGCAGTGAAGATAATTTTTCTGAAATAGTTGAATATCTTAAGAAATTTGAAAATTAACCAAATCTTTTCATAAAATAGCCTATGACACTAAGAGGGGCCGTTCTCATTAATAGTGAACCTATTTTATTCATAAAACCTGGAACGCAAAGTATCTTTCCTTTTTCCCATGATTTAATGGAACAATCTACAACATCTTCAGGTTTCATCATGAATTTGTTAAACATACTTGATTTTTTAGCTCCGGCAGTAGGGAAAAAAGCAGTACTTGCAGGACCTGGGCAAAGCGTCTGAATATAGACACCTTTTTCCTTACCTTCATGTGCAAGAGCAAGTGAAAGTGCTCTTACAAATGCTTTTGTCGCAGCATAATCTGCGAAGTAGGGAAGAGGTGAAAAAGATGCAATAGATGAAAGATTGATAATAGCTCCTTTACCTTTTTTTTCAAAAACAGATAGAGCACTTCTTAAAAGAGTGGAAAGAGCAAGAACATTTAGTTTTACTTCATTTTCAAGTTTATGTGCAGATATTTCCGTATATCTTCCAAGAATACCAAGACCTGCATTGTTGATGAATATCTCAATATCATCACGGCTTTCAAGAAGTGTAGTCGCTTTGCTTAGATCTTCACTGTCTGTAAGGTCGATTTTATAACAGTCAATTTTTATTTCATATTTAGCTGTTATTTCCTGTTTGAGTTTTTCAAGTGCGTCAATTCTTCTTGCCGCTAAAATTAGATTGTATCCTTTTTCTGCAAAACGGTTTGCAAATATAGCTCCAAATCCTGAAGAGGCTCCAGTTATCAGGACAGTTTTTTTGTTTTCCGGCATATATAACTCCATTAAAAAATTAAATCTTTATTCGTAACCTAACCAATTGAAAACATCCATAAACAATTCTTCAGGCTGTAGTACAGAAACAGAATGACAACTTATATCATAGTAAGGAAATTTAACAGTAGCAGATGAACCATCCGAATACGAAACGACAAAGTTGTCACTATTTATTGCAACATTTGAAACACCGTCCCATGATTTAATTGCTTCAGGAATTGCAGGTGCATAAATAACCACATCTGTTCCTGCATTAGTTATGAATGTCGGAATATATTTAATATTATCAAGGAAAACATCGCCAATTCCATCACTGTATGGTGTGACAGCTGCACTGTAGAACGCATTTGTTATTAAGCGGTTGAGACCCACATAATACATGTCATAAAATTTGAGATTTCCAAAATAGTCTTCAAGATCGCTTTCAAGAATTGCTGTTGTTTTTGTTCTTCCCGGGAGAGCTTTTTTTACTGCTTCAGGAATATTTTCCTCTTCTTCAGCTATTTTTTTAAGGGATACTAACTCATTAACGAATCTATATGCATTTGTTCTATTTTCTGCATACAATTTTGTCATATCAAGCGGTTCTGCCTTTGTCATTGTTTTTAAATGATCATAGACAGTAAGTTTTGAAATTCCTATATCCGTATAGTCAAAAAGCCAGTTGTAGGGCTTATTAAAACAGTAGATATCTCTGTCATTATTTTCAAGAAAGCTTAATGTGTAGCTGTATGCATTATATCCTGTGCTTCTTGGATTAAAACTTACACCAAGATCCTGCGCAACAGCTCTTATTGGTGAATCATCTGCCGCAAGCAGATTTCCAGCTGCTTCACTTTGTGACATTCCAAGCACCAGAGGCTGAATAAGTATTTCTCCGGCAATATGTGTTGCAATGGTTGTTTTTGATATGGAATCAATGTTTTCATTTGGAAAGACTTTGGTTATATGATTTTTAATATCTTCGAAAAGATCCGCATCCTTATAAACTCTGGAACCGGACGCATAATCATTAAAATTTAGGAAATATGAAAGCATAAGTGTTGCTCTTGTACCGCCATAACTTTCTCCTACCAGATATATTTTATTTTTTTCAAGACCATGATATTTTTTGAAAAAACCTAATATCGTTCTTATAAAATCACCTGCATCGATGTGTACATTAAAGTTTCTGTAGGAAAAAGCATCAGATCTGTAGTTTTCATCATCAGCGCTTTCATTTTCAGAATAGGAAAAACCTGTTTGTCTGGCATCAATAAACATTAAATTACCCATTTTTGTCCAGCTGTACGGGTTATTTGAAATTTCATCACTTGTTACATATGCATCATCTGCAGTCATTTTGGCTGTATTATATCCCAGAAGAAGTCCTGTTGAGCCTCCAGGTCCGCCATTAAAGAAAATAAAAAGAGGAGCTGTTTCAGGATTTTTATTTGCGGGTTCAAAATGATACCATATCTGAGCTTTATCAGTAGTAAGAGATTCATTGTTATACGTGTATGATATTGATGGTATTTCTATAAAATCAGAATGAAAACTGTATTCTGATGAAATATTATCCTCATCAGGAGTTGTATCATTTTCATTATCTGTAACCGTTGAATCTGAATCTGTCGTGAAAGGATCATCTATCTGTTCAGAATCGTCATCAGATGTTTCTGCATCAGCATCATATACTATATCTTTTTCATTGGAAGAGCTTTCATCGTTATCCAGAGGTGATCTGGAGTTGTTGTCACAACTGCATAAAGCAAAAAGAAGTAAAAAAATAATCGTTAAAAAAAGACTTTTTCTCATATTATCCTCCGCAATGAAAAATATTAAAAGATTCTATCTTTAAAGAATAGTTAAGTCAATCAAAGTCTAATGTTAACTTTCATTTTTTGATTAAAGTTAAAAGATTTTTTGTAGAGACTGGTTTAGAATGAAATTATATTGCATTCACAACCTGTGTTTTTTGGCGGTATTGTAGTATCTGTATCTTCGTCTGGTATAATATCCGTATCTTTGCAAGTCCTTGGAATGCAGACATAGTTATCGCATGCGTAATTGTCAGGACAATCTTCATCTGTTTCACATTCTCGGCATTCAGGAGCTGATATATAGGAATTTATGTCAGGTTCTGTACAGGAAGAAATTGGTGGGCAGTTTCTGTCAATTGTTGCTTTAAGAGGAATTCCTGAGTTTGTTAGATAGACTCTTTTATTTGGAACGGTTATGGTTGCCCTATTTGTTATTTTTTCATCTATGCTCCAATAATTAACTTCATCAGGACGATCAACTTTAAAGCGAATATAGGCCGTATCGCAGCTGTTTTCATTTATTTCATTACATGGATCCATACTGAAAGGGAGTGTATATCCTTCATCTGCAAGAGGAAATTTTGTTTGATTGGCTTTGTCTTCTATAGTTCGCCAGCAGACATGGTCTTCTCCTTGATTTATTCTGTATATAATGGAAGTTGTTCCCGGAACGTATTTATAGTTGTTTTGAAGCTCATCCTTTATAACAATGTTATTTGCTGTTTCTTTTCCCCAGTTCTGAACTTTAATATAGAAGTAGAAAGGTCTGTCGTCACAGATCTTATTGCTTAGTTCAGAGCAGCTGTATATTATGCTTTCCGGTTCATCCGGAATATCAAAATCATGAGGTTTAGTGTCAACACTTAAAACCATCATGTTGGTTACTATCATATCCTGATTTGCACTGATTTCAAAGTTCATGCTACTTCTATCAGGTGTAAGATGACCTGGATATTCATCAGAAGTTAATATAAAAGTGTCTATATCAATACCGAGTTCAAGTTTATCTGCTTCAGGATTTGCCGGTTCTCCACCAATACATGTAAGTTCTGTTCCCTGCCAGTTATAACTGCTTGATATTGAATTATAAATTTCCGTGTAGTTATAATCACCAGTAATTTGGGGATTACATTTATTTGTAAGTTCAAATTTACCTAATGTTGAATCTCCTGTAAAAGTAAATCGCTCTTTAAATGGGAGTTCGCTGTTATAGTTGCCTGGTTCTCCTTCTGCAGTCATAAGAGAAACTCGTACTGTTGAATTTTCCGGAAGTTTAAATCCACTTACAGGAATTTGAGAAGTATAATTGTAGTATGTGTTTAAACCGTTATAAAAATAGATGTTTTTAGGTTTTATTTTTTCAGATGTATAAACTACA
Source organism: bacterium (assembly GCA_963667425.1). GTDB lineage: Bacteria > UBP6 > UBA1177 > UBA1177. Next base: position 1,528,123 of record OY763407.1, on the reverse strand, counting down.
AAAATAGCCCAGTTACTTACGAAGGTTCCATTTATTACATTTTCTTCATCCGCAACGCATGTAAGATCTGATAAAAAATAGTATCCTGTAATAGCATCTCGATTTGTTTCAAAGCCTATTCCGCGTCCTTTTTTCTGAATAGACTCAAAAAAATCTGTTATATCAACCCTATAAGTGTAATATAATAAAGGATAATTCGGTTCGAATCGGTCAACAATACTTTCATATTCAAAACCTCTATTTATTCCAGGTAAATATGCTTCAGGTGCAGTTATATTATCAGAATTCATTAATATTTGATCTGATATTTTTTTAGTATTATAAAATGTAAGCTTTACTTGGTTATCTGTATTTTTGTCTTTATCCGAATCAGGAATAGAACTCATCCATACCAGAAACGCTTTTATTATATAGGCATCCTCAGGAATCATACTACTTTCCAAAGTATAGAATCCAATTCCGTTGGACATATCCATTATCTCACTTTCTGTAAGGCATCGATTTTTTACGTAATTTGAAGTGGTAGTATCTCCTTCCTTTATAAGTGATTTGAACATTACGAAATAATCCATGGAACTATTTTCCCATTTTAGCTCTTCATTGTTATAGACTGAGATTAGAGGACCGATGTTGTTTCCTCTCCCTTCTTCTCCAAAAAGAAATAACGGTGTCAGGTGTATAAAAAAAATGAATTTTATAGTTTTACTTACAAAATAGTTGTTCATGAATTTTTATCCATTATTCAAAAATTAAATGGATTATATAATTAGTTAAGAATTATGTCAATGCTCAAAAAGGTTAAAGTTTCTGATAACTTTTAGAAGTGAGAAAATGTCAGTAATTTCTTCAAGCTCAATATCTTTCTTGTAGTTCAGTTCTTTTCTCAGGGGTGGGATAAAAATTTTTCTGATTCCCATTCTTGAAGCTTCTTTTATGAAAAATTCGGAACCTGGAACAGAACGTATTTCACCTGCAAGTCCTATTTCTCCTGAAAAAGCTACAGTCTGAGGGATTGGAATATTTAAAAGTGAGCTTAAAAGAGCTGCTGCAACAGGTAAATCTACAGCAGGCGTTTTAAGTTTTAGTCCGCCGATTACATTTATAAAAACATCAAAGTTCGAAAAGAAAAGATCTGCTCTTTTTTCAAGTACAGCTAAAATCATTGCCATTCTTGATGATTCAATTCCTGTTGGAGATCTTCTTGGTTGAGGCATTGATGTTGATGCCGTAAGAGCCTGTATTTCGACGAGAAAAGATCTTGAACCATCTCTGAAAAAACCTCTTGCCGCACCTGAAAGTCCCGAAGTTCTTTCGGAAGTGAAAAAACAGCTTGGATTCTCAACTTCTTCTAATCCTGTTGATGTCATTGCAAATATTGCTGTTTCGTTTGTATCTCCAAAACGATTTTTGCTCATTCTGAGAATTCTGTAGCCTAGAGATTCGTCACCGTCAAATATCATTACTGAATCGACCATGTGTTCAAGCAGCATTGGACCTGCAATGTTGCCTGTTTTTGTGACGTGGCCTATAATAAAAAGGGTTACATCTTTCTTTTTTGCAAGTTCAAGAAATTTTACAGCGCACTCTTTTATCTGACTGATAGAACCTGGAATTCCTGTTGCAGATTTTGTGTATACAGTCTGAATAGAATCAACGAACAGAATATCAAAATTTTCGTTTTCAACAGTCGCTATGAGGTTGTCAATATCGCTTTCACCTGATATAAAGAGGTTTTTGAAGTTTTCTGAAGTTTCATTTATTCTTGAAAATCGGCTTTTAACCTGCGATGCTGATTCTTCAGCCGAAAGATATAAAACTTTTCGTGATGCCGATATTTTTAGTGCTATTTGAAGCATTAGTGTTGATTTTCCTATACCTGGTCTTCCTGAAATAAGATTGTAACTTCCTCTGACAATTCCTTCTCCCATAATTCTGTCGAATTCGGAAATACCGGTTTTCATCCTGTCAGTATTTGCGTCCGTAACATTTTCAAGAAGTTCAAAAAGTGGAGTGTTACTTTTGGATATAATATTTTTAAGAGATGTTTCATCTTTTTCTTCAAGAGTATTCCATTCTCCGCATTCAGGACATTTACCCATCCATTTGAGTGTTTTAAATCCGCATGAAGAGCAGATAAAAGATGTTTTTTTCCCAGCCATAATTAATTAGAAAGTATAAAAGGTATTGTAATATCGGTAACAGTTCCCTTGAATGCAGGGAATTTCCATTTTTTCTTTATGTTTCCAGAAACGCACCTTGAAAGATTGGTTCCTTTAAATTTATCTGTCAGAGTTTCAACTTTTGCAACATTTCCGTTTCCAAGAACGCTTATTTTGATTTCAAGTTTTCCTTCAAGAGAATAATCTTCTTTTAAAGATTTGTTATAACAGTATCCTATTGTAGATTTTGAATGAATTTTGAGAACTTCATTTATCTGTTTTGATGTGAGTTCTTCTCCAGTTCCCATCATATCCTGAGAATTGCCTGTAACTGATTTGGAATTGATATTTTGTCCTTTCATCAGGTTGGCTCTGAATGCTTTTATTTCATCATCACCGACGAGATCAAATATAGATTTGGCTTTTATATCCGATTCTTTAAGAATCCCTTTTGATTGTTTTTCTGCTAAAATAGCTTCTGCAATGATGTTTTTTTCTTCAGAATCCGATGTCTTAGTAATTTTTAGCCCTTTAACACTGTCAAGTTTTGTAACTCCTGATGAAAATCGAAGGTTTTCTTCGTTGATGGTTTTAGGCTGTGTATTATTTTCTGCTGTAACATTTTCAGAAACAGTTTCGTTTTCTCCTTTGTTCATAAATCCAAAGTAGTATACAGCTGATAACCCTGCTACTACTAAAAGAATAATAAGAATTAATTTGAAAGGAAGACCTTCTCCTGCCATTTTTATTTTTTCATTACCGACATCACTAAATAATGCTTTCATCTCTTTCTTTTTGATGGATTCTTTATCTGTTCCCATTGCTTTTGCAAGATTTTCGTTTGCTTCTTCATCAAGCACTTTAAAAACATCAGCAAAGTCAGGATGCTCTCCAAGTTTTCCCCAATCAGGCATAGATTCTTCCCAGATAAATGATTCTTTTACCACTTGGCCGTTGATTATCATTTCCTGAATTGTTTCAAAGCTGTAAGCTTCTTCGTTCCCTACAAAATAATAACTTTTGCTCATGATACCTCTTAAAATATCAGACAGGTTTAAATTATTTTCCTGAAATGAGATGACAAGTCAATAAAAAGGCAAAGTTTAGTTTAATGATCAGATTCTTCCTTTTGTCCATAGACTAGAAAGCCGAACTCAAATGATGCTTTTTCATTATCATCTAAAAGGATTTTAGGTACATCTCCAAATGGAGCAGCTCTTTTAAATGCATTTATTGCTTCTCTATCAAGAGCATCAACACCCGATGCTTCAACTACAACTATATCTTTTATGAATCCTAATTTGTCAAGAGTTATGTTCAATTTAGTATATTTATCTTTTTTGTTGTATACAGTTCCAAAAGGATCATTTATATATAAAATGTGCGCCGGTTTCCAATAGTGGGAGACTGCATCATGAATGTTGTTGAAGTATCTTGCATAAGCAAACTTCTTTGCATTTACTGCAACTTCATCCGATTCTTCTTCTTTAATATAATCATTTGAAGGTGATGCAAAAATATAATCATTTCCATTTGTTTGTGGAAGATACTGACTTGGTATTCTACCTGATGCGGCTTCTATAGCTTTTTTATTTTCACTATCTTTTGCTAAAAGATTTCCTGTTTCTTCTATTAAGTTTCCTTTAATTTCTTTGCCATTTTTGCCGTTAAATCCTGCAAGTGAACCTTTTTTTATTTTTTTTCTTTCTGATTTTTCATCTTTGCTTTTGTTTTTATTTTTTGTTAGCGATGCAACTTTTTCATTTTCATATTTAGTATTATTATTTTGATTCTGAAGATTTTTATTAGGCATTTTAAGTTTGTTTGCAAGTGCTGCTGCATCCATTCTTTTTCTAGTGGATGTTTCTTTTTCCGTTTTTGTATTATATTCAGCAAGATATTTGTTTTTTAAAGGTTTTTCTTCTTTTTCAGGTCTTGCAATATCTACAATCTGACCTTTTATCAGTTCTTTTTTCTTTTCTTCTTTTTTTACTATTTTCTTTTCTGTTATTAAGCTTTTTGCTCCTTTTATATATCTTACTTTGGTTATTTTTACAGTTTCATCCGATATTGTTTCTACTTTAAATATATAGAAAAAAAGAAGGTGTATTATAACAGAGATTAGAAAAAAGAATATTATGCTACCTGAAGCTCGTTTTTCCACGTCATTCTCCAAAAACTTCTGTAATTCTACTTTGTTATTTTTTTTTTGCAATAGTGCTGCTGTTTGAAAAAATGCAGGGTTATATAGTTATACCTTTTTTTAGAAGAGCTTTTTGGTAAAGTTCAATGTAATGTGAAGCACTTTTTTTCCATGAAAAATCTGTTTTCATTGCCTGCTTTCTCATTTTATCTATGTGTAAGTATCTGTCGTACCATGTACTTACAGCCCATCCGATTGTATAATAAAGTGCGGATGAGTTTAGGTCATAGAATTTGAATCCGGTTCCGGTACCTTTTTTCTCGTCATACTGTACAACAGTATCTTCCAGACCACCCGTTGCTCTTACTATCGGGAGTGTTCCATATTTTAATGAATATATCTGATTAAGTCCGCATGGTTCAAATCTTGAAGGCATTATGAAAAAATCGCTTCCAGCTTCTATCATATGTGCAAGTTTGTCGTGGTAACCTATAAATGAGGCTGCTTTTTTATTGTATCTTCTTGGAAGTGTTCCATAAAAATGTTCAAGATATTTTTCTCCGCTTCCAAGTATTGCAATTTGAATATTCATATTTTCAAGTATTGGTATTACTGCATCTGCAAGGACATCAAGCCCTTTCTGTTCTGTAAATCTTCCAATAACTCCAAATAAAGGAACGGAATCATCTTCATTTAGTCCCAGTTCTTTCTGAAGCATTTGCTTACATAATTTTTTACCTTCTATTTTTTTTGCTGAGAATTTTGTCTCAATGTATTTATCCTTTTCAGGACTCCAGACGTTATAGTCCACGCCGTTAAGTATTCCGATATAATTTTCTCCCTTAAGGTGAAGATAATGTGAGATTCCATAGGAAATATCAGTATATAATGTTTCTTTGGCATAGGTCGGGCTGACTGTGGTAACGATATCGGCAAAATGTATTCCGGCTTTTAAAATGTTTATTCCTCCAAAATCTTCAAAAATATCACTTATAAAATAGTTCCATGGAATTCCCAATGTTTCAAATTTATCACCATGATACTTTCCCTGATATGCAATATTATGAATTGTAAGTATTCCTGCTGTGTTCTCAAAAAATGAAGAATCGAGGAATGATGTTTTTAAGTAAGCTAATGCCAAAGATGCCTGCCAGTCATGAGCATGAATTATATCAGGTCTTATATCTGCATCTTTTAAAAACTGAAGTGCTGCTTTACAGAAAAATGAAAATCTTTCAGGATTGTCATTGTAATCATTAAAGTTTTCATCATTGTATAATCCATAACGATGAAAATAACGCTCATATTCAATAAAAAAGAATTTTACTCCCGATTGTTCAGATATTGAAACAGAAAACCAAAATTCTTCATTTCCATTCCGTGTGCACAGATTCTCAATATATGGCTTTATCCTGTATCTTAGTTTATCAATTTTGGAATACAAAGGTATTATTACTGATAGTTCATTTCCACTATCGGCAAGGCTTTCCGGAAGAGCTCCAACGACGTCTGCGAGACCTCCTGTCTTTATGAATGGTACACATTCTGAAGCAATCATTACAATATTCATTGAAACAGACTCCTCAAGGCAGTTGTTTAAAAAAGGTATATTACAGCGGTAATTTTTATTTTACAAGCAAAAAATATGTAGTGAAAGTAAAAAAAATTAAAAAATTACATTGACATAAGAATTTCACGTATCAGTTTTGCAGTGAATGCAGTAGAAATATGTGACGGGTCAAGATCCGGTGCAAGTTCAACTACATCAGCACATACAATTTCTGCACCGCATTTTTTTATCTCTTTTATAATTCTGATAAAGTCATTGAAATTTGCTCCGCCAGCTTCAGGAGTTCCGGTTCCAGGCATAAATCCTGCATCAAAATAGTCTACATCAAGAGAAAGATATATTTTTTCGTCTTTTTTAAATATTTCGGAAACATCGTGTGGCTCGGCAACAGTTATTCTGGGATCATTTTTTCTCATATAATATTCTTCTCTTGAACCGCTTCTTATTCCTATTTGAACAAGCTTGTTAAGACCATCGTCAAGGCAGAGTTTCATTACTGACGCATGTGAATATCTGCTGCCTGTAAATTCATCTCTGAGATCTGCGTGTGCATCAAGATGCAGCATTGACATTGGTCCATGAATTTCAACTGCTGCAGAATAGAGTGGATATGTTACAAGATGTTCACCGCCAATTCCGAGAAGCTTTCTTTTGTCCTGCATAATATTTAAAGCTGTCTTTTTTACTTTTCCAACCATCAGAGAAGGATCTCCAACAAGAATTTCCATATCTCCTGCGTCAAAGAAATTTATATCTTCAAGTGATTTGTCCTGATAAAAAGAGAAGGGTTCTATTGCTTCCTGAGAATAAGCTCTTACTTCTCTTGCAGCAAAACGCGCTCCTGGTCTATAACTTGCTGTACAATCATAAGGAAAACCCGCTAAAATAATTTTCGCACTTTCATAGTTTGCATTTGAGCCAAGAAATCTTGGCACATTCAGTTGGCACATTCATTACCTCATAAAAAATGTTTACTTCGTTATAACTTCCTCTCTTGCATTGATGCAAGCGGGCTGATAGCCTAGATTACAAGCCTTTAGGAAATAGTTGAGTCCTTTTTTTCTGTCCTCAGCTGTTCCTTCAGCAGTCATAAGAGATGCTCCTGCATTGTTACAGGAATCTGGGTGATTTGCTTTACATCCTTTTTCATAAAGCTTGAAAGCTTTTGTTTTGTCAGCTTTTCCACCTTTTCCTTCTTCAAGCATTACAGCATATTGAAAACAAGCTTCAGTATGTTTTTTTTCACAGGCAATTTTAAAGAAGTTGCGGGCTCTAACAAGATTTTCCGAACCGTTTTCTGAACCATAAATTATCATACCAAGTTTATAACAGAGATTTATGTCTCCGTTGTAACAGTCTTCTTCGGCTGATGCAAGAAAGGTATCTTTGTGTGGTTTGTCGGTTTTGGTAATAATATTTGTAACCTGATCTTCTTCTTTTTTCTGCGTGCATGATACAAGTAGAAAAATAAAGATGACAGAAACAAAAGTTTTAATCAACTAAATCTCCTAAGATTAGCATAAAAACAGGGAAGTTTAATTAAGATGAGCAGTTGTGTCAATGTTTAATTTTTAATTATATAAACAATATTTAGAAAGCTGATACTTCGGCCGCAGTACAGTCTCTTGAATCACCAAAAGTCTGTGTCGAGGATGTGTAGTTCCAGCATGTACATGTTGTTGTTGAAGGGGCTACTGCTTTTAATGAGCTGTTCATTTTCATTTTAAATGTTGTCCCGGCTGTCATAGTTGATGCTGTTGGGTCTATATAAATTTCTGATGTTGTTAATGAATCGTTATGTTCATATATTTCACAGGATATCTGATATGTCGGGTTTGTTGTGCTGTTCATTTTTATATAATTGATCCAGGTTACATAGTAAATTTGTTTTAGAGATGTTTCTCCATTTGTATTCATAACATCTATATTATTCTGGAAAGTCATAAAATCTCCTGTGTAGTAAGATGCTGTTGAGGTGTCAAGTGCACCTTCTATGTGGACTCTGAAATACTTATTACTGTCATTGGTATAAATGCCTATCCACGAATATTCAGAATCATTTAATGTTTTATTTATTCCATCTTTATTTAATGCAGATGATAAGGTTGTAGGTCTTACAATGTTGGCTGATGCGACGGTATCCATATCATTTATTGTTCCTTCAATTGTCATAACAAGGCCATTGCTTGGAGTAAGTTTTGGAATGCATTTTAAAACATTTCTTCCAAGACAATCGGAATTACAGGTTGAATTATTGCCTGATTCATAATTTCCTATAGTTGAACAATCAACAGTGTTTCCGTCACAAACTTCTCCTGAGTCAACAGTTCCGTTGCCGCATGTCTGAGGTGTTACATTGTTACATGCAGCAGGGTCATAACCCGAACAGTCTGAGGCACATGAAGCATTTGTTCCAGATGTGTAGTTTCCAAGCGTAGAGCAGTCAACGCTGTCGCTGTCGCATACTTCACCAGTCTCTTTAGTTCCATTACCACATACAGGATTTGTAGTTGCAGGAGTACATGAGGAGGCATCATATCCTGAACAATCAGATTTACATGATGCATTTGTTCCGGATGTATAGTTCCCAAGTGTTGCACAGTCAACGCTGTCGCTGTCGCATACTTCACCAGTCTCTTTAGTTCCATTGCCACATACAGGATTTGTAGTTGCAGGAGTACATGAGGAGGCATCATATCCTGAACAGTCAGCTTTACATGATGCATTTGTTCCGGATGTATAGTTCCCAAGTGTTGCACAGTCAACGCTGTCACTGTCACATATTTCGCCTGATTCTTTGGTTCCATTACCGCAGACAGGATTTGTAGTTGCAGGTGTGCATGAATAAGTATCATAGCCTGAACAGTCAGCTTTACATGATGCTTCTGTCCCAGATTCATAATTTCCAAGAGTTGCACAATCAACTTTATCGCTGTCACATGTTTCACCTGATTCTTTAGCTCCATTTCCACAAACGGCTTCAGTTTCTACACATGCAAAGGAACCATTTATATCCTGACATTTGAGATTTTTTGAAACGCAATCAGTGTTTAACACTAAAGTGTTGTCATCATTACATACATAAATGTTATTTTCAAGGCATGTCTGTGTTCCGGGTGTATCGCAGTCTGTGTTAGCAATAGCATCATCATCGGTTACAACAACTTCAGGATCGTCTGTTCCCCCACAAGACAGAATAAAAAATAATGAAAAAATGCACGTCATTATAATAGATACATTTTTCATGAGAAATCCCCCTTAAAGAATTGAAATAAGTTTAACATCGAAAATTTTAATCTTTATGTGCTACTTGTCAAGATATTGTAAACATTTACATTGTTTTTACATAAAAAAAAGGGAGCTTCTGAAAGCTCCCTTTTTTTGTTTTAATATTAAAACTAATTTAATTGCAGGTAATTGCAGCTTCTGAATTTGTCCATGTCTGATAGATGTCTTTATCCCATATTGGAATAACAACTTCAGGAGATGCTGTTGCACAATATCTCATGAATCCGCCTTCACCAAAATTACATTCAGGATAATCTGTAACTGCGTCTACGTATTCGGTATCACCTTTAGCATCTGTACCAAGTGAAGAGTCCCATTTGAATTTTGCAATAACTTTTATATCATCAGGATTAAGTGTAAAGGAAACGCCATTACTTCCATTAAGTTTAAGTTTGCCATCAACGTTTATAGTAATTTTTGCATTGACAGCTGTTAAACATGATGCATTTGTAGACATGTCAATACATGAGTTGTAACCTACAACAACCATATACTCATCATCTGCAACAACTCCACCCTGACCTTCAGTCTCTTTAAGACCGATGTTTACAGTTTCAGGTCCAAGACCCCATGTGTTATCAATATCAGAGGCGGCTGACCAGTTTACAGTAAGTCCTGACTGAACTTCTACACTTGTTGATCTTCCACCTACATCAGAAACAGAACAGTCATCATGAGAAGGAGTCTTCATATCATTTGCTCTTGAATGATTTGTACAAAGATAACCAAAAGAGTAATTCTGAGCTTTTCCAGGTGTTCCTGTTGGATAATCATCAATAGAGGCTCCAGGCTGATATGTTCTTGTTTTTCTTACAACATGAAGGTCGATATCTATTTTTTCACCAACTACAGATGTGTTGCCAACAGGGTTATAGTTAAGACCTTTGTCCCATGTAAGCTCAACAGATATTCTTGCATTTGGCGTGATATCAGGAGTACATGTTGCAGTAACTGTATCAGATGTTTCACCTGTTGATTTTGAAACTGTTCTTGCAACAAGCTCTACATTGTAATTCTTGTCAGGGTTATCAACTGTAATTGTATAACCATTAAAAGTTGCTTTATCTCCATCTCCTTCAGGATAACCTGATATCCACTGACCTTCTATTGGTTCTCCACCTGAAGAAAGTCTGATATGTGATTCTTCAGAATAAGGAGTAGGTGATTTTGTCTGCACCCATCTGTATTCAATATAAAGATCAGGATTTTGAGCACTGTCTGATCCTGGTATTTCGCAGTAATTATCTCCCATTGGAATACATGATTTGGTAGCATCAAGAGTTACATCGGTAAGGAGAGGAAATTGACCAAAAGCAGCATTGTGCTGAGCTCTCTCTTCTTCTGAAAGAGTTGCGAATGTATTACTGTCAACCCATGTAAGACCATTAACTGTTGTTCCGCTGAGGAATGCATTTCTACAGTCAAGAATTACATTTGGTTTTGTAGGTTTTACAGGTCTTCTGTATACTTCTATTTTATATGAGGTTCCTGTTGTACATGAATCAGAATCTCCTCTTGAAGGGTCATTTGTACAAAGTTCAATATAAAAAGCACCTGAAGTCTGAACAGACTGAGCTTTGTTAAAATCGTATAAAGCTTTTATTTTTAAATTGCTGTTAAGATTTTCATATCCGTCACGGCATTTTCCGTCATCACCAATAGGACAAAGACCTTTTACAGTTTCATTAAGCTTACTTACAGTTGTAGAAACTGCATCTTTAAAACCGTCAACAACATTACCGTTGGAATCGGTCTGTGATACAGCGAAAGTAAAAAGACCAAGCTCCTCATCGGTTGCCTGTATAAGCTTACCGTCAGGTCCGAGAAGGTTTACTGAATAAATTCTAAGGGTACCGGCGATACCTTTGTTCATTAATGTGAAAACTTTTTCAGTTTCTTCATTGGTTTCAGTCAAACTAGGGGTATTTATTACCTCCCATCTTTGTGGATCAGCTGATACTTCAGGCTTGCCGTCAATCCCGTAACTGTTGCATGCAACAAAAGATGCACAAAGAACGAAAAAGGCAACGAATACAAGCGTTTTTCGCATAATTTCCTCCGAATGTAAGTATATACACCAACTTATATTTCATGTGATTATAAAAAACTGTCACCTAAAGTCAAATAAGTTTAAGGTTTTTTTACAATATTTTAATATTTTGTTTTTCCAGGGATGGTGAATGAATAAAATTTGATTATATATTGCCAATTTTACAAAATACTTGCATTTATAAATGTGAAATATAGAATCTTTTTCTGTAATGGTAATCCATCTTTCAGGCGGTTATTCTTGTTTTGGTACACATGCATATATCCGGAATTAAAAGGTCTTCTACAGGGAACTTCTGTTTCGGCTCTAATTTGTATGGAATGTAATATTGCTGCCTGTAAAATAAAAAAAGAACTTTTTTATGACAGTTTTTCCGAATATTTGACTTTGGATGTAAAAGGTTTTAACAGAAAAATATATGAACTTAATTTAAAGCTGATAAAAAAGAGATTTGGATTTTCAAGGCTTTATTGTCCCAAAAAAGTTAAACCTACAACAAAATGCCTTGGTGTTATAAAGCTTTGCAAATTTAATATTATATGTAACAAGATAAATATATCAAAAGATGTTGTTCGTCTAAAATCTATACGTTGGAGGAAAGGAATGGTTTACGTTGTTAAGTTCCGTGATGGTTCCATCAAAACATTAAACAGAGAACAGTTTGGAAAAATGAGTATCGATGAAGTTGAAATTGTTTATCCGGGTACTCTTGAGCTTCAGGTGGTGACCGAACTTGTTCCACAGGGAGAGGAAGACAAACGTCTTGAAGACATACTTGCTGCTTTTACTCAGAAATATGAAGGTGTTGTTGTAAACGACGATGGCCTTCATGATTTTAAGGAATGGTTTCAATCTGCAAAATCAGGCAGCTCAGCTATTATTCCGGAAAAAGCTCTTGTGCCTGTAAAGAGTTTTAAGGTTACTAAAATCAAAAACGATGAAGTGGAAAATAAGACTAAAAAATCAAAGAAAGATACTTCAGATATTCAACCTTCCATCTTTGATGGAAACAAAGAAACAGAAGAGTCAAAAACAAAGAAACAGGGTAAGACATCTAAGTAAACAAGATAAAAGGAGCCTGCCATGGAATTTAACGGAAAAAAGTATTCCAAATTTGTTTCAGCCTTTAACACTGAAAATTTTTCTTCAACTATCGTAAGCCGCAGAGGTGCTTCACCAATTCCTCATGCTAAAAGTAAAGTGACTACATTTGATAATGTTATTTCAATGCTTCAGGAAGGAGATGTGATAAGTTATCCTCATTATTACAGAACAGGTGACAGAGCTCTGGAACAGATAGTTTCTAAACTTAGAGAACATAATAAAAAAGGGATAGTCCTTTATGGAAATGCTATTTTTGATAATACCGACCCATGGCTTTATGAAGCTTTCCGTGATGGAATAATAACAGGCGTATATGGTAACGTTTACAGAGCTTTTGGCAATCATATCGTCAAGGGAGATCTTCTTCCATGGGTAGGTGTAGGGTTCAGTCATGGAAATCGTGTCAGAAAACTTCAAACAGGTGAAATTCATGTAAAGATAGCTTTTATTCCGGTTCCAATAGCAGACAGCTACGGAAATGCAAGTGGAGTTATGGGCAAAATGGATGAATGCTGCGGTCCTTTAGGTCTTGCCGCCGCAGATGCCGAATTTGCTGACTATACATGTATGATTGCCGGAACAGTCAGTCCTTATATGCTTGTTCCTGCTGATATAACGATGGAAGAGACCGATTTTGTTGTTCAGATGGATGCACCTGGACTTGCTTCAGGAATTGGTTCAGGGACACTTGACCTTGAAAGAATAAGGTCAAATTCATTTAACTCTATGGTTGCAGCAAATGTTACAGCTGTTATGAAGGCATCAGGAGTTATAAAAGAGAATTTTTCATTTCAGGTAGGAAGCGGGGCAGGGCTTATTGTTCTTGATGAAATAAGATCGTACCTTAAAGAGAACAAAATTGTCGCAAACTTTGCAATCGGCGGAGTTACAACTATGCATGTTGATATGCTTGAAGAAGGTACGCTTCGTCATCTTCTTCACGGACAGCTTTTTGAACCAAGTGAAAAAGTTATTCATTCACTACTTCACAATCCTTTCCATTATTCACTTTCAACAGGAATGTACGCATCTGTAGCAAACAAGGAATGTGCTGTAAATATGCTTGATGTTGCAGTCCTTTCAGCACTTGAAATAGACAGAAACTTTAATGTTAACACAGTTTGTGCAAACGGAAGAATAATTGGCGGAATAGGCGGTGGTCAGGATGTCGCCGCCGGAGCAGATCTTACAATAATGTTTCTTCCTCTTGCAACAGGAAAGGACGGAAAAGGTTTTCCAAAAGTAGTCGAGGAGGTTTACACTATTACCACTCCCGGAGAAGTTATTGATGTTGTTGTTACGGAAGAGTATGTCTGTGTAAATCCTTTAAGCAAATCCAGCTACAGGGACGCAGTTTTAAATAATGCCTCTGAGCATGGACTGAAACTTGTTTCAATGGATGAACTTGTTGCAAAATCTAAGGAAAAGGCGGAAAGTTTCGGAAAACTTCCTGTAAAGAATGAGACAACGGATGAAGTCGTTCATATAATTGAGTGGCGTGACGGAACAGTTCTCGACACTATAAACAAATCTGTCAGGTAATTTAGGAGAAATTAATTATGAAGGGAAAGATTGCTCTGTTTTTATTTTTTTTTATGACCGCTGCAACTCTTTTGGGAAGCACTGCTGCCATATCAGTCCAGAGACCTGTACTCTATTTTTCAGATGTTGCAGATGATACAACATTTGTTTTGAACGGAGGAAACGGTTTTGTTTCAACTTTCCCTTCAGTCTTTGAATTCGAATATTTTCTTGACAACAAACTGGTTGTACGTGCGGCTTTTTCGACTGATTTTGATGATGAGACAAATATTTCAGGCGGAGTTAAATATTACATCATTTCAAATGAAACTCTCGGTTTCTGGGGTGGTGGTAAACTTGGTCTTGTCAAACTTTATGACTGGAAAGTAAAGCTTGGAATGAGTGTTGATGTCGGATGTGAATTCTATTTAGGCAGGTCATTTGCTGCAGGCGTTTATTATGCAGTAGGTTATCTTGATGATTATACTGATCTTTTCATGCATACTGGATTGTCGTTTACAGCGTTTTTTAATCCGCCTTTTGAATAAATTTAAAAATTACTGAATATTTGAATCTTTTCCGGGAACAATGATATAAACTTCTCTTACATCAAGAATTGAACCTTCACCGAAAACATTTATTTTTGCTCTGAAAGCTGTTGTTTCCGTTGTTGTAGGTTCAAAAAAGTCATTATAGAAGTCAATGTCGAAAGTTACGGTCGTACCAGGTTTTACGCTGAAGAATGTTGTTTCGGAGCAGTCGGATGAACATGTTACAACAGATGTATCTGTAAGAGTTCTTTTATTTGGTTTTACAGCCTTGATAAACTGAGTTACATCAATATTCTGTGCATTTACAATAGATTCCTTTGTTGTTAAAACATCAAGAGGAACGTTGCTTGCAAGATATGAAACACCATCAGCGATCTGGGTTGAAAGACCTGAACCATTGGAACTTATAGTATAAAAGAAAGGATTATTTGATGCATCGACAGAGCCTGTATTAGTTGAAACAGCTTTAAGATTGGATGTAAGTGTTGAATCTGTTCCAGAGTTTATGCCTATAAATTTTGCATTTATTTGATTCATTGCATCATATGCCTGCTGTATTGTTACCTGATTATAATTATTTACGAAAGATTCATCTGTCATCATAATAAAAATCGGAAGTGCTCCATCTCTGAAACATGCGCCTCCAATGCTTCCTTCATAAAGTGAGCAATCAACAACTCCGGCTGTTCCATGTGATTCATTTTTTGCAGAATAGTAAAGCGCATTTATATGAGGTTCCCAAGCGCCATTATTTGTATTTATTGTATTGACAGCTGATTTTATTGTTGATTCATTAGTGGTAATATACTGATTGATTCGTGTTCCTTTATCGCCATGATCTGCATAGTCATCAAATGTATTAATGCCGAAACCTGCATCAGGAATTTTGTTTTTTATCGAATCTATAAGCGTATTGCTGATACCTGATTTAAGATTTGATATTTCTCCATCCATTGAACCTGAAAGGTCTACCATAAAAAGAATGTCGGCTTTTGTAATATCAGTACTGAAATCAAGCTCTCTGATCTCGTGGTCTGTATTATTATAAGGGAGAATGACATAATATTTTCCATCCCACCAGTCTGCATCGCTAACTATAGGATTACTACCGGCGGCAACTTCTGTGTTGTCATCAAAACCATCATCATCAGTATCGGACAGTGTAGGATTTGTGCCGAGTTCCTTTTCTCTTTTATCAAGAAGACCGTCGTTATCTGAATCGGTATCAAGAAAATCAGGAACAAGATCGCCATCGCTATCTACAGGAGTTTCTCCATTTCCAGCTTCTTCACCGTCAGGAATTGAATCATTATCTGAATCTGTATCAAGATAATTTGGAATACCGTCGCCATCACTGTCAGTAACCATTTCATATCTGTCTTTTACTCCGTCACCATCTGAATCGCTGTCAAGATAGTCAGGAGTTCCGTCGTGATCGCTGTCTCTCGGATCGTTAGCATCTGCACCGACTTCTCTTATGGTAGGAATTTCATCATCATCATCATCAGTGTCTCTGTAGTCAACAACACCGTCACCATCAGAATCTCTGGGATTGGCACCATTGCCTCTTTCATATTTGTCGCTTAATCCGTCACCGTCAGAGTCAAGATCAAGAAAATTAGGTGCTCCATCCTGATCAATATCTTCAGGATTTTCACTATCTCTTCCAAGTTCCTGAGAATCTAAAATTCCGTCACCATCAGAGTCTGTATCAAGATAATTGGGAATTCCATCTCCATCAAAATCTTCCCTTCCTTCAAGCCCGTTTCTGATTCCGTCTCCGTCATCATCCTGATTATCCCATGAAGTTACAGGATCTGAATCTTCATCTGTATCTACTTCAACAGTATCAGGCACTTCTGCCAGACAGGCGCCATTTTCAGAACAATAATAACCTTCAGCACAATCCTCTTTTGTTGTGCATCCTGATTCTGATTCACTTGAAGCACATCCAAAAATGAACAATGCTGCAAGAGAAAAAATTATAAATTTAAACATAGCCACCCCTTTAGCTGATTTAACCTTTAAAATCAATTGTAATGATAACTCTTTTTGAAATTCTGTCAATCTTAGGAATATATCTGAAAAAAGGTTTTTATTGCTTTAAATATTAAATATTTTTACTGCTCATCATTAACAGCGTCACTGTCATCTGTTTCACTTTCATCACTTAACGGGCAGATTCCCTCTTCTTTGCAGTAGCATTCAAGATCACGGAGTATTAATGGTGTGCTGGCAAGTTTCTGATATAGATAATATTTATCTTCAAATTCTCCAAATCCATAGGGATATACTGTTTTGCCTGTAGCTGGATGAACCATTCCTTTCATACATATTTTTTCTTTTGTATCCAGTCTGTAAAAACATGGCCTTGCAACATACATTCCTTTTACTTCATTATACATTAACAGATTCCCTTTAAATGTATACGGCACAAGTGAATAGCCGTCTGCAAATTCTTCTGTAAATTCGGTTATAAGATCACTCTGTTTCCACACTCCATTTATGTTTGTTGCAAGTTTTATCTTTTTTACTGTCCCTTTTGTTGAGTAAAAAACCATTCTATTGCTGTCTTCACTATCAAAAACCGGATCATTTCCTGTTTCATTTTTTTCTCTGTTCAGCTGATAGCAATCGGTTGAAAAATACTTTGGAGACGTTGATAGATCGCAGATGTAAGCATTTACATTGTAATCAACTGCCGCAAGATAGTTATCTGCAAGTGATGGATAATAACCTCCCTGTTCATCTGCATCACTATAAAGTGGATGCCAGTCCCACTCTCCTATTTTTGCATAAAAAAGCCCTTTTTTATTGGCATTCCAGTTTACTGCTGCCCAGTTTTCATTAATTTCAGGATCATAAAGTATCTGGTTTACCTGCTGATTTAGCACAACCTGCCTGTCTCCTTCACTGGAAACATAGGTTAGGTATCCAGTATTCATATACTTATCAAAAGTTCTGTAATCGCCGCTTAAAACAATGGCATTGCCATTTTTATAAGAAAGCATTTCATCTGATAATGGTATTATGAACTTATACTTCTGCGTTTTTATATCATATTCGGTAAGTTTATTTAAAGATGGGCAGTTTTCTATTGAGCAGCCTGATGAAAAAGGCGCAGCTCTGAATCCTATTTTACCGTTACTCATATTCCAGTGCTGTATGCCTCCATGGGTTGCATCACAAGTGTATCCTGCCGGATCTACCATAAGGTCGCATTTATGCATGGGTACAGATACAGTTGTAAAATAAGCATCACATTCTTCTTTTGTCATAGGTTTTAGATTATCCATAACACATGGAAGTGGTGAGCAGGTATATTTAGGAGCCCATCTTAAAAGTTTTTTTTCAGATTGTTCCCAAAGATTTGCCATGCACTGGGGATCTTTTTCTGTGGGGGTGTCGCATTTCCTGCAGAATGTGTAGTTACCGTCCTTGTTATAATATGGAAAATCTGCCTTGCTTAATTCAGGGCAGTAGTTTTCATCATCAACTAGTTCATCTGCATCTTCATCAATGTAAGTTTCATCAGGTTCCTCTTCTTCTGTTTCTATTATGTCAGCATCTGAGTTTATATCAGTGTCTGTTTTTTCTGAGCCGGAATCTTTACACCCTGTTATTGAAAAAACTAATAACATTAAAAAAATTATTCTTTTCATCGCTGCCTCATAAACGACGCTCATAGGAGCGTCGTTACAATAAATTAATTATTTTGACATGTGCAGTCTGCCTGCAAAAATCTGATAGAGTATGCTGTTGTAAACATATCCTTCTCTAACATAATTTTTCTCTCCATTTATGTTTTTCAGGTCACTATCAAATTTAAACTGTCCATTTTTGCATCCTATGTAAAAGGTCTCATTCCATCTGTTAAGTTCCGCATCGTTACATTTCTGTTCTGTCTCATATTCTTTTGTTTTTGTTTCCATGTTGTAAAGATTTATATAGCCTCTAGTTTTAAACCACTTTGTTTTTTCTTCATAGCTTAAAATTTTACCGTTTTTAACTTCTATATCAATTACTTTTTTTCCTGTGTTTATGGTTTTTATCTTTTGCGGGTTTAACTGATCTGTAAGGCTGTATATATTTATTTTCTCATTTTCAGCTGTTATGAGGTAGTTTCCGTAAATTCTTAAATTTTTACAGCTGTCGCTGCTCAGCTTTTTCTTTAAAGATATTGAGCCGTTTGCATCTATTTTATATATTTTTATTTTTCCTCCATTGGCTGAATAGAGCGTGCTGTCTTTTACTGCAAGGTTATATGTGGTTCCGGCAAGTGTGAGATCTTTTCTATCCAGTTTGCCGTTTGCTTTTATTTTCATGTGTCTTATTCCTGTAAGTCCTCCGACATAGAGATTGTTATCTTTTCCGGCTATTGTCTCTTTATAGTCAAAGAAGGTATCTGTGTCATAGTTATAGTCTGTTACTGCTTCACATTCTCCATCTGCCGCTATTCCGGGGAAGATGGAACTCTCCATTTCATATATACATGGAAGGTATTTAACAGGTTTTATCCCTTCAAGTTCAACTTCTTTTATTGTTGTTTCTCCTGTTGTAAGGTTAAAATCGGCTTCTGCTGTTTTGTTTCCTTTCGGCACTTCATTTACTATTTTTAATGTTTCCCCTTCTTTTGTTATAAAGAGTTTGCCATAAATTCCAATGTCATCTGAAAGTTTGCTGAATCCAGCTTCTTCTGTGTATTTCCATAGATCTGAATAGAGATATATCCTTTCTCCTGAATCTTCATAGCCTCCAGCTATATATATGGCTGTTCCATCTGAATAGAGTGATACTTTTTCTCTCCTGTCTATTGATGAATTTATTTCTTCTGTTAATATTTCTCCATCTGAGTCTGTTATTTTTATAAGTTTAAATGTTCTATCCTCTGTTCCTGCTATATAGAGCGAATTTTCTGCTGTTACAAATCCGGTTGGTATGAAGTTATCTGATATTTCTCCTATTTTTTCAGGAACCAGCAGGACATCTGTTCCAAGCTGGTCTATATAACTTTCATCTTCCACTCCTTCCTGATAGAGATAGATGCTGCTGTTTTGAATAACTATTAAAGAATCAGGCATAAGGTAGATTGCTGATGGATTAAAATCATCTTCTGCTGCATAAATTGTGCCGTCAGGGTTTACTGCAAGTGCCGCTTTTACTGTGACATTACTTCCGCTTCCTGTTTCAAATGTGTAGTAATATTTTTCACCACTTTCATCTGAAACTGTGTTGGCTGTTATAAAGCTTAATATGCCATTGTCAGAGAGTGACAGAGTTTTTACAGAATCATCTTTTACCCCTTTTTCAATTTTCCAGCCTGTTTCAGTTTCTTTTAATATGTTTATTTGAAAATCTCCTGAAACTGAGACACCGTTTGCCATAAGCTGCGGTTTTGTATCTATGTAATAGTTTTTAAGATTTTCTTTTGATGTAAATGTAAAATCAACTTTACCGTATTCCCATAGCCAATCCTGATCAATAACTGCAATTGTTGGAAGATACTGCTCATAATAGCTTATTACAACAGGTTTATATGACATTCTTTCTGTTCTTGCAGCTGCAGCTGATTTATCACTTAATGTAAAATAGTCAGGATTTACACATGCCTGCCTGTCTCCACAGATATTATATTTATCTCCTGTTTCACCGCTGACAGGATCTGTGTTTTGATTTACAAGATACTTTGTTGCACCGCCTCTTAATCCTGTTGATAGTGTAAAATAAAATTTTGGGGCTTTTTTGCTTAAATCTATTGGATAAGTGTAAGTAAAAGGGCCTGTTAACGCTTTTATTATAGCAGGATCATTAGTATCACGTAAAAAATCATTTCTCCAGTCCCATGCAATTTTTGTTGTTTTATCTGTTTCAAGGGTCAGATCGTTGTTTTCATTCTCATCACGCATTGAAAAGAGTGATGGATCTATTTCACCTTCTGTTTTCTGCCATGAAATTTCATGCCATGATTCATAGTTGTTACTTCTAAATGGATGTGGATCGTTACCATGGCTGTAGCCAAAGTTTGTTGCTTTTGTTATGGCTTTTTCATCCCGTGTTAAAGTGCCCATAAAATCTGTACAGTAGCCTTTTGTATTCCAAGATTTTACTAAAGTTTCATCAACCCAGCAGTATCTGTTTGTTGTTTTTGCGTTTTTATTCTGTAATTCAGGTGCTTTATTTACTGTTATCTGAAGGTTCAGGTATTTGTTGTGTATTTTTGTTTTATCTGTTTTTTCTAAAGTCCCTGTTGGAAGTGTGTTGTTGAATGTTGTGTAAATGTAATCACTATCACATGCATCTCCTATTCCATCCAGATCATGAACCGGCTGCCATTCCCAGCCGTTATTAAAAAAGACTTTTGAAGAATCAAATGTTAATGACTTTGTCCTGCGTGTAAATAGGGGAAAAGATAGTTTGAATGGTTTTATTCTTGTATGTTTGTATGTTTCTTTCTTGATTCTTGCTCCTGTCAGCGGATCTACAACTATTTCACTGTTGTTTGTAACAAACGGGTTTTTTACTCCGGGGCAGTTGTCACAGACATCTCCTATATCATCTCCATCTTCATCTTCCTGCAATGGATTATAATTTATCGGGCAGTTATCGCAGGCATCTCCTATTCCGTCTTTATCTCTATCCTGCTGGTTTGGATTATATATTTCTGAGCAGTTATCGCAGATATTGTTATATCCGTCTTCATCTGTATCCCCGGAAGGATTTCTTTGGTGACAGTTATCACAGACGTCCCCTATGCCGTTTCCATCGCTGTCTTCGTTATTCTGACTTGCTGTCCTAGGGCATTTATCTTCATCATTTAAAATTCCATCTCCATCATAATCTGCTCTGTTTATTGTCGGATACTTGTCACAGTCATCTCCGATTCCATCTACATCTGTATCTGTCTGATTTCTGCTTGTAACACAATTGTCACGATTGTTTGGTATTCCATCGCCATCGTCATCTGCTACAAGCCATGCCAGTGTTTTTGAATATGTATATTCTCTTTCATAAGGATCATCTGGTTCTTCTTTATCTATTAAATCCTGCAGTGTTATTCCATGTATAGCAGCTGATTGAATCTTTGATGCAGAAACAAGTATTGCTACAAGTCCGCCTTCATTATCAAAAAAACCTGCACCTGAAGAGCTATCATAAACAGCTATATTATTAGGATTACTGTTACTGACTGCGGCATCACTTGTTAATGTAAAAGGATAACCTCCGACTGTGCTTGTAGTAGCATCAAAGACCTGAAGATAGTCTGTTCCCTGAAGACTTGGATATTGAATGATTCCAACTGGAGTGCCTGCTCCGGGACTATTTTTATTTATAACTGGAATTCCAAAAAGATCTCCGGGAAAACCTAATGCAGGATCTTCCTGAACTCGCACTATTGCATAGTCTTCATTTTTGTTCTCTATTTTGCGGCGTTCTACAACTTCAACTATTTTAAAATAATATCTTTTTACAAGTTCATCTTTTGTAAACGGATATGTGGCATCAGCTTTAAGTTTATGGTTAAAAACAGCATAAACATTTGCTGAATCATGATCTGCTCCCACATCTACATTTGTAAGACAGTGGCTGGCTGTCAGGATCAGATCTCTTGATATAAGTGTTCCGCTACAACGATTTTCTCCTACTTCAAAATCTTTATTTTTTGCAAATGTAACTGAATATTTACTCAGTTTTTCAACCATTTCCTTGTTAAATCCCCAATCTGCATATCTGTCGTCATATTTTTCTATATGCTGCCATGCTTTATCGCATGCGTCTCCTACTTTGTTTCCATTTGAATCCAGCTGGTCAGGATTCGTTCCGAATGGATTTCGTTCATAAAAAATTATAGGAACGAAACTCTTCTGATTATCAAAAGGGCAGTTATCGAGAATATCAACTATACCGTCAATTTTGCTGTGATAATCCAATTTGTTGTTTTCACCAAAATCATCTTTTGATATAAAACCGGTATCATAATTCGGAATGCTGCTATATAAGACATCATGATTATTTGAGGTTTCTCTATTAAATGTATCACATATATCTCCTATAAAGTCACCATCTTTGTCTTTATTAATTATATCATCATCATTTTCTTCCTTATCTTCCGGACAGTAATCTCTGAAATTGGCTATAGAGTCATAATCATCGTCTCTTGTATCGAAAAGAGTGTTGTAAAAAGGTATGTTCCTGTACAAGTCTTTTTCACTGAAATTATTATAAAGATGACCCCATAGATCATTTAAAAGAAGAACTTTGTTATCATTGAACTGATAATATATTCCTATTAGTCTTCCATTCGAATTGTAAACTCCTGCTCCAGGTGAATTTGGTGCTGTGTTGGAGTCAACTCTTAATTCCTGAATTTCTTCTCCATTTGAATTTTGAATAGTTGTAAAATAAGCTTTACCTGAGTCAAATAATGCAAGGTGCGCTCTATAAGCTCCTGGTGTACGGTCAGGATAGGATATGGAAATAAGCTTTTCTCCGGAATTTGGCATAGTATCATACTTTACTGCTTTATAGAAAAGATCGGTTGCATGGTAATCGGTATAATCAAGAATTCCTTCAGCCATTTTTATTTTACCAGGCTCTAATGCATAGAATGCAAATTTATTTATCTCTTCATCATCCGTATTTACAATGATCCTCTCTTTTATTTTAAATGATATATTTTTCTTTAGGCTTTCTGTGGTAATATTGCTTGTATCTGCGCCTGCTGTTAAACCAAAATTAAATGTTACATAACTATAGTATCCATTTGGGCCAATATCATAAACAACAGCACACTTGGAAGATGTCATAATGATATCATAGTTCCTGACAACGGTGTGATCAGCGTTGTATATTTTACCTAACCCTATCAAAACTCAATTACATACTGCTATAGCCCCCTAAAAACTATACAGAAATCAAGCAGTAACTTTCCCAATATTTTTTCCAGTTTTTTCATAATATCTGCTCATAACATCTGACGGTGTTCTGTAACCGCATCCCTTATGAGGTCTCTCCTCGTTATAAAACTCTGTCAAGGCTCTTATCACTTTGTCCAGCTCACTGAAACTTTCAAAACCCTCTCTTTTTACTATAAATCTCTGCAGTATGCTGTGAAAACATTCCACGTATCCATTTTCCTGCGGCGTTCTGACGTGACAGAACTCATGTTTCATATTTATTGTCTTTTCTATAAAGTCCGCCATATCTTTTGATATAAACTGGCTTCCGTTATCGCTCCTAAGCATTATATCTCTGGGATTTCCGTAAAGTATAATCACTTTTCTCAGCATATCTATCACATCTTCTTTCCTTATACTTCCTGATAATCTGTATGACAGCAGTTTCCAGCTGTAACAGTCTATCAGGTTAAGCATATAATAGTGTCTCTGCTCGCCTTTTACATATATGTACTTTATGTCTATCTCTATCTTTTCAAACGGACGGCTGACGTTTACTTTCCAGCTTCCAACTCTTTGACGATTCTCTGCTTTTTCTCTGATGCGTTTCTGAAGATAACCCGCTTCTTTCATAAGACGGTATACTTTCTTGCGGTTGATTATTATTCCATATCTGTTTCTCAGTATGTGGCAGATCTTTATATAGCCATAATCTGCAAACTGATGATTTATTATGCTTTCTATTTTTGAAACCACTTCTTCGTTAAGAATCCTGTTCCCTTCACAGTTTATTGAAAACAGTGACGGTTTTCTGCCTGCTTTACCTTCTTTATTCCTGTAATTATATGTGGATAGCGGGATATCAAGCTTACTGCACATTGCTTTTCTGCCTCTTTTAAAACTGTATTTATTCACTAACTCCCTCTTTTCTTCGGATGTGAACTCTTTTTTTTTATCAGTTCAAGCTGTGCCGCAATCAGTACTTCTTTCTCAGCAAGCAGTTTCTTAAGTATACGATTTTCCTTCTCAAGTCCTTTTATATCTTTAACTTCAGCGATTCTTCCGGCTTTCATGGGAAGTAATCCTGCTATCCCTTCAGCTTCGTACTTCTCTTTCCACACATAATAGGTCGTAGGATCCACTCCGTGTCTTTCACATGTTTTTACAACACCGTGCTCTTCCGCTTCTTTCAGTATCAGAAACTTTTCTTCCGCACTGTAACGTTTCCGCTGCACCATCTTTCCTCCTCTTTTATTGGGAAAGTTTAACTGTTTCTTTTGTACAGTCAATTATGGGGCTAGAACAATACATTCTGGTCTAATTCATAAGTTCTCAAAGGTGCATAACCTTCTTTAAAATAATTCTTTTCACCTGTGATAGCTTTAGCATTTCTTGAAAAAGTTACACTTCTAAGCATATGCTGATGCACTATTTCTTTACTGAATCCTTCAATTTCTCCATTATAGTCTTCCACATAGGAAGTGTAATGAGATGTCGCATTAAGCAACAGAAAAGAAGTAACTAGAAAAACAAACAAAATTTTTTTCATGTCATTCTCCTGAAAATAAATTATATAAAGCTGTATCCAACATTCATAAAGATATTTACACTCTTAAAAACAAATTTCAATATTTTTTTTCTATCTATGTTTATATGCTGTAATTTTGTTTAAAATTAATTCTTGATACAAAACTGAGTTGTAAATCCCTATTTATCTTGAAAAAGAGAGGTGTTTTTCCATTTTTTTTTAAACAGTAATAGATGAAAGATATGGGCAAAAAAAATTTTAGTTAAACAGTTTTTTATTTTGATATAAAAATAAAAACACCTGCCGGTAAAGCAGGTGTTTGATAAGTATAAAACTGAATTTCAGTTTAGATTTGTGTTTTTACCCATGGAAGTTTTCCGCCTTTCTTGAGTATTTCGGCATCAAGCGTACTTAATGTATGGGCAAGTTTCATTTCTTTGCCTTTTGTTACATTCTTTAATGTAATTTCTTTTCCGGTAAGGTCGCCGATGATAACTTCGAGTTTGTCGCCCGGCTCAATTGTGTCGTAATCTGAAGGATTTACGAATGTGAGTGGAACTATGCCGAAGTTTACAAGGTTTGCAAGGTGAATTCTTGCAAATGACTTAACGATAACTGCTTTTACTCCAAGATATTTTGGTGCAAGCGCAGCGTGTTCACGGCTTGAGCCCTGACCGTAGTTGTCTCCGCCGATTATAAATCCGCCTTTCTTTTCAAGAGCTCTTTTAGGGAATGTAGGATCTACAACTTCAAATACGTATTTTGATATTTCAGGAACGTTACTTCTGAGAGGAAGTATTTTTGCTCCTGCTGGCATGATGTGGTCTGTTGTTATGTTGTCTTCAACTTTAAGGAGAACTTCACCATCAAGAACATCTGAAAGAGGGTTGAATTCTGGAAGTGGAGCTATGTTTGGTCCTCTTAATATTGTTACGTCTTTAGCTGTTTTCTCACATGTCGGAGCAATTATCATGTTGTCGTTGATGTCGAAATTTTCAGGCATTTTAAATTTAGGATAATCTTTGCCAAGTGTTCTCGGATCTGTCATTACACCTTTTATTGCGGTTGCTGCTGCTGTTTCAGGGCTTACAAGGTAAACGTTTGCATCTTTTGTTCCGCTTCTTCCGATGAAGTTTCTGTTGTATGTTCTTACTGAAACTGCGCCTGAAGATGGTGCTGCACCCATTCCGATACATGCGCCGCATGCATTTTCAAGAATTCTTGCGCCTGCTCCTACGAGGTTATTGAACTTTCCATTCTTTATAAGGTGACCTACAACCTGACGGCTTCCCGGATTTACTGTAAGGTGGAGTTTGTCGGATATTGTTTCATCCTTGAGTATATCTGCTGCAACTTCAAGGTCTCTTAATGATGAGTTTGTACAGCTTCCGATACATACTTGCTGAACGTTCATTCCGGCAAGTTCTTTTATTGTCTTGATTGCTCCCGGGCTGTGCGGACATGCTGCAAGAGGTTCAACTTCTGCAAGGTTTATTTCTATTATTTCATCATATTTTGCATCATCATCAGCTTTAAGTTCTGTCCAGTCGGCTGCTCTTCCCTGTGCTTCCATCCATTTTTTTGTTATTTCATCACTAGGGAATATTGATGTTGTACATCCGGTTTCTGTTCCCATGTTTGTTATTGTTGCTCTGTCAGGAACTGAAAGTGTTTTTACACCTTCACCGAAGTATTCTATTATGTAACCGACACCACCTTTAACATCGATTCTTCTGAGTACTTCAAGAATTACATCTTTTGCGGAAACCCAGTCAGTCAGTCTGTTTGTAAGTTTTATACCCATTATTTTAGGATATTTTATTCTGAAAGGCATTCCTGCCATTGAAACTGCAACGTCAAGTCCGCCTGCACCCATTGCAAGAGAGCCTACACCGCCTGCTGTTGGTGTGTGGCTGTCACTGCCTATAAGTGTTTTGCCCGGTTTTGCAAATCTTTCAACATGAAGCTGGTGACATATTCCGTTTCCAGGTCTTGAAAAATGTATTCCATATTTGTTGGCGACAGACTGAAGATATCTGTGATCGTCAGCGTTTTTAAAGTCGGACTGAAGTGTGTTGTGATCTACATAGCTTACGCTGAGTTCTGTCTTTACACGTGGTATACCGATGGCTTCAAACTGAAGATAAGCCATAGTTCCTGTAGCATCCTGAGTAAGAGTCTGATCTATTTTAAGAGCGACCTCTTCTCCGATTTTTTCGATACCTTCCACAAGGTGAGCTGCAATTATTTTCTGTGCAAGCGTTCTTCCCATTTTCCTGCCTCCAAAATTTGTAAATTTGTTTTAGATGAATAATTAAAGAACCGGAACACAAGTCTGATTCTTAAAAAAAAATAGCTATAAGTCAACAAAAATTGACTATATTGAGGAAATAATATTAATACTTTTATTTTTTTGTATGATTCACGTTTTTTATAAACATTCTTTATCCGTTAAATGTTAAAAACAGCCTTCTTAACCAAAAATTAACCAAAAAAACAGGCTAATAACACTCAATTTTTTTGCGCTCCGCTCCGTTTGCTCTATAATTTCACGATTGATGTTTGTTTCATAAATATGCGGAGTTTATTATGTCGGATTGTCCCGTAACTCATTCTAAAAGTTTTATAACGAGAAGATTTTTTAATTGGTTTCCTCTGGGTCTTGCTTATGCCTTTCTCTACATGGGAAGGTATAATCTTACTGTAGCTAAGATGTCTTTAGGCAATATTATGACTAAAGAGGACTTTGGTATAATTTTTGGAGCAGGAACTGTTGTCTACGCTTTCTCCTTTCTTATAAATGGACCTCTTACCGACAAAATAGGCGGTAAAAAAGGAATGATAATATCTCTAATTGGTTCTTCAATAATGAATGCCATCATGGGGTTTTATATCGGCACATTTAATCCTGATAATGCGGAAGGGCATAATTTGCGTCTGGTTTTTGCTATTCTTTATTCCCTTAACATGTATTTTCAGAGTTACGGAGCCCTTTCTATCGTTAAAGTAAACAGTCACTGGTTCCACGTAAGAGAAAGAGGCGGTTTCGGTGGAATTTTCGGTACGATGATTTCTTCAGGTATCTTTTTTGCCTTTACGGTGAACGCATGGATTCTTGCAATGTTTACAGATACAAATACAAGAGATATTTCAACAACAAAAATAGTCTTTTTTGCCCCTGCAATTCTTCTTATAACAATGGCTGTAATAGAATTCTTTATTCTTAAGGATAGACCTGGTCTTGCAGGACATGAGGATTTTGATACCGGAGATGCAACAAGCGGTGATGCCGGAAAAGATATCCCTGTATTTGAAATTATGAAGAGAGTTATAACAAATCCTATTATACTTACTGTTGCATGTATAGAGTTTTGCACCGGTGTTTTAAGAAACGGTATTATGCACTGGTTTCCTATTTATGCAAAACAAGTTCTTGAACTTCCTAAACATCACTGGCTTAGAGGCGGTTCATGGAATAACTGGCATATAATAGCAGCTATTTTTGTTGTTGCAGTTGTTATGTTTATACTTGCCGCAAAATCTACAGGAAAGCGTAAAGCCACACTTTTTATAAGTGGCGGACTTATCTTTCTTGCTCCTTTTGTAATGGGCGGCTGGGGCGGTCTTCTAATGATTGCCGGTGTTATCGGAGGCAATGTCGCTGGTTGGGTGAGTGATCTTTTCTTTCAGTCAAGAAGAGCTCCGGCAGCCGGAGGGCTCTATTTCATAATGATTTTTGCAACTATAGCAATGTACTTTTTTGTAGACAACACAATTGTTCTGGGTATTATAGTTTTCATCATTTCTGTTTGTGTAATTGGAACACACGGTTTGCTTAGCGGTACGGCTACCATGGATTTCGGGGGAAGTAAAGGGGCTGCCACAGCTGTCGGTATGATCGATGGTTTTGTTTATCTTGGAACAGGATTACAATCATTTGTTCTTGGATATCTTACTACCAAAAACTGGCATTACTGGCCTCTTTTTCTTATTCCTTTCGCAATCGTCGGATTTATACTGGCAAGAAGAATATGGAACGCCACACCATCTAAGAAATAGGTTGTTTTAGGATTTTTGTAAGGAGATTTTTATGGCTCAGGAACAGCAGGTAAGAAGAGTTTTAAATCATAAATCTGTATACGGTGCAATTGAAAGGCTGCTTAATTCTAATGACAGAAATGCAGTTTCGGAAATACGTCATACTCTATCTCTGATTGATAAATTTCTTGACACACAGGATCCTGCTGAAGCTGAAGAGCTTGCAAATGAAATAAACAGCACACAGATTGGTCTTGATGCCTCTCTTCCCGCCAAGTTTATATCCAACAGAAAATATGGAGAAGTGCTACAGAGAATTTTAGACAGAATAGACTCTTCTAAAAAGCAGATGGTCATTTTTGATATTGATTCAACTCTTATGAACACAAGTCCGAGAAACTACCGTATCCTTGTTGAAGCTGCCGGAATATACCCAGAACTTACCCCTTATGTTTCCAGACTTACAGAATCGGATCTCGGATGGAATATAATGGATGACCTTAAATCTGTAGGTTTTGAAAATGGAAGAGTTATTCAGAAACTTACTGAATTCTGGGCAAGAAGATTTTTTACAAACAAATATGTTCTTTATGATACTCCATATGAAGGATCTGTTGATTTTGTAAGAGAGCTTTATAACAGAGGAATTTTTGTTTATTATCTTACAGGAAGAGATGTTCCGGGAATGTATGACGGAACATTTGACAGTCTCAGAATCTGTGGATTTCCAATAGGTGATAAAACATCGACAACGCTTCACTGTAAGCCATGTTTTGAAATTGCCGATATAGATTTCAAGAAAGAGGCAATAAGAGAAATAAAAAGTATGGGAATGGAAGTTCTGGCTTCTTTTGAAAATGAACCTGGAAATGCTAATGCGTTTAAGGAATCTTTTCCTGATGCCGATTCAATTCTCATAAAGACAATAACCTCTCCAAATCCTCCTGAACTCAGGGAAGATGTCATAGAACTTGATTCATACGTTTAATGTCTTTTAATGTAAATAGAGAATAAGTCTATTAATTAAATTAAAATCAAACCAAAAGTTAGATAACAAACATTGAACATCCGTCAGAACTTTTACTTTTGGAAGAAGTTTCATCATTTGATTCAGAACTATCATCTTCAGAATCTCCTGAACTTTCAGGATAAACATGACATTCTTCGCAACGGTTTTCATTTAAATAGTTATAGTAAATCTCTTTTTCGCTTCTTACTGTGGAATCATGACAGCACTGTAAGATATTAAGAGATAAATTATTCCACTCACCTGCCAAAACAGCGTTAATCATTGAATCAATTTTACTTGTTGAAATCTCACCGGAATAACATTCTTTAAGAAATGTTGAAATCATTTTAACACAGAGAACAGTATCTTCTTTAAAATCTTATTCCAACAAAACCCTCAAAATCCGGCATATAAATAGAATCATAACATTTCGAGCCATCAATTCTTTCACAATCAGATTTAGCAAACATTTCATCTTCGAAGTAAAGAGGAAAAGCGGCATGAACACCAAACTGTAAAGCCAAAAGATTCGTAAAATGATAAACATAAGAAATCTCAGAAACGGCATCAACAGTTGAATAGGTTTCATCAAAACGGGAAATTCCTAAACCTAAACCAGCTGCAACTCTTATTTCGTGTCTGTCGTTTTCTGCTAAAAAGAATGGAACACCAAATAAAGTTTCTGCTTTTAACGCATAGCCTCTAGGGTCTATATCGTTATGACTGGCAGATTCTTCAAGAGAATATGCTCCATGAAACTTGAATATTTCCCAAAAAACATGCTTCCACCTTAATGTACAAATAGAAAAATCTAGAGAAACGCCGTAAGTTCCGTATCCCATTGAAAATCTCAAAGGCTCTGTTCTGTAACGATCAAATTTTATATTTTCCTCCGCAAAAAGCGAAAATGAAAGCATCAAAACTATAAAAAAAGCTAGTATTTTATTTTTCATTCGTTTTCTCCATTAATATTGCTTTTATTAAAAATTTTTTTTCATCTTTATAAATGTATTTCAATCTCGTAATTCCATCGTTGTCTATTATATAGCTTAGATTTTCATTATCAAATTTTATTAGATCATTATACATTTCTGTAACATATTAAAATAAACAAAACTTTTTTCATAAACATTTCTCCTTGTAACAATGATTAAAAAACTGTTTACACCATTAAATAGACGTTTGAGAAAGCCAGATTTACCCATTTTTTATTAATATTTCTTATAACAACCTAATTCGATTGAGTAATTTTTTATGTTTATGATTTAGATAGAGTTAGCACAACTTTATTTATATAATATCTCAATAGTTAAGCAAAATTGACATTGAAACTGCACTCTGTATAATTCATTCGATTTTTTTGTGGAGTTTGGCATGCTTGATAATTTTCTTTCGTTTTTCAGCAGTGATATAGCAATAGACCTTGGAACAGCTAACACCCTTATATATGTTAAAGGTGAAGGTATCGTTGCAAATGAACCAAGTGTAGTTGCAATTCAGAAAAAAGATTCCCGTGGTACAAAAAATGTTATAGCTGTTGGAAAAGAAGCTAAAGAGATGATTGGTAGAGCACCTCTTAATATAGAAGTTATAAGACCTCTGAGAGATGGTGTGATAGCTGATTTCGAAATAACGCATAAAATGCTTAAATATTTTATAAAACAGGCACATAAAAAACACTCTGTAATCAGAATACATCCAAGAATTGCAATAGGTGTTCCTTACGGTATTACTGAAGTTGAAAAGAGAACAGTAAAGGAAGCTGCTCACAGCGCCGGTGCAAGAGAAGTTTTTCTTGTTGAACAGCCTATGGCTGCGGCAGTAGGAGCAAATCTTCCTGTTTCAGAACCTACAGGTAATATGATTGTCGATATTGGCGGCGGCACGACAGAAGTTGCAGTTATTTCTCTTGCAGGAATTGTTTACTCAAAATCTATAAAAAGTGCCGGAGACAGAATGGATGAAAGTATCATCAGTCATATAAAGAAAAGATACAATCTTGCTATCGGCGAAAGAATGGCTGAACAGATAAAAATTACAATAGGTAATGCTTTTCCTGATGCTGAAAAGGAAGTTATGGAAGTCAAAGGACTCGATCTTGTTGCCGGTGTTCCTAAAACTATTGAGATAAATTCGGATGAAATAAGAGACTGTCTTGAAGATCCTGTCAGTGCAATAGTTGCTGCCGTTAAGATGGTTCTTGAGAACACACCTCCTGAACTTGCGGCAGATATCGTTGACAAAGGAATAGTTCTTGCAGGCGGCGGAGCTCTTCTTAAAAATCTTGATATACTTTTAAGAGAGCAGACAAACCTTCCTGTAATTATGGCGGACGATCCTCTTAAATCGGTTGTTCTGGGTACCGGTAAAATTCTTGAAGATATAACACTTCTTCATAATGTTTCACTGAACTAATTTGAAAAGAAAATTATTTTTAGCCATTGTTGCTTTAACATTCATATCAGTTCTTATAATTCCGAACAGTGTAAGTACATGGGTTTGGAAAACATCTTTCGGGCAGAGTATAAAAATATTTGTTCAGAGACAGACAAATGCAATATCGGAAGAATTCAGAATAATAAAAGATCTTCATTCTCTCGGCTCAAAAGTTAATTCTCTTCAGAAAGAAGTTATGAAACTTAAAGTAGAACTTGCCATGAATGAAAGTATTAAAAAGGAAAATGAAGAACTCAGCAGACTTCTTAAAATCAAGGATACATATGCGGGATATACCATTATTCCTGCAAAAATACTCTCATTTTCTCTGACAGATCCAAACAGAATCACAGTTTATTTTGATAAATCGGACAAAAACAGAATATCCAGAGATTCAACGGTTGTGAGCAGTATGGGATTAGTTGGAAAAATAATTTCTTTTATGGAAAACAGTGCTGACGTTGAACTTATAACCTCTACAAGTTTTTCACTTCCGGTTGTTCTGGAATCCCAGAATGAATGCACAGGAATTGCCAAAGGAAACGGTCAGTCAATGACAATAAAGTTTATTGACAGAAACTGCGCTTCATATTCTCTTGAATCAAAAAAGTTTTTATCTGCAAATTTCAGCAAAAACAGTACAATTCCATATATTCCTGTTGGAGCTGTAAAAATATCTGAAGAAGATCCTGAAAATGTTCTTTTTCTAAAAGCAGAGGCGGAACCTCTCTTTAAAAAAGGAAAATTAAACCATCTTTTCATAATTTCAGGAGAAGGTTTTACAAATGAGAAAGTTTCCTTCTAGGTTTATTGTAAAAACCATAGCCCTGTTTACAATATTTGCTTTCTTATTGAATAGTTTTAACATAAATATCTTTATGTTTCCTGTCTTTTCCTTTTTATTTACAGTTGCAGCGTTTGAAAAAAATATTTTTACCAGAATTTTAATCATAGTCCTCTCACTTTTAATATTTATTCAAGTTGGCTCGACACTTCCTTTCATTTTTTTATTTTCCTTATCTCTTCAGCTTTATCTTGTAAGCCTTGCAATGTTTGAAATCACAACTTTTGAAATATCTGTCCTCTCTTTTTTCTCTGTTTTTACAGGACACGTTCTTTCAAACGTGAACCTCTTTGTTTTTATGTATCTGACATCAGAAACAACGGATATTTTAACATTTGTAATAAATATTGTTATAGGAACCCTCGTTCAGACACTCCTTTTTGCATTTTTCAGAGCAGAAATCTCAGCAACATTTGTAAAAGACAGGTGGCTTGAATGAAACTCCTGGATCAGCATGAAGAAGTAAAATATATATTTAAAAGAGCAAGAATATTTGTGCTTGCCATATTTATTTCTCTTGTTCTGATACTGATTAGAGTCGGCTATCTTCAGATATCTAAGGGGAAAGAGCTGCTGGAAAAAAGCAGAAGTAATTTTACGCTGCCGGAAAAAATACTTCCACTGCGCGGAGATATTTTATCATCCGATGGAAAAGTGCTGGCATCAACAGTTCCGCAGTTTAAAGTTTCAGTTATTCCCGTGTTTTTTGCAAAACATGATGAATATCAGGAAAAAGTTGCACGCCTGGCATCCATTCTCAACCTTTCATCCGAACAGGAACACCGGTTTATAAAAAAACTCAGAAAATGTGATTATCATTGCCGATACACCACCATGGAAGTTAAATCCGAACTCAGTAAAGACGAAATGATGAAAATCTCTTCAGATATTTCCGGAACTCCCGGAATAATTATCTCATCATATTACAAAAGAGTTTATCCGCAAGGTGAATCAGCGGCACATATTACCGGATACATCTCAAAAGTAAGCAAAGAAGAGATGGAAGAAACCCCGAGCTATCTTTCCAATGATTTTACAGGTAAAACAGGGCTTGAAAACCAGTATGAAAACATACTCCATGGACAGCCCGGAACAATTTATCATGTTATTGACAACATGGGACGAAAAATAGAAGTTTCAAGAGACACATCTGAATATCTACCCTCCAATATAAAACCACTTTCAGGTTCTTCAATTGCAACGACAATAGATATGGAACTTCAGAAAGAAGCCGAGGAAATATTCAGAGACAGAGCCGGTTCAGTTGTTGTCATGGAAGTGAAAACAGGACGGATTCTTGCACTTTATTCAAGCCCGAGCTACGATCCCAATCTTTTTACAGGCAAAATAATCCCATACAACATCTGGCAGGAATATTCCGAATCTCTATTAAAGCCGCTTATAAATAAAAGTATAAAATCGACATATTTTCCCGGCTCGACATACAAAGTCGTACCCGCAATGGCAGGACTCTACTATAATATAATAACTCCTGAAAAAACCTACTTCTGCAATGGATGCCTCTCTTTCAGAAAAGGAAAAAAATGCTGCTGGAACAGAGCAGGACACGGCAACGTCAATTTAAAACACAGTTTAAAAGAAAGCTGTGACATTTATTATTACTACCTTTCTCAGGAACTCGGTTTGCAGAAACTTATTGATTTTTCAGAGTTATTTAACATAGGAACCAAAACAGGAATAGACCTGCCGGGAGAAGAACCTGGAATACTTCCAACAAGAGAATGGATAGAAATGAATCATAAAAATGATTTTAATAAAGGCGACTTAATGAACATGTCAATAGGTCAGGGCGACCTGAGAATCACTCCCCTGCAAATTGCGCTTATATATTCAACCATAGCTTCGGAAGGAATCATAGTTAAGCCACATCTCGTTGATAAAATACTCCATCCTGACGGCAGAGAAGAAAAAATTCCTCCTGAAACAGTAAAAGTTCTTGATATAGACAGCTCAATCTTCAATGAAATAAAAAAAGGACTCTGGAGCGTTGTAAACGAACCGGGAGGAACAGCTTTTAAATATGCAGACCGCACAATACCTCAAGCAGCAGGAAAAACAGGAACAAGTCAGGTAGTTTCCAACTATGCAAGAAAGCAAATCGATATGACACAGGACGAACTCCTTGCACTTACAAAAGATGATGCACTATTTGCCGCATTTTTTCCCTACAACAACCCTGAAATCGTATCAGTAGCAATACTTGAACACGGCGGTCACGGCGGAACAGAAAGTGCTCCGATAGTTTACCGTATGTTTAAAACATATTACAACAAACACAAAAGCAGAAAAGAAGATGAAAAAACCGAAAATTGATCTGTTTATAATAATTCCTCTCATGACAGTTGTATTTATGGGA
Source organism: bacterium (assembly GCA_963667425.1). Classification (GTDB taxonomy): domain Bacteria; phylum UBP6; class UBA1177; order UBA1177. Next base: position 1,492,611 of record OY763407.1, on the reverse strand, counting down.
CTTTTAAGCCTTAAAAGTTCACTCTTCTATAATCCTTCCAAATTTTTTGTTCAGCTCGTCTGGGTTTTTCTGGCATTTATAGTTTTTGTTATCATATCAAGACAGGATCTGCGATTCTGGGAAAGAGTTTCAGGCCCAATGTTTATTGCAAACATTGTACTTCTGATACTGGTTCTTATAATCGGAAAAAAAATAGGCGGTTCAAGAAGATGGCTCGACATAGGATTTATGAACTTTCAGATATCCGAACTCTCGAAACTGTCAATAATAATTCTGACAGCAACAAGACTAAACAGGAAACCGACACCATCAGACGGCTACACTTTTCTTGACCTAGCCCCCGAAGCAATGGCAACACTGCTTACAATGTTCCTTATATATAAAGAACCGGATCTCGGAACCTCTCTTTTAATAATGATGACAGTCGGAATAATGATGCTCTCCTCCAAAATAAACAGAAAAAACATCATTGCAATGATAATTTCTCTCATAATAATTGCGCCGCTTGCGTGGAACTTCGGAATGCGCTCATATCAGAAAACAAGAATCAAAGCCATAGTAAACATGATGGTTGCAGACGATTCTTCAAAAGAAATGTCCCAGACATCCCAATATCACACCAAACAATCCATAATAGCCATAGGATCAGGGGGACTAAAAGGAAAAGGATACATGAAAGGGACACAAAACATGCTCAGATTTGTTCCCGAACACCATACAGACTTCATCTTTTCCGTCTATGCTGAAGAATTCGGATTTTACGGATCAGTTTTTCTTATGATTTTATATTTTATAATCTTTGCCAGATCAATCATGTGCATAAAAAAAGCCGAAGACAAATTTTCTGCACTATTAATAATAGGTTCGGTTGCACTTCTGTGGTTTCAGGTCGTTATAAACATCGGAATGGTCTCAGGCGTTATGCCGGTTGTCGGAATACCGCTTCCGTTTTTCAGCTATGGCGGCTCATCACTGCTGGCAAACACAATACTCATAGCCTTCGTTCACAATATAAGTACAAGCAGCAGCTACAACAAAATATAACACAACAATTAAACAGCTTATCTTAAAATGATTCAAAATTTGCAAACAATCATTTTATAAGTATAGTTTTTTACGGGTTTTTCCGATAATTTAATTTTGATGACTAATGGGGGCTTTTATGAAGCAGCTTTTTGTTGTTTTTCTGGCTTGTCTCTTTATTTTTGCATGTGACGACGATAAAAAATCAAATCATGAAACTCTAAATGACTCTGATTGCACAGATAATGATACTGTCGAGCCAGATGAAATAAATTCTGATACCGATACCATTTACGATGACGATATTTCCCAGCCGGATGAAAATGATTCAGAACCTGACGAAGATTTTTTAGATGATTCCGAAAATGATACTGATATTAATATAGAAACAGATGAAAATCTTTCCGATGATGACAATAATAATGATACAGATACTGAAATTCCAGATGAAACAGATGATTCCGATTCAATTCCTGAACAAGGAAAAGTTTTATGTACAGGTTTGATGCACTGCTACAATGACAGTGCCGAAATTATCTGCCCAATGGCAGGAAATGAATTCTACGGTCAGGATGCCCAGTATGCAGGCGGCGGATACTGCACCCAGAAAAGCTTTGTCTTTAAAGGTTTAGAACAGGAAAAGACAGTATACGACAACAACACTTTTCTTGAATGGCAGAGCAATGTTTCCGATGTAAAATATCATCATGCCGGAGCTGTTAGTTATTGTGATTCACTTTCATACGGCGGTTACGATGACTGGAGACTCCCTTCAGTAAAAGAACTCCTTACAATAATTGACTACAGTAAAAACGGCATAATGATTGATGAAAATTATTTTACAGACACACCAGCCTCATATTTGTGGGCCGATAAGGAATCACTAGCCTCAGCAAACTATTTCTGGAGCGTTAATCTGCCAGACGGTATGGTTGCCGCAAATTATTATGACAGTGAATATAATGTAAAATGCGTCAGGAATTCACAAAACATTCCTGCTCAGAATTTCAGTGAAGAAACAACAGGCGCAGACACTATATTTACTGACAGCTCCACAAAATTTCAGTGGACCATGACATTTAACGGAAAAACATGGAAAGATGCAGTTTCATCATGTGAAAACCTTTCATATGCAGGTTATAACGACTGGAGACTGCCCAACATTAACGAACTTGAAACAATTATGAATCGTGACATCTATAACCCGTCAAGTTCCTTCCCGTCAATAACCGGAGTTATGATGTGGTCATCAACAACAGCCGCTTTTGCAAATGACAAAGCCTTTCTTGTTCAGATTTCTATAGGCAATTCTATTTCTTATGCAAAAAGCTCAAGTGCTTATTATAAATGCGTGAGATAAATATCTGACTTATTTTTCTGATTAAAAAAATTATATTTCCGTTCTGATTAAAAAAATAATTACTTGATTTCGTTTTTATTCTGCTATAAATTAAATACATAAAGGAATAAATATTATGAGGAAAAGTTATAATATTTATTTTCGTTCTTTTAAATATTTCATAAAAGAATTAAACTTAAAACCATTAAATTTATTCAGTAACAGCTTAAATCTTATTGAAAACGTAAAAAATCATTTGAAAAACAGATAATTCGTTTTTTTCACGCACACATTTCACTTTAGAATGCACATATTTGACCTGAAATTCAAAAAATTGCTTAGAGAACAGATATATTCATAAAAAAATGGACATATTTGACCTTGGAACGCACATATTAGACTTGAAATTCAAAAAATTGCGCCCAAAACGGACATATTTCACTTTAGAATGCTCTGATTTGATAAAAAATAGACTAAATCGGTTTAAAAACGCTTTTATTTTATAAAAAAACGTTTTTTTGCATGTAAATGAAAGAAAATTTTTTTATTAATGTCTTAAAAAGAGGTGAGTTATGAGTGAAGAAGTAAAAAATGAAGTAAAAGAATCAAAAACGCAAAAAAATTCCTCAAGTCGCTCAGGAGTTTATGAAACAGTAATGAACTCCGACATGATTCTGCAAAACATCATTGCAAGTAACGAAATTATTGAACTTCTGGAAAAAAGAAACCTTACACTTGAAAAAGTTCAGAAAACAAAAGAACTGTGCAATCTCGTTGTTGAACTAAACAAAAAACAAAAGAAAGAATACGGAGAAAAACTTACAGCACACGACAACTACGAAGAAATCAAAAGCAAAGTTAAAACTAAATATCAGGAACTTAAAACATTAGCCAAAATGGTCTTTAAAAATGATGAAACAAGAAAAAATTCTCTTGGTATAACAAATGCGCTTAAAAACAGTTTCGGTTCTTTTATCGAGCAGATCACACTATTTACAGAAAACTCATTAAACGACCCGGAAGCCATGACAAAACTTGCAGAAGTTGCAGTTACTGAAGAAGAAATAAAAACATTTCAGCAAATGATAAAAAATCTAGTTGTCGCAAAAATAGATGCCGACAACCAGTCTGCCGAATACTCAACCACAACAAAAGAGCGAAACGAGTATCTTAAAGAACTTCAGAAAGAAATGAAACAAATCACAACAATCGCAACCCTTACCCTTAAAGACCAGCCGCTTTTAATGAAAAAACTCGGTCTATGATTAAAATATCTTAATTAAAAAGCATCTAACCTGAAATAATCACTAAAAAATATTTGAAATTTAAATCTAACTGTAGTTAAATGCACTGGTGACGAATAAAAATGTTTAGTTTTCTTTAGTTGAATTGAAGAGAGAAAAATGAACGTGGTTTTAGGCAGGCAAATTTTAAAGATTGCTGAGATATATAAAAAAGAGCTGAGTAAAATAGTCAGTCAACTTGATGATTTAACAAAAAGAGCAAAATATATACGCAATGCGTATACACGAGTGTTAGGTGTAATTGAATTTACATAATAGCAAGAAATTTTTAAATTATTAGGAATTGTAATTTATGAAAGACTACAGTATTGAAAATATGGCAGAAAGAATTAACTCTAAACAAACAAAAGAATATTTTAAAGAAGTCACAAGTTCATATTTTAATGGGAATTATAGGGCAGCTATAGTGACACTTTACTCTGTTGTTATAAATGATTTATTGTTAAAATTAGAGGTATTAAATGAAATATATGCAGACAAAACAGCTAGTGGAATACTAAATGAAATTAGAATATTTCAAAAAGCAAATCCAAGTAATCCAGACTGGGAAAAAGATATTGTTGAAAAAGTGAAGGAGCGTACAAATCTTATTGATAATGTTGATTATGCACACATAACAGCGCTAAAACAAGATAGACATCTGTGTGCACATCCTGTTATTGATAAAGAAGAAAAGCTTTATACTCCTAATAAAGACTCTGTTGCTGCTCATATACGAAATATGCTTGAATCGCTTTTCATTAAGCCACCACTTTTATCAAAGAAAATATTAACGACAATTTTAATGGATATTTCTGATAAAAAGGAATTGCTTATAGACAAAGAAAGTATTGAAAAATATGTAGTAGCTAAGTATTTGAACAACATCAATGACTCAGTTGAAGTAACAATATTCAGAGATTTGTGGAAGTTTGTTTTTAAATTGGATAATCAAGAATGTGATGATAATAGATTTATCAATTATTTAGTTCTTTACTTGCTTTACAAGAGAAATACTGCCCTATGTATTCAAAAAATAAAAAGTGAGCAAGAATATTTTAGTAATATTTTAAATGCAGAAGGACCAATTAACTTTTTAATAAGTTTTCTTTCTGAGAATGAATTCCTGTACAATGAATTTAGAGAAGATGTACATTTGTTAATTACTAAACACGTTGAAAAAGACCCAAGTGCAAAATTGGTAGCATGGTTTTTAAGCACATCATATTTAGATCATTTAAAAGAAGTGAAAGAACTAATTAAAAATAAATTTGGTGATGTTTATCCATATGATGCTAATAGCTTTGCTTATCAAAGGCTAATAAATATTGGTTTTTCAAAGGGATATAAAAAGGAGGTATGTGACTTCATAATATGGCGTTATGGATCTTCTGAAATCTACGATGATGCAGACAAGTTTTATACTTATATTGTGAATCCTTTTCTTGAAAATTTTACAGAGGAACAGATTCAGACATTATGTGATGAAGCAAATTCTAACTCGCAGGTATATGATAGAAGGAAATCTAAAGATGACCATAATAAATTAAGGAGGTTCATTCTTGAAAAATTTGGCGAAGGCTTTAAATTTTCTAACTATGAGAGAGTTTTTAAATAACAACATTCACCTAACAATGACTCATAAAGAATAGGCTTGCCGCAGGCGTAACACAGACACTTCGGTTATACCTCAACCTGTTATCCACCATTTAAAGTTCACAAGCGACAGATTATTCTTAATAGAAAGGTAAATGCAAAAATTCAAGATAAATAAGACGAATTTTTTTGTTACACAATTTACGGATTGTTTTACCCAGCTGTATTATGAATAATTTATCTTTATCAATCACAGAATTAATAGATTTCCCAGATTTTCTCAACTGAAATACTTTTTACCGACTTTATTCAGGGATTACTGATAATATTATCTTTTAATTCCACTAAATTTCTTAAATATTCCCGGTTTTGTCATAAACTTTCATTTTGTTTGTTTTTTATTCGAACAATAAACCTTTACTGTTAAACGATTGACTTTATTTTATCTTTTATTATTATGCTTTTTGTTTATTCGTTTTTTTTCGAGGTTATTAATTGTCTGATAATGTTTTTTATATAGGTCTTGATCTTGGTTCTGTAAGTTTTAATGCTGTTGTTACTGATGATGCAGGAAATATTGTTTTTAAGATGTATAAAAGGGTCGAGGGGAGGCCGTTTGAGGCTGCTCTTTCTGTGTTTCGTGTTATTCGTTCCGAATTCGGCAGTGTTCTTTTTTCCGGTGGTTATATTGATGGGTCGGGTAAGGATTTGCTTGGTTCGGTGCTCGGGATTCCTGTTGTGAATGAGATTGTTGCTCATGCGACTGCCGCCTGGTCTTTTTTTCCTGATGTTAAGAGTGTTTTTGAGATTGGGGGTCAGGATTCAAAGTTTATTTCCATAGGTTGCGAGGGTGGTCATCATTTTATTGCTGATCATGTTTTTAATGAGCTTTGTGCGGCTGGTACGGGTGCTTTTCTTGATCAGCAGGCTGGCAGGCTTGGTATTTCTGTTTCTGAGCTTGGCGATTTGGCTTTTTCGGCTCGTAATGTTTCGAGTGTCGCCGGCAGGTGTTCGGTTTTTGCTAAATCGGATATGATTCATCTTCAGCAGAAGGCTACTCCGACTGATGAGATTGCTGCTGGTCTTTGTTATGCTCTTGCTAGAAATTATGTCGCGAATATGTGTAAGGGTAGAAAACCTCTGCTTCCGATTTTGTTTCAGGGCGGTGTTGCTGCTAACAGGGGTGTTGTTCGCGCTTTTAAGGATATTTTATCTCTTGATGATGGGGATTTTATTGTTCCTGAGCATTTTAATGTGATGGGTGCGCTTGGGAGTGCTTTTATTGCGATGGAAAATCCTTTTGATTTGAGGATTTCTATTGATGATTTTATTGCTTTGCTTGAGAATGTTCCTGATTCTGTTTCAGATGTTTCTGATTTAATGCCTCTTTGTGAGAAGTTTTCTTCGGGTGGCGGTAAATCTTTGGATGTTTCTTTCAGGGCTCCTTATTTTATGGGGATTGATGTCGGTTCTGTGAGTACGAAGGGTGTTGTTGTTGATTCTTTGTCTAATATTGCGGCTTTTTCTTACGGGCCTACTGCTGGTAATCCTGTTTCGGCTGTTAGGGTGGTTGCTGATGAGCTTAAATCGAAGCTTGGCAAAGATTTTTCTGTTTCTCATGTTGTTTTTACTGGTTCAGGTAGGCATCTTGCAAAATCTCTTTTCGGTGGCGGTTCTGTTATTGATGAGATTTCCGCTCAGTGGATTTCTTCTGCCCGTTTTTTCAGTGATGTTGATACTATTATTGAGATTGGGGGTCAGGATTCAAAGTTTATTTCTCTTAAGGATGGAAAGATTGATTCTTTTAAGATGAATCGTGCGTGTGCTGCTGGTACGGGTTCTTTTCTTGAGGAGCAGGCTGGAAGGCTTAATGTTGATATAAAAGGTAATTTTCAGGATATGGCTTTTGCTTCTGCTCATCCTGTGAGGCTTGGCAGCCGCTGTACTGTCTTTATGGATTCCGATTTGGTTCATCATCTTCAGCGTGGCGCTTTAATTGAGGATCTTTGCGCTGGTCTTTCTTATTCTATTGCTGAGAATTATATTGAAAAGGTTGTGGGGTCTTCAAAGTTTGGCGAAAAGATAGTTTTTCAGGGCGGTGTTGCAAAGAACAGGGCGCTTCATGCTGTTTTTGAGTCGCTGCTTGAAAGGAATGTTTATGTTCATCCGTTTCCTGAGATTTCCGGCGCGCTTGGTGCCTCTTTTGTTGCAATGGATGAGTTTTCGCTTTCTGAGGGCGGTAAATCTTTTGCTTTTAAGCTTGGTAGTGTTGAGATTGATGCTTGCGGCGAGAGTTTTGAGTGTCATGGTTGTGAGAATCTTTGTGAGATTAGAAAGATTACTGTTGCTGATGGTGGTGTCAGTTATTTCGGGAGTGTGTGCGGAAGGTTTGAGAATGGAACTGATGTTTTTGTGCCGGCTGATGATCTTTTTTCGGTTAGAGAAAGACTTCTTTTTGATAATGTGATTAAATCTGACAGTATGTGTCATAGGGGAAAAATTGGTGTTCCTTTTACTTTAACTATGTGTGATCATCTCCCTTTCTGGGGAACTTTTTTTAACAAACTTGGTTTTGAAACTGTTCTTTCGGGTAAGAGCAGCAGAGATATTGTTGCTAAGGGGCTTCTGGCTGTTCCTGCTGAGTTCTGTTATCCGATGAAGGTTCTTTTCGGGCATGTTTTTCATCTTGCTGATATGGGGATTGAACGGATTTTCATTCCGCAGCTTAAATTTTTCAATGTTCCTGATGAGTCGGGCAATCGTTATGCGTGTGCTTATACTCAGGCGGCTCCTTTTATTGTCCGTGAGAATGCTCCTGAAGGTGTTGATGTTTTTACGCTTGAATTTCCTGTTGATGGTGAGCATGATTTCTGGGTTAAGATGTGTGCTGAGAATCTTGGTATTGATGTTTCTGAGATTTGGTCTGCTTTTGATTTTGCTTTGAATGCTCAGAAAAAGTTTGCTTCGGACTGTCTTGATGAGGGAAGGAATGCTTTAAAAAGGCTTCAGGAAGAGGGAAGGCGTGGCGCTCTTATTATTGGACGTCCTTATAATACGACTGACCGTTATGTTAATCTTAATCTTGCAAGAAGGCTTAAAAAACTTGATATTGAGCCTTTCCCTTTTGATTTTATTCCGCTTGATGAGGTTGAAATGCCTCATTTATGGGACAGAATAAGGTGGGGTTATGGCAGAAGGCTTGTAAAGTCTGCAAGGGCTTTAAAAAAATATGATTTTATGGGCGGAGTTATTGTCACTAATTTCGGTTGCGGACCGGATGCTTTTGTTGATCAGTATCTTGAGCATGAGCTTCGTGGTGTTCCTAATATTCTGCTTGAATTTGATGATCATCAGGCTGAGGCTGGTCTTGTCACACGTCTGGAGGCTTTTTCCCGCAGTTTTAATATAAATAGTGGTGCAAAGATTTCTGTTGAGGGTAAAGATCCCGGAAAACCCAGGATTCCTCTTAGAGAATATACTTATTATATTCCTTCTTTTATGGATCATGCTTATGCTTTGACTGGTGCGCTTAAGGGTTCGGGCTGTAAGGCTGTTTTGCTTCCTCCGACTGATGATGAGAGTTGGAATCTTGGTCTTAAGTATGCTTACGGGAGAGAATGTCATCCGTTTATTTCTTTTACTGGTGATTTGCTTAAGGCTGCTAAAAGAGATGATTTTATTCCTGAAAAAGCGTGTTATTTCGGTCCTTCATATTTTGGTCCTTGTCTTTTGCCGCAGTATCCGCTTGCTCTTCATCTGATTCTTGAAAGGGTCGGGCTTTCTGATGTTACGGTTATGAATTTAACAGATGAAACTAATATGAAGGAGCTTGGTATCGGCTATCTTTTAAAACTTATTTTAGGTCTTTACACTGTTGATAGGTTTTTTAAGTGGAAAACTGAGATTGAGCCTTATGAGCTTAAAAAAGGTTCTGTAAAATCGGTTTATAAAGAGGTTCTTGAGCTTGTTGAGAGTGGTCTTGCCGAGGGTGGGCTTACAAAAAAGATAAAAAAGGGTGTTGAGATGCTTTCTTCTGTTCCTCTTTCGGAAAAGAATGGTGAGAGGGCAAAAATCGGGATTATCGGCGATGTTTATACAAGAATAAATGAGCATTCCAATAATTATCTTTATCAGAGGCTTGAAAAGATGGGTTATGAGGTTTGGACTTCATGTTCAATGATTGATATTTCTTTTCTTGGCGCTGAACAGATGAGTGATGCTTTAAAACGTAAGGGGAAAAATGTTAAAAGTGTTTTTGCAAAGTTAACTCCGTTTATTGTAAAGAAATTAAGATGGTTTGTTGACAGAAATTTCCCTGATTCTGTAAGGACTCCTCAGGAAGGTGATTACAAATCGGTTTCGGAGACTTCGTCAAAGTATGCTGATTACTGGATTGACAGATCTTTGTCTGCAAATATCGGAAGAATAGAGGAATTTGAAAAAGCTGGTGCTGACGGGATTATTAATGTGATGTGTCATAACTGTATGCTCGGTACTGTTACTGAATCTCTTTCAAAGAGTATAAGAAGGGATATGAATGATATTCCTTTGTGCACTCTTGTTTATGAGGGGCTTAAATCGACGCATAATGTTAACAGGCTTGAGGCTTTTACTCATCAGGTTTCCGGTTTGAGAAAAGTTCGTAAGAAAATCTGATGTTTTTTACTTTTAACTCTTTAAAAAATTAAATTACACTTAAATTCTGTATCAAAAACATCTTAAAAGTTTGACAAAAGAATCTGCTGAAATAATATTCTGTTAAAATGGTTTGTTTTTAATGATTTTATATCTGTTTGGAGAAAAATTATGAAAGAAAGAAAGTTTTTGGTTTTATTTGTTTTCATATTTCTGTTTTCCGGGTTTGTTTCGGCGCAGGATATGAGCTATTCGGATGGTTATCACAGTCATGACGGAATTTTCTTAAGACTTTCCGGCGGTCTTGGTTATTCTGCTCTTTTCAGTACTGAAGATGTTGTTTCTGGTATTTCTACTCTTACGGTTTTAAGTATCGGCGGTGCTGTTAAGAAAAATCTTATTGTAAATGTTGAATTTTATGGTTCAAAGACTCTTGATTACACTTATACGACCAGCGGTGATCTTAGTGATAGTTTTAAATATTTTGATATGACTTTTTCAGGTGTCGGGCTTGGTATGACTTATTATTCAATGCCGGGTAACAGTTATTTTTCAGCTTCAGTAGGTTTTGGTGCTTTTGGTCTCCAGGATGGACTTATGGGGGCATCTAGTGAATATAAGAGTAAAATATCTTTTAATTTTACTTTTGGAAAAGAGTGGTGGGTTAGTGATAACTGGGGAATTGGTGTTGGTGGACAGCTTTTTTATTCTCCTGTAGGTAAAACAGGACTTTCTTATTCGGATTATGAATATGATGAGGATAGTGATTCTTATTCTGAACCCGAGGACTGTTTTGTCCATTTTCTTGCCGGAGGAGTTATTCTTACTGCAACTTATAACTAACTTCAGGGGTAAAAAATGGGCGTAAAAAAATTGGTTTTTCTTATATTTACAGTTTTCTTTGTTTTTTCATCTCTTTCAGCTTATGAATTCAGTCATGAATCTGATGAAAAATCTTCAGGTGAATCCGAATCGTCTATGGAAAGCTTAAATATTAAAAGTCATAATCATAATGGGCTTTTTATTAGAGGTAAAATCGGTGGAACTTTTGCTTATTTTAAAAGTATATATGATGACGGACCTACATATGATGAAGATGATTATGGATATTATTATTCGAGCAGTCAGGGTGATTCTTCATTAAAAGGTGGCGGTCTGATGCTTACTTTGGATATAGGATGGTCTTTGGGCGAATCTTTTATTTTAGGTGGGGAAATTATTCGTTCTGAAACTTTCGGTTCATATAGTGACTGTAAGGGTGAGGACTGTTCTGAATCTTCTTTTGTTCTGGAAGGTCTTGCTTTGGGTTTTAACTATTATTTTCTCCCTTCTAATTCTTATTTTGCCATGTATGCCGGTATAAGCCGGTTTAAAGTGGAAGCTGAGGCTTATGATATTACATATTCTATGAATTCAGATCTTGGTTTTCTTGTTTCCTTATCTTATGGTAAGGAATGGTGGGTAACTGATAATATCGGTGTCGGAGTTTCGGGTCAGTTTACTTATTCATTTAATAAGATGAGTAATTACTATGAGGCTGATGGTTACGATTTTGGGCCTTTTGATCGTTTTATGAATTCAATGATTACAGGTCTGTTTTTAAGTGTTACATATAACTGATTTTGTAAGGATAGAGGAAAATATTATGGAAAAGAAACTGTTTATTATATTTGTTTTTCTTGTTTGTGTTCCGTTTTCTCTCTTTGCAGAAGATTTTGATCATAGTCAGGGAAGTTTGTTTTTAAGACTGTCAGCCGGTCCTTCTTTTTCCAAAGTTTACTGTGATGAACTCGGTGAAAATATAGATGGCTTCGGATATTCGGCAAACTTAAGTATAGGATATACAGTCTTTGATAAACTTATAATTAGCGGTGAGCTTGCAAGAAGCGGTGCCTTTGATGTGATGTCTGATTATAAAAATAAATATGATGATTACTCAGATGAGCTTAAATATGATGATGCAATGCTGGTTTTCTCAGGTTTGGGCTTGGGAATTACTTATTATACGGATGATAATTTCAATTTTAAAATAGTTATGGGGATGGCGGAGTTTGAATTGGATACGCATAAAGTTGGACTTGCCTATACTGTAGATAAGAAGTTCTTTATTTCCGCTTTTTTAGGTAAAGAGTGGGCTGTTTCTGAAAACTGGGGAGTTGGTTTATCCGCTGCTGTAACATACGCCAGTACTGAAATAGCTGGTTATGATGTAAAATATTTATCTCCTGCCATTCTGTTAACTGCCAGCTATAACTAAAATTATTTAATGTGTGGAGTCTTGATGAGGAAAAAATTTCTCTTTTTTCTTATAGTTTTAGTGGTTTTTTTCCCTTCTCTTTTAACAGCGTATGAATTTAAGCATTTTGTTGAAGGTGAGGAATTTAAGAAGTATGACAGCTTCTTTTTTAGGTTAAGAGGCGGGTTTGCATTAAGTGACATTAACACTGAATATAAGCATTCTGAAAAGAAAGAAAAATTTGGTTATGATGCCGGTGGATTTATTGTGGATGCTAATATTGGACTTTCTTTAAATGAAAATCTTCTTTTAGGGCTGGAACTGGTCAGAGTTGATACTGGTACATTTTCTTATGATGATGATTGTTCTGAAGAGGCCTGTTTTGGTGAGAATGTAATTTTTAATGGTGCCGGTTTTAATATGAATTATTATTTTGGAACTTCTAATTTTTATTTTTCAGGAACTTTGGGAATAAACGAACTGCTTCTTTCAAATTCTCAGAGTTCTGATAACAGTAAAATTGCTTTTTTCGGAATGTTGTCCTTTGGAGGAGAAACTAGAGTAAATACAAATACATCGTTGGGGATTTCTGCGTATGTACTTTATTCAAGAGCATATTTTGATGATAAGTCTCAGGAATATTCCCACTATATAAGTGATTTGGTTGTGGATTATATTACAATGGGATTGTTATTCGGCTTTACTTATAAGTAATTTGCACATAAGGATTTTAAGATAATGAAGCATCGGTTTTATATATTTGTTTTTGCGATTTTTTTCCCTTTTATTCTTTTATGTGGGGGAAAACCTCACGAACATGATGGACTTTTTTTAAGAGCATCACTGGGACCTGCGTGCAGCTATATTCCTGAGCTTGACTCAGGAAAAGATGTGACATCTTTTGGATATGTTACCGATTTAACTCTTGGATATGCAATAAATAATAATTTTGTGTTTAATGCTGTGCTTATTCATTCTAAAACTTTCAGTGTTTCACATGCTACTCTGAATACTTCTTTTGATTCGGAATATTATGATGTAAAGACAAATGTAAATTTAGGATTTACAGGTGTAGGGTTTGGTTTTAACTATTATTTTATATCTCCTAATATATATATTGCTCCAGCTGTAGGTTTTGGAAGTGTTGAAACTGAAATGAGTGATATATATAGTTCGAATTTAGGTACAAGGGATATCTTTCTGAATTTAAAGGTGGGAAAAGAGTTCTGGATGACAGATGAACTTGCATTTGGAATAGGTTTACAGACTATATATACATCAATGCGCTATAAAATTAATTATAGAATAACTCATCATGATTTTCTTTCTTTTTCTTTTGTTCTGAATCTGACATATAACTGAAAAATATTTTGCGAATAAAGATTAATAAAACTGTATAGTTATGAGAAAAGTGAAAAAAAGTGAGAAAAAGAGTTGACTTGGTGAGGTGTAATCCGTATATTGGTCGAGCGCTTGGGGCGCGGGGTTCATTGAAAACTGAGTAGCAGCCATTAAAAAGAAAGAAAAAAAAGACGAAGGAAGCACTGTAAGAAGTGTTCCTGTCATTCTATATGAGAAAGTCAGTATAGAGCTAAAGGAAATAACTGGAGAGTTTGATCCTGGCTCAGGACGAACGCTGGCGGCGTGCTTAATACATGCAAGTTGAACGGGATTTTCGGTTTCGGCCGGAATGAGAGTGGCGAACGGGTGAGTAACGCGTAGATAATCTGCCCTTAAGATTGAGATAACCCCGGGAAACTGGGGCTAATACCGAATGAAGCGCTAAGATTGGGTTTTTAGTGTTAAAGATTTATTGCTTAAGGAAGAGTCTGCGTTCTATCAGCTAGTTGGTGGGGTAAAGGCCTACCAAGGCGAAGACGGATAGCTGGTCTGAGAGGATGATCAGCCACACTGGCACTGAGACACGGGCCAGACTCCTACGGGAGGCAGCAGTAGGGAATATTGCGCAATGGGCGAAAGCCTGACGCAGCGACGCCGCGTGAGTGAAGAAGGCCCTCTGGGTTGTAAAGCTCTGTAAGAGGGGAAGAAAAGGCCCGCAAGGGAGATTGACGGTACCCTCGAAGTAAGGACCGGCTAAATACGTGCCAGCAGCCGCGGTAATACGTATGGTCCGAGCGTTGTCCGGAATGACTGGGTGTAAAGGGTGCGTAGGTGGACTGATAAGTCAGGTGTGAAATCCCCGGGCTCAACCTGGGAACTGCGCTTGAAACTGTCGGTCTGGAGTGAGTAAGAGGTAAGCGGAATTCCCGGAGTAGCGGTGAAATGCGTAGAGATCGGGAAGAACATCTGAGGCGAAGGCGGCTTACTGGTACTTTACTGACACTGAGGCACGAAAGCGTGGGGAGCGAACAGGATTAGATACCCTGGTAGTCCACGCTGTAAACTATGTATACTAGATGTCTGATTCGAATGAGAATTGGGTGTCGCAGCTAACGCGATAAGTATACCACCTGGGGAGTACGGTCGCAAGATTAAAACTCAAAGGAATTGACGGGGGCCCGCACAAGCGGTGGAGCATGTGGTTTAATTCGATGCAACGCGAAGAACCTTACCCGGGCTTGACATCCTCTGGACGGTTTCTAGAGATAGGAACTTTCTCTTCGGAGACTGGAGAGACAGGTGCTGCATGGCTGTCGTCAGCTCGTGTTGTGAGATGTTGGGTTAAGTCCCGCAACGAGCGCAACCCCTGCGTTTAGTTGCCATCATTAAGTTGGGCACTCTAAACGGACTGCCGAGGTTAACTCGGAGGAAGGCGGGGATGACGTCAAGTCCTCATGGCCCTTATGTCCGGGGCTACACACGTGCTACAATGGTAGGGACAAAGTGAAGCTAGACTGCGAAGTTAAGCGAATCACAAAAACCCTATCCTAGTTCGGATTGCAGTCTGCAACTCGACTGCATGAAGCTGGAATCGCTAGTAATCGCGGATCAGCATGCCGCGGTGAATATGTTCCCGGGCCTTGTACACACCGCCCGTC
>OY763407.1:1030000-1472500 GCA_963667425.1 bacterium | reverse complement strand
TAATAAAACAGCTTTATTATATTTATTTGATTTTTATTTTTTTTAAACAATAGCTAAAAATGTAGCTTCTTATTTTCTTATAATGGTTTCAATTATACTGTTTTAAAGGATGTTGTATCTTTTTTTGTTTAAACAGATATTGTCTTTCTGATAAATTGTTTTTTAATTTTTATTTAATTTGAAAAAATTTTTTTTTTAATCATAAAAATTTTGATTTTTGATACAATAGTCATTAGTATAGCCCGAGGCGTGTGTTTTAAATAGGACTAAGTTATGGAAAAACTTTTAAGAGTATCCGAAAAAACTACTGTTATTATTCATGCTATGAGCTATATGGCTTTGAAAGAACAGGGAGAGTTCTCTTCAGTTAAGGAGATATCTGATGCTATTTCTGTTGCCAGAGGATATCTTGCAAAGATTTTGCAACCAATGGTTTTAAAGGGATTGCTTCTTTCTATAAGAGGCGTCGGCGGCGGTTTTTACATTTCTGCCAGGACTAGAAATATGTCCTTGCTGGAACTTTTAGTTGCCATAGATGGCGGATTTGACACTGATACTTGTATTTTTTCAAGACCTATTTGTTCAAAGCCTCCTTGTATAATATCAAAGCTTAATGAAGATATAAGATTGCTTGTGGAAAGCAGACTTTCATCAATATCTTTAACTGATTTTGCTGAAATGACATTTTTGAAATAAAATTCAGTTATATTTTTTTATTATTGATTTTTTAATTCTTATATAAAAATTTATACTAAGGCAGCCTTGTTTCTGGTATAATACTACAGAATGTATTTTTTGACATAATTCAAATTTTTGTTAATATTGTAGACTATTTAGATTCTTGTTTTACTTCTATTTGAGGTTGGAGGAAATAATGGAGAATATTTCAGAAATTTCTTTATTGTTGATAATATTATCTATTCTTTTAATTGTTTCTTTTATTTGCTGTCTTTATAAAAGTTATAATAAAAATCGCAATAAATCTTCTGGAATGTTTGATATCCCTTTATCTACTGCTTGGTATCTTTCAGATATTATTAACTCAATTTCTTCAGTAATGATAGCTGTTGATAAAAACTGGATTATTAAAGAATGGAATATTGGTGCTGAAAGATTTACTTCTAAAAAGCGTAATGCTGTATTAGGACATTCTTTAAATGAGATTGTTCCTAAACTGTTTTTAGCAATAAACAATCATTTGAAAAATCTGGAAACAGAGCTTTTTCATGAATTAGTCTTTAAATTTGGTGAAAAAAAATCGTCTGTTCAATATTCAGTTTCTTTATTTCCTTTATTTTCATCTTCGGGAGATATACTTATCAAAATTGATGATATTTCTGAAATAGTTCAGAAAGAGAATCAGATTCAGCATGCTCAGAAAATGGAGATGATAGGAATCTTGTCCACAGGGATAGCTCATGATTTTAATAATGTCATAAGTGGTATTGCTGGTATAATTTCCTTAATGAAAATGGAGAATTCTGCTGGAGATTTTAGTGCTGTCAGGCTCTCACGGCATATAGATAATCTTGAAAGTGCTACTTTTAGAGCATCAAAAATTGCGTCACAATTACTTTCTTTTTCTAAAAAAGATGATTCTCTTTCTATTAAATTTTATAAATTTGATTTAAATACAGCCATAAAGAGTATTGTTAGAATTGCTAAGAATTCTATTGATAAATCTGTTAATATTTTATCTTCTTTTGTTTCAGATACGGCTTTTGTCAATGGTAGTCAGGGCGAAATAGAACAGATGCTTCTTAATCTTGTTATAAATGCTGCTCATTCAATGACTGTTATGCGACCCTTGGATGATGTTTGGGGTGGAACACTTACTATTTCTACAGAGCTTTATGAAAATTATAGTTATGAAGATCTGCCTTTAAATAATTATTGGTGTGTTAAAGTGTCAGATACTGGTGTAGGGATTGATGACTATTTGATGAAATTCATATTTACTCCGTTTTTTACTACTAAATCCAGAGATATTGGTACAGGGCTTGGTCTTTCAGTAAGTTACAACATCGTAAAAAGACATGGTGGTTTTATTCATGTTACTTCCGAACAAGGAAAAGGAGCTTCCTTTTCTGTTTTTATACCTGTTTATAAAGATGTTTCCAATAATCAGTCAGATGTTCCTGATTCTTTTAATGTTAATGTTGAAGAATCAGTTCTTGTTGTTGATGATGAACCTGTAATCCTTGAAGTTGCATCTGAAATGCTTTCTAAAATAGGTTGCGTTGTTTTTACTGCTTCTGATGGTTATAAAGCTGTTGAGATTCTCAATAAAAATATTGATAAGATTGGAATAATTGTCCTTGATTTGACAATGCCCTTAATGTCAGGAAAAGAAACTTATCTTAAACTTAAAGAGATAAAACCTGATTTGAAAGTGCTTCTTGTTTCAGGATACAGTTTTGACCCTAGGGTTAATGAAACTATGGAACTCGGAGCTGATATGTTTTTGCAGAAACCTTACACTTTTAAAGAACTTGCTGATGCTGTAAAAAAGATCTCTGATTAGTTACCCTATTTTTGTTAGTGCATATTTCACTATTTTATCAACGGTTTCTTCAATTGTTATGTCAGATGAATCAAGTTCTACAGCATCATTTGCTTTTTTCAGTGGTGCTGTTTTTCTGTTCATGTCGTTTGTATCTCTTTCTTTTATTTCTTTTACCATTTCGTCAAAAGATTTTGTTTCTCCAAGCAGGTTAATATCTTTCAATCTCCTTTTTGCTCTTATTTCTGGAGATGCTGTAAGAAATATTTTAAGTTCTGCTTCCGGCATTATAACGGTTCCAATATCTCTTCCTTCCATTACGACACCACCTTTTAATGCAAAATTTCTCTGCATTTGAAAAAGTGCTTTTCTAACATAATCATAGGCTGAAACTTTACTTGCAGCCATGCTTATTTCTTCACTTCTTATATCTCTTGTTCTTTCGCTTCCTTGTATATAAACTTTGTTAATGCCGTTTTGGGTGACAAAACCAAGTTCGAGATCCGAAAGAATTTCTATAACTTTTATTTCATCTGTAGGGTTAATATCATTTTCCTTTAGAAATAACGCAGTGCTTCTATACATTGCTCCTGTATCTACATAAATATATCCAAGTTTTTCTGCAACCATTCTGCTTATTGTACTTTTACCAGCTCCAGCTGGACCGTCTATAGCTATTCGTATTTTTTTCATAAAAAATCCCTATTAAAAATAAAAATCGATTTATTATAGCTTTATAAAAATAAAAGTAAAATACCATATGAAAAAGATTGTTTTTTTCTTCTGCTTCTGTTAAGTAGTTCTTGTGACTATGTCCTTTTTATACAATTTTTTATTTGGAGATTGTAATGGAAAAAAGAGCTTTTAATTTTTTTGCTGGTCCTTCAGGGCTTCCGTTAGAAGTTTTAAAAGAAGCTCAGGCTGAACTTCTTGATTTTGCTGGTACGGGCGTAAGTGTAATGGAGATTAGCCATAGATCTAAAGAGTTTCAGAATGTAATAGATACTGCTGAAGATGATCTTCTTAAAATTCTTGGATTAAGTAAAGATGAATACGGTGTGGTTTTTCTTGCAAGCGGAGCAACTCATCAGTTTGTTATGCTTGGTATGAATGCTCTTAAAGATGGTGGCAAGGCTGATTATGTTGTTTCTGGCAAATGGGCCCAGAGAGCATGGGAAGAAGCAAGTTTCTGGGGAGATGCAAAAGTTGTTGCAACTTCTGAAAATAGAGAAGATAAATATGCTGAACTTCCTGAAATTAAAAAGGAAAACATGAGGGATGATGCAAAATATCTTCATTTTACCTCGAATAATACAATTTACGGTACTCAATTCTGGGATATGCCGGAAGCTAAAGAAGGCGTTGCTCTTATTTGTGACATGTCTTCTGATTTTCTTTCAAGAGATTTTGATGCTACAAAATTTGATATGATATATGCAGGTGCACAGAAAAATATAGGTCCCAGCGGTGTAACAGTCGCTATAATAAAACGTTCTTTTGCTGAGAAAGTTTTTACTTCTAAAGTTCCTAAACCACTTGATTATAAGTTTCAGATGAAAAAAGGAAGTATGTTCAATACACCTCCTTGTTTTAATATTTATATGGTAGGTAAAGTATTAAAGTGGATACTTAAAAACGGCGGACTTAAAGGTATCGAAGCTATTAACAGAGAAAAATCAAACATCCTTTATGGTAAAATAGATGAGCATCCTGAATTCTTCAAAGGTTATGTAAAAAACAAACATCATCGTTCATGGATGAATGTTTGTTTTAACCTGCCTACTGAAGAGCTCGAAAAGCAGTTTATAGAAGAAGCGAAAGCAAAGCGTATGCTTGGGCTTAAAGGATACAGAGATTTAGGCGGAATAAGAGCAAGTATCTATAATTCCGTAACTGTTGATGATGTGAAAGTTCTGACACATTTCATGGAAGAATTTTACCTTCGTAACAGATAAATTTTCTTAGAGATAGCCACATGCTTTTAGTGAGCTGTGGCTATCTTTTGTAATTATTACATGATCAAGCAGGTTTATTCCTATTATTTTTCCTGCTTCTTTTATTCTTTCTGTCGTTAATATGTCATCATTTGAAGGTTCAAGGTTTCCACTTGGATGATTGTGAGCTATAATGATGTTGGCAGCTCTATCTGCAATTGCTTCGGCAAAGATTTCTCTTGGATGAACTATTGAATTGTTGAGTGTGCCTATAAAGATAATCTTTTTATTAATCAAATTGCTGGCGCCATCTAATGTTATAAGAATAAGGTGTTCCTGCTTTTTTGATGCATATTCTTTTGTTATTTCTGCAACGTTGTCTGCTGATGTTATTTTAATTTTGTTTTTGTAATTATTCATCAGTCTATTCCATAGTTCCAGCGAAGATAATATCTGACACGATTTGGCAACACCAACACCTTTTACATTTAAAAGGTCGTCCATTGATATATTGTTTTGTTTTTTCTCAAATAACTTAATAAGTTCCCCTGATATTTCCATCACATCTCTTTTTGATGAACCGCTTCCAAGTATAAGAGCTACCAATTCTGTTGTAGTTAGAGATATCGACCCGTTCTTTAACATTTTTTCTCTTGGTCTGTCACCATAATACAAATCTTTTATTTTTTTCATGGATATTGTTCCTTTTTATAAATGTTGTTAAATATATTACTTCGGTGGTTAAATAAATACAATTTTTTATTTTTAATAAAATTTTAAGGTATGTTTAAATTTTTGATGATTGTTTTTTTTAAATATCTTTTATTGGTATTAACTATCGTTATTTAATGTTTATTGTTCTTTATAATGCTTTTGTATACTGTGCTTTTAATGTTTTGTTACTCTTGCTGGTATAAAATTGACAAAAAACTAATATTTTTTTAAAATACAATACATTTGTCGAAGAGTTAATTCAGCTGTTGCGGTTTAATTATTGGATATTTTTTTGATGAAATGTGTTTTGTTAGTTTTGTGTTAGTAATGTTGGAGGAATAGAAAAATGGGCAGAATGAAAATTAGTTCTAAACTTATTCTTGGAATTGTTGTGCTTCTCCTTCTTGTTTCTACTTTGATAGGTGCTCTTTCTTATAAACAGGCTTATGATGCAGTGCATTCACAGGTAGAGTCCAATATTCCTCAAATGTCTGTAAGTGGTGCAAAGATTGTAAAAAGCAAGCTTGATTATTTTATTGTAGCTATAGAGGGTGTGGCTGGCAGAAATGTAATTCGTTCAATGGAATGGGAAGAAAAACAACGCGGTGCTTTGGAGTTTGAGACAAAAAGATTGAGTTTTCTTGGTATGGCTGTTATTTCTCCTGATGGTAATGCAAAATATCCTGATGGCAGTACTGCTTCATTAGGTGACAGAAGCTATTTTAAGGATGCATTATCAGGTAAAACAGTTTTTTCCGATGTTCTTATATCAAAAGTTACAAACACCGCTGTTATGATTTTGGCAACACCGATAAAAGGAGCGGCAGGGAATATTGTCGGAGTTCTTATTGCAAGGCTTGATGCAAATTGGTTAAGTGCTGTAACAGATGATATTAAATATGGAGAAAAAGGTTATTCCTATATTGTTGACTCAAGAGGTACTCTTATTGCACATGCTAATAGAAAATTTGTTATGGAGCAAAAGAATTTTATTGAAGAATCAAAAAGTAAACCTGAATTTTTACCGGTTGCAAAAATGCTAAATAAAATGATAAAAGCCGAGTCGGGTTATGAAGCCTATTCCTTTTTAGGATCTGATCGTTTTTTTGCTTATAATCCAATTCCAGGTACAGATTGGTCTATTGCTGTAGGTGCCCAGAAAGATGATGTGTTTTCTGAGGTTACAGCTATTCGTTCTTCAATAATTTTTGTAACACTTATTCTTTTGATTATAGGAATTTTGCTGGGAGTTTTGTTTGCACATAAAGTTATTGTCAAACCTATTGATAATGTAGTTCATGTTATAAAGAATCTTTCAGAAAATATTTTTAACGGGAAACTTGATACAAGAGCTAACCTCACTGAAGTCTCTGTAGATTTCGAGCCTATACTTGAAGGGACAAACGAACTTATAAATACTTTTATTGCTCCTATAAATGTAATGTCCGAGTATGTTGACAGAATTGCTAAAGGTAATATTCCTCCAAAAATTACAGAAAATTACAGAGGCGATTTTGTAGAAGTAAAAACTAATCTTAATAGCTGCATTGATATAATGAATGCTCTTATAAGAGAAACTGACACACTGACTAAAGGAATCGAGAACGGTGCTCTTGATATAAGAAGTGATTCTACAAGATTCATGGGTAGTTGGGGAGAACTGATAACAAGTATTAATACTCTGATAAATACTTTTATTGCACCGATAAATACAATGGCGGAATATGTTGAAAAAATATCAAGAGGTGAAATCCCAAATAAAATCACAGAAGAATACAAAGGTGATTTCAAAGAAGTTCGTGAGAATTTAAATGGTTCTATTGATGCTCTCAATGGTCTTTTAGAGTCAAAGAAAGTTCTTGCTAAAATGGCTGTAAATGATTTTACTGACGAAGTAAAAGGGAGCTATCTCGGAGTTTATGAAGATGTTAAAGTTTCTGTAAATGAAGTGGCAAACAGATTAAAACATGTTCAGAATATTGTTGTGAATATAGCAAATGGTGATACGGGAGATCTTGATAAACTTAAGTCTGATGGTAAACGTTCTGAAAAGGATAATCTGGTTCCCTCTTTTATTATGATGCTTGAATCTCTTACATCTCTTATAAATGGGACAAAGGAATATGTCGATTATTCTGCAAAAGGAGAAATCGAAAGCATAAGCCTTGATGAAAAGTCTATGAAAGGGGTATATAAAGATGTTTTTAAAGGTTTGAATAAATCTGCGAAAGTTATAGTTGAACCTTTACTGGAAATTCTTTCCGTATTGCAAAGAATGGAAAAAGGCGATTTTACAGGCGAAATAAAAGGAAATTATGCCGGTGGATTTCTTATGCTGAAAAATGCTGTAAATAATTCTATTTCCTCAATTAACCAGCTTCTTACAGAAGTTTCAAAAACTACAGAACAGGTGTCAAATGGTTCTCAACAGGTTTCAAATGCGGCGCAGGTTCTTTCTCAAGGTGCAACAACACAGGCTTCAAGTATAGAAGAGATTTCGAGTTCAATGCAGGAAATTGTAGGGCAGACAAGTAAAAATGCTGAAAATGCAGTAGAAGCTAATGGTCTTGCTATAGAAACAAGCAGTGTTGCAGAAAAAGGAAATACTCAGATGAATAACCTGCTGAATGCAATGTCTGAAATACAGAAATCAAGCAATGATATATCTAAAATCATAAAAGTTATTGATGAAATAGCATTTCAGACAAATCTTCTTGCACTGAATGCTGCTGTTGAGGCTGCAAGAGCAGGTGTTCATGGAAAAGGTTTTGCTGTTGTTGCGGAAGAAGTTCGGAATTTGGCTGCCAGAAGTGCAAAAGCTGCAAAAGAGACGAGTGAAATGATAGAAAATGCTGTTCAAAAATCGAATGCAGGGTCAAAAATGTCTAAAGATACTGCTGAAATACTTGGAAGAATAGTTTTAAATATAGCTAAAGTTTCAGATATAGTTGCAGAAATAGCTGCTGCATCAAATGAGCAGGCACAAGGTGCTTCACAGATAAATATTGGTCTTAGTCAGGTTGAACAGGTAACACAGTCAAATACAGCAAGTGCGGAAGAGAGTGCTGCAGCTTCTGAAGAACTTTCAAGCCAGGCTGCATATCTTGAAAGTATGCTCAAAAAATTTGTTCTTAAAGATTCAGGCATGAGAAGTAAATCAAATGCGCCTTCTAATTCTAATATGAATTTAAGAAAATCTGCCGCTATAGATCATAAATCTTCAAAAATATCAAAATCATCACCGGAAGATATAATTTCTCTTGACGATGATTATTTTGGTAAATATTAGTTGTTTGTTATAAAAAAACTGTAAATTCTAAAACCTGTTTTTTGAGCTTTTTGTTTGACTTATTGAAAAGCGAAAGTATATTTCAATTAGGTGTATCATTATAATTTCAGGAGGATAGTATGCGTTTTTTTGTATTTATGTTATTTTTAATTTTTGTTTTTATTGGATGTGATGATTCTTCCAATAATAAGCAAAATCCTTTAACTGACAGTGATATTGAATCAATTGTCGATGAGAATGAACCTTATACTGATGAAGATACTGATCTAATAAATGATGAATCTATTCCTGTTGATGAAGATATTTGTTTAGACGAAGATGAAAATTCAGATGTTGATCCTGATACTGATATTGAATCAGATATGGATGACGCAGTGGATACTGATGAAAATGATGATGACTCTGATGTCTGCGTTAATGCTTCTGAAAGAACAGCTTCATGCGGATTAAATGATAATGGAACAATTACTCAGATTTGTAATAACGGTGAGTGGGAAGATTCAGGGACATGCAACGATCCTGATGAATGCATAAATGACCTTACAAGAAGTGTCGTTTGCGGTTATAATAACAATGGTTCTTTAAATCAGATATGCACAAATGGTGCATGGGTTGATTCAGGAACATGTAATGATACTGATGTGTGTGTGAATGGTTCTATTTCTTCAGATCAGTGTGGGCTTAACAATACCGGTGTAAAAGTAAAGAACTGTGTTAACGGCCAGTGGGTTTATGAAGAATGCTGGACAGCGCATGGAATGCTTTTATGGTCTGATGTTTCTCCAAATACACTTACATGGGATAATGCCGTGACATACTGTTCAAACAAAGGTGCTAGAATTCCGACAATTTCAGAGTTAAGGACTATTGTTACTGACTGTAACAATACTGCAACTTCAGGTGTCTGCACCGTTATTGATTCCTGTCTGATTTCAAGCTGCGTCAATTCAGAATGTATTGGTTGTGCGGAGCAGTCTGATGGAAGATATTCATATTTTGGTGATACAAACTATCTCTGGTCGGCTTCGGAATATAATGACAGTTATGTGTGGAGGATAGAATTTAAAACAGCAGCAGTTTCTTATTCAGCCAAAGGTAATATGTATAACTCTGTGCGCTGTGTAAAATAGTCTTTTTTCTGTTTTCAGTTTTTTTTGACTTGTTTTTTATATTCTGCTAAAACACTGCAATACACGTTTTTTTGTATGGAGGGAAAAATGGACGGTGGATTAAATTTTGTTAGAATGATCATAAAAATTGCCATAGTTGCAGTTATTGCTTTTGTAATATGGCGAATAGGGCTTCCTTATAAGGATAACTACTTTCTTACAATTGACATTAGAAAAGGTGCTGCATATGCCACCAAGTATGATGTTGAGGAATCCAAAAAATATCTTAAAGGTATAACTGCTGAAAGTGGCTGGAAGTTTGATGAAAGTGACTTTGATATTCAGAGGGAAGGTAATGCTGCTACTGTAACTGTGGAATATATTGATGAAATATCAATTTTCGGTCATGTTTTTAAAGAAATTAATTTTAAAATATCGGAAACCAAGAACAAAGACAATTACTAATCCGGAGGTTTTACCTTGAAGAGAAGAGACCTTAATGAAAAGAAAGTTCTAATGAATGAAGAAGCTATAGAAAACTCTTTAAATAGGATAGTTTCTGAAATTATAGAAAAGAATCCAGATCTTGAAAAGTGTGCTGTTGTAGGCATTAGAACCAGAGGTGAATATCTTGCAGAGCGCATTGTCAGAAAAATAAAGGAAATAAAAGGTGTAACAGTTCCTTTTGGTGTTATTGACATTGCACTTTATCGTGATGATTTCTTTAAATCATTATCAACACCTGCAGTAGGCCCTTCTCATTTTGATTTTGATATTGAAGAATATGACGTGATTCTTGTTGACGATGTTCTTTTTACAGCAAGGACAATAAGAGCTGCAATAGAAGCGCTTATGGATTACGGGCGTCCGAAATCTGTTCAGCTTGCTGTTCTTGTTGACAGAGGTCACAGAGAACTTCCAATTCGTGCCGACTATACCGGCAAGATTGTTGATTCAGATAAAAATAATGAAGCTGTAGCCCTTTTTATTAAAGAGCTTGACGCTGTCGATAAAGTTGTTCTTGTACAGAAATAATAAAAACAGGAGACTTTCCTATGAAGCATCTGCTAGGTATTGAAAATCTTAACCGGGACCAGATTATGAATATTCTGGAAACGGCGGAATCGTTTGAATCTATCAATAAAAGAGCTGTTAAAAAAGTTCCTACACTAAAAGGTAAGATGGTTGTCAATTTTTTTGCAGAACCTAGTACCAGAACAAGACTTTCTTTTGAAGTCGCAGAAAAAAGATTAAGTGCCGACACTTACAACATGGCTGTTTCAGGCAGTGCCATACAGAAAGGCGAAACTCTTTCAGACACGGCACTCAATATTCAGGCTATGCAGCCGGACGCATTAGTTATTCGTCATACATCTTCAGGTCTGCCCAACATGCTTGCAGATATTATGGACTGTTCAATAATAAATGCCGGAGACGGTTTTCACGAGCATCCTACACAGGCACTTCTTGATGCTTTTACGATAAAACAGAAGAAAACTACTTTCAAAGGTCTTAAAGTTGCGCTTATAGGTGATATTCTTCACAGCAGAGTTGCAAGATCCAATATCTATCTTTTAAATAAACTTGATGCAGATATAACAGTTTCAGGACCAGGAACAATGATTCCGGTAGGAATAGAGAAAATGGGCGTAAAAGTTGCCAAAACTCCAGCAGAAGCTGTAAGAGGCGCTGACGTTGTAATGATGCTTAGAGTACAGAATGAAAGAGCAAGCAACCTTCTTTATCCTGATACACGTGAATATTCAAAATTTTTCTGTCTTACCCCAGAACTTCTTTCTTTAGCAGACAGTGAAGCACTCGTTATGCATCCAGGACCTGCAAACAGAGGTGTCGAAATAGATGATATAGTTATGGATGGAGAATCTTCAGTAATTCTTGAACAGGTCTCAAACGGAGTTTCCGTAAGAATGGCTGTTCTCTACTTGCTTCTTGGAGGTCAAAACTAATGAAACTGAAAATAACTAATGGCAGAATAATAGATCCTAAAGCCAAAATTGATTTCATTGGAACAATAGTTATCGAAGATGGAAAAATTTCCGAAATTGCGAAAGGAGACATTGATACTCATGCTGATGAACTCTTTGATGCTGAAGGAAAAGTTGTAGCTCCAGGTTTTATCGATACACATGTTCATTTCAGAGAACCTGGATTTGAATATAAAGAAGACATAGCTTCAGGGCTTGAGTCAGCTGCAGCCGGAGGGTTTACATCCGTCATGACAATGCCTAACACAAATCCTGTAACAGACAACATATCAACATTAAGATTTATTAAAGAAAAAGTGGCATGTGGAAATGGAGTAAAGCTTTATCCTGTAGCTGCAGCATCAGGCGGGCTTAAAGGCGAATCCATTGCACCAATCGGAGAACTGAAAGAAGGTGGTGCAGTGGCAATTTCAGATGATGGAAAGCCGATAAAAGACACATCACTGCTTCAGAGAGTAATGCAGTATGCTGACACTTTTGATCTTAAATATATTTCTCATTCTGAAGATCTCTATCTTGCAAAAGACGGACAGATGAATGAAGGATTTTTCTCAACAGTTTACGGAATGCAGGGAATTCCAGTTGTCGGAGAAGCCTCTCAGATAGCCAGAGAATGTATGATGGCTGAATACCTTAAACTTCCTGTGCATATTGCACATGTAAGTGCTGCAATGTCCGTTGACATGATAGAATTCTTCAAAAAAAGAGGAGTAAAAGTAACAGCAGAGACAGCACCGCACTATCTTACACTTACAGACGAAGCTTTGGGATCATATAATACAAATACAAAAATAAATCCGCCGCTCCGTTCAGCAGAAGACAAATCAAAACTTATTGAAGCTGTGAAAAACGGAATAATCGACTGCATTGGAACAGATCATGCTCCACATCATGAAAGAGAGAAAAATGTTGAATTCAATTCAGCTCCATGCGGAATAATTGGTCTCGAAACAGCACTTCCATTGGTTTTAAGGCTGTATCATCAGGGAGAAATAACCTTAAGTAAAGTTGTTGAACTCTTTACAGCAGGATATTCGATATTTAATATTGAAGGCGGCTCTTTTGTAAAAGGTTCAGATGCCGACATAACAATATTTGATCCTGATTATCAGTACACTATTGATAAAAACATGTTTAAATCAAAATCAAAAAACAGTCCATTTCATGGTTTTCATGTAAAAGGAGCAGTTTTCAGAACAATTGTGAAAGGCAGGACAGTATATAAAAGATTTTATTAAAAATTAAGGCTCGTATGGAATTAAAAACCTCTATATATTCCTCGTTTAACGAAGAAGAATCATTAATGCTTGCCGGTTTTAAAAAAGAGATATTTTATTTTGTCGGAGACGAAATGATCTCTGAAGAATTCTGGCAGAATTTCTTTAATACTTTTTTCATCTACCACTACCATTTTGATGACGGAACAACATTTGCATCCAGAAGAGAACTTGGCAAAATAAATCTCCTGCTTTTTCTCCCGTCAAGAATGGGACAGAAAAACAAAGGTAAAAATCTGTTTACAGAAAAACGTATGGAACTTGAAAAAGAACTCAAATGGAGTCAGGAAAGAGAACTCGTACTTTCATTTTTTCATTCTGAAAACGAAGACATTTACGAATTTTATAATGATTCGACAATATTCGTGATCGAAAGAAAGAAACTCACATTTTTAAAAGAATTCAAAGAAAAGTATTATGATTCTTCCCGTTTTACCGAAATATTTCTTCTTTTTATCATCTCTTTAATGGCGCTTAAGCAGGAAAGATTCTCTTCTTCAAGAATATATGATGCCTTTACTGCATCTGAAGCCGAGAAATTTATAAATTACTATGAAAAATATGCTGCAAAATTTATCTGAAGCGGATTTTCTCTCACTTATAAACCGTGCGGAAAATCTTAAAAAGAATGGAATATGCTGTCCCCGAAAATGTCATGTGACAGAAGCAACACCTCCATGCGGAGCAGTAAAAAATGACATAAAAGTTGCAAGCTTTGCCGTTCACGAAGGAGAAGAACCACCAGTGACAGGATACAACGGAGCAGGCAACATATTCTTTTCAGGATGTGCACTAAAATGTGTATTTTGTCAAAACTATCCGATATCACATTTAAATCAGGGCAAAATATTTACCGTTGAACAGTTTTCCGAAGAAATACTGAAACTGCAAAGCAAAAAAGTACATAATATAAACCTCACAACAGCAGATCATTACATCTATCCCATACTCAAATCACTATATCTCATTCGTAATCAGTTAAAAATTCCAATAAGCTTCAACTGCAGCGGATACATGACCGAAGAAATGGCGGAAATAGTCTCATCCTTCTGTGATATTTTTCTTTACGATATAAAATATGCGGATGAAACACTTGCAGTAAAATATTCAAAAGCACCGGACTACTTTGAAGTATCAATTAAAGCCTTCATGAAAATAGTAAACAAAGGATATGACTGGATAGAAAACGATTACGGCATACTGCAAAAAGGAATAATAGTAAGACACCTCGTCCTTCCCGGATACATTGAAAACTCAATTGCAGTAGTTGAAAAACTCGCAGAACTTAGAGACAAAGGATACAATTTTAAACTAAGCCTCATGAGCCAGTTCTTCCCAGCATACCAGACACCGGAAAAATATCCCGAAATAAACAGAAAAGTTACAGAAGAAGAATATACAATTATCGTTGATAAAGTCGAAGAACTTGAACTTGACGGCTGGATACAGCCTCTTTAGTCAGTACACACAGGATAAGGAAGCTGAGCACCGGCAATAGAAGGATCATAAAGATTGCCGCTTGCAGAATATTCAATATTTGTACCATCGTCACTTATAACTGTTAAATCTCCGATAATAGTAGCCGAACGGATACACTTTATCTCAAAATTACCAGCCGTAGCCTGAACAATAACATCGCCATAGAAAGCAGCGGCACCAGTGTCCTCCATTTTATAATCACCAGGTTCAAGATTACCGGGATAATTAAAACCAAATACTTTATGATTCTCGTTAAGATCAATTTTATCAAGCCATACAGTCACAGTTTTACCCTGCTGAACCATAGTAAGAGGAAAACCGACACTCATAAGAGGAATAGATATCTGAGTATAAGTTGACTCCGTTTCATTATCAGTAAAAGTTACGTCACCGGTACCACCCTGCCATGATTTAAAATCAGTGCTTGCATTTATAACACCATTAAAAGAAAGAGAAAAAGACCCGGTATCAGGAGGAGGAGGAGGAAGTTCACCACCGTTATCAGCATCAGGCGTTTCAGAATCATCATTTATTTCTGCTACATCGTTATCTTCAGGCTCTGAAACATCATCAATATCTGTAGACGATTCATCAGAAACAGCATCATCATCAGTTATAGCAGAATCTTCATCTTTATTTTCAAGCGTAGAAGTATTATCGTTGTCACATGAAAAAGAAAAAAACATTAATGCACAGAACATAAAAATAAAATAAGGCAATCTCATAATATTCCCCCGATATTGTTAAAAAAATCAACACTAGGAGATTATGTGGCAATTAATATTTTGTCAAGAATAAGATTTGAAATATTACAAAACAGTTTTTGTTCAAAAAGTCTAATCATAAAAACAAAAAATCATGTCACAGTAAAAAAAATAATAGTAAAAGCACAAAACAACTAATAATAAAAGTGGATTTATAAATTCAAAAGGAAAAGAATTTGTGCCTGTAGAATATGATGAAATATGTGAATTCGTTGATGGAGAGACATTTGCTTTAAAAGGCAATCATGCTGTTATAATTGATTTGACAGGTAAGGTTATATTAGAGAAAAATGCTGCTGTTTTCAAAGAAGATAATGGTAAATATTCAAATATGGTTCCATTTTCATCTCTAACATATGGTAAAGAGCCTTGTATGGTTGGAATTGCAACTTTTGATCATGACAGCTGGGGAAATATTTCGCGTTATCTTTATAAAAAGAAAATGAAAATAAAAAATTTGAAGGATAATAATTAAATTTTAGTATGTATCTCTGATTTTCATAAGTCTTGATTTGACTCTGAAGAATATTTCAACGAGTCTCGGGTCGAAATGTTCTCCGGCGTTGGTTTTTATGATCGAATCGGCTTTTTCTTCTGCATAAGCATCTTTATAAACTCTCTTTGATACAAGTGCGTCATAAACATCGGCAACTGCAACTATTCTTGCTTCAAGGGGTATTTCATTGCCCATTAAATGGTAAATGTATCCCTGTCCGTTCCATTTTTCATGGTGATATTTTGCAATGTTTTTTGCCATGTCGTCAATGTTTGCTTTATCAAGCATTTTTGCGCCTATTTCAACATGTTTTTTCATTTCTTCAAATTCTTCAGGTGTATATCTTCCTGGTTTTTTAAGAATGCTGTCAGGAACGCCTACTTTTCCGATATCATGAAGTGATGAGTATAGTTTGATTCTTTTTATAAATTCTTTATCGCATCCGAATTCTTCTGCAAGAACGGCAGAATATTCTCTTACTCTCTGGATGTGATCGCCTGTATCTGAATCGTTAAAACTGTTTGCATTTTCAAGGGCTGTTACCATGGCTGTTGTTATGCTGTCTATTTTTATTGTTTTTTCTTCAACAAGATGAACCAGGTGTTCCTCTCTGTCGGAAAGCATCGCATTTGCCTTTTGCAGTTCAGATGTTCTTTTTGCAACTTCTTTTTCAAGGTCTTTCTTTATTTTTTTGAATCTGTGTACTCTAACTTTATAAATTGCTATAAATAAAATCTGAAGCGCCATCACAGAGAACAGAATAAACCACGGTGTCTCATAAAAATGAGGTTTTTTTTCAAATGAGAAAACTGCTCCTTCATTGTTCCATAATCCGTCATTGTTTGAGGCTATGACTTTAAATGAATAGAGTCCAGCTTCAAGGTTTGTGTATGATGCTGTTTCACGATCTTTAGCATCTACCCAGTCTTTATCAAAACCTTCGAGTTTATATCTGTATCTGACTCGTTCAGGAGATGTATAGCTTAATGCCTTGAAATGAAATTCAACTCTTTTAACATCAGGATCAAGAATGTGCTGCCATTTTGTCGGAACTTTATTGCCGTCAATGATTATTTTTTCTATTTTAACTGGAGGCGCAACATTGTTTACAGGCATGCTGTCCGGTTTTACGCTGACAACTCCTTTTACTGAAGGGAAAAATATTTTACCTGTGTAATCTTTGTAAATGTTTCTCTGTGTATATCCGTTAAATTCGTTTGTCGGGAGTCCGTCTTCCGTGGTGTAAAGTCTGGTGTTTATTCTTTTTGTTTTACCTGAAATGTAGTCTTTTACATCTTTTGAATTAATGAAAATTATTCCGTTATTTGATGTTGCCCACAGATTTTTATTGTTGTCTTCAATTATTGCATATATGTATCCTGTTGGTAGTCCGTTGTTTCTTGAGAAAGAGAATATGCGTCCTTTTTTTGTTCTTACATTTATTCCATTTCTTGATGTTAACCATATTTTTCCTGAAGAATCTTCAAAAATAGAGAGTATGGCGTTATCCAGAAGTCCGTCTTTTGCTTTATATGAAATTAGTTTGCCGTTATTTATCTGTTTAATTCCGTTTTCACTTGTACTTATCCAGATGTTTCCTTTTTTATCCTGAATTATTCCCGTAACATCTGAGTTTGTCCATTCTTTGCCATCATATTTTTCTAGAAGTTTTCCATCTTTGAATTTTGCAACACCTTTTCCGAATGTTCCAACCCAGAGGTTTTCCTCATTATCGACAAAGAGTACTGATGTTTCCTTATACATTTCTCCTTTAAATGTTTTTACATTTTTGTTTTTCTTTCCGCAGTTTCCTACGCAGTATACGCCGGTTTTTTCGACAGCAAACCAGAAATCTTTTGATTTAGGGTCGCTTGCCATTGTCAGAATATTTGAATCTGGCGGAATTATGTCTCCAAATGATTCTATTTTTGCATTTTTGCCTTCTATTATATTAAGTCCTCCGCCCATACTGCCGATGTAAAGTCTATCATCGCAGCCTTCAAGGGAAAAAGGGATTCCGCCGGAGAGTTCTTCTATTGTATCATATATGGAAAATTTGCCTTTTGTCAGTTTGTAAAGCCCTGATGCAAAAGTTCCTACCCAGATGTTTTTTTCAAAATCTTCTGTGATGGTTGTTATCATTCTTAGAGAGAAGAATGCTTTCTCTACAAATAAGTCATTTTCCAATGAGAACTGATATAAGCCTTCTTTGTGTGTTCCTACCCAGAATGTTCCGTCATATGCCTGAAATATCGATTTTATACGGCTGTTTTTAAGTCCTGCATATTTAACTTCTTTTGTTTTTGTATCATAAAGAAATACTCCGTCATCAAATGTTCCAATCCAGAGTCTGTTTTCTTTGTCTATAAAAAAATCGGTTACGCTTAATCCTTCAGGTGTAAGTTCGTATAGTTTTTTATCATCATATTTGTAAAGAGTTCCGGAATATTCTATAAACCATGTTATTCCGCCTGTTATTATTATTTTTTCTATGGAATGATTTTTGCCTAAAGGGTTTCTTAAAAATTTCAGGTTCTTATCGCCGTCAAATTTAAGAAGAGCTCCGTTCTTGAGTCCTATCCATATATTTCCGAAACTATCTATATTAAGAGATCTTACCTGAGATGAATCTTTACCTATATTCATGTCAAAAAGATCTGATTTTCCTGTTACATAATTGTGTTTTATAAGATTTCCATTGTCTGTCGCTATCCAGAGAATAGAGCGTTTTTTGTCAAACAGAATATTCCGTGCAGAGTAAGTTTTAAATCCGGCATGTTTATCACGAGGCATGTTTGCCGGTATAAACTCTGAGCCATTAAATTTTACGGCACCTTCATCGGTTCCTATCCAGAGATATGCATCCGGTGTCTGAATAATACTGAATATGGTGTTTTGAGGAAGCCCATCATTGGAATTCCAGTTTTGTATTATGTGTGTCTGCTCTTTTATAAAAATATTTTCATTGGCAAATAAGAACAGGGTGAAAAAAGTTGAGATTAACAGAATCGACAGATGTTTTCTTAATATCATTTTTTATACAGACCTCATATCCCATGGTACGCTTCATTCTATTGCTATATTTCCTTTATGTCAATTAAAACTATGGATAAATAAAAAGCGAATTTTATATAAAATTAAGGGCTTAAGGAATTTTTGAGTTAAAAATGAAACGTTAAAAACAATTTTAGTTTGAATTGTAATAAAAGATAAAATTGAAGTGGTTTTTTTACCACAATTTTTACGCAATTATGTAAATTATTACAAATCAGAAAAGATTTATTCATAAATCCCTTTTTCCATACAACATTTTTTGTATTTTTTTCCGCTTCCGCAAGGGCATGGATCGTTTCTTCCAACTTTAGGTGTTTTTCTTTTTTCAGGTTCTTTGGGGGCAGCGGCAACATTGGAGCTTGTTCTTATCTTTTTATCTTTTTCTGCTTCTTTTTTTTCCATTTCCTCGATGTTTTCTTCAGTTACTATCTGAACTGCGAACAGTCTTTTTACGGATTCTCCGTAAATGTTGCTTATCATAGCGGTAAATAATGAATATCCTTCTCTTTTATATTCAAGTTTAGGGTTTTTCTGTCCATAGCCTCTGAGACCGATTCCTTCTCTTAAATGATCCATATCAAGAAGATGTCTTCTCCAGTAGTGATCAAGAACTTCAAGCGTAATGTGTCTTTCAAGCCCTTTTGAAAGTTCTTCGCCGAAACCATCCATTTTTTCGTTGTATTTTGATTCAAGAAAAGTGTATATCTGCTGAGCAAGCTCATTTCTTGCATCTCTTGCATTTTTTATTGAGAAAATGTTCTCATTTTTCATAAAATCAAAATTCTCAGGCGCTATCTGTGTGAATCTTGCAAGAAGTTCTGCTAAAGATTCAAAATCCCATGAACTTTGCTGAGCTCTTTCCGGTATGACATTGTCGACTGCAAAAGCTACGACTTCATCAAGCATTGAAAGGGCAAGGTCTCTGCTCTCTTTACCAAGAAGAAGTTTTTTTCTAAGATCATAAATTGTTTTTCTCTGCTGATTCATAACATCGTCATATTCAAGAACATTCTTTCTTATGCTGAAGTTATGTGCTTCAACTTTCTTTTGTGCATTTTCAACAGCTTTTGATATCCATTTATGTTCAATAGGCTGATTTTCTTCTATGCCGAGCCTGTCCATCATTCCTGAAATTCTTTCACCACCGAAAATTCTTAAAAGATCATCATCAAGTGAAAGATAAAATCTTGAACTTCCCGGATCTCCCTGTCTTCCTGAACGACCTCTGAGCTGATTATCAATACGTCTGCTTTCATGCCTTTCAGTTCCGATTATATGAAGACCTCCCGCCTGTTTTACTTTTTCTTTTTCTTCTGCACATATTCTTTTATAGTTTTCAATAGCCTGTAGATACTCTTCCGTATGATTTTCAATATCTTCAAATGTTACAGAATTTTTTGCAAGAAGTTCAGGGTTACCGCCAAGCATGATGTCTGTACCTCTACCTGCCATGTTTGTAGCTATTGTTATAGCTCCGCTGCGACCGGCCTGAGCAACTATGTCTGCTTCTTTCATATGAAATTTTGCATTAAGAACGTTGTGGGAAATTTTTCTTTTAGTAAGAAGTTCACTCAGTTCTTCAGATTTTTCTACAGATATTGTTCCGACAAGTACCGGCTGACCTGCTTTATATCTTTCTTCAACATCTTTTATTATGGCTTCGTTCTTTGCTTTTTCTGTTTTGTATATGAGATCTCCTGCATCTTTTCTTATAACAGGTTTATTGGTTGGAATGACAATAACACCTAAATTATAAATTTCTGCAAACTCAGCAGCTTCGGTATCTGCTGTACCTGTCATACCTGAGAGTTTGTTGTACATTCTGAAGTAGTTCTGAAATGTAATTGTAGCAAGAGTCTGATTTTCTCTTTCTATTTTTACTTTTTCCTTTGCTTCAAGTGCCTGATGGAGACCATCGCTGTATCTTCTTCCATCCATTAGTCTTCCGGTAAATTCGTCAACGATAAGAACTTTTTCTTCTTTTACAACGTAGTCGACATCTCTATGGAACATAAATTGTGCTTTGAGAGCCTGCTGAACATGATGAACTATTTCAAGGTTTTCAGGTGAATAAAGATTATCAATACCGATAAGCCTTTCAACTTTATGAATACCTTCTTCAGTAAGAACCGCATTTTTTGTCTTTTCATCTTTTTCAAAGTGTGTTACATCTTCAAGATATGGCATTATTTCACTTATCTTTGCATAAAGATCGGTAGATTCATCTGAGGGACCTGATATAATAAGAGGTGTTCTTGCTTCATCAATAAGAATGCTGTCAACTTCGTCGACTATTGCATAATGAAGATCTCTCTGAACGTAATGTTCAAGCTCAAATTTCATATTGTCTCTAAGATAATCGAAACCAAATTCGTTGTTTGTTCCATATGTTATGTCAGCAGCATAGGCAGCTCTTTTTGCCTTTGTCGACATGCCGTTAACTACGGTTGCAACATTTAATCCGAGAAATCTGTATATTTGTCCCATCCATTCAGCATCTCTTTTGGCAAGATAATCATTTACAGTTACAAGATGAGTACCTTTGCCTTCAAGTGCATTAAGATACATCGGAAGGGTGGCAACAAGAGTTTTTCCTTCACCTGTTTTCATTTCCGCTATTCTGCCGTCATGGAGAACAATACCTCCAATCATCTGAACATCATAATGTCTCATCCCAAGAGTTCTGATACCAGTTTCTCTTACAGTTGCAAAAGCTTCTGGAAGAAGATGATTCAGATTTTCTCCATTTCCAAGTCTTTCTCTGAAAAGTACTGTCTGGTTTTTAAGTTCATCATCGGACATTTTTGATATTTTTTCTTCAAGACCATTAATTTGAGATATTAACGGCCTGATTCTTTTAAGGTATCTTTCATTTTCAGAACCGAAAACTTTACGGGCAAAAGATTTAAACATAATTTTTAACTCCAAAAAGATAGGTTACTAGCGTAGAGAAAACATTAGAAATTAAAAAGATTATTTAACTGGCTTTTTGCCTCAATTTCTTCTGTTCCTTCGTCTGTTTCAGCCTGCTTGAATTCAAAAGAGGCGCAAAAATTGGATTTGTCTCTCTCTCTTATAAAAGCCCTTGAGTCTTCACGACACTCATTTGTGTATGATGGGTCATGAAATCTGCAGTTAAGACAGCAGTGAAGATCATTATAGCAATGCGGACAGACATCCTGTCTTCCAACTTTTCCTCTTATATCTTCAAGTTCGGGTAATTCTTTTTTGCAACTATGACAAACGTACATGTTACCTCCGGCATTTAACACAATTACACGGAGTGAATAATACTCACGGTAAGTTAAAAATCAAGAATGATGAACTCTCTAAATAAATTATAAAATAGAAAAACTTTAAAGCATTGTAATTGTTTCTGTCCATTTTTAACTTTTCTTATGAAAGTTGAGCTTTCACAAACAATATATCTCGGTTAAAAATAAAATATTTTTCTATAATAATGAACAGTTTTTATTGACTTAATATTCAGGCTTTTTATAATTGTGAACAAGTGTGTTATTATTTTATAAAAAAGGGTAGAACATGAGAGTTTTGAGTCAGTTACTGGTCATTTTTTCTATTACTTTTGTCTTTTTGGCAGGTTGTACCAAGAAAACTCCCGGAGAGCAGGCTGTTGATAAATATTATGACTATATAAAAAGTGGTCAGTATGAGCCTGCATATGAAATGACAAGCAGTGATACTAAAAAGTTTGTTGGAAAGGAAATGTTTCTTGATGAAGCGAAGAAGATAGAATCTCTCAAACTATACACAAAGTTAAAGCCGGCTGTAGTAAGTCCTGACGGCAAGAATATAACAATTGATACAGAATTTTTTGGTGCAAAAGCTGCCTACAATTCTCTTCCTGAACTTAAAATAACTTTTCACGCTGTTAAAAATGGTGAAAAATGGGAAATAGTTCTTGAGGAAAGAATAACAGAAATTCAGAAAGAGATGAAAGCTGCAATGGAAGAAATTCCTGTTAGTCCTGAACTCATTGAAACAGGCAAGAAATATAAAGATCTTATTGAAGTTAAAGATGTAAAAAACGGCGAAGTTGAATTCAGTAACGGTCTTACTCAATATATGATGGAAGCGACAATAAAAAATAATGCAGATGTTCCTTTCAGCTATGTTGGTGTTCTTGTAAAATTCATGAACGATGATGAAAGCAAAGTTCTTTTTGAAAAAGTTTTCTATCTGATTTATACAAGACAGATTCAGGCAATTTACCCTATAAAGCCGAAAGAAGAAAGAGATGTAATAATTCCTGGTTATGATGCAGGCGATATAGAAGGTGAATGGACAGGTAAGCTTCAGTGGGAAGTTTACAGTGCAAAAATTGCAACAGAAGCGGAACTCATAGAGCTCGACTAACTCATGGACGAAAGATCTCAGGTAAAATCCAAAATAGATTCTTTAAGTGCTCAAATAGAAATGATGGAGAATCTTTTCAATAGATATTTTTCAGGAATGGATAAACTACCTCCATCAAAAAAGCTTGATTCTTTAAAAAGAGACGTAATGCGGCTTATGGACTGGCCAGGAGGCAAACTTTCTCCTGCCGATCAGTTTATGATCAGCTCCTTTGTTCAGAAGTTTACTTCATATCGTATGAAATGGGAGAAAGGAGTTACAGACATAGAGGAAGGAAGAAAAAAACCGGGTTCATCATGGTATGGTCAAGGTGTCACTTCCTGTTTTTCCGATAAAACCATTATGTTTCACAAAACATCATATGAAGACAGAACCAACAGTGAAATAGATAAAGCAGCTAAAAAATTCGTTGAACTGTCAAGAGAAATGTCCGGCAAGGATTATGATGTTGCAGCAATAAAACAGACCCTTAAACTTAAATGTGGCGAGATAGTTTCAAAGTACGGTGAAAATTTTACATTTGATGTTTCTATAGAAAACGGCAAAGTAAAAATAAAACCGCAAAGTACCTAAATTTATCATTTTACATCTATTAAAAATATTATTTTTTTATCCATATCATCTTTTCTTTTTTTGCCTGTTTTTTTGACAATGTGATATTTTTTATATAATCTGATTTATAAAAACTATATCTGGAGGAAAAGATGGTACGGTTGTTAGTCCTTTTATTAAGTTTTATATTTGTGTTTTCCTGTAATAGTGACAATAGCGGTAATGAAGAACGTGACAGCGATTTTTGTAATGACGAAATATCTGATTCCTCTGAAGATGAAATGAAAATTGATGAAGATTACTTGGAAGAAGTCGATGAAACAGATATATCAGATGAAGAAAATATTGCAATATATCCCGGAATCTATTTAAGCAGCAGAAATCTTAAAGTTTCTGAACAAGGTAAACAGGATTTTTTTGAAGTAAACCTTTCAAGCAGACCAGATTCGGAAGTGCGATTTGAAATAAAAAACATTGATAACTCGGAAATGATTGTTGAACCTGAAGTTCTTGTCTTTACTCCAGATAACTGGTCAGCCCTTCAAATTGTTTCTGTTACAGGAAAAAACGATGATGAGAAAGATGGTAACGTTACCATCGGAATTTATCTGGAAGCAGTTTCCGAAGACAATGATTATAATGGTTTTAATTCTGGAAACATAAACGTGACAGTTACCGATGATGATTCTGCTTCAGTTATAATAAGCGAAACATATTTTCTTACAAGTGAGGATGAAGAAGAAACATATATTTCAGTTAAACTGGGCGTTGAACCTAAAAACGATGTTACACTGACATTTAGTTCCTCTCTACTTTCTGAAGGCAAATTTGAAAATGACACCTTAACTTTTACAAAAGAATCATGGAACGGTATTCAGAAAATTGCTTTAAAAGGTGTTGATGACAACGAAAGTGACGGAGACAGAGAATACACTGTAAATATTGGAGTCAGTTCAGAAGACACAGCGTATGCTGAACTTGAAATTGCACCACTGACAGTTGTAAACATTGATAATGATACAGCCGGAATAGTTACAAAAATATCTAAAAATGAAGTTAATGAAAAAGGAAAAACACTCTTCTTTTATCTTAAATTAAAGTCAAAACCTTCCTCTGATGTAACCGTTAAAATTAAAAGCGATGATGAAAGTGAAGGGGTAACTGACCTAAATGAAGTTGTTTTTACGACATCAAACTGGAACAAAAACGTAAAAATAACATTAACAGGCAAAGATGATAGTATCAAAGACGGAGATCAGCTCTTTCATATAACATTTGCTATAGAATCTCAGGATGTCGCATATAATGGAATTACAGCAACGCCTTTAGATATTATAAACAGAGATGACGATAAAGCCGGATTCTTTTTTGAAAATGAAAAATTAATAACCACAGAAGACGGTGGAACAGACACTATAAAAGTCAAACTTGTAACAATGCCAAGTGATGACGTGGAAATGCTCTTTCTTGTTACAGATTCGACAGAAGGAAATGTTGCCTATGAAATATTTACAATCTCCAAATCCGAGTGGGATAGCTTCTATTCTATTGAACTAAAAGGAGTAGATGATGAAATAAAAGATGGTGATATAGAATATCAGGTTCAAATGCTCGTCGCATCATCAGATCCTGATTATGATAATTATATTATAAAAGCAATTGATGCAGTAAACATGGACGATGACTAGATTATGTTAAAGTGAAAACAGGTTTGCACAAAATTGTCGACAAAACCAATATTACTAACTCTTTTCTTGAGTTTTATTTTTCTACTTTTAAAATGATAAAGAACTGTTTTAAGAGGTTTCAATGCTTAGAATTTTTATAATTTCTATTTTTACTGCTTTATTTATTTTATCCTGTACAGATAAAAAATCTGATGAAAAAAATGAAGCGGTTTTTAAACATGCAGTTAATACAGAAAAGGGAGATGACTTTTATAAAACTTATGCCAGACATGGAATCAAAGAGTTAAAAATTGAAATTGATGGCGGGAAAAAATATCGATTAGTCGAATTTGCAGATGGTAGAGTTCATATTGAAGGTATAACTGACCCTAAAAAACTTAATATTCAGACTGTTTATTCCGCTATTTCTGATATTAGAGCTACTCCTCTTGCTTCTATGCCTGCTGAAAGCGAAGATTTTTATTTTAATAAAAATGGCGATAAAATTAAGCTTCCAAAGGCAAAGATAGATATAATTTTTTCCGGTGGAATTGAAGAGCATCTTGAATTTACAGGTTTACGTCGACCTGATAGTGACACAATTATTGCAAAAAAAGGTGATATCCTTATGGAAATTCCTATTAAAGATGCTTTATCTGTACTTTATATGGAAAAAGAAAATTAAAAAACATCAAACATCGCAGTAATGTTGAATGTGAAGTCATTGTTGCTGAATCCTCCGCCAAAAGATACTGAGCCTAATCCGCTTTTTCTTAGTGCCAGACCAAATGTTTTCATGCTGTTTTCAAAAGAGAGATCACTTGCTTCTGCACTGTTGTAATATCCTGCAGATATTGAAAAAAGGCTGTAATTAAAAGATATTCCTCCATAAATGTCCGTTCCTTCCATAGTTTTTCTGTGGGAGTCTGAAAACCATTTATCTCTTTCTATATAAATCAGTGTTCCGGCATTAATCAGAATTCTTCCTTCAAGAAGAATCAGTTCTGCATGTGTATTTATTTTTTCTGCAAGGTCATCTCCTGCAAATGCAAAAAGGTCTATGCCTGATATTCCGATGGCTATATAGTTCGTTTTCAGCATTAATCCGGCATCAAAATTATATGACTGAATCTTTTTTGTCTGCACAATGTCTCTGAAACATGAGTTGTATTTTCCGTTTAGACCAATATAAAGATATTGTGCTACAGGAAATGCGAAATTCACTTTTATAACATTTGTTTCATTATATCTCTGATATAAAATTCCACCTGCAAGATCTGATGATTTGCTGTCTGTTGCCGCTACAGAAAAGCCTCCAGGAGAATCACTGTAGAAATATGTGCCTCCAATAGAATATCTTTTATAAAATGAGCCGGCCGCAGGATTGTAGACAAATTGAGAAAAAGAGCTTGAAAAACTTCCGCCTCCTTTGGCAAAAATTTCACTATCTACAAAAAATGATTCCATTGATTCAGGTGATGTTTCTTTGCCTTTTAATAAAAAAGTAAATACTAGAATACCAAACAGAAGGAAAATGTTGAATTTTCTATATTTAGATCCCATTTAAATCCTCCATAAAGAGATGCAATTGCAATTTTATATATTCCAAGTCCAGGTCCTTTTTCTGCTCCGAAAGCCATATATGGACGTCTTAAACATGCCTTTGGAACTTCTGTAGGTATTTTATGTTTAAAGTTGTTGATAAATTTGATTGTCTTTGCATCGCAGTCAATAACTATAGTGTCGCCGCCGGATGAATGCTGTTTCATATTCTGTAGTATTTCATCTATTGTATTTTTTATAATTACCGGTTTTCCCATTTCAAAAAAAGAATCGCTTTCTATTTTTATTTCAGGAAGAGAATTTGTGAATCCTGTTCCTGAAATCCAATCCGGCAGTTCCTGAATAAATACTGGGGAGCTGTAATTTATATCAGTTCCTGTTTTTATTGTATTTTGTCTTACATGTCCGATAAAATTTATATCTTTACCAAATTTTATCATTCTTTGTACTCTGTTTAATATTCTTTCTTTTGAAAAGAGTTCAAAATCAACGAAAGGTACAGCTATGTTTGCTATTTCGTGTCCTATTTTGCTTTCAAACTGCAAACCTGGAAATGCCATAAGCATTTCTTCGCAAATTTCAGGAGAAAGGTTTTCTCTTAAAGGCAGAATATGTGAAGGAAGATTTTCTTTTATCCATTCCAGTTCTTCGTTGTCTGCATAAAAACAGATATCAATATTAAAGAATTCAGAATCCATAAATTCTACTGTTCTATCGATTTTTATATCTGATTTAAGCTTCGAATCTTTAAAAGAAGCTGTGCGGTACCATTTTGAGTTATTCATTTTGACTCCTTGACCGAAATTTCTACACTTCCTACGAACTTAATTATTGATGTTCCTATTTTTTCTCTTTCAAAACTTGAGTTTTCTCCAACAATAAGAGCTATTCTTGCTGAATCTGCTTTTTCCATATTAAATGCACTGTCAACGGGTTGCCAGTTGCCGTTTATGAAAACATCGTTCCAGTTATGATAATAAAATTTGTTGTCAGGCATTAAAATTAGACCGTATATCATTCTTACAGGTATGCCTGAGGCTTTAAGAAGTGCAGCAAGCAGCGCAGCGTGTTCTGTGCAGTCACCTTCTTTTCTGTCATATGCTTCAGACGCAGAGAGTTGTCCGTTTGCATAGTTTTTATTTGATATGTGTCTGTAAACGAAGTTAACAGCTTTTTTTACTTTTTCTGCGGGAGAAAAAATTTCCCATTTTTTTGCCTCTTCTTTAATTGGAGGATAGTCGCTGTTTTCATAAATATTGGTTTTAATAAATTGCTCAGGATTTTTAAGTTCTGTTTTATCTGATGCTGTTATGTATGAAGTTACAAATTGTTTGTTAACTGTTTCTGCTGTTTTCTGATATGGGAGTGAAATAATGCCATTCTTTTCAGAGCCAGAAACTTCAAATTTTGTTTCTGATGCTTTTCTCGGATACTTTATTTTAATTCCACTATTTATAATGGAGCTTTTTGATATTATGTCTCCATTAGCTTCAGCCTTAAATTTTTCTTTAATATCGGTGCCTTCGAGTACAGAGATTATAAGTCCATTTTTTATGCTGGAGATTACAGGGATTCCCTTGTCATTTACTGTCGCAGATATAGGTATTGAATTATATTTCATTTCAACGATTTTGTTCTTTTCTACAATCTTTGAGTTTGTTAAAAGTTTTGTAACGGCAAGACTTTCTTCTGAAAGAATGTCCATTTCATCAGGTATTTTGTCTTTAAATCCGTATTTGTAGAAAATGTTGCCGAAGAATATTACATTTTCAGGCAGTTCAATGGCTTTTGATGCTTCTCCGCTGCTGTTTTTTACAGAAACTATAAATTTGCCATTTTCAGAATGACCTTTCTGTATGGTAATGCTTTTCCCCTGCTGACTTTTGGAATAAAAATCTATCGGTTTAAATGTTTTACATTCGGAATTTGAAACAGTTTCCGTCTCCAGAGTTAAAGAGCGGTCACCTCTGCCTATTTTTATTTCAGATTTAGTTGTA
This sequence comes from bacterium, assembly GCA_963667425.1. GTDB lineage: Bacteria > UBP6 > UBA1177 > UBA1177. The sequence goes on along the minus strand of OY763407.1, from coordinate 1,443,719 downwards.
AGTCTAAATATACATTGGTCTTTTTTATTTATGGTTTCTGTCGTTTCAATGTATTTGCCTGATTTTGTCCCCATAACTATATAATCATATTTAAGTGTCTGAGCATAAAGTACCGCGGTTAATGAAATAATCGCTGTTAAAAGAAGTTTTTTCATTTCATTTCTCTCCCAAAAACATAAAAGTATACTCAAAAATAGTTTTAAAGGCAAAGTTATATAAAATTAAACAAAATTTCTCTTTTTGCTTTTAATCTGAAAAGCGGTATACTCGACCGTTTAATGGAGGTGGCAATGATTCCTGATGGAATAAGAGATATTATAGATTTTTCAAATGGGCATGGGGGAATATTCTTTATTTACTGTGAGGAACCTTTTATCAGGAAGATTTTTAAGAAAGAAATATCCGAAATTGAAGGTTTAACTGAACAACCTTATTTTTATGATCTTTCAGAAAATAAAAATGCCTTGCCCGATGCTCTTGCAATGTCAAAGGAACTTGGCTTTTTTGGGGCTTCACGAGTTATTGTTGTTGACGGCTGTGAAAATGGTGATGCTGCCACAATTGATAAAGTTGTTGAAAATATAGATAAAACAGTTGAATCCAATTATCTTGTACTTATTTTCTCGGAAATGGATAAAAGAAGGAAGTCAACATCTGTTATTTCTTCAAATAGTAAGTTTTTTCATATCCCTGAAGCAGATAAAAAATATAAGGAGCGGTTTATTCGAAACAGAGTTGGAACGTTAACCATTCCTGATGATATAATTTCAAACATGCTTGACTCAAAAACAATTTCTCTTATGGAGATTAATTCTGAAATAGAAAAGCTTCTTATTTTTGCTGATATGAAAGATGTTGGTGAACTTTCGTATCAGGATTGCGAAAATATTATTTCATGGTCTGAAGAATCAAAAATATATGATGTTCCTGCTCTGCTTGCTATTGGAGACAAAAGTTCAGCCATTTCAAAATATAGAGAATTTATAAGATCTGATTCTGAACAAAAAATAATTCCTGTTCTTATAGCTCTTTTTTTCAATCATTTTAAAACTGTAATGGAAATACTTGGGAGTGATCAGTCTGATTATAGTATAAAGCAGATTGTTGCCAGAAACAGAGCTTTCTATTTAAAATCTTCCGCTCTCAGAAAAATACTTCTTAATACAAAGAAAAAGAATGTTATTTCAGCTCTCAGAAAACTAAGTGAAATAGAACTTACGTTGAAGGGTGGAGAAGGAACCTGCACCTCTAATATTAATATCGATGTGGAGCAGTTTATGGTGACCTTTTTCTGAAATTACATTCCCATCATTTCTTCCATAGTTTTTTTCTTATAAGTGGCAGGAGTTGTAAAAACAGCAGGCTCAATTTTGTCTTTACTGATTGATTTTAGGGTTCTTACGCTTTCTGTTTTGCCAGAAAAAGGATCTATTGCTGACTCTTTTACAGGATAACCTATTTTTTTCATTGCTTTCATAACTTTTAATGAAGTTTCGTCTTCGCCAACTATTTTTGCAACTTCGTCAATTATTTTGAAATCATTGTCGCTTATTCCAAGTTCCTTAAAAGATACTGTGCACATTTCAGAATCCTTTTTACCTCCGGTATAGCTGTCATAAATGGTGCATTTCCATTTACCTACAGTTTCACTCTTTTTTGTGGCTCTTATATCTTCTGCCGGATCTTTTGTTCCATCCATTGAGCTTTTCATTAATTTAATCTGCTCGTCAACAGCTTTCTGCTGCTGAGGAGTCATGTTGGCTTTCTGAGCTTCCATTGCTTTTATCTGCTGTTCCATCATGGCATTCATCATCTTTTTCTGCTGATCCATTTGAGCTTTTGTCATTTCTATATATATTTGTCTGTCGTGCATTATGGTTGTCATAACCTGTTTTTTGGTATCAAAAAGAATGGATACGCCTTTCATATCAATTCTGAGATTGTTATTATCTATGAATATTTTTTCTGTGCTGTTTCCATCTTCAGTACTTGTAACATCGGTTGTAATTGTCATGGCTGCAGAAAGACTTGCAAATGAAATCAAAATAGATAATAGAATAAATAACTTTTTCATTTTAACTCCTGAAAATAATAATAAAATACATTGAATTATACAGTCCTGAAACGATGTGTCAAGAATAGCAGTTTTGCAGAATAAAAAGAGTGTTTGGAAGAAAATGAATTTAAGAATAAATTTTTGTAAAAGAGAATCCGGTTTCTCTTTAATACTTAATGGAGATTAACTTACTTTTTACTTGACAAAAAAACATTGCGGGCTATTATCCTTCTGTTTTTTGGAGTTACGGGATGAAACTGTACCTTGCTGATATAACTGATTCAATAAAAAGTGAATCTGCAGATATTACTTTTGTAGGAGAATCATTTAACGGCGGTTCTAAAATGATTTCAGATAGTTACACGGTAACATACTATCGTGCCCAAACTACTGTTGTTATAGATGTGGCTGCTGATTTTGAATTTTCAGTAGATTGTGCAAGGTGCCTTGAACCACTTGCTGTTTCAATGAATGTCAAGGAACAGTTTATTTTGTTCCCGAAATCTTCAGGAGACAATGATTATTATTATAGTGGTGAATATATTGAGGTGGAGCCTTTTATAAGAGAGGCTGTTGTTGTCAATATTCCTGACAGGATCTTTTGCAGTGAGGATTGTAAAGGATTGTGTCCGGTATGTGGTAAAAACCTTAATTTGCATAAATGTAGTTGTAATATAGAGTGATTTTTTTGTTATAGGGAGGAAAAAATGGCAGTTCCTAAGAGAAAAAATAGTAAGGCAAGAAGCAGAAAACGTCGTGGTGGACACATGAAACTTGGTGTTGTAGGAACTATTACATGTCCAAGATGCGGCGAGACAATGATGCCGCATAGAGTTTGTGCATCATGTGGTTTTTACAGAGGAAAGGATGTAATGCATCTTGAAAGTGCTGAATAAAAACTCTGCAATAATAATCGATGCGATGGGGGGCGATGGTGCTCCTAATGAAATTTTAAGAGCATCTTTAAATTTCGCCCTTGACCATCCGCGTCAGGAAATTATTCTTGTCGGTCATTCCGACCGTATAAAAGATTTCTTCAAAGAAAGAATGTGTCCTAAAAATATTAAGATAAAGCATTCTTCGCAGCTTATAACTATGGATGATACCCCTGTAAGCAGTGTAATAGAGAAAAAGAATTCTTCTATTAATATTGCTATGGGGCTTCTTATGTCTGGAGAAGGTTCCGCTTTTCTTTCAGCTGGAAATACCGGAGCAATAGTTGCCGCTGTAAAGCTTTCAAGAGAACTTCAGTCTGCTTCAACAAGAACAGCTTTGGCTATAGATCTTACTGCAAAAAATGGCCGAAACATTATTATGCTTGATATTGGAGCAAATATAGCTGCAAAAACAGAGCACCTTGTTGATAATGCCCTTCTGGGAGAGGATTTCTATAGAAATATTTATAGAACAAAATCTCCAGAGGTAGCTCTTCTTAATATTGGAACAGAAGAGACAAAGGGAACCAGGGAAATAAAGGAAGCCGCTGAGATTCTTAAATCAAAGATTAATTTTAAAGGATACATAGAACCTGATACACTTTTTACTGAGCCTTGTGCGGATGTTATTATTACAGATGGTTTTACTGGAAATATTTTACTTAAAACCATAGAGGGACTAATGGCTGCATCAGGTACTTCTACCGAACTTCCTGAAAAACTTGATTACAGGCAGCAGGGAGCAGCACTTCTTTTAGGTGCAGATGCTGTTATAACCATTGCTCATGGCAAAAGTGATGCCAAAACATTTAACAAAGCAATAGAAAAAACTTTGTTTTATAACAGTAAATTCCTAGTTAATTTCACAGCTTAATCTATCTTAAAAAAAAGAATTGGCTTTAATTCTTAAATATGTAAAAATACACTTGGCTTTTTATAAACTATTTAGGAGGCTTCATTGGACCCTCAATCGCACCAGGTACTCTACGAATCGATAGGTGTAATCTTTTGTGTTTTCATGAGTGCTTTTTTCAGCGGAACTGAAACCGCTCTTACTGCTCTTTCAAAATCAAGGCTTAACGCTCTGGTTGAAGAGAATCGTCTTTATTCTTTCATTTTAAGAACATGGCTTAAAAAACCTGGTTTTGTACTTTCCACTATTTTAATAGGAAATAATCTTGTAAATATTTTAGGCTCTGTTCTGGCTGGCAAAATAGCCAATTTTTATCTTAAGGATTATGCTGATGCTGTAGCTGTAGCGCTTATGACCTTTGCGGTGCTTATAATTGGAGAGGTCACTCCTAAAACATATGCCAAATTAAATCCTGAAACATTTATTTCAAGATTTCTAATATTTCTTTCTGTTTTTAATTTTATTTTTTATCCGCTATCAACGCTTTTTTCCCATTTTGCAAGATTTATGGTTACAGCTGTTGGTGGACCTGATGCTACTAAAGAGGATTCTATAACTCAAAATGATGTGGAATTTTTTATAAAAGAGGGGAGTCGTCTCGGTGTTTTTGAAGGAGATAATCAGGCTGAGCTTTTAAGTTCTGTTCTTGAATTTAAAGAGACAACAGTAAGAGAAATCATGATTCCTAGAACAGATGCGCACTTTATGAGTGATGATACAACAATTGACGAGGCTCTTCAAATGGTTTCTGATTGGGGACATTCACGTGTGCCTGTTTATTCTGAAACACCTGATGATGTCAAAGGTGTTCTTTATTCAAAAGATTTGGTTAGTCTTTTAAAGCAGGACGAAATAGATCTTACAAAAAGTATTTCTTCTTTGATGAGAAATTCTTTAATGTTTGTTCCTGAAACTCAGAAAATTAATGAAACTCTTAAAGTTATGCAGTCACAGAGAAATCATCTCGCAATAGTTGTTGACGAATTTGGAGGGACAAGCGGAATAATTACTCTTGAGGATATTCTTGAAGAGCTTGTTGGAGATATTCTTGATGAAGATGATAAAGATGAAAATATGATTCATAAAAATATTGATAATTTTGTTGTTGATGCTCATATTCCCATTTCGGATCTTGATGATGAACTTGGTATAATTCTGCCTGAAGATCCTGATTACACCTCTTTAGGCGGGTTTATTACGCATCATGCAGGTGAAGTGCCACAGACAGGTTATGAAATGGATTATGGCAACTATCATTTTAAAATTCTTGAAAGTGACGCAAAACATATTGTCAGGGTAGAAATCAGAAACAGGATTTTATCTGAAGAGTCCTGTTAGTTTTATCTATGTAAATCATGAAAAAAATATGATTTTTTTCTCTTTTTCCTGTTGACACATTTGTTAGACTTTATATACTCCATCTGGGGGAGTGTTTTCTTTTTTGTCCTAGGGGAGGAAATCTATGAAAATTTTTGTATTAATGATGGCTATTTTGCTGTTTTTTTCAGCGTGTGATTCAGAAAATGATCCTAAAAATGAAACAACGGACAGTGATGTCGCGGTTGTAGATGAGGATTTAATCGATGCCGATGAGGCAATTGCAGATGATGATGCGTTTGAGGACGTTGATGTTACAGAGGATGTTGATGTCTCACAAGATATTGATGTCTCGGAAGATATCGATGTTGTTGTTCCTGATGATGATGTTATTACTGATCCATGTGAACCAAATCCATGTGATCAGCTTAACAGAACTGTTTGCAGAAATAACGAAGGTGTTGCAGAGTGTTTTTGTGATGAAGGTTTTGTTCTGGATGGTGATAGCTGTATAAATACAAAAAATGTTCCATGTGACGCTTCTTCAACTCCTGAAAATGCAGAATCTATAAATGAAGATGTTGAAATATCATGGGATGGTTCTGCCTGGACTTTTCCTGAATCCTGCCGATGGCAATGTCAGGATGGTTATACTGAAGAAGATGGTGCCTGTATTAATAAAAAACAGGCTGAATGTGACCATAGCGGCACTCTTTCTGAAAACAGCGAATTTGTGATTGCAGATGTTGAGATAACATGGAACGGAACATCATGGTCTTCTCCTGCATCCTGTGCTGTAAAATGTCTTGAAGGTTTTATTTCCGAAAACGATAAATGTATCAATGAAAAACAGGTTGAATGTAATCATAGCGGCTCTCTTCCTGAAAACAGTGAATTTGTAATTTCAAATGTAGCAGTAGAGTGGAATGGAACAAACTGGACTCTTCCTGAAGCTTGCTCAACAAAGTGTCTTCAGAATTATATTTCAGAAAATGGAATATGTATAAACCATAAATCAGTTTCATGTTCAAAAAATATTCCTCTTCCTGATAATGCACAGTATGTTGATGCTCAGGTTACTGTTAATTGGGATGGTAATGCATGGAGTGCTCCTGCACCCTGTGTTACTGAATGTATAGAGAACTATATTTCTGAAAACGGCAGCTGTATAAATGAAAAATATGTGCCATGTCTGGAAGAGGGCAGTCTTATTCCAAACAGTGAGTTCATTTCTGTAAATGTAAAGGTTACATGGGACGGGCAGCAGTGGTCATTGGCAGATGTTTGTGAAACCAGATGCTCTGACGGTTATACTTTTGAAAATGAAGCATGTATAAATGAGCAACTGGTAAATTGTGATTCTTCTTCTATTCCTCCAAACAGTGATGCTGTAGAATCTACTGTTACTATAACATGGAATGGTTCCGAATGGTCACTTCCTGCAAAATGTGCATGGAATTGTAAGAGTGATGCATATCCTGTTGGTGAGGATAAATGTATTGTTGATGGTGATACCGTAGTTCATCCTTTTGGTCCTTATACTGAGGATTTTTCTGTTGATGGAAACACTGCTTCAAAAAGTTTTTACAATGATTATGATGGAAGCTGTAAAACAAATTTTCATCCATTTACCAGAGATCATATCTATGCTATAACTTTAGATGCAAACTCTTTTGTGACAGTTGATGTTTCAAGTACAACTATAAGACCTATCGTCTATATCCTTACAGACAGTTCTGAAGAGAGTGAAATTGCATGTGAAAATGGTAATGGCGAAAATAATTCAAGTGTTATTGAAAAAGATCTTGATGCAGGAACATACTATATAGTAGTTGATGGTGCGACTTATAATGATGAAGGAGCTTATTCAATTTCTGTAACTATTGATAATCCATGTGAAGAACCTAATGTTTGCAGTGAGCCTAATAAATCTGTATGTTCAAATAGCCTTGGAACGCCAGTTTGTTCATGTGATGAAGGCTTTCATGATGATGGAACCGGCACTTGTGTAAGTAATAATCTTTGTGAACCAAATCCGTGTACAGTTGCTCATAAAACTAAATGTACAATGGCTGATGATTCATATTCGTGTGGGTGTGATGATGGTTATCAGGAAAATGGTGAGGGAGTTTGTGTTGTTTTGGGTTCTTCATGTACAAATCCTATGACTGAGATTTCTGCTGGAGGAACTTTTACAGGAACTATAAAGAGTTCTATCGGTTTAGATATTTTTAAACCAAGTTGTAAATCTATAAGTTATGGTGGTGAAGGACTTATTTATAAACTTACTCTTTCTGAGAACTCATCTGTTGCTTTAGATATTACAACTCCTTTTTCTGCAGCTGTTTCTATAAGAAGTACCTGTAGTGATGTTGAAACAGAAGCTTTATGTGAGACTTTTTCCAGCACTAAATCTTTGGTAAAATCTTTAGAAGCAGGTGTTTATTACCTTATAATAAATCTAAATTCATGGTCTGGATCAGGAGAAATTTCATTTGATGTCGCTATTTCTCCTATATATAATCCATGTTCTCCAACAAATACATGTACTGAAAGCAATAAATCTGTTTGTACAGATGCCAACCTTGACGGTGTAGCAGAATGCGCATGTGATGAAGGTTATCATGATGCTGGAGATGGAAGCTGTGAAGAAGATAACATATGCAATCCAAATCCATGTTCAGATTCTCATAAGACAGTCTGCTCAATAGTAGATGAAACAACCTATACATGCGGCTGCGATGACGGTTATCAGGATAATGGAGAAGGAACGTGTGTGGCTTTAGGCTCCTCATGTACAAACCCTATGGTTACAATTTCTGAAAGTGGTGATTACTCTGGAAAAATTTCATACTCATTAGGTCTTACAACATTTAAACCTTCCTGTGGTGTATTCCGTGGCGGTGATGGTATGATATATAAGCTTTCTCTAGCTGATAATTCATCTGTTTCTGTAAGTATGGAATCCATGCCTTTTTCTCCGGCAGTTTCTATAAGAAAAATCTGTAGTAATACAACCACCGCAAATGAACTTGCATGTAATGCTACTGCATCAGGCAGTGCAGCTTCTATTGATACAAAGCTTTCTGCTGGTGATTACTATCTTATAATAAATGATAATGGTTCTTATGGTTCTGGAGATTTTACATTTAATGTTGCCATTTCTCCTATATATAATCCATGTTCTCCAACAAACACATGTACAGACGAACACAAATCTATTTGTTCAGATGTCAACCTTGATGGTGTTGCAGAGTGTGCCTGTGATGAAAGTTTTCATGATGAAGGCGGTAACTGTAAATCTGATACACGTAATATAGAATGTGTGGATAATCATCCTGAAAACAGTGTTCCTGTAATAGTTACTTACGATCAGGAATGGAGTGGTACTTCATGGCCTGAAACTCCTGAATGCGAATGGAACTGTAATGATGGTTTTGCAAAAAATGGAACTGTTTGTGAAGCCGAGACAGTTTGTAATACTCCTTCAAATCCATGTACAGTAGAGCATCAGACTGTTTGCACTCCTATTGATACAACAAATTATACCTGTTCATGTGATGAAGGTTATGAAGATGATGGTATGAGTGGATGTAAGCTTTCTTCTTTTGCTGCGGAAAGTTGCACAGATATAGACACAGTTGCTGCGGTAACTACTTCAATGACATTTAATGATTCAACAGCTTCAGCTTCAAATGATTATTATCAGAGTTATACTGGTAAGGGAAATGATCATGTTTATAAAATGGTTCTGACGGAAAATAAAAGTGTTACAATTAATCTTTCTGCAACTTTTGATACAGTTATTTTTTATGGAAACAGCTGTGGAAGTAGTTCTATGACAAAAGTTGATTCTAAAGGAGCTAATGCTACAGAAACAGTAACACAGACTTTTACTGCTGGAACATGGTATATAATTGCTGATGGCTATGGTTCAAGTAATAATGGGGATTATACACTTGAATTTATTTTTAATTAAAAAGGGGAGAGGGGAATGAAAAAGCTAACTTTGCTTGTAATGATTTTATCACTTTTTTTCATGTTTTCATGTGCGTCTGATGATGATGATGATAATCCGTCGACGGATGGTGATTCACTGGTCGTTTCTGATTCTGATACTGTTTCACAGGATGAAGATTCTGTTACTGATGAAGAACCACAAATTGATGAGGATTCTGTAAATAAGGATGAAGAGCCGCAGCCTGATGAAGATGCTGTTAAAGAAGATTCTGATCCTGAGGTTGATGAAGATGGAACAGTTCAGGATGAAGAACCACAGATTGATGAGGATTCTGCAACTCCTGATGAAGATGAAATTACAGATGTCGATGTTGATACAGAAGAGCCTATTGAAACTTTTACTCCTGGAACTTACACAAGAACGTATAAGGTCAGAACTCCTAAAGATGCAGTTTGCAGCCATCTTCTTGATGTTTATGAGCATGCATGGAACTATCGTCCTTTAGGTGTTGTTGCTTTTGGTTTTACATCAATGCTTGACGGTACGGATAATGTTGTTGCTGAACATGCAGCTTTAAGATTTGATAGAATCAGTATTCCTGAAAATGCAGTTATAGACTCTGTAAAGATGTTTATCTATCCACATAATGAAGTTGATAGCAGTAACAAGGTTTATATGATGTTCGGTTTTGAAGATTCAGCAAATTCAGCAGCTTTTGATCCATCAAATTACGATTCAGGCAGACCTGACCAGAGAAATTTTGCATCTGCTCAGATATCGGAATATCTTATAAAATGTGATTCCGATTGTAGACCTGACTGGATGGGCGAAGCCTACTGTGAAGAGAGAACAAATGATTGCTGGGACAGAAATACTCCTTATCAGCTGAGAGACAAAAATTCTGTTTTTAAAACAGCTCTTCAGTCTATTGTAAGTAAAGATGGCTGGCAGGCTGGTAATGCAATAACTTTTCTCAGCAGTGGAATGTATCCTTCAAAGATGGATCCTGAAGAAGAAAAAGCTTATAGCGAAAGCAGACTTGTAATGGGATATTCAGAAGATTCAACAGATAAAGTTCCTTATATTGAAATAACTTTCACTGTTCAGTAAATTTAATCAAAAAGTTCTGTAGATAAATATCTTTCACCAGTATCAGGAATAATAACAACAATTCTTTTACCACTATTTTCAGGATTGGATGCAATTTTTTTTGCACCGCTTATTGCGGCACCGGAAGATATTCCGCATAATATTCCTTCTTTTTTTGCAATGTTTCTTGATTCGTTAAATGCATCTTCAGATGTAACAGTTACAACTTCGTCAACTACTGAAGAATCATATATTTCAGGAATAAAGCCTGCTCCGATTCCCTGAATTTTATGCGTTCCAGGTTTGCCGCCTGAAAGAACAGGTGAATCTACGGGTTCAACCGCAACGATTTTTATATTTGGGAGTTTTTCTTTAAGTTTGCTTCCGATTCCGGTTATCGTTCCGCCTGTTCCAACTGTTGCAACTAAAATATCAACTTTTCCTCCGCAGTCGTTGAATATTTCAATAGCAGTAGTTTTTCTGTGTGCTTCAGGGTTTGATTTATTTGTAAACTGCTGAAGTATTATGTGATTTTCCCTTTCTTTAACAATTGACTCAGCTATTTCAACGGCTCCTTTCATTCCTTTAATCCCTGGTGTTAATATTATCTCAGCACCAAGCATTTTAAGAAGTTTTCGTCTTTCTATGCTCATTGTTTCCGGCATAGTTAAAATAAGTTTGTATTTTCTGATTGCACAAACGAATGCAAGTCCTATTCCTGTATTTCCGCTTGTAGGTTCAACGATAGTTGTATTTACATTTAAAAGACCTTTCTTCTCAGCATCTTCTATCATAGAAAGAGCCGCTCTGTCCTTTATACTTGACATAGGATTAAAGTATTCTATTTTAGCGAGTATTTCACAACCAGTCTCTTTACTTGCTTCAATTAGTCTAACGAGAGGTGTTTTGCCGACGAGTTCGATCATTGAATCATATATTTTTTCTGTCATAATGTTTCTCCAAGCAGTTTTTACATAAAAAAATAGTTCTAAAGTGTTGAGATGTCAATTTTTGACAATTTAATGAATCAGAGTTTCTATTTCTCTTATTTTCTCAAACTGATTGTCTGTCTGGATCTGCCAGCTTGAATTTAAACCTCTTATATATATGTAACCTGATGTTGTTACAATTTCTTTTATTTCTGTTTTGGGAAATATGGCTTTTGTTTTTGAAAATGTTTCTATGAAAAGTCCGTTTTCATCTTTTCCCCATGAACAGCTTATCCAGACTCTCCTTCTTTTATTAGCAGGATAGATCGAAACTGTATCAAAAGATGATATTATACCTTTTTTCTTTGAAGGTTTTCCCATTAGATATAAAAGAAACAGTACGGCAAGAAATATTAAAATTAACGGAATAAATGTTGCTGCAGCTTCCTGTGAAAGAAAATTGCCACCGCCTTTTTTAAAAAACCATCCTACAACACCTATAAAAAGCGCGGCTATTAAAGCTATTATTTTTACAGTTTTAATCATTTCTGTACCATTCAAGAAATTTCTCTATTGTAAAGAATGAGCCTGTAACTGCAACTTTATTTGGATCTTCTGCCGCTTTTTCCAGAGCTTCACTTGAAGTTGAAGTCAAAACTATTTTTTCTTTTATCTCTTCAGGTGCTCTTTCCAGAATTTCTTCAACAGTTGCACCGCGTTCACCATTGTTGTCAAGATATATTATATAGAACCTGTCTGTAACATCGTTCAATTCATGAAGTACAGATGTTATATCTTTATCTTTCATTGCTCCAAAGACTATAGAAACTTTTCCATATGTATTTTTTATCTGATCTTTTAATGAATTTATAGCTTGAGGATTGTGTGCAACATCAAGAATGTATTTATTATCTATAAGCTGAAATCTTGCAGGAAGTTCTAAGTTGGAAAAATCAAATTCTCTTTTTGAGCTGTTTTCACCGTTGATAAAAGCAGTTGCTGCAGCTTTTAAATTTTTCATCTGTTTGTCTGAGATAAAAGATTTAGGTGTTCTTATTTTGATATCATCATAGTATTTAAGTGTTTTTATGCTTCCTTTTTCGTTTGCATCTTTTGTCATGAAAGATAGGAGCGGTTCTTCAATATCGGCAAAAACTGTTATGTCGTTTTTTCCTATAATTCCCAGTTTTTCAAAAGCTATCTTTTCAATAGTATCACCTAAAATATGTGTGTGATCGAGACCAATTGATGTTATAACAGAGACTTTAGGATGAGAAATTACATTGGTTGCGTCAAGTCTTCCTCCAAGCCCTGTTTCAAAAACAGCCCTGTCGACATTATTTTCTTCAAAATATTTCCATGCAATAAGAAATGTTATTTCAAAGAAACTAAGTTCATCAAAGTTTGTTGTTCTTTCTGAAAGCCAGTTATAAATTCTTTCAGCATCCGTATCTGATATATTTTTTCCATTCAGTAATATTCTTTCATTATAATCTACAAGATGTGGTGATATAAAGCTTCCAACTTTATATCCTTCATCTATGAGCAGTTTTGAAATAGCATATACAGTGGTTCCTTTTCCGTTGGTTCCAGCCACATGATATGCTTTAATTTCTCTGGTTTTTATTTCTTTATATGCCGATTCAACTCTTCCTCTGCCGAGTTTTATTCCGCCTCTTCTTTTGTAGAGAGATTCAAGAAAGATATTTTTCACAGTTTAACCTCAAAAAGTTAAGATATGCTAGATTAAGTTTTTTTATGAGAATTTCAAGCTAATCTTTTATAGATAAAGGTTTAAAACCTTTTCCGAGGATATCAGCGGCATCTGTAACTGTTATAAAAGCATTTGGATCAATATTTTTTACATAATCAATAAGAGCTACCATCTCTCTTCTGTTTACAGATGTAAATATTATTTTCTTTTCTACACCAAAATACATACCTTCAGCTTTTAAATATGTTCCGCCTCTGTAAAGGCTTTTAATGATTTTTTCTTTTATTTCTTCATGTTTGTCTGAAATAATAAACAGTGTTTTGTAGTAACCTACACCATTTATTATAGCATCAAGAACTTTTGCTGTTCCGAAAAGTGTAATGATTGAATAGAGTGCAAGATTAGGGTTTTTAAAAACGATGATAGCTGTTGCAACAATAGTGGTGTCAATCATTAAAACAAGTCTTCCTATGGGTATTCCCAATCTTTTTGTAAGAATCTGAACAACAATGTCCGTACCGCCAGTTGTTGCTTTTCCTTTAAAAACAAGAGCAAGACCAGCTCCGATACCGATTCCTCCAAATAAAGCGGAAAGCATCATCTGGTCATTTCCTGAAAGCAGAGACTGATTCCCCCAAAAGTGTGTAATAAGATCTATAAGTGACGATGTTAAGACCATACCAAAAACAGTTTTTGCCCCAAATTTAGGTCCAAGTTCTTTAACTCCCCATATCAAAAGAGGAATATTGATTGCAAGACTGACTGCACCGGTAGGAAGACCGAATATATGGTGAATAACGATTGATATACCGAAAACACCTCCAGGAGTTATCTTATTTGGTATAAGAAAAAAAACATAAGAAAATGCCATGATAGAAGAACCCATTATTACCATGACATAATTCATAATCCATTTTATGGAAAACTTTTTATCATTTTTTAAGAACACTTTTACCTCCCACAGTAAAATACACCGGATATATAAAGGATATTACATTAAAAAACAACCGTATTTTTTTTATGTCATGGTAAGCATATAATTTAATTAAGAAATTAATTACAATTTTAAATAAGTGAAATAGTGTAATAATAATAATTGCAGAGGGTTCTTTTTTTATATCCATAAAATAGCGTGCAAGTTATTCGGATGGAACATCTATCATGCCGAATCCAAGGGAGTTTCTTTTGCCGATTCCGCATTCAAGAGCAAATTTGAGAATCTCTTTTTTACCTTCAAGAGTATAATCGCCCATCCATCCTTTTGCAGCAGTTCTGTTTTCGTTACTTCCAAAATAGACTATTTTTGAATAACTTGTTTCTGTAAAAAGAGGTTTGATGTTTATATCATAAGGGCATGATTCTTTCATAAGTAATTCCCATTTCTTTTGTAAAATAATATTCGAAAGCTGGGAAAACTGTTCTTCAAAAGGGGTAAAGTAGTGAGGAATTTTAATTTCTTCCGATTTTTTTACCATTGCATGAGCATCAATTGGTGAAAGTGCTTTTATTTTTAATTCTTCCTGATCATCTGCAATAGTGTGTACTGGTGTTATTTCTATATTTTCTATTTCAAGTTTGTTTCCTGCTAATTCAAAATATGGTGCTTTTATCATACCTGAAGCGGTTTGTTCTAATATAATATTAACGGGAGATGTTACTGTAAATGTTATTTTGGGTGGATATACAAGCTCTTTTCTTATGTTGTCAGCAAGGGCTCTTTCCTGAATTTCTGAAAAACAGAAAAGTTCAAAATCCCGCTCATCCTCTGGTATATTTTCTCTTATAAACCAGGCAGTTAAAGGCCTTTCAATAATTTGAAGTATCAGTTTCTGTATTAAATGATTAAAGCCTGATTTTAAAACTATTTCTTTTGATGATTTAAAGGATAATTTCAACTTCATTTTACAGTCCTTTTAATTTCAACTTTACCAAGGTATTAAAACTATTATATTAACGTTTTTATATACATATTAACAGCAATAGTTTAAAACCAGATTTAGTATATAATTTTGAAAATATGAGTCAAATAAAAACAGGAAGAAGATGTTCTGTTGTTACTGATTATTGAACATATATTTGTTCAAACACAGAATTGTATGCTTTTTTTTCTGCAATATCTTTAGAAGTATCAGAAGTTTCAAATTGTGCAGTGTAATTATCTATTATTATTTTGTCTATTACAGATATAAGATCTACAGATATCTCCAGGTAAATTTTACTGTTATTTAGTTCGGATGCAGTTTTCTGTTTTATGGTAATAAGGAGAAATTTTGATGTTTCTCCATTATTTATAATTGAATTTTCAGAACCGAATTTATCAAAACTGGTTGCAGATGGCTGTATGTTTAATTTTTTTATTCTTCCAAATTCTCTTACAAACTGGGAAATCATTTCTTCGTTTACTGTATCTTCGGATTTGATACTCCATCCACATAAGTTTTCTGTCGCCATTTTTATTTTATTCATTTCTGTAACAGGTATACTTAGAAGTACTTTTGCATCATATTCTATATTTTTTCTTTTCCACTTCTCAACATATTTCTTTTCAAAAGTATAATTTTTAAGTTTTATTGAAGTACCTGTAAGATTGTTTTTTATTCCAATATCATAGCTGCTTTTTCCACTGGTTTCTCTGTCTCTTATCGTTGTTGTTGAGTTTACTTCAACACCAAAATACTTACTTACCTGTGCAAAGGCATCACTTTCTGCTCGCTTAAAAGCTTCTGTTTCTGTCATCGCTCCTGAAGCAATACCGGTAAAATATATTTTTCCGGCATTTTTGTAGACATCACTGTTTTCTTTCCACGTTCCGGTATCTCCGGATTTTTTAATAATTTTTTCAGTTGCCGTGGATGCACATGATGATAAAATCAGCATTGGAACAATCAAAATAAGTGTGTAAAAAATTCTCATTTTCAAATCCTTTTTTAGTCATTAACAATTATTGTTGAATATACCACAGGTTTTTTTGCTGTTTTATTTTTCAGAAACCTTCTTACTCTTATTCGTATTTCTTCTTCTACATCTTCCCAATCAGGGTCGTATGAAATTTCATCTGAAAAATAGTTGTAAATAATTTCTTTTGTTTCTTTTTCTATTTTTTTAAGTTCAGAAATTGAAGCAAGTCCACTTGATAGAATTATTGGTTGAACCTCAAATGTTTCATTATCCGGTCTTACATTAAGTGTTATTGACATAAATCCTGCTTTTGCTACTCTTTTTCTCTCTTTTACTGTTTCAATGTCAACGAGTTCGCTATCCATGTTGCTTACAATAACCGGCTCAAGTTCTATTTTTCTTTCTATATAAGGAGTGCTGTCTCCACAAACGAAAATATCTCCATCAGATATAATTCTTGTAGTGTAACCAAGTTCTTCAGCTTTTCTTGCATGAAAATCCAAAAATCGTACATGCCCATGAACAGGAACTACAAGTTTTGGATTTACATCTTTTATTGCAAGCATAAGCTCATCCTGATATGCATGACCTGAAACGTGTATGTGATCTGTGTTTTCGTAATGTATTTCAGCTCCTTTCTCTACAAGGACATCTATCATTCGACCAATGCTGAGTTCATTACCTGGAATGACTTTGGAAGAGAAAAGTATTGTGTCTCCGGCATGTATCGATATCATTTTGAGCATATCAAGAGACATTCTTTTCATTACAGATCTTGGTTCGGCCTGAGAACCTGTAACAATTATAAGCAGTTTATTGTCAGGAGTTCTTTCTATCATTTTATTTTCAGAGAGTATTTCTTTGGAAAAATCAAGATATCCAAGTTGTTTGGCAACTGCGGCATATGACTGTACACTTCTTCCCATAAGTGCAATTTTTCTTCCATTTGCAATTCCAGCTTCAATTAATGTTTTTAATCTGAATGTGTTTGATGAAAAACATGTTGCAATTACTCTTCCTGGTGCTTTTTTTACAAGAGTGTTTACATTTTCTTTTATATCTTTTTCTCTGCCTGAAAATCCTTTATGTTCAACATTTGTACTGTCTATGAAAAGTATGTCTATATCATCGGATTTTAAATTCTCAAAAGGACTTTTTTCGGATGATTCGCATTTAAAATCGCCTGTGTGTATGAATTTATAATCTCCTACCTGAATTTCAAGAGCCATAGCTTCAGGAATACTGTGAACTACAGGTATCATTCTTACTTTAAAAGGTCCTATATCAAAAGGTGATTTTCTTGTTGCAGGAATTGCGGTAATATTTGAATATTTTGAAATTCTGGCTATTCGCTCCTTTAAAAGTTCAGCAACAAATTCCGTTGCAAAAACAGGCGTATCAAATCTCCTTAAAAGGTAAGGAACTGCTCCGATATGATCTTCATGTCCGTGTGTAATTACAAGACCTGTAAGGTTAAGTTCCATGTCTTCTATTATATCAAAATCGGGAATAAAAAAATCGTCATCCAGAAAATCATCATTGCCTGGAAATCCTACTCCGCAATCAATCATGAGTGCATCTTTACCATAAATTGCAAGCATGCAGTTCTTGCCGACTTCTTTAAGCCCTCCAAGCGGTAAAAATTTTAACTTTTCTTTCATCTATTGTTTTCCTCCATTATGTAGATGTCTCTTTATCGAGACTAGAATTATATTAATTTAAATTATTTCTCTGATTTTTGACGAAATCATAACAAGTTTGCTCCATTCAAGCTGTTCAATTCTTGTTAAAGGATCAATATCGCATTGATTTATGATTTCTATCGGTAATCTGTTTATTTTAAATACGTTTGACAAGGTTTTGCGACGATGTGAAAAAATAATTCGAAATACTGATGCATATTTAATAAGTTCTTCTTTGTTTATAGAATGTTCTTTAAAATTTATTTTTATCAAAGAAGAAAATACTTTAGGGGCAGGGTAAAATTTCTCAGGTGGAATTTCCATTACTATTTCTGCGTCGCCAACCATTTGAACGAGTGCAGCTATTGGGGAAAAAAGTCTGCTTTCAGGTTTTGAGACAACTTTTTCTGCAACTTCTTTCTGTAATAAAAATACAGCGCTATCTATACAGGAACTTTGAGAAATCGTGTTAATAAGAATAGGAGATGAAACCTGATATGGAAGATTTCCAAAAACTGTTACTCTGCCTGAATCTGCATAATTGTTAAAATTTAAGGTTGCACCATTATCCTTTATTATTTTAACATCTTTTTCATTTTCAAATCTATATTTTAGAAGAGAAATCATTCTATCATCAAGATCTATAACTGTGAGTGGTTTAAGATCTTTTTCTATTGCAGATAAAGTAAGAGTACCAGCACCACCGCCGATTTCTATATAATGAGTACTTCCTTTTGGTATCTGCCATGCAATATCATCAAGTACTGTTTTATCAAAAAGAAAATTCTGACTGAATTTTTTTGAAGGTTCTGCTCCGAATTGGGTCAGCATGCTTATGAATTCTTTGAAATTCATTTGCCTGGCCTTACTGTAGGATTTACCGGAAAGTCTAAAGAATCAAAATCTCTTTTTTCAAATCTTTCAAATGCTGCTGCCGCTATCATTGCTCCGTTGTCCTGGCAATATTTGAGCTCGGGAAGGTAAAGTTCAAGGTTATGTTTTTCGGCAATAGATGTTGCCATTTTTCTAACATGGCTATTTGCTGAAACACCACCTGAGATAACAAGTGCATTATAAGACCCTTTAGATATAGCAGATTCAAGACGTCTTTCTATAAGCTCTACAACTCTTATCTGAAAAGCTGCCATTAAATCCTCCATGATAAGATTTTTTTCTTCATCAAGGATTCTTTTAACAGCTGATTTTATTCCACTGTAACTGAAGAATGTAGCATTTGCATGCTTGCCGCCTTTTAAGAGGTAAGGAAGGTCATAAGTATCAGGATTGCCTTTTTGCGCCAGTTTATCTATTACAGGACCACCAGGATATCCAAGACCAGCCATTTTAGAAACCTTATCATAGGCTTCTCCAGCTGCATCATCAAGTGTCTGACTAATTGTGTTTTGTCCGTTTTCGGTTACTTCCACTATAGATGTATGTCCACCTGAAACAATGAGCGAAATATATGGCTTTTTTGGTTTTTTATCTTTGTTTAAAAAGGCACTTGCAATATGTCCATCAAGATGATTTATCCCAATGAGTGGAAGATTCCAGCTTGCAGACAGTCCTTTTGCAGCCATTACTCCAACAAGGAGAGAGCCTACCAGCCCCGGTCTTCTTGTAACTGCAATAGCATCGATATTTTTTGGTTTTACACCTGCGCTTTCCATAACTCTGTTAAGAAGCGGAAATATATATGCAATATGATTTCTTGCTGCAACCTCAGGAACTACACCACCAAATATTTTATGAACTGAAATCTGGGACACAGTTTCCATATTTATTACATTTAGATTACTGTCTACAACAGCAATTGATGTGTCGTCACAACTGGACTCTATGCCAAGTATAATCCTTTCCATATCGCCATTATACATAGTAAACAGGTATTTTCAATATTTTTATAACTCTTGTGGGCGCAAAGTGATAATGTCCTATGTGAGCAAAGTAGAAATGTCCGGTTATTTAAACTAATCTCTCAGATGAAAGGAATGAACAATCATGGGAGAATACAGTGGAGGAGATTCTACGAATGAGCCAAAAAGAGATAGAGAGGGTTTCTGTAATAAGGGATTTGAAGTTGAAACGCCTGTCTCAGAAAGAAGCTGGAAAGCTTCTTCATCTTTCGGAAAGGCAGATACGAAGGATTTTGAAAAGGTATTCAAAAGAAGGAGAAAAAGGTTTGATATCGCGTAAAAGAGGCAAAACGAGTAACCGTAAAATATCAGAGGAACTGGGAAAAAAAGTACAGCAACTTCTAAAGGAAAAATATTATGGTTTCGGACCGACACTTGCAGCGGAAAAGCTTGAAGAGCTTGACGATATAGTTATATCAAGAGAAACAGTAAGACAGATAATGATATCTGAAAATATATGGAAAGCTAAAGCAAAGAAAGCAAAAAGGGTTCATCAGATGCGTGAAAGAAGAAGCCGGCCAGGAGAACTGATACAGATAGACGGCTCACCGCATGAATGGTTTGAAAACCGCCGTCCAAAATGTAATCTTACAGTTTTCATAGATGATGCCACAGGCGAATTCATGGAACTTTTCTTCTCGGAATCGGAAACGACAGAAGCGTACATGGAAACAATGAGAAGATACATTTCAGAATATGGAATACCAATAGCACTTTATACAGATAAACATGGAATATTCAGAGTTAACAGAGCCGATCCGAAAACAGGCAGTAACATTACGCAGTTTGGCCGTGCGATGAAAACGCTGGGGATAGAAATTATTTCAGCCGGTACGCCACAGGCTAAAGGTAGAGTGGAAAGAGCCAACCAGCTTTTACAGGATCGTCTTGTGAAGGAACTGAGGCTTAGAAAGATAAATACAATCGAAGAAGCAAATAAGTTTTTAACAGAATATAAAGAGATGCTGAGTAATAAGTTTGCAGTAAAAGCAAAATCCTGTGAAAATGCACATAGAGAAGTTCAGCACAGCAAAGAGGAACTTGATATAATTTTTTCCAAACACAGTCTAAGAACTATTTCAAATAATCTGGAAATACAATATAACAATACCATTTACCAGATAAAGACTGAAAGCTCCGGAATAAGTATGAGAAAAAGAGAAATAACAGTTTGTGAAAGTTTTAATGGAGAAATAACCCTTCTGTACAAAGGAAGAAAAATGCCATACGAAACATTCAGACAAAGAGAAAAGCAGCTCTTACCACAGGATGCTAAAACACTTAACAAAACAGTTGATCAGATTATAGCTGAACAAAATGCAAATCCTTACTGCAAATTTCCTGTTGATATTTTTCAGACTACTGTGAATGAAGTGAGAAAATAATTAATGAAAGTTATAATTCAAAATTTAAAAGAGGACTTTTCTATTTTGCAGAAGACCGGACATTTTAACTTTGCGTTGACATATTTTTATAACTCTTGTTTTAAAGGCAATTGTTTTTTGAAATTAATATTTTTTTTCTGTTAGGCAGATATACTTTAATTGATTTAGTTTTTTGTTCTGGTAATTTTTTTCTGAGAGGTATTATGCTGGAACATATGCAGTTACAAATTATGTCGGTAGGTCTATTGATATTATCTGCATATACCTGCGGTCTTATTGCCAGAAAGATTAAAATAGGCGAAGTTATAGGTCAGATTCTTGGCGGAATTATTGTTGGTCCGCACCTGCTTGAGCTTTTTCACCGTTTTCTTGAAAGACATCAGGAACTAAGTGCTATAGCCCCCTAAAAACTATACAGAAATCAAGCAGTAACTTTCCCAATATTTTTTCCAGTTTTTTCATAATATCTGCTCATAACATCTGACGGTGTTCTGTAACCGCATCCCTTATGAGGTCTCTCCTCGTTATAAAACTCTGTCAAGGCTCTTATCACTTTGTCCAGCTCACTGAAACTTTCAAAACCCTCTCTTTTTACTATAAATCTCTGCAGTATGCTGTGAAAACATTCCACGTATCCATTTTCCTGCGGCGTTCTGACGTGACAGAACTCATGTTTCATATTTATTGTCTTTTCTATAAAGTCCGCCATATCTTTTGATATAAACTGGCTTCCGTTATCGCTCCTAAGCATTATATCTCTGGGATTTCCGTAAAGTATAATCACTTTTCTCAGCATATCTATCACATCTTCTTTCCTTATACTTCCTGATAATCTGTATGACAGCAGTTTCCAGCTGTAACAGTCTATCAGGTTAAGCATATAATAGTGTCTCTGCTCGCCTTTTACATATATGTACTTTATGTCTATCTCTATCTTTTCAAACGGACGGCTGACGTTTACTTTCCAGCTTCCAACTCTTTGACGATTCTCTGCTTTTTCTCTGATGCGTTTCTGAAGATAACCCGCTTCTTTCATAAGACGGTATACTTTCTTGCGGTTGATTATTATTCCATATCTGTTTCTCAGTATGTGGCAGATCTTTATATAGCCATAATCTGCAAACTGATGATTTATTATGCTTTCTATTTTTGAAACCACTTCTTCGTTAAGAATCCTGTTCCCTTCACAGTTTATTGAAAACAGTGACGGTTTTCTGCCTGCTTTACCTTCTTTATTCCTGTAATTATATGTGGATAGCGGGATATCAAGCTTACTGCACATTGCTTTTCTGCCTCTTTTAAAACTGTATTTATTCACTAACTCCCTCTTTTCTTCGGATGTGAACTCTTTTTTTTTATCAGTTCAAGCTGTGCCGCAATCAGTACTTCTTTCTCAGCAAGCAGTTTCTTAAGTATACGATTTTCCTTCTCAAGTCCTTTTATATCTTTAACTTCAGCGATTCTTCCGGCTTTCATGGGAAGTAATCCTGCTATCCCTTCAGCTTCGTACTTCTCTTTCCACACATAATAGGTCGTAGGATCCACTCCGTGTCTTTCACATGTTTTTACAACACCGTGCTCTTCCGCTTCTTTCAGTATCAGAAACTTTTCTTCCGCACTGTAACGTTTCCGCTGCACCATCTTTCCTCCTCTTTTATTGGGAAAGTTTAACTGTTTCTTTTGTACAGTCAATTATGGGGCTAGAACAATAAAATACTATTTGAAAATATAGATTTAGATTTATGGTGTTTACATAATACTTGGGGATTAACTCAGGATCAGTTGCTTTTTAAATTTAATTCTGAGCCATCTTTTGATAAGTTTTTAGAAAAACTTCCTCTCTCTACTTTTTTTAATTTTTCTTCTATTGTTTATGATATGGATGATAAAAAATTTGTTGTTGGTAAGCCTTTTTTACAATTCCTTTATCATAAGAAACTTGATATAGTTTTAGAGAAAAATCATCCACCTGCATTGTGTATTGTAAATTCTTTTTATTATTCAGATAAATATAATTTAAAAATGTCTAAAAAGCTTGTTAAATATATTGCTTGTAATTATATTTATTGTCAAAATGATTTCGAGATAATTCAGGAAAGTCATTTTGGTAAAATCTTATATTCAAAAACTATATTATTAAATAGAATACAGGATTTAATTTCTAAGCTGACATAATATTGTTTCAGATAGAGTTCTTCTCTTTATCTCCCAAAAAAATACTCTTCAAAGAATTGATTAGCTGTGCTGTTTGGAGTATTCTGCAAAATGTTGAAGGTTTTTTGAGGAGCCCGAATGAGAATTTCTGTAAATGGTACGCCTGAGAATACTGATGAATTGACTGTCGCCTCTCTGATTTTGGTTAAAACTGGCAGGCTTGATGGTATTGTTGTCGAGTATAACGGTTCTGTCCTTAAAAAAGTGTTGTGGGATTCTACATATCTTAAAGAAAATGATGAGTTAGAGCTTCTCTCTTTCGTTGGAGGAGGTTAGTTGAAATGAAAGATGTTTTTAAAATTGGTAATAAGGAGTTTACTAACAGACTTTTTACCGGTACTGGTAAGTTTGCTTCAAAGAAGTTTATTCCTCTTATGCTTGAGGCTTCAGGCAGTGAGATGATTACTGTGGCTTTGAGAAGGGTCGATTTTAGTGCCGGCGATGAGAATATTTTAAGTTATATTCCTAAAAATGTTGTTCTGCTTCCTAATACTTCCGGTGCAAGAAATAGCGCAGAGGCTGTCCGTATCGCTAATATTGCAAGGGAGGCTGGTTGCGGTGATTTTATAAAGATTGAGGTTATTAATGATAGCCGTTATCTGATGCCTGATAATATGGAGACTTTAAAGGCGACTGAGATTCTTGTTAAGGATGGTTTTACTGTTCTTCCTTATGTTATGCCTGATGTGAGTTTCATTAAGAGGTTTGAGGATGCGGGCGCTGCTGCGATTATGCCTCTTGGTTCTGCTATTGGTTCAAATAGGGGTATCAGGACTAAGGAGATAATTTCAATGCTTATTGAGCTTTCCAGGCTTCCTATTATTGTTGATGCAGGTATTGGAAGACCTTCCCAGGCTGCTGAGGCTATGGAGATGGGTGCGGCTGCGGTTTTAGTTAATACTGCTATTTCCAGTGCTGAGGATCCTGTAACTGCCGGTAAGGCTTTTTCTCTTGCTGTTCAGGCTGGCAGAATGGCTTATCTTGCCGATATGCGTGGCGAGATTACTTCGGGTGCTGTTGCTTCTTCCCCGCTTACTGGTTTTTTGGGTGAAAGAAAATGAGTTTTTACGATACTATAAAAGAGTTTAAGGATTTTGATTACGATGCCTTTTTCAGAAGGGTTTCGGATGATCAGGTTAAGAGTGCAATTGCTAAGGATAGGCTTAATATTAAGGATTTTCTGACGCTTCTTTCTCCTCGTGCCGCTGATTTTATCGAACCGATGGCTCAGAAGGCAAGGAAGCTTACGAAGCAGTATTTCGGTAATGTTATCGGGCTTTATATTCCTATTTATCTTTCCAATTACTGCACTAATGAGTGTATTTACTGCGGTTTTAACTGTAAGAATAAGATTAATAGAAGAAAGCTTTCTCTTGAGGAGATTGAAATTGAGGCTAAGGCTATAAAAAAGACTGGTATGCAGCATATTCTTTTTCTTACTGGTGAAGCTCCGGGTTATACGACTCCTGAATATATGGGTGAGGCTGCTAAGATTCTTGAGAAGTATTTTGCTTCGGTTTCCATGGAGGTTTATCCTATGGATGTCGATGATTATAAGTTTTTAAGAAGTAAGGGTGTTGACGGGCTTACTGTTTATCAGGAAACTTATAATGAGGATACTTACAAAAAGGTTCATCTTTCCGGCAGAAAGGCAAATTATCTTTACCGTCTTGATTCGCCTGAGCGTGGTTGTATGGCTGGTTTCAGGTATGTGAATATCGGTCCTCTTTATGGGCTTGCTGAAAAGAGAAGTGAAGCTTTTCTTGCTGGTCTTCATGCTGATTATCTTGACAGAAAGTACCCTGATGTTGAGCTTAATATTTCTTTGCCAAGAATCAATGAGGCTGAAGGCGGTTATAAACCGGCGTCTATTATGACTGATGAGGATTATGTTCAGTTTATTACTGCTTACAGGCTTTTTATGCCAAGAGTCGGTATTAATCTTTCCACCAGAGAGACTCCTGAATTTAGAGATCATCTTCTTGATATTTGTGTTACGAGATTTTCTGCCGGTTCAAGAACTGATGTCGGCGGTTATGCTGAGGAGGGAAGCACTGCTCAGTTTGAAATATCAGATGCCAGAACTGTTCCTGAGATAGTTCATATGCTTGAAAAGAAAGGTCTTCAGCCTGTGTTTAAGGATTGGGAGCAGCCTTTTTAACCTTTTTTCTTTTTATGCAGCAGCAGTTTATAAGAAATCCTGTCGGGCATAAATATCTGCACCAGAATCTTGGTATGAAAATGGATATGATTATTATGACTGATGCCTGAAGCAGAACATATACCGATGCCGATTTTACTGCAAATGCTGCGAATGGTTCTGTCATTGAAATGTCAAATTTAAAATAGCCTACTGAAACTATTACAGCAACTAATAGAATTCCGAAGCGAACAGTTTTGAAGAATATTTCAGAGATTTTAGGGAGTATTATCCTTCTGATTTTTATTTTTGATGTTATTTCCTGAATTGCTCCAAATGGGCAGAGATGGTAGCAGTAGAAATTTCTTCCTGTTATAAATGGAAGAATGATTGCGAGAGTAAGCATTAATATATATATCGGCGATATTAAAAATATTGAATCAATGTCTGTTATTAATGCGGAAAATTTTGCTAAAGATAAAGTTTCAGCATAAAAGAATCCTGATATTGCTATTGTCAGAATCATTAATGAGCGTCTCAGATATTTGTTTGCTTTTTTGTGGAAAAATGTGAAGAGCGCAAATAGTAAAAGAGGTATCATTAGTATTTCCGAATAGATTTGGTGCAGTACATTTGATGGATTAACTGTTGTTTTGTTTTGCAGTGTTTCATTTAAAGCTTTCTGCACAGTGTTTATGATTGCCGAACTTGACATGGTTGCGCCTGTTACTGCATCAACTTTTGTTTCTACTGCTTTTTCAGTTGTAAGACCGTTCCATTTATCGAACCTGCATTCCTCTTTTACATGTTCAAAAAAAGATGGTGTTTCATTGTTTTCAAGAAAAGCAAGTTTGATGATTTTATTGTCTGTTGTAAGACCTATTATTAATGGAACGTGACCTGCATATCCATAAAAATTTTCAGAAGCTTTTCTTCCGTCTATTATTTTACCAAGCTTTTTGCCTTCTTTTGATTCAATGACATATAGGTTTTCATTTTCCTTAAAAGCTTTTTCTGCTTCAGGAAAAATTTCTTTTATTTCATTAAAAGGGATTTCTGATGTGGCAATTATTTCTTTCTGATTTGAAACAATAATTATTGTGGTAATGGTTAATATTATAATAACAAAGTATAGAAAAGATTTTTTCATTTTTCACCTCCTCAAAGCCGGCGTGTAGGATAACATCTTTTATTTTATAAAGTAAAGTAAATAGGGTTAAATTGTAATGATTCTCCTTGACAAATTTTATGATTAATTATAAGTTTAGAAACTTAATTTTAAGATTTGGAGGATTTTTATGTTATACAATGTCGAAATCAGGCTTGTGACTGGAGAAAATCTTGAAACGCTGTTTTTTAATGAAGAAGAGTATGCTCTTTTTAGAGAAAAATTCGATAATTATCTTAAAGATCCTTATCATCATAAAATGTTTAGAGTTAAAAATGAAACTCAGTTTCATAAGTTTATATGGGAAAATGGAGCAGATAAGAGTGCGACAGTTCATAACAGAGAGTTTTATATAAATCTTGATTCCATAGCTACAATAGAAATTATTGCTTACACTGAAGAAGAAATGGATGTTACCTCTTCTACAATAACCTTAAAATGAAAACGTGGATTGTTACATATAAAAGAAATGGTATATTAAGAAAAATGCCAATAGAAGCTGCATCAAAACTTCTTGCAAAGAATATATTTTTTAATTTTTTCTGCGAAAATTGTGTTACACTTGTCTCTATAACAGAAAGAAAAGTTGCTATTTGACTGAAAGTTTTCAACATTTTTGCAACATTTTTGTTTAGAGTATTCATGATCTGTATAAAAGAATGTCGACAACAACTAGATATTGAGAAAAATCTTAATTATTTTAGTCACTTTGGCTTATGTTTAAAAAAAAATGTAAAAAAAACTTGAATTTCTAAAATGTTGAAAAAATGTCAATAAATCAGATAAATTTAGTAAATATTTGTTATTTATTATTAATTATAGATAAATTAATGGAGAGTTAAGTGTGAGTTTTTATGATGTCTTTTATATCTCATGTTATTAAGTGCAAGCATAAGCGATGCTTCAGTAAACGGTTTTACGATAAAATCTGCATGTTCATCGTTCTTTATTAATTCTTTTACCTGATCGATTTCTCCATCTGTTGTCATAAAGAAAAAAGGTATAAGAATTCTTTGTTCACGCAATCTGTTATAAAACTCAATTCCATTCATTATAGGCATGTTTACATCAGAAATGACGGCGCAGTAGTGATTTTTATCAAACATTCCGAGAGCCATAGCTCCATTTCTGGCTTCAACAGAATCTAATCTGTTTTTGTCTAAAATGTTCTTGGCTATTTTTCTTACCGTAAGAGAATCATCTGTTAAAAGAATGTTGCAGAAAGGACCTGTAAGGTCAAAGAAGTGGTTTATTGAATCGATAAGTTCATTTAGTTCCGTTGTTTTGTTAACAAAATCCATTGCACCTGTTTCCAGAACTTTGTCTCTTATTTCAGCATCATCTGTAGAGCTTAAAACTATAAGCGGAATGGTGTAAAGTTCCATTTTTTTAAGATATTCAATAAGGTCAATTGCTGTACCTCCAACTATTTCCATGCCTGAAATTATCATGTCATAGTTACCTTCAATAATGGCTTTTTCCGCATCTGCTATTGAATAGATACATAATACATCACAGCCCAGAGCATTGAGTTTTTTTGCCATAAGACTGTGCATGAATTCTGAGTTGTCTACATATATAATTTTTGCCTTTATCATGTTCCCTCTCTAATAAAACCCGAAAGCATTATACTATCTTAAATAAATAAGACAACAGATTTTGTTATATAAAATTTAAAACGGAATTTTATTCTTAATATACGCTGCAAAAGTGTAATAAAACATTTGTTTTTTATTTGAAAACAGGATTTGATTTTTTGCAACGGTTTTTGATTTGTGTATAATACTTGAGGTCTTTGATGGTTATTAATTTATTTTATGGAGTGTATGATGAAAAAAGATGAAGCTATAAAAGATATCCTAAATGCGACTTCTTTAAAAGATCGATTTTTACGTTATGTTCAGGTGTATACTGAATCTGATCCTGAGAGTGATACATTCCCTTCTGCTGACAGAGAAAAAGATTTAGGTGTTATGCTTGTGAAAGAACTTGCCATGTTAGGTCTTAAAGATGCGGAAATGGATAATAACGGATATGTTTATGCTTCTCTTAAATCTAATTGTGATTCTAAAAAAAATGTGGCTTTTATAGCACATATGGATACTGCCCCTGATTGCAGCGGTCTTAATGTTAAGCCGCAGATTCATGAAAATTATCAGGGAGGAAAAATTGTTATTGGAAACGGTATTGAAATAGATCCTGAATCTTCTCCCGAACTTAAAGATTGTATTGGTGAAACAATTGTAACATCTGACGGAACCACACTTCTTGGTGCTGATGATAAGGCCGGTGTCGCTGCAATAATGAGTTTTATTGAATATCTGATAAAACACCCTGAAATAAAACATCCTAATATTAAAATATGTTTTACTCCTGATGAAGAAATTGGTAAAGGCGTTGATTTTATTAATCTTGAAAAAGTTGGTGCAGATTTTGGTTTTACTGTTGACGGCGGTTTTCCAAATGAAATAAATTTTGAGAATTTCAATGCTTTTTCTGCCGAAGTAACTTTTAAAGGGATAAATTATCATCCGGGATATGCAAAGAATAAAATGGTAAATGCTATCCGCTGGGCTTCAAGATTTATAGAAATGATGCCTGCAAAACGTTCACCTGAAAATACGGATGGCAGAGAACCTTTTATTCATCCTGTAGGAATGAAAGGTGATGTTAACGAAACAACTGTTCATATGATATTAAGAAGCTTTTCAATGGAAGATATGGCTGTTAATAAAAATATAGTAACATCCGCTGCTGAATATCTCAGAAATTCTGTTCCTGAACTTGAGGTTGAAGTAAATATAAATGAAAGCTACCTGAATATGTATGAAGTTATAAAAGAAAATGGATTTATAATTGATATAATGAAAAAAGCTATGGAAAATCTTGGATGCACTCCAGATATTTCACCTATAAGAGGTGGTACAGATGGTGCAAGATTAAGTTTTATGGGGCTTCCATGTCCAAATATCTTTGCCGGCGGAGTTAATTTTCATTCGATTAGAGAATGGGTAACTTTTGAAAACATAGCAAAATCAGCCGCATATCTTGTAGAAATTGCCAAAATAGCTATATAACATATTGTTTCGATTATAAAAATATCTTTTTTTTAATAATGATAATTAATAGACAAAACTTTTTATAAAACATATAATGACTAGGCTTTACTGCATTATGGAGGTTTTTATGCAGAGTAACGATAGACGAAAAAATGTTGACAGACGTCAGGGTGAACAGGCTAAATTTCCACAGGATGACAGAAATGATTCAAGACGCAAAGGTGAAAGAAGAACCAGAGAAAGAGTTCCTGTTAAAATGTGGATTCGTAATATAAACGGAAATGAGGATTACTTTCAGCAGACAGCTAATTTAAGCTCAAGCGGTATGTATATCCTTGCGCCGTCACCATATCCTCTAAATACTGAAATAGATCTTGAATTTATTATCCCCGGTTCGGAACACCTTGTAAAATGTAAAGCTGTAGTTCTTAACATAAGAGAAGATAACGAGTTTTTTGGAACCAGTGTGAGATTTACAGATATATCTAAATCAGATCAGAAAGCTGTAGATAAGGCTGTCGGAGAGCTTATAACAGAATATTGGTTTAAGGACTGATGGACAATAAAAAATGAACATATTTGAAATAGATGTCCTTATAACTGGGACCGGTGTGGCAGGTCTCTTTGCCGCACTTAAGCTTGCATCCCGCAATTTAAAAGTTCTTCTTGTAACAAAAGATAATATTGAAATATCAAATTCTGCAAATGCACAGGGCGGTATAGCATCAGTAATAGACAGAAGTAAAGATAGTTTTGATAAACATATTGAAGACACTTTAAATGCCGGAGCAGGTCTCTGCAACGAAAAATCAGTTGAATTTTTTGTTGAAAACGGACCTGAAGTTATAAAAGAACTTGAAAGTTACGGTGTTAATTTTACAAAAAGACTTAATGGCGATCTTGATCTTGGTAAAGAGGGCGGTCATACGGAAAGACGTGTTGTTCATGCCGGAGATATTACAGGTGCTCAGCTTGTAAAAGCACTTAAAGATGCTGTTCTTGAAAATTCCATGATAACTTTATGGGAATATCACATGACAATTGACCTTATTACAACTTCAAAGTTTGCCTTGTCAAAAGAAAACAGAGTTGTAGGGGCATATATACTTTCACCTGACGGCATTGTAAAGAGTGTCGCTTTTAAAGCTTGTCTTTTAGCTTCAGGAGGATGCGGAAAAGTGTATCTTTACACTTCCAATCCTGATGTTGCAAGCGGAGATGGTGATGCAATAGGATTCAGAGCCGGAGTTCCGCTGGTAAATATGGAAATGATGCAGTTTCATCCAACCATATTTTACAATGAAAGAATAAGATCTTTCCTTATCTCTGAAGCTCTTAGAGGTGAAGGAGGAATTCTTAAAACAGTAGACGGCAAAAGTTTTATGGAGAAATACAGTGAAATGAAATCTCTTGCGCCGAGAGATATTGTTGCACGAGCCATTGACCATGAGCTTAAAAAGCGGGGAGATGATCATGTTCTCCTTGACATGACTCATCTGGATAAGGAATTTATTGTAAAACGTTTCCCAAATATATTTAAAAGATGCCTTGAAGGTGGAATAGACATGAGAAAGGATCCTATTCCAGTTGTTCCTGCCGCTCACTACATGTGTGGAGGTCTTCAATCTACCGTAAAAGGTGAAACAATTGTTCCTGGACTTTATGTTGCCGGAGAAACTGCTCACACAGGTCTTCATGGAGCAAACAGACTTGCAAGCAATTCACTTCTTGAAGCATCTGTCATGGCTAAATTTGCCGCAATTGAAATTGATTCATACATAAGTTCAGGCATTTCCATATGTGAAATACCAAGATGGAACGAAAAAGGGGTTACAGACAGCGAGGAGAACGTTATTGTAACTCAAAACTGGGATGAAATCAGGCGTTTTATGTGGAATTATGTCGGCATAGTACGAAGCGATAAACGTTTGGCCCGTGCACTTAAACGAATTTCTCTTATAAAGCATGAAATTAATGAATACTACTGGAATTTCAAAGTTTCAAGAAATCTTCTCGAACTGAGAAACATAACCTTAGTTGCAGAGACAATAATCAGAAGTGCAATGAAAAGAAAGGAAAGCAGAGGGCTCCATTACAATACAGATCACCCTGAACTTTTACCCAAAGCAAAAGATACTATCCTGCTTCCCGAGGAGATTTTATAAATCTTTTTGAGGTATTATTATGAGGAAGATTGCCATTTTTATTATTTTTGTTCTTTCTTTTGTTCTTTATGCTGAAACTGTAAAGACAAATCCAACTATTGAAACTATTTTTGCAAGAAAAAGCGTTAGGAATTACAAAAGCGGAACGATTTCAAAAGAAGAATTAACCCTTATTGTAAAAGCCGGAATGGCTGCTCCTACTGCAGTCGATAAAAGACCATGAATTTATTGTTATTAATGACAAAGCCACACTTAAAAAGCTTTCAGAAATACTTCCTTATGCAAAAATGGTAAAAGACAGCAGTGCTGCAATAATTGTTGCCGGAAACCTTAAAGCACAATGGGGTGGTGAAACATCGGATTACTGGATTCAGGATTGTTCAGCTGCAACGGAAAATATCCTTCTTGCTGTTGAATCTTTAGGTTATGGAGCTGTCTGGACAGGAGTTTATCCTCAGAAAGAGAGATTTGAAAGTGTTCAGAAACTTCTCTCAATTCCGCAACATATTATTCCTCTTAATCTTATTCCTATTGGCATCCCTGCTGGTGTTGAAAAACCTAAAGATAAGTGGAATGAAAAGCAGCTTCACTGGAATAAATGGTGATCTGATATTATAAAACTATTCTTTTAAAATTTAATCCTTTCTTTAATGTCTTAAGTTTCCCTTAGTATTTCATAAAAAATATTCAAAATGTCCGATGTTTAAAAAAGTGTGAAATTTGGCATGATAGATTTTCTCTAAACGTTGATACACAAGGAAAATAAATTTTCCAGTGTTTAAAAAAGTTAGAAAGAAGAACCACAATCTTCTAAAACCCATCAACAAAAAGACTTTAATTCCTTGATATCTTAAATCCAAAGTGTTAAAAAATTTTTGTTGTAGCGATTTTTTATTAATTTTTTTTTACATAGGAGATTCATTATGAAAAAGCTATGGCTTTTTTTCTGTTTTTTCTTTGCATTCAGTTTATTGTATGCAGGAAGTTTTACAACAGACATTTCAACAGAAGAAGTAACACTGGAAAAACTAAATGGCTCAGCACACTTCACAGGAGCAGCATTAACAACGATACCAGGCTATCCAGCACTTCCAGTAACAGAAATAAACTTCCTTTTACCGGATGAAGCAGATCTTTCAACAGTTACAGCATATATTGAAGAAGATTATCAGGAAACAGTTTATTCAGAAGAATGGGATGTAAAGCCGGCACCGCCTGACCTATGCGGAGAAGATATGACACCATGCTGGCCTTCATCAGTTAATATCATTGATGGAAGAGATACAGATATCTATTCAAAAAATTCATATATAAACGGAAAATATGTAGATACAGTAACTACAGGAAAAACCAGCGGATACAAATTGGTAAGAGTAAAAGTTCTTCTTTTTGACTATAACCCGGTTGCAGGAAGATTAAAAAAGCTTGAGAACGCCAGACTTACAGTAACATTTTCAGGAGGAGACAATGAAATAACAATCCCCTCAAAACTTTCTCCCAACAAACTGCAGGCACTTTCAAATTTGCCTGAAAAAATTGTAAATTATGATGAAATTGAATTTATAAATAACAATGTTGCTTTTTCAGCAATAGCAGGCAATGATCAGAATAAATATTATATAATAACAACCGATACAATATACAGTTCATCCGGACAGATGAAAAGATTTATAGCATCCAAAATGGCAAGAGGCTTTGAAGTTCATCTGGTAACAGAAGAATATTCCGTAATCAGCAATGCGCTAACGCTGGAGACCGGCTGGGCAGGAGAAGTAGGATTAACAGGATATGAAGCAGCAGAAAAGATCAGAAACTATCTTGTATCAAGACAGAACAAGATAGATTACCTTCTTTTAATAGGAGATCCACATCCAGGAGAATGTACCGGTCAGGATGCGGATGGAGATTATCTTCCAGGATACAAGTGCCATGATGGTGGCGATATTCCTATGAAATGGATAAGTTCCAAAGCCCTTTCAACTTCTGTTGCAGGAGAACCATGCAGCACTGATAAAGCAGAACCTTCAGATTTCTACTATGCAGATCTAAGCTCAGACTGGGATCATGATAAAGATAAACTTGTAGGGAACGATGTTACAGTCTACTGTTATGATTCATCTGCAACATCAGCAGAAAACTGTAATGACTGGAGAACAGAAAAACTTGATGGTGCAATTGAAAGAATATCCGATTCAAAATATATAGATAGAACAGCAGAAGTTATAGTTGGCAGAATCCCGGTTTACAACAACAATATAGACAATCTGGACAGTATACTTCTCAAAACTATAGCATATGAAAATTCAACAAAAGAAAATGCAGCATGGAGAAAAAAAATATTTCTCCCAATGTATCCTATAAATAGTTCGACTCCTGCCTGGGAGTTTGGGGAAGCTATAGTTAATGAGATTTTACCAAATGATTTTGAAAAATATCGGATCTATATCAGTGAGCTATATAATGATAAGGAACAGCTATATAACAACATCGGTAATTGTGAAGATCTAAATGGAATCAGTGGAACACACTACAGAGAAGTTGAAGCAGTTAATGATGAGTGTTATTATACAAGCTCCGATTACAAAGGGACAAACATAAAATATAAAAGCTGTGGAAACTCTCAATATCAGAAATATATTTGTAATAAAAACGGTAAATGGACTGTATCAGGAGATTGTACAACAGTTAATAACGCATCAGATCTATCATTAATAGCAGACTGTGCTGAAGGAGAAAAACGATATATTTACTGTTATAATACAACAGATTCTCTAAATGAACATGAAAAATTTCAGCTTCAGCAGTGCCAGTCTGACGGAACATGGGATGATAAAGGGGATTGTACAAATTTTTCTGATATTTCAGAAGTATATGCTTTCTGTGGTTTAGACGATAATGGAACTGAAAAATTCAAATTATATGAGTATAACTCGGAAGAAGGCTGGAAAGGAGTAAAAGAATCAGAATGTCTTGCTGAAAGGGATTCCAGTATACCGTATGTTGCCCCTTCACATTGTGATCCAAATTATAGATTTGATCTGTTATCACCGGAAGAAGAGGCAGACACTGATCCTTTATTTTTCGGTAGCACACCGGTAACTCCATCAATTGAAAATGTAAAAAAAATATTAAATGACTCCAAACAGTTTGGAATAGTAACATGGTGTACACATGGTAATGCAACTGGTGCAGCTGAAATAATAGATAACAATATTGCTTTAGAGAAAAATTCAGGCGGATTTGCAAATCTTGACAACGAACATCCATTTTTTACAGTACAGGCAAGCTGTGAGAACGCACGACCTGAAAACGACAAAAATCTTGCCTATTCCCTGCTTTTAAATGGAGCAATTGGAACAATTGCAGCAACAAGAGATTCAGCTGGTGGTAGCAGTTCTTTTAACAGACAAAATGAATCTTTTATTAATGATACAATAAGAAATAAAAATTCTGGAGCCAATCCATCTTTAGCATACTTTTTTACCAGAGAACTCACAGGAACATCAGATAAAGAACCACAGGATGCAGGGCATGCTTTATTTAACACTAAAGAAGATGCGTTACATTTTACAAACAACAATCTTTATAATCTGTACGGGGACCCTTCACTTAGCATAAATACCTATTATGATGGCAGAGATTCAGATGGAGATGGAATACGAGACAGCTTTGATAACTGCCCGAATGTTAAAAATCAGGAACAGGCAGACTGGAACTATAACAACATAGGTAACGCCTGTGAAGATTCAGATAAAGACG
The DNA here is from genome assembly GCA_963667425.1 of bacterium. GTDB lineage: Bacteria > UBP6 > UBA1177 > UBA1177. The sequence continues at coordinate 1,408,419 of OY763407.1, read as the reverse complement.
GATTTTTAGACATTGACGACAACTGTCCGGCGATTCCCAGTTTAGATCTATCAGACAGTGATGATGATGGGGTGGGAGATCTCTGTGACAACTGTCCATTTACACCAAATTCAGATCAGATAAATTCAGACACAGATGAAATAGGAGATGCGTGCGACAACTGCCCGCTTGTTTACAACCCCTATGAAGAAGCATCGCTGGCTGATGAACTCATAAGTGGAGAATGTAGAGTAGATCATGACTCAAATGGAATCTGTACAGGTAATTTTGACGGAGGAGCACGTTTTAATCCAAACACATATAAACACGGCTATTTTGTAAATAACGGCAACTTTCCATTTTTCTCATTGGATAAAAAGTATATGTGGCAGCCTGATCATGATCTTGATGGAATAGGAGATAAATGTGACCCTGATTACAAATATGTAAAAAACAATCAAAGCCCTGTAAATCAGTTTAAAGAAGTTACAGAGTGCAAAACAACAAGCAGCATGGAAATCTGCTGGGGAGATTTTTATATAAACCAGTATATAGAAATTAACAATGCAACAACAATCTCAAAAGAGAGTGAACCAACAGAAATAGACAATCGATTCTGCTGGGTTGATGATGAAAAACTTAATGATTGGGGAAAACTTGGTTTTTGCACAAACAAATATCCAGATAACCCTGATAACCCTGATAACCCGTATACATTCATCCCATTCTTTGCACAAAATTATGGTTACAGTCATGGCAGTGATCCAAAACCTGCTGATGATCGTGGAAATGAAATATGGAAAGAAATCTCTTCTAAAAAAAGATGTACAGATGATGATAATAATTTTAAATATAAATATTCAAATTTAATTTATGAAAGCGAAGGAGGTGAAACAGTAAAATGGGACTGGAAAGAAGATGTAAGATGTAAAAAACCCCTTATCCATCAAGCAAATATAGTAAATTATAAGAGAATTGAGGGTAATGAAAAACCGGAACCATTCTTTTACTACACAACATCAGCAGGATACAGAAGTATATATTATAATAATAATACAGCATACCTTTCAGGAGATAGTGTATCAACACTTTATTTTTATAGTCTATATACAACATATGCCAGAGCAAACAGATCATCAGCCGGTTATAATGCAATAGGATACGGAATTAAAGAAGGATTAGCCAGCGCCCGCTTTTTCTTTAAATATCTCTATCCATATCCTGATCATGGTTTTGATAAAGATTCCTGCCCATTCTGTGGACCTGGAGATAGAATAAGTAGAGATCTTATGAATATATGGAAATACAGTCCTCTGACAGATGCAGCATCAGTCGAAACCATAAGAATGGAACCTGAAGGCACAGTAATGACAATTGGGAATGATCTTTACAAGTTCAGCAGAGCAACAGACAACTACTGGTACATGTGGATAAATGAAGAAACCAAAAGAGCTGACTGGCAGCTAATGGCAGTAGTTATGGCAGGTTCGGTTCAGCCATATTCAGCAACCTATGCAGACAAAGCATATGTTACAGATGGAACAAATCTCTACTACATGGGTTCAGATATGATAATCCAGCAATCTGTGGGAACAAACAGCGTAAGCGCAGCAAGTAAGGCAGTAATAAATACAGCCAAACTCTACTATGCAGCAGCGCTCCCGACAGTAACCAACCCGACCCTTATAAACATAAATGAAAGCCTCTACCTACTTGGAAACGGCTCAAGTGTAATGGAACTCTACAAACTCTCATCAGAAAATCAGTTTGAAAAAGTAAGCAGTTCAAATGCACCGGCAATAAGAGATAGAATAAACTACAGCGTAATAAATGGAGCGCTCTACATAGCAGGAGGCGGAAACTATACACCGGGAGATGATGAAGTCAGTGAAAGATACGGCATAGCGCCTAAAACAGACCTCTGGCAGTACACAGAAGAAAGCGGCTTTAATAAAATCACAGATTCACTCCCTGAAGAAGGAATATTCAACCTCTTCATAACAGCCACAGCAGAAAAAGCCATACTCTTCAGCAAACAGATAAATGATGAAGGCAACACCCTTAAAACAGAAGTAAACCTTGAAACAGGAGAAATAACAACAACAGAAACATCAGTTGAAGGATGGACAAGTAGCATAGTCTACGAAGAAAATTACTGCATATATGATACAGGAAGCAGAATATACCCCGGAATCCTTAAAGAAGGAGAGTGCACAAAACTCTCAAAATACAACTATGACAGCCACACATACTTTGACTATAAAAAGACAGTAGCAGGCAAAAGCAACCATCTCTACCTTGGAGGACTCAGCGGAATAAGAGAAATAACAATAGAAGAAGACGGAGACCTCAACAAAGAAAAACTCCACTGGTTAGGGAACATCAACAAGATAGCAGTAAAAGACAACTACCTCTATGGAGCAGGAGGCAACAAAATAGAAATCCTCAAAATAGAAAGTGATGGAAGCCTCAGCGGAAAGAACGCCCTTTCAACCAAAGACTGTGACAACATAAGAATACACGGAAGCTATTTAATAGCCGGAGAAAACAAAAAAGTTACAATATGGGACATAAGCACTCTGGAAAACCCCAAAAAAGTAAAAACCATAAGTGTAGACTATCCGGTAAAAGATATAGAAACAGGTGGAAACTATCTTTACATCTATCATGACAAGCTATTCAAAACAGGAAAGCTGGCACTTTACGACATAAGTGATATACTCAATCCGGTAAAGAAAGATGAAGAAAAGAAAGAATGCAATGACCCTGAGCTTACAGTAAGCGGAGGCGAAGTATACATGGGCTGCAAGAACGGACAGTACAAAGCAGTAAACAGTAACGGCTCATTAAGCCTTAAGAAAATGAGCGGAGAAAAGAACTACATGAGAGAAGCATACTACTACAATGGAGTAATATATCAGGTATTCTCAGGCAAACTCCATGAATCAAAGTAAATTAACCTGTAGCGACGCCCCTATGGGCGTCGTTTGCTACGCCGTTTGAGGGATTACAAATGAAAAGAATAATTCTTTTAAGCTTTTTAACATTATTTGTTTTTTCAATAACTAGCTGTGACAAAGATAAAGCAAAAACAGACGGAGATATTATCACTGATGCTGATATTATTACAGACATTGACACTGAAAAGTCTGATGAAGATGCATCAAAAGATGAAGACATCACAGATATTGACACAGTGCAGGATGAAGATGAGCAACCTGATACAGATGACATCTGCGCTAAGGTGATAGACTATTCTTTACTTCCATTTAAAGATGACAAAGGGAACCTTCACTTCTGCCGTGAAGGATGTGATGCGCCAACTGCAAGCGATCCGCAATGCCTAAGCAATCTCTGGAAAGAGGATAATGAATATTTCTGCAAAAACTATCCTGAATATGACTGCTGCAACTATCCATGCAATATGGACAACTTAAGACCAATGTATGATGGAGATTTTGAGCCAATGCCTATCCCTGAGTGTACTGTCGCCCTTAATGCAATGGATCCTATTGGCTGGGAAACTGGTTACTATACATTTAAAAACTTTAACTTTCAGGATGGAAAGATAGGTTTTCCAATGCATCATGTTCAAAGCACTTTTACAAAACATGTAAACAGTGTAAAAGCATTTGAATATGATGTAAAAACAAAAAAATATAGTGTAAAAAGCTTAACTTCCTCAGACATGCTTGCTTATAAAAATGGTAATTTTTTAACTTATGTAACAATAAAAGATACTGTAAAAAGGATTTTAACCTATTATTCCAATGGAATATATACAGCTGTTTATCCAAAAAAAGTAAGATTTATAGCCTACACACCAGCACTAACAGATAAGTGGGCGTTTGCAAACATAGAAGAGAGAGACGGTTCTCCAACATATATGACATATGCAGCAGTAAAAGGGCATGATGGAACAGCAAGCTATGAAAACATAGCATGGAACTGGGTAAGTTTAGGAGCAGGCATTGCATATGATCCAAATATAGTTGATGACAGGCTCGTTTTTTATATGGATAATTTTAAAGGATACATATGCGAACTTGACAAAGAGCCCAAATCGATTGATGAATGCAGACTGATAAACAGAACCATTGATGGAACAATGGAAGAGATAAGACATCCAATAATGGATAAAAATAATAAAAACCTTATATATTATAACCCTTTAGGAATGACAGACGGATTTATGCGAGTTGCTACATCAAAAGAACCATGGGAGTATAAAAAGTTTACTGTAACTACAACATATGAAGATACCTATTCTTTAGCTGTCTCTCAGATTAAAGGTAATTTAATCAGTTATGAAAATATAATATGGGAAGATGGAGATAGAGATAATCAGGATAATATAGTTTGTCTTTACCGAATAGACAAAGAAAAGAGTTATTGTCCAGCTGGTCATGGAGCCCGTTCTGAATTTGATGGACACTATATGGCATGGCAGGCACCAGGTAGATCAAATTTATATCTAAGAGATATGGAATGTTACTGCGACATGCACCCAGAAGTCTGCCCATATGATGACTATACTCCAAACACTGAATGCCCTAAAAACATAAAGACAGGTGAACATGAATGCATTGATTCTGATGTTGTTTCAGATGTTGACACTGAGTCACCTGATACAGATGCCTAAATGAAAAAGACAATTCTTTTAACCTTTTTAACATTATTAGTTTTTTCCATAACCAGCTGCGATAAAGATAAAGCAGAAACTGACGGAGATGTCATCACTGATGCTGACGTTACAACAGACATTGACATAGCTAAAGATGAAGATGCTTCAGTTCCTGATGAAGACCAGTCTCCAGATGAGGACAGTGACATTCAATCTGATGCAGACATAGACATCTGCGCTCAGCCAATGGACTACTCACAACTTCCATTTAAAGATGAGAAAGGAAACATTCACTTCTGCCGTGAAGGATGTGATGCGCCAACTGCAAGCGATCCGCAATGCCTAAGCAATCTCTGGAAAGAGGATAATGAGTATTTCTGCACAAACTATCCTGAATATGACTGCTGCAACTATCCATGTGATATGGATAATTTACAGCCAACATACAAAGAAAGCACTACTGTTTTTAATGTTTGTGATATAGAAATAAATGCAATTAACCCTTATGGATGGAATACTGGCTATTATACATTTAAAAATTTTAACTTTCAAAACGGCAAGTTGGGTTTTCCAATGCATCATGTTCAAAGCACTTTTACAAAACATGTAAACAGTGTAAAAGCATTTGAATATGATGTTACAACAAAAAAATACAGTGTAAAAAGTTTAACTGATGCAAGTTTACTTGCCTATAATAAAGGTAAGTTTTTTACTTATATAACTCCTAAAGACTCTTTATACAGTATAATAACCTATTACTCCAATGGAGTACACAGAGCAATCTACTCTAAAACTGTAAGATTTATAGCCTACACACCAGCACTAACAGATAAGTGGGCGTTTGCAAACATAGAAGAGAGAGACGGTTCTCCAACATATATGAAATATGCAGTAGTGAAAGAACATGATGGAACTGCAAACTATGAAAACATAGCATGGAACTGGATAAGTTTAGGAAAAGGCATTGCATATAATCCCAATATAGTTGATCACAGGCTCGTTTTTTATATGGATAATTTTAAAGGATACATCTGCGAACTTGACAAAGAACCAAAATCGCTTGATGAATGCAAAGTGATAAACAGAACCATTGATGAAACAATGGAAGAGATAAGGCATGCATGGATGGATACTGAAAATAAAAATCTAATCTATTATAATCCGGTAGGAATGACAGACGGGTTTATGAGACTGTATACATCAACAGGAGAATATAAAAAGTTTACTGTAACTACAACATATGAAGATACCTATTCTTTAGGGATAGCACAAGCAAAAGGAAATTTAATAGAATATCTTAACATAATATGGCCGGATGGAGACAGAGATGAACAGGATAACATAATCTGCATGTATAGAGTTGATGAAGAAAAAAGCTACTGCCCGGCAGAAGGTGGAAGTGCATACGGTTCATACACAGAATTTGATGGACACTACATTGCATGGCAGTCACCCGGTAGATCTGATCTTTTTTTAAGAGATATGGAATGTTACTGCGATCTTCACCCTGAAGTATGCCCTTATGATGACTACACTCCAAACACAGAATGCCCTAAAAACATAAAGACAGGTGAACATGAATGCACTGATGCTGATGTAATTTCAGATGCTAACACTGAATCACCTGATGAAGATGCTGAATGAAAAGCAGCTTCATTGGAATAAATGGTGATTAGTTCTCAAAAAAGATTATTTCTCCATAATGCGCTTTTTTTTCTATTTTTATAAGTTCATCAAAATCAGGAGTTCCTATATCAAAAGGTATTTTTTCAATTCTTGAATCATTTTTATAAAAAGGGAGTTTTACATCGGTTCCATAAAAAAACTGTTTTAATGCTATTGGGCAGTAAATAAATATTTTTTGTGCACTATCTGCAATTTCCCATTCATTTAGTTTTATGCTTATGTTTTCAAAGAAAGCATCACTGTTTCTGAGTCTGATTCTTGAACCTAGTTTTGATTTTCCTTTTGTTTTAAGATGTGTAAGTTGAGATTTGCCTTGTTTTTTTCTAACCATATAGGTTTTTATAACTTTGTGCAGTTGCAGCTGCCCTTGTTCAAAAAAACCAAGTGCGGCGGCTCCTGCTCTTACAAGTATGAAAAGGTTTTTTTCACTACTTTTTTCAATTGCAATTCCTTTTTCTTCGATATGTCTGTCAATTATAAGTGGCAGTTTTATTTCCCATTTATTTTCACATATCAATTTTTGTTTATCTGCATCATATTCAATTTCAGTTTCGAATTTTATGTAATCGATTATTTTTTCAATTGAAAGAATCTCTTTTTGCATCGTTTTTCCATTTCATAATGAATTTATCAAGTTGCTGAGAGAATAGTTGCTTTTCCTTGTTAGTAAATGGGGCTGGCCCGCCTGTTTCCATTCCTCCGTTTCGCAGGTCGTCCATTAGATTTCTCATTGTAAGTACTGCTTTAATGTTTGAGCTGTCATAGAATTTTCCTCTTGGATTTAGAGCAGAGGCTCCTTTGGATACAACTCTGTCTGCAAGCGGAATATCAGCTGTAATTATAAGATCGTTTTCCTGAGCAAGTTCTGTTATTTTATCATCAGCTTCATCAGGTCCGTGCGGAACTACGATTATTGATATGTATATTGATTTTGGAATTGCCATATAGGTGTTTGCAACGATAATTGTTGGTATTTTTTCTCTTTCAGATGCTCTGAATATAATTTCCTTTATAGGTTTTGGAGAGGCATCGCCGTCAATTAGAATTTTCAAAAGGTCTCCTTTAGTAAATACATTTACCTGTTTCCTGAGGGGTTATAAATATATCCGCATAATCATTTATTTCTGGATCATAGCTTTCAGACATGCAGTTTTGAGTGACATCAAAAGTCATAAGTTCTGTACATTTATCAAATGTTTCCGCAGGAATATCTCTCAGATAGTTGTCTGAAAGGTCAAGATAAACAAGTTCATTCGTGTGTTCAAATGTTTCTGTTCTTAGATTTCCTATTTTATTTGAAGCAAAACTGATATAGCCGAGATATCTCATTCCGTAAACTGTTTTCTGAGAAAATTGTGTTGATATATTGTTTGATGACATGTTATACGAATATAGCATTGGAAGTTTTTCTGTAAAATTTATATTTGAATTTTCAATTAAATTTGATGAAATATTCAGATTTGACAAATATTTCATTGTATTTACCGGTTCTGGAAGGTTTGCGATGGCATTTTCAGATAGATTTAGGGTGATTATGTTTTCAAGACTGCTTAAGAAATCAAAATTGTCTGATATTTTATTGTTTGAAAGATCCAGAGATGTTATTGATGTTGAAAAGGCATTTTCATCAATGAGTTCTATTTCATTTCCTGATAAAGTCAGATATTCAAGGTTGGGAAGATTTTTTGTAAACATTGATGATAGTGATGTGATTTTATTGCCTGATAGATCTATGTAATTTACTGTATTTATTCCTGAGAATATGGAATCAGGAATAGATGTCAGATTATTACTTGGAATTTCTATATTTTTTAAGGATTTGTTGTTTGCAAACAAAGTTGAGGGAAGATAACTCATTTTGTTGTTACCAAGTTTTATATAGTTTAAGTTTGTCATGCCGCTGAATGCATCGGACGCAACGGATGTTATTTCATTTTTATTCAGATTTAGCCATGTAACTGATTCCGCCCCTTTAAACATTGCTTTTGTAATTTGCGTGAGTTTGTTCCAGTCCAGGTATAAAGTTTTTAAAGAGCTGAGACCGTTAAATGCACCTTCGGGTATTGATGTTATATTGTTTCCATATAAAACAAGTGTTTTTAGGTTTGGCATGGTCGAAAATGCGTTTACCGGAATTTCAGAAAGAGCCAGATTGTTCATATAGAGTTCTTCCAGTTTGGTAAGTATTTTAAGTGCATTTAAAGGGAATATATTTATGGGTGTTTTAACCATATTGATATATGTAAGATTTGAAATTCCCAAAAATGCGCTATCAGGAATTGATGATAGTGAAAGATAACCCATTTCAAGACGTTTGAGGGATGCTATCTGAAGTGCTGATGATGGAAATGATGTTATCTGATTACTTGAAATGTTAAGTGTTTCAAGTACTGTATTGCTGCTGAAAATATTTGCCGGCAGCGATGTGATTCCACTATTTGATATATTAAGTGATTTAAGCATTGTAAGAGAAGAAAAAAGTGTGCTGTCAAGAGTTTCGATATTTGTGCTGTTGAGATATAGATACTGAAGTTTTGAAAGTCCGTTGAATGCATCTGATGATATACCTGATAGTGAATTGTATGAAAGATAAAGTGTGCTTAGATTTGCAAAAACATTAAAAGCACCGGCGGCAATTGTGGTGATTGAATTGCTCGAAATATTTAATGTTTCAAGAGATAAGGGCCCTGTAAATGAAGTTTCCTGAACTGAATTTATCTTATTTCCTGATATGTCAATAGTTGTTAAATTACTGAGAGCTGCCATGGCGGATGTCGGGACAGCTGTTAATTCATTATATGAAAGATTTAGATTTGTAAGTGATGTAAATAGTGAAACATCTGCTGCGGAAACATATGTGAGTCCTATATTGCTTAAATTTAAAGTTTTTAGTGATGATACTGTTTTTACTGCCTGTGGAATTGACCCAAATTCGTTACCGGCGATATGAAGTGTTTCTAATGATGTGCTGGCTGAAAAAAGAGCTGTTGAAAGAGATGTTATTGAGCAGTATGAAATATCAATATATTTAATGTTTACTGAATTTTGAAAAAAAGAATATGGAATTGAAGATATTGGATTGTTATTTATGCGAAAATCTGTAACTGATGGTGGCAGTGTTCCTGAAATGGAAGATATTTTATTATAAGAAATATCCAGAAATTTAAGAGAAGTAAGTGAGCTGATGAATATTGCTGGATAATTTGTGAGGTAAGAGTTTCGTATGTACAGATTTTCAAGAGATGATATTTCATTAATTGCTGTATCTTCGATAAATCGGACGTTTGTGTTATTTAAAGAAAGTGTTTTTAATGATGTAAGTTTTTTTAAGGCTTCTTTCGGGAAAAGAATCGGATTTGAGTCAAGATTGAGCACTGAAAGATTGTTGAGTCCGTCAAATGTTTCGACTTCTATGCGGGAAATATTGTTATATGAAAGATATAGAGATGAAAGCTGTGTAAGCTTATTTATTCCATTAAGTTTTCGAATGTTATAGTTTGAACAGTTAAGAAATGTTATATTTCCAAGGTCTTCTTCTGTAATTGTGTCTTTGCCAAGCTGATTCTTTACACATTTTTCAAGTCTCGGGTCAAGAAAAAATCCTCCGTAATAAGTTTCGTTAGGCCACGTAACGTTAAAGTCTTCGTCAGGAAGGAGCATATCTTCATCTTTGTCATCAATGTCAGCATCCTGAGTTATTACCGTGTTGTCTTCATCATTGAGTGTGTCCTCATCTATGAAAGTAATTTCATCATTATCATTGCTTAAAATATCTTCATCATAAGGAATTTCAATGTCATTGTCTGAATCATCGTCCAAAATATCACTATCTTCATCAATTATTGTTATGTCATTATCATTAGTGATGTCAGTATCTGTTTCGGGAAAGTCATCATCATTATTGTTGTTATCAATGTCCTCATCAAAAGAGGAAATGTCATTATCATTCTGAATATTGTCCTTATCTGCTATGTTGTCTTTATCATTTCCTTCAATATTCTGATTATAATAACTGAAGGAAGGTGCCTCTGTACATGCAGTAAAAATGAATAGAAAAAATAAAGATATTAATATTTTCATGTTTTCACCTTGCATATGTAAAACCTCTGAATGATAATATAAAAACCCAAAATAGTGAAGTATTGAGAAGTTTTTTTTAGTTGTCATGATTTTTATTGGATAAAAAAACTGTTATTGAATAAAATAAACTGATTTGATTTCTTATAAGAGATTTGTGTATGAAAAAATGTCTTCTTATTTTTATTTTATTCATCTTTTCTTTCTGTTTATATGCTGAAGAAGAAACGTCAGAAATTAAGGAGGAAAGTGAAAAAGAAATTCTGCCTGTAGGTGAAGAGGAATATACCCCTTTTGTTTTTTCATTTTTTTATCCTTTTGCTATGAATGTTGGAAATGCAGATATTGCAACTAATGCTCAGGCATCAATAATAAGCGGAGTGTCAGGTTCTGTAAAAGGTGTTAATCTTGCAGGGTTTGTGGCGTGGACAGGTAAATATATTTATGGACTCGAAGCAACAACACTTTTTTCTTTTGCAGGGGAAAAGATGTATGGTGTTCAAATTTCTGCCGGTATTTCATATACAGCCGGAAAAATGTATGGTGTTCAGCTTTCAACACTTTCGTCAATTGCTGATGAAAAAATGATGGGACTTCAGCTCTCTGCATTTAATATGGCCGGAGAAACAAAGGGTTTACAGCTTGCTTTGATAAATTTCGCAGATGATATGAATGGAGTTCAGATAGGAACTCTTAATTTTGATAAAAAAGTTACCGGATTACAGTTGGGATTGATGAATGATGCAACAGATGTTACAGGTCTTCAAATTGGTATTGTAAATATTAATGACACAATTCATGGCATACCTCTTGGTCTCATAAATATCTCTAGGCAGGGATATATAGCTCTTGCAGCATACACAAGTAATATTTTTCCTCAAAATGTAGGGTTACAGTTTTCCTGTGGGCTTTGTCGTTCTACACTGAATTTTTCAACAAAAAATTTGATTGGTGGTCAAACTTCTCTTGCTGTAGGTCTTGGTTGGGGGCTTACTTATCCTTTATCCCCATTTTATGTAGGAGCGGATTTTTTATATCATTATAAATTCATTGAAGATGCAAAAAGAAAATCGCTTGACACAGGAAAGGAGAATATTTTTGAAATTCGTTCTGAATTAGGTTTGCACATACTCACAAGATTTGGTATTTTTGTAGGTGTTGGAGCAATGTACAGAGCTCCAAATGATGCTTTTTCTGAAGGAGAGTGGTATCCGGTTTTTCTTGCAGGTGTAAAAATTATAAGACCTGGCGCTTAGAACATCATTGCTTTGCCGTTTCCGGCAGGAACAATAATTTTAAAAACTATTGGCGAAACAGCATTTTTATTTTTCTTTCTTTCGTTAGGAGAAAGAACCAGATTTCTGTAAAAGACATCAACTGTGCTTTGAATAGGATCTATTATATATGCAAATACAGCGGCAGTTGTACTTCCGTTTTTCTTTAATGCCAGTTTAGCTCTAAAACGTGCTTCTCCAAGAAGGGAACCAATAGTTGGAGTAACAATCATGTCCTGTATTGATACCGGTTCAAACCAGCCTTCACCACAGTACTCCCAAAATGTACTTGATGCAAAGGCAAACATGAAAGATTCCAGTACAGTAAATCCCTGCATTCTGGCTCTTATATAAGTTTCACTTCCGACAAGTGGGTGCATAAGATAGTTGAATATCCATTCATCAGGATCCCATCTGTAACTTAACTGTGATATATTTGTCCAGAAACGATCAAAGCTCGGATAGCCCCAGTTAAGTTCGTCAGGAGAATAAAATACATAGGCAAGTCCTATAGTGGAAGCATATATCGTGAGCATGTACAGTGATGGGTATACCAGTGAACGGTTATTGGTCTGAACACTGTCCTGTGTAAGTATTTTCCACTCTTCTTTTGATAAAATATTAATTTCGCTGTTGGCTGTTCTTTCATTTACCTTTTCTTCAAACAATGTAAGGTTTGACAATCCTTCTTTAGGAGAAATCAGAGGTTTTATCTTGGCATTGAATGGATCTTCTTTTTTCTGATCTTTCTTTTTAACTTCCCTGTTTTCTTCAGTTTTGGTTTCGCTGTTACTATCTGATTTCTGATTATTTAATTCTTCGGCATTCAGATAGATAAAACATATAATAATACCGAAAAAATAGCTGAGTTTTTTCATCTCACCTCCAGTAAGCTTTAAAGGATACCTTATGTTGATTAAAACGGCAAATTTTTGTTATCAATTAAAAAAGAGATAAATAAATTCACTACTAATAGCTTAAACACCAAGTGATTATAAAAGTGTCACTTTTTTATTTATTTCAATACCTAATTCATCTGTTTATTTAGAATAAAATTGACTAAAAAGTAAAAAATCAGAGTATAAATAGACTGTTTTTTGTTTTTAGGAGGGGTATGAAGAGAGTTTTTTTCTTTTTTTATTATCTGACTTTTTATCAGTGGGAACAGATAAATAAGGAATATTTAACTGAAGACAGGAATTTTAACTGGAAAGGCGGTATCGTTCTGATAACGGCGGCACTTGTTCTCATATTTCAGGAATACATGGGAGGGAGTAATTTTATAAGAGGTTTTAAACCTGTGGTTGATTTTTTCAATTCCAGTGGTTATGGCGATTTATTAATATCTTTATATTGGGTTGCTGCAGGTATCTTTTTCTATTTTGTTCCGGCTTTTATTGTTATAAAATTTATTCTTAAAGAAGATATTAAAGATTATGGTTTCAGATTTAATAAAGATAAGAAAGTGGTTATGTTATATTTTCTTATGTTTTTTATCGTTGTAATTTCAGCGTGGCTTGTAAGTTCATATCCTGGATTTCTTAAGATATATCCCTACTATAAGGGAACAGGTAATTCTATTTTTGAACTTGTTATCTGGGAATCATCCAGAAGCATAAGATTTATTTCTCTTGAATTCTTTTTTAGGGGTTTTTTTATTTTTGCACTTGTAAGATATTTGGGGGCTTATGCTGTTTTTGTAATGACTGTTCCGTATGCAATGATTCATTTTGGCAAACCTATGCCTGAAACTTGCGGAGCAATTATTACCGGAATTGCACTTGGAACATTATCTCTTAGAACCAAATCGATTTTTGGTGGAGTAGTTATTCATGCTTCCATAGCTTTTTGTATGGATATGTTTGCTCTTTATCATAAAGGAGTACTTATAAAACTTTTCTTCTAATTTTTTGAACAGTTACAGCTCTTATAATTTGAATTTAATAACATTTATGCTATCATCAGTTATGTTTAATGATAAGAGGGGTTTAATTTGAATAGAATTTTATTTTTATTCTTTTTTTTAATATTTATGAACTTTACAGTTTTGTCGGGAGCAACTCTTAAATATATAGAACAATATTCAACAACAAATGGTTTGTCCCAAAGTCAGGCGGAATCAATTGCCGAAGATGAAAGAGGAATGATTTGGCTTGGAACAAGAGCTGGAGGAATTAACAGAATTGACGGTTTTAATATAAAAAACAACGTTTATAATGAGAATATAAAGGACTCTGCTATTAATTCGATTCTTACAAAGGATGAATATGTATATTTTGCTACAGGAGCCGGTCTTTATCTCATAGATAAGAATGAAAATGTAAAATTTATACCATCTTCTCTTTCTGCATTCATTTCTTTAAAAAAATATAAACAGAAAATACTTGCTCTAAGGAGAACTTCAGGAAAAGATGCTCTTTATGAAGTTTTAGAAAATTCAGTTAATTCAATGAATATAAATTTGCCTGACGGTAGTGATCCGCTAAAACTTTATATTTCTTCAAAAGGAGAAATCCTTATTGCCACAAGATCTGCTGGAATTTATAAAGTAAATGGAAATAAGTTAGAAAGAATTGATGGTACAGAAAAATATCTGGTAACTGATATCTGTGAATCTTCAAATGGTGAATATATATTTGCGGATGCAAAATCAGGCGTATATAAAATAGCGGAAGGTGGAATAGAAAAATTTATTAACATAAATGGTTTTACACCATCAACATTATATAAGGACAGTGACGGGCTTGTTTATGTAGGAACGGATGCGCAGGGCTTTTTTATAAAATATCCTGATGGTAAGGAAGAATATTTCTCTAATGATTCAGGAGTTCCAAGAAATAAGATAACTTTTTTCTTTGAAGACCGAAATGGAAATATATGGATGGGGCTTGATGGAAAAGGAGTTATGGTTCTCCCTCCAATGATATTTGTTAATTTTACTGATGATAATAATCTTTTTGGTCCTTTTACTTTTTTTCAGGTGGATGAACATAAAATAATTGCAGGCGGTATCGGTGGTGTTTCTTTGCTTGATAAAGCAACTGAAACAATAGAATTCTTAAACGAATCATGTACAGATCAAACTACAGTCTGTGCATTAAAATCTGTATATAGTTATGCAGATATTGGAGATTTTGTCTATGTTGGTAATAAAGAAGGGCTTTTTAAGGTGGATAAACAGCCTCCATATAAAATAGAGAAAGTAAAATTCCAGATAAAAGAATCTTTGATATCCAAAGATTTTGATGCGCATCTTAAAGATATAAGAGTTTTTAAAGTTATAAAATATAACGAGAATCTTATTCTTATGGCATCTGAAACTCTTTTGAAATATAACTATATTAATGGAACTATTGATGTATTAAATATTTGTGGCGAAAACAATAACAAATCCTGCATCTTGTCAAACATATCCATACATGATGATAATTTGGCTGTATTGACAATTGATAAGGAATTTTTTACCTATAATCTTAAAACAGGAAAGAAAGAAGGGTTTAATAGTGAAATAGAAGACATTGCCGGAGAAATATTAAAAATATCATATGATAAAGATGGAAACATATGGGCAGGCACACAAAAGGATATTTATAAGATTGATGTAGAAAAAAATCTTAAAAAGCTTGATAATCCACAGGATTTTTCTTTTGGACATGTATATTTTATTTTTGAATCTTCTGACAAGAACATATGGATTGGTGCAAATAACGGTGTCTATCTTATAAAGAATGATGTAATAGTTTATCATTACAGTTATCTTGATGGATTATTGAAGCAGGAGGCGAATACAGACTCTGTATTTGAAGATAGCAATGGAGATATTTGGCTTGGAATGGAAAACAGTGCCGCATGGCTTAGAAAGGAACTGAAAAACAAGATAAAATCCATTCCTCCAAAAATATATATGAACTGGATGAAAGTGTATGATGAAAAGATATCTTCAGATAAAGCTTTAAATCTTGCATATCATGAAAACTATCTGACATTCAGTTATATTTCTCCAGCACCTGCTGATCCAAAAGGGGTTTATTATAATTATATTCTTGAAGGTTTCGACCCTGACTGGTCTAAAACTACTCTTAATGAAATGAGATATACAAACCTTCCTCCAGGTGATTATATTTTTAAAGTAAAAGCATTTGACAGATTTGGAACAGAAAGCCCTGAGTTGGCTCAAATGAAAATAAAAATAAAAGAACCTTTCTGGAACACTCTTCTTTTTAAAATATCAGTTACAGCACTTTGTCTTTCGCTTATTTTATTTTACATTCATCTTTCAACAAAAAATGTAAAACTGAGAAGTGAAACACTCGAAAAAATAGTTACAGAAAGAACTGATCAGCTTTTAAAAGAAATAGAAAAATCAAGAACACATCTTATTGAAATAGAGAAACTTAAGAAGAAATTTGAAAGACTTTCAACAGTTGATGAGCTTACTGGACTTTACAACAGAAGATTCTTCTTTGACAGAATAGATGGCGAAATGGCAAGAATTCAGAGAGCTAAAACATATCTTGGAATTCTTATTGTTGATATAGATCATTTTAAACATACAAATGATACTTATGGTCATCCGGTAGGTGACAAGGTACTTATTGCATTATCTTCTATTCTTATGAGCGGAAAAAGAAAAAGCGATATAATTGCAAGATTCGGTGGGGAAGAATTCATAGTCGCATGTGAATTGCCTAATCCTGAAGAACTTGGGATTATAGCCGAAAGACTTAGAAGTTCAGTCGATGCGGCAAATTTTAGAATAGGAGAAGGAAAAACTATTAAGAAGACAATAAGTGTAGGCGGTGCAATATGGACACCGCAGTCTGTACTTATAGATGATGTTATAAAAACAGCTGACACTATGCTTTACAGAGCAAAAGAATCCGGTAGAAACAGATATGTAATTGCAGAAGAAATTATTGTTACCAGAGATGAATCAAATATTATCGATAACTAATTCAAATTTTTTTTAAAAACAGATTTTTTATGTATCATGATACTGTTTTATGTTTTTTTAGAAGGTGATTATGAAAAATTTTATATCAGATATGGACGGTGTTATTTACAGAGGTGGCGAACTTATAGATGGTGCTGATAATTTTATTCATTCTCTTATAGATAGTGGAACAAAATTTCTTTTCCTTACAAATAATTCCGAGCAGACACCAATAGATTTACTTAAAAAACTTGAAAGGCTTGGCGTAACAGGTCTTAAGGAAAGTAATTTTATAACTTCCGCTATGGCTACTGCTACATTTTTACAGCAGCAGAAACCGGGAGGAACAGTATACGCAATTGGTGGTGCCGGGCTTATGAATGAGCTTTATAAATCAGGTTTTTCAATATCAGAAAAAAATCCTGATTATGTAGTTGTCGGAAAAACAAGGAATTTTAATTTTGAAATGATAGCAACTGCATGTGATTTAATTAATAAAGGTGCAAAATTTATAGCAACAAATCCAGATGTAATAGATCCCGTGGAAGGCGGAAGATTTGAACCAGCCTGCGGAACGCTGCTTGCTCCAATAGAAAGAGCAACAGGTAAAAAACCCTTTATAATAGGTAAACCAAACGCAATAATGCTTACAATAGCAAAGAAAATGCTTGGAACCCATTCTGACGATACAATAATGATAGGCGACAGAATGGATACCGATATTATAGGAGGTTTAGAAGCCGGAATGAAGACCTGTCTCGTACTTTCAGGTGTAACAACAAAAGAGCAGATGGAAGATTTCCCATATAGACCGTCATATGTCTTCAACAGCGTCAAAGATATAGATATTAAAAGCTTTTAATTAAAATATTGCAATATTGAATTCTAAAAAATATACTTAACAGCTATTTATAGAAAAGGTATAAAATTTATGAATATGTTTACTGGTTTTATGAAAGAAGTAGAGCTATTTCTAAACAGCTATAACATTCCTGTTTTTTTAGTTCCTATCATACCTATTGTAATTTTACTAATAACTGTTTCTTTTCTGATAGTAAAGTTAACAACAGGTTCTTTAACAGCAGAACGTGATGAATCAATGAAAGTTGCAGAAGACTTTATTGCTGCTAACACTGAAATTTTAAAAAATGCCGGAACTATTTTTAATATTAAAAAAGATATTTACGGTACTTTTCGAGGATTTCATTGTTTTACTTTTATTGTTACAGGCAGCCTCAGAGAATTGAAAGTAAAAATAGAGGTTTACAAACCGCTAGTTATAACTGGACAAACGCAGGAATATAAAATCTCAAAAGCAATTATTGTAAGTAATGATAAATCGGTATCGGATATTAAAATAACTGTATAATAAATAAAAAGAGAGAAATATGAACTTAAAAAGCAGGCTATACAAAATAATATTTGAATCAGATACAAAAGCCGGCAAACTTTTTGATATTTTTCTTCTTTTCTTTATTCTCGGAAGCGTTTTTATCTCATCAATTGAAAGCGTAAAAAATATTAATGAAAAATATAATGACATAATAAATATACTTGAAATTTTCTTTACAGCCATTTTCACAATTGAATATGCGCTCAGAATATATTCAGTTGATAACAAGAAAAAATATATATTCAGTTTTTTCGGAGTTGTCGATTTTTTATCAATAGCACCTGCGTGGATAGCTTTTTTTACAATTGCAGGAAAATATTCACACATTCTAAGAATAATAAGACTTATAAGAATCTTTAGAATTTTAAAGCTTATGAGATTTGTAAAAGAAGCAGAGATACTTGCGAAAGCATTAAAGGCAAGTGTATATAAAATAACAGTTTTCATACTTTCAGTCGGCTCATTTGTCGTTATTCTCGGCACGCTTATGTATATTATTGAAGGTGATGAAGCAGGATTTACAAGTATTCCAAGAGGAATTTATTGGGCAATAATAACGCTTACGACAGTTGGATTTGGAGATATAGTGCCAAAAACAGTTGCCGGACAGACAATTGCATCAGTTGTAATGATACTTGGTTATGGCGTTATCGCTATACCAACAGGAATAGTTACATCTGAAACAATAAAGGAATACAGAAAATCAGGAATATGTGAAAGCTGCGGCAGAGATGGACATGATCAGAATGCCGTTTACTGTAAGCATTGCGGCTCAAAACTGACAAAAGAATAAAAAAAAGGGAAGAGTTTCCTCTTCCCTTAAATTATGAAAAGTTAAATAAGACTATGAAAGTTTGGAAAGAATAGAGAGAGCGCCACTTAAACCTTTGTACATCTTATCATATTCATCCTTTTCCCACTCAGATTTGTCTTTTCTTACGAAAGTTGTAAGGTCATCACGGTTATCAAATCTTGCAATAGGAACATTCCATTCTCTGTTTACATAGACAAGTTTACCATTCTTTTCCTCGACAACTGCACGTTCAACATGAACAGTGTTTTCTTTGTTGGAAGAGTTGATAAGGAATTCCATGTCATCACAACCATACTCTTCAAGCATAACCTCCAGAGGAACACCGTGATTAAGAATAGAGCTCTGACCATCAGGTTTAGCTCTTTCATAGTTCTTTCTTCTTGATTCAGCAGGGGTAACCCAAACATAAAGAATAGAAGCTCTGCTTAAAAGTCTTTCAGAAAAAACTTCAAAAGCATACTGATAGCCTCTTGGCGGAGTTAAAGGGAAAGCAGCGCCGTTCATGCCGCCTCTTGCAAGTTCGATAACGATAGTTTTTCCCTCTTTATCCTGAGCAGCATAATCATTTTTCTCTTTAAGATAATCTCTAACTTCAGCTTCCATTGCTTCTGCAGCTTCTTTTCTAATTCTGTATGGAACTTCACCGAGAGCTCTTTCTAAACCGACTTTAGCTCTTGCGTTGTCAAATCTGTCAAAAAGATACTGAGCAGCAGAAGGAACATCAATTATTTTGCTGTCAACAAGATCATCATAATCCTCATTAAGAAGCTCAATTAAAGTTCCCCATTCGAAAGGGTCTTTAAAAGGACGATCCGGTCCTTTATAGAAAACATAGTCGCAGCCTCTTTTCTTAAGTTCATCATCAACTCTATGCATAAAATGAACATAAGGATAATCGTCAAGCTGAAGCGTTGGACCCATATGCATATCATTAACACACTGTTCAGGCGTAAGGTTTGCCATAAATCTTCTAACTTCTGATTTTCCTGAAGCAGGAAGAGCAAGAAGAAGCACTGTATCGAGTAATTTTGTCATATTATCCTCCCAAAATGAAAAAAACGTAAAACATACAACAGTATCCTAACAAAAAACTAAAGTCAAGGAATGAATCAGTTGAATTTTTATATGGTGTAAAAAAAATGTTTTTGTAAGAGTAAATAGTTTTTACAAATAGAAAAGCATCTGTTTTCACTATATTTGTTCAGAAATACTAACTTACATAAAATGGTAAACAATTGCAGCAGATTCCCAAGATATTTTACAAAAATAAGAATCAGATTTTTGCCTCTTATAAAGCCTGAAGGTAAGTCAGCCGATGAACTTAGAGAGCTTGTTTACAAAAGAATCAGAAACAATATCGACTGATAATTCTTTGCATCGTTTAACTGTCTTCATCAGGTAATTCAGTGTCAGCATCAATGCATTCATGTTCACCTGTCTTTATGTTTTTAGGGCACTGAGGATTCGGGGTGTAATCATCATATGGGCAGACTTCAGGGTGAAGATCACAGTAACATTTCATATCTCTTAAATAGACTGATGGTGTATCAGAATCCTGCCATGCAAGGTAGTGACCCCAAAACTCTGAATATGACTGATTATATTTTGATTCTTTTTTGCCTGTCTCTGCATCTATCCATGTCACCGGTTTGGAGCAGTAGCTTTTCTTTCTGTCAACTCTGTAAAAGCAGGTTTTACCGGACCTTTCGTCACTTTCACCAGGTTTTGTGTAAAAAGTATCCAGATAAACCATGTAGTTACCTCTTATCTGCATTACAAGTGGGGCTATTGTCCCTGTTTCAAGATCTGAACTTTCCAGATCTATATTTTCATATTTAAATGGATATGATGAGATATCAACTTTTACTATTCTGTTGTTTGGTTCCACTGTTGAATAGTATAAGATATTGTTGTTTTCTTCATCCATAACCGGATATCTTAATGATTCAACTAAGCCATTAACATTTCTGTTAACTAATCTGCATTCATCAAGTGATTTTGGTGTTTTGTCAAGATTGCATATGTAGCCTTTAAAGTTATCAAGGTAAAATGCTAATCTGTTATCAACTATATTTGGATTATATGCCAACTCTGTTCCAAGGCTTATCCAGTTCCATGTAAGGTTTTCATAACTTGTTCCTGTTTTTTCAACTATTTTAGCATATTTCATATAGTTTACGCCGCCATCTTCTTCCTTTATATTAGCAAAAGCCCACTTATCTCCTATAACAGCATTCCAGTTAATAAATCTTATAGGTTTAGGATAAACTGTTATTGTTCTGCCTGCTAAAGCTATATAGGTTATAATATCCATATATGGTTTTTTGGGAGGTATCATGGCAGCTGATCCCAGATATTTGCCTTTATGATATGCAGCTATTCCCATTGTTGCAGGTGCTATAAATCTGTATTTCTTTGCAGATACATCATATTCAAGCATTCTGGAATTATTAATATAATCTTCTGTTCCTATTTCAACAGAATCTACTTTAAAGACAAGTTTGCCTTCGCTGAAGTTAAACCACTTTATTGTGTAATTTCCTCCTGAAAGAAACATTGGATTTGCTCTTATATCGCAAATTCCAATATCATCCTGCATCCAGTCTGTTTTATTTCTATAAAGAGGTTTAAGATTTGGCATTTCACATGGATATCCGCAGCAGTCGTATTCAGGAAACTTTGTGCAGAATTCCTGATTATCTTCTTTCCACAAATTAGTTACACACTGGGGATCTTTTTCTGTCTGAATCTCTCCTTCATTGCAGAAATGGATGTTTCCTTTATCATCATAATACGGATAGCCGTCTTCATCAGGGTATTCAGATTCATCATTTTCTTCTGGAGGCATGATATCTTCATCAATAGGTGGTTGTTCGTCAGGTTTCCCATTATCATCATCATAATATTGAATGTCATTGTCAGCATCATGGATAATATCAGCGTCTGTTTTGTCTGAGCCACTATCTTTACACCCTGTTATTAAAAAAACTAATAATATTAAAAAGCTTAAAAGAATTGTTCTTTTCATTTGTAATCCCTCAAACGGCGTAGCAAACGACGCCCAAACAACCCGACGTAGCACGCTACGTCGCTACGAAAAAACAATAACCGAACGACGCCCATAGGGGCGTCGCTACCAATAAATTATTTTGATTCATGTAATCAGTTAAGAATACTCTCTATTATCTTTAATGTCTAAAATTTTGCTTTCAGATGTCAAGAAATCAAAGTCTTTTTTTTGATGCGTTTTAGAGGCTGTTGTTTCTTTTTTCCGATTTTTTTAAACATTAAAAAAATTATTTTCCTTGTGTATCAACGTTTAGAGAAAATCTGTGCTACCGGATTTCACACTTTTTGAAACATCGGACATTTTGAATATTTTTTTAGATGTTTTAGAAAATATTGAGAATATCTCTTTGATGATTATGTGATTTCACATTTCTGAATATCGATTAACCTTTCTTCTGATAGGTAAATTCACCGTTTTCAGCATCAATTACTATTTTATCACCGTCATTTAACTTGCCTTCAAGTATTTTCATTGCAAGTGATGTTTCAACTTCATGTTCAACGTATCGTCTTACAGGTCTTGCTCCGTAAACAGGATCAAAACTTCTGTCAAGAATGAGATCTTTAGCCTTGTCTGTTATCTCAATGCTCATCTCTTTCTGAGAAATTCTTCTGTTAATATCAGCCAGAATAAGGTTGATGATGTTAAAGAGATTTTTTCTTGTAAGCGAATTGAAAATAACAAATTCATCAATACGGTTTATAAACTCAGGCTTAAATGAAAGCTTAACTTCCTGCATAACATTTTTTACAGCTTCATCATGAGCCATTTCACCGGCAAGATAACTGCTGCCGATGTTGGATGTCATTATGATAATTGTGTTTCTAAAGTTTACAGTTCTTCCCTGATTATCGGTAAGTCTTCCATCATCAAGAACCTGAAGCAGAATATTAAAAACATCAGGATGCGCCTTCTCGATTTCGTCAAGTAGAACAATAGAGTAGGGTTTTCTTCTGACAGCTTCAGTGAGCTGACCGCCTTCATCATATCCGACATATCCCGGAGGCGCACCAATAAGCCTTGAAACTGCATGTTTTTCCATATATTCGCTCATATCGATACGGACAATGTTATCTTCAGAATCAAAAAGCTGCCATGCGAGCTTTTTAGCAAGCTCAGTTTTACCGACACCGGTAGGACCAAGGAAAACAAAACTTCCAACAGGTCTTTTCTGATCCCTGAGACCGCTTCTTGAACGGAAAATAGCCTTTGTAACAGCATTAACAGCGCTCTCCTGACCGACAACATATCTGTTTAAAGTTGCAGGAAGTGCAAGAACCTTTTCACGTTCGCTCTCAACCATCTTTTTAACAGGAATACCAGTCCATTTACTTACAACTTCAGCAACTTCACTATCTGTAAGAACCTCTTTTATCATCTGAGTCTGATTTTTTATCGTCTCCTCAGCCTCTTTCATTGATTTTTCAAGCCCTACAAGAGTTCCATATTTAAGTTCCGCAGCCTTATTAAGATCATAAGCCCTTTCAGCCTTTTCTATCTGAAGTTTAACCTCTTCGATTTTAGTTTTAAGCTCCTTGATTTCGTTAACCTTCTTCTTTTCTTCGTTCCATTTTGCAAGATTAACAGCAAAAGTCTCTTTCATATCGGCAAGTCTTAAGTTAAGCTTATCAAGTTTTTCTTTTGAAGCCTTATCCTTTTCTCTCGAAAGACCATTAGCCTCAATTTCCATCTGCATGATAGACCTTTTCATGTCATCAAGATCAGCAGGCATAGAGTCGATCTCCATTCTCATCATACTTCCAGCCTCATCAATAAGATCAATCGCCTTATCAGGAAGAAACCTGTCGGAAATATATCTTGAAGAAAGCGTAACAGCAGCAATAATAGCAGAATCGGCAATCCTTATACCGTGATGAACCTCAAAACGTTCTTTAAGCCCCCTCAAAATAGAGATGGCATCCTCTTCACTCGGCTGATCGACCATAAGAGGCTGAAACCTTCTCTCAAGAGCCTGATCCTTTTCAATATATTTTCTATATTCATCAAGCGTAGTTGCGCCGATACATCTAAGTTCGCCCCTTGCAAGCATAGGTTTAAGAATATTGGCAGCATCCATGGCACCATCAGTTCTGCCCGCACCGACAATAGTGTGAAGCTCATCAATAAAAAGAATTATCTTACCGTCAGAATCGCCAACAGCCTTTAAAACAGCCTTAAGCCTCTCCTCAAATTCACCCCTGAACTTTGCACCCGAAACAAGAGCGCCCATATCAAGCTCAAAAATCTCTCTATTCATCAAAGTAGAAGGAACATCCTTGCGTACAATACGCTGAGCAAGCCCCTCAACAACCGCAGTCTTACCAACACCGGGAAGACCAATCAGAACAGGGTTATTCTTAGTTCTTCTCGAAAGGATTCTGATAGCACGCCTAATTTCCTCCTCACGACCGATAACAGGATCAAGCTTTCCCTCTTTAGCAAGCTCGACAAGATTCCTGCCATACTTTGAAAGAGCATCATAAGTCTCCTCAGGATTCTCACTGTCTGCCCTGTTGTTACCCTTAATACCTCTTACAAGAGTCATAATAGCATTATTATCAAGACCCCACTTATTAAGAAGTTTAGCAGGCTCACCGCCAATCACATGAAAAGCAGTAAGCAGATGCTCGACACTAATATAAGAATCGCCCATCTCCTTAGCCTTATTACCGGCAAACATAATAAGCTTTCTTGAATCAGGCGAAAGCTGCATCTCACCGCCCGAAACCTGAGGAATCTTCTCAAGCTCAGCCTTAGTATCAGCAACAGCATTAGGAAGATTCAAAGCA
Source organism: bacterium (assembly GCA_963667425.1). GTDB lineage: Bacteria > UBP6 > UBA1177 > UBA1177. Next base: position 1,383,780 of record OY763407.1, on the reverse strand, counting down.
CTCTTTGAAATAATCGAAGGAAGCATACCATCCTTCTGATTAAGAAGAGCAAAAAGGATATGAAGCGGAGTAACAAACTGATTAGAACGAGCTACGGCCTCCTGCTCAGCGGCAACCAGTGCATCCTGAACCTTTCTAGTTAAATTTTCCATAAATTCACCTCCGGTTTAATCAAATTTCGGGCTTTTATATAAGACAAAAGTTCTGAGAGTCAAGAGCCAGCGCATAAAGTTAAACATTTATAAGCCCTGAAAACAGTTCATATTAATATTGATTAGAAAATAAGTTGTGATAATGAATCCTATGATTTAAGAATTAAAAAATTATTTAACTAAAAAATAATTCTTAAACAAAAATATTGAAATTTAATATGGTTGTAGTTAAATAAATGAGTTGTTAATAAGAAATGCTGAATTTTCTTTAATTAATTGAAAAAAGAAATGGGCAGGGTTTAGGTGGAGGATGTTAAAAATATTTAGATAAGTTATGGTAATTAATACTCGATAATGAGTATATGTTAATGCCGTATGAAAGTTTTATGAGTAGATATGTTGTTTATACATATATGATAGTAAATGATATTTTAAGTCTTGTTAAATGAAATTATCAATCACAATGTACGACAAACGTAATTCGAGTATTGAATCACAAATTTTGGAGTAGAGCAACATGCAAATAGGAAAGAAAGAATTTAAGTACAAAAAAGATGCTCTAAATTATTATAAGAAAATTCTAAATTCTTATAAATTTGGAGAAATTCTAAATGAAAAAGATAAAGAAGATATTATTGAATTATTAAGCGTTCATCCTGATTGTGAAAAAAAACTTAGCAATGGAATTAAAGAAATTATAGTTAATAAAGTTAAATATAATTCAAAAGCATTTTACATTCTTGATAATAATTCTGAATTAGAAGCCTTTTCTTACATAAAATGTATAAACGGAAACAAATCGCCTTTGACAATATTTCGTAATACGTGCCGAGATGTTGTTCAAGAAGATATTAATAATGTAAAACTTCAATATTTTAAAGAAAACTCAAAAAACTGGAAAGTTAAGTGTCAAGAAACAGGAGAGCTTTGTGAATGGAAAGATTTGGTTGTTGACCACAGACAGCCAAACACTTTTTCTATGATTGTTGAAAGGTTTGTTGAAGTTAATAAGATTGATTTAAATTCTATTGAATATATTGAAATTATAGATGGCATTTATAAATTTAAAGATGATGAGATTACTCATAAATTTAGAGATTACCATAAAGAAAAAGCAACTCTTAGAATTGTAAAGAAGAGCAAAAATTCAGGCAGAGCTTTTCAGGCAAGAGTAAAAAAACAAAAAAAAGATTTGAAAATAGATTAGAAAGTACTTTTAACTTTTCTTACTCATATCATAAAACATAGTTCTGAGAGTCAAGAGCTCTCGCACAAAGTTAAACATTTATAAGCCCTGAAAACAGTTCATATTAATATTGATTAGAAAATAAGTTGTGGTAAGATGCGTGTATAAAGTTTTGCAACGAAAGAGGAATAGATGGATTCAGTAAGAAAAGAGAATGCAGCAACTCTTGCTCCGATAAGAATGGAATTTGAACTGGCAGTCAAAAAACTATATCAACTGTTAATTGAAAATTACGATTATCCTGAAGTTGATGAACATGGTGCCAACATTAATCTTTCCACAATGCTCATCTACATGGAACAGGATAGCTGGATTCAAAATACAACAGCAAAAGATGCCCACAGGCTTCGTAAAATTTGTAACAATGCAATGCATGACGGCTCCGCAACATTTGAAGATATAAACTGGGCAACAACAAATTCTCCAATCATTTTGGCATCTTTAAAAAGGGATTTAACAAAAGCAGAAGAACTGCTTGCTCAGCCAAGGAACTATCTGGAATATGACAACAACGTTTTTGAAACCAGTTTTGTTCTGCCTCAGGAAAACGCAGTACGCTTTTCCAGTTACAATATTGAAAATGACATTGAGAAATCCATGTATCAGATTGCCAAAATTGAAAAACTGAAAGAAGATCTGGCACCACTGCTTTTTGAAGTAAAAAATAACAATCTGAAAGAAGTAAAAAATTTATTAAAAAAGCATACCACAAATAAAAACATTGAAGATTCTTTAGGACACAATGCTGTATTTTATGCTGTTATGAATCAGAATTTAAAAATGCTCAAGCTTCTCTCTGATTTTGAAGTAAAAATGAATCAACAGAACAATGATGGCAGCACTCCGCTTCTATATGCAATATGGAAAGGAAATTTTGATATAGTGAAATGGCTTTTGAAAAGAATCAGCAAACCATACAACATTAACAATTGTGGTCACGATCCGCTTTTCTATGCAATAATCAGAAACGATATAAAATCTTTTAAACTATTATCAAGTCAAATGGATTGTCTGTCTCACAGAGATATTAACGGAAGAACGAATTTAATGTACGCTATCTGGCAGAAAAACATGGATATGATAAAAACCATTATTCAAAAAGATGAAAAACAGCTATTTATAGCTGACATAAACGGATACTCACCATTAAGCTACGCTCATAATATAAAAACATATGAAATTGCAGACCTCTTTGTAAAAAAAGGAGCTGATACCAACGATCTTAGAAACTATGATGGAAAAAGACGCAGAGAACTTTTAAATGAGCTTGACAAAGAGCTAGGTAAAAAGAATTTTTTCGGAATCAGAAAAAAGCCGTAACCGTTAAGTCCCTACAGTAAAACATTTATAATCCCTGAAAACAGTTCATGTTAATATTGATTAGAAAATAAGTTGTGATAAGATGCTTGTATAAAGTTTTGCGGCATAAAGGAAATGAGAGGAAAACAATGCAGGAATTGAAAACATATCTCTTTTTATTAATTATTCTTTTTTCATGTTTGCTTTACGCAAACGGTGGTCCCATAGACATGTTTACCTTAGAAGGGACTGGAAATATAACATTTGTAAAAAAAGCCAGCATAGAACTTTTAAAAGAAGATTTATTTATCAAAATTGATGGTAACAAAGCTCATTTCAATGTTAGATATATATTTAAAAACAGAAGTGAAAAGGAAAAAATCAGTTTTGCATTTCCAATTACAGTGAGGCAGTTTTCAAGTTATCTTGAACCAGGTCAAAAGTTTGATGAAGAAATGGTGTATGGTTATACACTCACTGTAAACGGTAATAAAAAGAATCATTCAAGAAAGTATGAAATAGCTGAAACTGAGATAAAAGAGTGGTTTATATCAGAAATAGAATTTGAAAAGGAAAAAGAAACCGTAGTATCTATCAAATATACAGTTTATGTGAGTCCACATATGTATAGTTACAGCTGTTCGGCGAAACCTGCTCTTAATAAACATTTTATTTTTTATGATTTTTATCCGGCATCATACTTTGGCATAAATAAAGTTGGAGAGCTAAATGTAAATCTTGATGTTTCCAATATAAAAGGAACACTTCATGAAATCAAAGGGCTTGAATTCAAATCTTCTAATAAAAATATAAAGATTTATCATGGTAAAAATGTCGATTTTACTAAAATAAAAAAGCTTGAGATAAGTTATGATCTTAAAGATAAGGATAAATATGAATTTTACAACTATCAGAAGGTGAATTTAAATGAACTTGAAATTGTAAAACCTAAAATGAGAAAGTCTGTTTCTAACAAAATGTTTGATTTTAATAAAAACACGTATACCTGTCTTAATGATGGTGAGATAAGTTTTGTTTTTCCTGAAAAATATCTTCCGGGATTTATGGGAATACTCTTTCCGGATAAAAAAAGAAAAGATTATCAGGTGAAAGCCACAGTAATATTTGTTGATAAAGAAGGCGTAGAAAAGGTTGATAGTAGAGATATGGATTTCACAACTTCTTCCAGCAAAAACAGAGTATGTGATTACTGCGGTGCTTACGGATGTTCAATGGAGGAAAAAAAGAATAGTAAATACCTTATGGATTCAATTGACGATGTTTTTGACCTTGCAGAGTATGATGAAACAGGTATTAAAGAATGCAGAGTTAAAATAAATATCAAATCATTGAATCCAAAAGATAAACATATATGCATTAGCGAACTGATATTTTTACCTCATGTATTCAAAGAGAAAAAGAAATAAGAATGGGAAAACAATGCAGTCATTAAAAACAGCTCTCTTTTTATTAATTATTTTTATCTCAAATTTAGTGTGGGCAAATGGTGCTATATTTGACGGATGTGCTTTGAAAAAAACGGGTAATATTGTCTTTATAAAAAAGAGTGATATCAAAATTGAGAAAGAGACTATTGATATAAAAATGGTAGGTGGCGCATTTCATTTTAATGTAAAATATCTCTTTTCAAACAAACTGAAAAAAAGCGAGTCAGTTTCTTACGCTTTTCCTGTAATTTATGAGATAGGAACCGGACTTATGGAGTCATCGGATTTACCCATTAAAGATTCTTTCTTCATTAAAGACAAGATACGTAATTTTTCCTTAAAAAAGGATGGAATCCTTCAAAAACAGATAGAACAGAAGGAGAAAATAGCATATTCATATGTTGAGGAAGATAAAAAACCTGAAAAAATAGAGCGGTTTTATATGTTTTCTCTTACTTTTGAACCTGAAAAGAAAGTTGAAATTGAAGTCAGTTATGAAGTTGATCCGTGGTGGATTGAAACAATTTATGACTCATTGGTAATAAGTGAAATAACTCTTAAAGAAATAGAATATTCTCTTCTTCCTGCCGCATATTTTGGAGAAGGAACAGCAGATGAATTTGAAATAAATATCGACATGAGAGAACTTTTTAAATATGGAGGTGCTATAAAAACATTTTATCCTTATTCAGGGCTGTTTACATTTGAAAAAGAAGGTATTTTAAAACTTAAAAAGAAAAACTTCTCTTTTGAAAAAGAAGATGAAATTCTTATAAGTTACAATGATACTCCAAAATATGTATGGCAGCAGATGATAAAAGATAGACTAAAAGATAAAATGATAAAAAGTATCAAAGCATCATCAACACTTGGTGAAAAGTATAAAGCAGAAAACCTTTTTGATGGAAATCCTGAAACTGCGTGGTGTGAGGGAAGTAAAGGAAATGGCGAAGATGAGTGGATAGAGTTTGAAACACAAGTTCCAGTTAGATACATTGCAATTGTAAACGGTTACGCTAAAAATAACCGATCATTTGAAGAAAACGGCAAGATTGAAATTCTTGAGCTAAGCATAAAATCAGATAAAAACAGTACAATTCAAAAGAATATAACATCCGAAAAGATTGATTTTATCAAGCAGAATAAAAATTCTCAAAAAGAATTTTACAGTATTGATTATCAACGTTTTAACATGAAAAAAAATCCATATTACGATTATACAATAATATATAATCAAGAAGGAGATGCGTATGTATATAAAGAGCTTGGTAAAGGAAAATGGAAAATAAAGCTTAAAATAAATAAAGTTACAAGCGGAACAAAATATAAAGATACATGCATCTCGGAAATATTTGTATTGCAGTGAGGGGAAACCATATGAACAAAATCATAGTGATTCTTTTAGCAGCTGTTTTTGCTGCATGTACAACCAGTAAAAAGCCTGATTCAGTAATAGAAATAGTAAAAGAAGGAAATTTTACAAAGTTAAAAGATTCAATAACACTGAAAAACATAAATAAGCCAGATGAAGCAGGTGCAACGCCTTTAATGTGGGCAGCTTTTAAAGGTGATATTGAAACGGTTAAGTTTCTTGTAGAAAAAGGGGCGGATGCAGACAAAGATGGGATAATAGCGGTAAAAGTAGATCCTAAAATGATAGATTTCAATCACTATTCTTCTCCGTTAAATGCGGCAGTAGGAGAAGGACACTTTGAAGTTGTAAAGTTTCTGATAGAACAGGCAAGGGTTGATGTAAATAAAAAACTCTTAAAAGCAAATAGAGCTCTTTTGCTTGATGGAGACATTATAAAACCTAAGAAATTTGTCCGATTTATAGAAAAAAAGTCATCCAAAAAACCAGAATGGCTTGCATCTTATTACAGAACAGGAAATAAAGACGATTTAAAAGTACTGATAGCCACCTTCTTAAATATTTCTATTTACAATATTAAACCTGAAGATCTTAATGAAAATTATGCTTTGACATTAATGAGAAATAGAAAATTTATTGATGAAAAATATGGTAAATTCATAAAAGTTAAATCCGATTACGGCATTATAGACAATAAGGAAGGAATTTTTGTTCCAAATATCAGTTATGCTGCAAAACTTAAAGACGATAAGATCTTAAAATATCTTATAGAAAAGGGCGCAGATATAAACGCTGAAGACAGCAAAGGGTACAGCCCCATTTTCTATTCTTCGATACAAAATGCCAAACTTCTTATAGAAAAAGGAGTTAAATTTGTTCATCAGAAGGTGGCTTATAAATATTCAATATTACAGATACTGCTATTTTCATGTAAAATCAGCGAAGATATAGAAATATTTAAAGAATTAGTTCCAATAATTATCGCAAAAGGCGTGGATATAAATAGTCAAAATGTAGGTGGAACAACACTGCTTGAACATTCATGCGCAAGGAATCTTTCAGATCTCTCAAAATTCCTTGTTGCAAATGGAGCAGATTCAGATATTAAAGTTCGCGGCAAAACAGTAAGAGAATTTTGTAAAGAAAGAGGGATAGAACTTTAACATGAAAAAATATCTTTCAGCTCTCTTTTTAATTGTTGTTGCAGTTATAGTTGCAGTTTCTTTAACTGCAAAAAGTGATTCAAAGCCCAAAGCTCAGGAAAAGCATGGGAATAAAGCTGTCTGGAGATACTCAAATTCATGGGAAAGCAATAGAGTAGAGCAAAGTGACCAAAACTCCGTAGCACTTACCTGCGAAAAGGGAAAGAATCTTCTTACAGGCTGGAAAAAGATATTTCTTTCAGGACACTACACATGTGGAATCATGGAAAACACACTTCATTGCTGGAGCTACAGACGTCCGATTACAGAAGTTGAAAAAAAAGATTCTCTTTCAGGTTCTTACGATATAAAGGGTTACGATTCAATATCAGCTGGTTTTTGGTATTTATGCGGAATAAAAAAAGGTGAACTCTACTGTTGGGGTAATAATTACAGAAAATTATTTGGAAAAGGTGCAAAAGGATATGAAGAAAAGCCTTTTAAAGTTTCAGAAATCAAAAACTGGCAGAAAGTTTCGATAGAACGCTCCCGAATTTGCGGAATTGCAGATGGCGAACTTTACTGCTGGGGAAATAATTCTTCTGATTCTAATATACCTGCAAAAATAGGTGGTTGTAAAAAATGGGAAGATGTTTTTACTGGTTATCAGGAGACTTGCGGGATAATGGATGGCGAGCTCTACTGTTGGAGTAGTTATAAAAACAGCTGGTCTGATAATAAGTTTAAAGACAACATAAGAAACTGGAAAAAAGTCGTGCTGAGTTCTGGATTTGACTGCGGAATAACTAAAGATAACAAGCTTTACTGCTGGGGCTGGAGAAGTGATTATCTGCCTCATGAAATTAAAGGTAATTTAAATTCCAGTGTTCCTGAAAGAGTCGTGATAAAAGATGAAAATGAAAAGTGGGAAGATATTTCATTAAGTCAAAGAGGCCTTTGCGGAATAGCAGACGGCATACTATATTGCTGGGGAGATAAAATCATAGAAAGGAACAGAGAAGTTGAAAACAGCGAAAAGATAGTTAAAGCCTATAAAAGTAGCGAGCCATGGGAATCAGTTATAAGAGAAGGTAACAATATCTGCGCATTTAAAAAAGGTGAAGTCTACTGCTGGGGCAGAGACAGCGGCAGATTATATTCCTGCGACAGAGCAGGCGGAATGAAAGAGCCGGAGTTTGAAAAGATTATAAAATGAAATATTTTTGCAATGAGGAAACATGAAAAAATATCTTTCAGCTCTCTTTTTAATTGTTGTTGCAGTTATAGTTGCAGTTTCTTTAACTGCAAAAAGTGATGTCGAATCTAAATTTGAAAAAAAGCCTAAACCTGCTCCTAGGTGGCGTTACTCTCTTGCATGGAATGAAGATATTTCAAGACAGAAATCTGAAGAGCCGACATGTAAAGAGAGCTTAAACGTTCTTGATGGTTGGGATACGATATTTCTTCCGGGATTTTATGCCTGCGGAAGAAGATACGGCTGGCTTAATTGCTGGCGTTATACTCTGCCGATTATTGAAATTGATATAGGACGAAGCGCTTACTTTAAAGGAACTTTTAACGTTAAAGAGTTTGATTCAATATCAATTGGAAGAGATCATTTTTGCGGACTAAAAAAAGGCGAACTTTACTGCCAGGCTATAAATAATACTGAACATTTCGGCACGAAAACAAAACTCTCTGAATCAGAACCTGTCAAAGTTTCAGAATTTAAAAATTGGCAGAAAGTTGTAGCAGATAGTAATTACAGTTGCGGAATAAGAGAAGGAACTCTCTATTGCTGGGGAAGTTATAAATATGGCATTAGTTTAATAAAAAATGGTTTCCTTTCTACTCCAACAAAGATTGGGTACTTTAAAAACATTGAAGATGTTTATGTGGGCTCTGACAAAACATGTGTTGTGGTAAAAGGAGAGTTATACTGCTGGGAAAATATAGATCAAAATGTCTTGTCTAACTATTATGACAACATAAGAAACTGGAAAAAAGTCGTGTTAGGGCTTTTGTTTGACTGCGGAATAACTAAAGATAACAAGCTTTACTGCTGGGGCTGGAGAAGTGGATATTCGCCTCATGGAGCTGAAGATAGAACTTATTCCAGTGTTCCTGAAAGAGTCGTGATAAAAGATGAAAATGAAAAGTGGGAAGATATTTCATTAAGCTTAAATGGGTTGTGCGGAATAGCAGACGGCATACTATATTGCTGGGGAGATAAAATCATAGAAGGGAACAGAGAAGTTGAAAACAGCGAAAAGATAGTAAAATCCTATAAAAGTAGCGAGCCATGGGAATCAGTTATAAGAGAAGGTAACAATATCTGCGCATTTAAAAAAGGTGAAGTCTACTGCTGGGGCAGAGACAGCGGCAGATTATATTCCTGCGACAGAGCAGGCGGAATGAAAGAGCCGGAGTTTGAAAAAATAACTGATATTCACTAAACAGCCCGCAATTTTCCTATCAAAACACCATATCCGAAATAAAAATAAATTGATTTCTCAAAAATAAAGTCATAAATTAAATACATAAAGGCTAAATAAAATGAAAGCTAATGCTCATTGATAAAAGAAAAAGAAATAAACGGAAAAATCTATCTGTAAAATAGATTAAGAACAAAGCAAAAGCAGTTTTGAAGTAAGTGACAGCTCTTTGGAAATAAGTGATAAAACTCTGGAAACAGGTAATGAGTGATAAAAAGTTCATGAAAAAAAACTTTAAGCATCTATTTTAAAGAAGCGAGTAAAGTAAAAAAAACTATGAAAGCCATTATTACTTAAAAGTTAAACACAATTAATAAAAATTCAGCCGCAAACATAAAAAAGTCAGTCGTGATAGGTAAAAAGTTAATTGCAATTGTTCTTACAAAGGTACCGATTGGCATTTGGAAACAGGTGATGAGCCTGAAAAAGTCTGTGAAAAAAAACTTGAAGCACACCATTAACAGAAAAGAAGCCGATAAAATAAGAAAAGAAAACCATCAGATGAAAAAAGTTGAACGTCAGAACATAAAAGTTGGTTATGAAACAGAAAAAGTTAAACGTTAACACTCCGAGGAAAGCCGTGAAATAAAAATAAAAGCCATATTATTAACCGAAAAAGAGGTAAACCGATGACAACAGAAGAATTAAAACGGGAGTGTCAACAATTTTGTGTAAACTCAAATTTTCCCTAAACATAGTTCTTTAATCTTTCCTCAAATAATATAAACAGCTGAGAATAAATCTGAGACCACTCTTTATTTTACAGTCCATTTTTTTAAATACTCCCGGAAAATGAAAGATAGGGTGTAAAAGAGTAGCTGGTGAGTAATTTTACTCGGCTGTCGGGTCTTCGACTTTTCCCATGAAAAGGATTGCTCCGTTTCTATCATCACGGATTACAAACACAAATGGATGGTTTGCGTTAAATATTGCCATGCTTGCGGCTGAATCGGACATTTCAACTTCTGTTACTGCTGCTGCTTCTGTGCCTGATTCATTTACGTCTATGTATGTTTTGTGAAATATGTCCGAAATGTTTACGTCATGGTTTTCAGCGATGTTTAAAAAGGCTTTTTCTCCTTTAAAGGCTTTTTCCATTCCGAGCATATTAAATATTTCCATCAGGTGTTTGCTGTATTCGAATTTAAATTTTGGCATGTTTACGTAGGCTTCTTCAATGGTGAGATTTTCAAGGTATGTGTCAATTCCTTTCTCTTTCATGTTTGCAATGAAACTGTCAATGTCTGTGTTTTTGTCTTCCGGGAGTATTCCGTAAAATGAAAATACGCCTCTTCCGTATGGTAATCTTACAACTGATGCCGGGTAATTTTCATCTTCAACGGTTTTGAATTTAAATGACTGATTTTCTTTAAAGGTCATAAAATCACACGATTTTTCCCCTGTTTTTGTATAAAAGGTTTTTGCTTTGGTTTCGCTTTTATCAAATGTTGTTGTCCAGTTTGCATTAAAATAGACTGCGTTTATGAGATACATTACAGCATCTGGACCTATTTCATTAATTATTTTATCTATTTTTCCGTTTGTATTTTCTGATACCCATTTGTTTATTTTATCTACAGTTTGATCTTCATAGAAATTTTCAATAAATGATTCCGTAAAATAGTTGTCTTCAAGTGTTTTTGTAAAGCTTTCTTTTACTTCATTAGAAAAGGTACTGTCAATCCAGACTGAGTCTGCAATTTCAAGTGTCAGATTCTGGTCTGCTGAAATAAGGCTCTGGATTAATTCTTTGAACTGGGTGTTTACTGCGTCCATTTCCATGTCAGAAAGTTCAAGGACGTTTTTCATTTCAGTAAGATTTTCTCCGCTGGCTCCGTTTGTTACCATTGTCATGGCTATTGCTATTGAGAGAGGCGATATCATGACGTTTTTTCCTGTTTCTTCCTGTGTAATTTTTTCAAACAGTTTCATGCCGAGTCTTGAGTTTGCTTTGGATAATTCGGATGATACTTTTTCTGCATGTGTGTCTGCCTGTAGATATTTTTCTGTCAGTTCTTCTGATATTTCATTGTTACTGCTTGATGTATCTTCACATGAGATAAAAATAAATAATGATAATAACATGAAAAAGACTACTTTTTTCATTGGTTTTCTCCTTGGTGTAAATTAACAGATACGTTATGATTTTAATCTTTTAATGTGTGTTTGCAAGTTTTGTTTTTACAAGCCAGTGTTTATATGTTTTTATGTTTACTTTTCTTTTTTACTGTTCCCCAGGAGCGTAATTTCTTGTAAAAAAAGGCTTTGTTTATATAATATTCAGACTAAAAATAATGAGGCTGGATATGAGTTCCCGTGTTTCGCTTTTCAGTGATTATCTCAAGTATGAAAAGCGGTTTTCTGACAATACTGTTGAAGCTTATGTGAGGGATGTTTCACAGATGTTGGATTTTATGACTGAATCTGGTGTTGATGCTGAATCTGTTTCTAAGGATGATATTTCTGATTATCTTGGAACTTTGTATGATTCAGTTTCTCCTTCTTCTATGCTTAGAAAGATTGCTTCTCTTAGAAAGTTTTTTTCTTTTCTTCAGAAGAGGGGGTTAATTGAGGAAAATCCTGCTGTTTCTATTGTTTCACCAAGGAAACCCAAGCATCTTCCTGATATGCTTACAAAGGATGAAATTATATCTCTGGTTAATTTTAATTATCCTGATACTGTTACCGGTTTCAGGGACAGAGCTATGGTTGAGCTTTTTTATTCTTCAGGAATACGTGTCAGCGAACTTGTCTCTTTACGGGTAAAAGATATTGATTTTAGAGATTTAACGGTAAGAATTTTCGGTAAGGGAAAAAAGGAGCGTATTGTTCCTGTGACTGATTCTGCCGGTAATGCTGTTAAAGATTATCTTTATAAACGTGGCTGGATGCGGGATCCGTCCGAGTTTATTTTTAGAAATCAGAAGGGTGGTGTAATTACTACGAGGGGGGTTGAATTCGTTCTTGATAAGCTTGCTGCTAATGTTGGTATTTACAGAAAGATAACGCCGCATATGCTTAGGCATAGTTTTGCTTCCCATTTTCTTGAAAACGGGATAAATCTGCGCTATCTTCAGTCTATGCTAGGGCATAGTAATCTTTCAACGACGGAGATTTACACGCATCTTTCTATTGGGGAACTTAAAAATGTTCATAGGAAGGCTCATCCTCTGAATAAAAAAACAGGAGATTGATATGTTTGAAGGAACGACTATTATAGCTGTTCGTGATAATAGGGGTGTTGTTATTGCGGGCGATGGCCAGGTTACTTTAGGTCATACTGTGGCTAAGGGTAATGCCAGAAAGGTCAGACAGCTTGACGAGGGGCGTGTTATTGCCGGTTTTGCCGGTTCCACTTCCGATGCTGTAACTCTTTTTGAGATGTTTGAGGAAATGCTTAAAAAATATAACCATCAGACTAAAAAGGCTGCTGTCGAACTTAGTAAATCATGGCGAAGAGATCGTGTTTTAAATAAACTTGAGGCTATGCTTCTTATTGCTGATGAAACGGAAACTTTTCTTATTTCAGGCGCTGGAGATGTGCTTTCTCCTGAAAGGAATATTTTTGCTATTGGTTCAGGCGGTTCTTATGCTTATGCCGCTGCTCTTGCTTTGAGCGATAATACAAGACTCGGAGCAAAGGAGATTGCTCTCCGTTCCTTAAAGATTGCTTCAGAGATATGTATTTACACAAACAGCAATATTTCTTTTGAAGAACTTAAGATAGGGGGTGCGAAATGACAGTTTCTGTTTCAAATCTTACTCCCAGAGAGATTGTTTCCGAGCTTAACAGGTATATTATTGGTCAGGATAGGGCTAAAAGGACTGTTGCTATTGCTCTAAGAAACAGATGGAGACGTTCTCTTGTTGAGGATAAAAGTTTAAGAGAAGAGATTATTCCAAGAAATATTATGATGTCAGGTCCTACCGGTGTTGGTAAAACTGAGATTGCAAGAAGACTTGCTCAGATTGCCGATGCTCCTTTTGTGAAGGTTGAGGCTACTAAATTTACTGAAGTAGGTTATGTGGGGCGTGATGTAGAATCTATGGTTAAGGATCTTGTTAAGAATGCTATAAATATTATGAAAAGAAGAGAAATCGAAATTGTAAGAGAAAGAGCTGCTGATGTTGCCAGAGAAAAAGTGCTTTCTCTTCTGGGCATTCCTGATCCTGATGATCTCAGTGATGATGTTGAGGATTATGATTCAAGAAAGAAAAGACAGGAAGAGTACAGATATAAGAACAGAAAAAAGCTGGAAGATGGTGAATTTGATGACAGGCTTGTGAGTATAACTGTAGAATCAAAGAATATTCCTGTTTTTGAGATTTCTTCCGGTATGAGCAGTGATGATATGGATAGTTCCATAAGAGATATGATGGGGTCTATTTTTCCATCAATGAAAAAGGAAAAAAAGGTCAGTGTTAAAGAAGCTCTGGAACATATCACCAATGAAGAGGCTCAGAAAATGCTGGATATGGATAAAATTCAGCAGGAAGCTCTTCAGTGGGCGGAAAATAGCGGTATTATTTTTATTGATGAGATTGACAAGATAGTTGGTAAATCCTCCTCACATGGACCGGATGTTTCCCGTGAAGGTGTTCAGCGAGATATTCTTCCTATTGTTGAGGGTTCGACTGTTAATACCAAATACGGTCCGATTAAGACGGATCATGTCCTTTTTATTGCTGCCGGCGCTTTTCATATGACAAGTCCTGAGGATCTTATTCCTGAATTGCAGGGAAGATTTCCTCTTTCTGTAACTCTTGATTCACTTTCTGTTGAGGATTTTGAAAAGATTCTGACTGAGCCGGAAAATTCACTTGTTAAACAGTATACCGAGCTTATGAAGGCTGAGAATGTAAATCTTGTTTTTAAGAAAGAGGCTGTTAAGGAGATTGCAAAGGTTTCGTATGAACTTAATAACACAACTCAGAATATTGGTGCCAGAAGACTACAGACAGTTATGGAAAGAATTCTGGAAGATCTCTCTTTTATGGCTCCCGATATGGGAAAACAGAAGATTACTGTTGATGAAAAGTTTGTAAAAAGCATCTTCACAGGGCAGGAAGAGAAGGAAAAACTTAATAACTATATTATATAATTGAGCGAGGCGTTATGACTGTTATAGGAATAGATTTGGGCACTACAACCTGCTGTGTTGCAGCTATTATTAACGGAAAACCCGAAGTTATACCTGATATGGGTGGCCGCAAGACAATCCCTTCTGTTGTCAGTTTTGTTCCCAGAGGCGGTTCTGTAGATAAAATCTGTGGTTATCCGGCAGCAGAGCAGATGCTTATGAATACTGAAAATACTGTTTATTGTGTGAAGCGTCTGATGGGGCTTCCTTTTGACAGTCCGGTAGTTAATCAGCTGATTCCTATGCTTTCATATAAAATACAACGTTCAAAGGAAAATAATGGTGTTGAGGTGACTATTCCTGTTGCGGGAAAATCTTATACGCCGGAAGAACTTTCTTCCTATCTTCTTGCTGAAATTCGTGCACAGGCTGAAAAATATCTTGGAGAATCTGTAACAAAAGCGGTTATAACTGTTCCTGCATACTTTAATAACAGGCAGAGACAGGCAACAAGAGATGCAGCTTTGATTGCTGGTCTTGAGGTGCTTAGAATTATAAATGAGCCTACAGCGGCAGCAATAGCTTATGGAATTCTTCAGGAGGAAGGGGCAAACGAAAAACGTCTTGCAGTATTTGATTTTGGTGGTGGTACGTTTGATGTTACCATCATGGATGTCGGTCATGGTGCTTTTAATGTTATTGCCACAGCTGGAAATACTTTTCTCGGAGGAGAAGATATAACAAATGTTCTTTTTGAACATCTTGTCAATCAGCTTACTTCAACGTGTGAGCTTGCTGAATCTGCAATGGGTACAATAATTCAGAGGCTTCATGATTATGCTGAATCTGCAAAAAAGAGTCTTACTCTTCAGGAATCTGTTGATATAGATATTCCTTATCTTGAAGATGCCAAGGGCGAATATGTCTCTTTTAAAAGTACAGTAACCAGAGAGCTTCTTGATGAGCTTGCAATGCCTTTTGTAAAAAGATCCATACAGACTTTTGCACGAGTTCTTGAGGAGATTGAAATGCCTGTTGATGGCCTTGATGGCATAATAATGATAGGCGGGCAGACAAGAATGCTTCTTATTCAGAAGGAAATAAATGCTTTTGCCAAGCATGTACCTATTCTTAAAAATGTTAACCCTGATGAAACTGTTGCTCTGGGTGCTGCTATTCAGGCTACAAATCTTGATGATGAGAATGAACAGGATCATGTTGAAATGATTCTTCTTGATGTTACTCCGCATAATCTTGGGATTGCTGTCGGTGGAGACATGTTCTATACTCTTATCGAAAAGAATTCAAAGGTTCCTATTTCTGTTGATGATGTTTTTGTTACCTCAAGAGATTATCAGGATAGAGCAAAAATAGTTCTCTTACAGGGTGATTCCAAGGTCGCATCTGAGAATGAAATTTTGGGAGAATTTGAGTTCCTTAATTTGAGACCAGCTCCAAGAGGAGAAGTAAAAATAAATATTTCTTATGAAATAGATATCAACGGCATTGTTACAGTTGAAGCGACTGATGTTGAAACTGGAAGAAAACAGAATATTACTGTTTCTTCTTCATCAAATCTTTCAGAAGATGATCTTGCTCAGAAAATAGCTGAAAACAGTGATTACTATCTTGAACTTGCGGAAAAAAGCATTATAGAAGATGTCGTTCAGAATATTGAAAGAGAGCTGTTTGAACTTGAAACAATGAAAAGGGAGGCTCATGGTTTTTTTGAAAGCATCGATGGTGGTAAAGAGAGAATTGCAAAACTTGAAAGTCTTATAGATACAACAAATGCCTATCTTAGAAGTGAAAAGCTGAATCTTAATACTTTACAGGATTTTGAAACTAAACTTATGACAATAAGAGAAGCTTATGGAAAACTTATTCTTGCAAGCTATCAGTAGGTAAAAATGTCTGTTTTAAATGGAAAAAAAATAGTTCTTGGTGTTACAGGCGGAATTGCTGCCTATAAATCGGTTTATCTCCTCCGTTTGCTTAAAAAAGCAGGTGCAGAGATTACTGTTGTTGCAACTGAGGCATCTCTTAATTTTGTTGGTGAAGCAACATGGAATGCTCTTTCAGGTAAAAAAGTTGTTAAAGCTTTTTTTGATAATGATAACGATTCTTTTATTCCTCATATAGACCTTGCTCAGAAAAATGATCTCATTATTATTGCTCCCGCAACTTCCAATATTTTGGCAAAAGCTGCAAATGGTATTGCTGACGATATTCTTTCCTCAGTCCTTTGCGCAAGAAGCATTCCTGTGCTTTTTGCTCCGGGAATGAATCAGTTTATGTATGAGAACAAAGCAACAGAGAGAAATATCAAAACTCTCTCTGAAGACACTTCTGTTTATTTTGTTGAACCAGGTGAAGGTGAGCTTGCCTGCATGACAACAGGAAAAGGGCGAATGGCTGAACCTGATGAGATTTTTGCTTATGCTGAGTCTATACTTTCTCCAAAACCTTACCAACACACTAAATGGCTTGTAACTGCCGGAGCTACAAGAGAATTCCTCGATCCGATTCGCTATCTTACTAATGGTTCAACTGGTAAAATGGGTCTTATGATTGCAGAAGATATTGCAGAAAAAGGTGGTTCTGTAACTTTGATTTCCGGTAACCCAGCACTTGTAAGTCTTTCTAAAAACATAAAGATAATTTATACCGTTTCAGCCGATGATATGTATAACGCTGTTGACGCAAATATTAAAGATAATGATATTTTTATAATGAGTGCAGCCGTTGCTGATTATACTCCGGAAAAGTGCAGTGATTTAAAAATAAAGAAAAATAATGATAATGTTTTTTCATTTAAAAGAACAAAAGATATATTGAAAGAGACTTCAAAATATCTTAATGAAAAACAGATTCGTGTCGGGTTTGCTGCTGAGACTGATAATCTTATAGCAAATGCAAAGCAGAAACTTAAAGATAAAGCACTTGATATGATAGTTGCCAATAGTGTTTCTGATACTATGAATCCTTTTGGTAACAATAATAACAAAGTTGATTTGATTTCATCCGAAGGGATTGAATCTTTTCCTGAAATGTCTAAAAAGAAGCTGGCTGAAATCATTAATTCAAAAGCTTTTCAGGCATTAAGGAAGAGACTTGACAAAAAAGATTAAACATATTAAGCTGAGTTATAATTTGAGAGGAATACTTATGTCCGATAGTGTTTTCAATCTTCTTAGTAAGGCTCAGGAAGATTATTTGGAAGCAATATATTCTATTTTTGTGGAAAAAGGCTATGTACAGAATAAAGATATTGCTGAAAAATTAAATGTTGCCAGAGCAAGTGTGACAGGTGCACTTAAACAGCTCTCTTCAAAAGGACTTATTAATTATAAGGCAAGAGGTGAAATAATTCTTACATGTGAAGGGCTTACTCTCGCAAAAAGAATTGAGGGAAAACATATTCTGTTTTTTCGTTTTTTTAGTGAAGTGCTTGGAACAGAACCGGAACTTGCAGATAGAACTGCTTGTAAAATGGAACATATAATGGATGATTCCATATATGAGAAATTTCAGGCTTTTATGCATAAAATTGAAACATGTTCCGAATTTGCCGATATTATAAATAAAAAATTGGATAATAACTAAGATATGCAGAAAAATATATTTCGTTCAGGAGAGACTATAATAAGAGAAGGTTTTGTTTCAGGTTTTCTTTATTATATTGCCAAAGGGTCTGTAAAAATAGAAAGAAATGATACTTCTTTTTTTCTTTCTGATGGAGATTTCTTTGGTGAAGAAGGAGTTTTTACAGAAAAAATGGCTGAATATACAGCTACTGCTGTAGTTGAAACTGTTACGGAATCATATATAGAAAGTGAACTGGATTCATTTATTGATTCTCACAGAGATTCAGCACTGAGAATTTTCACAAAATCAGTTGCACTTGCATCATCTTCATGTGATGTTACAAAGAACCGTAATTTTCAGATGCGTTTTCTTGAATCACTTGAAAATTTATGTTTCGGAACTGGTGCAGGAATGGATGGCATTACATCTATTGTTTCTTTAGCTACCGAAACTGGCATAAAAATTTCCGAAATCAAAAAAATTATAGAAAATATGGATAGTGAAATAATAATGTTTGATGGAACAATGGTTAAAGTGCTTGACAGAGAAGGGGTCAGACATCTTATTTCATTGTATTCCGTAGAAAAGTATACTGAACTCCTTCCAGGACAGCAGAAAGGACTTGGTACAGCCGGTATCCCTTCATGGTGGTTATAGATTATTTTATTTAACAGGGTGAAAATATGAAAGTTATCTGTCCTCAATGTGGAAAAGCATATAACATTAAAGATGAACAGGTTCCTTCAGAGGGGCTTCTTGTAAAATGTTCTGCATGTGATGCCGAATTTACGGCTGGCGGTAATGAAACAAAACCAACTGAAGAGGTTAGTTTTGAAATAACAAGAAACATGGATGAGATAAATTCTTCAGACGATGTACTTGATGAACTTTTTGATGATTTAGGTAATGATGGAACATTTAATATAGAAACTAATGATTCTTATGCTGAAACAAGAATAGATAATGCTACAGAGGTTTTTGAATCCACAGTTTTTACTGAATCTCCTGTCTCTGAAAAGAATTCTTTAAAAAATGATTTTTCAGAACCTTCAGAAACCTCTAATGTAAATACTATAGAAGATGATAAAGAGTTTATAAAAGCTCTTTTCAGTGAAAGAGAAGACATAGAAAAGCCTATGGGCGAAAAAAATGATTTTTCACAGGATGATATACTTGGCAATCTTGAAGGACGGCTTTCCAGAGGCGAATCTTCTCTGCTTGAAGAAGTAGATGTAGCTCCTGTAAAAATAGAAGAGGATGACTCTGAAACTAATAGTGAAAATGAAAATTCTGCTTCAAAGCCAAACAGTAATTTTGCACAACCTAAAGAGTTTTCTTTTGGTGATACCACAATGTCAGATTCAGGTAATGTTTCTGATAATGTACAAAACAATAAACAGAAACTCGGCGTGGTTATGGAAAGAAAAAGTTATGCCGAAACAAAAAAAGAAGCTCAGAAGAATGAAGATGTAAAAAAAGAAGAAGTAAAAAAGGGAAAGAAAAAGGTCGCAAAACCGTCAAGAACTGATCAAAAAATAAGAAAGTACTATAAAAGAAATAATTTCCTTAGAATTTTTGTTGTGTTTGTACTTGTTGCTTCTGTTGGATATCTTGGTTACAAACTTGTGTATCAGCCAAGGATGATGGGAAAAACCAAAAAAGCTGAAAAAATAAATACAGTAAATGCCGAAGTGACAGGAACTCTTAATGATGTTAGAGCTTCTCTTCTTATGGATAATATTGTTAATTACCGTAAAGCGCTAGGTGTTCTTAAAAGATATATGTCAGGTGCAGAGATTCCTCCAAGAGTCAAAGGACTTGATATTCAGGTAAAAATGAACCTTTTTATTTCCTATAATTATAAGGTTGAAGAATTTGCAAAAACAGAAGAGGAACTTGCAGAACTTAAACAGACATCAGGCTCAGGAGAAAATATTGATATATTAAAGGCTGAAGCTGTTATTGCTTTGGTAAAAGGAGATTGTAATACAGTCAACAATATCTTAAAACCACAGCAGGAAAAGAATGATGATGAGGTGTTTTATCTTTTAGGCAAGTGTGCTGAAAAATCTGCCAACTATGAAGAGGCAGCTAAATTTTACAATACCGGTTTCATTCATTCGTCTGCCGGAAGTGCAAAACTTGCGCTTGCTGTTGCTTCTGCAAAGTTAAAAATAGGAGATATTGATGCTGCTCTTGCATTCTCAAATAAAGCAATCGATATAAATCCTGCTTATGTGAAGGCATATGTTTTTAAGAGTGATATGCTTATTACTGTAAAAGATGATTCAGAATCAGCATTTACACTTATTGAAGACGGAATCAAGAAAACATCTGCAAATGCACCTGAAGAAAGAGCTATGATTTTTGCATACAGTGGTTCTCTGTTCAGGAAAAATCGTGATTATGATTCTGCAGCGGCAAGATATCGCAATGCAGTTGAAATAGAACCTTCTAATTATATGTACGTTGCAGGTATCGCTGATACTTACAGAGATATGACGAGATTTGATGAAGCTCTTAAATATTATGATCAGGTAATAGCAAAAGATTCAGGTAATATCCATGCACTGATGGGAAAAACAGAAACTCTTTTACTTCAGCGTGCATATGATAAAGCTTATGTTGAGCTTCTTAAAATTGATGATAAGAAAATTGATGATCCAAAGCTTATGATAGCAATGGGAGATATTCTTAATAAGCTTGGTAAGTATGATGGAGCTGTTAAATATTATTCAAAAGCAATAGCAATGAACCCTGCAATTCCTGCTCCGTATATAAAATCTGTATATATTTTCTATAAAGATGGCAAAACGGAATCTATTTCAGATTTTCTTACAAAAATACCAAAAGAAATGGAAGATTCATATCATTCGCATCTTACACAAGGTGTCCTTTCTCTTATGATGAACAATAATTCCAAAGCATTATCTGAACTTAAAACCGCTCTTACTAAAAATGATGATAATGACCCGCTTTCATCATATTTTTATGGACTTTTAATGTTCAATGAAAAGAAATATGATTCATCCGTAAGATTTTTTAAGAAAGCATATGAGCTTGAACCTTCCAGCTATGAATTCAAGATAATGCTTGCAAAATCATATAATAAAGAGAAAAAATATAAAGAAACGATAGCTCTTTATAAAGAAGAAAAAGAAGCTGATAATAAAGATTTCCGTCAGATGCAGGTTCTTGCGGAAGCTTATTTTGAGCTTGGTGATTATGCAAAAGCACTGACATTCATTGAAAATGCAATATCAATGAAATCATCTCTTGCTGAACTTTATAGAATGCAGGGTGAAATATATTATGAAATGAAAGATTATGAAAATGCTGAGAAAGCTGTTGAAACTGCAATTACATATAATATAAAAGATGCTGAAAGCTATATTCTTCATGCAAGGATTCTCATAAAGAAATCAGATTACAAGAGTGCTGTCGAAAAAATACAGGAAGCGGCAAAACTTGACAGCAGAAATCCGTATATAGTTCTTTTACAGGGTATAATTTATAAAAATCTTGATAACTATGAGGAAGCGCTTAAGAATTTCAAGAAAATACAAAAATATCCTAAACTTTTGAGACATGCCTACAGAGAAATGGCTGAATGTTACTACAGAACAAAAAATATGCCTGAAGCTGTAAAATATTTCAAAAAAGCTGCTGCAAACGGTGATAAGGAATCATATAACTATATTGCAAGAATCTATTATGATGATAATAAAGTAGAACTTGCAAGAGAATATTTTCTTAAGAGTATCTCTGCAAATCCTAAAGACAGAAGTGCATATAAAAGTCTGGCATATATATATAAAGAAATGAAAGAACCGGAGAAAGCTATAAACTACTTCAACAGCTATCTGAAATATGTTGATGATGATGCAGAAAAAAAGATGATAAATGATGAAATATATTTTATCAAAAATGGTAGCAAACAATAAAAAATGACTCCGTTAAACTTCAGATATGCTGTTACACTCGGTGATCCGAATGGGATATCAGCCGAGATAATTCTTAAATATGCTGCGAAAAACAAATTACAGGATTTTATTCTTTTTGCTGATAAAACGGCAATTGATTTCTGGAGCAGTTTCTATAAAATTCCATATTCATTTGAAGTTGAGGATATTGGCGGAAATTATATGCCTGAAATATCCAAAGTTACAGCCGAAGCTGGAAAATCTGCCTACAATGCACTATGTGAAGGCTGGAAATATGCAAAAAACAGTAATATTCCGCTGGTGACGCTTCCTCTTTCGAAAGAAGCTGTGGCAATGACGTATAAAAACTTTAAAGGACATACAGAAACGCTTGCTCATCTTGATAGAAAAAGTGATGATGACATTTCCATGATACTTGGTGGTAAAAGAATGAAAGTTCTTACCCTTACAAGACATATTTCAATAAAAGAAGTTTCATCAGCTATTACAGAAGAGCTCATCATAAAACAGATAAATATAATTAATAAATGGTTTTCAGGCTGGAAGAAAGTAAAGCCTGAAATATGGATTGCAGGATTAAATCCACATGCAGGTGAAAATGGTGTTATAGGAACAGAAGAAAACGACATAATAATTCCGGCCATAAAAAAGCTTCAGCATAGCGGAATAAATCTAAAAGGACCATTCCCTGCAGATACAATGTTTGTTAAAGGATTAAGGGAAAATGTTGATATAATGGTCTCATGTTATCATGATCAGGGCTTAGCACCGTTAAAACTTATCCATTTTGATGACGGAGTAAACGTTACAGCAGGGCTTTCAATAATAAGAACATCCGTTGACCATGGAACAGCATTTGATATAGCGGGAAAAGGACTTGCCTCTACACAAAGTTTTGAAACAGCTGTAAGCTGGGCATTAGAAATGATGAGCTAATCTTGAAAATAGTAAAAACTCAAACTAAAGATATTCCTTTTCTTATGACAATGTTTTCAGAAGCATCCGCTTTCCTTAAAAAAAATTCGGTAAATCAGTGGCAGAATGGTTATCCTGACATTTTTGTAATAGAAAATGATATAAAAAACGGTGAATCATATATTGTTTTAAATGAAAATGAAATTGCAGGAACCTTTGTTCTTACATTCAGAGAAGAAGAAACCTATATAAAGATATATAACGGAAAATGGCTTTTAGAAACCGAAAAATATGGAACAATACATCGCATAACAGTTTCCGATAAATTTAAAGGAAAAGGTCTGGGAACATATCTCTTTTCTGAAATTGAAAAGTTATGTCAATTAAATAGTCAGAAATCAGTGCGAGTCGATACACACAAAGATAATGTTACAATGAGAAATCTCATATTAAAAAGCGGTTATACTTATTGCGGAGTAATATATCTCAAAGACGGCAATGAAAGACTTGCCTATGAGAAGCTGATAATATAGCCGGTTACAATATCCCGTATTTTTTTAATATTTCCATGAGTTTATCTGAATTTATCGGTTTAGTGATAAAATCATCCATTCCACATGATAATGCACGATCTTTTTCCTCTTTAAGAGCTCCGGCAGTAAGAGCAATAATAGGTGTGTGACGATTTAACGATGATTCAAGATTTCGTATTTTTTTTGTTGCTTCAAGCCCATCCATTTCAGGCATTTGCACATCCATAAGTACAAAATCAGGATTTTGTTCTGTAAATATGGTCACGGCTGATATTCCATCAAATGCTTCTATGATTTCTACATCCGGTACGATTTTCTTTATTAGAGTTGTTATGAAAAGCATATTCATTTTTACATCTTCAGCTATAAGTATTTTTTTTGAGATGTTTGAAACTCTCTGCATTTCAGATGATTTTTCGGATTTTTGCTGTAATTCGGATATTTGATGTTCTCTATTTATGTTTTTTAAGAAATAATAAAGCTCAGTCGCTTTCACAGGCTTTACAAGAAAGAATCGGATATTCATGGTTTTACATTTATCTCTTAGATTTTTATCGTCAGAAGAGCTGTGCAGCAGTATTAAAGGAGGTCTGTCAGAACTTTTTATCATTTTTTCTTTAATAGCTTCAATAGTTTGCAGTCCATCCATTTCAGGCATATGATAATCCACTATTAAAAGATCGAATTTTTCTTTCTCAATTATTTCAAGCGCTGTTTTTCCGCTATTACAACCTGTATAGTTTATACCCCAATGCTGCAGATGATTTTTAAGAATAACTCTGTTGTTTTCATTGTCATCTATTACAAGAACATTTTTTATTAACAGTTTTTCATCTTTTGTATCGGCAAATTTGTATGAACTCTCTATTGTGAAGTAAAAAGAGGTTCCTTTTCCAAATTCGCTATCTATTTTAATTTCTCCTCCCATTTTTTCAGTAAGCAGATTGGAAATAGTTAAACCAAGTCCGGTTCCTCCGAATTTTCGTGTTGTTGAGGTATCAGCCTGAGAAAAAGCCTGAAAAAGTTTTAATTTATCCTCTTCTTTAATTCCAATTCCTGTATCTCTGACAGTAAATGTGTATTTCCCACGATTGTTTTCAATATCTTCAAATTTTACTGATAATTCAACTTCTCCTTTTGAAGTAAATTTTACAGCATTGTTTAGAAGATTTATCAGAATCTGTTTTAATCTGACAGGGTCGGTTTCTATTATTTGCGGGATTTCAGGTGGAATATTTATAAGAAGCTCAAGACCTTTAGTTGATGCCTGAAATTTTATAATATCGCTTACCTGTTCAACAAGTTCTGTTATATTTGTTCTTATTATTTCGAGTTCAAGCATACCAGCCTCGATTTTTGAGAAATCAAGAATATCATTAATAATATCAAGCAATGTTTTTCCTGATATATTTACATTTTCCGCATACTGTCTCTGAATATCATCAAGATTTGTATCTAAAAGCAGTTCCGTGAAACCGATAATTCCATTTAATGGCGTTCTTATTTCATGACTCATATTTGCAAGAAATTCCGATTTGGCTTTACTTGCTTTTTCAGCAGCCTCTTTTGCCTCTATTGTCTCTCTTTCAGCCTCTTTTCTGCCTGTTATATCCCTAAAGCTCCATACTCTCCCAATAATTGAATTTTCAATTTTATGTGGCTGAGAATATCTTTCAAAAATACGTCCGTCAGCAAGCTCAATCTCATCGTAATCTGTTTCTTCCGGGTGATTATATAAATAAATTACTCTTGCAAGAAACGGATCAGGATTTTTTACCAGAGAAACAACATATGCAAGAAATTTATTATCAACATCATTTCCGAAAAGATTCTGAGGAATTTTCCATAAATCCAGGAATTTCTGATTATATTTTGTTACTTTTCCGTTTGTTGCAACAATGAGAATTCCATCAGCAGTTGATTCAAGTGCTGTATCCAGGATTGATAAAGAGAGCTTTAATGCATCATTAACTCTTTTTTCCGATACCTTTCTAAATCTTGTAAATGCAAGAAATAAAACAATTAAAAACCACACGGCAACACCAATAAGAGCTGCCCATAGATAAAAATTCTTAAGATGATTTATCTCTTTTAAAGATAATCCGACATTGATAGCTCCTGAAAGTTTCCCGTCAGAATTGTAGTAAGGTACAAGTATATCGAAAATCTCTTCTCCATGAAAAGGAGAATATTTGTTTTCAATATCTCTTACATAAATCTGTTCAATGTTCTTACCTGTTTCAATTACTTTTCCAAAACCATCTTCATAAAAGTTCATACCGACTCTTGCAGGATTGCTGTGAGCAACAGCTGTCCCTTTTTCATTCATCAGAAGCAGATATCTGAAAATATCATTATCAGTCTTTATATTTTTTATATAATCCTTTAACTCATCATCGGTCAGATATGGTTCTGTTGACTGAACATTTTTTAATATATCGTAAGCCCGTCTTTTAATCTCATTAAAATGAGCTTCATAGAAAATTCCCATAACAACATATATAAAAATTCCCAGAATCAGAATAGAAGAAATATATATGGTAAACCAAATAAGCTTTTCTTTTTCAAAGTTAAAAAAAATATTTTTTAACTTTTTGTATTTTTCTTTTACCATAAAACTCCTTAGAAAAACAACATAAAATACTTTATATTAAATGTTAAAATCTTACAAATAAATAATTTTATATGAAATCAGAAGAAAAAGAACTTTCTATTAGAAAACATTCTAATTATTAGATATATAAGAGAGTTTAAGGTCCGCTCCGTTTGTATTATAGGGATTATAAAGAGCGGGGCATGGAGTTGTCCAGCCGCAGTAACCTCCGCCGGTTATATTAACTACCTGATTTGAAGCTGAAAATACTGCATCACCATTTGTCTGGTTGCCACCACTGCAAAATGTGTCATCCACAATAAAAGGTGTGCCTGTAAGATCAACATTTGCTGATGCTTCAGGTGTTGAAGTCTGTATACATTCGCTGGCTGTAGCATAAGGCATTGAAAGAATAGTTGAACCACCCTGAGTAACAGCACTGGAAGAAGCAGCAAATCTCTGATCGCCGGTTGTTACAATAAACGTGGAAGGATTTATCCTTATTGCAGTGTATAAAGTTGTCACATCAGTTCCTGAACTGCCTCCGCCGGCGACATAGGAAGAATAGTTATAGCCTTCTCCTGTATTTACAAGGAGAAGATACTCCACGGGAGTTGAATTCATATCGGCACAATATGCGTTCCAGGGTTTTGAAGAATCATTTTCGGCGTAAAGAGTGTAGTTGCCGTCAACAGCATTTGAATCATAAGTTAAAATTTCAGCGCAGCTTGAAGGATAAAAAGATAAAACATCATCATCAGGTAAAATATCATTTTCCGCATCAGAAGAGATGTCATCTTCAGAATTTGACAAATCATCATCATCACTTTCTTCATCATCCTGAGTTATAAAGTCAGTATCCTGAACTTCTAAATCAGCATCTTCCTCCAAATCCGGCAAAACAGATTCATCATTAATGTTTTCATTAGGTTCAGTTTCAATATCAGACAAATCAGCATCACTGACAGGCTTTTTTGTCTCATTCTCACATCCGGTTACTAAAAAGAATGAAATGAACATAAGCATAAGAAATAACTTTTTCATTGCAGATTCCTCCAGACTAATATGATTCTGCTAAATGATAAAAATTAGTATCATCGGTGTCAAGAATAGTTAAAATTTAACGAAAGGTATACTCTTTCTATTCAAATAATTGACACCGGTCAGTAATTGCTATAGATTATCATCTGTATAAATAACTTGCGGAGTTTTAAATGCCGGATACTTCATTTTTCCAATATATTTTAAACTGGTGGAATTCTCTTGACGGAGTAACCAGAGCTTACTGGGTAATTGCGATTCCTTCAACACTTCTCTTTCTTGTTCAGATCACACTTCTCTTTCTTGGTTTTGATGGAGATACTACAGTTGACGGCGGACTTGATGTCGATGCCGATGTTGATTCAGGACTAAACCTTTTTTCTGTCAGAAATCTTGTCATATTTCTTACCGTATTTGCCTGGAGCGGAATATCTTTTTCCGAATCCGGGATGGCGACAGGAATTGTAATGGCGATCAGCTTTGCAATAGCTCTTGCAATAATGTTATTTGTCGCATGGATGTTCAAGATGATTTCTTCAATGAGTGAATCAGGCAACTTTAACATTTCCAAATCTACAGGCTGCATAGGCACCGTTTATATTCCAATTCCAGTAAAGGGAACAGGGAAAGTTCAGGCAAAAGTTGATGGCAGATTAGTTGAACTTGACGCCATATCCGACTTGGATGAAGAACTTGCAACAGGCGTAGTTGTTGAAATTACAGAAGTTATAAACAAACAGTTCGTGAAAGTTAAAGTTAAGTAACATAATTATTTAGGAGATTTTAAATGCAGGCAATTGGTAATGTCTCACTATTTGGAGTAATTCTGGTTTCTCTGTTGGTTCTGGTAATTTTTGGAACCTTTGTCGGTTTAATGAAGCGATATAAAAGATGTCCGGCTGATAAAGTTCTTGTAATTTATGGAAAAACATCAACAGGAAAAAGCTCACGCTGTATTCACGGCGGAGCGGCATTCATTTGGCCTGTTTTTCAGGATTATCAGTTCCTTGATCTCATTCCGATGTCAATCGAAGTCAACCTGAAAAACGCACTCTCAAAACAAAACATCCGTGTTGATGTTCCTTCACGTTTCACCATCGGTATTTCGACCGAAGTGGAAATAATGCAGAATGCGGCAGAAAGACTTCTCGGTCTTACACAAAAACAGATAACAGACATTGCAAGTGATATTCTGTTCGGACAGCTCAGACTTGTAATTGCAACCATGAACATTGAGGAAATCAACTCTGACAGAGACAAATTCCTCATCAATGTCAGCAAAAACGTTGAAGCAGAGCTTTCAAAAATCGGTCTTAAACTAATCAACGTTAACGTTACAGACATTAAAGACGAATCAGCATACATCGAAGCACTTGGAAAAGAAGCCGCAGCACAGGCAATCAACGATGCAAAGAAATCAGTTGCCGAAAAAGACAGAGATGGAGCAATCGGAGAAGCAAACGCTAAACAGGATGAAAGAGTTCAGGTAGCAAATGCACTTGCACTTGCCAAAATCGGAGAAGCGGAAGCCCACAGAAGCGAAAGAGTTGCCATTGCCGACAAAAATTCAAAAGCGATTGTCGGAGAAAACCTTTCAAAAGTTGAAATTGCAAACTCCGATGCTGAAAGAAGAGAAAAAGAAGCTGAAGCTGAAAGAAAAGCAATCGCCGCAGAAAAAGTTGCCGCGGCAAAAGCTCTTGAAGAATCCTATAAAGCAGAGCAGGAAGCAGAGATCCAGCGTGCAAAAAGAGAACTTGCAACACGTGAAGCAGACGTTATAATTCCAGCCGAAATCGATAAACGTAAAATTGAAATAGATGCAGAAGCCGCAGCAGAAAAAACACGTAGACTTGCACGCGGTGAAGCAGATGCAATCTATGCAAAAATGGAAGCGGAAGGACGAGGTATCTTTGAAGTACTCACGAAACAGGCAGACGGTTTCAAAAGAATCGTTGAAGCTGCAAATGGTGAGTCAAAAAGTGCTTTCCTTCTTATGATAGCCGACAAAATGCCTGAACTTGTCAAAATGCAGGTGGAAGCAATCAAGAATATCAAAATTGATAAAGTCACAGTATGGGACGGCGGAAACAGTGGTGAAGGCGAAAAGACATCAACAGCAAATTTCCTTTCAGGAATAGGCAAGTCAATACCTCCGATGCAGGACCTTTTTAACCTTGCAGGAATGCAGCTTCCAGAATACCTCGGTGTTGATAAAGAAAGCATAGTAAAAGAGAAAAAAGAAGAAAATGCAGAGGTCATTGAACATGACACTGAAACAACTAAAAAAATCTAAGTAAATCTCACAATGAACCCTATAGAAAAAAGTGGACAGTAAGTTAAGCCAAATTACACTAATGTAGAAGAAGCTGTAAAGGAGGCTTAAAATGGTTAGAAACAGGAATTGTTATGACAGGGAATTTAAGATTTCGGTAGTAAAGATGATCATTGAGGAAGGACGTTCAATCCGTGAAGTATCAGAGTCGCCTGGTCTTAATTACTACACATTGAGGGACTGGAAGATAGCGTATGAATCAATCTGAGGTGTAAATGAGGTTCTTTTTTTTAATTTCTCTTTTGGTTTTAATTTCTTTAGGATGTGAAAACGGCACTGAAAATAACAACCTTGTAGATTCTGATCTCACTTTTGATGAAGACGTGTTTTCTGATGAAGATATTGTTGTGCGTTCTTTTAATATGGGTTTTACAACATGGATTTATGAAGCTACATGGGAAGCCAGAGAAGATACTTATAATTTTCTTGCTGAAAATGGAGATATTTATTCTGAACATATTGATAATAAAATTCCGTGGAATGCATGGATAAATGGAACCGAACTTCCCGCAGAATTTACAGATGATATTGATTATCGTGTTGCCCATAAGATAAAAGGGAATCAATTTCTTCTTTCTGTCGGTCTTCTAAACACAGCGAGAGCTGAACTGTCTTCTGATTATGATGGAAGCGTACCGGAATACAGTTCAATGAACGATGAAAAGATAGAAAATGCTTATTTTAAGCACCTTAGCTATCTTATTTCAAGATTTGATCCTGACTATCTGGTTGCTGTTATTGAAGCCAATCAGCTTAAGATAAATTCTCCTGATAAGTGGGATGGCTATAAAGCTCTTATGAAAAATATAAGAACACGTATTAAAGCTGCCTATCCTGATTTAAAGATCGCTGAATCTGTAACTCTTCATGACTGGTGCGGTTCTTCTGATGATGAAAGTGAAGAACTTGCTGACTATGTGAACTCTAACAATGATTTTATTGCAGTAAGTTACTATCCTTTTATTAAAAACTTTCATTCAAAAGAGGAGTTTCAGAGTTGTTTTGATTTTCTTAATTCAAAAGCTGAAAAGCCGATAGCTTTTGCTGAAACTTCTCATTTGGCGGAAGATCTTGTTATAGAAAATCTTAATGTAAATATTTCTGGCAATCCTGAAGAACAGAAACTTTACCTTAAAGTTCTTCTTGATAATGCCGCGCGTGAAAATTATGAGTTTGTTATCTGGTGGACTCATAGAGATTATGATGCTTTATGGGAAACGTTTCCTGATGATGTCAAAGATACCGGCAAGATATGGAGAGACACAGGACTTCTTGATGAGAATGGCAATAAAAGAGTTTCCTATGATTTATGGAAGGGTGTGTTTAGTGAATAACTAAAATTCAGAGCCGCTTTTTGCTCCATGTTCCTTAAGATAATCAGAAATGTCTGTAAGTTTTTTTCTTAAAGCAGCATCGAGAACTGTCTCATTATTAAGTTTGTTTCTGATATTAAGGTCTGCACCTTTTTCTGTAAAATATTTTACAAGTGCAAGTTTTGTATCTGTTTTTCCTTCATTTATAACATAATGAAGAATTGTGTATCCTCTTTTATTGGTTGGAAGAGATTGAATATTTTTAAAATCAGCACCTGCTTCAACAAGAAATTTTACTGCATCTATATCTGATGTCTGTAAAATATAATATACAAGAATGTTATTGTTTGCAGGAGTATTTTCAAATTTGCCTCCATGTTCCATGAGATATTTTAAATTATCAATATGGCGGGAAAGAACACTAGCTTCTATTTTTTCAGGATTAAGCCCTTTACTTAGAAAATATTTAAGCAGATCCAGCTGTTCGTTTTTGTTTTGCATTATCTTTAGAAAAGTTTTGAATTCAGAAGGGCTTACACCTTTTTCAATAAAGAGTTTAACTATTTCAACAGAAGTGTTTAATTCTGTAATTGATTTTTTATCAATTGCAACTCCTTTATCAATAAGATACTTTGCAAGATTCAAATATTTGAGTCTGGTTGCCTGATATAAAACGCCTTCTGCATCTGCACCATTATTCAGAAAATATATTGCAAGGTTTTCCTGATTTCCGATATTATTAAGCATCTGCTGGTGTCCGTTTACTTTTTCAAGAAGATTTATAATCGGTTTTTTACCCTGTTTATCAGCATGATTTATATCTGCCCCTTTTTCAATAAGCTTTTTCAGCAGAAGTTCTCTTTCAGTAAAAGGTTTATCATAGTTATAACCCTGAATCACAACGTTTAAAATGTTGTTGTTTTTTATGTTCACTCCTTCAGAAATAAGATAGTCAATTATATTTATTGCATTTTTATAACCGGCATCAAAAAGGGTCTTTTCATTAAAAAAAGTATATGGTTTAAGTGATTTTAAAACTTCTACCGAATCTTTGTTGAAAGAATCATAGTAAAGCTTAACTTTTTCATCTAGAACGGAGCTGATATAATCTGAACGTTGAGAACCAGCAACTTCATCCTGAATATAATATCTTCCAAAAGTTTTTCCATCTTTATCAAACTGTAGTATATAGGCTTTTTTAGAGATAAGATATTCTGTGACAGGGCTTACAAGACCGCCTTTATGAGCATTTTCAGAAATATGAAGAAGCAGTGTGTCTTTGCTTACAACTGTTTTTACATCGTCAACATTTGCAAGAAGTAGCTTAAGTTTTTCGAGATCCTGTGATTCGACAGCAGCAATAATATTTTTTTCCTTTTGAGAATCTATTTTTTTGATGTGATTCTTTTGTGTCGCACATGATAAAATAAAGATTGAGATGATCATTGTAAAAAACAGTTTTTTCATTACGCTTCTCCTAAAAAATATAAAAAACTCATTTGTTTGATAGTTTTTATCTCTGAAAAACTGCAAAAAGATAAATATTTTCAAAGTGTCAACGCAAAGTTAAAATGTCCGGTCTTCTGCAAAATAGAAAAGTCCTCTTTTAAATTTTGAATTATAACTTTCATTAATTATTTTCTCACTTCATTCACAGTAGTCTGAAAAATATCAACAGGAAATTTGCAGTAAGGATTTGCATTTTGTTCAGCTATAATCTGATCAACTGTTTTGTTAAGTGTTTTAGCATCCTGTGGTAAGAGCTGCTTTTCTCTTTGTCTGAATGTTTCGTATGGCATTTTTCTTCCTTTGTACAGAAGGGTTATTTCTCCATTAAAACTTTCACAAACTGTTATTTCTCTTTTTCTCATACTTATTCCGGAGCTTTCAGTCTTTATCTGGTAAATGGTATTGTTATATTGTATTTCCAGATTATTTGAAATAGTTCTTAGACTGTGTTTGGAAAAAATTATATCAAGTTCCTCTTTGCTGTGCTGAACTTCTCTATGTGCATTTTCACAGGATTTTGCTTTTACTGCAAACTTATTACTCAGCATCTCTTTATATTCTGTTAAAAACTTATTTGCTTCTTCGATTGTATTTATCTTTCTAAGCCTCAGTTCCTTCACAAGACGATCCTGTAAAAGCTGGTTGGCTCTTTCCACTCTACCTTTAGCCTGTGGCGTACCGGCTGAAATAATTTCTATCCCCAGCGTTTTCATCGCACGGCCAAACTGCGTAATGTTACTGCCTGTTTTCGGATCGGCTCTGTTAACTCTGAATATTCCATGTTTATCTGTATAAAGTGCTATTGGTATTCCATATTCTGAAATGTATCTTCTCATTGTTTCCATGTACGCTTCTGTCGTTTCCGATTCCGAGAAGAAAAGTTCCATGAATTCGCCTGTGGCATCATCTATGAAAACTGTAAGATTACATTTTGGACGGCGGTTTTCAAACCATTCATGCGGTGAGCCGTCTATCTGTATCAGTTCTCCTGGCCGGCTTCTTCTTTCACGCATCTGATGAACCCTTTTTGCTTTCTTTGCTTTAGCTTTCCATATATTTTCAGATATCATTATCTGTCTTACTGTTTCTCTTGATATAACTATATCGTCAAGCTCTTCAAGCTTTTCCGCTGCAAGTGTCGGTCCGAAACCATAATATTTTTCCTTTAGAAGTTGCTGTACTTTTTTTCCCAGTTCCTCTGATATTTTACGGTTACTCGTTTTGCCTCTTTTACGCGATATCAAACCTTTTTCTCCTTCTTTTGAATACCTTTTCAAAATCCTTCGTATCTGCCTTTCCGAAAGATGAAGAAGCTTTCCAGCTTCTTTCTGAGACAGGCGTTTCAACTTCAAATCCCTTATTACAGAAACCCTCTCTATCTCTTTTTGGCTCATTCGTAGAATCTCCTCCACTGTATTCTCCCATGATTGTTCATTCCTTTCATCTGAGAGATTAGTTTAAATAACCGGACATTTCTACTTTGCTCACATAGGACATTATCACTTTGCGCCCACATAAATATTTTCAAAGTTGACTAATCATGAATGATTGAATATCCTGTAAAAAGACTTTTTATCAGGTGAGAATGAAACTATTTCATATATTCTTGTTTTTATTTCTTTTTTGTTTTTCTGTTTCACTTCCGGCTCTTGACATAAATAAAGCTTTTCATCAGTATGTTCATGAAAATATTCAGATAAAGGACGGACTTCCTCAAAATTCAGTTTATACAATCAGGCAGACCAATGATGGTTATATCTGGTTTGGAACAATGGAAGGTCTTGTCCGTTTCGACGGGCAGGATTTTACAGTTTATGATTCTTCAGAATATGATGCTTTTAAAGGAAACTGGATATGGACTCTTTATGAAGACAGCAATAATCGTCTGTGGGCAGGTACTTATAACAATGGGGCTGTAATTATTGAAAAGGAATCTGAAGACTTTGGACTCAACTTCAATCTGCTTGATAAAGAAAACGGACTTTCAGGCAACAGCATAACATCTATTATTGAAGACCATCAGAAAAATATCTGGATAGGAACTTTAGATGGAGGTCTTAATAGAATTTCAGGAAAGGATATTACACATTTTCATGAAAATGATGGACTTTCAGATGAAAGAATAACGGCTCTTTTTGAGGATAATAAAGGAACGCTTTGGATAGGCACAAAAAAAGGAGGCCTTACAACTTATAAAAATTCTTTTTTAAATCCGGCTCCTTTAAAAGGAATTCCTGCCGATTTTCAGGTTAGAAGTATTACTGCTGATAAACAGGGTAATATTATGGTTTCGACAGATATTGGACTTCTTGTTATTGATTCTGATAAAAATTATAAAATATACAGCCGAAAAAACGGGCTTACTAATGAAAGTATAAATCAGACTTTTGAAGACAGTAATGGAAATATCTGGATAGGAACTTACGGTGGCGGTCTGGTTCGTTTTAATAATGGGAATTTTGAAACATTTACAAAAGATGACGGACTTTCCAGTGATGTTATCATCTCTATCTTTGAGGATAATGAAAAGAATTTATGGATAGGAACGTTGGGTGGTGGTGTTTCAAAGTTTAAAGATGGAAAAGTTATTACCTACAGCGACAGAGATGGACTGCCTAAAGGTTCTGTTCTGGCGGTTTATGAAGACAGCTTGGGCAAACTTTGGGTCGGTTCTGAAGGAAGCGGTCTTTACTACTTTGAAAACGGCAGTTTCAGAAAATTTCATAATAAAGAGTTTTCATCCATAGAAAATACTGTTTTTTCAATTGCAGAAGATGCCGAATCAAATATATGGGTTTCACTCCTTGACAATGGCATTGCCAAAATATCTGATGATAAAATAGTTAGATATAGTGACGACATACTCTCAGATAAAAATATTCTGGCAGTTTTTCGTGACAGTAGAAATAGAATGTGGCTTGGAACCAATTTTAGTGGTATAAACCTTTATGAAAATGGAACTTTTAAGACACTTTCGGTAAAAAACGGTCTTTCAGATAACAGAGTAAGCGCCTTTGCAGAAGATGAAAAAGGAAATATATGGATAGGAACATCTAAAGGGCTTAATATTTATGATGGAAAAAATATCAATAAAATCACAGTTTCAGAAGGGCTTTCAAATGACGAAATAAGTGCTCTCTATATTGATGATGATGATAACGCATGGGTGGGAACTTTTGGCGGAGGCCTCAATCTTATCAGAAATGGCAAGATAACTCCATTCACTAAAAAAGATGGTCTTGCAGATAATGCGGTTTATGCAATTCTTGAAGATAACAGCGGTTATCTCTGGACAAGCAGTAATAAAGGACTTGCAGGAATTGAGAAAAAATCTCTTTTGCTGAAAAGTGAAAACAGGAATGTATCTCTTAAAATAGAAAAATATGGACTATCCGATGGGATGGCAAGTTTTGAATGTAATGGCGGATTTCAGCCGGCAGGAGTAAAAACAAAAGATGGAAAGCTATGGTTTCCTACAATTAACGGACTTGTTTCAGTTAATCCTGAAAATATAATTCATAATTCGACACCGCCATCTGTCAATATTGAAAAGATAATCCGTAACAGAGAAAAAATTACAGTAAAAAATAATAGTTCATTTCTCCCAGGTACAAAAGAACTTGAAATAAAATATACAGGAATCAGTTTTTCAGATTCATCAAAGATAAAATTTAAATATATTCTTCAAGGTTTTGATTCTGAATGGGTTGATGCAGATTCACGAAGAACAGCATACTATACAAATCTTCCTCCAGGCGAATATATATTTAAAGTCTCAGCGTTTAATAGTGATGGAGTTTCAAGTTCAGAGCCTGCAACATTTAAATTTGTTCAGAAACCTTACTTTTATCAGCAAACTGTCTGCCAGATAGCAATCTCTCTGATTTTGGTTTTTCTGATTTTTCTTTATGTAAAACTGAGAACTTCAGCAATTAAAGCAAGAAATGAAAAACTTCAGGAAATGATAATTGAAAAGGCAAAAGAACTTACGGAAACTCAGAATGAACTTGAAAATGTAAATATTGAACTTAGGCAGAAATATGAAACTTACAGAATAGATGACGATACAGCTGAAAAAATGCTGGAAGAACTTAAAGTTTATATGGAAAAAGAAAAGCCTTATAAAAACAGTGCTGTTACAATGCAGGATGTAGCAGATGCAGTAAATCTTTCACCGCATAACCTTTCCCAGATAATAAATCTGCATCTTAACAGGAACTTCTACAATTTTATCAACGATTACAGAATAGAAGAAGCTAAAAAAATGCTGAAAAATCCTGAATATGAATCAAAGACAATACTTGAAATAGCCTATGAATCGGGTTTTAATGCCAAGACAACTTTTAATTCAGTTTTCAAAAAACAGACAGGAATGACCCCGTCACAGTTCAGAAAATGATTTTTTTTAAAACACTGCAAAGAAAATGTTAAAATTTTGTCAGTTTTGATTTATTTAATAAAATAAGATGGTTGGACGTGCAGATTTATATATCAGTACCTTTTTTAAAGTTTAAAAAAGTCTATTTAGACCAAATGCTACGAAAAATAACATTTTTTAATTTAAATTAAACCAGTTCTGTAAAAAGAGTTTGGTGTAATGTAAACTTTATCTGGAGAAAGCGATGAAGAAGCTTTTAATTTTTACGATTTTTCTATCGTTCTTTTTGATGTCATGTGATGATGACAACGGGAAAAAAGTTACTGACAGTGATACTGTTACTGATGCTGATGCTTTACCTGATGATGACAATGACATCGTGGAACCTGATGATGATGTCGAGCCTTCAAACTGTATAAAGCTTTCTCTTGAAGGAATAAAACCTGCATCTCAATATGCAAGTACATACGGAACTCATTACACGCCTAATACAGGTTCAGAAGCAGAAGATGTTTTAATGATAGAATTTACTTCCCCAATTACTTATGGAGAATTTGATCTCGGCAGTGGCAGAAATGCAAATTACGGAACATGTGAGCAGTGTATCCTTCTTTCTGAAGATAGAGATGAAAACGGTATTGCAAAGAGATTCTTTCAGGAATCAGGCAAACTTGTTTTAAGCAATGTAATTACAGATGAGTCAGGATACATGACAGCAGAATCCAAAGGATATATTGCAAAAGTTAAACTTGTTGAAGTTACTCTTGAATCAGGCACGCTCAATTCAATTCCTGTTGAAAACGGTAAATGTTACGAAATCGAATTTGCAGACTGGAATTCACTCACAACACAACCTGATTGTGCAAATAAGGAATGCGGAGACGATGGCGCAGGCGGAATCTGTGGAACATGTGAAACAGGCAATATATGTAACAATTCCGGGCAGTGCATAACTTGCACACCACAGTGTGACGGAAAAGTATGCGGAGACGACGGCTGCGGTGGAACATGCGGAAGCTGTCAGTTTGGTTCAACATGCGGAAGTGATGGAAGTAAATGTGTTCAGTGCACAGAAATAACACTTAAAGAAGAAGCTTTTACAGCTCCAAGCGTAAACTACGTTGCAACATCATTCACTCCTGAAATAGGTGAAAACTCAAAAACAGATGAATTCAGAATAGAATTCAATAATAAACAGCTCTTTAAAGATGTAGACATAAACCTTGCAGAGGGACTAAACGGAAACTATCAGACATGTGAGCAGTGTCTTCTTGTTCTTCAGGATTTTGAAGATGGAACAGCATCTAAAACATACTTTCAAAGTGCAGGAACATTAAATATAGATGAAATGGTTCTCTGGCCTTCAGGACTGATGAAAAGCCAGTCCAGAGGAATCATGAAAAATGTAATGCTTGAAGAAGTTACGATAAATGATTCAAAAATATCAACTCCCGTACAAAACGGTTCCTGCATAGTTATAAAAGAAGCTGAGTGGGATACAATGTGCTATCCAAGCTGCAAAAATGAAGACGGAAGCGCAAAAGTATGCGGCAGTGACGGATGCGGAGGAATCTGCGGAACAGCCTGCGGCGTCGGCAAAGTCTGCAACGAAGAACAAAGCGCATGCGTTGACAGAGTATGCGAAAAAATATCAGTAGAAGAGACAAAATGGAACGATCTTTACGAAGCTCACGAATATTATATAGCTGACGTGTCACCTGAACTTGGAAGAGAAACAGACGAAGAGAACGGACATTGGGGCGATCAGCTCAGACTTGAATTTAAACCGGATGTAAAAACACTTGGAAAAGGAATCTATGACCTTGCAAGTGAAGAAAATATACAGGCAAAGACATGTAAAACATGCGTGACCCTTGCAGTTGACCCTTGGGATGACCAGAAAAAATACTTCTTTCAGGAAGCCGGAACACTCACAATAGATGAACTTGGCGAAAAAGGAAGTGTAACAGGAACACTTTCCAATGTTAGACTTATAGAAGTTACATTAAAAGCTGCAAGTGGAAACACCGACCTTTCAACACCAGTACCTGGAGGTGAATGCTACCTTATCGAAACAGCATCCTTCAGTACAATATGCACACCGCAGTGTGAAGGAAAAGTATGCGGAGATGATGGCTGCGGCGGAACATGCGGAACATGCGGAGACGGAAAAGAGTGTTCAGACGATCAGACAATCTGTGAAAAAATCTGTACAGAAATAACACTCAATGAAGTAACAGCCGAACAGGATTTCATGTGGCGGAATATCTATTCCACATCTTATACACCAAATACGGGTGCTGCTGACGAAGACAGATTCGAAATGATGTTCGAAAACAGTATAACCAAAGGTGACTGTGACATGTCAAACAGCGCTTCGTGCTTTTCATTCTTTAAAATCACGGAAGACGGAACAAAAACATTCATTCCTCAATCAGGAACAGTGACACTGGAAGATTTCAATCCTGATGCTTACGGTGCAATAGCGCTTGAGTCAAAAGGATATATGAGCAATGTAGTTCTGTCTGAAGTAGATTCTGACAACAACTTCGTCAGCGATGGCGAATGTCTTAAAATTGTTTCCGCCACATGGAACACATATCTGTCATGCACACCAGAGTGCAACGGAAAAGTATGTGGAAACGACGGATGCGGAGGAACATGCGGAACATGCAGTGAAAACGAAACATGCAGCAGTGACGGCACATCATGTTTACAACCTGTAACATGTGAAGACCTCTCAATACCAGCCATAACAAAAATATCAGGATCAGCAACAGAAAGTATTTACAGATCAGAATTTACACAGGCAGGAAACACCGAAAAAGGTGACATATTTGAAATGAAAATCAACGAAGCCTCAGCCGGAAGCACATACGACCTCATGTCAACAGAAAACACCAACTACTATTACTGCAAACAGTGTGTAGAACTGAGAGTTGACAGCGATACAGACAACAAACTTTTCATACCAGCAAACGGTTCATTAAGAATAGACGAAGTAAATGCCGACGACCTTGGAAGCTCAAAAGGAGAACTTTTAAACGTAAAAGTAGTGGAAGCAGAACTTATCTATGTCAACCCCTACGACTTTATGCCGACACCAGTAGCCATTGAAGGCGGCGCCTGCTACAACATAAAAGGCTCAACCACATGGAACACAATGCCTTAAAATAATATCAGACAATATTTCTATTCCTCATAAAAGTTGAAAAGTCAGCCAAACTAAGCAACTGATTCTTAAAATAACATTCAAATAGATCATACTTCTTGACAAACAATAATCTTAAAACTATTCTTCTTCCGGTAAACTAAAGAGGTGACAATGAAATATATATGCCCATTAATAACAGTTTCAGACATGGAAAAAGCAAAAAACTTTTATCAGAACATATTAAAACAGGAAATCAAATATGATTTTGGTGAAAACGTCACCTTTCATGGTGATTTTGCAATACATCTTAAAACACACTATGAAAAACTCATTGACAATAAAGAAATAATAACCAGAAATAACAGCTTTGAGCTCTATTTTGAACACGACAACCTGGATGAAATAGTAAAAAAACTTAAAGAAAACGACATAGAGTTTGTTCATGAAATGCGTGAACAACCATGGAGACAAAAAGTTGTCAGATTCTATGATCTTGACGGAAACATAATAGAAGTCGGCGAATCGCTTGAACATCTCTCCTACAGACTAAGTAGGGAAAACCTCTCACTTGAGGAAATCTCAAAAACAACCCTTATGCCAGTTGAATTTGTTAAAAAATCAATTGAAAAGTTTAAATTAAAAAAGAGGCAACAATGAAAATTTTGATAATCTATTTTTCAGCCACAGGAAACACAGCTAAAATAGCAGAAGTAGTTGACAAGAAACTTAAAGAAATAGGAGCAGAAGTTTCAGTATTAGACGTCACACCATATAAACATAGACCTAAAACAGTTGACATAACTCCATACGATGCAGTGATGTTTGGCGCTCCGATACATTCATGCAGAGCTCCAAGAGTATTCAGGGAATGGCTTATGGGGATAGACGGACAAGGCAAGAAATGCTCAATGTTTTTCACATACGGAGGTTTTGGTGTTCACCCGACACACTATTCAACACGCAAAATACTGGAAAAACAAAATTTTGCAGTTGTCTCATCATCAGAATTTTTAGCAGCACACACCTTTAATCTCGGCGGCTGGAGAGCAATGATGAATAGACCAGATAAATCTGATTTTGAAATAGCAGAAGAATATGCGTTTAAAACATATAAAAAATTTACAGGAGAAGATAATACAGTTTTACCTGAATTTGAAAAAACAGAACAGACAGACGAATTCCTCGACTCCATTGAAAACTTCAGATTTAAAGTAGTTACCAAACTTCCAGACAGAAACGGCAAAACCTGCTCAATGTGCTCAATATGTGAAGAATTATGTCCCACAGGAGCCATGAACCATATAACAGGCAAAGTCAACAAGGAAAACTGCATAACATGCCTATCCTGCGTTGCAAACTGTCCTGATAATGTACTTACAATAAATGACATGTCTCAAAGC
The DNA here is from genome assembly GCA_963667425.1 of bacterium. Taxonomy (GTDB): domain Bacteria; phylum UBP6; class UBA1177; order UBA1177. The sequence goes on along the minus strand of OY763407.1, from coordinate 1,342,845 downwards.
TGGCCATTAAAACTCGGCAAACACAACACAACAGAAGAAGAGATGAAAAAGAAGGTAAGTAAAGTGTATGTGTGAGTTTACCGGCAAATAGAATCTTTTTAATCAACTACAGATCTGATTTTCTAAAAAAAGATGCTTTTGTTTTAGTAAAACTTTGTTAGACAGCACTTTAAATATTTTCAATATTTATTTATATATTAGTTTTTACTTTGCTTTTTTTCTTGTTTAATTTTTCTCTTAAGTATATCTTGTGATGAATGAATTAATATTTAACTGAATGAAATGTCATAAAAATGTAGGAGAAAGTTATGAGTGTTGGGGAGATGAACAAGTATCAGTACACAAGAGCTATCAGGTTTAAACTAGGAGAAATTAATGATTCCGGACAAGAACTGCTCAAGAAACGGAAAAGTGGAAAAGAGGTGGACATTAAAAAGTTAGTCGAAGAGTTGGGAGTAATTCCTGGAAAACTTAATGGTTTACTATACTTCAACAAAGATCTTGGGGATGGAAAAAAAGAAAAAAAGTTGTTTGATCGATTAGAGGTGAAAAAAAACTGGCTTTTGCTGCATCATAAAAGTGAATTTATTGCCTACTCTAAAAGTAGTCGTGCCAAAAAGTATAAGCTGTCAAAATTGATATTAAAAGACAAGGATGAAAACTACTTTTCAAAGCAACTTGAGAATTGCCTGAAAGATTGGGAGTATTTTACTGAAGAGTTGAAAGATTATTCTGAACGCCCAGAAGAATCACAAAAAAGAAGATCAGAGATAGCTTACGCCATTAAATCATTATTAAATAAGAAAATTATGGGCTATTTATCTGAATTACTTGAGAATTTATCTTCAGGGAACCAGTATTTATTCGACAGGAAAAGAGATGATCTGAAGATAGACTTATTTAAAATAAAAGAAGAGCTTCAATTTTTAGAGGAAAAGACATTACCAAGTCAATCAGCAGGAATAGAACTGGTACGAGCCAGCTTTAATTATTTTACAGTAAACAAAAAAAACAAAGAGTATTTTGATAATGAAATTGAAAAAGTTAAGCAGGAAAAGGATAAAAAATTTGCTTACTTAGATGCGTATAAACTGAAAAAAGATGAAGATCAGAAATCCATTCTCTTTACATTTAACACAACGCAGGAAAAAGAGTGGCTTGATATATATCTAGAAAAGAACGAGATAGATAAGAGCAAGCTAACAATAGGTGAAACAGTCACAATTCTTGCTAATTTTAAATCAGACCAGAAATCAATTCTTCATGAGGTTCTTAATCATAGTTTCAGTAAGGATCAAGATAAAGAGTATAAAACAAAAAATGGAGCACTGTCTATTGGGGATGCAGAGATAGTTTACAAATCAGCAAAAGATCTTAATGGCTTGCGTAATCAATTCTCTTTGTTCAATTTAAATAAATCTGGGGAATTCGATAACTTGTTAAAACTTAAAAAAGAAAAAAAATCTTTAAAAGAATTCTTTTGGGGGAATTATGCTCTATTCAAAGGATACAGCAATCTATGCAGTAAATTCAGAGAAATATCTCAAAAAAATGGTCAGTTAACAACAAGAATAAATAACCTTGAAAAACAGAAGTTTGAATCGCAGAAGGGAGAATACTGGTCGATGCTCCATAAAGATGTTGCTCAAACTAGGCTCTTGCTTATTCCTATATCAAAAATAATGGATGCCAGAAAGGAAGTTGGTTCATTTAATGAAGCTGAAGAAGGGAACATCTTTGTCCTTCAGTCGTTAACCATGCGAGCGTTGGAAAAGCTATGTTTTGCAGAAGAAAGTAGTTTTATTGAAGAGATGAAAAAAATAGAAAATATTAATAAATACGGGCGTAATCTTAAAGAGTTGTATGAAACTCAGAAAAAGATAAAAACAATGAAAACAACAGGTGATAATGATTCGAAAGATCAGAAAATTGAGGAAAAGCGCCGTAAAAAACTGAAATTTTATAAAAAGATCATTCAGCACCAATACACAAAAGATCGTATAGACTTGAATTTTGATTTGTCAGAATGTTTAGCAGCAAAAGATCTGAAATCATTTGAACAAAGTCTGGAAAAAGCTTGTTACAATTTTAAATCTTATAATTTCTCAAAAGAACAACTGGATGAATTTATTGAAAAGTACAGTGTTCTTGTTTTTGACATTACATCCTTTGATTTAGAAGAACGAAATAAATCATCTGAGCCTCAAAGTGAATTCAGAACTCATACAAAAATATGGCATCAATTCTGGAGTAAAAAAAATAATTCGGAATATGGAGAAGTTCGTTTGAACCCTGAGTTGAGAATTAATTATCGGAAAGAGGACTATGAACTCAAGCACTTTTTTGAATCAAAAGGATTCCCTGAGTCTTTTAAACATCGCCGATTGCAGGAACAATTTACTGTAGCTTTTGCTTTTGCTTTGCAGGCTGGAAATATTTATGAAGATTTAAGTTTTATAAAGCCGGAGGATCAACTTTCAAAAATTAACGAATTTAACAAAGACTTCAGAAAAAAAATGCCTTATGATTCTTCATGGCGTTATGGCATAGATGTCGGACAAATTGAGCTTGCTACATTGTGTTTGACAAGAAAGACGCAAGAAACATATTCTGTAAATAATAAAAGCATTAACAAATATGAATTTCAGAAATTCGATGTGTACAAACTCAAGAATTTAGAATATACAGAGACTTATGACACAGAAAGTGAAAAAGATAAAATCCGATATGCTGTAAAAAATCCATCTTACTTTATCGACAAAGAAGAGCTGTTTGAGCACTTTGCAACATCAACGCTTGATTTGTCGGCAGCCAAGCTCATCAAAGATAAAATCGTCGTAAATGGTGATTTAATAAGCTACTTGAAACTACAAAAGCTCGTGGCAAAGAAACGAATTTATGAAATATTTCATAGAGATCAGAAAGATTTTCAAGATACATTTTTTATTGAATTGTCAACACGGAAGTATGATCGTAATGGCAATAAAGAAACCAGTGATTTTCATGTCAGTATAATTTTTCAAGAGACAAACGATAAAAACACGCAGGACGGTCGAACTTTGCTTTCTTATAAATCTGAATGGGAAAATGTTATTGGTTATACTCCGAATGATATTCTGGAGAGTCTGGAAAAATACTTGGAAGACCTTAAAATTTTGGAGAACAAGAGAAGACAAGCAAGATCAGAAAAAAAAGAGATAATAATAGAAAATCTCCATGCTCCCACTCATGAGCAGATAAATAGTCTTCGTAATTCGTTGGTGGCTAATATGGTTGGAATAATATGCCATCTACAGAAAAAGTATCCAGGGTATGTATTTTTAGAAGATTTAAAAAAAGAATCTATTAACGATCAATTCAATAAGAATAACATACATATTGCTCGAAAGCTTGAGTTCGCCTTATATAAAAAATTCCAATCTCTGGGACTTGTTCCTCCGCACATTAAAGATATTGTTAATCTTAGAGAAGCTATTAGAGGGAAAAGTGATGAAAAACATAACTGTCTGTTCGGTTCAATGATTTTTATCAATGAAAAGAATACGAGTAAAACTTGTCCATATTGTTGCCAGATATCAAAACAAGACAACAAAACAAAAATGGGATTGCATACATGGAAATGTGATCATTCTTGTGGTTTTGACACAGAATCTATTCCTGAAAAAATGGATTGGCTAAAGGATATTGATAATCCTGATTCACTCGCCGCATTTAACATTGTCAGAAAAATTGATTCAGAATCAGATGTAAAAGAATTAGCAATACAAACAAATAAAAAATGAATGACCATATCCCTTTAAGCTATCTCAACGATTTTATTTTTTGTCCATATTCAATATATCTGCATCAGATTTTTGATTCAGGTGAATCTGAGACTTTTTCAGCGGCTCCACAGCAGAAAGGAAAGACAGCACATACAAAGATAGATTCTCCAACAGTTCATGCCAAAGGTATGCGTGGTATTTATGTTATTTCAGATAAACTTAAACTTTTTGGAAAAATAGATGTTTACTATCCTGATTCAAAGCATCTTATTGAATATAAAAGGCAGATAAAAACAGTTTATCAGGGTTTTTATTATCAGATCTGGGCTCAATATTTTTGTCTTATAGAAATGGGATTTAAAGTAGATAGTTTAGAGCTCGTTTCAATGATAGATAAAAAAAGATTGGCTCTTGATATACCTTCAAAAGCAGAGTTTGAAGAGCTTAGTTCTCATGTTAATAAAATTATGACCTTTGATCCATTTAGTTTTTGTGCTGAAGTTAATCAAAATAAGTGCAGACACTGCATTTACAGTTCATTGTGTGATAAAACAGGAGAAGAACATGTTTACGCATAAAGATATTGAAAACAAATCCATTTTTGTAATAAATGGAAAGGACTGCCAACATTTGCATGTTAAATCTGGATTTCTTCATTTACTGGACACTGATAATAATAAAACGGTTACCAAATTCCCATTTCCTAAAATTCTTTTTCTAATAGTTATAGGGCACATGTCAATAACTACAAGTTTGATTGAAAAATGCAATAAATACAAAGTTCCTATTGTTGTTATGAAACCTAATTTTAGAAGCGTCTACTATTTTGGCAATTTTGCCGATGCAAATTATGTTTTAAGGAAACATCAGCACTTACAGCCAGCCTGTCGTCTAGATCTTGGCTGTCATTTTGTAAAAAACAAATTTATAAATCAGCTTTGTCTGCTTGAAAAAACCAGAAAGAAAGATGAACTAACAGTTTCTGCGCAAAATGATATAATGCAAGCAATAGAAAGCTGTCATAAAAAAGGAGAGCTCAGAGATCTTATGGCTCTTGAAGGGAGAATCGCAAAACGTTTTTTTAAAGCTTATTTTGATACGTTTGATTGGAAAGGAAGAAAACCTAGAATAAAAATTGATCCTTACAATGCATGTCTGGATATAGGATATACATTTATGTTTAATTTTGTTGAGAATATGTGTCGGCTTTTTGGTTTTGATCTATACGTTGGTGTTTATCATCAGCTATGGTTTAAACGAAAGTCGCTTGTTTGTGATCTTATGGAACCCTTTAGATGCATAATAGATCATACAATGAGAAAATCTTTTAATTATGGCACTTTTAAGACAAAAGACTTTGAAAAGAGAAACAATGCCTACTATTTGAAATATGGTATGAATTCCAAATATACAAAAGAGTTTTATACAGCTATAATTTCTCATAAAATGGATGTTTTTAAATACATACAAGGTTATTATCGGGCTTTTATGGGTGAAAAATCAATAGATGCTTATCCTAACTTTATATACAGGTGAAACCAATGGAGAAAAATAGTATTATAATTACCTATGACATTCAGGATGACAAATTGAGAAGACATGTTTCTGAGTTTCTTTTAAAGCATGGTGTTCGTATTCAGTTTTCAGTGTTTGAAGTAGTCAATTCTCCAAGAGTGATAAATCTTCTGTGTGAAAAGATCAAACGAAAATTTAAGCCAAGATTTACAGAAGATGACAGTATAATTATATTTTTTACCAATATGAATGAAGCAATAACTTATGGAAATGCTCAGCATTTGAATCAGGAAATGATCTTTATAGATTAATATTTTTGCAAACTCTTGATTAGCTGAAAATCCTTTTTTGTCTGAATGTGAAAACTTGCTTTAAAGAAACCTTTAATATATAAAAGTATTTAAAGGTGTTTTCATGATGAAGCTCTTTGAAATTCGAGAAAAGAACTTTTCAAAGGGGTATTAAAAGACTGTTTTTTATTGTAAAATAAGTAGCTGTTGTTGCTTATACTTTAAGTTTCCATAGAAACTCACTTATCTATGGAAACACCATAATTTCTACTGTTGTAGATTTTGACCCTCAACTTACGGGTGGAAAAATCTATGGAAACACCATAATTTCTACTGTTGTAGATCGCACCTCCCTTTTTCTTCCCAGTATGATCTATGGAAACACCATAATTTCTACTGTTGTAGATTACAAGCTGCATGTTCTGGGAGCACCTATCTATGGAAACACCATAATTTCTACTGTTGTAGATAATATTCCTGATAATATTCTTCAGAAAATCTATGGAAACACCATAATTTCTACTGTTGTAGATATCTACTGCGATACCAAGATTACGAGAATCTATGGAAACACCATAATTTCTACTGTTGTAGATTTAAAAGCTGTTTTTATTCTTAATCTATCTATGGAAACACCATAATTTCTACTGTTGTAGATCATAAGTCGCTTTAAGTCTTGCTGTCGCATCTATGGAAACACCATAATTTCTACTGTTGTAGATTAAAAAACTCTCTTAGTATGCTCATTTTATCTATGGAAACACCATAATTTCTACTGTTGTAGATACTGTTACGCTTGAACCGCTTGTATGTCTATGGAAACACCATAATTTCTACTGTTGTAGATAAGCAGGAGATTGACGGCTATAGAGTTTATCTATGGAAACACCATAATTTCTACTGTTGTAGATAGTGTATTAACCATCTCGTCGTTAGAAATCTATGGAAACACCATAATTTCTACTGTTGTAGATAGCTTGTTCCTGTTTCGAATTGAGCGAAATCTATGGAAACACCATAATTTCTACTGTTGTAGATTCTAATCAAAGTTGGTTGTGTAGTAAATCTATGGAAACACCATAATTTCTCTGCTCTTGTAGCCTCTTTTATTGCGACGGAGCACAAACTGAGGAAGCTGCGGTTTAAATTAAAGAAGCTAAGGCTTAAACTAAAGGAGCTGGGGCTTAAACTAAAGAAGCTGAAGCTTAAACTGAAGAAGCAGAGTCATTTTTTTGAGAAGCTTGGTTTCAAACTTGCGGATTTTTCATCTTTTTCTTTGATGGTTAAGCATTTTCCTAAGAGTGTTATGCTTTATTTATAGCCGGTGGAGCATTTTCTGGTGGAAATGCAGGTTTGTTTTTTCTCCTTCCTTGACTTGTTGATGAAAATGTCTTAATTTTTAGTGGTTATTAGGTTTTATTCATGAACCTGTTGAGTTTTTAAGAGGTGCTGTTATGGTTGCAAAAGAGAGAATTGATTTGGTTGCTCCTTGTGGTATTGATTGCGGGAATTGTGAGCTTTATATTTGCAGGGATGATAGAATCTTTTTAATTATCTGCTTTCAAAGGGGATTCCTGAAGATAAGCTTCCCTGCTTGGGTTGCAGGGGTTTAAAGGGTGAGTGTCCTGTTATTAACGGCACTTGCGAAACTTATAAGTGCGTTGATAATAAAAAGGTAAAATATTGTTTTGAATGTAATGATTTCCCTTGTGATATGTTGAATCCTGCTGCTGACAGGGCTGGGATTTTGCCTCATAATACGAAGGTTTTTAATCTTTGTGTTATAGAAAGGCATGGCGAGGATGAGTTTGTTAAGAGGTCTTCCGAGATAAAAAGGAAATATTATATGGGCAAGATGGTTATTGGTGCTGGTCCTAAATGATTTTGAGTATTTTATTTTATCATTTTTCTTATGTTTATAAGGTCTATTACTGGTGTTAAAAAGATTTTGCCGGGTAAAAAGAATAGTTTTGATAGCAGGTAGACGCTTACTACGGCTCTGTTTTTATTGCCAAGTGGTCTTTCGGGCGGTTCTGAATTAAAATAGCTGAGCATTTTTGTCAGGTAGTATCCAATTATTGAATAGATTATAAAGAGCCCCAAGCATTTTGTTTTTGATGTGTCCGGGTATGATTCCATGATTATTGGAAGTACATATTTTATGTATCCGAGCATTATCAGTGCGGATGCTATGAGTTCTGATATTAGTTTTGTTATAAGGGATAACATTTAAATTTCTCTTAGTTTATTCTTTAAGTACCATGTCGATGCACATTACGGCGGCGAGTATGAGTTTTCTTAAGTTTGAATCTTTTGGTGCTGTTTCATATATTTCCAGCATGTAGTTGTCTGCTGTGGTGAAGAGTTCTTTTCCGAGTCCTGCCCATTTTTTTGATACGTGGGCGTATTCTGTCGCGCCGTTTATGAATTTAAAATCCCAGCTTGTCCATTTACCTTTCAGCTGGCATATTTCCTCTTCTTTTTCGTTGAGTACGTTGAATTTGCCGCCGATTGAAAAGAGTTTCTGTTTAAATCCGCCTATGTAGTTGTTATTTTCATCGAAGACTGAGACTTTTGAAAGAAAGATAGAGATTCCTCTTGATACTCTTATTACTTGCTCGCCGTTGGGTTTTCTTATTGTTACGTCAAATGGTGTCATTCTTTTGTAGTCGGTGAATCTTAAAAGTTTGGTGAAGAATCCAAGTGTTTCTTCACGGCATTCAAGTATGATTTCTTTTGTGTCGGGGTCCAGTATGTCGTAGTTGTTTGCCGCTTTGAGTATTCCTGTGTGTTCTTTTACGAAGAATGTGCTGCGATTTAAAATGCTCATTTGCTCCTCCTTGAATGGTTAAAAAATTTTTCTTCTTTAGTTTAACTGATTTTATATTTTATGCCAGAAATGAGGTGGGTATGTTTCGGTTTTAAGTTTTTATAATGTATTTAAATGACTTTACAAATAAGTCGGGTGTGTTTTTTGCTTAAGAAAAACGGAGCTGGAGTTTGTTTTATTTTAGGAATAAATTTAGTTCCTATTATGTTCATCTCTTGCAATGTATTCATTTTTATGGTAGCAATGGGTGGTTTTTTAAGAAGGATGTTATGAGTTCTTTTGTCAGAAAAGTTTCTTTTTTTATTATTTCTCTTTTTCTGCTGAACATATTTTTCTTCTCTTTTCATTTTGCTTCTGTAAAACACTATTGGAATAATGATTTTCACCGTTTTGAACATTGTCATGATGATGAGGATGATTTTTCTCTTCTTTTTGATGGTGCGGCTTTTTCTTTTATAAAGGAGTCTCATCATCATAATTCTGATATTGATGACTGCGGGGTTATTAAGTTTATTTTTTCTTATTTTCCTCTTGTCGCTTTGTTTTTGTTTTCGATTTTTAAGTGCGGTTTTTCGAATGTTCTGCCTGGTTTTTTCAAAAGGTATTTTTACAGGGCTTTAATTCTTTATTTTGCTCCTAAGAATTCGCCTCCTTTCTCTTTTCATTATGGTTTTTAAGGTTTTTTATTTTTATGAAAGGAGTTTTTTATGGATATCGTTTTAAATAACGTCTCTGTTTCCTACAAGGGGACTGATGGAAAGGAGAACAGAGTTATTGAAGATATGAATCTTAATCTTAAAAAGGGTTCGCTTTTTTATCTTAAGGGTGGAAGCGGCAGCGGTAAATCGACGTTTCTTAATGTTGTTTCGGGTCTCATTCTTCCTCAGAAAGGAAAGATGACTTTGGACGGCACTGATATTTCAACTTTAAGTGAGCATAAGAGAGATCTTTTCAGGGCAAAGAATATCGGTTATATTTTTCAGACTTTTAATTTGCTTGCTCCTCTTAATGTGCTTGAAAATGTCTGTTTTCCTGCAATTATTACCGGTAAACATACGGCTTCGGATAATTCAAGGGCTAAGGAGATTCTTGATGAACTCGGGTTAAAGGGTTATTATGCAAAGCCTGTTTATCATCTTTCTGTCGGACAGCGTCAGAGGGTTGCTGTTGCAAGGGTTCTTTTTTCTGATTATTCTGTTGTTCTTGCTGATGAGCCTACTGCAAGTCTTGATAAGATTTCGGCTTCTATTGTTAAGGAATCGCTTTTAAAGCTTAATAAAAATGGCACAACGGTAATTATTGCATCTCATGATTCGACTTTTGATTCTCATAAGGCTGATGTGGTTTATGATTTTGAGAAGAGGAGGTTTGAAGATGAGATTTAAGCTTATTCTTAAAAGTGTGTTTCATTATATGAAGCATAGAAAGTTTGCTGTTGCTGTTTCTGTTGTTTCTATAGCGCTTGCTTTTACGTTCCTTTCTTTTACCGGTTCTGTTCTTTTTGCTTTTGCTCATTCGGCTTCTGATAACGGGATAAAGTATCCGCTTATTATCGGTGCTGAAGGAACCAGCGATACGCAGCTTGTTATGTCTACTGTTTTTCATCTTGATAAGCCTCATGGACTTATTACTGATGATGTTTATAAGGAGATTCTTGCTGATAAAAAGCACGTTATAGATGCTTATCCTATTGCTGTTGCAGATAATTATAAATCTATTCAGCTTATTGGCACAAATCAGCAGTTTGTAGATTGGATCGGTAAGGGTTATGTGGCTAAGGATTCTTCTGTAAAGGGCGATTTACTTTCCGATGATGATATTCACAGGGTCGTTGTCGGTTATGAAGCGGCAGAGAGGGCTTCTCTTGCTGTCGGCGATACGTTTTCAGGTTCTCACGGTATGGTTGGAAGTGCTCATGCTCATCATCATGCAAATTTCAAGTATAAGGTTGCAGGAATCTTGGCAAAAGTAAATGGTCCTGAAGATTATGCTATTTATTCAAATTATAAGGCTGTCTGGGCTGTTCATGATAATATGCATCATGAGCATTCTGAGCATCATGATGAACATGCTGAAGCTAAAACTGAACCTCATGATGAAACTGCTGAACATCATAATGAACATGCTGAGCATCATGCTGAAGGTGAAGAAGAACATCATCACGAGAAGGGAATGCTTACATCCGGAAAGCTTACTGCAATTGTTGTAAGAACTGTTAATCCTATTGCAACTGTTGAGATGGAGAGTATTTATTCTGCCAGAGAGGGAACAACTGCTGTTAATACTTCAAAAACTGTCAGAAGGCTTATTGAATATATGAATACTGCTGAAAAGGCTGTCGGTATTTTCAGTTATGCTGTACTTGTTATTGTTCTTCTTATGATAAGTGTCACGATTATGATGGGTATTAATGAGAGAAAGCGTGATCTTGCTCTTATGCGTTCTCTTGGTGTGGGTCGTACTGCAATATCCAGTATGGTTGTTATAGAAACTTTTATAATTACGGCGTTAGGTCTTCTTTTAGGAATAGTTGTCGGACCGCTTCTTCTTCTTTATTTCAAACCTGCTCTTGATGCTGCTATGACAGTTAATATTGAGCCGTTTATTATAACAAATATTGAAATAATGGGGATAATAGTTACACTCATTGCCAGTCAGATTTTGGCACTGATCGGTATGATAAGGATTTACAGTATGAATCTTGTTGAGGAAATTGCCAAAAATTAAAGGAAGGTTATGAAGAAAGTTATTATTGCGGTTGCTGCTGTGCTTGTTTTTGTTACGGTGCTTACTGTTTTAAGGCCTGGGAAAAAAGGTTCAGAGGAAAATGTCTTACCTGAAAGGACTGAACAGAAGGATGATCTTGTAAAAATGGTTGAAGAGGCTGAAAAGGCTAAAGAAACCGTAAAGGAACCTGATTCATCGGAAAAAGTGGAGAAACAAGAAGTTCTTCCTGAAGGTGAAGGAGATATTTCTTTAAGAGACAGCTACTCTCAGCATGGGCAAAATTCTTTTATTAAGCCAAATATGAAGGTCACTAAAGGAAAAACTCCTGAAAAGATAGCAACTGTTGAAGCTAACTTTGCAAAACCTTTAAGTATAACTTTCTTCGGGCTCAAAAAGATTTTCATGTATCATCATATAAAAGGTTTTTATCCTGATAAGATAGCAAACGGATTTAATGGAATAGCGGCAACAGTAATTGGAACTATAATGCCTGTAGAAACGGTTCCTGAAAGTGGAGAAATGAAACGTTTCTGGCTTGCAAATCCAAAGGTTGTAATGTCAGGATGTATTTTCTGTAATCCTCCGACACTTGCGGATATTATTTATGTGTATCACCCGGATAAACCTGAAAAACCTTTTCAGATCGATAGAGAAAAGTTATATAAACAGGTAACAATGGTTGAAATGACTGGACGTTTTTTTATAGTTCCAGGAAGTGTTGCCGGAACGGAATATCTTTTCAGTATGGAACTTAAAGATTATAAGATATTAAATTAGATGAAGTTCTCCGGGCTGAATTCCTATATGCCTTAATGCTGTTTCATAATCAGATACAACTAAAGATTCAACTTTTGAGCTGTTTATTGACATTTCAGCCATTCTTGCATAACCAAAGGTAAGTGGTGTCGGGGCAAAACAACTTACATAAACAGTTGCACTTCGTTTGCTGAGCATCATTGATGCAACAGTTCCAAATTCTGCAATTCCTGATGTATCAATATTTACTTTCTCTGTTCTTGAAAAATCCACAAGAAGCTTTGTATAAAAATTCGGCATATTGCTTTCCATCATGTAGATTTCATCTCTGAAGGTTTCTAGTTCCTTTGCTGCTATGAGCTCTCCAAACCGGTATACAACAAGCCTTTTATCTCTATATATTGAAAGCATGGTTTTGTTTCTTCCTTAAAAAAAACACACGCAAAGATGCTATATGAAATTTTTTTTTTGTCAACATAATGTAATTTTGATTAAAAACTATTTTTTTATACGATCCGAGAAATGCCAGTCTGATTTGATGTTGCCTGTTTTTACAGATATATCCATATCAAGAGCTGTGAAAATCTTTCTTGTTCTGGAAAAAATAAGATGAGATATCATGGAAATTTCTTTTTCAGATGCAGTTCCATCACATCTGGTGTAGATTTCAACATTATTGTCGTTTACTTTTTCAATTTCATATTCACATGAGAAAGAACCGTTGCAAAAGTAATTCTTCCATATCTTACCTTCAAAAACCTCTTTATCTGTTATATAGTAATTGAGTTTTCTTATTTCTGAAGGGTAGATGAAGCTGGTTTTGGATGGGCAGTAGTTGTTGTCTGTTACTACATAAAACGAGTTGGATTTTACAAACGGAAGTAGTACCGGAGCCTTTATATTTGATATTTCTCCTGAAATGATAAAAACATCATCTTTCGGATGAACATTCATAATAACTTCGTATTCATTTTTAATTTTTACATTTTTACTGTCACTGTAATGAATTTCTCCTCGCTCTAAAACCTGGTATTTTGCACTGCCTGAAAGAGAAATCCTTAATTTTGAATTGTTATCGGATATAAATCTGTTGTAAAGATAAATTCCTACAACAGCAATAATAATAATTGGAACAAAACGGCGTAGTCTCATAATTTCTCCCGAAATACTTATTTATAATATATTGTAAAGATTCTTTAGTCAATGAGGTGTTACAATTTAAATATAAATAATTGCAAAGAATTTTGCATGAATTAAACTTGCTTGGTTTTGATATATAAAACCGCTTCTGTTTTTTATAATTAGATTATGAGATTTGTTATGGAAATAATAATTTTAAATGGAAATCCTGATTCTTCAGGGTTTGATGACAAGCTTGATGCGCTTGCTTCTGAATTTAGCTGTCGTGGTCACAATGTTAAGGTTATTTCTCTAAGAGATAAAAATATAAATTTCTGCAATGGCTGTTTCGGATGCTGGCTTAAAACGCCCGGATTGTGCGTCCATAAAGATGATATGGAAAATATCTTAAAGCAGATGGTAAAATCAAATCTTGTTATATGGGCTTCTCCTCTTATTATGGGCGGGATAAGTGCTCTTTTAAAGAAAACTCAGGATCGGTTTATCCCGATTGCTCATCCTTATATTGAAATATATAAAGGTGAATGTCATCATATTCATCGTTATGCGGATAACAGTGATGTTGCATTATATATCGAACCTGGTAAAGATGATACTGACGAAGATTTTGAGATTACCCGCCGTTTTTTTGAAAGGTTTTCGTTAAATACAAGAACTGTTTTCAGATTTGCTGCCAAAACCGATAAATCAGTAAAGGAGGTTGCAGATGAAGCGCTTGCTTATTAATGGTTCGCCAAGAGGAAAAAATTCAGGCAGCAGAAAAATTCTTTCATGGATTCAGGAAGGCTTTGCGGAAGAAAAAGATATTCAGATAATAGACCTTGCAAAAGTAAGAGAGCTTCAATCCCAGAAAGAATCTTTTCTTGATGCTGAAGAAGTTGTTATGATAATGCCATTGTATACTGATTCAATGCCCGGAATAGTGAAAAATTTTATTGATTCCCTGCAAAATGAAGATTTGGAAAAACTTAAAGGTAAAAAGCTGGCTTTTATAGTGCATTCAGGCTTTCCAGAATCAATACACTCCGAAACGCTTGCTGCGTATTTTAAAAGACTTTCAGAAAGAGTCGGTTTTGTTTATGCCGGAACGGTAATAAAAGGTGGAACAGAAGGAATATTAAATATGCCCGAGGAAAGAACCGCAAAAGTGGCTGAGCTTTTTCGTGAAGTCGGCAGAAATCTTAAATCGGATTGGAAAATTCCTCAGGAAATTATCAGAAAATCTGCCAGTCCGAGAGTTTTTAATTTGCCGGTTAGAATTCTTATAACTCTTTTAAGATGGACAGGTTTTATCGATACTCACTGGAACACAATATTGATGAAAAACAATGCTTTTGACAAACGTTTTGATGCGCCCTATGGAACTCCTTTTGGAAAGAAGAAGTAAAAACAGCTTACTTCGAATGGATTGAAATGGTTTTTAATAGTTAAGCTATTAAGCTTAAAATCAAAAAATAGACTTAATATCAATAATCATTTATAAATGCTACGTGAAATGTTTTTTGCTTTGGAGAGTTTGCAGATGGCTAAATTGCTTGCACCTGCCGGAAATCTTGAAAAGATGAGATGGTCGGCCGCATATGGTGCAGATGAAATATATTTTGGGCTTAAAGATTTTTCTTTGAGAAGTTTTGCCGGTAATTTTTCTTATGAAGAGGCTGAAATCGGTTTAAAGGAGCTTCATGCGCAAGGTAAGAAAGGGTATGTAACAATGAATATTTATCCTTTTTCCGAAGAGTATGATGCTTTGATAGAGGCTGCTCATAAGGCTGAAGAGATAGGTGCAGATGCACTTATTGTTGCCGATATGGGCGTTTTTTATATGCTTAAAAAAGCAGGTATAAAGATTCCCTTTCATATCAGTACACAGGCAAATACTTTAAGCTGGCAGACAATTATGGCTTATAAAGAGATGGGTGCTTCAAGAGTAAATCTTGCCAGAGAACTTTCTGCTGACAGGATCGTGGATATAGAGAAAAATTTAAAAGGTAAAGATATTGAAACTGAAGTTTTTATTCATGGTGCAGTCTGTTTTTCATATTCGGGAAGATGCGCAATAAGTGATTATATGACTGGCAGAAGAGCAAACAGAGGTGAGTGTACTCATCCATGCAGATGGCAGTATTCTGTTGTTGAGGAAAAACGTCCCGGAGAGTACTATCCTGTTTTTGAAGATGAGAGAGGCATTTATCTTTTCAATACAAAGGAACTTGCTCTTTTTCCTTTTGTTAAAAGGCTTTCGGAAGCAGGTGTCGCATCTTTTAAAATAGAAGGAAGAATGAAATCCATTCACTATATTGCTTCCATTGTCTCTTTTTACAAAAGAGTTCTTGATGGCTGGAATCCTGGTGAAGAAGAGGCTTTCAACCTTTTGAACAGAGTAAAGAACAGAGGTTACAGCTACGGATTTATGAAAGGGGGAATTACACCAGATGATTATCAGATAAATGGTGAAGGTTCCGTTTCCGATGCGGTTTTTCTTGGAAATATTACAGGTGAAACTAAGGACGGTTTTTCAGTTCTCGAAGTCAGAAATAAAATAACGGCTGGCGATACTGTTGAAATGCTTACACCTTCAGGAATAGTCGCAAATATAACGCTTCCTTCTCCTCTTGTCACAACTAAAGGTGAACAGGTCGAAACTGCGCATCATCAGCAGTTTATTCTTATGCCTAAGGAGTACAAACCTTTTACAATAATAAGAAAAGTGGAGGAATAGATGAGATATCTATTTACAGTTCTTGCTCTGGTGTTTCTTTTTTCATGTTCCGAAGATGGTTCACGAACAGTTTCAATGGAGACAAAAGTAAAAAAGGAGCTTAATTTTACACCAGCTGGAGCTGTGTGGACTTTTTCAGATACCGATGGAAATGTCGATGCGGATATCTACTCAACAGGAACAACTACATCTGAAAATAGAACCTACAATAATTATTCAGTAAATTTTTCAACTGAAGCATCAGTTTCAGTTTCCGTTGAAAATTCGGTCATATATATAAATTCCATTTCATCCGGTGATACTTTTTCAACAATGCTTCTCTCTCCTGTTGAAATAAATTTAAATGCCGAAACGGGTAAAGCGGAGACTGCATCACTTCTTGGAACTGCAACTGTAAACATTCCTGTCTTAGGTGAGCAGACAGTTCCTCTAAACAACAATGTGAATTACACTGTTCTTAGTAAAAATGCAACTATTCATACTTCAGCAGGAACATTTTATAATGCTACGCAGGTCAAGCTTAGTGTTGAGATAATGTCCTATTCTGTAGATGTTTCTTTCTGGTACAGTGATATGTTTGGAATAATATCACTTTCAGCGTCAGGACTTCAGAACATGAATATTGAACTTGCTTCAATTATTGATGATACAGTTATTGAAAACGGTTGCAGAAATATTTCTTATTTCGGAACTATAACTTCAGCTGATTCCCCGATTGTTCTTTCACTTAAAGATAGGGAAGATATTGAATCTTTTGATTCTATCTATTATCTTATTGAAGGAAGAACTATTGATGAGCTTTCCTTAAAATATGTAGCTCCGTTTCCTCTTAATATTTTAACTGAAACAGAAGAAAAAGAGCTTGCCGATTCAGAAACTTCTTACCTGATTCCTGATGAAAACGGTAATGGTTATACTGTTTATTCTGCTCTTTTAAAAAATTTTACAGCTGCTCCCGAAATCACTCTTTCCATTGATGAAGATGCTGAAAAAGGTGTAAGAACTGCCGCAAGAATTGTTTATAAAGTTAAATAGGAGCCGTTTTGAGCTGGCACAGACTTGTAAAGATACATAAATCACGTAACGTTCTTATTCACTACACTTTGGAAGGTTACGATAATCTCGGTGTTGTTTCAACACTTAAAAAAGAGGGTGACTATCTTATTCTCGATTTCTGGACAACCAATTCCCTTGCCGCAAAATATGATAAAGTTATTGAAGCGGTTCTTAGTGAGCACAACAGAAAAGACAATGATAAAAATTAACAATATTTCCTATAACTATAAGGTTCTAATATGAAAAAATACTCAACATCCCTTTTAAGAAGAATAGAAAATCCAGGGCGCTATTTTTCGCCATTTTCAGCTCTAAACCGTGAACATAAGAGTGGTCCGAAAATATTAATAGTATTTCCCGATCTTTTTGAAGTTGCCCAAAGTCATACCGGTATAAAGATTTTATATTCTCTTTTCCAGAAGTATGGCGCTTTATGTGATTTTTCTTTTGCATTTAAAAATGATGTTGCCGAAGAAATATTTGATAAGGAAAAAACTTTAAGATCTCACACGCTTGGAATCGAGTGGAAAGATTTTGATATGATAGCGGTAAGTTTTCAGTATCAGCTGGCATATCCTGCATTTATCAAAATGCTTAAAACTGCCGGAATTGAGCCTCTGAGAAGTAAAAGAGATAAAAATGCACCTCTCATAATGGCTGGCGGACCAGTTATGTGTAATCCAATGCCTGTTTCTAAAATAGTTGATGCAATATTTATTGGTGAGCTTGAACCGTTTGCCGAAGAAGTCGTAGCTTCACTTAAACATGGAAGCAAAGAGGAAAACTTAAAAGCGCTTTCAACGCTTCCTCCGATATTTAATCCTGATGAAAGTTCAAGAAAAGCTGTAAGAGCAATAGCTCCAGATATGGATAACGACACTATAACACCTGTTGATGTTCCATTTTTTGGATTAAGAACAGTTCACGATAAGTTTACAGTTGAAATTCAGCGTGGATGCAGCAGAGGATGTAGATTCTGTATGGCAGGAATGTTTTATCGTCCTCATAGAGAAAAAAGTGCAGATAATGTAACATCTACAATTGAAAATAATATCTATAAATCAGGTGCTTTTGAGGCAGGTTTCCTTTCTCTTTCAGCAGGAGATCACAGCCAGATAGAAGAGCTTCTTACAGGAACATTTAAAGTTACTCCTTTCGGTTTTTCAGTGACACTGCCATCACTTAGAACTGAAACAATAACACCGAATATGCTCTGCCTTATGAAACAGGGAAGACAAAGCGGATTTACCCTCGCGCCTGAGTCGGGAAGTGAAAGACTACGTAAAGTTATTAACAAAGGAAATACAACAGAAGATCTTTTAAACTCTGTTCATAAAATATTTAAGGAAAAGTGGCAGCATATAAAACTCTATTTTATGCTTGGACTTCCGACAGAAACAATGGAAGATCTCGAAGAAACAGTCACACTTATTTCAAAAATATGCGGAATAGCAAGAGGCTATCACAGAAAAAATAAAGTAACAGCAAGCTTTTCAACATTTGTCCCTCAGCCGTTTACTCCTTTTCAGTGGGAAAGGATGATAACAATTGACGAAATCAAAGAAAAACAGTGGTTAATAATAAGCTCTTTAAAAGGTAAGCACAACAACTTAAAACTTGATTGGCATGACAGGGAGATTTCTACTATAGAAGGAATTTTAAGCAGGGCAGGGGATAACGTAGCTGATGCGCTTGTAAATGTTGCCGAAAATATGAAAGGGCTTCAAACCTGGGATGAAACTTTTGATTATCAGTTATGGATTGATTCCTTTAAAGAGACAGGCGTTGAAATAGAAAAGGAACTTGGCGCAAGAGATCTGGAAAAATCGCTTCCATATGAAGTTGTTGATATGAAAATAAAACGTGATTTTCTGTTAAAGGAAAGAGAAAAAGCTTTTACACAGGAAATGACCGAAGATTGTGCAATAACAGGAATCTGTACAGGCTGCGGTGCGTGTGATTTTAAGCAAATAAAACCTGTTCTAAAAGCTGATAAATCAGCTCAGAAAGAGCCGGAGACAGCTACTGGAAAGAAAGAAAATGAATCAGATAAAGGTGTTGCATATCCGTATCTGCTTGAGTTTTCAAAAACAGGCTATTCAATAACACTTGGACATCTTGATACAGTGAATTTTCTGACAAAAATATTGTTCAGCATAAAAGCAAAACTTCTTTTTTCAAGCGGATTTCATCCAATGCCGAGAATAAGTATTTCAAATGCTGTTCCGGTAGGTGTTACATGTGAACGTGAATTTGCCGTGATATGGTTTACTGAGCCGTTTAATGAAAATGATTTTATAAACTCTTTAAATAGTATTGCACCGGATTCAGGAATGGACTTCCTTAAAATAACACTTCTTGAAAAAGAGGAAGTTAAAAAAATAGAAAAAGCTGTCAGAAATGAGCCTGTAAGAACTAAAGTAGAATTTGAGAATGAATCTGATATTAATAACATTGAACTTCTTGACGGGCTTGAAATCGAAAAGATAGATAAAAAAACAGTAGTACTCAACATGAAACCGGAATACGGTTCGATCTTTAAAAGACTTACCAAAATCAATGATGATTATTCGATAACAAGACTCAGATATTTTCAATAATATTAAACAATAAACCAACATATCTAAAAGAAACAAATTGCCATAGATTATCTTAAAATTAATTATAACTTGCCGATTTTTTAAAGTTTTTTTAATAATCGCTTGACTTTAAACAGCACTTCTGATAAAATTCTTGTACTTTTTCGCTGTTTTATAAAAGGAGTTTTTATGAAATTTAAACCGGGAGATGTTGCTGTTTACCCAAATCATGGGGTTGGTAAAATCGAATGTGTTGAAGCGAAGTCTTTGGGAAAATCCACTGTTCACTGTTATGTGATGAATATTGTAGCGACAGGCTCTAAAGTATTTGTGCCTGTAGATTCTGCCGATAATATGGGACTTCGAGGTCTTATTCTTAAAAATGAAATTAACGAGGTATATGACTGTTTTAAAAAGCGTCATCCGGTTCTTCTGAAGATGAACTGGAACAAAAGATATCGTTATCTTCAGGATAAGATGAAGACTGGTGAAATTAGAGATGTTGCATCTGTTATTTCAGATCTTTATTATCTTAAAAATCACAAAGGTCTTTCTTATGGTGAAGAACAGCTTTTAAATGGTGCTGAAAAAATACTGGTTTCAGAGCTTTCTGTTGTAGAAGGGAGTACAGATACAGATATTTTTGATAAAATACACAAATTCTGCTAGTATCTCACGTTAATTTTTCTTTTAAAATTTGGAAATTGGTTTTACAAGGATTTAATTATGTACAAAAGTGTTTTTATTTCTATTGTTTTATTCTTTTTTATTGTTTCATGCTCTTCTGTTAAAGTTAAAGAGGAAAAGAACTCTCTTTTATCATTTTCATCAGATGAAAAAGCTTTGATAGACTCTGCAAAAGATGAAATTCTGCCTGTTATGCAGACAACTTCACCTGAAGAAAACTCTGTTCTGAGAAAAGAGAGCATCGATATAAATCATGCAGATACATATTCAGCTGTTCTTGAAAAAATAATGCGTAAAACTCTTGAAAAAGAGAAAGGGGTAGGTCTAGCTGCACCGCAAATAGGTATAAACAGAAATATTATAATTGTTCAGCGTTTTGATAAAGAAGAAAAGCCTTTTGAAGCATACTACAATATAAATATAGATTTTTATTCCAAGGAACTTCAGGAAGGCTGGGAAGGATGCCTTTCCATTGAAGGCGGTTTTGGAAAAGTTAATCGTTCAAAAGAGATAACAATAACATATCAGGATAGCAAAGGTGAAAAACATACTGAAAAAATAGAAGGTTTTACTGCCGTTATTTTTCAGCATGAGACGGATCATCTTAAAGGGATTCTTTTTACAGATAAAATGAGCTCTGAAAAGCTTGTGCCAAAAGAAGAATACAGGAAAATGAAAGAAGAGTCTGCTGGTAAAAACTAAAATCTGGAGATTAAATTGAAATTTCTAAAAGTAAGAAATAAAAAAGCTGTTATAAACGGTGATGTATCAATATCCTACAGTGAACTTGTAAAAAACATAAGAAAACTCAGCTTTAAAGTTGGTGAATTTAAAGATAAAAAAGCTGTAATATTTATGGAAAACAGAGTCGAATGGCTTTATTCTCTTTATTCTGTATGGATTTCAGGCGGTTGCGCCGTTCCTGTCGATCATCTTTCATCTACACCCGAACTCAGCCATATTGTCAGTGATTCGGAATCGACACATATTTTTGTCTCAAATAAAACTTTAAAGGCTGCAAAAGAGGCTGTTAAAGAACTTTCCAATGAAATTATCATCGTGAATATGGATGAAATCACATATGAATCTGAGGATTACTATGAAAAAAATGAAGTATTTGAAAGAAATAATGAAGAGCTTGCATTAATTATCTATACATCAGGAACAACAGGTAAACCTAAAGGTGTAATGCTTACATTTGAAAATCTTCTTGCAAATATTGAAGGAGTAAGTGTATTAGTGCCGATATTTAAAGAGAGCGACACCACACTTATGCTTCTGCCGGTTCACCATGTTCTTCCGCTTATGGGAACAATTGTGATTCCGCTTCAGACAGGTGGAACTATTGCCGTATGTAATTCAATGGAAGGGCCGGAAATAATGAAGACTCTTCAGAATTGCAAAGTTACTATTTTTGTAGGTGTTCCAAGACTCTGGGAAACCATTGCAAATGGTATAATGAAACAGATAAACAGCAGTTTTGTTGCAAAAACCATTTACAGACTTGCAAAAAAGATAAATTCGCCGAAATTTTCAAAGATAGTTTTTAAAAAAGTTCATGACAAATTAGGCGGACGCATTCAGACAATGGTTTCAGGCGGTTCGGCAATAAATAGAGAGACAGCATCAGTCTATAAAACGCTTGGTTTTGACCTTCTTGAAGGTTATGGAATGACAGAAGCCGCCCCAATGATAACTTTTACAAGACCTGGAAAGCTTAAATTAGGTTCTGCTGGTGAAGCTATTTTTGAAAACACCATGAAAATTGAAGATGGTGAAATACTTGCAACAGGTCGCAACATCATGAAAGGCTACTATAAAAATCCTGAGGCAACAGCCGAAGTTATAAAAGATGGATGGCTTCATACAGGTGACCTTGGATATATAGATAAAAAAGGAAGGCTTTTTATAACAGGCAGAAAAAAGGAAATGATAGTTCTTCCAAATGGAAAGAATATTAATCCTCAGGAAATTGAAGAAAAACTTTCGCAAATGTCCCCTGCAATTTCAGAATGTGCAGTTTTTATGAAAGGAACAGCGTTGCATACTATTATTGTTCCTGAAATGAAAGAGATTCTTGATCTGGAAATTGCAAATATTGAAGAGTTCTTTAAATGGGAAATTGTCGATAAGTATAACAAAACGGCAAAACACTACATGAAAGTACTAGACTTTACCCTTATAAACGAGCCGCTGCCAAGAACGAGAATTGGAAAGATAAAAAGATTTCTGCTTGAAAGTTTTATTGAAGAAACAATTTCAAAAGTCAGTGAAATTCCAGAGCCGACAACAGAAGAATACACTCTTGTTAAGGAATTCCTAACATCAGTTACCCCTAAAAATGTCTATCCTACAAGTCATATAGAGCTTGATTTAGGACTTGATTCACTTGACAGGATAGGTTTTCTTGTTTTTATCAGAGATACTTTTGGCATAAACATGAGTGAAAATGATCTTGCATCAAAGTCAACAGTGCTTGATGTTGTAGATTACATCGAAAAAGAGAAAAAGAAGATTGAAAAAAAGAAAATAGACTGGAAAGCCATATTAAACTCAGGGCAAAAACTTGCTCTTCCAAGATGCGGAACAACACATATTATCCTTAAACAAATTTCAAAATTCTTTTTAAAACTTGCGTTCAGAATAAGAGTTGAAGGGACTGAAAATATAACTGAAGGACCATTTATAATTGCACCAAACCATCAAAGCGCAATGGATCCACTTCTTGTGATATCAGCTTTTGACAGAAAAACCCTTGATAACACATACTTCTTTGCAAAAAAGAAACACTTTACCCAAAAGTGGCGTCAATTCATGGCAGAAAGACACAATATAATAGTTATGGACATTCAGAGAGATCTTCATGATTCATTAATGAAAATGGGATCAGTTCTTACTCAAGGTAAAAACATAATAATCTTTCCTGAAGGAACAAGAACGAAAGATGGAAAACTTGGCGCATTTAAAAATTCATTTTCACTTTTATCTGTAAACCTTGGAATTCCAATTCTGCCGGTTGCAATCAAAGGTGCGGATAGAGCACTCCCTAAAAGCAGCAGATTCCCAAGATACTTCACAAAAATAAGAATCAGATTTCTGCCGCTTATAAAGCCGGAAGAGAGGTCAGCCGATGAACTGAGAGAGCTTGTCTACAAAAGAATCAGAAACAATATCGACTGATCCATTTAGATTCGTTTAGCTATCTTCATCAGAGGATTTAGTAGCATCATCTTTTATTGGGAAATTTTAATCACTCCTTTTGTACAGTCAATTATGGAACTAGAACAATCTTCAGTTTTATGCGACTATAAAAAATTGAGCTCTTTTAGATCATATTGACCGTGTTGGAAAAGTTCTTTATGAGAAGATTTGATTTTTTGGGATGTTATTTTATTTTTTCACAAAATTTCCATTCTTGATTTCTTAAATGCGGAAACTCTTTTATTAAGAAAAAGTTAACATTTGAAGTATTTTGTCTTTAAATTTATTGACATAGTCAATTAAACCTTTTATTCTCTTATTTAATACTGTATCCTGAGATACAGGTTTATATATTTTAATATTTTAGGAGAGCCTTCGGGCTTTACATAAAGATTTTGGATAAAAAAGAGCTCAGAAGTGAGATTCTGAGACGCAGGAAGTCACTTTCCAGTGAAGAGGTGGCTGACAAAAGTCTCAGTATCGTCTCAAATTTAAGCAAGATTCAATGTTATAATTATTCAAAGATTATTGCGCTTTATTCACCTTACAGAAATGAAGTGGATCTGCTTTCGCTTTTTTCTGATAGTTCAAAACGTTTCTGTTTTCCCAAGGTGGTTAAAGGAACAAAAAAGCTCGATTTTTATCTTTTAAATAATCTTTCAGATTTTATTGAAGGTGCTTATGGTATCATGGAACCTTCTGATTCTCTTGAAAAGGTTGCTGTCGAAGATGTTGAACTTTTTCTTGTCCCTGGTGTCGCTTTTTCAATCGATATGGAAAGGATTGGTTATGGCGGTGGCTTTTATGATACCACTTTACAGTATCGTTCCACGAATTCAAAGACAATAGGGGTTGCTTTCGAGATTCAGATGGTAGATAGTGGTTTTGCTGATTTATGGGATCAGACTCTTGATGGCGTGGTGACGGAAGCTAATATTTATAGTAAAGATTTAATATAAAAGGAGATTCTAATGGGAACAGGTATGGTTATTCTGATGCTGGTTATCGGACTTGTTATTGGTGCAGTCTTATGTTATTTGTCGCTTAATCTTTTATTTAGAAGTAAGGTCGATAAATGGAAAATGGATGCGGAGCAGGCTAGAAAAGATGCTGATGAGATTGTAAAAAAAGCTCATCTTGATGCTCAGGCGATTATTCTTGAAGGTCGTAAGGATGTTGATAATCAGAAAAATGAACTTCTAAAAGAATTTAAAGAAAGAGAAAAAAGACTGAACAGACGGGAAGAACAGACAGCAAAAAGAGATGAAAATATTCTCCAGAAAGAAAAAGAGATAAAAGATCTTGAAAAGGATATTAAAGACAAGGAATCCTTGATTGATGTCAGAAATGCTGACATTGATAAAAAAGAGCTTGAAGTTAAAGCTGAGCTTGAAAAAATTGCCGCTATGACTCATGAAGAGGCAAAGGAAGAGCTTATTCTTAAAATTGAGGATGAGGCAAAACATCTTGCCGCTAAAAGGCTTAAAACTATTGAAGAAAATCTTACTGAAGACAGTGAAAGAAAGGCAAAAGAAATTATTTCAACAGCAATTCAGCGCTATGCCGGTGAATATGCTACAGAACATACTGTCACAACGGTTATGCTTCCTACTGATGAGATGAAAGGCCGAATTATTGGTAGAGAAGGCCGGAATATCAGAGCAATTGAAGCTATTACAGGTGTTGATCTTATCATTGATGATACGCCTGAAGCAGTTGTGCTTTCTGATTTTAACCCGATAAGAAGAGAGATTGCAAGACTTACTCTTGAAAGGCTTATTCATGATGGCAGAATTCATCCGGGAAGAATTGAAGATGTTTTTAACAATGCTTCAAAAGAAGTTTGGAAAACTATTAAAGAGGCTGGTGAACAGGCCCTTTTTGATCTTGGTATTCATAAAATGAACCCGGAACTCGTTCTTCTGATAGGAAGACTTAAATATCGTACAAGTTATGGACAGAATGTTTGGAAACACTCTATGGAAACAGCGTTTATTGCAGGTGAAATTGCTTCAGAACTTGGTGTCAGTGTTAAAAATGCAAGAAGAGCCGGTCTTCTTCACGATATTGGAAAGGCTGTAGATCATGAAGTTGAAGGCAGTCATGCTTCTATAGGTATGAAACTTACTGAAAAATATGGAGAAACCAAGAAAATAGCTCATGCTGTCGGTGCTCATCATAATGAAATTCCGCATGAAACAGTTCTTGATCATATTATTTCGGCAGCAGATGCAATAAGTGGTGCTCGTCCAGGTGCAAGAAGAGAAATGATGGAAAGTTACGTTCAGAGACTTACCGAACTTGAAAATGTTGCTACAGCATTTGACGGTGTAGACAAAGCCTTTGCTATTCAGGCAGGAAGAGAACTTCGTGTTATTGCTGACACTACTAGAGTAAAAGATGAAGATTCTTATGTTCTTGCTACAGATATTGCAAAGAAAATCGAAGAAGACCTTACTTATCCTGGTCAGATAAAAGTCGTTCTTATCAGAGAGACAAGAGTTATTGCTACAGCACAGTAGGTCCTTATGTCCGATATTATAAATATTCTAATGCTTGGAGATGTGGTAGGAAGACCAGGTCGAAAAGCTCTTATTGAAGTTCTTCCTTCAATTCTGAAAAAAGAAAAAATAGTTTTTACAGTTGCCAATGGTGAAAATTCTTCAGGAGGAAAGGCTTTAATAAAAAGTTCTGCTGAAGATCTTTTTAAAGCTGGTGTAAATGTTATAACTTCAGGGAATCATGTGTGGTCTAAATCTGAAACCTATAAACTTCTTGCTGAAAACGGAAATATTCTGAGGCCCCATAACTATCCATCACATCTTCCTGGCAGCGGAAAGTGCATTTTTACTCTCAACAATGATATTAAAATAGGTGTTATTAATCTTCAGGGTCGTGTTTACATGCCACCGATAGATTCTCCTTTTACCTCTGCTGACACTGTTTTAAAAGAGTTTGATGAAGAAGGCGTTGTTGTTAAAGTTGTTGATTTTCACGCAGAAGCAACTTCGGAAAAAGAGGCTCTTGGATTTTATCTTGATGGCAGAGTTTCAGTTCTTGCGGGGACACATACTCATGTTCAAACCTCAGATGAAAAGATTTATGACAAAGGGATGGCATATATAACCGATCTCGGCAGATGCGGTTCTTTTAACTCTGTTCTTGGTATGAACGAAGAGAGTAGTATCAGACATTTTCTTACATCTATTCCTCAGCCATATGCTCCGAAAAAAGGTGAAATAACCATAGAAGGTCTTATTGCCTCTGTAGATGTTTCAACTGGTAAAGCTTTAAGCGTAAAAAGAATCAGAGAACAGGCTTAAGTAAAAATATGAAACTTTTTCTAGCTCCAATGGCGGACATAACGGATTCTTTGTTTAGAAAAGTCTGTTATTCAGTAGGTGCCGATATTTGCTATTCAGAAATGGTTTCAGCAAAAGCCATAAAATACGGAAGCCTAAAAAGTGTTGAGCTTGCCGAAGTTCTTCATGATGAAAAAGAAACATTCATTCAGCTTTTTGGAAGTGAGCCTGATTCATTTGACTATGCTGTAAAGTTTCTTCAGGATAAATTTGATTTTGCCGGTTTTGATATAAATATGGGATGTCCTGTAAAAAAAGTTCTGAAATCGGGTAGTGGTGCAGCCCTTATGGAAAATCCGGTACTTGCTGCAGAAATTATAAAAACAGTAAGAAAAGCTTCTGAAAAACCTCTTTCTGTAAAGATACGCAAAGGTTTTGCAGTTCCAAACAGTGATATTTTTGCAAAAATAGCGGAAGATGAAGGAGCTGATTTTCTTGTAATTCATCCAAGACTGCGGACTGAAATGTTTGGCGGTATATCTGATTGGGAACTTTCAGTAAAAACTGCCGAAAAAAGTAATCTTAAAGTAATTCATTCAGGTGATATAAAAAGTTTTACAGATGCAGATTATTTTCGGGAATCAAAACTTTACGGACTTATGATAGGACGTGGAATTTTATCTTCTCCGTGGCTTTTCAGTGAAATAAAAAACAGCAGTGAAGCTACTGAAAAATTTAAGAAAGATATAATAAAATATCATTTTGATCTTATCTCAAGTTCAGCTGAAGATGAGAGAAAAAAGCTGCTTAAACTTAAAAAACATTCAGCATGGTATTCAGCAGGTCTCAGAAATGGCGCAAAATTTAGAGAAAGTATAATGAAAAGTGACTGGACTCTAAATGATATAAAGCTTTATCTGTATGATTTTTTTGAATTATGAGCCAGTTTTAAAATCAGTTTAGATCTTTCATACTTCTCATTGCTACTTTTTCATAATTTTTCTTTTTCACGCTTTATGAATTATAACCATTTTTTTCATATATCAAGAATTAAACAAAAACAATAAAGCCACATTTGAAATATATTTAATTGTGTAAAGAAGATTTTGATATCAGATAAATAATGATACATTAAATAAAATCAAATATTATTGTTAACTGACACTTTAATCTTTTTTATATAAAAATTTTATTGATAATAAAATTCTTAAAGAGTAGACTAACAGCTGTTGATATGCGAACTTAGGTTAGTTTTATTATTATTTTAAAAAATTAGAGGCTTAAAATGAAAAAATTAAATGTTTTATCTATTTTTATTTTTTTATTGCTGATTTCATGGAACATTATGGCTCAAGAAGTTGAAGATCCTGTGTTATCAGCATGTGATCCTTCTACAGGAAACTGTGACTATCAGGATGTTGAAAGTGTTCTAGCCCCATAATTGACTGTACAAAAGAAACAGTTAAACTTTCCCAATAAAAGAGGAGGAAAGATGGTGCAGCGGAAACGTTACAGTGCGGAAGAAAAGTTTCTGATACTGAAAGAAGCGGAAGAGCACGGTGTTGTAAAAACATGTGAAAGACACGGAGTGGATCCTACGACCTATTATGTGTGGAAAGAGAAGTACGAAGCTGAAGGGATAGCAGGATTACTTCCCATGAAAGCCGGAAGAATCGCTGAAGTTAAAGATATAAAAGGACTTGAGAAGGAAAATCGTATACTTAAGAAACTGCTTGCTGAGAAAGAAGTACTGATTGCGGCACAGCTTGAACTGATAAAAAAAAAGAGTTCACATCCGAAGAAAAGAGGGAGTTAGTGAATAAATACAGTTTTAAAAGAGGCAGAAAAGCAATGTGCAGTAAGCTTGATATCCCGCTATCCACATATAATTACAGGAATAAAGAAGGTAAAGCAGGCAGAAAACCGTCACTGTTTTCAATAAACTGTGAAGGGAACAGGATTCTTAACGAAGAAGTGGTTTCAAAAATAGAAAGCATAATAAATCATCAGTTTGCAGATTATGGCTATATAAAGATCTGCCACATACTGAGAAACAGATATGGAATAATAATCAACCGCAAGAAAGTATACCGTCTTATGAAAGAAGCGGGTTATCTTCAGAAACGCATCAGAGAAAAAGCAGAGAATCGTCAAAGAGTTGGAAGCTGGAAAGTAAACGTCAGCCGTCCGTTTGAAAAGATAGAGATAGACATAAAGTACATATATGTAAAAGGCGAGCAGAGACACTATTATATGCTTAACCTGATAGACTGTTACAGCTGGAAACTGCTGTCATACAGATTATCAGGAAGTATAAGGAAAGAAGATGTGATAGATATGCTGAGAAAAGTGATTATACTTTACGGAAATCCCAGAGATATAATGCTTAGGAGCGATAACGGAAGCCAGTTTATATCAAAAGATATGGCGGACTTTATAGAAAAGACAATAAATATGAAACATGAGTTCTGTCACGTCAGAACGCCGCAGGAAAATGGATACGTGGAATGTTTTCACAGCATACTGCAGAGATTTATAGTAAAAAGAGAGGGTTTTGAAAGTTTCAGTGAGCTGGACAAAGTGATAAGAGCCTGGACAGAGTTTTATAACGAGGAGAGGCCTCATAAGGGATGCGGTTACAGAACACCGTCAGATGTTATGAGCAGATATTATGAAAAAACTGGAAAAAATATTGGGAAAGTTACTGCTTGATTTCTGTATAGTTTTTAGGGGGCTATAGCAAAAGCTATACTCAGAATTCAGAATCTCCTTTTTCTTCTTCTTTTGTAGATAAAGCAGAAACATCAGCAGGAATTTTTGTGTTTTTTGACCCTAACAATGATGTAACATTAAGATATGATAAGACGCTACATAAAATTTTTGATATCAATGAAGATTCTGTAGCAGATAAAGAGTCTCCAGAACTTATAAATTATCTTACATGCAGTGGAACAATGATAAGTTCAAATCTTTATCTTACTGCTGCACACTGCATTAATGCTTCTTTGTTGTATGAAGATTCTTTCTGGGGACCATATAGGTATGCAAATCCAGATTTGATAAATAAAGATCAATTTCCCCCTTTTGCCTATGTTTTTTTCGATTATCAAGATAAAAGAGATCATCATCTTAGAGAAAGAGTTGTATATGCTGTTAAATCAGTGGTTGAAGTCGGAGATATTTATAGTGATGATTATGCAATACTTGAGCTTTATGATATTCCATTAAGAAATGAACCTTTTTATTATTATTATAACGAAAATATACTCTCTAGAGCGGGAATAAGCCACAAATTTAAAAGAATTGAAAAAAAACTTCTCAATATTGACGATGATATTGCAGTAATAGGATATCCTCTATCATATCCTGAAGTTATTTCAACAGGTAAAGTAACAAAATCTAATTATGATGAAGATTACTATTTTAACCATTCAGCACATATATATAGTGGGAACTCTGGTTCTGGAATTTTAAATACAGATGGAAATATAGCAGGAATATGTCATGCTGTAATGGGAAAAGTTAATGAGAAACCTTCTTTAGATATAAAAATATCTTATATTGTAGAGCAATCTGACATACTCAGTGGAAGAATAGATAACGATGGTGATGGGATTCCGTTTCTTGATGATAAATGTCCTTCAATCTATGATCCAAACCAGGAAGATTGGAATAATAACGGGATAGGTGATGCCTGCGAAGATAGTGACAATGACGGTGTCATTGATGCTGTTGATAACTGCCCTGAAAAATGGAATCCATTTGAAACAATGGCAAATCCATCATCAGAAATCATAAAAGGACTGGAAGCTATAGGCAACGGTTACTGGGAACATACTAATATAGGAGATAAATATATATGGCAGCCTGATCATGATCTTGACGGCATAGGTGATGCCTGTGATTCTTCAGCAGGATCTCAGAATGAAGGTGGATACTCTGTTTCAATTGCATATAAACCAAAGGGTTCAATATCACTTCCAGTAACCGGTTTCGGTGAAATAAACAAAACAATTTCAATATCCATTGCAGGTGGTTACTATAAAAACTATTTTCCAGTAAATAATGGAGATGGAAAACACAGAGTCCACTACTGTGGAGCAGACCTGCAGGAATACTGCCCTAATGGATTGTGGAACAGTGAGAAAACTGGTTGCACTCTTACATCATATAACAATTGGGATTCAGTGTGTGAAACTGAAACACTTGAGTCAGGAACAAAAATTGGTCACACTCATGCAACAGCATCAAATCTTATAGTAAATGGAAGAACACGCTGTCCACAAATAGCATGGACAGATAATTCAAAAGATGCAGATAATATAAACTATAAAAATGCAGAAAATTATAAAAGACCTGTAACAGCATCACAAAATATATCTACAATAAAACCTTCAGCATACTGGAACTGGAGAGCAGATATATATGCACAATACAATTGTGGAGAAGATGACTATTATAAATACTACGCACTATGTGAAGAAAATGGAGAGATCAGATCAAAAACACCAATGTACTATACCTTATCTTCAAACTATGCAACAAATGATGAAAGATATCTTATTAATGGTTCTGTAAACCCTGAATATTTTAAAAACTTTCTTACAAGAGAAAACATAAATGACTATAATAGTGTCGGCAAATGGTCATTAGCATCAAGATCAAATACAGAGCCGGCTAAAATTGAATACAGCAATGCAACATTAAATCTTGCAGAAATCATGAAACAGTTTAGAGAAATTGTCAGTCAGGGTTTACTTGATTCATCAGCTCAGAATATACTTATACCAATGGAAAGCTTTATATCAGGAAATGTGTCATTTACACGATATCAGCATGGCGGTTTTATAAATATAAATAACAGCGATCTTAATCTTACAACATCTTCAATAGATTCACTTCCTTTAATGCAGGCAGTAATAGAAGATATGAATTCAAATGCTACATATACAATTTCAGAAACAAGTGACAATGTTTATGAACTTTTTGCAAACTACGCACCATCATCAGACTGGCAGAAAATAGGAACTGTAACGAATTATAGTGATTATTTGATAAACAGCATAAAATCAGCTGCAGTCTATGATAACACAATATACTTTATAGGTTCAACAATGCTAAGATCTGTAACACAGTTTCTTTATAAAATTGTAAGAGAAGAAGATGACAGCTATGTTTTAAAGAAAGTCTTACAGCAAAATCTCGGCATGAATTCATCAGTTAAACTTATACCTGCACTTGGAAATATCTATATAGCAGCAGATAAAGATGGCGTAATGGAAATATCAGAAGTTGATTTAGCAGAAGGTAAAATAAGTGAAATAGAAAGTGATATTAAACCTTTTTACAGCCTCCCTCTAAATATAATAGGGACAGAAACAGGAATTTATCTTACAGGCAGGTATAATCCTGAAAACAGTAAAAGTACATCAGTAATGAAATTTGATAAAACAAATGGCTGGCAGATAATAAATGACAATATAAATGCAGATACAGAAAAACTGATAATGAACAATATTGATGGCAGAATAGTTATGACAAATATTCTTTCAACAAACGATACGACAAGCAGAATAGAGCTTGATACAGCAGATAATTCAATAAAAATAGAAGAAGTTGAGACCGTGGATATCTTTCAGTTAGATACAGAAGAGCCCCATTACTGTGTTTCAGAAACAGGAAATTCAATATATCCCGGAATTACAGAAAGATATGGAACATGTAACTCTGTTACAGATTACAACTATGATTCTCATCTCTATTTTGATTACAAACTTACAGTTGCAGGCTATAAAAACAATCTTTATATAGGAGGACTCAGCGGAATAAGAAGAATAAAAATAGAATCAGATGGAACACTGAAAAAGAAAAAACTGACAACCAACGGAAAAACCAACAATCTGGCAATTTCAGAAAATAGAATGTATGCAGCAAACTATGGAGAAATAGATATCTTTAAAATAGCAGAAGATGGCTCGATTGATAAAAAATCAGATATCAATAGTGACAAATGCGAAAATATAAGAATAGCAAAAGGTATGCTTTTTACAGCAGAAAACAAAAAAGTAAAAATATATGATCTTTCAGATCCTTACAATCCTTCACTGATTTCATCAATAACAGCAGATGGAGAAGTTGTAGACCTTGAAGTTGTAAAAGACAAGCTTTATATTTACAGAGAAAAAACTAAATGGTTCAGCACAAAAGGTTATGTTGAGATCTATGACATAAGCAATATAAAATCTCCACAAAAACGTAATTCCTTTAACCAGAAATGTAATGATGCAGAAATGCAGAGCTTTGGAGATACAGTTTATTTGGGATGTAAAAATGGACAGTTTAAAGCATCAGAAAATGGTCTTACAAAAATGTCAGGAGAAAAAAACTACTTAAGAGAAGGATATGCTTACAAAGGAATATTATATCAGGTTTTTAGTGGAAAATTACATCTTTCAAAGTAAAATCTTTAAAGATAAATAGAAAAGGAAAACCTATATGCGTATCTTAAAAATATTAATTCTATTAACAGTTATTTTTAATCTTTCCTGCACATCATGCAGCTCGGATAAAACAGAAACTGATTCAGATATAGTTGATGAAGATGTAATCAACACAGAGAATGAAAAAGAAGCAGATGAAGAAGAAGCTGATACTGATAATAATGTGGATGAAGATATAGCATCAGATAATGAAGAGGACGATACAGACATGTATTGTCCTCTTACAATGAATGCTAAATATCCATATTTCAGGGAAGATGGAACAATACACTTCTGCAGACCATGCGACATGCCGGATGAATATGACCCTCAGTGTGTAAAATCGTTATGGAAAGATCTGAATAAAGAGGTGTATGACAAATACAAAGCAGGGGCATTTGAAGAAAGCGAGTATCTTAAAGAATGCTATCCATGGCCATGCAACTGGGATGTTGTGCCAACGCCAAGAGAACTTATGCCCAAATCTGTTCATGAATGTGACATTTTTCTGAATCCTTATACATGGGCCAATTCTTTTACCGGCTCAAGAAAAGAGAGCAATCTGGATAATGGTAAAATAGTTTTCTGGACAATGAACTATAGAATAGGAGATAAAACCCCAATAGAAACAGAGCCAGGCTATGCAGGTCAGCGTGTTGCAATGTACGATATTGAGACAGGAAAATATACAACTCTTGGATTTTTAAATAATCCTGGATATATGAACGGAGTTATTCTTGCGAACCCATTTGCATCAAATGCAGAACATACAAGAGGATATTGGGCGATAGTTGCTGTTGTTCCCTACAAAGATAGTTTTAAGTATGAAATTGTATATGGAGAAAAGGAAAGAGATTCCATGATAGATACAGCTTCCTATATGACAGATAAATGGACAGTAATGGTTGTAAACCATCTGGATAAGGGAGACAATCCTGTAAGTGAAGGTAACCGCTCATTAATGTATGCTAAAACAGGAGAATGGAACTGGATAACACTTGCTTATGGCAACCCGGAAGGTAAAGCAGGAGAGATCTCAATAATGGGAGATAAAGCAATGTTCTACCATTATGGAACCAATGCAACATGGTTATGCGATCTTTCGAAATCACCGCAAAAAGTTGAGGAGTGTACAAAAGTCGGCAGAGAAGGAGAGCAGGCAGGATTTCCCAAATTTGACCGGGAAAATGGAGATAGAATAATATACCGTTCTGTAACAGAAAATGGACCTACGAATAAATTTGTAATAATGGATATATCAAAAACACCATGGGAAGTAGTAAAGGAATTTGAAATACCATACACAGAAACTAACTATATAAATATGTGGATAATGGAATTAAGATCTAATGTAATGTTATACATGGAAAACTATCAGCTACCATTATCAGGTTATCAGGAAGATGGTAAACTCTGTTTTTACAGAATAGATAAAGGAAAAACATACTGCTCCAAACCAGTGGAAGGGCAGAGCAGTTATGGACATGGTTATGCTGAATTTGAAGGTAAATACCTGTTCTGGCAGCCCATGTATAAAACAGGCTACATTTTAAGGGATATGGAATGTTACTGTGAAAAAGAGGGTGTATGTCCATTTGAAGAATAGCTTTTTAAACATTAAGTACCCAAAAAACATAAGAACAGATGAATATTAATGTTGTGTTCCTAATGACTTGCCTGATGCAGATGTTTAGTAACGATGTCAAGATGAATAATGTTTAACTACATTTTTTTCTTTATTGTTTCAAACGGATATAAAAACTTGACGAATTGTTATCTCTGATTTATATTTCACAGAAACTGATGCGGGCGTAACTCAGTTGGTAGAGTGCAAGCTTCCCAAGCTTGATGCCGCGGGTTCGAGCCCCGTCGCCCGCTCCATTTTTTTTGATAATGAAAAATGATTGTTGCGTAAATTAAAGTTTGTTATATATACATTTTTAGCCCTTCTTCTATTAATTGCTACCACAGCTTTCATTGCTGTTCCTATTGCTAAAACAGTTGTTTCTAAAGTTACCGGAATTTACTTTAATTTTAATAATATTGATTATGTTTTTCCTGATACTGTGGTAATTGATGCTTTGAAAATTCAGAAACCGGCTAAGGATTCCGAACTTAATGTAAGTGTCGGGAAGCTTACTGTTTCTGTTGGTAAACTTCACGGTAACTGGGCTGTTTCCAGCCTTTTGATTGATAATGTTCATGTTGATTTTAAAGTTGATAAACCTAAGAATATAAAAAAGAAGGATTCTGAAAAGGATGAGGAAAAGAAAGTTTCTTCTCCAAAGGTTTTTGAACTTCCTTTTTTTCCATTGGGTAAAATTTCTGTTAAAAGTGTTTCTTTAAATATACAGACTCCGACTGCATCGATTCTTTCATCAAATATAGAGCTTGAAGGTGATAAAAAATATGTTTTGAAAGTTCCTGGTGTAATTTTGACGCCACAGGACTCTTCAGTAAAACCGTTTAAAGTTTCTCTTGATGCATCTTTTATGGCTGATGGAAAAAAATATGCAATTCTTGGGCTTGATGTTGATTCTCCATTTTTAAATATAAATGGAGAAAACAATGATGAAACTGGTCTTTTTAATGCAGAGTACAATGTTTTGACTGAAGAAATCTTTTCTGTTTTAGGCGTTAAAAGTAAGGGTAGTGTTTCAGGAAATGTTTCGATAAAATCCGAGATAACAGGCATTCCTGATGCAGATGTCATTCTTAAAAGCAGAATAAAAAAGATTAATGAATTTTCACCGTGGGACTTCGATCTTGATGCAAAAATATATACTAAAGGGTTTGATATAAATGAACTTGCGTTTCTGAGAGGCAAAAAAAGATTTCTTACAGCAAAAGGGAGCGGTGTTTTTGCCGATAATGCAGTTTCAGGGACAATAAAGATGGATGATGTCGACTTTAGAGATATTATGCGTCGAGTTGATGTTTCAACAATTGTTGATATGTTTGTTGATGGTGATGTTAAATTTTCGAATCCGCTTGATGGATTTAAGCTTGCTCTTGATGCCGATCTTAAAGTTAGAAAATTTCATGTTAAGGATGATGATTTTACTATAGTTAAACTTGCTGAACCTTATTATGTTAAAGGAAATCTTGTAATAGATTCTTCAAGAGTTTCACTTTTTAAGGCAAATGTTTTTACAAAAGATAAGCTGACAAATCTTTTCCTTAAAGATACATGGTTTGGTCTTGGAGATGAATTTTATATCAATATTATAAAGGGAAGTCAGCTTGATGTTGGTAAAATTGAGAATTTACTTGGACTTCATGCTACGGGAAAGGGAAAAATAACAACTCTTATTTCTTCAAGATATGAAAATCCTCTTATAAAAGGTGATTTTTATCTTTCAAATGTCGTTGCTGAAGGTTTTAATCTTAATTCTGTAAAAGGTTCACTTCTGCTTAAAGATTTTGTAATGAATATAAATTCTGATCATATTGCTTTTGGTTCTTCTAAAACAGCCGATTTAAATGCTGTTATAGATCTCAGTGGAGAGAATACAATATTTGATCTTACGGTTAATAATCTTTCCGGTGACATTTCTGATTTCGGCAAACTTTCAGGCTCTTCGGTTCCTGTTAACGGTTTATATACCCTTTCTGCAAAACTGAAGCTGATAGATTCAAATATTGAAACTGCGAATGTTTATTTCGAATCTTCTGATATAAGAGATGGAAAACATGTTTATGCAAACAAGGCTAAGCTGCATCTTGGAACTTTTCAGAATGGTTTTTTTATTGATAATGCCTTTGTTTCAAAGAAAAGGACCAGAATTGATATCGCCGGAAAAATAGGGAGAGATTTTAATGCTGATATAAATGGAAAAATGACTTCTTTCTTTATTGAAGACTTTGCTGAATTTGGAGATTTTTCTGCAATTTCCTTTATGGCTCCTCAGCTTAATATTTCTGTTACAGGCAATATTAAAGATGATATTCTTGTAAAAAGTGACTTCTTTTTGGGGAAACTGGCTTATGATAATATAGTCTTAGGTAATCTTTCAGCCAATATGCGTTATAAGAGTACATCAAACTCTTTAAATGTTAAAGGGAATCTTGGAGAGGGAATAAGCTTTTCTCTGGGAAGTTCAAATCTTTCTACAAAAAATATGGAGACCAGTGTAAAGATTGATAATTATCATTTAGAAACTGAAACTGGTGCTCTGGATATTACTTCAGATATAAAATATGGAACTGCCGGTGTTGATATTCTTGTAAGTAAACTTAAATTGTCAGAACCTGTCACAGGACTTTATGTTGAAAATACATCTCCGATTTCTGCAATTGGTGAAATAAACAATATTGCTATAAATAAAGCTACTTTTGGCGGTAATGTTGCAGATTTCAGTATAGAAGGAATAGTGAAGGAATATGTTCCTGATATCAAATTGAAAGGTTCTTTATACATGCCTGGACTTGAGACTAAATATTCAAAGAGTGTTTCGGATCTTAAAGGCTCTATTGCCATAAATGCTTATCTTAAGGGTGACCTTTATGGTGCAGATGCTTTGATTGATAATTTCAGTTTTTATATAAAACCTCTTTCAATTTCTCTTTCAGATATAAATGGAAAATTTATCCTTACCAATAAAGGATGGAAAACAGAAAATCTTGAAGGTGTTCTTGGTGACGGTGTTATAAAACTTAATGGTTCAGGAATAGTCACTCCTGCTTTTTCAGGAATTTTTAATCTTAGCCTTAATAATGCCATTATAAAACCCAAGCAAGTTGGTCAAATGAGAGTTTCAAGTAATCTTGAACTTAATATACCTGAGGATGATCTTATTTCTGTCGCTGGTGACATAGAACTTAAAAATATTACATACAGAAAAACTATAAGTCTTGAAAGTACTCTTATAAAGTCTCTTTTAAAACCTAAAAAGTTTTATGCAAAAACATCTACAGGCAAGGAGTCTCCAGTTCGTTTAAATGTCAATCTTAAAGCAAAGAATGACATAAACCTTGAAACAAACCTTGTTAAAACCTCACTTGATATAGATCTTAATGTTTCGGGCGATACTGAAAATCCTATTGTAAAAGGTTACGTGACTTTAAAGGATGGAACAATATATTTTCAGAACAATGAATTTGAAATTGACAGAGGGATGATAGATATTGATACTTACGAAGAGATAAGACCTTATCTTGATATTGAATCATCGACTGAAGTTTCAGTAAGACCAAGAGGTTCATTGCCTGACGATGACCAGAGGGTGAATTATCAGCTTTATTTAAAGATTTTTGGCTATCTTGATGACATACAGATCGATCTCAGTTCCAATCCATATGAAGAGCAGACAGATGTTTATTCTATTCTTCTTTTCGGAGAGCTTTTTGATGATGAAGGATTTGGGCAAATGAATATGGGCTCAATAGCAATATCAGCTGTTTCAGGTATTGTAGGAATAAATGAGGCTGTTCAGAATAATTTTAAACTTACAAGTTTTGAACTTAAACCAATGACGGACAGAGACGGAAAAACTGTACTTAAATTTTCTGCAATGAAGGAGATTTACCCCTTCTTAAGGGTAACCTTAATTTCCAATCCTGTTGATACAAAAGATCAGAAACTTGAACTTAAGTATAAAGGTGATATTTTTAATATAAATCTTGATTACAGTTCATATAGTGACTATGAAACCAACTATGGAAGTATCGGTTTTGATGTGAGGCTCGACTATGGATTTGAATAGCTTCATAAAAACAAAAATGCTGTTTTTACTACTGATATTTTTTCCTGTTTTGGTTTTTTCTGCCAATGTCGTTTCTGTTAAATGGGAATCTGAGCTTCCTCGTGAAGATTTTGAACCTTATATAAAAATTAATGAAGGAAAAGAATTTTCAATTAGAGATCTACGTAAATCAGTTAAATTAATATATGCTACAGGCCGAGCCAAAAATGTTGTAGTAAACAGAGATAAGGATGTTAATGGTGATTATATAATTACTTTTTTTGTAAAGCCATCTCTGTTTATTCATGATGTTACAATAAAAGGTAATCATACCCTTATGGACAAGGATATAAAGCAGGCTGCAGGTATAAAGAAGTTTAGAGAGTTCAGGGAAGAAGATCTTGTAAAAATAAGAGATGAAATTTTAGCATATTACAGCAATGAAGGATTTGCAAACGCAAAGGTGAGTGTCGAAATACCTGTTATTGACTCGGCTAATATCAATCTTTTTGTTAATATTACAGAAGGTGAAAGAGAACGTATAAGAAGTGTAAAGCTGAGAGGTGATCTTAATTTTATTGAAAAAAGAGAGCTTCAAATGAATTCTAATCTTAAATATGGGCTTTTACCTTACACGGATACAAATGTAAGAGATGTGATTGAATATATAAGAAATCTTTTTCTTGAAAAAAAGTTCCTTGATGTAAAGGTTCGTCAGATAGATACTGTTAGAACGACAGGTGTTCTTTTGCTTGAAGTGGCAAAAGAATCAAAATATGATGTGAAAATTGAAGGTGTTGATTCTTTTGCTCCTGAAATGATAAGGGAAATAATTAATTCAGTTGATGATTTTCAGAATAGCAGTGAAGACGTTGAACTGCAAATAAAATCTTTTTACCAGGCAGCAGGTTATCCTCTTGTTTCTGTAAAGATAAAAACAGAAAACAGAAGAGATGGAAAAAATAAATTCAGAACTCTTAAGATTGTTGTCAATGAAGGGAAAAGGCTTTTTTTAAAAGATATTTTAATAGAAGGGGCTGGCAAGGAATCAGATTATATTAAAACTCATATTCCTGAATTTGCACGTGAAATATATGAAGCCAGACAGCTTCCTCTTCCTGTTGTTACAAGATCTCAGACAGGTGGAGGTTATACCGATACAGATAATACAAAAGTAAAAACGCTTGCCCGTTCCAAAGAAAATAAAAGAGAACTCCCTCCGGCAGAGTTTGCGGTTCCAGAGCTTTTCTTTTCTGAAATAAGTGAATATATACTTTTCTATCTTCAGAAGGAAGGGTATAAGGATGCAGTTGTAAAGTCTATTGCTCAAAACATTGAAAATTCAGAACTCAAAATAAATGTCAAAATTGATTTGGGCAAAAAATACATGCTCAACTGGGTTGCTCTTAAAAATATTCCTTTCAGGCTGGAAACTGAAATAATGGAAGAACTTTCATTTAAGAAAGTTGTTCCCTATACTAAAAAAATGGAAAAATCCATTCAGCAGGAAATTTTGAGAATATTGCAGGAAAAAGGATATTTGTTTGCTGAAGTTATTCCTGAAAGAATTGAAAATGACGGTAAAGTTAAGCTTCTTTTTAAGTTAAACAATATTTTTAAAGTAAGGGTTGGAAATATTGTTGTAAGGGGAAATTACAATACAAGTTCATTTGTTATCAGAAAAACCTTATATTTTGAATCAGGTGAAAATATAACTTCGCTTGACATTAAAAGAAGCGAAAAAAGGCTTAGACAGACTAAACTGTTTGAAAATGTTAAAATATATTTTCTTGATGAAGATACTCCATCGGAGAAAAAAGATATAATAATTTCAATATCAGAAGCAAATAGAACACGTGTTTATCAGGGTATTGGTCTCAGATCTGATGAAGGTTTTCAGATATTTGGAGAACTTGAGCATAAAAACATCCTTGGCTCAGGTGTTATAGGAAAATTCAGTTATAAGCTTAATAGAAAGCTTGAACCTTTCATGCCTGATCAGTTTGAGCGATTCTTTGATACATTTTCTTTTCCTACAAATATTGACAGAACAGTTTCTCTCGCTTTCATAATGCCTGATGTTTTTTTCAAGCCACTTCCTATTTCACTACAGCTTGAATTTCCAAACACACATAAAACGGAACGTAACGGTGAAGATTACTATATGACAGATAAAAATGGTGTTCAGACTTCTCTTACTGCAAAATATGAACAAAGCTGGTATTTAAGTCTTACAACAGAGTTTGCTAAAAAAGTTACTAAAAGATATGAAGTTACATCAAACGATGTACTTATGGCTGAAAAAAGTGATGACCTTGTTCTGTCTCCGGAAGTAAATGTGTATTATGACGGCAGAGACAGTCTTGTAATGCCTAAAAAAGGATTCAAAATTGGAGGTAAAGCAAAAGAATATCTAACTCTTTCAGGTGATAATTCCACATACGGGCTTTTTGAAAACTATATTGCAGTTTATCTTCCTCTGAGATATACAATTTCAATGATGGGTGAAATGAAACCAAAAGATACTCTTATTTTTCATTCTTTTTTTAAATATGCTTTCATGATGGAGCATTCAGGAGAAATAGCAGGAGATGATGCACTTAAACTTGGTGGCTCTACAACCATAAGAGGATTTAATTATCAGTCAATTCTTCCTTCTGATTATAACAGTGAAAAAGATGATTACGCAAAAGGAAAATATTATTTCTATCTGAGAAATGAACTTCGTCTGAAAGTCGCCGAGAATTTTTATCTTATAGGTTTTTTTGACACAGGAAATATGTGGCAGCATCTTTCAAGCATAGGTACCGGAGATTTTATGAGAATGGGAACAGGAACAGGTTTTATGTATTCAACTCCAATAGGTTCAATTAATGCCCAACTTGGTATTAACGTTTTTCCTGAAGAAGGTGAAGATCGTACAGTCTTTCACATATTCATCTCTTCTTTTTAATAAAACATAAAATCTTTCTTGATATCCTGCTTGTCTCAATTTATACTTCCATATAGAAATTTAAAAGAAGAACCATGCTAAAAATAGCTTTAATAGAACCTTTTATGACTGGTTCCCATAAATTATGGGCAGAAGGGCTTAAACATAATCTGCCGTATGATATAAGAATATTCTCGCTGCCAGGATTTAACTGGAAGTGGAGAATGAATGGCGGAGCTGTAACGCTTGCTAATATGATTATGGAGAGCAATTATGTACCGGATCTTATAATTGTTACGGATATGCTTGATCTTTCTCTTTTTATTTCTCTTGTAAGAAAAAAAATTAATGCTCCTGTTTTACTATATTTTCACGAGAATCAGCTTTCTTATCCATGGTCTTTAAGTGACAGGGAAAAATTATCAGGCTTTGATAAAAGTTACGGATGGACAAATATTTCATCGTTTCTTTCTGCAGATGTTGTATGTTTTAATTCCATTTATCATAAAGATTCATTTATTGCTGAAGCTGAAAAACTGCTTGTGCAAATGCCTGATTGCAAGATTATAGATATTTTCAGAAAATCTTTAAAAAAAGTGGAAGTCCTCTATCTGGGCCTTGATCTTCTCAGTATGGCTAAAAATAATATTAAGAAAGATAAAAAACTTATACTTTGGAACCACAGATGGGAATACGATAAAAATCCTGAACTGTTTTTTTCTATTCTTACAGAGCTTTCAGAAAAA
The DNA here is from genome assembly GCA_963667425.1 of bacterium. Classification (GTDB taxonomy): domain Bacteria; phylum UBP6; class UBA1177; order UBA1177. The sequence goes on along the minus strand of OY763407.1, from coordinate 1,300,438 downwards.
GGGGTTGATTTTAATCTTGCTGTTCTTGGTGAATCATATCGTTTTTCACCGGAAATATTTGGAAATTCGCAAATAAAACTTGCCAGACATATAGTTAAATTCGGCTATTGTGAAAAAAGAGAAGAATATATTGAATGGCTCAACAGAGCATCTTTTTTACCTGTCACTTCCAATCAGGAATTTTTTGGTATAAGTGTTTTAGAGGCGGCTGCCTGTGGCGTAATTCCTTTTCTGCCTAAAAAACTTACATATCCTGAAATTTTTCCTCAATCTCATTTTGAGGATCTTTTTTATACAAATAAATCTAAACTTATAGATAAGCTATCATATGTGCTTTCAAATGATTGCCCTCAAAGTTTTTCTGATAATATAAAAAATAATGCTGTTAAATTTGACTGGTCGAATATGTCTGTTTTTTACCAGGAAATCTTTGAAAGAACTCTAAATTCAAGGTAATTAACTGACTTTCTGAGAAAAACTTTGTAATATAACTTTTCTACTCAGCTTGATGTTTAAATTAAAAAATTATTTTACCTGTGATAAAAATTGGTTATAATTGTTTAATTATTTTTAGTATGATAAAGGGGAATTATCATGGAAGACAAAAAGTATCTGTCAGACTATTTTATTCTTATATCAGTTTTTCTTTTACTTGTCTCATTTCTTCTCTTGTCAATAGAAGATTTATTTGAATGGAAGTTCCTTTTTATTGTGATGTCTGCAATTCTTGTTGTTACTGAAATTATTATTAAAAATAATAAATTATGGCTATTTAGAAATAAAATTGATTTTTTAAAAAAGGATTTTGATTATCTAAAAAATATACTGGATTCAATTCCTGTTCCTCTTTTTCTGTATAACAGTAGCCGACATATTATGTTTTCAAACTCAGCAGCTTCAAAACTTACGGGTAAATCTCAGGATGAATTGAAAAATATCCTTTTTAATGATCTTCAAATCAACACACCTGATAAATTTTTAGTTTTTGGTGAGAATGATAAAAAAAGTTTTGAAATAGTTAGAATTCCTTTTAATGCAGCAGATGATGTAAACAGTGAGCTTGCAATACTTTGTGATGTTACTATTTTTCTTAATAAAATAAAAGATCTTGAAAATGAAAAAGAAAAATTTTCAGAAGATCCGTTGCATCTTTTTATAAAATCACTTATGAAAAATTCTGACGGAATAATTTACTTAAAAGAAAAAGGAGCCAGTAAAGTTTTTGCTAACGATTTTACATTAAGACTTTTTGATGTTTTAAGATCGGAAGATCTTTTATATAATGATGTTTTTTTAAATTTTTCATCTGAAGATGAAGGTATTATGAGAAATGGCAATTCTCATTACAGGCGTTCTGTAATAGAAGTTACAGATGAAACAAAATATTACAGTGAGACGTTTAAAATTCCAGTTACAGATGAAAAAACAGGGTTTGCAGGAATGATATGTATTTCAGGAAATCAGCATATTTTTCAGGAAGAGTTTAGCGGATTTGTCCCTGATATTGTGAATCGACTCAGGGATGAAAATTCTATACATAAAAGAAATAAAATGCTTGAAAAAGCATCTGAATCAATCGATTCTGCTTTCTGGGAGTATGATGTGGAGACTTCTTTTATAAAATTTAGTTTAAAATTTGGGAAAATAATATCCTTGTCCAGTAATCTTGTTATGGATTTAAATTTCTTTATGTCCAAAGTTCATCTTGAAGATAGATATGACCTGAGAAATCTTTTTGCTTCATCTGTTAATGAAAACAAAGCTTTTAATATGAAAATCAGAATGATTGAAGCAGATTCGGATATTAAATGGCTTGATTTTTCAGCAGCACCAGTCACAGACAACACAGGAAAAGTTACAGCTCTTTCAGGGATGGCTATCAATATAACCGATGCAGTAAATGACAGACTTCTGTGTCTTGCTGCAAACAAGAGACTTGCCAGAGAAAATGCGATGCTTGGTATGGTTTCTGTTAATGAAATTCTTGAAAACAGTAAAGTTGAGACTTTAATAATGAAAGTAACGCAGGCTGTCGCTGAAGGGCTTGATATAACAAGTGTAGGTTTCTGGTTTATTAATCACACTACAAGGCTTATTTCAAATGTTGATAAATATATCAAAGAAGAAAAAATACATATGATTAATGAAAATAAGGGGATAATATTTGATGATTTTCTCTATTCATACATAGAAGATGTTAAGGTTTTTTGCGTTGAAGATGTCCCGCTTTTCTCAAATCAGATGACAGAAGAATCGCTTCTTAAGGAGATAAAAAAAGAAGGAATCAAATCGGCAATGCTTATTGGTGTAAGGGTATCAGGCAAAGTTGTAGGGATACTTTCTGTTCAGGATTGTGATTCTACAAGAATATGGTTTGAAGATGAGAAGAATTTTGCAATATCTATGGGTGATTTTATATCACTTGGACTTGAAGCTAGAAAATGTAGAGATGCAGGCGTTTAAACAAGCATACCTGCTATGTTGGCGGTCATGAATGATGCAAAAGTGCCGGCTATAAGAGATTTTATTCCAAGTGATGCAAGTTCACCTCTTCTTGAAGGAGCCATTGCACCAATTCCTCCAAGCTGAATAGCAATGCTGCTTAAATTTGCAAATCCGCAAATGGCATATGTTGCTATAATTCTTGAACGATCTGAAAGTTCAGTCATTTTGGAAAGATGATCATATGCAATAAATTCATTTATAATAGTTTTTTCACCAAGAAGTGTACCAATTGATGCAGCTTCGCTCCAAGGAATTCCCATTAGCCATGAAACTGGTCTTAAAATAAATCCTAAAACAGCCTCCATTGAAGTTCCGGTTAAACCGAAAAAGAAATTCAAAAGAGCAACAAATGCAACAAAAGCTATAAGCATTGCACCAACATTAATTGCAAGATAAACACCTTCAGAAGCACCTCTTGCTGCTGCATCAAGAACGTTTCTATCTGTGATTTCTATTTCTATACCTTTAAGATCAGATGTTTCAGGAACCAGTGTTTCCGGTACTATTATTTTAGCAAAAACAATTGCAGCAGGCGCACTCATGACTGAAGCCGCAATAAGGTGACCTGCACTGATGCCCATATTTACATAAGCCGCAAGAACGCCTCCTGCAACTGTTGACATTCCTCCAGTCATAAGGCACATAAGTTCGCTTCGTGTCATTCTTTCAACATAAGGTTTTACCATAAGAGGCGCTTCTGTTTGTCCCATAAAAATATTTGCTGCTGCAGAAAGTGCTTCTGCACCTGAAACCTTCATAAGTTTTCTAAGTGCAACTGCAAAAATCTTTACAATAAACTGAAGTATTCTCAAATAATAAAGAACTGCGAAAAGTGAAGAGAAAAATATTATTGTCGGAAGAATTGAAAGAGCAAAACTCCATTTTTCCATAAGTCCGCCAAATACAAATTTGGAACCTTCATTTACAAAATCTATAAGTTTTGTGAAAGCACTATTTAAGAACTCAAAAAGAATTACTCCCGGTCTGGTTTTAAGAACAAGAACAGCAAAAATAAGCTGCATGGCAAAACCTATTCCCACAGTCTTCCATGGAACTTTTTTCTTGTTTTCAGATAAAAGCCACGCAAGACCTATAAATACAAAAAGCCCAAGCATTGAACGGAGGACGTAAAGCATAAAAACCTCATTACCTAAAATTAAAACCCTATTTTTTATCTTTAATTTACAATAATGTCAAATAAGTTGATATTATGATGAGATGATTTGAATGGTAATGATTAATTTTTTGAAAGATATTTAAATTGTGCTATAATCACCAAAAATATTTTTAAATGGAGGTTCCAGTGACCAGATTCTTTTTGTTGCCGATTATATTTATAACTCTTTTTATCTCAATATCTGTATCAGGAAAAAGTTTTATTCTGGACGTTTCAGGAACAAAACCGGACTGGATGAAGTATGAAGGTAAAACGCATCTTAAAGTAACTGGTGCTCACTGGTTTTTCGGTTTTGCAGAGGGACGGGTGGAAAATGAAACAAGCACAGCCTCTTATAAAAATGCTCAGCAGCAGGTCAGTTTTCATCTTGGAACTGAGGTTAAGGCGATGCAGAAGGATTATTATGAGAAAGAAGGTGAAGTTACAATAAACGCTTCTATTCAGACTGGTACAGAACTTTTGATCCATTCTTATGGAATAGAATATTATCGTGAAAAATGGAATATTGAAGGAGATATCGTTTATAAAATATATTCAAGACTTGAGATAACTGATTCACAGTATACAGTTCTTGAACGGCTTGCTATGGCAAAAGTTAAAATGGTAGTCGAAAGTTCTTCTCGTAATGCGGAGCTGGAGAAGATTTTTAAAAGTATTGCTCAGAAAAATAGTTGGAACTATGAACCTGTAATAGAATTTATAAATGGAAATGATGAAAAGAAAAATCTTTTTGCAAAAACGGATACTGCATATATAGCTGTGATTTCTCCAAATATATCAAAAAAAGAATCTGTTGAAAATAATTTTATAATGGAAGGTGATGTTTCTCTTGAGTTTTATAACACAATCTTTGCTGTGCAGCCTAAATTGTGGAATAGCGGATTTATTTCTGTTTCAACAAATGATAGCAGTTCTTTGGAAAGAAGATTTATGAGTGAAGTCTTTACAAAATTATCACAGAAAATGGAATATGATGCAGCAATAAATACAGCTGTTTCAGGTGGAGATTATTCAAATCTTAATATATATGATTACCAGTTTGAGAAACTTTATGAAGATGCTGCAAAAGCAGATAATGACGCACTTCTTTTTCCTGAAAAAGTGATTGCTCTATGGGAAGCTTTTGTAAATTATGGAATAAATATAAATGATACAAGAATAACTTATGCAAAAGAGAGAATTAATGTACTTGAAAATTATGTCACGGAGAAAAGTAAGCTTAGATCCGATTTTGCTGTTGACTCAAGTAAAATAAACAATCTTTTAAACATGAATGATGAAAGTGTAAAAAGAAATATTGCTGTAATAAGAGCTTTTATACAAAAATATGGACTTTCTTATGGTGCTTCTGTTTTTGAAACACTTTTAAATCAGTCAAATTTGTCTCCTGATAGAAAAAAAGACATAGTAATGTTTGTTTATGATAAGAATTGGCTTGATGAATTAAAAATAGCATGTGAAAATAAAAATGCAAAAGCATGTTATTTTTATGCATATGGCAGTGAAAAAAATGGTAAATCGCTTAATGAATATGAGACTTACTACGAAATGTCATGTATCGGCGAAACAGCTATTGCCTGTTATAATTTATCTTCCATTCTTTTAAATAACTGTCTAAAAGGATTCGAGCTTCCTTTAAATTATGCACAAAAGGCATGTGAGCTTGGCAATTATGAGGGTTGTTTTAAAGCCGGAACCATTTATAACAGTGGCAAATGCAGTGCAAAGATAGATTATTCAAAGGCACTTGAATTTTTTATAAAATCATGTGATGCAGGATATTACGGCGGCTGTGCATATGCCGGTGCAGTTTATGAAAATAATAAAAAGAAAGAAGAAGCGTTAAAATATTATAAAAAAGCATGTGAAATGGGATATGAAAAAGCTTGTCAGGTTTATAATAATGGTGGTGCGCTGAAATGAAAAAGGTAATTGTTCTGATGCTGATATTGCTCTTTTCTTCTGTGCTTTTTGCGGAAAGGAAAGATTATAACTTTATAAGTTATGATTTTGAAGGAAATTTTTTTCAGCTTAGAAATTTTATTGAAAAAACTAAATCTGATTACATAGTTATTGATTTTTTCAATATATATTGCGAACCATGTAAAAAAGCTCTTCCTGAATGGCAGAAAAAATATAGTGAGCTTAAAGAAAAGAAAATAGAATTTATTCTTGTGACTGTACCTTCAGAGAAACAAAATGCAAAAGAGGAAAAGCCTTTAGTGAAGACTTTTCTCAAAAATGGAAATTTTACATTTACAATTCTTTATGATTTAAGTTTTTATGTTGCAAAACTGTTTAAAGTAGCACAAAAAGAAAAGGATTCTATGACTGTTACTGTTCCACAGATATTTATTATTGATTCAAAAATGCAAATTGTAAGTAAATCAGAAGATTTTGATGCAGCATTAAAGCAGATAAATGAACTTAATAAAAGTAGTGTTAATAAAATAGAAAAATAGAGAGCTAATATTCTTTTGTTTCTTCAATCAGTCTTATTTTTTTAGCCGGATTTCCTGCAACAATTGTGTTTTCTGGAACATCTTTGGTTACAACACTGCCTGCGCCGACAAGTGCACTTTCTTTAATTGTTATTCCTGGTAAAAGTGTACTGTTAGCACCAATTTTGGCGTTTTTTTCTATTTTGGCACCTTTGAGGTTTTCTTTAACATTTCTGCTTTTCGGATATCTTGCATTTGTTATAACAACATTTGGACCTATCCATGAGTTTTCTTCAAGATGTGAAAATTCAGGGATAAAAACCTGTGAATGAATTCTTGCACCATTTTCAATTATAATATGATGCTCAATACAACTGAGTGTTCCTATGCTTACGTTGTCACCAATCTGATTTTCCTCTCTTATTACGCAGTTATGACCTGTCTGAAAGTTATTTCCAATTTTGTTTCCAGCATAAATTACAGTCCCGCTTCTTATTGTTGAATTTTCTCCAATAATGGTTTCAAGTTCTCCATCTTCCAATCCTTTAGGCGGTTTACCGATAACACAGAATTCCTCAATTATAACGTTGTTACCTAATGTAACATTGTTGTATATTTTATTCATGAAATCTCCTATTTATCAGGAAATGCACTGTTTTTTACATCTGATATGTAACTGGTTACAGCATCTGTTATAATTTTATCGAGATTACAGTATTTTTTTAGAAAAGATGGATTAAAAGTTTCATCAATTCCTAAAAGATCATAAATTACAAGGACTTGACCATCACAGTTTAAACCTGCTCCAATCCCGACAGTTGGAATTGTAAGAGTTGATGTTATTTTTTCTGCAAGGTCTTCAGGTATCATTTCAAGGACAATGAGAGATGCTCCGGCATCCTGAACAGCAATTGCGCTTTCGTATATTTTTTCGTATTCGTCTTTTTTTGTGCCTCTTTTTTTGTAGTTTCCGAAACTGTTTATGTACTGAGGTGTCAGACCAACATGTCCGCAGACAGGAATTCCAATGGATGTTAGTCTTTTTATAACGTTTACAGTTTCTTCTCCACCTTCAACTTTTACTGCTTCCGCACCTGCTTTAAGAAGTGTTACCGCATTTTTAACAGCAGAACTTTCCGATGTCTGATAAGAACCAAAAGGCATGTCAGCTATTAAAAATGGTGACGGAGCCCCTTTTTTTACAGCTTTTACATGATAGGTAACTTCATCTATATCGACTCCAAGGGTTGAATTTTCACCTTTTATAACCATTCCGAGACTATCACCTACAAGTATTGAATCAATTTCACTTTTTTCCATAAGTTTTGCAAAAGAAGCGTCATAGCATGTAATCATTGAAATTTTTCTTTCACCTTTCATTTTTAGAAGTTGAGGAAGAGTAATTTTTTTCATCAGAGTCTCCGTTAAAAAATATCGGTTAAGGATAGTATATCAATAGATGTTAAAAATCAAATAACAGAAAATTTATGAAAGAACATCAGTTCACATCTTCCTATACTTGACATTGAAGTGCTTTGATGGCAATATCATTGAGTTTTTTATTTTTTGTATTGTTTTATAAGGCATCATATATTTGAAATACAGGGTAATTTCAAGAGTAATAATTGCTTTTTCTCTTATTCTTTCCGTTTGGTCAATCATTACGTTTTTCAGCTATAAACGGGCAAATCTTTATCCTGCCATACCGGAAGAGATTTTAACTGTACTTAAAGAAAATTCTAACACGGAGGTTGTTGTTTATAATCAGCTGCTTGATAAATTTATTCTTAAATATCCCTCGCTTGATTTAACTGCGTATAACGAAAAATTCAGGCAGACAAATAAGCTTGATATGCACAGTTTTCTTTTTCTTACAGTCTCAGGTCTGCCGGATAAAGTTAAAGAATTAACTGAAAACCGCTATAAAATGGAAAAATTAAAATCTGTAAAAGGTTTTGAGTTGTATGGTTTTCAAGATAACTATCCTTTTGATGAATTTCTTATTTCTTCATCTATTGCAAAGTTAACCGTTTTCATGTTTTCCAATAATGTTAAAAAACAGGCATCATTTTTTATGCAGATTTTTAATACAGGACCAAAGGAATGGCATCATATATATGTTTCAAAAGGTAGTTTTGATAACGGAAACATGGAAATGATAAATGCCCATCCCATAGGTGGCAGCGGTTCTTATCTTGAAATAATAGTTCCGGCTCAAAACATGAAATATGATAAAATTTATTTCCGGCATGCGATAGCTATAAGCGGAAAATGTCCTCTCTGTCCACCTGTTGTAACTGAAATAGAACAGGAAGATAAAAAGCTTACAATAAAAACAGTGGCATATCATACTGAAGATTATGAACTTGAAGGTTTTGATTCAGATAAACCTTTAAAACTTAAAATATCGACAGAAAATGATGGAAAGAGACATTTCTTTTTCGATATAGTATACAGAAAAGAAAAACAATGAAAAAAAAGTTTAATCTCATAATAATCCCAATACTTTTTCTATATGCTTTTATGCTTTTTTATAAAGCTGAAACAGTATCAATAACTGATGATGCCAGATATTACATGGAAGCTGCAAAGAATTATTCTTCATATTTTACAGAAGGATATAAGGGTTTCAGATACTTTGATAAAAATTTCATAGACAGATACTGGATGTTCAATAATGAACATCCTTCTTTTGCAAAGCTTTTGATGGCTGGCGGATATCTTTTTTTTCACAAATTGCTTGGTGTTAATCCTGAATTTGTAACTTTCAGGTATGGCATTTCAATAATGGCATTAATTCTCCTATTATTTATCTTTGATTTTACGAGAAGGGTTTTTTCACTGAAAGCGGCTGTTTTTGCGTCACTATTTTTTATATTTTTGCCGAGAACATTTTTTCATGCACGAGTTGCAACGCTTGATTTTACAGTAGGAGCTGCCAGTTTTATTTTTGTTTACTCATATTATCGGGCTTTTACATCAAAATTCTGGACTGTAATGACAGGAATAACATTTGGTTTGGCGCTTGCCACAAAACTTAATGCTCCTTTTATGGTCGTTCCTGTAGTTATTCATTATTTGATAATAAAAAGAGAAGATATATTTAAAAAACGTTCAATAAAAGCGCTGTTTCCACGCCAATTTATCTCAATGCTGATAATATCAATGCCTCTCTTTTTTATGATATGGCCGTGGATGTGGCATGATACAGTTAACAGAATGTCAAACTACATAAGCTTTCACACAAAACACTACGGCATACTGATGTATTATCTTGGAGAAATTTACAGAGAACCAAGACCGCCATTTACAGCACCTCTTGTAATGACATTAATGACAGTGCCTGTAATGGTACTGTTCTTTTCAGCAGTTTTACCATTCATTTACAGAAAAAAGGATTCATCTGAAAATTCACCATTGATGCTTGTTACTCTAGCAGCATTGTTTTCAGTGTTTCCGGTAATAATATCTCCAGTTTTTTATAGTGGAGTAAAGCTTTTCCAGCCGCTTTTCCCTTTTCTTGCAATAATGGCAGGATTAGGGCTTGCACTTACACTTGAAAAAGCGGAAATAAAAAAGAGAGAAATAAAATATGGATTTGCTGTGCTGATATTCATTCCTCAGATAATAGGTTTTATATCTGTTTCACCAAATCATCTTTCATATTACAACGAAATATCCGGTGGAACAAAAGGAGCTCTTATTCATGGAATGGAAAGACACTATTATGATCTCTTTTACAATGATATTTCAACCTATTTTAATGAAAAATGCTCGAAGCAGAGATGTGATGTATGTGTAATGCCAAATGGCGGTGAATATATATATCCTGCATCAATACTTAAAAAAGGAAAAGAGCTCACAAATAACTTCAGATATATATCAAACTGTGAAACAGCTGACTATCTTATACTTACACATGAATACAGATGGGAAAGCTATCCTCATCTTCTGAAACAGCTAAAGAATGAAAAGGCAGTCTATACAAAAAAAGAAGAAGAAGTACCACTTTTTACAATATTCAAACTCAAATAAAATATTTTATGATTGAAAACATAAACTTTTATGCTACCATTCAGAAGAATTTATGGAAGGAGGTTTTATGAAATACATAGGAGCCCATGTAAGTGCTTCCGGTGGAGTGGAAAATGCTCCAAAAAATGCAGGTGAAATAGGGGCAACAGCATTTGCGCTTTTTACCAAAAACCAGAAACAATGGCTTACATCACCTCTTGCAGAAGAAAATATAATAAAATTCAAAGCCAATATGGAAAAATATTCTTTTACACCATCCCAGGTACTTCCGCATGATTCATATCTTATAAATCTTGGAAATCCATTTTATGAAAAAATAGAGCAGTCACGAAATTCATTTATTGAAGAAATGAAAAGATGCAATCTTCTTGGACTTACAATGCTTAATTTTCATCCCGGAAGCCATCTTAAAGAAATAAGCGAAGAAGAATGTCTAAACAGAATATCCGAATCAATAAATATAGCTTTAAGCAAAACAGAAAACGTAAAAGCAGTCATAGAAAACACAGCAGGGCAGGGGACAAACGTAGGATACAGATTCGAACATATTGCGGCAATCATTGACAAAGTTGAAGATAAAACCAGAGTTGGCGTTTGTCTTGACACTGCACATACATATGCTTCAGGCTATGATATAAAAACAATTGAAACATGTGAAAAAACATTTGCTGAATTTGAAAAAATAGTAGGATTTAAATATTTATCAGGAATGCACTTAAACGATTCCAAAAAAGAACTTGCCACAAGAGTTGACAGACACGAAACACTTGGAAACGGAACACTTGGAATCGAATGTTTCAGATATATAATGAAAGATTCCAGATTTGATAACATACCACTAATACTTGAAACACCTGAGCCCGATAAATGGAAAGAAGAAATAGAAACACTTAGAAATTTTGCGGAAAGCAAATAAGAGAGAAAATAATGACATTTAACTGTAAAATATGTGGGAAATGCTGTCACGGTGAAGGTGAAGCATTTCTTTATCCGGATGACATAAAAAGATTAGCTGACTCAATGAAAATAACAGTGCAGAAATTTGTTGATACATACACAAACCACATACTTTTTGAAATAGAAGAAGATTCCTTTAGTTACCTTTACATTCCGTATCTTGTACTGAAAAAGGAAAACGGACACTGCATCATGCTTAAAAATGAAAAATGTTCTATTCATGCAGACAAACCACTTCACTGTGCGGTAACTCCATTTACAGAAGAACTCTATACAGACGGTGAGTGGCGAACATTCATTACAGATTTTTGTCCGGCACTTAAGGAAATGCCTTTTAAAGAAGTTGAATCAATGAAAAAACGGGCAGAAATACTATCAAAAACAGAAGATGACTATATGGAACTTCTAGAAAGTAACGGATACAGTCTTGAGAAAATACTTAAAGTAAAACTTAAAGAGCCTGAAGTATTTAAAGCCGAATAAATAGACTTGTTTTTATAACACTTAATTAAGAAATATTCAACAAAAGAAATTTGACTAATAAAAGTTTGCCTTAAAACAAAAAAACCTCCCCGAAGGGAGGCTTTTAATAATCTTTTTGGTTTTCTGATTATTTTGTAACTGTAAGGTTTGAGCTACCATCATTAACATCAGAGTATGCAACACCAAGAGCATAGTAACAAGCAATATTGCTACCTTCTATTTTAAGAACTGCAAACTGACATACATTGTCTTGGAAAGGTCCTACAGATACGCTGTTTGATATAGGCTCATCACATGACATAGTCATGAAATAACTGTAATCAATAGAACTACCATTAACACCGAAGTTGTCAATGCCAACATAATTCGAACCATTGTAAACACCCTGATAAGCTATTGCTACATTTTGGCTTACAGCAGGAAGAGATACAGTTCCCATTGTTCCTGTATAAGGAGATGTCTGCATTGCGTAAGCAGCAGAAGGATCTATTGATGATGGAGATTCAGTAGCAACTTCTGCAAAGTTAGCATTAACTGTTAATGTACCATAAGGTCCACTTGCTGGAACTGTTCCTTCTGGGTCACATGCTGTAATTTGTGAAGAAGCATCCTGGAAACCACCCTGTCCGTCAGGAATAGCTGTTGGATGATAAAGGTTTATTGTTCCTGTGATTTTTAATCCATTAGGATATCCTGTTGTTGAAGCATCTTTACAAGCACCAGCTTCACATGTCTGGCTGTTTGTAGCACAATCTACACTGTCAACCCATGCGTTGTTCTGGCAGATCTGAACTTTTGTTCCGCTGCACTGTTTTGCGCCTTCTGTACATGTTGTTGTTCCACCTGTACAAGCACCGGCTTCACATGTCTGGCTTGTTGCTGAACAATCTGTTCCATCAACCCATGTACCACCTGTACATGTCTGAATTTTTGTACCGCTGCACTGTTTTGCGCCTTCTGTACATGTTGTTGTTCCACCTGTACATCCACCAAGTGCTACATCACATGTTTTGCCTGATGCTGAACAATCTACTGAATACCATTCTGTATCTGTTGCAGCTGTTGCTCCGTCTTTTGCGATACAAACTTTAAAAGTGTTTCCATCACAAACTGCTTCTGCTAAAGTACAACTTGTGTCTTCATCTTCGTCATCATCTCCACAAGAAACCACGAAGAGTAATCCAAGCAGCATAAGAACTGCAAGAGTAATTTTTCTCATCATTTCCTCCAAATAGTAAAAAAACAAGGTAAAAAACTAACGTTAAGCTGGAGGTGATTGTAAAGGTATTTTTTTTGAGTGTCAAGGAATTTTTATTTTATCTCTCATTTTGTTAGTATTTAATGAGGTTTTTATTACTTACATCATGGTCTCAAAAATTTAATCCGCTTATAAATATTGCAGATATAATTTTTCTTTGAAAAAAAACTTCTCTTGTGTTAATGTGCGCAAAGATATTTTTTATATGGGTTTTATGGAAGCTTTTTTCAAAAAAATTGGTGTGCGGAAAGAGGAACAGTCCAGAGCCGTCCTTTTATTTGTCTACCAGTTTCTTGTTGTTTCCGTTCTTGTAATGGGACGTATCGTAAGAGATACTCTTTTTCTTAAAAGATATGATGTTAAACAGCTTCCTTTAATGTATATCGGCGTAGCCCTTTTTGTTTCTCTACTTACATATATTTATTCAAGAAAAAGCGCCTATTTTAGGCTTGATGTCCTTATAAAACTTATTATGACGTTTTCTGCGTTTGTAATGATGCTTATTCTGGTTTTTGTCAAGCTCCATTTTTCTTTCAGCTATCCTCTTCTTTATATTTTTGTCGAGATTATGGGCGCTTTTATGATGTTTCAATTCTGGAGTTTTGCTAACGAACTTCTTGATTCAAGGGAAGCGAAAAGAGTTTTAGGTTTTGTCGGTGTCGGCGGTATACTTGCAAGTTTTGCGGCTGGTGAAGGCATTTCTCTTATTGTAAAATTATTAAGCGTTGAGAATGTTCTTTTCGTTTCGCTGTTTTTTATGATAGCTACAGTTTTTATTGTAGATTACATGGGACGCCGTTACAGATCCAAACTTCAGCGTTCTGTTTTTATAAAATCGCCAAAATCGTTTGAAACGATTGAAAAACAGTCGACTTTTTCTTCAAAATATGTAAGAAACATTGCAGTTATAACATCTCTTATATTTATTTCATCAACACTTGTTGATTACGAGTTTAAAGTGACAGCCGCTCAGACATATTCCGAAGCTGAACTTGCCGCGTTTTTTGGATGGATATACGCCATCTTCAGCGGCGTATTTTCTCTTTTCTTTCAGTTTTTTGCAACAAGAAAGCTTTTAAAACTCGGAGTTTTTGCAAGTCTTTCAATACTACCATTTATGCTGACAGGTTTTTCTGCATTCTTTTTTATATTTCCGTCCATCGCATTTATAGCCGGAGCAAAAGCCTCGGATTATGCATTCAGATATACAATAAACGACTCTGCAATGCAGCTTCTCTACATACCGCTTCAACCATCGTTAAGGCGTAAGGCGAAAGCAACAATTGACGGCATCGTAAAGCCGCTTTCAATAGGATTTTCAGGACTTCTGATATATTTCATAAGCAGAAGTGCAATCGACAACAAATACATAACAGCAGCCATCATAATAGTTGGAGTATGCTGGCTTACACTTTTTGTCATCATAAGAAAACAATATCTTGCAGTTCTTATGGACAACATTAAAAGAAAAAAAATTCATACTGGCGAATTTAACATAAAGGAAGACGTAATTTCATCAATCGTCCACGAATCGCTCTCATCAAACAACGATGAAGAAATAATCATGTCACTCGACATGATAGACAAAGGGCGTTATTATGAAATGATCAGGCATTACATATCAATTCTGCCGATATCAGCTCCAAAAATAAAAAGAAGAATACTAAGGCTTTTAAGAAAGACAGAATCGAGATTTTACAGCTATGATGTCTTAAGAATGATGCAGGATCAGGATCCTGACACCGCATGTGAAGCAATCCTTACATACGGCTTCATACACATGGAAAAATCGATAAAACACACTTCGCTTTTTCTTAAAAACAAAAACCTGAGAATAAAAGCCGCCGCAATCATCTCTCTGATAAGATACGGCGGAATAATGGGCATAATGAACGCAGCTCCATACCTGAAAGATCTTACAGATTCAGTAATACCGAAAGAAAGAGTCTCTGCCGCATACATATTAGGAGAACTCAGACAAAGAAACATGCAGCAGAAACTTTTTTCACTATTAAACGACAATAGCGTCAAAGTAAGACGTGAAGCAGTAAAAGCCGTAGGATTAGTTGAAGCAAGCGATGCAATACCTGCACTATTCTTCCTTTTAAACGACAGATTTGTAAATATCGACGTAGTAAGAGTACTTGCAGGATTTGGAAACAAAATTCTTTCTCCAGCTGAAAACATACTCTCAAACAACCTTGATCCGATCTCTCTTAAAACAGCAGTAGCAAAAGTTCTCGGCGGACTGGAATCACCGGAATGCCAGAAAATACTAATGCTCTCACTTGAAACAAGAAGCGACGACCTCAGAACAGAAATCCTTAGAAGTTTAAGAAAAATCTCAGTAACAGGAATAGAATTTAACGCAAAAGATTTCAGAATGCTTGAAAGAACCTTTTACAAGGAACTTTTTAACTATTTCCAGCTGCTTTACAACAAACAGAAACTTTTAAGCTTTACTGGCGAATCAAATATAGTAGACATCATAAATGAAAAGCAGAAAGCGACAGTATTCAGAATATTTGCAATACTTGGAATACTCTATGGCAAAGAAGTTTTTGACACAGTATACTTTAACCTTACAAGACACGATGTAACAGCTGAACACCGGTCAAACGCAATAGAAATTATAGATAACATAGTAAATCTTGAAAAAAGAAAACTTCTGATACCCGTAATTGAACTCGTCGATGAAAAAGAACTTATGAAAATAGGATTTGACAACTTTAAAATAAAAAATCTTAAAATATCCGACATACTGGAAATAATGCTCATGGATGACAACCAGTGGGTCAGAGCGATAACACTATACACCATAGCAGATGAAGATTTTGAAAAATTTGCTGACAAAGTACACAATTTTGTTTACGACGCATCACCGATAGTCAGAGAAATGGCAGTATATGCAGTAACAAAATTTAAAGTGAAATTAACAGACGAAGAAAAAAGCTATCTTAGAAACGATGCTTCAGAAAACGTTGTAAAATACTTTAAACACATTAATAAAGAGAACGACTGAGGAGGAAAAAATGCTTACGACAGTTGAAAAAGTTCTTGCTCTCAAAAAATTAGAGCTTTTCAGCAGAATATCAGGCGAAATGCTTGCCGACGTAGCTTTTTTTCTTGAAGAATACAGCTATGACAAAGGCTCTACAATAATAAGCGAAGGAGAAATCCTGAGCGACCTGTTTATTCTTGTGGAAGGAGAGCTTGACGTAATTTCCGACAGCAGAAAAATAGATAAAATGTTTCCAGGACAAAGCTTTGGCGAACTAGCGGTTCTTGACGGAGTATTAAGCTCAGTTTCGCTTTCAGCATTTACAGATGCAATAGTTTTACGTCTAAACGGTGAAGATTTTACAGACATATTCAACCAGAGAGAAGAAATAGCATCAGGAATAATAAAATACCTGGCAGAAACAGTAAGATTACTTAAACGGGAACACCTTCCAAGATAAAACAGAAAAAAACCTATAATCCAAGTCTTTTAAGCCAGCCGGGATTATTTTTAAGAGCAATAAGAGCAATTTTTTTTAAATCTGAAATAATACCCTCAAGTTCCTTTAATTTTTTATTAAAATTATTAGTACTTGTTACACTCTCACTCTTTTCACGCTCCATATCAATTCTCTCAGTCTCAATATCCTCCGCATTCCTTAAACCAAGCCTTAAAGTCTCCTCGGAAATATTATACTGAGACAAAACATCAATAATATCCGCCCTTGAAAGAGCATTTCTGTAAAAACTTTTGAGCTGGACAATCCATAAAGCATATTTACCCTCACGTTTACCTGAAAGACCCAGAAAAGAATAAATTTCCTTATTGTTTTTAAAAGCAATTCTTGCAAGTTTAACAGCTTCAACATAAGTTTCGTTAATAGAATCCATCATTTTGTTAAAAGATTCCACAGCATCCTTTTTACCGCTCTTCTCATTTTCCTTAACAAGAAATAAATCCTTTACCTCATTAAGAAGAGCTGCAGCATAAACAAGCTTTTCTTCTCCAAAACCATATTTCTTTAAAGAAAGCTTAATTTCTTCATCAGCAGCAGAACCTTTAATTAAAAGCTCTGCTCTCATAAGCTTATCCTCTATAGATGAAGAAGATTTTCTTTTAACTGAAACTTCTGACGTTTCATTAACATCTTTTTTTACATTTTCATCCATTAGACCCTCCATTTAATAAAAATACCGGTAAAAAAATTAAATATGACCGGTAAAATAAAATAAAAAACCAGTCAGATAAAATTAAAAAGCGGCAAAAAAAACAAATAACCGGTCAGATAAAACAAAAATAAAAGAAAAAAGAAAAAAACATAATCAGATAAAACAAAATAAGAGCAGATTAAATAAATAAGCAAAAAGAAAATCAAAAAACAGAAATCAGGCTATTTAATTTAAACTTAAACATATCATATGATGCTTAAAAATAATAGTCAAATAAAAATTGAATAAAAATAGAATGTTAAGGCAAAATATTAAGAGGCTGTTATTTTAATTTGATAGTTATCTTTCTTTTTTTTGCAATATCCATAACGCTCATGCCGTTGTATTCCGATTCTTTGTTATTTACAACAAAATTTAGATTGGCTCCGTTATCAATAAGTGTTTGTATTATTTCTTCATCAGGTTTATATGCTGTTATAGCAGTAATTAATGGAGTTAATCCGTCGTGGTCTACTGCATTAAGATTTGCGCCAAGTTCAATGAGTTTATTTAATGATTTTATCTTTTTTTCTCTTACAGCTGCAAAAACTGGTGTTTCTTTAACAAGGTTACTGACGTTTATTGTTCCATTATCAGAAATATTTACTGTGGCAGACATTTGCGGCAGATTTTTTTTATTATCTAAAGTTGCCCCTTTTTTTACTAAATTTTCTATCATTTCAGTGTCATCTTCTTTTATTGCAAAAGAAAGTAATAAATAAGAATATTCTTTTATAAATTCTTTATCATTTAATACATCAATACAATAAGGTATAATATTTTCACATGTAATATTGTTTTCACAAAATGTTTTCTGATCCTTTTTTATGTATGGTTGTAATTTTTGTGCTCCATCACAGGATATTTGAGATATATTAGTTTTTTTGTTTTTATGTGTAGTAACAAAATGATCGGCATCTGCACCATTTTTAAGTAGTAGTTCTACTATTTCTTTGTTAACAAATTTAATTGAATAATTAAGTATTGTATCATTATCTTTTGCAATAATAGTTAAATCTGCTCCTTTATCTATTAGTGTCTTAACTATCTTTAAAAGACTATCTTCTTGTTGCGAAAATTTTTCCCATTCTGATTTTATTTTTTGTTTATACCAATAAACAGATTGAGGATTATATTGATAGTTTATTTGTGTAGGGCAGATTGCATCTATACAGTTTATTTCTTCAATAACATCAAGGGGGATACTATATGGCGGCGTTTGATGATTGTTTGCTAAATCTGTAACATAAATATGCCACATCATATATTTTGTGTACATGATTGGTGTGTATCCATCTTTATCTTTTGCATTTACGTCGGCTCCTTTTTCAATAAGGTAGCTTACAAGCTCAGGATTGTTGGATTTTACTGCAAGCATTAGGGAAGTTGCGCCGTTTTCATCTTTTTTATTTACATCTATGCCGTCATTTACAAAATTTCTGACGGATGTAATATCTCCTTTTTCTGCTGATGAATAAATTGTTGCGCATGATACGGATAAAAGCAGCGCTGTAATTGCAATAATAAGTTTCTGCATTGTTTTACTCCTTATTTATTTTAATTTGATAGATATCTTTCTTTTTTTTGCAATTTCCATGACGCTCATACCGTCATATTCTGAATCATCGTTGTTTACTACAAAATTAATGTCGGCTCCATTATCAATAAGCGTTTTTATAATTTTTGCATTGGGTCTTCGTGCTGTTAATGCAATAATTACTGGTGTGAGTCCTTGATCATTTACTGCATTAAGATTTACTCCAATTTCAATGAGTTTATTTAACGATTTTATATTTTTTTCTTTTACGGCAATAAAAATAGGCGTTTCTGTAACTATAGTGCTAAAAGTTATTGTACCGTCATCAGAAAATTTTATATAAGATGATGCTTTGCTTATATCTTTTTCTTTATCAAGGTAAGCTCCTTTTTTTATTAAAGTATCTATCATTTCAGTGTCATCTTTTTTAATTGCTGTTGCAAGAAATGTATATGAATTATTTTTTACAAAATCGTCTTCATTTATTGTATCAATGCATTCGTAAATTATATTCCGGCATTCAAATTTTTCCATGCATAGAGCTTTTTTATTGTTTTTTATATATGGTTTAAGTATGTATGCTTCATCGCATATAAAAAATGGTTTATTTGTTGTTTTTTCTTTATAGTTTGATATAAAAAAATCGGCATCAGCTCCATTTTTTAGCAGAAGTTCAACAATAATTATATGTTTTAATCGAAGTGCATAGTTTAAAATTGTATCGTTATCTTTTGCAACTGCATTTATATCTGCACCTTTTTCTATTAAAATTTCAAATGTTTTTAAAAGATTTACTTTTTGTTTTTGAGTTTTTTCCCATTCTTTTTCAATGGATCTTTTTCTCCAGTATGTTGAGCGAAGATCATATTGTGCATTAATATCAATTGAACATTTTTTATCAAAACACAAAAGTTCTTCAAGTATTTCTTTTGGTAAATAAATAGATAATAAGACATCTGTAAGTTTAACAGCACTATTGATAAGTATTTCTCTCATCATATATTTTGTGTACATGATTGGTGTGTATCCATCTTTATCTTTTGCATTTACATCGGCTCCTTTTTCAATAAGGTAGGCAACAAGCTCAGGATTGTTGGATTTAACTGCCATCATAAGTGGCGTTACTCCGTTTTCATCTTTTTTATTTACATCTATGCCGTCATTTACAAATTTTCTGACGGATGTAATATCTCCTTCTTCTGCTGATGAATTGATTGTTGCGCATGATACGGATAAAAGCAGCGCTGCAATTGCAATGATAAGTTTCTGCATGGTTTTATTCCTTATTTATTTTAATTTGATGGGTATTTTTTTCTTTTCAGCAATCTGCATAACGCTCATGCCGTTGTATTCCGATTCTTTGTTATTTACAACAAAATTTAAATCAACTCCATTATCAATAAGTGTTTGTATTATTTCTTCATCAGGTTTATATGCTGTTATTGCAACAATTACTGGTGTGAGCCCTTTATAGTTTACAGAATTAATATCTGCTCCAAGTTCTATGAGTTTTTTTAATGATTTTATCTTTTTTTCTCTTACAGCATTAAAAATAGGTGTTTCTTCCATTCTCTGACTTCTGTCTATTACTTTTCTTAGTTCTCCAAGCTCAATATCAGGTATTTTTATATCTGTTCTTCTTATATTTATATCTGCACCTTTTTTTACCAACTTTTCTATCATTTCAGTGTCATCTTTATTTATTGCTGTTGAAAGCAGTTTATATGAATTGTCTTTTACAAAATTATCTTTATTTATTAGGTCAATACATTTATCTGTAATTTCATAACATGAGAATTTTTTGTTACAAAAAAATTCTTTATTTTTAATATATGGTTCTATTAAAGCAATGTTCCAACAAGACAAAGAAGGTTTATCTCTTTCTTTATTTTCTTCATTTTCTAGAATGAAATTGGGATCAGCTCCATTTTTAAGGAGTATTTCTGTGATTTTTTTATTTTGAAATCTAAGCGCGTAGTTTAATATGGTATTATTTTTTTTTGCAATATCATTTAAATTTGCATTTTTTTCTATAAGAATCTGAATTATTTTTAGAAGATTTTTTTCTTTTTCAGGAAGTTTTTTCCATTCTTTATTAAAATCTTTTTCTTTCCAGTAAAATGATGGTTCATATCCATTCATTCTTAAATATAGTTGAGTTGATTTTTTATCAAGAGATAAAAATTTAATGTATTTTTCTATAGGAAAATATTCTTTAGTATCTCGTCCTAATGATTCAATTTCTTTAATTGCGTATATATAAACCATAGTATATTTTGTGTACATGATTGGTGTGTATCCATCTTTATCTTTTGCATTTACGTCGGCTCCTTTTTCAATAAGGTAGGCAACAAGCTCAGGATTATTGGATTTAACTGCAAGCATTAGTGGCGTTGCGCCGTTTTCATCTTTCTGGTTTATATTGATGCCTTTTTTTAAAAATCTTTTTACAGAATCAGTTTTTCCTCTTTCAGCAGCTGAATGTATTGTTGTTGATTTTACAGATATTTTAATTTTTCTTTCTTTTGCAATTTCCATAACGCTCATACCGTCATATTCGGAATAGTCATTGTTTACTACAAAATTAACGTCGGCTCCGTTATCAATAAGCATTTTTATAACTGTTGCATTGGGTCTTCTTTTTATCAGAGCGGCAGTTAATGGTGTGTGACCGTCTATGTTTACTACGTTAAGATCTGCGCCGTATTCTATAAGTTTTTCAAGAATTTCTATTTGTGTCCATCCTATTGCATAAAATACTGGTGTTTCTTTATATTTGTTTTGTATGTTTACATCAGCATGATGTTTTTTTACAAGTTCTTCAAACATTTCAATGTCGCCGTTTTTTATTGATGAAGACATCATTGTCTGGTTGTTGTAAATGTTGTTTACATTTACGTTTTCAAGACAGAATGAAACTTGTTCGTAGCATGCTGACTGTATTTTGCAGTAGTTTTCTTTTTCTTTTTTTATATATGGGTTTATTAGTATTGAATAGTCGCAAATTATCCAGTCTTCAGGGATGTTTGTTTTTTTTGTTACCATGTTTGTAAATAATGTGTCGGCATCTGCTCCATTCTGAAGGTAGAATTCTGTTATTTTAAACATGTGGAAGTATATTGCATAATTTAATACGCTGTCGTTGTCTCTTGCCAGTATATTTAAGTCCGCCCCTTTTTCCGTAAGGGTTGATATTATTTGATATATATTTCTTTTATAGTTTTTAAGTTCATCCCATGCTTTTATAACATCTTTTTTTGTCCAGTATAGTGATTGCGGAAAATATTGGTAGCTGAATTCTTTTCCTTCGCAGTCCTGATCCATTTTCATGTATTTCCAGTTTTTTTCTATAGGAAAATATTGTCCTGAATTGTCTCCTTCCTCTTTTTGTACTTTTACTGCATACGCGTAAAGCATGGAGTATTTTGTGTACATGATCGGTGTGTATCCATCTTTATCTTTTGCGTTTACGTCGGCTCCTTTTTCAATAAGGTAGCTTACTAGCTCAGGATTGTTGGATTTTACTGCCATCATAAGTGGCGTTACTCCGTTTTCATCTTTTTTATTTACATCTATGCCGTCATTTACAAAATTTCTGACGGATGTAATATCTCCTTCTTCTGCTGATGAATTGATTGTGGCGCATGATACGGATAAAAGCAGCGCTGTAATTGCAATGATAAGTTTCTGCATGGTTTTGCCTTTTATTTATTTTGCTTTTATGGTTATTTTCTTTTCTTTTGCAATTTCTATAACGCTCATGCCGTCATAATCAGATTCATCATTATCTACTTCAAAGTTTATATCGGCGCCGCTGTCAATAAGTGTTTTTATGATTTTTCCGTTTGGTTTTTGTTTTAACAGTGCAATTATGATTGGTGTGTGTCCTTTTTTATTTACTATGTTGAGGTCTGCTCCGAGTTCTATGAGTTTTTTTACGCTTTTTATCTGTGCGTTTCTTACTGCTTCAAATATTGCTGTTTCTTTGTCTTTGTTTTGCAGGTTTACGTCTGCTTTGTGTTCTTTTACGAGTTTTTCTATCATTTTGTCGTCGCCTTTTTCTGCGGCTGCGGATAGCATTGTTGTTTTATTGTATATGTTGTTGATGTCTGTGTGCTGAATGCAGAAATTTATTTCTTCATAGCATGCTGACTGTACTTTGCAGTAGTTTTCACTTCCTTTTTTTATGTATGGTTTCATTAGTGTTGAATATGTGCATACTGTCCAGTTTTCAGGGATGTTTATAGTTTTTGTCTGAAGGTTTGTGTAAAAGTTGTCGGCATCTGCGCCGTTTTTAAGGAGTTTTTCTGTTATTTGGAACATGTTGAAGAAAACTGCATAGTTTAAAATGCTGTCGTTGTCTTTTGCAAGGATGTTTGTGTCGGCTCCTTTTTCCAGGAGGATATTTATGATTTTATAGAGGTCTTCTTTGTATTTTCTGAATTTTTCCCATTCGTTGAGTATGTCTTTCTGTGTCCAGTAGAGTGAGCCTGGAAAATATCTGAATGAATATTCTTTGTCTCTGCAATCTTTGTCAAAGCATTGGTTTTTCCAGTTTTTATCTGTGGGAAAATAGCTGCCTGAGTAGTCTCCGTATTCTTTTTGTTCTCTTAATATATATAGATAGAGCATGGAGTATTTTGTGTACATGATTGGTGTGTATCCGTCTTTATCTTTTGCGTTTACGTCGGCTCCTTTTTCTATCAGATAGGCAACAAGCTTTGGATTGTTGGATTTTACTGCCATCATTAGTGGTGTTGTTTCATCGCTCCCTTTTTTATTCACATTTTCTCCGTTTTTAAGGAATTCCTGTACGGATGTAATGTCTCCTTTTTCGGCTGTTGAGTGGATTGTTGCACATGATGTTAGTAAAAGCACTGCTAATAAGGTAAAAAGTAAAGATTTCATGTTGGACTACCTGCCAGTAAATAATAATGGCTCATTATAGTTTGATGTTTGTAAATGTAAACATTATTGATGTAAATAATGGCGTTTTGGATGTTTTTCTGTAAATAGTGGTTTTTGCTTTGTTTTTTTTTGTTGAAATCTCTGATGTCGCCTTCCTTTCTTAACGTTGACAAAAAAATATTTATGTGGTAGCTTGGTAAGGTGCTCTTTATTACAATGGAGGAAAAACATGAATATTAATTATTCTTTCAGAGGTCTTGATCACAGTGACGGGATGCAGGATTATGCTACTAAGAAGATTTCAAAGTTTGAGAAGCTTGTTGATGCTACGTCTGTTGTAGATGTTGTTTTTGTTAAAGATAAAAATGAAAAGAAGACTGAGATAAAGTGTCTTTATAAGGGTGAGGAGTTTTTTGCTTCCGAGGCGAGTGATGAGTTTAATGCTTCTATTGATCTTTGTGTTGACAAGGTTGTAAAGCAGCTTATTAAAGCTAAGGAAAGAAAGGTTGATTCACGTAAAGGCAGTTTTCCTCTTTGATGCGGTCGGGTTCAGAGCGGGTAGCTCAGCTGGATAGAGCGTTGGTCTCCGGAACCAAAGGTCGTGGGTTCGAATCCCTTCTCGCTCGCCATTTCACGGTTCTTTTGTTTTTGTTTGTCTCTTTTTTTTATTTCAATTTAAATGCTCTGTCGTTTGAGTCTCTTTCGGCGGCAGAGCTTTATTCCGCTTTTTCTCTTGCCGGTTATTCTCTTAATGAGAAGGATGTTCCGGCTGTTTTTATGAAAAAATTCCCTGATGATATGAAGTCTCTTGATTCTAACAGAAGAACCCGTCTTTTTGTGAAGATTATGATTCCTCTTATTCTTGCTGAAAATCGGGAGATTATCAGTTCGGGAAATAAGATGGAACTTATTATTGAGAAGGGGCGTGATAACTGGGATGATGATGATTATGTTTTTATGATGGAGCTTGGAGCATATTACAGGACTCTTAAGGGCAGGGATTTGAAACATATGTCTGATAAGGCTTATGAGCGGTGGGTTTTTATTATGAGGAGACGGGTACTTCCTGTTTCTCCTGCTATTGCTCTGGGTCAGGCTGCTCTTGAATCGGGCTGGGGTACTTCCAGGTTTGTCCGGCTTGGGAATAATTTGTTTGGTCATGTTGCGGTTGACTATAAGAAGGGTATAAAACCTCTCAGATGGAATGGCAAGAAGAGGCATATTAAGATTTTTGCTTCGGTTTCGGAGTCTATAAAGAGGTATATGAGAAATCTTAATACTAATTCGGCTTATCTTAATTTCAGAAGGGCGAGGCTTAGGAATAAGGATGATATTTATGGTATGGCTCAGGGTTTTGATAAGTATTCCCGTATTAAGGAGGAGTATATTGACAGGCTTTGGAGTGTTATAAGAAAATATGGTCTTTATAAGTATGAGGATTTTTCTTTGTCTGATGTTAATCTTTACGATATTGCCGGTCCTATAGAAAGTTTTTATATCAATTGATTTGACTTTATTCCAGACAGTTTATAAATTGTCGGTATGTTATATTTATAATTCCGGAGATTTGCTGTGGCGGGAACTCTTTTTCAGGTCGAATATAAAAAGCTGAATACTTTTATTTATGATTTTATGAAATCGATTGATCGGGGCTGGATTTTTATCAGAACGAATGCTTCACCGGCTTTGGGTGAGAGGATTGACTTTACTTTTTCTGTTGAGTCTCTTTCTTCTCCTTTAAAATTTACGGGTGAGGTTGTTTATCTTGGTGCTGATGAGAATGGCAGTGATGGTATCGGTATAAAGATTGTTCGTGGGATGTCTAATGCGGATTCTGTTAAAAAGGAACTGATCTCAATTGTTGAAACTAAGTATGGCGATTATGTTTCTGCGGAATTTAAACGTTTGATAAATGTTTTATAGGGGAGATGGCGGTGTATTACGCAATTCTTGATGATGAGCCTGATTTTCTTGTCGTGGCTGAAAAAAAGCTGAAATCTATGATTCCTGAGTTAAAGGGAGTTTTTGTTTCAGATCCTGATGAGCTTATTGCAATGGCTGACAAGGATAATGCTCTTCTTGCTGTTCTGGATGTTAATCTTGGTTCTGTTACCGGTATTGAGATTTTTTCAAAGATAAGAAGCAGAAATCCGAGGATAAGGGCTATTTTTATTACGGGTGATTCAAATATTATTGATGATAAAGGGTCAGCAGAGAAGTTTCTTAAGGAGGGTGGAATGGATTTTATCCAGAAGCCTGTCAAATGGCATGAACTTGCTCTTAAGATCAAAAATCATTTGGAGATTATCCGTTATGAACTGAAACTTGAGGAAATGGTTCGTCAGAGAACTCAGATGCTTGTCCATGCTGACAGACTTATAACTGTCGGTACGATGGTAAGCTCTATTATTCATGAGTTCAGTTCTCCGCTTACTTTTATTAAGGTTAATCAGCAGACGATGCTTAAGGGGATTCAGAGGCTTGTTTCTTCCGATAATTCTCATGAAGATAATGTTAAGTTTATTAATAAGGTTATGTCTCCTGCTGTAAATGACAGTATTATGGGAATCGAGAGGATTGAATCACTTCTTAAGACTTTCAGAAAGTTTTATAAGGAGGAGAAGAAGTTTGAGGCTGTCGACGTGAGAGAGATTGTCGATGAGGCTAGAAAGATGACTGTTTTCAGGCTTAAGAAGTTTCAGATAAAGTATGAGGAGTCGATTCCTGAAACTGAGATAATGATTAACTGCGATCGTCAGGAGATTGTTCAGGTGCTGACTAATCTTATTAATAATGCTATTGATGCTATTGAAGATTCCGAGATTGTCGGAAGCAAAATTGCTGTTAATGTTGTGAAGAATGAAAAGAATGTCTCTATTTCGGTTGAAAATAATGGTCCGGCGATTCCTGAGGCTATTGAAACGGATATTTTTGCTCCGTTTTTTACTACTAAAGAAGGAGCTAAGGGGACTGGACTTGGACTTATGATTTGTAAGCAGATTTTAACTAAATCTGGCGGTGATATTGTTCTTGTTAATAAGAAAAGACCAGGTGAGATGCTTAAATTTATTGTTACACTGCCGTTTTTTGTAAAGACTAATAAGAGGAGCGATAATAAATGATTGTTGAGTCTATTATTCTTGCTGCCGGAAAAGGGACGAGAATGAAATCTGATCTTCCGAAGGTTATGCATAATTTTAATGGTAAACCTATGATTGCAAGGGTTATTGAGGCGGTTATCCCTTTTTCGGATCATATTAATGTTGTTGTCGGGCATAAAAAGGAGCTGGTCGAATCTTTTGTGAAATCTAATTTTGAGAATGTGTTTACTTCTACTCAGCCTGTGCAGAATGGAACCGGCGGGGCGGTTAGGGATGCTTTCAGAAATTCAAAGGATGATTCGACTCATTTTATTGTTCTCTGCGGTGATACTCCTCTTATAAAACAGTCTACTATAAAGGGGATGATTGATGTTTTTCTTTCCGGGAAGGCGGATGCTCTTATTGTTACTACGATTCTGGATAATCCCGCTTCTTATGGACGAATTGAAAGAAATAATGACGGAACGGTGAGAGCTATTACCGAGTTTCTGGATGCTTCTCCTGAGGTCAGGGAAATAAAGGAGATTAATAGCGGGCTTTACTTTTTTTCGAGAGATGTTCTTGAGGAGTTTATTCCTAAGCTTAGTTGTGAGAATGCCAAGAATGAATATTATCTTACTGATGTTATTGCTTTTGCTGTAAAGAGCGGTAAGAGGGTCGTAGCTTTCATTGAGGATGATTCTAATTCGATTTCAGGAATTAATAGTGTCGATGAGCTCGCTATGGCTGAGACTTTTGTTAGTTAGTCTTTTTGTGTCTTACAATTATATTTAGAAAAAACAGCGCTCCGACAATGGAGGTTAATGCTCCTGAAGGGATATCTGACGGTGCAAAGAGAGTTCTTCCTGTTACGTCACAGAGAATTAATATTATTGCTCCTGTTACTGCCGAAAATAAGAGGAGAGAGGAGTAGTTTGCTCCAAAAAGTTTCCTTGCTGCGTTTGGAGCTATTATTCCGATAAATGCGATTGGTCCGTTGAATGCGACTATTATAGCTGCTAGTGCGGATGTTGTAATGAAGAAGAATTTTCTGCTTTTGTCGGTTTCCAGTCCGTGACTCAGGGCATTTTCTTCTCCTGTCGAGAGTATGTTGAGTTCTTCTTTTTTTAATGAAATAATTATGATAAGCGGGAGTGATATTAAAAGGATTGTCAGCGGTGTCACATAGTTTACTGTTTCTGTGCTTCCCATTGCCCAGTGTATCATTTTGAATATGTCATATGATGATGCTGTAAGCTGAAGAATTGTGATTGTTCCTGAAACGAGGAAGTTTACTGCTATTCCGGCGAGCAGAAGTGTTTCCGGCTGAAAGTCTTTTTTGATTTTTGCAATCATGTATATAAAAAATGTTGCAGTTAATGCTCCGACAAATGTAAATGGTATTATTGCGGCAAAATTTAATCCGAGAAACGGTATGAATGTTATTGAGATGAATGCTGCAAGTGATGCCCCGGAACTTATTCCAAGAGTGAAGGGTGATGCTAGCGGATTTGTGAATACAGCCTGAAAAACTGCTCCGCATATGCCTAATATGGCTCCTGAAAATAGTGCGTTGAGCATTCTTGGTATTCTTATGTCTAAAAAGATTGTTTTTAATGTTTCATCGCTGAATAGAGAAAAGGGGGTTAAAAAAGTGTTACCGAAAAACGGAGTTATAAGAATAAGGAGAAAAAGGATGAATATTATGATTTTTTTCAAAATATTTTCTCCATTTCAAAAACGTTTCTTATTATCTCTTCGGTTGTAACTTCATGAGCTGGTTTTGAAAAAATAAGCATCCCTTTTGAGAGTGCAATTATTGTGTCTGAAATATTTTTTGCCATAGAAATGTCGTGCAGAGCCATGATTATAGTTTTATTCATTTCCGATTTTATATTCATAAGAATTTTAACTATTTCAGATGTCGCTTTTATGTCCAGCCCATTAAATGGTTCATCAAGAAGAATTATTGGCGTTTCCTGTGCAAGTACTGCGGCAAGAAATACTTTCTGTCTTTCTCCACCGCTTAGAGAGTTTATATCTCTTTTTTCAAATTGCAAAGTGTTGGTAAGTTCCATTGCTTTAACGACTGCATCTGTATCTTCACTGGAATATGATAAAAAGCTTTTCTTGTATGGAAAACGGCTCATGAAAATAATGTCTTTAACTTTAAAAGGGGCTGAAACGACAATATTTTGAGGTAAAAATGTGATTGTTTTTGCTATTTCTTTTCTGTTTAATGTTTTTATTTCTCTATTTTTTATAAAAACAGATCCTGAGTCAGGAATTTCAAGATTGCAGAATGTTTTTAAGAGAGTCGATTTTCCGCTGCCGTTTAAACCTATTATTGTGTTTAAAGTTTTATCTTTAAAGGAAAGGGAAATATCACTTAGAATTTTTAAACAGTTTTTAGTTACTGAAAGGTCAATTGCTGTTATTGTGTAGCTGTCATTTTGCATTTTTTATAATAGCTGAAATTTTTGAGAAGGTTTTGATAAATCTAGGTCCCGGAACAGATTCAAAACCTTCATCAAGGAAAAATATATTATCTTTTTGAACTGCTGACACTTTATTAAGCTTTTTCCAGCTTTCCCTTAGCTCTTTTTCATTTTCTTTAAAATCTTTTGGAACTATTTCTATGATTATATCTGGATTCATTGTTATAACTGCTTCAGACGAAATCATTGGATAAGCTTTTTCTGATTTGCCGAAAATATTTTCCGCACCGCTATTTGCTATCATTGTATTAAAAAAATTATCATTACCCGCAGCAAAAAAAGAAAGGGAATTTGAGTTCTTTGTGTCTCTGTCAACAATGAAAAGAACTTTTTTATTTTGCTTCTCAGCTTTTAAAGAGGTGAACTTGGATTTTAAATCTTTTACAAGTTTTTCCGCTTTTTCAGTCTGGTTTAGTTTATAGCCTACTGCGTAAATAGATGTAAAAATATCTTCAATGGAAACTGTTTTTACTGTTAAAGTTTCAATTCCCATTTCATTTAAATATTTTAATGCCTTATAATTTTCTTCGGGAAGTATGACAAGGTCAGGACTGAGCATTAATATTTTTTCAAGATTGACATCATAAAAACCGCCTATCTTAGCTTTTTTTGCCTGTTCAGGAGGGTAATTGCAGTATTTTGTATTGCCAATAATATTTTCACCTTCACCTAAAGCTGAAATAATTTCAGTAATAGCGGGTGAGAGTGTTATAATCCTTTTAATAGATGTTTTTTCCGGTGGCTTAATTTCCTCATGAGAGCATGCTGAGATTAAAATTATAAAAATAAAAAGTAGATTTTGCAGAAATTTATTCATTCTTAGTGACGTTTATATAAAGGACATGATGCCTGATTTTCAGGAGGCTGCTGATCTGTGGCTGTCATACTTAATGTGCATGAAGGATCATCAACTTTTGCTGTTATTGTAAGTATTGGCGGAGTATAATCATCATCTCTTTTGATTTCAATAGATGTTACTTTTCTGGAAAAAGAGTATTTGCCATCAATTTTTTTAAATCCATATTCTTCAATATCGCTCATACTTGTTGGAAGGGTTCTGTTTCTAAGCTGATACCTTAAAACAGCTGTTTTAGTTGCCATTAATGCATCTTCAGCTTCCTGAACAGCAGCTCTGTCTGTATATGAAAAATAAAGAGGAATTGCAATCATTGCAAGTATTGAAGCTATAAAAAGAGCAAGTATGAGTTCTATAAAAGAAAAACCTTTACTTTCCAGAGTTGTGTTCATTAATGTTTTCTCCTATAAAAGTTAAGGTCGACATAGTACAACAGTAGTACCGGAAATACTTTCGTAAGGTCTGTCCTGGCTGTTGCTGACATAGCATTCAAATAAAGGAGCTTTAGTTCTTGAAGCTTTGATTTCGAAAGAAGCTGCATTATCGCATTTGTTTGAAAGACATTCTATTATAACATCATCTCCAAATTTAACTTTTGTTGACGTATCTGTAGTTTCTATAGGAAGTCCGTATTTGGAAAGTCTTAGTAAACCGTCTTTTCCTGTTGATGTCCCCTGAAGTATTTTGTAGCCTATGATATTGCCGTTATCATCTTTAAGATCTTTTGTGTTACTATAGTATCTTGACATGGACTGTTTAGCAACAATCAGAGCATTAAATACTTTCTGCCTTTTCATTTTATCAAGATAATCCATAAATCTTGGGATAGCTATTGTTGCAATAATTGCAATAATTGCCATTGTTACCATTAATTCTATAAGAGAAAAACCTTTTTTATTAAATTTTTTCATAGTCTGCCTAAGTTTTATGGTTTGCATTCTCCAGTACCGTTCTGATTAAGAGAAGGTTTGGAAAGTGATTCATTTATATAACATGTAAAGGACTGTCCACTTATAACAGTCCCTTTTAGAGTGAACTGTTGAGCATCTGCATTTACACTTACAAGTGTAAGAAGAATTCTACCGAAAGCACCTCTGTCGTCTATGTCAAAATCATAATCTTTTAATGCGCTCTGGAGGTCTGTTCCGCTGTAATATGCACCTCTGTCAAGTTTATATCTTTCCATTGCTCCTTTAGCTGTTATAAGAGCTGAAACAACTTCTTCTCTTTCAGCTTTTTCAAGATATGATGTTATCAATGGAAATGCCACAGCTGAGAGAATAGCAATAATTACAACTGCTATCATTGCTTCTATAAATGTAAAGCCTTTATTTTTCATAAATGAACTATCCTAAAAATTTAATCAATACTAAAACCTGCAGATACTCTGCTTTTTACAGCACAGTCGGAATCATTACATCCATCAACAATTAAAGAATAGACATGTTTGGGATCATCTTCAATCATGCAGAAGCCCTGTTTCGGGATTACAAAGTTTATGTTTCCAAGTTTTATTACTGTACCATCTCCTGTACAGTGATCTTTGCCTGGCTGACCAGGAGTATTTATTCCATATGGAACTGCAGTAAGAGAACCATCAGATTCTGTTTTAAATCCTTTTATTGTTATTGTCTTTGATGTCTTTAGTACAAGATCTTTTTCTGTTGTTTTTGCATAAGTTTCTTTTACGATCTGTCTTGCTACTGTTTCAGCAGTTGAACGACTTAGTGATTTATTATCAAAGAACTGTGCTGTATATAGGGAGTAGTGTTGTGTTTTCATTGCTATAAGAATTATAACAGCAAGAACAAGAAAAAGCATCAGAACTACGAGTGTTGCAAATCCTTTATTTTTTAAATTCATAACAATTATCTCCTAATTTACCAGATATTTTTATCTGTATAAAGCTCATTTGAACGGTAGTTAAGTTTTCTTTTTATTGTAAGTGTTTTTTCTAAACTGGAAGCTCCTGTTTTATCATTCCTTGGAAATCCTATTTTCATTCTCACAGAATCTACTGTATGGTAATCTCCGTTTGAATAGGATGTCGCATTAACATTGTCTATTAAACCAGTATTTGTATCAATTTTCATGTATTCCATTTCACAGATACTTAAATCCTCTGCTATGGGGTAGTATTTTATTCCATTTACCTGAAATTCATTTTTTAAAGGATTTGAAACTCCTGCATCAGATAGTGAAAGTTCCTCCTGTAATAGCGTGTACTTTCCATCCGTTTGAGCTCTGCATTCAAACTGCATAAATTTTACATCAAGATCTATCATTGCTGTCTCTTCCGGTGGAGTCATATTTAAAGAAATAGAGCATTCTATTCCTGTCGTGGTATATTCAGGAGCGGTACTGACAGTAGTTTTTGTTAAAAATGTTTTGTTATCTCTGAAATAATATACATTGCTTCCTGTGAGAACACTTTTAGGACATGCAAGATCCTTTTTTCTATCTGAAAATACAAATTTTCCATTTGAAAGAAGAGCTGCTGATGTCTCTGAATATCTAATAGCAAAACGCTTATTGTCGCATGAGCCTGTACTACAAACCATAAAAGATGTGGCACCATTACCACCAACCCCTGCATGATCCATTCTGGCGTTCATATAATCAGCCAGAGCTTGTAGTTTAATTATTCTTTCCTGTATTTTGGCAGATTGCTTTGCACCGCCGCCAATTACATTAAAAAATCTTAAGCCTATAACAGCAATAACACCTATCAGTGCTGTTGCTATCAAAAGTTCTATAATAGTAAATGCTTTATTTTTACTCATTTATACTCCAATATCAAAAACGAACTACATACCATATTTTGCTAGTATTTGAAAATGTTCCTGAAACTTTAGACTTGGTGTTTATAGAAAACACGCATTGTTTTACATTATTGGAATCTATGGTGCAAGATATACCTCCGGCTTGTATTTTCTGATTAAATTTTCCATCGGTATTTAATCCAAGATATGTAGTCGCCAGAGTACTTGTAGGGTTTATATTACCTGAAGCATCTATGCCGCTTCCTGATTTGAATGCACATGCTTTGGTGACTCCGTCACAACCACCTTCTGTAGAACATGCAGGAGGTGTCGGACATACAAGATTTGACTGTATATACTCAGTTATATTGTTCTGAAACTCTATTCTCTGTGTTAAAAGATCTAAGTCGTCAACAACAGAAATTTCTCCTGTTCCAAATATAAGCCTGAAAAAACTGGCTGAAAAAACAGCAAAAAATATTATAGCAAGCATAACATCTATCATTGCTGCACCGGTTTTTGAATGTTTTATTCGCATGCAACCTCCGCAAGACCAAGAGGTGAAACATCTATAGTACAGGAAAATTCACCTGTTTTATCATCTGTCAGAACAATTCTGTTAAGTTTATAGTTAGCTGCAGTTCCCTGTGTGGAATAATCCATTAATTTTGCAGGAGCGTAACTTATTGATGCATTGCCTTTTATAACATAGTTTCCTGATGCAGTGATACCTGTTGTTCCCCATGTTTTATGAAGGTATTTAAACACCACGTTTGAAGAACTTACCCCGGTATTGCTGCCTGCAAACTTTTTGTTTTCGTTGTCATCATAAATAGTAGGCGCAAAACTGCTTCTTGCATCTTTTCCTGTGGCACATTCGGTACAAAAACCATCAGCGTCAAAAGTTTTGCATTCATTACAACAGATGCTTGATATTGTTCCTGTATGAGATAAAGTAAGTTTTGCCGGTATTCCTGTTGCATTAACGCATGTTCTTATTTTATTAATATAGAGTGCCAGATCATTGGCCGTAGTCTTTACAGAACGCTCTTCTGTTATGCCGGATACTGAAGGAACTGCAAATCCTGCAATTATTCCAAGCATAACTACAACTATTACTAGTTCTAAAATAGAAAAACCTTTTTTCATGGCTCACCTCCGTAGCCTGTATTTTATCAGCAGTTTATTTTTATGTCAATCAAAATAACTGGATTATGCAATATTATGGTGTAAAATAATTTGAAAAATGATTCAGGAGGAGTTTTTGTTTTTATTTCATCGTTTTTTTATTATGATTTCATCTTTTTTTATTTTTATTTCATGTGTTACAACAGGCGAATATGTTTTAAAAAAAGAAAATAATGAAAATTTAAAAGAAACAGTTTCTGAAAAAAACTGTGAGGAAAGTGTTTCAAATCTTTTCTCTAAAGCATCTTCATATTTTGATGAAAAGAAATTTGATAGTGCAGAAATTTTATATGAAAATTTAATTAAATGTTTTCCTGACAGTGAGAAGGTTCCCTATTCTTATTTTAATTTAGGATTGATCTCTTTTGAAAAAAAGGAGTATCTTTCGGCTGTCGATTCCTTTAAAAAAAGCTGGTATCTTTTTGATTCTGTTGCTGATAAATCTGATGCTGTACTTCTTCTGCTTGATTCTTACAGATTCCTTTCTGACTGGAAAAGTATTGTTGCTGATAGCAATAATTTTTTAGAAACATTAAATGAAAGAGATGTCGAAGAATCTGTTGAAAGAGAGCTCATATTGCGTAGAAGTGAAGCTGAAATAGAGCTTGGAAATATATTTGACGGAGTTTTATATGCAAAAAATATTATCTCAATTGTAAAAAAAGAGAATTTAAAAGGCGAGACTCTTTATGTGCCTGAACTTGCTTATGGTTATTATATTTTAGGAAGAAGTATTCTAAAAGAATTTGATAAAGTGGTTTTTAAAAATGATATCGATACTCTTACAAAAAAATGCACACTTCTTCTGGATGCCCAGAATTATTTTCTAATGTCAATAAGGACAGGAATTGTTTATTGGAGCAATGCTTCAGCATATTCTGTTGCTTCATTATATTTATCTCTTTTTGATGATATGGATAAATACCCTTATCCAAAAGAACTTTCTCCTGATGAACAATCTGTTTATAGATGTGAATTGTGGAATAAAACGGCTGTCTTGCTTAGAAAGGCCAGAAAAAAGCTTGAGCTTAATCTTGCAATTGCTGATAAAGATGATAATCATAATGATTATATAGATAAATCTATGAAAACATTGTTTGAAATTAATGCATATTACAGTCAGAAAGAATTTGAATGCTCGGGAGAAGAGAATGAAAAAAGTTTTCACTGATGGTTTTTTTCTTTTTTATACTTTGATAACATATCTGATTTATATAATCTTTTCTGTTTTTCTTAAAAAAGATTTTTCGGACTACACTTTAGTTGTTTTTACACTGCCCTTTATTTATGCTTTTATAAGAATTATGATGTTAAAGGGCTGGCTGTATAAAATTCAGTTTTTAATTTTTATTTTAATTCCATTTGTTATTTCTCTTATACTCGTTTTCTTTAAAGATGATTCTTTTTTTCAGGGTTGGGAAATTTCTGTTTCAATTCTTATTCCTTTTTTTCTTTCTCTGCTGTTTAAATCGGAAGATTCAGATTCAATATTTTTTTCTAAATCGATTTTTGTTAAATTATATACTGCATACGGTTTCGCCTTGATAGTTGCATCGATTCACTATTTTGCTTCATATAATGTTCTTGAATCTCTTTATTTGATTCTTATAGCAGCTTATCCTTCAGCTTTCATTATCATTGTTATTTCATTCTTCAGATTCATTGTAGAAGCAGCTGTTTCAAGATTTTCTCTTAATTCTTTTAATCCTTTTAAATATGCTTTTTATGTTAAACGGATTTTCTTTACCTCAGATGGAATCTTTTCAAATATACAACAGGTTTTTGGCGGTATTATCCTGGCTGATGGTATTACTGAAAACTATTTTAAGGAAAACGCTGCACTTCTCGATAAAGTTCTTAATAAATCAGGTGTTTCAGTTGATAATATGAAAAGAAAAGCAGGCGTTTCTTCTAAAGTTGCTGAAAATAAAGAACTTAAAATGGCTCCATTAAAACTTTTAATAGCGTCCAAGTGTACATATGATGAACTTAAAATGCCTGAAAATCTTGATGATGGAAAGACATATCTTGGTCTTGCAGAAAATAATAAGCTTTTGGGTTATTATATTTTTGATAAAGTTGGATCTAAAAGTTCTTCATCATTGGTAAAAATGCTTAAAGAGCAATTTGGTATAGATTTTTATATAGTAAATTCTAAAAATAAAGATCTGAATTTTTTAACGCACATTTCATCTTTTAATGAAGTGAAACTTAATTTTTCAGATATTGTTATGACGGATAATTTAATAGAGCTAAGTTTATCCGGTTCACCTCTGACTGTTGCATGGGGTACTTCTCAGAATATTGAAAAAGCAGATATTTCCATGATGGAACCTACAATGATTTCAATTACAAGATTCGTTGAAATGGTCAGATTGTCAGGAAAAAAGATGGATAAAGTTCTGTTTTTCAGTTATATTCCTTTTCTTATTCCTGTTTTTGCGGCAAATTATAAGATTTTCCTTCCGGAACTTTCAACTGTTTCAATAATGCTTTCTTTACTTATTGCACTGTTTTTGTCTCTGTATTCCGGTGGAATGAAGAGATAGTTATTTTGATTTTTTAGTTTCTTTTTTCTCTGTTTTTTTCTTTTCTTTCTTTTCCGGTTTCTTATCTTCCTTTTTCTCTTGTTTTGACATTCTGTAACCGTTTTTTAATGCTTCTGCTTCAGATGCAAATTTTTTTGTACATCCTTTACAATCATAATTCTTTGATCCCTTTTTGTGACAGATTTTGCTTGTGGGATTGCAGTGAAGATCTGCCGCATAAACGTTTGTAAAAAACATCATCATCATAATGACTAATGTTGCGCTGAAAAGTTTCTTTAACATAATTTTCTCCTGCTAACTTGTTGTTAAGGTTTTAAATAATATCAATATGTATTTATTTGTCAAAAAAAAGGTGGTTTTTTATCTATGATTTTTTTCCATGGAATTTTTTGATTCTCATTTAATTGATTTTATAGCTTCATAATATAATATAAACGGACTTTTTAGGAGTTTTATGATTGCAGATAATAACTGAAATAGAAAAATTCAGACCGCACAGACCTCTTTCTATAACAATAGGTAAATTTGATGGTTTGCATAAAGGACACGAACTTTTAATAAAAAAGGCGAGATCTCATCCTTTTAATTTTTCAGGGTTAATAACTTTTGATATTAATCCAAGACGATTTTTTATGTCGGAAAATTCTCCATGTATTCTTACAACAGAAGACGAAAGAATGGCTATTTTTAGAAGTTTGAATATTGATTATCTTTTTTTACTTCCTTTTGTAAAAACCAAAAATTTAACTGCTTATGAATTTGTTGATATTATTCTTTCACGAATGTATATTTCTCAGATTTTTGTTGGTACAGATTTTTTCTTTGGTAAAAACAAGATGGGAAATATTCCTTTTTTAAAAAAATATTTTAGTGAAAAAGGTGTTTCTGTAAAAGAAGTTGAGGAAGTTCTTTTTGAAGGAGAAAAAATAAGCTCATCCAGAATAAGAAATCTTGTTGAAAATGGTGAAGTTGACAAAGTTTCAAAAATGATGATTTACCCTTATTCAGTCTCAGGAGAAGTTAAAGAGGGTAAACAGCTTGGAAGAAGGCTTTCTTTTCCGACACTCAATATTTCCGAGCCTGAAAAAATAATTCCTCAAAATGGTACATATATAACAGCAACAGTTATAGAATCAAAAGTTTATAAATCTGTAACTAATATTGGCTATAATCCTACTACCGATCTATTGTCTCAGCATAAAAAAATTGAGACAAATGTTATAGGTGAAAATCTTGGAAATATTTATGGTAAAAGAATAACTATATATTTCTTTAAAAAACTGAGAAATGAAATAAAATTCTCAAATTTTTCAGAGCTTTCCGCTCAGGTTTTTCATGATATCAATGCTGCTGTAACTTTCTGGAATAATCATAAAATGCCTAGGCTTATAAAAATGTAGAGCTAATTGTTTTTTTATTTTGGAAAAATGATGCTTTTTATGATATTATTACTGCAACAATGCTTTTTTTAATGGGATAAATATGTATGACCCTTCAAAAATAGAGAATATTTTCAGAGATATAGCAACTTCTGAGAATAGTTCGGCATCAGATTGTAGAAGTGAAATAGTTTATGCTGTGTCAATGATGGTTGCGGATAATGTTATTCCTGTGCCTGTTTTCCCTGAATATGCTTTAAAACTTGTAAATATGGTTGATACTGGTGAATTTTCTTTCAGATCTATATCAAGAATTATTGTTACTAATGATATGTTGACAGCAAAGGTTATAAGTGAAGCCAACAGTGCTTTTTATAATCATTCAGCAGAACCTGTTTCTTCTGTCGAAGATGCTGTAAGAAGAATTGGTCTTGAAGAGGTCAGAGCTATTCTTTTTGCAACAGTTCTTTCTTCTTTCTATTTAAATAAAGATTCATATCCAGAGGTTTTTGAGGAATTTTGGACTCATTCACTTGCCACTGCTTTTGCAGCTGAATTTCTTGCAGAAAAGACAAATAATGATCCTGCAAAATCTTTCACTACAGGGCTGTTACTCAATGTTGGAAGAACAGTTGCTTTGTCTGCACTTTTACATGTCAAGGAATCTTTAAATATTGAGTGTAAGATGGAGACTGAGGTTGTAAGGGAAATATCTGTGGATATAGGTAATATAATAGGAAAACATATTGCTGATAAGTGGGGTTTCCCTAAAAATATTATAAGATCAATAAGTGAGTTTGCAAAACCTCTTTCTGATGTTATAACAGATTACGAAACTATTAGATATAAATATGCATCAGATCTGGCATCACTTTGCGGTTTTGGTAATGGTCTCGTTTTTGAAGATTCTGATGAAGATATTTATTTTATGCTTCTTAATATAAATCTTGATTCGGCTATGATACTTAAAAGTCAATATGCAAGAGAGTGTTACAGTTTTTTACAAAGATTTGTGACGACAACAATGGGTTCTTAAAATAAAAAAGGCTCCTTTCGGAGCCTTTTTTATTCTTTGGAGAGAAATTCTTTTATTTGCCGATAGTTGCGCACATTACAGCTTTTATAGTATGCATTCTATTTTCGGCTTCATCAAATACTTTGGAATGTCTGCTTCTGAAAACTTCATCAGTCGCTTCCATTTCTTTGATTCCATATTTTTCAGAAACTTCTTTTCCGATTTTTGTTTCAAGATCATGGAAACTTGGAAGGCAATGAAGAAAAATTACGTCAGGATTCATTGTGTTTTTTATCATTTTCATATTTACCTGATAATCTTTAAGCTGAGCAATTCTTTCTCCGAAAAGATGTTCTTCACCCATTGAGACCCATACATCTGTATAGATTACATCTGCATCTTTTACTGCTTCTTTTACATTGTCGATAAGTTCTATTTTTGCACCGGTTTCTTTTGCAATTTCGTTCATTTCATCAACGAGTTCCTTTGTGGGGAAAAGCTCTTTAGGAGCGCATGCTACAAAATGCATTCCCATTTTTGCAGCACCAATCATGAGTGAGTTTCCCATGTTGTTTCTTGCATCGCCACAGTATACAAATTTGATTTTGTTTAAAGGTTTTGCAACATGTTCCTCGATTGTCATGAAATCTGCAAGAATCTGTGTCGGATGGTAAAGATCCGTAAGTCCGTTCCATACAGGAACTCCGGCATGTTTTGCAAGAGTTTCAACAGTTTCCTGTTTATATCCTCTGAATTCTATTCCGTCATAGAATCTTCCAAGTACTTTTGCTGTATCTTCTATGGATTCTTTTTTGCCCATCTGACTGTCATTTGAACCTAAAAATGTCACGTGTGCACCTTCATCAAGAGCGCCAACTTCAAAAGCACAGCGTGTTCTTGTTGATGTCTTTTCAAAAAGAAGAACTACATTCTTTCCTTCGAGAAGGTCTCCTTTTATACCTAATCTTTTCTTCGCTTTAAGATCTTTTGCAAAATCAAGCAGGTATCTGATCTCTTCAGGGGTGAAATGTTTTAAAGTCAAAAAGCTTCTACCTTTGAGATTAACAGGCATAATAATCCTCCATAAAATTAATTAAAAGAACTCCGTTTACAGACAACTAATTCTTATTTTCAAGTTTAGACTCTATTTTCTCAAACATTTTTTCCATTGCTTCAGCTGCCGGTGTTTTTCCGCCCTTAAGAATAAAAGGTTCTCCATCATCTGAAAGTGCTGCAACAGAAGGTTCTATTGGTATTCTTCCAAGTATTTCAGTTTTAAAAGTTTTAATCATTTCATCTATTTTCCCTCTACCAAATATTTCTGTCTTTTCGTTGCAGTGAGGGCATACGAAATAGCTCATGTTTTCTACAACTCCAAGAAGGTTGAGCTGAAGTTCATTGCAGAATGAAAGTGATTTTCTTACATCGGAAAGTGCAACCTCCTGCGGCGTCGTAACGACAATTGCATTTGTCTCTTTTCCACAGAATTGTGCTATTGTAAGTGGTTCGTCTCCTGTTCCTGGAGGTGAGTCTATTACAAGATAATCAAGTGTGCCCCATTCTACATGCTCAATAAATTCTCTTATGGCTCCTATTTTCTTGGGACCACGCCAGATTATAGGCATATCCTGTTCTCCGAGCATGAATCCTACAGAAAGGACGCTCAATGAAGGAGTTTTTTGTACAGGAAGAAGAAGTCCGTCTTCTGTTCCTTTAATCTGTGAATTTTCCATTCCAAGTATCTTGGGAATGCTTGGTCCGTGGAAATCTATATCAAGAATTCCAACTTTATGTCCCTGAAGTGCAAGATAAACTCCTAAGTTGGCAGCTATGCTGCTTTTTCCTACACCGCCTTTTCCTGAAAAGACTAATATTTTATGCTTTATTTTGCCAAGTGCATTGTTTAAAGCTGTATTATCCTGTAGCATTGTGTGTACTCCTAAAAGAAACCAGTAAATAAGTCAGGTTTTCTTATATCATTTATAAATAACTTTTCAAGAAAAAAGAGAGATTATGAACTCTTTTAGAGATGTGAAGAGCTCAATGTTGAACGTAAAGAATTTTCCTGAATATCCGAGTACCCACAATACGACAGCAATTACTATAGAGGTGAGTATGAATGTAACTAATTTTTTCAAAGTTCATTCCTTACATAATCAACAGCATTTACGAATATTTTAAGTCCCGCACCAGTTTCAGGAAGTTCTTTTTCCCTGGTCCATGACGGATGCTGAGTTTTCTGAACATAAACTTCAGGATGTGGCATCATACCCAGAATATTTCCTCTCTTGTTGGTTATTCCGGCTATTGCTTTTTCAGTTCCATTCGGATTTTTAGGATACTCCTGTGTTGGTTCATTATTCTCATCAACATACTGAAATGCTGTTAAGTTATCTTTAAGTATTCTGTCCATTGCATCCGGCATGGCAATGAATTTACCTTCACCATGTCTTACAGCTACAGGAAAGGTTTCAACTCCTCTTAAAAAAGGTGAATTGTTTGCCTGATTAGGCTTGATTTTTACCCATCTGTCTTCATATTTTGCAGAATCATTATGTGTAAGCGTACACGTCTGGTCATTTAAAACAGATCCGTCTTTTCCAGGTAGAAGTCCCATTTTTACAAGTATTTGAAATCCGTTGCAGATTCCTATTATGAGTTTTCCTGCTTCAACAAAACGTTCAAGAGCTTCTCCCAGTTCGCTTTTTATTTTTACGCCAAGAACTCTTCCTGAAGCTATGTGATCGCCAAAAGAAAAGCCTCCAGGAAAAGCGAGTATTGAGAAATCATCCAGTGATATTTCATTACTGATTACTCTATTTATGTGTGTAGTAACTATTTCATCTGCTCCGGCCATTTTAAATGCCCATCCTGTTTCAACATCACAGTTGATTCCGTATCCGTTGATTATTAGAACTCTGACTTTATTCATTGGATGCTCCGTTAATTAAGTTTCAGATTAAGCGGTTTCTGCCACCATTCTTTAAGAGTTGCAGCGGAAATATTTAAAATGACGTTTCCTTTTATTCCTGAAATTTTTACGAATTTACCTGAAGTAACTTCTCCGATTTCGGAATATTGAATTCCTTCCATCATTTTTTCAAATTCTTCTCTGTTTTCTTCATGAACGGAAACAACTATTCTGCCGTTTGATTCAGAAAAAAGCACTATATCATTTCTTTCTATCCTTTCTCTTAAAGGAACTTTTGAAAGATCAACTCTTACTCCAAGATCTCCTGAAAATGCTGATTCTGAAACTGTTACAGCAAGACCTCCGTCACTTATATCGTGAGCTGAAGCAATAAGACCTTTATGTATTGCCTGATGGAGTTTTTTGTATGATGCCATGAATTTTTCAGGATAAACTCTTGGAGCATAACCGCTTTTTCTTTCTCCATGATAGGCATAATATTCACTGCTTCCCATTTCGTTTGCAGTTTCACCTATTACATAAACTATGTCTCCTGCTTTTTTGAAATCCATTGTTACAGCATTTTCAACATTATCCATTCTTGATATTAATGTAAAAAGAAGGGTAGGCGGAACAGAAATTTTGTTTTTGCCCGAGCCGTAATCGTTTTTCATGCTGTCTTTGCCAGAAATAAGAGGAAGCGAATAGGCTTTGCATATATCATAAAGCGCAAGATTTGAACGGACAAGTGCTGCCATTTTATCTTTTCCGTCGGGATTCTTTTCAGCGTTATATACCGGGTCAGGCCAGCAGAAGTTGTCAAGACCGGAAATAAAATCAGGGTCAGCGCCGACTGCAACTGCATTTCTTAAAGCTTCATCGATTACTGAAGCTGTCATCCAGTATGCATCTATGTCACTTATTGTCGGATTAATTCCATGTGATGCAACTATTGCTGTTTTTGTGAAAGGTGAAAGTCTTACAACGGCAGCATCTGAAGGACCATCATGATCTTTTCCGCAGAAAGGTTTTACAGCGCTTCTTCCCTGAACTTCATGATCATATTGACGAACCCATTTTTCCTTTGAT
This sequence comes from bacterium, assembly GCA_963667425.1. Taxonomy (GTDB): domain Bacteria; phylum UBP6; class UBA1177; order UBA1177. The sequence goes on along the minus strand of OY763407.1, from coordinate 1,257,601 downwards.
GCAATATTAAGTCTTGAAACCATATCACAAAGTATTGCATCATAATTGTCATATTCTTCAGGGTAGAAAGAGTTGTTCTCTTTTCTTTCCCACACAGCGTCAAGCTTATATTTAGGAAGTCCATTATGGAGAAAATCCATATCAAGCAGGGCAACAGGTTCCTTATCATAGAATATTTCAAGATATCCTGTGTTTCTGAATTCACCTATAACAGATATTTCAACTTCATGTATCTTTGCAAGTGCATAAAGTTTTTCCATTTTCTCAGGTGCAACTGCAAGAGTCATTCTTTCCTGTGCTTCCGATATAAAAATTTCCCATGGATTAAGTCCTGAGTATTTTAGCGGAACTTTTTCAAGGAAAACTACTGCACCATTTGTATCTTCAGCCATTTCTCCAACTGAAGAGCTTAATCCGCCGGCTCCGTTATCAGTTATTGAACGAAAGAGTCCAGAATCTCTTGCTTCAATTATAAAATCAAGCATTTTTTTCTGAGTGAAAGCATCACCTATCTGAACTGCCGTTACAGGGCTCCCTTCATGAAGTTCTTCAGATGAGAATGTTGCTCCGTGAATACCATCTTTACCGACACGACCGCCTGTCATGATTATCAGATCGCCTTTTTGGGCTTTTTTTACATGTGACGGATTGTTATTTACCTCTTTTGGCATAAGTCCGCCTGTTCCGCAGAACACAAGAGGCTTTCCTATAAATCTGTTATCAAAGAAAATGGAACCGTTTACAACAGGAATACCGCTTTCGTTACCGCCATCTTTTACACCACGGTGGACACCTCTGAATATTCTTGCCGGATGAAGAAGATTGGTTCCTGGAAGTTCTCCGCTGAAAAACGGGCTTGCAAAACAAAAAACATCTGTATTAAGAATAGGTTTTGCGCCCATTCCGCATCCTATTATATCTCTGTTGACGCCAACGATACCGGTAAGTGCTCCACCGTAAGGATCAAGAGCTGAAGGAGAGTTGTGTGTTTCAACTTTCATTGCAAACAGATTATCTTTATCTATTTCGATTATTCCGGCATTGTCTGTAAAAACAGATTTAAGCCATGACTTTTCAGGAGCCAGTTCTTTTGTAACTCTCTGAACATAACTCTTATAAAGTGATTTTATCTCTTTTTTTTCTCCCGTTGTAGTGTCCGTATAGTTTACATCGGCAGAGAATATTTTGTGTTTACAGTGTTCCGACCATGTTTGCGCTATAACTTCGATTTCGCAGTCTGTAGGGTTTTCTGAAAATCCTTTTTTCTTTCTTGTCTCTTTTGTCCTTTCATTTGAATAGTATGCTTTTACAGCCTTCATTTCTTCTATTGAAAGGGCAAGAATTCTTGATTTTGATATATTATCAAGTTCTTTGTCTTCAACGTTAATGTTTATGATTTCCGTTTTAGGTTTTGTACCGGCAATAACTTTTGGAATTTTATTTCCAACTTTTTTTCCGTTTCGCCATTCTGTTCCTGATATTAAGGTAAATCTCTGTATAAGCTTATTTATAAGCAGACCTGAAACTACAAGCTCAATTGCATTGTGATCTATCTCTCCGTAAAATAAATATTTTTTTCCTGAAAAGATGTTATCTTCAGGATCAAACTCCATTTTACTGAAAGTTTTAAGCGCCCACATGGCAGTTCTTGATTCGTTATCTGTAACTCCCGGAAGGAAACCGGTTTCAACTATCCAGTCAAACTGCTCTGAAGGTTCATATTCGCCAACAGAATAGTATTCTGTAACAGGGTCGCATACTACATTTTTTGCAAAATTTTCTATAAGTTCTATGGAACCGTTTTTAATATCGAAAAGATAAGTTCTTAAAACTCTTATTGAATTTAGCGTCTTTAATCCGAAATCACTTTCTATTCTTTTTAAAAGAGCTTTGCCTTCGGGATCGGTCATTTCCCTTTTAAGACCAACTTCAAGTCTGAAAATCATGGATTCTCTCCTAACGGGCTACAAAAAAGATGCCCCATATTAATTAAAAAGCAGTAAATATTCAAGTTATCAGAAAACTAAGTTTATTTACCTTGATAAATCATTTTTCATGTGTATATTAACGCTAACGAGGTTTTATTAATGGAGAAGAGATTGTTTGTCAAGAATATTTTTAATGCTATTAAACCTAAAAGACGTGTTCAACCTCTTGAACTTAATGTAGATAACTTCTGGCAGGCTGTAAAAAATTCGCAGAAACCTGTTTTTGTAGAGTTTTATTCAGATACATGCATTTACTGTGGAAGAATGCTCTCAACACTTGAAAAATTTGGTACAGATTTTTCAGATGATGTAAATATTGCAAAATTTAATGTAGGTCGTGATACTGAAGGGAAAATCGTTATTCCTTTTAAAATAAGATCTGTTCCGACACTTATTTTCTTTAAAAACGGTGAAGCCGTTGAAGAAAAGACAGGTCTTACAGGTTACAATCAGTTACAGGAAATGCTTCAGAAATAGACTAAGATTACTTTTTATCGCAGTGCGGACACTGATAGTTGTTGCCTGTTTCACCGCAGTTTTTTCTGCACATAGGGCATCTGAAGAATTTATTTGAGAATGTTATTTCTCCTCCTTCAATGGTGAGAAGTGCTCCTTCAACAATCATTTCTGCTGTTTTTTTTCTGGCACTTTCTATAAGTCTTGTGAATGTTGATCTTGAAATTCCCATTTCAGCTGAAGCTGCCAAATGATCTTTTGCTTCAAGATCTGCAAGTCTTATTGCTTCGAACTCATCAATTGTAAGTGAAATTTTTTTAAGATCTCCCAAAGGAACACCTGTGGGTTTGAACTTTGTATATACAGGTGGATGTTTTACAATTCTTTCTTTTTTTGGTCTCATTTTTTATTCTTTGTTATCAAATTCTATTGCTTCATCTATAAGATGGCACTCTTCCTCTGGAAGTGGTCCTACAAAATTATTTATATACTGATATTTTTCTGTTTCAGTTAATGATTTTTTTATATCAGCTATCTGTGTTTTAAATCTTTCCATTCTTTTATTATCAAGTTTAGGTGTTGCTATCATCCTTTTTAACAGAGGATTTAACCATTTACCCTGAGGCGATTTGATTCCGAAATGAAGGTGCGGCCCTGTAACTCTGCCGGTTCTTCCAACTAAAGCGATACGCTCTCTCGGCATTACGGCGGCACCCCGTTTTACGAGAAATTTATTAAGGTGAAGATAGTATGTCTGTGTGCCGTCTGCATGTTTTATGGTTATCTGTTTTCCACCATAAGGGGTGGTTTTGACATCTGTAACAACACCTTTTGCAACAGCATAAACAGGTGTTCCGACTGGACCTCCGAAATCTACTCCATTATGAAATTTTTTAAGTCCTGTGACGGGATGTCTTCTGTAACCGAATGGAGATGTAACATGAATAACATCAAGCGGCAATCTTAAAGCATCTCTGATTAGGGCTTTTCCTTCTTCGGAATAGTGTGCGTTGAATGCTGATGCAGGATCTTTGTCGTGATAAAAGAATGCTTCATGAAACTTTGCTCTGACACCTTCATAACTTGCATATAATATTTTTGCTCCTGGAACCTTTTCGCCCTGATAAAACTTTTCTTCAACCAGTACTGTATATTTATCACCTTTTCTTGCATCCATTCTAAAATTTACGATGCATTCAAGGACACCATTTACAACGTTTCTTATCTGTGCGGTTACATCATCTCTTTCGATAAGAGCCTGATTTAAAGTCGATTCTATTTCGCCGGTAATGATTCTTCTTACCTTTTTTGACGGAAGTATTTCTTTGCTGTAAACAAGTTTGTCTTCACTGTCTCTTTTTAAGATGTGTCTGGTTATTATGTTTGGTATGTAGTAAAACTCTGTAACTTTAGAACCATCTTCATTTGTTTTGATGATGAGCTTTTCACCTGCGACAAGAAAACGGAGGTCTACGCTGAATCTTATTACATTATTTATTTCCATTACCTGCGGAAGTGTAAGTCCCATCGCAAGGAGTGATTCTTCAAAACCTTTATATGGAAGTATTGTTCCTTCACATGTCCCTACACATTTTCCAGGTGTTCCGTCATCAATGATAGGTTTTTCTCCCTTTTCAACTTCTTCGCCGCTTTCATCTTCATTATTTTCGTTTATTTCAGGAGAAGCAGGTTCTCCTGGAATCTGTTTTTCATCGTTACATGGCTGATTTGATTGTTCGGCTGTTTCCTCTTTTTTTTCTTTTGTTTCAGGTGAATAATCGGCTGATAATGTTTCCTCTTTTTTTGTTTCAGGTTCAGTTTTATCCTGTTTGTTAAGGAAAACAAGGGAAATAACAATTATCACAAAGATAGGCAGTGAAATATATATGAATTTCTTGAAATCTTTTTTCATTAAAGGGGACTCCTGGAAAAATAAGGGAACAAGGGATTATTTGCCGACATAGATGCAGTCTGTCATGACTTCGTGTTTTGATGGAAAACCTTCTCCAAGTGTAAGTCTTGGTTTTATATCCTTATATTCATAATCTGACAGCGAAAGTACCGGCATATATTCAGTTCCGGTTGATGAAAGATTCGTATCGCTTTTTGTCTCAAAATATGAAGTTGAAGAAGGGTCATCACTATTTTCAAGTATCTTGCTTCTGAACATGAAGTCGCCTCTGCTTGCAGCCTGATCTGACATAATATTTCCATCTATTGTTACATTGAACATGAATTTTGTTAAAGAAATGTTCTTTTTAAGTGGAAGAGATGTGTTGGTTACTGTCTGAAGCGGAACAATAAGTGAGTTTACACCATCTTTCATGATAAATTTAAGATGAACTTTCCAGTTTGTGAGTCCGCCCATATCGAATGTAGGTTCGCTGCCGTTGAAGTTTATTGGAAGTTCATATGTGTTTGTATTGTTGCTATCATAGATTACAATAGATGCACCTTGAAGATATTCCGATTCTTCAACAAATGTTTTAAGTGGTTTACCGTTAACAGTAACTTCAAGAGTCATTGTTTTTCCACTTATAGAAATGTTTTTTGAATCAAGAGCCGGTGTCGTTGGAGAAATTGATGTTATTAAAGTCTTTTTAAAATCATCAACTGTTCCAAGAAATGTTTTACCTATATAAAAAATATCATAGAGCGGATTTTCTGTTGTTGAGTTATAACTGTAGGATGGAAGAACTATTCCATATGTGCCGTCTTTAAATACTCTGCCGACAAGAGTCTGAGGTCTGTATGTTTTTGTGCCGCCTGAACCTACGATTACTTCTGAAGCATATATCAGGTCTCCGGCTGTTGGTTCGAAAGATGCAGTCATGTTTCCTGTTATTTCAAAAGTTTTTATATCGACAGATGTGGTCGGGAAAGCTGTAAGCCATTCTGTAATATTATCACCTGCATCTCTTGTTACACTTTCAGTGTATCCCGTGAGCTGCGATGTGAAAAATGATGTTTCTGAATCAGAAATAATATTACTGTCAAAAAGAAGTCCTTCAAAGAAAAAAGCAAATGATGAAGGTGTTTTTGCGTTAAATCCACCAGCACCTTCATTAAGTGCCGGGTCCCAGCTTCTTGGATTTACTCTTGTAATAAAAATATTTTTAGGTGTAAAAGCTCCAGTTTTTCCGAGTTCTGCAATAGTGAAAGAGTCATTTAGTTTTGATTTTATCTTTATTGTTCCACGTGTGCAGTCAGCTGCTGTACAGCTGAAATCAGGAAGAGCGGCTCCGTTCATTGTGACTGAATTTACGCTTAAAGGAATCATTTCCGCCGGGATATATGTCGGCTGAACAGCATCTGCAGGATTCCAGTATGTGAGAGTCTGGAATGAAGGTGCAATTCCTCCCGGAGCTACTGAATCGGTAGTATAAAGAACATAATATATCGGATCATCGTTAGTTATAAGTTCGACATTGTATGATGAAGATGATGAAAGATCTAATATCTGTGTATTTATTATTCCTGAAGAAAGAAGAATATATCCGGTATTCACTGTAACACCTGAAACAGCATTACTAAAAGTACCGCTCATGGTTTTAGTTGTTATATTGATTCCAGTTGAAGTATTGTTATCGGTAATTTCCAAAGTTCCCACTGAACCATAGAAAACTGGTTGTGTACTTGAAAGTCTGCCTTTGAATTCCATTGAAAAACTTCCCTTTGGAAGAACTATTTCAAAACTTCCAAAAGATGTATATGGGATGGTTTTGGTAAAGCTGTTGCTTGATATTTTTATTTCCGCATCGGTTATATCACTGGGGAATGCTGCTCCATTTTTTGTTACAGCGCCTGAAAATTTAAACATAGGAACTGATATTCCAACTGTTTTGTCCGATGTTAAATCTATTTCATCATCAAGCGTAAGTGAAATTCCTTCGGAACTATCTTTATATATGACACCGTATTTGCCTTCAGGAATATTATATGTCTGAGATGTTGCATTCGAAACAGATGCAAGCTTAAACTCTGAAGCAGTGGTTTTGTTTTGCAGCCAGATATCGCCATTAAGAGTAATTGTAGCATCGCTAGCCGATATAGATGTTATGGAAAGAGTATTATGTTTTATATCTATAGTCAGTTTTCCATCAGGATAAACGGCCATACATGTACCGGTATAAGGTTTAGTATCATCATCTGGAATTTCATCAATATCTGTTGTGTCTGCATCTTCAGTGTCTAAATCTGTCTCTGTGTCAGCGTCTGGATTATTAATGTCATTATCATCCGAATTTGCAACACATTCCCCATCTTTGTAAACGTAACCTTCAGGACATTTTTTTCCACCATCGTCACATGATTGAAAAAAAGCGGCGAGCAGAACTAAAATCACAAAAATAACATTTTTTTTGAACATAATTTCCTCCGAAGACCAGCTTTAACATCATCTGACCGATTATACTTAAGAGATTGATATTTACAAAAAAAAATTAAAAAAGAGATAGAATAATGATTTTTGCCGTTGTTTTATTTTTTGGTGTTGACATTTCAATATTATGTTGTTATATTGCTATACGGTTGTTCCAAACCACTTAAAATGGGAGGCGTAACTGGGCTAGGTGGTTCTATCATGCCATGGGAGATTTAATCCCGGCAGTCTGGTTGTTATGTTCTATATATGTTCTTTACCTGTCCTGCCTCCCAGTCTCTTATTTTGCCTTTCTTGCAAATCTACCTGATGATATTTCATCAAGCTCCTTAATTTCTCTTTGTTCAAGCTCTTTTATAAAAGCTTCAAACTCTTTTTCCTTGAGTTTTTCTATCCCTTTTTTCTCTTTATTGATTTCAGCAAGCTTTTCTCTGGTTTCTTTTTCCTTTATGAACTGTTTTTCAAGTTCTTCTAGGATTCTTTTTCTTTTTATTTCTTCGCTTGAAAAATATGTTTGAAAATTTAATATTTCATCGGCAGATATATCGCCTTTATTACATTTTTTTATGTAAATATCTCTACATTCATAGAGATTCTTTTCAACTTCCTGAATCTTTCCTTTTAGTATTTCATTTTGCTTTAAAATTTCAGCAAGTTCCTTTTGTATAAGATTTACCTTTATTTCCTTGGCTTTAAGAAGAGCTTCGAGAGAGAATTTAAATTTCATATATTACCCCTGACAAAATACAGTCTGGAGTGTGCAATATTTATGCCGTTATTATAGTTGATGTTGATGAATCAGTTATTTGAAAATTAAAAGAGACCGCTCCCTTTTAATCTGGCAATAGCAGCAGGAACAGCTGTTTCTGTTCGCAGAATTCTTTTTCCGAATGTTGACGGTGTAAAACCAGAATTTATAAATTTCTCTACTTCATACTCTATAAATCCACCCTCAGGACCAATCGCTATAGTTACATTCCTGTCTGTATCCTGCGGTATGAACTTTCCTCCCGGATGAAATAAATATGCCTCTGAACCAGATATTATCTGCGGCACCTCATCTTCAATAAAAGGTTTAAAGAGCTTTTTTATTATAACTTTTGGAAAAATTGTATCTACAGCCTGTTCAAGTCCCAGAAGTAATTCCTCGTAAAGATTTTCTTCCTGTAAAAGAGGATTTGTCCAGTACCCTTTTTCAACTTTCCATGTTTTTATTATATAAATTTCTTTAACACCAAGAGCTGTTACATGCTGGATAATTCTTTTTAGTGATTTTGGTCTTGGAAGGGCAAGTATCAGCTTTAAATTAAGTGGGGCAGGAGGTTCCATTTCAGGAAAAAATCTGAATTTAAAATAGTTGGATGAACATTCAATTATTTCACCTTTACCTATTTTACCATTTATCATTCCTGCTTTTATAAATCTGCCGTTTTCTATTCCTATTATTTCAGAAGCGTGTTTGAAACGTCTTCCGGATATTTTTATCTCTCCCGATAATCCAATCTCTTTTTCATCAAATAGAAGAATATTCATAAAGCCTCTTACTAAAAAACATACTCATATTATTTGGAGTGGGTAGTGTGTCAAGTATCTGGTGAAATGTTACTGTAAAAAATTAGAATATGTACTGCACGCCGAACTGAAATCCCATTCTGTAAACTAAATTCCATGTATCGTCATCGTCATCTGTATAGTCTGTTATTTTCCAGCCGTCAATAAATGATGGATTTTCTCTTTTTCCTCTGTAGGTTTCAAAGTTATTTGTAAAAGCTCCTGTAAGAGCAAGTCTTTCGGTTAATTTTACTCCAAGGGATAATCTGATTGTATTTGTTTTCATATCGTTGTTGAATCCATTGGTATCTACAAAATTGTAACTTAAAAAATCGGCGTCAAAAAATAGCCTTGAGTATTCATAGTGTCCTCCTAAACCGAAACCAATTTTACATGATGCATATTCGCCGAAAACAGCTCCGACACTGTATATTGTATGCCAATATTTGCCTCCGTGCTTGAGTTCAATGTTTGCACTTCCGAGATCGTCTTCGTAAATGGATAGGTTCGTTCTTCCATTTTTAACTATACTTATCAGACCTAGAGAGAAATCGGAATCTTCAGCATAGTTGATTGCTCCGATCTGAATTCCGTGTACTTTTCCGCCGTTATAATTTAATGCACTTATTTGAAGACCTTTGAATTGCTCTCCATTATAGTTGAAAGCACCTACCTGTGTTCCGGTTGTGTTTCCCGAATTTATGTTGATAGTACTTATCTGCCCGCCGATAAAGTTGTTTCCATTATAATTAAAGACTCCTATCTGTGCTCCTTTAAAATCTTTAAGATTAATGTTTGCACTTGCAATTTGAGCTCCCAGAAAGTTGCCTTCCGATATATTTACAAGTCCTCCTATTTGTGCACCATAGGAGTCTCCTTCACCTGTATGATTAAAAAAAGTGGCTATCTGAACACCTTCAAAATGTTCTCCTACGGAATTATAAACATATGATAATTGAACGCCTTTCATATAGTCATCTCTTCTGGCTCCTATAAATGAAAGCTCAAATCCTTCAAGTGCTGCGCCTTCTCCGAGTAAAAAGTTGAATGAGAAATTATTCAAAACAGGTTCTTCAAATTCACTATTTGTACTTATTGACGGCAGTAGTGAGAAATTAGTTGTTACATGGCGGTATTTCTGCTTTACAGCCTCTCCTTTAAGTTTTCCGGCAGTTCTGTTATCTACTGGTGTGAAGTTTTCTTCAGCAAGAAGAAATGTCGAATTCTGCATTATATTTGCTTCTGTTTTTGACATTTCTCCATTATTTGATTCATAGAGAATGGTGTAAACGCCTTCTTCAAGGCTGAATCTCATCTCTTTCCCTGCCGGCTTTGTTATTTCCGCAACTAAGCGGTTGGATGAATCACGTATAAAAAAGTGACCTGAAAGGTTTGCCGGTATAAGAATCATAGATGTGTTTGCGGTAAGATCTGTTAAAACCAGATCGCCCGCTCCGGCAAGTTTAAAATCGTAGCTTGGGTGTTGTGGTCCTGCCTGAGTTGATTCTGTTTTTTTAAGGGTTTCATTAAAAGCATACTGATAAGCTTCATTTAATGTAACTTTTTTATCATTACTTGTATCTGCTGCTCCTCTTAATCCTGAAACAACATAGTGGGTGAAATATGAGCCTTCTATTCTGTCCGATTCCTGTGCAACTTCAGTTGCTGAACTGGATGTCAGAATTGCGTGTCCTTTAACAAGAGAAGATTCATCGACCATAAAAGGTGCTTTCCATGTTCCACCTTTTTCTCTTGTCATGGCTCCGGATGCGCAGCTGTCAACAATTGCAATTTTTACATCACTTTCAAGTGAATCGATTTCTTTTCTAAGTTCTTTGTAAGAGAAAATTTCCTTACCGAGAAGAAGACCATTTTCATTTGAATGTCCTGAATAATAAAAAAGAACTTGTGTTCTGAATCCGCCTGATTTTTCTTCTTTTACCGAAAGTTCTGTTTTTCTGAAAGAATCAAGTATCTGTTGAGGATTAGGTTCAAGAAGCATGATGGTATTTTCTTCTGAAAGCCCGCCTATTTCTTTCATTACATTAAATATTGATTTTGCATCATTCTCTGCAAAAAGGAGCTTTACCCTTTCAGAGCCGCCATCGTTTGCACCTAAGATTATGGCATGTCTTTTTATTTCTCCACCGTTTTCCTTTGCTGAAACACCAAAAGAAAATGATGTTATGGTGAGAAATGTTATTATAAAAATAAAAGTTTTATTTATCACGGCATCCTCCGATTTCTTTTTTGAGTATAAAATTTGTCTGTTTATTATTAAAAGGTAGAGCAATTATATCTTTTTCCTTGTTTTCTACTGCAAGCAGTTTTTCGCTTACTTGTTGTATATCAAATTCGCTTTTTGATGTTATCATTATAAAACGTTCAAAATAGGGTGCATTATCAAGCTGATAGCTTCTTTGCAGGCTTTTTTTCCCGGCGTCCATTTTTACAGCTGTATTTTTATTTATTGGAAAATGCTTAGTTATATTATTGTTTCCGTCAATTGATAATATTGCTCCATATGTTGTTTCCGGCAGAGTATACTCAATCTGAATTAAAGATGATTCTTCAGCACATTCTCCATTTCTGATGAGTTCTACATGATTTGATTCAAGCTTATATAAAGAAAGCCTTGTTTCTCCTTTAATTCTTATGTTTTCAACATATGCTGAGCTGTTGTCATCAGTTTCCACTATTCTAAAAATAGATATTGATATCATTATGAGTATTACAAAAGAAAGGGCTGTGGCTATTTTAGGAAAAAACGACCCGAAACTTTTTCTTTTCTGCGCAAATTCAATTCTTTTTTTAGTTTTAGCTGCAAAAAATTTCATATCATATTTTTCTGTAATCTCTTTATTTGAAGTTTTGATATTTTCAATTCTTTTATTAAGTTCCGCATCTGTTTTTATTTTCTCATCTATTTCATGTTTAACAGAAGCATCAAGTTCTCCTAGAATATATTTTTCTAATGTAATATCTGAAAAATTATTTTTTTGTGTCATAAAATCACCTCTTTTCCGATATTTTTTATCTCTTCTTTAAGTAGCCTTAATCTTTTTCTAACCCCGCTTACTGACAAATTCACCTCCTTTGCAACTTCTTCAAGTGTCATTCCATCAACAAAATGGAGCACTGCTATGGTTCTGCTCGATTCTTTGTGTCTTTGAAAGAGAGAATCAAGAAACATTGAAAAAGCAGTCTCTTTTTCTGTTTCATCTACAGCAGCTATCTTAAAAAGGAGCTCTTCTTCATAAGTTTCGGCTGCCCGCTTTAAAGTTCTGATTTTATTAAGAGAGACATTTGTGGCAATTGTGTATAGAAAGCTTGAAAGTGCAGTATCCTTGATTTTATTTTCAGATTCCACAAGATTCAGAAAAGTGTCCTGCATTGCGTCCAGCGCAAGATCCTCATCTTTTAAAATTCTTCTGCATCGTCTTAAAACCATAGGACCATATGTAATATAAACTTTTTCAATGTCAACAGTCACAAGAATCTCCTTCGTTTCTTCAAATACTTTAACACCGGATAAGTGTAAAAGTGTTACTTTTTTTCGGTTCAGAATTACATTTTTTTATTAAAAGTAAAGTTTTATGATTTGGGAGTAAAAAGAAAGACAAATTCAGAAAAGAATTCCTTTGAGAAATGATTTATCATCTCATTTTTCATTATTAAAAGTGCTTCAAAAGTTGTCATTGCTTCTTTATATGACCTTTTGGATGTTAATGCATCGAAGACATCTGCTATGGAACATATTTTTCCATATTCGTGTATTTCCTCATTTGTTAGTCCGAGAGGATAACCTTTGCCGTCAGCACGTTCGTGATGCTGCATTACTATAACGGAAGTTTCCGGTGTAAGCTGCTTTGAATCTTTAAGCAGATTATAACCCTCTTCAGGGTGAGATTTCATAATTTCAAATTCTTCAGGAGTAAATCTTCCAGGTTTATTAAGAATTTTTGGGTCTATTTTTACTTTTCCTATATCGTGCAGAAAAAAACCTGCACCAAGTTCTTCAAGATCATGGTCCGAATTAAGACCGAAAATATGTTTAGTAAGCATTACGGAATAAATTCCAACATTTACAGAATGTGCATAGGTATAATCATCATACTGGTTTATTTTGATAAAATATTCTGTCATATCATCATTTTCAATTATATATCTGACAGAGGTTTTAATGTCTTTTATTGATTTAATAATCTGTTCTGTCGAAGGGTTGTTCATAACAGATTCCATAATGCTCAGAGTCTGTTTTCTTATTATATCGGATTTGGTTTCAGGGGCTTCTGTTTTCATTAATTCATTGAGCTTACTTTCGCTATATGCAGGTATTTGAATTTTTGACTTGAAGCTTTTTGAAAGATCCACCATAACTTTTGAGGCATAAATAGCTGATATCTTTTCTATTTGATTTCTACTTGATATTACAGGTTCGTTTTCTCCAAAGATTTCTAATTCTATTTCTTTAGGAAGAACGACATACATACCTATTTTAACATAATTTACAGGAATTACAGTTTTCATTAAAGTTCCTTATCAAATAAATTTCCTCAATGAAAGATTGTATATTTTTTTGTAATTAAGTCAATAGATGGCTTTTTAGAATTATGATAGCATATAAGCTTTATTTATAACTACTGAAGTTTTAGGAACATCATCAAAATGTCTTACAGACTTTGTTTCAAGTTTTTCAATATTATCAACAACTTCAAATCCTTCAAGAACTGTTCCGAATGCCGCATATGATCCATCCAGATCTTCGCATTTATCAGTACAGATAAAAAACTGGCTTGTTGCGCTGTTCGGATCGCTTGTTCTTGCCATTGAGAAGGTGTACTTCTCATGTTTGACATTATCAGATATTTCAAGCTTAATTGGTGTTGACATAGCAGCTTTTTCAAACATTCCATTGATAAATCCACCGCCTTGAATAACGAAGCCCTTGATTACTCTGTGAAATATGAGTTTGCTGTAAAATCCTGCTTCAATATGTTTTACAAAATTTTCTACGGTTCCCGGCATTTCTTCTCCGTAGAAACCGGCAGTAATATTTCCCATTGATGTTTCAAACACAGCCTTATGTGTAACTTTCATTTTTTCTCCTTAATTTCTTTTTGATAAGATTGAAATTAATGTTCTTCCTCTAAGATAGTATTCACTTCTAGGAGAAATTTCCTTTATTAGTTTTTTAAGCATCTCTCTTGCCTGCTCAGGGTCATCGGCAGCAAGTTTTTCTGCTTCTGTAAATTTCTTCTTAACATATTCTTCTATTACATTTTCAAGGTCTTTTATCTTATCCTGATTAAAGACTATTTCAGCTTTTGTATTTAATAGTTCTTTTCTGGCGTTCTTTATTTTTCCGTCATCAAGAAGTGCGGTAATTTTTCCTTTTGCAGATTCCATCAGTTTAATTTCTATATTTTTTGTTGAAGAAGAAGCTTCAACAAGTCTTTTTTTAGACTCTTTTTCATTAGATGGAAGAGTTGATGCTATTTCAGCTATTTCTTTTTTAAGTACAGAGCCGGCTTTTACATCGTAATCTTTTTCAAGCTTTGCAATTTTCTGTTTATATGTCTTTTCCATTTTCTCGTTATTTGATTCAAGCTTTTTTGTCTCTTTTTCAAGCGTATCTTCTCTTTTCTGTTTTTCTTTACGCCATTTTTCCTGCATTATTTCAATATTTTTCTGCATTTTTGCAACATTGTTATCTCTTTCAGAAGAAAAAGTCTTCCTTTTGGCAACGATTTTGTCTATTTCTTTTTCAAGATCAGCCTGTTCTTTATCAAGATTCTTTCTTCTGTTTCTCATCTCTTTTTCATATTTAACAGGAAGAGCTTCTCTTTCCTTGTCAAGCTGTTCATTAAGCTTTTCTTTTTGTGTTTCTATATTTTGAGCTCTTTTTTCTTTGTTTTCCTCGATTTTAGTTTTCATTTCTTCAAATTTTGCTCGATATTCATCTCTTTTTTTATCAACTGAATTTTTAAGATTTTCGATTTCTTTTTCAGTAGATGAAAGTTTAGAGCGGTTTTCCTGTTGTTTTTTGTCAAAATCGTCTCTTCTTTTTTGAGCTTCCTTTTCATTATCAGTGTTTCTTTTAGCCGCTTTTTGTTCTATATCTTTAAGTTTTTTATTTTTTGTTTCTTCAGCTTTATTTGTTTTTGCTTCTACAGATTTTTCAACCCTTGTTCTCTCTTTGCCGGCATTTTTAAGATCTTTAGAGAGTTCATCATATTTTGCTTTAAGCTTTTTTACTTCTTTTTCGTTTGCTGCTTTTGCCTGTTTTATTTCTGATTCCATTTCCTTATCAACTGCAATTAGTTTTGAGGAATATTTCTTTTCTACGGTTTCAGTTGCTTTAGCCAGAAGCTGGTCATGCGATGATTCTTTTTTCTCAAGTTCGGCATTAAATTTTTCAAGCTCTTTTGATTTGGATTTGTGTTGAGGATTTGATTCATATTTTTCGTCTTTTTCTTCTATTGCTCTTATTTCCTGTTCAAGCTTTTCTATGCTTTTAGCAATTTTATCTGTTTCTGATCTATATTTTTTTTCTGTATCTTCTTCAGCTTTTCTTTTTTCAGTTTCCATTTTTGAATTTATATCTTCTTTTTTTGCATCAAATTTTTTCTGCGTTTTTTCGAGCTGAGATTCGAGATTTTCGTTAAGTTTATCAATTGAAGGTTGGATTTCATCAATTTTTTTGTTGATATCAGCCATTTTGTTATCAAAATCCTTCAGTTCCTGATTAGCTTTCTTTATATCCTCTTCATAATCTTTCTGAGCTTTAGCTCTTTCCTTTTCATCATCAGATGCTGCTCTTTCAACTTTCTTGTTGTTTCTTGTCTGAAGTCTTTCCTCTTTTTTCTGAAAGCGTTCTTCTTCTTTTTCAAGCTTTGATTTAAGTTCTTCAAGATCTCCTTCAAGAGAACGGATCTTGTTTTTCATATTTTTCATTTCTGCATTGGCATCTTTTTTTGCTTTTTTATAGTTTTCTATATCTTCTTTTTCTGCCTGTTCACTCTGTTTTTCAAGATCCTGTTTTTTAGCTTCATATGTTTTGTCAAGTTCCTGAAGTCCTTTTTCTACCATTTTGTTATATTCAGCTTTTATTGCACCGCTGTCTTCATCAAGTTCCTGCATTATTTCCTGAATACGCTTATCATTAAGTTTTATTTTTTCACCCAGTCCCTGATTTTCTTTTTCCCAGTTGTCTTTATAATCAGCGATTTTATGTTCTTCATCTTTTAATGCATTTTCATTTTCCTTCTCTATTTTTCTTTCATTGTTTCTGAAATCATCTTTAAGCTGATCCTTACTTTTTATATTATCTTTTTTCCATGATTCTATTTTTGCAAGTTCGCCTGCTTTCCAAGATTCTATTGCAGCTAGTTCCTTGGCATATTTTTTATGGAGTTTGCGTATTGCTGAACTGTCTTTTGAATCGTTTTCATTATATGATTTTACAGAAAGATTTTCTTTTTTGTAAACAAGCCTGTTGTAACCTTCAGTTCTTAATTTGCTATCTTTTTCAAGTGCTGATTTAAGCTTGTCATATGCTTTTGAAAAATCACCTGACGCATTTAAATCTTCAGCATCTTTAATATCTTTCATTATAGATTCTACAAGAGATGAGAATTCATCTTCCTCAGCCATGGAGAAAAGTTCAGCAGCTTCTTTAAGTTTGCCTTCGCTATATAATGTAAAAGCTTTTTTTGTATTTGCTTTTTTCTCTCTTCTCAGTGTTCTTTTTTCTTCAGCTGAGAGCTGCTTTTTTACTTTTACAGGCTCTGCTTTAGGTGTTTCAGTGTTTTCCTCATCAAAAGACTCTTCATTGCTATCGGTAAATTCTTCTGATGCCGGGGCGGAAGGTTCAGGAAATATCTTTTTTGTTTTTATCATCAGAGCTGTGGTTATATCTTCAATTTCGGTGCCTGCTTCAGATTTAAAGAACTCTTTGCCTAAAATTTTACCTTTATTGTCAATAAGTTCTATTGAAATAAGAGAAGACCCTTCTTTATCTCTAAGTCTGTAAAGCACAGCTTTTTCTACAGATGTGAATTTCTTTATTCTTGCCTGATAACATTTATAGTTTCTGTTACAGCTTTCAACCATTTTTTTCTCTTTTTCATTAAGAGAATCGGTTCCGATAAGTTCCGCTTCTTTAATAGAGGCGTAGAGACTTGATATCTCTGCATCTATTTTTGATGCAATTTTCTTTTCATTGTTGTTTTTTGATGCAATGGGAAAAACAAAAACTTTTTCTGCAGCAAATACGTTGGCCATAAACAGAATGGTTGCTAAAATAAAAAAAAGTCCTTTTCTCACTTGAAACTCCTTTAAATTATTTATCAAACAATTAACACTTCATAATTCTTTATAATATTGCGAGAGTTATGTCAATTTTCTAAAATCTTTTCCTGAAGGATTTTGAAAAAGCCTTATATCGAACTCAGGTGCAACAGCGAAAAGATGATCGAAAATATCAGACTGTATTGCTTCATATTTAATCCATTCAGTTGTATCCGTAAAAAGATAAAGCTGCATTGGAAGACCTGTAGGTGTGGCTTCAAGCTGTCTTACAAGTATTGTCATATCTTTTCTAATCATTGGATTATTTGTTATATATGCTCTGATATATTCTCTGAAAGTTCCTATGTTTGTTAAATTTCTTCCGTTTATAATATCTTCTGATGATATGTTCCTGTCATGGTTATATATGGCAATCTCTTTTTCCTTTGATTCAAGATAATCTTTCAGAAGATTAATATTTTTGAGCTTTTCTATCTCTTCTGCTGTAAGAAATTTTACTGAAGAAATATCTATAAACAGATTCCTGCAGATTCTTCTGCCTCCTGATTTTTCCATTCCTTTCCAGTTCTTAAAACTATTCTGCATAAGAGCATAGGTTGGAATTGTTGTTATTGTTTTATCCCAGTTCTGAACTTTCACAGTATGAAGAGCTATATCTATGACAGTACCGTCTGCCTGGAAGGAAGGCATAGAAATCCAGTCACCTTTAGAAATCATTTCATTGTAGTTGAGCTGAAGACCTGCAACGAAAGAAAGAAGTGTATCTTTGAAAACAAGCATAAGAACGGCTGTCATTGCTCCTACACCGCTAAGTATTATAAGTGGTGATTTTCCCATTATTATTGATATTATGACAACGGCACCAACAGCATAAAAAGCAATGTTTATTGTCTGGATGATTCCTTTTATCGAACGTTCCTTTGCTTTGGGAGTGAGTTCATAAATATCATTGACAGCATTTAAAAGGTTTGAGATGACAATCAGCATTATTAATGCAATGTAGGAGAGGGCGACTCTTTCTATAAGTATTTCTGCCTGAGGAATAAGATAGGCAGAAATATAAATAACAGCTGCCGGAATAATATCAAAAATTCTGTTAAAAACTTTTCTACCGAAAATGATGTCATCCCATTCATTCTTGGTTTTTTTAATAATTTTTTCAATAATGCTCAGTATATATTTTTTAAGTATTTTGGAAAAAATAACTGAAAATATTACAACCAGAGATATTTTTATCAGCTGCATTAAGATCGGATAGCCAGTTTCAAAATTTTTAATCATCTCTAACAAATGTTCCATAAATTATCTCCTGAACTTTTTATGTTTTCAATCCTGATTTGTTTATAACAGGAAGTGTAACTTTAAATTCAGTTCCATCTCCCTCTTTTGACTTAATACTTATTGTTCCTTTATGAAGTGCTACGATATGCTTTATTATTGAAAGTCCAAGACCGGTGCCTCCGGATTTTCTTGATCTTGATTTATCAACTACATAAAAACGCTCGAAAATTCTTGGTATATCTTTTTCAGGTATTCCAATGCCTGTGTCTTTTATAGCAAGTTCGACCCGATTGTTTTCTGTTTTTTTAAGTTTTATGGTTATTGAGCCTTTTTCAGTATATTTGATAGCATTATCAAGAAGATTTATTGTAAGTTGTTCCAGCCTGTATCTGTCTCCTTCAATTACAATACTGTGACTTTCAAACTCTTTTATTAGTGAAAGCCCCGATTTTTCAAGCTTGTGCCTGAGAACCATATGTGTGTTTTCAAGCATATCTGCAAGATTTATTTCTTCAATATATAAAGAAGCATTTTCATCTTCAAGAGACGAGAGCATAAGTAGATCATTAACTATATTTATAAGCCTGTCAGTGTTTCTTCTTATTATATCAAGATATCTTTTAGAAAGAGTTTCATCTTCTATCATCATTTCACTAAAGCCTTTTATCGCAGTAAGAGGCGTTTTAAGTTCATGCGATACATTTGCAACAAAATCTTTTTTAATTTTCTGCTGCATGGATATTTCAATAAAAAGAAGGTTTATTTTTTCCGTCATAAGGTTAAAAGTGGAGACAAGTTTTTCTATTTCCTCACTATTATTCTTTGATTTTACCTTTACAGAGAAATCTCCATCGGAAATTTGCTGGGCAGCCTTTGTTATTTCCGATATCGGATCAAGAATTTTTCTAAAAAAGAAAAATGCTATAAACATTGAAATAATAATTGAAATAAAACCTGTTCTGACAATATTCTTTTTAATTCCTTCTATGAGATTCTCAAGTTCTTTAAGTCTGTACTGAACCCTTATAACATATTTTATTTTATCATTTTCTTTAACCGGAAGGGCAATATATATTGTCTCTTTCTGCACTGTCAGACTGTTTCTCAATGCGTAGCCTTCCTTTCCGTTTAAAGCAGCTCTGACCTCTTTTTTGTCCGCTCCCTTTGCCATAGATTCCAAGTCGTCGGAAGAAGTTGTTATAACTTTACCATCAGTTGAATACAAGGTTATTGTTGTGTCTGATGCGGTTGCAAGTTCTTTAACTTTTGATTTAAGTTCATCTGCGCTGCTGCAATGTTCTATTGCAAAAATAGATGATTTTGCAGTTAGGGAAAGATTGTTTTTAAAAGATTCAATATAACTTTCTCTTACAGTTTTAACGGAAATGAAAAATATGGAAGCAATAAGCAGAAAGACAATAATAATAAAACCACTGAAAAAACGGACAAAAAGAGATTTCATGACTATTCTTCTTCCAGTTTATATCCTATTCCGCGAACACTTTTAACAAACTTGGAAGCCGAACCGAGCTTGTCTCTCAGTTTTTTTATATGAACATCAACTGTTCTATCTAAAACAAGCTTTTCATTTCCCCACAAATATTCAAGGATTTTTTCTCTTGAAAAAACCCAGCCAGGTTTTGAAGCAAGTACTTCCAGTATTCGAAACTCTGTTGATGTAAGCTCAATTGTTTCATTGTTGATTTTAACTTTAAATCTGTTGGGATCTATTTCCATTATTCCACCCAGAATCTTAAGTTGTTCAGCAGGCTCAGGCGTAGACGTTTTATCTGACGGTTTCTTTCTTCTTAGAAGAGCCTTGATTCTGGCAGCAAGTTCTTTAGGTGAAAAAGGTTTTGGAACATAATCATCCGCACCGAGTTCAAGACCAACAACGCGATCTATTTCATCACCCTTTGCAGAAAGAATAATGATTCCCATATCTGAAAGCTCCGGACTATTTCTAAGCTGTTTGCAGATGTCCAATCCATCATATCCCGGCATCATGAGGTCAAGTACAACCAGATCCACACGCTGATTTCTGATAAAAGAAAGAAAATCTCCAGCATCCTCAAATGTCTTAACGTTGTAACCTTCCCGTTCAAGATTTATCGATACCAGTTCCAGAATATCCGGTTCGTCATCAACAACAGCGATAATTTTATCCATATTAACGTCCTCACTCTTTAATTTAGCGGTCAAATCATTTTAATGAATTAATTTTACAAATCAAATATAGACTAAAATATAGTTTTTGAAAACTTTCTTTATGATGTTTTTTTATAACAATTGTAGCATAATTTTAGTTAAAAAAATTCTTTAAGATGTCTTAGGTTTGGAATATATTATTTGATCTGGTAGCTTTATTAATTTTGATTACTGTAATAGTTCCTGAATATTATTTTAGTTTTCAGAGAGTTCTCTGTTTTCTTCTATTTTTTCTTCAAGTTCGTTGTAGAGTCTTTTTATTTCATCTTCACAGTTTTTTCTTGCTGCTTTTGAAAGAGAAGTGTTTGACAGTTCATTTTCTTTGTCAGCAATAAGTTTTTCAAGGGCCGGGATTTCTTTTTTAAGTTTGTTTAATCTGTTTCTTATCTCTTTCTGTTTTGAATAGTCGGATTTTCCTTTTGAAACTTCAGCTTTGGTTTTAACTTCTTTACTTTTACTATTTTCATCTTCAATGATGTCATGCCCATAGAGGTTAAGATATTCGGTGTATGTGCCGGGAAAGTTGAGTATGTCCTGTTTTCCTCTGAAGTATACGAGTGATGTTGCAAGTTCATTTATAAAGTGTGAGTCGTGGGAAACGAATATTATTGTTGCATCAAGGTCTTTAAGTGTTTTAAGTATGACTTCTTTTGAATCTATGTCAAGATGTGTTGTCGGTTCGTCAAGCAGGAAAAGGTTGCCGGGATTGAGTATCATTTTTATGAATGCGAGTCTTACTTTTTCTCCACCGCTCAGTACACTGATTTTCTTGTCCCAGGCTTCTTCGTAGAACAGGAATGCTCCGAGAAGGCTTTTAACTTTTGGTATCATATTGAATGGGGCAACTGATTCGACGAACTGGAGTACGTTCATATCCTGAGGCAGCAGTGTGATTTCATGTTGCCTGAAATATGATACGGATGTTTCTGAGCCTATGTTGAATGTTCCTGATGTTGGTGTGATTTCTCCGCTTATTATGTTCATTAGTGTCGATTTGCCGAAACCGTTTCTTCCGACTAATGCAACTCTTTCTTTTCTTGCAAATATTCTTTTGTAGTCTGATATTACTTTATTGTCTCCATAGCTGTGTGATATTGTGTCAAGTTCAGCTACAATGTCTCCGCTTCTCTTTGCTGTTGGCAGTTTGAATGTCATTACTGGCGGGATTCTTGGGAGTTCTATGAGTTCTTCTTTTATTTTTTTCATTTGTTTGAATTTTGATTGTGCGAGTGGGGCAGTTGCGGCATTGAATCTGTTTTTTTCATAAAATTCCTGAAGAACTTTGATTTCATCAAGCTGTTTTTCACGTTGTCTGCTTAAAACTTCTACTCTGACATCTTTTTCTTTAATGTAGTAATCGTAGTTTCCTCTGTATATTGATATATCTCCTCTGAATATTTCCCATGTTTCTTCTACAACTCTGTTAAGAAAATCTCTGTCGTGTGAGACGAGGAGTATCTGCCCGCTGTATTCAAGTATCCAGTTTGATAGGTAGTCGATTGTTGCAATGTCAAGGTAGTTGGTCGGTTCGTCAAGCATGATGACATCGGGTTCTCTTACAAGAACTCTTGCAAGTGCGATTCTCATCTGCCAGCCGCCGCTTAATGTTTTAGCTTCCTTTTGCCAGCTTTCCTTATCAAATCCAAGATTTAGCAGGATATTTTCAACTGAATTCTTTTTCTGTTCAGATATTTCAAGCTGACCGATTTCTTCTATTATTTCAGTGAGCCTCTGAAACAGGGCTTCATCCTGACTTGTTTCGAGTATTTTTAATATACTTTCTTCCTGTTCTTTGAGAAAATTAAGTCTGTCGCTGTTTCTCCATGCATTTACTTCATCAAAGACTGTTCCTTTAAAATCATAAGCTGCCTGCTGAGGCAGATATTCAACTGAACAGTTCTTTTTTGTAATGATTGTTCCTGTATCCGGCTGTTCCAAACCTGCAATTATTTTCATTAATGTTGATTTGCCTGAGCCGTTTGTTCCGACGAGAGCTGTTCTGTTTTTTGAGAGCGGAACAGAGATATGATTGAGAACTGTCTGTCCTGCATAATGCTTTGATATATCTGTAAGAAGAACCATCTTAACCTCATAAAAATAAAAAACGTGCAATATTACATACTTTTAAAAGAAAATCAAATTGGATTTCGTGGTATATAATTTGTTGCTGTTTTTTTAGTTATGGCTGTTTCTTTCTTGACAAATGAACATATGCTCAATATTATCCTTGTGTTTTATAACGATAATGGAGGTTTTCTATGTTTGTATGGTCAAAAATGATTGTTTTTATCTCTCTTTTTATGTTGTTTTCTACTGTTTCATGCCAAAAAGCAAAAGACAATCCTCCTGTAAAACAGGAAAACAAACCTGCTGAAGTTGAAAAAAAAGCTGCTGTTAACACTGCTGAAAAAAAGGAGCCAGTAAAATGTTCAGTTTTTTATCCTCCATGGGGAGATGAGTTTTGGGAGTCATGGGGCAAGGCTCATCCCGAAGAATTTGAAAAATGGTATGGTGTTACCGTTCCTGTTATGAGCAGGGTTACTGTTGATGATATAAAAAGGTGTGGAGATATGGAGAATGTTTTTATTGGTTTTACGAAAATAGATTCTCTTGATGTTTTTGCAAATATGACAAAACTTAAGAAGCTTGATATGCGTTTCGCTTCAAATATAAAAGATCTTTCTCCGCTTAAAGGTCTTAACAATCTTGAATATCTTAATATCTGGAAAACAGCAGTTACAGATCTTTCTCCAATAATATCTCTTCCTAATCTTAAAACTATTGATGCTAAGATGACTTCTATTTCTGATGTTTCCTCTTTAAATGATATGCAGATTCTCGAATCTATAGATCTTCTTCAGACAAAAGTAAGTGACATTAAAGCGTTTGCCAATCTTACAAATATAAAAGAGGTCCTTTTATGTTCCACTGATGTAAAAGATTTGACACCTGTTTATTCAAGAGCGGAACAGGTTACTTATCTTGACCTTTGTAATACCGGTTTTACTGATTTTAATATCCTTAGAAAATTTAAAAACCTTCAGAGACTTAAGCTTTGGGGTGTAAAAATTAGTGATCTTTCAGTTCTTTCAGATATGAAAGAACTTTATGAGCTTGATCTCTGGAACACTTCAGTTACGACTTTAAAACCGCTTTATAAACTTAAAAATCTTAAAAGGCTAGTTATTGCAGGTCTGACTATTGATCCAGCTGAAGTTGATGTTATAAAAAAGAATAATCCTGATGTGAAAATTGTTACTGAAGCTGAGTAGCTGTCCCTCCTGATGCATCAGGGATTTCACTAAAAGTAAGCCCTCGCATTTTAATATTTGTGTCTCTTTTTTCAGCAATTATAAACCCGTAGTTCCACCATGCAGCTGCAGATCTTAGAATTTCAGATAGTCTGTAGTATCTGTTTCTTCCTTTAGGTGCTTCATCTCCATATTGTTTTCCCCAGCTGTTTGGATCGTAACTTTCAAGGAAGATTTCATTTTCAAACTCTCTATATCCTTTTATTACAATAAAGTGACCTGTAACGTTGTCATAAAATCTGTCAATACGGTTTTTATCAGTGTTGTTTTTTCTTAGAATTGACATATTAAGGCAAAGTATCATTATTCTGCCATTATCTATTGTATCTTGTATTGTGTTTTCATGAAGTTCCACTATGGCATGCGGTATTGATTCTTCTGTGAGATATGTGTCTATATCTGAAGTGTACCACCATCCACCATTTGAGCGAAATCTTTTTCTGGCTCCGCCTGCTGTTTTGGTAAAAGAGCTGTCAGACCATTTTGATGCCATTACCGTTGAAGCTGGTCCGCAGTTTTCATAATTGTATGTTCCGGTATTTTTCTGATCTATGTACCATTCGTAATATCTGTTGTTTGATGCATATGACTGCTGCATTTCTTCAAATCCCCATTCTGTCGGGGGAATATCTTGTGGATCAGGAATTGCAGATTCATCAGATGTTATTATGAAGCTGTCATTTTCTGATGATATATAGGATTTGAAGGAGGTTTTTTCTTCCATACATGAAATAAGAAAAATTATTAATATCAAGAAGAACATGTTTGTTTTAGGTATGTTCATATGGTACCTTCAAAAAATTATAAGACTTGTTAAATATAAAAATTTTTATAGAGAATGTCAAAGATTATATTGAAATTAAAGAAATTTAAATTAGAAACTTACTTTTGTCTGGAACATATAACTGTTTCCAGTTAGTTTTACATCGTCTTTAGTTTCTGTGATAAGGTGTGTCCACTGAAATCCGATTAGAAATCTCTCAAAGAATGTGTATGATGCATAAGCCCAGATTGCGCTGTTCATGCTGTATCTTATAGAATTGTATGCAAATTCCTGTTCATCATCAGGATCTTCGCTTCCAAACCCTCCTGATATATAGAGTGTTGAAACTGGTTTTAATTCGCCCTGTATCCAGTATCCTTTTGCTTTCGCACCATCAACTATCATTCCACTGTCATCTTTTATTACATCTGCACCCATTACACCAAAAACATTAAGGTTTTTTCCCATATAGAATTTGCCTGCAAGTCCGGCATATTTGTGTTTAATCTGAAGTCCTACATTGAAAAGCTGTACGTCAACTTCGTCTCCTTCCAGTGTTGTTCCATTTGGAAGAACAACGCCATCTTTATAGTTTTCTTTTCCATATGCTCCGCCAATTCCAAGAAGGAAGTTTATCGGACCAATATCTCCTGATGTATATATTTGTCCCTGCCACATAGGCATAAGGCTGTAGTCTCCGGCATCTCCAACTTCTGAGAAAAGTCCTTTGTTAGCACTGTTACCACTCATAGGTCTTGTAGCTGAAAGGAGAACTCCTGTCGTTATTTTGTTAAAGTTTAATTTTCCTTTTAAGGTTATCTGGGGCATTCTCTGCCATATGTTTCCTACTCCCCAGCCTCCTGAAGGATTTACTCCTGATATAAAAATGTTTGGAGTTGCTGGTGCCCATGTGCTTCCAACAAGAATGCCTACTGAGCCAATTCCAAAATCTTTATTAAGATCTGCATACGCATGGCGCATTCTTATTTGAGGACGAGATTCAGCGGTACCGGATGATGCCATGTTTCCTGAAAAATCCACTTCACCTTTTATCATAAGAGAGACTGCTTTTATAGAGGGGAAGAGTATGTCAAGCCCTATTCGTGTTTTTCTTATAGACATTGACATTTCTTCTCCTTTGTCTTCGTCTTTTACGAATAAGGGAAGATCACTATTTGCAAATTTTGCATCGTTGTACCAACCATAAAGCTCTACAAATCCATAGGGTTTGAATTCTACATTTTTGGTTTCTTCAGCATACAGAATTGAGATGAAAAAGAAGAAAGTAATTAAAAATATTAGACTTTTCTTCATGTTGCACTCCCTTGAAATTAATAAAACAAAAAACAACGTTCTTAATTTTATACATATTGCAATTCAAAAAGCAATTTTTTAAAAAAATGTCATAAAAGTGTTAGTTTTATGATAATTAATAAAAGTGTTCATAACTTGTTATAACGTTTATTTGTGTTATTATATTTTTTGTTTTTTTTATGGTTGATTTTAGGGCTTTAAAGTTATGGTAACTGTTTTTGTGGCAAGATTTTCAGGTATTTGTTTTGGAGTAAAAAGGGCTATATCTCTTTTGGATCAGGCATGCAATAGAAATAATGATAAAAAAGTTTTTATGCTTGGACCTTTGATCCATAATCCCAGACTTATAGATGATTATAGAAAAAAAGGTGTCATTGTAATTGATATTGATAAAGTAGTTGATAATTCAGTTGTAGTTGTTAGAAGTCATGGTATTACTAAGGAGGAATCTGAATATCTTTTTTCTTTAAACAATGTTAAAGTGATAGATACAACGTGCCCTTTTGTTAAGAAAATACATGATGTAGTTAAGATAAAATCTGAAGAGGGGTTTGCTGTCATTGTACTTGGGGATGAAATTCATTCTGAAGTTACAGGCATAACGAGTCGTATAGAGGGTGAATATTTTGTAGTATCTCCTTCTGACTTTGACAAACCTGATTGTCTTGGAGAAACTCTTTCTTCTTTTATAAAAAATCATCATAAATTATTTGTTGTAGCTCAGACAACAAGTAGATCAGAGATTTTTGAAAAGCTTATTAAGAGGCTTGAACATGATTCTGATGTAAAGGAACTTGATTATAGCAATACTGTTTGTGATGCAACACTTCAAAGACAAAATGCAGCTCTGGAGCTTGCCGGTTCTGTGGATATGATGTTTGTTATTGGTGGAAAAAACAGCTCTAATACTTCCAAACTTTTTTCTATTGTAAATTCTGTCAATAGCAACAGTTTCTGGATAGAATCTGTTGATGAGGTTGATGAATTTTTAAATATTAAAATTCAAAATTCAGATAAAATAGGTGTTACAGCAGGAGCATCAACTCCAGATTCACAAATAGAAGAGTTTTTGAGCTTTATTAAAAATTGATTTTGAATATTTTATAGTATATTGTATTTTTTAAGGCGGTGAAAAAATGTTGTTCAAAGAACTTGTGAATTCAAGATATAGCGTGAGAAAATATTCCGATAAGGAAGTTAAAAGAGAAGATGTCTATAAATGTATAGAATCTGCGGGTGTGTCACCTTCAGCTTGTAACAGCCAGCCATGGTATTATGTAATAATTGACAATTCTGAAGTTAGAGATCAAGTTGCAGCCACTACCTACAACTCTATTATTAAATTTAATAAATTTGTATCCGAAGCTCCAATTATTGTTGCTCTTGTTAACACAAAGGGAACTCTTCCCTCTAAAATAGCAGAGCATACAAAAGGGAGGCACTATGATATTTTTGATTGCGGAATTTCTGCCGGTTTTTTTACTTTACAGGCTGCTGAATTAGGTCTTGGAACATGTATGATTGGCTGGTTTGATGAAAAAAAGTTAAAAGAAGTTATTTCTGTTCCTGATAAATATAGCATTGAACTTCTTATAACTGTCGGTTATCCTGATGAAGGCGAAAAAAACTCTAAGAAGAGAAAAGAGCTTGATAAAATAAGTGCTTTAAATAATTTCAGAGGAGATTAGGTGAAGTTTATAAAATTATTTTTTATAATTTTCATTCTTTTTTTATTTTTACCACTCTATTCTTCCAAAGTTCATTTTGACATTAAAGATATTAATAAAAAAGTTCTTTTTACTCTTCTATCTGAAGATGAAAAACAATGGTTAAAGACAGCTCCTCTTGTTAATGTTGGTGTTCTGCAGGATGAGCCTGTTTCGTACTATGATGATTCAGAAGATGGTTTTGCAATAGAAATTCTTCAAATGATAGGGCGTGCCACCGGTATTAAATTAAATTTTATTGATATTTCTTATTTTAAGGATTCTGATCTTAGCGATATGGATATTTTATCTGTTGCAGAATGTGATATTGATAATAATAATTTTGTCAGTTCTGAATCTTATTTTTCTCTTCAATATGGTGTTTATGGAAAGAAAAATGTATCTTCAGTATACTCGATTGAATCTCTTGAGGGGGAAAAAATAGCTATTTCAAAATGTCTTCAAATTTATAAGAAATACAAACATTTTAATTTTACATTACTTGACAATGCTTCAGACGCTATTAATGAATTGAGAAATGATACTGTAAAAATCTGGATTACAGATATCGTTACAGCCGAATATGCTATAAACAAATATAAAATTAATGATATTGAATTAATCTTTTCTCCTGAGCTTTATACAAATCTTTCTTTTGATATAAATAAAAAAAATGTCCATCTTCTTTCTATTATTAACAAGGCGCTTTCAATTTTACCTCTTGAAACGAAAGAAAAAATAATAGCTCATTATACAGGTGTTGACACCACCGGAGGATTGGTTTCATGTAAAACTTTAATGTATGTTTTTGTAGTATTAATAGCAATATTTTTAGGTCTTTTGGGCGTTTTTTTCTTTTATACAAAGAAATTAAAAAATGTCATAAAAAAGCAGAATGAAAAATTTAAACTTTTATCTGATACTTCTTATAATTGGGAATACTGGACAGACAGTGAAGGTAATATGGTTTTTGTTTCTTCATCTGTAGAAAAAATAACAGGATATCCATCAATCAGTTTTAATGACAATCCTGATTTTATTTTAAGAATAATACATCTTGAAGACGTAGTGAAATATAAGCATCATCTCCTTAAAACACATCATTCAGAAAATTCATCACTTGCTGAATCTGTAGTTTTAAGATTTATTCATAGAAATGGATCTGTAAAATGGCTTGAACATTTTTGTTACCCTATCTATGATGATGAGGGGAAATGGATTGGCAGAAGAAGTTCTAATCATGATATAACTGAAAAAATTATAGCAGAAGAGAAAGTTTATGAAAGTGAGGAAAATTTCAGGACAGTTTTAAATTCAATAGGTGAGGCTGTAGTTGTAACTGATTATATGGGATTTATTACAATGTTTAATCCTGCTGCAGAAAGAATGACAGGTTATAAAGCTGATGAAATTATGGGTAGAGAATTGGAATCCGTTTTTACTATACTTTCTCAGAACTCCGGTTCTATTATTTCATACACACTTAAAAAGCTTGCTGATGATTCTATTGCTGATTATTCAAATGAATCAGTTCTTGTGACTAAGAATGGTTCCAAAGTCGAAATATCATATACTGTAACTCCTATAAAAGACCGTTTTGGGAATAAGAATGGTTTTGTTTTTGCAGTGAAGGATGTTACTCAGCAGAATACTGAAAAGAAGATTCTTAATTCATGGTTTAATCGCCTTGATATTGCTTCGGGATTTATGCGCTTCGGCTTATGGGAATGGGATTGCCTTTTAAATAGGGTTGATATAACTAATCAATGGCTTGAAATTCTTAATATTTCAAAAAAATCATTAAAAAATAAGAATTATCTTGAATTATGGATGGAATCGATTCATGTATCAGATAAAGATAGAGTTTTTAATGAATTTAAAATGCTTAAAGAAGGCAAAAGAGCATTTACAAGGTTTGAATGTAAAACAGTTTTTAATAACCAAATTATTTGGATGGGTGTTTCTGCAACAGTTGTAGAGAAAGACACGCATAATATTCCTTTAAAAATAGTCGGTTTTCATCAGGACATAACACGCAAGAAAGAACATGAACTTGAAATAGAAAGGCTTTCCAGCGAAATTAAAGGCTCATAGTTTCTTGTTTCAGATTTTTTTACAGCCAATATTTTTTCTGTAATTTTTTATTTTAGCTTCATATCCAACATCTGAAAGATCATAGAATTTTATGTTTTTATCAACAGATTCAGGAAGATAAGTCTCTTCTACATAATGATTAGGATAGTCATGCGGATATTTATAGTTTCCTTTTTCCTCTCCTGGCTCTAAAGATGAATTGTTTATTATATTCTGAGGCGGCATTTTAGATCCATTTTCTGCAATATATATTTCTGCCTTTTTTCCTGCCAGATAACTTGCGTTTGATTTCGGAGCTGTTGCAAGATATGTTACCGCATGAGCTAAGATTATTTTTCCTTCAGGAAAACCTGTATCTTTAAAACCATGCAGTGCGGATACTGCTACTTGTAATGCTCTGGGGTCAGCATTTCCTATATCTTCCGAGGCAAAAATTATCATTCTTCTAAGCAGGAAAAGCGGATCTTCTCCGCCGGCAAGCATTGCAGAGAGATAATAAAGAGAAGCATCAGGATCTGAGCCTCTCATGCTTTTTATAAAAGCTGAAATATAACGATAATGAAAATCTCCTTTTTTATCATATTTTTCAGGATCAGTAACAACTTCTTTGATGGACTCAAGTGTTATCAGACCATTTTGAGAAATCATGTATGCAGATTCAAGCGTATTTACAGCGTATCTTATGTCGCCATTTGAATTTTCTGCAAGCAGCTCTATTAATTCTTCCGAAACATTTGCTTCAAGCTCCGACTTGGCTTTATTTAAAACCTCGGTTACGGCTGTTTTATCAGTTTTGATAAATCGTATCGCTCTTGCTCTTGAAATAAGAGCATTATTTACGGAAAATGAAGGGTTTTCTGTTGTAGCTCCGATAAATATTACACCATCATCTTCTATCATTGGAAGAAAAATATCCTGTTGTGCTTTGTTAAATCTGTGAAGTTCATCTATAAAAACTATCTGCTGTTTTGCAAAAATAGAATTTTTCTCATTATAAAGTATTTTCTTTATATCCTGTACAGATGTATTCACAGCGGAAAATTGATGAAAACTTGCATCTATTTCTGATGCGACAATTCTTGCAACGGTGGTTTTTCCGCATCCTGGAGGACCAAAAAATATCATTGATGGGAGAAAGCCTCTTTCAAGAAATGATGATAAAAGTTTTACGACAGTTTCCTGTCCTTTTATCCCTTCAAGTTTTTCAGGTCTTATTCTTGAAGATAATGGAAGATACATTTAACGGCTCCGAAACGGGACTATTTTTTCTTAGTCAGCTTTTTTTTTGGAATAAAATCCTCTTTTGCAGATTCAGGCACATAAATTGTCTGATCTTTATGAAGAATAAGAAATTTTGTCTCTTTAAAATTCTGCCTGAAAATTTCAGTCTCATTTTCATTTGAAAGAAAAAGAGCCAAACTTTTCATTCTGGCTTTAACAGGCTCTGAATCTAAAACCATAGCTGCCAGATTTTCTTCAGCTGGCATAGCTGTTTTCCAGTCTATCGGGAGATCATAAATTTTAAAATATTTGTTTTGTGTAATATCAAAAACATAATTCTTTTTAAAAGATTCTTTCAATTCGATTTCTGTAGGTTTTTTATCAAGAGGTACCATGACATAATCTTCTTTTTTGTGGGCGATAGCAAAAAAACCACTTTCTGCTCTAAGAGCTATTGCTCCACGCCAAACATCAATAAGAGAATATGGATCGTCAATAGAAACACTCCATCTTTCATAGTTTTTATCGAGTTTCCACATTCCGTGTCTGTCGCCTAAAATTACAAAATAATTCATTCTTTCAGGAAGTTTTTTACTTAATATTTTAAGAAAAATAGCTTCTTTAAAAGCAGATAAATCAATGGATGTATTAGAACTGGTTATCTGAACAGTTTTTTCTTTTTCGTTAAATGTAATAAAATCAGGATTCGCAAAAGGAATAAAAGCTTTGATATTTTTCATATCAGGAAGAATGCTTGTGGTTTCAACAAAATTTTTATTGTTTTCCAGCTTTTCTTTTATTTTAGAGACGGCCTCATTTGAGAGAGTTCTTTCCTGTGCATTTAAAAGAAGCTGTTGTTCAAAAATCTCAATATTTTTTCTGGCTTTACTAATTTCTCCATAGCGAACAAAAGCTTTTTTCCAAAGAAATGATATATCTCCGTCCGCAATGTTGAATTTTGTTTTTAAAGATAAATTCACACCATCTTTTATAAGATCGTAAATTATTGGATAATCTGAAAGATCAACTTTTTTCTTTAATGATGTCTCACAATCCCCCTTACATTCTGCTTCTCTATTGATCTGTTCGGCAATTGAGACAAGCTCAAGCGCCTTGTTTTCCGACTCCTGAACCATTTGTGTAAATTCTTCTCGCCAAAATTTTTCACCAAGATCATTGGCTGTAATTGAAAGTCCTTTTCTTATTCCAAAAACATCAATTGTTTTTTTAGTGAAATTCCTTTCAAAGAATTCTTTTGTAAAACCTGCTTTTTCATTTTTTTCTTCAATAAGACTTTTCATATGGTTTTTTGTAGCGCCAGTTGAAAAATCTTTCATGAAATTTATAAATAGAACTATTCCAACGAAAATAATAGAAAGAAAGAACATTACAAAAACAGTTTCTTTCCTATTTTTTTTGAACATAGAGGAGGCTGTTATGCGTCTCCTCTTTCTAATATCCATAATTTTTATTTGTCTTCAATAATTTCAAGAACAATTTTCTGATTGTGACGGCTGGCTACAGCAGAAAGAAGAGTTCTTAAAGCATTGGCCGTTCTTCCGCTTTTACCAATAACTTTGCCAACATCAGCGGGATCTACTCTAAGTTCGATAATACCTGTACTGTTTCCCTGAATATAGTTTACATCAACAGAATCAGGATTGTCTACAAGTTTTTTTGCGATTGCTTCGATAAATTCTTTCATTTCCATTCTCCATTTCCGTTTTTAGGCAGTAAAACCAGTTTCCAAACTAACCACGTTGACATTCTATTCCAAAGAGATTTTTTTTCAACAAAAAAAAGAAGAAATAAAAACAAACTTCTCTTAAATAAACTATATTTAAGGTGGGTTACAAAAACGGCATCTTTTTTTATTATCATATAAGATATAAATAGTCTGAACTTAAAATAATCTGCTATGTAATTAGATTTTCTTAATTTTTGTATTTTTTTTGAATTTTATGATGTTATGGTAAATTGGCTATCCATGAAAAATGTCTTTTTGCTGTTTTATTTTGTCTGTATGAAAATAACTGTTTTGTACAGCATGTACATGTTGTTATGTTTTGAAGTACTTTTATATTGTGGTTTTTCATCACATTTAACAGTTTTGAATTAAGATCGGCATAAAGTCTTGAATTCCTTTTTTCAACTTCAATTCCATTGGAGCAAAATTCTTTTAGAAGTTCGCTGCCAATTTCAAAACAGCAGTTTTGTATTGAAGGATAAATTATTGCTGAAAGCTCATTTGCCCCTAACTCTTTCATCATTTTTATTCCGCTTTGGACAATTCCGTTAAAAGTTCCTCTCCAGCCGCTATGAAAAATACCTGAAATTTCTTTTGTTTTATCAAAAATAACAACAGGAACGCAGTCGGCGGTAAAAACAGCGGCTCCTTTACCTTTTCCGGTAATTATTATTCCGTCTGCTTCACAGCCTCCTTGATTAACAACAATATTTGTACTGTGTATCTGTTTAACGGTATAAAACTCAGTAAGATGGTATTTTGCTTTAAGTTCATTTATTATTGTTTCTTTTTCCGCTTTTCCATCTCTGTTTTCTATAAAGCCTGAAACGAGATTTTTTTCTGTAAGAATCATACTATTTAAAGTTTTCCGCTACGTCGGCAATAGTTGTTCCTTTCAGTTCATTGAAAACAGTTTCCTTTACTTTTTCAGAAACTTTTCTAAATGGACATTTTTTAAGATTGCATCTTGGACGGTCAAAAAGGCACTCATCATGTGGAAAAGAGCCTTCCAACAGTAACAGAAGTTCCAGAAGATCTATTTCATCAGCCTTTTTTTTAAGTTTATATCCTCCTTTTGCGCCTCTTGCAGAATCAACTATTCCTTCTTTTGCAATAGGTTGCAGAACTTTTGCCAGATAGCTTTCTGAAACACTGAGTTCTTTGGCTATAAACTTTACAGGAACGGAATCCATTTCACTTTTTGCAGCAATAAATGCCAGAGCATGAATTACAATGTTCGTCTTTTCTGTTATGTTTAGAATCTTTTCCATAACCGCCTTTTAATCTTTTATTTTCCATCCATCATAAAAGCAACGTCGCTTTCAGCATCAGTTATACCTTTTATTTGAAATTTTTCAACAAGAACTTTTGCAACACCTTCAGAAAGAAATCCAGGTAGAGTTGGTCCAAGTCTGATTCCTTTTACTCCAAGATAAAGAAGAGCAAGGAGTACAAGCACCGCCTTTTGTTCATACCATGCAATATCAAAAGATAGTGGAAGCTTGTTGATATCATCAAGACCAAATGCTTCTGCAAGTTTTATTGCAATAACAGCAAGAGAATATGAATCATTACACTGTCCGGCATCAAGTACTCTTGGAATTCCTCCAATATCGCCGAGATTGAGTTTGTTGTATCTGTATTTTGCACATCCTGCTGTCAGAATTACAGTATCTTTTGGAAGTTTTTCTGCAACTTCTGTATAGTAACTTCTTGTTTTATGTCTTCCATCGCACCCGGCCATTACAATAAATCTTTTTATTGCACCGCTTTTTACAGCATCAATAACTTTATCTGCAAGTGCAAGTGTCTGTTTATGACCAAATCCTCCAACTATTTTTCCTTTTTCGAGTTCAACCGGTGGCTTGCATTTTTTTGCCATATTTATTATTTCTGAAAAATCCTTATGTCCACCTTCTTTTCTTGCAGGGATATATTTAAGTCCTTCAAAACCTACAGCACCAGTTGTAAAAACCCTTTCTTTGTATTCGAGCTCAGGTGGCACAAGACAATTTGTTGTAAACAGAACAGGACCGTTGAACTTTTTTATTTCATCTTTCTGAAGCCACCATGAACTACCATAATTTCCTATAAGGTGGCTGTATTTCTTAAAGAATGGTCTGTAATGTGCCGGAAGCATTTCACTATGTGTATAGATATCAACACCGCTATCTTTTGTCTGTTCAAGAAGCTCTTCAAGATCAACAAAATCATGACCGGAGATAAGAATTCCCGGCTTTGTGCCAACTCCAAGATTTACTTCGCTTATTTCCTGATCTCCATACCTTGAGTTTGCCTCATCAAGATAAGCCATAACTTTTACACCATATTCGCCTGTTTTCATTGTTAAAGCTATAAGATCATCAGCACCGATTGTTTTATCTGAAATAGCATTTAAAGCTTCCATTAGAAATTCAAAAATTTCTTTTCCTTCTTTTTTTATCTGATAACCATGTTCGAGATAAGCTGCAATTCCTTTTAATCCATATAAAACAAGTGATTTTAAGGAGCGAATATCTTCATTTTCTATTTCAAGCCAACCGCCAGTTCCTTCCGCTGCTTTTTTGAGAATTTCTTCATCTTTTTGAGGTGTCCATATTGAAAATTCAGGTAAGTTTTCTATTTTTTCTTTTGAAAGAACTAAGTCTTTTACGGAGTCACGAAGTTTTAATGCCTCATAAATATCTTTAATGAAATCAGTTTTATTAAAGTTGGCATTAGTAATTGTTTTGAAAAGACCTTCATCGACAAAAAAAGCTGTTTTTTCATCATACCATCCATGCTTTTTTGCACGAACTGACCAAAAAGAAATTCCTTTTAATGTCCAGATAAAAAGATCTTGCAGGTTTGCTGTTTCAGCAGTTTTTCCACAAACTCCCTGTTTTGCTGAGCAGCCTTTGTTCATAGCTGTTTCCTGACACTGATGACAGAACATTTTAAATTCATTCATAGTTGCCTCCATAAAAAAATAAAAAATATACTTTTCCCAAAAAGCTATGATCTGCTTAAGAAAAAAGTTAAATTCAGATTCTATTATCTGAAATTACATATAAAAATCAACATAATATATAAAAATAAAATACATTAATACTTTTAGTTGTCAACTATATCACCTTTGATAGATATGGTTGTTATCGAAAAAGGTATCAGCTTATCTGCTCTCATCATTGCCTTTTTAACTATTTCAACAATTCCAGAGCAGCATGGGACTTCCATTTTAACTATATGAAAACTTTTAGGGTCAGAGTATTCTATTATTTGTGATATTTTTTCTATATATTTTTCCTTGTCATCAAGTTTTGGGCATCCGATAATAGTTACTCTGTTTTTTATAAACTCGGAATGGGTGTTTGCGTAAGCGTATGCAACGCAGTCGGCAATAATTGTTATATCACTATTTTTAAGATATGAAGCATTCGGAGAAATAAGATGAAGTTGAATAGGCCAGTTTATAAGTTCACTTTCCTTAAAGCTGGAATTTGTTTTTTCTTTTTTTTCTGAAAAAGAAGACTTTTTTATTTCAAACTGCCGACTGCCAGGACAAATATGAGAATGTAAAGTTGTTTCTGTTTTTTTCTCAACTGGATTTGATATTCCCTTTTCTTTTAAGTATTCTACTGCTTCAGTTAAATATTCTGTAGCATTGTGAGCCTGTAAATGTTCAAGATGGGCTTTTATTGTATTTATCCCAAGAGGTATAATATTTAGTTCCATTACTTTTCTTTCGTTATATGGTTCGGCTTCTCTTTCTTCTATTGTTATTGCATTTTGCGGACAACTACCGATACATGCTCCAAGTCCATCACAAAAAAGATCACTGACAAGTCTTGCCTTGCCGTCGATTATTTGAAGAGCCCCTTCTGCGCAGTCTGGAACACAAAGTGAACATCCATTACATTTGGACTCATCTATTTTTATTATTTTGCGTTTCATCTGTATCTCCGTACAAATAGTCAATCTGGAGTCTATTATCCGAATTAAAGAATGTTTGTCAATAAAAAAATAAAAATTTATTTAAGAAGTGGAAGCATTTTTGTTTGCTGTTATATTAACATGTTTTGAAATAGATGAAATTTTTTTTGTCTAAAAAATGATGCAAATAATAATTAATTTGTTAGAATGTTTGGTGTGGATTATATTGTGGTATGTTATGAAACTGTTTATTTTATCTGTTTTATTTTTTACAACAACTATTTATGCCGAAGTATGGCGTCTAACATCTTTGGAATGGCCTCCTTATTCTTCAAATGATTTAAAATCAAAAGGTTCATTTGTTGAAAAAATTAAAGAAATTCTTAAAACAAAAAATATTGATGTCGTTGTTGAATATTATCCATGGCTAAGATCTCAAAAACTTGCTAAACAGGATATTTATGTCGGTTATTTTCCTGCATGGCCTGAAGAAGTGAAAGAAGGGTTTGTTGCTTCTGATACTGTAGAAATTTCAAATATAGGGGCATTTATTAGAAAAGGCTCTGATATATCTTTTTCTGATATTGAAAGTCTTTTTAAAAATGGTAGTATAGGCATGATTGAAACATATGTTTATCCAGAGAAAATAACAAAGTTTGTAAATAAATATAAAAAAAATGTTTGTCTTGTGCCTGATGAGACAGCATTGATTAGAATGCTCTCAAAAGGTCGTTTTGATATTGCTTTAACTGATTCCGCTGTTATTTATTACTATGCGTCAAAACTGGGTATTAATAATATTGTCACTCTGAAAGATAAAATTGATGAAATACCATTGGTTGTCTCTTTTAGAGACACTGAAGAAAACAGAAAAAAACTGATTTTTTTCAATAAGTTATTAAAACAGTTCGAAAAAAAAGGTACTTTAAAAATTAACAAAGAATAAGTGGGGGTTTTTATGACTAAATGTGAATGTTTGCCAGGTTGTCCTTTTTTTAACGATAAAATGGACATAGAACAGGGAATCGGATTAATTTATAAAAACAAGTATTGTCTTGGAGATAATTCAAAATGTGCCAGATATATGGTCTTTAAAGTAAAGGGCAAATCTTTTGTTCCGCCAACTCTTTATCCAAATATGGTAGATGCCGCAAATAGAATTATATCTGAAAAATAAAAATCTTTTTTCCCTAAAAAATACCACAATTTAGAATTCTTCTTCAGCTTTCTTTAATTTTCTGGCAAGGTTTTTGTAATAGTAATAGCAGAAAAATTTTTGGTTGGAACGGGTATGTTTAAAGGAAGAACCGACTTAGTAATAGTTGCAGCCCTTTTAGGGATTATCGTCGCAATGATACTTCCAATTCCTCCGTTTATGCTGGATTTTCTGCTTGTTGTGAGTATTACATCAGGTGTTTTGATACTTATGGTTGGAGTATATCTCCAAAAACCGCTTGATTTTTCAAGTTTTCCTTCAGTACTTCTTATGGCTACGCTTTTCAGACTTTCTTTAAATATAGCTTCGACAAGGCTTATTTTATTAAATGGCAATGAAGGACCTTCCGCAGCAGGAAAACTTATTCAAAGTTTTGGTCAGTTTGTTGTCGGCGGCAACTATGTTGTAGGTATTATAGTTTTTGTTATTCTGGTTTTAATAAATTTTATGGTTATCACTAAAGGTTCAGGCAGAGTTGCTGAAGTAAGTGCAAGATTTACTCTTGATGCTATGCCTGGAAAACAGATGAGCGTTGATGCAGATTTAAATAGCGGTCTTATAACTGAAGCTGAGGCAAGAAAGAAAAGAAAAGAAGTTGCAAGAGAAGCTGATTTTTACGGAGCAATGGACGGTGCTTCAAAGTTTGTAAAAGGAGATGCAATAGCCGGCATAATTATTACCGTTATAAATATTGTCGGAGGTTTCATAATTGGCGTTGTTCAACATGGAATGAGTGCTTCAGATGCAGCGGCAACCTATACTATTCTCACAGTCGGAGATGGTCTTTCTTCTCAGATTCCATCACTTCTTATTTCTACTGCTGCCGGTGTTATTGTCACTCGTGCAGGTTCTGAAGGGGGAATGGGGGAAGAAGTTATAGGTCAGTTGTTCAGATATAACAGAGCTTTAAAAGTTGTTGGAACAGTACTTTTCCTTTTAGGTTTTATTCCAGGTTTTCCTTTAATAATATTCTGGATATTTGCCGCACTTTTCTTTTATATTGGAAGAGAGGGCGATGGTTTTGATCTTGATGAAGATGAAAAAGACAAAAAAGAATCTACTTCTGATAACAGTAAACCTTTAAACGAAAAAGAAGAAGTTGAGTCCATGCTTGGAATGGATCTTCTTCAACTTGAAGTAGGTTATGCTGTAATTCCGGTTGTTGATTCAAGCCAGGGCGGAGAGCTTCTTGCAAAAATTGTCTCTATAAGAAAGCAGTTCGCTTCCGATATGGGAATAATTGTTCCTTCAATTCATATACGGGATAATTTGGATCTTAATGCGCAGGAATATGCCTTTAAAATAAGAGATGTTGAAGCTGGCAGAGGTATGGTGTATCATGATCAGTATCTCCTTATAAATTCAACTGGCGAAGCAGTTCCTTTTGATGGTACAAACACAAAAGAGCCTGCATTCGGACTTCCTGCAAAATGGATAAGCGAATCTGATAGAGATTCAGCAACAGGTCTGGGATTTGTTGTAGTAGATCCTGCAACTGTTGTTGCCACTCATATAACAGAGATTCTTAAGTCCCATGCTCATGACATACTTGGAAGAGATGAACTTCAGAGGCTGCTTGATCTCTTTAAGGAAAAATATCCGAAAGTGGTTGAAGAGCTTATACCAAACCTGCTTCCAATGGGAACAGTTCTTAAAGTGCTTAAAAATATACTCAAGGAAGGGATCAGTATAAGAGATATGAGAACAATACTTGAAACTCTTGCTGACTATGCTCCTGTTACAAAAGATGCTGAATATCTTACAGAATTTGTAAGACAACAGCTTGGAGCTCAGATATCTTCAAGATTAAAAAGTGATGATGGAAATTTATATGTTCTGACAATAGATCCAAGACTCGAAATAGAAATAAAGGAAGCATATAAAGAAAGTGGAGTGGTGAGTCCAATGCTTATGAAAAAGTTTATGGATTCAATTGATAAAAATGCTGAGCATTTTGCTATGACAGGTTCAATGCCGGTACTTCTTACCAATCCTGATACAAGAAGGTTTGTAAAAAAAATGATAGAACGCAGTATGCCGGGTGTTGCAGTTATTTCCACTGCTGAAGTTTCTTCAGTAAGATTGCAGACACTTGGTGTGGTAGGGGGATAACAGATGAAAATTAAAAGATTTGAAGGAAGGAACGTTGCAGAAGCAATGATAGGAGTAAAAAAAGATTTTGGAAAAGATGCTGTTATCGTCTCTACAGAAAATATTGGAGGAAAAGTTATTGTTACTGCGGCGAGAGATTACGATCTTGAAGAAGGGGGAACGCCATTTAAATCTCGTGGTGCCTATGGCTACACCAATAAAACTGCCACATACGGCAGAACTGACAGCAGAGGATTACAGGAGTCTTCTTTTAAAGGAATTTCTCCAACTGTTGCTGAAGTGCCAAGAGAGGTAGACTCCTTTACAGATTTAAATAACAGTATAGAATTTGCTTCCCTAAAGGAGCAGTTGAAAGAACAGCAGATTCGTTCAAGACAGCAGGAATCAAAATTCTTAAATGAACTCGCCATGCTTAGAGAATCTCTTGAAGCTTTACTTAAAAACAGCGTTTCTAAATTATCGGAACATGCTTTTCATCTTATGCCGTACATAAAAAAAGGAATAAAAGCCGGTATTGATGAAACAGCAATGGAAAAAATTCTTAAAGAGACAAAACTTCCAGATAATTCATTTATGACCGACAGTGAACTGGAACTTTTTATGACAGATCTTTTTTCATCTAAAATAGAAGTTACAGATGTCTTCAACATAATGGATAAAGAGGGGGGAATATATCTTTTCGTTGGTCCTACCGGTGTTGGAAAGACAACAACATTAATTAAAATTGCAGCAAAACTCATACTTGAACGTAATAGAAATGATATTGCAATTATTTCTCTCGATTTTATGAGAGCTGATGCAGGTTCTCAAATAAAGAAGTTTACAGATATTCTTAATCTTCCATTTTTTCATTTCAGAACAGCAGATGAATATTTTGCCAACATAGAAGATATTAGAATAAATTATAAAACAGTTCTTATTGATACCGCCGGTGTAAGTCATAAATCGCAGTCATCAATGCAATTTCTTGAAAAGATTGCCTCTGCCGTATATACTTGTCCGATACTTCATATTCCGGTTGCAACAGAGTATGAACAGGCTCTTTCGGTTATA
Source organism: bacterium (assembly GCA_963667425.1). Lineage (GTDB taxonomy): Bacteria > UBP6 > UBA1177 > UBA1177. The sequence goes on along the minus strand of OY763407.1, from coordinate 1,216,974 downwards.
AACCGTTTTGAAACTGTCCTTGGAGAAATGCTTGTCGTATATACGAAAGAAGATGAGGCGATAAGAAACGGATTGATGGGATCTCTCGCCGGTAAAACATCTGTTTCTCCATGTTTTGTTACCAACGGACAAAAGATTCCTGAAGATATAGTTCGATTGAAGTCTTCATCTCAGCTTTCGGATATGATTTTTAAAAATGAAATCTGCTAAAGGAAAATGTAATGAACGAAAAACTGAGAGTAATAAGTTTTACCTCCGGCAAAGGTGGAGTCGGCAAAACAAACATGATAGTCAATACGGCTATAGAGCTTGCTTCCCGTGGAAAAAAAGTTCTCCTTATTGACACCGATATGGGACTGGCAAATGTCGATATAGTTTTGGGGCTTGCTCCGGAATTTAATCTCAGGCATCTTTTTTCAGGTGAAAAAAATCTGGAAGATATAATTATCAAAGGACCTGAAGGGCTTAATATACTTCCTGCAAGCAGTGGTATTCAAAGTCTGGTTCACCTTGGTGAAGAAGAAGCATACGGTTTTATAAATGCAATAAAAACATTTTCCGATTTTGATTATATATTTCTGGATACAGGAGCCGGGATTTCTGATAATGTACTCTATTTTAATTCCGTAGCTCAGGATGTATTTATAGTCCTTACACCTGAACCGACATCACTTACAGATGGTTATGCAATAATGAAAGTGCTGAGCCAGCAGTATAAAATAGAACGATTTAAAATTCTCATAAACAGAGTAGACAATGTTAAACAGGCAAAAGGAATTTATCAGAGAATAGGTCAGGTTACAGGACACTTTCTCAACGTTTCACTTGATTTTGCCGGATTTGTATACGACGATAAAATAATTAACAGAGCAATTATGACCCAGAAACCGTTTATAAAGGAATTTCCTTCATCATCGGTTGCTGCATGTATAAGAGCTCTTGTAGACAGAATTGACTCAAAAGATTTTCTTTCAACGGGAAATTCTTCCAGTTTCTGGGAGAAAATGACAAGTGGATTTACCGGAGAATAGTAAATGGAATGTAGAGCTGTCCTTAAAAATTACGCCAGACAAATGAATGGCGGCGGTAAAAAAGGGGGAAAAAATGACGAAGTCATTATTTCTCTTGTTCCCGAAATAAAAAGGATGGCAATAAGAATGAAAAACAGAATCTATTCATCATACACAGTTGATGACCTTTTTGGAACAGCGCTTCTTGCCGTTGTGGAATCAGCGAGAGCAATAGATGATTCAGATCCTGAAAAATTCAGGCATTATCTTTTAAAAAGAGCAAAAGGCTCAATGTATGATGAACTTAGAAAAGAAGATTTTCTGTCACGTTCAACCAGAGATTTTCTTTCAACATACGAACTGGCCTTTTCCAAACTTTATGAATCAACAGGCATAAGACCCACGACACACGAAATAGCTGAAGAACTTGAAATGGATGAATCAGAGCTCTTAGATGAGCTTCGTAAAAGCGAAACATCAAGTTTTTACAGTATTGAGGACTGGTTTAAAGGCAATGACGGCGAAAGCAGTTTTGAAGACACTGTTGCCGGAGAATCAGATAATGGAGAAACAAAACTTGGAGAGTTAGACATGCAGACTGAACTTCTTAAAGGGCTTGATAAAATACCATTTCAGGAAAGACTCGTTCTTTCTTTTCATTACTATGACGGACTTAACTTTAAAGAAATCGCAATGGTTCTAAACATAACGCCCGGAAGAGTAAGCCAGATTCATACAAAAGCACTTCAGCTGCTCAAGCATATTGTGGCTAATCCAGGAATGATTTAATTTATCCAAGCTCTGATTTTAAAATATCTATAAATCCCTCAACATCCTTTTCTGTCGTGTCAAAAGCTGTAACCCATCTTACAACATCAGTTTCGCTATCCCAGACATAAAAGAAACATTTCTCTATAAGCCTATCAATAGAATCGTGAGGTAAAACAGCAAAAACCTCGTTACATTCAGGCATTGAAACAATCTTCACATTTGGAATATCGCTGCATCTTTCAGCAAGAAGCCTAGCCATTTTATTAGCTTTTTTTCCATTCTCAAGCCAGAGATTATCTTTAAGATACTCATCAAACTGAGCAGAAATAAAACGCATCTTACTTGCAAGCTGAAGATTCTGCTTCCTCACAAATTTAAAATCCTCTGCAAGAGCAGTGTTAAAAAAAACAACAGCCTCACCGGCAAGAAGACCATTTTTTGTGCCGCCGAAACTTAAAATATCAATCCCGGCACTTGTGGTAAAATCCTTTACATCGCAGTTAAGAGCAGCAGTCGCATTGGCAATTCTTGCACCATCAACATGAAGATAAAGATTCTTTGAGTGAGCATAATCAGCAAGCGCTTTAATTTCCTCAACCGAATATAAAGTTCCGAGCTCAGAAGGCTGGGAAATGGAAATAACCTTAGGCATAACCATATGTTCATCATTTCTCAGCTTAAATATCGGATCAATAAGTTCAGGCGAAAGCTTACCATCTGAAGTTTTTATGTGAGTAATCTTTAAACCGCCAAGATTCTCAAGAGCACCGCACTCATCAACATTAATGTGAGCCGTATCAGCAGCAATCACAGAATGATAAGACTTCGTAACAGACCTAAGTGCAGTGACATTTGCACCAGTTCCGTTAAAAACAAAATAAACCTTAATATCATTACCAAAAAGCTCTTCAAAACGTTTAACCGCTCTATCAGTAAAAACATCATAACCATAAGCCATGGCATCGCCACAGTTAGCATTTTCGATAGCCTTCAGAATACGGGGATGAACTCCTGAATGGTTGTCGCTTCCAAAAGATTTTGCAAGCATTTTAAGCTCCCTTTAGTTAACAGAAATTACAACTGGATTTTAATCATTAAAATTTGAGAGTCGATATTTTTTTTACTCAGCCGGCTCAAGAGTTCCTTCCGCCATTTTCTTCATTTTCAAAATAGCGTTTGCCTCAATCTGTCTTACCCTCTCCTTTGTAATACCATATTCAGCACCAATACTCTCAAGAGTCTCAGGCGGAGAAGTTATATAACGACGGTGAATAATATCCTTTTCTCTATCCGAAAGTTTTGAAAAAGCCTCATCAAAAAGATTCTTTCTCTTCTCCTCGTAATCCTTTTCAATAAAATCATCAGCAACATTCGTGCTGAAATCCTCAAGCTGATAAGTCACCGGAGTCGTATCGGAATCACTTTTAGTAAAAGAAGTATCAATAGACATATCGCTCATATTTGAAAGAGTCTTCATACTCTCCCTGATTTTCTCGACCGAAAGCTCAAGCCTCTTTGCGACCTCCTGAATAAGCTCCTCTTTAGTAAGCTCTCTCCCTTTTTCGTAAGATTCAATATCTTTAATCGTGGAAATCATATTGAAAAAAAGCTTTCTCTCATCTCTGGTCTTGCCGAAACGGACAATACTCATCTGTGAAATGATAAATTCCTGAAGCTTAGCCTTAATCCACCAGCTCGCATAAGTTGCAAACCTGACATCCCTCGAAAGATCAAACTTCTTAAAAGCAGTCATAAGACCAATATTACCTTCCTGAATAAGATCAGCAACATCTCTGAAGTGACGGAATTTATAAGAAAGATGAACAACAAGCTTTAAATTGGCCATAATTATCTCTTTAGCCGCATCAAGATCATTCTCTTCACGATACCTTCTGAAAAGCTCCCGCTCCTCCTCAGGAGTAAGCTCCTTTATCTTAACAACATTCTTGGCATAAGCCGCAACATTGTTAGTCGCAAGAACAGGAATAAACTCATCACCTTTTTTAGCGCACACTTATCTACATCTCCTCCAGCAAATCAATACCGAGAATCGGAAGAACAAACTCCATAACCTTCTTAAAAAGAATAACAGAAGCAAGAAGCTCATTTCTGTTCTCAGATTTAAGAACAGGCGAAGTATAATAAAACTTATTAAAATCCTGAGCCATCGAAAGAGCCTTCTCAACAACAATATAAGGCTCCTCATCAGTCGCAGCCCTCTCAATCTCATTAAAAAGAGAATAAAAACCAGTTAAAAGAGAAGCCTCATCCTCATCAGGAACCGATTTAAACTCAGTTTTATAAATATCCTCAACCTTACCGCCATCAGCCTCAAATTTTCTTAAAATAGAGCAGGCTCTCACATAACTATACTGAAGATAAGGACCCGATTCACCCGAAAAAGAAAGCATCTCATCCCAGTTGAAAGTGATATTAACGCTCCTTTTCTTTGAAAGAGTTGAAAAGAAAATAGCAGCCTTCGAAACAGACTCAGCAGTGCTGTCCTTATCCACCATATCAGGATTCTTTTCCTTTATCTGCTCAAGCATAAGCTCCTTACCCTTATCAAGAACATCAGTCAAAGTCACAAGATTACCCTGTCTGGTCGACATCTTACCCTCATTCATTAAAACTAAGCCGAAATCAATATGCTTAAGTCTATCGGCAAACACCTCTCCAGCCTTTTTAAGAGCTGAAAAGAGCTGCGTAAAATGAAGCTTCTGATCCGAACCGACAACATAACACATCCTGTCAAACTTAAACCTCTCAAAACGATCAACAGCCGCAGCCATATCACGGGTAGCATATATAGTCGTCCCATCGCTCTTTTCAAGTATCAGAGGCGGAATTTTTTCATTAATATTTATAACCTTTGCACCCTCGCTAATCTCAGCGACACCCAAACCCATAAGCTTTTTAGTAAGTTCCTTCCCCTTGAGATAATAATCACCCTCACCGGTAAAAAAATCATACTCAATATCAAGCCTCTCATAAATATCCTTAAAAGCGGTAATACTCACATTCCTGAACTTTTCCCAAAGCTTTAGAGCATCCTTATCACCATTCTCGAGCATCTTAAACCACTTATCAGCCATCTGCCTAAGCTCGGGAATATTCTCCTCCTCCCTATGATACCTCGTATAAAACTCAAAAAGAGCATCAACATTATCAATCTCTTTATTCTCGCCCCACAACTCATAAGCGGCAAGAACCTTACCAAACTGAATACCCCAGTCACCAAGATAATTAATCCTCACAGTCTTCCAGCCAATCGCACTGTAAATCCTTGAAACAACCTCGCCGATAACAGTCGAACGGATATGATGAAAACCAATAGGCTTAGCAATATTAGGAGAAGAATACTCAACAACAACAGTCTTATCACTAGCAGGGTAAGGATGAGAAACACCATTACAGAAACTCTTCCACAAAAGAGCCTTAATAACCTTCCTGTCAAAAGTGACATTAACAAAAGGACCGACAACCTCAACCCTTTCAATCACATCAATATCAGCCGATTCAATAGCCCTGCCGATAAGCTTGCCAGCCTCAGGCGGAGCGACCCTAAGATCCTTAGCCGCAGGAAAAGACAAAACAGCAAGATCATAATTATCATCTTTTTTTGCAGAAAGCTTAAACTGAAGAGAAATATTTTCGTTATTAAATTCTTTTCTTACAGTCTCAAGTATAAGATTCTTTGTGAAGTTTATCATAAACACCCCAAATTTGATAAAACAGATAAAAAACAGCGTCATTATAACCATGAGTGTTTTTTTTACAAGATTAGAAAAAAGTGGGAAGATTCTTGGAAAGGATTTTTTTCTTTTGTAGGGATAGACCCGTGTGTCTATCCTGAGATTAATTTTTATAATAAATGTTTGAATTTTAATAGTGGACTGATATATTAAGATTGAAGAAAAAGTATTGACTGTGACGACACTGACACGATATTCGGAATCAATGAGGAGCTTTCAACATGCGTTATCAGGGTGAAATAGATTTCCAGGGAATCAGAGAAGATTTTGATCTTGAATGTAAAAAAGCTGCCGGACGAGATGGTTCAGGGGAAGTTCCCAAAAATCTCTGGGAATCATACTCCTCAATGGCAAATACATCAGGCAGAGTTATTTTTCTTGGTGTTGAACAGAAAGATGATAAGTTTCAGATTCATGGTATAACAAACCCTGAAAAACTTAAAAAAGATTTATGGGACACTTTAAATAACCATGAAAAAATCAGTGTTAACATACTTTCAGAAAAGAACATTGAAATTTTAAATATTGAAGAAAAAAGGATAATCAGAATTGATATACCGCAGGCAAACAGAAAGCAAAGGCCTGTTTTTGTCGGTCAAAATCCATACACAGGAACTTTTATCAGAAATTACGAAGGTGATTACAGATGCAGTAAAGAGCATATCGACAGGATGATTGCTGATAAGATAGACGAATCAAAAGACAGCAAAATTTTTGAAGATTTTAGTATGGATGATATAGATCACAATTCTTTGAAAAAATATATGAATATATTCCAAAACAGGAGCCCTTCACACCCTTTTTTAGGCCTTGATGCTAAAGAATTTCTTAGAAATTTAGGTGGTTATGCAAAAGATCGGGCTTCTGGAAAAGAAGGATTGACTCTTGCAGGTCTTTTGATGTTTGGAAAACTTAGGTCAATTCTTGAAGCAGTTCCTAATTATTGTGTTGACTATCAGGAACGGCCAAGAGCAATTACAGAAAACAGATGGGTAGACAGAATTACAACCGATTTTATGTGGTCAGGAAACCTTTTTGATTTCTACAGCATTGTTATTCTAAAATTGTATGAAGGGTTAAAAATTCCATTCAAGCTTGAAGGTGGAAACAGGATAGATGATACACCTGTGCATGAAGCTATCAGAGAAGCTTTCGTAAATACACTTATTCATGCTGATTATAATGGACGAGTTTCTATACTTGTAGTAAAACGCCCTGATCTTTTTGGATTTAGGAATCCAGGCTTGTCAAGAGTTCCTGTTGATGATGTTAAACGAGGAGGTTTAAGCGACTCAAGAAATAGAAAACTTCAAAAAATGTTTCAACTTATCGGCTTTGGTGAGCAAGCTGGCTCAGGTTTTCCGAAAATAATTAATGGGTGGGAAAGTCAGTCATGGAAATATCCTGACTTTGAGCAGAAAACAGGGGATTATGAGCAAACTATTCTTACATTGAGAATGGAAAATCTTCTTCCTACTGACTCTCTTGATGAGATTAAGGCAAAATTTCCAAGCCAGTTTTCAAAATTAAACGAAATTGATAGAATCGCTTTAGTTACGGCATTAAATGAAGGATGTGTGACACATAAAAGATTGCTTGAGTTATCAATGGAACATTCTTCTGATATTACAAAAAATCTTCATAAACTTGTTGACAAAAAACTTCTTGATTCCAGTGGACAGGGACGCTCAACCTACTATTTTCTTCCTGGGAATGATCCGATAAACATTGAGTCTGAACTTTTTAGCTCCGAACATTTGGGAAAAAGCTCCGAACATTTGGGAAAAAGCTCCGAACATTTGGGAAAAAGCTCCGAACATTTCGATACGCAGAGAGAGATAGATAAATTAAAAAAAGAAGTGGAAGAAATTTCAGCTAAAAAAAAGGTTGATAAAACAGTAATGGAAGAGACTATTTTAATGTTATGCGAAGAACGTTATTTGACAATAAGGGAACTTGCTGAAATCTTAAACAGAAAACCGGATTCTCTAAGAAATAATTATATTAACCCTTTGCTTGATCAGGACAAGCTTGAAATGCTGCATCAAAATCTCAGAAATCATCCTGATCAGAAATATATAAAAAAGAGTCTTGAAAAATAAAATAGCATAGATTAAATATTTCAATCTGATTAGTTCGTGCCGGTGCTTAGATTCCATTTTCTAATTTGCTCAATTACCCCTCAAAAAACTCTTTAACTTCTATTTCAAGTGCATTCGCAAGCTTTTCAAGTGTGAGAATTGTAGGTACAGCCTGCTTTGATTCTATTTTAGAAAGAAATGCTCTGTCTACTCCGCTTAAAATGGCAAGTTTGGATTGAGATAGATTTTTCTGTTTCCTGAAATAAATAAGCTTTTCTGTAAATTTATCCTGTACACTACTCATGCTGCAACAATACTAAATGTCTATAAAAAATCTGTAGTCTATAGCCAACAAAAACTTGACAGTTGATGCTTTTAGTGTAGTTTATAGCCAACAATGTTTTTATTTTATGGAGGATTTTATGAAAAACAGACTTTTTATTTTGGTTTTATTAGCTTTTCCTTTCGTTGTTTCTGCGGCTGACGGTGTCCATGAGCATGATGGTTTTTATTTAAGATTAACTACCGGAATTGGTTATTCATCTCTTTTTGAAGATGAGAGTTTTTCTGGAATGTCAGGTATTACAACAATTGGGATTGGCGGTGCTGTTGCTGAAAATCTTATTATAAATGCAGATCTATATGGTTCAGTGGCAAAAGATCCTGAATATAGTGCCACTGATATAGCTCTTGATGGCAGTATGAATTTTTACGGGTTTGGTGTTGGTGCAACTTATTATTTTATGCCTGTAAATGTTTATGTTACTGGTTCTTTAGGTGCTGGATATGTTTCGTTTGATATTGATGGTAGTGATGAAGATTTATCATCTGACTGGGGATTTTCAATGAACTTTGCCGCTGGTAAAGAATGGTGGGTAAGTGATAATTGGGGTCTTGGTGTTGCTGGTCAGTTTTTTTATAATCCTAAAGTTGGTGATGGTTCTTCAAGCTTTATTGGTGGCGGTGTTTTATTTACTGCAACTTATAACTAACAGCCAAAGGTCAATCACACCAATTCGCCCCTAAATATTTAACTCTATAACCCAAGTCTTCTTTTTAAATCATTGCTGCCTTTTCTTCCTTTTATTTCTAATTTGTCTCTTTATAAGTCATTTGAAGTCTTAAATGTATAAAAGAAAGAGAAAAATGTATAATAATAGATGTAAAGATGCTTGGTGAAGCAGTTTTTTACTAAGGTAAAGAGGACTTTGTGCAAAGTAAATGACTTTTATGCTCAGGTAAACAGGAATTTATGCAAAGTAAGGCACGATTATGCTCAGGTAAACAGGAATTTATGCAAAGTAAGGCATGGTTATGCTCAGGTAGGCATGAATTTGGCAAAGTAATTCACTTTTTTACTCAGGCAAGATGATTGAGAATTGAATGCGGCAATTTATATAGATGAAGAGTAACGGTTAATGAGTTATATTTAATTGTAAGACTGGTTTACACAAATAGATGAGAATAATTAATTTCTGGTGCAGACTAGATCGTCTATGATTATCTGGTTATCGTTATCGGTGTTGCTTACATAAAAGATGAATCTGAAATCTGTTGCCTGTCCTGTAAAATTCATTGTAAATGGAACTTCAATCCAATTTACGGAATCGATGCTTGTAAAGTCTGTATTTGTTGCCCATCCGAGTTTTGAATACCAGCGGTGACGGAAATCGCCTTTTCCTTTAACAAAGTAGTGGCATGAGTAATTTCCAAGTGGAATATCAACTCCTTCGGATGTAAATCTTTCTGCGGGCATTCCAGGAAAATTTATTTTAAGTGCATAGCTGCCTGTGTGGGCATCTGTACTTTGAATTATTGCAGCCGGGTCTATTTCGGTATTTCCTGTGTTGTCGTCTCCTGTAAAGTTTATTCCATACCAGTAATCGGGGATTAAATTATCACCATAATAAGGTATTGAGTATACATCCCAGGCTTCAAATGAACCGTTTGGTATAACGTTTACTGCGTTGTTGGCTGATACGCATGTGTGGTTTGCTGTGTCACATGCCGGAAGTGTTCCGAGACAGTCTGTAGTTTTTATGCATCTGTTTTCAGAGAGTACGCAGAGCGCTGTTTCCGGCTTGCATTCCTTCCATTCGTCACAGGTAACGTTTTCACATGGATCCCCTGCTACACATGTATGGTTTGCTGTATCGCATTTTGGAGTTTCTCCTGGATACGGGCAGTCGGCAGTTGTATTGCATTTTCCCTGAGCTGGAACGCAGTAATGTTCATTGTTACATTCTTCCCATTCGTTACAGTCGCTGTTTTCATTGCATCTTTCTTCAAGGGGTATACATTTTTCTTCTGTGTTGCTGCACTCTTCCCATTCATCACAGGTTGTTGTGTCACAATATTCAGGGGCTCTTGTGCATTTTACGTTATCAAGAAGTATTCCTGCTGTTTCGCCTGTGTTTCTTAATGAGAATATAAGTTCAAATCCGTCAGCTATGTCATCTGCAAGGTTGAATGAATATGTCAGTTCTTTCCATTCTGTGTCTGCTGGAATGTATGATGAGTAGTTTGAGAAACCGTCTCCATCATAGTATGCATTTCTTATTTCGCCGGTTCCTTTTACAAAATATGAACAGTTGTATTTTCCATGTTTCATTGCCTGTGCTGCTGTTGTAAATCTTAAGTTTTTGTCTGCATTGTTGATGAGCTCAACACTGCCTCCACAACTTTTTCCATCAAGAGAGTTTGATATTGATGAAAGGCTTGTTTTTACTCCAACCCATGAATCCGGTTTTCCTTCTGACCATTTTGTGAAAGATCCATTTTTTATTAATACTGTTTCTGATTCGTATGAATCGCATTCTCCAATTACAGAATCTTCATCAGGAGTTGCTGTGTCTTCGTCTGCTTCAGTATCTGCTTCTTCGTCTACTACAACGTCGCTGTCTTCTGTTTCTATGTCGTTTTCTTCTTCTGTCACTGTGTCTTCATCTATTTCAGAATCTTCATCAAGTGGTGTGATGTCACTGTCTTCGTTTTCAGTGTCGTTTTCTTCATCTGCAAGATCTGTGTCTGATACGGCATCATTGTCTTCGTTTTCAATGTCGTTTTCTTCTATGTCTGTATCATTTAAAACGGTGTCGTCATCAGCTGTTAAAAGATCGGTATCATTTTTAATTCCTGTAGCGTCATCACACGCAGTTAAAACAAAAACAGCTCCAATTAATAATAGAAATAACTTTTTCATAAAAACCCCTCAAAAAAATAAAAAAAAGGCGGGATAATCCCGCCTTCAGAAAATAACAGATATTTTTATTTAGTCAAGTTCAATTCCTATTTCATCGATTGAAAGTCCGTGTGTTTCTACCATTTTGATGTTAAGTGTTTCAAGTTCGTCAAGAATAGGATTGTATATTGTCGGTATTGTAGGTCTGAAAACACCCTTTTCGGTTATTTTGCCTTCAAGTATCATTTTTACAGCTATTGCTGCCGGAAGAGCAACTGTTCTTGCTATTGATGTGTCACCGTTTTTTATACCGTAATCTTCAAGTGTTGATTTTATAACTTCTTTTTTGCCGTTATAATCTGCAACAAATGTATGCTGCATGATGCAGAGATCTATTTCATTTTTGCTGAGCATCATTTTTGATTTCATAAGTTCGGTTGTAATGTCAAGAGCTGTTGTCTTTCCGAGATTTATCTGATTGTCTTCAAAATAGCCAAGCCATTTGAGTGATTTCATAACGGTTGAATCTTTTTCAAGGCCAAGGAATTTTGCTGTTTTCTCTTCTATACCGCAGCTGCATCCTGCGCCAATAAGATCTGCTATGAAATCTTTATATGTTTTATTTGTTGAATCATATTCTTTCTCAAGGGTAACGCCGAGTTTTTTCATATTATGAATGTTTTCACACCATCCCTTAAATCTGAATGTTCCTCTCATCATTGTTTTTGTGCCCTTGATTCCGTATATATCTATATATGATATTGAGTCTCTGTTAGGATAAAGGTCAAGTGTTCCTATTTTCCCTTCAAAGTTTACTTTTCCTGGTTTTGCAAAAAGATTTTCAGTTGGAATGTCAACTACTTTGCCGTGTCTGTAGTATTTTGCCGAGTTGTTTCCTGCCATAACAACACCTCTTGGACTCCATGAAAATTTGTACCCAAAAGGATTGTCTGCATATTCCGGTGCAGGGAGAGCTCCGCAGAATGAATAGAATTCTTCTATTGTGCCGTTATTTGCTTTAACGTGGTCTATAACTCTCATTGCTGACATATGGTCGATACCTGGATCAAGACCGCATTCGTTAAGAATGATAATTTCTTTTTGTTTACATTCATCATCCAGTTCCATCATTTCAGGTTTTACATAGGATGTTGTGACCATATTTTTGCCAAGTTCGATACAGAGTTTTGCAACTTGTACATGGTAAATATAAGGAAGAAGGCTGACAACAAGATCCTGTTCCATTGCTATAGGTCTTAATCCGTTCATGTCGGAAGCATCCCAGGCAACAGCTCTGCCGTTTGGATGTCCATCAATCATTTGTTCACTCACAACAGTTCTTCTACTAGCTACTGTAACTTCATAACCATTTTCAAGAAGATAGGTTACCATAGGCTTTACAACAAGTCCGGCTCCGAGAATGAGAACTTTTTTCATTTAATCTCTCCCATATCAATTTTTAAAGGCACACATTAATGTTATAATTTTTTTTAAATGAACAATCAAAGAAAAAATGAATATTAGAGAAATTTCTCCATATATTTAAAATCGGGTGTAAGTTCACCTTTGTGAAGAATAACTGCATTAAGTATCGGTTCAGGAAGGTTAAGGTTATCGAAATCAGCAGAATAATCGGCTATCATAATTTCTTTAAGGAATGGCATAAGTGCGTTGCTGAATGTTTCTGATGATTCTTTAGGAAGTTCGCTTGGAAGAATATCTACACTCATAACAAGTATACCGTCTCCTGAATAACCTTCGGATATTTTACCTGTTTCAGGGGCATATATGAAAAGAGGGTTTTCTATTTCCGTTGCTTTTTCAGTTATTTCAACGGAACCATTTATATCACATGAAATATCTCCGACTACTTTGAGCTTTTTATTTTTGCTCCAAAGTTCGTTTATGGTTTTCTTTGTAATTAAACGGGGATATTTTTCTGTCCAGAAAATACAGTTCACGAGCATTGATAATTTAGGTATGTACTGATCAAAAATACTTTCATATTTTTCAGGGAAATTATAGTAGTCATACAGTTCAAAAGAGGCATCATAATCTTTTGGTTTTACAAGATGCTTTTCATGAAATACAACTTTGTAAATAATATTTAAAGGCAGATTTTCTCTTTTTGAAAGGGCTTCAAGTTCTTCTGGAGAAATTTCTTTTACAGGAAGAAGAGAAAATATTTCCTGTGCACCCACTGAAACATTTCCATAACCTGCAAAACCTACTGTTAAAGGTGTAACTTCACGTGGAAGCCCATAGTCTGCGATATCCTGACCAACTTGGGATATTGCTTGTTTTGCTTCTTCAAGGGAAGAATATTTATGAGCCTGTTTAAGTTTTAGAAAAGGGGTGTCAAAACCTTCATCTTTTAATTTAAGTCCCATCGACCAGAGCGAGTTTATCATTCCGGCAAGGCCTGCATATTTACCGAAGAATATTAATCGCCTTCCTTTTTCGGTTATTCTTTCATAATCTATCAAGGTACATTTAAGTTCCATCATCTTTTTAAGTGAAGGCATATTGTAAACCTGTCCTTTAATAGTATGAGAGAAGAAAACATATGTCTTATTCGGCACAAAAGCATTTATAGGAACTTCTTTTACTCCAAATATTACATCACAGTCTGAAAGATCTTCTGTAAGTTGTGCTCCGGCATTCTGATATTCGATATCTGGAAAAACTCTTTTTGAAGATGGGTAAACTGAAACATTAATGCCCTCTTCGATAAGTTTTTTAACATGTTTAGGTATAATAGAAACCCTTCTTTCCATAGCATATCTGTCTTCACATCTAATACCGGCTTTTACCATACTAATCTCCTTGAAAAATGTAATAATCTTAGTTAGACCACATACTTGTATCGTTTTTTTTTTCGTTACGCAAATTTTTTCTTAAATATTTAAAAAGCATTTTATTAGATAGGTGGTTAATCTGAAAATGGCATATAATTTGCAAAATAGCAGAGCGTTAATTTTTAAGGAGCTTTAAATGCGCCTTTGTTTTGTGTTGTTTATGTTAATATTTTTCCTGCTTATTTCATGTTCTCCTGTGGAATGTGTAAGAGAAAGTGATTGTGGAGTATCAGAAAAGTGCAGCGAAAATATTTGCAGATATAGTTGCAGTTCAAACGGATGGTGTCCAAATGAAGGATTCTGCATAAAAGGTCTTTGTTATTCCGAAGCCTGTTATAAAGGTGACTGTGCTTTTGATGACAGCGATGTGGAGTTTTCTGATGATGATTTTAATGATGAAGACTTTGACTTAACGGATGAAGAAACCATTGATGAGGATGCTCATTTTATAGATTACGATTTTAGCCATGATATAGGTATTTTTGTAGATATTGACATGAAACTTATATATGACGGTGATACAGAGCAAAGTGACAGTGACACGGATACAGACAGTGACAATAAATTTGTTACAGGTGAAATTTCATTTGAAGAGATGCGGGATATAGCACGTGATATCAGAGATACTGTCGGAAATATAATCTATGTTGATGAAGAAGTTTCTGATGAAGATAATGACTCTGGGGTATAGGGGGAAAATATGATTTTTGTTTTTGCAGCAGTTTTATGGGTGATTATCGTTATAACACTGCTCATAATATTTCGTGATTACAAAAAGGAATATTCTCTCATGAAATACAAGGTCGAAACTCTGGAACAGGAACTTGAAAAGATTCAGAAAAACGCTCCAGGGAAAGAAACAGTTCTTAAAATCAATAAAATGGCTACCGAAATGCTTACAATACTTCAGGATAAAGAGGACGATATCAGAAATCTTATGCAGATGATTGAAGAAGAAAAAATAAAAAGGGAAACCGAAGAGATAAATGCTTCAGTAAAAGCAAAAGTTTATGAATATCCGACAGAAAAAGGAAATTTTTCAGGGATGTCTGAAAGTGAATTTCATATTTTTCAGAAAATGAAAAAGAGGAGGGCTGTAAATGAGTAATGGAATTTATGTTGCCTTATCCGGTAATGTTGCAATAGAGAAAAATCTTGAAGTAGTCTCCAACAATCTTGCAAACGCTTCAACTTCAGGTTTTAAGAAAGAGAAATCGGTTTTTTCCGAATATATTCATAAGTATAAACAGAGTGATATTCCTGAAAAAATGGAAGAATACTACACTCAGCAGGATAAATCATTTACAGAACTCTCTGATACATATAATGATCATTCACAAGGTTCATTCAGACAGACAGATAATCCTCTTGACCTTGCAATAGAAGGAAGCGGATTTTTTAAAGTAAAAAAAGGGGAAGAACTTTTTCTTCAGCGAAGCGGTGAATTTACTGTGGACAATGAAGGTTATATTACAGATGCTGATGGAGCCTATCTTTTAAATGAAAATCAGGAACCGATAATCGTTGACAGAAATGCAGGAGTAAACATCAGAGAAGACGGAATGATAGTTCAGGGTGAAGATGAAGTTGGGCGAATAGCTCTCTTTGATGTAAACGACACAAGATGGCTTACCAATAAATACGGAACAAGATATACATTGGATGAGAATTCAGGTGTTGAGTCAACTGCACAGAATTCAAGAATCCATCAGGGATACCTTGAAAGCTCCAATGTTAATATCGTGGCTGAAATGACAGAAATGATAAAGCTTCAGCGTCATTATGAAACAGCCTCTAAAGCCATAAAAGCCTATCAGACACTTGATGAGAAGGCTGTTAATAAAGTAGGTGTAATGTGATGGAGGTAAAATATGTTTAAAGCATTGGATATCGCTGCAACAGGCATGAGTGCTCAGCAGCAGAAAATGGCGGTTGTATCCAACAACCTTGCAAATGTCAACACTACCGGCTTTAAACGGAACAGAGCCAATTTTGAAGATCTTCTTTATCAGACAGATAAAGCGCCCGGACTTTCAACAACAGCCGGAACGCCGAGTCCTGTTTCGACACAGTACGGTCTTGGAGTAAAAACTTCAGATACGACAAAAGAATTTGCTCAGGGTTCTCTTCGAAACACTGAAAATTCACTTGATATAGCAATTCAGGGCAATGGATTCTTTCAGATAACAAGACCTGACGGAACAGTCGCCTACACAAGAGACGGTTCGTTCAAGACAGACAACGAAGGGCGCATTGTTACTGCAAACGGCTATCCGATAGAACCTGAAATAACAATTCCTCCAGATGCAGTAAGTCTTCTTATCGGTGAAGATGGAACAGTTTCTGTCAAACAGGCAGGGCAGACCGACACAACAGAAATAGGTGTTATACAAGTGGCGACATTTATAAATCCGGGTGGATTGAAAGCTCTTGGTAAAAATCTTTTTGAACAGAGTGCCGCATCAGGTGATCCTATAATTTCAAATCCCGGAGAAAATGGAACAGGTGAACTTCTTCAGGGATTTATCGAAGGTTCAAATGTTGATATGGTAACCGAAATGGTAAACATGATAGAAGGTCAGAGAGCATACGAAATAAATTCAAAAGCCGTAAAGACAAGTGATTCGATGCTTCAGACAGCTACAAACTTAAGACAGGGATAGTGCAATGAAAAAGGTAATCATCTTAATAACATTTTTTATTTCATACTCGCTTTTAAGCTCTGATTTCACAAGACTTATACAGGCAGAAATCGAAGAGTCATGCAGTGAAGTGAAAAACTTTGAGATAGAAAACCTTTCTGTACCCGAAACAGTTATAAAAAGTGCGGATTTTTCAGGCAGACAACTCTGTTTTTCAGGATTCAAGAAAATTTTTGCCGAAACAGATGAAGGTGTGAAAGTTGTAACCTTTAATCTTACAGTAAAGGCAGATGTCCTGAGCTTTACAGATTCATATCCGAAAGGAACTCCTCTTACTCAGGATATGGTAATTGTAACAAGAGAAAAAATAGATGGCGGCAACAACAGAAGATACATCTTTTCAATAGAAGGAAAAGAAACCAGAGTAGCAGTTTCCAAAGGGGAAAAAGTTACAAAAAACCTGCTTAGAAAAAGAATCCTGATAAAAAGAGGAGATATAATACTTGCCAACTATTCTGCCAAAGGAATAAGTATAATCGTTGAAGCAATCGCTCTGGGAAACGGATCTCTGAACGATTCTATAAATATAAAGAACAGCCAGTCAGGAAAAATACTCAGAGGAACCGTTCTGGGGAGCGGAAGAGTGACTGTCGGAGGTGGAAAATGAGAAAAATAAAAATATTCTTAGCAATATTTACCACTCTGATCATATTTCAGGGATGTGTGAAAAGAATAGATCACTATAATCCCAAAAAAAGAGACGTAAGCGAAATAGAAGTCGAGCATAAAGAGGAAAGACTATCCGAAGGAAGCCTCTGGACAGAAAGATCCAGCAATGCAAGCATGTTTTCCGAAAAACGGGCACACAAAATCAATGATATAATTCAGGTTGTGGTTTCAGAAAGCGATATTGCAGAAAAGGCAGCTGACACAAACCTTGAAAGAGGCGGAACAACAAGTGCATCAATGCCCAATGGGTTAGGTGTATGGGAAAATTTTGCTGCCAAAAGAAGCGGACTTGATACCGGTAGTATGGTCTCAGCGACAAGTAAAAATAATTTTTCAGGCAAAGGCTCAACCAATCGTAAAGAAACAATGAAAGCGACAATAACAGTCGTCATAAAAAAAGTATATTCAAGCGGAAACCTCTTCATAGAAGGGGAGAAAGTGACACTGGTAAACGGAGAGGAACAACATCTCTATCTTTCAGGGATAATAAGATCTGACGACATAAGTCAGGATAACAGTGTTCCAAGTGACAGAATAGCTGAACTACAGATAGAATTTTCAGGCAGAGGAATCGTTTCCGACAAACAGCAGCCCGGAGTATTTGCAAGATTCTTTGACTGGGTCTGGCCGTTTTAATGGTTGTTTTAGGAGAAATAAGATGAAAAATATTATAAAAATGATGCTGACATTACTCCTTATCAGCGGAACGCTGTATGCCGGGACCAGAATAAAAAATTTAGCCGACATAAAAGGGGTGAGAAGCCAGCAGATAGTCGGATACGGAATAGTTGTCGGTTTGTCAGGAACAGGAGACGGGCAGGGAGCCATATTTACAGTTCAGTCAATAGGCAACATGCTTGCTGAAATGGGAATAAAGGTTGACGTAAGTAAACTCAAAGTAAAAAATGCGGCAGCAGTAATGGTAACAGGAACACTTCCTCCATTTGCAGAAAGCGGATCTAAAATAGATATAACGGTAAGCTCGCTCGGTGATGCAAAATCGCTTCAGGGCGGAACACTGCTTATGACACCATTAAAAGCTCCTGACGGAAAAGTATATGCAGTAGCTCAGGGAGTTCTCAGTATCGGAGGATACTCAATCGGAAACAAAACCAAAAATCATCCGACAGTCGGAACAATAACCGAAGGCGCAGTAATAGAAAGAGGAATTGAAAATCAGTTCGTTAAAAACGGAAAAATAACCCTTGTACTGAACAGAGCCGATTTTTCAACATCGTTTATAGTTGCAGACGCAGTAAACAGATACTTCGCATCAAACGTTGCAAGAGCAGTAGACGGCAGGGAAATAGAAGTTGAAGTAAAAGAAGGATTCTCACCCATAAAAATGGCTGCATTCCTCGAACAGATAGAAGTAATGCCTGATAAAAAAGCAGTCATAGTTCTAAACGAAAGAACAGGAACAGTAGTTATGGGCGGCGACATAATAGTCAGAAAAACAGCAGTTTCGCACGGAAATCTAAGCGTGACTGTTGATAGTTCTCCATTCGTCTCTCAGCCTGGACCATTAAGCAACGGAAACACAGTCGCAGGAGAACAGAAAAACTTCAACATAGAAGAAGAACACAGAAATCTTAACTTCATCGAAGGAGGTAAAATATCCGACCTCGTGAAAGGATTAAACGCACTCGGAGTCTCACCCAGAGACCTTATCTCAATAATACAGGCACTTAAAAAAGCCGGATCAATAGATGCCGAAATCGAAGTAATGTAGTTTTTCATCATCATTAAATAATTGACAGAAAAAAAGCTAAAAAATATACTCGCTACACCTGTTAATTAATTAAGGAGATTACAGATGATAAACTGCTATATATATGTTTTGGATACACTTGCAGACTGGGAAATTGCATACCTCACGTCTGAACTTAACAGCAGAAGATTTCTTATAAAGACAAAAGAAATAAACCTGATAACAATCGGTAAAACACCTGACCCTATAACAACAATGGGCGGGATTAAAATTATTCCTGAAACAACAATTGAAAAAGCAGACTTTAAAGAAGGAGATTTTCTGATAATTCCAGGTTCAGACAAATGGCTGAGCGGAGAACACCATGAAATAATAGAACTGACAGAAAAACTCATAGACAAAAACGTGAACATAGCGGCAATCTGCGCAGCCACAGCTGCACTTGCAAACAGAGGAATCCTTAATAACAGAAAACACACAAGCGGCGGCAAAGATTTCCTTAAAATATTCTGCCCGAACTACAAAGGTGACGACAACTATGTGGAAAAAGCAGCCGTGGCAGATAGAAACCTAATAACAGCAACAGGTCTTGCACCAGTTGATTTTACCTATGAAATATTAAGGAAAATGGAAGTAATGAAGCCCGAAGTGCTTGAAAATTGGTATCAGCTATACACCACAAAAGAAGAAAAATATTTTATGAGCCTTATGAAAGCTCTTCAGTAATATCAGCCAAAGGTCAAACACATCGGTTAACTCTTTATTTATGATTTGTTTTTTTCATAAAATAAAACGGTTCAAGGGATAAATCCTGATTTTTTGCTTTTTTTTATAAGTTTAAGTATATTGGTTTTCCTGAAATTTTGACAGGGTATCGTATGAGAGCTTTTAGTTTTTTCAAGTTGATGTCTTTTCTGACATTTCTTACCCCTTTTCTTTTGAATGGCATGTCTCTTGATGAGTATCTTGATATTGTTAAAGAGGGTAGTGTTTCTATTAAATCGGCGGCTGTTGCAAAGGATAGGGCGAGGCTTTCTTATTATCAGAGTTTTTCGGGGTATTTCCCTTCGGTTGATGTGGGTACTTCGTTTTATTATGATCAGGCTACTGAGGATGCTTTGAATGCTCCGGGTGCTGACTTGGATACGTCGCTTGCTTCTAAGCGGAATCCTTTGTGGACTAGGTCTTTGAAGGTTTCTCTTCCGATTTTTACTGGCGGTAGTCGTCTTTTCGGTAATTTTATTGCTGATAAGAATGATGAAATTGCTGATATTGAGCTTAAGTATGAGATGGCTAATGTCGAGGCAACTGCTGTTTCGGCTTTTTTTGAGGCTTTTATAACTCAGGAAAATATTAAGACTACGGAACTGTCTATTAAGGCGGCTTCGGAGAATTTGAGAACGGCTAAGCTTCAGCTTGATTCCGGTAAGACAACGAGGCTTGCTTATCTTAATTTTGAGCTTGCTTATAAAAAGAGGCTTCAGGAGCTTGAGGATTACAGGATGACTTTTAAGAAAAATGCTGCAAAGATGTCAATGGTAGCGGGCAGAGATGTTTCGTTTGATGTTCTTGATGGCGGAGATTTTTCAGCTGTGGAAAGGGGTTTCAGCAGTCAGGGTGCTGATGAGGTTTTTGAGTCTGAGAAGAAGGTTATGCTTGATAATTCTCCTCTGCTTGCCCGTTCGAGTCGTCTGAAGTTTATTGCGGAGTATAAGAAATATATTGCTCTGGGCGCGCTTTTTCCTACGCTTTCTTTTAATTATACGCATGATTTCGGGCCGACTGAGAATCATCCTTTTGAATCTACTTATCTTGATAGTGACGATTCAATTACTGTATCGCTTAACTGGAATTTTTTTAACGGTTTTTCTGATGTCCTGGAGTGGAGAAAGGCTGCTGCTGATATGGTCGGTTCCGAGCTTGCTTTTGCTGATTTGCTGAATACTCAGCTTTATAATCTTAAGTCTGTTGTTGTTTCTATTTATTCTCTGCTTGAACAGAAAAGGGTTGCCGAGGCTTCTCTTGAGGTGGCTAAGTCGGCTATGGATCAGAGCAGGCTTGAGTATGAGAGCGGTAAGGCTCTTTATCTTGATCTTCTTAATGCCGAGAATAATTATTATGATGCTTTAAAAAACATGACTTTTATAGAGAATTCTATTTATAACAGTTTCTTTCAGTTGAAACTGATAACAGGTTCCGGAGAAATCAGATGAGATATTTTATAGTTTTTTCACTTGTTTTGCTTTTGGTTGTTTCATGCGGAGATAAGTCTGCTGATGTTAAGATTGAGGTTGAGACAAAATCTCCTGCAGGTGGTGTTTCTGATGCTGATGTAGTTCCTGAGTCTTTGGGTGATTCTGTGAAACCTGAGCTTCCTCCTAGAAAGATAAGGGTTTCAAGGATTACTCCTTCAAAGATTGCCGGTAAGACTTTTTTTAATGCTGTTATTGAGGCTCAGAGCGATGTCGTTGTGACTACTAAGACTACGGGTGAGGTGGAAAGGGTTAATTTTGAGCTTGGTGAGTTTGTAAAAAGGGGCGATACTCTAGCTGTTATTGAGCATGATTTGCAAAAAGCGGCTCTTGATCAGGCTAATCTTACTCTTTCTCAGGCGGAACTTACTTATGAGCTTAGAAAGAAGTTTTTTGATAGGGATAGGGCTCTTTTTGAGAGTAATGCTCTTTCGAAGGAATCTTTTGATCTTTCAGAGAATACTTATAAGAATAGCGAGCTTTCTCTTAATCAGGCAAAGTCTTCTCTTGAAACGGCTAAGATTAATTTAAATAACTGTTATATTACTGCTCCTTTTTCAGGGATTATTGCCGAGCGTCCTGCTCAGGCTGGTCAGTATCTTACTATTGGCTCTCCGGTGGCAAGGCTTGTTGATACTAAGAATCTTCAGGCTATTGTCGGGCTTACTTATACTGATGTCCTTTCTTATAAGAAGCATCAGAAAAAGGATGTTGAGATTATTTTAAATGATGGAACGGTTATTCCGGGAATTATCAAGGGTGTTGCCGAGGCTCCTGATAGAAAAAGCTCTCTTTATTCTATGAAGATTTTCTTTGAGAGTAAGGAGGATGAGGCTACGAAGAAACGAATTGTTTTCCCGGGTATGCAGCTTAAGGTTGCTGTTTTGGGTAAGGAGTATGAGAATTCTTTTGAGATAAGCAGAAGTTTTGTCCGTTTTATAAAGGATAAGTATTATATTTTTGTTGAGGAGGGCGGAAAGGCTTTTAAAAAAGAGGTTCTCCTCCTTTCTGATTTGTCAAAGAACAGAATTGTAAAGCTTGCGGATGATTCTGCTAAATCTTTCAATCTTATTGTGACTGGTATTGATGCTCTTGAGGATGGTCGCAGTGTTGAGATTCTGGAGGATAAAAAATGAGCTTTATAAATGTTTTCCTTAAAAAGCCGATAGTTGCTCATTTTCTCTTTTTTGCTGTGCTTTTTTTTGGAATTATTGCTACTCAGACTCTGCCTGTTGAAGAGAGTCCTGAGATTAATCTGGGGTTTGCAATTGTAGTTACTATGTATCCAGGTGCTGCTCCTCAGGAGATGGAAAGGCTTATTACTATTCCAATTGAAGATGCTGTTGCTAATGTTGAAGATATTGATTATATCAACAGTAGCTCCACAAATGGTAAATCGACTGTTTTTATAAATTTTCTCGAGAATGTTAAGGATATTGATAAACGTGTTCTTGATATCCAGACTGAGATTAATAAGATTCCTGATTTGCCTTCTAAAAATGAGATGGCGGGTCCTTATGTTTTTAAGATTGCGACTGGTGACACTGAACCTGTAATTAATGTAATGCTTAGTTCTGCAACAGTTTCAGATAGTGAGTTTAAGGATATTTCCGATAATTTGAAGCGTGATCTTATTTCCAAGATTGATGGTATAAAATCGATTGAGATTGCCGGTGTGGCTGATGAAGAGATAAATGTAATTATTGAGAATGAAAGGCTTTTGACGTATGGTCTTGCTATTGATGATATTTATGCTGCTCTTCTTTCTTCCAATTTCCGTTCGCCCGGAGGTGTTCTTGATATTTCAGGTAAGCGTTATCTTGTAAAGGTTACAGGAAATTTTGCCGATGTTGAGAGGATGGAGCAGGTTTTAATTAAAACCGGAGATAGCGGTCAGAAGCTTTATCTTAAAGATGTCGCAAGGGTAATTAAGGATTTTAAGCGTGGCAGTATTCAGTCTTATCTTAATGGGAAGAAGTCGGTTTCTCTTTATGTTATGAGAAAACCTGAATCAAATATTGTCGGGATAACTGAGAATGTTAAAAAGAGTGTCAATGAATTTGTTTCGCTTCATCCTGAGCTTGAGGCAAGTTTTAAGAATGATCAGGGTGAATCTATTGATGAGACTATCTCTGTTCTGAAAAATAATGCTTTCCTCGGTATGGCTCTTGTTACGATTCTTCTTTTTATTTTTATGGGCTGGAGAGCAAGTCTTTTGGCTGTTATAGGAATCCCTTTTTCATTCCTTGCCACTTTTTTCATGATGAAATTTCTTGGTTATACTATAAATTCCCTTTCTCTTTTTGCTATGATTCTTGTCAGCGGAATGCTTGTTGATGATGCAATTGTTGTGATTGAAAATGTATATCGTTACAGAGAGGAGGGGTATTCAAGTTTTGATGCTGTTTTAAAGGGAACAAAAGAGATAATGTGGCCTGTTGTTTCGGCTGTTGCTACTACAGCGTGCGCTTTTATTCCCCTGCTTCTTATAAGCGGTATTATGGGTAAGTTTCTGGCTCAGCTTCCTGTTATAGTTGTGCTTACACTTATTTCATCTTTGCTTGAAGCTCTTGTTGTTCTTCCTGTGCATCTTTATGAGATGAAGAATATTTACAAAGAAAATGCAAAGGAGAAAAAATGGTTTTTAAAGCTTCTTTCAGTATATAAAAGAATGCTTAATTTTGTTCTTGAGCATCGCTATATCACTCTTTTTGTTGTTTTTATTCTTTTTGTTTCTTCTATTTTTATTGCAACAAGGCTGAGGGTTGTTCTTTTTGGTGATGATAATACTAAAACTGTTACTGCAAAGCTTGAAATGGCTGATAATACTCCGATAGAAAAGACAAGAGAGGCTACAAGAGAAATAGAAGATTATGTTATTGCTGAATTAAAGCCTAAATATGTAACTTCTGTTGTTACTATTGTCGGCAGAGTTATTGAGGATTACAGATGGATCGAAAAGGAGGAAGTTGCTGAATTCCGAATAGATCTTAATGAATATGATAACGATGTTATGAATTTCGTTAAGAAAAAGATGAGAGAGAAGGCTTCTAAAAATCCTGAAATAATTAATTTTGAATTCTTAAAGGCGGCAAGCGGACCTCCTACCGGAAGGGCTCTTGATATGAGTGTAAGCGGGAAATCTATGGAGGATCTTGAAAAGGTTGGTGATGAAATTGTTGAATATGCTAAAACTGTTCCCGGAATTGTAGATCTCAGAGGTTCTGTAATAGATAAAATAAATCAGATAGTTATTGTGCCTGATTATGAACGTCTGGAACAGAGTGGTGTTACTCTTGCTGCGGTTGCTGATGCTGTCAGATCCGCTACAAGCGGTAAATATGCCGGAAGATATTTAAATGATGATGGCAAAGAGCTTAATATATGGATAAAGTTTGACGAAAATAATTCATATACTCTTGATGATATAAGAGATATTCCTGTTAAAACACCTGAAGGGCTTGTTCTCAGAGTTAGAGATGTTTCCGATATAAAGGAAGTTCAGACTACTGCAAGAATAAGAAGGCGTGACAGAATGAGAGAGATAAAAGTAAGCGCCAATGTTGATTATTCAAAAACGACTCCTGTTGAAGTTAATAAGATTCTTCAGGAGAAATTTAAAGATATCCCTAAAAAGTATCCGGGAATGAGTGTTAAGTTTCACGGAGAATATGAGGAACAGCAGAAGGCTAATAAAGATGTTTTTTATGCTTTCATGGTAGCTGTTGCTCTTATTTATATTATTCTGGGTATTCAGTTTAACAGTATTTTGCAGCCGTTTGTTGTAATGATTACCCTTCCGCTTGGTTTTATAGGTGTTTCTTACGGACTTTTTATATCAGGGCTGGATTTGTCTCTTCTTGCACTTATTTCACTGGTAGCTCTTGCCGGAATTGTTGTAAATGATTCTATTATACTTGTTGATTTTATTAATAATCTCGGTAACAAAAGTTCCCGTAGGGAAAATCTTATAGAGGCCGGATCTAAACGTCTTCGTCCAATTCTTCTTACAACAATTACTACTGTAGGCGGACTTCTCCCTATGGCTTTTTTTGCTACCGGTTCAAATAAGATGTGGCAGCCGATGGCAATAACGATGATATGGGGTATTTCATTTGCAACTACTCTTACTCTTTTCGTAATTCCTACTTTATATGCAGTTTTTGATGATTTTTCAAAATTTGTTGTAAAACTTAAAAACAGAAAAAATGTTAAATCACTGTAAATATTCAGTATATTAAATTATCTTCTATCCTTTAGTTATAAACGGTTTTTGTTTCCTGAAATTTTATAAATCTTATATCGTTTTGTCTGAAAAAAGAGCTAATTGTTTTCTTGAAAAAAAAAGTTTCATCTTATAGAATAAGAGCGTAAATAGAATATCTGGGAGAAGGATATGAATGTTAAAAACAGAAGTGAGGTAATGGCTCTTCTGGCTCAGGCAAAAGAAGAGGGGAGAACTGTTGAATATCTTCAACCTGTAAAAGATATTGTAAGCCTTTTTTATAAGGTTCTCAGGGGATTTAAGTTATATCCGATAACAAATCCTGTATTTAAATCTTTTGCAAATGAGTTTAAGGCAAAGCTTGAAGTTTTTCATGAGAAATTTGCTCTTTTACCATTAACTTTATCGAGAAGTTCTTTTATATTTAACGGTGATGCGATTGAATCTTCGGAAGATGAAGCGGAAATAATCTTTGTTCTTTTTAATGATGGTATAAGAGAGCTTTTTTTTCATAAGGGGATAACTTATGAAGAGATTCTTGCTTTCTTTGAAGTCGTTTCCACAGTAACATCTTCCAGAAATGATGATTATGATGTCGTCACACTTTTATGGGATAAGGATTTTCAATCTATTTCATATATTACAGATGATGAACTTAGAGATGATAATACTTTTAATGATGACGATTTTTCTGCAATGCTTACAGCTAATCTTGAAGAATTTGAGAAAGAGGAGATGATTCAGTCGAATGAACCCAAAGGTGGAGAATCAAAAGGGGCTTCTTCCGGCGGCAGAATAGATATCTCAAGAGCTTATCAGGTAAATAATATTGTAAGTGAAAAATATCGTCAGAAAAGAGAGCTTCATAATGAGAATGCAATAATAAATGATTTTATAAAAGCACTTTCCGAGCAGATTCTTATCGGAACAGATGCCTCTGCCAAGAAAGGGCTTGTTAAAACAGGGCTTGAACTTTGGAAAAAGCTTCTTTTCTTTGGAGCACTTAAAGAATCTGTATATTTTATAACAGCTATGAATGCTATAGGTTCAAGA
The DNA here is from genome assembly GCA_963667425.1 of bacterium. GTDB lineage: Bacteria > UBP6 > UBA1177 > UBA1177. The sequence continues at coordinate 1,190,706 of OY763407.1, read as the reverse complement.
ATAAAGAGTACCGAACCTCTTCTTTCAGATAAAATAGAGCGTGATCTTGAAGTTTTTGCCGAAGATGACTTTATAAATCAGCTTTTTCATCTTCTTGATAATACAAAGCCTGAAGAGTACAGGTATTTTGCTGCTCTGATTGCTTTAATTCCCGCCAAGGCTGCTGAAAAAATAATAATAAGAATTTCTGCTCTTCCTGATAAGGAACTTAGAGTAACATGTCTTAAGAAGATAGCTGATAAAAAAGATATTCTGGAATATATCAAGCCTCTTTTTACAAACAGTGACTGGCATGTTGTAAGAAATGCCCTTTTTATTGCAAAATTTTCAAAGAATCCTGATGTTATCCCTTATCTCAGACAGATAATAAACCATCCGCAGGAACAGATAAGGTTTGAAGCTCTTTCAATACTTGCAGGTTATTCCGCTGAGGAAGCTCTTCCTGCTTTTGAAAAAGCTATAATGAGTGATGATAAAAGACTTCGAATGATGGCTATAGCAAAAGTTTGCGAGATTGAAGGTGGCAGAGCAAGAATGGCTATAGACAGATTTTTTAGAGATGATAAACTGAAAAATATGGAAATTTCTGAAGTCGAAGAGGCTTTAACGGTTCTTTTTGCTTCGGAAAATATTGATGTTATCCTTATTGGTGCAAAGCTTCTTCATGCAGAAAGGCAGGATATAAGGATTCTTGCAATGAATATGTTTGCCAAGCTTAAAGATACTTCCATAATTCTTAAACATATAGAAAGAATAATCAGTGATCAGAACTTTGAGAAAATGGATAAAGACGAACTTTCAATATTTATGCTTCTTGTAAAACCACCTGTCTTTAAGCTTATTCTTCCACAGCTTGAAAAAGTTTTTCTGATGCAGGGTAAGCTTTTTAACAAGAATGCAGTTCTTGTTTTTAAGAAAATTGTTATCTTTTCTATTGCCAGATATAAAAGTGATCCGCTTGCTGCGGGATGGCTTAAAAGAGGAATGCAGATAGGCAGTTCTCAGACAAAAGCTATTATAGACGAGGCAGGGAGGTTAGTATGAGTGATTCTTCATTGAAAGGTTTTGCCGAATTTGTAGGTTCAGATAGTAAAAAACATGCTGCAGAGGTTGCAGGTTCGTTTTTCTCTCTCTGGAGTGCTGTTAAAATGCATGCCGGAGACAAAAATAATGATACTGTAAAAATTAATTTAGCAAAACTTCAATCACTTTGTGAACCTATAATTGCATCTCACGGGGAAGTTCAGCTCATTTTTAATGGCAACGATCTTTATCTTAATGATCAGAGAATAAAAGTTGCAAGAGGTGCAAAGACTTATATTTCCAAATTGATAGATATATATAATGCTCTGTGTATAGGTGCTGTAATTATTCCTTCCGGTGTCAACTGGGATGATGTTATAAGATTCTGTCATATAGGTTCAGAACTTATTGCATCAGGAATAGCAGCGGATGATAAAGCTTTTGTGAAATTTCAGAATGAACTTACAGCCTCTGCTCTTGGCGTTAAGATTTCAGAATTTCAGCTTACTGAAAGAGATGCAAAGCCTGTACTATCAAAACCGATTCTGGCTAAACAGGTTTATTCAAGAATGATCGAGGATTTTTCTGTTTTTCAAAACAGTATTGAAACAGGTTCTCCTCTTCCTGTGAAACTTGCTGCAAGGTCCATTCAGGCTCTAATAGATCTTTTAACTGATACAGCAGAAGATGCTCAGATAGATACACTTCTTACAATGGCTACTTTTTCATGTTTCAGAGGTAACTACGTTGCAACACACTGCACAAACACTGCTGTAATAGCGATTGCTATGGGTGTTAAAATGGGGCTTTCCAAAAAAGACCTTAAAACGATAGGTATGGTTGCTTATTTTCACGACATCGGTATTGATGATAAAGAAAATAATATGGTTTATTTCGCAGATAGTCATTCCGTAAGAGGTTTTAATATTCTCAGCAGACTTAATTCTCTTAATATGGGCATGATGGAAGCTGCCATGGTTGCGGCAAAACATCATAGAAATTTTGATTTTTTCGGGAACATTGCAGAAGTTCCACAGACAACAGATAATCCGGTAGAAGAGATTGTTAAAATAGCAATCTACTATGATACAGTGACACGTTCATGGCCTAAAAGCGGTATGTCATTTCTTTCAAGGACTGAAGCTGTCAGAAGAATCATTAATCTTTCGGATAAAGGATATTTTCTTTATGATGCGGCAAATGTTCTGCTTGCTATTACAGGGCTTTTCCCTCATGGTTCACTGCTTAAGGTTAAAGGTGATAATAAATGTGCAATATCGTTTGGCGGTTTTTATGATTATGAATCACCAAGAGATGTGTTTGTACTGAATGAAGATTATTCTTTTGCAGGTGTGGAAAAAATAGCACCTTTAAAACTGGAACATCTTTCAAGTCGTGAATATATGAAAATACCATCTGAAACTTTTGTGGCAATATTTGGTATGTTCGATAGAATTGGTTAGTCTTTCTATATAAATTCTTTAAACTTAGCAATATCTATAGCTTTTCCAAGCACTATCAGATCCATTCCAGGCTCAAGTTTGAATTTAGCAGGAGGATTATACATGAATTTAAGTTTGCCGGTTTCATCTTTATATGATATTGCAATTACAAGAACGTTTACATTTGTTCTAAATGCACTTTCCTGAAGAGTTTTATGTGCGCAGTCCATTTTTTCTTGAACTCTTATTTCTTCAATTCCAAGATTTTTTTCTCTGTCTCTAAGCATTTCATTGAGAAAAACAGTTACATTTGGCCTAAGTAATTCTGAAGCCAACCTTATTCCTCCAATTTCAGCTGGAAGTATAACTTTATTAGCTCCTGCAAGTTTAAGTTTGTTTTTTGCACTCTCATGAACACATTTTGTAGCTATCATTATGTTCTGATTTATTGATTTTGCTGTAACTATTACAAATAAGTTATCTTTATCGTCAGGAAGGGTGGTTATTATACCGGCAGCTTTGTCAATTCCGGCTTCTTTAAGAACTTTTTCTTCGGAAGCATCACCTTTTATAACAGGAATATCATCTGAAAGTTCTCTTTCAACATCATCAAAAATAGTTTTTTTGTTATCAATTATAACAAAGGGGGCATAGGCGTGATAAAGTTCTTTTGCAACATGAAGACCTGTTTCACCAAATCCGCAAAGTATGTAATGCTTATTTGTGTAATTTATCTCCTTTTTCACTTTTCTCCTCCTGAAAAAATCACGAATTCCACCTTTGACAAAGGTTTCGGTTATGGCTGACACAAGAAAAAGATAGGTTCCAACACCCCATAAATTAACGAACATAGTGAATGTTCTGGCCATTTTGCCTTCAGTTCCAAATTTGGCAAAATCTATTATTTCCCCGTAACCTACGGTTGTAAAGCTTGTTATTGTAAAGTAGAAACAGTCGAAAAATGACCAGCTGTATTTATATCCTATCATATAAAAGACAAAAGCTGAACCGAAAAGAAAACTTGCTGTTATAAGTGCTGTTAATACAAGTTTGTTATTGAGTTTTTTTCTAATACTTTCTTTCACTGAACTAAAAATCTACAAATAGTTATTCAAATTAAAAAATAAACAATTTCCGTGGAGGAAATAATATCAGAATTGAATATAATTATCAAAGATTAATTTCTATTAATACATCTAGGCTCTTGTTTTGAAAAAATTGACACTGTTTTCTATAACTGTTACTCTCTAGTGTTAATTTTTTAATGGAGAAAATATGAACAGTTATTCCAGTGACAGAGTAAGAAGTATTCCTGTTGATATAATATTAACTTTAATTACATGCGGTATTTATAACCTTTATTGGAATTATAAGCAGATGGAGTCATGCAATGAACTTTTAGGGCGTAACGAGTTCAGCTGGGGATCATGGTTTCTTTTGTCACTTATTACGTGTGGGATATACCATATATATTATCAGTATAAAATGGGAGAAGCTCTTTTCTTAATAGAAAAATCGGAGAATGTTCCTGTTTTTGACAATCTTCCGATGGTAAGCCTTTTTGGAACATTATTTGGTTTTTCAATAGTTGTGGACGCAATTCATCAGGATCAGATAAACAAAATCTATGAATCAAAAAACCTGGCTGTTGTCAGCTAAACTTCTTCAAATTGTAATTTATACAATATTTTTCTCATTATTTGTTTCCTCTGTTTTGTATTACTGGAAAGGGATAGATTTAAATAACACTCTTTCTCATGTTATACTGTGTCCATTTAAGTACTTAACAGGTTTTGAATGTCCGGGATGCGGAATGACCAGAGCCTTTATTTCAATTTCTCAATTGAAATTCTATGATGCTCTTAAATATAACTTTATTTCCTATCCGCTAATTTTTTCTATGGTTATTTATCTTACCAGATATAAAGATCGATTTTATGCCTTGTTTCTTAAATACAGGCTTGAATATTTATCATTAATAGTTATTTTTATCTTCTGGATATACAGGTTGATAAAAACCTTGTCAGCGTAAGGGGGAAAATTATGCTTCAAAAAATATTTCTAATTGCATTTGCGGGAGCATGCGGGACAGTTGCAAGATTTTCTGTTTCTTCTGTTGTAAATAGATTTTTTACATCTAATATTCCTATGGGAACTTTTGCTGTTAATATGCTTGGATGTTTTCTTTTTGCTTTTATTTCTGCAGTAGCAGCAGAAAAAGCTGTGATATCAGAAAACACGGAATTGATACTTCTTACTGGATTTATGGGTGCTTTTACAACTTTTTCAACTTTTATTTCCGATAGCGGAAAACTATATATAAAATCGGGATATATACACGCTTTTATGAATATATCGATGCATCTTATAATTGGTCTGGTATTCTTTTTTCTTGGAACATATTTAGCGAAAATAGTTGTTAATAATCTTTAAAGAGATAGTGATTAGAACAATATAAGAGTTATGTTTAATGTCCTCTTTCTGGGCGAGGTCTGGCTTCACTTACAGTAATGGCTCTTCCAAGAAGTTCTTTGCCGTTAAGACCGGTTATTGCTGCACGGGCATCTGTGCTGTTTGGCATTTCTACAAAACCGAAACCTTTTGAACGACCGGTTTCTCTGTCTGTAATAATTTTTGCTGATTCAACTTCGCCAAAAGTGGCAAAAGCATTTTTAAGTTCTTCATCCATAAGACGATAAGCAACGTTACCTACATAAATTCTCATCTTCAAACCCTATCAAAAACGCCATAAAAAAAACGAAAAATCACCCCATGGCGACAAAAGTGACTATCGAAACTTTAGGAAAAAATTTCCAACACGATAATATATTACAGATTAAAACTTTAAAAACAAATATTATTTAAAAAAAATAAGAAATAATAAAAGCTGAAATACAAAAAATAAGAAAATAAGATTTTTAATCGAATGTTTTATAAAATAAAGAATTATTTCTATTTTCTAAAAAACATATCTTCAATCTTTTTGGTGCCTGAGGCATTTTTTGCTCTATCTTTTGACCATAATCTCAGTGCTTTTATTTCTTCATCATATGTAACAGAAAGAGGAACAGTATGTCTTATTGTCTCTTCCATTGTAGTTTGTGAAAGCTCCCTGCCTTTTGTGAAGTCTTCAGTAAGTGCATCAATAATTGATTGTTCAATTTCGGCACCGCTGAAATTATGAGCAAGTTCTGCCAGTTTATTTATATTGTAATCTTTTGCAGAACGACCTCTTTTTTGAAGATGAATATCAAAAATTTCAATTCTTTCATTTTTTGATGGAAGATCAACAAAAAATATTTCATCAAAACGTCCTTTCCTAAGAAGTTCAGGAGGAAGCATCTGAACTTTATTTGCAGTGGCAACAAGAAAGACGGAACTCTTTTTTTCCTGCATCCATGTCATAAGCCAACCTAAAACTCTTCTTATTTCTGATGATGATTCAGTTTGAGACAGAGCTTTTTCAATTTCATCTATCCATAAGACAAGCGGTGAAAATTTCTCAGCAAGCTCAATTGTTTCCTTCATAAGTTCTTCAACGCTTCTGTTCTGTTCAAACAGATTTATGAAGTCAAGCCTTAGTAGTGGGAATTTCCATATGTTTGCTATTATTTTAGCTGTAAGAGATTTTCCACAGCCTTGAACTCCAAGCATAAGAACTCCTTTTGGTAAAGGTATTCCAAATTCTCTTGCTCTGCTTCCGAAATTTTCCTTTCTTGAAATTATCCAGTGTTTTAATTCTTCAAGCCCTCCGATAGCGGCGATATCTCCCTGAACATCTATTACTTCTAAAGTTCTGTTTGTTTTAAGCAGATTCTTTTTCTGTTCAATTACATAATTTGAGGCATTCTGTTCATTCATCTCTTTAATTTCTGAAACTATTGATTCAACTGTTGAGTAGGGAAAACCTGATAGATTTTCTGTAATATTTGAAAGTGCGTATTCCGAGAAATTTTCTACTTTTAAAGAAGATGTAAATTGTTCAAGTCTGCTTTCTTCTTTTGTAATAATTGAATGTCTTTGAATAAGATCTGAAAAGATAGGTTCGTGACAGATAAAAGTTATATCACATTTTGTTTGTTCCAATTTTTGCAGAAAAGGAATTGCGATGCTTTCATTATCAAATATTTTTTCAGCATATGGAATAATAATTGAGCTATCGGTCTCCATTTTATTAAAAATTGAAGTAAGTAAATTTTCTTTTTGTGTTGAAGACCATATAAATGTATCAGCCCTGTTTTTGCAAAAATAAAATGGATCCTGAGAAATTATAACTTTTATCATATCTGCCTCTTCAAAAAATACACTTTATTATACATCTGCTTTTTTACGATGCAATAAAAGCAGGTTTTATAAAAAAAAGCTTGAATTTTCTGTCAGGATAGATAAAAAATTGACTAAGTTAATAAAAAAGCTTTAATATAAAGTCGTTTTTTTGGTAAACTGAAGAATACGGAGATTAATTTGAAAAAGATTTCTTTTTTGATTCTTGTTTCTGCACTTGCAGCTGTATTTGCTGTAGGTTGTAAGCAGAATGCTGCATCTGGTAGCAAGACAGACGCTTCCTACTCAGGTGAAAAGATTGATGTTGACATGTATGTAATGTCAAAATGTCCTTTCGGTGTAAAAGCTGTTGATGCTGTACTTCCTGCTATAGAACAACTTGGCGGCGCAGCAAAACTCAACATCCATTTTATTGGAAAGACTCAGGGTGATACTTTAAGCTCAATGCACGGTGAGCCTGAAGTGAAAGGTGACAAAGTTCAGGTTTGTGCTCTTAAACAGGATTATTCTAAAGCTCTTAAAATGATAAGCTGTGTTAATAAGACATGGAGAAACATTCCTGACGGTTATGAAGCATGTGCTAAAGAAGCCGGTCTTGATGATGTTGCAATAAAAACATGTGTTGAAGGAAAAGAGGGAACAGACCTTCTTAAAGCTTCTTTTGCTGCTTCAGACGCTAAAAAGGCATCCGGTTCTCCAACCATTTATGTTAATAACAAAAAATATAATGGTCAGAGAGGAACAAACGATTTCCTTAGAGGAATCTGTGATGAATTTAAAGCAAACAAACCTGCAGTTTGTGCAAACATTCCTGAAGCTCCAGTTGTAAACGTTACTGTGCTTTCAGACAAAAGATGTAAAAACTGTAATGCTGACAGAATAGCTGATCAGCTTAAAAGGGGTGTTTTCCCTAAACTTGAGCCAAAATATGTTGACTATATGTCAGAAGAAGGAAAAAAGCTTTATGATGAAATAAAAGACGGATCAAAACTTCTTCCTGTTATCCTTTTCGATAAGGATATTGATAAAGTTGACGGTGCTGACAGAATAGTTAGATATCTTGATGCTGTTGGTGGCGGAAAATACAAAAGTCTTAAAGTTGGTGCTAAATTTGATCCAACCGCTGAAATCTGTGACAACAACGTTGATGATGATGCAAATGGAAAAATCGACTGTGAAGATGACGGCTGTAAAGGTGATTTCGTATGTAGAAAAGAGATAAAGAACAGACTTGATGTGTTTGTAATGAGCCAGTGTCCTTATGGCGTAAAAGCTCTTGATGCAATGAAAGAAGTTCTTGAAGCTTTCGGTAATGATATTGATTTTCATGTAAATTACATTGCAAATGAAACAGCTCCTGGTAAATTCAGATCACTTCACGGTCAGCCTGAAGTTGATGAAAATATAAGAGAACTTTGTGCTATAAAACATTATCCAAAGAACTACAAATATATGGATTATGTACTTTGCAGAAACAAAAACATCAGAGATGCAAACTGGCAGTCATGTGCTGTTAACGGTATCGATGCAAAAGTTATTGAAAAATGTTCTACAGGAGAAGAAGGAGTTAAACTTCTTTCCGAAAACATTAAAAATGCAAATGAACTTGGAATCGGTGCAAGTCCAACATGGGTTGCAAATAATAAGTTCAAATTCTCAGGCATAGCAGCAGATGCAATAAAGACAAGTTTCTGCCAGAACAATCCTGGAAAGAAAGGTTGTGAAAAGAAACTTAATGATAAATCAAATGTTCCTAGTGGCGCAGGTTGCGGTAGCTAGTCTATTGTTTGCTTTATAAAAAAAAGGGGCTTTTTAAAAGCCCCTTTTTTTATTTCTTTAATTTCTAATTTAATTGGAATAGATTACAGTTCCGGTTTTTCCATGAATTGCATCAAATAGTTTGGTTTCTGATGTTATAAGAAACTGTTTGTCTGATTCATTTTCAACAAAGTTTACAGCTGCCTGAATTTTTGGTCCCATGCTTCCGGCAGGAAATTCTCCCTGTGCAAGGTAAGCTTTTGCTTCTCTTACGGAAATTTTGTCAAGCCAGGTAGGTGATTCAGATTTAAAGTTGATAGCCACCTGATCAACACCTGTAAGAATAATAACCATATCAGCATTTATAGTTTTTGCTATCATAACTGAAGCAAGATCTTTATCAATAACTGCATCAATGCCCCTTAAGAAACCCTCTTCATCTCTGTAGACCGGAATACCGCCGCCGCCGCCTGTTATTACAGTAAAACCGCTTTTTATAAGAGATTCAAGTGCATCAGGGTTTACAAGCCTTATCGGCATAGGTGATGGAACAACTCTTCTATAACCTCTTCCTGCATCTTCAACCATTTTCCAGCCGTTTTTCATTTTCTGAATAGCTTTTTCCTGACTATAAAAAGGACCAACTGGTTTTGTAGGTTTTTTAAATGCCTCATCTCCAGGATTTACTTCTATTTCGGTCACAAGAGTTGCAATTTTGGCTCTTTTGCCATTTTTAGCCATAGCATTTATGAGACCCTGTTCGATCATATATCCCATGCTTCCCTGAGTATCAGCAACACATACAACAAGAGGGTCAGGGTAGACTTCAGTTACGGCCATTTCATTTCTTATCAGACGAGATCCTGCTTGTGGACCGTTTCCGTGTGTAATTACAACTTCATGACCTTCCTCTATAAGCTTTATAATATCAACAAGAGATGCTTCAACATTCTGCATCTGTTCTTCAGCAGTACCTTTTTGTCCTGGTTTTATAAGTGCATTGCCACCCAGAGCCACAACTATTCTCACAAAATCCTCCTTTGCATGTTAATTATCAAAAAGAAAGAGGGCCGCATAAATACGACCCTCTTCCTTTATTATATATATAAATACTATTTAAAAAGCTTTTCCTTTATTGCTTTCTCAATAATATCTTCAAAACCTGCTCTAGGTTTAAGTTCATATCCTACAGTAACAATAGGCTTATTTGATTTTACAATTCTGCCAAGGTCTATAGGTGTTCCACTTAAAACGATGTCAGCATCAACTTTGTTGATAGTTTCTTCAAGGTCTTTTTTCTGCTGATCGCTGTATCCCATTGCAGGAAGTATTCCTTTACCAATATTAGGATATTTTTTGTATGTATATTCTATTTTACCAACTGCATAAGGTCTTGGATCTACCATTTCTTTTACACCAAATCTTTCTGCAGCAACAGAAGCGGCACCAATCTTCATTTCACCGTGTGTAAGTGTTGGACCATCTTCAACAACAAGAACTCTCTTGCCCTTAATATCTCCATTTACTGTAAGAGCTGAATCTGCATCTACAACAACTGCATTAGGTGCAAGTCTTGCAATGTTTGCCTTAAGAGTTTTTATATCTTCAGGTGTTGCACTGTCCATTTTATTTATTACAACAACATCTGCCATTCTTAAATTTGCTTCTCCAGGGAAGTAATTTTCTTCATGTCCGACTCTTAATGGATCCACAACAACAATTTTAAGATTTGAATCATAGAAAGGAATATCATTATTTCCACCGTCCCATAAAATAACATCAGGATTATCTATCTTCTCTGCTGTTCTTACGATAGCTTCGTAATCAACACCTGAATAAATGATATTTCCTGCAGCAATATGTGGCTCATATTCTTCCATTTCCTCAATTGTACATTTATGTTTTTCAAGGTCAGCTATTTCAGCAAATCTCTGAACTTTCTGTGCCGCAAGGTCACCGTAAGGCATTGGATGACGAACTGCAACAACTTTTTTACCCATTTTCTTGAAAATATCATAAACGAATCTGGTTGTCTGTGATTTTCCGCAACCGGTTCTTATAGCACATATTGAAATAACAGGTTTTACTGATTTAACTTTTGTTCTATTATAGCCCATAAGTGTAAAATCTGCACCCAAAGCGTTAACTAAAGCACTTCTGTTCATTACATATTTATAAGGAACATCACTATATGCAAAAACAACTTCTTCAACATCGTATTTCTTTATAAGTGCAGGAAGCTCTGATTCATCAAATATCGGAATCCCTTCCGGATAAAGTCTACCGGCAAGTTCAGCAGGATATTTTCTGCCATCAATATCAGGAATTTGTGTAGCAGTAAAAGCAACGACCTCAAACTCTTCATTATCTCTGTAATAAGTGTTGAAGTTATGGAAATCTCTTCCAGCGGCACCCATAATGAGAACTTTCTTCTTAGTCATTTAAAACTCCCTTTTTCTTCAAATACAATAAAAAAAACCATGTTCCTACACGAGGAGCCTAGCATGTGTATCTTTATTGTCAAGAAAAAAAGGTTTTTAAAACAACATTTTTAAAAACAATATTTGTGTGGAGAAAAATTAGACATAAAAAAATGGCGCCTTGTGACAGACTCGAACTGCCGACCTAGTGGTTAACAGCCACCCGCTCTACCGACTGAGCTAACAAGGCACCAAGCAAGCGTTTGCATCAAACGCATGGGTATTTATACGAAAAAAAACATCACCGTCAAGAAAAAAAATGATATTTTTTTAAATTTTTTCCACCTCATATTTTTCTGTTTTGTAACCATTTAAATTCATTAGATAAAGAATACTTAGGAAAAATAATATATTTTTTATTTAAAATCTTGACTCAGTTTAAAATTTTTAGTACTTTCTCCTCGTGGTTAGACAATTTCCACAGATTCCCCTCCCACCCCCAAAGCAGGTACCTGGTTTCAGGTGCCTGTTTTTTTGTTTAATGTATCAATATTAATTTTTTCACAGGATAATTACTTATAAAAGTGTTTTAAATAGGAGACTCTTTCTTTTTTTCTTTAACAAAATACTAACATAGATTGACAAACGCTGATTTTATTCCTAAAATAGACACCGCTTTTCGTTTTTTGTTAATATTATGTGGGAGAAGGTATGAAAAGAAAAAAAATCTATTTATTGCTTATCGTTTTATTTATTTCTTTTATTTCTGTAGGTTGTGATGATGCGAAACGTGCAGAAGATCCAACTGATAAAGATACTATAGATAATGATGATAAAGATGTCATTACTTATGATGAAGATGAAAATGGTTCGGATGATGACATGTTTTCAGATACAGAAGCTGATGATGATGTAATTAATGATACTGATACTGAAACTCCTGATGAAAATCAGGATGCTGATATCGATGAAACTCCTGATGAAGATGCTACAGCACCGGCAACAATTGTTATCGGCGTATATAATGTTCTCCGTTTCTTTGACACAAACTGTGATTCAGGAAGCTGTGATTCAGGTGATTATGAAGAACAGTTCTCGACATATGAGTTTGAACAAAAGGCAATGAGTGTTGCAAATTCCATAGAAGATATTGATGCCGATATAGTAATGCTTGAAGAAGTTGAAACCAAAGAATGTGTTGAACAGCTCATGACACTTCTTGAAGGAAAATATGACGGATACTTCTTTGCAAGTACAGGTGACGGTTCAGTAAACACTGCAATGTTATATAAAGGTGAAAAAGTTCGCCAGACACTCCACAGCAGGACAATATCCTGTGATTTTGATGGTGACGGAAGTGAAGATTACTCAGGACTTTTTGCAAGGAATTTTGCAGAAATCCATGTGGCTTACAAGGGAAGAAATATTATTCTCTTTCCGGTTCATTATAAAGCAAAATCCTATGATGATCCTGACAGAAGACGCTGTGAAGCCAAAGTTACACACGACACTCTTGTTGAAGCAGCTGAAAAATATCCTGATTCACTCATTGTAACAGGCGGAGACATGAATGATACTCCGGGATCCGATCCGCTTGATGAACTTTCTGATGATGGAAAACTCTTAAGAGTTGCCTCAGATATTTCAGACGACAGCACATATAAATATAATGGAACAGGACAGGCAATAGATCACATTTTTGTCTCAAAGGAAGCCGCAGGTTCCTACGTTGCTAAATCTGCCAAAGTTGTAAAAGACGGTAACTATTATCTTGGTGATTCAGATCATGCGGCTTTAAAAGCAACCTTTAAACTCCCTTAATTTCTCTTTAAACATCTTTCAACAATTTCAAACAAAATCATTAATCCTTTTTTTTACTGGTTTTTTTCTGCATTATAAAATTGACTTGAGCTAACTTACTGTTTTCACTTGAAAAAAGTTGTGCACAGAAACATGTGCATCAGGTTTTGCTGTACAATTTCAATAGCTTTTCATGTTTTAGTTAAAAGTTGATGACAAAATTGTTCAAAAACGAAAAGCTATTTGTTTACTGATGTTAAAAACCTAAATTTTGACATGTCCATGTTTATTTGATAAGCTTTAATGCCTAATTTTTTAAGGAGATATAAGTCATGAAAAAAATTGCAGTTTTTATTTGTCTGTTTATGCTGATACTGTCATGTAACAAGAAGATAGAAATAAATCAGAAACTCCCTGAAGATGCAGTAGTGGAAGATTTCACCATCCTTATGAGTGAAATAAACAAAAAAGAGCCTCAAACAGTTGAATTTAATGACGGTAAAGTCGTTACGTTTAAAATGCCCGACAAACTGGAAGACGGATCAATAATTAAAATAGGCAAACTCAAAGATTCCGAATTTACCTACTTCGTAAAGGTAAAAATTGTAGATGACAGCAAAAAATAAGATAAAAATAGCAGTTACAGGCGGAATTGGAAGCGGTAAATCTACTATTTCAGAGCACATCGCAGCAAAATACGGCTATTTTTTCATAGATGCAGACAAAATAGGACATCAGATTCTTTTTCACGAAGAAATTATCTTTAAACTCAAAGAACTCTTTGGTGAAACAATATTTTCAAATGGAAAACCCGACAGAAAGAAAATTGCGGCAGAAGTTTTTCTAAGTAACTCACAAATAGAAACCTTCAATAGCATAATGCATCCTGCAATACTTGAAGAAATAAAATCAGAAGCTGCAAAACATGAAAAAATTCTTGTCGAAGTGGCTCTTTTATTTGAAGCGGGATGGGAAAAAGCATTTGACGCATCGATTTTAGTTACATGCAGTGAAAAAATCAGAATTGAACGGGTAATAAAAAGAGATAATCGAAGCATTGAAGAAATTACAGCAATCATAAAAAGACAAATTAAAAACGAAAAAGCCATAGCAAAGACAAAATACATCATAAACAACAGTTCAGACATAAATTCAGCCATTATGCAAACAGAAAAAACAATAAAAGAGATAGAAAAAAAGGTTTTCTTATGAAACATGAAACCAGAAATTTTCTCTCGATGCACCGGAAATTTGAAGGAGCACTCAGAGACTACCGGATGATAGAAGAAAACGACCACATAGCAGTCGCACTCTCAGGCGGAAAAGATTCAGCCATGCTTTTAAGACTCATGGCAAGAGAAAAAATATCAGTTACAAACAACTACAGACTCTCCGCCATATTCATCAATCAGGGATTTGAAAACGACAACGAAAAAGAAAGCTATCTGAAAGAATATTCCGAATCATTAAACGTACCATTCCACTCCGTAACCCACAACGTTGCCGAAATAATCAGCCAGCGCAAGGAAAAACCGTGCTACGTCTGTTCGAGAACAAGAAGAATGCACCTTTTCAGTAAAGCGGAAGAAATCGGAGCAAAAAAAATAGCACTTGGACATCATCAGGATGATTTTATAGAAACATTCTTTCTAAACATCGTTTACGGACACGAAATATCAACAATGAAACCATTCAACCCGTTCTTTGGCGGCAAACTCATCGTAATCAGACCAATGCTCTACATAGATGAAAGAGACATCAAATCAGAAACCAGTGAATGGAAAACATTCCCATCACTCTGCCCATACGACGGCGAAACCGAAAGAGAATGGATAAGAGAAAAAGTAAAAGAATTCTATAAAAGAGATCCGCAGATAAAAAAGAACATATTCAGATCAATGTTCTCACCAAACAACGACTATCTGCTCAAAAAACCGTCAGAAAGATTTTACATATAAACAAAAAAGAGGCGACAATGAAGAAATTAAACATTTTTCTCCTGATTCTTTTAAGCTTTTTCATCATATCATGTGACGACGACAGCAAAAAATCGGAAAACGACGATGACCAGACAGTTGAGCAGGATAGTTTGCCCGATGAAGATGAAACAATAGTGGAAAACGACGAAGAAGAACCCGACACAGATGAAACAGCAGACGAAGAAAACGATCAGGATGCAGATGAAATCACCTACAATCAGACAGGCGGATTCTACATCTTTACAACAAAAGAAGATGGAGGCACTCCCGAAGCACATTTTGTAAAAGGTGAAGGAGGATTCTTTGGAATAAGCTTCTCGGCAATGGAAGAAAGCGGCACCTTTGCAGTCGGAGCACACTACGCAGCTGAAACACCATTCGACCTTGAAAACGGAACAGGAAAAGTCTACATATTTGAGAGAGGAACAATCCCTGAAACCTACGAAAACGCAACATCTGTCCTCATGCACCCGTTAAAATCCAAATATGCAGGATTCGGATATACAATATCAAACAATTTATGCGACATAAATGGAGACGGAAACAAAGACTTTGCAGTATCATCCCATTTAGACTCAGTCGGCGGCAAATCATCATGCGGAAGCATCATAGTATTTTATGGAAACAGCGAAAACAGCTTTACAAATGAAAATCAGGTAAAACAAATCTACATATCAGACGAATTAAGAAGCGACAGAGACTCAATGGGGCAGAGCATAGCCTGTTTTGACATTGATAATGACGGCTACGACGACATAATTGCAGGCGGACAAAACGCAGGAGCAGATCTAAACCCGGGATCAACAGGAATGGCAGCCATATTTGAAGGATCTGAAAACGGAATAGGGGAAAATGAGGCTTTTACAATAGTTCCTGCCCTTCAGGAAAGCCAGCAGTACTTCGGATCATCGATAGCTATCTACGATTTTAATCAAGACGGCAGAAAAGACATAGCAATCGGCGGCTGGGGATTAAAAGAAGACGAAAATGACGTCAACAGAGGCGGAGTATTCATCTACAGCGGAGCAAACATAGAAGAGACAACACCAGTCAGCAGAATCTTTCCCGACTCGCTTGAAAAAATAATGTTCGGAGCAGCAATGAAAGTCATTGAAGCCGGAGAGGAAAAGTATCTTGCCGTACTATCCGACACAAAAATCCATCTCTTCAGTTTTGAAAACACATTCCCTGAGTCATCAAGCGAAAAAACACTCGAATATGAAGAGAGCGAACTAAGCGATTTTGATTACATCCCTGACTTTTACGGAAAAAACAAAGGAGCAATAGTTGCAGGCTCAAAATATTCAGGCAACGGCGGAACCGCAGTAGTATTTAAATACAACAGCGAAACAAAATCCTTTGAAACAGGCGTTTTATTCGTTCCGCAGACAGTTGTTTCAAGTGACGGATACGGAAGCACAGTTAAAAATATCGGTGACATAGACGGTGATGGATTAAAAGATTTTGTTATAGGAACGCCGGAACACATGGAAGAGGAGTAAATATAATGCCTATGACTGTTTTTTCTATTATTCTTGGTGCCGGAATAGGGTTCGCGGGCGGTAAATTTATTCTTTAAAATCATTTTATAAGGTAACAAAATATGTTTCTGGAAACTGAAAGGCTCGAGTTGCATCCTCTTAATGCTGAAGAGCTTAAAAAGTGGGTTTATGACATCCCTTCTCTTGAAAAGGAGCTTAACTGCACCTATCAGGCTGAGCCGATGGAAGGATTTTTTCTTGAAATAGTTAAAGGACAGCTTTCTGTTACGGAAAAAGAGCCTGAAAATTATCTTTGGCACTCGTTCTGGTTTCTTATCCGCAAAAGTGACAGAAAAGTTGTCGGTTCGGCTGATTTTAAAGCTGTTCCTGATGAAAATGGAGTGGTTGAAATCGGTTATGGTCTTGGAAAAGAGTTTGAGCATAACGGATATATGACTGAAGCTGTAAAAATGATGTGTGATTGGGCTTTTAAACAGGAAAATGTCAGAAAAATTGTTGCTGAGACTGATGTTGATGGTTTTGCCTCACAAAAAATACTGGAAAGGTGCGGTTTTAAGAAGGATTCTTCTGATAAAACTCTCTGGTGGTCTTTAAGTCCTGTTAATTCTTAAAAAAAGTTGGAGAATTTTCTCTTTTTTACAGGGAAATGGATCTGATCAGAAGTGATTTTTAAAAAACAGGCAGAGAATCGCTCCTTTTTTGTAGGGAATTGTAACTTTTTGTAAAGGAATGGCTACATTTGGAAGTGATTAGCAGTCTTTTGTAAAGGAATGGCTACAGATGTGAAGAGAATTGTAATAAATCAGAAGGTGTTTTTACAAAATCAGTAGGGATTTTTATATAAATGGCAGGGAATTGCTTAATAATAGGAGTGATTTGCTACTAATCTGATGTGGTTTTTATTTTTTCTATGATTTTTTTATAAAACTGTAACTAAAAGTTGTCAAACTGAAGAGAATTGCATGTTATAATGGCTCCAGTATGTGACATTCCGATTCAGGTTTTGATTTTAAAATTCTTTTTCTTTTTTTATTTCTTCTTTCTTTTTGGCTCTGATATACTCCTTAGGATTTTTATGGGGGAAGGAGATATGAAATTTATAAAAGTTTTTTTCGTTATTCTGTTTGTTGTTTTACTTGTTTCCTGTGAAGATAAGATAGCTAAATCAGACAACGGAGAGGTAAAGGCAAAGCCTGAGAAGGTAGAAAAGAGTGGTGCGGATAAGATTAAGAGTATTTATGCTGATGTAATTTTCAGCACTCTTAAAAGTGTTGATAATGGCTATGTTCTTGAAGCTAATCTTGCTTTTTCAAAGGATGTTGACAAAAAGGATGTTGAATCTTCTGTTAATGCTGTTCAGTCCGGCAGAATGCTTGATGTAAGTGTAAGCGGAAATGATGAAAGTTCTCTTTTCGCTATTAAAATAAAAGGTATTGAAAGGGATGATAAAAATTCCGAGCTGATTGTTACGGTAAAGGGGAAAGATTCTCTTGATGGTGCTTTTGATGAATTTAAAATGGTTATTCCGGCTAAAAGCAGTTTTGAAATAGTAAAATCAGGAATTGTCGGGGATAAAGTTTCTGTTGTTTTTTCTGACAGGCTTAAAAATGTTCAGAATATTGACGGGCTTTTGAGGATAAAGGATTCTGATTTCAAGTATTCAATAGAAGATAACACCCTTTTGATTTATCCTGATAACAGAAATGCTGATATTTATGAGATTAATTTGTCTGCCGGTATTAAAAGTGAGGATGGAAAGCTTTTAGGACGCTCGACTGTACTTAAATTTAACAGAGATTATGGTAATCCTTATGTTAAATTTGTCGGTGACGGAGTTATTATCCCTTCTGTTGATAATGCCAAGGTGGCAATAGAGGCTCTTAATATAAATCGTGTTCAGGTTACCGCTTTTTCTGTTTTTGAAGATAAGATAGGTCAGTTTTTTCAGACTAATGATATGAAAAGCGAGGCTGATCTTTCTTATGTGGGGCGTTATTTGTGGCGTAAAACTATTAAACTTAGTGGAAATGATGGTTCTTCGCCTAAATTTTACGAGCTTGATATAAGTGAGCTTTTTAAAAAGTATCCAAACAGAATTATAAGGCTTACTCTTTCTTTTAACAGAGGAGACACGTCTCTTTCATGTAATAATGAGGATAATCCTGTTAAGGAAATGGATTTGGAAAACAGGGAAGACACTTATGATTATGATGAGTGGTGGAAATGGCAGAATCATTACGGTTCTGTTGATGAATGGAATAAACGTAATGATCCGTGCTCGGATTCATATTATATTCCGGGCAGAAATGAGGGCGTTACAGTTTCCCGTAATATAATGGTGTCATCAATCGGCATAATGGCTTCAATGGGTGATGACGGCAAAATCAGCATAACAACTTCCGATATAAAGAAGGCTGAGCCGTTAAGTTCCGAGATTACGGTTTATAATTTTCAGGGCGGAATTGCGGGAACAGGCAAAACTGACGGTAACGGATTCGCATTAATCGATGTTTCTACAAAACCTTACTATATTAAGGCAGTATACGGAAAAGATTCAGCATATTTGAAGGTGAATTCAAATGGTGCGCTTCCTTTAAGCACTTTTGATGTGGGCGGAGCTGTTATAAATAAGGGAATTAACGGTTTTATATACGGCGAAAGAGATGTATGGCGTCCCGGCGATGATATTCATCTTGTTTTTATCCTTTCTGATAAAAGAAATGAGCTTCCAGATAACTATCCTGTTTTCATGAAGTTTTTTAATCCTGATGGACAGCTTATAAGAAAGGTTAAATATTCATCAAAGATTAAAAATTTCTATAAATTTGATTTAAAAACTGCCGAATCGGATATGACAGGCAGCTGGCGTGTGGAAATTAATGCCGGCGGCTCTGTTTTCAGCAGTAAAATAAGTATTGAATCTATTATTCCGAACAGACTGTTTATTGATCTTAAACTGCCACCGCTTTATCAGAATAAAATGCCGGCAGATGCTGAAATATCTTCAAAATGGCTTAATGGCGCAACTGCTTCAGGGCTTAATGCCGAGGTTAATGCTGTTTTATCTGAAAAGACTGCTTCTTTTAAAGGTTACGATGACTATATTTTCTCGGATCTTTTAAGAAAAGGTAATGTTCCTTCAAGAGAACTTGTTTTCAGCGGTGCTCTGGATGAAAACGGAAAAGCGGTTTTTCCTGTTTCGTTTAATCATGATGCAACTCCGGCAGGTTTTCTGAATGTCCGTTTTGAATCACGCGTTTATGAAAAGAGCGGAGCATTCAGCAACTCTTTTGCTTCTGCTGTGTGGTATCCTTACTCTTCTTTTATCGGTTTCAATGCAGAATCTTCAGATTCAAGATTTACAATATATTATACCGGAAAGAACAACAAAGTTTCAATTGCCGCTTTAAATGCAGATGGTACAAAAATGGCAAACGGAACAGCCAAAATTGTGTTATATAAGCTTAAATGGCAGTACTGGTGGGATAGATCAGGTTCTGATTTGGCTGCTTTTAAAACTGATTACAGTGCTGGCAGAGTAAAAGAACTGAAAATTCCTGTAAAGAATGGAAAAGCCGAGTGGAGTTTCAATATTCCTGATAAAGAGTGGGGCAGGTATATTTTAAGAACATGTCTTGAAGATTCTGGTCACTGCTCATCAAAATATCTTTATGTCGATTCTCCTTACTGGGAAGGGAGAGCTTCTGGAGAGAAAGGCGACGGAGCTTCAAGGCTTGAATTAAGCAGTGATAAAAAAGTTTATCATCCCGGAGACACAGCAACTATATATATTCCTTTTTCAGGTAACGGTGAAGCTGTTGTTACTGTTACTTCTGCCGGTTCTGAACTGTTAAGAAAAAGATTGAAGACAACAAAGGAAAGTACAAAAATAGAAATTCCAATAACTGATGAAATGATTCCTGGAGTTTATGCCTACATTACACTTCTTCAGCCGTGGGAAGGCAAAAATAATGATATGCCTTTAAGATTATACGGTGTTATTCCTCTTACTGTCGAAAACAGTGAGCTTTCTCTTTCTCCTGTTATTAAAGTTGCAGAAACTGTGAGACCTGAAAAGGAATTTGCCTTTGATATAAGTGAAAAGAATGGTAAAGAGGCAGTTTATACTGTTGCTGTGGTTGATGAAGGTCTGCTTGGAATAACAAATTATCATGTTAAGAATCCTGCATCTGAATTTTACAGAAAAAAAGCTCTTTTAACTAAATTCTGGGATATGTATGATTACGTTGCCGGAAAATGGAGCGGAAAAATAGAAAGTATGCTCTCAATAGGTGGCGACAGCGGAGAAGAAGGGATGGAAACTTCCGCTAATGAAAGAAGATATCCTCCTGTTGTTAAATTTTACGGTCCGTTTTTGCTTAAAAAAGGTGAGAAGGCTTCCCATAAAATCACTATTGAAAATTATAACGGTGCTGTGAGATTTATGGTTGTTATGGGAAATAATAATTCTTACGGTGTCAGTGAAAAAACTGTAACTGTTACAGAACCTCTGGAAATTCTCCCATCTGTTCCTTCGGCTTCGGCATTTAATGAAAATGTTACAATTCCGCTTTCTCTTTTTGCAAATAAGAAAGGAATAAAAGATGTAACTGTTTCTCTTGAAGTTAAAGGTGGAAAAATTGAAGGAAACAGCGTTCAGAAAGTCTCTTTTAATAATACAGGTGAGAAAGTTCTCTATTTCAATCTTGTTCCTGATGATGTTAAAAATGCCGAACTCACTTTTAAAGCTGTTTCAGGAAATGAGAAAACAGTTAAGAAAGTTTATCTTCCGCTTAGAAATCTTAACTCTCTGATGAGCCGTTTTGACAGCAGAATACTTAAAGCAGGAGAAAAGATTGAAGGGAAATTTGACGCAAAAGGGATAGATTCCACCAGAAAAGCAACTGTTGAGCTTTCAACTCTTCCGCTCATAGATTTTAAAGATAGGCTGGATCATCTCATTGTTTATCCTCATGGTTGTGTTGAGCAGACAGTTTCTTCAGCTTATCCGCAGCTTTATCTTCCTCTTGTTGTGAAGTTAAATGCAGATAAGAAAAAAGAAATAGATGAAAATATAATAAAAGCGATTGAAAGATTAAAAAGATTTCAGATTCCTTCAGGTGGTTTTTCCTATTGGCCGGGAGATTCAGTAGCTTCTCTCTGGGGAAGCAGTTATGCAGGAGAATTTTTACTTGAAGCTTTGGCTTCGGGATATGCTGTTCCTGACAGTATGATAACAAACTGGAGAAAATTCCAGAAAAGAATGGCTTCAACATGGAGTGAAGAATATTCATCCTCTTTTGATCAGGCTTACAGACTTTATACGCTTGCTTTGTCAGGAAAACCAGAACTAAGTGCGATGAACAGACTCAAAGAAAAGAAACTCTATTCTGTAGGAAGATATCTTCTTGCTTCCGCATATGCACTTTCAGGCAGGATATCAACAGGCAAAGAACTTATAAAAGTTACTCCTGTAATATCAAAATACAGAGAGACAGATGGTTCTTTCGGCTCGGATATAAGAGATCTTGCTCTTATTTTAAAGACGGAAACACTTTTTAAGGAAAATGAAAAAGCATTTAAGACAGCAGTTGAACTTGCCTCAAGACTTAACAAAAATGTCTATTACAGTACGCAGACAACGGCAGTGACACTTAATGCCTATGCTAAATTTGCATCAGTTCAGGGCCTTTCAGATAAAATAAATGCAAATATAACCGTTGATGGAAAACAGGAACTTGCAGCTTCCGAATCTATATATGTAAAAGAGTATAATCTTGCAGGAAATAAGGAAGGTAATTACATAATAGAAAATAATAGCACTAAAAACGTTTATCTTTCTATTGTTACAAAAAGCGTACCATTACCGGGAGAAGAATTTTCTACAGAAAACGGAATTAAAATAGAACCTTTATATTTAAATTCAGATAATGAGAAAGTTGATGTTTCCAGCATAAAGCTTACCGATGAGATAGCTTTTGTATACAATATTACAAATATAACAGGAAGAGCCCAGCATAATCTTGCACTTGAATGGAGAGCCGCATCAGGACTCAGAATTTTAAATCAGAGAATGATGGATGTCTCTCTTGAAAATGTGGATTACGTTGATTACAGAGATACCTCGGTTTATATATATTTCTCTCTTAAAAAAGGAGAAAGCAAACAATTTAAGGTGCTTACGTCTGCTTCATGGCCTGGAAAATACTATCTTCCAATGACAGCTGTTTCATCAATGTATGATGAAAATGTATATTCTTCTCTGAAAGGATTCTGGATTAATATAAAATAATCATATCACGTTCTGATTGAAAAAATATCTTTTTTGTAAAAAGTAAAATTCTTTTATTTAAATATACATTAATTTTAGTTCAATTAAAAGAATAACGTAATGTGGAAAAAATTTGATTTTTAAAAAAAATATCGTATTGTCGGATTGTACCTTTTATTTTTTTTGGAGGAATTTCATGAAAAAGTTATTGATTATGCTTGTTGTATTTTTTAGCATTTCTCTTTTCGCAGAGAGTATGTATCTTGCTCCTAAACTTCAGCTTGGTTACGGTTTCGGTGATGCTCATGATGCTGGTGGTTTAACTGTTAATCCTGGATTCGGCGGCGGTGTTATTTTCGGTTACCAGGTTATGCCTGAGCTTGCTGTTGAAGCTAATTTGTCTTTCGAGTACTGGCTTACAGACCCAAGTGATCTTAAAGTTATGAACATTCCTATTACTGTTGGCGCAAACTACAAGTTTAATGAAATGGTTGGCGGTATTGCAGGTCTTGGATTCAGAATGAATATGTATTCTCTTGAGGTTGGTGGTGTTTCTCTTTATGATGAAACATACAAAGATTTCGGTTTTTATGCCGGTGCTGATATAAATTTCAGTGACTTCTTTGTAAGACCATCTTTCAACTACTATATTCCTCTTGATGACGGTCCAGAAAATGATATGTATATCCTTGTTGAACTTGGATACAAATTCGGTCTTTAATTTCTTATAAAAACTGGATTAATAAAAGGGGGCTTTTAAAGTCTCCTTTTTTTTTTGTTGAAATGGTTATGTTTGATTTTGTAAAATATTGTTTTATTTAAATTGTCTATTAACTGTTTTTTTAGGAGTGTATTATGAAAAAAAGTATTTTAGTGATTTTTATTTTTATTGCATTTCTTTTAGCAGGATGTTCTGATGACAAAAAAGCGGCTGCTTCTGAAGATCTTGGAACATTTACTCAGGAAAATGCAAGTCAGACTGTAACTGCTTCTGAAGGCGGAACTGTTGAGACAGCTTCTGCTTCTGTTGTTATTCCGGCTGGAGCTCTTAGTGCTGACACAACCATAACTATTTCTAATGAAGATGTAAAAGGACAGCCTGATGAGGCAAAACTTTTAAGTTTTGTTTTTGATTTCGGTCCTGAAGGGACAACTTTTACTACTCCTGTAACTATTGCATTAAAGCTCTCAGCAGATATTCCTGATGGTAAAAAAGTTTCTATTGCTTATCTTAATAGTGGAGCATGGGAAAAAATCGGAACAGATGTAAATAATCTTAAAAAAGGTGACAAAGTTTCTGCTGAAGTTTCTCATTTTTCAAGATATGTAATTAAAATTGTTGATGATGCGGAAGTTGTTGAAACAGAAGACTGCAAAGATTTTGAATTTACAAAATGCGGTGGAGATGTTGTTGGAAAATGGTATGTAAAAAGTGTATGCGGAATGGACTCTTTCGGGTCAAACAGCAGTGATTCAACTCCTGAAGAATGTAAAAATGGCGGACAGGAGTATTCCTTTGATATAAATTGGGATAATTCATGGATAGAGTTTCATTCAGATGGTACTTTTAATACAGATATGGAACCTGAGATGTCAAATGTAACTATAACTTTTACAGATGCATGTCTTGTCGCTATGGCTAGTGGACAAATGGCGGCAGCAGATGTATGCAGCAATATCAATAATCCTGAACGTGGAACATCATGCTCATATTCTTCAAAATGTGTTTGTGAATATACAGAAACAGAAGTAAATGATGATGATACTGGTGATACAGGAACATATACAACATCAGATGGAATTCTCACAACGACTGATGATACTCCTGATGAGGGTGAAAATCCTACAAAACAACTTGAGTATTGTGTTTCAGGAAACAAAGTTTCTGTAAAATTTGTGGAAACAGATGAAGAAACAAAAGAAACGAAAGAAATGTATTACATTTTGGAAAAGCAGTAATTAATTTTTCGATAGTTCTGCATATTCTATATAAAGAAAAAATTTCCTGATAAAAGTATAACATTATTCTGTATGTGAAAATATTCTACATATCAGTTTGCCTGTTGCGTTCTGATGTGATAGAACGCATGTTTCATATTTATTGTCTTTTCTATAAATTCAGCCAGATCTTTTGATATTAATTGGCTTCCGTCGTACAGTTAATTATGGGGCTAGAACAATTTTATATTTTTTATTATTCTTTAATATGCTTATCTTGATTTTATGTTTTGTATACACTGGTATCAATTTTTCTTGACGGAAGATTGCTTTTGAAATACATTAATAAATGCAATAAAACTAAGTTTTAGAAAGGTAACTTTCTCTGTTAACTTCATAAGGATATGTGGAAAAAGATAATCTTAAATCGGTTTTTAGGTAAAGGTGAAAAACTGGTTTTTATTAAATATGATAATGATGAAATTGATTATGAAAAAATAAATAATTTATATATCCATATTCCTTTTTGTAGAAATAAATGTCCATTTTGTCCTTATTTTAAAGAAACTTTTAATATTTCTAAAGCAGAGGAATTTGGTAATTTACTTCTTCAGGAAATTGAATTACATTCAGAAAATCTGAAGGGTAAAAGAATTGAATCTCTTTATATTGGTGGTGGTACTCCCACTTTGATGAATGATACTTTAATTAAAGCTGTGGGGTTGTTAAAATCCTACTGTACTATTGATAAAATAGCTGTTGAGACTAATCCGGAAGAAATTAATGAAAAAGTTCTGGCAGAACTTGATGTCATGGGTTGTAACCTGATAAGTTTAGGAATTCAGGATTTTAATCAGCTGTATCTTGATAAAATAGGGCGGAATTATAGTGTTCAAACTGCTTTGAATGCTATTAGAAGTGTTAAGGAAAGAGGGTTTGAGACAGTTAATATTGATTTGATTTTTGCTTTTTCAGGGCAATCTATACAGGATTTAGACTTTTCTTTGGAAAAAGCAATTGCCTGTGATATTGAGCAAATTACTTTATATCCTCTTTTTACCTTTCCTTACAGTTCTGTTGATCGTTTTAATAATTCTAATAAGGTGATTTTACCAAACTTAAAGCAGAGAAGGCTATTTTATTATCATATATGTGATAAACTTAAAAATAATGGTTATCAGCAGATTTCTGTTTGGGGGTTTCTGAAGAAGGGACATAGAAAGTATTCTTCTGTGACAAGGGATTATTTTCTTGGATTAGGACCTTCAGCAGCAACTTATACAGGTAGGCAGTTCCTGTTTAATTCTTTTAATCTTGACTGTTATCGAGATCTGATAAACGTTGGTAAAGCTCCTTATTCTATAATGCTTAATGTTTCAGGAAATCTGGAAAAACTGTTTTGGTTATACTGGCGTTTTTATGAAACTGTTATTCCTTTAAAAGAATATGAATCTAAATTTAGATCGGATTTAAGAGAAGATTTTGGGAAATGGTTTTTTGTTTTGAAGTTTTTAGGTTATGCAAAATATGATAATGATAAATTCTTTATTAATAAAAAGGGTATTCATAGGATTCACTTGCTTCAGAATCATTTTGCTTTGAACTATGTTAGCCAGATATGGTCTGAAAGTATTGTAAATCCTGAACCTGATAAAATTGAGTTGATATGATATGATAAAAAAACTGATTTACTATGTTGGCTGGGTTGTAAAATGTAAAATATTTGGCAGAAAAATTCCTTTGTCCAGTTCGATTATTTTGACGGATAAGTGTAATTTGGTTTGTAAACATTGCTGTGTTGCAAATCTTGGTTATCAATCTCTTTCTTTTGATGAAGTTAAAGATTTGATAAGGCGTTTATTTCTTACTGGATCCCGTATGTTAGTAATTACTGGAGGCGAGCCTTTTGCCTGGTCTTCAAATGAAAAAAGTCTTGATGATGTGGTCAAGTTTGCTAAAAAATTAGGTTTTTTCCGTGTAGTTATTTGCACTAACGGTACATTTAAGCTTGATTCTTTGGCTGATTATCTTTGGGTTAGTATGGATGGTTCTGAAGAAAAACATAATGATATCAGGGGTGATATTTATCATCAGGTTTGGAATAATATAAATAGAAGTGTTCATAAAAAAATATATATAAATTTCACTGTAAGCAAATTAAATCAGAATACTTTTATTGAGGATTCTGAACAGATTTTGAAAAACAAACGGATCAGGGGAATATTTTTCCATATGTTTACTCCATATATTGGGTCTGACAAATCATTGTTGCTTTTAAAAGATGAAAAACATCGTGTACTGGAACAGTTACTGCAATTTAAAAGGAGGTATCCCGTTAAAGTTTCAAATACTTTTTGCGGTATAAAGTATCTTTTAAGAGATAACTGGAAAAGACCTGTTTGGTCTAGTGTTGTAATAAATCAGGGTAATATTGTAGATTGTTGCTGTCGTGAAGGAATTTATGATGAGCAGACATGTGCGTTATGCGGTTGTTCTCCTGCTGTCGAAACTTATGCTTTAGAAAAATTGAAAATATCTGCAATCATTGAAAATTTTAGATTTCTTTAGTTTGTATAATTAATTTCATTATTTTTTATATATACTTTATATAAGGTTTAAAAAAATCATAAATTCAAAAACTCTTTTTCATAGTTACACAGGAATTATTCAACTTGATTTTGTCTGATAAATTGGTAAAATTTTAACGTTTTGTTTTCTTGTTGACTTTGTTTAAGGAGGGGATATGAGTTATCAGCTGGTTTTACTTCGTCATGGAGAGAGTATCTGGAATAAGGAAAATTTATTTACAGGCTGGACTGATGTCGATTTGTCTGATGATGGCAGAAAGGAGGCGGCAGAAGCTGGTATGGAGCTTCTTAAACGGGGATATGAATTTGATGTCTGCTACACTTCTTATCTTAAGCGTGCTATTCACACTTTGAACATTGTTTTGGAAAAAATGGATGCTGAATGGCTTCCTGTTGTGAAGGCATGGGAGCTTAATGAGCGTCATTATGGTGCGCTTCAGGGTCTTAATAAGGCTGAAACTGCTGCAAAATACGGTGAAGAACAGGTTAAAATCTGGAGACGCTCTTTTGATGTCAGACCACCTGCCTTGGAGTCTGACGATGATAGAAATCCTTCCAGACAGAGAGCTTATCATGATGTTTATGAATCAGATCTCCCTTTGACTGAATGTCTGAAAGATACTGTCGCAAGGGTTGTTCCTTATTTTGAAATGTGTATAAAACCTGAGATTATTAATGGCAAAAAAGTTGTTATTGCTGCGCATGGCAATTCTTTAAGAGCCCTGGTCATGTATCTGGAACATATTTCAGAAAAAGATATTCTGGAGCTTAATTTGCCTACAGGCGTTCCTCTGGTTTATCATCTTAATGACGATTTTTCTGTTATTGGTAAAGAATTTATCGGAGATTTGTCTGCAATAAAGGCAAAAATGGAAAAGGTTGCAAATCAGGGCAAAGCGAATAATTAAATTATCTGCTAAAAGCTTTCAATTATTTCTTTTGTAATATTTTTTAATATTCCTACGGCAAGTTTTACTCCGTTTTCAAAATCGTGATATGATGATATTCCGTAATGTGTGTGTGCATATCTTACCGGTGTACCTATCACAATTGTTGGTACTCCCATGTTTGAAAGGTGAATTACTGCTCCGTTTGTACATCCTCCTGATCTTACTGCGCTTTGACATTTTATGGAACTGCTTTTTGCAAGGTCGAGTGCATATTTCTGAAATCTTGGGTTTGTTATCATTCTGGCATCTATATGGCGAAGCATTGATCCCTTTTTAAGAGCTGTCTGAGCCTGATATGCCGGAACAGCTGTGTCATCTGCCGGACATCCTTCAAAAACTATTGCAAGATCAGGTTTAATGCGGTTTGCTGTAACAACTGCTCCTCTTGTTCCTACTTCTTCCTGTGCGGCAAAGGCTCCTACAATGTTTACTTTTAGATTTTCGTTTTTTAATTCTTCCATTACTTCTATGATTGATGCGCATCCCAGACGGTTGTCAAATGCTTTTCCCATTAATATGTCATGTTTTTCATCATAAATACATGTAACTTCGGGAACGACTGGTGCAGCAATATCGATTTTATAATCATTTTCAATTTCTTCTGCTGAAGTTGCACCAACATCTATTGTCATTGATGTTATTTCCGGCATTGATTTTTTTTCATTTTCGTTCATAAAATGGGGTGGTTTGCTGGAAATGACTCCCGGGATATATATTCCATCACGATTTTTAACTCTGACTAAGTGCGCAGGGATATTCGAGGCAACCCAGCCGCCGATTGTTATAAATTCAAGCATTCCATCAGGTCTTATTGCTTTTACCATAAATCCGAGTTCATCACTGTGGGCATCTAGTTGTACTGTTGGAAGGCTGTCTTTGTTTCCATTTCGATAAATGTATAGATTTCTTAAAGAATCTTCATGGCTTTTACCTAAATCTTCGGTTTCTTTTCTTATTATTTTAAGTACATCATCTTCAAATCCTGATATTCCGTTTGCGTTACTTAAAAGCTTTATTCTTTCTATAGTTTTATTTTTATTCATCTATTTTTTCTCCAGCTTGATTTTCTTAAATTCATTTAGAAATGAAAGCATAAAATCGGTAAATGAGTTGAGCATTTCTTCTCCCCATTTTTTTGTTGCATATTTGGGATGATCAGGACCTATCCAGCCATTATCTGAGACATGATTGGTAAGACGTGGAATGGTTATTGTAACATTCTGATAATTGGCAGTGTTAAATCCGCTTCCTTTGATAGTTTCTGATATATCTTTTATTTCAAGCGGAAGTTCAATATATTTTTTGTCTATGAGGTTTTCATTAACAGCCATGATTGCTGCCGTTTCTTCTGCTCCGCCATGTCCGCCTTTCCAGTTTGGATTTATATCCCAGACATTGAGCCACCAGTTGAGAATTGCCATTAAGTCACCCTTTTCATCAAGCTCATAGCCAATTCGTTCAAGAGTTTTTACGTTTCCGCCATGACCATTTAAAATAACAAATTTTCTTGCACCATGGTTTCTTAGATTTTCAATGATTTTTTTCATCAAATTATAAAAAAGTTCGCTTCCAAGATTTATTGTTCCCGGAAAAAGGTGGAGACTTTCGCATGAACCATATGGAATTGAGGGAATAACAAGAAATCTGTCGTCCAACTTTCTTAAAAGTTCTATTATTTTGTCAGGTATAAGCGTATCTGTGCCAAGAGGCATGTGTTTACCATGGCATTCTATACTGCCTACAGGAATAATGACAATATCTGAATTTTTGAAATATTCTTCAGCTTTAAGCCATGTTATTTCAGAAAGTAACATTTGTCTCCTCCTGTAAAAATATAAGAAATATTATTTTATGAAACAGCTTTTTCCAACGGTGTAATATAAATCGTAAATAAAATCTTTGCAAATAATAAAGGAGATACTTTTGATAGTTACCAGGTTGTTTTTTCCTGATATAAAACCGGACATTTTCGATTTTACTGAATATTAGGAGCCTCTTTTTATTGACAATAAACTCTTTTTGAGTTACTACACGACACGGTAAAAAGGTTTTTGAGGGAATGTCCGGTGGTCAAACAAACCATTCGTCATAACGGAGTAGTCACCAAGTCTTGCGGTAATGATATTTATCTTATTAAGATAGAATCAAAATCGGCTTGCTCGGCTTGCCATGCTAAGAAGTACTGCAATGCTTCCGAAATGCAGGATAAAATGATTGAAGCTTATGGTGAATGTTCTTTTGAAATCGGGGAACATGTTTTTGTAGAAATGGATTCCTCTCTTGCCGGGACGGCTGTCTTTTTAAGTTTCGGTCTCCCGTTTATTTTCATGGTATCAGCTCTTTTCATCGCATATTCAATAACCGGCAGCGAGGTCGCTGGAGGTATTTCCTCTCTTTTGTCTCTTGTTCCCGCATACCTTTTTATCTTTATTTTCAGAAAGCGTATTGAAAAGAAATTTAAATTTAAAGTAGTAAAAAACTGATAAGTGAGGTTTTGAAGTGAGTGCTGTAGTTCTCTATTCCATTATTACTCTTGGTGCTATTTCAGCCATTTCAGCTGTTGTTCTTTTTATTGTTGCCAGGAAGTTTAAAGTTTATGAGGATCCCAGAATTGATGAAGTTGCAGAAATTCTTCCCGGTGCAAATTGCGGCGGCTGCGGTTATCCTGGTTGCAGAGGGCTTGCCGAAGCTCTTGTAAAAGCTTCTGAAAATGGAGATATTTCAGGACTTTTCTGTCCTGCAGGTGGTAATGATACTATGGCTAATGTCGGCAAATATCTTGGTCTTGAGGTTGCGGCTTCAGATCCTAAAATAGCTGTCGTAAGATGTGGCGGAACGAAAAGTAAAGCTCCTCAGAAGGTGGCTTTTGATGGTCCTTCAAAATGTGCAGTTGCCAACACAATAACTTCTGGTGAAAACGGCTGTCCTTTTGGCTGTCTTGGTTTAGGTGACTGTGTTGCAGCATGTGATTTCGGTGCAATTTATATTGATAAGGAAACCGGACTTCCTGTTGTTGATGAAGAAAAATGCGTGAGCTGCGGTGCATGTGTAAAGGCTTGTCCAAGAGGCATTATTGAGATAAGACCTAAAGGTAGAAAAGATAGAAGAGTTTCTGTTTTCTGTATGAACAGGGAAAAAGGCGCTGTTGCCATGAAAAACTGCAAAGCTGCATGTATCGGCTGCGGTAAATGTGCAAGCGCATGTCCTGAAAAGGTTCAGGCAATTACTGTTACAAATTTTCTTGCATATATTGACCCTAAAAAGTGTATTGCATGTGGTAAATGTGTGCAGGAATGTCCTACAGGAGCAATAAAGGCTTCTTTTGAGATTATAAAGAAAGAAGCACCTAAATCTGCTCCTGCTGAAACTAATGTTTAATATTAAAATTATATTGAAGGTGTGAAAATGAAATTAAGGCGTTTTTCCAAAGGTGGTGTTCATCCACCGGAAAACAAATTATCGGCAACTTCTTCTGTTAAAGTTTTTCCTGTTCCTGAAAAGGTGACAATCCAGCTCGCACAGCATATTGGTGCTCCTGCAAAGCCTGTTGTTGCAAAGGGAGATAAAGTTAAAGTTGGAACTTTGCTTGGTGAGCCTGCCGGTTTTATTTCAGCTGCTGTTCATTCCTCGGTTTCAGGAACTGTAACGGCAATTGAAGAGACTGCTAATCATATGGGTAAAAAAGTTCCTTCAATAACTATTAAAGTTGAAGGTGATGAATGGGAAGAAAGCATTGACCGTTCTGATGATATAAAAAAAGATTGCGAGCTTTGTGCTTCCGAGATAGTTGATATTATGAAAAATCTCGGAATCGTCGGTATGGGCGGAGCAACTTTTCCTGCTCATGTAAAATATATGTTTCCACCCGATAAAAAAGCTGATGCTCTTATCATAAATGGTGTTGAGTGTGAGCCTTATCTTACTTCCGATCATAGACTTATGCTTGAAAAACCAATTCAGATACTTGTTGGTGTTTCAATTATGATGAAGGCAGCAAAAGTTGAAAGAGCTTTTGTCGGAATCGAAGCTAATAAACCTGATGCTATTGAGCTTCTTGAAAAAGAGTCCAAGTCTTTTACCGGAATAGAGATTGTTCCTCTTAAAGTTCAGTATCCTCAGGGCGCAGAAAAACAACTTATTAAAGCTATTTTAGATAGAGAAGTTCCAAGTGGAAAACTTCCTCTTGATGTTGGATGTGTTGTAAACAATGTTGCGACTGCATTTGCAGTTTATGAAGCTGTTCAGAAAAGGAAACCTCTTTTTGAAAGAATAATAACTGTGACAGGTTCAAAGGTTAAGACTCCATGCAACTATATTGCAAGAGTTGGAACTCCGGTAGCAGATATTATAAAAGCCGCTGAAGGCGATATTGAAACAAGCGGAAAGATAATTGCAGGCGGTCCTATGATGGGTCATGCAGTTTCAAATACAGGCTTTTTCATGACAAAAGGAAGCTCAGGTGTCATCCTTATGTCTGAAGATGAGGCAAAAAGATCTGAACCTCAAAACTGTATAAGATGTGCAAAATGCGTTTCTGTCTGTCCAATGGGCTTGCAGCCTTATCTTCTTGAAAAACTTTCTGAAAAAGACCGTTTTGAAGATGCTGAAAAAGAGTTCGTTACAGACTGCATAGAGTGCGGCAGTTGTAGTTTTACCTGTCCTTCCGCAAGACCTCTTCTTGATTATATTAGATATGGAAAAGCAAACGTAATGAGAATAATGAGAGAAAGGAGGGCTAAACAATGACAAAATTATCAGTATCGCTCTCTCCGCATGTAAAATCTAAATTTACAGTCAATGGAATTATGTGGGGAGTTGTTATAGCCCTTGTTCCTGCACTTATAGCAGGTGTTTATTTTTATGGATTTAATGCAATTAAAGTTACTTTTTTATCAGTAATTTTTTGTGTTGGCATTGAATTTGTCGTTCAAAAGTTCCTTTTAAAGACAAAAGTTACTGCGTTTGATGGTTCTGCCATAATAACTGGTATGTTACTTGCCTTTAACGTTCCTGCATCGATTCCTGTATGGATGCTTTTTGCAGGTTCAGTTATGGCTATTGGCGTTGCTAAGATGGCTTTTGGCGGACTTGGCAAAAACCCTTTTAACCCCGCACTTATCGGTAGAGCTTTTATGCTTGCCTCTTTTCCTGCGTTTATGACAAGCTGGCCTAAACCTCTTGTAAACGCATGGAGCATGGGTGCAGATGCTGTTACAGCTGCAACTCCGCTTGGAATGCTTGCAGAAGAAGGGATAAAAAATCTCCCTTCACACCTTGATATGTTTATGGGTTCAATCGGTGGATGTATTGGTGAAACAAGTGCTCTCGCCATACTTATCGGCGGCATTTTCATGATATACAGAAAGATAATAAGATGGCATATTCCTGTCTTTTATCTTCTTACACTTTTTGTTTTTACAGGAATCTTCTGGCTTATAGATCCATCAAAATATGCAGATCCTCTTTTTCATATTCTGGCTGGTGGTGCAATGCTTGGCGCATGGTTCATGGCAACTGATATGGTTACAAGTCCTATGAGCGTTAAAGGGCAGATTATTTTTGCTATTGGCGGCGGTCTTTTATGCGGAATAATAAGACTTTTCGGAAGCTATCCTGAAGGATGCAGCTACTCAATACTTATAATGAATGCATTTGTTCCTCTGATAGACAGATTTGCCAAACCTTCAAGATTCGGCAAGGAGGCATACAATGGCTAAAAAACTCGATTCATCATTAAAGAACATGCTTATAGTTCTTACACTTATCGGTCTGGTTTCAGCTTTTGCACTTGGTTTTACATATGAGAAAACTAAGCCTGCAATTGCCGCTATTCAGATAAAAAAACAGCAGGCTGCAATAAAAGCTGTTCTTCCTGATTTTGATAAACTTGGAGATAAATACAGTGTTGACGGTTTTGAAAATGTTGAGCTTTTTCCTGCATCAAAAGATGGAAAGTTAGTCGGAACAGCTGTTAAAACATATTCAAATAACGGATTTAATGGAAATATCCAGATAATGGTTGGTCTTACCGAAGATGGCACTGTATATAATACTTCAGTTATATATCAGGGAGAAACTCCGGGACTTGGAACAAATATGACAACACCTAAATTTAAAGACCAGTTTAACGGTAAAAATAAAAGCGGTTTTAAATTTACAGTTAAAAAAGATGGTGGAGATGTTGATGCGATAACAGCTGCCACCATAAGCTCCCGTGCATTTTGCGATGCAATGAACAGAGCAATAGATGCTTACAGTAAAAGAGAAAAATAGATGAAAAAAGCATTAAAAACGGCACTTCTTATGATTACATTGATTTTAATTATTGCTTCATGCGTTACTACTGAAAAAGCTGAGAAATCTGATAAAAGTGGAAATGATGTAGAACAGGCTACAGAGGAAAAACTCAGTAAGGATAGTATAGATAAATATTTTAAGAAAAACCTTGATAGTTATCCTCCATGCTTTGAAAAAGCCTATGAGAGAGGTACTGTTCCATCTGAAATAAAATATCATATTTATTATATTATTGATACACATGGAGTTGTGACTTACGCTGAACAGGATAAGAAATATCCTCTTATTAACGATCCTGAATTTGAGAAATGTATTGTTACTGCTGTAAGAAAAATTCTGTATCCAAAAGCAACAAATAGAGAAGATGTAAAAGTAAGTTATCCTTTATTCTTTAGGATGCAAAATATTGAAGAATAGTTGCGGAGTTTTAGTAGTGCTTACAACAAAAGAGAAAAACAGATGAAAAAAGCATTAAAAACGGCACTTCTTATGATTACATTGATTTTAATTATTGCTTCATGTGCAACTACTGAAAAAGCTGAGAAATCTGATAAAAGTGGAAGTGAGATTTCAGCAGAAATGCAAGAAAGTTTATCTAATGTTGATAGTATTGCACCATTGATTGCTAAATCTATACAGGATAATGAAACTCGTTTTCATAATTGTTTTATGAAAGCATATGAGCGCGGCACTGTAGAATCTAAAATAAAATATTATTTTTCTTACACTATTGATTCAGATGGAGTAGTGGACAATATAGGACAAGATAAGAATTATCCACGTATTGATGATGCTGAGCTTGATAACTGTTTTGTTAATGTGATAAAGAAAATAGTTTATCCTAAACAGAAAGGTAGAGACTTGTTGACAGTAAATTTGCCTTTTGTTTTTACAATTGAAGAATAGTTTTGGAGATAGAAAATGAGTCTATTTAAAGAATTTACAAAGGGACTTTTTAAGGAAAATCCTATATTTGTCCTTTTACTGGGAATGTGTCCCACACTTGGTGTAACAAGTTCAGCAATAAACGGGCTTGGAATGGGGCTTGCTACAACTGCTGTGCTTATCTGCTCCAATGTTGCTATAGCATCAATAAAGAATCTGATACCTGATAAGGTTAGAATCCCTTCATTTATTGTTGTTATTGCAAGTTTTGTAACAATAATTGAACTTGTAATGAAAGGATATCTTCCCGATCTTTATGCTCAGCTTGGTCTCTACATTCCTCTCATCGTTGTTAACTGTATAATTCTTGGAAGAGCTGAAGCTTTTGCATCTAAAAACGGTATTATCCCTTCAATATTTGACGGTGCAGGAATGGGACTTGGATTTACGCTCGCACTTGTAATTCTTGGCGGAGTTAGAGAAATCCTTGGAGCCGGTTCATTCTTCGGTCTTAATCTTTTTGGTGAAAATGCAAATACAATGCTTCTTTTCATTATGCCTCCAGGAGCATTTATAACACTTGGTTTTCTGATTGCATTTATAAACAAAATGAAAATGAAAAAGGCATAGGAGGATAACATGGAATATTTGATAATATTAATATCAGCAATATTTGTAAATAATATCATACTTGTTCAGTTCCTCGGAATATGTCCTTTCCTTGGTGTAAGTACAAAAGTTTCCACAGCTGCCGGTATGGGAGCAGCCGTTCTTTTCGTTATGACTCTTGCAACAACTGTAACATGGCTTGTCTACACACTTATTCTCGCCGCATTAGGTCTCGAATTTCTTCAGACTGTTGCTTTTATTCTTATAATTGCAGCGCTTGTTCAGATGGTTGAGATTATTATGAAGAAAGTTTCTCCTCCGCTTTATCAGGCACTTGGAGTTTTTCTTCCTCTTATCACTACTAACTGTGCAATACTTGGTGTTGCAATTCTTACAATTCAGAAAGATTACAATCTTCTTGAAAGTGTTGTTTTTGCAATAGCAACGGCACTTGGTTTTACACTTTCAATGGTTCTTTTTGCAGGTCTTAGAGAAAAGTTAGAGCTTTATGAGATTCCAAAGGCTATGAAAGGTGCACCAATTGCACTTGTTATGGCAGGTCTTCTTTCGCTTGCTTTTATGGGCTTTACCGGAATGGTTTAGACTGTTCTTATTAGTAGTATATGTATCCTGTGATTTCCTCCGATTTTTCCGGACAGTAAGTTAAGTACATTCACCAATCCTTTTATAATAGTAACATTTTTCGAACTGCTCCGGTGAGGAATAGTTCAAATACGAATGCAATCTTTTTCTGTTATAAAACATCTCTTTTTGCAGGAGTTGTTTTGTGACACTCAGTGCATATATCCATTTCAATCATGTTCGTGCTAAAAAGGTTGAAATTCCTGAAAATTATCGTTGGAGTAGTTATCCGCTCTATCTGAATCAAAGTTCAAATGATCTTATAGATCCTGCAACAGTTTTGAATTACGCAGGTAGTATTGAGAACTATATACATATTTTAAATGAAATGATCGATGAGGCCACTGTTGAAGATGCGATTTATGGAAAGTGGGGAATGCTTGGAAAGGATTCATTCAAAGAGAAACTGCTTCGTCGAAAGGAAGTAGATATTAAGTCTTCCGATATGAAATTTGATACAAAGAGCCAGCCAGAGTTTAAATCACTCAAGAATATTGATATAGAAAAAATTAAGAATAGTGTGGTTAAATTTTTTTAAATTAAAGAAACAGAACTTTTTATCAGTAAAAAGAATAATTATCCAAGGACAGTATTCTTTTATTTATTAAAGCACTATACATTTTTAAAGATAGTAGAAATAGGTGAAATTGCAGGAATCAGTTATAGCGTTGCAAGCAACTTGATAATAAGTTTTGAGAAGAAGTTAAAAGAGTCACGTGAGATGAAAAGAATTGTTGAAAAGATATATTAATAGGGCTTTTAAATGAATTGTAACTATGAAAATGGCGACCTGAACCTTGCAAATCTTACTCTAAGTAGTCATAAAATTCAAGTACTTGACACAAAAAATTCGAATGATATAGTTCTGCGTTGATAATCTTAAAAACTGGTGCGGAGGAGAGGCTGCTTTTGAAATTATTTGTAGATATTGATGAGTCTGAATTCGTAAAAGAGTGTGTTGTTGCTTTAAACAATGAAAAAACAACTGTAATCGAGGATGTTTTTAAAGTTATAAAAAATCTTTCATTAAAATCACTAAATAAAAAAAGTGAATTGCTGAAAGTGAAATTTAAGTATTATCCAGATTTTTATGATAATCATTTATCACTTAAAGATTACATAACTAAAGGATACCAAGAAGAAAAATATGGAATTTGTTTATGGTATTTTGGGTTAGAATTATATTTTAAAAAAGATGCTGACATTAAAATTGATGATATTTCTTTTCCAGATTTTTTTGTTTCTCCAGTTCTATTTCGTTCCAATGTAAAGATGGTGGACGGTGGTGTTGGTATAACCATTAACTTGAAATCAATCTTTGAAAGGAAAGATGAAATAGCACCAGAGAAAAAAAAGCAGGAATTAATTAAACCAGAATTTATTGTTAAACACATAAATCAAAAAAAAGCTGATAAGTTTTGTGTGAGAGCAACAGAGTTCGTTTTGAAAAAGGAAGTGTGTGAAAAAATGCTTTTGGAGGTTTCAAATAATAAATATAAACAAGTTTTGCTTCCTTCAAAAAATAGTGTTTGGAATTGGATGCAAACTTTTTATGACAAAATTAGCGGAGAGTCTTTCTTTTGCAGTTGTTTTAAAAAAGCATTAGATTTATACGAGAAAACCGATAATGATTTTGAAAAACAATTACATAAAACAACATCTCCGCACTTAAAGTTTGCAATAAAAAACCAATCTTTTAAGGACAATATTTGTCATGTTTGCACAGGAAAGAACTCGGACCTTTTGTTTTGTCATAAAATGTATGGTTCTGTTTTTAAAACAAAATATGGAGCATATATTAGAAAAATATCTATTGAAAAAAATATTGATGAAAGAGATGCTGAAAACATGTTGAGGGAGCTTAAGGGTGTTGCCAAAATTGGTGAAAAATGGATAAACGAAACTCTTTTGTTTAATTATGTGAAAATAATTTTTCCAAAATATGAAGTTGTTAGAGAAGCATCTCCTGAATGGCTGGGGAGGCAAAGACTCGATATTTTGATTCCTGAGATAAATCTTGCAATTGAATACCAAGGCAAACAGCACTATGAATCAATAGAGTTTTTTGGGGGAGAAGAGAGCTTTGAAAAAGCAATTATGAGAGATGAGTTGAAATTAAAAAAATGTAAGAAAAACAACGTGACTTTAGTATATTTCAACTATAAAGAAGATCTAACTGAGAAATTAGTAGAGAAACGATTGGAAGCTTTTCTGTGAAGGTATCAATTCTTAATTAACGCAAGAAAGTATGGAGAGGTCAGGTCGCCATTTTCATATAAACAACTTGCTTTTAAATTTTTTTCAGTTAATTTGTTGCATGGCAAGGCAGATAAGACATAGATATCAGATATAATTAAAAATCTTCAGGGAGGATATGCAGACCTGCCCCCACTTGTATTTTATGGGGAGATGCCAACTAATTCAGTAGTATATGTATCCTACAAAAAGATTTTCACTTTCATAAGTAATATTACTTTCTGTTAAATTTTCGGCATAACCTGCTATATAGATTCTGTATTGATCTATTACAGATATTGCACTACTGTTTTCACATTCGATAGAATCAAATTGATATTCTTTAATAGTTTTTCCACTTTTGCTAAGGCGTGTTATAAATATTTCACATTCTCCTTTTTTGTTTTTATATAAGTTTCCTTTTGTATTACCGGTAACAAAAATATCGCTATTCGTATCGACAGCTATTGCGGAAGCCTGATCATCGAAATCTGTTCCCCAGTTTTTATGCCAGATTTGACTACCGTCATTATTAAATTTTGTTATAAAAACATTACTGTCTATTCCTTTGTCTGAACTTACAAAACCTGTTACATAAATATTTGATTCACTATCAATCGCTAGAGAGTTTCCTTTGTCTTCTTCTAAAGTTCCCCATTGTGTATCCCACACTTTGTTGCCATTGCTGTCTAC
This sequence comes from bacterium, assembly GCA_963667425.1. Lineage (GTDB taxonomy): Bacteria > UBP6 > UBA1177 > UBA1177. The sequence goes on along the minus strand of OY763407.1, from coordinate 1,151,390 downwards.
TTTTACAAGAAATATGTCATTTTTACCCAGATTAGTATTGCTTCCAATACTGCCATTTGTATATCCTGTTATAAATATATTTCCCTCTTTATCTGAAGTTGCTGCGGTTGTTTTAGTTCCTTTTGGTATTTCAAATTCTTTTATCCATACTTTTTCACCAAGTTCGGTAAATTTTGCTATAAAAATGTTGGATAAATTATCTGATGTGTTCCCATTAAAAGATCCTTCGGTGTCTCCTACAACTAATAATTCACTGTTTGAATTTTGTATTACGGCAATGCTGTTATCATCTTTATCTGTTCCAAACTGTGTTGCCCAAACTGTGAAACTTTTTTCAATTAATACCAGAAATATATCGTCTCCCCCAAATGGTGTCTCTACTGAAGTGGAGCCTTTAGTTGTTCCTGTTATAAACTTTATGTTATTTTCGTTTACTATCATTGACGTTGCTTTATCATCTTCTGGTGTTCCAAAATTTTGAGGATACGGGAGTCCATATGTTATAAAAGCATCAATTTTGCCTCTTGATACTCCGTCGTCAAACGTTCCTTCAGTATATCCTGTCATATATATATCGTAATAATAATCTTTATCTTCATCTTTGCATTCCTTTACGATCAGTGATGTTATTATGCTTCTGCTTTTACTGCTGTTCTGCTTTGAGAAAATTTTGTTGCCATTGCTGTCAAGATTCATTAAAAAAATATCAGACTGAACAGCCTGTGTATCATTTTCCATACTTCCATAGGTATAGCCTGTGAGAAAAATAGAGTTTTTATTATTTACCGTTACAGATGTAGCTACATCATTTTTATTAGATCCAAATTCCTGTTTCCATATTTGATTGCCATCTCTGTCAAATTTTGCGGCAATAATATTGTTATCTGAAAAATCATAGTCTTTTATTTTGTATGTATATCCACTTAAAAGGATATCTCCATTTTTATCTGTTTTCACTGATGTAATTATATCACTTGAAAGTTCATCAGATTTTAAAAGATCTTTTTTCCATAATTTTGATCCCATACTATTATATTTTTCCAGAGATATGCCGCCTTTTATTTTATTTTTAAATCCTTCAACATTTGAATATGTGGTTATGCCTAAATAAACATCATTTTTGCTGTCACTATCTATAAACCCGCCATTAAAAATATTCTCACTTTCAAATAATATTTTCCATAATTCTGTTCCACTGCTATTGAGTTTCATCAATTTGATTTTACCACTTTTATTATTGGAATTGTCACTTATTCTCTCTGTAACAACTATATTTCCATCTGTATCTGCTATAATATCTCCGGAATAGGAATTGTTCTTATTTTCTATTTGTTTTATCCATAAACTCTCGCCATCTTTATTCATTTTTCCTATAACAATGTTTGATATTTCGCTATCTGACGATTTATCAAAAGAACCATTTGTATCTCCAAGAAAGTATATATTTTCCTGATTATCTATTGTTATGGCATGTCCCTTATCATTTTGATTTGTTCCAATAAGTTTTGTCCATAATTTTTCACCGTTGTCAACGAATTTAGAGATAAATATATCCGTTTTACCTAAAGGCATATTGCTATCCATATGACCTGAAGTCGTACCTATTATGTATATGTTGCCAGCTTTGTCTATTATAAGATCTGCCCCGTTATCAGAACTGGATGTTCCCCACTGTGTGCTCCATCTTTTGTTTCCATCACTTCCAAATTTTATAAGACAGGCATCTTCTTGCCCAAGAGCTGAATTGTCATCAAGGTTATTTGTCGTGTAACCAGTAACGTAAATATTTCCTATAGCATTGGCTGCTATTGATAAGCCGGAGTCAAAAGAAGACTGTCCTATAAAACTTGTGTCAAATAGGGAGCTGTCATCTTCAACTCCGCTTGGCGGAAACTCAAAGCACCCTGTAATAATAAATATAGAAAATAATATAATGATGTATTTCATAAGATTTCTCCAGAGCAATATTTTGTTATATAACTTAATAAAGTGTATTTAATGTCTGATTTATGTCAAATTTAGGGTGTCCTTTATTTTTTATTGTGAACAAGTTTTTCATAGTTTGCAAAAAAATATTACAGAAGAAATAAATGAAGAATGTTTGCTATAGCTTAGAAAAATGGACATTAAAGCATAAAGAGTGGTCTCAGATTTATTCTCAGCAGCTTATATTTTTTGAGGAGAGATTAAAGAATTATGTTTAAGGGAAATTTGAGTTTACATAAAATTATTGACACTCCCAAAAATTACCAGGCAATCACACTGCATCCGCAGCCATCATCAGAGGAAGGTTTAACGATATCAGAGTCAGTTTCTTCAGTGTCGGATTCCTCATCATTTTCTTCATCAATGACTTCTGTTACATCGTTATCTGTTTCTGTGTCGGTAACTTCGTCTTCATCTGCCGGATAGATGTCTTCATCAGTTTCTTCGTCAATGACTTCATCTTCATCAGTTGATGTTGCATCATCATCTGTTATTTCATCTTCGTCTGCCGGATAGATGTCATCATCGTTTTCTTCGTCAATGACTTCATCTTCATCAGTTGATGTTGCATCATCATCTGTTATTTCATCTTCGTCTACCGGATAGATGTCTTCATCGGTTTCTTCATCAATGATTTCATCGTCATCTGTGAGTTCGTCTTCATCGGGTGTTTCTTCTACTTTCACTTTTACGTCAAGTGTGTAGGTTCCGCTTCCGTTGATGCCTTCCACTATGATGTAGATGTCTTTGTTTTCTGTCGCTTCATAGATTATGGTTTCTGCCGTTCCTGCCGTTCCTTCGTTTGCATATGTGTCACAGTTGCTGCCGCAGTCGCTCTGGATCATGAGGATCAGGTCGTAGTCTGTTTCGGGTGTGGCTGTTATTTCTATTTTGTCGCCTGCACTTACTGTGTAAACATATGTGTGATCGTTTTCTCCGTATGTGGTTTCGCCGCAGTTTGCTCCGTAGTTTGTGATGTTGCTGTATCTTTCGGCTGTTGTTGTGTCTACTGTAAATGGCAGGGTATCTATTTCGGTCGGTTCGGCGCAGGTTCCTGTTTCGTCTGTGATGGTTATTGTCACTGTGGCTGTGGCTTCGTTTTCTGTGTCGCTTACTTTTATTCCGAGTGAATAGCTTGCTGTGGTTTCATAGTCAAGGTTTGTGTTGTCTATTACTGTAAGCTCGCCTGTTGTTGGATTTAGTGTAAAGATGCCGTCATTGTTTCCTGTTTCTATTGTGTAGGTGAGTTCATTTAGTGTGCCGTCTGCATCTGCTGCGCTTAGTGTAGCTATCACTGTGCCGTTTAATGCGTTTTCCGATAGTGTGTACTGGCTGTCGGTTATTACCGGAGTGTTGTCGTTAAGGTTGGTGAGATTGATTGTAACAGTTTCTTCACTTGTGTTTTCATCATCTTCAATTTTTATTGTAACTGTATGGCTTACGGCTGTTTCATAGTCGAGTTTTGTGGCATCTGCTACTTGTATTTCTGCTCCGCTCATCTGGAAGATGTTTTCCGTGTTGCCTGCTGTTATTGTGTAGTTTGCTGTGCCTTGGATGTCTCCTGTGATTTCTATTGTTCCTACTGCTGTGAGCGCTGGTTCGTTTTCATTTACGCTGAAGCTTTGTCCTGTTGTTATTGTTACTGCTTTGTATGTAATGAAGGTCTGGTCATTTCCATATCCTGTTCCTTCAAGAGTGGTTGCGTATGCTCTGTAGTGGTAGGTCGTGTTTGGGGTTAGTCCTGTGAATGTTCCGATTATTACGCTTTCTTCACTTGTGTCTGTCATGCAGGTGTCTGCTGTTGTCGGATTGGCTGATGTGCTTATACAGATTCCTTTTTCTGTAACTGTATTGCCGCCATTGTCTGCTACTGTTCCGTTTAATGTTGCCTGTCTGGTTGTTAGAGTTGATGCTGTGCCTGTTGTTGCTGTCGGGATGATTCCGTTTATTGTAAGGGTTCCTTTGGTGTAGGTGAATGTGTAGTTTGGTGCTGTTCCGCCGCTTACTGTTATGTCGTATGTGCCTGCCGGAGAGTTTGCTGTTGCTGTGGTTACGGCTGTTGATGCTGTTGTCACTGCTGTTTCGTCTTCACCGTTCACAAAGCCGCTGTAGGTTATTGTAAATGCCGGGTTGGCTTCGCCGTAGTTTCTTGTTTTGTCGTCTGCTTTGGCGGTGATCTCTGCCGGACTTACGTTTATTGATACTGTTTTGGTTTCTGTTGTGTAGTTTGTTGTATCACCTGGTGTAAATGTTACGCTCAGGCTTTGACTGAATCCGCTTTCGAGAATCGTATTTATTGCAGGTGTGTATTCAAATGTTCCTGTTACGTTTGCTTCTGCGTTTAACTCGTTTCCTGAAAGCGCTGTTCCGTATGTTATGTCTGACGGATTTCCCCATGTTATTACTGGTGCTGCTTTGTTTACTGTTACGTTTATTGTTGTTGTAGCTGTATTGTAGTTTGTTGTATCTGTCGGAGTGAATGTTACTCCTGCTGTATATGTTTCTGCATCTGGTGTTATTGAATCATCTGTAAATGCAAATGTTCCGGCTGTTGTTGCAACTCCTCCTGATAGTGTTGATGCTGAGAGTGCCTCGCCGTAGGTTATTGCAGTGGCTGTGGGCGCTGTTGTGATAGTCGGGGTTGCTTTTAATGTTGTAAAAGTCATATCTGTTCCATTTACAGTTCCACCACCGTTTGTTCCAACTACACGGTAGTGATAGGTCGTATTTGGAGAGAGTCCTGTAATAGTTTTGCTTACAGATATCTCTTCTGTTCCAATAACAGGACTTTCATCAGCAGTGGCTGTTGTTCCATATTCGGTACTAAGTCCATATTCAAATGTTACCATTGTACTATTATCATTGGCATTCACTGTTCCGTTAAGAACTGCGCTATCTGAAACGACTGAAGTTGCGCTACCTGTCGTAACTGTTGGAGTGGCAACGGCTTTTCCTGCTGTCCACAATGAAAATCCATCAATTCCTGCCAAAGTTACAGTTTTATATTGTGTGTCAACAGTTCCGCTTTCATTTGTCCATGTAGTACCGCTGTCAGTTGATTTGAAAAGAGTCAGTGAAGACTCTGTAAGATCGTTAAGTTCTCCGTCAAGATAACTGAATACAAGAGTGGCACCGAGACCACTGTTGTTTGCGGGGCTAATATCGTAACTTCTTAAAATACTTCCATCAAGCATACCCCCTGATAAAGAAGTATGTTTTCTTGTAATGGTGGTTGATCCCATATTGGCAGCTGTGGTAATAATTGCTCCCAGACCACCTACATTTTCCGAAGTAATACTGCTGAGATTTCTTGTTGTTGTTATCTCTCCGCTTGTTCCAGAAAATATTCCGGTCTCTTCAACTAAAGTTCCTGCAATTCCAATTGTTACTGTTTTGCCATTAAGATTCATATCCTTTTCAAGTAAAAGGTGGCCGTTAACGGTAATGTTCGAATCAAGAGTTGGTGTAGATGTGGATGAAATAAGAATGTTGTTGACTTCAGGAGTTCCCGAAATAGAAACTTCGGAATTTCCTGGCCATTTATATATTCCAACATTATCTATAGAGGTCGGAACACCATCAGACCAGTTCAAAGCTTCTGACCAATCGCTGCCTGCTGCTCCAAGCCATGTATTATATGCCTCTGAATCAACCCAGTCAGTGTTATCCATATTCATAAGAGTAGCATCATTTTCATTTTCTGAAAAATCCTGCAAAATTGTGCCGCTTGTATTATCAAAATTGTAATAAGCAATAAGCCCTGTCTCATTTCCTGTAAGATGGTGCATCATGTTTTCGCGTATTTCAGAAGTGGTTCTAGCAGTGTTCCAGATACGAACTTCATCTATTTTAATATTTGAAGGAAAACCTGTTCCCCAGTCAGCCCCCAAATATAATCGATCTGTTCCATCAAGCGAGTAACTGTAAGCTACCGTTTTTTCAGCAACTTTTTTACCATTTACATAAATAGCAGAATATCTGTTGTCATAAACAAATGCAAAGTGATACCATTTATTTACCTCTAATGTAAAATCACTACTTAATACATCACCCTGATTTAATGAATTTGCTACAAACAAACTTATTTTATTGTCTGCAGATTTATAGGGAACAATTCTCAGATTTGCTCCGCCATCATCAATATGAATAATGTTCTGCTGATTCGTCAGATTATTGAAATAAATATAAGACTCTATTGTAATAGCTGAAGATCCTGATGAGTTTAAATTTGCAAAAACATAATCATTGTTTCCATCAAGATCCAATGCTTTTTTAGGTCCTGACATTGCATTTGAAGGAATCCATTCAACCCCTGTCATATTTGTCAGTGTTCCTGTGTTGCTGTTTTTTGAATCCCTGAGTGTTGTTCCTGCAGTTTCGTTGAACTTGTAATAAGCTGTGAGATTTGTTTCAGATGCCGGATCTGGAAGCTCACGGTACATATTCTGACGAATTTCAGTTTTTGTACGGATGTCGTTCCAAATACGAAATTCATCAATTTTACCATTAAAGAATTCAGATGCAGTTGTATTATCCCATTCCTGTCCTATTGAAAAAAGATCTGTATTGCCAACAGTAATTGTTTTAGCACCTGTCCACTCCTCTTTTCCATTTAAATAGACAGTCAGAGTTCCACCACCAACAGTTAATGCTATATGATACCATTGATTATTTTCTAAAGTAGATGTTCCTGTAAAAAGTCTTGTATTTGATGTACCGTTATAATGCCAGACAGCAATTTTACCTTCAGATCCCAAACCCAGAACAAGAAGATTCTGAATTCCATCACCATCATTAATTGCCCAGATTGACTGATTGTTTCCGGAACCGGTAACATCATCAGTATTAAACCATGTTTCAATTGTAAATTCTGAGGCTATCGTGTTACACACTCCATTAGCAGTTACATAATCATCTGTTCCGTCAAAAGTAAGAGCATAGTTTGGCTGAGGAGCAGAAGGCTGCGTTGTGAATATGAATTCATTTCCATAAGAAGTTCCTTCGTTATTTGTTGCATAGGCACGGACATAATAAGTCATATTCTCACTAAGTCCTGTCATTTCTGAACTGAAAGTACCGAGGATCGTTGCAGAGCCTTCATCAGTACAGTCATCCACTGTTTTAGGATTTCCTGTAGTATTCCAGCAGACTCCGTGAGCTGTTGGGCTAGATGCTCCCAGACTGGTTATATTTCCATTTCCTGTTGCTGTTGTTGCAGTTACGCTAGTTACAGCCTGTGTCGTTACTGATAGGGCAACTGTCACAGTTTTTTCGTATGCTCCTATATCTGCATTTATGCCTTGAGGTCTTGATGTGCCGATCTGGTCAGTGACAGGTATACCGTTATAGGAGTTTGCTGCAGGTATTGCATCTATTGCATCACTACCGCTTAATAGTGCGTGGGTGTTTGTTGAACCGCCATTATCTGCGAGAACATCTATATTAAGAGTTCCATTCTGGATATCGCCTGTACCCGTAAATGCAGTAAGAGCTACATCACATAGATTGTATCCCTGAGAAGTAAGAGTCCCGCCATCACTATAATAATTTGCTCCAGTTGCACAGGTATTGGAAGCAAGAATTGTATTTTTAATATTTGCTGTGGCATTTCTTAATAATATACCACCACCCTGAGTAGAAGCACTGTTATTAACAATTGTGCAGGCATTTATATTCATAGTGTAAGCTGCCGATCCATCTGAAATAGCACCACCATAACTTGCACTATTACCTGAAAAAGTTGTATTTGTTATATTTACAGTACCATTATACCAGTAGATTCCACCACCATAATTCTGTCCCTGATTTGCACTGTTATTACTTATTGTACAACCGGTTACAGTCAAATCACCTGTACTCTGCAACTGCCCTATAGCTCCACCCATATCTGCATTGTTACTATCAAGAGTAGAGTTATTCAGAGTCATAGAACCGCCATATGCGGAAACAGCTCCACCACGACCACCTGCTGTATTACCTGAAAGCAAAGAGTTGTTGATGGTTACAGTTCCATTATAGCTATCAACCCCAGCGCCTGTACCAGTCCCAGTAACAGTACAACCAGTTATTTTACAGTTGTTTATAGTGGTAGTTGCCTGATCATTTTCAACACCACCACCATAATTACTGGCGGTACCATTTATAATTGACAGGTCATTAATAGTTACAACGGCTGAACCACTTACGAGAAAAACCCTAACGCTATTATTACCACTTATATCTAGAGAAGAAGCTCCAGGTCCCTGAATAGTAAGATTTTTGCTTATTGTAAGCGACGATGAAAGAGTTATTGTTCCTGAAACGCTAAACTCTATGGTATCCCCAGCTGAGGCATCAGTTATTGCCTGTCTGAGACTGCCTGCTCCTGAATCATTTGTATTTGTTACTGTAATAGTCACACCATAAACTGTTGTTGATGCAACTAGAAATAGAAAAAAGAAAGTTTTAATAAAAAAATTCTTCATAGAATTCACTCCTTTTACTATCAACGAAAAATATAAACATTTGATTTTAATAACTTTGCAACAAAAAGACAATTTAAATATTCAAATTATCATAAGAAAAAGCTCTTAGATATGTTAACTGCTGCTGATACTTTTTAGAAAACATAGATAGATAACTATATATAAGGAAAAAGAAAATGTAGGTTACATAAAATTATTCATCATCCTGCCTACCATGAAATCACACTGCATCCGCAGCCATCATCAGAGGAAGGTTTAACGATATCTAAGTCAGTTTCTTCAGTATCTGTCTCTTCATCATTTTCTTCATCAATGACTTCTGTTACATCGTTATCTGTTTCTGTGTCGGTAACTTCGTCTTCATCTGCCGGATAGATGTCTTCATCTGTTTCTTCGTCAATGGTTTCATCTTCATCAGTTGATGTTGCATCATCATCTGTTATTTCATCTTCGTCTGCCGGATAGATGTCCTCATCGGTTTCTTCGTCAATGACTTCATCTTCATCAGTTGATGTTGCATCATCATCTGTTATTTCATCTTCGTCTACCGGATAGATGTCTTCATCGGTTTCTTCATCAATGATTTCATCGTCATCTGTGAGTTCGTCTTCATCGGGTGTTTCTTCTACTTTCACTTTTACGTCAAGTGTGTAGGTTCCGCTTCCGTTGATGCCTTCCACTATGATGTAGATGTCTTTGTTTTCTGTCGCTTCATAGATTATGGTTTCTGCTGTTCCTGCCGTTCCTTCGTTTGCATATGTGTCACAGTTGTTGCCGCAGTCGCTCTGGATCATGAGGATCAGGTCGTAGTCTGTTTCGGGTGTGGCTGTTATTTCTATTTTGTCGCCTGCACTTACTGTGTAAACATATGTGTGGTCGTTTTCTCCGTATGTGGTTTCGCCGCAGTTTGCTCCGTAGTTTGTGATGTTGCTGTATCTTTCTGCTGTTGTTGTGTCTACGGTAAATGGCAGGGTATCTATTTCGGTCGGTTCGGCGCAGGTTCCTGTGTCGTCTGTGATGGTTACTGTCACTGTGGCTGAGGCTTCGTTTGCTGTGTCGCTTACTTTTATTCCGAGTGAATAGCTTGCTGTGGTTTCATAGTCAAGGTTTGTGTTGTCAATGACTGTAAGCTCTCCTGTTGCCGGATTTAGTGCAAAGATGCCGTCATTGTTTCCTGTCTCTATTGTGTAGGTGAGTTCGTTTAGTGTGCCGTCTGCATCTGCTGCGCTTAGTGTAGCTATCACTGTGCCGTTTAATGCGTTTTCCGAGAGTGTGTACTGGCTGTCGGTTATTACCGGAGTGTTGTCGTTAAGATTGGTGAGATTGATTGTGACTGTTTCTTCACTGGTGTTTTCATCATCTTCAACTTTTACTGTAACTGTATGGCTTACGGCTGTTTCATAGTCGAGTTTTGTGGCATCTGCTACTTGTATTTCTGCTCCGCTCATCTGGAAGATGTTTTCCGTGTCGCCTGCTGTTATTGTGTAGTTTGCTGTGCCTTGGATGTCTCCTGTGATTTCTATTGTTCCTACTGCTGTGAGCGCTGATTCGTTTTCATTTACGCTGAAGCTTTGTCCTGTTGTTATTGTTACTGCTTTGTATGTAATGAAGGTCTGGTCATTTCCATATCCTGTTCCTTCAAGAGTGGTTGCGTATGCTCTGTAGTGATAGGTCGTGTTTGGGGTTAGTCCTGTGAATGTTCCGCTTATTTCACTTCCTTCACTTGTGTCTGTTATGCAGGTGTCTGCTGTGGTTGGATTGGCTGATGTGCTTATACAGATTCCTTTTTCTGTAACTGTATTGCCGCCATTGTCTGCTACTGTTCCGTTTAATGTTGCCTGTCTGGTTGTTAGAGTTGATGCTGTGCCTGTTGTTGCTGTCGGGATGATTCCGTTTATTGTAAGGGTTCCTTTGGTGTAGGTGAATGTGTAGTTTGGTGCTGTTCCGCCGTTTACTGTTATGTCGTATGTGCCTGCCGGAGAGTTTGCTGTTGCTGTTGTTACGGCTGTTGATGCTGTTGTCACTGCTGTTTCGTCTTCACCGTTCACAAAGCCGCTGTAGGTTATTGTAAATTCAGGGTTGGCTTCGCCGTAGTTTCTTGTTTTGTCGTCTGCTTTGGCGGTGATCTCTGCCGGACTTACGTTTATTGATACTGTTTTGGTTTCTGTTGTGTAGTTTGTTGTATCATCTGGTGTAAATGTTACGCTCAGGCTTTGACTGTGGCCGCTTGTGAGTACTGTATTTATTGCGGGTGTGTATTCAAATGTTCCGGCTACGTTTGCTTCTGCGTTTAACTCGGTTCCTGAAAGCGCTGTTCCGTATGTTATGTCTGACGGATTTCCCCATGTTATTACTGATACGGCTTTGTTTACTGTTACGTTTATTGTTGTTGTAGCTGTATTGTAGTTTGTTGTATCTGTCGGAGTGAATGTTACTCCTGCTGTATATGTTTCTGCATCTGGTGTTATTGAATCATCTGTAAATGCAAATGTTCCGGCTACTGTTGCAACTCCTCCTGAAAGCGTCGATGCTGAGAGTGCATCTCCGTAGGTTATTGCAGTTGCGGTTGGCGCTGTTGTTATGTTTGGTGTTGCTTTTAATGTTGTAAAGCTTACGGTATCACCATATGCTGTTCCAACGGAATTTGTTGCATATGCTCTTACATAGTGGGTTGTGTTTATTGCAAGTCCTGTTACTGCTTCACTGAATTCACCTGTTCCTGTTCCATTTGTATCTTTTGTTACTCCGGCTTCTCCGATTTCAGGTGTACTGTCTGTCGTTGAGTATACAACTCCTCTTTCTGCTACTGTTTCTCCTCCGTCTGATGTCACGTTGCCGCCTAAAGTTCCTGCGTTTGAATTGTAGTTTGTTACTGCTGTCGTTGTTACTGTGGGAAGAACTACTGCTGTATTTACATTTAATGTATAATCTTCAGCTTCACCATAATCAAAAGTTCCGCATTCAGGTGCATAAAATTCAGGAATTGCTGGTATACCTCCATATGGTCCTCTTACTGTAATTCGCATAACTGTTTCACCTGTTATAGCTGAATCAGGTACAGTTATACTGCTGGATATTGTCTGATTGTCATATTCTGTTCCGCTATTTAAATCGTAAACTTCGTTTGAAGTCTCCGAAGTATCAAAAATTCCGTCGTGATTCCAGTCAATATAAGCTCTTAAATAATATGGATACTCTGAGCTTGATTCGTTGGTGGAAATATCAACACTGATATTATATGTTGATCCTATATTAACTGAAGTCGATTCCGAAGTGTAGTCTTCATATCCATTCCCATTATTTAATGATGTGCTTGCAAGTGTATTAAATTCAACTTTTGATATATAATAGTAATAATCGTCTGAAGAATCAATAGAGCAATGTTGATTAAGATTAATGGTAAAACTTTTTGCATAATTATATGTTCCATCATTTACATTTATTCTTACTGAATTTTCTGTACCTGAAAGTACTGCATTTTTTACTTTGAGTATATTCCCATCAATTATATAGTCATCATTATTAGTATCGCCATCGCCTGTAACGAAAGAATATGTGTTTGTATCACATTCATTTATGTCAACAGAAGATAATGTTCCTACAGTTCTTTCGGCAGTTCCATTTAAATCAACATTATTTGAGCTTAACAGGATATCTGTGGGAGAATATGGAATAACATCTCCTGTAATAAGAATGTTTCCTATTGCTGATACTGGAGTAGTACCTCTTATACTGCCGCCATCTGTTGCAATATTACTTGACATTATCCAGCGGAGATAAACAACAGATTTGTCATTACATTCACTTGGTAGAGTTCTTGTGTAAAGCCCGCTTGACCATGTATCCTGAGATGTGTAGGTCGTTCCTAAATCTGTCCAGGTAGAATTATTAAGGCTATATTGAATTTTGAAATCGCGAGGCCCGAAATCTATTCCATTTCTGTTGTAAGACATGGGTCTGAAACTTACACTCATGTTTTCAAAAGCTTTTGTGTTAGCAGATATTTCCCAGCCTTTTGTTCCACTTCCATTATCCCATCCTGTGTCTGCCTGAACATAGTAGATAGAACCTATTCCTCCCCACGTTGTAGACATTGCTTTAAGTATACTTGTGTTACCAAATAGAGAGACGGCATTACCTTCATTTTGAATATTGCATCTTCCATTTGAAAGGTTTGACAATTTTTGTTCCCATACTGTAGCTGTAGGTAAAGAAACCCCTGACTGAGCAATGTTTATTAGTGAAATTTGAGCATAAACCGTTGAAGATGCAATAAAAAAAGACAAAAACAAAAGAATAGATTTTTTCATTATAAACTCCTATAATACTTTTAATACCTCTTAAGTATTAAAAGAAGAATACATTATATAATAAAAAAATCAAGAAAAATAAATTTTATAAATGTAGTATACTTAAGAAGTATAATATAAAAGTGTTTTAAATTTTTTTAGATTTAGCAGGTTAAAGATTTTAACCTTCAAGTTGTCTGTCTGTTTGGATGGCAATATAAATGAAAGTGATTCTGATGTATTCTTTTCAATAATTTTTTAGAAATAGTTTATTATTTTTCCTGTTTTTGCTTTATACTGCATAGTGTAAGCTGGCTTAATTTAATGTCCACTTTTTTCTCAAGGGTTCTCATTTTTTGAGTATATATGTTCTTACTTTTCTATATTCCCCCTGATGAAATACTGCTTCGAGTTTAGTTCCTGTATAGGTGAATCCGCAGTTTTCCGCCACTGACCAGCTGGCTCTGTTTTTTTCATCTGCAAGTATGTAGAGTTCTTTTGCTATATTTTCTTTAAATATTTGTTCTATGGCTTGTGTTAGAGCTTTGGTCATGTACCCTTTTTTTCTGTCTTCTTTTCTGTATATGTAATAACTTAGTTCATATTCTCCTTTAGAGTGTATACTTTTAAATGCAATTATTTCTCCGATGAGTTTTTCTTCGGAAATTTCAATTATAAATGGTATTCCATCATAATCCTCCCAAAAACCTTTGTTTTGAAAGTTTCTTTTCATTTCTTCAAGTGTAATTATTGATGGAGATATAAAATCATTTATATTGTCAACGTTTTGTGACAGTTCATAGATTTTTTCAATATCTTTCAGAAAAGGTTTTCTTATTTTAATTAAGCTATCTTTTTTCATTAATTTCACCTGTCATTTCAGGGTTATATCATTAATAAAATTAGCGAAGAAAGACTACTTTTAAAAACAAAAAAAGCAATCATTTTTATTTTTTGGAAAGTTAATTTCTTGAAAAACGTTTTTAAAGGGTTAGAATAAATTATATCTTTTCGGTTGGAGAAATTTAATGTCATCTGAAATTTTGATTTCTCAAGAGCTTTTGGATTCGGTTTTATCTGATATCTCTATAGATGAGCAACTGGATTTTTCTATGAATAAGGTTTTAAATGCAATAGACTTAGTTTTGCAGTCTAAACCGTCTAAAGAACTCATTCTTGTGAAAAGAGAAATAAAGGGTACTATAGGTAAAATAAAAAACGCTACGTCAGAAGATGAAAAATATAAAATACTCAATTTATTTCAAAAGATTTATGGCAACATTATTATTATTGAAAGTTCTAATAATTTATACAAAGTTGTTAGCCAGGCAAGGAATTTACTACAGTTGTGGGCGCATGATCTTCATAGTGATAAAAGAGGTGATTACAGAATTCCTGTTTCTATTGAAACTACCGCAAATTGCGTACATGATTCTGTAGAAATTTACATAATAAATATTTCTATGACAGGTGCATGCCTTTTTGCATCAAAAGAACTGTTTGTTGGTGACGATTATTATATGTGTATCAAGACCGCAAATCCTTCTACAATAGTTCTTCAACCGCGAAGAGTTGAAAAAATCAGGAGTTCAGGAAGATATGTTCAACTTGCCGGTTGTAGATTTAAAGAGCCTCTTACGGCTGAAGATCTTAGAAGTATAATCGTTTATTCATATACAGTTTCAGATAATAAGTGAACAGGAACATCCATCAGAACCTGATTTTTTATCTTCTGTAAGTGTGTCTGTGTCAGATACTGCTTCATTTTCTGTTTCTGCTGTATCTTCATCAATGATTTGATCTTTATCAGAATCTGAATTTGATATTCCATCGTCACATCTTCCTTCTTCTGTACATTTTATGTATTCTCCGCAATCAGAGTCCTGTTTGCATTTGCGGTAACATACACCTTCTTTACCATTCATTATTACGTGACAGATATAGGCATCGCTGTCGGGTCTGCAATCTTCATCTGATGTACATTTTCCAAGACACATATTAAATGTTCCATATCCTGTCTTCATCTCTATGCAGTGTCCATCAGTAGGGCAGGTTGAATCATCTTCATTTCTGCACTGTGCAGTACAGTATCCATTTGGATAATAACTTGGAGGAATGCACATTGACTGATTTCCGTCACAATCTTCGTCCGTGTCGCATTTTCCACCAATTCCCTGTGGTATTTTCTGACATTTTTTATTGCTGTTACAGTAGCTTTCAAGGTTGCAGTCTTTGTCATCTCTGCAATATGGTGTACATACTCCGTATACTTCATCTGAACAGTAATATTCTTCCCTGTTACATGGTGTTTCTGCGCTGCAATCCTTTACGCAGTAGTATATGCCGTCTGAAAGTGTTGAAACTGTTCCGTCTGGACAAGGTCTCGTTTCCTGTGACTCAAGAACACATATTCCTCCAGGATAATTGTTTCCATATAACGATGTTAAACATTTTCCTGTATATCCATTTCTTACTTTACAGTCTTCATCTGTTTCACATGCATTTCCTACAGGTATTTCGCCATTGCATCCTTCATTTACAAGCCCGTCGCAGTCGTTATCGATGTTGTCATCACATTTTTCCTCTCCTGTGGAAGCACACATTTCTTTTGACATGGCAAGACGTACAGCTTTTAAAAGGTTTGCTCTTCCGTAACCAAATTTTACACTGTGTCCGTTTTCATCATACATTCCGGTTTCAGGATTTATTTTGTCTGCACTTAGTTTTAATATATTAACTGCTTCCTCTAAAGTAAGATCAGGGTTTACGGAAAAAAGTGTTCCTAAAAAACCTGTTATTACAGGCGCTGCTGCTGATGTTCCTGAGAATATAAGAGAGTAATCAGTATCAAAATCTCCATATCCAGGAATTGCAGTTGTTGCCATTCCTATAACTGGAAATTCCGATAATGATGGTGCAGCAACATCAACGCTTGAACCAAAGTTGGAATAAACAGCTTTTGTATCCCATGCAGTTACAGCTGCAACAGTAACGACTCCTGTTTCTGTTTCCTCTGTACCATCTCCATCTCTATCAACATTAAAAACTGTTTCGAGCATTCTATGGTATCCGCCATCAACATTGTCATTTCCTGCTGCGTATACTATTGCTCCGCCTTTCCCGTTTCTACCGTTTTGAAGAAAATTTTTGTGTGCTTCAAGTTCTGCTTCTGATGCCGGAACGTTTCCATATTCTGAAGACGGACCATAGCTACAGTTGACAGCAACAATTGCAGGGTCATCAACATATTTTTGAAATGAATCAAGAACCATTTTTGAAGTTGTAGCACTGCCTGTAACTCCTTCAAGATATTTTACCGGGTATATTCCACACCATGGACATACACCTGTAACACCGTTATCATCTCCTTCTGCTGCACTTACTCCGGCACAATTTGTTCCATGTGAAAGAGCAAGCACTTCATTAAATGAGTATGAATCTATATTGCTTATATCAGGATTTCCACCTTCAACATCGTCTATTGCATTATATCCTGTATCCAGTTTCATATTAAGATCAGGGTGACCGGTTGCAACACCTGAATCCATTATTGCAACTTTCGTTGTGTCATCAACATTTGCATTTTCCGCTATAAGAAAATTAACAGCTTCATCAAATTTTATATCAGCACCTTCAACTGTTGTTAGGTCTTTATCTGCATACTGTCCATTATCAGCATAAAAACCGGTGTTATGCAGAAACCACTGATGTGAATAATGCTTGTCATTGGGTACAACTGGAGTGTATGTTAAGAAATTTTCTTTTATCATTTCAGGAAATGCTTTTCCATCACCGTTTTTTATTATTTTTTCACTTATTATAAGTGCATCATTTTTTGTGCTGAATCTGTAGAGATTATAGCCTGACATTATTTCAACAAGTTTTATGTCGTATTTATTTTCAAGATATTTGTAGTTTTTTTCCCCTTTTACGTATAAGAAGTTGTCTATAATTACAGGCATCTCATTGATAAAATAGATGGGGAGTCCGTCCGTTTTATTTAGTATGGAGTAATTTAATTTGCCGACTTTAAGTGTCGCAACAGCGTTTTTTAACTGTTTTTCTGTTTTAACTGCCGAATATTTAGAAGATTTTTCGACATTGATCATGTTTCCTCCAATCAAAAGCTCGGAAGAAGAAAGTCCAAGTGTAAATAAAAAAAATGATAAAAACAGCAATGATTTTTTCATAAAATAACTCCATAATAATTTAAGCATTAAGATGCTACATATTTAACTCTTTTTTGTCAAAATAAGAAATTATGAAAAAATTGAGTTTTTTCTAATGTTGTTGTTTTGCAATCTGATTTTGTATAAAATATTAACATTTACTTAATTTTTTACTTGCAAAATTATTAAAAATATTATAATTGTGATCGTTGTAGTTAAATTTATATGCTGATGAATTTTACAAAAAAACAAAATTTTTATTTTCTATTGCTAAGATTTATCAGAGAAAAGGTTATATTAGATTGAATTGGTTGTTTTGTTATCAGGAGGTAATCGTGCGTAATTTCTTAGTTTTTGTTGCTATTCTATTAGCAATGTTTTTTGTCGTTTCATGCGACAGCAGTTCAGGAGATGATGGTGAATGTAAAACTTCCGACGATTGTAAGGACGGATATGAATGTAATTCAAAAAATGAATGCGTTCTTATTCAGGTTCCAGACAACACTGTTGACAATGAAACTCCGGATCCAGATGTTCCAACATCATATTGCGGTGACGGTAATCCGGATGAAGGTGAAGAATGTGATCTTGGTGCTTCAGGAAACACTGGAAACTATGGCGGATGTAATGCCGACTGTACAAAAGCTCCTCATTGCGGAGACGGAATTGTTAATGGTCAGGAACTTTGTGATGACGGCGATCTGAATGGAACTTACAATAAATGTAAGACCGATTGTTCAGGTGTCGGCGAAAAATGCGGTGATGGAATAACTAATGGTGATGAAATTTGTGATGACGGCGAACTTAATGGTACATATGGAAAATGTTTAACTGACTGTTCAGCTCTTGGAAAGAGATGCGGAGACGCAGTTCTTCAGAAAGAGGAATGTCCTGAGCCTGTAGTTGATGAAGATGCAGTTGAAACTGATGAAGATAATATTGTTCCTGATACTGATATAGTTACTTACAGCGAAGAGACAGATGATGACACTGTTGTTGTAACAGATGACGAACCTGCAACTGATACAGAAGTAGCAGATGAGGATGTTGTTACTGAAGCTCCTGTTTGTGAAGTTGTTACTGGTGTTAATGAAGCTTGTGACGAAGGAGAACTTAACGGAATATATGGTCATTGTGATGCTACATGTACCGGTTTCTATGGTTGCGGTGATGGCGTTGTAAATGGTGAAACAGGTGTTGAAGATTGTGACAATGGTATTTTTAATGGTGCAACAACATGTGTTTACGGTGACACCACAGAAAACTGTGTAGCTTGTGGAACAGATTGTAAAGATAATGGCATAGGTATTCAGGTTTACTGCGGTGACGGATATGTTCAGAACGAAGATTGTTCAGCTTTTGGAGAAGGTGAATGTGAAGTAATTGCAACTGCACATGAAAACTGCGACAATGGTGAAAATAATAGTGATGACGTTTATGGCGCATGTCATAAAGATTGTAGCGGAACAGTAAGATGCGGTGATGACATTACTAACGGTACAGAAACATGTGACGGTAATACAAAAGCATGTAATGAATTCCAGAAAGTATTTTCAGCTGATTCATTTGCAAATTGTACAACTGATTGCGGTGGATGGGATCAGTCAACATGTAAATGTGCTACTCACTACTCAGGTTCAAACTGTCTTACATGTGATGGCAGTTATTTCTGTAATGGTCACGGAACATGTGCTGCAACAACAGATGGTTCTGCAACATGTACTTGTGTAGATCATTTTACAGGTGTGAAATGTAATGAATGTGAAGATGGATATGTTCTTTATCAGGATCGCTGCGTAAAAGATTGTCATTCAAGCTGTGGTCAGTCTTATGTTCCTGGAATTACACCAGCAAGTCATGGTCACTGTGATTACAGTGGTTCAGAAGGTGTTTGCGTTTGTGATGATGGTTGGACTACAACAGGTATTGCTCTTGTTAAACCGACAATAGCTACTCCTGAATGTGCAGAGTATGCAGGTAATTAATATTTCTTTTTTCTAAGACTCTTCTAATCTTTATTTCTTAAAAAGTTTTTCTCTTTCTTTTATCTATCCTTCTACTCTCTTTTCTTGACTTGAAACTGCTATTTTGTTACTCTTTTGAGTAATTTTTAAATGCGGGGTAATAATGAGAAAGTTTGTTTTTCTGTTTTTGCTGCTGTCGGCTCTTTCTCTCTATGCAAAGCAGGCAATGGATTTTGAGTTTTATAACTTAAAAAATAATGTTAATGGCGTTTATGTTGCTGATGAAGCTGGTTTTACTAAAGTTTCAAAACAGTTTGCATCTGTAATGGCTCCTGCTTTTTTTGGTGAAGCTGCAACTTTTGGTATGAACGGTTTTGAACTTGGACTTGGATATTCAATGTCTACAATTGACTATAATGACAGTGATCCTGATGATCCATGGCTTAACGCTTTCATGGACAGTGATGGCAGCGTTACTTCAATGTGGTTTTATAATGGCATAGATTTTCATATGAGAAAAGGGCTTCCTTATGGTTTTGCTGTTTTTGCAAATGCCCGTTATTATGTTCTTACTGAAATGATTTCAGGTGGACTTGGGTTGGAACTTAATCTTAATGAAGGATTTAAATATCTTCCTGAGTTCAGCTTTGGTTTTGGTTATAATCGTCTTTTTGGCACATCAGATCTTAATATGGATATGTTTGACATAAGAATAAAACTTTCAAAGGTTTTTCCTATTGCAGGTGAAATTAAGTTTGTTCCTTCTCTGGTATATAATCATCTTTTTGTAAGTGCTTCTTCAGAAAGACTTGGTGGTTTCTGGACAGTTGATGATGCTCAGTATTATGAGGATCCTTCTGGTGATGCCTTTTATTTTAAAGATAGAAATTACAATATTGACAGAATGGCTTTTGGTTTAAAACTTATTAAAGGTGTTTTAGGTTTTAATCTTGAAGGTATATACTCTTTTAATAATTATTCGTGTTTTACCGCTAATGCCGGTTTTTCAATATATTTCTAAATGATTGATTTCCATTCACATATTATTCCAGGTGTTGATGACGGATGTCGGGATCTGAAAGAGAGTCAGGAGTGTCTTAAACATTTATCTTCAATGGGTTTTACAGAAATTGTTCCAACTTCACATAAAGGTCATCTTATGTTCAATCCTGATATAGAACATGTGAAAGAACTTTTTAATACGTTAAAATCTCCTCTTTTAAAGCGGTTTTCATTTGAATATATGTTTTCAGAAGGTATTTTTAGCGAAGAAAATGTAATTCCTCTTTATGTTTCTGATGAAGGATGGAAAGTTGTTCTTGTTGAATTCATTCCTTTTATGAATAGATCTGATCATATAGAAAAAGCGGTTTTTTTTCTTAATACTCATGGAATAACCCCTTTGCTTGCTCATATTGAACGGTACATGGTTTCTGATTCTTTCTGGACAGGGCTTAAAGAAAAGTATTCTGTTTTTTACCAGGGAGGACTTCAGTCTTTAGGCAGCGGTTTTTTTTCCTCTCAGAGAAAGCAGCTGATAAGACTGTTGGAAATGGATATTATTGATAACATTGCAACAGATATTCATCGTTTTAATGAGATTCCTTTTATAGAAAAGTCTCTTGATTTCTTTATAAGGAAATTTCCTTCAAATCTAGTCAAAAAGTGTTTTGATCCTTTTTATCTTTAGTATTTTTTAGGCTGAAGTGAAATAAAAGTTATCTCTGCCAAATATTTTTTTTAATTTCTTAATATTTTCACCTGTCAGAGGAATTGTACTTTTCATTTCAACCATTGATGATTCTTCAGGAAAATCTATTTTTAGTGAAAGCGGCAATATAGTGTGTTCAAAAAGTGGTTTTGTATTGAAGTTGGAGAAAAAAGAGATCGCATCCTTATATGTAGAAGAAGTGGTTTTGATTTCAGCTTTAAATTTACTACCGGAAGAATCCTGTGTGATATATTCCATTACAGTTAAAACACTGTTATCATTTCTTTTAATTGTTCCTGATACTTCATCAAGTTCTCCAAAATCATTTCTTCTTGCTCGTATAAATATTTTAAACACAAGGGGAAGTCTTGATTGAAGTTTATTTAAAAGCTCACTATCTTCATTTTCTTTTATATTATTTATCGTAAAGTTTATTGCAGAATCATAGTCTTCAATGACTCCTCTTAAAAAATAACTTCCGTCCCTTCCTTTTTTAGGTTTTATCTCTGTTGTCACTATTCCAAGTATTTCAACCTGTTTTCTGTCATATCCGTTCTGTTTGTCTTCTATTGTGTCTATTACTTCAGATATTTTTTTAAAGCCCATATTCTTTATTTCGTTTCTGAAAAGAGCTGCCGGATGATCGGAAAGATATACTCCCAAAACCTCTTTTTCTATTTCAAGAGATTCAAATATATCAAATTCATTTATTGTTATGGTTTCTGAGTTAAGAAGTTCAGTATCTTTTTTTGTTTCAGCAGGTTTTGAAGCGCCCATCATTCCAAATATTGACATTTGTCCATTTATTCTGTCATTGTAAGCCGATTCTCCAAGTGATGCGGCTTCAGGAAGAATGGAGAGAAGTGTTCCTCTATTTATTTTTGTAAAATCAAAAGCTCCTGCTTTTATAAGATATTCAACAGTTCTAATGTTTACTTTTGTTGGATTGCTTCTTGACATGAAGTCTACAAGTGATTTGTAGAAACCGTTTTTTTCTCTTTCATCCATAATTTCCGAAATGGCTGCTTCTCCGACGTTTTTAATTGCAGAAAAACCGTATCTTATGGTTCCTGATTCAACAGAGAAAGAGTAATGAGAGCTATTAATATCAGGTGGTTTAACAGCAATGCCCATGTTTCTTGCATCTGAAATATAGGAAAGTACTTTTGCAGCATTTCCTGATTCTGATGAGATTAGTGCCGTGAAAAACTCAACAGGGTAATGAGTTTTAAGAAAAGCTGTCTGATAGGATATATATCCATAACAGGCAGCATGAGATTTGTTAAATCCGTATGATGCAAATTTTTCCATATGGTCGAAAACTTTTTTCGCTGTTTCAGCTTCAATTCCCTGCTCTTTTGCACCTGCAGTGAATTCTATTTTCATTTTCTCCATATCTTTTGCTTTTTTCTTTCCCATTGCTCTTCTTAAAATGTCGGCTTTACCAAGTGTAAAACCAGCCATTTTCTGGGAAATCTGCATTACCTGTTCCTGATAAACGATGAGTCCATTTGTCTCTTTTAAAATATCCGAAAGCCATGGATGATCATACTCTATCGGTTCCTGTCCATGTTTTCTTCTAATATAATTTGGAATAATATCCATAGGACCTGGACGATAGAGAGCAACTGCTGCAATAAGATCTTCAATACAGTCCGGTTTCATCTGATGTATCATTTTTTCAAAACCGCCGCTTTCCATCTGAAATATACCTTTTGTACTTTTATCACATAAAAATTTATATGTCTTTACATCATCAAGTGGTATTTTTGAAAGATCAAAAGATTTATTTTCGCCTTCTTTTATAAGAGTTTCAGCATGTTTAAGCATAGTAAGAGTTTTAAGACCAAGGAAGTCAAACTTAACAAGTCCGACCAGTTCAACCATGTTTTTATCATACTGTGTAACTCTATAATTATCCTTATCAATAAAAATTGGTGAATATTCGTAAATAGGTTTGTTTCCTATAACTATTCCGCATGCATGTTTTCCTGGTTGTCTTAAAAGCCCTTCTATCTGTGCTGCAATTTTGATTATTTTCTGAAATTCAGGTGTTGCAGCTATCGTTTCTCTTTCAGTTTCATACTCTTTTAAGGCAGCTGTAAGAGTTTTAATATTTTCCTCATCATCAGGATCCAGCCTTAATGAACTTATTGCTTTTAGAAAATTATCAGGATCTGATGCAACCTGTGAGGGAATTCCATATTTATCTATAACCATTTTTGTAATATCTTTAGTCTTTTTGCCGAATTGTGGCGAAAGAAGATCTGAAAATGTTTCAGGAACGATTTTTGTCAGCTTATCAGCTGTTTTAAGATCTATATCAAGTGCTCTTGCAACGTCTTTTACTGAAGATTTAGCTTTGAGAGATCCAAAGGTAGCTATCTGGGCAACATTTTTTTCACCATACTTCTTTGATACATAGTCGAGTACTTTGTCTCTGTTATCCTGACAGAAATCGACATCAAAGTCAGGCATACTTACACGCTCAGGGTTGAGAAATCTTTCAAAAAAGAGTCCGAAATGGAGTGGATCAAGGTCTGTTATGCCTGTGGAATATGCAACCAGAGAACCGGCTCCTGAACCTCTGCCTGGACCGACAGGTATATCGTGATCTTTTGCCCATTGGATATAATCTGCAACAATAAGGAAATATCCCGGAAATCCCATCTGGATTATAACTTCAAGCTCATATTCAAGTCTTTCGTAATATTCATTCCATTTTTCTTCCGGGTAATCATTTTCTTCAAATCTTTTTTTAAGTCCCTTCACACTTATTTCTCTTAAATATTCACCTGATGAAATTCCTCCTGTATCAAGTTCTGGAAGGTAGTGATTGTAAAGATCAATATTAACATTGCATCTTTCAGCAATTTTGGATGTATTGTCTATGGCATTTTCACCATCAGTGCCATATTTACTGAAAAGTTCTCTCATCTCTTTTTCAGATTTGAGATAAAATTCATTTGATTCATGATGCAGTCTGTTTTCTGTATCGGAAACTGTTGTTTTTGCTGTTATACAGAAAAGAATATCCTGTGCTTCAGCTGCTTCAGGAGAAAGATAATGAACATCATTTGTTGCAACAAGAGGAATGTCTAATTTGTGTGACAGATCAATAAGTTTATCATTTGCATATTCCTGATCTTTTAGGCCGTTTACCTGAATTTCAAGAAAAAAGCATGGCTCTCCATTTTCATTTGTTCCAAAAAGTTCTTTGTATTCTTTTGCAAGTTTTTCCGCCTTGTCAAATTCCTTATTCATTATTGCTCTTGAAACTTCACCTCCAAGACACGCTGATGTTGCAATTATTCCTTTGTGATGATCTTTTAATAAGTTTTTATCTATTCTTGGTTTGTAGTAAAAACCATCAATATATGCAACGGAATTAAGATAGGAGAGGTTTTTATATCCTTCATCATTTTCTGCAAGTAAAAGCAGATGAAAAGCATCATTTCTAATGGTTTTTGTTCTATCACTGGCAGATATATAAGCTTCAAGACCAATTACAGGCTTTATCTTGCTGTCTTTTGCCTTAAGGTAGAAATCTACAACACCATGCATGTTTCCATGATCTGATATTGCAACAGAATCCATTCCCATTTCCTTTAATTTAGGCATAAGTTCATCAGGCTTTACAAGCCCGTCAAGAAAACTGTAAATGGTGTGAAGGTGAAGATGAGTAAAAGACATTTTTGCTCCTTAAATATAAAGTCAGATGAGTATAGCAGATTGAGAAAATCAGTAAAGATGTTTGATAAAAGTAAATTTATCTTTATTTTAAATGATTGAAATCGTTAATGTTTAAAAATCAGAGTTAAAAATCAAATGCATGAGGAAAAATTTCTTCAAACGGGATTTCTTTCTCAATTTTCAATGTGGTGCTATTTAAAAGGATAACAATAATATCTCTTGAAAAGTCGCCAATAACCTGACGGCATAATCCGCACGGATATGCTGCTTCACCGTTAAGATCACTTGCTATGACAATGGCTTCAAATTCTTTTTCACCATCAGCTACAGCAGAAAAGAGCGCAATTCTTTCAGCGCAGACGGTGGCTCCGTATGAGCTGTTTTCAACATTGCATCCAGTATATATTTTTCCACTTTTAGTAACAATAGCGGCTCCGACCTTAAAGTTCGAGTATGGCGCGTATGCATTTTCTCTAACGCTTAAAGCCTTTTTTACAGCTTTTTCCTTAAGTTCTTTATTCATGTTTGTTTCCTCTTAAATTTTAAGAAACCTTGTTACAGAAGCTTTTACAAGAGCACCAAATTTTTCTTCTACAAGCTTACTGTTCTCCTGAACTTCCTCATGTGAAAGTTTTTCAGCTGAAATTCCTGCTGCTTTATTTGAAATAAAACTTATACCTGCGACATCAATTCCGCAGTGTCTTGCAACTATAACTTCAGGAACAGTTGACATACCAACTGCATCTCCACCAAGTGCGGCAACAAGTCTTACTTCTGACGGTGTTTCAAATGTTGGACCTGACCATCCGAAATACACACCTTCTTTTATATTTATTTTAAGGCTGACAGCCTCTTCCTCAACGATTTTTGAAAGTTTTTTATCATAAGCTTCAGTCATATCTGAAAATCTTGGACCGAATCTTTTATCGTTTGGACCAATAAGAGGGTTGTTTCCGAACATATTTATGTGATCTCTTATCAGCATAAGATCTCCGGCATCAAAATTTCTGTTTATTCCGCCTGCAGCATTTGTAACAAGAAACTTTTTAACACCGAGGAGAAAAAATATTCTTATCGGAAATGTTACCTGTTCCATAGAATATCCTTCATAATAGTGGACTCTTCCCTGCATAACCCAGAAATTTTTTCCTGTCTCTTCATCTTTTGCAAGAATAAGAGCTCCTGCATGACCTTCAACAGTTGATTTTGGAAAATGAGGGATCTCTTCGTATTTAACAGTTATGAGTCTGGTTAATGAATTACCGAATTTACCAAGTCCGCTGCCGAGAGTTACAGCAACAGTTCCATTTTCAAAATTTCCTTCCTTCAGTTTTGCTTTAAGAAAGTTAGCGGCTTCTTCAGCCTTATTATAGACAGTCATTTAATCCCCCTATATTAAGAACATATTAACTTAACAATAATACTGATATAATAAAAAAAATGTAGAAATTATTTTAAAAGAGAAAAACATAAAGATAAAATCCGAAAAATTCTTTAACAGGCTTTTTCCATTGCAAGTTCTTTTGCTCTTTTCTTTTCAGCTTTAGTCATGAAACCGACAGCAAGGATAATTAAAGCAAAACTTAGCCAGTTAATAAGAGAAGGATATTTACCTCCAAACATGATTGCGAACAAAAGTGTTGAAACTGTTCCTGCAATAAGTGATGTGAGCCTGTTTGCAAGGCTTGAAAATGTTGCAGTTCTTCCCTTAAACATGAATATAAAAACAGAAAAGAATGCAAGAATACCATAAGCTCCACCAAATATACATGCCCAAAGCCACCATTCCTGACATGCAGGTCTTGGATCAACCAAAGCAGCGGCAAAAGGGGTTATTCTTTCTCCTGTTACTCCAAATTCAGCATAAAGAATAATTACAATTGCTGTTATAATAAAGAGAACTGTTGTTGAAGTAAATTGCTCTACAGCAAAAAAAGCTTTATTATTATCTTTTTTAGAGCATTTTGGTCTTGTATTTTTATAGTAATTCATAATGTAGATTCTTATTGCATACGCAGTAATATAGGAAATGAATATAATCATAACAGGAAGTGATGAAAAAGCAGATTGTTTTCCGTCATTTGTACCTTTTATTATGTTAAGAGCTACAGCAGCAAGGGCAACGATAACAGCAATATTTTCTTCTTTATAAACCTTTTTTTTCAAAATTCCCTGCTTGATTTGAATAGTATCTATAATTCTGCTGATAATAATAACGGCACCTCTCATTAAAACCATTGCAACCATAACGGATATGGCTTTAAATGAATACATAAGAGTTGTTGTGGGAATAACTACTGCTGTACAAATACCGGAAGGAATTATATAGATATATTCAGATGGAATATTCATTCCAAGAAACTTTACTCTTTTAATAGAATCCATTTTATACCATTTCAATATAATGGCGACACCTGTAGCAAGAATTGTACTTGCACCGGTTCCATATAAAAGATATTCCATTCCGTCAAGAGCTGGACGACCAGGACTTGTACTTAAAAAGAATTTTACACTAATTCCGGTAATTACATAAAAAATAAAATAAGCACCGCATAATTGAAGTAGTCTTGCGGTTGAACTGTCACTGTTTTTCTGGAACATTATTCTCTCCCCCGTCTCCGTATAAAAATAACAGATTCGTTCATCTTAACCAAATATTAACTAAAATCAAACAAAAGAACTAAAATATTTTAACAAATGGAGTTTTAATTCAGAGAAGATACTGTTTTTTGTTAATTTGATTTAATATGCTTTTTCTTTTGTTAAACAATCTAAAAGAAATTGTTAAGCGTCTGGTAAAATATTATGCAAATTGATTGAATCTTAATGTTTATTCATATGCTTTATTTATTTCTATGCCGGGATAATAGAATTTGAGTATTTCGTAGTGAGTTTTTCCTTTACTTCCCATTCCAATTGCTCCCATCTGACACATTCCAACTCCGTGTCCCCAGCCTCCGCCTCTTAATTGCCATACACCATTTACTTTTGTAACAATGAAGAGTGAGCTGTAAAGATTTCCAAGGTGTCTTCTTATGTTGAGTTCACCATAAATTCTTTTTGATCCTTTTGTTCCTGTTACCTGAAGAATATATATTCTTCCACTTACACCTCTTTTTACTGGAGTAAGGTCTACAATTTCACCTATACTGAGGTCGTTCATGTAGTGATTCATTTTTTTAGTTGAAATGTTTTTTGTCCATCTTAATTTTCTGTTTATTTTTATGTTGCAGTTGGAATCGATTTCTTCAAGAAATAATTTTACGTTTTTTTCTTTTGTAAGGTCACGCTTGGTGAAGTTTCCGTCATATATTCCTTTTAGGAATGGTTTTTCAGCTTCAAACCAGACATTTTTGATGTTTTCTGTATGTCCGCCGCAGCTTGATGAGTAGGGTGCTCTAGCTATGTTGTTGCCGTTGTAAAGAAGAATTTCTCCTTTTGTCTGGTCAACTGCTTCCATGAATTTCTTTTGTACTAAAGGTGTTTCCCATGCTATTTTCTGACAGTGCACTTCGGAGCAGATGTGCCATGGTTCTGTTACATGTCTTTTTCCTATTTGAGTAAAGATGTCTGTTCTTGCTGCAACGGCTTGTGCTTTTAATGTTTCAAGTGGTGCAGAGAGGAACATTTCTCCGGGAAGTATTCGGTATAGAAGTGATTCTACATCAAATTCTCCTCCTAATGCTATGGTTCCTTTTTCTGTTGCTGTTATGAACAGGTCTGAATCTTCAATATTGTATGTCTGGCTTTGAAATATTATTTTCCCTTTGCTTTTAATGAATATTATGTCGCTACATTCGATTTTTTCTTTTTTTGTTGCTGCTTTTATTCGGGATTTGTTTGGTTCCATAAGATTTTCTTTTATTTTTATCAGTGCTTCTGGAAATTCTTCTCTAAGTTTTGCAGCTTTTTCTGTTGCTGTTTCAATGTTATATTCATTTTTGAGTGTTACATAATAATTTCTGTTGTCTACTTTTTTTCCTTTTATGGAAAATATTGCTCCATCTGTGAATATTTCTGTTTTGTCTTTTAATTTTCTATTCCATTTTTCAATATAGCTCTGGTAGTTTTTCATTTCTGTTATGTCTATTTCTTCAAGAGCTATTTTATATGTTATTTCTGCCGATTTAAAATCTGTTACTGTTATTTCGACTGCTGTTGCTTTTAATGTTTTGTCTTCACATGTTATTGTAAAATCTCCTTTTACTATAGCTTTTGATTCTTTTTCTTCCTGCATTAAAACTCTTACTGCCGGTATTCCTTTTTTGAAGTTGAGTGATGCTGAATGAAGAAAGAGAAAGTCTTCTCTATCTGCAAAAAGTGTTAGTGATATTATGCTAAAAATCAACAGCGTCAGGATTTTCTTTAACATTGAGTATTTCTCCGGTTCCTAGGCATGGTGTTCTGTTTTCATAGATATATGTGTAGATGTGATAGTATTTCATAACTTTTTTAACATAGTTCCGTGTCTCTTTAAATGGGATGAGTTCTATAAAAAGGTATGTTTTTACTTCTGGATATCGTTGAAGCCAATCTGATACTCTATGCGGTCCTGCGTTGTATGCCGCCGCCGCAAGAAGAATATTTCCATCGAATCTTTCGAGGAGTTTTTTCATATACCATGCAGCTGCTCTGAGGTTTTCGTATGGGTTAAACGAATTCTTTATTTCTGTTCCGCTTTGTGCTGCTATTTTTTTGAGTGTTTTAGGCATTATCTGCATAAGTCCTTGTGCTCCAACTGGTGAGACAAGATTTGCTCTGTAAAATGTTTCAGATCGCATGATTGCATATATCATTGCTGGTGAAAGATCCAATTCTTTTGAAATTTTAAGTATTTCATCAAGGTACGGGGTAGGGTAGAGCAGTTTCCATTCTTCGATGCCGCCTTCTTTCGGTGAATATGTGAGGTCTTTTATTATTTTGTAATAACTGTAATCAATAGTAGCTGATGGAATGTTCAGGTATTCATATATCAATTTTGAGAGAGATATACGCATGTATCTGTTCATATCGATGTAATATGCGGCTTTTGTTTCTTTTACACTTTCTTTTTCAGTTTTTGTTTCTATAGTTGTGTTTTGAGGTTCTTTTTCATCGTCTTTTTTATTTTTTGCAAATGATGCAAGTTCACCTATATTTCTTGCATAGAAGAAAAGTCCTTCTTTGAAATCTTTTTCAGCAAAGTCTTTCATCATTATATATGGTTCTTCACGATATTTTGCAGGTGTTTTGCTGAAAGATTTAACTATTTCATCTTTTAACTGCGGAGATTTTTCCCTTTTGTTTGTTTCCCATGTCAGTGTATCTGAGCATGTACCAAAATCTTTCAGATACGGGCGGGGAATGTCGGTATTTTCATAGTTTATCAGATCGTAATAATCGACAATTTTCTCCTGTTCAGGAGTATCTGTTAACCATGGAATTGATTCTGATGAAACTATGGCAAGAAGTTCCTGCATTTCTTTTACCAGAGCACTGTCTCTTTTTTTGCTTGCTATGGTTATCCATGCTGTCCATAGTGCATATGTTTTTAATGTTTCCCCTTTTAGAAGATATATAAGTCCAAGCTTGTGTATAGCTGTTGTGTAATATTCAGATTTTCTGTTTTTGAGTATGAATTCATTTAGAAGTATTTCCTCAGCTTTATCAAGCGTGCCTGCTTCAAAATATCCTAGTGCGGCATAGAATAGTGCAGTTTCTTTATTTGATGAATTTAGTTTGCTGCTGTATTCATAAAGGTATAATGAGGCTTCTTCAGGTCCTTTCCAGTTTTTTAATATTTTGAATTTCTGCCATACATAGTAGTAGAGGGAACCTTGAATTTTTCCTGAATCTATCATTTTATCTATATATTTTACTGAATCTTCGTATTTTTCCTTTTCTTCAAGGTATCTTATTATTTCCATTGATGCCGGGTGTTCGAGGTTCATCCATTTGTCTTTAAAAAATTCATCAAGTTTTTCAGATTTTCTCATAACGTTTAGCCATGAACTGAAAAGAGGTGAAGTTTCGTTTGGAAGATCATATTTTCTTTTTACATTTGAAAGTATTTGTATAAGACTTTCATTGTATCGTGATGCAGGAAATTTCTGTATGAAATCTATGTATGATGAAAGTAATGATTTGTGATTCTTTTTGCCCTTGCTTTTGGCTTTGATAGCGTTGTACAGGGTATTTTCGTTTTCATTTATTTTAAGACATTCATCATATATATCCGATGCTGCTGAATAATGCTTTCTATAGAGTTCAATATCTGCTCTTATGCAGATGAGGGCATTCTGTTCATAGTATAGTGGATTTTCCTTTTCAATTTCATCAAGAAGCTTAATAACGGAACTGTAATATTTTCTGGCAAAAAAAGCGCGCATCCTAAGTTCTTTTATAAAAAGAGAGTTTCTTGCATATGGCGGGAGTGCGTAATGGAGTTTTTCAAGATTCTTGTATTCTCCGGTATGAAAATATGATCCCAGTGTAAAGTATATAAGTTCATTATTTGTTTTTTTGTCTTTAATATTTTCTATTATACTTAAAAATGCTTCATATTTTTCTTCGTTGTATAATGTTTTAAGAGTAGCTATATTCTCTTCCGGTTTTAATTGTGACTCTTCTGCATATATATTTAATGCTGAAAAGGTGGCAAAGAATAGTAAAATAAGAAGTTTAGGCATTTGAGGTTCAAACTTGCAATCAGTTAATTAAAAAACCATCTTATTTTAACAGAAGTGCTTTTAAAAACAAATTTTTAAGTTTTAAGCCTTTTTCGGTATGAAATTTATATTTTGGACTATATAAATTTATATACTATGAATATTCTTTATTTGAACTTTCTTTTTTGTTTTTTATCTTTAGAAAAATTTTTCTAAAGGACTGTAATTCTGTTGACTGAGCTGATAAAATCTATATACTTTTGAGGTTTTTACCATAATTGTTGTGTAAGCGGTTTATGGATTTAAAGTTTGTAAAAGATAAGTTTGTATCGTTCTTTGAAAAGCTTGGAGAATTTTATCTTTTTATGTTTGAAGTTGTTAAACTTTCTTTTAAAAGACCTTTCAGAATAAAACTTATTTTTGAGCAGATAGAAAATATTGGTGTTAATTCTGTTTTTATAGTTTCTCTCGCATCTCTTTCGGTTGGAATGATACTTGCTCTTCAAATTGTTTATATTATGCGAATGTTCCGTTCTGAAATAATGGCCGGAGCAACTGTTGCTATGGCATATGGCAGAGAGATGGCTCCGATTATGACAGCTCTTATGGTAATTGCCCGTAATGGAAGCAGTATGTCGGCAGAACTTGGTACAATGAGTGTTACTGAACAGATCGATGCTATGAAAACAATGTCTGTAAATCCGATTCATTATCTTGTTGTTCCAAGAGTTATTGCAGCTGTGATTGTTTTTCCTTTCCTTACAGCTTTTTCCAATGTTGTAGGTGTTACTGGTGGTTATATTGTAAGTGTCCTTATGGAGAAAGTTAACAAAGGCGCTTTTCTTGAACAGATGTTCTGGTACACAGATCCTGTTGATATATATTCCGGAATTATGAAGTCAGCTGTGCTTGGTTTTATTGTAAGCGTTATTTGCTCTTATCACGGTTTTTATACGACAGGTGGGGCAAAAGGTGTTGGAGAGTCTACAACAAAGGCTGTTGTTGTTTCAGCAATAGCAATTCTTGTTGCGGATTATTTTATGAGTTATCTGATGGTACTTTTTTTATATTAGGTTTAATATGATTCCAATACTTGAGATAAAAGATCTGCATAAAAGTTTCGGTAAACAGAAAATTCTTGATGGTGTAGATCTTTCATTTGAAGAAGGAAAAATAACTGTAATAATAGGAAAAAGCGGCACAGGAAAAAGTGTTCTTTTTAAGAACATGATCGGACTTTATATACCTGATTCGGGGAAAATTTTATATAAGGGAGAGCTCCTGACAGGTGCTTCTGATGCAAGATGGGCAGAAATACGTTCAAAAACAGGCTATCTTTTTCAGGATGCAGCCCTTTTTGATTCTATGACTGTGGAAGAGAACATCGCTTTTCCTCTTGTTGAAGTTAAAAGGATAAAGAATAAAAAGGAAATTGCTGAAAAGGTGAGAGAAAAGCTTGAATGGATCGAACTTCCTGGTATTGAAAAAAAATATCCGTCGCAGCTTTCAGGTGGGATGAGAAAAAGGGTAGGCCTTGCAAGAGCGCTGATTCTGGAGCCGGAAATACTTTTTTTTGATGAGCCTACAACAGGTCTTGATCCTATTCTTGCGGACAGTATTGATAAACTTACATTAAAAGTTAATAAAGAACTTGGACTTACATGTATTGTTATAAGTCATGATATACCTGCTGCTTTCAGAATGGCGGATAAACTTGCTTTTCTTTATGAAGGAAAGGTTATTTTCAGTGGCACACCTCAGGAGGCTGCATCTTTTAAAAATGATGTTCTTGAAAGTTTTATAAAGAACTCATTTACTGAACTTAAATTTAAAAAAGAGAGGTAATACTGTGTCAAAATATTTCAAGGCTGGTCTTTTCTTTACAATAGCTGCTCTGCTCGTAATTGCATATATAATGAAAACGGCAGACAGATTTGAAGGAAAATCATATTATCTTCTATATGCTGATATGGAGGATGCATCCGGTCTTATTGTTGACAGTAATATAAGGGTAGCCGGTGTTGTTGTTGGTAAACTTAAAGCAATAACCCTGCACAATAACAAGGCAAGAATTACAATGCAGCTTTCTAAAGATGTAAAAGTGTATGAAGATGCTGTTGTTCAGAAAAAAATGGAATCTATGCTCGGAACTTCTGTCGTTTATTTAATGACAGGAACTCCTGGAAAAAGAGAGCTTCAAAATAAAGATACAGTAAATAATGTTATAAGCAATACTGTGTTAGATTCAACAATGGAAAATATGGGGGCAATTAGTCAGGTTGCATACCAGCTTGCCGAAAAGCTTAAAACAATTCTTGATAATCCTAAAACTGATGGTCAGATTGCCGATATAATAGATATTGCACATAAAACGACAAAAGATACGAGTGATATGCTTAGAGTTAATATGATAACTCTTCAGTCTTTACTTAAAAACATGGATGCTCTTGCAAGAAAGGTTAATAATCAAAGCGATGAAGAGTTAAGAAAAATATCTCTTTTAATTGACAACAGTGTTAATCTTACTGCTACTTTAGATAAGATGCTTAAAACAAATGATGCTGATGTCAGAGATTCTGTAATAGCTTTAAAAAAGACTCTTGCGGAACTCTCAGAACAGGTTGCAGCCAGCAGAACAACAATTCAAAACATGAACAATATTACAACTGATATTAATGAAGGGCGTGGTAATGTTGGTAAACTTCTTAAAGATGAAGAACTTTATGATGATATAAAAAATATATCAAATAGAGTTTCAGAATATATGGATTCAACAATAGGTCTTGATTTTGTTGTTGATTTTAAAAGTGAATATATGTTTAAACATAAATCTACCAAAGATCATTTCGGGCTTACTCTTGTTCCAGGTAAAAAAGACAGGTATTATTCATTTTCAATAATTAATTCATACAGAGATTCAAGAAGCAATACCACAAGACAGATTACAGTTACAGATCACAATGATCCATCAAGAGATCTTGATGTGACCATTAATGAAAGAAAAGAGAGTAATAAACTTCTTCTTTCTGCTCAGATAGCCAGAATTTTCGGACCTCTTACAATACGTGGCGGTGTTATTGAGAGCAGTGGCGGTATCGGGGTTGATATCGCTCCTGTAAGTGATGTTTACGTTTCTGGAGAGTTCTTTGATTTCGGAAGGAAAGAAAATCCTTATATCAGAGTTTCAGGAACAATTTTTCCTTTAAGGTCTGTTTATACAGGTTCTTTTTATCCTTTAAGATGGCTTTATATAACAGGTGGAGTGGATGACCTCGCATGGGATGAAGGAAGAGATTACTTTCTTGGTGGAGGACTCAGATTTACAGACAATGATTTAAAAGGTGTAATAACTGTTATGCCGAGTATGTAACATATGATTAAAAAGAGATTTCTTGCTTTAAAATGGTTTCTTTCAGGGTTTAAGCTTGGATTTTCAATCTGTTCTGTGAATTTTAAGACACGATACAGACAAAGCTTTTTGGGTGTTTTATGGGCCATAATTAATCCTCTTTTATTTGCTGCAGTTTTTTTCTTTCTTAATAATGCCGGTGTTATAAATCCAGGTAATATTGATGTTCCTTATCCGTTATATACTTTTGCCGGTGTTATGCTCTGGTCTTTGTTTTCTTCAATAATTACAAAAATTGCCGGAATTCCTGTTTATTCTTCAGATATTCTCACACTGGTAAACTTAAACAGAGCAGCTCTTATATCTGCACAAATATTTGAACCTTTGATTGAATTCTTAATAAAATTCATTCTTTTACTTTTATTTTCAATTATTTATGGAGTTTTCCCTTCTTCTGTCTCTTTTCTGCTCTTTTTGTTATCTATAATTCCTATTATACTATTTGCTGCGGCTTTAGGTTTTTTGCTGGGAGCTTTTTCCGGAATAACAAGAGATATTGTAAAAGCTCTTCCTCTTTTTCTGAATCTTCTGATGTTTCTTACTCCTGTAGTTTATACAACTTTGTTTCGAAAAGGGTTTCTGGGTTTTGTGAGTACAGTAAATCCTGTTTCGCATATGCTTGATTTTTCAAGAAATCTTATTTTTAACACCTCTTTTGATATAACATTTTCTTTTGTTATATCAGTCACAGTTTCCATTCTCTTTTTTGTTGAATTTCTTTATCTTTTTAGAATTTCACTTCCTATATCTGTTGAGAGAATTTAATTATGGATAGAGTAATTATTGATTCAATATCCAAATCTTTTTATTCAAGTTTTAAAAGCATTATGATAGGCGGTTTTAAGGAACTCTTTTCCATTTATTTTGGAAAAAATATTTTAAAAATGAACAAAAATCACGTTGTTGAAGTTTTTAATGATTTTTCTATTAAAATTGCTGAAGGAGAAATGGTTTTAATAAGAGGAGAAAATGGGCGGGGAAAAACGACTCTTCTTAAGATGATCTCTGGTATAATAGCTCCTGATGCAGGAAAAATTAAGCTTAATGGAAGGTGTTTTCCTCTTTTTTATAGAGGAGGCGGATTCAGGCTTCTGCTTTCAGGTCGTGAAAATATTTATTTCAGTGGAAAACTATTCGGTCTTTCTAAAAGACAAATAAATTTAATAATTGATAAAATAATAGATTTCAGTGGTTTGAGAAAAGAAATAGACAGACCTTTGAGAACATATTCTGATGGAATGTATGCAAGGCTTTTAATTTCTTTTGCTATTTACTCCGGATTTGAAATCATTCTTGTTGATGAATTGCTGTCTGTATGTGATAAGGAATTCAGAAAAAAAGCTTTTACGGAGTTTCAGTCTCTTTTGGAAAATAATGTATCATTTGTTATCGTTTCACATAATGAAGATTCGATAGAAAGTGTATTTTCAAAGATTGTTGAAATTTAATTAAAACATAAAAAATTAATAAATATTATGCTGGAAAAAACTGTTGTATCTGATAAAATGGCATGGGGTTTTTTTAGGGAGGTTTTGTTATGAAAAAAATATTATTTATATTCTTTTTATTTATGTTGCTGCCCCTGATCATTTTTGCTGAATCAGAAGAAAAGGTTGTTAAGATAGTTACTTTAGGTGATTATGCTCCATTTTGTTCAGGCGGAAAGAAATATGCTGAATATTTTGTGTCTCCAGGGACAACGGTTTCTGATTTTAATGGTTACTGCTGGGATGTAGTTAAAGAAAGTTATCATGAAATGGGTTATTCAATAAAACTTACAGTTGTTCCATGGGCAAGAGTAATTGTTCTTTTAGAAGAAAATAGGGCTGATATAGTTTTTCCAATTGGTCGAAACTCTGAACGTTTAGATCTTATGTTTTTTTCTGAAGAACCTCTTAATCCTGTTTCTTATGTTGCCTATTCAAAAAAGGATAAAAACTATGAATGGAAAGGGCTTGATTCATTAAAAGGGCATACTGTAGGAGTAAAGAAAGGCTTTAATTATGGCAACAAATGGCTGGAAACACAAAAAATGGTTAAAGTTTACGAAGTAAACACTATTTTACAGGGTTTTACAATGCTTCAGGGTGGAAGGTTCGATTTTTACCTTGGGTATGAATATAACTGGGATTATGTTATAGATCATAATAGACTTGATGGTAAATTTGTGAAATATCCTTCTTTCTTTAACGATTATGAATATCTTGCTGCTTTAAAATCCAGTAAAAAGGGAGAAGAGCTTTTAAAAATATTTGATGAAGGAAAAAAAAGACTGATTAAAAAAGGAAGGATAAAAGAACTCCAAACTAAATGGTTTGGAAAATACGATTCTAAATTCTAAAAATTTCTTTTTTTAGCACTATGTAAAGATTGTGTAAATTGATTTTTAAGCCTTTTGAGCCATTGCAATAAAATTCTTATTATAGAAAATAAATACCTAGATATTTAGTATGGAGATTAAAAATGTTTAAACAAAAATTTATTTTATTGGTTTTGTTCTTTTTTTTCCTGTTATTGTTTTTTGCATGCGATGACAGTTCATCTTCAAATCAGAATAACTCTTCAGATGAAAACAATTATTCTGATGTTGATAATTCTTCAGATGTTGATGTCTCCAATGATACAGAAAAAAACGATAGTGATTCAAATTTACCAACAGAAGATGACGCCTCTTCTGATGATGATGCTTATGTAAATGTTGATTCTGATTATACAGAAGATACTGATTGGGATAGCATTGATGCAACAGTTATTACTTTTAAAGGTGATTCAATTGATGTAGAAGGTCCTGGTGCTGAGGTTAATGGAACTGTTGTTACTATTGTTTCTGCTGGAACTTATTCAATACTTGGAACTTTAAATGATGGAAACGTTATTGTTAACACAGAAGATAAAGATGTTGTAAGGCTTTTGTTTGATGATCTTACCATAACAAGTTCAACAACGGCTCCGTTTTTTGTAAAAAGTGCTGAAAAAGTAATTATTGTTCTTTCAGATGGTACAACAAACACCGTTACAGATGCTTCTTCATATGTGTATGAAAGTAGCGAAGAGGACGAGCCTAATGCAGCTGTTCACAGCAAAGCTGATCTTATTATTTATGGTAATGGAACTCTTAAAGTAAATGCAAACTATAATGATGGTATTACTTCAAAAGACGGGCTTACTATTGGTGGTGGAACTTTTAATATAACTGCAAAAGATGATGGTATAAGAGGTAAGGATTTTCTCGTTATTGAAAATGGTTCTTTTACTGTAAAAGCTCAGGGGGATGGGATGAAATCTGATAATGAAGATGATACATCTTTAGGTTATATTACTATTCAGACTGGATATTTTGATATAACTTCCGGAAGCGATGGAATACAGGCTGAAACAGCTCTTGCTATAGTTGGAGGATATTTTACAATAACTTCAGGTGGCGGAAGTAGTGAAACTGTAGCTGATGATGATTCTGCAAAGGGATTGAAAGGGCTGACCTCGATAACTGTTGAAGGTGGAGCTTTTTCCATAAATTCTGCAGATGATGCACTTCATTCAAATGATGCAATAAAAATAAATGGTGGAACTTTCAATATAAAAACTGGTGATGATGGTGTTCACGCTGATGCTGCACTTGAAATTAATGATGGTTCAATAAATATTACAGAGTCATATGAAGGACTGGAAAGCGCTATAATCACAATAAATGGTGGAAATATTCATACCAAATCAAGTGATGATGGGGTAAATGTTGCTGGTGGAAATGATAGTTCAGGTACAAACCCTGGCCCTGGCGGCCCCGGAGGTCATGGCGGTCCCGGTGATGATTTTAGCTCTTCAGGAGATTATTTTCTTTATATAAATGGTGGTTATGTTTATGTAGATGCAGGTGGTGATGGTCTTGATGCCAATGGTTCTATTGAGATGACAGGTGGTACTGTTATAGTAAACGGACCTACTGATAATGGAAATGGACCTTTGGATTATGATGGAACCTTTAAAATTTCAGGCGGTTTTTTAATAGCTGCCGGAAGTTCAGGTATGGCTCAGGCTCCAAGTACAAGTTCAACACAATATTCTGTTATTGCAAAATTAAGTTCCACCAAACAGGCTGGTTCATTAGTTCACATTGAAACAGCTTCAGGTGATGAAATAGTTACTTTTGCTCCAAGTAAAACCTATGCATCTGTTGTGTTTTCTTCCCCTGATTTAGTTAAGGGAACTTCTTATGATATTTATTTTGGAGGTTCTAGTACGGCTTCTTCCATCGACGGTCTTTATGATGGTGGATATAGCAGCGGTAGCAAATATTCTTCTTTTACAATTTCAAACATGGTTACTGAAATAAGATAATTTATTTGTTTTAGTGGTTCTATATTTCTTGGTGATATTTATAGATTCTTTTTATATTGAAAATTTTTATATTAAACTTTTTTTTGCATATTTTGAAAATTTGTCTGAGTCTTTAATTTAAAATTATCCAGAAATAAAAAAGCTTTTCTTTTTGTTATATGAAAGTTGATGTTTAAAGTATATCAATGATATAAGAGTCGAATTTTTACATTAATTGATGCTCTTTATTGATAAACTGCTGATTTTCTGCTACTATACTGCGTATTTTATTTTTTTGGGTGGTATTTATGAATTTAAATAACGTTTTAAAGTATTTCATTTTAACTGTTATTGCAATATCTCTCTCTTCTTGTGTGGCATTAAAAAAAGACCTTGCTGTAACGAAAGCTTCCATAGAGGCTGAGCATACGGCGTACAAGGAACAGAATAAACAGGAAATGGATGCTTTGGCAGAGAGATTAAAAGCTGTTGAAGGAACTCTTAATCAGGATAAGAAAAAGCAGCAGAATCAGATAAAAATGAGTTTTTCAAATATTGAAGAACTTAAAGTTACAATTTCTGAAATCAATGCAAGAATTGATGCTGTTGATGTTGATTCAAGAAATAGTATTTCAGAATTAAAAACAGCCATTTCCAATCTTACGGAACAGCTTAAGACTTTTTCTGAAGATATTGATGCTTTGAAAAAAGGGGTTGAAGACAGTAAACCGGTTGAAAATATTACAGCAAAGGAAGATGGTTCCTTTAAGCTTCCTGAAGATTCGGAAAAAGCTTACAGACAGCTTGTTGAACTAACCAGAACTCAATCTACTTCCGGAGATAATCTTAGAAAAATGTGGGGAGAGTTTTCTTCTAAATTTAAGGAAAAGAGAGTTTGTGATGTTGAATACTGGAAAGCTGAAACATTCTATAATGAAGAGGCTTACGGTAGTGCTATAAATGGTTTTAAAAAAGTTGTTCAAAATAGTAAAGGTTGTACTAAAGAAGAGGCTGCTTATTTACGAATTACTTATTCACTCTATTATTTGGATAAAAAGGATGTCGCCAGAAAATTCTTTGATGGTATGAAGGTTAAATTTCCGAAATCATCCTTTCCTACACAAATGAAGAAACTGGAAGAACTTTTAAAAATTAATGAAAAGTCTTCAGGAAATAAAAAGGCAACTAAATCTGGTAAAAAATAGTTCGGAGTAAAATTGATGAACAGAATTCTTATAATATCAGTGTTTTCCTTAATTTTATTGTTTTTTGTATCATGTGCTGAGGATGTTCCTGAACATCTCCCTTCTTTAAATGATGTTTTTAATGTTACAGATACATATCTCATGGAAGATGGAGTGCATCTTTTAATGTTCAATTCAAACTATGACAGAAGATACACTGCAGGAACAGTTTCTGTTTACAATATGAAAGCGAAGACTTTTGAAGATATGATACTTGTAGGTAATATCGGTGGTAAAATGTTTGTTGATGAGTCAAAAAGTATAATTTTGGCTGCAACAAGAGATAAAAATAGGGTTTACGGCATAAAATATTCAAATACTGAAGGTAAAATTTCTTTTTCATATATAGATGAAAATAAAAAATACATTGATTCTTTTGATGAGCCTTATGTTTTTGCTTCGGATAAAAGTTATGTTTATCTCGGGCATATGAGAAATGGAGAGATTTCCGTGATAGATACTGAATCTTTTGAAGTAAAGAATGTCTTTAAAAGTTATTCAGGAATAACGGATATAAAATATTCTGAAATATATGGAGCCCTTCTTGTTTCTCACAAAAGTTCTCCATATATTTCTATTTTCAAAATATCATACACCAACGATTCTCCATCTTTAAAAAGAGTTGATTTAAAACCGCTTTCTCCATTTA
Source organism: bacterium (assembly GCA_963667425.1). Taxonomy (GTDB): domain Bacteria; phylum UBP6; class UBA1177; order UBA1177. The sequence continues at coordinate 1,110,851 of OY763407.1, read as the reverse complement.
CAGATGACGATGTAAGAGGCATTGTTTTTTCATCTCTGGATAGTTCGGTGTTTTATGTCGCAGCCAGAAACGGTTCCTATGATACCGATTTTATCCCTTCAATATTAAAAATGAAAATAGATGCAGCTTTCGATGGTTCTCTTTATGCTGAGACTATTTCGTTTACACCTGTTTATGATTCAATTGGAGAACTTACTGTTGTTCCTTCAAACGATGGCACTTCCGAGCTTGTTTTTATTTCTGCAAAATATCCTGACAGACTTCTTGTCTATAATCCTGATTTTGAGGAGATAATTCGTTCTGTTGACACCGAAAGTATCACTATAATGAAAAGTTTATATGACGATTGTTCAGAAGAATGTGATGTTGCTGATTCAGATTGCTATATTTGTCCCAAACTTATTGATGATTTTGAATGTGATCCTTATCAGCTTATGTTTGCAAAATCTTTCAGAGGTAACCGTCTTTTTGTTTCATGTTTTGCAGAAGATGCTGTTGCGATTCTTAATTGTGATTTTGAAGATGCTTCTTTTCTTCGTTTTGAGGAGGTTATAAAGTGAGCAGATTACCTTTTATAATAATTTTTACTGCTTTTTCCATGCTGTTTTTATCCTGTTCAGATTCTGGAACTCATTATTATATTAATGAACCTTCAGATGTTACAATTATTGATGATGTTTTTAAGTGTGATGATGGAACAGTTTCTTATGCTGCATTTGTTGCAAACAATGACAATGATGGAAGAATTGTTCTTATAAACGGATGTAAAGGTGAAGTCCTTAAATCTTTTGAAGGTTTTGATGGAGAAACGGGTGTTTACACAGGTAAGGATCCTTCAGCTGTAAGAATTATTTCAAGAGAAAATGGTGAATATGTTCTTGTTACAGCTTCATCAACGAACAGAAGAGCTACTTTTACACCATTAAAGGCTGATTTTTCTCTTATGTATAAAGAAAGTATAGATGCTTCAGGTAAAATTATAAAAACACCTGATCAGACAACTATCGGTCTTGATTTCTATCCTTTAACGATTGCTGTTTATGGTGATGACGTTGTGATTTCCGGTTCAGATTCTTCAGGAAAAGGTGTTTTACAGTTCTTTGATATTTCAGGAAGCAGAAAAAGTTCTTTTAATGGCGATTTTTATTTTCAGGCTTTAAACTGTAAAGATACTCTTTGCTATGCTATTGACAAGAAGAGCGGTTCCATTTTTACTTTCACTTCAGGAACAGAGCCTGTTGCCCAGATATTTAACTCTGATGAATATGAAAATTCAGGATTTAAAGATTTGCTTTTCCTGAAAGATAAAAGGCTTATTGTATGGAATGATAAATCATTTTTTCTTATTGATGAGAATTTTGCAGTAAGAGAACTTTACTTCCCTTTTAAATGGAAGATAGAACATGTTTTTGCTGTTTCTTATAAGGAACGCAAATATTTGCCTGTGACTAAAGATAATTTTGAAGATACTATAAATATAGATCCTAATGACTATACGGATAATGATGAAACGTCGACTGAAGGAGAATATGAAACATCTGATTCTGATATTGTTTATGACTTTAAACAAGCTGAAGATAGTGAAACATTGTGGCTTTCATCATCAACCGGAAGAATTTTCGCTTATAATCTGAGTGATGATTCATGGATGGTTTCAAATACAGGTTTTGCTCCGTACTCTTATTTGAGCAGTTATAAAAATATTGATAAAATAAAATCTCTGAAAGCTAAAAGATATTATTATCAATCTGTTTATTACAGAATAGGCTGGGAAGACACATATAAAAATTCTGTTTCAAATACAGGTAAAGCAAGCGAAACATCAGTTGTTGATGATAACGCTTATTTTGATAACTATACTGCAACTTCAGAGACTGCCGGAGATAAAATAGTTTTACTTCCTGACGAAGAAAAAGATACATCATCCTGTTTTGGTCAGGATCATGATATGACTTTCGATATTCTTTCCGTAAATAGTAAAAACGATATTTCTGTTTCATTTGGTGATGCTTTTAATAAAATAGAAAGTTGTTATGGAGAAAACATAAATTATGCTCTTTTTCCTAAAAATGCTTATAACGTAAAAAGAACTGAATGGAATTACAGATATTCTGAAAAACCGGCAAGAGAACTTAATGACTCTTTAAAAACATATTCATATAGTGACGATTATATGAATATAGAACTTAATTCTCCAGGTGATGATTTAACTCCAGACAATAGTTACCTTACATTTAAATTAAAATTTTATGCTCCATATGTAGGCTACAATACGACTGTATATTATTCAAAAGCTTTTATGCTTTCGTCCGGTAATGTTTTGCTTTTTTCTCCTTCAGATGAGCTTTTGCTTGAGTATAATCCGAACGATGATTCTCAGATAAACGTATATAGGTGATAAAAATGAAAAAACTTTTTCTGATGATTCCTTTTTTGTCTTTTATCCTGTTGAGTGCTGAATTACCTGAATTTAGTGAGTTTAAAACATTCGAAACAGATTTTGTTCAGCATTTTACATCTCTTCTTTCAGGCGAAAAAAGTGTTGAAAATGGTCATATATGGTATCAGGCTCCTTCAGATATCCGCTTTGATTATATAGATGGGAAAAATATTGCAAGGCAGTATTTTGTAACACCTTCTGAAGTCCTTTCGGTAGATCACGGAAAAAAAAGTATAATAACAAGAAAAGAATCAGCAGATATGACAAGCTATCTTGTTTTTCTTAAAGGTTTTAAAGTAGTTAAAGAATCTTTTGATGTTGCTGAAGGAAACAGAGATAAAGCTATTGAAAAAGGAATTGTTGTTGCTTCTGGAGAAAATATTTTCAGACTTACTCCAAAATCTAAAATAGCAGGTGTGGATGTACTTTTTGTTACTTTTCTTAAAGATAGAATAACATCTGTTGTAATTGTAAACGGAAGCAGCTTTAATCAGATTGTTTTTAGTAATTCTAAATTTAATGTTTCTATAAAGAAGGATGTTTTCAGGAAAAACATTCCTTCAGGTTATGAAAAGGCGGATTTCTGATATGAAAATACCTGTAAACTTTTCTGATTTGATACAGTCTCCTTATTTCACTGAAGGGAATGCTCTGTTTGCAACAGGTAGAATTATAGTTTCAGGTGTAGAACAGAATGATTCTGTTATAAAAATATCCGGTTTTCACCAATCATATCCAGGTATAAGACAAAAACTTATACTTTCTTCAGATGGTTTTATAAGAGAAACCTATTGTGCTGAGCATGGAGATATTTTTTGCGAGCATGTTGTAGCTCTTGCTCTCAGATATAATGAAATGGCGGTAGATGGTGAAAAGCTTGTTGAACAGTTTGATAAGATAGTTTCTGTAGATGCCGAAGTTCCGAAAGAAACTTCGTATGATTTGGAAATGAGAGATAAAAGACTTTATCTTTCCGATTCATCACTTAGAAATTCTTCAGGAATACTTTCAGGGATAATAAATCCAACTAATCTTTATTCTTTTATTTATTTAAAAAATGATCTTTTTTCCTTTAATGGAAAAGATGTTCAAAGAGGGATTTTTCCTCTGCAGGTTTTTTATTCGATAGATAATGACAATATAGTTTTTTCTCTTCCTGACTATATGATATTTGATCAGTCCAGTGGGGTGCTTTTTGATTTTGAAAGTTCAAAAGTATGGTTCATTGGTTCTGGTAATGCTCAGATACTCTCTTCTCTTTTAAGTTTTGATACTATTTTTACCAAAGATAGGGAAGAGCTCATTATTTCTCTGGAAAGATTAAAAAGCAGATTGAGAAATGTTTTTATTTTTTCAGGAAACCTCACTATGTATGAGAATTTTGTTGAAGAAGGTTCTCTTTTATTTAATATAAAGGCAGATCATAAAAAACTTAAACTCTTAATAACAATATCCACTGATTCAGGTGAAATTGAATTCAGACCAGGAAGAAAAAATCAGGATCAGAAATATACTGTTGGCGAAAATCTTATTTCTCTTTCTCCTAATTTTGTTAAGCTTATAAAAAATGGGGTTGTTGAAGCCGGATTTAAATTTAATAAAGGAGCCTATACTGCACCTCTTTCTCTGCTTCCATCAATTGATGACGGTACAAATGCTCTTTTTAAAATAGGACAGGTACTTTCTGTTCCAAATATGAAAAATATTGAAATAGATGAGGCAAATGTTGATTACAGCTCCATAGAATTTAATATAAATGCAGATAAAGGCTGGTTTTCTTTCTCAATAAAACTACCGGATACAGTTTTCCCTCTTCCTGATAACGCTCTTATTGATGCAATCAAACAGGTTTCTGCCGGTATAGAAGTTCCTGTTGTTTATACTGACGACGGTCTTCCTGTAATTCTTAGAAAATCAGTTCCATTTCTTACAAAACTTAAGGAAATGTTTTTGGAAAACAGTTTTCTTCCTTCAGAAAAACTGACTATGGCATATCTTCCGGCAATGCTTCAAAAAGTTAAAAATCGTAAAGTAAGTAATTTTGAAGGTTCAGAGTATTTAAGAGCCGAGTATATAAAAATAATAGATGCTTTTTCTTCTGATACATTCCCTGAAGTTGAAATACCAAAAGAGGTTTCTGGAACTTTAAGAAAATATCAGAAATCCGGTATTGCATGGATGAGTGTTTTAAAGACTATGGGACTTGGCGGAATTCTTGCTGACGAAATGGGTCTTGGTAAAACTCTTCAGGCACTTTCCTTTATTTCAATGATAAAATCTGATGAACCTTCAATTGTTATTGCACCAAGAACACTTTTATGGTCATGGGATGGCGAAATATCAAAATTCTTTCCGCATATGAAAAGAACTGTTATAGATTCGCTACCACCGTTTGAACGTAAAAAGTTATGGCAAAATGCTGAAAAGCTTATTATTACAAGTTATTCAATCCTTGCAAGTGATATTGATTTAATAAAGAAAATGACTTTTGATACAATTGTTCTTGATGAAGCTCAGCACATTAAGAATTCTTCAACAAAAAGGTTTAAATCAGTTAAAATGATATCCGGTAGACACAGATTTATTCTTACAGGTACACCAATAGAAAATCACGCCAAAGAATTATGGACTCTTTTTAATTTTCTTATGCCGGGTTTTCTTCCAGCTAAAAAAGAGATGGAAAGAATGGAGAAAAATTCTGATTTTGAAGGATTTGAGAAAGTCTCTTCTCAGGTTTCTCCTTTTATTTTAAGGCGTATGAAAAAAGATCATGTTGAAGAGCTTCCACCTGTTACAATAAGTGAAGTTCCTGTTAAAATGACGCAAAAACAGAATGATATTTATCTTTCAATGCTTTTGAGAAGTAGAGCTGAATTTATAGAAAGTGGTGGAGAAATGAATAAAGTTCAGATTCTTGCTCTTCTTTCCAAGCTTAGGCTTGCTGCAAATCATCCATCATTGGTATCTGAGCAGCCTTTTGATGATGAAGAAAGTGGAAAAATTCAGCTTACAATGGAACTTATAAATGAAATAAAGGATTCAGGTGGCAGAGTTCTTGTTTTCAGTCAATATGTTAAAGTTCTTAAAATTGTTGAATCTCTTCTTAATAAAAATAATGTTTCCTATGTTTATATGGATGGGCAGACAAAAGACAGGCAGTCAGTGATTGATACTTTTAATACAGGGAACTATTCGGCGTTTCTGCTGACACTTAAAGTCGGCGGTGTCGGTCTCAATCTTACAGCTGCAGACAACGTAATTATTATAGACCCGTGGTGGAATCCGGCAGCGGAAGAACAGGCATATTCAAGAGCACACAGAATAGGTCAGACAAGAAAGGTTTCTGTCTACAAGCTTTTCAGTAGAGAAACTATTGAGGAAAAAATTCTTACAATGCAAAAAACCAAGAAAAACTTAATAGATTTTTTTATGTCCAGATCTATGGAAGAACCAACAAAAGATTTCGTAAAAATGCTTGCAGAAATGGAATTTGCTCAAAATATCTAAAAATATCTGAAAATATACTAATTTTCTTCAATTACATTTGGAAAAAAATATTTTTTTCTGTAAAATTCATTTGTTGAAAATTAAATTTATGAGGGAACTGATGACAGCATCCAGATCTTATTCTTCTGAAGCTTCAAATCCTTTTAAACTTGTAAGGGTAACTTGTCCGGTATGTCAGAATATTATTACCAAGAAGCAGTTAAGGACACACCTTTATGTTGAACAGGAGAGAGATATCGATTTTCATCCCAATGTTATTATCTGGTCTGATAAGGTAAAGGATGTCTCAAATCCTTATCTTTATTATATCTGGAGATGTCAGAAATGTGGTTTTGCAGCTGGATTTAATCATTTTGAAAGCCCTGCTGCCGGAACATCCATTAAGGATAAAATTTTTGCAAAAAGAGTGAACAGTAAAGTAGAGGAAAGTGAAAGTACCAGAAAACTTATTGATTTTCTTCAGGAAGATATTGATACAAATCCGCCGGATTATCTTACAGGCATGAAGCTTCTTATTCTTGCAATATGTTATCAGAATATGGTACCTGAATTTGTTGAAAAAGATTCGATGAATCTTGCCAAATATCATATGCGCCTTGCATGGCTTTTCAGAGATCTTAAAAATGATCAGGAACTTGCTAAAAATGAGCTTACCAAGCTTAAACCTTTCCTTCTGGGCGTAAGAGAAAGAATGCCTGAGTTTCCTCTGACTGAAAAAGCTCTTATGGAAAAAGCTTATGATTATTACAAAAACGTTTATACCAAATCTTACGCAGTGAAAACACTTGAAGAAGAGGTTACACTTGTTCTTCTTATGGCAAGAGTTGTACTTCAGATTGAAAATTTAAACGAAGCCAGAACTTTGCTTGCTCAGGTAAAAGAACGCCTTGCAAAATTTGATTCATCTTTCAAAAGAAAAGTAGCTGAGTCAAGAGCTTCCGGAAATCCTTTATCTAAAAATGATATTGAACAAAATATGCTTGAAATAAGTAAGCATAAATCGAATATTCAGGTTGTTCACAATATTTATTTAAATCTTGTTCAGAAATATTATGAGCAGGATCTTTTAAAAGCTAAAAAGATAATTGAAAAATTCCCGGATCTTGGTCCTAATGGAATTATTGAAAAAATGAGAGAATGCAGCATAAGTACTAAAGTAATCAAAGAATATGTTGCTTCTTTAAAAAAATAGTAAAATATCAGAGTGCACAGTATTCAATTTTTCCATCAACAACAGTTAACATGCATTTACCTTCAATAGATAAAGGATCACCTCGGTATACTGTTATATCGGCATCTTTACCAACATCAATTGAACCAACTCTTGATGAAACACCGCAAATCTCAGCAGCATTAATTGTTATCCCTTTTATAGCCTCATTCCATGGTAAACCTTCTTTGACTGCAAATCCTGCCATTACGGGAAGATATTGAAGAGGCAGCACAGGCGCATCGGTTGTTATAGCAAATAAAACGCCCTTGGAATGAAGTATATTTGGTGTAGCAAAAGTTTTGTCTTTAAGCTCCTCTTTACATCTTGCCGTCATTGATGGACCAACGACACAAGGAACTTTTTTCTCTGCTATGTAATCGGGTATTTTATGACCGTCCGTTGCATGTTCAATAACCAGATCAAATCCGAATTCATCTCTGATTCTTATTATTGTTGCAATATCATCAACTCTGTGAGCATGACATCTTAAAGGAACTTTTCTTTTAAGTACATCTATAATGGCTTCCAAACCAAGATCTCTTTCGACATCCTCCCCTTTTTTAAGTTTTTTCATGTAGTTTTGAGCTTTCACAAAAGTTTTTCTCATGATTGCGGCATTTCCCATTCTTGTTGAAGGCGTTTTTTTCATAGAACCGTAAACAACTTTTGGGTTTTCTCCAAGTGCTGCTTTAAGTCCGCAGTAAGACATTACAACTCTTCTGTCAACTATATTGCTTCCGGCTGTTTTTATAAATGCGGACTGTCCTCCAATGATATTTGCACTTCCAGGACCGGTAAATACAGATGTTATTCCGCAGTTTACAGCGTCTTTTAAAGCAAGGTCTTCAAGATTTATTGCATCTATTGCTCTTACTTCAGGAGAAACAGGTTCTCCTATTTCGTTTCCATCATTATTAGCTTCAACACCAGGATCCGAATAAAGACCAACATGTGAATGAGCATCGATAAATCCTGGAAATACGTTATATCCATTTAGGTTAACAGTTTCTTCATCTTTAAGGGGTTTTATATTTTCAGCTATCATTTTAATCTGACCGCGTTCACATCTTATATCCCAATGTTCAAGAAAAGTACCGTCCGATCTGAAAATGTTTCCATTTTGTAACAGCATGATGCAGACTCCGATTATATTAATAAATAGACTTTTAATACTACACTTATGTTTGATAAAATCAAAAATAAACATATCTATCTTAACAATGTTTAATCTTTTTTCTTTAACTGTATAAAGTATTTGATTTATATTACTGTTTTGTTAAAATTATTAAGAATTTCTTACCGGAGGTATTATGAATAGATTTTTATTACTGATTACGTTTATTATGGCGTTTACTGTTTCTGTTTCATGTGGCAATAACTCTTCAACTTCGCATTTAACAGATGATGATTCTGATATCCTTAAGGTCGATAATGAGGAAGATGTTTTAAATGATGATACTGTAATTGATGAAGATGTTCAGACTGAAGGAGGGCTTAATCAGCCATGCAGAACTGACAAAGGTTGCGATGACGGTCTTGTTTGCACGGATGAACTTCAGTGCGTGTCAGATTCATCGGAACCTGTAAAAAAAGATGTTGATAACATGGTTATGTGGACAGGAAAAGTTTTCTTTCCGGAAGGTATCTCCTTTAAATATGAAGCTGAAACAAAAGGTGCTACCGCTGATGATGATACTGTATATGCCAATTATTTCTGCGATAATCTTTCTTATGGAGGTTACGATGACTGGAGACTTCCTACAATAATAGAACTGAGAAAGTTAATTGTAGGCTGTGAAGATACTGCTACAGGCGGAGATTGTGAAGTTGGTAAAGAATATGATGATGGAACTTTCTGCACAGGTTACAAATGCGGACAGGAGAATTGTAACGATGTCTGCCAGTACAGATCCAGTACTGAAGGAACCGGCGGTTGTTACTGGAGCGGATTCACTTGTCCTGAAAACTGGCAGTCGATGGTCTGGTCATCCACATTTTATAAAATGAGCGGAGATTCTACTCAGTATTCATGGCTTGTAGTTTTTTCCGAAGGGTCTATAACCGGAAAATCGATTTATATTGAAAAAGCAAGCATCGTTTGCGTTAGAGATATGTCAGGAGATGAACCATCAGATCAGGATAATGAAACCAATGACGAAGATTCAAATGAAATTTCAGATGACGATTCAGAAGGTTAATTTTCAGCTGTTTTTGTAAGTTTTCTTGATATATTTTTCATTCTGTCAACAATCGTTGATTTGAATCTTGAATGTCTGTTATCTATAAGTGTTTGGTTGTAAAATTCATAGGCTCTGCTGTACTGATTCTGCTTTTCATAACAGACACCAAGAAGCAGTTCTGCTTTATCTTTTTCAAAACTCGATTTTGTGGATGCAAAAAGATATCTTTCAAATGCAATTGCGGCCTTATCATATTGCTTCAAACGGTAATATGAAAGAGCAGTGTGATAGAATATTGTTGTTACATGATCTCCGGTTGAGGCAATTTTAAGGCTTTCATCATAAGTTCTGATAGCAGCTTCATAACTTTTACGTTTAAATAGTGTTTCTGCTTCTTCATATTTTATAATTGCGGCTTTAAGTCTTATCATGCTTACATCACGGTCAATAACGAGTCTTTCAAGTCTTGAAAGTGAACTTAAATTAAAATCTGAATATTGTTTCAAAGCCTTGTCAGGAGAGTTTTCCTTAAGAGCAAGATATAAATTATATGCTTTAATATCACTGTTTTCCATTTCTGAAATAGTGGTTTTAAGTTCTTTGATATTTGTTTTCAGATATTCCTGTTCTTCCTTGAGAAGTGAATATTTCTCTTTGTTGTATGATGTCTGTGCTGAAAAATAGAAATAAAAAGCAAGAATTACGACAGTAATAAAAAGAAAAATTACAACATATTCTCTTTTATTACCTCTGTTTTCGGCTTTTACAATAGTTTTTACTTCTTTGAGTGAAGCTTCAAGTGCATTTACCGCATTTAGATTCTGTATGACTATCTTTCTGATTTCTTTTATATCATTACTGTTAGGGGTGTTTTCCATAACTTTTATCCTAATAACGAACAGCAAAAAACGCACTAGGTTAATATTACTTTCTTTTTATGTCAAAAAAAATAGAAAAAACCTTTTTTTGTTGTAGAATCGCTCTGTTTGTTAACTTATTACGGAACTGTGATATGTCTTACTTCGAATTAAAACCACTCTCTTTTAGAGGCAAAGTAACACTTGTGGCGCCTTCAGGTACTTTTGATAAACAGCTTTTTAATGCCGGTGTGACACATCTTAAATTAAATAAGATAAAACCAAGCTGGGATCGCAATAGAATTTTTGAGAAGGATTACTACTGTGCCGGAACTTCAATGAGCAGAGCCGAAGAGCTTATAAATGCTTTTAAAGATAAGGAAACAGAAGCCATCTGGGCTATAAGAGGCGGTTATGGAGCAATTCAGCTTCTTCCATATCTTGATGAAAATATTGAAGAGATAAAAAATAATCCTAAACTTATGATAGGTTTCAGTGATATAACAGTTTTACATTCCTACTTTATTGATAAATGCGGTTTTGTTTCAATTCATGGCCCAAACATTACTACAATAAATAAAATTGATCAGTTTTCAAAAACAAGAATTATTGAACTGCTTCAGGGTGGTGACAAGGCTTTTTCAACTTTTGCAAAAAAAGGAATGACTGTTCAGCCAGGTGTTGCAAAAGGTGTTGTTAAAGGTGGGAATATTACATCTTTAGCAACTCTTATGGGAACTCCTTATGAACCTGATTTTGATAATTCCATACTTTTTCTTGAAGACGTAAATGAACCTCCTTATAAAATAGACAGAGCTCTCACTCAAATGAGGCTCGCAGGTAAATTTAAAAAAATAAAAGGTCTTCTCCTCGGAGATGTTTCATATAAAGAATTCAGACCTCCGGCAACAAAGTTTGTTCATTATGGTCTTATCTTAAATGCTATGGGACTTGACAGTTCTATTCCTGTTCTTGCAGGTTTTCCGGCAGGTCATGATGAGCAGAATATGGCAATAATGCTTGGTGCTATGGGAACTTTAGATACAGAAGCAAAAACACTTTCATATTAATTCTTTAAATATTTTCAGTCGCATCCATGTTTTTAGAAAATTTCTTTATTTGAGATAGGAAAAGACCGGCAATTACAAGAATAATTCCAAAAGATTTACGCAAAGAGAACATTTCACCAACAAGTATAAATGCAAATATTGCTGTGAAAACAGGTATCATATTGGTAAAGCTGTTAGCTTTTACAAGCCCTATTACTTTATATGCTTTTATAAAGAGAAAAAAGGCAAGAACTGAAGAAAATGTAGAGAGAAGAATAAGTGACAGGAAAGTCTCAGAAGAGGGAACAGCTTTTATAAAATGAGAAAACTCAAGAGAGATAAAAAATGGTGAAAAATACAGTATTCCTATAGCATTTTGTATTGTGATAATGCTTAATGTGTCATATTTTTCGGATAGAGGTTTAATAAAAACACCATAGCCCATGGAAGAAAAAACAGCAAAGAATAAAAAAGCAAGCCCTTTAGGCTCAGCAGAAAAAGATAAATCTTTATTTAATATAACAAGCATTATTCCAATAAAAGATATTACAAGACCGGTGAAATTCATTAGCGTTATCTTTTCTTTTAGGAAAAAATAGGCAAAAAATGGAGTTATAAGCGGAATTGTCGATATAACAACAGCGCTGACAGTAGGTGATGTGTATTTTACACCGAAACTTTCTCCCATAAAATAGAGAAAAGGTTCAAAGAAAGCTATAGCTGCAAATATTTTCCAGTCTTTAACAATCGCTTTAAGGTTAACCCTTCTTATAAAAAGGAGAGGAATCAAAATAGATGAAGACAAAACAAGTCTTAATAGAACAGTTGTAAGGGGATTATAGGTTTTGTAAACTATAGTTGTCCAAACAAAAGAACATCCCCAGAAAAGCATAGAAAGAGTTAACTGTGTATATGTGATATATTTTTTCATATATAATTATAACCTGAAGTTAGAAAATAAGAGAGCAGCCGCATCCTGAGCTTTTGTGAATAGTCGGGTTTGAAACGTCATCATCAGACTTTTCAGAATCCTCATCAGAAGAAATTGCATCATCATCTGTTTCAGAATTAAAATCTTCGTCAGGTTCATCAGGATTCATAGTTACAGTTACAGTAAAATCTTTTTTTCCCCAGCCGCCTTTTTCATCAATATAAACAAGGGTAATATTTTCAGTTTCACTGTAGTCATCAAATTTTATGTTAAAAGAAGGGGTGTCTGCAACAGTAAGTCCGCTTCTTTTCCATATAAGATGGGCAAACTCGTCACTATTTTCAACAGTAAAATTAAAAGGATCATCTTCATTTATATTTTCGTCATATGTTACAGAAGGCTCTTCAGGTGCAGAATCAGCAATTGTAAGCATGAAAGCCTCTTCTTTTTTATTGAAATTCTTATTCAGAAAAGTGTCTTTTGTATTTCCAGCTTCAGCAGTTCCTCTAACCGTTACAAAAGATGTTTCAAGGTCATCGGAAACCATTACATTTTCAACGGTATATATTTCAGAATCAGTTTTAAATCCTTTTTTGTTAGCAGGCATGATAAATCTGAACCTGAGCTCTTCATCTGTAGGAAGCATATTTGTTATTGAAACATTTACATCCTGAGCTATGCCGTCACCGCCTCTGAAATAGGAACTCTGTTCCCCATCGTTACTATTCCATTTAAATTCAGCCCATATATTTCCTATAGGTCTTGACTGAAAACCTTTAGGGTTTTTGTCAGGAAGACATTCAGCCCCTTTTTCGCAAAGATAATCTATAACAGTTTCTCCGTTCTGAGAATATTTTACTGGTCTCATTCCCCAGAAATCTCCACTTGCAGCAGCAGTTGTAACTTCAACAAAATAAATATCCTTGTCCGCTTTTATGCCTGTATCGGGAACAAGTTCATCTCCAGGAGCAAAATGATAAGTTCTGTCGCTGTGGGTATGTCCTACAAAATAAAGATCTGTCGATGATGATGCCATCATATCGGCAATTCTTGTTCCTGTATTATACGTAGATGTTTCCGCTATTATTGAATCTGTAATATTGCAGTCATAATCTTCAGAATCATAATTCCATTCCTGTGCATCAATAACTCCAATTATAGAGTCTTTAGGAAATTCCTTGTTGGCATGATATTTGTGATCTTTGGACATATTTCCTAAAGGATTCTGATGTGAGAAAATCCCGAAAACATTATTTTCCTTAAGAGTATCTTTTGCAAACTGAAGCTGTTCCTCTTCAACAAAACCTCCCCAGTTACTTATAGGAGTTGCAGCAGCTTCGCCGATTCCGACAGGTCTTCCTGAAGCTCTTCTTATTGCATTGCCGCCATAGCTGTTAAGCATGAGGAAAACTTCTCCATTGACTTTAAATGAAAAATATCTCGGACCGAAATACTTTGCCCAGTAATTAAGTCCGTCAAACTCAAGACCTGAATCAAAATCGTTTTCGCTTAAAAATTTTGCATATCCGTCATGATTGCCTGGTACAGTAAAAAGCGGAAGCTGAAGATTTTCAAGGAGAGATACAAATTCACTGTATTCTCTTATGTAGTTCATACTGAAAACCATATCTCCAAGACCAATTGTGGCATCATAAGTTGATATACTGAGTTCTGAAAAAGCCTGTTTGATAACACCGAACTGAATTGAATAATCTGTTATATCATTAGAGTAGCCAGGATATTCCTTGCTGTTAAAGTTCATAGAACTTACAAGTTCTTTTTTGGATTGCAAATCTTCTATCTGCGGATCTGTATAAACCATAAATGAAAAAGGAACATCCTTTCTGAAAGAAAGTGAATTTTTTGAAACATATTCATTTTCACCTGAAACTATTTTGATGTCAAAAACAGATGAAGGAAAAATGACAGGAGCTTTAAATGTAAGCTTAATGATACCTTCTTCAAGTGTTTCTGCTTTCTCAGGTAAAACAGTCAGCATCGGGATAAAAGAGTCATTATTAAATTTCCCGATAACACATTTGGTTGTTTTATCAATATTTTCTGCTTTTATTATTACAGAGAATTCAGGGTCATCCAAAGAGACAAAAGCAGCAAAACCATATACAGGATATAAAATCTCTTTTATTTTAGGTTCATTTACAGGAATTATTTGTTCAAAATCTGTGTAGTCTTTAAATTCTTTCTGAGAAACCGGATAACCTTCGATTGAAACAAAAGATTCTGCCCAGATAGAACCTGCTAAAGAGCAAATAAAAATAAAAATTAATACAAACCTCATTGTCCCCTCGCATTCATTAAGTATCACTTCTGAATTAAATCTCAAAAGAGTCATTTTGTCAATGAACAAATAGAAAATATTAAGGTTTTTTTTAAGTTTTTATCAGCTTTCGTTTGACAATGAATCAAATAGACAGTAAAATTCACTGTGTTTTCTAAGCGGAGTTTTTATGTATAAGATTTTTATTACTGTTTTACTTTTATCTTTTTTTATTATCTCATGTGCATCTTCAGATGATCCTGATCCTGAACTGACCGATAATGATATTGATTTTGATTTTGAGCATCAGGATGAAGGGACAAGTGATATCGATATTGATTCAGCACTTTCAGAAGAAGATATTCTTGATGATGATTTCTTGGATGCTGATATTACAGACACAGATGAATCAGGTATTCCTGATGAAGATGAAGAACCTTACAAATGTGAAGAAGGGGCAAGAAGATGCTCCGGCGGTTCTTTAATTCAGACCTGTTTAAGTGACGGAACATGGGAAAACACCGAAACATGTGATGAAGGTCTTATCTGTTCAAACGTAAACATAAAATGCCTTACCTCATGTCAGTCGGAAGTTGGAACATTTTCAAATCAGGGTTGCGTTTTCAGACCAGTTCTCCTTTCC
Source organism: bacterium (assembly GCA_963667425.1). Lineage (GTDB taxonomy): Bacteria > UBP6 > UBA1177 > UBA1177. Next base: position 1,095,753 of record OY763407.1, on the reverse strand, counting down.
AACTATGGAAATGAAGGTTATGACGGTGTAAATACAGAATCAAAGTACAGAGGTCTCAAAATTCTTGTTTCAAATCCAAATAATGCTGATGTTACACTGACTTTATCAGATACCGTTTCAACTATAGATCTTACAGCTCTCGGACTTGAGAATTCAATCGTAAAACCTTATGAATCGGTTGAAATAAATCTGGAAAGTGAAGCCGGAGACCGTCATCTCATTGACGGAACATCAATTTCATACAGCGCATACAGACTTGAATCCAACCACCCCGTTTTTGTCTATCAGTTTAATCCTTTATATACAAATATAGCATCATCCGACGCATCACTTCTCCTGCCTGACCTTGCACTCGGAAAAAAATATTACGCAATAACAGTTCCACATACCAGAAAAGATGCCAACGGTGTGACATCAGAATCTCCGTCAAGTTTTGTAATTGTTGCAACGCAAAACGGAACAACAGTTGAAATAACTCCGTCAGCAAACACAAAAGAGATAACATTAAACACTGATACATCTCTTGAATCTCATGATACTTCCGCATTAATAGCCGGAGTTAAGAGAAGTTTTGTATTAAACGAAGGAGAAATCCTTTCTCTTGAAACAGCTGACGATTTAAATGGTGTGACAGCGTGTCCTGCAATTAAAGATGCGGATCCTGTTCATGGAAGAACCTGTATAAAAAGCGACAACTATGTAAATGACAGAAGCTGCTATGTCTACAGCAGAAAGTTCTGCCGCAAAAGTGACCTTACAGGAACACTGATAAATGCAGATAAGGATATTGCTCTTTTCAGTACAGCGAAAAAAGCTATGGTTCCATACTACATGTTTGGAACAGAGCATCTTGAAGAACAGATTCCGCCGCTTGACGCATGGGGCAAAGTTTATCCAGTTGGAAGAATGGCTCCAAGATACAGATTCTGCACATGTTCACGCGGAAACATGGCAAAAGATCACACATCAACCTGCCCATACGGAAGCGGAGAAACATTCTACAGAATAATGGCATCGGAAGATGAAACCGAAGTAAAGATAATAACACCAAAATATGAAATTGCAGTCGAAGAAGCTCCAGATTATCCGACAGATGCCTACTGGTGCGGAAGCTCATACATGCAGCAGGACTGGGTAACATCAGTAGGAGACACATTCTGGAACAGCAAAGTCGGCTCACTTGACTGCGTGTCAAGCGACAGTGAAGGAAACCTCTCGGAAACAGGTGAATACTGCCTTACCACAGTTAACCTCGATGCAGGAAAAATATTTGAATTTAACGACGTGTTTAATCATCTCATAAAATCAGACAAAGCAATAATGGTCTTAAAACTTATTCCATCGGAAGAATATGTCGGAATCCCAAGCGTTGAAGATACAAACTATGTGCTTCAGCTCAAGAACAAAGGGGGAGATCCCGCAATGAGCTATGCAGTTCCGGCAGGACAGTACAAATCATCATACAACATCTTTGTAAACGGAAATCTTAACTATGGCTACCTTGGAATCACAACCGAAAAAGGGGCGACAATAGTTATAGATGAAGGAACCGAAAATGAAGCAGTCATTGAACCTGATAACTCAAGATGGGAAAATACAGGAAAATCGGAAGTTGAAAGAACATCAGGAACAGTAACACTTGAATTCGTAACAACATTTTATGAAATACACAACAAATCGGCAAAAGATGCGCCTAGAGAAATAGCAAATTCACTGCCTGAAGATGTAAAACAAGGTGGCGGCTATCACACAATAAAAGCTTATCATAACGAAAATGGAACAAAAAAGGAAGCACTGCTCGGAGTTGACATTTACGGACTCGATCATTATATTTCGTATAGTTATCCCGGTGGGCTTGCACTTGAGAAAATAAATATAAGATAGGGGGGAAAATGAAAAAATTACTTATTATCATCCTTTTGTTCAGCTTACAGTTTCTTGTTTCATGCGGAGACAGTGAAGACGATACAGTTGATGTCTCACCAGTTGCATCAGGTGATTCATGTTACACACCCGGCGAAGTAAGATGTGACGGAACAAAGCTCATAGAGTGCATGATGGTTGCAGTTCCTGATGCAGACATAGACGGTGCATACAAATGGGTTTCAACCAGTGACTGCGCCACTCAGAATGTCGGCTGCCGTGAATACATAGAAAGCGGAGCATTTGCCGCAGAATGTACAGGAACAGTTCCCGCGAACGATAACGATATCGCATCAGTACCAGATGCCGATACAGCCACTCCTGCAGACAGCGACATCACCGAAACACCAGATGCAGACATAAGCGAGTTATGCGGAAACGGAACAATAGACAGCGGGGAAAGATGTGATCCGAAAGGAGCCGCAGCAAACTGCTCAGACATAGACAGCAACACTGAAGGCAGCGCATCATGCAAAATAGACTGCTCAGGATACGACACATCAACATGCACTGAAAAAACCGAAACACCAGATACAGACACCGACACAAATCCAGCCGTTACGCCACTTGGAACATTCGATACAATAAATTACTCGACAACATCAATCTACACAACAGTGCCGGAATACGGATACTTCTCGGCAACCCCATACTTTAAATCGATAGTTACATTCATGGCAAACGGTGCACAACAGACAATATACATTCCGCACAACCAGACAAACGCACACGAAACATTCTGCGTGAACGACAGCGGAATAATGACACTTATGCAAAATTCTTATCTTGTATCGTTTAACGGTGCAGGAGAAATAGATTCATTTGACGGAACAGATGCAAACAACATTCAGTTTTCAATCGAGTTAAGCAAAATAACGCAAAACAACACTATACATACATGTATAGTCAACTGTAATACCAATCTTCTTATAATGAACACACCAGATGTAAACACTCCAACAAGTCAGTGCGTTTCAATGGTTGCATACGGTGACATAACAGTTACAGCCGCAACAATAGCAGGGGAAGGAAACAGCAACTTCGCATTCACATCATCCAACATGAAACTCTACCATCCTACAGCAACACCTGAAGGCGATGTAACATCTGAAATAGTCAGCGCAGGACTTAAAGTCTGTAAATAAGCTCTTTTCTTTAAATTATTCATTAAATTTTTCTGATTCAGTTTAAAAAATATCATTATATTTCACATAAAGTTGACAAATGAGCTGTATCCTCTATTTTAAAGCACATACTTATTTAATTGGAGGAGTTAAATGAACTATCTGCTAACTGTTTTTATTATTATTTTCGTAATTGCCGGTTGCGATGGCACTTCATCAGGAACAAAAAATGATAATGATATAGACGATGTGGAAACAGAGGATATTTCTTATGATGCAGATGAAACTATGGATGAAACAGTTGATGAATCAGTAGACATGGATGAGACAACAGATGAAGACGAAACTGTAGATGCTGACGAAACTGTAGATATTGATGAGACTATCGATGCTGATGAAACAATTGATGAAGATATCTCCGTTGATATGGATGAAATAGCTGACGAAGACGAAACAATTGATGAAGATGCGTTAGTAGACGCTGATTATATAGTAGACGAAGATGAAACAGTGGATGAGACAACAGACACCGATATTGAAATTCCGTACACATCGCCTGAAATCACATCAGAAGCTCCTACAGAAGGATTCAAAGAAGGATACCCGTATTCCTACTCAATAGTCTGTTCAGACCCTGACGGAGACGAGCTGACAATAACCCTTGAAGACAACTACTGCGGTGGCGTACTTACCGATAACGGTGACGGCACAGCTCTTTATGAAGTGGAAACTTTAGGAGCATCATGCAGCTTTTATGTTATATGCAGCGACTCAGTAAGCAGTGACTCCGAAGAAGTATACTTTTCCTCATTAACCCGCTTTGCAAAAGTGAAAGACATCAGACCAGGCTCATCCTACAGTTCAAATCCGGCATATTTTAATGAAGTAGCAGGAAAACTTGTATTCTATGCACTTGACGGAGAAGGCTCTGGATACTATACAAGCGACGGAACAACAGAAGGGACAGTATCTTTTTACAGAAATCCGGCAATCAACAGCCCGATTTACACAAAAAGAGCAGGAAACAAACTCTTTGCATCTCATGGAACAGGCCAGTTATGGAAAATAGATGCAACCGAATCAGGAACAAAAATGCTTGCAGATGTCTGTGCGGCAGATATCAGCGGATGTGCGGCATCATCTCCGATCGGAGGCTCAACAGTTTATGACAACAGCATATATCTCTATGCAAACTATCCACTCAGCGGTTCTCCGTGGGTTTATCAGAAAATATGGGCAAGCGACGGAACAGAATCAGGAACAAAAATAATATTTGACTCCAAAAATATCGGCGCAGGCATTACGCAACTCACAGCATCTCAGGGGAAACTCTTCTTCATAATGTCCACATACGAGTTCGATTCGGAAAATGGACATGGAAATGAAGTTATGTATATCAATCCTGACGGAACAGGCGTGACCCTTACAAAAGATATACGTCCAGGTAACAGTTCATACGGATCAACTCCATCCAACCTTACCGACATAGGAAACAAACTCCTCTTTACAGCATACGACACAGACAACATAAAAGGACTATACGTTACAGACCTTGCAGTTTCAGGAGATTCGCAGACCCTCAAACTCTTTGACATCGACTCAAACAAATACAGCATTTATAAAATCATTGCCGATAAAAAGAACAACAGAGCATTCATTCTTCTTAACGATATTACAAGCTCAACTGATGGAGAAATATGGGTAACAGACGGCACATCAGTAAACCTTACAAAATTAGGAACTTTCAATAAATCCGCTCTTCAGATGTCTGCTTCGGAAGTATTTGATGGCGTACTCTATTTTGGTAACGATAGCGGAAGCTACAATTACGAACTCTGGAAAAGCGACGGTACCACAGCCGGAACCGTTAAAATAACAAATCTTGACAAAGTTGTAAAAAACATGATCTATTCCACAACTGACAGCAGACTTTACTACAGCACTACCGACGACCTCTACTACACGGACGGAACCGATGCCGGCAGTATAAAATTAAGCGGAATCAATGTCAGCTACAACAACAATGGATTCAGTAAAGAAGGACCGAATATAGGACTCTACATATTTGGCGGTAATCTTTATATAGCAGGAAGAATGACAAGTTCATCCGACACAGAGCTTTACAGATACGGAATAGACTGGTAACGGAAGAAAAAATTAAACCTTAAAAAGACTTCGCATCATTTTTCTTATCAACCATAGTTTTTGTTCCTCCTCAAAAAAATATAAACAGCTGAGAATATTCTTAAGTATCATATAAAAGTTATTATATATTGATTTTATTAAATTATTTCTTGACTACTTAATTTTTAGCCGCAATCTTTTAATCGTTGTTAATTTAATTTTAATAGAGGTAAAAAATGAAAATCAAATTATTTGTATTGTTCTTTTCTTTATTAGTTTTTATATCTTGCGGTGGAGAAAGTGCAGATGAAAACACTTCTGATGAAGGTAAAAGCGGCTATGGAGAAAACTGTCTAAAAACTGAAGATTGTAAAACCGATTTAAAATGTATTAGCTTAGTTTGTGTTACAAATGCAGGTGACATTGATAAACTTTTTACAGATTCATCTTCAAATCTGATGTGACAGGTAAATATTAATCCAATATTATTAAATTGGGAAAGATCTAAAGAATATTGTCAGGAACTTAACTATGCTGGATATACTGATTGGAGATTGCCTTCAATTAATGAATTAAGAACATTGATTGAAGATTGTCGTTATACTGCTCCAAACGGAGCCTGTTATGTAAAAGACAATTGTATGTCTACAAGTAGTAGATGCTATGATAATAATTGTACAGGCTGTAGTTCTTCTTCTGCAGGATACTCAAAATTTGATGGAGATTTAAGTTATTATTGGTCATCTACTACAGTTTTAGATGATGACAATAGTTCTATTAATGCTGCATGGTTAGTTTATATGTCAGATGCATCTATTGACTATAAGTATTTTTCTAAAGGAGGACTTGCAAGATGCGTTAGAAACGCAAACTAGGCAATTAACAATCTTTTACATACAAAAATGAATTATATTTGACAACAAATATTTAAATACTAAAGTTAAAAATGTTATATACAGTTGAGAAAATATAAATGAAAAAAATCTACACACTTTTACTAGTTTTCTTCAGTTTTATAGTCGGATTTACAGCATGTGATGACACAAGCAATAATTCCTATGAAGAGCCGGATAATTCGTATCCTGATTCTACAGCATATGGCTGTCTTGATGTAGATTACAGTAAATTTGATGAAGATACTGTAGATGAAGATACTGTAGATGAAGATAGTAATGATGATGATTTTGCTGATGAAGATAACATTGACGAAGATATCGACAGCGATGATCTGCCATATCCGGACGAAGAGCCTGATGAAGATATTTTGTATGGCTGTCCTTACACAACTTTTTCTTTAAATGTTACAGGAGATGTAAAAGATAAAAACGGAAATCCGATAAAAGATATTAAGCTTATTTATAACTACACACTTGAAGCTACATCAAAAGAAGTAACTGCTCAGTCTGATGAAAATGGAGATTTTGTAATTGCAGATGAAGATTCTAATTGCTGGGGAGAAAATTATAAGCCATCTAAACTTACAGTGGCAGATATTGACGGCGAACTTAACGGCACATTTGAAAATAAAGAAATTACAGACATGGAATTAAACTGCTACGACAATCCTGAAAGTGGTTGGGATAAAACCAGAATATGTGAAGGAGTAATTTCTGTAATTTTAGATGAAAAAGAAACATCAGATGAAGATTTTATTGATAACGACATAGTAAATGACGAAGACATTGTTGATTCAGACGAAGAAGATCAGGATTATTAAAAAATAAAGTCATATTTTTAAGTCAAAAGTAAGTTTTAAAGAAAAACTTAACGCAAAATAACAAAAAAGCAAAGGTGAAGTAAACTTTATATTACATTTTTAGGATACTCTCGTCTGTGCGGCAGATATCAGCGGATGTGCGGCATCATCTCCGATCGGAGGCTCAACAGTTTATGACAACAGCATATATCTCTATGCAAACTATCCACTCAGCGGTTCTCCGTGGGTTTATCAGAAAATATGGGCAAGCGACGGAACAGGCGTGACCCTCACAAAAGAGATACGTCCAGGTAACAGTTCATACGGATCAACTCCAACCAACCATACTACACAATATTAAAAAAACTCCTCATAAATATGTAGTAGAATTTGACTTTAACGTATACAAAAGATAAAATCATACATAAAAAGATCAAAACACTGGAAAAACCATGAAGTCACAGCTAAAAAAAGCAAAAGACGGAACAAAAAACATAAAAGCATCGACCGGAAACATAAAAGCATCGACTGGAAACATAAAAGCATCGACTGGAAACATAAAAGCATCGACCGGAAACATAAAAGCATCGACCGGAAACATAAAAGCATCGACCGGAAACTTAAAAGCACTGACTGGAAACGTAAAAGCATCGATGGAAACTTAAAAACAGCGACTGGAAATGCAAAAGCACTAAGATTCTGTGCTTGGGAACCAGTCAGAAAAGCATCATCACCTAAGTTCTTTAATAAATCTATTTTATTAACATCAAAAGGAGTCAAATCATGACAGAAAACACACCGCAAAATGTTGCAGACGAATCAAAAAAAGCAAAAACAGCAAACACCATCGAAACAAACATCTCAGAAAACAGAAAATTTGTTGAAACAACCCTAAACACCCCCGAAATCCTTACAGCAGTAGGAAAATTCAAATACACCGAGGAAAAACTGCTCGCACTACTCATTCTAATCGATCAGGCATCAGACGCACAAGCTGCGCAAAAACAGGAACAAGGAGAAGCCAAAAGCGCAATAACCGAATTTCAGAAACTCAAAGAAGAAGCCTACGAAACCTATGCAGACTACCATACACTATCACGCCACATATTTAAAAACGACGAAACAGCATATAAATCTTTACTCTTAAACAGACGACTCACAAGACCGTTTGGAACATGGAGCGAAGAAGCAATCCAGTTCTACAAAAACGCACTCGGCAACGAAACCATTAAAAACCAGTTTGCCGAAAACGGAATAACCGAAGAACTATTAAAAGAAGGACAAACAAAACTCCTTAAAACCCTCGAATACAAAATCAACGCCGACAAAGAAAGATCCGAAGCAATAACCGCAACCGAAGAGCGCGACGAAAAAATAGACGAAATGAACGAAGCCATCTCCAAACTAAAAGCATTTTCCCGCGTAGCCCTTAAAGGAAACAAAGACCTTAAAAGAAGATTGGGATTGTAATAAATATAGTAATGTTTTTGTGTATTATTAATAAATTCTGTTAATTATTGATGAGTTCAAACCATTAACCCATGAAAATCTTAAGTAGAATAAGTTTTTTTTATTAATACATATCTTTATTTTTTTTAAAATCTTTTTTCTTGTAAAAACACTGCTTATTGTTTATGCTTTTTTAGATTTATTTAACTATCGTTTCTTAGGAGTTTATAAATGAACAGGAAATTGATTTTCAGTGTATTTGTATTCGTTGTTGTTCTGTTTTCAAGTGGAGTTGTGCTTGCTCAAACGACTTTTGCAGAATTGGGTGTTAGTGATACAGGAGGAGCTGGCTTTAAAGTAGTTAGCACCAACCCCAATCTTGTGGTGAGTAATGTCATGGTTAATGACGGCACCGCTATGTACACAAGTACCCACTCTAGTTTTATCATTAAGGCTTACGGTGTAGATGATTTCACTTTTGAAGGTATGACACTAAAGGGTTATGCTAGTACTGTTGCGGATCTTTCATCTACGGTTGTTTTTAAAGACAAAAATGGACATGTAATACAAACAATGACATTAAATTCTGATAAAACATTAACAACCAGCAATATTTCTTTAACTAGTTTTTTTGATAATGGAACAACTACACCAATCTATAATGTTGCACAAATAGTATTCGACCTTAAAACTCCAGTGCAAAATTATACTATGAATTTTACCTATGTTGATATTACTATTTCAGCAACATCTTTAAATAACGCACCAACGGCTGCTTCTTTCACCGCTGGAACAATTTACGAAGATACAGCTTATGCATTTGCTACGGCAAACTTTGGTTATTCCGATGGAGATAGCGATCCAATTGATCATGTAAGGGTTACTGCTATTCCGTCAAACGGAACACTCTGGATTGATTCTGATGGAAGTGGAACAATTAACGGAGCAGAATCTCCTTTGACAAATGGAGCAGCAATTTCAAAAGCTAATTTAGATGCAGGTTATCTTAAGTACATAAACACCAATGGCACATCTTCAACTTTTACATTTGATGTTAATGATGGTACTGATTACAGTGCATCAACCTATACTGCCACATTAACAGTTACACCGCTTGGCGAAGTTACTTCTGTTGCTGTACCTGCCAATGGAACCTATATTGCAGGTCAGAATTTAGATTTTACAATAAATTTTGATGAAAATATTACAGTTGTTACCACAGGTGGAACACCACAATTGAGTATAACAATCGGTTCTACCACAAGACAAGCTACTTATACAACCGGCTCTGGAACAGGTGCTTTGCTTTTCAGATATACCATACAAGCAGGCGAACTAGATACTAATGGAATAGAAGTGAATACTTTAACCGCCAATGGTGGTACTTTGCGAAATGCTGCTTCCAATGATGCTAAATTAACATTAAATAGTGTTGGAAGTGCTGCTTCTGTTTTAGTTGATGCTGTTGCGCCTACACTTGATTCTTCAGTACCTGCTGACGAAGCAACCGGGGTTTCTGTTTCAGCCGATATAACTTTAACCTTTAGCGAAAATATAGCATTTGGCACAGGAAACATTCTGATAAAGGATCTGGATGATGTAAGCAATATCACAATTGATGCGGCATCACCTGGAACACAGGCTTCAATATTAAACAATGTTTTGACCTTGAATCCGTCAAGTGATCTTGTCGAAAGCCATCATTATGCCATTCAGATTGCTGCTACAGCTATTGACGATATTTATGGCAACAGCTATTCAGGAATTACGGATGATATTACTTTTAACTTTCAGGTGCAGAAAGCTAATCAGACTATAAGTTTCGGTGCACTCCCAATCAAAATATACGGAGATGTCGATTTTACACCTGAAGCAACAGCAACTAGCGGTTTAACAGTCACATACAGCAGTTCAAATACAGCAGTTGCAACAATAGTAAGTGGACAAATTCATATTGTCAGTGCCGGAAGTTGTACAATTTATGCAGATCAAGCTGGAAATGAAACTTATGATTCAGCCCCTCAGGAATCACAATTACTGACAGTAAACAAAGCAGTATCAGTAATAACATGGGGAAATCCGTCAGACATAACATACGGAACAGCGCTTTCAGGAAACGAGTTAAACGCAGAAGCAAACGTAACAGGAAGCTTTGAATACACACCTGCAATAAATACAGTTCTCGGAAGCGGCCACAGTCAAAGCCTGAGCGTAACATTTACACCAGATGATACAACAAACTACACAACAGAAACCAAAACAGTATCAATAAACGTAAGTCCGGCAGAACTCACCGCCAAAGCAGACGACAAAACAAGAAACTACGGCGAAGCCAACCCGGCATTTACAATAACCTACAGCGGCTTTGTAAACGGTGAATACGAAACAGCAGTGACAACAGCATCAACAGCCGTAACCACAGCAACAGCAAACTCTCCGGCAGGCACATACGACATAACAGTAAGCGGCGGAACAGCACCAAACTACACATTCACCTACACCAAAGGAACCCTTACAATAAACGGAATCATCCCGACAGCAACAACAGGCACAGCATCAACTCTAACAACCAGACAGGCAACATTAAACGGAACAGTAGCAGACAATGGCGGCAATACAGTTACAGAAAAAGGAATCTGTATAAGCACATCAGCCAATCCGACAACAGCAGACACCTGCATGACAGACACAAGTGAAGAAAGCGTAATAATCGGAACATTCACAGGACTAAACCCAAACACGACCTACCACTACAGAGCATACGCAACCACTCTTGAAGGAACAGGATATGGAAATGACCAGACCTTCATTACATACAAAGCAATAGCAGTAACAACAGGACAAAGCTTTAATATAAATGAAAACAGTGCAGCACTCACAGCAGTAGGAACAATAGAAATAACAGGAGACATCCAAGGCACAGCAAACTACACAATAACAACAGGCGACACGGAAAACATCTTCCAGATGAGCGGAGCAGAAATACAAGTAGCAGATGCCACAAAACTCGACTATGAAACAGCCGTAAGCCATACAGTTACAATAAAAATTGAAGATGACGAAAACACCAGTGAAGAAACAGTCACAATCAATCTCACCAATCTTAATGACAACACTCCGGTAATAACCGACAGCCAGTACACACTATCGGAAAACGCATTAAACGGCACAGTGATAGCTACACTAAGCGCAGCAGACGCAGACGGCACACTAAATGAACTCACCTACACAATAGAAACAGGAAACAATGACGGCATCTTTGCACTAAATGCAGCAACAGGCGAGCTTACAGTAATAGACAACACAAATCTTGACTATGAAACCACAGCAAGCTATTCACTCGGAATAAAAGTAAGCGATACAGAAAACGAAGCCTCAGCCACAGTGACAGTAACCATCACAGACGACACAGGAACCTGCGCAGAGCCGACCGAAATAGATACCCTGCCATTTACCGTAGACACAACAACAGCCGAAAGATACAGCAACATCACAAACTACGGAGCAAACTGCGGCGAAACCACATACGGAGAAAACGACCACACATATGTTTACACAGTAAGTACAGGTGACAAAATAGAAATAACAGCCACACCCGAAACAAACTATGACCTGATCCTCATGATCCAGAGCGACTGCGGCAACAACTGTGACACATATGCAAACGAAGGAACGGCAGGAACAGCAGAAACCATAATCTATGAAGCGACAGAAAACAAAGACATCTACATCATAGTGGAAGGCATTAACGGAAGCGGAACCTACACACTTGACGTAAAAGTGAAAGTAGAAGAAACACCCGATGAAGACGAACTCACAGATGACGATGAAATCATTGATGAAGAAACCGATGAAGACATCTATCCGGTAGACGAAGATGAAATAACAGATGATGATGCAACATCAACTGATGAAGATGAAGTCATTGACGAAGAAACCGATGAGGACATCTATCCGGTAGACGAAGACGAAATAACAGATGATGATGCAACATCAACTGATGAAGATGAAGTCATTGACGAAGAAACCGATGAAGACATCTATCCGGCAGATGAAGACGAAGTTACCGACACAGAAACAGATAACGATGTAACAGAAGTCATTGATGAAGAAAATGATGAGGAATCCGACACTGAAGAAACTGACTTAGATATCGTTAAACCTTCCTCTGATGATGGCTGCGGATGCAGTGTGATTTCATGGTAAATGTTAGAAATAAATTGATTGATACATTGGTCTATCTCTACGAAACATAAATCTCCTTCAACATACATTTTTTAATCTGTTAAAATTCATTTTCACAAACATGAATTAATTGCTTAACATTTTTTTTATCTATATAATCGGAAGGCTTTTTTAAGGGAGGAGAAATTGCTTACTGATAGGGAAAAGAGGTTTATAGAGATTCTTGATAGTGAGGTTGTGCCTGCGCTTGGTTGCACTGAACCTGTTGCTGTCGCTCTGGCTGCGGCTCACTGTGCAAAGCTTCTTGAAAGAAATGTCGATGAGGTTGAGATTTCTTTAAGCGGTAATATTCTGAAGAATGGTATGGGTGTCGGTATTCCGGGCACTGGTATGGTCGGTCTTTATATTGCTGCGGCTCTTGGTGTTAAGGGCGGCAATCCTGATCTTGATCTTCGGGTTCTGGAAAATATTGATGCTGATGTTATTGATGATGCCAAGAGGATGGTTGAGAAGAATGTTATAAGGATAACTAAAAAAGAGACTGGCGAAAAGCTTTATATCGAGGTTTTGTGCAAGGGTCCTTCGGGTAAGGCTAAGGCTGTTATTAAGGGTTCTCATACTAATCTTATTTTTCTTTCGGTTAATGACAGAATAATAAAGGCTACTGAGTGTCATCTGATTAAGGATGACGAGGATGTGGATGATTCTGTTCCTAAAGTAAGTCACAATATGTCTGTCGCTGAGATTTTTGATTTTGTAAACACGGTTCCGCTTGATGCTATTGAGTATATTCTTGATGGTGCGGAGATGAATAAGGTTATTGCAAGGGAAGGTATTTGCGGTAATTACGGGCTTAAGGTCGGAAGGACGATTCTTAATAATGTCCGTAAGGGTGTTTTATGTGATGATATTTCAACTTATGCTATGGCTCTTACTGCTGCTGCTTCCGATGCGAGGATGGCTGGCAGTACTCTTCCTGTCATGAGTAATTCGGGGAGCGGTAACCAGGGTATTACTGTTTTTCTTCCTATTGCTGCGGCTGCCGAGAGGCTTAAATGTGAGAGGGAACAGCTTATCAGGGCTCTTTATTTCGGTAATCTTATTGCGATTCATTTAAAGGAGTTTATGGAAAAGCTTTCTGCTCTTTGCGGTGTTGTTACTGCCGCTACTGGTGCGAGCTGCGGTATTGTTTATCTTATGGGTGGCGAGATTGCCCATGTTAATGCCGCTATCAAGAATATGATCGGTAATATCAGCGGTATGTTCTGTGACGGTGCTAAGGCGGGATGTGCTCTTAAGGTTTCAACTGCTATCAGTGCGGCTGTTCAGTCGGCTATTCTTGCTATTGATAATATTGAGATAAGTGAGTTTGACGGTATTATTGAAAAGGATATTGAAAAAACTATCAGAAATCTGGCTCTTATCGCTTCAAAGGGGATGGAGGAGACTGATAGGATTATTCTTGATATTATGACGTGTAAATAATGTTCCTTGGGGAGGGAATCATGAGAAAATCTGTTTTGTTTTTTAGTGTTTTTCTTTTTCTTTTATCTGCTGTTTTCTCAGTTTCATGTGATTCGGATTCTTCTTCGTCTAAGGATGAAGATGCGACTGTTGATAATGATGTTACTGATGCTGAGCCCGTGGTTGATGATGATGCTACGGCTCAGGAAAAGTGCGCCGGCTCTGATTTTTATCCTGATGGTTTCAATGATGGAGAATGCGGTGAATTAAATGGTAGTACTGCCTGCGATTTTACTATGCCGGTCGATGGCGGCGAATGGACTTTAAGCAGGGACTGGAACGGCTGTGATTCGATTATGTTTCTTCCTGTTTCGTCTTCAAATATCGGAGCATGGTTTACTCTTTATGAAAATGATTCTTTCCTGACTGATTTTATTGATATGGCTGGACTTAATGTTCAGGTCTTTATCCTTTTTTATGACAGCGCAACTTATGATGCTGATGTTAAAACGTTTAAGGAGAGGATGGAAAAGAGTCAGTTTTATCTCTCTTCAAAGGAAGTTAATGAGGTTGATTCGAGATTTCATATTGTTGCAAAGCCTGCCGGAGAGGTTGACAGCTGGGTTGTTAAGAAGTTTTCGATGAATAAGAATTCAGGTCTTGTTATTGACCGTTTCCAGAAGATAAGGATTCCTCTTTCAATTGCAAACTGGTCAAGAAATATGAATCCTGATATTTCATATGTCGCTAATGAGATAAAATATTACAATTTTAACTGGGAACGTGAAAAAAAGTTTGAAAGCGAAAAGGATAAAACTCTTGTCGTTAACGCTTTAAATGGCGAAACTCTTCAGGATAATCTTGATTTCGAGGTTGAGTTTCCTGCATCTGATGTTCTTGATAAATATAATATGCTTGAGGTTGAACTTGATCAGCAGTGTGACGGAACAGCTAAGACGTGTGAGTGGGATTATCTTCTGTATCTTTATCTCTGCACTGATAATGAGGAGGTCTGCTCAACTGAGATTGCAAGATGGATAACTGCCTACGGAAGCGGCGGAAAGTGGGTTACAGATATAACTCCGATGTTTCCTTTAATTGCCGATGGAGGAAAGGTTAAGTTCAGAATGAGCGTTTATAAGCAGCCTTATAAGACGTGGCTTAATTTCAGGTTTAAAAATGATGAATCTAAGCTTAAACCTTTTAAATCTGTTCCGCTTTATCAGATTGCAAAATCCTTCAACGCTTCTTACGGAGATAATTTTTCACCTGTAACTGTTAATGTTCCGGCTGATATGGTAAAGGCTGAGATTGCGGCTTTCGTTACTGGTCACGGTTTTGGTACTGATACAAAAAACTGTGCCGAATTCTGCGATTATGATGCTGTTTTTACGGTTAACGGAACCGATTACACAAAAGATAATCCGTGGGTTGGAGATGATTTAGGCTGTTTGAGACAGGTTAAGGATGGTGTTATTCCTAATCAGGCTGGAAGCTGGCCTTTTGGTCGTGGCGGCTGGTGTCCCGGTCTTGATGTTTCTCCGTGGCGTGAAGATGTAACTAATTCTGTGGTGAAAGGTTCTGATGCTGTCGTGATTCATAATGCTTTTATGGATGGAAAGCCTTTTGAACCTGTTCCGACAGGTGATTCGGATGTAAATGCCCGTATCGATGCCACTTCATATATCGTTTTTTATAAATAATTGGAAGGTAAATCAGTTGAAAAACGGAAAACTCCTTGTTCTCGATGTAAGTTCATATATTTTCAGAGCTTACTATGCAATGCCCCCGCTGACAAATCCAAAAGGTGAGCCTGTAAATGCTGTGCTTGGATTTATAAATATGTTTCTTTCGCTTGCTGATACTTTCGGCGAGTTCAAACTTGTTGCCGCACTTGATAGCGGAAAGGAAAAGACAAAGAGAAAGGAGCTTTACGACAACTATAAGGCAAACAGAAAGGTTCTTGATGAAGAACTTGTCGTTCAGCTTAGAAAAATAAATCCGATGCTTGAAGCAATGGGAATTCCGTTCTGCGGAATTGAAGGTTACGAGGCGGATGACATAATTGCAAGCTATGTAAAGAAATATAAGGATACACATGAAGTTTATGTTGTAAGTTCCGATAAGGATCTGATGCAGCTTGTTGAGGATGGCGTTTTCCTTTATGACAGTATGAAGAAAAAGGTGTTTGACAGAGATGCCGTTAAGGAAAAATTTGATGTAACTCCTGAGCAGATAAGAGATTTGCTTGCACTTATGGGCGACAGTTCCGATAATATTCCCGGCGTTCCTGGAATCGGACCGAAAACTGCATCAAAACTTCTTAATGAATATGGAACTTTTGACGGAATCTATCACCATCTTGGTGAACTTTCAAAAGGTCAGCAGCAGAAGTTCGCAGAAAACAGAGAGATTGCTCTTCTTTCAAAAGAGCTTGTTTCACTTGAAAGCAATATCGAACTTGATGTTGAGCCGACACTCTGGGAAAATGTCTCGGAAGAGAAGTTTCCTGCATTTGCAATAGAGAACGGATTTAAGAAACTTATAGAAAAGCTCGGAATAAAAGAGTCATACGACCTTGTGATTCCATCGGAAGGAAAAATCGATTATAACTCAGAAGAAATATGTTTTGTCAAAGAAGGTGACAAATACTATTTCTCGGATGGAAAGAACTATTCAGAGGCTTTAATTTCCGATTTTACCGATAAAACTATGCTTTACGGATTCAACATAAAGGATTCAGTCTCAACTTTTCATGTTTTTAAAGGCAAAGTGAGAGATTTGCAGATAGCTTTTTACATTACAGATGCAGGAAGACACGGTTATACACTTGAAGATGTTGCATCAGCCCTGAATATCTTTGCAGGAAAAATAGAAGGAATCGAAAACATTCTTGCAGTGCTTAACGGAATAAAGACAAAGATAAAAAGCATCTACAGAAAAGAGAGTAAGTTTGAACATCTCCTCGATGAAATAGAAATGAAAAATCTTTATGTCATAAAAGAGATGGAAAACTACGGAATGCCGGTTGACACCGATGCAGTAAAAGAACTTAAAGAAGATTTTTCGCTTAAACTTAAAGAGATAGAAGAAAAAATATACGCATACACAGGCGAGTTTAATATAAATTCGCCAAAACAGCTTGGTGAAATCCTTTTTGAGAAGCTTGGACTTCCATCAGGAAAAAAGAAAAAGACAGGTTACAGCACAGATCAGTCAGTTCTTGAATCATTAAAAGAACTTCATCCTGTTCCTGAATTTGTACTTGAACACAGAACATATTCGAAACTTCTTTCGACATATGTCGATCCCATTCTGGAAAAGACAGACAGTGAAGGAAAGCTGCATACAACATTTATTGTAACTCATGCGGCAACAGGAAGGCTTGCAAGCAGAGATCCAAATCTTCAGAATATACCTGTAAGAGGCGAAGAAGGAAAAAAGATAAGAGAAGTATTCAAAGCACCCGAAGGAAAACTATTTATAAGCCTCGATTACAGTCAGATAGAACTTAGAATACTTGCAATGCTCTCAAAAGATGAAGAACTCATTGAAGCTTTCAGAAACAATGAAGACATCCACACAAAAACCGCATCAGCAATATTTAATGTTTTCCCCGGCTTTGTCGACGCCGAAATGAGAAGACACGCCAAAGCTGTAAATTTTGGAATAATATACGGAATGCAGGCATTTAAACTCTCTCAGGATACAGGCGTTCAGATAGCTTTTGCAAAAAAGTACATTGAAAACTACTTTGCCTTCTACAAAGGAGTTAAAAAATTTATAGATTCAGTAATTGAAACAGCAAAAGAAAAAGGTTACTCTGAAACAATATTCGGCAGAAGAAGATATCTTCCAGAACTTTCAAGCACAAACAAAATAGTTCTCCGTCAGGCTGAAAGAATGGCAGTCAACACAGCAATTCAGGGAAGTGCCGCCGATATAATCAAAATAGGTGCTGCAAAAATATACGAAAGAATAGAAAAAGACTCTCTCGATGCAAAATTGCTTCTTCAGGTTCATGATGAGCTTATCATCGAAACATCAGAAGAAAAAAGTGAAGAATATGCAGCAATATTTGAAAACATCATGAAAAATAACATCGGTGAATTTGAAGTTCCGCTTGATGTTAATAGCTCAATCGGAAAAACCTGGGGCGAACTTAAGTAGAGAAATTATTTTTATAAAGAAATATATACGTTGCTGTATTTACCTAAAAACTTTACACAAATCAGGTAGAAACTTTTCCATACTCTCTTGACTGGAACCGATAATTATAATGAGCTTTTTATTTTCCAAGTTTTTCTCTGACAGCTTTTGCTATTAAAGTTTCGTCAGTAAGATAGGGAAGGGTGATGTGATCCGAGCCGTAATTTTTCTCGTTATATTCGATACATGTTTCAATTGAATGTTCGTTTCTTGCCCATGAACGTCTTGAAACGCCGCCCATTACATCCCAAGGAAAAGCTGTTTCAATAATTTTGTCAATTCTTCGTGATCCATCAAGAACAAGTCCAAATCCTCCATTTATAACTTTTCCGATTCCAACACCGCCACCGTTATGAAGAGCAACGAGGCTCATTCCTCTTGCACAGTTTCCTGCGAATATATTTGTTGCCATATCTGCCATTATGTTTGAACCATCTTTTATGTTTGATGTTTCTCTGTATGGGCTGTCGGTTCCACCGGTGTCGTGATGATCTCTGCCGAGCATAATAGGACCGACGATTCCTTTTCTTACCATTTCGTTGAACTTAAGTGCAATTGCAGTTCTGCCGGATGCGTCCTGATAAAGGATTCTTGCTTTTGTGCCTACAACGAGTTTGTTTTTCATTGCGTCTTTTACCCATTTGTAGTTGTCGTTATCTTGATATCTGGGATTTTCTCTTAACGATTTTATTATTTCAGCGGCTGTGTTGTCTGTTTTAATTAGATCTTCCTCTTTTCCGCTTAAACACACCCATCTGAATGGGCCGTATCCGTAATCGAAAAGTTCAGGTCCGAGTATGTCTTCGACGTAGCTTGGCCATATAAATCCTTCAAATGTGTCTTTTCCGTTTTTTGCTATCTCTTTAACACCGGCATCAAAGACTGCTCTCATGAAACTGTTGCCGTAATCGAAAAAGTATGTTCCTTGTGCAACAAGTTTTTTAATAACTTCAAAGTGTCTTCTTAATGTTTCGTCAACAAGTTTACAGAATTTTGTTCTATTTGTTGCAAGAAGCTCTGTTCTCTCTTCAAATGAGATTCCGGCAGGGCAATATCCTCCGTCATAAACTGCATGGCAGCTTGTCTGATCGCTTAAAAGATCGATATGAACGCTTTTTTCTGCCGCATATTCAAGAAGATCAACGATATTTCCATGATATGCAATTGAAATGCTTTCATTTTTTGCTTTATATTCAAGAGTTTTATCAAAAGCCTCTTTTGGTGATTCGGCAACAAGTTTTACCCAGCCCTGAGAGTGTCTTGTCTCAATTCTTGATGCGTCAACTTCTGCAAAAATTCCTATTCCTTCTGCTATATCTACAGCTTTCGGCTGTGCTCCGCTCATTCCTCCGAGTCCTGAAGAGACAAATATCTTTCCTTTAAGATTTCCTTCTGTCGGAACGCCGAGTTTCATTCTTCCTGCGATAAGTATTGTGTTATATGTTCCATGAACGATTCCTTGTGGACCGATATACATCCATCCGCCCGCCGTCATTTGTCCGTAATTTGCAACACCAAGAGCAGCGGCACGGTTAAAGTTTTCCATATCATCAAAAAGTCCGACCATAAGTCCGTTAGTTGTTATTACTCTAGGTGCTTCCGGTTTTGATTTAAAGAGTCCGAGAGGATGACCGCTGTGAAGAACCAGAGTCTGATCTTCTGTTATGTTTTCAAGGTACTTCTTAATGAGTCTGTACTGCATCCAGTTCTGACATACCTGCCCAGTTTCGCCATATGTTACAAGTTCGTAAGGATAAAGCGCTATTTCAAAGTCGAGATTGTTCTCTATCATTACCTGAAAGGCTTTTCCTTCCGTGCATTTTCCTTTATATTCATCTATCGGCTTTCCGTAAATTCTTCCCTGTGGGCGAAAACGGTATCCGTATATTCTTCCGTGAGTCATGAGCTCATCAAGAAATTCAGGAATGAGAGTTTCATGAAATTGTTCCGGTACATATCTTAAAGCATTCTTAAGTGCAAGAGCTATTTCGTTTTCTGTAAGATTAAGCTCTCTTTTAGGAGCTCTTCTTATCCCTTTTTCAAACTTTGGATAGTCAGGAAGAACATTATCAAGCTTTATTGTCATTGCATTGGAAATATCGCTGTTCGTGATCATGAAAATCTCCATTTTTAGTTATTAATAAACAAAATTCATGCTGAATATATCACCTGAAAGGATTTGTTTCAAGGAAAAGAGATGAAATTGGAAAGATTATCTGAGCATTTTAAGATCAAGACCGCCGGGATACATGTAGCTTACATCCATTTCCCATCCGTAAACCATAAGTCCGCATCCTGAAGAGCACTCGGCAATGTGCTGATCAAAAGAGGTTGAAAGAGAAACTATAGCAAAGGAATAATCTGTTCCTGCAATTGAAACCATATCGGAAGATTTTACTTTTTCACCGTCAATAGTTATTTCACCGCCATTTTTTATTGTAACTGAAGCGTAGTTTTCGTCATAAGTTCCCGGAGTGAGGAAAATATAGAAGCTTCTGTACTGTTCGATAGGGGGGACAACAGTCATTGCAGGGTCGCCGTAACATCCGTCATGGGAACTGTTCTCATCTGCACAGCTATAGCTTATGTCTGTCGAACCTGTAAGATAATGAACGACCTGAACAGGATTGTTGCTTGTTACATAAGAAGCGTCCGGCTCGTAATCATTTGTCGAGGTAAGGCGGTATTCATAATATTCCCCTTTATTAAGACTCATAGTTTTTAACGGATTCGTTATTGATATTTCTGTACCGTCCTTGTAGGCAATAACTCTCACCATATCCTTTTCGCTTCCTTTAGGTTCTGTTTTTACGACAAGATACTGGTTTCCCCACATTTCAGTAGGAGTCAGCTGATGTTCTATGTGATCGCAGTAAGGTTTATCTCTTGGAATATCAGCACATCCGTGACCGCCGAAGACAACAAATGGAGCGCAGTTATTATCTTTGTCCTTACATCTTATCAGTGTTCCTGTAAAATCATCTTTGTTGACACCTGTTTCTATATTAATGACCTGATGTTTTTTTATAGTCATATTAAAAGTCGAACCTGCTGCAACTTCAGGAATTCCATTCTTTGCCACAACTTTTGCTGTCGGTGTAATTGCAAGCTCGACATCTGTATCTGAAACTCCGATTATTGTAAAGAAACCTTTTCCGTCATATTCTGAAGCGCCTGATTCATCTTCATAACTTGCGACAACATATTCTGTTCCCATTCTTGATGATGGAAGGACAAGCGAAGCATCATTTGAATACTGGTTGTCAATAGGGTTGAACTGATAGACAGTAAGAGGAATTGAAGAGACAATATGATATGAGTTCCATGTAACACCTGTTTCATGAAGCATATTGACAGTTTCCTTAAGCTCGACAGTAATTACCTGTTTTGCAGGAACAACAATTCTGTCACCATCGGAATATTTTTTCTTATCACACTTCATATCGCCTTCAAAAATACCTGGATTTTCGTTCTTTACACAAACTTCAAAAGTTCCAATATGAGATTCTGTAACACCGTCGGAAGTTCTTGTAACAGTAACTGTTGCACTTAAAGTATCGCTGGTGTTTGCAAAAGCAAAAGCAAAACCATTTTTCTCATAAGTCATATCGTCATCACGACCATTATGTAAAACAGCAGAGAAATATTCGCATCCTTCATAGCTTCTGTTCGCTTCGGCAGTCTCACAGAGAGAAACACACTTGCCGCTGGAGCATTTTGAACCTACAGTAGAATCGCACTGCTCAACTTTTTCGGTTTCGTAACCGCTTCCGTCGCTGTTACATTTATATACAGCGGACATATCTGCCGAATTACATGTGATTTCGCCGGGAGTGCAGACTGCATCAGGTTTAACACACTGACCAGCTGAACATATTTTATCATTTTCACAAGTTATCTCTATTTCAGAAAGCCCGTCAGATGAACACTGAACAGCTTCAGTTTCAGACTTACACCTTAAAGGATTATTCGGGGTGCATAAATGACCATTATCGTCATCAGGAGTCGTAATCACACTATCACTATCGGGATTTGTAACAGTATCAGGAGTTGAAACATCATAGTCCGGTTCATCAAGATTTTCTTCATCATCTTTTGTGCATGAAACAGTAAAAATAAAAAACAGTGAAACTAAAAAAAGCAGCAACTTCATAATAAACCCCTGAAAATATAAAAAATAGTTCTTTATAATTAATCCGCCTGAAAGCACTTAACTACTTTAGAAGATTTAATTATATTTTCAACAAAAAATTAAGATAAAACAAAAGAAAGTGAGACTTTATGATAAAGAAAAAAGGAAGAGTTGTCTTTTTTATCCTGAGAGATTAAAATAAATAAGCAGTTATTTCTACTTTGCTCAAATAGGAAATTATCACTTTACATCTATAATTCTTCTTGAAATGTAACTAAAAATGAATATCCTCTAGATAGATTTCGTTTTTTTATACACAGTTATTCAGGAGGCTTTGTGAAATATAAATTCATGCCCAAATATTCTTTTGGAGAAGAATTGATGAACTGTATCACTCACGGTATTGGCGCTGCTTTGGGTGTCTCTGCACTTTCTATTCTGGTTGTTTATTCAAGTTATTTCGGAGATGCATGGAGAGTTGTGAGTTTTTCAGTATACGGAGCAACTCTGATTCTTCTTTATCTGGCATCAACTTTATATCACGCTATGCCTCACGATAAAGTAAGACAGCTTTTCAGATATTTTGATCATATTTCAATTTTTCTTCTGATTGCAGGAACTTATACGCCTATTGCGCTCGTCCCTTTAAGAGGTCCATGGGGATGGACTCTTTTTGGGATTATATGGGGACTTGCTGTAACAGGAATAGTCGTTGAGGCTTTTTCTTTTAAGGCAAAGAAAATTGTAGGCCTGATTTTATATGTATCAATGGGCTGGATAATAATTATTGCATATAAACCGATAAAAGAGATATTACCTGAGGGTTTTTTCTTCTGGCTTATTCTTGGCGGTTTATGTTATATGGTTGGAATTATTTTTTATGTAGTTAAAAAAATTCCTTTTAATCATGCAATATGGCACCTTTTCGTTTTGGCTGGGAGCATACTCCACTTTTTGGGTATGATTTTTTATATAGCATAGTTTTGCTGTTTTAACAGCTGTTTGTTCTTAATTTTAAGGGGGATTCAATGAAAAGAATTTTGTTACTCCTGCTTATTGCCCTTTTTGTCATTGCGTGTGACGATGGCGGCGGAAGCAGTAAAAAAGACAGTGATGTTACTAATGATAACGACACTGTCGCAGATGAAGATGTCGATGAACCGACTGATGATATTGACGAAATTAATGATTCAGAAGGTGAAGTTCAGCCTGATGAAGATGCTGACGAACCTACTGGCGATATCGATGAAATTCCTGATACAGATACAGTTCCCAATTTTAATGTTACCGATTGTGGCAGAACACTTCCTGCAGTTGAAACAGGAACATGTAGTGTAACAAAAAACAGTGATGCACTTCTTATCAAAGGAAACGTACTTGCACCAGATACAGTTTATAAAGGCGGAGAAGTTCTTGTTTCTGCTGATGGTATAATACTTTGTGCAGGATGTGACTGTTCTGCAGAAACAGAAGCTGCAACTGCAACAGTTGTTAACTGTCCTGATGCTTCAGTTTCGCCTGCACTTATTAATGCTCACGATCACTTGGGCTGGACAACACAATCTCCAAGAGATTGGGGAACAGAACGTTATGAGCATCGCCATGACTGGAGAATTGGTAAGAACGGTCATACAAAAATAGATTCAGGAAGTAGCGATTATACTGCAAATCCTCTTATTTGGGGTGAGCTCAGAAACGTTATGGCTGGAACTACAGTTATGGCTGGTTCCGGTGGAACAAATGGTCTTTTAAGAAATGTTGAAGATGAAAGAGATGCTGAAGGAATATCTACCGGCATGATTGAATATGAAACATTTCCTTTAGGGGATTCAAGTGGAAAAACTCTTACGGATTCCTGTGCCTATAGTTTTAAATTTGATGAATCTGTACTTAAAGATACCTGTTTTCTTCCTCACGTTGCTGAAGGTATAAACGAAGAAGCCAGAAATGAATTCTTATGTTTAAGCAGTACAAACAATGGCGGAATAGATCTTACAGAACCTAATTCGGCATTTATTCACTGTGTCGGTCTTATTGCTGAAGATGGTGAAGAAATGGCTGAGAATTTTACATCAGTTATATGGTCACCGAGATCTAATATTTCGCTTTATGGAAATACAGCTCCTGTAACTATGTTCCATAATGAAGGTGTTTTAATTGGTATGGGAACAGACTGGACTCCGTCAGGTTCCATCAATATGCTTAGAGAACTTAAATGTGCTGATGAGCTTAATACAAACAATTTCGGTAAATTTTTCACAGATAAAGAGCTTTGGGAGATGGCTACAATAAATAATGCAGAGGCTCTCAGAATTTCTTCTTCCGTAGGATATATTGCAAAAGGTAAATTTGCCGATATCGCAATCTTTGATGGTAAAAACACATCAAACTACTATAGAGCAGTTGTTGATTCAAATGAGTCTAAAGTTGCCCTTGTTCTTCGTGGCGGAGTTCCTCTTTATGGTGACAAAGCTGTTATGGATGTTATTCCTTATGGTCAGACACAGTGTGAGGAAATACCTGACGGTGTATGTGAAGTTGCAAAAGTTGCCTGTATTGAAAGAGAAACTGGTGTTAAATGGAGTGCTCTTAAAGCTGCAAATGCTTCATCCTACGGACTTTTCTTTTGTGGAACTCCTGATGATGAGCCGACATGTGTTCCTTCGAGACCTACAGAATATACTGGTGTTCCAGCTACAGATGATAAAGATGGTGACGGTATAAAAGATGATGTTGACAACTGTCCGACAATTTTTAACCCGATCAGACCTCTTGATGAAACAAAACAGGCTGACAAGGATAATGATGGAAAAGGCGATGCATGTGATCCGTGTCCATTGAGTGCTGATGATTCATGCACACCTGTAGATCCTTCAGATGAAGATGGTGACGGAATCAAAAATATAGTTGATAAATGTCCTTTTGTTTCAGATCCAAACCAGGAAGATGCTGATGGTGACGGAATAGGTGATGCTTGTGATATGTGTCCTGCAATTGCCAATCCTGGAAATTCAGAGTGTCCTGCGCAGGAAGTTTCCATTTATGATATAAGACAAGGCAATATTATGCAGAGTGCAAAAGTTATCATAGAAGGAGTTGTTACAGCTGTTGACACAACTGGAGCTACAAAAAGTTTCTTTATGCAGGTTCCTGAAGAATCAAGAGATGCAGTGCTTGGAGCTGAATACAGTGCAATTTATGTTTATACAAAATCACTTAATATAGTTCCTACCGTCGGTAATGTTATTTCTGTAGAAGGTGTATATACAACATATTATGGTCAGGATGAAATAACAGATCCTACAGTTACTCCTTTAAACACTGTTGATCAGTTCCCTGCTCCAGTTGTCGTAACTCCTGCTGAAATTAAAACAGGCGGAGACAAAGCTGCAAAATATAATTCACTTCTTGTAAAAGTTGAAAATGTTGATGTAACTGTTGCTGCCGATAGCTATAATACTTTTACTGTTACTGGCGGACTTTTAGTTGACGATGCTATGTACGCATATTCAGTTCCGACTCCGGGAACACATTTTAACCAAATGACAGGTAACGTATTCTATTCATTTGATAACTCCAAACTTCTTCCAAGAAATGAAGCCGGTTTTGGACTTGACAGATGTGCAAATGTAGTATGTGATTCTGCATATCAGCAGTGTAATGCAGATACCGGAAATTGTGATGCCAAGGAAGGATTCTGTAATTCAAATGCTGATTGTGAATCTGCAGCACCTGTTTGCAATACAACTTCTCATATCTGTGAAGCAGGTGATGTCTGTGCTGGTGTAACATGTGAGACATGGGAGACATGTAATTCAATAGGTGAATGTGAAGCTAGTGAAGGAAGATGCAACACAAGCAGTGATTGTGTTGCTGGGCAGGAATGCGATACTGCAAATCATAACTGCATCGCTTCTTCAAATTTACTTACTAACGGAAGTTTCGAATCATGGACAGATGGAAAACCAAATGGATGGGTTGGTGGAGCTACTAATTCTACTTTTTCTCAATATACAATTTCTGCAAAAGAAGGCACATCTGCTGTTCAGCTTATTAATACGTCAGACAAGCACAAAAGATTTACAACTCAAGATATATCAATGAGTGCGGGTGATTATACTTGTAGTGCGTGGGTAAGAGGCTCAGGACAGATAAGATACGGATATACTTTTGGCACAACATATAAATATGAATCTACTGTTTATAGACAAGTTAATTCTACAGATTGGTCAGTAATTACATATGCTTTTAATTTGACTTCATCTGTTTCAGATTTTGAACTTATTTTCTCATTCTTATTTACAACAGATGCCAATGATCACATACAGATCGATAATGTTGTGTGTACTGCAGCTTCAAATTAAATAAATTCTATTAATTCTTAAATTAAATTCTTAAAAATCTATCTTGATAAAAATGAAAAAACTTCAAAATGCGGAGTTGCAGGGAAAAGATCGCAAATTGTAACATCTGACAGTTTAAAACCACTATTTATAAAATAGGAAATATCTCTTGCAAATGTTGATGGATTGCATGATATATAAACAATGTTTTCAATTGAAGAGCTGATAATTTCCGATGAAAGCTTCTCTCCAATTCCTGCCCTTGGCGGATCTATGAGCATAAATTTAAATTTATTAAAAAAATCAGCTGTAATTTTGTATCCATCAGAACTTAAAATATTTCCTCTTTTCCCAAGGTTTTTTTTGTAATCACTTACAGAACTTGCTGCTGATTCAACAGCCATAATTTCAATATTTCTGTCTTCAATTATTTTTGAAAAAAGCCCAACACCGGAGAAGAAATCCAGAAATTTTGCAGGGCTTATCTCATCAAGTTTTTTCAGCATTAGTTTTGATAAAAGTGCCGCTCCATTTTCAGATGCCTGAAAAAAACTGTTTTTACTTAAACCTATTCTTTTACCTAAAACTTCTTTTTCAATAAAGTTTCTGTCTGGAATCCATTCACCTGTATTCTTTGAAAATTCAAACTGAATATTTAAGCCGTTTTTCATATTTTTACATGCAGATGTCATTATTTTGTTAAGTTCAGGGTGAATTAGCGGACAGTTTTCAAATGTTATGGTTTCATGACTCATCTTTTTTCTGAAAGAAGGCTGCCTGTTTGTAACAATAATTTTAGCTCTTGTTCTCTGATTAAATTCTCCTTCTGAACGGAAAAGAACTTCTTTAATATCAAGCTTTTGTTGCAATATAAGTTCTTTAAATATTGAAATTTTAGTTTCAGCCTGAAATTGATAATTCATATTTAAAAATGAACATCCGCCACACACTCCGAAAAGAGGACAGATCGGTTTTCTTCTTTGTGGTGATTGCCTGATTATTCTAAAATTGTGTGGACGGTAATATGATTTTTCTTTATAAAAATCTTTAAACTCTATTGTTTCACCTGGAAGCACACCAGATATAAAAAAAGTTTTGTTTTCTGCCCAGCCTATCGCATCTCCGGACGAAATTATTTTTGCAAGTTCAAGTTGCATTAGAACTCCATGAAAATAAAAAATTTATAGCACACTTTAATTAAATTTCCAGAAAATCACAGAATGCTTGTCTGATTTTTTTATTATGTTATAATCAGCAATATTTTTGATGGTTTTATTATGTCAAGAACACTTTTTATAGCTTTTATATTTATGGTTTCATCTCATGTATATGCATCTGAACTTACTAAAAAGAATGCTGCTTTAAATCAGGAGTTTTCTGAAACATATATTTATGTTGACAAAAATACGCCGGAATATGTTCTGGCTGAAATAATTAAAAGGAAAATAGGTGTTTTTTATGAGCTTTCTGCAGAAAACAGAAGGTGGCTTTCTTTAAAGATAAAAGATTTTAAAGAGCTTAAAAATGCTGTAGTTGTTAATAATGTCGAAGATAAAATAGTTGAATCAAATTTAAATGAGCTGGCAGTTTTTTTTAATTATAACTATCTTCTTTTTATGATAGGAAAAAGCAACGCTCGCGGTATTCCTCCAGCGTCATCTGTAAAATTTATTATATATGATAACGATAAAATTTTTTTAAACAATGAGCCGGCTTTTCAACTTTCAGTTACAGATAAAGACGATAATATTGAAAAAGGTATTATAAAAAAAGGTTTAATATTTAGGAAAAACAGTTTGGCATTTATAATAATTGATGTTGATTCAGATGCTTTAAATATTGAAATGCCTTATAAAAGGATGGTTTTTTGGAATGATGAAAAAAATCTCATCAAATTTATTGAGAAAAACTATCCTATAAATAAAATGAATCCGTAGTGATTTTTTGACAATTTGTAGGAGTCAGCTATGAAAAAGTTACTTTCAGTTATTATTTTATTATCAGTATCTCTTCTGTTTGCTGCGAAAGCAGATAAGTGCTGGGTTTCTGTCGAAGAATTAAAGAAAGGAGATAAAACCTTAAAACAGTATACATATATTCAGGGAGATCTGCTTAGAACTGTTTCTGAAAAGGAAAACAGCAAAGCAGATTTGATTGTTGATTTTTCTAAAGATTCAATGATTATAATAAATCACAATGATAAGTCATATCAGATAATGAAAATTTCTGAATATACCGATTTTGTTACAAAGCTTGTTGAAAGCATGGTGAAAGAAAACAATGCGAAGCCTAAAAATTATGATATCAAATATACTTTAGTTGCTGATGACACAGTTGGAATTTATAGTGCAAAAAAGTATAAAGTAAATATTGAAGGAAAAGACCGTTTTTATGTATGGGTTTCACCTGCACTTAAAAACAATGTTATAAAAGATGCAACTGCCAGAGTAACCAAGCTTCTTCCTGCTTCTCTTCTCGAATACAAAAATCTTCTTCAGAAAGTGAAAGATCATTTTGAAAATGAAGGGCTTGTAGTAAAAACTGAAAAAATAAACAATGGAAATCACGGTGTTGCAACATCTCAAACACTTGTTGAATTTAAAGAAATTCCTGTAACTAAAGCAACTTTTGCAGTACCTTCAGATTATGTCAATAAAACTCAGGAATCAAAAAAGACCAAATAAAATATCTAAAATTGGAGATCTCATATATAAGAGACTAAATTAGGGAGATAAAAAATGTTTCGTACTCATGATTGCGGTGAGCTCCGTCTTGATAATGTTAATGAAAGTGTAACTTTAAGCGGCTGGGTTAGTAATAAGAGAGAAATGGGACCATTTCTTTTTATGGTTCTTTATGATCGTTATGGAGAAACCCAGATAGTTTTTGAAGATAGTAAAATAATTGAAGAGGCTGGTAAGTGTTCTCTTGAAGATGTCGTTCAGGTAACAGGCTTTGTTCGTGACAGAGGTGATAACAGAACTGATAGATATAAAACAGGTGATGTTGAAGTTATTGCAGAAGAATTCATACTTCTTTCTAAGTCAAAACCAATGCCTTACGATCATAGAAAAGATACCGCTGAAGCAATAAAACTTAAGTATCGTTATCTTGATATAAGAAAATCCGAAGTAAAAAACTATCTTATTTTAAGACACAATATCACAAGAACCGTTTCCAATTACCTTGATAAGCTTGGTTTTTTAAATATTGAAACACCAATACTTACGAAAAGCACACCTGAAGGTGCGAGAGACTTTCTTGTTCCAAGTAGAATAACAAAACACTCTTTTTATGCGCTTCCTCAGTCTCCACAGCTTTTTAAACAGTTACTGATGGTTGGCGGCATGGACAGATACTATCAGATAGCCAAATGTTTCAGAGATGAAGACCTGAGAGCTGACAGACAGCCTGAGTTTACCCAGATAGATATCGAAATGTCCTTTGCTGATGAAGATGATATTATGGGCATTGCTGAAAATATGATAAGAGAAGTCTTTAGAGAAGTAAAAGGACTTGATATTCCTGAAGTTCCACTTATGACTTATGCTTATGCCATGAATAATTATGGATCCGATGCGCCTGATACAAGATATGATATGAAACTTATCACACTGGATCCTGTTTTTGAGAATTCGTCTTTTGAAGCATTTAAAAATGCCGCAAACGATGAATCTCAAATAATAAAAGGTATTGTTGTTGAAGAAACTGCTGAGGAGTTCAGTAAGAACAAGATTAAAAGAATAGAAAAAGATGTACAATCCGATGGAGCACAGGGACTTGCTTTCATTAAAAATATAAATGGTGAAATTGAATCGCCTCTTGCAAAGTTCTTTAGTGATGAAGAAAAAAATGCTCTAATTGAAAAGATTCCGGTTAATGGAACAATGTTACTTGCTGCCGGTAAAAAGAATGTTATTCTCAAAGCTATGGGAAATTTAAGAAAAAGAATGGCTGCGGAGAAAAATCTTGTTTCCAATGATGATTATGCGTTTGTATGGATAACCGAATTCCCTGCCTTTGAGTATGATGAAGAAAATGATAAATGGAATGCGGTACACCATCCTTTTACAGACTTTGATTTAAATGAAGCACTTGCTGCAAAAGATAGATCTACAGTTCTTAGCAGAGCTTATGACCTTGTTATAAACGGTCATGAAGTTGGTGGCGGTTCTGTCAGAATTCATGATTTTGAAAAACAGAAAGAGGTTTTTAAATTTATAGGAATTTCAGAAGAGGAAGCAAAAGAAAAATTCTCATTCCTTCTTGACGGACTTACTTTTGGTGCTCCTCCTCATTGTGGTCTGGCTTTTGGTCTTGACAGACTTGTCATGCTTCTTGCAGGAACAGAAGCCATAAGAGATGTTATAGCTTTCCCAAAAACTACAAGTGCATCATGCCTTATGTCCGAAGCTCCTTCCGGTGTTACAAAGGCGCAGCTCGATGAACTTTATATAAAACTTTCAGAATAATTGAATTTATAAAAAAGAGGGCTTTCAAAGCCCTCTTTTTTATCTGAATATCTCTTCCAATGCAAAGGCTATCCTTTCAGAAGCTTTTCCATCACCGTAAGGATTTACTGAGTTTGCAACTTTTGAATAGAAATTGCTGTCATTAAATAATTTTTCAGCTGATTCTATTATGTTTTCAGATTCTGTCCCTGCTAAGATTAAAGTTCCAGCTTTTACACCTTCATTTCGTTCTGTTTCTTCTCTCATCACAATAACCGGAATATTGAAAAATGGCGCTTCTTCCTGAATTCCTCCTGAATCTGTCATGATTAAGAAAGATTCAGACATAGTTTTTATAAAATCCGGATACGACATTGGTTCTTTCAGTTCTATGTTGTCTATTCCGGAAAGAATTTTATTAACTTCATTTCTTACGTTAGGGTTAGGATGAACTGGGATAATAAAATTGTATCCGCTGTATTTTTCTGCCAGAAATTTTATTGCATTGAACATATGTTCCATTCGTATACCAAAATTTTCTCTTCGATGAGCTGTTATGAGTACCTGATTTTTTTTCTCTTTCTTTTCTTTTCCGGCAATATATTTGACTGCATCAATAACCGTGTTTCCTGTAACATGTATTGATTTTTCCGAAATGCTTTCTTTCAGAAGATTTTCTTTGTTGTTTTCTGTGGGGGCAAAGTGAAATGATGTTATTTTATCAGTTATTATTCTATTCATTTCTTCAGGCCATGGAGAATATAAATTTCCACTTCTAAGTCCTGCTTCAACATGTGCTACTGGAATTTTTCTGTAAAAAGCCGCAAGTGCGGCTGAAACAGAAGTTGTTGTATCTCCATGAACAATGACAGCATCATATTTGTCTTTATCTATAATTTTACCTGCACCTGCAAGAACAGCAGAAGTTATATCATCAAGAGATTGTTTCTCTTTCATAATAGAAAGATTTATATCTGGTCTTATTCCAAAAATATCAAAAATAGGTTCCGCAATATCAGTATGCTGCCCTGTATGAAGATAGTAAAAAGGCATTGCTTTTTTTTTGAATTCTTTCATAACAGGCATCATTTTTATAACTTCCGGTCTTGTTCCGGTAACGAAAAGAAATTTCATTTTATCTACCTTCTTTTACAAGTTTTTCGATTCGGTCATACATTTGATATGCAAGTTTTTTTCTGTCATAGTTTTCAGCTAATTTTTTGCAGCCTTGCTTTAAATTTTCTAGTTCTGATTCATTTTTTCTTAAGTGCTCGAGTTTTGATATGAATTCATCTCTGTTTTCAGGTTCAAAGAATATTCCTGCGTTAAATTTCTCAATGATATTTTTAGATTCACCTTCAATTCCGCATATCATAGGTTTTTCCATTGCAGCCATTTCAAATATTTTTGATGGAATAACATCTTTAAAAAGATCACTTTTTCTTAAATTTACAAGAGCAGCGTCAAATAGTGAAATGTATTTTTTCATTTCATCTTTAGGAAGCATTCCAGTAAACAGCACATTACTTAAATTATAATTTGCAGCCGTTTCCTGAACTCTTTTTCTTTCTGCTCCGTCTCCAGCAAAAATAAAGAAAAAATGCTCCATTTTATTAGCTGAATTTATTGATTCTATTATAAAATCAAGAGCATGAGCCATTCCTATTGTTCCAGTGTAGCCAACTACAAAACGTCCATTGATATTAAGTTTTTCATAAAGATCCCTGTCCTTTGGAATGGGCTTGAAATTTTCTTTAATAACTCCATTTGTTATCATCTCTATTTTATTTTCATTTATCCCTTTAGTTTTAAGGTAGGAAATAAAAGATGCAGTCACCGGAACAATTAGAGAGGCTGCGTGATAAAGATGTTTTTCTATTTTTTCGAGCATTTTTATAAAAAAACCTTTTTTCATTGCGCCAACTGTCACGATTGATGCCGGCCATATGTCACGCAGCTCAAATACCCATGGAATCCTTTTCAAAAAAGATAGAAGAGATCCACTCCATGTTGTAAAAAACTGAGGTGAAGTTGCTATTATAACATCCACTTTTTTTATAAAAATAGATGCAATGAAAGATGACACAGCAAAGGAAAAGTAGTCAACTATTCTTTTTATGGTTCCGCTGTTTTGTGAAATATACGTAAGAACACGTATAACAGTTATGTTTTCATCATCAAGTTCTTTTTTTATCAGGGAGTTTTTATAACCATCAAAGATTTTTCCCTTTGGAAAGTTGGGAAAACAGGTGATAACCGTTATTTTTGCTCCTTTTTCAGCCCAAAATCTTATATGCTCGTATGTCCTTGTAGCAGGGGCATTAACTTCTGGTGGGTAGTTATCTGTAATAAAAAGAATATGCAATTGAAACTCCATTAAATTACTGTCCAATATATAATAAAAATGATATTTTTTCAATGAAAAGAGATTTAAAGCGGTGGTTCTTTTGCGATAAGTTATAAAATATGAGAAATATTTGTTATTTATTAGCTAAAAGATTTGACATGCAGTTACCATATGCTAGGATGCGGCAGGTAAGTGTTTACTTACGGGCAGGTTTTATGGAAGGTTTTACACCTAGACAGAAAGAAATTGTATACGCTGCACTAAAGATTATCTCGAGGAGTGGTGTGCAAAGTCTTACAGTAAAATCTCTTGCTAAAGAAATTGGTGTTACTGATGGGGCTCTTTATAAGCATTTCAGAAGTAAGGAAGAGATTTTAAGCGCTATTGTCAAACTTTCTGACAAAAAATTCATAAAAATAGACGAAAATATTTTTTCATCGTCACTTTCAGGTATTGAAAAACTTCATGAACTTTTTTCTGAGAAATTTAAAAGAGTTGCAAGACATCCTGAACAGATTGCAATGATGAATTCAAAAAATATATTTAAAGATATTGCCGATTTTAATCAGCATATGAACAGAATGCTGGATTCTTACAGCATGACTCTTACTGAAATAATCAGAGAAGGGCAGAGAAATGGTGAAATACGAAAAGATATAGCCCCACATCATATATTTTTAATGGTTATTGGAACTCTTCAATACTATGTCAACAGATGGGAACGCTCAGGTTACTCATTTGATATATGTGCAGAAGGGGAAGAACTGTGGAAAAGTGTTAAAAGTTTTATTTCCACTGAAAAACGGGAAAACGGATCCTATAGATCCTTTTCATATGAAGAGAATATTAATTTAGACATTAAATCAAGCGGGAGAAACAAAATGTCAAAGATCGTTTACACAAGAGTTGACGAAGCGCCAGCCCTGGCGACCTACTCTTTTTTGCCAATTGTAGAATCCTTTACTAAAACTGCCGGAATTGAAATCGAAACAAGAGATATTTCTCTTGCAGGTAGAATTCTTGCAGCTTTCCCGGAAATGCTGACAGAAGAGCAGAGAAGGTCTGACGATCTTGCCTACCTTGGAAATCTTGCAAAAGATCCAGAGGCAAATATCATTAAATTACCAAACATCAGTGCATCTATTCCTCAGATTAAAGCAGCTGTAAAAGAGCTTCAGGATAAAGGATATGCGATCCCTAATTATCCGGATGAACCTAAGACAGATGAAGAAAAGGCTGTAAGAGCAAAATTTGATAAAGTCAAAGGAAGTGCTGTTAATCCTGTTCTCAGAGAGGGAAATTCTGACAGAAGAGCTCCACGTGCAGTAAAAGATTATGCAAAAAAACATCCTCATTCAATGGGAGCATGGACATCAGATTCTAAAACACATGTCGCACATATGCCTGAAGGTGATTTCTATTCAAATGAAAAGTCTGTTACAGTTGATAAAGCAGAAAGTGTAAGAATCGAATTCGTTGCAGAAAATGGAACAGTAACTGTTCTTAAAAAGCTTTCTCTTCTT
This sequence comes from bacterium, assembly GCA_963667425.1. GTDB lineage: Bacteria > UBP6 > UBA1177 > UBA1177. The sequence goes on along the minus strand of OY763407.1, from coordinate 1,060,783 downwards.
GATGGAGAAATAATCGACGGAACAAAAATGAGTGTAAAAGCTCTTAGAAAATTTCTTGCAGAACAGATCGAAGATGCAAAAAAAGAAGGTGTGTTATTTTCTCTTCATATGAAAGCAACAATGATGAAAGTTTCTGATCCGATAATTTTCGGTGAAGCTGTAAAAGTTTTTTATAAGGAAGTTTTTGATAAATATGGAAAACTTTTTGATGAACTTGGTGTAAATGTAAACAATGGTCTTGGTGATCTTTATACAAAAATAGAAACACTTCCTGAAGATAAAAAAGCTGAAATAGAAGCTGCTATTCAGGAATGTTACAAAAACCGTCCTGACATTGCTATGGTAAATTCAGACAAAGGAATTACCAATCTTCATGTTCCAAGTGATATAATCATTGATGCCTCAATGCCTGCAATGATACGTAATTCAGGAAGGATGTGGGATAAAAATGGTGAAGCACGTGATACAAAAGCAGTAATTCCTGATGGAAGTTATGCAGGAATTTATCAGGCTGCAATAGATTTCTGTAAACAGCATGGCGCATTTGATCCAAGAGAAATGGGAAGTGTTTCAAATGTCGGTCTTATGGCACAGAAAGCAGAGGAATACGGTTCACATGATAAAACTTTTCTTATGACAGAAGATGGAAAAGTAAGAATTATTGACGAAAATGGAAATATACTCATTGAACATGATGTTGAAAAAGGAGATATATGGAGAGGTTGTCAGGTAAAGGATCTTCCGATTCAGGATTGGGTAAAACTTGCAGTAAAAAGAGCAAGACTTACAGATACACCTGCAATTTTCTGGCTTGATAACAACAGAGCTCACGATAGAGAACTTATTAAGAAAGTTAAAAAATATCTTAAAGATCATGATACTGAAGGACTTGATATTCAAATAATGTCACCAGTTGAAGCAACAAAATTCTCGTTTGAAAGAATAAAAAAAGGACTTGATACAATTTCCGTAACAGGAAACGTGTTAAGAGATTACAATACAGATCTTTTCCCCATACTTGAAGTAGGAACAAGTGCAAAAATGCTTTCAATAGTTCCTCTCATGAATGGTGGCGGACTTTTTGAAACAGGTGCGGGCGGCTCAGCACCAAAACATGTACAGCAGTTTAATGCTGAAGGACACTTAAGATGGGATTCTCTTGGTGAATTCCTTGCTCTTGCAGCATCTCTTGAACATGTTGCGGAAAGAGAAAAGAACGAAAAAGCTCAGATTCTTTCTGAAACACTTGACAAAGCAACCGGTAAATTCCTTGATAACGACAAATCTCCATCACGTAAAGTTAATGAAATCGATAATAGAGGAAGCCATTTTTATCTTACAATGTATTGGGCAGAAGCTCTTGCAGAACAGACAAAGAATGCTGAACTAAAAGCAAAATTTGAGAAAGTTTATGCAAAGCTTAAAGAAAATGAGGCAAAAATAGCAGAAGAGCTTATTGCAGCACAGGGAAAACCTGTAAATATCGGCGGCTACTACAGACCTGATTTTGATCTTGTATCAAAAGCAATGCGTCCAAGTGCCACCTTTAATTCAGTAATAAACTCAATATAGTCTATTTTAAATTGATTTTATAAATATATCCTTTAAATAATATTGACAAATCAGTCTAAAAATTATTTCCTGTATAACAAGAGTTTTATAAACAATAAAATTGAAAATTATGTTTGAAATAATAGCTGTTCTAATTTTTGTTATTGTAATTATTTCTATTCCTCTTTTTAAGATGTATTTAAAACTTAAACTTAAAAATGGGAGAAAAAATATTCAAAATAAAGCTTTTCCAGAAAAATGGGAAAGATATTTAAAAGATAATATAGAGCTTTACAATCACATGCCTGATAAACTTAAAGAACGTCTGAAAAAAGATGTTTTGGTTTTTATTAATGAAAAAGAATTTATAGGTTGCGTGGGACTTGAAATTACAGATGAAATGAAAGTTGTTGTTGCAGCACAGGCAATGATTCTTTTGCTCGGAGAGGTAGATCCGCAATATTATCCCAAACTCTGGAGGATAGAATTATATCCTTCAGCATATAAGGCAATGGTTAATAATGGCACTGTTGTCGAGGAAAACATAAGGCTTGGAGAATCATGGCTTAACGGTCGGATGATTCTTTCCTGGGATCATTCAAAACAGGGAAAATATAAATGGAAAGATGGTCAAAGTGTTGTTTTACATGAATTTGCCCATCAGCTTGATCAACTTGATGGAGATGCAGATGGTGTTCCCACTCTTAAAGAAAGTGCTGCATATTCAATCTGGTCAGACAACATGAGCAGAGAATATAGGAAAATGCTTGAGGATATTGAAAAAGATCATAAAACAGTTCTTGATAGATATGGAGCTACCAACCCTGCAGAGTTTTTTGCTGTTGCAACAGAGACTTTTTTTGAAAAATCCATTCAAATGCAAAAGAAAATGCCTGAAATATATGATGTTTTAAGATCTTTTTACAAGCTTGACCCTGCCAAGTGGTTAAAAAAGTGAATTTTTAAAATCTTTGCTATCACAAATCATTTATGTAAACTTTTATGTTTTAATAGTTGTAAAATATATTATTAAAAAATATTGTATTTATAAAAAAGAGCGTTAAATTTAATAATATGAATGAGATTATAAATTTTGAAAATAGTTTATTGATTTTATTTAAGAAATGATTGCATGAAATATGAGTGAGTTCAATTCTACAAGCCCTTTAAGGAGCGGTTTTGATTACCAGGATCTTTGGACACTAAGACTGTGTGGTGAATGGTTATTGAATCCCCAAAAATATAAATGGATACAAATTGAGGCAAATCCAACGGAAGAACCTTTTTTTCTTGATGATATTGTCCTTTTTGATGGAGCCAAATACCATTTTTATCAAGCTAAATTTAAGACAGATGAAAACGATGAGTGGGGTTGGGAAGATTTTATTAGCAAAAGAAAAGGTAAAAAAGCCCCTCTGCCTTCATTGTTATATAAATGGACTACTTCTGCTTCTCATGTAGGGTATGATAATATTGAGAAAATAGCACTCATAACAAACGGAACGCTTTCTAATAAAATCTCGTCAGTAATATCTGATAAAAAAATTGATATTGAAAAAATTCAAAAAGAAACTCCTGAACTTTATGAAAAAATAATAGCTGAAGTTTGTGATGGAGACATCAGATTTTTTAATAAATTTGAGATAATATTTGAAAATAATGACATTGACACAATTGAAAAAGAAATAGTTAAAGACATTTTTCAAAAGTCTCTTTTTGCAACTATTAACGGAATTAACAATCTTTTGTTATCCCTAAAAAAAGAGGCTAGAAAGAAAACTACGATCCAGATGACAATAGACATGCTAAAAAGGTGGTGTGAATTTGATAATCCGCAACCGTTAAACGAGGATTTCGAGATCCCTAAAGACTTTCAGTTATTTGACGAAAATATCCATAACAAATTACTTAAAGACTTAATGAATCCTGAAGGTGGAATAAAGGTTATCACTGGAAAACCTGGAACAGGGAAAAGTGTGTATCTTTCAGAATTATCAGAAAATCTGATAAATAACGGGACTATTTTGATTAAACACCATTACCATATAAATCCGTCTGATAGAAAACACTTTGAAAGACTAAATTCTGAAAGAGTGGCCGAAGCTATAAAGGCTCAGTTTAAAAACTCAAACAACATGAAATATCTGGGAGAACTGGCAGATAAGAACTCAGCAGAAATTCCACTGAAAGATTTTATTTCTACTGTTGCAGGAAACTTGAGTAACAAAGGAAAAAGCTTTGTAATAATGATTGATGGACTTGATCATGTTGTTAGAGAAAAAGATGTCCACGAATTAAAAGATTTCTTGGACGAAATTTTTTATCCTCAAAGTGGGTTGTGGATTGTTTTCGGTATGCAATCACAAATAAGGAATGAACCCTGTTTACAAGCGATTTTTAGAAAATGTCCTGACAATTCATGGGTCGAAATCAATGGGGTAAACAAAGAGGCCGTTTATAATATTATCATTAAAAACACTTCAGATCTTAATTTACCGACAGAAGAAGATGAACTTATAAATTTAATTAATAAATTGTTTGAACTAACAAAAGGAAACCCTCTACATCTCAGATATACTTTAGGTCAATTAAAGAACTTCAATAAAAGCATAGTCAGGGAATACGATTGTGAAAATCTTGTTCCTTACGGAGATAACATTCAAGATTATTATGCATCCTTATGGCAGACATTAGAAGAAAAATCCCGTTCTTTTTTGCTGACATTGTTAAGTGTTGGGTTTATTTTCAGTGAGAAACAATATGTTGAATGCATATCATCTTTTTGTGGCACTCCCGACATCATTAGCAGAAATCTTAAAAGTATTACTCATTTAACCACTGTAGATCGCCAGAAAAAGATAAGAATATTTCATAACAGTTTTCAAGTATTTATGCTTAATCAAAAAGAGTGGGAAGAACAAAAAAATTTTATAAGACAAACGGTGAAAAACTGGTTAGAAAATTCAAAATATGAAGACCTGAAATGGGCAGAACTTGCAAAACTTGAATATAACCTCGGCAATGACACCCCCATTTTAAAATTAGACAGAGATTGGCTAATTGAATCAATAAGTTATCCAAGAAATCCCGATCTAATAAGGTCTCAATTAAAAGTTTGCTATAAAGCGGCACTTAAAAAAAATGATTTCGCGAAAGCACTCAAAATTTCACATCTTAATAGATATTATAAATATTTACTAAAATACCAAGATGACTCCTATAAATTTATATTAACTGAAGCAATAAGACTAAATCCAGAGATAATTGATGAGCTTGTTTTAATTGATTTGCCTTCGGAAGTTTTAAGTATTGCTGTAGAATATGCAGACCAGCATGATCAATTGGAGATGATTAATGGAATTATTGATATACTAAATGATAGAATGAAATATCAGGATTATAATGGTTCTTCAGTAAATACTATTATTAAAGTTATTCCATTTGATAGAGACCATGAAGTAAAAAGAGTGTATCAACTTATTATTCAATTTCGCAAAAATTTTGAATCGACATCTCTTTTCTCAGAATATAGTGAAAAACTCCTTATTTTAAATCAGAAAAAGAAAATTGTTGAACTACTGAGCTGCAATTTAGAACAAGAAGAAGAGTTGTTAATACTGGAAAACTGCATTAGCTATGATTTTACCCAAAAGATTTCATATTTCATTGAATATATTAAGAAAATCGAACTTGATTCTCCATTAGCTCAACTATATTTGCATATTTACGACAATAAATCACTACAATTGATAGAACTTCCTAAATATGATGAATTTCCGCTTACAATAAAAGATTATGGAGAAGAAAGAGGAATATGGGCTGATAAATTTAAGAATTTCTTTATACAAGGGTTGACTTATGCCCTTTCTAGTAATGAAAAAAATCTTACTGGTTGGATTAAATCAGCCCCTTCTAACTGGCCTATTGAGGCAACAAAATTACTTTTTATTTCATCAATAAGAATTGCTTCTTCTATAAAGCAAGAAAAACGAGTTTATTATAATGATATCTTCGGAGAGTTAAATCAAATTGAAGACTTGCACTGGCCTGAAGATCGTAATAAGATAGAGTTTAAATTCGCATTTATGAAAGCCTTAGAGGACATATTACGAATAATTATAGATTTAAAGATTTATCTTGGAGACTCTTTAGAGATATGTGAGAATGATTATAAACTGATTATTTCTTCTCCCTTTTTCAGAGAACACAACCTTTTAAAGTTAATTATAAATTCAAATATTCCTCTTCTCGAAAGAAATGTTTTTGATAAATTTTCTTACCAACAGGAAAAAGAAACAGAACAATTGATAGATGTTTTTTCTCAAAGGTCTGAAAACTATATAGATTTAGTGAGACTAAACAGGATATATCAGAATCACAAAAAGGCTTCGGAATTATTAAGAAAAGCTGTTGATAATTCTTTGGGTTACGGATACCATAAAGACACATATCTTTTTGAAGTGTTGGATGCAATTGAGCTGTGTGCAGAAGCATCTGTAAACAAAAAGATTATCAATAATTGGATTGACAGAATTATTCCTATGGTAGTCAATGCTACAAAGTTTACAGATGGAGATGAAACTGATTATTTACCAGACTATCTGTCAGATTTTCTTTCAAAATATAATCAAGAATTACTTTTAAAATTCCATTATTTTCAAGCAGAAAAGGAGATGCTTTTTTCTGCTCAAGATTCTTTTAAATATGTTCTCAGGTCATTCTCTTTCTCTAATGAAATAGAACAGGCGCTGGCAACAACAGCTTTGGATAAAAATTCCTTAAAAGAATTAAAAGAAAAGTCCAAAACAAATACCGATGCGCATAATTCTCTAAATATTATTCAGGACTATCTGGGAGAAATTAATTATGAAGAGGAAAAATACAGTTCCTATGACTATAAAGAAGAAAATTATAATTACGATCAAATATTACCAGAAAAATTAGAAGAACATCTCAGAGCTTTTGAACCGAAATGGGAAGTTGAAAAATATATTGTTCAATGGACAAAATACTGGCTAAAAAATGATGATCCTAAAAAAATATATCATCTCCTCAAATCAATAGTTTTAGAAACAAATGACATAAAGCATATATCTGGAGGAACTCTCGATTTGCTTTATCCTTTAGCTTATGAATTTGACAAAAAGAAATCTTTTGAATTTTTATGTTTTGCCCAGATCAATGATCACGGATGGCAAAAATACTGGACAAGTCCACAGAAAGCAAAAGATAGATGGGAATATTTAAGCGAAATTTTTCCTGAAAGATATTTAGAGTTTTTCAAAATCACCGTTGAGAATGAAATTCCTTTAGAGCGTGGTGTTGAATATTTTATCCATTTAAACAAAATTGATACAGCTCAAAAAATCGCTGAGGCAGGACTCGAATTTGCAGAAGAATTAATGGCAAATATTTGTCTACCTGCTGTTGAATGGTCAAAAGATAGTTTTAAAGAAGTAAGTTATATTGATCTTCTATTTCAAAGATTGATATGGCCGACGCCATTGGTGCGCGAAAGAGCAGCTACAGCAATAGCTAATTTAATAACAACTTCACCCGAAAGAGAAGGAATCTACAATAAACTTCTCTTTTGGATAAAAGAACAGCAGTTGGAAACGATTATTGCAATAGGCCTTTTACCAATTACAAAAACACTACAAGCTTGTAAAAATGCTGAAGAACTTCCTTTCATCAATATCGAATCAGTTACAAAATCCATTAAAGTGAGTTCTGTCGTTATTGAAGAACTTATTCGAATGATTGCTGAGATCATAAATCAAAAGGTTGAAAACTTCCCTAATTATCCATTGCTAATAAAAGAAGTGCCAAATGGTAAAGAATATAATTTTTTTAATAAATACATTAAAAGTATCCTTCCACCAATATACTTTTCCCAAGCAATCAACATTGAAACAAAAACAAACTATCCTTTTACAAAATTATGGGCATATAATGCTGAAATCGTTGCAAAACAATTAAATATAGAACTTGCTTTTAATAGTGAATTTTATGGAAGTAATGAAAACGGAAAGTTCCTCCTAGGGCTATCAACAAAAGTTTCAGAACTATATAGATCAGTTTTTTTGAGGGTGTTGAGTGATGCTTATTCAAAAGGATATATTGAATCCGATTTTTATTTTGACTATTCTTTTGCAACACTGCCAATAGATCTTTCATTCTGGCAAATATCACCGAATCGTATGCCCAAATGGTGGCCTATGTTGGAAAATGATGAAAAAGTAAACAATAATGAAAAAAACATTACAAAAATACAGTTTAAAACATCGATTGAAGATATTGTTAACTATAAGAATAACGGAAAGATTGTTCTTGCAGCAGATGGAGCCATCTGTCAGGCTAATGGTTGGTTTCAATCTCCTGAGCATTCATTTGAGCTTATAGGATTTTTTTATAGGGTTCTTGGACCTAACTTACCGAGTGCAGAAAAAATTGCTGAAGAAATATTATACAAACCTAAAACGATATCTGTGCCTTCGAAAGCAGAATATCCATTATCATTCCTAACAAATTCTGACAATATTCAAATCAATTGTGATCCTTTCAAAATCGGCGACTTAGGTGTATTACCAATTGTGGCAAGGAACCATCATTTGGCTGTAAGCTTCTGGCAATATTATAGAAATAAATCATACTCACTCAATATTAATAATGAAGCCTTCTCTAATTTTAAAATAGAAATTGAAGATGAAGAATGGACCTGTAAAAATGAAAATGGAAAAGAAATTATTGTTTTCAAAGACTGGCTTGAAGGTCTTCAGGAAAGATCCGAATTTAATATGCCATTCCCGCATGGACAATATCTGTTAATAGATGAAGAATTCTTAATGGAAACACTCAATTTGAATGACTTGCGATTGGGGTTTTTGTTAAAAACTGTTTTCAGGCAAAAGGAACATTCTTATAGTGAAGTAAAAAAATTTGAGGAATACAAATTTATAAATGTAAGCAATTTGATTTTGGAAAGAATGAATTATTTATACAGCTAAATAGAGCATAGTTTAATTTGTATTCAAAGAGTGCTGTTATAAAGTTTTATTACCATTAAATATTTTGATTTTTTATATCATTATTGTTATTTCAACAAATAAACAGTAAAAAAAATAATTTGCTTGTTGAAAATTGCCAAATATAATAAGCAAAAGTGGTTGTAAGGAGATTTCCATGAAGTATAGATTACTTTCTAACATATATTATGAAGATTCTACGCTTTACGAATCTACATATTTGCAGAGGTATAACAGTGAATCTACTTACAGGTATAACTTTTCAATAGGTTCAAACAAAGCATTTGTTGTGATTAACAGTAATATTTTAAATCTTATAAATAAGCTTTTTAAACTTGATAAGGAACTTACTTTAAAGGCAAATTCTCTTCCCGAACTGGCATTAAAACAGTATAAGAAAAAATGTCTGATAGATGAAATAAAGATGACTAACGATATTGAAGGCGTTGTAAGTACCAGAAAAGAAATTAGTGAGATACTTGAAGATCTGTCAGAGAAAAAAGAGGGGAAAAGGCTTTATGGTCTTGTAAAAAAATATGCAATGCTGACAGAAGAAAATGTTAAGCTAAATAACTGTAGTGATATACGTAATATTTATAATGAACTTGTTTTAAATGAGATTGAAAAGGATAACAGATCTAATCTGCCTGATGGTATGATATTTCGTAAAGATACTGTATATGTTCAGGATAAAGCTGGTAAAACAATTCATACAGGTCTTTTTCCTGAAAGCAAAATAATCGAAGTTATGACAGATGCTCTCTCAGTTCTTCATGATGATGAACAGAATAAATTGATAAATATTGCCATTTTTCACTATATGTTTGGATATATTCATCCTTTTTATGATGGAAATGGACGTGTCAGCCGTTTTATAAGCAGTTATCTTTTATCTAAAGAGTTTAATAACCTTATTTCATATAGGCTTTCATATAATATTAAGAAAAACATCAACAGTTACTATAAAAACTTCAAGATAGTTAATGATGAAAAAAATAGAGGAGAAGTTACATTTTTTGTAGAATATTTTCTTAATATTTTACTAGCTTCGTTTGAAGAGTTGCTTTCTTTTTTTAATGATAAAATCAATGTTTTAACATTTTTTAAAACAAAAATTGCCGATTTTACAAAATCAAATGGAATGGATAATAAATCACGCAAAATATTTTATATTCTTGTACAAAATACTCTTTTTGGTGAACGTGGTTTGGATGTTAAGGAATTATCTGAGGTTTCAAATATTGGTTTGTCAAAAATGAGAACTTCTCTAAAACTTCTTGAATCGTTAAAAGTTGTAACTCGTAATCAATATGGCAAAAAATATATATACGATGCTGATATTCATGCTCTTGAAGATTGATTTTATCTATTTCTTAACAGTAAAAAAGATATCAGCTTTAAAGTTTGTTATTTTTTCAAGCCTATTATCTTTTTCATTGCCGTATATATTTTCAAATATGATTGTAATATCAGCGGTTTTCGTTGATGTTTTATAAGTCATTTTTTCTATAGGTATACCATTTTCTGCGTTTTCATTATTTTTCTTTAGTTCCTGTGCTACTTTTAGAATATCAACTTCAGCTTTTTTCTCATTTTCAAAATACATCGAAAGTATTTGACATTCATTGGATATTTCTGCTTTATAAAAGTTTTCTTTACTTTCTTCTTTATCATATGTAGGGCAGGATATGCTGAACATTGCATTAAAAGGACCTTCAACAGTGTAATTGCTGAGATATTTTCTATAAAGTCTGAATGTTTCACCGCTTTGTTTTGTTTCCCATTTCTGAACTGTTTTAAGGTTCATCCATTTCATTAGTTTTTCTGTATCTGTATTGTTACCATAACTGTAAATTCTCCCTTTAGGTTCTTGAATCTGATGAAATACTTCTTCCTGAGGGAGTATTGATGAGAGTCTTTTAAATCCCCAGCGCTCTTCAATGTATGAAAGGGCAGATGTAAGTTCTTTTCTTGTTTCAAATGTTATTTCTTTTTCAGCTTTTATTATTTGTCCATTTTTTATAAGACTGTTTTTTTCAAGAATTTCGATTATTCTGCTTTGCTGACTTCTAAATGATGTTTCAAAGATGCCAAGTGGTCCAAAAGATATAAGTATTGCTGTAATTGCTCCGGTTACAGTAATTATTATAATGTTTTTACGTTTAGATATTATAAAATAAAGTGTCCAGCCGGTTAGAAATAGAGAAAAAATAATAAGTAGGTATCTGTTTTCAGTTATTCCATAACTTTTTATTCTTACTGAAACCGCATACCAAAGAAGTACAATAAGTCCTGTAACTGAGAAGAAAAAATATTTTGTAAATATTTTAGTTACTCCTTTTACAGCTTCTTCAAGTATTAAAATGTACGCCATTATTCCTATTCCGCAAAATGAGAGTATAAGAACACTTACAATTCCTTCAGGAAGTTTTCCTAAAATAATAACTTTACCAAAATAGATATAGAGTATTATGAGGTAAAATATAACTGCCGGAACAAGAACATATTTTGATATCAGTGTAAATGGTTTTTCTGTAATTTCTATTTCTGACATTTTTTCAGTATTTGGGAGAGAAGCTAGTATTATCCATGGTGTTACAAGTCCGAAGCTTATTGCTGCAAATGATGAAATTATTCTGTATGATTCATACCAGTCAGGAAAAAACAGCATTTTTACTGCTGTTACGGCAAGTGATAATCCTGCAAAAAGTGATAGAGAAGCTATTTCTGCAAAAGCTGTTTTTAAAAATATGAACAGCCATATTTTTCTTGTTGTTTCTTTTTCTTTACTGATAAATATCGGAAATGAAAGAAATGTAAGTGCAGAGAAAAATGAAAGGATTATGAATCTTATTGTATCTGTTATCTGAAATTTCTCAGGCAGTGTAAAATAATATAAGATTATCAGAGCTGTTACAGCAATCCCTGAAATACATTTTATTTTTTGTGAGAAATTAAATTTCTCAGCTAAAAGAAAAATGAAAGAGATTAAGGGAATTCCTGCAAATAGGACCATCATCATATTTCCAATCTGGTAAATTTTTCCTAATCCCAGTTTGCTGTCATAAATAAGAATTATTGAAAATATTGTTGCAACTATAGAAAAAATTATTGGCATATAGAACCGTTTAAATGCTTTTTTCCCTGCATCAGGAACATTCTGAATAAAATATTTTGTAATTTTCATTATTTTCTCCCAATTAAAACCCGTCAAAGTCTATCTGAAATGAAAAATGAGTAAAGAATTTAAGTTTCAGGAAATTTGGCAATAATTTTATCGTGTGTTATATTCAGTTTCCAATAAAAAATGAGATGGAGGAAATGATATGGCTACACGTGGTCATTGGGGAGGCAGAGTAGGTTTTATTCTTGCAGCGGCAGGAGGTGCGGTCGGACTTGGTAATATCTGGAAATTTCCATACGAAGTAGGGCAGAATGGTGGAGCCGCGTTTATAATTCTTTATCTTATCTGTATTCTGATGGTTGGTTTTCCGTTAATGTGTGCTGAAATCTTTATTGGAAAAATGTCACAGAAAAATCCTGTTGGAGCTTTCAGATTTTTTAAAAATGAAAAACTTCCTCTTCCTATAATAGGTTATGTCGGAGTATTTGTTGGTATTTTAATATTAAGCTATTATTCTGTTATTACCGGTTGGACGTTTCATTATTTTATCAGAAGCTTGTCAGGTTTTTCAGGTTCTGATTCTGAAATAAGAAATATTTTTAATGAACTATATGCAAGTCCATGGATTAATATTCTTTTTCATACAGTGGTCATGACAATAGTTGTGGCAATAATCTCAAGAGGTGTTCAGAAAGGCATTGAGACTGTAAGCAAAATCTTAATGCCATTACTTGGAATAATATTGCTCATTTTAACAATCTATTCTCTTACAACAACTGGCGCAGATAAGGCTCTGGAATTTCTTTTTTCGCCTGATTTCTCAAAAATAAATTCCACAACACTTCTGAAAGTTATGGGAACATCTTTTTTTACTTTAAGTCTTGGAATGGGCGCAATGATAACTTACGGTTCATATCTTTCAAAAGATATCAGTATTGCAAAATCATCTATTCAGATAGCACTTATTGATACTTTTGTTGCTCTTATGGCAGGCGTTATGATATTTCCTATTGTTTTTTCATATGGATGTGAACCGACAGCTGGACCAAGTCTTATTTTTCAGACATTACCGCTGCTTTTTTCAAAAATGCCTGGCGGACAACTGGTTTCCATTGCTTTTTTTGCTCTGGTCATATTTGCTGCTGTAACATCAGCAATAAGCCTTCTTGAAGTAGTTGTTTCTTTTGCTGTAGATGAATATGGATTAGGCAGAAAAAAGGCAACAGTAATCTTTGGATTGATTATCTGGGCTGTTGGAATATTAAGTGCCATTTCAAGCCTTAAAATTGGAGAAAAAACCTTTCTTGATATTTTTGACGGATTAACTACGCATTATTTAATGCCTATAGGCGGATTATTAACAATGCTTGTATTTGGCTGGATAGTTGATGAAAAGATGAAAAAAGAGGAGTTTGCTTCCCATCCGATGTTTTATAAAATGTTTACTATAGTTACCAAAGTGATTACTCCGGTGCTTCTTTTATTTGTTGTTCTTAATGAAGCGCTGGGGATTGGATAATTAGTTTTAGATTAATTCATTCTTGATTTCCTGTTAGTTTTTATATACTATATTTTCTGCTGAAATTACGTTTGAAAGATAGTTTGTATCTTTAAAACCTGATTTTTATTTAAATTTTATTGTTTATATCTATTTAAATGAAATGAATGAGTTTTATACAATTTTAAATTCATTTGGGGCAATGTTCGGACTTTTCCTTTCAACAGCCTTTATTTTTAGAAAAGAGGGGGATTATGCACAAAAAGTGCTTGGTGCATCAATTATGTCTCTTTCTTTTATAATTGTTACAAATTACATGAGTTTAAAAGGTTTTAATACACCGGCTTTTTTTATTAGAGGTCCTGTAACTTACATATACTGGCCGCTTTTCTACTTTTATGTTTCTCTGATGACTCTTGAAATGGATAGGCTTAGGTTAAAAAGTATTTTACATTTTATCCCTTTTGCACTTGTTTTCGGTTTTAGAATTATTTTATGGTTTACTGAACAGCCGGATGATTTTTTTAAAACAGCGCTTGAAATAGAATCAGTAGTGCGTCTTTTTTATGGCTGGATTTACTGTATTCTGATGATTAGAGAACTGCTTAAATATAGAAGGAAAATAGAGGAGTATTTTTCTGATATTGAAAAAGTTAATCTTATGTGGCTTACAGTTCTTGTTTCAGTTTACACAGTTATATGGATGTCAGGAACGCTCTATATGGCTTTTAGGTTTATCGGAAACTCTATGCCTCAATCTTTTGATTATGCAATAGTTTTTCTTAATGTAACTATGGTCCTATGGATATGTATAATAGGATATTTCGCAATGACAAATCCTGGGCTTTTCAGGAAAATTCATGTTATGTCGTTTGTAATTCCTTCAGATTCGGATGAAAAAAAGAATGCGACCTCTTTAAATGATAATTTTGATAAAGAACATGTTGAGAAACTTAAATCCTATATTGAATCTGAAAAGCCTTATCTCAATGGTGAACTAACCCTTTCAATGCTTGCTGATGCAGTTGATATGCAGCCTTATCTTTTGTCAAAACTTATAAATAGCTCTTTTGAACAGAATTTTTTCAGTCTGATAAATGCTTATCGTATAGAGGAAGTTAAGTCACGTCTTTCGGATCCGGAAAATATTGAAGATAATATTCTCAGTGTTGCGTACTCCTGTGGATTCAGATCCAAATCAGGATTCAATGCAACTTTTAAAAAAATAACAGGAAAAACACCGTCTGAGTTTAGAAATGAGATGAAAAAAAGGTCCTGAAATCCAAAATTGTATTTATTGTTAAGTTTGGACTTTTGTTTTTTTGCTTTAAAACTTTAGTTTTATCAATGAGTTATTTTTACGGATGTTTGATTTGTAAGTCCTGAATAAAAAATGTTTGTTTTTTTTAAATCATGGACGATTTTTTTATTTTCAAATGCTAAAAATTATCCGGTTGTGTTGGATTGTGGATTAATATCAGGGAGGACTGGATGAAAAAGATTTTAGTTTTTGTTTTAATGTCGGCTTTTTTATTTGTATTGACATCTTGTGATGATGATAACAATAATGACAATAAAAAAGATTCCGATGTTATTCAGCAGGATGAAGATTCTGTTGAAGATGGTGATGTTACAGAAGATGAGGATGTGGTAACAGACGAAGATTTTACGGAAGATGAAGATCTTATTAAAGATGAAGATGTCAAAGAAGATTCAGACCTTATTGAAGATGAGGATGCAATTGCTGATGATGATGTTATAACTCCTTCTGACGAAGACACTGTATTTTCAAATGTGGCAGATCTTTCAGCTCTTTTAATTTCAGATGTTACACTTTCAGAATCATTTAAAAGTGATGTTACTGAATATACAGCAACAGCAGAACACACTATTGAAACTGTAAAAGTTACTGCAACAACAGCAGAAGAGCATTCCATTCTAAAAGTAAACGATACAGAAATTGAAAGTGGTACAGAATCTTCTGACATCTCTCTTGGTGAAGCAGGTGGTAAACCTGTTTTAATAACTCTTGTTGTTACAGCTGAAGATGGTGTTACAACAAAGACTTATAAAGTTTCTATTTCAAGAAACGCAGTTCCTGATCCCTGTGCAGGTATAGATTGCAGTGGACATGGCGTTTGCGCAAATGTTGATGGCATTGCAGAATGCGCATGTGAAGCAGGATATGAAAATGATTCAACTGACGCTTTAAAGTGCATTACAAACTGCATTGTTATAACTTTAAATGAAATTCAGCCTATTGAAGGAACTTCAGCATACAAAGCGACATATTCACCAAACACAGGTGACATTGAAAAAGCAGACAGCTTTAATATTTCTTTTGATGAACCTATAACTTTAAATACAGACCTGGATCTTACAATAACAGATCTTTCCTCTCAGATGGGCGCAACACCTCAAACAGTTAGAGCTTTTGAAGATGGTTCAGGAAAACAGTATTATCAGAAAAGCGGAGTGCTTAAAGTTTTTGAAGCAACTTTAGATGAAAATAATTATATGACAGATGAATCTCGTGGTGAGATGAATAATGTCCTTCTTGCAGAATGGGATTTTGATGATAACTGGAATACTGTCTTTATTGAAAATGGTGCATGTCTTATTGTTGAACATGCAGAATGGGATACAATGCCTAAAACATGTGTTGTAGCAACAGAATCTGTTGACTGTACACAGGGTTTTGCTTCTGCATGTGACTCAGAAACAAATTTCTGTGTCGAATGTACAGCAGACAGTTACTGTAATGACAGCTCAAAGCCTGCATGTGATACTGCAAGCAATAAATGTGTTCAGTGTAATGTAGCAACAGAAAACAGTGATTGTACAGATTCAGCAAAAAGCGTATGTAAAGATGCAACCCATACATGTGTTCAGTGTCGTGAAGATGCTCAGTGCAGTGGAACTAAACCAAGATGCAGAGTAACAACAAACAGTTGTGTTGCATGTACTCCTGATACAGAATCAGCAGACTGTACAGAAGCTGGAAAAACCAAATGCCATTCTATGACATATACATGTGGAGAATGCTCAACAAATGCTGACTGCACAGATCCTTCAGTGCCAGTATGTCATTTTATGAGTCATACATGTGTTGCAGGTACGACGCCACCGCCACCACCAACACTTTAAAAAAGAGGTAATGATTATGGATATAAAAATGTTTAAAATAATATTTGTAGTAATCTTTTTATCATCTTTTATATCATGTTCGGGGTCGGGGGGATCTGATGAAAATGATAAATGGAATGATAAAGACACTGTGGATAGTGACAATTCTGTCACAGATGCAGATTTTGATGAAATAGCTGACGATGATGTTATAGAACTGCCAATTGAAGCTGCAAACAACTGTGATAGTGAAATATCTACAATAACAAAATCGGGTGAATATTCATTTGATACATCTTCAGATGGTTTTACAAATGATTATTCAGCAATCTGTTCCAACTATATTAATGGTAGAGACGCTGTTTATCGCCTTAAAATAACTAAGCTTTCCCGTGTTGTTGTAAAGGTAATCGAAGCACCAGATAGCGATTCAACTGTTTTTATTGGAACTGAATGTGGAATGCCTGATATAGGCTGCAATGATGATATAGATAAATCGAACTTTTTAAGTCACCTGATACTTGATCTTGAAACAGGCGACTACTACCTTGTTTTTGACTCTGTAGATCAGAAAGAAAATGAAGAAAGTAAAGGGGTATTTAAATTTACTGTTCAAATAGATGATAATCCTTGTGCCGAAACTTCATGCTCGGAAGCAGATCATAGAACGTGTGTAAATGATGATGGTGCAGGGAGATGTATCTGTCTGCCAGGGTATCATGAAGAAGGGGAAAACTGCGTAGAAACTGAATGTACAGAAATTGAACTAAATGAAATTTTTGCAGCTCAGGATAATGGTGCTGGTTACGATTATGGTGCCTATTTTAAAACTGTTTTTGGTGATGCCAATAAGAAAGACGTTTTTCTTACCAGATTTATTGGTGAGAAAAATACCGGTAATTACAAACTGGGCGAAGGAAACAATAAAAATTTATCCACATGTTCAGAGTGTGTTATGGCTGTACAGGATAATGATGAAGATACCGGTGCGGCAAAGCAGTTTTTTGCTGTTTCAGGAAATATAAATATTGAAAAGGCAGAATTTTCAAGTAACAGTTATATGTCCGGTATTTCAAAGGGTTCGCTTTCAGGTGTAAAAATGTACGAAATAACTACAAACACAACAGGAAGCTGGGATACATTATATGCTGAAAACGGAAGCTGTCTTAAAATAAAAGATATTGGCTGGGATACATACTGCTATCCAAGCTGTGAGACTGAAAATGGAACTCCTAAAATATGCGGCAGTGACGGTTGCGGTGGAATTTGCGGAGAAGAAAATGCCTGTAATGGAGTAGATGAACAGTGCAGTGCTGACGGAACAAAATGTGAAGCATATTCCTGCACAAAAATAACTCCTGAAAGAATATGGTTTACAGATATTAAAGAACCACACTATTCAGTAACATTCTCTCCTTCATTGGGAGACAGTTCAATTGAAGACAATCTTGTTCTTGCCTTGGCAAAAAGTACATCTACAGGTGTTCATGACCTTGCTGAAGGAAATAATAAACTGCTTTCAGAATGTACAGAATGCGTAGTTCTTATGGAAGATCTTGAGCAGACACCAATCGGTCTTGAATACTCGCGTTTTTTCTTTCAGCAGAAAGGAAAACTCTACATAGATGAAATAAAACCAAATGATGAAAACACTCTTCAGGGACAGTCAAAAGGAAGACTTGAAGGAGTCAGACTTATAAATGTACTTGTAAACCATTCAGATAACAGTTACCTTCCTGTTCAAGGTGGCGAATGTGTAGAGATAGTTGATAGCTCATGGGACACTTTTTGTACACCAAGCTGTAAAGCTGAGGATGGAAGCATGAAAATATGTGGAGATGACGGATGCGGCGGAAGTTGCGGAAGTTGTAACACAGATGAATGGTGCAGTGACGATCAGCTTAGCTGTGAAAAGAGAAGTTGTACAAAGATTACAGCTGTGAATTTTACAACAATCTCAGGATCCGTTTATTACAACAAATATGAAGGAACATTTTCTCCATCAATAGGTGATTCATCAATTCCTGATACAATAAAAATGTCTTTTGGATGGCTTGATGGTTTTTCAGCAGTAAAAGTTGGAACATATGATCTTGGAAGTGCTGAAAATTCATTAAACAGAAATTCAAACTATCTTGTCACGATACTTGAAGATTACCCTCCGGCACCATATGCAAAAGAATTTGCTCAGGAATCAGGTACAATGACAATAATAGAAATAGCTCCTGATGAAGATCCTGAAAATAATCCGCCTAAAGGTTCAAAAGGAAAACTTGAAAATGTAATACTTGTTGAAGTCTCAGGATATAATATGAAAAAAGTTGAAAAAGGAGCCTGTTACGAAATTGAATCAGCAAACTGGAATCTTATGCCGTGAGGTTAATATGAAAAATCAGATATATCTTTACCTCATACTGTTTGCAATAACGGCAACCATAACAGTGCTTCTGGAAATTTTCCTGTAATTAATTTCTAGTATCTTTTCTCTTCTGAATATATAATGCTGTTACTCTTTGAGATTTCATCATTTAAAATTATTCCACCGATATCATCAGCAAAAATATGACTATCGAGAGATTCTTATACGAATGCCGGATAATGTGTGCAGAATGATACTATTAAATTATTGCCTGATTCTCTAAAGAAACTTAAATTGTAATAAAGCTTATTCGTTTATGATTTTTGTGACAAGAATATCATATGAACCGACAGTTTCAAGAGCATCAAAACCAATGTACGTCGAACCGGTTATAATTATGTCTTCATTGCTGTCAAGTGTGATTCCGTATGCATAAGACCACGAGGATTCAGGTCCCCATGTTTTTGTCCAGAGTCTGCTTCCGTCATTTGAAAGTTTTATTATATAATTGGATGTAAAGTCTGCAGCTTTAGTGTATGTTATTGTTCCGCCTGCATACCCTGTCATGTATATATTGTCTGTGCTGTCTTTTGCAATACCAGAAAGATATGTGTCATAGTTTTCATGACCAAACTGATGTGTCCATAGAAGAGTTCCGTTCCCTGAAAGTTTTGAGATTATTCCCTGCGTTTTTGCGTTTGGATTTGTATATCCTGCAAAAGCTCCCGTTGTTCTTCCTGCCGCGTAAATGTTCTGGTTGTTGTCAATTATGATTGAAAATACATAATCGCTTCCAGCTGTTCCCCACTGTGTTGTCCAATAGGTGACACCGTCACTGTCAAACTGTCTGATATATGCGTCATAGACACCTATTTCTGTTTCTCCTATTTTTCCTACACCATATCCTCCGGCATAGACATATGTTTTGTCGTCCTGTGGATTATATTTCACTGCAACAGCTTTGGAGTAATCATAGTTATCCGAACCCCATTGTCTTCCCCATTTGAAGTCGCCTGTCTGTGCTTCCACTTTTATAAGGATTGAATCATTAAGTCCTTTCAATGTTTCTCCTGCAAGTGTTCCTGAAGTGTGCCCTGCAATGTAGATATTTCCTGAATTATCCATTGCGGCTGAACCTGCCGATTCTGTTCCTGATGATCCATACTGTTTTACCCATTCTTTTGTGCCGTTTTTGGTCAGTTTTGCAATAAAAATATCAGGACCTCCATTGAATGTGTCATTATCAATTATTCCTGAAGTGTGTCCTACTAAATAAACATTGTTTGCATCTGTAATTACTGATACAGCATAATCTCTTTGCGCACTTCCGAACTGTCTGATCCATTCAATTGTTCCAATTGAGGAATACTTTGCCACAAAAACGTCGTAATCGCCTGCATTTATGATTCCTGATTCAAGAGTGCCTTTTGTTTGTCCTGTAATATATATATTTCCTTCGCTGTCAACAGTTACTGCATTTCCTTCTTCATTTGATGAAGTTCCTAATAATGAACTTATTCTTAAAATGTTCCATTTACCAGCTATACATTCAGAATATGTTCCTAATTCAGCTTTTGTGTTTCCGTTTACACACTCATCAGGATCGTTGCATACATTATCTGAAGTCCATGCTCCTGAAACGCATGTATATAACTTCTCACCATTGTTGTTGAGTCCGCATGATTCATTTTTTGTTGAATTGTTTACACACTCATCAGGATCGCTGCATTCTCCCTGAAGTTCCCATTTTCCTGATAAACATTTATATTCACCGGTTCCGTTTCCGTTGAGTCCGCATGAATCTGTTTTTGTTTCATCGTTTGTACACTCGTCAGGATCGTTACATTCACTACTTATTTCCCATTTCCCTTCTGTGCAGAGATAAGATTGTGAACCATTTCCATTGAATCCGCAGGTTCCTGTTTTAGTTTCATTATTAGAGCATTCTGATGAATCTGCGTCGGCATCTGTTTTTTCATCGTCGATATCTTCATCTTGAGAATCAATATCCTGCGTTTCATCAGGAACATTTATTGTATCTGTATCTTCATCATTTTGAATAGTAGTTTCATCTCCATCAGTTTTTGGTGAATTACTGCTGTCGTCACATCCTGTAAAAATAAACAAAGCTGTTAATAGCATAAAGAAATACTTCATGAAAAAACCTCTAATAATAGTTATTCTAACAATCCCAAAAAAGTGTAGCTTAAGAATATAATGTTGTCAAATTTAACATTATAGCAGGGTGCGTTTTCATTTATTGATTAGCCGGAGGGCTTTTTTAACTTGATTTGTTATTTTTCAAAAACTATGCAGTAGAAATTCTCGCCAAGTTCAAATTCATCAGTTTTGGTGAAAGAGAATTTTTCCATAAAACTTAAAATTGTTTCTCTGGAAATGCGGTGTTCAACCGATGGTCCCCATGGAGTCTTTTTGTAATGAAATTCTATAACTGCAAGTTTTCCTTTTGATTTGAGAACTCTTTTTATTTCGCTTAAAACACCTTCTTTATCAGGAAGTTCATGAAAGACTGTTACAAGAAGTGACAAATCAACTGAGCTGGAATCAATTTTGTATGAATTATTCTCAATATGAAGGGTCTTAATGTTTGAAAGATTTTCCACTAAAGCTTGTTCTTTTATAATATCAAGAGCTTCATTGTTAATATCTATGGCAAAAACTGTGTTTTTGGTAAGTCTGGCTGATGGAATAGTAAAAACTCCGGTACCTGCACCTATGTCACAGATAATATGGTCATCTTCGACTCCAATTTTTCTGAGCGTATTAAGAGGAGATAGTTCATTTACTCTGATAGGATTTGAAAGTTTTTGTAATTTTTCGTTCATATTAACCTCTGAAATTTCTTTTTATTTGAATAAACTTCAGATTTTTATAATTTATGGCATGGAATGTCAAATTAAGATGTAATTAAAGTTTTGTTTTTTTTAAGAGTTTTTACTCAGCTGTAGGATCTTCAACTTTTCCAATGAATAGAATGCTTCCATTTCGGTCATCATGGATGATAAAGACAAATGGATGATCAAACTTGACTTCAAGTGCTCCGCCTTTTGCGTTGGTTGAGCTGCTTGTTGATGTTGCAGCTTCAGTTCCTGATTCGTTTACCTCTATAAATGTACTGTTGACGATCTCTGAAAGAAAGATAGCCTTGTCATCTGAAAGGTTTAAAAATCCGCCGGGTTCAAAAGCTTTTGTCATACCGAGTTCTTTCAGTATTTCAGGAAAGTCTTTTTTATATTTGAACTTGAATTTTGGAAGAGATACTTTTATCTCTTCTTCGTAAAGTCCTTTAAAATAACTGTTAAGCCCTTTTTCTTTCATGTTGACAATAAAATCATCAAGATTTGTTTCTGTTTCTATGGGTGTAATTGCATAAAATGAAAATGCGGCTCTGCCATAAGGAAGTTTGAGAATAGTATATGATTCTTCCGTATTGGATAAAACAGTGTTGATTTCAAGATCCTGTCCCTCTTTAAATGTTATGAAGTCAACGCTTTTTTCACCTGAATCTGTATAAAATGTTGACTTATAAGTTTCCCCTTTGTCAAAAGCTGTTGTCCATTTTGCGTTAAAATAGGCTGCGTTTATAAGAAACATACTGATGTTTACGCCTATGGTTTCGACAATGTCGTTTATTTTTCCGTTGGTCTTTTCTGAAATCCATGCGTTTATTTTGTTAATGGTCTCAGGTGCATCAAAATTTTCACTAAATGGTTCAGTGTTATAGTAGTCTGCAAGATTGTTCCTGAAAGGTTCTTTGGGAGAAAATGTATCTCTAATCCAGATTGAGTTTGCAATGTCTAAGGTTACATCCCTGTCTGCTGAAACTAAGCTTTGAGTAAGTTCGTTGATCTGGGAGTTTACTATTGTCATCTCCATATTTGAAAATTCCATAACATCCAGCATCTCACTTAAGTTTTCATCACTTGCGCCGTTGGCTGCCATGGCTAGCGCAATTGAAAGGGATATCGGTGAGATTACTATGTTTTTGTCAGGTTCTGCTATAGATAACTTTTCAAGCAGTTTTAATGCAAATCTTGAGTTGGCTTCAGATATTTCTGATGATACGTTTTTTGCATGACTGTCTGCCATAAGATATTTTTCTTTCAGTTCCGATGATATTTTATTTTCTGTGGAGCTGTCACATGAGATAAATATAAAAAGAAAAATAATCATTAAAAGAACTATTCTTTTCATTTGGTTCTCCGAGCTTTAAGTTAATAAATACATTCTGATTTTACTAGGCTTGAATTTGATTTCAAGTTTTTATACTTTGTATTGTATCGTATTATTGACAATTTACTATCTGTTTGCTAAATTCAGATGTTTTTATCTTTGCATTTATTTAGGCGGGGCATTTTATGTTGAAATTTATTCTTATTTGTTTGTCTGTAATGTTGATTTCATGTTCTACGGTTTCAAATAATGGACGTTCTGATGCGTCTGTGAATGAATTTGGAAGTGTTGTTATGCCTAAATGGGGAGAAAAGACAGGAACTTTCAAAGAAGGGAAAAATTTGTTTGCTGTCGGCTGCTCGTCTGATATGGATAACGAGCAGAATGCAAGAGATGCTGCTTTTTCAAATGGCTTTTCAGAGCTTGCAATGTATTTCGGAGTAAATGTTAAATCGACTCTTACTGATTTTCAGCGTAATTCAGATGGCGAGTATAGTTATGATGTTTCATCGAAAAGTGAAATATCGTCAGAGTCTATAAAGATAAGTAGATTTGTAAAAGCTGATGAATTTATATTAAAGAAAAATGGAAAGTATACTGCAAAGGTGCTTGTAAAAATTTCACAGAAGGAAGCTGACAGAATAGAAAAAGAGTTAAAGGGAATAACTGCCTGGAACATTTATATAAAAGACGCCGCTTACGAGAACTCGATTGCCGATTTCGTAAAAAAATATGCATCGGTAAATAAAATTAATTTAGGTAATAAAATAGCTGTTAAGAAAGATTCTTCAATAGATGATATTTCCAAATTAGCAGATACGGCATATTTTTTAGGTGTTGATGTTTCCTGGAGTGACGTAATTCAGGAAGGTAAAGGTTTTTTCACAAGAGTGAAAGTAACTCTTACGATTTATTCGCTTACGGATAAAAAAGAGATTAAATCTATAATAAAGGAAATTAAATGGGGAGAATATACTCCTGAAAATTCTATAGAAAAGGGAATAAAAAGGGCTTGTAACGAAATTCTTGAAGAAGAGAGCATGTAGATGAAAAAATTTCTTTTGATAGTGAGTCTTTTCCTTAATTTAGCGGCTTATGGCGCAGGAAAAGACCGCATTGCGGTAATGGATGTTCAGGATGAAGATGCAATCTTTAATAAAGTGACTCTTTCAAAGGTTACGGATTATATTTTTAGCCGTATTCAGGGGAGCGGTCTTTACTGGATGATTCCAAAATCTGACAGAGATTATGCTTTAGATCAGGCAATTGAAGAGACAATGGTCAACAGCCGTAAGGAATGTGTTGATGAAAGGTGCCAGCTTTCTATGACAGAGCAGCTCCAGGCTAATTTTCTCATTAATACAAAAATAAAGAATTTATATGAGGGAACCTGTAATATAACTGTCAGTAAGTTTGATGTTGAAAAGAGAGCTGGTGTTGAATCGTGGCTGGAAAAATTTGATTGTAGCGAAAAAGGTCTTTATGATGCAATAGATAGTTTTGATTTTTCATCCAAGGTTTTTAAAAGTGAAAAAATAGGTGATACTGTTGAGGAGTGGAATGTTGAAAAAGGTTCTGAAACAATAGTAAAATTTGAATCTGAGCCTTCCGGTGCGGTTGTTATTGCTGATGGGAAAATAATATGTCATTCTACGCCGTGTTCAAAAATGCTTCCATCTGGAGAGATAAAAATTTCTATTCAGAAAGAAAATTATATAGCTTTGGAAAAGATTTATAATGTGAAAAAGGGGCTGATAATAAGAGAAAAACTGGAGCCTGATTTTGGTTGGATAAGTGTTGATGGCGATTTTAAAACAGAAGTTTTTCTTGATGGAGAAAATATTGGAACTTTTCCAATAAGTGGAAAAGTAGTAACTCCCGGAGCTCATCAAATAGAAATAAAAGATAGTTGTTATTATAAAACAGGGGAAAAATTTATACTGAAAAGAGGTGAAAGCAAAAAGATTCTTCTGAATATTAGAGAACGAGATGCAGCTGTAAAGGTTATAGCTCATGATAGTTCGGGCAACGATGTCGAGGCATCTGTCTTTGTTGACGATAAAAATGTCGGAATAGCCCCAGGAACTTTTAAAATTCCTTTATGCAGTAAAAATATAAAAGTTTCTTCTAAAGCTGGAGAATATTCATCAAAACTGAAGCTAAAAGAAAAAGAGACTCAAAATTTTGATGTAGTTTTAAATTCAGCCGGTAATGACGGAGGCAAGATAGAAGAAAAAGAAGACTCTTTTTCAAGTATTACTGAATCTTTTTTTATGTCTATGGGTTATTCTGCCTCTTTTAATTCTGGTTTTTATAATGGGGTTAACATGGCGTTGTTTTATCCTTTTCAAATAAATGATTACTTTAGTTTGGATTGGGGAATTTTTGATGTTGTAAGGCTGGATAAATTTAAAATCAGTAAATATAGTGATAATGAAAAAAAAGATGCTTATTATAATGTTTCTTTTATAACTAATCTGTCACCACGTTTTCGTTATGTTTTCAATAATGGTTTAATGCCATATTGTGCAGCTGCTTCAGCATTTGTTTTTTCACATGGAGACAGTTATCCTGAAAGCGCCTATGATTATTATTTTTCTGTAACACCTAAAATAGGATTTGACTATAACATCAGAAAAATTGGCTGGAAAGTTGGTTTGGGCGCTGGATATTCATTTTTTATAGGTTCAGAAGACTCATTTCAGAGTTTAAATATCTATTTTAATATAGGAATTATTAAATGATGAAAAATAATTTCATCTTTGTTTTAATCTTTAATTTAACTATTGCATAAAAATCAGTTTAAAGTAAATTAACATTCGTTTTTTTGATTTATGAGGATAAAATGGAAAAAAAGCTAATCTCTTCAGAAAGTATTAAATATATAAATTTCTCAAATTTACCGGACAGAAACTTCTCTCAGATGTTTTTTCTTCCAAAAGTGTTTTTATGGAATGGCATTTATTACTCTTATGAGCCCCTTCAGGGCGATGGTGAAATTGAAGTTTTGCTTTTAATGCCTCAAACTGTTAATGATGCAGCTGAGATGCTTGCGGATATCTTTGTTTCGCAAAATGGTGGAAGTGAGCTTTCTTTTCTAAAGCTTATTCTTGAGCTTCATGACTGGGGCGTGGATAATTCAGCTGTGTTTAATATGCTTGAAAGCAGATTCGGAAAAAGGTTTACAAAAAAAATTCCTGTTTTTACAGCGATTCTTTCAAATAAACGTGATTTACTTGAGCTTTTTATTTCCAAAAATCTGTCACCAAAAGTATTGAGTGAAACAAATAACGAAATCTTTTCAAGTCTCATAAAAAAAATAGCGGAAAAAACAGCAGTAAACTCCAATACAATCGAGAATATAGTTTCATGGATAACTGAAACAGCAGTTAGAGAAAATGTTTCTGTTGAAAAAATAATAGAAGAATCTCGGGTTCTATCATTAATTGATGACGAGGAACTTTCTTCAGCAGATATTTTAAGAGAAACAAAAGAGCGTTTCTGGAAACTTCGCTATCCAAAGTGGTCTGAAATAAGAGCAGAACTTAAAAGTTTGTCCGATTCTATCAGAAATGAGACTGGAATAACGGTAACATATCCCGATTTTGGTGAAGGAAACACTTTAACTATTGAGTATAAAATAAAAAAAGAGAGTGATACCAAGAAGCTTTCAGAAAAAATTATTTCTGCAGAGAAAAAAATATCTGAACTTCTTAAAAAGGTGCAGAAATGAGAAACTGGATAGAAAAAATTGTTGTAGATCCAGAATTTAAAGGAGCACTACTTCCTGTTGAAATAGCAGGAAAGTTAAACATTGAAATTGAATATCTTACAAAGGATGAGCTTACAAAATCAATTCAGAAACTTCCTGATACTGAGCTTTTTATAAAAGCAAAAAAAATACTTTTTTTTACCGAGAACAGAGGCTCGATGTTTAAAAAGTGTCCTGGGAGCAAAGGCGTTGTCTGCTGTAACTACTATACAATAAACAGTGTAAGCGGCTGTCCTTTTGACTGCAGTTACTGTATACTTCAACACTATATATATAACAACCCCTTTATTACGGTTTTTCTTAACAGGGAAAAGTCGGTTGAAGAGATGAGAGAAATGCTTAAAACACATTCTCATATAAGAGTTGGAACAGGTGAACTGGCAGATAGCCTTGCTTTTGATGACTTTCTTGATGAATCAGGTTTTTTTCTCAAAGCAATAACTGAAAACGGGTGGCAGGATAAAATTACTTTTGAATTTAAAACAAAATCAGCTGAAGTAGATCTTTTAATTGAAAATATCAAAAAATATCCTGAAGTAGATACAGTTGTCGGTTTTTCAGTAAATATAGATGAGTTTTCGTTAAGAGAAGAAATTAATGTAGCAAAAGTTAATGAAAGATTAAAAGCTGCATTAAAAGTTATTGATGCTGGCGGAACAGCTGCAATTCATTTTGATCCTGTAATAATGATAGACAGATACTATGAGAGCTACATAAGACTTGCAGAAAAGATATTTACCATGCTTCCTTCAGATAAAATAAGGTGGATAAGTATGGGCGGTTTTAGACACACGCTTTCCCTTACTGCAACTATAAAGAAAAGATTTCCTGATTCAATGCTTCTTTGTGGAGAGATGTTTCCATCTGACAGTGACAACAAACTGAGATATCTAGCTTCACAGAGAAGAAAATTTTATAAAGGAATAAAAAATAAAATAGAGTCAATCATGAAAGAGCCTCCATTATATATATGTATGGATAAAACATTTATATGGGAGGATATAGAAATGACACCAAAAACCTCTTCTCTCAGAGAAATTTTTTTAAGCAAGTAATCTTAATCATCTATTTCAATCAAAAAAACATATTTTTTTGCGAATAAAGATTAATGAAACTGTATAGTTATGAGAAAAGTGAAAAAAAGTGAGAAAAAGAGTTGACTTGGTGAGGTGTAATCCGTATATTGGTCGAGCGCTTGGGGCGCGGGGTTCATTGAAAACTGAGTAGCAGCCATTAAAAAGAAAGAAAAAAAAGACGAAGGAAGCACTGTAAGAAGTGTTCCTGTCATTCTATATGAGAAAGTCAGTATAGAGCTAAAGGAAATAACTGGAGAGTTTGATCCTGGCTCAGGACGAACGCTGGCGGCGTGCTTAATACATGCAAGTTGAACGGGATTTTCGGTTTCGGCCGGAATGAGAGTGGCGAACGGGTGAGTAACGCGTAGATAATCTGCCCTTAAGATTGAGATAACCCCGGGAAACTGGGGCTAATACCGAATGAAGCGCTAAGATTGGGTTTTTAGTGTTAAAGATTTATTGCTTAAGGAAGAGTCTGCGTTCTATCAGCTAGTTGGTGGGGTAAAGGCCTACCAAGGCGAAGACGGATAGCTGGTCTGAGAGGATGATCAGCCACACTGGCACTGAGACACGGGCCAGACTCCTACGGGAGGCAGCAGTAGGGAATATTGCGCAATGGGCGAAAGCCTGACGCAGCGACGCCGCGTGAGTGAAGAAGGCCCTCTGGGTTGTAAAGCTCTGTAAGAGGGGAAGAAAAGGCCCGCAAGGGAGATTGACGGTACCCTCGAAGTAAGGACCGGCTAAATACGTGCCAGCAGCCGCGGTAATACGTATGGTCCGAGCGTTGTCCGGAATGACTGGGTGTAAAGGGTGCGTAGGTGGACTGATAAGTCAGGTGTGAAATCCCCGGGCTCAACCTGGGAACTGCGCTTGAAACTGTCGGTCTGGAGTGAGTAAGAGGTAAGCGGAATTCCCGGAGTAGCGGTGAAATGCGTAGAGATCGGGAAGAACATCTGAGGCGAAGGCGGCTTACTGGTACTTTACTGACACTGAGGCACGAAAGCGTGGGGAGCGAACAGGATTAGATACCCTGGTAGTCCACGCTGTAAACTATGTATACTAGATGTCTGATTCGAATGAGAATTGGGTGTCGCAGCTAACGCGATAAGTATACCACCTGGGGAGTACGGTCGCAAGATTAAAACTCAAAGGAATTGACGGGGGCCCGCACAAGCGGTGGAGCATGTGGTTTAATTCGATGCAACGCGAAGAACCTTACCCGGGCTTGACATCCTCTGGACGGTTTCTAGAGATAGGAACTTTCTCTTCGGAGACTGGAGAGACAGGTGCTGCATGGCTGTCGTCAGCTCGTGTTGTGAGATGTTGGGTTAAGTCCCGCAACGAGCGCAACCCCTGCGTTTAGTTGCCATCATTAAGTTGGGCACTCTAAACGGACTGCCGAGGTTAACTCGGAGGAAGGCGGGGATGACGTCAAGTCCTCATGGCCCTTATGTCCGGGGCTACACACGTGCTACAATGGTAGGGACAAAGTGAAGCTAGACTGCGAAGTTAAGCGAATCACAAAAACCCTATCCTAGTTCGGATTGCAGTCTGCAACTCGACTGCATGAAGCTGGAATCGCTAGTAATCGCGGATCAGCATGCCGCGGTGAATATGTTCCCGGGCCTTGTACACACCGCCCGTCACACCATGGGAGCTGTTCTTACTGGAAAGCGTCGAGCTAGCCTTTGGGAGGCAGGCGCTAATGGTGAGGATAGTGACTGGGGTGAAGTCGTAACAAGGTAGCCGTAGGAGAACCTGCGGCTGGATCACCTCCTTTCAAGGAAATGGCAGCTACTTAGTTTTGAGTGGACTTTGGGCCTATAGCTCAGCTGGTTAGAGCGCACGCCTGATAAGCGTGAGGTCGATGGTTCAAGTCCATCTAGGCCCACCAAATATGAGGAAGTGTAAGGGGGATTAGCTCAGTTGGTAGAGCATTGCTTTTGCACGGCAGGGGTCAGGAGTTCGAGTCTCCTATCCTCCACCAAGAATTCCGGCTAATTATTTATCCTGTTTTGGGATGGGGTAAATAATTAACCTGAATAGGTTTGTTCATTTACATAAGAAAAAGGGAAGTTGGATGTAACCAACTCTGGTCTTGAAGTTAATAATATACGAAATAAATAATTAGGTGTGCATGGAGGATGCCTAGGCAACTGGAGGCGATGAAGGACGTAGAAGGCTGCGAAAAGCTTCGGAGAGCTGTCAAACGAGCGTTGACCCGGAGATGTCCGAATGGGGAAACCCACCCTTAGGGGTATTGCTGTCTGAATATATAGGGCAGTGAGGCGAACGCGGAGAACTGAACCATCTTAGTACCCGCAGGAGAAGAAATCAAGAGAGATTCCCTGAGTAGCGGCGAGCGAACGGGGATTAGTCCAAACCGAGTGGCAGGCCATTCGGGGTTGTAGGGCTTCTAAAAAGCGAGTGGAAGTTGTAGGAGAACAGGCTGGGAAGCCTGGTCATAGAGGGTGAAAGCCCCGTATCTGAAATGACTGAAGCGGCGAGGAAGTACCTGAGTAGGGCGGGACACGAGAAACCCTGTCCGAATCTGGGTGGACCATCATCCAAGACTAAATACTCCCAGTTGACCGATAGTGAACAAGTACCGTGAGGGAAAGGTGAAAAGAATCCCGGGAGGGAAGTGAAATAGAACCTGAAACCGTGCACACACAAGCTGTCGGAGCAGTAGCGATACTGTGACGGCGTACCTTTTGCATAATGGGCCAACGAGTTACGATACTAAGCGAGGTTAAGGTCTTATGGACTGAAGCCGAAGGGAAACCGAGTCTGAACAGGGCGGATAGTTTAGTATTGTAGACCCGAAACTAGGTGATCTATCCATGTCCAGGTTGAAGGTTAGGTAACACTAACTGGAGGACCGAACCGGTGTAGGTTGAAAACTGCTCGGATGAGGTGTGGATAGGAGTGAAAGGCTAAACAAACCTAGAGATAGCTGGTTCTCCCCGAAATATATTGAGGTATAGCCTCGTGTAATGAAGTTTATGGAGGTAGAGCACTGAATGGGCTAGGGGGCTTACCAGCCTACCAACCCCAA
>OY763407.1:0-1027500 GCA_963667425.1 bacterium | reverse complement strand
CACTTAAATACAAGGTAGTCATAGCTCATTGAATGGAATGTGATCAAATGATTGGTACTATGAAATAGAATCGTTATGATGATTTTTTATCTATTTACAACTACGTAAAACTGATTTTCATTTCTATTTATAAGTAGCATTGCTGATTTTGAGTTTTCAAGGATTGCAGCAGCTGATTTAAGTGATGTTATTCTTTTCTTGTTGATTGCTTCAACTATGTCTCCTGGTTGAAGTCCTGCCATTTCAGCTAAAGAATTATTGTCAACACCGCTTACTTCTATGTTTTCATTTTTGGATGTAAGTTTTATCCCGAAGTTTTTGCTGTAGTATTCATTTTTAGAAATAAACTGGTCTTCTCTGGTTTCTGTCAGACGGATGTTTTTTTCAAGTTTTTTACCTTCTCGTATAATTTTTATGGTTATGTCTTTGTCTATTGGCGCAAATGCGACCTGATTTCTGAGTTCGGCAACGCTGTTTATGTTTTTATTGTCAAATTGATATATTACATCGCCATTTTCGATTCCTGCTTTTGATGCAGGGCTATTTTCTGCAACTGAGGAGACTAAAATTCCTGTCTGATTTTCGTCTATTCCTAGATGTTTTTTCAGATCATCTGTAAGCGGTTGTATTATAACGCCCATTTGAGCTCTTTTTACTGTTCCGCCTTGTTTTAGCTGAACGATAACTGATTTGATCATATTGCTTGGAACTGCAAATCCTATTCCCATGTATCCGCCTGATTTTGAGAATATGGCTGTGTTCATTCCCATTACGTTGCCATTAATGTCGAGAAGGGGACCTCCTGAGTTGCCTGGATTTATGGCTGCGTCTGTCTGTATGAAGTTTTCATATTCAGCGACGTTTACATTTGCTCTTCCTTTGGCTGAAACGATTCCGAATGTTACGGTCTGGTTTAGTCCGAATGGGTTTCCGATTGCTATTGCAAAGTTTCCTACTTCAACTTTATCACTGTCTGCAAATTTAAGTTCTATGATGTCTCCTTTTTTAAAGTTTTCTATTTTTATGAGTCCGACATCTGTTTTCGGATCTGTTCCTATTGCTTTGGCTTTAAATGTTTTACCGTCAATGGTGACTGTAAGTGAATCTGCATCTGCTATAACGTGATTATTTGTAACTATATAGCCTTCTTTTTCATCGATTACAAAGCCTGTTCCCAGTGCTTCGCTTTTTGGATTGTATCTGGGAGCCATTCTGCCCTGATTGCCGAAAAATCTGTCAAAGTAGTCATAAAACTGCTGATCCTGTGATATCATTCTTGCTTTTTTTATAACTTTAATGAATGCAACACTTTTTTTCGCTTTTTTGCTTACTGATACGACTTCGTCCTGAAGAGAATGAATTGATATGCCTGATGAACTGTTTTCTCCTGCATTGAGTGTTTTGCTGATTGTTTCTGAATTGTTGCCTGATATAGCTGAAATGATTGCAAATAAACCTGCAATAGCGAGTGAAAGAATAAAAAATCTTTTTCTGGTCATAAGACTTCTCCTTATAAAAAATCATTACCGGATTTTTAAACAGAAAAAGGTTACAGATTATTCCAGCGTGATTTGTTAAAAAAGGTTCTAGTTCAGAAAAAGTGGAAATGAATATTCATAAGTATTCAGTATTCCTGTAAAATTTTAAGTCTCATGTACTAAAATTCTTATAACCATAAGCTCTACG
Organism: bacterium; assembly: GCA_963667425.1. Taxonomy (GTDB): domain Bacteria; phylum UBP6; class UBA1177; order UBA1177. The sequence continues at coordinate 1,025,814 of OY763407.1, read as the reverse complement.
CATAACAATATAAACATATCGCATAAAACCACCTTGACAATAAGTAATTAAATATATTAATAAAAATATTTAATATTCTATAGAAAGTCAATTTTTTCATATTTTGCAAAAAAATATTATTTATGGTATCTTTCACCGTTAATTTGCCTTAGGAGGTTTGATGAAAACTGATTATGAGTCACTTGGTCTTAATGAGAAAAGAAGTGATATTTTTAATTACGATCTTACCATAGAAAAACTTTCAAGTGTTGAATATGACTCTCCTCTTATTGGAATGGATGGAATTTCTGATGAACATTTTATTCCTGATGATGAGAGAGTTTTAGCTTTTATAGAGAATTCAGCTGTAACAAACTGCTATAAGAATTCCATTCCTGTTCCGTCTTTTGAAAAAGCAGGACCTAGAAAAAAGCTTTTCTTTGCACCTGGAGAGACAGTTTCGGCAATAGTTACATGTGGAGGAATCTGTCCCGGTCTTAATGCTGTCATCAGAGGAATTGTAACGATGAACTATTACCGTTACAATAATCAGAGAACTTATGGAATAGGATATGGTTATGCTGGTTTTATGAAGGAACTTGGACATCAGATTACTTTACTTACTCCTGAAGTTGTTGATTCAATTCAGCTTAGAGGCGGTACAATAATTGGAACTTCAAGAGGTCCTCAGCCGGCTGAAAAGATTGTAGACAGACTTGAAGAGCTTGGTGTAAACATTCTTTATACTATCGGTGGAGATGGAACGCAAAAAGGTGCAATGACGATTCTGGATGAAATAAAGAAAAGAGGTCTTGAAATTTCAGTTATAGGCATTCCAAAAACAATTGATAATGATATAAGTTACATTGATAAATCTTTTGGTATGGAAACAGCTTTCTCAGAAGCATGCGGAGCTATTGATTCTGCTTCAAAAGAGGCAAGATCTGTTTATAATGGTATTGGAATTGTAAAGCTTATGGGCAGAGATTCAGGCTTTATTGCTGCAAATGCCACACTTGCGACAACTCAGGTCGATTTCTGTCTTATACCTGAAATGGATTTTAATCTTGAAGGTGAAAAAGGTATTTTAAGGGAAATAGCAAAGAAACTTACAAGAAAAAGACATTGTGTAATTGTTGTAGCCGAAGGAGCAGGACAGAAATATATGCTGGATCCTGAAAATATAAAAAAAGATGCATCAGGCAACACAAAACTTGGTGATATAGGTCTTTTTCTTAAAGAAAAAACAGATGAATATCTTAACAGGCTTAACCTCAAACATTCTATAAAATATATAGACCCGAGCTATATTATAAGAAGTTGCGGACCTACACCAAACGATGCTATTTTCTGTAACCAGCTTGCCCAAATGGCTGTTCATGCAGGAATGTCAGGTCGGACAGGAATGATAATCGGCTACTATAACGGCCAGTTTACTCACATTCCAATGAAACTTGCAACATCAAAAAGAAAAAAAATAGATTTAAGTGGTCAGCTGTGGCTTTCAGTACTTGAAGCTACAGGGCAGCCAAGCTCTTTTTAACATACGGAGGTTGATATGAGCGAAGAATACAGAAACAATTATGAAGAAAGAAAAAACAACTTCAGTCTCAGCAGCAATCCTCTTATAAAACTTCTAAGTTTCATAGTAAGATTTATAAGACGCATATTTACAGCAATAGGAATCCTTACAGTTATTGCTATGTTCATGCTTTTTTCTCTAATAGCTACAATTTCCAAATCCGATATGAAACTGGAATCAAACCTTCCTGTGGTTCCCGAAACTGCAGTGCTTTATATTAATTTTAATGAAAAAGTTTTTGAATATCTAAGAGAAGACAGCATCTCAAAACTTTTTGTTGATAAAAGCAGAACATCAGTTTATGAAATTGTTACAGGATTAAGAGATGCGGCAGATGATCCGAGAATAAAAGCACTATATGTAAAAGGCGGATCAGGCGGACTTAGTTATGCTCAGATAGAAGAAATAAGAGACTCAATTGAAGCTTTCAGAGCAAAAGGAAAGCCGGCAGTTTTCTTTGCCGAAGATTTCGGAATAATGGGAGATGGCACAAAGACATATTTCCTTGCAACAGCATTTGATAAAATATATCTTCAGAACTCCGGAACATTAAATGTCACAGGACTTTATTCTCCATCAATGTTTTTAAGAGGTACACTTGACAAAATAGGTGTAAAACCTGAAGGGGGACACAGAAGCGAATACAAAACCTACTGGAACATGTTTACAGAAAAAGGATACACCGATGCTCACAGGGAATCAGCTGAACACCTTACAAAAGCAATCTTTGATCAGGTAGTTGATAAGGTATCCAAAGCAAGAAAAATGGAACCTGCAAGATTAAAAAAACTTATTGATAATGCTCCATATTCATCAGCAGAATCTGTAAAACTAGGTCTGATTGATGGCGTTAAATACAGTGATGAAGCAAAAATGGAACTTTTACAAATCGTTCCAGATATGAAAAACTGGATATCAATGTCAGGCTATAAAATGGCATCAAACATGATTCCGGACATAGAAAAGAACACTATAAACGCAAAAGTCAACATAGAGAAAGACTCTCAGGAATTTACAGAACCAGCACTCGCACTTATAGTTGCAGAAGGCTCAATCCATTCAGGCGTAAGTGAATACGATCCTTTCTCAGGAGATTCATCAATCGGTTCAGATACATACGTTCAGGCATTAAATGATGCGGCAAATGATAAAGACATAAAAGCAATAGTATTCAGAGTTAATAGTCCCGGAGGTTCAGTTGTAGCATCGGAATCTATATGGCGAGCAGTTGAGCAGGCAAAAGCGAAAGGAAAAAAAGTTATAGTTTCAATGAGCAGTGTTGCAGCATCAGGCGGATACTACATATCGGCCCCGGCTGATAAAATACTTGTAGAACCTACAACAATAACAGGAAGCATCGGCGTAGTTATGGGAAAAATGTACACAAAAGAGCTCTTTGCAAAACTTGGCATAACATTTGACTCAGTAAAAACATCTGAAAATGCCGATCTCTTCTCAGCATTAAGAGAAGGTGATGCAAGAAGCCGGCAATATGTAGACAAGTTTCTCGATCTTATGTACAGTGATTTCAAATCAAAAGTGGGAAAAGGGAGACAGCTTGACGATACAGCAGTTGAGAAAATAGCAAAAGGAAGAGTCTGGAGTGGGACAGATGCACTGGAATTTAAACTTGCAGACGGAACAGGCGGCTACCTTGAAGCATTTAAAGAAGCAAAACAGCTTGCAGGTCTTGATCCGAATAAGAAATATCCTCTAAAAATGTTCCCAAGAGAAAAGAATTTCTTTGAAATGCTCTTTGATACAAGCACAACAGGAATCAAGTTAAATCCTGCCGGAATAAAAACATTCATGAAAAACATAGCACCGCTTGTAAAAACCGTAAACAAAATATCAGCCCAGCAAAACGGTGTAAAAGCCGAGCTTGAAGAAAGCGGCATCTAACCTCAATAAAAAGTTGCAAACAGTTCTATAAAAAGATAATCTCATATTGATAACGTTTATTTTAACCATTTTAATCAGGAGCTTTTTATTATGAAAGAACAATTAAAATCTCTCTTTTCAGAACTGCTTAACGAAATGAAAGACCACAGCTTAGCGGAAAAAGTTGTTGAAACATGGGCAAAATGTGCAGAGCAGGGCGGCTGGAAAGAAATATCCGAACTTGAAAAAATACCATTCACACTTCTAACCAACACACATGGCACAAACCTTCTTGAACACACAATTGCAGTAACAAAAGGGGCAAAAGGAATCGCCGAAGCAATAATGACAACATACAAAAAAGTTCCATTTGAAATAAACATGGATTGGCTGATAGCAGGCGGACTTCTTCATGATGTAGGCAAACTTATGGAAATAGAATACGTTAATGGGAAATATCAAAAATCATACGACGGAAAATGTGCAAGACATCCAATATCAGGAGCAATAGCAGCAGCAGAAACAGGATTGCCAAGAGAAATTCAGAACATTATAATCTGTCACGCAAAAGAAGGAGATGGAAGACCACAGAGAATCGAAGGAGTCTTCATCCATCAGGCAGATTTTGCAACATTTGACCCATGCGTAATGAAGGAAAAAGGATTGCTTATAGGCGAATAAGTCAAGTATCACAAAAAAAACTCTGAATTTCAAATAACTTATCAATAAAAGATTTTCTGGGCAAGTTTCAATTTTTAAACTGTTTCAAAAGTTAAAAATCCTATTCATATACGATTTTACATAATTGATGACATTTTAAGAAAAATATTGCTATAGAACTTTTGTTCTATTGTTCTAATTTCATTTAAATAATATTCTTTAATTACTTTCATACTCTATACTCCTTTTCCATAAAATTGATTTTAAATACCAAAAATGTTACTTTCTATCCAGAAACATTTGTAGGGGTTTTGCGATGAGTTTGACAATTAAAGAGGTTTCAGAGATTTATAAACTTGCTGCTATAAGTGCAGATGCAAACGAAATGGAAAAAATGAAAGCACACATTGATGCTCTTATTCCAATTCTTGATGAGATGGAGAAAGTTGATACTGAAGGAGTTATTCCTTTTTTTGAACTTTCAGAATCTCTTGAAACTGTTGATTTCGAGCCGGCTCTTTCCGAGTCTTCAAAGGATATAATTGATGCTTTTACTCAGAAAGAGGATGATTATCTTGTTGTTAAAAAAGTTGTAGATAAGGGGGAGTAAAATGGTGATTCCTTCAAGAGAAGATATTTATAAGAATATTGATGAATATAATCAGGTGCTGAATGCGACTCTTCAGATTGTGCCTGAAAATGAACTTGAGCATTCTGATAAAGGAAAGTTAAAGGGTTTAATTTGCGGCGTTAAGGATAATATTGCAGTGAAAGGACTCAAGCTTACTAATGCCTCTCTTATCTTAAGAAATTATAAAGCGGTTTATGATGCTACGGTAATAAAAAGGCTTAAAAATGAAGGTGTTGTTTTCAACTGCAAAATAAATATGGATGAATTTGCGATGGGTGTTGCAAACATTTATTCTGCATATGGTCCGGTTCTTAATCCATGGGATACTGAAAGAGTTCCCGGTGGAAGCAGTGGCGGCAGCGCTGTGGTTGCAGCTGCAGGAATGGCTTCTTTTACTCTAGGTTCAGATACTGGTGGTTCGGTGCGTCAGCCTGCGTCTCTATGTGGTGTTTACGGTTATAAACCTACATATGGCGTTTTAAGCCGTTACGGAGTTACATCTTTTGCTTCTTCTCTCGATCAGGTAGGTCTTTTATCGAGAACGCCTAAGATAATGATTGATATTATGGATGTTATGTCTGGAAAAGATGAAAAAGATTCAACATCTATTGATTCTCCAGGGTTTTTTCACAAGGATACTCCTGTAAAAGGGAAAAAAATTGGAATAATTAAACAGTATCTTGAATCTATGAAACCAAATGTTGCCTTGACTTTTGAGAAAACGAAAAATTATTTTATAGAAAATGGAGCAGAAATTATAGAACTTGATTTTCCTGAATTTGACAAAGTTATTCCTGTATATCAGGTAATTTCAACGGCTGAAGCCAGTAGTAATCTTGCCCGTTTTGATGGAATAAGATATTCAGAGAGAGCTGAAGCTGAAAATGTTTTTGAAACTTATTCAAAGTCGAGGGGAAAATATTTTGGTGAAGAAGTAAAAAGAAGAATAATTCTTGGAACGTATGTTCTTTCCCGTAAGTGCTTTGACAGTTTTTATCTTAAGGCATCAAAAATAAGAACAATAATATATAACAGATTCAATTCTTTTTTTGAAAATGTTGACTTTGTTCTTACTCCTGCATCTTCTGATATAGCTTTTAAATTTGAGGAAAAGCCGGATCCTGTTTCATTATATTTTGAAGATCTTTATACAATTCCTGCTAATCTTGCAAAACTTCCGGCAATAGTTTTTCCGGCAGATGTTCATCACCATATGCCGCTTGGAATGCAGCTTATGGCTCCACGTCTTAAAGATAATGAACTATTAAATTTTGTATGCACTATTGAAAAGGAATTCTACAACTTTGAAAAAATGGTTGAGGAGGTTGAACATGAATAATTACGAAGCTGTTGTCGGTCTTGAAATTCATATTCAGATAGATACTGCTGCAAAGGCTTTCTGTTCATGCCCAACAACATTTGGTGACAGACAGAATTTAAATATTTGTCCTGTCTGTACAGGTCAGCCCGGGGCGCTTCCTTCTCTTAATAAAGAGTTTATGGAAAAGGCTCTAAGATTTTCACTTGCTCTTAACTGTGATGTTAATAAAGACTCAACTTTTGACAGAAAAAACTATTTTTACCCGGATCTTACTAAAGGTTATCAGATAACACAGTTTTTCAGACCAATTGGTGAGAATGGTTTTGTTATGGTAAAAGATAGTAATGGTGAGCCTAAAAAAATAAGGCTTGAAAGAATTCATATGGAGGAGGACACAGGTAAGTCTTTTCATAAAGAGGGAAAAACTCTTTTAAATTATAACAGAGCTGGTGTTCCATTGTGCGAAGTTGTTTCTTATCCTGATATCAGAACAGGTGATGAGGCTGTTCAATATCTTAAGAAAATATATAATATTGCTGTTAAATATCTTAGAATTTGTGATGGAAACATGGAAGAAGGCAGTTTAAGATGTGATGCCAATGTTTCGATCAGAAAAAAAGGTGAAACCATTCTTAATGAAAAGACAGAGATAAAAAATGTCAACAGTTTTTCCTTTATTCAGAAAGCAATAGATTATGAAATTGAAAGGCAGATAAAACTTGTTGAAGATGGTGGAGAAGTTGAACCTGAAACAAGACTTTGGAATCCTAAACTTAAACAAACTGAAGTTATGCGTAAAAAATCAGGTCGTAATGACTACAGATATTTCAATGAACCTGATCTTGCGCCGCTTAGAATAAGTGAAGACAAAATAGTTACATCAAAAAATTCTCTTCCTGAACTTCCTGATGTAAAAGAGGAAAGAGTTAGAAAAATATATGATCTAAATGATGAACTTATGGAGCTTATGATTTCTTATCCTGAAGTTTGTGATTATTTTGAGCAAGCTGTAAAAAAAGATATTTCACTCTCCAGAAAAATAGCAGGCTGGATTTCAGGTGAATTACTTAGGCTTCATGATAAGGAAAATATTAAATCAGCCCCTGTTTCTCCTGAAATGCTTTTTGAACTTGTTTCAATGGTTGAAAATAAGAGAATCAATCAGGCTCAGGGCAAAGAAGTTTTGGAAATTATGTTTTCTTCATGCAGGACTGCTTCTGAAATAGTTGAAAATGATTCCAGGTTTGCTCAGATTGACAGCTCTGAAATAGAAGCGGTTATAGATGATATTATAGCTTCCAATCAGAATCAATATCAGGCTTATAAAAATGGGAAAACAGCTCTTTTTGGTTTCTTTATGGGGCAGGTTATGAAAAAAAGTGGTGGCCAGGCTGATCCGGAAACTGTTAAATCTATTCTTGTTTCAAAATTAAATTAATTATTTATAGCCAAGCTTGACAAGTTTGGAATATTCTTTACATGAATCTGTTGAGCCATTTTTACATGCAATTTTTAGATATTTTGCCGCTGTGTTAAGATTTTGAGAAACACCTTTTCCGTTTTTATAAATAGATGCTAACTTTTTGCATCCTAAAACACTTCCTGCATCACAGGCTTCAGCAAGAAAAACAGCAGCTTCGGTATAATTCTTGTTGTTATATAATGAAAGTCCTTTTTCAAGTGTTTTTGCAGATTGGCAGCCTGAAAATGAGAAAATTACCATGAAAATCAACAAACTTAAAATTCTTCTCATAAAAGCTCCTGTTAAAAGTTTATCACCAGCATAGCGCCATTGAATATACAGAAAACGAAATGTAAAGTAAATAGTAAATGGTGTGATTAATAAAAAATTGTTTTCCAGAAATAACGTGAAACTTTCTATTGTAAACTTATATATGAAAAGAATTAAAGAGTTAGTACATTATTGGCATAGTTGGAATATTTCTTCCGTAGAAGATTTCATTCATCTCTTTTTTTAATCTTGCAATGATTTTTCTTTTTGCCATAAGACTTAAATCTTTTTTAGATATTCTGAAAAGATAGTTATCAAGATCAAAATCACGAAGAAGCATTTTTGTATGAAAGATATTTTCCTGATAAACGTTAACATCCATGGAGTGATATTTTGTGAGCGTCTCTGTTGATATGAAGTTCTGAATGGAATTTATTTTATGATCTATAAATATTTTTCTTCCATCCATTTTTCTTGTAAATCCTCTGACTCTGTAATCAAGTGAAACAATATCACTCTCGAAACTGTCGAGAAGAAAATTAAGAGCTTTAAGTGGAGATATTTTTCCGCAAGTTGATACATCTATGTCAACTCTGAATGTGCTTATACCGTTTTCGGGATGACTTTCAGGATATGTATGAACTGTAAGATGGCTTTTATCAAGATGGGTAACAATAGATGAATTGAATGTTGATATGTCTTCAGCCATTTCGTCAACTTCTTCTGTGAGTTTGCCTTCAGATATAAGTACTGTTACACTTGCACCCTGAGGGTGGTAGTCCTGTTTTGCAACGTTTAATATGTTGGCACCGATAATATTTGCAACCTGCTCAAGAATTCCTGTGAGTCTGTCTGAATTGTACTCTTCATCAATATATTCAATATAAGCTTTTCTATCTTCAGGCGTAGTGGTGTAACAAATGTCATATATGTTGAAACTTAAAGTTTTTGTAAGATTATTGAATCCATAAAGTTTAAGCTTTGAGTTCTGGTAAATGCTGTTTTCTTCCATTGTCACCTCCTTATAAAACAGGCTTTTATACTACGCTAAAAATGAATTTCTACAATATTTTAATTTGTAAAATTAATATTTTTCCACTTTTTAAGTATTTTCGGTTATATAGCTGAAATATAAGTGATTTTCTATCCTTTTACACTAAATGGCTTGTATCCTTCTTTGGTTTGAGAAGCATTGTTTTTGAAAAGGTTAGGTGCTTTTTTAGGTGCTGATTCCTCTTTTTTCTTTTGTTCTTCAGGTTCAATTGCTCCTTCTTTATCTTTTTTCGCTATTTCAACCCATGCTTCTCTGAGACTTGAAAAAATCTCAAGCGCTTCTCTTATTTTGTCTTTGTCTTTTTTGACATTTGCAGATATGAGTCTTTCACTGATAAAAGAATAGAGGTTAAACAGATTAACTGCAATATCTCCTCCCTGTTTCATATCAAGCATCCCTGAGAGTTCATTTACGATATTTTGTGTTTTTGTTATGTTTAAGTGTGCCTGTTCAATATTTTTTTCATCAATGGCAGTCATTGCTCTATTCATAAATTTCACACCTGCATCATAAAGCATAACTACAATTTCAACATTGCTTTTTCCCTCTATTTCTCTTTGAAGATATTGAGTTTCAAAAGACTTTATCTGACCTGCCATTTATTTACCTCTTAGCTGCTACTGGTTGAAATTCCAAGTTTTTGTGAAATTGTTGTCTGTTGTTCCTGAAGTCTCTGAAGCATTTCTTCCATTGCTGCGAACTGATTTTCAAGAGTCTCTTTTCTTTTTTCCATACGGTCTTCATAAGCTGTATATTGCTCGGACAATTCCGTAAGCCGCTGGTCTATCGTTCCATTGGTCTTTACTTTATCCTTTAGTATTCCACCTGTCAATATATAGTCGTTTATTTTTTCTTCTATCTTTCTTGCGATTCCCATTTCTTCGACATCATCAGAGTCGTTTGAAAAAAGTTTATAAACTTTTGCAGCATCTTCTTCAAGAGCGTCTGTAAGTTCAGATGTGTTTTTAAGTTCTTCTATAATTGCTTCAAGATATTCTTCTTCTGTTTCATTGTCTTCGTCATAACTTCTTACAAGATATCCATTCTTTCCATCTTCATAACCTCCAAGTGAACCTGCTGATATACCAAGATCTGAAAGCATATCAAATTTTGTCTCGGCATTTTTTATTACACCTGAACTGGTACTTCTCATATAATTGTAAAAAGAACGGAAAGAGGTTTCTTCCCTTATGATTTTTGTTTTTGTAACTTCCTTATATTTTTCTTCATAGGAATTAAGCTCAGAGACAGTTGTGAACTCATCCATTTTTTCTGTTGTTAGCGGTTCGAGATATTTTTTATCTTCAGTTGAAAGGTAATCCGGTGAAAGTTCTGTGATAAGTTTGTTATACTCAACTATGAATGTGGCTATAGCTTCTATGGCTTTATCAGTGTCATTGCTGATATTTACTGTTATGCTGCTTTCCTTTGCAGACATAAGATTCAATTCAACTCCGCCGATAACATCATCGATAGTATTGCTTGTTCTTGTATAAAATGTTCCATCAACTATTATCTGAGCATCTCTTCCGATACTTCCTTCTGTAGTGGTTGTGGATGATCTGACTGCAACATCCCCAAAATAGTCTTCAACAATATTTGCAGAGGCCATAAAGAAAATTCCTGGACTTCCGGTATTAACTGAATCCATATATATACCGCCGGCTCCATCGGTTCTAACTTTGACTATGTCATCAAGAGAAGATTTTGAATTTATTGTCCATGCGAACCTAAGTGCGTTATATTGAGCAGATGGAGATGCATCAATTCCTTGAGTAACTGTTGCAGATGTTCCGCCTAATTCAATTATATCAGCAGGATCAGTAGAATCTATGCTAAAATTTCCTGTGCTGTTATTGTTAAAAAAGCGTAATTGATTATCTCCTTCAAGTATTGCTGGAACTATTACACTGTATGTCGACCAGTTGTCACTGTCATTCCAGGCTGCTGCAAAATCTTCCATATTAATTATTGCGCTGCCTGTGTTGTTAGTCCATGTGTAAGTATTTGCAGCACTATCTGTTGTTATCGTAAATGTGGCGCCATCTGCAATCCCATCATTCCAGACTCCAGTCCATATATCGCTGTATGCTCCTGAATAATTTGTAGATGGTATCGTTACTGTTTCTGTTGATTCTATTCCTGCTGAATTTTGAGTTACAAATGATATCGTTTCAGAAGATATAGCTGCATCTGAAGCTTTGCCTGTAACTATTCCGCTCTGATATGTCAGATTTAAAACTTCAAGTATATTGCTTGTGTCATAGTTGCTGCCGAGTTCTATTTTTTTGTTATTTGTTTTTGTTGTGTTTGGATCGCTTTTAATCACGAATCTATCAGCATTTTTATCATATTCTGCTGTTACTGCTGCATTTGAATTGTTGATTTTATCAATCAGTGTCTGAAGTGTATCTTTTGTTACATCCACATAGAGTGTCACTCCGTTTACTGTAAATGTTCCGCTGGATGCTGTACCTGAAAATGCCGCATCATTTATTATGGTGTTAATATCAATATTTGCTGATGCACTTCCCTGATAAAGTGTTCCTCCTGATGCAAGAGATATTCCAAGAACTGTAAGAATATTTGTTGTATCTGCGGCAGAACCCAGGCTTATACTTGTTTCAACGTAATTTTCATTTGCTGTAAGAACAAAACTGTCTGTGTTTTTGTCATAACTTGCTGTAACTCCGGCTGACGATGAGTTTACTATTGCAAGAAAATCCATTACTGTAGCTTCTGAAAAGTCAGAAATCTCTATAGAAGTATCATTTATTGTAAAAGTGGCAGTTCCATCTGATGCAGTTGATATCTGAAGTCCTGAATCAAAGGACACTTCGCTTAATTTTTGATTAAGATCAATGCTTCCTGATGCAGAAATTGATTCTGCTCCTTTAATTTGTGGATAAATTTTATCAAGAGTTCTAAGCTGTGCATTTGTTCTTAAAGTGGCTGTTCCGGTCGTCATTCCTGTTGAGGCCAGGATATTTATTCCAGGTATTATTCCAGTTTTATCGGCGCCAAGTTTTTCTCTGAGGAGTGAAAGATCACCGGAATATTCTATCCAGTTATCTTCCATTTCTATTGCAGTATCAAATGTTGTTGTATCTAGTCCTAGTGCGGAAAGTGCTGTACCTCCGGTAAATTCTATTGAATCTTCCGTGTTACTGTTTATGTTATAAAAAATAAGCCCTTCATTGCCGGCTCCTTCTTTATCCGGCGATTTAACAGCTACATAATCTGTGTGAGATGTTCCTTTTATCTCATTCATTTTTTCATTTATTTTGCTTTGTATGTCGTATGCTATAGTTTTTATTGTCGTTCCCTGTGCATAACTTAAAGAAAGCGTTATTGTATTTTCGCCATCGATTTTTACTGAAAGTGTTCCATTTATAGAAGACGCTGCTGTTCCATTTGTGGCTCCTTCTATTATACCGCTTTCATATTTGGCGAACTGTCCACCACCGTTTTTGGTGTATATTGCGCGCGTCTGTGCTATTGAACCACTTTCTGTTGTAGTAAGACTTATAAGTCCATCAAATGCGCTTTCCGGTCTTCCTGTCATTCCTGAAAGATTCATGGTGTTAGGCGGGCTGTTAAGTATTGTGGCTCTTGTGTAACTGCTTGTTACAGTTGCAGGAACGGCAGTACTTTGAACTGTTATTGAGTAGTTGCCGGGGATTGCTGTTGTAGATGCAGATCCTCTTATTACAGCTTCATCTGAACTGGAGAGTGCTTTATTTTGAAAAGTTGATTCGAGTTTGAGTTTGAGGATTTTGTCTTTAAGGGACTGCATATTGGCAATCTCTTCATTGATGACCTCCTTTTTTCTGGATTCGTAGATCATCTCTTCATTCTTTTTGTCAAGTTTGCTTTGATATGTGTTTAATACCGCCGTTATTATAGAGTCGGTATCCATACCTGAAACAAGTCCTGATACGCTAAGATCAGATGACATCTTTTTTCTCCTCTTTTATGTTTTCACTCTTTTCTGCCGGTTTTTCCGTTTTCTTTTCCTGTTTACCTTTAAGAAGCTCTTCTCTGAATTCAGGGAAAAATTCTTTTCTATATTCAGGAGGCGGAATTTTCTTTTTAGGTTTCTTTTTATCTTTTTTCTTGAACCATGCCGGATCATATATGAGTTTGCTTGTTTCCGTAAAAACTATCATGTCACCTTTTGCCAGATAATAAGGATTTTCAGGCAAAGTTTCATCAATATTTGTTTGTGCATCATTTAGAGTAGCAATAGATTTATCATCCCAAACTTCAGCTATTTCAGCTTTTGCTATAGGATAAAAGCGAAATGAATCTGTATTTTTACAGACAGTTATTTCCATGCCTTTTTCTATTCCTTCAATACTTCCTGCTGATATCCAGAATCTTCTGTTATTTTTAAATACATATTCAAAACTTGTGACTTCAAAGACTTTAACAGATTTACTGTTTTTTATCGGGTTACAATCTGCTGGAGTTAATGTATATTTATATCTTTTTTCATCTTTTACTTTTTCTTTTATTTCTGTACTTTTTTGGTCAGTTTCTTTTTTTACTTCTGTAACAGCTACATCTTTTTTTATTTCCTTTCCTTTTTTTAGATCAACAGAGGCTTTGTCTACAATTTTTTTGATATTTTCTTTTTTCTCTTTTGTATTTGTTTCCTGATTTGTGTCATTTTGATTTTTCTGTGTTTCTCCGTACAGAAATAATGAAAAAACTATAAGAATAAAAATAATAAGATATCTCATTTTGCTTCCTCCATGTTTAGAAGAGCATTGTCTATGTCAAGTTTGAGAGCCAGAACATCTGTCTCAGTGTAAATTTCAAGTGGATACGAATTACACATGGTTACTGGATATTTCATTCCACCGTTCTGAAGATAATTTTTTGCAAGTTCTGTTATGTTTTCTCCTATTCCTTTTGCTTTTTTATTGTCCAGAACATTTTTTTTGTAGCCTGGATAAAGCTCTACCAGATTTGATGGAGTTCCAGATGCTTTGCTTTCTATTATTTGTGATATGTTTCTGAAAGAACCATCTTTGCTCAACATAATTATTGAAAAATCAATTCTGGATTCCTGCATTACTGAAATAGAATTAATAAAGGAAATTAACGATGCTAAATATATTTCTGTATCAATATCATTACCGATTCTAACACTTGCGGCAAATTTTTCTTTGTGAAATAATATAACTTCACGCTCTTTAAATGTTGTAATAAAAAATGTATGTTTGGAATTTTTTCTAAATTCATTTATTTTACTAAGAACAACTGTTTCTTCTGAAGAAAGTTCTATATTTGGAGTGTTTATACTATTTTCTGATAAATATCTGAGTGTTTCTCCAATACTGTTAAATATATTAAACTTTTCTTTTTCTATGACAGCAATACTCTCGTTTTCCTTCATGATAAAAGGGGCTTTTGGATGTTGTTCTAATATTTTTTCCATTTTTGATGAAACAGGTTCCTGCCATGTTTCATAAAATACTGAAATTCTGTGTTTTCCTGAAAAATTTATTCCTGATGATATTAATCCCCATACAGTTTCCGATACAGGAGTGCTGCTTTTAAAGCATGACATATAGAGTATTGACTGATATTTTGTTTTTCCTATAAGAGAAATTTCTTTTATAATATTTTCTTTCTTTGATTTTGTGTCATAAATATCAGTTATTGATGTATTGGTTTCATCTTTATGGTTTTCACTTTGTACATAATTGATAGCCATAAATATCTGTTCATCTGATTTAAACCAGCTTTCTATCATTTCCCAAAGGCGTGTGGTTTTTGATGCAAGAACTCTTCCTACATTTTTTAAGGAAAAACCTCGTGTTTTTGAAATTCCATTTATTGTTGCAAAAGTTAGAAGTTCACAAAGCGACCTTTTTCTTGCAATAAATATTTCTTCGCTTTTTTCATCTATTATGGAAAGTTCCCAGCCAAGATCTATTCCTGATCTGAAAGTTATCTGCGATTCCGTATACTCCATCTGACTGAAATTTACAGGGTATAAAATTCCTGATGTTTTTGTAAGATCCAGATTAAATACTGCTTTTGTTTTTTTTGAAAAAATGAAAGCTTCTTTTAATTTTGAACTTTCAAGATTTTTAGAGTAGGAAAGTATGGTGTTGATTATTGTTGTTTCTTTTTTTATAAGTTCTTTATATTGGCTTGAAGGAAATATGCTTGGCAATGTATAGAATTTTTCCATGAAATCAAGTTCAAATTTAGAGAAAAGTGTAGTCAGTGTTTCTTTTGAAAGATGTTTTTCTTTTCTTATAGTAAGATAAAATGCTTCGTCATAGAGTTCCGTTTCTGGAAATGAAGATTTAAAATCATCATAAAATACAACAGGTATATTGAGTGTTTCAGAAGGTCTATTTACATACGAAAGCATCTTTTTGTAAATATAAAATGGTTCTTTATGCTCTCTTTCTGCCATGTATAGATATATGAGTGCATTCATTATTTCAGGTTGAGAAGAAATTTTTGCTGTTTCAGTAAAGCTTTTAAAGAAGACCGCTTTTCCAAGTGTGGGAAGTTTTTCTAAAATATTGCATAAAGACATTGGAAAAAGATTTTTTTCTCTTTCTATTACGTAGTTCCATGAATGATGTTTGTTTTTATATGATTCAAGCAGTTCCCCGCTTAAAATATAGTATGAACTTAAAGGGAAAAAATCATTAAACAGGGAAAACACAAAAATTTCTCTTGTATAAAGAGAAACTGTTCCACTTGAAGATGCAATTGTTTTGCCGGTCTGCACTAATATAATTTCATATCCAAGGGCTATTCCTTTGACTATTCTTATCCATTCCAGAATGATCTTGAGTTTCTGCTCTGCCTGTTTAATGATTCTGTCATCATCATATTCAGTGAAAAGTATCACATAATCAAGCTCTTTTCTTTTGGTAAAAGCTCCATATAGGAACATTGTTTCATTTCTTCTTACAAAACGGTCTTTTAAACCCTGTTTTGTCGCAAAAGGAAAATGTTTTGCCATAAGGGAATCGCTATTTTTCAGAGATAGAATATCCGTCCCTGGAAGTTCATCTCCGTTGATATAGCCTGGTACTCCTGGAATGTTATGTGCGAGTAGGAGAGAGACTATTTCTGCAGCTTCAACATAGTTCTCGCCGTACTGTTTCTTCTTCGCTTTGATATAGCGTCCAAAACTGTCAGAAAAAGCGGCGATTTCTGCTTTAAAGCTCTCTCCAAGCTCCTTTGTATATGGCTTATGAAACATGGTAATCTTTCCTTAAAAGTTTTATCATATTACATAAAAATAGCACAACATTCCTCATACGTGAAGTTAATTAAATGGAAGAAACTCTTTTTACAACAGCTCTTTCCTGTTCTTCCCTTATTTTGTCTTCCATTTTATTCTGTTCCCTCTGTATGATAAGCTCCCGGTTCTTCTGCATTTCATCGAGGATATTGCATCTCGTGTTGTAATTTGAGTTATTAAGCACGAGCTGCATTCCGAGCATTTTCTTGTAGTTCACCAAAAGAGGTGCAAGAAGGTTGCCGGTCATTAATCTTGGGTCTCCGTGAATAGAGACAAGAACAGCAATTACTATATCTTCTACACTCTTAGTTTGAATTGGTGCAAGATCGTCGCTTATTACCTGAATGTTGTAATCCGGTTTAAATTGATAAGGATCAATAATTACGAATGCCAAGTCAGGTTCATCGGCCGACTGCAACCATTTAAACGGAGTATCTTCCGAGTGATCGAGGATAAAGTAATTGAAGCTGTTCTGAAAACCTAAAATGCCAAGCGGCATATGGATTATTTTGTCCCTTGGGACATCAAGTTCTCCGAATCTGCTTGTTTTAACTTTCATATCCAACTCCTTAAAATAGTTTTAATCTTCTTTTTTCAAGTTCTTCTTGAAAAGAGCGGTGATATCATCTACGGAATGTGGAGCCATTGCAGAGGCTCTGTTTTCCTCCATGATTCTTTCAAAGATTTCACCACGGTACACAGGGTATTCAAGTGGTGCATTTACACCTATTCTTACCTGTTTACCTTTGATTTCCTTAATCACAACCATCACATCTTTTCCAATGTAGATGGAATCACCAACCTTCCTGGTTAAAGTCAGCATAGTACCCTCCCTGGTCTATGGAATATTCATTACAAGTAGTTCAGAAGCGTCATTTTAAGTGCTTCCGATGTGGTTTTCATTGTTGCATTAAGTGCTGTCTGGGCAGCTTCGTACTCTGTAAGGGCTGTTGTAACATCCAAATCTTCAAGATCTGATTTTATCATTTTGCTCTGAAGTTTTACAGTGTCATTAATAACTTTTGACAGTTCAACTTCCTTTACAAGAGAACCTGCAACAGAGCTTACATGACTTATGCTTTCTATTGCACTGTCAAGCTCGCCAATCCTGAGATCTCTAATACTGTCTGCATCGCTATTCTGCATATCAGTAATCAGATTGTCGATAACGGTCATAATAGAAAGTGTTGTTGTCACGCCAGCAGCATCTGTATGCTCGAATTCGGTAACATCCGTGCCCGGAAAATTTACCTGTTTATAAACAGATTTTGATATTTCAAGACTGCGCGCGTTATTGTCTCCAAGGTAGGTTCCGTCATCTGCAAAAGCTGCTGATGATGTCTGGTAACCTCCAAAAATATAAAATCCGTCCAATTCTGTATTAAGATAAGATATAATATCTTCCTTAGCCTGATTTAATTCTGTAATAGCATTAGTCTTATCTTCATTGTTTGTTGTGTCGGAAGCCATTCTAAGAGCAAGACTTTTTATTGCAGATACACTGTCATACACTGCCTGAATCTGCTGTTCCGATGCTTCCAGTTGAGAGTTTGCCTGAATGCAGTTAGCGCTGTAGGTTTCAAGTTCCTTAAGTAGCTTGTTTTCCTGCATGATTTTCTTTTTTGCTAATGGATCATCAGACGCATCGACTACTTTCTTTTTTGCAGTTATCATATTGTTCAGTTTTGCCAGATTGGAAGACTGACGCATTATTGATGACTGATTTGAAAGATAAATCTGATTGGTACTTACTCTACTGTAAAACATGGCTTACTCCTAAGCTTTTAAATCTAAAATGTTCTGAAGCATTTCATCTGCCGCAGCTATGATTTTTGAGCATGCTTCATATGCTTTTTTGAATTTATCAAGATCTATAAGCTCTTCATCAACATTGACTCCTGCAATCTCTTCACGTAAGCTTGAAAGCTGCTCTGATTCATTTGTCGCATTTGATGCTTTAGCTTTAAAGTCAAGTACATCGTGTCCTGTTGCAGAGACTGTATCCTGATAATATTGTAAAAAAGTTTCATTTCCGTTTGCAGGATCATAATTTGTATCACTCATGAACTGTGTATCCATAAGTTTAGAAAGCACTATTGCGTTTCTGTTATCACCCTGAACCGATTCAATATCGGAAGATTGTGCAACGGCAATTGCGCTTAATGAATTTGTAATTGCAGTTTCAATTGATATGTTTGCAGCAGTTATTATTCCTGAACCATCCGAGTCGGTAAAAAAGTCACCACCGCCAAGAGCATTGCCAGGATTAAATGGATCTTCCAGAAGTGTAAAAGAACCGGAAGGATTTGTTGCATTGTTATGAATAATGTTTACCTGCTGGGCTATTCCTGATGCAAGTTCATTCATTCTGTCTCTGTATCCCTGAACTGTAACATCTCTCATATTTACAAGAGCACCAATGGTTCCTTCACCAAGATCATCTGTTATATCTACCTGTTCATTACCTTTGATTACAGCAATTCCATTGTTAAATCCGTCTATATTTGTTGCAGGGGTGAGAACAAGTTTGTTGAAACTGTTACCTGTAACTATGGCTTCACCGCTATCGACACTTATATTTACAAATCCTTTGCTGTCTGTAAATGTGTCTATATCTATTATTTTGGCAAGATTCCTTATTAGAAGTTCCTGTTTATCTCTAAGATCTCCAGCTTCGTGTCCCGTATATTCAAGAGAAGCTATCTCTGCATTAAGAGAAGCTATCTGTTCTGTCAGTCTGTTTACTTCTGTAATGTTTGATTCAAGTTCGCTGTTTATTGATGTTTGAATTTCAAGTAATTCACTATCGGTTTTCTGAAATCTGTCACACATGATATTTGCGGTTCTTCTGACATTTTCACGAAGTGCCATGTCATCAGGAGTTGCAGAAAGTTTTGTGAAGCTATTAAAAAAATCAGTTATTGCTGACTGAATATCATATCCTGTTGCATCTGAAAAAACTGATTCTACAGATGTTGCCAAAGAATAACTTTTTTCATAATAGCCAAGTTCGCTCTGGTTTTTAACCATCTGATTGTGAATCAGGCGAGTGTTAAGTCTATCAATATCTGTTATACTTGTTCCCTGTCCAACATAACCGGCATAAGTTTTAAGCGGGTCATTGGCGGTAAATATTGCTCTCTGTTTTGAATATCCTTCAGTTTCAGCATTTGATATATTATGGCTTGTAGTTGATATTACTGTCTGGTTTGCAAGTATTGAGCTTTTTCCAATGTTCATGATGGAATATATATTTGACATTAGAAACTCCCTTTTATTATTGCACCGGTGTTTGTTGTATAGCTGTTTTTGCCACTTTTGGTGTATCCTTTTTTTTGTGTTGCTACAGAAGTTATACTCTTAATAGCGGCATTAATACTTTTTAAACCGTGAGATACAATAGATTTGTTTTTCTCTGCAAGATCTTTTATTTCCTGTGCATAAGATATGGATCTGTTCCATAAATCACTGAAAGATACGTTTTCATCGTTATAGCTGTGACATAAAGATTCAAAGGATGCTGTGCCTGAATTTATGAAAATCTCATTTTTTTTATCTATTACAATTTGAAGTTCTTTGTAAAGGGCTTTTTTCTTTTCATTAATTTTATGAAGCTCTTCAACATTAAATGCTATAATATGAGGAAATTCTTCTATGAAAAGTTCTTTCAGATCTTTTAGAAGAATGTTTTCTTTTCTTAATATTGAGAAAAGAATCATTTTTTCATCACTCATCATGATCTCCTCCCTTTAAAGCCATAAAAATACTTTTAGATAAAGCTTCATTATCAATAGAATATTCTCCTTTTGCGAGAAGATTTTTGATTCTGTTAACTTTTTCAATATCAATCTCTTCTGTTTCCTTCATTTTTTCAGAAGCTTTTTTCATAAGTTCAGCTTCTTTGGATATCGATATTTCAGAAGAAAGAGCAGACTCGTTATTTGAGCTTATAATTTCAGAAGATTCAGATTGAACATCGGAGGTCTTGTTTGAAGAAGTTTCGTTATTTCTGTTTGAAATAATGTTTAATAAAGGATTGTTTACTTTCATCAATTACCTCCTTGCATGGCAATCTGATTTTGATTGGAATTAAATACAAAAATCTTTTCCGGATTAATAGCGTTATTTTCAGAATCTCTTATTTCAAAATGCAGATGTGGTCCTGTGGATCTTCCTGTAGAACCAACTTTTCCCAAATAAGTTTTTCTGGTTATTTTGTCTCCCTCTTTGACATTAAAGTCTGAAAGATGACCGAAGATATAAGTTTTGTTATCATCATCTTGAATTTTTACGGTTTTGCCGTAACCTTTTAATTCACCTGAGTAAATTACTTTACCTGAAATAGGGGCAAAAATCTTTGTTCCTTCAGGTGCTGCAAGGTCTATTCCATAATGAAATCTCTTTTTATCTGTAAAAGGGTCGTTTCTGAAGCCAAAATGTGAAGAAATTCTATAATCACTATTAAAAATAATATTTCCGTTATTTATCTGATTTGAAGATATATAAATTTCTTTTAATTTCATATCTTTGAAGTTATTTATTTTGTCTGATTGAGTTTTGGATGGAGCCATCATTTCCATATACTGTTCAACAATTTTTTTCTGAAGTCCTATACCTCCGGCGTTTGCCATTTCTTCTGCAACAGCATCAAACATCATTGAACGGTAAATATTTCTTGAAGTGCTTTCTCCGAAAAGAACAGTATCTCCATCGCTGCCTTCAGGCATAGATTCTTTTAATATTTGACTTAAAAATATGGATTCAAATTGTGCAGCGGCTTTACTTAGTTCCTGAAGCTTTTTTTCCTGAGAAAGAACGCTCTTTTTGTCGTTGACTAAGTTGTTTATTTCATTAAGCATATTAACCTGCACAATAAAGCTCCCTAAAAAAAATCAGTATTAAATTGCAATTATTGTGCCATTTTTGCAGAATGGTTTTCATTAAGGGCTGTTTAAATCTTAATTAGTTTTTTTAATGATTTGCCATCGAGAGGTTAAATATATGAAAAAATGGTATGTTTTGGCTTTTTTTAGTGGATTTTTTATTGTAGCTCCGCTTGATCTTTTCCACACTTTCTACAAAATTGAAACTTATTATTTTTCCGGAGCAAACATTTTTAATTTTAACTGGCCTTTTTATTTACCGTTACAAATGGGATTTGCGGCTCTTTTTATTTTGTTATTCTGGAAAATTTTTAGAAAAAAGTGGCTTGATGGGCAAATAGGGGAGGAAAAAAAAGGAGAACTATCGGGTTTATTTCTAAGAATAACATCTGTAATTATGATAATATTTTCCTATCTACTGGCTTTTTATTACAGAAACTGTATATGTCACATAAATATTTATTTCCTTTTCTATGTTATTTCACTCCTTTATATTGTTTTATTTCAGAAAAAAAGAGAAACAGCTGCTTTTATAATAATAAGTTTAGGTGGTGTAATATTTGAGTATTTATTACTTTCTCCTTCATTTAATTACTATTCTTTTGCTCAGAAAGATTTATTTGGCAGAATTCCAATGTGGCTTTTTTCCACATATGGATGGGTAGGTGTTTATATTGATTCCATATCTGATTCAAAATAAAAAAGGGAAAACAGAAGTTTTCCCTTTTAATATCTTTTATTGCAAGAACTATTACTCAGCAGAAATAGCCTCTACTGGACATGCTGAAGCACATGCACCACAATCAACACATACATCAGCATCGATTTCATGAGCATTTTCGCCAGCGGAAATAGCTTCTACAGGACATTCGGATGCACATGCACCACAGTTGATACATACATCAGCATTAATTACGTGAGCCATTGTTACCTCCAAAATTAACAAAACGGTTTACGAAGCATGATAGATAAAATTTTTTTTAAAGTCAAATAAATTATTGATACTTTACTTTCTAAAGCTGTTAGACTTTGCTAATATATAAGATTTTACTGAAAAATTAGAATTTATATTGAAGACCTATAGTTGCAATCATATTTTGTTTTTCAAGGTCAAGCTTGAGAGTGTCTGAAAGATTTGTTGAATCATCTATATATTTAGCATACATGAAACCTGTATTTATAACTAAATCTTCGATAGGTTCAACTGCAAATCCACCGCCGAAAGAAACTGACTGAAGTGCCGGTTTGAGGAAATAATAGCTGTTTTTATCTGCTCCTGGATTTGTATACTGGAAACCTGTACTTATTTTTAATATCTTTAAAGGCTGATATTCAAAAGCTATACCAACTTCCTGACCTATATAATGCTGATCCTGTTTTGTATCCCAGTTTGCCATTTCGTTAAAATATAAAGTGTAGTTTATATCTGTCTTAAATTCAGGAATAAATCTGTAACTTACTCCAAGAGCCAGCATTGGAGGAAGATCTCTGTAATATTTTGTTCCTTCATCAGCATATCCTAAAATTCCTCTTATAGTTGCGTCACCTTCACTTTTATCGGCTTCCCATCTAAGCTGTGTGTTTGATTCGTATCTTGCCGCTATAACAAGATCTTTAACAGGTGTTATGTCTACACCGAAAACACCTCCGAAACCAGATGCCGAACCTTCATAATCAATTAATGTTATTCCGTTTGCAGCTGTTATTTTGCTTGTTGTTTTAGCAAGTATAAATCTTAAACCAGCTGAAACTGAAACATGTTCACTTATTCTGTATGCGCCACCGGCTGTAAAAGCGTAATATGTTGAAGAACCTTCGCTTTTTGATGACGCAAACATCTGTGCTGCTTCAGGATTTGTTGCTGCAAGCTGTGATGCTATGACCTGATTAAGAATTGTTCCGTCATCATATTTTAGTGTTCCGCCACCTGCTGGAACATAAAAACCTAAATATCCTGTCCATTTATCATTTCTATAAGCCATCTGGATATTTGGAAAAAGAAGGATAGGGTTTTCATCTGAATAACTTACTTCGTTTCCTCCGAGGTTAGCTGAATGAGTATATTTTTTAATAACAAACTGATTTCCCATTCCTACATATACACCATTTTCAAGGAGCGAAAGTCCTGCAGGGTTGTAAAAAACTGCATCTGTAGAATCTGTTGCGGCATTTCTGTTAAGAGTTCTTGCGTATTCAGCGGAATAGTTGCTGTTGTTATCAACTGCGCCAGCTGAAAGATTAAGTGAAATTAAAGTAAAAGTCATAATAAGTAAAAAATAATAAGTTTTCTTCATAAAATCAAATCTCCTATAAAAAACTAGATTCACGAGTCTGGTTTTAGTTTAAAAATATCTTTTTGTCAATATTTTTGGTTTATAAAAATATTTTTATATCTTAAGAAAAAATTTACTTTCCATATAATAAATATGGATTGAAAATAAAAAAATAATTATGTTCCAATCTCTTTTGACAAAGAAGTTTCCTTTCTTTATACTTGTTATGTTTTATGTAACTGTTAAGTTATGCTGGCATGTCAATTATTAAAAAGAGGTAATAATGAAATTTCTGACTGCGATACTGTTATTAACCATGTTTTTTGCCTTTTCATGTGAAGATGGGAATGATAATAAAAATTCTTCATGTGAAGGAACAAAAATGACATACAATGGCAGAGGTGAAGAAGATA
The DNA here is from genome assembly GCA_963667425.1 of bacterium. Taxonomy (GTDB): domain Bacteria; phylum UBP6; class UBA1177; order UBA1177. The sequence goes on along the minus strand of OY763407.1, from coordinate 1,002,120 downwards.
TTTATATAAGAGGTACATTTAACAACTGGCAGCTGGATACCCCAATGGAATTTATTGACGGCAGATGGCAGGTGACACTTAATCTGGCTCCTGGAGATTATGCCTACAGTTTTTATTCAAATACTTCAAAAAAGTGGATAAGTGACACTGAAAATCCGCTTACAATGTTCAATAAAGGAGTTAGATATAACAGGCTTATTGTAAAGGATTGCCGTTATCCTGCACTTTCAATAGAAGGAAGACCTGAGAAAACGGAAAACTCAATCTCCTTTAAAGTTCGTTATACTCCTGGACTTGAAGGAGTAGATATTGATGATACAAAAACAAAAATAACTCTTAATGGTGAAAAAATATCAGTAACATTTAACAAAAACAATTCTCTTTTTGAAATAAGTGCCGCAAATCTTGAAAAGGGGAAATACACGTGGCTTTTTAAAGTTTTTGATAAAAACGGATTTGCCGCAGATCCTCTTTTTGTTCCATTCTGGCTTGAAGATGAAACTTTTTCATGGAAAGATGGTGTTATTTATCAGATAATGACTGATAGATTTAAAGATGGTGATACTTCCAATGATGCTCCAATCTCAGGAATTGATTTTAAAGCAAACTGGCAGGGCGGCGATTTTAGGGGAATAATACAGAAGATTGATACTGGATATTTTACTGACATGGGGGTAAATGCAATATGGATAAGTTCTCCGATAGTAAATACTCCAAATGCCGGAATTGGAATGGGTGGAGATACCCGTTATTACTCTCCATATCACAGTTACTGGCCAATAGGAACAGGCTGGACAGATGAAAGACCGATTGTAGGTCTTGATTCGCCAATTGAACCGCATTTTGGAACTGAAGCTGACCTTCATGAACTTATTTCAAAAGCTCACGAAAAAGGTATAAGAGTTTTGTTCGATTTTGTTCCAAATCATGTTCATACTGACAGTCAATTCTGGAAAAAACATAAAAATGATACACCTGCATGGTTTCATTTTGCTCATGATGGACAATTCGCAAACGAAAACGGCGGTTACAACTGCGGTTGGGAACTCCCCATAGAATGCTGGTTTACATCATATCTTGCAGATATAGATTACACAAATATGTCTGCACAGAATGCCGTTATTGACCATCTTATATGGCTTATCCAGACATATGATATAGATGGATTGAGATTGGATGCAATACGACTTATGGTGGTTGATTTTACAATGACACTTAAAACATTTATCCAGAAAAAAGTAATAACAACCGGCATTCCCTTTTATATGGTTGGAGAAACATTTACCGCAGATAATGGTTGGACAGAAATAGGTTACTATTTAGGAAAAAGTAAGCTTGACGGACAGTTTGATTTTCCTTTATTTCATCATATGGCAAGAACATTTTTAATAGGAAGCGAAAATTACACCGAATTTTCAGAATTTCTTGATGAAAATGATATACGCTATCAGGATGACTATTATGAAGGGGCAATAATGTCCAATTTTCTGGGAAATCATGATTTATGCAGAGCATTAAGCACAGCAAACGGAGATTTTGATGGAACTTCTCAAGGAGGAACACCGGCATCGGTAAAAGTATGGGAAAATAGCCCAACAGTTCCTGATACTGAACTTCCTTTTAAAAAAATGACACTTGCACATGTTTTTTTAATGACGCAGACAGGAATTCCGACAATATATCAGGGTGATGAATTTGGTATGCCGGGAGCAAATGATCCCGACAATCGCAGAATGATGATTTTTAATGATGAGCTCACGACATATCAAAAAAGAGTTCTTGATAAGTTCAGAATACTTGGAAATTTTAGAAAGGAACATAAATCATTAAGATATGGTTCAAGAAAAAATATAACGTTAAAAAGTTCTGAATGGATCTATAAAATGAGCTACTCTGAGGATACAGTATTTATGGTTTTTAACGGTAGCAGTGAATCAAAAGAGATAACATTTAAAACATCTCTTGACAAAACATCATATAATTCATTATTTACTACGCCTCTTAGTGTAAACAATGATGAGATAATGCTTAAACTTGAACCTTATACAGCAGAAGTTATCTACTGATAAGCTTTTTTAAATATTCAAAATGTCCGATGTTTAAAAAAGTGTGAAATTTGACATGATAGATTTTCTTTAAACGTTGATGCACAAAGAAAATAAATTTTCCAGTGTTTAAAAAAGTCAGAAAAAAGAAACGGTAGCCTCTGAAACCCATCAAAAAAAAAGACTTTGATTCCTTGACATCTGAAAATCATGATGCTAATGGTTTTGAGCAACGTTTAATTTGTTTTAGTAATTTATTTTTTATGAGGTTTTGTGATGAAAACAAAAGTCATGCTTTTTTTCTTAATTTTCCTGCTTTCCATTCCAATAAGTCTTTTTGCATCAACATCAGGAGCCTTTGGTTCAGGTAAGCCGGTTATGATAAGAGCAAGAAAAGATTTTACAGAAGCTTTAATTAAAAAATCAATTAATGAAAAACTGGCAGATCTTAACAAAGATACTTTTTCTTTTAATCTACATGGAACAGATATCTCTGTTTCCACGACGCTTCATGTTACAGATGTTTTTGTTGGAAGAAATTTTGACTGCTCATTTTATACATCACCTGAAAGATATGATTTTGTAATAATGCTTACTATGGGAACTCCAGAAGTTACTGGTATTGATGGTGCTGAATCTTATTTTAAATTATTTTTTAACAGATATAAAATGGAAACAGTAATGCCTCCAAATTATCAGGATATTAAGAATCAAATACCACAAATGTATGTAAAAGGTACAATTACACCTACAGATGATACAAAAATGGAGTGGAAACTTCAATTAGAAGACATTGAAATCAAGCAGGCTGATAACTCTTTTTTAGATAGTGTAAATTTATCAGACAGTTCTGTAACAACTATTAAGAAAAAAATCTTAGCAATAGTAAATGCTAAGATAAACAAAATTACTATAGATAATTTTATGGCTCAGGATCTATATTTCAACAACACTAAAGTTGAAATAAAGAATTCTGTAATTGATTTTGGAAAACCAGATCAATTCTCGAGAGATGTAGATGGCATAGCAACAGAAACATATATCAATAATATTCTGCTATAGCCCCCTAAAAACTATACAGAAATCAAGCAGTAACTTTCCCAATATTTTTTCCAGTTTTTTCATAATATCTGCTCATAACATCTGACGGTGTTCTGTAACCGCATCCCTTATGAGGCCTCTCCTCGTTATAAAACTCTGTCCAGGCTCTTATCACTTTGTCCAGCTCACTGAAACTTTCAAAACCCTCTCTTTTTACTATAAATCTCTGCAGTATGCTGTGAAAACATTCCACGTATCCATTTTCCTGCGGCGTTCTGACGTGACAGAACTCATGTTTCATATTTATTGTCTTTTCTATAAAGTCCGCCATATCTTTTGATATAAACTGGCTTCCGTTATCGCTCCTAAGCATTATATCTCTGGGATTTCCGTAAAGTATAATCACTTTTCTCAGCATATCTATCACATCTTCTTTCCTTATACTTCCTGATAATCTGTATGACAGCAGTTTCCAGCTGTAACAGTCTATCAGGTTAAGCATATAATAGTGTCTCTGCTCGCCTTTTACATATATGTACTTTATGTCTATCTCTATCTTTTCAAACGGACGGCTGACGTTTACTTTCCAGCTTCCAACTCTTTGACGATTCTCTGCTTTTTCTCTGATGCGTTTCTGAAGATAACCCGCTTCTTTCATAAGACGGTATACTTTCTTGCGGTTGATTATTATTCCATATCTGTTTCTCAGTATGTGGCAGATCTTTATATAGCCATAATCTGCAAACTGATGATTTATTATGCTTTCTATTTTTGAAACCACTTCTTCGTTAAGAATCCTGTTCCCTTCACAGTTTATTGAAAACAGTGACGGTTTTCTGCCTGCTTTACCTTCTTTATTCCTGTAATTATATGTGGATAGCGGGATATCAAGCTTACTGCACATTGCTTTTCTGCCTCTTTTAAAACTGTATTTATTCACTAACTCCCTCTTTTCTTCGGATGTGAACTCTTTTTTTTTATCAGTTCAAGCTGTGCCGCAATCAGTACTTCTTTCTCAGCAAGCAGTTTCTTAAGTATACGATTTTCCTTCTCAAGTCCTTTTATATCTTTAACTTCAGCGATTCTTCCGGCTTTCATGGGAAGTAATCCTGCTATCCCTTCAGCTTCGTACTTCTCTTTCCACACATAATAGGTCGTAGGATCCACTCCGTGTCTTTCACATGTTTTTACAACACCGTGCTCTTCCGCTTCTTTCAGTATCAGAAACTTTTCTTCCGCACTGTAACGTTTCCGCTGCACCATCTTTCCTCCTCTTTTATTGGGAAAGTTTAACTGTTTCTTTTGTACAGTCAATTATGGGGCTAGAACAATTCCTGTTTCATATTCTTCCTCATTCTTAGAAATACTAAATTTGGAATCCCTTGCTTTAGCCAAAAATGAAGACGATCTTCTTGAAATACGAATTTCTGAAGATATATTTTCAGAGTTTATAAAACAAAACCTTGATATACCTAAAAAATATGGTGTAAAAAGCTATCATGAATGGGCAAAAATACAAGATAAAAACGGTAAACTCATGCTTGTAGAAAAAATATTGTCAAGTAATAATTGGTATCTTTTTAACTACCAAATCAACACATACATATATTATGAATTGAGGTATAATCCATCTGATAAAGAATTTTATTTAATTAATGTAGATACTAAAGTTGAAAGAATAACTTTCTGGTCTTATTTCTTTTATTCCACTGTAAAAAAAGAAATTAAAAAAGCTATTAAGTCAAACCATTTAGATAAAATAAAACTGCAAGGTTTAAGAAGTAATATTGAAACTATTGTAAAGCAGCTGGGATATTCTGGAATTGATGCTTACGAAGCATATTTTGATAAAAGTGAACAAATACTTTATGCTTCAAAATACTCAGATGCTGTTTTTCTTTTTAAAAAACATGGTTATTCGCCTATAGAATATAGTGGCAACATAGAAGATAAATATATGGCACATTATAACTGGGCATTTGAAGATGAAGACAATGACGGGATGAATAACATGAAAGATCCATGCCCGTATTTAAGAGGTGCAGATTGCGACATAGATAAAGATCTCCTCAGAGACGATTTTGATGACAGATTATACAATGTTGGCTATGTTGATCCAAAAGCACATGAAAATGTTATATACTCATATGATTCATATGTAAAAGATTCATCCGGAATGACAAGAAGAAGTCATAAGGAACATGTCTTATATGGCGAAACCAGAGATATATTTGCATCAGGAGAGTTTAAAGATTACTGGACAGCAGGAGGAGATAGTGAAAATCTTGCAGCAACAAATCTCTCAACATATTACTGTTTCTGTGGTCAAAACAACTTCGAACATCGAGAATGTAATTCAAATACAGGTATTTGCGGAGTCAGCCATGCAAAACCAGAACAGGCTTTTAATCAGAGATTTGGCAAAAACACGTGGCTTCCAATAAACAGCATGCCTAACGAGCCGCTAAAAGAAGAAAATAAGTTTGCATATCGTGACGATGACTGTCACAACAGAGAGACAAGATCATATGTTTTTGAAAAAGAGAGAACCTGGAACTGGAAAACAGATGTGCAGAGTTTTTATCCAGGAGAAGAAATAGAATTTGACACATATGAAACAGAAGAAGCAATGACAGAAGCTGTGGATACTGGGCTTTACTACGGTTCAAGAGTCTCTTCAGGACATGTAAAGACATATTATCATGGAGGATACACAGAGGGAGAAGGAGTAAATAAAATAGTAAAAAAAGATTTCTTTCAGCCTTACTATGTATCGCACAGTGATACTCTTAACAAACTATTTGCAAACTTTATAGATGACTCATTTGCTTCTTCTCCGACAGAAACAATTCAGCTTGTGCAGTGGTACGGAGAAAAAGATGTAATAACATATGAAGAGCATTTTAAACATTACAACTTCAAGTGGCTTGATGAACTTTTAAAAAATGCAGGCTACAACCCTGAAATGATAGATCCTGAAAATCCTATGCCGTGGGAAATCCCATCAGACAAAGCGTATATTACTGAGTTAATGGGAAACAGTGTTAAAATAACTGAAGTAAAAGCAGCAGAGAATATTCAGCAGATAATAACAGCCGAAGAATATGCAGAATACTACACAAAAAATGATGATACCTTCTTTATTGAAAACATGTATGGCAGAAAATATGAAATTCAGAATGGAAAAGATCATAAATTCGGCTCATTCCTTAAATCAGGCACAGACTATTATGTGCTGGGTAATATGCAGTTTAATGTTATAGATCAGCCAGTATCAGGAAGCGGCATTATAAACTGTTATTCAAGCAACATATTCGGTAAAATCACATTAACAAAAGATGGATATGTATATAACACACTGCCATCACTTCCTGAAGAAAGATCAGCAAACGTTAAACTGTTTGCAAAAAAAGCCGAGCTTTTTGCAGTAGCAGTAACAGGCAGTGTAATGAAAATCTACAGATATTACGAAGAAAACGATCCCTACTGGGAAAAAGTATCAGAAACAACAATTAACGGAGCTATTTCTTTAGGAAGCTTAACAGGATTTAAGGATATCACACTTTTTACAGCAGCAAATGAAAATGGAACAACACTCTATTCAATAGAAAATGACAACATACCGGCAGAATACATATATCTTGATGACGAACCACTTTATAAAACTAAAATATTTACAACATTAAATGATTTTTCAGTTGTAACAACAGATGGCTACCATCTAGGGACAGCTGTTATGTATAAAATTGTTGAAGGAGAAGTTGAAAAAAGTGAAATAGTTGTAAAAGGAGTAAATTTTAATATAAATAATCAGTAGATTAATGAATTTATTTGAGGAGAGTTCTTACTCTCTCCGAAACTATAAACTGTGTTGGAGAAAACAGATGAAACTAAAAATATTTATTTTAATAATTCTTTTTTTGACTATCTCATGTGACAAAGATAAAGCCAAAACCGATAGCGACGTGATAAACGATGCAGACACGGTAACAGATATCGACAGCGCTTTAGACGAAGATGAGCCTGAAGATAAAGACATTACGCCGACAGATGAAGATTATGATGTTTCCGACATTGACACAGCAACCGATAACGACAACTTGGCAGAATATGAATACTGCAACCCTGACAGCGACATCAAAAACATATGGACGCCGGATAAAGACCCTTATGCTGAAATGGCAGCTAAATATCAATATTATCCCTATGTTTACTATGGAGATTTTCATCCTGAAATAAAAGATCCTGAAAATGTGAGAAGGCTCTGGGAAAAATATTATCAGCAGTCAAAAGATCAGGCTATGGATTGTGTCCCCACACAAAACAATGCCTGCTGGTGCAACACCCCGTTTGAACCTGTTGTAAAACCTGAGAAAAATCCTCTCCACACCGATATAGAAAAATGCTCAAATAAAAATGATGAATGGTACTACAGCTGGGTTCAGAATGAATGTGATACCCCGATAATAGCGCCGCCATGCTGGGCTTTAGACTGGACGTGGGGACATGAACGAAATTACAATGTAAAAAATGGTAAAATATTAATTCCAATGAGCGAATACGGATTAAACAACTCCTGGCAGTCGGCAAGTGGTCTTTACCTTTATGACATTGAAAAAAGGCAGATGCTTAATTTTGGAAAAGGTGCTTTATCCTCCTATTTTAACGGCAGATACATTTTAATGGCACGTAACGATACATCAAAGAATGATCAGTGGTCTGATACACACCCGGATACATATGAAGATATGCAGACTTTTTTTACCTATTACGACACTGAAGAAAACAGATGGGGATATGGATATAACAAAGAGACTCCTTATATGATTTCCTATATAACAGCAAGTGAAACTTATGTAATGGGAACATTTCAGTATAAAAAGACAGATAAAACAGATCATGTGCTTTACACCAAAATAGGAGACTGGAACAGCTGGAAAGAGCTTACAGGTGAAGCTGTAACATCTGTGGATAACCTTGTACTGGCAGGTCATCAGACAATGACAGATCACTATGCGGCATTTCAGAACCTTGATAATGAAATATACTTCTGCGACCTTGAAAAGGGGACAGAAAGCTGTTTTATGGTATCAAGAACAGGTTTTCAGAATAGAGAACCTGAAATGATCTACAATAACAGCAAAAAAGTTGTCTATTATACTGAAAATCTGTCAGACAGTGAAACCAATAAAATTATTGAAGCAGATATTTCTGATCCAAAAAATATTAAATACAAAGAAATAGTTAGCTATGAAAGTGTTATTGCTCTTGAAGATATAAATGAAAGTCATCTTTTATACACCCGCTCAATAGGCAAAGACAGTTATGACAGGCATATACTTTCTCTATGCTATTACAGATTCAATGACAGTAAAAATATATGCCTTGAAAATGACAGAGATAAAGGAATCCAGAAAGATTATTCATTTATGTATGAAGATAAACTTATATATCAGAGCTGGTCTGAAATAATAATCAGAGATATGAAATGTCACTGCAAAGCCTATCCTGATGAATGTCCTTATGAGGATGCTATGTAGCAATGTTTTTATAGGCGTTGTTTGCTACATAGTTTGTTGAAGAAGGTAAAATTTTTGGGTGCTGTTGTAGTATTTTTTTCAATGATGATTTTCTTTTTTATAAATTATTCTATTATTGCTTTTTAGTCCTTATCAATCGCTGTTTCATTGACAATTTAACCTTAAATATGTTAAATAGAAACGCATTAAATTTGTTAGTGAGGTGATTTGATGAATTATCCTGTTGTTTTAGAAAATGTGGTAAAAATTTACAGCCACCCAATGAAAGTTTGGGAAAAGGTCGTTTCTGTAAACGATCTCAGCTTTGAACTTCCTGAAGGTAGAGTCACAGGTTTTGTCGGACACAACGGCGCAGGTAAAACTACTACAATTAAAATGATTATGGGTTTTATCACCCCGACTAAGGGAAAAATTTCTGTCTTAGGTAAAGAGCCGTCCGATGTAATTTCAAAAAAGAAAATAGGTTTTCTTCCTGAAAGACCTTATTTCTACACGCATCTTAATTCAAGGGAGTTTTTATCCTACTTTGGTTCTCTTTCCGGTTTAAGTCGTTCAGATCTTGACAGGCTTATTCCGCTTACCCTAAAAAGAGTAGGGCTTGAAGATCTTGGTAAGAGAAGACTTAGCTCGTTTTCAAAGGGAATGCTTCAGAGAATAGGAATTGCGCAGGCGATAATTCATGATCCTGATCTTGTAATAATGGATGAACCTATGAGCGGGCTTGATCCTATCGGTCGCAAGGAAGTTAAGGATGTTATTGCATCGCTTAGAAGAGATGGAAAAACAGTTCTTTTTTCATCACACATTCTTTCCGATGTTGAAGACCTTTCCGACAACGTTTTAGTCCTGAGTAAAGGTCAGAAACAGTATTCAGGTTCACTGGAAGCTCTTCTTGAAAGAAATATCTCAAAATATGAAATAGTTTTTTCTGCAAAGAATGAAGGGGCGGTTTTCAATGATTTTCCCAAAGCTGAAAAGCTTAGTAAAACTTATCTTCTCTCATTTGCTACAGATGAAGAGATGTCAAAAGCGCTGTATGAACTCATTGCAAAGAAATATACAATAATAAATGCCGGCGCAGTGAGACCGAAACTTGAAGAAATAGTTTACGGAGGTGAAATATGAAAAATATATTTTCAGTTGCCCGCTATACATATCTTGAAATGGTTAGAAACAAAATCCTCTATATTCTTCTTTTCTTTTCATTCTTCATAATAGGGCTCGGAATAATAATAACACAGATGACAATGGGAAATCCTCAGGATATAATCTCGGATATCGGGCTTGGAACGACAGAAATATTTCTGACAGTCACATCAGTTTTTATCGGAGTTTCTCTTGTAAGGCGTGAGCTTACGCTTAAAACACTTCATCCGCTTTTTGCAAGACCAGTAAGCAGAGCGGAATATATGCTTGGTAAATTTTTCGGAATAGAAATAACTCTTTTTATTCTTACACTTGTAATGTCAGTAATATTTATGATTCTTCTTACATTTTATGGCGGATTCAGCCGTTTTTTCACATTTATTCCGGCAATATACACAATATTTATTCAGACATCAATGGTGACAGCAGTTGCGGTTTTCTGTTCAACGCTTGCAGAGCCTGCAGTTGCGGCGATGTTATCGGTTTCTTTTTATATCATTGGAACAATAAGCTACAACCTTGTTCATTTCATAACAAAAAATACATCTGAATCAGTAGTGAAGCTTGTTACCACAGTCAGATATATACTTCCAGATTTTCATTATTTTAATATAAAAAATAATCTTGTTTACGGCACAGGTATTGATAAGATTTCTTTAACATCGGCAACATTTTATTCTCTTGCATGGATAGTTATTCTTCTTGCTCTAGCTGTGGTATTTTTCAATAAAAAGGAGATTAACTAAGTGTTCGATTCAATACTCATAAGATATGACGAAATAGGAGTAAAAGGGAAAAACAGAGGCTGGTTTGAAGATTTACTCGAAAAAAATATTCGTAAAAATATAAGCGGCAGAGGATATGTTGTAAGATTCAGAGGCAGACTTGTCGTAAAACCGAAAGAAGGAACTCCTGTAGAAGAATTAATGGATGCTCTGAGGAAAATTCCCGGAATATCGACATTTTCCCCCGCATTTTCGTTTCCGCTCGATGTTTCATGGGAAGAACTCGCCGAAAAATCTGTAATACTTGCAGAAAAATCGATAGAAGAAGGAAAAACAGTCTTCAGAGTCTCATGCAACAGAGCAAATAAAACATATCCGATGAAATCACCTGAAATACAGCAGAAACTCGCAGCATGTGTACTGAAAATAGTCGGTGAAAATCTTACAGTTTCAATGAGAGACTTTAATTTTCATCTTGAAATAGAAATAGACAGAAATGAAATCTTTCTTTTTAAAGACAGAGTTCTCGGAGTAAAAGGAATGCCGGTAGACTGTGCCGGGCACTTTCTTTCGCTGTTGTCAGGCGGAATAGATTCGCCGGTTGCAAGTTATCTCTGCATGAGAAGAGGAGCAAGAGTAAGCTTTTTAAGTTTTTTTTCGCCGCCGCACATGGGAGAAGAAAGCTTAACCAAATTAAAAGACCTTGCAGGTAAGCTGAAAGATTTTCAGGGCGCAGGATACAGACTTTACATCGTTCCATTCATTGACATACAGCTTCTTATCCGTGCCAGATGCTTTGAAAGTTACCGCACAGTAATCTTTCGCAGAATGATGTTTAGAATTGCAGAAAAAATTGCAGAAAAAGAAGGCTACTCGGCACTAGTTACAGGAGAAGCATTAACTCAGGTCGCAAGTCAGACAATAGAAAACCTTACCCTTATAAACGATGCCGTTAAAAGACTTCCTGTAATAAGACCACTCATAACATATGAAAAACAGGAATCAATAAATATTGCGCAACAGATAGGAACATATGAAATAAGCATAAGACCATGTCCCGACTCATGCACAGTATTTCTTCCCGAATCACCAATAATAAAAGGAAAAAGAAAAATAGTTGAGCAGGAAGAAGCAAGATTAAACCCTGAAATAAAAGATCTAATAGAAAAGGCAATAGAAAATGTCCAGACAATCGAATTTTGAAAAAAAATCAACAGTAAAATCACCATTCGTAGCGCCAGTAAAAAAAATATTAAGAAAATACTGCCTCTCATCAGTCTGCGAAGCGGCACACTGCCCTAATATCGGGGAATGCTTTAAAAAAAAGACAGCAACATTTCTCATAATGGGAAACAGATGCACAAGAAACTGTAGATTCTGCAACATAGAAGAGACAAAAGAGCCATTTATTCTAGATTCAAACGAACCGGCAAATGTTGCCGGAGCAGTACACGAACTTGGACTCCGATATGTTGTAATAACATCAGTAACAAGAGACGATCTCTTGGACGGAGGCGCAGAGCATTTTGCAAAAGTTGTAAAAGAACTTCGAAAATCTGAAAACCCGCCGCTGATAGAAATCCTTACACCAGACTTTAGAGGAAACGAAAAAGCATTTGACATAATTGTTGAAGCTGCACCCGATGTTTTCAATCACAACGTTGAAACAGTTGAAAGATTATATTCAGCCGTAAGACCTCAGGCAGACTATGCGCAGTCGCTTAACATGCTTAAATATATGAAATCGAAAGGACTCACAACAAAATCGGGAATAATGACAGGACTCGGCGAAACATCTGATGAAATAAAAAAAGTAATAGACGACATAGCGGCTCAAAACTGCGATATTCTGACAGTAGGGCAGTATTTTAAGCCATCAAAACAACATGCCGAACTTGTAAAGGAATATACCGAAGAAGAATTTGAGGAAATAAAAAACTATGCACTCAAAACCGGCATAAAAGATGTCTACGCAGGAAGATTTGTCAGAAGCTCATTCAATGCAATGGAACTCTACGAAACAATCAGTAAAACGTCGGAGAAATAATAAATATGATAAACATAAAAACAGTCGTACTCGGCGCAGGACTCTCAGGAATCGCAGCAGCATATACGCTTAAAGAAAATTTTCTTGTAATAGAAAAAACAGGCTTGCCCGGAGGCTTATGCACATCCGAACATAAAAACGGATACACATTTGACCAGACAGGACACTGGCTTCACATGAGAGACGACAGAACAAAAGCGATATTTAAAAAACTCTTCGGCGAAAATTTTGTGGAAATAGTCAGAGACACATACGTTTTTTCGCACAAAGTTTTTACACAGTACCCATTTCAGTCAAACACATACGGATTACCGCCGCAGGTAATAAAAGAGTGCATCATCGGATTTGTAAAAGCGCAGTACGAAAACGACAAATCAAAAGCAAAAGAAAACTTCTATGAATGGTGCATGGCATATTTAGGCGAAGGAATCTCAAAACACTTTATGATACCCTACAACACAAAAATATATACCGTACACCCAAAAGAATACGCATCACACTGGTGCGATTACTACGTACCGAAACCGACACTCGAACAAGTCATAGACGGAGCAATAACAGCACCCGAACAGAAAAATATAGGATACAACGCAACATTTAAATATCCGAAAGAAGGTGGAATAGGCGAATTCCCGAAAAAATTCTTTGAAATAACAGACAAAACAAAATATCTTTTCAACGTTCATCCAATAGAAATCGACATAACAAAAAAAGAGATGAAATTATCAGACGGAGAAACCGTAAAATATGAAAACATCATCTCATCAGTGCCGCTAAAAGATTTTCTTAAAATAATAAAAGCACCATGTCAGGAAAAACTGAAAAAAATCTCAGACAGAATGAAAATAGCATCAGTCAGTTACCTCAACGTAGCCATAAATAAAAAACTGCCGCACAAAGGACACTGGTACTACATCCCTGAAGAAAAATATATGCCGTACAGACTTGGAAGCTTCAGCAACATCTATTCAAAGCTTTCACCGGAAGGAAAATCATCACTATACATTGAATACACACATCAGGGAAAATTTGATGACATAGAAAAATTCAAACAGGAAAGCATAAAACTCCTCCAGGATATGAAATTAATCGAAAATGAAAGTGAAATAGAATTCATGGACTACAGAAAAATAGAAAACGGCTACGTAATCTACCACAAGGAATATTTTGACGACATAAAAGAAGTAAAAGAAATATTTGCAGAAAATTCCGTTCAGCTCATCGGCAGATACGGAAACTGGACATACTCCGCAATGGAAAACGCCGTAATAGAAGGAATCGAAGCGGCTGAGAAAATATAACACAGCTTTATATTTAAATTAACATCCCGTTTTCTTGCAAAATCATCATAAAAATTTAAACTAAATGTGAGTTGAGCAAATTGCAGGAGAAACAAATGAAAAAAATTTATACTCTTTTACTAGTTTTCTTCAGTTTTCTTGTGGGATTTACAGCATGTGATGACACAAGCAATAATGATGACCGTCCTTTATATGGCTGTCCTGATGCTGATTATAGCAACATTGACGAAGATGTAGACATTGATGAACCATATCCATATCCGGATGAAGAAGAAGATTCTGACACAACGCTCTATGGTTGCCAATATTCAGAATATTCAGTTAATGTTACAGGTACTGTAAAAGATAACAATAATAATCCAATTAAAGGAATCAAGCTGACATATAAATATAAATTGGAATATGAGGGAGAAGTTGAGACAACATCCTTATCAGATGAAAATGGTAGTTTTGAGTTATCAGACAGTAGTTTTCTCTGTTTTGATTATGGACTGGAAAGCAACAAAATTATTGCAGAAGATATTGACGGCGAACTTAATGGTTCATTTGAAACAAAAGAAATAAATGATATAGACTTATCCTGCAGTTCATCAAAACCTTTAGATGAATATGACTATGATAATGTTTTATTATGTACAGGTGAAGTGAATCTGGTGCTTGAATCAAAAGAAACTGCTGATGAAGACGCTATTGATGATGAAGATGCCGCATTTATAGACGAAGATACAATTGATGACAGCGAAATTACAGATGAAGATAACGAAAACGATACAGACAACAACGATGAAGAATTTTCTGATGAAAATTAAGCAGGAGAAAATATAAATGAAAAAAATCTACACACTTTTACTAGTTTTCTTCAGTTTTCTTGTGGGATTTACAGCATGTGATGACGGAAGTAATAAAAAAAATGATGAAGATGCTTATGAAGAGCCGGAATATGATATTTTATATGGCTGTCCTGATACAGATTACAGTAACATTGACGAAGATGTAGACATTGATGAACCATATCAATATCCGGATGAAGATATGGCCACAGAATATGGCTGTCAGTATTCAGAATATTCAGTTAATGTAACAGGTACTGTAAAAGATAACAATAATAATCCAATTAAAGGAATAAAACTGACATATAAATATAAATTTGAATATGAGGAAGAACTTGAGACAACATCCTTATCAGATGAAAATGGTAATTTTGAGTTATCAGATACTATTCCACTCTGTTTTTATGATGAAAAACTGGAAAACAACAAAATAATTGCAGAAGATATTGACGGCGAACTTAACGGTTCATTTGAATATAAAGAAATTACAGACATGGAATTAAACTGCTACGACAATCCTGAAAGCGGCTGGGAGAAAACAAGAGTATGTGAAGGAGTAATTTCTGTAATTTTAGACGAAAAAGAAACATCAGATAGTGATATTGACGATGATAACATTATTGATGACGAAGATGTTCAATATGATGAAGATGTTCAATATGATGAAGATGTTCAATATGATGAAGATCTCTATGATGCTGATACTGTCAGTGACGAAGATATAATTCTGGATGAAGATTTGCCGTGTCAGGAACTTCCCTATTCTTTTTATTTAAATGGAACCGTAAAGGATAATGAAGGAAATCCTCTTAAAGATATAAAAGTTACCTGCATCTATAAAGTCAAAGGTGTAGAAAAAGAAATTTCAGTTCAGTCTTATGATGATGGCAGCTTTTATCTTTCAGAAGAGGAAGACTACTGCTATGGAACAGATCCTGAAATTGTTAAAGTTATGATAGAAGATCTTGATGGTGAGCTTAACGGCTCTTTTATAGATAGAGTTATAGAAAATATTGGAACTTCCTGCTATGATTCAGCTGTTTCTTTTGATTCCGCTTCCGGGATTGCTTCGGGTATGTTATACTGTAGTAATAATGTTTCCATAATTATGGATGAACAAGCATCATCTGACGAAGATCTTTCAGATAGCGATGTGATAGATACAGATGAAGATATTTTATGTGAAGAATGTTCACCTTATACTCATTATACTCTCCATACACAGGGAAGAGTTGAGAACAGTGAAGGACATCCTCTTAAAGATATAAAAATCACATGCAAATATAGAGTTGAAGGTATAGAAAAAGAAATTATAGGCACGTCAGATGATAATGGTGATTTTTATCTTGACGATACAGGTGATTTCTGTTGTGGAACAGATCCTGAATCCATAGAGCTTAATGTAGAAGATATTGATGGAGAGCTTAATGGAGCTTTTATAGATAGAGTTATAGAAAATAATGTTGTTTACTGCGATGATTCAGCATCTTCTGTTATAAATTCAGCCTCTATGATTTTTGATTCAGCTACAGGAAGTTTTTTTAATATACATAGATCATGCGTTGTACTTTTTAATAATATAGTGCTTGAAGAAAAAGAAGTTCCTGCCAGTAAATTTTCATACAACTATGCAAACAATAAAGTTTACGCTTTTCACAGAACAAATCTTTAATATCTGGTAAAGATAATTGATCTAAAAAGAATCTGTATTTAAGAAATTTAAAACTAAATTTTTTGCATTCTAATATCTGTTAACTACAATTCTTATCAAATAGTATTTATTAAATATAAAACTACAGAATGAAGATGAAGATCCTGGCTATCCTAACAGTTATTACTTTTATTTTAATCTTTTTCGTTTCGTGTAGTGACGATGGGAAAAGTGGAAAAAATTCACTTACTTTAATCACTGCAGAAGATCCTGGTGAAAACTGCGCAAACGATGGTGTAAAGGTTGAAACAGGACTTGATATCAATTCAAATGGAATTTTGGATTAAAAAGAAACATCAGATGAAGATTTTATTGATAACGACATAGTAAATGACGAAGACATTGTTGATTCAGATGAAGCAGATAATGATTTTGACGAAGACATCTCTGATTTAGACGAAGAAGATAAGGATTATTAAAAAATAAAGTCATATTTTTAAGTCAAAAGTAAGTTTTAAAGAAAAATTAAACGCAAAATAACAAAAGAGCAAAGGTAAAGTAAACTTTATATTACATTTATAAGAAAAAAAGTACGTCGGAAAAATATTTTAGTGTGTAAGAGAATAAAAAAAGTAGTGAAGAGCAGTTTTGTAAAGTGAAAATAGAAAAAAAAGTACGTCTGGAAAAAATCTAAGTACGTCAGAAAAGAAAAAAAGTTTGTCAGAAGAAAAAAATATAAGGAAATATAAAATTAAGTTTACACTTTTTAACAAAAAAGTTTGTCAGAAGAAATTCTGATAGTGAAAATTGATAGTCAGAGTACGTCTGAAGAATTCTTTGATGTTAAAATAGAAAGCTTATGTGCGTCATAAAACTTTTTTGATGTTAAAATAAATTCATGTCAGATGAATATTATAAAAAATATTTGTTGTAGGAGTTGACTCATGTGTCAATCAGAAAATTGTTTATTAATTATAAAATAAAAAAGGGGAAACTATATCATAAGTTTATCAAGAAGGTATGTTTTCTCTTTAAGTGCAATTTTTGCAAGAATTTTAAAATCTTTTGCCCACTGACGGAGTTCACTGAATTTGTTATCAAGGTTTGTTTTTGCATTTTTTATGTCGGCTTTTTCAGATTTTCTTACTGCATCTTCTTTTAATGCGGCTTTAAGTTTTTCGTAGCTGTTTTTTATTTTTTCTTCAGGAATAAATGTAGTGAATTTTTCAATATTTTCATTGTTTCCGAGAATGTTCTGATAAAATTGTTCCGCCTGATTAAAAAAACCGTTGATTGTAGTTTTACGTTTACCTGAAAGGTTTAATGATTCTATTTTTTTGTTGTCATCTTTAAAAAGAATTTTTGCAATTTTAAAATATTCCATGTATTCAAGTTTTGATTCTTCCATTAGTGTAGAAAATTTCTGTGAAGCTCCTTTTGATTCACCTTGCTGTTTCTGATAAACTGCCTGAAGTGTAAGAACACTGTTGTAGAGTGTTTTTCCGTTTTCGATAAATTGTTCGTTGATGTTGATTTTCTTTAGTTCTTCAAGGATTTCAGGGATTGTTGCGTTTTCAAGCATTATACTTGTGTTTGCTAGAAAATTGTTTACAGGATCTGGTTTTGTCTGTGATTTTTTTGCGGTTTTTGTTTCTTGATTTTCTGATTTAGGTTCTTTTGTTTCGGTCATGCTGCCCTCCATATTAGGTTTAAAAGGAAATAACTTGTTAATAAAATATCATATTGAGTGTTTTTGTAAATTTTTTTGTATTTTTTATAGTATTTGTTTTATAAATAATTGTATGTAATGCTTTTTTAAAAATGTTTAATGTGTCTGGTAAAGATATTTATTTATTTTTTTGCCTGTATGATATTATAAATAATAATATTATTAGCCACTTTTATTTGATAATGTTTAAGTTAGAGGTTATATTGCATCATACTTTTATGTTGGGAGTTTTTTTATGAGTGATTTAAAAAGTTTTTTTACAGCTGAGGATAGTAATATGATTGTTAAGGCTATTCAGAAGGCTGAGATGGCTACTTCAGGTGAGATAAGGGTTCATGTTGCTAAAAGGGCAGGGAAGAATCCTCTTGTTTCTGCTAAAAAGGTTTTTGATAAACTTGGTATGGACAGGACTGAGCTGAAAAATGGTGTTCTTTTTGTTTTGGCTGTTGAAGAGCGTGTTTTTACTATTATTGGTGATAGTGGTATTAATAAAAATGTTCCTGATGGTTTCTGGAACAAGGTTCGTGATGTTGTTATTGATAATTTTAAGAAAAATATGTTTGCGAAGGGGCTTGCTGAAGGGATAGAGCTTGCTGGTGAGCAGCTTGCGACTTATTTTCCACGCAGCGCTGATGATGTTAATGAGCTTTCTGATGCTATTTCTTATGAGGGGGAATAAATGAATAGGTTTTTATTTAGGTCTTTCTTTTTTATGCTGATTTTTGTTTCTTTTGGTTCTCTTTTTTCTGCCGGTTATCCTGAATCTGTAAATGATTATGTTAATGATTTTGCAAATGTTATGAGTTCTCCTGATAAGGAGGCTGTTATTAAGCTTTTTGAGAAGGTCGAGCATCAGACTGGCAGAGAGATTGTTGTTGTGACGATTAATTCGATGAGCGATTATGGTGTCGGTGAGTCTACAATTGAATCTTTTGCGACAAAGCTTTTTAATACGTGGGGAATTGGTCATAAGAAGAGTAATGACGGCGTGCTTATTCTTGTTTCTGTGAAGGATAGAAAGTGCAGAATTGAGCTTGGCGGTGCTTTTGCTCATTATTATGATTCTGTTATGAATGATGTTGTTCAGGAGAAGATGATTCCTTATTTTAAGGCGGATGATTACAGCCGCGGTATTTATGAGGGGGCAAGGGGCGTTGTTGAGTCTATTACTAAAGAGGTTCCGTGGTATTCTTTTTATAAGTGGCATATTGTTGCTGGTATTCTTGCTTTTATTTGTATTATTGCAGGTATTTCTTGTATCCGTTCCGGCAAAAAGGGCTGGGGCTGGGCATTTTTTGCTGTTGCTGGTGTTATTTTGATTTTTCTTTTTAAAGCTCTTGCTTCAGGAAAGAGTTCCGGTGGGTTTGGCGGCGGTTCTTCTGGCGGCGGCGGTGCAAGCGGCAGCTGGTAGTTTGCAAATTTGACTCTTTTTCTTATTTTTTTAGAATTAATTAACTTTTTTAGGAGGCTGATATGTGTGATTGTATTTTTTGTAAGATAATTAATGGTGATATTCCTTCGGATAAGGTTTATGAGGATGAGAATCTTTTTGCTTTCCGTGATATTCATCCGCTTGCTCCGGTTCATGTTCTGATTGTTCCTAAAATTCATATTTCTTCTATTAATGATGTGAATGACAGAAATGAAATTGTTTTATCCGGAATGTTTTCTGCTGCAAAAAAGATTGCTGAGGCTTTAGGGATTAGTGAGAGCGGTTATCGTTTTGCTATTAACACTGGAAAAGATGGCGGGCAGGAGGTTATGCATCTTCATGCTCATGTTATGGGCGGCGCAAAGCTTACTGTTCCTTCTGCTGTAAAGTGATTTTTTCTCCTTGATTTTTATTCTTAATCTGCTATACCTCTCAGGTGAAATTTCTTTTTAGTTTTTCCGGAGGATTTTTATGTGCGGTGTTGCAGGTGTTTTTAATTTTCCTAATGCAGAAAATTTTGTTGCAAGGATACTGTTTTCCATTCAGCACAGAGGTCAGGAAAGTTGTGGTATTTCAACAAGAAAGGATGATTGTAATATTCTGACTTATAAAAATATGGGGCTTGTAAAGAATGTTCTTAATCCTGAGATTCTTGAGCTTTACAGCGGAAATATTTCTATTGGCCATGTTCGTTACCCGACTGCCGGCTCAAGTAATCAGCTTAATAGTCAGCCTCATTCGATTGAGATGGCTCAGGGTGCTGTTATGAGTATTTGTTCTAATGGTGATGTCATTAATTATAATGAGCTTAGAAAAATGCTTGAGGATGAGGGTTTTGTTTTTAAGAGTGATAATGATGCGGAGCTTATTGGAAGGCTTGTAGCTTATTATTTTATTTTTAAGAAGTTTTCATTCGAGGATGCTATCGCTGCGGCGCAGGAATCGATTAAGGGTGCTTTTTCTTCTATAATTATTTATAGAGATGCCATGTATGCGTTCAGGGATCCTCACGGTTTCAGACCTTATTCTCTTGGTCATCTTGCTTATGACGGTAATGGCGAGATTCCTTCGGATGGTGCTGTTCTTGCTTCTGAAAATTGTGCGTTTGGTACTATCGGGGCAACTTTTTTAAGGGAGCTTGAGCCTGGTGAGATAATAAAGCTTGAAACGGGAAAGCCTTTAAAGGTTGTTGCTGTTAATAGTAAGGTTAAGAAGCATTGTGTTTTTGAGCTTTTCTATTTTTCAAGGCCTGACAGCAAAACTTTTGATGAGTATGTTTATGATGTAAGAAAAAAGGCTGGTGCTGTTCTTGCTGATTATGATAATCATCTGTTTGATGATGATGGTAATACTGTTGTTGTTCCTGTTCCTGATTCTTCAAACTTTATGGCTCTAGGTTATTCTCATAAATCGGGTATTCCTCTGGATCTTGGTCTTTTAAGAAATCATTATGTCGGTAGAACTTTTACTAAGCCTAATCAGCAGCAGAGAGATGAGGGTGTTAAGGAAAAGTTTAATCCTCTTCCCGGTTTTTTTGATGGTAAAAGGGTTATTCTTGTTGATGATAGTATTGTAAGGGGAACAACTCTTCGAAAGATTGTAAGAATGATTAAGGCTAACGGTGCTAAAGAGATTCATGTGAGAATCGGTTCTCCTGAGGTTATCGGTACGTGTTATTATGGTATTGATATTACGACCAGACATGAGCTTATTGCAAATACTGTTGAATCTACTGATGATATTAGGGATTATCTTACTGCTGATTCTCTTAAATATGTTAAACTTGAGGATTTCGGAAAGATTTTCAAAAATCCTGAGAATTTTTGTAAGGCCTGTTTTAACAGGGATTATATTTATCCACCTGAAGATTACGGAAAAGAGTAGTTATGTTTGAAAATAAAGAAGGGATTGAGAAGCTTCTTGAGATAATGAAGATGCTTAGAGATCCTGAGACTGGTTGTCCGTGGGATATTAAGCAGAGTATTGAATCGCTTAAGCCTTATATTATTGAAGAGGCTTATGAAACTGTTGAGGCTATTGATAAGGGGACTCTTGAGCTTAAAGATGAGCTTGGTGATCTTCTTCTTCAGGTTGTTTTTGTTTCTCAGATTGCTTCTGAAAATGGCGACTTTACATTTAATGATGTTGCGGAAAATATTTGCAGTAAACTTATAAGAAGGCATCCTCATGTTTTCGGTGATATCAGTGTTAAAGATGCTGATGAGGTTTTGTCTAACTGGAATAAGATAAAAAAGTCAAAGGAGAATAAAAAGCATCTGCTTGACGGAACTCCTACGTCGATGCCTTCGCTTCTTTATGCTGCCAGAGTTTCCGAGAAGGCGGCTTCAATCGGTTTTGACTGGGACAGATGGGAAGGTTCGATGGAAAAACTTCATGAGGAGATTGGCGAGCTTAAAGATGCTGTTGATGCTGATGATAGAGAGAATATGATCGAAGAGATGGGCGATCTTCTTTTTGCCGCTGCAAATCTTGCAAGAAAACTGAAGATAGATCCTGAGGATGCTCTTAAAAAATCTTCACTTAAGTTTAAAAGAAGGTTTACTATTATGGAAGATGATTCTCCTGAGATGACTGAAGGTAAAATGTCTCTTGATGAGCTTGAATCTTTATGGCTTAAAGCTAAGAAAATTGAAAGGGAGAGATCTTTTTAATGTTTTTCAGAGGGATTGATATAGGTTCAAGAACCGGAAAGTGTGTTGTAACTGATGAATCGGGAAATATTTTATATAAGAATATAATTGAGACTACGGGTTCTGCTTTTGCAACTTTTGAAAGGCTTAACGGGCTTCTTCCTGATGAATTTGATTTAAATAATCTGCCTACGGCTGCGACCGGTTACGGAAGAGTTGCTGTTGAAAAAAATGTTGATAATACTTTTACGGAAATAACTTGTCACTACCGCGGTGCGCTGAAACTTTTCGGTAATCTCAAGACTATTATTGATATAGGCGGGCAGGATAGCAAGGTTATAACTGCCGCAAAAGGGCGAATTAAAGATTTTGCCATGAATGACAGGTGTGCGGCTGGTACAGGAATGTTTATTGAAGTTATTCTTGGAAGGCTTGGCGTTTCTATTTCAGATTTTGCCGGAATGGATGTTTCTGCGATTGTTCCGAGAGAGCTTAATTCAACTTGCACTGTTTTTGCGGAAAGTGAAGTGGTTTCTCTTATGGCTGAAGAGACAAATCCACTTGTTATTGCTTCTTCTGTTGCTTTAATGGCTGCTAAAAATATAGGTTTTATGGTAAAAAGGATTCATGGAGAACCTTCTTATGTAATGACGGGTGGTGTTTCCGCTTTAAAGCCTGTTGTTTATCATCTTGAAAATATTTTACATCAGAATATAATGGTTTCTCCGCTTAGTCAGATTGCCGGTGCTTGTGGTGCGGCTCTGCTTGCGGCTGATTCTTTTTTTAAAAGGGGAACTGATGAAAATCTGGCTGTTGAGAGCTCTTCTGATAGGTCTGGGAATTACTGCTGTTGTGAAAAGCATAGTGATTCCGATTGATGAGTATGGAACAAAAGAGATTTCTCTTGTAAAAACTAATGGAAGCACTGTCTGTCAGAGCTGTATAGGTCTTTATAAATGAAAGTTAAAAGATGGATTATTCAGCTTGTTTTTTTCCTGATTCAGAATCCTTTTCTGCAGAATTTTTTTACCGGAACTATTCATAAAGGAAGTACTAAATCTTTCTGTACGCCAGGTCTTCACTGTTATTCATGTCCGGCTGCTGCTTTCAGCTGCCCAATTGGAACTATTCAGTTTATTTTTGATTACGCAAAAGCGGTTCCTTTTTATGCTTTTGGTTTACTGACTGTTTCAGGAACGCTTTTTGGTTCTGCAACGTGCGCTTATGTCTGTCCTTTCGGATTTTTTCAGGAAATTATTTATAAAATATCACCATTTAAGAAATATGAAGCAAAGCTTCCTCGAATCTTTAGATATACCAAGTATCTGGTTCTTGTTTTTATGGTGATTCTTATCCCTTTTATTTTTCATATTCCATCTTTCTGTGCTTATCTCTGTCCTTCAGGTACTTTTACTGCCGGCGTTCCGTTACTTCTTGCCAATGAAGGTTACAGGGCAACTGTCGGAATGACTTTTGTCTGGAAAATTACATTTTTTATTGCTCTTGTCTTTTATGCAATGAGAGAAAAGAGACCTTTCTGCCGTTATTTGTGTCCGCTTGGTCTTTTTCTTGGTTTTTTTAATAAGATTTCTCTTTACAGAATCAAACTTAATTCAGATAAATGCAGGCACTGTAAAGTCTGTTTTGCAACTAAAACCTGTCCTATGGGCTTAAATCTTCCTGATGAGATAGATTCGATTGATTGTATTAAGTGTGGAGAGTGTATTGACTCATGTACATTTGGAGCAATTGAAAAGAAAGGTCTTAAATTTCCTGTAAAAGAGTCTGAGAATTAGTTTTTTTTCATTTTTCCTAATTTGTTGCTATTTTTATTTCTGAAGATTAAAATATTTAAGCTTTAACTTATTTACAGGTATGTTTATGGCAAAAAATAACCGCGAAATAATTAAAAGGATAAGAAATGTAACTGTTGCCGGAATGTTTATAAATATTTTTCTTGCAGTTATAAAAATATTTATAGGTGTTGTTGCCGGAAGTCAGGCTCTTATTGCAGATGGTGTTCACAGTACCTCAGATCTTGCAACTGATATTGCTGTAATTGTCGGTTCTCATTTCTGGATGCAGCCTCCTGATGAAAATCATCCGTATGGTCACGGCAGAATTGAAACTTTTATTAATATTCTTATTGGATTTTTTCTTTTAAGTGTCGGCATTGGAATAGGATTTAATAGCATAAAAAGTATAGCTGAAGTTTCATTAAAAATTCCAGGAATGTCTGCATTTTATGCTGCTCTGATTTCAATTGTCATGAAGGAAATTCTTTTCAGATGGACGATAAAGGTTGGAAAGGAGATAAAAAGTAATGCTGTTATTGCAAACGGATGGCATCATCGTTCAGATGTTTACAGCTCAGTTCCTGTTGCGGCAGCGGTTCTTGGTGCCAAATTTTTTCCTCAGTTTGCCTATCTTGATCAGATTGCGGCAATTGTTGTAACAACAATGATTATAAAGGCAGCTTTTTCAATAATATATCCGTCAATTAAGGAAATTCTTGAGCTTCGTGCTTCGGAGGAGATAGAAAAAAATATTGTTGCCTACAGCAAGGAATTTAAAGATATAGATGAAATTCATAAAGTAAGAAGCAGAAGAGTCGGCGGAACTGTTCTTGTCGATCTTCATCTTTTGTTTGATCCGAATATGAAAGTTCTTGATGCACATAGAATCTCCGAAGATTTTAAGAAAGCTGTTCTTTCAAGAGAATCTGAAGTTACGGATGTTGTAATTCATATAGAACCTGATATTCCAAGCGAAAGAAGGCATTAATATCTTTAGAAAAATCTTAAACATATCTTTAATAATAAATTTTTATGGAAAACTTCAAAAAAAACATAACAGCTGGTATATTAACGGGTATTTTATATTTACTGGAGAACAAATATGAAAACAGCAGTTGTTATTCCCACCTACAATGAAAAGGAAAATATTTTAAAGATTATGCCGAAAGTGCATGAATATCTTCCTGAAGCAGACATTCTTATTGTTGATGACAGTAGTCCTGACGGAACTGCCGGGCTTGTTGAAAATTTTATGAAAGATAATTCTTATGTGAAACTGAAAGTCAGAAAAGCAAAAGAAGGGCTTGGCGCAGCATATTTTGATGGCTTCAGAACTATGATTAATGAAGGTTATGAACTTATATTTCAGATGGATGCGGATTTTTCTCATAAACCTGAATATCTTCCTAAATTTGTTGAGGAGATAGAAAAAGGTGCTGATCTGGTTGCCGGTTCAAGATATGTTAAGGGCGGCGGGACAGAAAACTGGCCTTTTATGAGAAAATTCATATCAAGAGGCGGCTCTTTTTATGCTTCTACAGTTCTTTCTCTTCCAATGAATGATGTTACTGGCGGATTTAAATGCTGGAGGGCATCTCTTCTTGATAAAGTTATTGCTCTGCCGCTTCAGCTTACCGGTTTCGGTTTTCAGATAGAAATGAATTATCGTGCTCATCTTTCCGGTGCAAAAATAAAAGAATATCCGATAATTTTTCCTGATAGGGAAGAGGGAAATTCCAAGATGAGCGGCGGCATATTTAAAGAAGCTCTTGTCGGTGTCTGGAATTTGAGAAAAAACGGCAAAATTTGGCTTGAAGAAATGAGAAACTTGAAAAAATAGTGTTAAAAACGTATTATCAACCGGATTAATCGGGGGAGTTATGATGTTTAAACGTGTTATGCTTAAACTTAGCGGAGAGGCTATGCTTAATAAGAATGGTTCTCCAATAGACCAGTCTTTTCTTGATTATCTGGCATCTGAAGTTAAACCTGTTAAAGAACTTGGAATAGGTATTGCGGTTGTTGTTGGCGGCGGCAATATTTTCAGAGGTCTTTCTGTTTCCAAAGAAACAGGTATTGACAGATCTACAGGTGACTACATGGGAATGCTTGCAACAGTTATAAATTCTCTTGCTCTTCAGGCGGCTTTTGAAAAGGCAGGAATGGAGACAAGAGTTATGTCTGCAATCGCAATGAACAGAGTTGCTGAGCCTTTCATAAAAAGAAAAGCTATGAGGCATCTTGAAAAAGGCCGTATCGTTATTTTCGGTGCAGGTACAGGCAATCCATTTTTTACAACAGATACTGCCGCAGCTCTCAGAGCGGTTGAAATAGGTGCAGATCTTCTTATTAAGGCTACCAAGGTTGATGGTCTTTACGATAAGGATCCTGCAAAATTTACTGATGCTAAATTTATAGAAGAGACAACTTATGATGATGTAATCCTTAATCATCTTAAGGTTATGGATATGTCTGCAATGAGCCTTTGTCAGGAAAATTCTCTTCCGATAAAGATTGTTAATATTTTTGATAAGGGAAATATTTTAAAGGCTGTTTCAGGCGAAAAGATAGGAAGTATTGTAAAGTGATTGTTATATAAGGAGTTAGAGATGTTTGACAAAAGTGACTTTTTTGAAAAACTTGATGAACATTATCAGAAATCTGTTGATGCATATAAATCAGAGATATCATCTTTCAGAACAGGAAAAGCCTCTCCAATACTTTTAGAAAATATATTCTTTGACTATTACGGTTCAAAGACGCCAATAAGTCAGGCTGCAACAATAACTGCAATGGATGCAAGAATGCTTATGGTAAAGCCTTTTGACAGAAGTGCGATGAAACTTATTGAAGATGCCATAAGAAATTCATCACTCGGTTTTAATCCTATGAATGATGGTGTTGCAATTAAAGTTCCTGTTCCTGTCCTTACCGAGGCAAGAAGAAAGGAAATCGTAAAACAGATTGCTGTTCTTCTTGAAAAATATAAAGTAAGCTTAAGAAATATAAGAAGAGATTCTATTGCTGATATTAAAAATGCTCAGAAAGATAAGGAAATAACAGAAGACGAAGAGAAGAAATTTTCTGATAAAGTCCAGACAGAGCTTAACAACTATATTAAGAAGCTTGATGATGTATATAAAGCCAAAGAAAAGGATATATTGGAAGTTTAATTGATTTTTCAGGAGGTTCCTTATGGCTGATGTTCTCATTTTAATGAAAGATGAGCGGTATAAAAATGCACTTCAGGATCTCTTTAAAAAGAGAATGCCTAATGTAGAGCTTCTTGTTTCCGATGACATCAAAACTGTAAGAATTCCTGAACTTAGAAAACTTCATCTTATTATTTGCAGTTCAGTTATAAAAGACGGAATATGGCTTAATATTCTCTCTCTTCTTAAAATGGCAAAGAATTTTATTCTCATCGATTTCCCGGGAGGTCCTGCCATTAATGATTCTGTTGCAGGTAAATATGGCGCACTTAAACTTTTTAAAGTTCCTTTCAGCAGCGGAGAACTTTTCACTCTTATTAATGTTCAGATGAATGATCTTAAGATTGAAAAGGAAGTTAAAAAGGAAAAAAAGAGACAGGAACAGGAACTTGCTCCAAATACGGAAATATCAGATTATTTTGAAATGATTAATGACAGCAACTATTATGAGATGCTGGCTGCTTCTATTGTCGCTTCTCCTGATGAGATAAAGAAGAACTATATGGAGCTTACGAAAAAGTTTCATCCTGACCGCTTAAAAAAGATTACAAATGCAGATCGGATTAAGGCTTATGAAATTATAAAAAGACTTAACGAAGCCCAATCTGTTCTTTCAAATCCTACAAGGAGAAAACTGTACGATATACAGCTTAGAAGAAATCCTAAAAATGTCAGATTTGATTTCAACACAAGAGTTGATCCTATAGATACCATTTTTAATGAACAGGCAAAAAGGTTTGTTTCTCTTGCAAAGGAAGCCGCAGAAAACAAGGATTATAAACAGGCTATACTTCAGCTAAAGCTTGCTCAAAGAATGGAAAAACAGAATGACTATATTGAAAATCTTATTTCTGATTATACAAAAAAAATCTAATCGGAGCCTTTTATGAATATTTCTGAATATCTTGCCAAATATGAGCCGCCTAAACATGTTGCATTGATTATGGATGGTAACGGAAGATGGGCAAAAAAGAGACTTTTTAACAGAACTAAAGGTCACAGGGAAGGTGCCGAGAGTGTTGATGTCGTAACCGAAACTGCAAGAAGAATAGGAATAAAGGTTCTTACTCTTTATGCTTTTTCAACAGAAAACTGGTCAAGACCTGAAAAAGAGGTTTCATTTCTAATGAAACTGCTGGAAGATTATCTTAAAAATAAAAAAGATACTTTGATAAAAAATGATATCAGACTTAATATCATTGGTCAGATAGAAAGGCTTCCTGAAAATGTCAGAAATGCGGCAGAAGATGTAATGAAAGCAACAGCTAAATCTTCCGGAATGGTTCTGAATCTTGCACTTTCATATGGCGGGAGACAGGAAATTTTAAAATCAGTTAAAGAATTTGTTCAAAAAGGGATAAATAAAGAAATAAATCCTGAAGATATAACGGAAGAGCTTTTTGCATCCTCACTCTATACAAAAGATATGCCTGAACCTGAGTTAATAATAAGAACTTCAGGTGAACAGAGATTAAGTAACTATCTGCTTTGGCAAAGTGCTTATTCAGAATTATATTTTACAGATACATACTGGCCTGATTTCAGAGAAGAGGCATTCATAAATGCTCTCTGCGATTTTTCATCACGAGAACGGAGATACGGTAAAACAGGAGAGCAGATAAAAGGAGAAGAGCTATGATTAAAAGAATTCTTACTGCATTGATTATGATTCCTCTTGCAATGGCGGCTATAATATATCTTCCGGATAAATTTTTTACATTTTTTATTGCAGGAATTGCACTGATTGCATTTTTTGAAATACTTGAAATGTATAAGGTCAGAGAAAAACTTCTGTTTCTCCTTTCCGGTGCCGGTGTTATGTTTACTGTCTACTATGGTTCTCTTATAAAAAGTTTTCCTTTTCATTTTCTGATATCACTTGGTACTTCACTTCTTGCAATTTCAGTTTTAAGCATGGCTGGAAAGGATGAACTTCCTCAGAAAGCGAAAAAACTTACTGTTCATATGCTTGCATTCTTTTATATATCAATTCCGATGATATTTTTCCCTCTTTTAAGATCATGGGGTGAAAATGGACTTAAATGGTTTCTGTTTGCTCTTATAATGCCATGGCTTTGTGATAGCGGAGCCTTCTTTTCAGGCTCAAAGTTCGGGAAACACAGAATGAGTCCTAAAATAAGTCCTAAAAAATCATGGGAAGGAGCCATTGGCGGTTTTGTTGTTTCTATTATTGGTGCAGCTGTTTATAAATTTATTTTCCTTCCTGACGTTTCTCTTCCTTTTATAATGGTTGCAGGAGGTGTTGCATCTACAATGGGACAGCTTGGAGACCTTGCCGAATCTTTAATTAAAAGAGATGCAGGTGTAAAAGATTCAGGTTCAATATTTCCTGGGCATGGAGGAATGTTTGACAGAGTTGACAGCCTTCTTTTTTCTGTAGTTACAGTTTATGTTTTTGTTGTTATCGAGAGTCTGATAAAGTGATAAAACGCGTAGTAATTCTTGGTGTTACCGGTTCTATTGGAATCAATTCATGTAAAGTTGTTGAAGCTTTTTCCGATAAATTTGAAATTGTTGCCGTATCTGCCGGTAGAAATATAAAAAAATTAAATGAAATAATAGAAAAATTTCCAACTATAAAAAGTGTATGTATAAATGAAAACTCTCTGAAAGAAGAAATAAAAGGTGATGTAAATCTTTATTATGGTGAAGATGGACTTATTTCTCTTCTTGATTCAAAGCCGGATATTCTTCTTGTTGCAGTTCCAGGGAAATCTGGCTGGAAAGTTACACTTGAAGCTATCAGAAGAGGAATAAAAGTTGCGCTTGCAAACAAGGAATCACTTGTAATTGCAGGAACAATGATGGGAAGAAAAATTACATCCGACAGAGAGAAAATAGTGCCTGTTGACAGTGAGCACGCTTCTTTAATGCAGCTTTTTAAAAATGCAAATCCAAATGAAATAAAAAAAGTCTATATTACAGCTTCAGGTGGAGCTCTCTTTTCAATGACAAAGGAAGAAGCTTTTAATGCTGATGCTGAAAAAGCTCTTATGCATCCTGTATGGGAGATGGGAATGAAAGTTACAGTCGATTCTGCAACGATGCTTAATAAAGGAATGGAACTTATTGAAGCATACTGGCTTTTTGATGTAAAACCGTCTCAGCTCGGAGTTGTTGTTCATCCTGAAGTCGGAATACATGCGGCACTTGAATTTAAAGATGGCTCAATATCGGCAAACATATCTCCATCAGATATGAAATTGCCAATTGCAAATGCGCTTAGCTGGCCGACACTTTTAAATGTAACTGAAAAAATACCGGAACTAAAATATTCGATATTTAATAAAACATATTCCTTTTACAAACCTGATATGGAAAAATATCCGCTGCTTGCTCTGGCAATATCACTTTTAAAGGATGAAAATTATTCAGGAATGACTG
The DNA here is from genome assembly GCA_963667425.1 of bacterium. Taxonomy (GTDB): domain Bacteria; phylum UBP6; class UBA1177; order UBA1177. The sequence continues at coordinate 971,569 of OY763407.1, read as the reverse complement.
CATATGCCATTTCAGACGAAATTGCTGTCTCTTATTTCCTGAAAAATAAAATGACTGTTAAAGGAATTGTGGATTCAGTTACAGCCACAGTTGAAGAATTCAGAGAAAGAATTGTACCTGAATCAATATCTGAAATGGATTCGTTTATATTGGATGTCGAAAATTTTACTAAAGAGTATATAGAAAATAATTTTATTTAAATCTAATTTATTCTGACGCAGTATTTCTCTTTGTGGTTAATAAATATATACAAAAATACTTTAAAGAGAGGAAGAAATCGGAAGAGCATGGAGTTGTAAAAACACGTGAAAGACACAGATTGGATTCCACAACCTATGCGGTTCATTAAATTTTAACTCTGACAGGAATTCTGAAATGAAATAAAAGAAAAATCTGACCGTTATGCCATATACTTGAATCAAGTGCTCCCCATTCAAGAATTTTATCGGTGTCTCCGTCAACTTTTTGCGGAAGATAAAAATAGGACTGCCAGCCTGCACTCATTAGGAAGTATCTTGAGAATTTATATGTTATTCCTGCCTGAATGTCTGCTCCTGGTCTTATAAAATGCATAAAGGAATGGTCGTCACCTGTAAAGAGTTTATCGGAATGGATAAACATATATGTAAGATCAAGTCCAATTCCAAGTGTAAGATTTAAATTGCCTGTTTTTATAAGGTTTAATCCTAGTGACAGTGGTCTGAAATTGATTCCATAGATTCCTGTGTGGTTTGTTCCTTCTATTTTCGGAGATATATAAAGCATATCTGGAATGTAGAATTTACTTATTGAGAATTCATCAAGCTTTTTTGCATATTTGCGATATGATTTAGGTACTTTGGAGAGGTTTTCCATAATTGTCTTTTTTTCAAGAACAGCTTTAAGGTCAAGTTTGAGTCCCCAATGAAAGAGTTGTTCATCTGCAATCGGACCTGAAAACATATTAGCTGCCGGTCCTAATCCGATATTCAAAAGCACTTCACTTTTTCCATCATCTTTTTTTTGAGTTTGAGCAGCATTTAGATTTGTAAGGAAAATGAAAAATACTAAGATACTGAAAGCAATTTTTCTTTTCATGAAAGCACCCCTTTTGTTTTAAGCATGAGAATAATATATATAGATGGTTTTTATGTCAAAATTTGACTTTAAATTTTTACTTATAAGAATAGGAAAGATGTTTTTCTGGAGAAGATATGATTTATGATGTCGTTATAGTTGGCGCCGGTCCGGCTGCTCTTTTCACTGCTGCAAATTTACAAAAAGGTTTAAAAGTTCTTATTCTTGAAAAGATGGAATTTCCGGCAAAGAAACTTCTGATTTCCGGTTCTGGAAGGTGTAATTATACTCATAGCGGTGATATTTCTCATTTTTTAACTAAATATGCTAATGCCGGCAACTTCCTGAAACATGCTCTTTATGGATTTACTAATGTTGATGCTGTCAACTATTTTAAATCAAAAGGGATGGACAGTGTTACTGAAGAGAGTGGAAAAATATTTCCGGCAGGTAGCGCAAAAACCATTCTCAGAATTCTTGAAAATGAGATAAGTAAAAAATCTTTTGATTTAAAATGCTCGACTAAGGTTGATGATATTCAAAAGAACGATGTTTTTGAGATTTATGCAAATAAAGAGATTTATAAGGCGAAGACTCTGGTTTTAGCTACCGGCGGGAAATCTTTTCCGTTAACAGGTTCCAGTGGGGATGGTTATTTTTTTGCTGGAAAACTTGGGCACACAATAACAGAAATAACGCCAGCTCTTACTCCTCTTTTTTGTGATAATTTCATTCTTTCATCGCTTTCCGGTAATTCTGTAAAAAATGCCGGGATAAAGGCGAAAGGTAAAAAACAGCTCTTTAGAGGTGAGCTTCTTTTTACGCATAAAGGTGTTTCCGGGCCGCTTATACTTGATGCTTCAAGATATTTTAGCGAAGGTGATGAGATTTCAATCAATATAACAAAGTTTTCTAATTTGGAAGAGGCTTTTTCTGAAGTAAAAGCTATATTTGCCTTAAATTCCAGAAAAGATATTTCAAATGTTCAATTCATTGAAGGACTCTCGGATGCTGTAAGTAAAATGGTGCTTGAGTTGGCAGAAATAGATTTATGTCAGAAATGCGATTCATTCTCAGATAAAAAAATAGCCCGTTTATGCGAAACGGCAATGAATATTCCTTTTAAGGTTTCTTCTAAAGGAGATTTTAATATTGCAATGGTAACAGCAGGCGGAGTAAACAGAAAAGAGATAAAAAGCAGAACAATGGAATCAAGAATAACGGAAAATCTCTTTTTTGCTGGAGAAATAATTGATATTGACGGTGATACAGGCGGTTATAATATTCAGGCAGCATTCTCAACTGCTTTTTCTGTTTCAAAAGAAATTAATAGAAGAATTATTTAACTATATCTGATAAATAAATCATTAATAGCTATTTCGAATTATAATTAATATTTGAATTATTATAAAATCTGTGTTAGTCTAATGTTAATAATTTTTTGGTGTTTTTTATTATCTTTTTTTTTGGGGTTTTGAATGAAAAGGTATTTTTTGGTGTTTTTCTTTGTTATTTCAGCCTCTTTTGCACTTATGGGCATTGAGGATAGTTCTGTCGGTGGCGCCGCAATAGGACCTAATGTTTCTGTAAATAACGGGAAAGCTCTTAAATGGGAAGAGGGAAGACGTGATTTTTTTGTTCTTTTTAAATCTCTTCTTTTAAACAACGAAGCTGATGATGATTCTGCTAATCCGCAGGCAGATACCTGTGCATCAGATACAAGTAAAGTATTTACTCTTGCTACAGGAAAAATTCCTGAAGATGCAATTGTTACAGATGCATTTCTTGTGTGGACAGCTGGTGCAAAAGTTGAAGATCAGCATATTCCTACAATAGATGCTCCTGATAATACTGTTACTCTTACTTTTACAAACAGTATTAATGGTGCAATTACTAAAACTCTTGATATTACTGCACCAGAGCACACTTATGGTGATGCAAGTGAATTTGGTTATGAAGGTGTTAAGATGGAAGATTATCTTCGTAACGGTTTAGGTTCAGCTCTTTCATGTAGTTCCGACAGTGAATGTGCGAATTCAGCATCAAGCGGTTTTAAATGTATAAACGGATATTGCGGAACTAGGAGTGCTTTTTATACATACAGAATTGATGTAACCGATTTCTTTGAAGATATTCTTGCTCAGGGTAGAAATAACGGTCTTGAAAATGATGGTCAGTCATTTTTAGGAGACTATACTGTTACAGGTCTTGAATGTGCTGACGGTGAACCTTATATTGATAGAACTGTTCTTGTAAATAACTGGGCTCTTTTTCTTGTTTATACAAGCAACTCTCAAACTATGAAACCAAAAAAGATTTATTTCTATAATGGTTTTAAAAACTACAATGCATCAGAAACAGATATTACTGTTTCAGGTTTTGAACTTCCAAAAGATCCTACTGCAAGAATAACTCTTATGGTTTCTGAAGGAGATCCTGGTCTTTACAATGAAACTGTAACTCAACTTGAAGGTCTCAGATTTAAAGGTGATTCTTCTCTTCCATGGAAAAGTATAAAGAATAGCTGTAATCCTGTAACGGAAGCCAAAAACGCTCTTGGTATGCCTACAGGTACAACATATATTGAAGTTTATAACTCTATATCAAGTACGTATAACTGGGATGCAGATTCTACAGCTGCTCCTGAATGTATCGGGGGCACTGTTTCAGGTGATTCCATTAAACCAGATAAAAGTACAATGGAATATGCAATAGATGTTGATACTTTTCTTCTTACTCCTGAAGAATATCCCGGTCACCTTAATATAGGCGGTTCAGAGATGTTCCTTAAAGTTGGAGCAAACCAGGATATGGTTTTTACAAACATGCTTGTTGTAAGTGTTGATACCAAACCTGCTCTTTTTGATATTCCAGGGGAAGATGAAAAAACTATCTGTACATGTTCTGACTCTCCTTCAAAAGCTTGTCCTGACAGACCTCTCTATTTCCTTATAAAAGTTCAGAACTGGGGTGATGAAATAGCTAAAAATGTCAAAGTTTATGATGCACTTAAAGCAAATTACAAATATGTTTCAGGTACTACTGAAATGACAACAAGATTTAATGTAGGTACAGAAAATGAATCAACAACACACTGGACAAAAGTCTCTGATGGTGCTAATGGAGAATTTCCTCTTTCTGTTGATGGTGGTCTTACTGTTGCTGAAGAGATGATTCCTTGTGAAGATTCAACAAAATCCACATGCGATACTGTTTATATAAGATTTAAAGTAGATGTTCCAGATGATATAGGCACATGGTCTAAAGGAGAAGTTCTCGAAAACCAGGCAACAATTACTGCCGGTGCTTCAGATTATAGGACAAACAGCGACGTTCCTCTTGTTGTAAGAATGGATTCTGTTTGCCCAACACTTGCTTCATGTTCAGAGCCTTCAACTGCTACATGCGGAGAAGATCTTGGAACAGGTAATGTAACTCCTGAATGTACAACAAAAGATGACTGTGATGCAAACAAAATTTGTGTTGGTGGAAAGTGTGTGGAAGATACCGGTGCAATTACTGACGGAACTACAAATGCCATAATCACAGTAAAATCCGGAGATGCTTCTCCTTATAACGGTTCTTCACCAATTGCTGTTAATAAATCAGTGAGTGGGCTTGTTTTGGGTCAGGTGAATGTAAAAGCAGCGGCATCATCAGGAACTAATTTTAAATTTGAAACTCTCTATGTAACTATTGAAAATTCGAACTTTGCCATTGATAGTATAAAAAAGCTTTATCTTTATAAAGACAATAATTCCGATGGCGTTGTAGATACTACTGATACTCTTGTTGATACAGTTGCTCTTACAGGTACAAATGCTGAATTTACAATTAATGCAATTCTTGCCAAGAACACGGCTTACAACTATCTTGTTACTGCTGATATTAGTTATGATGGAACTATTTCAGGTAACAATACTTTTAAAATGGTTGTTTCTGCCCCTTCCAATGTTATTTTTTCTGATTCAGGAACTCCTACAGTTACTTTAAGTTCAACTCCACTGGCTTTTGCATCATATGTAATTGAGCCTGAATCCAATTCTCTTGTTTTTACAAAAGGCGCACATGATGCAAAGGGTGGTTTTGTCGATTCTGATGCTCTTATTCCTGTAATGCAGATAAGAGCAAATGCAAAAACAACTTCCACAAACATAACTTCAATATCTTTTGAAGTTGAAGAATCTGATACTTCAGTATATTTGGGAAATGGTATTGATGCTCTTGCTCTTTATATTGATGCAAATAATAACGGCAAAATAGATGCTGGAGAAACTCAGATAGGATACTCAGATTCTTTTGAATATGGAACTGAATATACTTTTAATGGACTTGCTGTTCCATGTCCGGCAGATAGTGATGTTTATATCATTGTTGCAGCCCTTCTTTCAGTTTCTGAAGAAATGACTGCCCAGATATATATTCCTAATGGCGGAGTTACAAACAGTGCCAGTCTTACCGTTTTTAAACTTCCTTTATATTCAGCTGCTTTTGAAGGAAATGCAGTTTCTGATGATGAAGGATGCAGTTGCAGTACAGTCAGTGCATCTTCTTCAGATAATGAAACACTTTTCTTTATTCTTTCAATGATCGCTTTTGTTTCTGTATTCTTTTTTATCAGAAAAAAGGCTGCATAGTTTAACTTAATTTTAGAATTTATTAAAAAATAACTATTTCAATCAATAATAACATATAATTTTTTTGACCTTCATTAAAAGGAATTGTATATTTAACAGGATTTTTTTATTAACAAAGGGTCTGCATGTCAGAGCAAAAAAAAATTCTTTTTGTAGATCAGGATAGTAGTGTAGGAAAAGTTCTTCAACTGAAGATTAATTCTCTTGGATATGATGCCCGATATGCAGAAAATTTGTCGGATGCTTTTGTTATTCTTAAATCATTCACACCGGACATGATAATCTCTGAGATGGATTTTGACAACGGAACAGGTATTGATTTTCTTAAATATTTAAGACTTAACCCTGATACTTCTAAAATTCCTGTTTTTTTTATTTCAAAAGCCAGAAATGTTGAAAATAAAATAATAGCGCTTGAAATGGGTGCTGAAAATATATATGCAAAACCTATAACAATTAATTTTGTAGAAAATCTTATTCAGGAATATTTCAACAGAGCTTTATCTAAAGAAGATTCAGATGAAACAGTTGAAGAACTTTCAGGAAAACTTATAAATGTTTCTCTTTATGATCTTTTTGCTATTGTAGAAAAAAATGGTAAAAGCGGAATTCTTAATATAAATGCTTCCGGCGATGAAAAGGCTTATATATATTTTTTAAATGGTTCAGTTGTAAGAGCTGAAAGCTTTCAAAATCCCGATCCTGATAATGGGCTTTCTCTGATTTATGACATATCCGGCTGGAGTGATGGTCTTTTTACGATACTTTATGATGAAACTTTGAAGCCTGTTAAAAATATTTTTGTTTCACAAAAATCTCTTATGATGAATCTGGGCGAATATTTACAGGAAAATGCTTTAAGGTCAAGAGAACTTCCTGATCCTGATAAAACTGTTTATATAAATTTTAAGCGTTTTTTTGAAAATCTTTCAAAGTTTCCTGATTCTATTGCCGGAATTATAGGTCATTTTAGAGCTGAAGGAATTCTTCTTGATGAGATATTCAGAAAAGAGTCAGGATTCAGTAGAAAAAAAAGCGAATATGTAAAAAAACTTATTGATATGGGTGTCATTGTTTTTCAGCCTTCTGATGAAAAATATGAAATTCCTGAGAATCCATCATGGTTTACTGATTCTTCTGATAAAGTTCTTGAAGACACTTCTTTTACTGAAACTGAAGTCGTTCCGAAAATTGTTGAGGATATTTTTGCAGATGAACCTGAAGATGAACTTGAAGAGCTTGAGGAACTGGAAGAAATTGACTTTGAAGAAACAGAATCTGATACAGAGACAAATACAGAAACTGATGAAACTGATGAACAATCCGAGTTGCCGGAGTCGTCTGAAGAAAATTCATTTGAAGAGGATGCCGCTTTTAAATCAGATGTGGAAGACCTCATAAATGCGGAAGAAACTTTTTCTGAATCTGTAGAGCCTGAAACAGTTACCGAACTTAAGCAGAAAGATGAACCTGTACCAGACATTGATATAATATCAGAGCCTGAAGCAGAATCAGACTTCGTATTTGATCCCGATACAATTGCTCCGGCAGAAAATTCTTCTTTTGATGAGCATTCTATTGATATGCCGGAAACTGTGTTTGAGGAAAAATCAGAACTTTCTGATATTGATTTTTCTGAAGAAAAGCATTCTGATATTGATGAAATATTTGATTCAAGAGATATTGCAGATACTAAAAAAGTAGACTCAATTGATTTTTTGTCTGAAGAAAGTGATGAAGATGATGCTCTTTTTGCTGAAACAGGGGCTGAAATTGAATTTCTTGAAACAAAAACAGAGACAGAAGGAGATTCATTTGATTCTGCTCCTGCTGAAGAACCGCTTCCTACCTTTAATTATAAAGATGTGGTTGATGAAAATATTATTGACAAAGTTGTCGAATCAGGACAAAAATCTGTTTACTCAATAATGATTCCTGCAATGATTGTTTCTATTTCCTGTCTTCTGATAGCCGTTTTTTATATTCTTAACAGATTTATTCTGAAAACAGGTGACAATGTAAATGCAATTAAATTTGAAAGACTTCTTACTCCTGAAGAAAAAGCTAATAAAGAGATAGCAGTTCTTTACGGAACAAATCCCAAACTTGTAAAAAACGAAGACAGAATAGATGTGAAAAATATGTCAATTACCCAGATAGCTGCTCTTGCTAAAGATTCCTTTGAGAAAAAGGATTATGAAAAAGCTGCCAGCTATTACAGAATAGCTGTTATGAACGCAACTATTTCCACTCCTGAGGAGCGGGCGTATGAAGGTCAGCTGTGGAAAAATATGGCAATTTCACTTTACTATATGAACGCTTATGATAATGCTCTTTCTGCTGTGGAAAAATCATTGCTTATATCTAAAGCGCCTATAAAAATAGAGCTTAAAGTTGCGATTCTGAAAGATTTGGATAGAGTCGACGATGCAATTGAGACTTTGGAAAATGCAATAAAGGATCCTGATTTTTCAGAAGAATATATAAAAAAGTGGAAAGAAGAACTGGAAAAATTAAAGAAATAAATTCATATATTTGGAGATTTATTGATGAGAATTCTTATTACTAGAGATGAACTACAGAAAAGAGTCGCTGAACTTGGCAAGGAAATATCAGATGTTTATGGTGATGAGCCTGTTACAATGCTTGTTGTGCTTAAAGGAAGTTATATCTTTGCTGCTGATCTCCTTAGATCTATAACCTGCAAAAACATTGAAGTCGATTTTGTTCAGCTTTCAAGTTACAGAGGAACTCAGTCTACAGGAAAAGTTGAATTCGTTCTTGGAGAACTTGAAAAATATAGAGGTAAAAATCTTATTATTGTTGAAGATATTGTTGATACAGGAACAACACTTTCTTATTTTGCAGAACTGCTTGCTCAGGTAAAACCACTTTCTATAAAGATTTGTTCATGTCTTGAGAAAAGTGAAATTAATCAGGGAAAAGTAAAAATAGATTTTCTTGGATTTGACATTCCTAACAAATTTGTTTTAGGTTATGGACTTGATTACAACGAACTTTACAGAAATATCCCTGAAATAGTAATTTATAACGAAGATTAATATGGTAGTAGAAAAAGATAATTTACGCTTAATAACAGAAGAGTGCTGGAATGCTCCGTTTGATTTCGAAGAAATGTTTCCTGATTATAAAAAAACTGATGTTGAGATTGGTTTTTCTTCAGGTTTTTTTCTTTCTGAATATGCTTCAAAAAATCCTGAAACAGCGTTTTTGGGAATTGAAATAAAAAGAAGTTATTATGAAAGAGGACTTTCCAATCTTTCGAGAATTCTAAAAAGAGACGGAGTAAAATGTATCTGTTTTGAGGCAATGTCTGTTGTAAAAGAGCTTATTGAGTTTGAGTCAGTTGATTCATTTCATATTTATTTCCCGGATCCATGGCCTAAAAAAAGGCACAATAAAAACAGAATAATAAAGCTTTCAAATCTTATTGTTCTTTGTAACAGATTAAAGAAAGGTGGGCGAATTTATATCGCAACTGATCATCCCGATTATGCAGAGTGGATAAAAAATGAGATCTCAGGTGCATTATCAATGTTTAATGTGCTTCCTTATGACGGTACAATGAGAGATGTCAAAACTAAATGGGAAAAGAGGCAGATTGCAGCCGGTTGGGATATCAATTATTTTCTGCTGGAGAAAAAATAATGTTCAGTAAAATTGTTTTTGCAACAGGAAATAAGGGAAAGCTAAAAGAAGCGGCTGAGATATTTGAAAATACAAAAGTCCTTTCCATTAAAGAACTTGATTCTACTTTTGACCCTGATGAAACAGGAGAAACTTTTTTGCAGAATGTTATAATAAAAGCTGAATCTGCAATGGATATTTCTGTAGAAAATGCTGTTTTAGCAGATGACTCAGGTCTTGTTGTTCCTGCGCTTAATGGTCAGCCGGGGCTTTATTCGGCCCGTTTTTCAGGTAAAAATGCTACAGATGAAAAAAACAGAGAAAAACTTCTTGAAATGATGAGAGATATTGATGACAGATCTGCATATTTCTGTTGTAGAGCAGTTATTATGTTTCCTGATGAAACTATTATTTCTGCTGAAGGAAGAGTTTATGGTAAAATAGGTTTCAAAGAGAGAGGGCATAACGGTTTCGGTTACGATCCGATATTTATTCCTGACGGTTTTGATAAAACTATGGCAGAGCTTTCCTCAGAAGAAAAAAATAGAATAAGCCACAGAGGAAACGCTTTTAGAAAACTTAAGGAGATGGTGAAATGTCTTCAAAACTCTCCGAAATAAAAAGACTGGCAGGGTCGGTTTTTTTCTTTTCTCTTTCCGGAGAATTTTTATCAGGCAGTGAAGCTTCTTTTTTCAGAGAAACATCTCCCAGAGGAATTCTCTTTTTTAAAAGAAATATTGAATCTCTTAATTCTATAAAAATGCTTATAAAAGATCTCAGAAAAATTGATTCAATTGATTTTTTTGCAGTTGATGAAGAGGGCGGACGGGTAAAAAGACTTCCAAAAGGAAATTATTCTCTCCCTTCTGCGGAAGAAATGAGCAGGCTTGATGAAAATGAATTTGCGGAAAAAGTTTTTCTTCTTGCTGAAACTTTTAGAGATATAGGGCTGAATATGAATATGGCTCCTGTCGTTGATATAAGATCAGGAGAATTAGATTCTATTATTGGGGACAGAAGCTTTGCTGATAATCCCGAAACTGTTGTAAGAAAAGCTAAAATTTTTATTGATTCGATGAAAAAAGGTGGTGTTTTCCCTGTAATTAAACATTTTCCGGGACACGGTACAACTATTATTGACTCACATAAAGCACTGCCAAAAATAAATAAGAATTTTAAGGAACTTGAAAAAGAGGATATTTTTCCTTTCAGAAAACTTGCCTTTGATTCTGGAATCGTGATGATAGCGCATCTTCTTTTTGAAGGTTTTTCCGATGAACCTTCCTCTCTTTCCCTTGAATGGGGGACTTATTTAAGAAACACAATCGGATTTAAAGGCCTTACAATTATTGATGATATTGAAATGAAGGCTTTGGATGTATATTCATCTAAAGAGAAGATTTCTCTTTTTATAAATGCAGGTTATGACATGATGCCTGTCTGTTCAGGAAATATTGAACTTATGCATGAACTTTGGGAACATACACTTTATGCAATAGAAAAAAATGACAATTTAAGAAAAAGATTGGAAAACAGTATGAAAAAAATGATATATCAAGGAGAAAAATTATGAAACTTTTTGTAGGAATAGCGGGCGGAACAGGTTCCGGGAAAACAACGGTTTCAAAAAAAATAAAAGCGGCTTTCGCAAAAGATGAAAGAGTTTTGATTGTTGAACTTGATGCTTATTATAGAGAATTTTCTCATTACCCTGTTGAAGAGAGAGCTCAGCTTAATTTTGATCACCCTGATTCGATCGATTTTGATCTTCTTGTAAAGCATCTTAATGATCTTAAAAACGGTATTCCTGTAGAAAAACCCATATATGATTTTGTTACTCACAGTAGAATGAAAGAGACAGAGAGTCTCGGTGTTGCGGATATAATTATTGTTGAAGGAATTCTGGCGTTTCATCTTCCTGAAATAAGAGATATGCTTGACATAAAAATATTCATCGATACAGATGCCGATATAAGAATTCTTAGAAGAATAAGAAGGGATATTGAAAAAAGAGGAAGAACTTTTGATGATGTCAGAAAACAGTACTACAACACAGTAAGACCAATGCATCGAGCTTTTGTTGAGCCTACAAAACAGTGGGCAGATATAATAGTTCCTGAAGGCGGAAACAATCATGTTGCAATTGATATGATTGTTGCGACAATGAAAAAATGGCTTGATGAACACACAATATCTTAACTTTTTCAGGTATTTATAATGAAAAAACAATTTCCTTACGGATTATACGGAATAACGGCGGAAAAGCTTTCAAAAGGGAGAGACCTTTCTTTTGTTGTTGATGAAATGATAAAAGGTGGAATAAAAATTATTCAGTATAGAGAGAAAAGAAGTAGTACAAAAACTTTTGCCGATATTTATTCCGAATGTTTGTATTTAAGAAAGATAACAAAAGAAAACGGAATTGTTTTTATTGTAAATGATTATGCTGATATAGCAATGATGGTTGGTGCCGATGGGCTTCATATAGGGCAGGACGATGCTCCTTTAAAAGAAGTAAGAAAGCTTGTTGGCAATTCAATGCTTTTGGGACTTTCAACGCATTCTCCTGAGCAGGCTTTAAAAGCTGTTGAAGATGGTGCTGACTATATAGGCGTAGGACCTATTTTCCCAACGCAGACCAAAGAAGATGTATGTGCTCCCGTAACCCTTAATTATCTTGAATGGGTTGTGGAAAATATAAACATTCCATTTGTGGCAATAGGCGGTATCAAGGAATACAACATTGAACAGGTTCTTGAAAAAGGAGCTAAAACAGTTGCTATAGTCAGTGATATTACCGGTGCAGATTCAATTTCAGATAAAGTTCGTTCCATAAACGATAAAATATCGAATTACATTTCTTTATAACTTGCCTAACAAACTATTAATTTGTATAATTCAGTGTGAAATAACAGATTAAAGGGTTCGGTATGAGAAAAATTAAAGTTTGCACGGCTATAAGGGATAAGGAGTATGAAGATCTTTTAAATGAAAGACTCGGTGTTCTTGGATATACTACATCAACCGTCAATAGGTATGATATAGTAAATGGAATGAGGAGAGAAGATCTTATCTTTATAGTTGAAGACAGCTATGTTTCGATACTAAATCTTATTGAAGAATACAATGTAATGGAGAATAATTTTCTTCCTGTAATTGTTCTTACATCAAAAGATTCCAAATACAAGGAATGGATTTCAAGTGTCAAAGACAATACTAAATATGTTATGCTTGACAAATCAATTTTAAGTTATGTTCTGATTCAATCACTTGATCTGCTTCACAATTTGAGAGTTGCAAAGCTCAAAGAATACATGGGAAATTTTGCAATAATATATTCTAATATTTTTTCTAATAAAAAACGTCCTTTCTCTGATGCCCTTCAGGCTGCACTTGATAAAACTCTTGATTTTCTGTTTGCTGAAAAAGGTTCTGTAATGCTGATTAACGATAGAGGAAATCTCGTTATTGAAGCTTCTACAAAAAGAGAAATTATAGGAATAGAAGTCCCTTATGATGAAAAAAGTGTTGCATACACAGTTTTAAATAATAAAGAACCGGTTTTTGTTGAAGATGTCACAAAAGACAGCAGATTTAGTAAAAAAGAAGAAAGATATTCCAAAGATTATTTTCTTTCTGTTCCTATTTTTGTTGAAGGCGATGTAAAAGGGGTTTTTAACCTTTCAGATAAAAAAGTAGATCTTCTGTTTGATAAAACAGATCTTGAAAGACTGAAATATTTTCTTTATATGCTCGAACCTGTTTTTTCTAAATATTATGCCTTAAGGCGAAATATTGTATCTCTTTAATTTTATTGTGTAATATGATTTCTGGAGGAAACTTGCTTAATGGATAAGGTTCAGCTGGCTAGAAAAAGATGGAATATGAACATTATGTATGCAAACTCAAGTGTTTATATGCGTCAGACGTTAAAAAATATGCTTACTTATCTTGGGTATCCTAATCTAACGCCTGCTAATGATGGTGATGCAGCATGGGCTCTTATTGATGAAGAATCTGTGGATATGGTAGTTGCTGATACAACTCTCCAGAAAATAAGCGGGCTTCATCTTCTTATGAAAATGAGAAGTGATAAAAGAGTAAGAAATCTTCCATTTATACTTGTTGTTGAAGAAGAAGTTGATATGGGGTCAATACAACTTGCTCAGGAATACGATGTAGATGGTATTCTGATTAAACCTTTTGATGTAAACAAGCTTAGAGCAATGGTTGTTAAAAGCTTCGAGAAAAGAGTTATATTTAATAAAGAACGTGAACTTTTATGGCAGGCTGAAGAATTCTGGCAGGATGGCAATATTGAAAGTTATCGTTTTGCAATTGAAGAAATAGAAGAGATAAAAAGAACCAGGCAACCGGTAAATGATTTCAGGCTGGCTCTTATAAGAAGCAACTATTTCTTAAAAAAAGGTGAATATACAAGAGTTAGGGAAATTATTGCTCCTATGATGGAGAAAATGCCATATAAAGCTCTGGCTTTTGAAGTGATTGCCAATTCTTATTTCGGTGAAGGGAATAATGAAAAAGCGCTTCATTTTATTATGGAATCGGTAAGACAGACACCTGAACATCATTTAAGAACTTTAAATGCCCTTGAAATTGCTGAAAAAGCGGAAAATAGAGATGCTGTTATTGAACTTCTCAGGATTGTTGAAAATTATGTTGATAATGGTGATGCCAATTTAATTGAAAAACTTCTTGATGGCTACAGAAAACTTGGCGACTGGGTTTCCATTGTGAAAATATATAACAAAATTGCAAGAGAAAGTGAAACCAATAAATTTACCTATAATGCCCATAAGATAGCAATTAATGCATTTCATGAACTTGAAGAGTTTGACAGAGCTGTTGAAGTTTATGCCAAGCTTGCTAAAACTACAAGAAGAAAAGATCCGATATATCTTGATATGCTGAATGATTACGGTAATTATTTGAGAAAAATAGGTAAAGATAAAGAGGCTATAATAATTTTTAAGAAACTTAAAGATGCTGATGCCGAATTTGCAAAGAAAAATGCCGTTGATGAAAAAATAGAAGGTCTTCAGAAAAATGTCGAACTTAAAGAATCGGGTTCCTAAACTTTTTATAATCATATATATAGCGCTGTTATTTTTAGCAATATCAGGATATGTTTTTTTTCAGCATATGATGCGTCTTGACTACTATCCTTTCTTTTATGGAACAGGTATTGAAAACAACAGTAAAGTCTTTGCAAGAGTATTTTCAAAAGATGGTTTTGCTGTAAAAAATCCATGTTTCGTTATAAATGGAAAAAAACAATGTGAAGTTCTTGTTGATATGGAAAATGATTTCAATTCTGTAATGGTTTCCTTTGAAGGTTTTGAGAAATCTTTTCCTGTAAACAGTGATATGCTTAGAAAATCAAAGCCATATCAGTATGTTTTTTATAAAAAAAGTGATGAAAATTCCAATACGAGAATAGCTGCAAGTAATTCACAAAATGGAAAAAAAATATATCTTCTGCCTGAAACATTTGCAATTTATCCTGAATTTGATACGAAAGTTCATCTCTTCTGTTATTCAAAAAATGAAAAATGTAGTGATAATGTCATTCATATCGGCAAAAACTCATTTGATATGAAGGACGGACATGCTCTTTTTACATACAGGCAGGGACCAAACCACTTTGTTGAAATAAATTTCAGTGATGGTGACAAAGTTAATGCAGTGTTTCCATATACAGGAAAAATGTACAACATTGCTTCTATTAACGGAAAGCTGATTTTAAAATCTCTAATTGACTTTGATTCTGTTTTTGTTGACTGTTATAAAAATGAAAGCTGGGTTTTTACGAAAAAACTTTCATCAGATTTTAATGGTGTCACCCTTCCTTCTGATTATCTGAAATGCACAAGAATTCAGGTAAGCAATGATCCTTCCGAACCTGCATCCTCTTTTGCTGTTTTTACAACAGATGAAAAAAAAATACCTGATGATTCTTATTATTCGGAGCTTTATAAAGAGTTTTCAGATAATGAAAACATACGTGATATTATTGAAAAGTATTACAGTAACTCATACTTTATAAAACTTCCGCTTCTTTATAATGGTTATTCATACAAGCCTCAATTTGATGCTGAAAAAGGCAAAATACTTGTCAGATACCTTATCGGTATTGCTGTTATGTTTGGTGTGGCGGCATTGTTTATTGCTTTTTATATAATATCCAATATAAAAGAAGTTAGAGACGATGATGGAGAAATTGTTTCTCATTCAAAAATGAAATATTATCTTTTTCTTCTTCTGTTTCTTTCAGCATTTATAATTTATGCTGCGGCTTTTATTTATTATCTATATAAACTGGCTTAGAAATGGGAAAAATAGCGTTACTGCCGGAAAAACTGATAAATCAGATAGCAGCCGGCGAGGTTGTGGAAAGACCATCCTCTGTATTAAAAGAACTTATTGAGAATAGTGTTGATGCAAAGTCGACAGAAATAACAGTTGAACTTGAAAATGGTGGTAAAAAAAGAATTACCGTAAGAGACAATGGCTCAGGTATGGAAGAGGGTGATATTTTTATGGCCCTTGAAAGACATGCAACCAGCAAGATAAAAGATGGCGATGATCTATTTGCTGTAGCATCAATGGGATTTAGAGGTGAGGCGCTTCCATCAATTGCTTCTGTTTCTAAGTTCAGGATATCAAGTGCCGAAGAACATGGAAAAGGTTTTGAAGTTCAGTTTGCAAATGGAAGACTGATTTCTAGCGGGCCGGTTTCAATTCCAAAAGGAACAGAAATAGATGTCAGTTCAATTTTCTTTAATATGCCTGCAAGAAAAAAATTCCTTAAGAATGATGAAAAGGAGTTCGCAATATCAAGAGAGCTTATACAGCGTTTTGCTGTCCTTTATCCTGAGATATCATTTAAACTCTTTCATAATGAAAGGAAAATATTAAGCTATGTTCCTGTAAAAGATAAGATTGAAAGACTTGCATCTGTCTGGAAAACGAACAAGGATAAAATTGTAAAAAAAGCTTATTTAGATAGTTCTATAAAAATAGAATCTTTTATTAAGTCTGAGAATTCTGGTTTTTATGGGAATAATATCTTTTCGGTAAATGGAAGAATTGTTTCGGACAGAAAGGTAAATGCGATAATTTATAAGGTTCAGAGAGAGTTCTTAGGTGGCGATAACAATTTATCGGTTGCTCTTTTTATTGATATTCAGCCGGAACTTGTAGATGTTAATGTTCATCCTGCGAAGCTTGAAATAAGATTTAGAGAAGAAAAGGAAGTTCTTGAAATAATAAAAAATCTGTTGATGGAACTTTTAAGCTCTATAAGAAATAATGATGGTTCTGGAATGGAAAGATTTAATTATGGAAACAGTGAAAGAATTTCAGATTATGGAGTTTCTTTTGTTAGAGAAAAAGCACCATTCTCTTCTCAAAATATAAATATTCCAACTTTTTACCCACCTTTTAAAGAGGAATTGCCAGCTAAAGAACCTGTACCGCAGAATTTTACAATCTCGGAAACCTTAGACCTTGAAGTTAAATTTCATAATTATAAAATAGTTGGAACTCTATTTTCTCTCTATATTATTCTTGAAATGGGAAATGAAGTATATTTTATAGATCAGCATGCAACGCACGAAAGAATTATTTATAAAGCTCTTGTTAACAGCATGAAAATAAAAAGCGGTGTATCACAACTTACACTTCATCCTCTTGTTGTTAAACTCTCTTTAACTGATATGCTTGTGTGGAATGAAAATAGAACCTATTTTGAGGAAGCGGGTTTTATAAGTGAGCAGTTTGATGAAGAAACGGTTGTTCTGCGTGGTGTTCCGGCAATAGGAGTTGAACTTGACTGGAGTTTACTTTTTGCTGAAATGATAAATGAAACTGCTGAACTTGGAATAACATCGGCATGGGATGATAAATTTTTATCAATGATAGCTACGATGGCGTGCAGAAAAGCTGTAAAAAGAAATGATTATCTGACAAATGCCGAAATTGATGAACTTGTAAAAGATATAAACGACAGTGAAACATTGACATGTCCTCATGGAAGACCTTTCTTTGTAAAAATGACTAAAAATGATTTGGAAAAGGGTGTTAATAGAATCTAATGTTATATGTAATACTTGGCCCTACAGCTTCAGGGAAAACTGCTTATTCAATTAAGTTTGCCGAACAGCTTAAAACAGAAATAGTAAATGCTGACTCTGTTCAGATATATAAAGATCTCAAAATCGGTTCGGCAGCTCCGACGGAAGAAGAAATGCAGAGAGTTAAGCATCATCTTGTCGGTATTTATGAACTTGATAAAGAAATAAATGCTGCTGAATATGGAAAAACAGCTGCTGACATTGTTTCGGGTATTGTATCAAAGTATGGTTCTGCTGTAATGTGCGGCGGAACTAATTTTTATGTTGAATCTTTTCTGGAAGGTTTTTCTCCTGTACCTGAAATAGATGACAATTTTCAGAAAGAATTTATAAGTTCACAGAATTCAAGAGATGTTTCAGAACTTTATGATGAACTTATGCAAATAGATCCTGAATGGGCTTTGCAAATTTCCTCACCAAATGATAAACAACGTATTGTTAGAGGACTTACAGTTTTTCATGCTACCGGAAAACCTCTTTCCGAATGGAACAAGCTTCCAAGAATCGGTGGATACAAAGGTGAAAGAATAAAAATAGCGCTCAACTGGGATAGAGAAAGGCTTTATAGGCGTATTAATCTCAGAACTATGAAAATGATGGCTGAAGGACTTATTGAAGAGACAGAGGAGATACTTGCTAAAGGGTTTCATTATAACAATTGCAGAGTGCTTGGTTCTATAGGTTATAAAGAAGCTATAGATTTTCTTGAAAAAAGAATTTCAAGTGAAGATGAACTTATTGATACAATTGCAAAAAACACAAGACATCTGGCAAAAAGACAGCTTACATGGCTTAGAAAATATGATGACGTTAAATGGATAGATATTGAATAATGAAAGAACATGAACTCGAAAGATCTTTTTCAAAAACATTAATTCCTTTCTTTGAAAGCTGGAGGAGATGGCATTTTGAAGGTAAAAAAGGGATAAAAATTGAAGCTGCATCAATTTATGAAGAAAGAGAAGATGCCGTAATTATCCTTCATGGCAAAAGTGAATCTTTTTTAAGGTATGTTGAACTTGCCTATGATCTTAAAGACAAAAATCTAGGTTTTTATTTTATGGATCAGAGAGGAATGGGCTTTTCTGAAAGGGAAACTGAAGACACAAAAAAAGTTCACGTTTCCGATTTTAATGATTATGTTGATGATTTTTCATTTTTTGTAGAAAGTGTCAGAAAAAAAGTTAAAGGAAATCTTTATATTATTGCCCATTCAATGGGCGGAGCTGTTGCCGTTAAATTTTTAGGTAAAAACCCTGATATTTTTAAAAAAGCAGTTCTTTCATCACCAATGCTTGGACTGAATTCGAAAATCATGGGGTTTTTAATTTCCTCTTTTTATGTTTTTACGGGAAGAGGAAAAAGCTATCTCCCAATGCAGCGAAATTCTTCTGCAAATGGTGGGGTGGAAAACACATCAAGTAGAATAAGATGGAATTTATGGAAACAAGAGTCATTTAAAATGTTTCCTGAACTTAATTCCGGCGGAGTAACATGCAGATGGCTTTATGAAACATTAAAAGCAATTAATAATATCGGAAAGACAGATATAAAAACTAAAACTCTTCTCTTTCAGGCGGGAGAAGATACTATTGTTGAAAATTCCAGGTCGATGTTTCTGGCTAAGAATAATCCCGATTTTATAACATTTCATCCAGTTGAATTATCCAAACACGAAATATTGATGGAAAGAGATGGCATACGGGATAAAGTTATTGCGGAAACAGTAAAATTTCTTTTAGATTAACGCATATTCTTTTTAATATTGACTCTTCTGTTCTGAGCTTTCATATATTTCTGCTGAAGTTTTGCAGCAACATTTTTGTCAAGCATCATCTGATACCATACATCTCCGTATCTTGACATTTTGAACTGCTTATTGTTTTGAAGATCATTAAGATGTTCATGAAGATTACTGTTGTTTGGAAGGAATTTAAGACCTTTTTTGAGTGCTTCAAGAGCTTTCTTTCTGTCATTAAGTTCGTTTTCATAGATGTAGGCAGATAAACTATGCACAAAAGCCTCTTTTTTATTCATCTTTGTAAGAAGATAAATACCGTTTTCAGCCTCTTTTTCCTTATGATTTTTTACGTGACCGATGATAAGCATTGCATATGCAACATAAATTCTAGGATTTGCATTTATAAGGTGCTTATATGCCTCACCAAACTTTTTCTGAGTATAAAGAATAACACCGATCTGGCTTTCTATTTGGCTTTTAACCATAAATTGCCATTTATTTAAAGCATATCCTTCTTCAAGTATTTCCATTGCTCTTTCAGGATTCTGTTTCTGGATTTCAACATTTGCACGATTAAAAATTGCCTGAAGTTTGCCTGAGAATTTTCTACCGAAAAGTATAAAAGAGGCAAGTGTGACTGCCAATCCTATAAAAATACCAAAACCAAGATACCAAAATGATGCAGCTGTTCCTACAGCAAGACCAATAACAATTGAAATAATAAGACTGTACATCTAGTTCTCCTTATAATCAAAATCTTTTTCAAAACCAACTTTCAGAAGCAGTTTTTCTTTTTCAAACCAGTTTTTTTCAACTCTGACAAAAAGTTTTAAAAGAACTTTCCTTTCAAACAGCTTTTCAAAATCAAGGCGGGCATATTTACCTATCTTTTCAAGCATTTTACCACCTTTACCGATCAGCATTCCCTTCTGACTATCTCTTGAAACATGAATAACACAGTTGATATAGACTATTTTTTTCTGTCTGTTATTCTCAAAACGTTCAACAGTTACTGCCGTTGAATATGGAATTTCCTGTCTGAATTCCAGAAATATCTTTTCTCTAACTATTTCTGAAACCATAAATTCTTCAGGCTGATCTGATATCATTCCTTCAGGAAAAAGCATAGGGCCGGAAGGAATATTATTCTTTATTACATTCAGCAGCTCGTTTATTCCATCCCCGGTTTCTGCACTTATTGAAACAGATTCCTTAAAATCATATATTTTTGAGTAAACATTGATAGTATCTGCCACCCTCATATCTTTTGCAAGATCTTTTTTATTTACAACAAGAATAACAGAGGCATGGGTCTTTAAGTTTTTTAATATTGCAATATCATCCTCTAAAGGGCCTTTTTCAGGATGCTGAATTGAAGCATCTGTAAAAAACATAATAAGATCTGACTCTTTTGCAGCAGAATAACTGTATCTGTTCATCCAGTTATTAAGAAGTTTACCGAAATCAGTAGGGGTAATTCCAGGTGTATCAACAAAAATTATCTGAGAATCAGCATCATTATAAATGCCATTTATCTTATTTCTCGTAGTTTGAGCCTTTTCTGTAACAATACTGATTTTTGTATTTAAAAGTTTGTTCATAAACGTTGATTTACCGGCATTTGGTGCCCCAATTATCGAGACAAAACCGCTGTGTTTCAATTCTGTACCGATCATTATTCCTTTTCTCCGGCTATATTTGTTTTCATATATTCCTTTATTTTGTCCATATTATTAAAACGACCAAGAGCTACCATCATTTTTACAAGAGTCGCTTCTCTTGTCATATCCTGAGCTGAAATCAGCCCGTAAAATTCAGCCTTTGAAGCAGCCTCATAAAGACTTAAGTTAACTCTGCCAAAAGGTGACTGACTGCAAACGGCAATAGGAATCTCATTCATCGAAGCAAATTCAAAAAGTTTTTCCAGACCAGGATTATCTGAAGGTATATTACCACTGCCGTAAGCTTCAACCACAATACCATGAATTATCTTATGCTTTACCATGTGATGAAAAGTTGAGAAATCAAGACCAGGGAAAAACGGTATAAGAGCAACTTTGGAATCACATGAAAAGTCAGGTTTAAATTGAGTTTCAGGTTTGGGAAGAAAAAGATTCAGTTTCTCATCCATACTTATGCCAAGATGAATAAGAGGTTCGTAGTTAGGGGTATAAAATGCATCAAAATCCCAGACATTTTTTTTCTTTACCCTGTTACCGCGATAAGCGGTATGGTTGAATGCGACAACAACTTCCCGCAGAGATGAATCCGAAGCCACAACAATTGCATCTGTAAGGTTAGGGTAGGCATCAGTTCTGAGAGTTTCAAGAGGAAGCTGAGAACCGGTAATTACAACAGGCTTTTCAAGATTAGTAAGCATAAAACTCAGTGCGCAGGCGGTATAAGCCATAGTATCTGTGCCATGGATAATAACAAAACCATCATAATTGTCATAAATTTCTGCTATTTTAATCGCAATTCTCTGCCAGTGCTCAGGTCTTAAGAGAGAAGAATCAATATTGAAAAGAGATATTTGTCTGAAAGAAATCTCAGGGAAACGGGGATAAACATTTTCTTCAATATAGTTAAGAGCATACTTTCCCGGAGTCAGCTGACCATGCTCGTTCTTTTCCATAACGAAAGTACCGCCGGTATGAAGTATAGCAATGTTTTTCATGTTTTCCTCCGAAGAGCTTTTCCGCGAGTTTTACTTTAATTAAAGCGTTAATGCAAGTTTATAGATTAAAATTTAGAAAAGACCGGCAAAAGTTATGTGAAGATTATTAGTTTTTACATCAAGAAAATCATCGTTCATATAAGCATGATTGAAAAGAAGAGAAATAAGAATACTTTCACCTTCAGACATCTTAATAGCGTAACCGACACCAAGATTAATTCCTACACCAACCTCAGTTCCGTCAGTAAATTCACCTTCCGTTGAAATAGCCTGCGTTATTCCAAGATCCGTCCTGAAAAATAGACCATCACCGATACCATCGCCCGTAAGATACCATTCGCCACTCACGGAAACCTGATATTGAATGAAAACCATATCTTTAAGGGCATCATTCTCGGATTTAAAAAAGTTAAACGAACCCGTAGTTGCAGTTCCAAGCAGAATTGAATCTGAAATAGGCCAGTAAAAACCGAGTAAATCAAAACCAAGACTCACATTCTGGTCATAGTTATCTTCCATATAACTTGAAAGAGCACCATCCTGAATGAAAAGCTGACCAAGACCGCCGCCCCACTGAGTATACCACGATTCAGTTTCCGCCTTAGCAGTAAGAGAAAAACATAAAATAAAAAATAGTGTGAGAATAACCGTTTTTTTCATACCAACTCCAAAAAAGTGAACATATCCAGTTTAGATAGAGACGCCGAGATGTCAAATTTTTAAAACTGATGCTGTTTAATTTTCTCTTTTATGAAATTTGCAATTTTAAGAGAGCGGGCCTGATATGTAAGGTGTTTTGATTCCTCTCTGGCAGCCCTAGCAACATTTACTCTCAAATCATCATCAGAAACAAGTTTCTGAAATCCTTCAACAATAGCATCAATATTATCAGGTTCAACAAGAACACTGTTCCTGCCATTTTCAAGAACCTCGGCAAGATCAGGTGTTGAAGGTCCGAAAATAGCTCTTTCAGTAGCCATATAAAGAAAAGTTTTAATAGGAAGAACGGTATTGCCAACATTATTTAAAGGACCAGCCGTCGGAGGAATAATTAAAATATCCGAAGCATAAAGATAAGGAACAGTCTCCTTAAATTTCTGCCACGGAACAATTCTTACATTATCCATACTTTCGGCTCTTGATTCAACCTCACTCTTTTCCTTTGAACCAACAATGACAAAGTAAACATCCTTCATAGCATCAGCCATATCAAGCAAAAGACCAATTCCTTTTTTTATACTCACATTTCCAGTGTAAGTTGCAATCTTTTTATCCTTTGGAAGATTAAGCATCTCCCTAGCCGTATCAGCAGAAAGAACAGGTTTGATTCTCTCAGGATCATAAGCATTATGAGCAGTCAGAAGCTTTGATTCATCAAGACCAGCATCAATATAACTTCTTCTTGCATATTCCGAATGAAAAACAGCACCGAGGAATCTTTTTTTTCTGCCGATAAACCTGAAAAGAGAAGGCATAAAGAAAAGCTGTCTGGGCCATGGTCTGTAAGTTTCATAAAAAACAGGCAGCTTTGTAAAAATCAGAAACGCAAGAATAGTCGGTATATTCCTTGTATAGACAACATCAAAATCTTTCTTTCCTGAAGAAAAAGCTGACACAACAGCATGAAAGAATTTTTCCAGAAACCTGAAAGAAGGAAAAACAGAACCCACAGCATCAACCTTGAAATTCTCGCCAATAGCATAATAACTGCTGATTTCTAGGGCAGATACCTTTGGCTTTCCAAATTCTTTAGGCAGAAGCATAGTTACATCCTCTCCATTTGAAGCAAGAGAATAAACAGTCTGACTTATCTGTTCCGCATCAGTATCAGGACACGGAAAAACCTGATCGTTTACATATAAAATCTTCAACAAGACCTCTTAAAGAAATAAAAATCAAAACTTTTCCGATTATAGTCACAGAATCATTTTTTACTAAAAAAATATTGGAAAAAGAAGTTCGAGTGCCTTAAACAGGAACATCATATAATTTTGTAGTTAATCCAGACATTTTATTCTTGGAAGAACCATTCCGGTATACTTCGAGCAGAATTCATTGACCGGACAGCACAAAAACGAAACAGTACAGCTCAAATCTTTGACCGGATAGCTCAAACCTTTGACCGGATAGCTCAAATCTTTGACCGGATAGCTCAAATCTTTGACCGAAATGAACGAACCCGATGACCGGCTTTGATTTTTTTTAAGTCGTGGTCTCTATTTTTTAAACTGTAAGTCATTTTTCCTTGACGGTGAGTCGTTTTTCATTGACCGGATAATGCTTTTTTGGTGACAGGAAGGCATTTTTTTTAAACCGGAAGACATTTTTCTTTGACCGTTAAGCATTTTTTTTAAAACCTTTGGCGTCTTTTTAAGACCGTTATGCTCTAAAGTTAGCGTGTTAAGTATTTTCTTAAGGTCTTAGTGAAAATTACATTCAGATTTTAGCTGTTTGGCTTTACTTCTTTTCCATAATTTTGACAAAAAAATTCTTTTCTGGCATTATAACCCGGTTTTTATCATGGAGATATTACTTATGGTTAATAAAATAGAAAAAAGAGTTTCCGGTGTGCTTCTTCATCCTGTTTCCCTGCCTGGGAAGTGGGGCGTTGGTGATATCGGATGGGATGCTTATAATTTCGTTGATTTTCTTGCTGATTCTAAACAGAGCGTATGGCAGATGCTTCCGCTTACTCCGACTGGCGGTGATGGTTGTCCTTATAATTCCCAGTCTGCTTTTGCAGGTAATCCGCTTCTTATAAGTATTGATAAGCTTATGAAGGCTGGTTTTATAAAGAGAGAAATTGAGCCTATGCAGTCTAATCCTCATAAAATTAATTATGATGCTGTTATGGCTTACAAATATGGTGTTCTTGAAGAGGTTTATGAAAATTTTATTGAAGGAAAAGCTGGAAACAGTAAGGATTTTGACAGGTTTGTGAATGATAACAGATGGTGGCTTGATGATTACGCTCTTTTTATGGCGTTAAATATTAATTTTAATTATGTAATGTGGACAGAATGGCCTAAAGAGCTTAAAAAACATGATAAGAAAGCTCTTGATAAGTTTGAGAAGGAGCATTTAAAAGAGGTTAACAGGTTCCGTTTTTATCAGTGGCTTTTCTATTCACAGTGGAAGGAGCTTAGAGAGTATGCAAATAAAAGGGGTGTTTCCATTATGGGGGATATTCCTATTTTTGTTGCTTATAACAGTGCTGATGTCTGGGCTAATCAGGAACAGTTTATGATGAAGGATGGTCAGCTTCTTGAAAGTGCCGGTGTTCCGCCTGATTATTTTGCAAAGGACGGTCAGCTTTGGGGTAATCCTCTCTATAACTGGAAGCAGATGGAAAAGGATGGTTTCAAGTGGTGGATTGACCGTTTTAAAATTAATATGACTTTATATGATATTATAAGAATCGATCATTTCAGAGGTTTTTCCGCATGCTGGGCTGTTCCTTCCGGTGAGACTACAGCACGAAATGGAAAGTGGGTTAAGACTCCTGGTGAAAAGCTTTTTACTGAGGTTAAAAAGCATCTTGGCGATATTACTATTGTTGCTGAAGACCTTGGTCAGATAACCGAAGATGTTACTGAGCTTAGAAAACAGTTCGGTTTTTATGGTATGAAGGTTCTTCAGTTTGCTTTTGCTGAGGGGTCGGATCACTATTTCCTTCCTCATAATTATGATGCTTCATCTTATGTCGTTTATAGTGGTACGCATGATAACGATACCACTATCGGATGGTATGAAAAGATTGGTGATAAGGAGCGGGATTTTGTCAATTTCTACCTCAATATGCATTATGGTGATGAGGTTGGCTGGTCAATGATGAGGGCTGCTCTTTTTTCTATTGCCAATATGGCTATTTTTACTGTTCAGGATATTCTTGCGCTTGGTTCCGAGGCAAGATTTAATGTCCCCGGTGCTGTGGGTGACATAAACTGGACATGGAGATATGAGGAGAGAGAGCTTAATCAGTGGCACAAGGATAGACTCAGAGGTCTTACGATTGCTTCAAACAGGTGTAAAATTTAAGTTTATTTGGTTTCTGCGTTTAGAGCTTCCTGCTCCTGTTCGCTTTTCTTGAAAAGTTTTCTGAATATTACAAGTCCAAGAGGTGTTATTATTGCCATTCCTCCTATCCATATCCATACCATGTAGTGTTCAGGGTATGATGGAAGCGGATTTCCTGCCATATCAGTCGGTGTATATCTGTGAACGAGCCAGCCTGAAAGTGGTCCGACTATAAATTTTGCTCCAAAATAGGGAAGGTATGAAAGTGCAATGTATGTACCTTCTTTCCCTTTAGGGGCTATTTCAGCTGTGAACTGCATAAGTCTAGGACTCCAGAAGGCTTCTCCTATTGTGAAGAGTATTACAAATACAACGAGTCCCATAATTTCAGGGATTCTTTCTCCTGTTATTCCAAGAAATTTAATGTATACAAGCTCTCCGACCCAGCTGTCTATCAGTCCACTCCACATTTCACTTGGGAATGTGGCTATGAAAACTGAAAAAGCACTTAAGAATGTTCCTATTACCATCATTTTATAAGATTTAACCTTTTTGGTGAGCGCTGCTACGAATGGAACGAGGAATATAATTATAGTCGGGTTTAAAACTCCGTAAATGTGTCCTATTTTTACCCCCTGACCGAGAACTCTGATGCCGTATTTCGGAAATGTATAGTGAAAATGGTAAAATGTAAGTCTTACAAATACAAGAACTCCAAGCATGAAGATAAAACGCCAGAATGCTTTCTCTTTTACAACCTGAGAAAGTATTGTAAAAGTATCATGCACTGCTGTTTTAACTGTTTCTATTGCTTTTTTGCCTGTTTTTTCAGCTTTTGTCACAACAACGCCTTTTTCTGTCATGGCAACGCCATCTCTCATCAGGAGAACGAGTATAAATGTCGGTATTGTCAGAAGAAATCCTATTAGAAATATAAGCTGATAGGTTGAAAGATGACCAAATATAGGGACTGTTGTTCCGGCATATTCTCCAAAACTACTTCTTGCTTCGTCAAATATCCATGCTCCTGTTGCCCAGCCAACGTTCATCATTGTATAAAAAAGTCCAAACCCAAGAGTTGTTCCTTCTTTTGTTGTGAATTTTTTAATTCCGACTGAAAGTACAGGTCCCATGATAGCCGTTCCAAATGCCATCGGTACAAATCCAAGAAGTGATGCTACAATTATGTTGTCTGTGTGAGGCATAAAGAATCTTCCGAAAAGAAGAGTTGCTGTTCCTATGAGTAGTGTCTTTTTTATCCCTATTGCATCGCATATTGATCCAACAAGCATTGTTGTCATGGTAATTATTATTGACCATGCGGCAATAAAACTTCCAGCACTCATATCACTTAGAGGCGGATTTATATCTTTTGAGAGAAACAGTACAAAGGTCATGTTCATGGCGCCATATGCAGCATACTCTATAAGCTTTGAGCTGAATAAAATCCATATTTCTCTGGGAGAATCCTTAAGTCCTTTAATATACGAATGAATAATAAAGATAAAAGCTCCGGCTAAAATTGGTATAAATCCGTAAATGATAAGATCCAGGTTGCTTGCTTTTGCAATAAAGTCGGGCATTTGTCCTCCTATGATATAAAAAAAAGAAAAACCGCACTTAAACGTATCGGTAAAAATGGGTAAAAGCAAGAAAAGATTTGTTTTTATTAGATTTTTATTAGAGTCTATTTTAGTTTGAATGTACTGTTTCAGTTAAGTATTATTTCTTCCAGAGGAGGAAATTCACCTGTTATCGATATCCATCCGTCTTTTGTAACATGATATGTGTTTTCAAGTCCTATTATTCCATAATTTTCAATAAATACTTTAGGTTCAAGAGCTATTACCATGTTTTCCCTGATAGTTGTTCTCTGTCTCGGTGCAATTACCGGAAGCTGATTTACTTCATTTCCTATTCCATGTCCTATAAAACCTACTTTCTGTTTAAGCCCCATGAAATTATCTTTCCATGAGTAGTTGTTAAGAAGTGTTTTTAAGTAATTCCAGCTTTCTTCGGCTGTTACTTCAGTTGTCATATAGGCTGTAAGTTTTTCAAGAAGTTCAATAAGATCGTTATATATTGCCGCATGTTCTTCTGATGGTTTTCCTATAAAAAATGTTCTTGTTGAATCGGCATTATATCCATGATATGTGCCTATAAAATCAACAACAAGAGTGTTTTCTATTGTTTCACCTGAAACTCCCTGAGCAAAATAGGGTGAGAGCCCTTTTCCTCCGATAGGAAAATCGGTATATGTCGGTTCAAGTGCTGATTTGCCTGTTACAACCAGTGATATTCCGGCATCCATATTTGTTCCGCGTGTCCAGACAAAACCTGCATGCCCGTATTCTGTTCTCATTATGTAATCGAACTTGCTCTGAAGCTCAATATCTTTCATCCCTTTTTTGTATATCCTATTTACAACTTCAGGAATTGCAGCATTCATTTTCCTGCTTTCTTCATGAATTCTATTTCAGTTTCGGTTTTTACTGTTTTTGAGAGAGCAAGAGGAAGTGATACATCAACTATCTCTTTTTTTGTCATAAGTTTTGATTCAAACCATTTAAGTTCATTGATTGTCATTGTATCAAAGGGGATGCCTATCCGGTTGAAATCTTTTATTTCAGCTTTTATTGCATCATAATCAAAAGGTTTAATATCGATTTCAGATTCTGATAGGGCTCTTTCAAAGTTTTTTCTTACAAACCAGATTGCGTTGCCGTCTTTTTTAATTAATAAAACACCTTTCTGCACGGAACCGGTAAAGTAGAAAAGATCACTGTTTAGTGTCAGCATTGCTGCATCTATATTGTGATCTGAAAGCTGATTTGAAAACATTTCAGACCTTTTTAAAAGTTCTTTTTTTGTGAAAAGCTTCATTGTCTGCTCCATTTGAAGTTAAA
Source organism: bacterium (assembly GCA_963667425.1). GTDB lineage: Bacteria > UBP6 > UBA1177 > UBA1177. The sequence goes on along the minus strand of OY763407.1, from coordinate 942,731 downwards.
ATCTTTTTGATTATATTATCTACGAAGGGTAAAGCCAAAAAAAAAGCCGCATAAAGCGGCTTTTTTTACATAAGAAATTATTTCGTTACAGGTGGTTCTATTGTACATAATGAAGAACAGCCGTCTCCACTAACCAGGTTGCTGTCATCACACTCTTCATTGCCTTCAATATCTCCATTACCGCAAATTGAAGGAAAAACATCTTCGTCTGGTGTTTCTGCTGTATCTTCATCAGCGTTGGTTATATCTTCATCCTGAACTATTTCATCTTCATCAATAGTAGCTGTATCATCGTCCGAAGTTTCATTATCTGTTATTACATCTTCATCAGGAGTTTCTTCCATTTTTGATGCTGTAACAGTAATATTGCTTAGCGTTCCTTCTGATGTTCCATAGTTTATGAACTGGAAGTAATATTTCTTACCTGCTTCAAGTCCTGTAAATGTCCATGTGTTTGTTTCCATATCAGCTTTTGCATCATATGCAACTTCAACGGCTGATGCTCCGTAGCTGTATTCTATTGGAGCTTCCTTGCGAAGGAAGACTTTGTAATCAACAGTTCCGCTTGAGCCTGTAAGGCTTGAACCTGATGCGGCAGGTGTTGCTGAAATGGTTATCATATCCATATTTTCAGGAATTTTATAGTAAAACTGCATGTATGATGGAGATACATTAGCTGTTGAATCTCCCTCTGTTATTGTTAATGAGGTTCCTGATGAACTGTTTTCACTTGCTCCGCCTGTGTAGGTTATATCAATTTTTTTCTCAGCACTTCTTGCTCTTATTTCGTCAAAGAAATGTCTGTCTGTAAAGATTTTTTCCATATCTGTCGTTATAGCACTAAGTTCTTCATCTGCTGCTGCTACGGCAAGCATCGAGTCAGCATATGTTTTGAAATATGCATATGGATCTGCCATTGAAAGGAGTGTTTTAAGAAGAAGTTTTGCAAATTTGTCAAGAGTTTCTCTATCTGTTGAACCGATTCCTTTTTCTTTCATAAGCTGATAAATTGCCCAGTTTGCTGCAAGCATTGGTCTTCCATCATAGTGAACTTCACCAATGAAATCTTCATTTGCAACATTTTCATTTTCCGCATGTCTCATACAGACAAAATCACCATCTTCTGTATATTCTCCACCAAGCTTGCTGAATACTTCAGAAGCAAACTCAGCCATACATGGATCAGGAGATATTATAAATGCAAATGTATCCGCAACACCTTCATGAATTGCTCCAGGTATGTTTGATATTCCATACATGTCAGGATTCATGCCTGATTCAAGTTTTGCTGTTGAGTGAATAGTTGCATGACCAAATTCATGATAAACAACTTCGCCATCATAAGCAGTATCGCCATAGGTTGCCTGACCGAAAACGAGCATATCACCTTTTATTCCGAAACTTCCAAAAAGAGCTGAATACATTGGATCATTAGGCATAAAGAAAGCATTGTCAAAAGCAGCAATTCCGTTTGTTCCATTCATAAGTCCCATATAATCATTCATATCAGGCATTGTGAAGTTTGCTATAAGGTTTATAGGCTCCATTGAGCCATCCTGTTGTTCGTGGTTATCAAGGTGTTTAAAACCTTCGACACCAAGGTCTACAAGGTATTTATAAATCTTTGATGCATGATAATACATTGAAACTTCTGCTGAAAGATCTATCTTGTCAAATGTAAGAAGAGAGGCATCAAAAGGACCTTTTCCATCTTCATAATCGTTGTATTCAAAACTTCCGTAAAGGTTTTTGTTTGCCATCTGAGTCGGTGAACATGTGTGAACCTTCAGATCTACAGGAAGTCCTAGAAGCTCTTTCGGAATCTCGATTGCAAATCCTTCAATATCCGGGCAGTTGTATGCTTTAAGTTTTCTTATTCCTTCGTCGTCTTTGAGACCTGTAAGATAAGCTTTTTCTTTTATTGAAAGTTCATTATCATCATATGCTGCAATCCATGGAAGAACAGCTGTCATAACATTCGGGGTTTTAAGAGGATTAAACTCGAAAACAGTAGCATTATCTGTTGCATCACTGTTTTCAGGTATATCGGGATTCTGAACTCTTCCTTCATCCGCATCAGGCGTTTCTGTATCTGGTATATCATTATCAGTAATAGTGTCATTATCTGCTACCGGTTTGTCTTTTTTATCATCATCACATGATGAAAGGATTAAAAGAGAAGAAATAACGGCAAGAAAATAAAGTATCTTTTTCATCGTTTAATCCTCCTAGTAAATAATTTTGTTAGAAGTGTAAAGGTAAGAGCCGTTAATAGCATTTATGTATACTACTCTGCCATCAAGAAGAGAAACAGGCTGAAAACGTACTTTATATGCCGGAATAAATTTACCCATCATTTTTATTACTACAAGCTCTGATGTGTGTTTTGGAAGAGTTTCAACTTTTTTATCTGAAAATTTAACAAAAGCTTTTTCTGTAGCAAGCTTGTCTGAAATAAGAGAATTTTTATCAAATTCTATTTTACCTAAAGTATTATTTATTCTTATCACCTTTCCATCTTTTACAAGAACAGATGTTCTGCCGCCTTCAACAGGAATTCCTTTGTAGGTGTAGTCAAATGCATAAACGCTGCTTTTGCTGTCACCAAATTTTGAAAAATAGACAGGTGCTATTTCTTTACCAAGATTGTATTTTTCAACAAAATTTACCTTAAGAAACTGTGTTAAGCCTTCTGGGGTGTTTGTTACAGTGTAGTTTATATGGTCAACCGCTGAAATAGTTTTTCCATTATAAACAATTTTTTCATTGTTTTCAGCAGCATAAGCCGAAAAAGCAAAGAGCATAAGAAAAGATAATAAAATAATCTTTTTCATTAAACATTTCCTCCGAAATAAAATAAAAACAACAACCAAACTTAGCGGGATTATAGTCCGAAGCATAATTAAAAGTCAAAGGATATTTTTAAAATTATGTGGTTTTCTCCATAATTTCTTCATTCATAGAGTATATTTTATCATTCATGAGTTCTTTCATAACTTTTTTGCAAATATTTTCATCTATTTTTTCAATAAGCCTGTTTTTTATCAGATGTGCAAGCAGAACTATATTCTGCATTCTGCTTTCTTTAAGATCTTTATCAAGAACTTTTATATTTCTGATTTTTCTTGATAAAGCTTCAAATTCAATATCTTTTTCTGAAACTTCTTTGGTTTCTCCAAGTCTTACGGGAAGAGGCTGCCACGATGTGTCATACCATAAAAGAGTTCCACCATCTTTGAGCATCTCATTCATACCCCTTAAAGCTTCATGTTTTTCAAGAGCAATTACAAGATCTGCATTTCCTTTTTCAATAATAGGTGAATAGATGTCATATCCTATTCTTATTTCTGAAGTTACTGTTCCTCCTCTCTGCGCTAAACCGTGAGTATCTACAGCTTTAATTTTATATCCTGCATAATCTGCAGCCCTAGCAATAATTTCACTGAGCATTCCTATTCCCTGACCACCAACACCTGTTATATAAATATTCATTTCTTTCATAATAACCTCACTGATACTTAATTGCAGAAACAGGACAAGTCTGAATACAGCTGCCGTCACCTATACATAGATCTTTATTGACAGTTACACTCATATCGTTATTGATACTGAAAGATGGACATCCGAAAAATTTCAGACATTCATGTATCTGTTCGCATGTTTCTTTATCAACATGCACATGTCTCTGGATAAAACTTCCCTTTCTTTTTTGTAATTTTGCAAATTTGAGCATACATGGGTGTTTTGCAATTACGACTGAAAAACCTTCTTTATTTACTGCATTTTTTACAGCTTCTGTAAGTTTTTTCTGCTGATAAGTATCAACAATTGTTATATTTTTTATTCCGAATCCTTCAAGAACGTCTTTAATTGGCAGAGCAACAGTCTCTTCATCAAAATTATGACCTGTTCCTGGATGTTCCTGATGACCTGTCATAGCTGTTGTTCCATTTTCAAGTATTATAAGTGTAATATTGTGTTTGTTGAAAACAGCATTGACAATTCCCGGCATTCCTGCATGAAAAAAAGTGGAGTCTCCAAGAAAACATACAACCTTTCTTTCCTTATTAAAGAGAGAAAGACCTGATGCAATTCCGGTTGATGCTCCCATGCTCATAAGCATTTGCACCATATTATATGGAGGAAGGAATCCAAGTGTATGGCAGCCGATATCTCCGACTTTTATATCGTTTTCATCAAGAACTTTTTTAATGGCATAGTATGCCGATCTGTGACCGCAGCCCGGGCAAAGCTGAGCTGGTCTTGCAGGAACAGGAATATCTTTCTTTTCAAAAGTTGAAGCGGGAAAAATATCGCTCCAGCATTCCGACATAATTTCTCTTACTTTGTCAGGTGTATATTCTCCTATAAAATCTGAGATTTTATTCTTACCAACTATTTTGCATTTAATTCCATTGTCAAAAGCAAGAGCTTTTATCATTTTCTCAAGGCAAGGATCAAGCTCTTCAAGGATTTTTACTTCTCTATGTGATTTAAGAAAAGATAAAATTTCCTCTTCAGAAAGTGGATACACCATTCCAAGTTTAAGAATATCAGGTTTATCTGAGATATTTTTAACAAGTTCCATCAATGAGAGATATGTAGTTCCCATAGTGATGATTCCTCTGGAACTTCCGTTGTTGATATATTGATTGAAAAAACGACACTCTTCGCTGAAACGAATGGAGTCAAGCTTTTCCAGAGCTTTTCTTTTTAGGGGAAAGACTGCTGATGCAACAGGAACATATGGACCATTACTTACATTAAATTTAGGAGAAAAATCGTATTCCTTTCTCTTCCATCCATCAAAAAAAACTCTCTCTTTCTGATGACAAGTATGTGTTGTGAGCCTTAGAATTACCGGCATTTTCCTTTTTGTGGAAATTTCTGCCGCTTTTTTAAAGAAAGTATAAATCTCAGTAGGAGTTGAAGGTTCAAAAACTGGCATATAGGAAAGTTCGGCATAATGTCTATTGTCCTGTTCATTCTGTGAAGAATGGGCACCAGGATCATCACCAAGAACAACAACCATACCGCCAATCAGATTCATATGTGAAAGCTGAACAAACGTATCCGAAGCAACATTCAAACCTACACTTTTAAAAAACACGGTACTTAAATGTCCATTTATACTTGCACCATATGCGATTTCAAGAGCAACCTTTTCGTTTGTTGAATATTCAAAATAAAAAGGTCTTTCATCATGAGGAATTGTTCCTATGGCAGCTCCTATTTCAGGAGTCGGGCTTCCAGGATAACTTGTAACAACTTTTACACCAGCTTCGACCATTGCCCTTACGATTGCAGTGTCGCCAATAACAATTTCTGAGAAAGGCTCTTCCTGAACAAGAAATTTACCGGAATTAATCACTTAAACCTCCGTTTTGTATGTAATTATTACTTTTGTCACCTTAGAATATCATCTTTCACCGCTTTGTCAAAATATCATTTAATGTCTGCAATGAAATGTTGTTAAAAGGTTTTTTAATAATAAAAACTCTCTTTGACATAACACCGTATTATTATATAATACTTTAAGCTGATTTTTATATGGAGGAAATTATGAACAGTGTTATCAATGCAATGCTTGAAAGAAAAAGCGTAAGAAAATACACAGGCAAAAAAGCAACCGTTGAGCAGCTTGAACTTATCATAAAAGCAGGAATGGCGGCTCCATCTGCAAAAGATAAAAGGCCGTGGGGATTTATAATAATAAATGATGAAGCAGTGCTTAAAAAACTTTCAGATTCGCTTCCTTATGCAAAAATGACAGCGCCGGCAGGATCTGCAATTGTTGTTACAGGAAATCTTGAAAAACAGAACGGAGGGGAAAAAGAGCTTTACTGGGTTCTTGACTGTAGCGCGGCAGTTCAGAACATTCTGCTTGCAGCTGAAGCAATTGGACTTGGAGCAGTATGGACAGCAGTTTTTCCAAATGAAGATAGAATTGTTCCAGTAAAAAAAATTCTTGAGCTTCCGGAAAAAATAATTCCGCTTGCTTTAATTCCGATTGGAACACCTGAAGGAAGTGAAAAGCCAAAAGATAAATTCAATAAGGAAAATATTCATTATAATAAGTGGTAAATACACTTTCTGGGATTTTGTAACAGAGATTTATAGTAACAATGTGAGGTTTTGAAAACTATAATGAGCTTGACAAAGTGATAAGAGCCTAGATAGAATTTTATAACGAAGAGAAAACTCATAAAGGATACTGTTATAGAACACCATCAGATGTTATGAGCAGATATTATTAAAAACAGGAAAAAATGTTGGGAAAGTTTTTGATTGATTTCTATACAGTTTTTAGGGGGCTATAGCAATAATAGATTTGAATAAGGATATTTTAAAATGAATATTGCAGAAGAATCAAAGAAGAAATGGGAAACAGTCGCTGACTGGTGGTTTGAGCAGACAAAATCAGGAGATCTATATCAGAATACATTGATTGTCCCCGTTGTTGATGAGCTTTTAAATATAGCTCATGATGAAAACGTTTTAGATGTCGGCTGTGGTGGTGGACATTATTCTGTTAAAATGGCAATGAAAGGTGCAAAAGTCATGGCTTTTGATTTTTGTGAAAAATTCATTGAAAAAGCAAAAATAGAGGCTGAAGAAAAATCTCTTTCATCAAAAATTGAATATCTTATTATTGATGCATGTAACCCTGATGAACTTGAAAAGATAGAAGATAATAAATTCAATGCAGCAGTTTCTTTAATGGCTTTGCAGGATATGTATAACGTAAAGCCTCTTGCTGAAAAATTATATAAAGCCTTAAAAAAAGATGCTAGATTTGTTTTTGCAGTGCCACATCCATGTTTTAATAATGATGCAGAAACAAAAGAAAGCAGTGTTGAGATAAAATCTTATAACACCTTTAAAGCAGAATCAGCAACAGCCAAACCTTCTCAGCCATCACAGCATCTAATGTGGTCTCGTTCTATTAGCTATTATTTAAATACATTTACAGATGCTGGTTTTACTGTTGATAAAATTGTTGAACCTGTGTTTAATCAAGAAAATATTTCCCGATTCCCAAAAATATGGATGGAAATTCCTTCTGCATTTATTGTGAGATTGAAAAAATAGATAAATATTTTTGATGTTTCTTGTAAAAATTATATGAATTTTGAAGGACAACCTGCGTTTTTAGTACAAATTTTGAAGGTTAACCTGCGTTTTTAATGAATTTCTTGATTTGTTTTGTTAAAAATAGATACTTATACTGTTATTAAAGGGAGCATTCAGGAGTATTGATGTTCAAAATTCAAAGAGAGCTAATGCCTCAGATCGAAAAATGGTTGTTTAAAGGTAAAATTTTAACAATTTATGGTCCGCGTCAGGTTGGAAAAACAACCTTAGCAATTGATATACTAAAGAAATACGGTTCAACTGATGATTATTTTGATTGCGATATCCCTTCTGTGGCATCCAGATTTCAAAATCCTGAACCAGTTTTATTAAAAAGGCTTATTGGAAATGCAAAACTAGTTGTAATTGATGAAGCTCAAAGAATAGAAAATATTGGTCTGACCTTAAAAATAATACACGATCATATGCCTGACATACAAATTATAGCTACAGGCTCAAGTAGTTTTGCTCTTAAAAATTCAACTAATGAACCTCTGACAGGAAGAGGAATAGAGTTTTTATTACTTCCTTTTTCTATTAATGAAATCAGTCAGTTATACAAGAATAGAGAAATTGATTCTCTTATACAGTTTTTTATGATTTATGGGCTTTATCCAGAAGTGATAAAAAAGAATGAAAATGATGCTATTAAACTTATAGAAAATTTAGCAGCTAAATATTTGTATAAAGATATTCTTGAGTTTGAAAATCTCAAAAAACCTGATTTATTGATGAATATTCTTCAATTACTTGCATTTCAGATTGGGGCTGAGGTTTCAAAAAATGAAATAGCTGTAAAACTTGGTACCAGCAGAGAAACTGTTGAAAGATATATTGATCTCTTAGAAAAGGCTTTTGTTATTTTTCGTTTAAAACCTCTTGCAAGAAATCAGAGAAACGAAGTCGCAAGAAAGGAAAAAATATATTTTTATGACAATGGTATAAGAAATAGTATAATATCGGCTTTTCAGCCAATTGAAATCAGAAATGATGCCGGAGCATTGTTTGAAAATTTTATGATAGCTGAAAGGTTAAAATTTCTTGAGTTTTCCGGTATTAAAAGAAATCTCTGGTTTTGGAGAACTCATGACCAGAAAGAAATTGATTATATTGAAGAATATAATGGAAAATTCGATGCTTTTGAATTTAAATGGACAAAAGGTAAAATAAAAAAATCAACGAGTGAACGATTTGAACAACTTTATGGAAATAGTACATTTAAACTTATTACCAAAGATAATTACTTTGAGTTTTTATAGATACTAACTATAGAAAAAAGAAAACTATAATGACAAAACCAGTTAAAAAAAGCTTTAAAACTTGGTATAAAGGTCACGATAAAACTTATATAAAACGAAAAGCTTTAGGATATGCTGGCTGGGATGATGATAAAGGAACAAAAGCCAACATTGACAGATTCCTTAATGCATTTTCTCATCCTATAGTTTCAAAGAATTCTTCAATACTTGAACTTGGCTGTGGTGCAGGAGATATTACGATTGCACTTGCTGAAAATAATTATTCTGTTACAGGTGTTGATATTTCGGAAACTGCAATATCGTGGGCAAAGGAAAAAGCTGAAAAAGCAGGTATGAATATCAATTTTATGATTGGCAATGTTCTTGATCTTTCATGTTTTAGTGATAATCAGTTTGATATTGTACTTGATAGTCACTGTCTTCACTGCATCATAGGTGATGACAGAAAAATGTTTTTAAAAGAGGCAAAAAGAGTTCTTAAAAAAGGCGGACTTTTTATCACGGGGACAATGTGCGGTGATTTTTATGCCATAAATGATTATGAAAATAGACTTGTTGTTGTCAGAGAAATTGCAACAAGATATATAGGTGAACCTGACTCAATTATTGATGAAATAAATAATTCAGGTCTTTTAGTTCATGATTACGAAATCTTTGAAAAAGAAAACAATGAAGATTGTGATGAACTTTTTGTTTGGGCTTTAAAAGAGTAAATTTTTAAAGATAGAGTTGAATTCTTTGCAATTTTTTCAGTAATAATTTATTTTTAATCTGCTTTGTTCATAACTATTGAGGAATTATGAGTGAAATTAGTATTATAGATCTCACTCCTGATAACATTTCTGAATATGGGGTCTGTGGCTACAAGGATGTAGAAAAACATCTGGAATTACGTAATAAAATAAAATGGTTTAGTGAATATTATCAAAAAGGACTAAGGATAAAGATAGTTTTTTCTGAAACTGGCGGATATCAGGGAATGGTAGAATATATTCCCGGAGAATATGCTCATCGTCCTGTTAATGCTAAAGGTTATATGTTTATTCATTGCGTTTTTGTCGGTTTTAAAAAGGAATTTAAGGGAAAAGGTTATGCTTCTTTGCTTATTGATGAATGTATTAAAGAGGCAAAGGATAAGAATATGAAGGGCGTTGCAGTAGTCACAAGAAAAGGTTCCTTTATGGTTGGCAATTCGATATTTATAAAAAAGGATTTTAAAGTAGCTGACAAGGCAAAGCCTGATTTTGAATTGCTGGTAAAAAAGTTTGATGAAAACTATAAAGATCCTGAATTTAAACTTGGAGAACCTGAAAAATATGGAGCGGGGCTGACTATAATCCGTTCATATCAATGTCCATATACAGAAAAAAACGTTAAAAGCATTTTGGATACTGCTCAAAAGAAATTTAAATTGAAAACAGAGTTAATAGATGTAAACGATCCTGTTTCAGCTCAGAATACACCATCACCATTTGGAACTTTCTGCATTATATATAACGGTAAAATTATAAGTCATCATCCAATTAGTAATACAAGATTCGAAAATATTATGAATAGCATTTTAAATAAAAAATCTTAATAATAATTATGGAGAAAAACAATGGATATTTTAAAACATAACAGTAACGCCTGGGATTCTGAGGTTGCAAAAGGGAATGAGTGGACACAGCCTGTAACTAGTGAAGAGATAGAAAAGGCAAGAAAAGGTGACTGGAAAATAATCCTTACACCGACCAAACCAGTTCCGAAAAATTGGTATCCTGATCTGAAAAATGCAAAAGTCTTATGCCTTGCATCTGGTGGTGGACAGCAGGCACCGATCTTAGCTGCCGCAGGAGCAGATGTAACTGTTTTTGACAACTCTTTAAAACAGCTTCAGCAGGATATTTTCGTTGCAGAGCGTGATAATCTTAAAATAGCAACTGTTCAGGGAGATATGAGAGATTTAAGCTGCTTTGAAGATGAAAGTTTTGATTTTATAGTTCATCCATGTTCAAATCATTGTGTTGACAATGTTATAAAAGTCTGGAAAGAAGCCTACAGAGTTTTAAAAAAAGGTGGGACAATGATTTCAGGAGTTACAAATCCGATTCTTTATCTTATTGATATGGAACTTGAGGAAAAAGGAATACTCCAGATAGTTCGTTCTCTTCCATATTCAGATTTGGAACAGCTTGAAAAAGATAAGTTACAAAAGCTTATTGATAATAATGAACCAGTTGAGTTCGGGCATACATTAGAGCAGCTTATTGGTGGACAAATTGAAGCAGGTTTTGTTATAACAGGCTTTTATGAAGATAATTGGGGTGGAAAATATCCAATGGATAAACATTCATCAAGCTTTATTGCAACAAAAGCTTTAAAGAATTAGTTTTATAAGTATTGTTTTTAGTGGAACAGATTTAATTCCAAACTATTGCTATGATTTAAGAATAGAACATGTCAATTCATTAAAAAGTTCATTTTAAATGAAACTCTTTGAAAATTATTTCTATTTTTTCAAACAGGAATATACTCCTAGTGATTATAACTTGATTGTTGGGAGAATAAATTGTTAAAATATCTTTATTTTATGCTTTTTGCTGCACTTTTTTTTATGGTTTCATGTTCTGATGATTCAAATAAGGATGGTAAATCTTCATTAATAAGTTTTTTTGAGGAGGAGGCTGGTGAAAACTGCGTAAATGGTGGAACCGGAATAAATACCGGCATTGATGTTAATGGTAATGGCTCTCTTGATGAAGGCGAAATCAATGACACTAGATATATTTGTAAATCTAAAGATGGTGAAGACGGCACTGATGGAGAAAATGGCTCCGATGGTAAGGATGGTTTGGATGGCAAAGATGGTGTTTGTGCTGAAAACAATTTACCAACAATTTCTGATGTAGTTGTTTCTTCTCCTCTTGTTCGAGTTGGTGATACTTTTTCTGTGACTATTTCTGCAACTGATCCTGATGAAAATCAGGGTCTTACTTTTTCTATTGTTTCCGGTGGAGCATCTTTGATTTCTTCTTCAGAAGGTGTTTTAAATTTTACTGCCGAGACTGCTGGAACATGGAGCTGGAAGGCCGTTGTTTCTGATGGATGCGGTATTGTAATCAAGTCTTTTGATGTTGTTATCGCAGATAAGGTTTACAGTGGTTTTGATAATTTATCTAAAAGCATTGTGAAAATAGAAAACAATGGAACTGAAAATAAAGAGTATGTTCTTTATTTTACTGATTATAACAGCAATATAACTCCTATTGCATGGAAAGTTTTTAAGCTTAATAGCGATTCTGATCTGAGTTTTACTATGGATAATACTTTTCAGATTGCTGTTATAAAGGCTGATTCAGGATCTGAGTCGGTTTGGTATATTCCTGAAAAAAATGGCGATGTTTCAAAACTTTATACTTTTGAACAGACTTCTGATTCTGATATTCCTAAATGGTTTGTTAGTGATGAAGGTTACGGTGATGGTTCTTTTTATGTGAAGAATAGTTCATCAAGTTATAAGGCTTTTTCATTTTATCTTATGAATAATGAAAATGCCGCCTTTAAAAAAGAAAATGTTTTACCTGATGAATCTTTAAGGTTTGCTCCTATTCCAAAGCTTTATCTTCATAAAATTATAAGTGGTGAAACTGCAGTTATGGGCGATACTTTACCTGCATCATTTATTTCATCTTCGGATGTCGAAATAGATCTTCTTAATCCGCTTGCTTCCAATATTCTTGTTAAATGTAGTAATAATTCAGCCTGCACGGTCAGTTACGGTGAAACTAATGAAGAATCTTATTCCGGTGTTGATATAAAAATTAACAATAATACAGGAAAAAATCTAAAAACTATTTTTCTTTCTTCTTCTAATTTTAATGTTTTTGATACACTTGAAAACATTACTGCAAAAGCATGGAAGTCTATTGATATCGCTTCAGGCAATACTGCTGAGACTGTTTTTTCAACTGATATGGAACTTGCTGTTTATGATAAAAATTTTCCGCAAAGTGGAGATCTTAGAAGAACCTTTGTTCCTGGAAAAAGTGTTGCTGCAGGATATAAATGGAATTATACTTTAACGGATGATGATGCTTTTGCCCAATGGAGTAGCTCCGAGGCTTCTCCTGCTAATCAGTTTCAGGTTTTTAATAATGCCGGTTTCAACAAAACTATATCTGTAAATTATTTGAGATCAGGTTCTCCTTTTTATTCTTACAATCTTGGTTGTTTACTGTCTCTCACAGTTACCTTTATGCCAAGAGTTTTTGCTTTTGCTACTGATAATTCAAGTATTGCTAACAATGATTCATTTTCAATGTTTTCAATGACATATGCTCAGACAGAAATATCATTTCTTGGTCTTACCGGTTTTGATCTTACTATTTCAGAATCTTCATCTACAGGATCTTTGATTTTTTCATACGGAACTAAAAAGAGTTTTTCTGCTTTATCTTCTACGGATAACAAAAGATATAGTTTAAAAACAGCTTCAAGAAATATTGTTATAAAAAACAACACTTCTCTGCCTCAGAAAATAGCTTTTTTTGCAGGAAAAACAGAAGGTGCTTTTAAACCTGTCATATGGAAGCTTGCAGAGATTGCATCTACAGCATCCTTTGTTATTCCTGTTAATGAAAACTGGCAATTGAAAGGACGTTATGTCGATCCTTTTTCCGGTGATGTTTCAGAATTTATTTCTCCTTCTCTTTCAAAAGGTGATTATTATTCTTTTCAGGATAATTCAGGTTCTGCTGAATGGTCTAAAAATTCCGAAGGTTCTGGTTTAGGCATTTATGTTTTAAATAGAATGGGAAAACCTTATTTTTTTGATGTTTATCGTGATGGAAAGCTTTATGTTGGAAGCTATTTTAAAGCTACATCCGACAACTTGACCAGTTTTTATGATAAAGGTTTTCTGAATTTCTCGGTATTAGATAGTTCATCTACAATTGACGAAGGCAGTAATGTTCCTGAAAGTGCAAGTAATTCTTCAACTTTAATAAGTATTGCAACATCCGACACTATTCAGATAACTCTTGATGAAAATTCTTCGGGTGTTGTTGAAACAACTGTTAAGTATGGTGAATGATCGAGCTCCTTTCTTAAATCCTATCAACAGTAATTACTCTGAATGTGTTTGAATTAACAGTAATTCTGATATTGTTTTCAATGTTTGATATATAAAAATTCTTACCTGTTTTAGTAAAAAGATTTTCATCGGTTTCTTTTAGAATTTTATATATAAATGTCTCAATTTCTCTTTTTGAGAGATTTAATTTAAGTTTTTTATTGATTCTCCCATAGACAAGTTCAGTGTAGCAGATGTTTTTTAGGATTTTTTGCTTATTTGTTAACATTTTTTTAATTATTTGATATCAAAATCTTTTGAATTGAAGTTGCTGTAGTATCTGCCTTTATCGGCTGTAAATTTTAATATTATAAAATCTCCTCCAACTGCTCCACCTTGATAATATATTGAAAAATCATCTTTCCAGATTTCTTGTTTAATATCAGGATTATCAATAACTTCCATTGTTCCTATAAGCATTATTCCACGAAAAAAACGTTTATCATAAAAATATATAGAAGCTTTAGGATTATTTAAATATTGTTGAATCCGCATTGATGAACTGTTTGTATGCCAATAAAATATCTTAATACCTTCCCGTTTGACAGGAGGCAGCATCGCTTTTGTATTTGGATATCCGTTTTCATCAATAGAGTTTATAAAACTAACTTTTTGAGCATCAATCAATTTACCAATTGTTTCGACTGGGTTTATCATTTTTTATTACTCTTTACTGATTGTTAATATCTATTTTATCATGTAAATATAGAATAAAATTCCTCAATTACATTAACGATTAAAACATATCAAAAAAGTAAATATAAGACAATTTTTTCTAACAATGAATTATGAAGATGGGTTCTAGCGTTTTTATATTTTTTTTGACTGTTCATTATGAATTATTTGTTATAAAATTATTATTTTTGATTTTAATAAATTGAAATAAAACAGATGATAAGTTATCATTGACAATATTCATTATTTTCGCAGGTATATCATGGAATCATTATTGTTTGCAGTTATTAAAAAGGTTGATTTCTGGATAAGGCCAACAGGTATACGTCGCTGGATTATTGTATTTTTTCTTTTTGCTCTTTCACTTTTTGTCGGCTGCCTGGTTTACAATACAGGCGGAATAACATATGTTTTTTCACATACAATGTATGTACCTATAATTTTAAGTTCCATGATTTTTGGTATTAAGGGAGCGTTGATTGCTTCTGTTGTCTGTGGTCTTATTCTTGGACCATATATGCCGATTACAACGGAACCCCTGGTTTATCAGAATACTCTTAACTGGCTTTACAGAATTATGATTTTTTTGGCAAATAGTCTTGTCGTTGCTTATTTTTTTGATGCTGCATATAAAATTTTTAAAAGAATGGAAAAATCGCTTTTTTTTGATTCTACTACTGAACTTCCAAATGTTTTGGCTTTAAGACGTAAAATTATTGAAAATGATGAAAATCATGACAGTTTCTTTTTAGCTAATGTTTTTGTTGGTAATTATGCGAATTCTGTTGGTGCTCTCGGGCTTGACAGATATACTTCTTTTGTCAAGCTTTATGCTGAGCATATAAAACAGCGATTTGATTTTATAGAAGATATTTATTTTTTACAGAATAATAATCTCGCTTTTATTTTAAAACAGGAGTCAGATCTTGATGTTCTGCTTCAGGAATTGTATGATTTTAGAGAAAAAGTTTCTGTAAATGATGATTTGATGTCTTATCCAGATATTTATATTGGAATTGTCAACAATAAGCCAAGTAAGGAGAATGATCCTTTAAGGACAATTGAAAAGAGCTATTATCTGGCTTTTAAAGCTTTTAATGCAAAAGTTCCTTTTTTAAAATACAGCAAGGATATTGATCATGAAATTGTTAAACATCATCGTTTTATTTCAACATTCCCTGATGCAATAAGGGCTGGTGAAATAGTTCTTTATTATCAGCCAAAGGTTCTTCTTTCTGAAAAAAAAATAATTGGTGTTGAAGCTCTTGTCAGATGGCTTCATCCTATAAAAGGGGTCATTTCTCCTATGGAATGGATTCCTGTTATTGAAAATACAAGGCTTATAGAAATGCTCACAGAGTTTGTTTTTGAAGCAACTTTAAAACAGATAAAAGCTTGGGATTCTAGAGGTGTGAAGATTAAAGCTTCTGTTAATGTTTCAACTTTTAATCTTCATCATGAATTTGCTACTTTTGTCTTGGATAAACTTAATGAGTATGCTGTTAATCCGAGTCAGGTTGAACTGGAGATAACTGAAACCAGCTTTTATAATAACTTAAACGAAGTTGTTACCATAATGGAATATCTTTCAGATAAGGGACTTGAATTTTCAATAGATGATTTTGGAACGGGTTTTTCATCTCTTTCATATCTTAAGGATCTACCTGTTAATTCTATAAAAATTGATCAGGTTTTTATTAAAAACCTCCAAAAAGATCCGACAAGCGTTGCTATTACAAAATCGGCTGTTGATATTTCAAAAACACTAAATATTAAAACCATTGCTGAAGGAATAGAAAATGAAGAGTGTGAAACGATTCTTAAAGATATAGGATGTCAGATAGGTCAGGGTTTTTATTATAGTAAACCTCTTCCTATAGAGGAGTTTGAACAATTTATGAAAAATTTTTAAATGTTTCCGCAGCTTCATTTAAACGTATCAGATTTATCTTTAAAAATTGCATTTTAAATCTCTTCCCGTTAGTATAATCCGATTTTAAATTCGGAGGTATTAACTTGAAGGTAGATAGAACACTGGCTTCGCTTTATGGAAATGCCAGAGATTTTGCAACAGAGATGGAAGAACCTATAAATACGTTTCATTTTCTACTTTCATCATTTATCACACCATGCGAGGTGTCTGCTATTCTTGCAGGCTTTTCAATTGATGATGCTAAAATCACGAGAATTTTTAAAGGTTTGTCCGAAAATGATAAAATTGAGCCTGAAGGAACTATAAAGGCTATAGAGGCCAAGGTTCTTGAAAATCTTCAGCGTCAGGATGAGCTTCCTTCGGCACTTCATTTTTTTTATTCAATGATTTTATGCAGGGATTCAATTGCTTTTAAGATATTTTCACTTATTGGCGTAAGAGAAAAGCTCCGTCTTGAAATTCTGAGAATGATAAACACCCCTGCTACGAGAAATAAAATTCTTGAAGAAGAGATGAGAAGTGATCTTGTAGAGGAAGTTGTTCCTGTAAAAAAGGAAATTATAAAAACTAATCTTAAAGAAAAAGATAATGAAGAGGAAAGTGTCAGTGAGCAGAAAGAACTTAATAGTAATTCTTTTGATATTCCTGAGATTCTTTTCTCGATGGGAAGAAATTTAACTGAAGCTGCTTTTAAAGGAGAGCTTACTGATGTTACCGGTCGTGAAAAAGAAATAAATATGATTCTCGATATTTTAGGGAGAAAAAACAATAACAATCCTTGTCTTATCGGTCCCTCAGGATGTGGAAAAACATCTGTTATTGAAGGTATCGCTCTTAGACAGAAAAATGGAATTCTTAAAAATAAAATAATATGGGAGCTTACTTTAGCGAGTCTTGTTTCCGGTACGGAATACAGAGGAAGTCTTGAAAAAAAGATTTCAGAGCTTATAAATGTGGTTGAAAAACTTAAAGATAAAATTGTTATTTTTATTGACGAAATTCATCTTCTTAATTCCTCCAGCAATGAAATAGTAGCGAATATTCTTAAACCATCACTTTCAAGAGGTGCTTTTCCTCTTATTGGAACAACTACTTATGATGAATTTAAAAGGCATATCGCGTCAGATCCGGCTCTTGAAAGACGTTTTACAATAGTTGATATTGAGCCTCCTGACGGTGAGGAGCTTTATAATATTGCTTTTAATGCAGCAAAATCTCTTACAAAATTCCATTCTGTGAAGATGGATGATGAAGAGCTTGTACGTGATGCTATTCTGCTTAGTAACAGATACATTTCAGGTAAAAGTCAGCCTGATAAGGTTATCTCTCTTATTGATTCTGTCGGTGCAGTTTTGGCAAGAGATGGGAGAACAGAGGCTGAAAAAAGTGATTTTATGGAGCTTGTTAGTAATAGAACAGGCATTCCTTTAAAAAATCTTCTTCTTGATGGTGGCGATGTTTTCAGAAGACTTCCTTCAATTTTAAATGAAAAAATAAAAGGGCAGGAACATGCAAAGAAAAAAATTTGTAAACTCCTTGCCAGAAGGTTTGTGATTAAAAAAGCTGAAAAGCCTATTGCAGCTTTTGTTTTTGCCGGACCTACAGGAACCGGAAAAACTGAAATTGCGAAAATTCTTTCCGATTTTTTCTTTGGAAGTGAGCAGAAGATGATTTCTTTTGATATGAGTGAGTTTCAGGAACAGCATTCTGTTGCGAGACTTACAGGTGCACCTCCCGGTTATGTCGGATATGATGAAGGAGGCCAGCTTACCGAGGCTTTTAGAAGAGAGCCTTATCAGCTTCTTTTGCTTGATGAGATAGAAAAGGCACATCCAAAGGTGCTTTCTATTTTTCTTCAGATTCTTGATGAGGGAAGAGTTTCTGATTCAAGAGGTTTTACTGTAAATATGTCTGAATCTATAATTGTAATGACAACTAATCTTGGTGCAGAGGAATTTACATCTTCCAGAGTCGGATTTGTAAGTGATGACAAAAATGATTCTGAAATAGAAGATTCTGTTCTTGCAAAAATAGAATCCTTTTTGTCTCCTGAGCTTGTAAACAGAGTTGATGAGATAGCTGTTTTTAAACCATTTACAGAAAAGGAATTTACTGAAATTGCAGAAATGTATATTAGAAAAACAGTGAAATCAGTCTCTGAAACTTATGATATAAAATTAAATATTGAAGATATTGAAAGTGTTTCGGCCTATATTGCCGGAAATCTTTCCGATAAACAGAAAAAAATGGGCGCAAGAGCTGTAAGGCGTTCTGTTGAGAAACAGATAGAAGATCTTGCAATGGATTTTGTATATCAGAACGGTTCCGAGAGCAGTTTTTCTATTTATTATAATAAGGAAAAAGATTTTCTTACAGTTAGATAAGTTTATTTCTTTTCTTTATTTTGCTTTTACTGGTGATATAATAAACTGCTTTAATTAAGGAGTTTTGTATGAAGAATCTTATTCTGAAAATGGTTGGCAAAGGTGTTATATCTGCGGAAAATGCTAATAAGATAATGATGCTTGGTAAAGAGTATGATCCAATATGGACTGCTTTACATGCAGGTTTTATTGATGAAAAGAAACTTGGCGGTTTTTATGAATATGAAGGATATCCTGTCATTAATGAAGATGGTGTAAATAAGAATTCTCTTGATTACTTTAATCGGCTTTTTACTCCGGATACTATCGTAAAATACATGGCATTTCCTATTTCTTTTAAAAAAGAGAATAAAGACGTAATTATAGCTTTTCTTAATTCTGAACTCATTGAAGATATAAAATATATGATAAATAGAGTCTTTCCTGACTTTAATACAACTTTTTTCTATGTTCCTTACACTCTTTTTAGAAAGCTTATTTTAAAAGATTATCTTTTTGACATTGAACTTTATATGATAAACAGAATTGGTGATCAGAATCTTTTTGAAAAGTCGGAAATAGCAGGCGTAAAATCAGATCTTTTGAGCAGATTCAGAAACAGTGCGGAAAAGACTTTTCTTTTTGACATTGAAAGCGGATCGATAATTTCGAGAAATCTGCAATCGCAGACAGAACTTAAACTTGCAACTATGCCGTTTATATCAAATGTAATAAATATCGGAGCTATCGAATTTGAACTTTCATCAATTTCAGCAAGATTTTCAACTTCCGAAAGGCTTCTTCTTATAAATACTCTTGGAGCTAAGGCAAACGACAGAATAACTTTTTTTGCGTCACAGGATGAAAAATTTCTTTTTATTCTTATCAATGCCGAACCTGGCGTAATGTCTCTTTTAAAAGGGTCTTTTAATGATTAAACTAAGAAATGTGTTTAAAAGACAGATAGAGGGCTTAAGAGAACTTCCGACTCTTCCTGACTCAGTTGAAAAGATAATTGAAAAAATTGAGAAAGAGGCAAGTTTAACTTCAATAGCTGAAATAATAGAAGAAGATCAGGTGGTTTCTGCAAGAGTTTTAAAGCTTGTTAATTCTGCCTTTTATGGCAGAGGCGGCAAAATTTCCTCTCTGCATCATGCAGTATCCATTCTTGGTATAAATATTCTTAAAGGGCTTGTTATGGGAAGTTATTTTCTTTCCATTGATGATAGCGGTATTGAAGGACTCTGGGCTCATGCTTCAGCTGTTGCATCACTTGCAAATGAAATGGGTAGGCACCTTTGTATTAAAAATGTTGAAGAAGTTGCAGCAGCGGCACTTCTACATGATATCGGCAAACTCATATTAAGAGAAGTCGAACCTGAATGTTTTGTAAATTTTTTACATCATCTCGAAGAAGATGACAGTCGTAATTTTAGAGACTGCGAGGAGGAATGGTTTCCTGCAGGACATGAAGATGCAGCTCTTATGTGGGTAAAAAGATATAATTTTCCAGTTCTTATTCAGGAAGTTGTAGCTTTTCATCATCGGCCTTCAGTTGCATCGGTCTATAAAAAAGAGGTCAGTCTCGTTCACGTTGCCGATGCAGTTGTAAAGCTTTACGGCAAAGGTTTTTCCGGTGATTATTCTGCAAATCCTGTTAATAAAGTTGCACTTAAACACCTTGACCTTAACGAAGCCACCCTTTATGATCTTGTTTTAAAAAGTGCTCATGTTCTGTTGTAGAGGTTTTTGTTGAATAATGATTTTATAGATGTCCTGAGAAATACACAGGAACTTCTTGATGAACGAATGGATGAAATGAATGTCCTTACCGGACTTGTTTCTCTTATGTCTCTTTCCCTTTCCGAAGAATCTTTTTATTATGAATTTTCAGAACTTATTATTTCAAGACTTCAGGTAAAGGAACTTGTTTTTTATAAATATGAAAATGGAAAGCTTCTCCCGTTATGGAAACGTTCCAGTGATGATTCAGATATAGTTAAAAATGATATTGCGCAGGACAAAAATGCTCAGATTTCTCTTGCAAAAGATGAAATGATAGAAATATCTTTTGAATCAGGTCTCACAGGAATCTATATTCCACTTGTTTTTGCGGGTGAAAAATATGGTTCGATGATGCTTGGAATTGACAATGATGATTCTTTTTCTTTTTTTAAGAAACCGTTTTTTCTGGTTTTGGGTACGCTTACAGCTGCAATTATAAAAGTTATGAATCAGCAGAAAAAGCTTGAAAATGAAAAAGAGATTCTTTCTAAACAGAATGAAATGCTCAGGGATATGATAATTGGAGCAGGTGAGGGGGAAGAGAGACTTATATTTACATCTTCTGCTATGGCTGAAATTGTTCTCAGATTTGATAAAATAAAAAATCTTGATGTTGATGTTCTTCTTACCGGTGAAAGCGGAACCGGAAAGGATATGGCTGCAAAATATCTTCATTACTCTTCAAAAAGAAAGGATGCTCCATTTGTTGCGGTAAACTGTGCCGCAATTCCTGAATCTTTAGTTGAAGGTGAACTTTTTGGTATTGAAGATGGTGTGGCAACAGGCGTTACCGGAAGAAAAGGCAAATTTGAATATGCAGACAAAGGAACCCTTTTTCTTGATGAAATAGGTGAGCTTTCTCTCTCTGTTCAGGCGAAGCTTTTAAGGTTTATGCAGGATAAAAAAATTACGAAAGTAGGTTCAGATAAAGAAATCACAGTTGATGTTCGAATTATTGCCGCAACAAACAGAAATTTTGATATGATAATTAAAAATGGTACATTTAGAAACGATCTTTTTTATAGACTCAGTAATTTTCCGATAGAAATTCCTCCGCTCAGGGAAAGAAAGGAAGATATTATTCCACTTATAAGCCATTTTTTAGGAGTTTTTTCCAAAAGATATGCAAAAAAAGGGATTACAATAACCGAGCAACTTGCTGCAACAGCTGAATCCTATAGCTGGCCCGGTAATATAAGAGAACTTAAGAACAGAGTGCTTCAAGCTGTAATAATGAGCGATGATAATCAGAGACTTTTCCCTGAATCTCTTAATTTAAGAGAAATACCTATTCCTGTTAATAAAAAAGAGTATTTCAATCAGTATAATTCCGTTGATACAGATAATCTGCCTTCAATTCAGACAGCTGATCTTGCCGGATGGATGAATAATCAGCAGAAAATGCTTGAAAAAAAGGCTATTCTCGAAGCGCTGAGAAGAAGTGAAGGCATTAAAAAGGATGCTGCTGAAATACTTGGAATAAGCAGGCGTTCCTTTTACTATAAAATAAAGGAACTGGGGATAGAATAGTTAATTATTTACATATATTTAGCCATAGTTTTTTCAATATAGAGAAGTTTTTTTCTTTTTGCCACATCAACAGCATTTTCACCTTTGGAATTTTCAATTGTAGGATCAGCACCTTTTTCAAGAAGCTCCTTTACAACAGAAGAAAGTTCATATTCAACGGCAATTAAAAGAGCCGTGTTACCCTTTGAATCCTTTGCATTTATTTCCAGCTCTTTTTTCATAAGCTCTCTTATGACGCCCCATTCTTTGTGTTCTATTGCAAGCATAAGAGCTGTTTTGCCATTCTCATATTTAAAATTATAATCCGCCTGAGCATTATTCTGGATTAAAACTTCAGCCATATCAAAGAAATTCTTGTGAACAGCAAACATGAAAAGAGTAACACCCTTTGAATTTGGCATATTAATATCAGCTCCAGTTTCAATAAGAAGCTTAAGCATCCTTTTGTGCCTTTTTTCCACAGCAATAAGTATTGCCTGTTTTCCTTCCACATCTTTTGAATCTACAGAAACACCATCTTTAAGAAGCTTTTTAGCCTTATAGACATCTCCTTCCTTTACTGCGGCTATAAAGTCATCATTTCTGGTTGAAAGCTTTCCAAGATACTCTATTATTTTTTTGTCTCTTCCGTCAACAGCATATCCAAGAGCCGTTTTTTCTTCTGTAGACTGGAGATTAGTACTGCATCCATTCTTTACCATATATTTTACAATTTCAAGCGTTCCATTCTCTGCTGCATACATAAGAGGAGTTCTGTTCTTATTATCAGCAGCAGTGAGATCTGCACCTTTTTTTATAAAAAACCATGCAATATTGTAATTCTGACGTGAAAGAGCATAAATAAGAGGCGACTTGTTATCCGGTCCTTTCATATTTATATCCGCACCTTTTGAAACAAGCGTCTTAACAATACCCAGATTCCCTGAAATAACAGCAGTTATAAGAACCGGCCAGCCATCTTCATCTTTGTAATTAACATCAGCACCCTGTTTAATAAGAGAATCAACTCTGGTTGCACTTGATCTCTGAACTGCATCAGCAAGAAGCCTGTCTAGTTTGTTTGAAGCATAAAGATTTGACAATGTAAAAATGAGGATAAAAAATAAAAGAAACCTTTTCATAAATACGCTCACTCTGATAAAGTAAAAACACACACGAATCAGCGTATCTTTTTTTAATTTTTTCTCAAATATTTTTGCTTGAGAATTTAAAAAAAAAGGAAGTTTTTTTAGTGAAATTTATCGTTCGAGATTAATGATTACAAGGTGTTGGCGTTTGCTGTTATATTTTGCCGCCCTGTTCTATAAAAATATCAAAAGGAACCTTTGCATCATCAAACGTATCATCATTAAAAGCCATGACTCTTGTTGCAACAGTCTCAATAAACTGATGATCCTGAGAAGTAAAAAGAAGAGTACCGGGGAAATTAATCATAGACTTATTTAAAGAAGTAATAGCCTCAAGATCAAGATGGTTAGTCGGCTCATCAAGAATAAGAACATTACCCTTTGAAAGCATCATTTTTGACAGCATACATCTTACCTTTTCACCACCGGAAAGAACCTTCGTCTCCTTGTAAACCTCATCACCCTTAAACAGCATTCTGCCCAGAAAACTTCTTATAAAATTCTCAGTTTTATCTTCAGAAAACTGTCTCAGCCAGTCAAGAATATTTATCTCATCATCCTGGAAATAACTGGAATTATCTTTAGGCATGTAGGCATAAGACACAGTAGGTCCCCAGTATACATTACCTGAATCAGGAGGAATCTCACCGGAAAGAACCTGAAAAAGAACAGTCTTTGCCATATCATTATTTCCGAGGAAAGCCACCTTGTCACCCTTATTGAGTCTGAAGCTCACATTATCAAGATACTTAATTCCATCAACAGTCTTTGAAAGATTCTCAACAGTTAAAAGCTCCTTTCCGATTTCTCTTTCAGGCTTGAAATCAATATACGGGAAACGCCTTGAACTAATCTGCATATCTTCAAGAGTAAGTTTTTCAAGCTCTTTTTTCCTTGAAGTAGCCTGCTTAGCCTTTGAAGCATTCGAACTGAATCTCTCGATAAACTTCTTAAGATCCTCTCTCTTTTCATTTATCTTTCTGTTCTGATCCTTTATAAGCTTCTGCATAAGCTGATTTGATTCATACCAGAAATCATAATTACCGACATAAAGCTTTATCTGTTTAAAATCAATATCAGCTATATGAGTGCAAACCTTATTTAAAAAATGTCTGTCATGAGAAACGACAATGACAGTATTCTCAAAGTTCATAAGAAAATTCTCAAGCCACATCTTGGAGCGGATATCAAGATGGTTAGTCGGCTCATCAAGAAGCAGAACATCAGGCTGACCAAAAAGAGCCCTTGCAAGAAGAACACGAACCTTTTCACCACCATCAAGCTCTTTCATCTTCTTCTGATGAAACTCCTCAGGAATTCCGAGACCCGAAAGAATAGAAGCAGCATCAGACTCAGCTTCCCAGCCGCCCATATCCTCAAACATAGCCTCAAGCTCTGAAGCCCTTATACCATCCTCTTCAGTAAAATCCTCTTTCTCATAAATAATATCCTTTTCCTTCATGACTTTCCAGAGCTTTTCATATCCCATCAGGACAGTATCAAGAACCATAAACTCATCAAATTCAAAATGATCCTGTTTAAGAACCGCAATTCTTGCATCTTTTTCCTTATATATTTCACCAGTGCTTGGCTCTAAAACACCTTCAAGAATCCTGAGAAAAGTTGATTTGCCAGCACCATTGGCACCGATAATTCCATAACAGTTTCCTGGAGTAAATTTTATATTTACATTATCAAAAAGTTTAAAACCACCAAATTCAAGACCAAGCTGTATCGTTCCGATCATAGTTAATTTTTCTCCTGAAATTAAAATTTAAAAATCAGAGCAAGTGCATAATATGTAAGGAGAAATTTTTTTCAATGTTATTTTTGTAATAAATCTGAAACTATAGATGTATTTCTTTGATTTTATTATAAGATCATATATTATTTTTAAGTTAGCAACCTAAAGAGGACGCAGAAATGGCGGCAAAGAAGTTTACAAAAGAGGAAATGACAGACATCGCCTACATGATTCAGGATGAAATAATTACAGAACTGAAAAAAAGACCATGGAAAATAACGACAAACAGAGAATTTACAATAATAAGAATAGTCTGGGATCTGGGCTACGAAAAAAGAGAATGGTACAATCAGAGCAAAGTAGATGAAATAATAAAAAAATACATAGAAAAATACGGTATTCATATACATGAAATAACAAAAGACAGAGACAAACCCACATCTATATGGCTCACAAAGAAAAATGCCAGACCAGTGCAGAGGTAATCTGAAATCAGAAAAAAATTCAAAAAAAGCGATAGAAAACATTAAAACCGGACTTGAAAAAAACTGTAAAACATTAAAGAGTGGTCTCAGATTTATTCTCAGTTGCTTATATTTTTTGAGGAGATGCTAAAGGATTATGTTTAAGAGAAAATCGGGTTTACACAAAATTGTTGACACTCCTGTAGTGTTTATTATCTTATCTATACCGTTTCTTTCAGATATGGTATTTTTCTGATGAGATAAATTATTGATGCGCAGATAATAAAAACTATTAAGGATATAAGAGGGATGCTGTAAAGAGGATTCATTACTATTGGTGATATTGTTATGCCTAGTGTTTTGTTTTTAAATATTTCTATCGGGATTATATGTATAATGTATATTCCAAAGCTTGATGCACTTAATATTGATAATATTTCTGATATTTTACTGTCTGCTTTTATGTGAGATTTGTCTGAGAGGTACTTTATTATTATAAAAACTGCTGTAGCCTCGATAAAAACATTCCATGAATGGTATCCGAGAAATAATTCATCGTATCTTCCTTTCATTTTAACTGTGACTGCTGTTCCTATTATTGTAAATATACCTGACAATAATGCTGCTATTACTGATATATTAAAAATTTTTCTGGTAATTTTTGTGTTTTTCAGAAAGTATCCAAGTAAAAAATAGTCGATGTAGCTTTGAAAGTTTACTGTCCATATTCCTGTTTTGAATCCTGTAAATGTTTCCAATGCCGGTAGAACGGAATTTATTGTGAATGCTGTTAAGATTAAATAGAGTTGTTCTTTTCTGGTTGCGTTTGCTGCAAATATTCTAAGTACCGGTGTAAATAGGTACAGACCAAGTATCATATATATGTACCAGAAATGAAAGTACGGCGTTCCTTTTATTATTTTGTCTATTATATCACTTATTGTAAGATGTTCATTATGATAAGAAATTCTGTAGAGTATAAATATTACTGACCAGAATAGAAATGGAACGAGAACTCTTCTGAATCTTTTCGTGAAGAATTGTTTTAATGTTTCTTTTTTCTCAAGTATTAATGCTCCTGAAAGCATTACAAAAAGTGGAACAGCAATTCTTGACAGAGATAGATATATGTTGCTTGTGTGCCACCATAATGATGATATTTGTCCGTATTTTCTTATTGAAATATCAGAAACGTGTATGAATATTACAGCTATACATGCAAAGACTCTTATTGTGTCTGCCCATAGAAAATTTTCTTTTTTCATTAAAACCTCTTAAAGAAAATGACTTTGAATATTATGTGTATGATTTTAATTAGTCAAGTGTTAATGTCTTTTTTTTATCTGCTGCTGAAAGATTAATTTTGTGGCTTTTTAAATAATGATATATTCCTTTTTATGAAGCTGTTTCCTGGATTGTTTCCACAATTCTTACATGTTATGTAGTATGGTGAGTTGATTGTTCCGCATTTTTCACATGAGTAATCTTCTTTCATTTTTTTCAGCCACTGATTAATTCCGTTTTTCTTCCGATAAAGTGCCGATTCAAATAGTTCTTTTCGATGCGGTAGCTGTTTCTGAAATTCTGTTAACTTTTCGCATGGAAAATCTTTGCATTCTTCACAGTTACTTAACTGTCTGTTCTCTGCGCAGCTTCTGAATTCACATATTCTGCAGTGAGGGCTTAAAACTTTTGATTTGCAACCTTTACATGGTATTTCTTCTTTTGATGTTTTCATCATTTGCGCAATTCTTTCAAGTTCGTTTTCATCATTTTTCATTGTGGCAATATATACTCCGCAGGATTCACAAAAAAGGCCACAAAAAGCTACTGTATCTTTAATCATGTTTGCTCCTTTTATCTTTTTTGCAGATAACTTTACCTACTTAAGTTTTTTACTACAGTTATTTACCCGAAAAGTATAGTCAGAAAAAATGATAGTAGTCAAGTAAACTGTTTTTTAATGGGTGTGTTATAAAGATTTGTTTAAGCCTAAAGTTAATTTATCTGCCTATATCTCTCTTTTTGTTTTTTTCTTTATCTTTTTCTATTCTTGATTATCTTTTTTTAAAAGCTAGAATTAAAACGGTTTTTTGCAAGAGGTTCTGATGTTTTTACTTTATTTGATATTTGCTGTTGCTTCGGGTGTTTTAACGGGGCTTACTTTTCCTGATAATTCTTTTTCATTTCTTATTTTCTTTTCTCTGGTTCCGCTTTTTTTTATTGCTGAGGATAAAAGGGTCTCTTTTAAGAAAAAGTTCTTTCTTTTTCTTGTAGCCGGAACGGTAACGTATCTTGTCGGTTTTTCCTGGATTAATAATACAATGATTCTTTACGGGCATATTCCTCCATGGCTGAGTCATATTTTTTCTTTTGTTTTTTCGCTGTTTTCAGGTCTTTTTATGCCTGTTGTTGTTCTTTTTCCTTTTGCTATTGCCGGAAGGTTTAATTCCAAGTGGCGTTTTTTTTATTCTGCTCTTGGAATGATGGTTTTTGAGTATATTTTTCCTAAGTTCTTTTTGTGGACTTTCGGTAATATGGCGTTTAAGGATACGCTGCTTATCCAGACGGCGGATATTTTTGGTTCTTTTGGTGTGAGTTTTCTTGTTTTTTCAGTTAATCTGCTTCTTTTTATTGTTGTAAGAAATTTAAAATCTCTTAAAGATATTCCGTGTCGGGATTTTGCTTTGCTGGCTGCTTTGATTGTTGCGGCTCATGTTTATGGTGCAATAAGGCTTTCGATGATTGAAGAAAAGCCCAAAGATTATTTGTCGACTTTAAATGTTGCTATGATTCAGGCTAATTTTTCTCTTGATTATCTTTCTTCCAACAGATATCTGACGATGAATGACTGGTATAATCAGCTTTATGATATGGTCGAGCTTACTGGTTCTTATATTAATGAGACTGGCGAGGATTTTGATCTTGTTGTCTGGCCTGAATCTACGTTCAGTTTCGTTTATAATATGGATGAAAAGCCTAGAAATATTGTGGGTGATATGACAAAAACGCTTAAGACTGATTTGATGATAACTTCTTTCAGGATTGAGGAAAATACAGATATTACAGATCGTCGGAGAACTAAAACTTACAGTACTTCAACTCTTATTGGTGAAAGTGGTGATATGCTCGGTTTTTATAGAAAGATTTATCTTATCCCTTTCGGTGAAACGATTCCTTTTGCTGAGACTTTTCCTAAATGGAGAGAGTTTTTAGAGAGTTTTGTTTCGAATATTTCCAGTTTTGATGCTGGTCATGATTATACGGTTATGACTACCACAAATGGTTCAAAGGTTGGTTCGGCTATTTGTATGGATGCGCTTGATGCTTCTATTTCAAGGAATATTGCCGCTAACGGCGCAAATCTTATTGTCAGTCAGAGTAATTTTGCATGGTTTGGTGAGGGTGGTTCTTCCGGTGATGTTCTTGAACTTTTAAGGTTTCGTGCTATTGAGAGCAGGGTTCCTGTCGCTATGATTGCTAATTCCGGTCATTCTGTTTTTATGGATGCTGCCGGCAGAAATATTGTTGCTCCAACTGAAACTTTTGATAGAGATGCAATTTCGGCTAAGCTTTATCTTAAGCCTTATTTTTCTCTTTATCGAATGGTTGGTGATGTTTTTGTGATTTTCGGGCTTTTTGTTTTTGCTCTGAAGGCTTTTTTTCTTTTTATTTCTCGTCGTACATCATGTAATTGAACATGATTGTAACTGTTGTAAGGTTCCAGATTCCTGAATAGAAGTTTTCAAGCCATTCATTTTTTACTGGAACTACAAGATTTTTGTTTTTATCGTGTGATGTTTGTGCCATGGTATAGAATTTTTCAGCTTTTTCATTAAGTTTGTTCATTTCGCCCATCAGGCTACCTGCATTTTTCATTAATTCGTTAAGTTGTTTGTTTTCTGCCTGCTGTTTTTTGATGTTTTTCTGGCTTTCTTTAAATTTTTCTGCGACTGCTTTTGCTGCTGCTATGTTTGTGGCTGCGGTTGTTAATATTATCATGGAGCCTTTTTTGAAGAATTCAGGATCTCCGACTTTAAGTTCTTTTACTTCTTTTTTATCTTGTTTTGATTTTGATTTGAGCATTTTACTGTCGTTTATTTCTTTTCCGTAGTGTTCAATTGCAAGTGTTGTTATAACCTCTCTTTCTATCCAATCATATTCTTCCTGTGAAAGATTTTCTTTTGCTGCTTCCTGATATTTCTTTTCCTGAAGGGCTGTTTGTGATGTGAGGTATCCGATTCCTTTGAACGCGTTTGAGAGCTCTTTTAATGATCCTTCTTCAGGTTTTTCCTCTTTTTTTGCAAGGTCTGCTTCCTGTTTCATTGTCGTTTCTTTGTAGTATTTGTGAATTGCTTTAACTGTTTTCATGTATTTTTTAAGTTGTGATGATGTAAGTTCTCCGTTTTGCGGTTTTGTAAATTTTCTTGCTCTTACTTTTTCAAGTTCCGGTGAACTGTTTTCAGCTGTGTTCATTATTGCTGTGATTCCTGTTTCATCTGAAACGTTGCTGATGACTTTTTTCACCGCAACTACGGCAATGATTATAACGGCTATAAATACAACTCCGCCAGCGATAAGAAAAATTTTTAATTTAGACATTTTTTTCCTCCTGTTTATTAGAAAAATTACAAAATGAACTGCTTTTTAGATAACTCATAGTGTGAAAAAACTTCAAAAAATTTAAAAAATGTTATAATCTTAATTGTTTTTATATATTTGAGGATTGTAACGCTGAACAGAATGAAGTTTGCTGGTAGCTGGTATCCTGAGGACAGGGTGGTGCTTACCGAAATGATTAATAATGCTGTTAGTAAATCGGTAAAGCTTAGGCGTTTTCTTAAAGGCGCTATTCTTCCGAATTCCGCTTATCCTTTTTCTATAAAAGGTATTGCTCCTTTTTTTAATAATGTGGACAGAGAGACAACGCATGTTTTTCTTTTTGTGACAAGTCACTGTGTAAAGCTTGAATCTGATAATTTTTATTTTGGTAATTTTGAAAAGTATGAAACTCCTTTAGGTTATGTGAGTGGTGATAAGCTTTTTGTAAATGAGCTTAAAAAATTTGGCGATTTTGTTCCTATGGCTGTTGAAAAGGAATATTCCGCTGAAATTTTTTACCCTTTTATAAAGTATTTTACACCGAACGCCAGATTAACTGTTCTTGTAATTCCTTCTTTTTCATCTCAGGAGAGGCTTTTTGCTTTGGCTAAATCTTTTGTTTCTGTGGCTGATGCAATGGTTGATTTTGATAAATCCATTTTCATTGCCAGTTCTGAATTTACACGTTATGGCAAGCGTTTTAATTTTGTTCCTTTTGGAACAACATTTCATGATTCTTATAAGCTTTGCCGTTCTAATGATATTAAATATATTGATAATCTCATTTCATATGATTTTGATTCTCTCTTTAGGAATATGAAACTTTCACATTTTAATATTTCAGGAGCATCTTCAGCTCTTTTTGTTTCAAAGCTTATGCAGCTTATGGGTAAAAAAGGTGTTATGGCTGAATATTATAATTCTAATGATATTTTAAATGAAATTTCTGATGATTATATCTGTTATTCGTCAATTCTTTTTGGTTAGTTTTCTTTGTTTTTTTCTCTTGAAACTGATGCAACAAAGTGTTTTGGTAAAGGTTTTTTGGGAAGTGATAGAATTTCTCTTGCTCTGTTGAGTGCATCATCAATGTTGCCAAAGATGTTTTCTTCACCGATTTCTTTCCATAATCCGCATTTGTTCAATGCTATAACCGGCTGTGCATGAACACCTGAAAGAATTAATGTCATATCAGACTTTCTGTATCCGTCATTAAGCTCTCTTAACACTTGCAAACCTGTGGCATCTATTGCAGGAACATCTCTCATTCTGAGGATAAGGATTTTTTTTAGCGGATCTAATTTTAATGAATTTTTGAACTTACTTGCAGCACCAAAGAAAAACGGTCCATTGATTTCAAAAACTTCAACTTCTTCAGGTACTTCTCTTTTTGTTATTGAATTTATATCGGTTGCTTCGCTGCCGTCATCTTTGATTGATTTTGTTATCATTCCAACATTTGCAACTTCGGCCATCCTTTTTATAAATAAAATGGCGGCGAGGGCAATACCTACCTGAACTGCAACTGTAAGATCTATAAAAACTGTTAACAGAAATGTTATTAAAAGTACTGAAAGATCGCTTTTGGGAGCTTTGAACATAGCTTTGAAATGTTTTATTTCTGCCATATTGTAGCTTACAACTATAAGTATTGCGGCAAGTGTGGCAAGCGGGATAAGTTTTGCAAGAGGTGATAGAAAAAGAAGTATAAGAGCAAGCGTTACGGCATGTATTATACCTGAAACTGGTGATTTCCCTCCACTCTTAATGTTTGTTGCTGTCCTTGCTATTGCTCCTGTTGCAGGTATTCCACCAAAAATGGCTGAACCAATGTTTGCTATTCCCTGAGCGATAAGTTCTGTATTGGATCTGTGATGATCTCCTGTCATTCCATCTGCAACTGTTGCAGAAAGAAGCGATTCTATAGCTGCAAGCATTGCAACTGTAAAGGCAGGGGAAGCAAGCATCTTTATTGTTGCGATATCAAATTTGGGAATAGATGGAGCTGGTAGTGTTCTTGGTAAATCCCCAAATTTGCTTCCTATTGTTTCTATGTTTAATCCAAGAGCATAAGCTAAAATTGTTGAAATTATCATTCCTATAAGCATTGCAGGTATTTTAGGAAAAAGTTTTTTTACTGCTATGATTATGATTATTGTAAAAATTCCTATTGAAAGTGCTGATAAATTCACAGATGAAAAATTTGCAGCATAAGCTTTCCATTTAAGAATAAAATCTGCTGGAGGTGTTGCCATTTTTATACCAAAGAAATCTTTTATCTGAGTTGAAAAGATTACTACGGCTATGCCAGATGTAAATCCGGTTGTGACAGGAAAAGGGATAAATCTTATTATTCCTCCCATTTTGCTTATTCCAAAAATAATAAGAAATATTCCAGCCATAATTGTTGCATATACAAGTCCGCTGTATCCGTATTTTTCCATTATCTCAGCAACAAGAACGACAAAAGCTCCTGTAGGACCGCCGATTTGTACTTTGCTTCCTCCAAAGAACGAAATGAGAAATCCTGCCACGATTGCAGTAAAAAGTCCTTTTTCAGGACCAACACCGCTTGCTATTGCAAATGCCATTGCAAGGGGAAGAGCAACAACACCAACAGTTAATCCTGAAAAAAGATCAGATGTGAATGTTTCCTTATTGTAAGTTTTTAATGCTGTAAACAGCTTTGGTTTAAACATGATTGCACCAAATAATTGTAATTTACCGAACGTTTATATAAAAGAACTATCTCTTGATTTCAAGAGCGCCCAAATATAGCTGTTGTTTTTTTATATGCAAGTATTTTTGAAGCTTTTTTACCTGTGAATCAATCTCTGTTAACTAATATGGTTTATCTTTTGATTTAGCAACTCATACAAAATCCTGAAATTGGTTTATATGAAATAAAAATCTTTTATTTATGAAGAAATTTTTTCCTGTTCCTTCATTTTATGTGTAAAAGAACCTGCTTTTTCAACAATTAATATTTAAAATACCAAATGTCTTCTAAATTTTATTTGATAAAAATTGTATTTATATTATAATTCTTTGTTGTTAATATTTATATGTTTAAAATATATTTAATTGATTTGCTAATAACTATTTTGGAGATGAAGTTATGAAAAGACTCTGTTTTATGTTTCTTTGTTTTTTTAGTTTATTGTTAATTGTTGCATCCTGTGATGATGATAAATCCGAAGATGATAATACAATCGTTGATGCAACGCTAACGGAAGATCTTCAATTCCTTCATGAAGAGGAAAAACTTGCCAGAGATGTGTATCTGAAGTTGTATGAAGAATGGAATCTTGTTATACATAATAATATTGCATCATCAGAACAGACACATATGAATAGTGTTAAATCACTTATTGCATCTCTTGGAATTGAAGATTCTGTTAAAGATGAGACAGTGGGGGTATTTGTTGATAGTGAACTTAAAGACTTGTTTACTAGTTTAGTTGAAACTGGAAAAGAATCTGAAAATGCTGCATTGAGAGTCGGTGCAATTATTGAAGATCTGGATATTAAAGATATTCAAGAAATGAAATCTCATACATCAAATCAAACTGTACTTCAGGTTTATGATTCTCTTCAATGTGGTTCTCGTAATCATTTACGTAGTTATACTTCGGCTCTTAAGTCAAACGGAGCGGATTATTCTCCTCAGTTTATCAGTCAGTCTGATTTTGATGCTATAATTTCAAGTGCTTCAGAAACATGTGGACAATAGTTTTTAATGTGCTGAAATTTTTTTTTAAAGATTTCTAGGATTCAGGATTGTAAGTCAGATCTGAGAGATTTAAAAGTATTGCTTTGCCATGTCCCGGTAAAATTGTTACAGGAACATGTATTAGCTTTTTTATTTTCTCAAAAGATGATGCCTGTTTTTTTGCAGATATCACATACGTGTTTACAAGTGCCTTTCCACTTATTACCGGTATAAAATCTCCAGTTATGAGCAGAGCAGATTTTTCATGATATATTGAAATACTGTCATAAAGATGTCCAGGCGTATGTATTATTTTAAATCCTGGCAGAATATTATCCTGTGTGGTATAAAAAATAATATTTTCCATTGGAAATTTTATTTTAAATGTCGTTCCTTTTCTTAGAACTCTTTTTATTTCTGCCGGAGTAGGAATGTATGCCGAATCAAACATTGCAGGTATCATTATATCTGTAAAATCAGATGGTCTGGGCTGCGGATAAACTTTGTCACCTGTGACATAAGGTCTGGCTTCTGCATGAACATAAAGTTTTGCTTCAGGAACGTCTTTTCTTAATTTTACCCAGCCTGAAATATGATCTACATGAAAATGTGTTGCAATAACAGCTTCAGGTAAAGGGATGTTTCTTTTTTTAAGAAAAGTTGTTATTGTTTCAGTATCAGCTGGCATTCCGCAATCTATAAGAACAGTTCTGTTTTCTTTAGAAAAATATATTGCATATATGTTGCTTGTTTTACCTTTTATCTGATATATACGGCACTCAGGTTCAGCAATATCAAATCTTGCGGCAGGATTTGTTATATTATCCATTGTTGATTATGATTTCCTCCAATTCCTGAAGAGTTTTATCTGTAGCTTCATTTTCTACTTGGCATGTTCCTGCGTTTTTATGTCCGCCGCCGCCGTATTGAAGCATAAGCTCACCAATATTTGTTTTGCTTGTTCTATTTAAAATGGAAGCTCCCACAGTGAATACGGTGTTAAGTTTCTGACGTCCCCACATTATCTGCATAGATATGTTGCATTCAGGGTAAAGTGCGTATTTCATAAATCTGTTGCCGGCATATATTACTTTTTCATCTCTTAAGTCTACAACAAGGAGGTTTCTTCTTACTCTTGCATTTCTCTTTATCATATCTTTAAATTGTTCAACGTGATCAAAATAGAGTTTAGATCTTTCCTTTACGTCAGGAAGTTCAAGAATATCATCTATTGAATGATGTTTACAGTAATCTATGAGGTCCATCATTAAGTTGTAGTTTGAAATTCTAAATTCTCTAAATCTTCCAAGTCCTGTTCTTGCATCCATAAGAAAGTTTAAAAGAACCCATCCTTTAGGGTCAAGGACTTCATCCTCGGTAAACATTGCTGAATCAGATTTATCAACTGCTTCCATCATTTCTGTGGAAATATTGCCAAGTTTTTCTTTTCCTCCGTAATAGTTGTAGACAACTCTTGCAGCTGATGGTGCGTCAGGCTCTATTATGTGATTTTCCCTATGTGTTCCAGATCTGAGCGTTTCGCTGAGATGATGATCAAAACAAAGGTGAACTCCTTCAACGTATGGAAGATTTGTTGTTATATCTCTGGATGTTATGTCTACAAGTCCATCCTGCATATCTTTTGGATGAACAAACTTGATTTCATCAATAATGTTTATTTCCTTAAGTATAACTGCGCAAACAAGACCGTCAAAATCGCTTCTTGTAACAAGTCTGTACTTCTGATTCATAATTTCCTCCAGATTAAAAGTTGTATATTACTTTATAACGTGAAAATATATCAATATGAGAAGAATAAGTCAAGGAAGGTGTAGTTATTCAAACCATTTTCTTTTAAACTTGACTATAATTGATAGTTTTTTTATACTTCAGACGTATTTGAAAAGAATCTTGGAGGGTTTTCCAGCATGAGAAAAATAACTTTGCTGATTTCATTGATATTAATTTCATTTTCGCTTTATTCTGCTGAGGTTACAGATGTTGCGGATGCTTTTGATCCGGAAAATCCATTTGATTTTAATTTAGGCGTGGCTTTAAATAATATGCATTTGTATGGAAATATTAATAGAGATTATAATAGTGGTCAGGCAATTGATACTGATTCAAGAAGAGTTAGAACTACTGAATATAAGGGAAATCTTGAACTTAGTTATAGAAGTGAGCTTCTGATTTCCGGTGAATTTGGTCTTTATCATAATCTTTCTCTTACATTAGAAATGCCTGTTGTTTTAAAGAATCAATATTCTCTTGAAAGGCAGTCTTCCAACCTTATGGATGCTTCAGGAAATGATTTAGACAGTTTAAGTACAAATGGTTTTTTTCCGGGTGGTAATCTTTCATACAACCACAAAGGAGTAGGGGATATTTCTGCAGGATTTAAATGGGCTCCTTTTGATCAGGAAAGGAACAAGGATGTTTTCTCATGGCTTTTAGGTTTTAAGGTAACTTTTCCTACAGCTGATATTGCTACTCCTGAAGGATTGAATGAAGTTGATGAATCTGGTCTTTTTGTTGAGTCAGGTGTTGATGGGGCTGTTGGAAAAGGACTTTATATTTTAAATTTTCAAACAGCTTTTGCAAAAAGATATAGTATTTCCGAACCTTATTTTAAGATTGATTTTAATATTCCTGTTCCTTCCGGTTCTTCACTTTATGACAAGCCTCAATTTAACTGGGGAGTAAATTTTGGGTCTGAATTTGTTCCAATGGAAGATGGTAACGGTAACAGAATAAAGTTTATAACAGATTTTGGAATGAGATATTTTACTGCCGGAAATTCATATAATGTTATTACTGATGCAAGATGGGTTTATGATAATTACACAGATCAGGAACTTCAGGACTTGAGAGGCTGGAATGCAGACAACGCTGCAGATAGAGAAAAATCAATGCTTCCATGGGAAGATGCATATATGCAGCTTATGCTTACTCTTCAAACAAAAATTAGAATTGTTTCTTATGTCGAACTTGGAGGATATGTATCTATTGGTTATATGACAGATCATTTTCTAACAGCTGCGGAAAATGGTGACAATGGATATATTCCAGGGCTTGATGATGAAAAAACAGTAACAGATTCTATAGATTCAGATTATGGTGCAACTACAGAAACTTCAGGCGGAAGATTGTCTATAAGTAGAGGTATCCTTTTCGGTTGGGGATTTAATCTTACATTAAGATTCTAAATTATCTTTTTTATTACTTCGGGTGGGAATTATGAATTTTTATGGAAAAAAGATTTTATTTGCAAGAATTTGTGGAACAGGAATGAGTTCTCTTGCTTTAACTTTAAAAAAACTCGGTGCTGATGTCAGCGGTTTTGATCTGGCATTTTATCCTCCTGTAAGTACTCTTCTTGAAGAGGCTGAAATAACTCTTTTTACTCCTACTGAATTTGAAAATATAATGGACACGAATCCTCCTGATGTTGTTATTGTAGGCAATGCATTAAACGGAAAAAGTCGTGAGGCTGAAATAGTAAAAACTTCTAAAGTTCCCTTTTATTCTATGCCTGAGTTCATGGAAAAATTTTTGCTTCCAAATCATAGAAATGTTGTTATTGCAGGTACTCATGGCAAAACTACAACCACAACTATTTTTACAGAGTTTCTTACTAAGGCAAAAATGAATCCAAGCTATTTTATAGGCGGAGTTCCTCTTTTTTCAGGTAAAAGTTCAGATTTTTATGAGAAAGGATATTATTTTCTTGAAGGTGATGAATATGATACCGCTTTTTTTGACAAAGGACCTAAATTTCTTCATTATTTACCAAAAATAACAATTATAACTTCAATTGAGTTTGATCATGCCGATATTTATTCTTCTGTAGAGGAAATATATGATCGTTTTAAAACTCTTGTAGATATAACTAAAGAAAAAGTTATTCTTTCTATTGATTATGAAAGAAACAGAAATCTTATAGAAGCTTTTGGAGAAAAAAAATTCTTTACATATTCAATAAGTGACGAAACAGCAAATTTATATATAAAGAAAATAAAAACTGAAGGGCTTACTACTTGTTTTAATTACTCTATTAATGGTAAATTTCAGGAAACTTTATCTGTGCCTATGTTTGGAGATCAGAATCTTATGAATATAGGAGCACTTCTTGCTTTTCTGCATGTTGAGGGGATAGATTTTATTGATAAGCAGCCTATATTTGATTCATTAAAAGGTATAAAGAGAAGACAGGAGTTTATAGGTTTTTTAAATGGTGCAATGATCTTTAGTGATTTTGCTCATCATCCAACAGCTGCCAGACTTACTTTTGATGGGTTTAGAAAAGCTTTTCCCGATAAGAAAATATGTGTTTTATTTGATCCAGCAACGAATAGTAACGCAAGAAAGGTTTTTGAAGATGAATACTTTGAAATATTTAAAGATTCAGATCTTTTTGTAACTGGTTCTCCTGCAAAGCTTTCAAGATTAAAAGAAGGAGAAGAACCTTTTTCATCTGATAGACTGGTTACGAAAATAAATAATTATTCTTCGAGCTTTAAAGCTTTTCATATTAATGAAAGCGAAAGACTAATAAAATTTCTTAAGACAAAATGTGATGAGAATTATATTGCTGTAATTATGTCAAATGGAAGTTTTAATGGTTTTATGAAAGATATTGAGAAAGAAGTTTCTCAGTTTGCTGTGTGTGATCCTAATGTTGAGAAATCTGATATTGCATCAGTAATATCCCACTCATTTTGATTGATTGTCCAGTCGATATTTCCAACTGTTATTCCGGTTTTTCTTATAAATTTATGATCTTTTGTTGCATTTTCTATGCCCTGAACAGTCCATGCTGTTCCAGGATCTTCTCCCACTAATCCTAAAACATCAATAGTAGTACCATTTTCTTTAAGAACAACCGCATCATCTCCATTAAAATCGAAATTTGATACTTCTATGTTCATTACAGCTTTTAGACCGGCAGAAACATCAGACTGATTGTTTATAATTACAAAAGTTTTTCCTGAAGCCAAAGTTCCAGTGAGTCCTTTAGATGCATCTACATTAAGACCTGAAGTTGTACTTCCATTTCTATATATTTCAATTTTATAATTATCCAATGTTACATCGGAAACTGTAGCATTATATAGTTCAATGGCTTTATCATATCCTGTACCTTCAAGATACTCGCTAATTATGAGTGTAGGATTAGTATTGTTATTATCAGGAATTTCGATAACATCTGGATCAGGAGTTTCATTTATATCAGGATCTGGGGTGTCATTTATATCAGGATCTGGGGTGTCATTTATGTCCGGGTCTGGTGTGTCAATAATTTCATCATCAGGAGTTTCATTTATATCAGAGTCTGGAGTTTCAGTTGTATCAGGATCCGGTGTATCGATTTCATCTGAAGTTTCAGTTATATCCTGATCTGTGGTGGAAATTGAATCTTCATCCGATTCTCCGTATGGTTTGTAACATTTGTTATCCTGACTGCATAATTCATTAGCTGGACAGTCGGCTTTTACATAACATTCTACATCGCCTTCTGTCTCAGATTCATCAGAAGGTGAACATGAATAAATAAGCATAAAAATAACAGTGCTTAATAAAAAATAGAATAAAAATTTCATTATAGTAACCTCTTATATTTTAATCGGCAACACAAACATTTGTTGTTGTGTTACATATTCCGTATGTACAATTTTTGTCACTGTCATTGCAGTCAGGTCTGCATGATCCGCTTTCACATCTGTAGCCTTCTCGACAGTCTTTTGGTGTTGAACATTTATGATAACAGAATCCATCTCCCCATCCGTCAGAATATGCTACATATTTTCCGTCAGCATCATTGCAGCCATAATTTTTGGATGTATCCATATCACACATAAAAGAGCAGTATCCTTTTGGAAAACCTTCGTTCTCAAGAAGACATATTGCGGCTTGTGATGTATTACTGTCATCTATTTCACCATCATCGGAAGGTGTACCAAAATTATTACAGTCTTCATCTTTTGTGCATGGAGCTCCAACTTCTCCTGTAGAAGGCTGATTGCCGCTTTCATCTCCTGTGTTTAGTGTTGAATCATTGTTAGTATCTTCATCAACAGTTGAATCGGGATCATTTGTTTCTTCCTGATCTGCATCTGTTGTATCACTATCTTCTTTTGCTACGTCATCTTCATCTAAAGCCGCCGTATCTTCATCTTTGTTTTCTGTGTCAGATGCAATATCATTGTCGATAGTAAGATTATCTGTATCAGCAGTTGTATCATCATCTTTGTCGTCACTTGAACATGATAAAAATAAAAAAGAGCAAACAGCAATTAATAAAATAATACTTCTTGTCATTTTCTAATTTCCTCCCCCGTAACTTTTTATAATTTGGTCAACTAAATAAAGAGATTTAATAAAATTAGGCTTATTGAGTTCAAATGTTGTGTAATTTATATCCGTTTTAGTTATAAGTTTTGCAATTTCATTAAAATCAATGTTGCCTGAACCTAATGATAAGTGTGAATCTTCATTTCCATGATTATCATGAATGTGAATATGATTTATATTTTTTCCATATCTTTCTATAAACTGATCAGGAGTAAATGTGCTGAAACAATTTGCATGTCCAATGTCAAAACAGAATTTTGTTTCAGGTTCATGCGTGAGTATCATATCAAAAAGTGTGAAATCTTTTTCCCAGACATTTTCCCAGGCGATAGAAATATTATATTTATCTGCATATGTTTCTATTTCCTTTTTTGATTCCATAAATTTAGGGAACCATCTTCCTGAAAATGTTGAAGCAGGAAGAAGAGGGGAGTAGCTTGTATGCGATATACATTTTCTAATTCCTAGTTTATTGGCGATATCAATTCCTTTTTTTATATTATCTATAGAGTATTTAGTTATGTGTTTATCTGTTCCTGCGATATGAAGATCTCTAAATGGGAGATGTGCTGATTTTTTAAATTCAGATAATTCACATGAAAGCTTATCAAGATTTTTATCTGTAAGGGAATCAAAGTTGTCTTTTGATGAGATGACAACTTCAATTCCCAATGTCATATATTCAAGAAAATGATGAGAAACAGATGCCGAAAAATTTTCTACAAGCGTGTTTATATTCTCATGAATACAAAACTCCATATTCTACTCTTCTCCGGCCGCATCTTCTATTTCATCGAAATCTTTATCTTCGGTTTCAACTATCTTTGTTATACTTACAACTCTTTCATCATCTTTGAGTCTGAAGAGTCTGACACCTTTTGTGTTTCTTCCTATGCAGCTGATTCCTCTTACAGGAATTCGTATTGCCTGTCCTTGAGATGTTATAAGCATTACTTCATCCTGTTCTGTAACTTTTATAGAGCCGACAACGTAACCGTTTTCTTCAGATGTTTTAATCGTAATTATACCTTTACCACCTCTTGATTGTGTTCTGTATTCTTCAAAGCTGGTTCTTTTTCCCATTCCTTTATCAGTAACAGAGAGTAAATCAGTTTCAGGATCGACAATTTCCATTGTCATTACTTTGTTCTCTCCTGAAAGTGTTATGCCTCTTACTCCAACGGCTGTTCTTCCCATTGCTCTAACATCTGTTTCAGGAAATCTTATAGAAAGTCCATCCTGTGTTGCAAGGATTATTTCATCGTTTCCATTTGTTATTTTTACTCCTACCAGAGAATCATTTTCATTAAGATTGAGAGCTCTTTTTCCATTATTTCTCTGTCTTTCAAATTCCATCATATCAACTTTTTTTATGGTTCCTTTTTCTGTAACCATAACAATGTAGTGTCCTTCGACAAATTCTTTAAGAGGAAGAATTGCTGCAATTTTTTCATCTTTTTCAATATTGAGAAGGTTTATTATCGGTTTCCCTCTTGAACTTCTGTTTGCTTCAGGAAGCTGATAAACTTTGAGCCAGTAGGCTTTGCCATAAGAAGTAAAAACAAGAAGCTGTGTATGTGATGATGCTACAAAAAGATCTTTAACATAGTCATTATCTTTAGGATTGATTGCATTAAGGCCTTTCCCACCTCTTTTCTGTTTTCTATAGAGATCCAAAGGTGTTCTTTTTATGTAGTTTTCAGTTGTGACAGTTACAACCATATCATCATCAGGAATAAGATCTTCAATGTTAATATCTCCAGGATCATTAACTATTTCAGTTTTTCTCTCATCGCCATATTTCTGAATTATTTCTTTGAGTTCATCTTTAATTACACCAAGTAGTGTTGATTCATTGTTAAGTATTTCATTGTACCATGAAATTTTCTTTAGGAGTTCTTCGTATTCGCTTACAATTTTGTCTCTTTCAAGACCTGTAAGTCTTGAAAGTTTCATTTCAAGAATACTAACAGCCTGAGCTCTTGAAAAACTGAATCTTGACATAAGAAGATTTCTTGCATCTTCAGTTGATGCACTTGACTTAATGAGCTCAACTATTTCATCTATGTTGTCAAGAGCTCTTTTAAGTCCTTCCAATATGTGAGCTCTTTTTTCAGCTTCTCTAAGTTCATATTTTGTTCTTCTTGTTACTACATCTCTGCGGTGACGGATGAAATAGAGCATTATATCTTTTAAACCAAGCGTTTTGGGAATACCGTTGCATATAGCAAGCATGTTAATTCCAAAGCTTGACTGAAGCGCTGTCATTTTATAAAGCTGATTTGTTATAATGTTTGGATCTGCATCTTTTTTAAGTTCTATAACAACTCTTATACCTCTTCTGTCACTTTCATCTCTTATATCATGAATTCCTTCAATTCTTTTATCCTTAACAAGTTCTGCTATGGCAATAATCATGTTTGCCTTGTTTACCTGATAAGGAATTTCTGTAGCAATTATTGCACATCTTTTGTTTTTATCATCTTCATTTTCAAAGTGAACTTTGGATCTGATTTTGATAATTCCTCTTCCAGTTTCAAATGCTTCTACAATTCCTTTTCTTCCAAGTATAGTTGCTCCTGTAGGAAAGTCTGGACCTTTTACAAAATCCATAAGATCTGATGTGGACGCTTCAGGATTATCTATGAGATAAACTATTGCATTTATAATCTCGGTTATATTGTGTGGCGGGATATTTGATGCCATACCGACAGCAATACCGCTGGTTCCGTTTATTAAAAGCTCAGGAATCCTTGTAGGCATAACTTCAGGCTCGCTTAAACTTCCGTCATAGTTTGGAAGCATATTTACTGTATCTTTATCAAGATCGGCAAGTATTTCTGATGATATTTTTGACATTCTTGCTTCAGTGTACCTCATCGCAGCAGCAGAATCGCCGTCAATAGAACCAAAATTACCCTGACCATCAACGAGAGTGTACCTCATAGAGAAATTCTGAGCCATTCGGACAAGTGTCTGATATACTGCCGCATCTCCATGCGGGTGATACTTACCTATAACATCACCGACAATACGTGCAGATTTCTTATATGGTGCGTTCCATGTGCAGTTTATATCTTTCATTGAGTAGAGTACACGCCTGTGAACAGGTTTTAGACCATCTCTTACATCAGGAAGAGATCTTCCTACAATTACACTCATTGCATAATCAATATAAGAAGATTTCATCTCCTGAGTTATACTTACATCTTTTATTTTTCCGTGGTTGATTTCAGACATCGAATAGCTCCTAATACGGTTTTTTAAATCGAAAATTTAAATCCGAAAGAGTATAATACAACACCCTTAAACAGTCAAGCTTTCTGGGATTTTTAACGTTTTTTTAATTAATTTTAAGGTGTATTGTCAGTGTATTATTTAACGTAATTTCTTTGTGTTCATTCCTCCTGGATACATATAGCTTACATCCTTATCCCAACCGTAAATAATTATGCCGCAACTATTGCATGTTACTTTGTGCTGTTGAAATGACTGACCAAGATCGTATATTGTGTATCCTGAAGAATCACTGGCTGAAAAGTACTTATTTAAAATAATATCAGTATCATTTATTTTTATTGTATCATCTGCTTTTCCTGTTATTAGCGCAAAATTTTTGCTATAACTTCCAGGTGTTACAAAAACATAATTATCTCTATATTGCTCTATTGGAGGAATTATTGTCATTGACGGATCTCCATAACATGTTGGAGAGCTTGTGTCGCTTGCACATGATGAGTCGGCGCTTACAGAACCTTCAAGAAACTGAAGAACCATTACTGGTTTATTTGCAGTAATTCGTATAGCATCAGATTTAATGTTAAATGTGTCTGAAGAAGGAAGTTTGGAACCTAAATAAAAAGAGTAGGGGACTCCTTCAGGGATTGTGAAACTTATATCCGTTCCAGGAATGTTTACAACAGTTTCTGTCTCTTTTGCTATAACTCTTATATAGTCTGACTCATTTCCGCGTTGTTTACTTTTTACTACAAGAAATTCGGTTCCCCAAAGATCAGTCGGAATCATCTGATGTTCAAGATGATCTGCATAATTAATATTTGCCGGTATATTTGATGCTACAGTTCCACTAAAAACTACATAAGGGTGGCATTTTGCTGATTCATCTTTGCATTTTATTTTTGTTCCAGAAAATTCAGCATACTTTTTTGATGTTTCAATATTTGCAACTTCTCCTTTTTTAAGAGATATTTCAAAATCATTTCCTCTGGATGTAGCAGGAATTCCATTTCCTCCAGATATATCTGCAACAGGTGAATTTATAATAAGATCTGTACCTTCATCATCTGTTCCAATGATTGTTATGTATGCACGGGATTTTTCTTCTCCTGCAAAATCCATATAACCACCGACAACATATTCTGTTGAAAGCCTTGATGGTGGAATTAATAGAGAGGCATCATTCGTTGATTCCGAATCGGAGTTGTCAAGAGGGTTAAACTGATATGCTGAAACAGGTATTGTTGATGTTATTCTGTAAGAATTCCATGATATTCCTGTAGAATCAATCATTCTATCATCGTTTTCATGTGGCTTTAATACAATAGCTTCTCCTGGTGCAACATCTATATTTAAAGATGAATCAACAGCAGAACATTTCATACTTCCATAATAAGGAAAACTGCCTGATT
The DNA here is from genome assembly GCA_963667425.1 of bacterium. GTDB lineage: Bacteria > UBP6 > UBA1177 > UBA1177. The sequence goes on along the minus strand of OY763407.1, from coordinate 898,290 downwards.
GTCTGCATACTTTAAAATTTTTACTTAAAAGACCACTTCCATAATTGATTTCTTTCTGAACGCCATTTTCAAAAACATAAATACTGACTTTTGCAGTGTATGTGATATTTGAGTTTGTTACAGCAATTCCAAAGCTGGGATTATCAATAAAATTGTGAAGTTTTGCTGTAAAATAATCACATCCTTCATAACTTTTTTCACTTTCAGCTATATCACAAAGAGAAATACATTTGCCACTGAGACATCTTGAACCTGAAGAAGAATCACACTCTTTATCTATAATTTTTTCTCCGTTTTCACATTTGAAAACTTTAGACATATCAGAAGAGTCACAAAAAGTTCCTTCTTCAAAACAGCCTTGTTCATTGTCCTGATCCGGCATGTTTGCTTCATCAGGAGCAGATGTATCTATATCCTGAATTTCAGTCACATCCTGATCTAGCAATGGTTCTAAATCTGTTTCATCATTATTTTGTTCGTCAGGCTCAAAATTAATTGTGTCATTGTCTGAAACAATTTCTTCATCATCACTGTTACATGATATAAAAATCAATACAGAAAAAAATAGAATAATAAATAAATACCTCATAAAATCCTCAAGTTAAAAGATAGCAACACTTAATGAAACCTTATTACAGTTCTTTGTCAAGTTATTGTATAAAAAAGGATGATTTTATATTTTTATCTTGGAAATGCTCCATTGTTAATGTCTATGCATGTTCCATTAATATATGATGGAGATTCAGTTGCAAGCCAGAAAATAGTTTTTGCAATATCTTCCGGTTTAGCAAAAGAATTCAAATATGTGTTTTCCATAAGCTGTTTTTTTCTATCTTCAGGAATGATGTTGAGCATTTCTGTTTCTACGGGGCCAGGAGCAACACAGTTGACTACAATTCCGTATTTTGAAAGAGTTTTTGCAAAGCTTTTAGTGCTATTTATTAATCCTGCTTTTGTTATGCCATACCATATATCAGGATGACCTATATGACCTGCTATTGAGGCAACATTTACAATTCTGCCTGAATTTTTAGTTATCATATTTTCTGATACACTCGTCATAAGTTGAACAGGTGCCTCTATGTTTATTTTAAGAATCTTTTCCTTGTTGATTTCGGAATAATTATTATATTTATCTTTATTCATTATTCCTGCATTGTTAATAAGTATGTCAATTTCTCCTATTTCAGCAATAATAGCTGATATTTTCTCAACGTTATACAAATCAAAATCCACTTTATTAAGATTTACATGATTTATGTTTAAAGCGGATGCATTTCTTGCAATAATAGTTACTTTATATTCTGAACTAAGAAACAGTATTGTTGTTTTAAGACCAATGCCTTTATTTCCTCCGGTTATTAGAACATGTTTCATTTTTGGATCTCCATGCTGAAATTTATTAGAAAGTTAAAAGAATTAATTTATAGTAAAATTATTTAACTATAATATGTGTACCATTGATATCATAGTTGAAATAGCTGATAATGACTTTTCCAAGATCATTTGCTTCGATATCAATATTCTCTCCAGTTGTTGTATTCCCTGCCTTAACAGGTGAGCTCCATGAAGAAAGGTTATATTCCATATACTGTAAAGTTTCATCTGCTGCAATATATATTAAGAATAATTTATTAGAAGATGCTGCAATTTTAACATCTGATCCTGCTGTAGTTGAAAGAAATACTGAGCTCCATAAACCTGAAGAGTACTTTAATACTTTTATATTGCCTGAAGAATTTAGTCCGGCAGCATAAATATCCGAACCTATAACTGCAATAGATATATTTGACAGAAGATCATTCGAGGGTTGTGATGCAAAATTAGTCATAACAGGTTCAAAAGTTACGGCATTTGTATTTGTTCCATCTGTATAAACTGCAAATGGTTTGTTGTTTAATGAACCAAAATCGCCATCAGTTGCAGCGACATTTTCTGATGTATAGTCAGACCAAATTGTTCCATCCCATGTTCTTATTATAAAATTATTTCCCTGTTTCATAATAATATATGTCGAATCTGTTCCACCTCCAACAAACCATATATTGTCAGAAGACGATGCTGAAGGATCGGGAAGGGCTGTTGTTGTAGGGTCTCCGACTGTCCAGCTTGTTGCTTTTGTAGCTGAACCATCTGAGTATGTGAATATTCCTATCCCTGCAGTATGGATGATATTGGCAATTGATGATGATTGAGGAATGGAAAAAGTTTCAGATACCATTGTTGGGTTACTTGTTATATCAGTTAAATCTGTATGTGCAGTTACAATTGAATTATCTGAGAAAATACCGGAGAACAGAAAATTGTTGCTAAAAGAACTAAATGTAAGAGTTATAGTTCCGCCAGTTTCTTCCATATAGGAGTAGAAAGGTCTTATTTTTTCTGTTGTCATATATTCAGAATATGTACCTTCCAATGAGTTAAAAGCATTATCTTTTGGTATTACGAGAACTTTAATAAAATTGTCTACATCGGAAGATGTTGTCTGATATGTTGATGAGTTTTGACCTGATATTAATTGACATTCATCTACGGCAGTACATCTATACCATGAATATGTTGTAGTACCTTCATTATCACCATCAATATCTGAGAAAGTATATTCAGCATAAAGTGTTTCGTTAAGATATGGAGTCCCGGATATAGTTAGATCTGATATTGATGGAGCTGTGTTTGTGTAATTATATATCAGTGTATAAGTTTTTTCGGTTGTGTTATCTGTGGCTTTTACTGTTATTGATATTTCTTGAGTATGTTCTCCTGAGTTCATATAAACTGTGTTTGTTAAGCTTCCAACGCTGTTTCCTAAAAGAGATGATTGTATAATAGCATTTGAATCTTCTGCTGTAACCTCTACTTCTATTGAACTGGTGTGTGTCGTTACTGAATAAGCTAATGTGTTTTTATCAAATGCAGGTGAAATAGAAGCTCCGGCAACTGTTAGTGAAGATATGTATGCATTAGCTGAGTGTGAAGTAACATTTATATAGTATGTTGAAGTAGTTATATTGTCTTCCGCTGTTACAATAATAGTTATTGTTTGATATGAAGATACAATATTGACTGTTGCTGCAATGCCAGGTATAACAGATATATCATCAATGGTTACTGTTGCAGATGTATCTGCTAGATTCGCTGTTATATCAATGGAAGCTGCATCTGAAATATCAAGATCATAAGAAAATGTATTCGGATTAAAAAGAGGATCAAGTGTTCCTTCGCTGGTAGTTAGTGATGTTACTTTAGATTCTGTTTTTAATCTGGTTACTGTTAAAGTATATGTTTTTGTTGATATTCCGTCTTTAGCAGTAACAGCAATATTTATTGTGTTTGTTCCATTAACAAGAGATATTGTTTTGGTTGTACTAGGATCATAGGCAAGTTCATTTATTAGTAAATTCGATTCTGAATCATCTGCTACTGGTGCAATTTCGATGCTATCAATATTCGTTGTAACAGTGTAATTTAATGTATTTTTGTTGAAAGATGGAGATAAATTCTGTATGAGGTATGAATAAATGTATATGTTAGATAAATCGGCATTGTCAGATAATTTTGATATGTTCACATAATAATATTTTTTTGTAATGCTATCCTCTGCAGTAACAATGATTTCTGCTTGAGTATAATCTGATATGATAGGCAGACTGTATGGTTGTCCGCTGTTGACATTTATTGCGTTTATGGTAATTGTTGCATTAGGGTCAGTCGTTGTTGCAGTTATGTCTGTCGCTGTTAATGATGTTGTTCCTGAATAAACGTAAACATCTGAACTAAATGATGGCGAAAGTACTATACCTGAAGTAGAAAGTCCTGCAAGTGTAGCGTCATCACTTAAAACAATAATATCTTCATCAATAATTTCATCTTCATCAGGAGTGATATCTTCGTCTACAAGAATATCTGTATCGGTTTCAATGTCTTCGTCAATAATTTCATCTTCATCAGGAGTAATATCTTCGTCTACAAGAATATCTGTATCGGTTTCAATGTCTTCATCAATGATTTCATCTTCATCAGGAGTAATATCTTCGTCTACAAGAATATCTGTATCGGTTTCAATGTCTTCATCAATGATTTCATCTTCATCAGGAGTAATATCTTCGTCTACAAGAATATCTGTATCGGTTTCAATGTCTTCATCAATGATTTCATCTTCATCAGGAGTAATATCTTCGTCTACAAGAATATCTGTATCGGTTTCAATGTCTTCGTCGATGATTTCATCTTCATCAGGAGTAATATCTTCGTCTACAAGAATATCTGTATCGGTTTCAATGTCTTCGTCGATGATTTCATCTTCATCAGGAGTAATATCTTCATCTACAAGAATATCTATATCAGTTCCAGTATCTTCATCAGAGTTAATGTCTTTATCTGGTGATGAAATATCTTTTATGCAAATATTATTTTCATCACAAACAAGTCCTCTAAGACAGCTTTTGTCTTCATAACAAGCTCCGCCTTCAGTTCCTTTTGCAGGGCCACTTGAGCCATCATCACATGAAGTTAAGATCAAAAAAAGAAATAATGTTAGAAAAATAGAAAGAACTTTCATGGTGGTGTTCCTTTTTAATTTATAATAGCTAAAAATTATATCATTATAAAAACGGATTCTCAAGTTTTGATTAATGATGTAGTTATCTTTTTATATTTAAAGCGTTATTTCAGCCTGCAAATCAGGTCTGTATCTTAAAGCAATATCTATAACAGATAGGAATTCATCCATCCAATTATCAAGTGCCAGCATTTTTTCTTCTTTTATGTTGTCATCGTATGGTGTCGTGCCTATTGAGGTTATATATTCAAGATATTCCTGTACTGCAGCTTTAGATTCTTTTCTTTTGAGTTCTATTTTTTCTTTAGTTATTTCATAGCTATTTAATGGTGTAAGTAAAAACGGATTAGAGAGAAGAATATTGTAAAAAGATTCTATTTTCATCATAAAATTTCTGGTACCGTGTGCCGGCGCATCTTTGAGACCAAATTTTGAAAAGATTTCAGGTGTTGACTTAAATGCAAGTTTTGTAAGATCATAAATCTTGTAGTAGTCATTCATTATATTATTGAATTTTTCTTCAACTTCTTTAAAAGATGCTTCGTTTTTTGTAGTTCTAGAAATAGATGAGTCAGCTTTTACATGTAGATTAAAACCTTCTTCCAGTTTTTCACGTCCATATCCAAAAGTTGCAAGTTCAGCAAGAATATCCTGTTTTGAAAATGTTGCATAAAGTATTTTAGCTGCAATTTCCAGTCTTTTTTCAGCATCCAGTGTGTGGTATGTTCTTTTATCCATAAGTACCATATATTTACAAGCCTCATATATACATCTTGTAATGGAAGTATATTTTTGAGAATTTAACATGTCAAGTAAATAAATATAGCTTTATTTTTTTCTATTACTTTTTAAATATAGATGCGTTTTTTTAAAAGACTAAGCAACTTTTCTTTGATGGCATTTTTTTTGCAAAGTAAACCTGTTAAAAATTTTGCTTTTTAGGCGAGGGGAAAAAATGATTGTAAAAGATTGTTATATTGTTAAAGAAAAAGTTTTTTCAAAAGATGATTTTCTTAAAAAAGCCGTAAGATACAGATGTGATATTTGTGGCGCGATACATACATCTCTTGAAATTTATGATGAAAATGATGTTGTCCTGTGTCCTGTGTGTGCTTCAAAAGCAGGGTGTGATGACGAAAACATGCGACCGGCTGCACCTGAATATCTTAATTTAAATAATGTTTTCGCACCGATAGAACTACTTTTTTAGTTTAATATAACTTTAACTTTCCTTTCTTCTTTTTTTTCTGTTATTATTCAAAAAAGTGTTTTTTTGAGGAGCATTTTTTTGAAACATGATTTTGATGATCTCGGATTTGTATCTGAAAAAAACGAAAATCTTTTAAATGGCAGAGATTTTAAATATAAAATTATTGCTGATTTTACTTATGATTGGGAGTACCTTGTAAATAATGAAAGGTCTAAATTTTTATATGTTTCTCCCTCCTGTGAAAGGATTTCAGGGTATTTACCGGACGCATTTATAGAAAATTTTAATCTTTTTTTTACTCTAATTCATGAAGAACATCGAGATTTAGCAAAGAAGATTTTAATGCTGGATGTTTCTCCTGAAGATTTTGATTATATTATAACAACTAAACACAATGAAACTAAATGGGTAAGTCACACATTTCAAAATGTCTTTGACAAGAATGGATGCGTTGTTGGACGACGTGGAAGTATTCGAGACATTACTAAAAGAAAAATTGCGGAAATAAAATTGCAGATAAGTGAAAAAGCTCTTATTCAACAGCAAAAAGAACTGGAACTTTTTAATCTTAATCTTGAAAAAAGAATCAATGAAGAATTAAGAAAACGAAAAAATGATGAAAAGCTACTGGTTCATCAGTCAAAGCTTGCCACAATGGGTGAGATGATAGGAGTTATTGCTCATCAGTGGAAACAGCCCTTATCCGCATTAAGTGTGCTTGTTCAGACAATAAGTCACAGAAGGAAACTGAATGTACTTGATGATTTATTTCTTGATTCCTTTGAAACTGAATCTGTAAAACTTATAAACTTTATGTCTGCAACGATTGATAATTTTAGGAATTACTTAAGAAAATCGAAGGAAAAAGAGAACTTTGATATTATTAAAGCCATAGAGGATGGAATATTTATTTTTGCTACAGATTTGAAGACAAATGATATATGTATAGAAAAAAAATATTTTGTAGATAACTATGTTATAAAAAGTTTCAGAAATGAATTTATTCAAATCATTGTAAATCTTATATCAAATTCCAGAAATGCTATTATTGCAAAAAAAGAAAGAAAAGTTGCAGAAAATTTTAAAGGAAAAATTACTGTTATAGTTCAAAAGGCTGGTACTGATTTGGAAATAACTGTTGAAGATAATGGCGGAGGCGTAAATTCTGATATTATTGATAAAATCTTTGAACCTTTTTTTACAACAGAAAAATCAGGCACAGGTATTGGACTTTATATGACAAAAATGATTATTGAAAATGATATTAATGGATCAATCGCTGTAGCAAACAATGATTCTGGAGCAGTATTTAAAATATTATTGAAATTAATATAAGGCAGAATTAAACGTGACTGAAATACAGATTCATAAACTTAAACTGATTAAAATACTTTATGTGGAAGATGATTTATCACTAAGAACATCCATGAAAGATTTTTTAAAACTTTATTTTAAAGAGGTTCTAACAGCTTCAAATGGCTCTGAAGGGCTTGAACTTTTTCTTAAATATTTACCGGACATAGTTTTGACAGATATAAAAATGCCAAAACTTGACGGCATAAAAATGACTATGGAAATCAAAAAGATAAATAGAAACATTCCAGTTATTCTTACAACAGCATATACAGAAACAGAAGATCTTATTAATGCTATAGAAGCTAATGTTGACAGATATATTCAAAAACCAATAAACATAGATTCTCTTTTGGAAACTCTTTATGTGTCGGCACTTCCTAAAATACAGAAACTTGAAATTGCAAAGCTCAGATTTCAATATTTTAATGAAGAAATTTCTTTTGGTAAAACTATAGAAATAAAAAATGTTTTTGAAAAAATAAAAAATGTTGCAGATACCTCTTTTTCTGTTGTTCTTAAAGGAGAAACAGGTGTTGGTAAAAATTTTATGGCAAGAGCCATCCATGATATGAGTGGAAGGAAAAATGGGCCTTTTATAAAAATAGATCTTGGCTCTATGGTTGAGACTTTAATAGAGAGTGAGCTTTTTGGTTATGAAAAAGGAGCATTTACTGATGCCGGGAAAAAAAGAAAAGGACTTTTTGCTGAAGCTGACGGTGGTACAATATTTTTAGATGAACTTGAAAATGCATCTCTCCATTTCCAGGCAAAGCTTTTAAATATTGTTGAGGAAAAGAAAATCATACCTGTGGGAGCCAATACCCCTTTTGACGTAGATGTAAGAATAATAAGTGCAACAAACAAAAATCTTTATGATCTTGTAAAAGAAGGAAAATTTAGAGAAGATTTATATTACAGGCTTGCGGAATTTGAAGTAACAATTCCTCCTTTAAGAGAAAGAAAAGATGATATTATATGGTTCGCCATACGTTTTCTTTCTGAAGCCTCGGATGAACTTAAAAAATCTGTTTATGATATTTCAAGTGAAGCAAAAGAATTGCTTAAGTCTTTTAAATGGGAAGGAAATGTTCGTGAATTAAGAAATTTTATTAGAAGACTCGTTTTGCTTTCAGAAAGCAGTACTGTTTCAAAAAATGATGTTTTGTCTGCAGGTTTTCATGTTTCATTTGATAAATCCAACAGGATGGCTTCTTCTGAAAACTATGATTTCAAAACAATTGCTGAAATGGAAAAAGAACTTATAGAAAATACAATGAATTATGTTGGTGGTAATAAAACAAAAGCTGCCAGACTTCTTGGGATTGATATAACCACATTAAGGCGCAAAATAAAACAGATAGGGTAAATCGCTATCGCATATTACTCTGTCTGTTTTTCTTAAATATCATAACACAACTCTCAAACTAATTTATATACTGGTGCTTCAATATAATGCTTTTGATGGCATTTTATTTGCTTTTATCCTTCGCTGTATTGTTTTTTGTAAGAAGGGTGTGTGAAAATATGAATGCCATAAAGTCTTCTGTAGTAAAATTATTTAATTCTGTTCCTGAGAAAATAGATTCTCTGTTTCCTGTTTTAAATTCTGTTGAAGAAGAATTTTCTTCTGTTCCATGGAAATCTGAAAAAAGCCATGATTTAATTCTGCCTTATTATTTTAATAATGATAAAGCTTGTACAATTTCATCTTTTCCAATTGCCAATGAAAATATTACATTAGATAAAGTATCCAAAGGAAAAAGTGCATTTGAAAACAACAGACAAAGCTGGTCTCTTTTATCTTCTTTAGAAAAGGTGAATAAAATAAACTTGTTTATAAAAGAAGCTAAAAAATTTAAAAACAATGCAGTGCATTTACTTATGCTTGAAACTGCAAAAAATTTATTCGAATCTGAGTATGAAATTAATCGAGCCTTTGAATATGTTGAAAAGTCCTGTGAAGTGTTTTTGAAAATGGAGTCTGATTATACATTTGGTAAATATCGTGCCTATTCAAAGCCTTCGCCACTTGGTCTCGTTTTATGTTCAGGACCTTCCAATTATCCTTTTTTTGAAACATGGTCAATTTTGTTTCCTGCTCTTTTATGTGGAAATTCGATAATTGTAAAACTGCCTGGAATAGGTTCGCTGGTTCATTTTCTTTTTTTCTCTCTTTTTCGTAAATATTTTCCTGAAGGAGTGGTGGATTTTGTCGCGGGAGATTTTAATGAAACTATAATTCCGGCACTTAAAAGCGGGAGCGTTGATCTTTTTGCCTATATAGGTAGAGAAGAAAAAGTAGATATGCTGTTAAAAGAACTTAAAGAATACTCTTCTTTAAGAACTGTACTTGGATTGGAAGCCAAAAACCCTGCCATTGTTTTTTCTGATGCTGATATAGATAATGCTGCTAAAAACATAGTATTTGGTGCTCTTAATTTTAATGGACAAAGATGTGCTGCTATAAAAATAGTTTTTGCACATAAATCAATTAAATTAAAATTGGTAAAGAAAATTTCGGAGCTTGTCTCAAATCTTAATATTGGGCTTCCATGGAATGATAAACCTGATATTACGCCGCTGTTGTCTTTAAAGAATGCTGATTTTGTGGAGTATTTACTAAAAGATGCTTTAAACAAAAATGGTTTGATTGTAAATGACTGCGGAGGTTTTCGTAACAAAACTTTTATATATCCTGCGGTTATAGAAAATGTTGAGGAAAATATGAATATATGCTGGGAAGAACAGTTTGGTCCACTAATCCCTGTCGTGTCTTTTACTGATTTTGATAAAGTCCTGAATTATCTTACTTTTTCTAAATACAGTCAGCAGATATCTGTTTTTCAGAAATTTTCTTCTCAAACAGGTGACCTTTTTGATATTTTAAGAAAATACTCTTGCAGAATAAATGTTAATTCTTTCTGCACAAGATCTCCTGATACATTTCCTTTTGCTGTAAAAAGACATTCCGGAAATTTTATTTTTTCCATAGAAGAAACTTTCAAGCATTTTTCTGTTGATTCAATTGTTGTTACAAAGGATATTTAACTATGTGTAAAGAAATAAAGAATAGTTCTGAAGCATTGAAAATAAATCTTAATGAAACTAGGGTGCATTCATTTAAGTTGACGGAAAAAGAGACTTTTGTTGTAGATGCTGTTTCTGAATTTCCTCCATTAAAACGACGACTTCTTGTTTTTTTTAAAGAGTTGAATCATCCTTTTCCAAATACAAAGGAAATCGTAGAATCTTTTAGAGAAATAATATTGGAAAATCTTATTGTTTTTTCTCAAGTTGAAAGACATGAAGAAATGTTTGTGATTATCAAGGATATTTTTTATTCCATTTTCTCTTTAAAACTTGAATACTCCACTAAAGACAGACTTAAAAAAACACTTTTTGAAACACTAGAGATAATGTATAAAATATATGGACAGGGTTTTTTGTCATATAAATTAATTGATAATTATTTAAATCTTATTTCTGATGTTTTGACTGAAGACAGAGACTCTCTTGTTGAATCTTCAAGCTCTCTTAAAAGATATTTAACTCCTCTTTGTGATGATAAAAAATTTTCTGAAAGAATATTTTTTTTAATGAGAAAGGCTTTAATAGCAAATATTAATTACTGGAAAAATATTTCCACATTTGAAAATTGGATAATAAGTAGTGGTTTTATTTTTGATGATGTAACAAAAAGTGTTGATAAACTTATATCTTCAAAATTTAATGAGTCGTTTTTTCAGAAAGTGTCTCTTCATATAGAAAATAGCCGGTATTGTAGTGATTTACTAAGCATACCGGATTATACTTTTTTTATCGATAATATGAGAAATCTCACAGATTCTTTAGTCGATGTGCTGGGAAAAATTTACTATCTATTTTATATCTTACAATTAGAGCCGATGACATCTATAAGAGAATACCTCCTTTTTGATTTGAATAGAGTTTTTAAAACAATTTCAATAAATGATGGTAATGATTATACAAATTTTATAAAAAGCGTATTTCAATTTTTTCAGCCATTGAAAAACAAATTTCAGAGTGCAATTCTGGACTGTATAAAAACTCTTGGTATTGAAATTGTAAATAAAGGTGAAGATCAGGTTTTAAATGAATTTTTTAAAGAAGTTATAGCGTTCGGATTTATTTATCCAGATATTCAGGGAGTAAACAGTGACTGGCAGATAATTGCTGACAGAAATCATGTAAAAAACATACGTGTTTGGCTTGAGATAATAGAGACAAACCCTTCAAGATGTAAAATACTTTTGTCTGCACTTCTTATAAATCTTAGGGTCGGAGGCGTATTTATATCAGATACCGATCTTTTTCAGAGTGATGTCACAAAATTGTTGAATAGTGATGTTTCCTATTATTATCATATTGTAAGACAGATTGCTGTCCTTTTTCCTGTTTACTTTAATGAAATTGGAGCTGAAGGTGAGCTTAGAAAAGTTTCTACTGCCATAGACGAAATTTCTTTTAGAAATGACAGACTTATTCATTTTCTAAGAAAGCAGATTCATGCGGAAAGCAATAATACTCATATAGATTTAGTGAAAAGCATCTTTGTGTATTGGATGGATGGTGATAAAGATAAAATTGCAGGAAAGATTCCGGAAGATGTTTATGCCGGTTTAATTATTTCTGATGAGAAATATTATTCAGGTGTTCATGATATTGCTTCTTATATAAATAATATAATGAATGGAAAAATTGATGATATTTTCTCAATAAGAATAGATAAGCTTGAAGATTTAATAAATAAAGCACCTTGCGGAACAGAGAATGATAAAAAAAGAGTAACATTACTTTTCAGATTATATCTGCTCCTTAAAGAAAAATATTATCTGAATCCAAGAGATATAGTTAAAAAACTTCGTAGTTACACTTATATTGATAGTAGTATTTTAAACAGACTTGATTTTTGTCTGAATTCTGAAAATTGGAATGAAAGTGTTGAAATATCATTTCAGATAATGTCTTTGCTTAAATCTAAAGTTCTTTCTTCAGAAAAGAGTGAGGGTATTGAAAATATCTATTATAAAAGACATATTGCTATAGGAATTCCATCAATGTATGGAAGTTATCGAGAGGTGAAATTCGAAGCGCTCGGAATGATTTTTCGTTTGGAACAACTTATTGAGTCTTTAATTGATAAAATTATTTCAAACATAAATCTTTCCTATATTTCTGCCAAAACATTAAGAGAAGTTACAGAGCTTCTTGAACTTTTCAAAGAAGGACTATCTCTTGGAGGTATCAGTAGCGAGAATTTTAATTCCAATCTGAAAATACTTAAAAACAGTCTTGTTTCTTCAAGTTTTTCCATAGATCAGTATGCAAATATTTTTGAATTTATGACAGAAGATATTAGAAGAATTATAATTGACTATTTTCTGGGTGTTCATGATAGCAATCTTGCTGTAATAATTAGCCAATTCGTTGAAAAAAATTCTTTTAACTTTATCTCACCAAAAGAGAAGGAGCTTTTCTTTCATAAGAAATCAGAAGAGTTTTACAGAGATGTTATTTCCTCATCTTTTCTTGTTCAGAAAATTGATGGACTTATAAACAATGTTTTAAGTTTACTTAATGAAATGCCGGCAAATCTTTCTCCTGAAGAAATTCATATGATTATGAGTTATAGAAAAGATTTGATAACGGTAAAAATTGGGGAAGAAAAAGAATTTGTTGATAACCAGATTTTTATGGGGGCTAAGGGCTATTTTTTAAATAGGCTAAATAGTTATAAAATGCCTGTTCCTTCTGGTTTTATATTGACTACAGAACTTTTCAGAAGACGTAATGCTCTTTTTAGGCATCCTGAAATAAAAAAAGAAATAGAAAACATGATAAAAAATGAAATTCTCTTTCTTGAAAAAGTTTGTAATCTCGAGTTTGGTAATCCTGAAAAACCTCTTCTGCTTTCGGTGAGAAGTGGTTCTGCGATGTCGATGCCAGGTGCAATGAGTACTTTTCTTAATGTTGGAATGAATGATGAATTTGTTGAAAAACTGTCAAAAAAAGAAAATTATGGCTGGACTTCATGGGACTGCTATCGAAGGCTGATTCAGACATGGGGAATGAATTTTGGAATTGAAAGGGATGTTTTTGATTTTGTAATTGCTGATTTTAAAAAAGTTTACAAAGTTAATAGGAAAACAGATTTTAAACCTGCTGTGATGCGGGAAATTGCTTTTAAATATATGGAAATTCTATCTAATAGTGGTGTTTTATTTGAACAGAATCTAAACAAACAGCTTATGTGTGCAATAAATTCGGTTTTTGATTCATGGGATTCGAAGAGAGCTCAGATATACAGGAAAAAGCTTAATATTGCATCTGAATGGGGAACCGCTGTAATTGTTCAGAAAATGGTTCTTGGAAATATCAATTATGATTCAGGCACAGGCGTTGTTTTTACAAGAGAACCGCAAAACAGAGGAAGAGAAGTTCAACTATATGGCGATTTTACTGTTTGCAGTCAGGGAGAAGATGTGGTGGGCGGTTTGGTTCATCCTCATCCTGTAAGTGAACGACAGCGAAAATCAATGAAAGAGAAAATTGAAATAAGTATGGAAAAGGATTTTCCACAGATTTATTCCTCTTTAAATGATATTGCCACCAAACTTGTATGTGAAAAAGGATATGGACATCAGGAAATTGAATTTACTTTTGAAACAGAAAAAAGTGACGATTTTTATATTCTTCAGATAAGGCCGTACCATCAGCATGATGTTTCTCCTGTCGATATGCTTCCTGATGATGCCGAAATAATAGACGAGGGGACAGGGATAGGATGTGGTTTAGTTGCCGGAAGAGCTGTGTTTTCCATGCAGGATATAGAAAAATGTAAAGAACTTTATCCTAATGAAAGTCTCATAGCTGTAAGACCTGATACTGTGAGCGATGATATTGATATAATTTTTGAGTCGGATGGACTCCTTACATCCAGAGGAGGAGCAACATCACATGCGGCAGTTACAGCCGTTAGACTTGGTAAGGCAGGTGTAGTGAATTGTCGTTCACTTGTTGTTTTTGATGCCCGAAAGGAATTCTTTATAAATCAAAGGAAGCTAAAAGTATTTGATAAGATAATAATAGATGGGAAAAATGGTTTTATTTATATATCAGATAAAAAATAGAAGGAGTCTTAAATGCTTGAAACAAATTACTGTTCTTCGGTAGGAATAAACGGCTTCGGGAGAATAGGAAAACTTACTTCGTGGAATATGCTTTTTTCCGATATTTTTGACAGAATTGTAATTAATATAGGTAGAGAGTCAGGAAAAAAGTTCGAAGATATTATTGATTATTTTCTTTATGATTCCACATATGGTTCTCTTGAATCATTTTTATTCGGCTGTAACGGTAAAATTGATTTGGATATTGACTCCAGCAGAGGTGAAATTAATATTTTAGGAAAAAAAATTGTTTTTTTAAGAAAAGATAGAAATCCTGAAATGATTCCATGGGGAAAAGAGGGTGTCAAAATTGTTGTGGATACAACAGGAAAATTTACTGATCCAACAGAAAAAGATACATTTTCCAATACGTTAAGAGGTCATATTGTTGGAGGTGCCAGAAAAGTTGTGCTTTCTGCCCCTTTTAAACTTAAAGATAATTCAGAGCAATTGCCGGAAGATTCCACAATGATAGTTTACGGTGTTAATCATAACTCTTTTGATTCAATGAAACACCATATTATTTCAGCAGCATCATGTACAACTACAGCTCTCGCACATATGATGAAGCCTCTGTTTGAGTGTGAAGAAACTTCATCTATTCTAACAGCAAGCATGTCGACAATACATTCCATGACAAATACTCAAAGTGTTCTTGATTCAGTTCCAGCGACAAAGGCATCTGATTTAAGGAAAAATCGTGCTGCCGGTGAAAACATAATTCTTTCAACCACAGGTGCGGCAAAAGCTTTGGAGTATATTTTACCTGTTATGAAAAGCATAGGTTTTATGGCAGATTCTGTAAGAGTGCCAATAAAAACGGTCTCTCTTATAAATTTAAACATAACTTTCAATACACCTTTAGATAGTAATGGTTTTCCAATAATAAACAGAGATTTTATTAATGATATTTATTATAAGGCATCATTAAATAAACAGAAGGATCTGATTTGTTATTCTGAAAGGCAAAATGTTTCAAGTGATATAAAAGGAAAAATGGCTTCCGTTGTTATTGAAAGCAATGATACACACACTCGAACCGGTTTTGTTGATATTCCACCACTTTTAAATGTTCCTGTAACTCATGCCAAAATATTCGGATGGTATGACAACGAAATGGGGAGCTATGTCAATAGTCTATGTAAATTGATATCATATATTGCCAAAACAATGATTTAGTTTATTATCAGATTAGATTTCTCAGATAATAAAAAACTGTTTTCTTTTATTTTAAAGGTCATATATTCAGCTGTTTTTTGTGCAGATTCGATGAGATTGTATCCATTAAAAAGGAAAGATAATAGTGCCGTAGAAAAACGGCATCCGGTTCCATGAATCTCTTTTTCTGTTTTTATTATTTTTACTGGAATTTCAGAAACAGTGCTATTTTCAACAACCATAACAATCTCTTTTTCTGTTTCAAATTTTATAACTAGGGCTGAACCGGTTATATTGTTAAAATTAATAGCTTTTTTCTTAAAGGAAGTTCCTTTTATATTTGCAATAGCAAAGATGTTTTCAAGTTCTTTTTTATTTGGTGTCAGAATTATTTTGTTACCATTCTCAGATGAAATAAAATCTGTAAAAGATGAAACATAAGATTCAATATTTTCCGAAGATGTAGGTTTTAAAACTGGATCTATTACAACAACTTTGGATTTATTGATAATTATTTGTTTTATTATTCTAAGCCATTCAGGATCATGGTGTGGAATATAACCTATTTTAACATATTCAGGTTTTTTTTCTTCTGATATGGTTTTATAAGAATCTATTATATAGGAATATTCAACATCTTTTTTGCTTTTAAATATGAAAGAGTTCTGGTTTGTAAAAATCGTCGGAATAGCATAAGCAAAAACACCAAGTTCTGATGCTGTTTTTATGTCAGCTATGATTCCTGCTCCACCTGAAGGGTCTATTCCTGCAAGGATTAGAATCGGACTATTCATTTTATTAGCCGCCAAGAAGTTTTTCTATATCTTCCTGAGAAAGAACGCCTGAAGAATTTTCTTCCTCTTTATTGTTTTCGTTCTCCTTTTCTTCTGTGGAATCAAATGGAGAATCAAATGTAGTCGACTGATTAAACAATGCATCAAGATCATCCTGAGACATAGCCACTGGTTTTGAAATGGTCTCTTTACTTTTTGTCATGCTTTCATCAAGAAGAGCATTCAGCTGATCCTGAGAGAGAGAAGAAGATGGTTCTTCTTCTTTGCTTTGCTTTTTTATTTTTTGTTCATTTGTGCTTCCACCTGAGAGCACAGTATCAAGATCTGGTTGAGAAAGAGCTTCGTTTGATTTTGGCATATCAAACATTTTATCAAGGTCATCCTGTGACACAGTGCTGGAATCTGAGCCAAACATTTTATCGAGATCATCTTGTGACATTGGTGTTGAAGGTGTGTTTGCAAACATTTTATCAAGATCATCCTGTGTAACAGTACTTGAATCTGAATCGAACATTTTATCAAGATCTTCCTGGGAAATTGTTGATGCAGATGTACTGTCAAACATTTTGTCAAGATCATCCTGAGAAATAGTTGCAGGCTCTGTGTTTATATCTTTTTGAGTTTCAGGTGAAGGGGCTGAATCCAACATTTTATCAAGATCATCCTGAGAAATAAGTGAAGCAGTGGCTTCAAGCGGAGGAGCTATATCTATATTTTCAGGTTTTGGCTTTAATGGTTTATCTTTTTTTGGTGCGGCTGGCTGATTGTTTGATGTCTGGCTCTCTTCTATCAGTTTATTCATAAAATCCTGATCTATTATCCCTGAAAAAGGCTCAGATTTTTCAGGTTTCTTTTTATCAAGAAGAGAATTCAGATCTTCCTGAGAAAGGGATGCTGAATTTTCTATTATTGATGCTATTTCTTTCTCATCAACAGGTTTAGCAGGTCTTCCTGTTTTACTTTCAAGCATAGATATTTGTTTCTGTAATGATTCTATCATTTCAAGAAATTCTATCTTTTCAGTTTGAGCTTCTTCAAGCTCCTGTTTTATCTGAAGATTTTCTTCTTTTATTAAATCGATATCATGTATTGACTGTGCTTCCAGTGCAATTTTCTCTTTTTCAAGTCTGGTGATTTTATTAAGCAGTTCATCATTTTCAACACTGTAAATTTGTTTTGATTCAGAATTTTTGTCTGTATAGCTGTCAAAGTCATTTTCATCATCATCAAAAGAAATATTATTTGAATCATTATCACTGGAAATTGATTTCATTTTTTCTATTGTCATTTTAAGGACATCTATTTCTTCATTTCTTGCATCCACTGCAAGTTTCATTTCATCAAACTTATCCTTGAATAGAGAATATACTCTATGTTTTGATAGATAAGTCCTGGTCTGAAGAAATTTTGTTACAAGGTATGCTGAAGTTGTAGCTGTAATAAGTAAGATACCGACAAGGAAAATATCAGGAAGAGTCGGTTTCTGTTGTTCAAGAAGCATAAGACATTCCTGATCTTTTTGACTTAAGAGTTCCTGTTGTCTCAAATCTGCTTCCTGTTCAAGTTTTTCCATGCTTATTGATTGTTCTTCCTGTATGGCAAAAAGCATAAGTGGCATAATATTCAGAAATAAAAAAACTGTTAAAAGCAGAAAAAACTTTTTCATCAATGCCCTTTGTTTTCTGAAACTATAAAATGTTCTCTATGGAATGAGTTATCTGATTTAAATGTGAATGAAATTTTAAGCTTGTTTTTTATTTGTTTAAGTTCCTGATCAAGTTTATGTTCCATATGAAAAACAACTTCAGGGTGAGCTTCAACAAGAAGATTTTTTGTACCATACAGAACTGCATTTCTCTGCATTTCTCTGACTATTTCAAAAGAAACAGTTTCCTGAGATTTTATATGCCCTGAAGCAGAGCAGTAGGGACAAGGTGTTGTTAATAATACTGTATTGCTTTCAGCAGTTCTTTTTCTTGTTATTTGAATCAGACCAAGTCTTGTAAATTTATAAACTTTTGTTTTTGCCGGGTCTTTTTCAAGTTGTTTTTCAAGTTCGGCAAGAACAAGATCTCTACTTTTGTGGAATCGCATATCTATAAAATCAACAACAATAATTCCGGCTATATTCCTGAGCCTTATCTGATGACAGATTTCTTCTACTGCTTCAAGGTTGGTTTTCAATATTGTTTCTTCAAGAGAACTTTTACCAAGATATTTACCAGTATTAACATCAATAACGGTCAATGCTTCTGTCTGTTCTATATAAAGAAAACCACCCGAATGCATCCAAACTTTTCTTTTCAGTGTGGTTTGAATTTCAGGCTCTATATTATAGTAGTCAAATATAGGGTAGGGTAATTCATACAGTTTGAGTATTTCTTTTCTGTCAGGTATGAATGATTCAAGATAATTTTTGACAGAAAGAAAATCATCTCTGTTATCTACAACTATTTCTTCAAGATCTGATGAATAGGAATTTTTTATACTTTCCACTAAAGGAGTATCCGCTTCCATAAGGAGACTTTTTTCTCTACCATGTTTTGTGAAGGAATTTTGGATAGAATTCCATTTATTTATTAATGAAACTATTTCTTTTTCAAGAATTTCAGGCTCTGTTTCAGCAGCCATAGTTCTAAGGATTATTCCATATCCTTTTTTGATAACTTTTTCACCTACCTGATGAAGATAATCTCTTTTTTCTTTTGACTTTATTTTTTTTGATATACCGATATGTGCAATGGTCGGCATCAATACTGCAAATCTTCCAGGAATTGTAACATGAGCCGTAAGTCTTGCCCCCTTGGATCCTATTGGTTCTTTTATTACCTGAACTATTATTGTCTGATTTGGCTTTATGTATTCAGAAATGTCTTTTTCGTTTTCAGAAACTTCTGATTCTTCATCTTCATCTTCTGTTTCTATATTTTTCTGAAATTCTTCGTAGGATATATCTTTTTTCAAGTCTTTTATGTGTATAAATCCTGTCCTTTCTCCTCCAAATTCCACAAAAGCACTTTGCATGCCTGTTATAACTCTTTTTACAACACCACAATAAATATTACCTAAATACCGTGATGTAGAGTCTCTTATTATTGAAAATCCTGCAAGTTTTTTATTTTCAAGAAGAGCAAGTCTCTGTTCACCTGGCACTCTATTAACAATGATTTTTTTATTCATATACACCTGTAAAAATTTAAACAAAACATAAAAGCTGAATCAGCTCTCAAACCTGATGGTTTTATACTTGAAGATGTTACCTGTTAAATGAAAAAGAGTCAAGTTTTGATAGTGTTAGGCTTTTTTTTGAAAATTAAAACTCTTTTGACAAAAATATTGAGGTATGATATAAATAAAAAATTCTTTTTCAGGTAGAGTTCTATGAGAAAAGTTCTTAGATATGTTGTTGCCGGCATAATAATTTGTCTTGTTTTTGCCTACTATATTGTATCAATGCATAGTTATTCAAAAAAAGAATCATTAAAAAATAACGGCAAAAAGAGTCTGGAATCAAAATTGCTGCTTGCTCCTGAAGATATGGTTAAAGAAGATTACTTTTATTCAAACGGAGATGCTTTTTTTGACATAAATGTAGAAACTAAAACTATTTCAATAGCGCCACATGAGGATATATTCGTTACACTTTCAAGAAAATTGAAACTTGATGGCGATAGATTTGAAAAACTTGTTTTGGATTTTGAATATAAATATGAACTCTCTGGAAATAATAATCCTCATAAAGATGCCGGCGGCGTTATTATTTTAATTTCTAAAAATGGATACAGAAGTCTGGATACAACATCTAAAATATGTACAAAAATATCTCCAGAATGGGAAAAATGCAGTTATATCGTAGATAATCCAGGTTCTCCGGTTGCTGCTATAGTACGTTTCGGCGCAACATCCTATTACAAAAAAGTAATGTTTAGAAATATAAGCTTCAAAAGTTACAGATAGTGATTAATTTCTGTTAAACTGCTCAACTGTGAGAGCTACAATATCTGGATCAAATTGAGTTGATGAGTATTTTTTAAGTTCTTTAAGGGCTCTTTGCCAATCTTTTCTTCTTTGATAGATTCTGCCCGAAGTCATTGCCTCAAATGCATCTGCAACCCTTAATATTCTTGATATCAGAGGAATTTCCTCTTTTGCGATGCCTGAAGGATAGCCTGAACCATCATAATTTTCATGATGATACCTTACAATTTTGGCTATTTCTTCAAATCCTGGTACTTTTTTTAAAATATGATACGATGTTTCGGGATGAATTTTAATTGTTTCCCAATCTATATCTCCAAGTTTTTCTCTTTTGAAAAACACAGTTCTGTCATTTGCAAGCTTTCCTATGTCGTGTAAAAATGCAGCCCATCTTACTCTTATAACATCTTTTTGTGAAAGTCCCATGCTTATAGATATCTGTTCAGCAAATTCTGCAACACGTATGGAGTGATCTTTACCACTTGAAGTTACATTGTCAATTATGCTGGCTGCTATTTTTATAGCATTATTCAGTGTATCCGGTGACGAAAAGTATTTAGAGTATGGAATTTTACTTTTTATTGACTTGAATATTTCGTCAAGGAGATCTTCGTTGTCCTGAATTTTTTCAAGAATTTTAGATTCCTGACACATTTGAATAAATTTTTTATATATTTCAGGATCGAATTCTTCTCCTGAATTTATTTTAAGTATGTTATCAAATTCTTCTATATCATTTACGTGATGCGTTCTGAGAATTATATCAGCAGTGTCAGAAATTCTTATTATATGTGCAAGCAGAGGTATCTTGTTTCCTGATAAACCTCTTGGATATCCGCTTCCATCAAAGAATTCATGATGAGCAAAAACTATTTCGCTAACATTTTTTAGTTTTGGAAATGATTTTAATATGGAATAACTTCTCCATGGATGTGCAAAAAGATAGAAAGATGTCTTTTGACCATATACATCCTGAGTTTTTACAAGATATTCCGCTATTTGTTCTACAGGTGATGCTGCTCCTATATCATGCAGAATTGCTGCAACAAATAAATCTTCAAGCTCTTCACCTTTTATGTTTAAAAAATCAGCGAAAGTAGTAGCTAGAACAGCAACCCGCATACTATGACGGAGTCTTTTTCCTCTGCTTGTTTCAAGTGCTTCAATAAAGACTGGAACAAGATTTGAAAAAGACTCCGCAGGTAAATTTAGCTCATTAAAGTTAAGTAGATTTAATCTTGGTATAGGCGCAAGTTCTGCCAACTTAGATTGCTCCACATTCCTTAAGTACGCTTCTCCATCTCTCAAGCTTTTCAGCAGATGTTTCAACTATTTTAACAAGTTCATCAAGACTTTCAAAAGGTTTGAGAAGAAAATCATTTGCGCCATTTTCAAGAGCTGATACAATTCTGTCAGTTGTTGAATACGCACTCATCATTACAACCTGTGTAAGACCGCTTATCTCTTTTATTATATTGAGAACAGTGATTCCATCCATGTTGGGCATAAGAACATCAAGAAGAGCAATGTGTACAACATTGTTTCTTACGTAATCTATTGCCTCTTCAGGTTTTGCCTTTGTTATTACATTGTAGCCTTCAGCAGAAAGAAGCCTATCAAGTGATGCTAATATATTTTCCTCATCATCGAGGATCAATACATTTATTTTTTCCTTATTCATGAATATCCCTCCCCGGTTAGAAGTTAAAGAAATCTTTTATGATGTCTCTGCTGTTTATAGTTTTCATAATTGTCTTATAGTTGTTCCAGAAGAAGTTTCTGTCTATAAAACCAACAACATCATTTTCTGTAAGGTTGAGAGTATCAACAACTTTAACCTGTACCTTGAAACCTGTTTTTTCAAAGATGTAATTTTTCATCTCTTCTGCAGGAAAATTGTGGGCAAGGGTTGTAAGAACAACATCACTTCTAAGATAAGTTATAAAACCGGCAAGAGTTTTAGGAGCATAAACCTCAATAAATGTCTGAGCTGATTTCATAATTCTATTGATGGTTTTTTCCTCTTCCTTAAAAAGAGATACAATAGCATCATAAACAAGATGCTGCTGATTAAGACGATAATGATAAGCATTTCCAACGTGTTCTCTAATCACAAGACCAGTGTCTAAAAGAAAGTCCAGAGCTTTTTTGTTGGAATTTGGGTTTGTACTACTTAATGTAGCTATTTTTCTACCAGTAAAGTTCTGTTTTGACACCAGAATTCTAATGATATCAACTTTGGCTCTTGAACCCAAGAGATAAGAAAGCGGTAAATAAGTCATTTTTTTGACCCTCCTGTACAAAACTAAAAAGTCCTGATGGATTATATGTTATACAAAATGAAAAGTCCAGCAAAAAAATATAAAAAAATATCAGTTATTTTGAAATCTTACACTGTACAACCGCTTTTGATTATGTTTTACTTTTTTTTTAATATTTTTTTTGAGTTCGAAATCAGTTTGTATTATGATGTTGCTGTATTCGATACGATTGTTTTTTCTAAATTTTTAGGAGGTTCCAATGAGTAATGATGTAAAAGAAAAAAGCGGTCTTGATCTTCTTAAAGAAAAACTTTGTTTTGAAAAAAAACTTGGATGGATTGGTGTTGATTCTGAAAAAGAATCAGCAATAAACATTTTAAGTGAAGAATACAAAGATTTTCTTGATTCATGTAAAACAGAAAGAGAGGCTGTTGTTTATATTGAAAAAATGGCTAAATTACATGGGTTTAAGAATATAGAAGATGCCGACTCAAATGATAGAAAGCTTTTTATAAATTTTGATAATGTAGCCTGTGTTCTTGTTAATGTAAACAACATGGATTTTGAAAAAGGTTTTTTAATGGTAGGAAGCCACATAGATACTCCAAGAATAGATTTAAAAGGTTTTCCCCTTTATGAAACTGAAGATATGGCTTACCTTAAAACTCATTATTATGGTGGAATAAAGAAATATCAGTGGGTTACAAGACCTCTTGCAATGCATGGTGTCGTTGTTATGGAAAATGGTACAAAGGTAAACATCTCAATCGGTGAAAAAGATGACGATCCAGTATTCACAATAAACGATCTTCTTCCTCATCTTGCTCAGGATCAGATGCAGAAAAATGCAAGAACTGTTATAGAGGGAGAAAATCTTAATATTCTCGTAGGTTCTATTCCTTATAAGTTCGAAGAGGGAAAAGATGCTGTAAAAATGGCTGTTTTAAATCATCTTTACGAGAATTACGGCATTAAGGAAGAAGATTTTGTAAGTGCAGAAATCCAAATGGTTCCGGCAGGAAAATCAAGGGATATCGGTTTTGACAGAAGTTTTATTGGTGCTCATGGTCAGGATGACAGAGTTTGTTCTTTCTCTGGTATGAAAGCTCTTTTCGATTCAGAAAGAAAAGATGAAAATCTTTTTATGATGTTCTTTGATAAAGAAGAAATTGGTTCAAAAGGTAATGCCGGAGCTAATTCAAATATTTTAGAAAGAGCTGTTAATGCTATTATAAATCATTATGGAAAAGCTGATTATAACACTCTTATAAATGCTCTTGCTAACAGCAAGTTCCTTTCAGCGGATGTTAATGCCGGTATTGAACCTGAATGGGCTGGTGTTACTGAAAAAATGAATGCAGGAAAAATCGGTTGCGGCGTTTGTCTTACGAAATTCACAGGTTCAGGAGGCAAAGGTAATTCCAATGAGGCACATGCAGAATTTGTAGCTGAGTGCAGAAATGCTTTCAATGCTGAGGGCGCTAAATGGCAGACGGCAGAACTCGGAAAAGTTGATCAGGGCGGCGGCGGAACAATTGCTATGTTTATTGCTGAGTATGGAATGGATGTCGTTGACTGTGGAACAGCTGTTATGTCAATGCATGCTCCTTTTGAAGTTGTTTCCAAAATAGATCTTTATAACACCTATCTTGCTTACAGAGGTTTTTATAATAGGCTGAAACTTAAATAAATCTTTCTTTAATTTTCTTTTTAAAATCTGAATACCCCAGTTCATATTTTGATTTATGTTCAAATAAATACTTTGCTTTTATTTTTATTGCTCAGTTTATTCTTTTACGTATAATCAGCGTATGATCTTTTTTGAGGACGTTATGAGAATAAATCGTTTTTTAGCCAGATCGGGGATAGCTTCAAGGCGAAAATGTGATGAAATAATCCAGTCAGGGTTAATAAAAATTAATAATAAAACAGCTGAATTATCTGACAAGGTCGATATCTGTAATGATGTTGTCACTTTTAACGGGAATGTTATAAAATTGCCAGATGAAAAAGAGTACTATGTTATAAATAAGCCTGAAAATATTATCTCTGCTGTTTCTGATGATCGTGGCAGAAAAACTGTTATGGATTTAATAAGGCTTCCAAAAGGTTTTTTCCCTGTAGGTAGACTGGATTTTGATGTTTCAGGGCCAATAATAATAACCAATGATGGTGATCTTTCTCATAAATTAACTCATCCATCCTATAATATAGAAAAAGTGTATATTGTTGATTCTGATGGTTTCGTTGATGAAAATGATGCTGTAAAGATGATTGAAGGTATCACGATTGAGAATGTTTTGTGTAAAGCTAAAAAAGTTTTTATTCTTAGTAGAAATAGCAATTCTTCAAGAATAAAGGTTGTAATGACGGAAGGAAGGAAAAGAGAAGTAAAAGAGCTTTGTCAGGCTGTCGGTCATAAAGTTATAAAACTTCAAAGAATTTCTTTTGCTGAAATCACAGCTGACGGATTAAATTTTGGAGAATACAGAAAACTTTCAAATGAAGAAATCTCTATGCTTAAAAAAATGGTCGGGATGTAAAAAAAAGACCCGCCATGGCCGTAGATTAGGCAAGTTTCTATCCTGGTTTTACCAGGTGGGTTCCATTACTGCTGATAATCTGAACAGCAGGGGCACGGATCCCAAAAATTATGACAAGGAAGAAACACGCTGCCTTCAATTACGCACCTGGCAGGTACATTTTTATTTTAGCATAGAGGCATGTTTTGTCAATTAATAGTTAGGAGTAAAATATAATGCCTAGAATTCTTTTCGATTTTTTTAAAGAGAACGTTGCAAAGTTTCCAAACAAACCTGTAATAGAGACACTTGAAAAAGACAAAATAAGAAAGGTAACATATAGGGAAATGGCAAATAAGGTAAATGCTCTTACCGCATCACTTCAGTCAATGGGGATAAAAAAAGGAGACAGAGTTATATTGCTTTCGGAAAATAGAGAAGAATGGTTTATTTCTCTTTATGCTGTTTTTAAATTAGGAGCAGTGGCTGTTCCTCTGTATACTACAGCTTCGAAAGAAAATCATGAATATATAATAAAAGACAGTAAACCTTCATTCGTTATCGTTTCTACCAAAAAATTTTATGAAAATCTTAAAAATATAATAGAGCCTCTTAATATAAGATCAGCTGTTTTTTCATATAGTCAGGAACTATATGAAAATAATGATCTTGTTTTTGATTACAATGAACTTATAAAAGATCATTCTGAAAAACCAAAATCTGAAAATATTGATGTCGATCAGAGTGACAAAGCTGTTTTTATTTACACATCAGGAACAACAGGTGAACCAAAAGGGGTAGTTCTCACTCATGGAAATATTTTTAATGATGCTGTAATGCTACATGAAATTCCTCAATCATTAAGTTCCTTAAGATATCTTTCAATGCTTCCATTAAGTCATGCATATGAATTTACAGTTATAAACACAATACTTTCTTTGGGCGGAACAATTATTCCTGTAAATAATATAGGTAAAGTTCTTAACTACATAGACAGTATGTCTCCAACAATAAGTTGTGCTGTTCCAAGGCTTTTTGAAAAGATTTATACAAATGTAATTAAGAGTTTTGAAAAACAATCGCCATTTATAAAATTACTTTTTAAAAGAGGATTGACATTAGGTAAAAAAGTTCATCGTTATGTTGAAAAGGGAGAAACAATTCCTTTTCCTGACAATATAAAATTCCAGTTATATGATAAACTTATTTTTTCAAAGATTAGAAACAGTACTTTGAAAACAGTAGAGCTTTTTGTTTCAGGCGGAGCGGCTATTATGCCTGAAATAATAGAGTTTTTCACGACAATAGGCGTAACTATCGTTGAAGGCTATGGTATTTCGGAATGTAGTCCTGTTGTAAGCTGCAACAAGCCTGAAGATAGAGATATCGGCACTGTTGGTGAGCCATTAAAAGGTCTGCAGGTTAAAATATGTAAAGATGGAGAGCTTATAGTAAAGGGACCTATTGTTATGGACGGTTACTATAATAAACCGGAGGACACTTCTGAAGCTATTGATAATAATGGTTTTTTTCATACCGGAGATCTTGCAGTATGGACAGATAATAAAAAAATAAAAATTATTGGCAGAAAAAAAGAAATAATTGTTATGGCTAATGGTAAGAATATAGCACCTGCAAAAATAGAAAATATGCTTGCCGCTGACGAGTTCATAGATACTGTGTGTGTAATCGGTGATGAACGAAAATACCTTTCGGCTCTTATAATTCCTGATTTTGATGCTATAAGGAAATATGCAAGAGAAAAGGAATATCATTTTACAGATATTGAAGACCTTGCATCACATCCAGGTATCAGAAAGCTTATAGGAAGAAGAATCTCGGAAGTAAATAAAAAAATAGAGTCATATGAAGCAATAAAAGAATTTGTAATACTATCAAAGCCCCTTTCTGTAGAAACCGGAGAGCTTACTCCAACATTGAAATTAAAAAGAAATGTAGTGAAGAAACGTTTTAGTGAACTTATAGAAACTATGTATTCCTGATTTACTGATTAAGCCAGTTTTCAAAAGCTTTGAATTCTGTATCTCTACCTAAAAATTCTTTTACCATATCGGCAGCTTTCTGTGAACCACCTTTTTCAAGAATTGCTTTGCGATATTTTGTCATAAGCTCGCTATTCATCATACCGCCTTTTTTAATTTCTTCTGCCAGATCTTTTACAATTACAAGAGACCACATATATGTATAATAGTTTGATGAATAACCTATTAAATGACCGAAACTTTCAATCATATTTGTATCACTGTAGGATTTCCACGGAGAATATTTAGCTTCAAGTTCTTTTTCAAGTGCATGATGATCCATTCCTTCAGGATCTGTGGTATAAACTTTTAATGAAAGTATTGCATAATACATTTGCTGACGAACATTGACTGCTTTTGCGAACTCATTTGCATTTTTCATTTTTTCTATCATTTCTGTCGGAATAGGATTTCCATCATCATCAGTTGCAAAAGATTGAAGAACTTCAGGATTCCAGCTCCATTCTTCCATAAGTTGTGAAGGAACTTCAACAAAATCATGCTGACAGCTTGTACCTGAGAAACGGAGATATTTATTATTACCGGCAAATATCATATGCATAAGATGACCAAATTCGTGAAAGAGAGTTTCAACATCTTCATGTGTGAGATATGCTTTGCCGTTTACAGGTTTAGGAAAATTACCGATTATAGCACCTCTGGGAAGTCTTACATCTCTTACTCCAAGCTCGTTTGT
Organism: bacterium; assembly: GCA_963667425.1. Taxonomy (GTDB): domain Bacteria; phylum UBP6; class UBA1177; order UBA1177. The sequence continues at coordinate 870,524 of OY763407.1, read as the reverse complement.
AAACATTGCAAAATGTTTGTATTTATTCTCTCTTGGATAAAGGTCAAGATCAAAAGTTCCTATAATGTTTCCGTTTTCAGTAACATTATATGACTGAACAGTTGGATGCCAAACATCTTCTCTTTTGATTTCAACTATTTTTATTCCGTAAAGTTTTTCAAAAAGATTGAAAAGTCCATCTTTTACTTTTTTTATTTCAAAATATTTACTTGCATCTTTCGGATTGAAATTATATTTATCCTGAGTAACTATTACCGGATAAAACGCTTTATCCCACGGTTCAAGTGTTGTTGTTTCAGGAGAATCTTTTTTCTTATAATTCAGCATAATGTTCATATCTCTATCTGAATATGCTTTTGATAATTCTGCAACTTTATTTATAAAATTATCAGCATTTGTAGGATTTTCTATCATAAGCTTTTCTTCAGAAAATTCAGCCCAGTTTTTATATCCCAAAAGATTTGCCCATTTTTTTCTTGCCTTTAAGAGTTTATCAAAAATCTCTGAATTGGCAGGATACGCTATATTTAATTTGGCTTTCCACATTTCTTCACGAAGTTTTGGGTTTTGTGCAAACTGCATTATCGGAAAATAATCCGGCCAGTCCGTTGTAAACTGATAGTTACCCTCAGCAGTCTTATGAGAATTTATGAACTCATCAGGAAGACCTTTAAGTTCAAGCTCTGTTTCAACAATAATACGTTTTCTGTCGGCACCTATGTTTTTATAATATTCCTGCTCAAATTCCGAAAGAACTACGCTTAGCTTCTTAAGTTCGTCTCTTGTTTTTTCATCTTTATCTACACCGTTTCTTTTAAAGTCGCTTATAACATCGTTAAGATAATATTTATCTTCTTCACTTAATGAAGCATCATCCATTTTTAATAAAGAAATAGCTTTATAAAGATCCGTGTCAAGAGAAAATTCTGTAGTTTGTTTTATAAATTCCTGTTCACAGACCATTGATGCGTTTCTCATTCCTTCATCAGGATGATTAAGCTCATAAATACCTGATTTACAGAGTGCATCTGTCTGTTTTATTTCTATCTGATTTAAAAGTGCCAGGATTTCAGAAGCTGTTTTGTTTTTAGCATTTTTAATTTGAGCAGCAAGATTTTCAGATGCTTTCTGCTCATTTCTGCACCATGAAAGAAATTCATTGCCAATTTTACCAAAGTCTTCTTTCTGCACCTCTTTCACCTCTGTTTTTTTCTCCATAGCGGCGCTTTTATTTTCATCTACAGTAGCGCAGCCAGAAAAAAGAAAAATCAAAAAAACTGTAAAAGCTAGTAAGTTTTTCATTGCTTTTCCTTGCATGAAATTAATAAAACGATTATTTTTACCGTTTTAATTTATTCATGTCAATGAAAAGCTGTACTTTAAATTTATTGAGTATAAAATATTGTTGCTTTTATAGCTTAAAAGGAGAAACATTATGATAAAACATGTAGTTATGTGGAAAATGAAAGAAGAAGCTCTTGGTAAATCAGGGGCAGAGAATGCTGAAAAAATGGTTAAAGAACTTCTGGATCTTGAAGATAAAATAAAAGAGCTTGTCTATGTTGAAGCCGGTACTGATTTTGTACGTTCAGGACGTTCTTTTGATGTCGCTCTGTTTGCTCAGTTTAAAACAAAAGAAGACCTTGATACATATGCGGTTCATCCTGAGCATTTAAAAGTTGTAGAATTTATAAAATCTGTTACAAAAGAATCTGTTGCTGTTGATTTTGAAATCTAGTGAGAACTTTCATTTCCTTAATAATATAAAAAGTTGTCAATATAATTGATGAAATGTCTGCAAGTGGAAAAGAAATCCATATTCCTTTAAGTCCTATAAAATAGGGTAGTGTCAAAACAAGAGGAATAAAAAACAGTATCTGTCTGCTTATTGTTGTTATGAGTGCAGGTTTTATTTTTCCAAGAGCCTGAAATAGACCGCCGCCAACTATTTGAAATCCAAGAAAAGGAAACATTAAAGACATCGTTATTAAAGCACTGCTTCCTGATTTGATGAGATCTGGATCTGAATTGAAAATTTTTATAAAGAAAGGGGCATTAAATATGAAAAATATAAATATACAGATAAAAAGAGCTGTTGATGCACCTACTGATATAAAATAGGATTTTTTTACTCTGTCAAACCTTTTGGCACCATAATTATATCCGGCAACAGGAGACATTCCCTGAACAATTCCGAATGTCGGCATGAAAGCAAAACTCTGTATTCGGTTTATTATTCCAAAAGCTGCAAGTTCAATATTTGAACCATAAGTTACAATTGATTTGTTTATAATAAATGCTATTAAAGAGCCTGCCGCCTGTCTCATAAAAGACGAAAATCCGACACCCCATATTTCAAGAAGTATTTCTTTGTTTAATCTGAAATCTGAAAAAGATGGAGAGATAATACTTTTGCCTGAAAATTTGAAGTGATAAATCGCATAACAAATAACTGCAAACTGTGCAATAACTGTTGCAGCAGCGGCACCTTTAACTCCCATGTCAAGAATTATCATGAAAAAAGCATCAAGAACAATATTTAAAACTGCTGATAAAGTCATAGTAAACATTGCTGTTTTTGCGTGCCCTTCCGCTCTTATTAAATTGTTTATACAAACGGTAAGCATAAAAGTTACTGAACCAGGGAAAGTAATATACATATAATCAAGAGCATATCCTATAATATTTGAATCTGCTCCCAAACTACTCATTATTTCTCTACAGAACACAACACCTGTGATGGCAATAATAAGTGAGCTTAAAAAAACAAAAAGAAGTGCATTAGCCGCAGCAGTTTTAGCTTTTTTTACATTTCCTGCTCCAAGATTTCTTGAAATCACTGATGCTCCGCCAATACCGGATAATTGTGCAAAAGCCATAACAAAAATGCTGACAGGAAAAGAGATAGAAAGTGCAGCTATTGCTTTTACTCCAACAATCTGCCCGACAAAAAAAGTATCAACGACATTATATAGTGCCATAACAAACATTCCTACAATAGCAGGTGCAGATTGAGAAAAAAGAAGTTTGGTTAATGGCTCATTTTTAAGAAAATCTTTCTCTTTTTGTTTATTCAAACCGATCCGTCTCCAGAATTACATGGCATTATAACCAATGATGAATCCATTTCAAGATAAAAGGAAATCATAATTTTTTGAAGAGATAGGTCAGGCTGGAATCTTTTTCAAGAATAAAATCATCATATTTGTTACTTATTGCTATAGTTGTTGAACTGTTATTCTCGCCATATATTTCTTTAAAAAAATTTATTCTGGATATAAAAAATGGAGGAGAAAAATTATTGTCAGGATAAATTATACTGGCATAATTTTCAAGCAGTTTCTTTTTACTTTCTATCCAGCCGTAAGAAAAAATCAGTTTATCTCCCAATTTTTCTCTAAAAAATTCATATGTTTTTGAGTTTCCAATATAAAGTGAGAAATCAATAAAAAAATAACAGTTTTCAAAATTAGCAAGCTCTTTTGTAATTTTTAAATGAGATATGTTTGAAACTCCAATAAGAAGCGAAACGCTTTTATTTTGAGTTAATAGGTTTTTTATTGCTTCTATAAAAATATTAAAATTAAATAGAATAGGATTTAGGGTTATAATTTTGAATTTATCTATTTGAACAAGATCGTTTGGTTTTATCTTATTTAAATTGGTAAACGGTATAAGAGAAGATGGCGAGGGATTTAAATTTTCTCTATCTTTAAATATTTCATACATACATAAGCCTGAAACAGGGGCAATTTTATGTTTATAAATTTTAAAAAAAGATATGTCCGATTCATGTTCATGTTCGGTATCTTTAAAAAAATTGTTTCTAATATTTTTATCAATAAGAAAAATATCTGCATTTTCTTCTGGAAGTTTATCACTTTTTATAATGATAGTGTCTTTGTTTTCTATAACAGATTTGATTTTTATTCTAAGAGGAAGAAGCGCGTCATTTTTTCTGAAAAAGAGGAGTGTATCTTCATTTTCAATCTTTATTTCCGGCATTCTTATTTCAAAGGAATCTTCTCGTACATTAACAGCTTTTCCTGCGAATACCCCTTTATGTGCGGGATAAAAATTTTCTGTTATTTTTTCATCCTCATTACTGAAGAAAAACTTTGTGTTTCCACGGGAAAAATTTATTTGTGATGATATCTTTTCATTGTCATATTCTTTTCCATCAATAATATTTCTATACATTTTCGTGGTATGAAATACATACTGGGCTTTTTTCATTCTTCCTTCAATTTTGAGGGATTTTATTCCAATTTCTTTTAATTTTAATATCTCTTTTTCAAGTGAAAGATCTTTGCAGGAAAAGAAGAATCCTTTTTTATCTTCTGTCTTATAATGATTTCTACATATCTGAGCACATTCTCCTCTATTTCCACTTCTTCCAGTTAAAATACCGCTGGCAAGGCATAACCCTGAGAATGAATAACAGAGAGCTCCATGAATAAATACTTCCAGTTCTATATTGCTGTTTTCCTTAATTCTTTTAATTTCTTCAAAAGAGAGTTCTCTGGCAAGAACAACTCTTTTGATTCCTATTTTTTCAGCTTCTAAAACACCTTCCAAATTGTAAATTGCCATTTGCGTAGATGCATGCAATATTATTTCAGGCTCAATTTTCATTAAAACAGAAGCAAAACCTATGTCCTGAAGAATAATTCCATCAATTCCTATATTGTGAAAGGTTAGGGCAGTATTTACAGCTTCTTCAAATTCATCATCTTCTATTATTGTGTTCATAGTAAGATAAACTTTTTTTGAATTCTTTTTTGAATATTTTAATAAAGTTACAAGCTCTTCATTTGAAAAATTATATGCTTTTTTTCTTGCAGAAAAGTTTTTAAGACCAAGATAGACGGCATCGGCACCGGCTTTAAACGCTGCGAAAGCTGCATCAAGTGAACCCGCTGGAGAAAGTAATTCCATTAAATATATTTTCTAACGTCTATTACAGGAATTCCGCCTTTTATTGCTGCTTCAATACCTTTTTCACCATCTTCAAGAACAACGCATTCTTTTGGGTTAACTTTCATAAGTTCGGCACATTTAAGAAAGGTATCAGGTTCAGGTTTGTGGTTATTTACATCATCTGCTGTAACGACTGCATTGAAATATTTTTCAAGATTCAGTTTTTTTAAAACAGCCAAAGTGATATGTTTTACAGAACCTGTCCCTATGGACATGGGAAGTTTTTTGTGATATTCAAGTACAACATCCATAACTGGTTTGATAGGTTTTATCATATCAATATTATTGAGAAGAAAAACTTCTTTCTCACTGACTACTTCTTCTGTATTAAGATTAAGTCCAAGTCTTTCATTAACTATTGGAACAATTTTTGTAACCGGAAGTCCGGAAAATTCATCAAAAAGCTCTCTTGGGTAAGTAGTGTTGTGTTTTTCCATAACCACATCCCATGCAGCAAAATGAACTGGAAGCGAATCAACAAGAGTCCCATCCATATCGAATATTATACCTTTAATATTTGAGGGAATTTCTATTTTCATATACTAGTTACCATCCTCTATAATACTTGAACGTGAGCCTGGAATAATTATAAAAACATCTCTTGAGTCAAGCAGCGTTCCTTCGCCCATTACATCAATTTTTGCTTTAAAAACTTCGGCACTTTCTGTTTGAGGAGCATATGTCGTATTTTGAAAAGATATTTCAAAAGTAACTGTTGTGCTTGGATGAACTCCAAAAAATGTACTGTTATCTTTTGACTGATAACCATTTGAAGGGTCTGAATTAAATGGTTTTAAAGCTTTTATAAACTGAGTAGTGTCTATATTTTGCGTGTTTGTTATTGAAGAAGTTCTTGTAGTAACATCAAGTCTTATTGAATTTACAAGATCTTCAATTCCTGAAACGATGTTGTTTGACATACCTGTTCCATCTGTTGCAACTTCATAAATAAATGGTTCGTTACTGTCGTCAACTGAGCCTGTTGCTTCTGAAATATATGTAAAATCTTCAATAGGATTTTGAGTAATGCTGTTTCCCTGAGAATCAACTATAGAAGTGTCATCTGAATAGATTCCAAGAAATTTAGCATTTATGTTGTTCATTGCATTTATTGCATTGTCAAGTGTGTGTCCTTCACCTGTTACCCATCTTCCATCCATTGAATAAAGATTTGTCACTCCATTTGATGTTGAAAGAAAATATTCTTTTTCCATATCATGCCCTGAAATTGGTTCATCGGCAATTAGAACAAAGATTGGAAGTGCATCTTCTCTAAAACAGGCTCCACCGATATTTCCAAGTTCACTATTGCAATCTGCTGCTGAAATTTCAATATCTCTGTTTGCTGCACCACCATTATTTGAATAATATGGCCATGATGCACTGTATTCTTCATAAATTCCGGAAGTGTTTTTCTTATACATCTGCTCATCAACTGTTACAGTTACGCCGGATAGCCCTGCACCTGAAGCAAGCTGATAAAGTGTTTCTTCAACCGGTTCGTACCATCCGCCTTTTGGGTAATTTAAATTATCAACAGCTGTTTCAACATCAGTAACATTTTTTGTTATAGGCTGATTTAATGCATAAGGAAGATCTCTCCATGATGCAAATGTCGAAAGTCCGAAAGCAGCATCAGAAATTTTATTATTTACACCATTTATAATAACACTTGAAATATCATTTTTCAGATTTTCTATTTTTGATGACATTGAGCCTGAAAGATCTATAGAAATTATTATGTCAGCTTTCTGTATATCTGTACTGAAATCAAGTGTTCTAAGTTCAGCATCCGGGTCTCCATAAGGAAGAACAACATAATATACATCATCAGGTATAACAGAAGTCGGATCTGTTGGATCTGAGCCATAGGTTATTTCAGCTAAATCTGAAAAACCATCACCATCGGTATCTTCTTTAACAGGGCTTGTTGAATATGAAGACTCATCACTGTCAGCAATACCATCATTATCTGAATCAGTATCAATATAATCAGGTTTCGAATCATTATCGCTATTTAAAGGATTTGTTGGGTCATTTCCTGCCTCTTCGGTATCTGAGAGTCCATCATTGTCGGAATCGGTATCTATATATGAAGGTTTTCCATCTTCATCCGGGTCTCCGTTTCCTTCCACTTTGTCTGGAATTCCATCACCATCAGAATCATTATCAACATAGTCTGCTTTTCCATCATTATCAGAATCTACAGGTGATGAGGAATTGTTTCCGGCCTCAAGTTTATCAGAAATTCCATCATTATCAGAATCAAGATCCAAATAATCAGGTTTACCATCACCATCCGTATCTACGGTTTCGCCTTCAACACCGTTTGGAATTCCATCACCATCCGTGTCAGCATTTGGATCAAAAACTTCAGGTTCATCAATATCTTCGTCCAGATCTTCTATATCTTCATCCGGCTCAGAATCATTAGAATCATGAGATATTTCATCATTATCAGGTGTTTCTGCATCAGTTCCTATATTGTCTGAATCGTTTTCGGTATCTGTAGAATTAAAAATGTCACTATCGAGCGGTGTTACACATATTCCTTCATCAATATTACACTCAAGACCTTCAGCGCAGTCTTCGTTTTTTTCACATTCTCTTTTTTCATCGTCTGCACAAGAGACAAGAAAGATTAAAAGGATAGAAATAAGAAAAATAGATATATTTTTCATTTGGACCTCATTTCTTTGGTTAACAACACATTTTGCCAAACGCCATTATACTATTTTTATGATACAATGCAAAAATCATTTTAATGAATAGTGTATCTGCTTTATGATTTTAAATACTTACGATAATAAAAAATTAATTGCCTATAAATTTTATTATTTCTTCAATATTAGGAATTTCTGGAATATCATAAATTTTTATAAGCTCTATAAGTCCTTTTTCATCAATAAGAATGTTTGCTCTTCCGGAAAATCCAAGTTTTTCTATAAAAAGGTCATATTTTTTTGCAATTTCTCCATGAGGCCAGAAATCGGCTATAAGTGATGTTTTTGTAATACCCATTGATTTTGCCCACGCACTTTTTGTATACTGGGAATCAATGGAAATTCCAATAGGTACAACATTCATTTTTTCAAAAATATCATATTTCAGTTCAAGAGATCTCATTTGAATATCGCAGACAGGTGTCCATGCAAGAGGATGAAAAGATAGAAGAACTTTCTTGCCTTTTAAATCGGAGAGTTTAATCTCTTTTCCATTTTGATCATTTGCTGTAAAGTCAGGTGCAACTGCTCCTATTTCAAGTAAATTTGTTCTATTCATGACCACAACTCCTTAATCTGTTTTCAATTATCCGAAATTTATTTTATTACTATATTTGACTAATTCAATAGGCTATTCAATAAAAATTGAATAATTAACCATTTCTTAATATTCCAGTTTTTATTAATTGGAAATACATATGTGATTTATACACTTTGAATTTGTGCAGTCTTCCGTGGAAATGCATGTAAGAATTTTACATAAGCCATTTTCACATATTGAAGGATATGGGCAATCTTCATTATGTGAGCAGACAGTATCACATGTGCCTTTGTAGCAGAGATTTGTTTCAGGACACTCCGAATAATGCAGGCAGCTTTCACGGTAATAGCATTGAAATTCACTGCAAATATAATCATTTTTACAGCTGAATGCACATTCTATGAATTTGCATTCATTTTTACTGCAAAAAGAATAGAGCGGACATTCGCTGGAATTGCTGCAAATTTTTTCAATACATAGATTTTTTTCACAAATTCCGAAAGGACAATCAAAAGAATCATTACATGGAATATTTTCTTTTTCACTATAACATCTGTTGTCAGATGCACATATCTCATTTTCACTGCATACTTTGTCAAAACATGTAAATCTGGAGCCTCTGCATCTTCCGTTCTGACATGTGAGTGGGGTGTTGCAATCATTATCTTTTTTACAGAAAGGTGTTACACACACTCCATTATCACATATATTTTCATCTTTACAGTTAGAATCTTTTTCGCACAGAGGAATAATACAGGCTCCTTTTCTGCAAATTTTCTCCTGACTACATTCATTATCGGCAACACAAATTTCTGATTCTTTATTACTGTTTCTCTCACACGAAAAGGTAAAAATTAGAAATGTAAGAAAAAATAATATGTTAAAGATTTTTGAGGATATTCTCAACTTCCTTCCTATCCTGCTCTTTTGGATTAAAAGTAAGAAATTTTTTGTAGTTCAGTTTTGCTTGTGTTCGGTTTCCCATGGCATTATATGTCTCTCCAAGTCCGAAGTAGGCATCCGCTGCTGAAGGATTTTCCTTAATCGCACTGTTAAAATATGATAATGCGGCTTTAAAATTACTTTTATCAAGTGCGTTCCAGCCAAGAGTTATATTACTTTTCCATTTTGATGTTTCAGTTTTTTTTGCAACAGGCTTTTCATCTTTATTTTGTTTTTTAACAGTTTCTGCCTGTGCAGATTCCTTTACTATTTCTTTTTTAGTTTCAACTTTAGTTTCGATAGCAGCTTTTTCAGGTTCTTCATTTGTTTCAACTTGTGGCTCAGATTCAATATTTTCAGGAGTTTCAGGTGATACCGTTTCTTCTACTATTTTATTTTCAATTGTTGAAGTGTTGTTTTTTGAATAAACAAGAAAATAATAAGCCGCACCAGCCGCACCGGCAATAATCAGAATTATTATAAATATGAGTGGAATCTTACTTCTTTTCTCTTTTTCAAGAACTTCATCATCATTCATAAAAAGTGAGTCAAAATCATCGTCAGATGAAGATTTTGATTTTTTCTGCTGTTTTTTTGCTGTTTTTTCTTCTTTATTATATATAGATTCTTCTTTTTTTTCTTCCTGAACAGTTTCAGCTGGTTTTTCAGGTTTTATTTTTGAAATTTCTACAACAGGTTTTTCTGGCTCGTTTGAAGGATGTTCAGGCTGCTTAATATCTTCAATTTCTTCTTTCTTTTCATTTTCTTCTCTAATTGAAGGAATTATTACGGGAGAATCTTCAATTTTCAGATGTTCTTCGGCTTCATGAAGTTTTTCTGTTTTTTCACTCTCTTTAAGTGCTTCAAAAAAAGGTTTTAAAATATCAATGTCTGATAATTTACTCCAGTCAGAACCTGTTTGGGAGATTTCATCAGTCTCAACGACTTCTTTTTTTACAATAAGGAGCTGAATTTCAGTATGGTTTTTTGCTCTAACTATATTACCGTTAGATTTTCTGATCAGCCAGTCATTAAATTGACTCTGATGTTCTTCTGATTTGTGTGACGGTGGCTCTATTACAAAGACATTCCCGCACTGTTTACATTTTACATTTACTGATTCTTTATCCGCTTTTTCAGGTCTTTTATATTTTTTGCCACAAGAAGGGCATAAAACTGCATTATTTATCATAACTGTCTCCAATAAATTACAGTATAAGTTATAGTTTTTAGTAGAGTTATGTCAAATAATAATTAATCTTTTCTTACGCATTTTTTAGAAAACTGTATTTTTTTTTTCGAACAAGTAGACTCAACTGTATGACAGAACTGCTTTAATAGCTATTGTCTTTCGTAGTTTTTTATTTTGGAGGAAAAAAAGATGCCTGCAAACATTTTTTTTAAAATGGGATTGGATGTAGGTTCAACCACAGCAAAAGCTGTTGTTATTGATAACAATAATAATATAATTTATACAGCTTATAAAAGACATAATGCAGATATTCGTGGAACCCTTATAGGACTCTTAAAAGAGGTGGATGAGAAGGTTGAAAGTAGTTCTATATTAGTAAGTATAACAGGTTCGGCAGGACTTGGTATTTCTGAAATATCAGGAATACCCTTTGTTCAGGAAGTTGTAGCATCTGCTGAAGCTTCCAGAAAATTCTTTAAAGATGTCTACACTCTTGTCGATATGGGCGGCGAAGATTCTAAAATGATTTTTTTCAATGAAAAGCATCAGGCAGATATTAGAATGAATGGAAGTTGTGCCGGTGGAACAGGTGCCTTTATTGATCAGATGGCAGAACTTCTTGATATTGATGTCTCGGAAATGAATTCTCTGGCCGAAAAACATGAAAATATTTATCCGGTAGCAAGCCGATGTGGTGTTTTTGCTAAAACGGATGTACAGAATCTTTTAAGTCGTGATATTTCCAAAGCGGATGTGGCTGCAAGTATTTTTCATGCAGTTGCTATTCAGGTGCTTAACACTCTTTCAAGAGGCTTTGATGTAAAGAAAAAAATACTTTTCTGTGGTGGGCCTTTAGCTTTTATCCCTGCATTAAGGGAAGCATTTATAAAAAGAATGAATATCACAGATGAAGATGTTGTAATTCCTGATCGTCCTGAACTTATACCTTCTCTTGGTGCTTCAATAAATGAATCCTCTAAACTCTTTGTTCTTTCAGAGCTTGTTGAGACTCTGACTTCAGGAAAAGGAGAGCTAAAAGTTTTGGATAAAAGGGAGATGGCTCTTTTCAAAGATGAAAGTGAAAAACAAAAATGGCTTTCAGAAAGATATTTTAAGGTAAAGACAATTGATTTTACATCTATTAGGGATAAAAAATGTTTTATCGGAGTCGATTCTGGTTCAACAACAACAAAAGCTGTTCTGCTTGACAGTGATGGAGGAATCCTCAGGCATTTTTATGAACCAAACAAGGGAAATCATATAAAAGCTGTAAAAAAGGCTCTTACCTATTTTAATGATGAAATAAAAAAATCAGGTGTAAATGTTGAAATAGCGGGAACTGCTGTTACTGGCTATGGTGAAGACCTTGTAAAAGCTCTCTTTTCGTTTGATTATGGAATTGTTGAAACGGTTGCTCACTTAAAAGCCGCCAAAACTATGGAAAAAAATGTTGATTTCGTTCTTGACATAGGTGGTCAGGATATGAAGGCAATGTTTATTCAAAATGGTAATATTCAGAGAATTGAACTTAATGAGGCATGTTCTTCAGGTTGTGGTAGTTTTATACATACTTTTGCGGCATCACTTGGATATGATACTGAAACTTTTGCAAATATGGCTGTTGATGCTGAAAAACCGTGTGATCTTGGTTCCAGATGTACTGTTTTTATGAATTCAAAAGTAAAACAGGCATTAAGAGAGGGTGCTTCAGTTGCTGAGATTTCAGCCGGTCTTGCATATTCTGTTATAAAAAACTGCCTTTATAAAGTTTTAAAGATAAGGGATTTTTCTAAAATAGGTAAAAAAATAGTACTTCAGGGAGGAACTTTTAAAAATCCTGCTGTACATCGTGCTTTTGAAAAACTGACAGGTAAAAAAGCTATAGTTCCGGATCTTTCAGGTGTCATGGGTGCATGGGGAACAGCGCTTTATGCTTTGGAGCAATATAAACTTACTGAATATAATACAGTCTTTAAAGGTTTTGAAATACTTGAGACAGTTGAGAATATTACACGAAAAAACTTCAACTGTAACGGATGTGAAAATGTCTGTACGGTAAGTCGTCTTACCAGTGCTGACGGTAAAATATTTTTTACAGGTAATAAATGTGAAAAAGTTTTCAGCAATGATGGCGGTGCTTCCAATTATAAAGGTTTTGATTTTGCAGCATTTAAAAAAGAGCTTATTTTTAACAGAAGGCTTAAATCTGAAAATGCAACAATGACAATCGGAATACCGAGAGCTCTTAATATGTATGAAGATTATCCATTCTGGGTAACTCTTCTGGTAAATTCTGATATTAACGTTGAGCTTTCTGATCCTACAACTATGAAGCTTTATGAAAAAGGAGCGGGAACAGTTATGTCTGACAATATCTGTTTTCCGGCAAAAGTTGTTCATGGACATATTATAAATCTTGCGGAAAAAGGTGTTGACAGAATATTTTATCCTGAAGTTCTCTTTGAAAAGGATGATAAACTTGGAATAAACAGCTTTAACTGTCCTATAGTTACCGGATATCCTGAAGTTATAAAAAGTTCTGTTAATTCTGCTGAAAAATACAATATACCACTTGATTCTCCTTCTGTTTCCTTTAAAGATATGAAGCTTTTAAAGAAAACCTGCCTTAAATATCTTAAATCTTTAGGCGTTTCATCATCAAAAGCAGAAAAAGCGTTTGCTCTTGCTGTGAATGCTCAGAAAGAATTTAAAGAAAAACTGAGAGAAAAAGGGGCTGAGATAATAAAAAAAGCTAAAGCTGAAAACAGAACAGTTGTTATTTTAACAGGTAGACCTTATCATCTTGATTCTTTAATAAATCAGAAAATTCCTGAGATGCTTTCAGCGTTTGGTATAGATTTTATTTCCGGTGATGCAGTTCCGAGACCTGAATCAGTAAAAGACAGCGGAATTCTTTCTCAGTGGGCTTATCCAAACAGGCTTGTTGCTGCTGCAAAATTTGCTGCTGCAGAAGATCTTGAAGTAATGCAGTTAAATTCCTTTGGATGTGGTCCTGATGCTGTCGCAACAGATGAAATGAGACATATTCTTGAATCCAAAGGCAAAAATCTGACAGTTATAAGAATTGATGAAATAGCAAGCCCAGGTTCTGCAAAACTTAGAATAAGAACTATGATTGAATCTTTTAAAATGGCAGGAACAGCTCTGGAAAAAAAGGAAGATAACAAAACGCTCCCTGCTTTCCTTGAAAAGGACAATAAAAGACTTATCCTTGTTCCTTTTTTTGGCCGTTTTTACAGCAGATTTGTTGAAACAGTTTTCAGAAGTGCAGGAATGAATATAAAAGTTCTTCCTGAACCTGATAGTAAATCTCTTGAACTTGGTCTTAAATATGCAAATAATGAAATATGCTATCCGGCAATTCTTGTTATAGGAGATATTATAAGAGCTTTGCAATCCGGTGAATACAATACAAATGAAATTGCTATAGGCATAACACAAACCGGAGGACAGTGCAGAGCAAGTAACTATCTTGGTATGATAAAAAAAGCAATGCTTTCCGCCGGATATGATGATGTTCCTGTTGTTTCAATTACTGCTGCCGAAAAGCTTAACACTCAGCCCGGACTGAAATATAATAAACTTGAAGTTATAAGAAAGGGTTTAAATACAATTCTTTATATAGATGCACTTTCATCCATGTATTATGCAGCTGTTCCACGTGCTGAAAACAGAGAGGAAGTTGAATCTTTAATGGAGGAATATCTTGAAAAATGGAATAATATAGTTTCGAATTCCGGTAAAAAAGAAATGCTTCGACTTATTGAAAAAGCTGTTGAATCTTTTAATAACATTAAATATAAGAAATCTCTGAAAGATATAGCTCAAATTGGAATAGTTGGGGAAATATATATTAAATACAGCGATTTTGGTAACCATAATGTTATAGAATGGCTTATGGAAAACAATGTCGAAGTTGTTATTCCTCAGCTTACAGATTTTTTTCTGCAGGAATTTGTCAATTTTGATGTTAACCAGAAAGAGCTTCTTAAAGATGGAAATTTTATTACAAATCTGCTCTCTGTCTTTGTTGAAAAATCATTGGGAAGATTAGTTTCAAAAATCAATGAAAAAATAACATCATTCAGATACGCAAGAAAATTTCATCCGATAAGAAATATGGCCGATAAAGCTTCAAAAGTTATATCTCTTGTTCATCAATACGGTGAGGGGTGGCTTATTGCCGGAGAAATTCTCTCTTTTGTTGAAGATAAAATAAACCATGTTCTATGCCTCCAGCCTTTCGGATGTATAGCAAATCAGATAATTGCAAAAGGGATTGAAAAGAAACTTAAAGACATTGCGCCTGATCTTAATATGCTTTTTATCGACCTTGATTCTGATACAAGCGTGGCAAATTTTCAAAATAGACTCCATTTTCTTATTCAGGGCGCAATTGAAAGCAGAAAGAATGGTTTTGAAACAGGAGTCAATCTTATAGGTTAATTTTTTGACATAACCACCTTGAGATGTTATTCTAAACAGTGTTATTGCTTTGTTTTTAATCCTTTTGGAGGTTTTTCCCTGATGAGATTCCTTTTATTTCTTATATCTTTTCCGTGTCTGAGCAGATTATGGGGACATATAACAAAAATTAAACATCCGGCGTTTATAGTAAAATCTGTTATTAAATTTTATGCCTCTCATTATAAAATAGACATGAAAAGATATGAAGGAGAAATAGATGATTATTCTTCACTTTCCGATTTTTTTATAAGAAGGCTTGATATTAATGATTCTCCTTTTGAAAAGGATGAAACTTCTTTTCTTTCTCCATGTGATGGAACTATTACGGTTATTGAAAAGATTTTTGAAGACAGTGCAACTCAGGTCAAGGGAAAAAACTATTCGGTTAATGAACTTGTCTGTGAACATCTCGATTATTCCAAAGGAATAACAATGATGACAATCTATCTGAGTCCGGCAAACTATCACAGATACCATTTTCCTCTTGATGTTCATGTTGAAAAGTATACAAGAACCGGAAAATCTCTCTATCCTGTCAACAAGCTTTCAGTTGGGCATATTGACCAGCTTTTTGTTGTGAATGAAAGAGTTTCAGTTAAAATGAATTACAAAGAAAATTCCTTTTATTATGTAGCAGTTGGCGCATCTTTTGTTGGCAGCATTAAAATGGAGTTTGCCGATAATATAACATGGAACAAACCGGTAAAAGTTGATAAAACTTTTAATCAGCTTGATGAAACAGGAAGATTTGAAATGGGATCAACTATAGTTCTTGCTATCCCTTCAGAACTGATTGGACATATTGAAGTTAATCCTGGAGACAAGGTTTCAACAGGTCAGAAACTGTTTGGTTTAAACTAATTCCCTCGGAGGCATGCGATGTGTGATGAAAAAACAAGGGTAAAAGATATAAATGCTCTTATAGGAGAAAGTTCGAAGGGAAAAGTTGAAACAATCCCATGTCTTCTGGTTATTTCAGGTATAAATGTAGGAATGATATATAAACTTAAAAAGAACAGGATAATAATCGGCAGAGGCGATGAGTGTGATATAACACTTAGGGAAAGCAGTATTTCAAGAGTTCACGCTGCAATAGACATTGATTTATCAGGAGAAGCTACAATTACTGATATGAAGAGCACAAACGGAACTTTTGTAAATGGTGTTCCTGTTTCTTTTTCATCAATAACCAACGGTGTAAGAATTCAGCTTGGTAGCTCAACAGTTTTAAAATTTGTCCTTCAGGATTCCTTTGAAGCCGAATTTCAGGCAAACATGTATGAAAGTGTTATAAAAGATACACTTACGCAGGCATATAATAAACGCTATTTTCTTGACAGGATAACAAGTGAGTTTTCACATTCCTTAAGACACTATCAGCAGCTTGCTCTAATAATGATTGATGTGGATCATTTTAAACAGGTAAATGATACTTACGGACATCTTGCCGGAGATGAAGTTTTAAAAGAACTCGTAAAAAGAATAACAGGTCATCTGAGACTTGGAGATGTTCTTTGCAGGTATGGTGGAGAAGAATTTGTAATAATAGTAAGAGAGTGCAATCCTGAAAGCCTTTTACCTCTTGCAGAAAGAATTCTCGACCTCTTTAGGGAAAAACCTATGAATTTTAAAGATGAAACAATCTCGATAACCATAAGTGCAGGAGTATCTTCAATAATAGATAAAAATGTTAGAACAGTTGAAGATCTTCTTGCAGAAGCAGATAAAAATCTATATTTGGCCAAATCGGCAGGGCGTAATTGTGTCAGAAGTTCGCAGGACATGGCTTAATCGTTATATAAATTTTCTCAAGCTGGAAAAAAGAGTCGCAAAAAACACTCTTGATTCATACAGCAGAGATCTAGCTCAATTTACATCCTTTTTAGACGCAAAGTGTCTTGATGTTTCTGTCTGTGATCAATTCGTCATTGGAGAATTTGCAGTTTATCTTTCAAAAGAGTGCGGAGTAAAAGAAACATCCCTTGCAAGAAAACTTTCATGTATAAAAAGCTATATGAAATTTTTAATAGAAAAAGAAATACTCTCACCAAAAGTTCTTGATGGATTTGAACCTGTAAAAATGAGCAGGAATCTTCCTGTTTTTATGAGCGGCAACGAGATTCATGATTTTATGGAAACACCTGATCTTGAAACACATGAAGGATTCAGAGATAGAACAATACTTGAACTTTTCTATTCTTCAGGACTTCGTGTTTCTGAACTTATTGAGCTTAAAATCCAGAATGTCTTTCTGAAAGAAGGCGTTGTCAGAGTTCTTGGAAAAGGATCCAAAGAAAGAATTGTTCCGCTTTCAGACAGTGCAGTAAATTTTTTGGACGAATATATAAAAAATGTAAGACACTATATGTTAAAGCCGGGCGCTTTTGTTGATTATCTTTTTGTAAATAAAAGCGGAAAAGGATTTTCAAGGCAGGGAATATGGAAAAAGATAAAATCTTTTACTATAAAAGCCGGCATTGACAAAAATATTTCACCGCATAAACTAAGACACACTTTTGCAACCCATCTTCTTGAAGGAGGGGCTGATTTGAGAAGTCTTCAAATGATGCTTGGACATGCAAGCATAAACACAACTGAAGTTTACACCCATGTTGAACGCGCAAAAATGATAGAAGAATTTAAGAAACTGCATCCGCGCACAGGAAAAAAAGGAGAATCAGATGATTGAAATGATAGCAAATATTTTAAAATGGGCACCAGTAGTACTTCTTTCAATTATTGTACATGAAGTTGCTCACGGCTGGGCAGCCTATAAACTTGGAGATGATACAGCAGCCAGAATGGGAAGACTTACGTTAAATCCAATTCCACATATTGATCCTATAGGAACTATTTTTTTACCAATTATGCTGCTCGTTTTTTCAGGTGGAACAACATCTTTTGGCTGGGCAAAACCAGTTCCATTTAATCCATACCGTTTTTACCGTCATGTAAACATGAGAAAAGGAACAATGCTTGTTGCTCTTGCAGGTCCTGTTTCAAATTTTATTATGGCTTTTATAGGTTCTTTTGTAATGGTGGCTTTTTATAAATATACAAATTTAGAAACGGCTATTGTTATGGCTCAGGCATTTGTCTATATTAACATATTTCTTGCACTTTTTAATCTTATACCAGTTCCTCCACTTGATGGAAGCAAGATACTTATGGGAATTATGCCCGCAAAGTATGACAGATATTTCCTTCTTATGGAAAGATACAGCTTTTTAATATTTATACTTATTATAATTCTACAAAGGAATTCTTTCTCCTTTCTTTCCTATCCTGCAAATTTCTTATATGCAGTGCTTACATATCTTCCCAGGTTATTAATGGGAGTTCATTAATGAAATTTAAGCCAACTCTTTTTTTTGATCTTTCAAAAACAGAATTCCCTGAGATATTTGATAATGCAGAGAACGCATGGGAAATTTTGTCTGAAATAGGTGCGTTTATAAAAAACTTTCGTGAGACAGAAACAAGTAAGAGATTTAAAGAGATAGAAAAAAATATCTGGGTTGGAGAAAATGTCAAGATTGCTCCTTCAGCTTCAATTACAGCTCCGGCAATAATTTGTGATGAAGCAGAGCTTAGACACAATGCCTTTATAAGAGGAAACGCCATAATTGGAAAAGGTGCGGTAATTGGTAACTCATGTGAAATAAAAAATTCATTTATATTTAATGAAGCTCAAATTCCACATTTTAACTATGTCGGTGACTCGATAATGGGATACAAATCTCATATCGGCGCTGGCGTTATATTAAGTAATGTTAAATCTATAAAAGGAAATGTTTTTGTAAAAAACGGTGAAGAAAAAATAGACACTGGTTTAAGAAAATTTTCTGCAATAGTTGGAGACTTTGCTGAAATAGGCTGTAATTCGGTGCTTAATCCTGGAACCATCATAGGGAAAAATTCTGTTGTCTATCCGCTTTCATCAGTCAGAGGAATTGTTCCTGAATCTCACATCTTTAAAAACGCTTTAACTATTGTAAAGAAAAACTGAGGCGCTTTTGTTTTTGCCAATGACAAAAAAAGAGCTTCAAAAGCTCGGCTGGGAAAAGCCGGATATAATATTAATTACAGGTGATGCATATATAGATTCTCCAACATCAGGCGCATCAGTAATCGGACACTATCTTGTTGATAAAGGATTTAAAGTTGCACTTATTTCTCAGCCTGATATAGATAATGACAAAGATATAACAGCGTTTGGAGAGCCGGAACTTTTCTGGGCAGTAACATCAGGCTGCGTTGATTCAATGGTTTCAAATTACACTGCATCAAAGAAAAAAAGACATCAATGTGATCTAACGCCTGGAGGAGAAAACACAAAACGTCCGGATAGAGCCATTATTGCATACGCAAACCTCATAAGAAAAAACTTTAAAGAGACAAAACCGATAGTAATCGGAGGAATAGAAGCAAGCCTTAGAAGAATCGTCCATTACGACTACTGGTCAAACGCACTGAGGCGTTCACTCCTTTTTGACTCAAAAGCAGATTATCTTGTCTATGGAATGGGCGAACTTGCAATGTATACTCTGGCAGAAAAATTTAAAAGTGGAAATGAAATTGAAAACACAGATGGAATTTGTTACATCTCAAAAGAAAAACCCGAAACAGGAATAGAGCTTCCATCATTTGAAGAGTGCAAGGAAAGCAAAGAAAAGTTTGAAGAAGCATTCATGAAATTTTATGTTGAAGCATCAACGCAGTCAAAAGAGGTGCTTTTTCAGAAACACTCTGACAGATATCTTGTTCAGAACAGACCATCAAGGCTTCTTACAACTGAAGAGCTTGATAAAGTTTACGAACTTCCATATGAATATGAGCTGCATCCATATTGCGGAGAAAAAGGTGAGGTCAGGGCAATGGATACAATCCGCTACTCAGTAACAACTCACAGAGGATGTTATGGAGAATGCAGTTTTTGCGCAATAGCTGTCCATCAGGGAAGAACAGTCGTTTCAAGAAGTGAAGAATCAATCGTAAGAGAAATCGAAAATTTCATAAAAAAGAAAAAATTTAAAGGCAACATCTCAGATATCGGCGGAGCAACCGCAAACATGTATGGCTACGAATGCTCAAAAAAAGAAAAACAAGGACCATGCAGAGATAGAAAATGTCTTTTTCCAGAAATCTGCCCATCATTAAAACCAGATCATTCAAGACAGATAAAACTCTTAGAAAAAATAAGAAAGTTTCCATATATGAAACACCTCTTTGTAGCATCAGGAATCAGATACGACCTTATACTTGAAGATAAAAAACATGGAAAAGAATATTTAAAAAATATACTCCAGCATCACATATCAGGACAGATGAAAATAGCCCCGGAACACAGCGAAGAAAACGTCTTACGCATAATGGGAAAACCATCAGCCAAAAAACTCGTTGAATTTCGTGAACTCTTTAACGAAACAGTAAAAAAACAGAACAAAAAAATGTTTTTGACATACTACTTCATAGCCGCACATCCCGGATGTCATCTAAGCGACATGGAAAAACTTAAAAAGTTCACCAGAGATGAGCTAAAAATGAATCCCGAACAAATCCAGATATTCACGCCGACACCATCCACAATATCAACCCTCATATTTTACACCCGGAGAGACCCAATCACCAAAAATCCGATATTCGTAGAAAAAGAACTCGGAAGCATGGAAAAACAGAAGAGGGTAGTTGTAAATCAGAAATTGAATAAAAAACGCATATAACAGCGAAAATAGTTTGAGGGAATTTGGAAAATAGTTTGAGGAAACTTTTTAATTAGAAATAAGTTTTTAAGAAATTTTTAGTTAAAAATATATAAAACTGTTCAGGATATAATTAGGTTTTGATATCTATTATGCGTTTTCTAAAGCTTCTAATCTGGAAATAATACTTGATATAGAAATAGTTTCAGAACCATAAGTAAATGTTATATCTGTCCCTGATAATTTTAATGTATTATTGTCAATATCGTACGTAATAAAAGATTTATCTGCATTCGATTTAAAAACGATATCTCCTGTTACAGCATCAAAAATAAAATTACCAGCACTTTTTGTGCGTAATTTTAAATCTTTAGAAGTTGAACCATATTGTGTATATGTTTCAAAATTACCAACTAAACTTGATTCTACATTATTATTATCAATTCCTTTTAATACTGTACCTTGAATATTTGCTGTAACTGCTTCTGACCAATTTGTTACATGATCATTTAGATCATCTATGTCTGATAGTATACTAGAAAATGATTGCATTTTATGGTTATAATAGAAGTTTATACCACCATCTCCAAATAATGTAAGTACATTATCTGTTGGTTCATATTGGAGTAGATATGCAAATGAATCATCGCTACTTCCTCTTCTAGCTTTTATAACCAAATTCTTATCAGCTCCTTGATTCATGCTTATTGTACCGGAAGTATTAAGCTTTATTTCTTTATCTGTATTTCCTAAAGATAGTAATTCACGAGTATCATCATAATTAATAATATCATGAGATACTTCGTCTGAATCCTTAACTTGAAGTATTGTTCCATCAACTGTAGATGTAATTGTTTCTTCCCAGCTTCTAAGACTATCTTTTAATTCTTCAACTTCACTTTGCATTTTTGCATAGTTTTTAATTGTTGTTTCACCTATTGTGTTGTCTTCGTTAATAACTTTTACTGTAACATCAGCTGGAGCAGATGCAAAAAAAATGTTGTGCATTTGTGTCGCCCAGTTTTTTACAACTGTTACAAAGTTGTTTAAATGCGTTAATGCAGTTTTGAAATCAGGCATAATGGTTTCTCCTTTTAATTGTTAAATATATAATTTTTGATTCTACCGATCTCTTCGGCTGTTTCTATTTCTCTAATTGCTGTTACTGCAGCTTGTCCTATAAGTTGTTCAAACATTCCTTCTATTGTGCACAATCCACCATTTGTTGTTTCAAGTGTCACCTGATCTGCTGAATTGAACTGAATTGGTATGGATATTATTTCACCAGCTATCATACTGCTGTTAGCTGGAATATACATTTCAGGATGTTCAGAAACCCATACAAGAATTGGTGTTTCTTCTGTCTCTCCTTCCACATATAGACCAACTTCTCTTACAGTAAAATCACGTGTCTCAAAATTAACAATAGCTTCAACAACAGCAATCGTTTCATCTTCAGCATTGCTATATATGCGAGTTATTTCACCAAAATATTTTTGATCATTCAGTGAAATCTGATCTGTTGTGTGTGTAGGTTCTCCTGAACCTAATCCTATATATTTAATAGGCTTTTTTAGGGTTGGATCTGCTTCCCATGCAGCAAAAAGTTCTAATCCCTGTGTTGTAAACATTATTTTACCTCCGTAAAGTGAATCGTGGCAACCCACTTGATAGTTTTATCGGCTACACCGGCACAGCTGATTTCAAGATTATTTGAAGAGCCCATGGAAACAGAAACATCACAACCATTTAAGTCTGCATTTTCATAATCTGTTGTGACATTACTCCAAGTCAAAGCTGGAGTTGTAAGTTTGGTGTTAATAGCGCCTTTAACTGTGTAGGCGACATCTTCACCTGTTGTTGTTTCCATACCTGAAATTTCAGCTGTAAAACGGAAGAGTGAACCTGAAGGGATTACGATATTAGAAGCTTGTCTGCTTCCAGAAAACACAGAAAGAGAAGGATTTATCAAACTCAAGTTTGATGATGCAGCACCTTCTGTTGTTGTATCAACCACAATTCTCTCGTACTGCTGCAGTTTATCTGGAATTGCTTCACCTATTTCTTCGCCAGATTGTACTTCACAGGTAGAAGAATGAGCCACAGAACCATAGAAATTAGATTTTGAATAGACTCCCTGTGCGGAGCTGCAGGCTTTCGATGCAATAGAACCAAAATTTGAAGTTTTCGAGCAAAATCCCGTTGCAGTAGTTCCAAGACCTTCTGCATTAGAACACATTACAAAAGAATCCGGATCTGACATTAAAAGTGTTTCAAATCCGTCATTCATAAACTTGGAATTATTACAGGCAATTGCAGTTAGACCATCATTATTATTACTCAGACTGGAATCATAATCAAGACCGTTCCAGTATGTAAGGATAGTTTCATCATTGGTTGCATCATAATCAACAAAAATAACTTTTTTAAAGTAAAGCTCTGATTTTTGATAATATGCATGCATATCCCCCATTAAGCCTGAACCTGCCTGAAGAATGATCTTGTTTTCAGGTAAAGCTGGTAAAAGCCCCCAGTTAGAGGAATCATTGTCAGGTGTAAGTCCCGTGGCAGATTCAATCTCATTATTACATTGATAAAAATTATCATTATAGAAAGAGATAGCATCTTCTTTCCATGTTGTATCGCTCCATGTGGCAACACCTTTTAAAAACAGACGTTTATCACCTGCAAAATAAAAATTTGCCCACTGTTCAACACCTGTAGGTATTGTTTTTGAAAAAACTTCCCAGTTAGTTGTATCGCTGTCAGGTGATGATGATGAAGAATGTTCTGTTTTAGCAATATATAATGTGCCTGAATAATCTACAATATCATTTTTATCATAAAACATTGAAATCCATGTTCCTTTTGATGCATAACTTTCAAATCTAAGTATAGGAACATTGATACCTGAAATGGTATAGCCGCCTGAACTCATTGCAAAAGGTGCACAGGCAAGCCCCATACCAAAACCTATTGACCCAAAATTATTAGATGCCAGATCTTCTTCTACTCCAAAACTATATGAACCTTCAAACTCATCAATACCATCCAAAACATCCAAATTAGGCAAATTTTTTATATATCCAGCTTTCGCCGGATTTGTTTCATTCACATCTGCCTGTAACGTATCAACATCGACAAGCATTTCTTTCATCTTGCCCGAAGTAGCCAAATCTGCGCTATTAACACCTAATAGTTTATCTCCAACTATAAGTGTTGTTTTTGGCGTAAAATCTGCCGGTATTTTTGTTGTCATGATTTTCTCCTAAATATTAAATTAATCTGCTGTTATTATTGTTTCGCCGTCAGCGGTTGTAAGAAGCTCGCCGTCTGCTGAATATATTGCATCTTCTGGAACACTTGTTTCTGAACATCCCGTTAAAAGCCATTTCCTAGGGCTTGGTTTTAAACATCTAAGCTCCGCAACATCTCCAAAAACGGCAACATTGTTTTTAAACACAAGTTCGCTTGAAGTCTCTGCTGAAAAAGTTATTTTAACACCTTCAACAGTCGGTATAAACTTTGTAACAGTGTTATCTGTTATTTGAAGAAATGATGAAATTATAACATTAATTGAGTTGCTTACTCTTATATCCTTTCCGATGTAGGTTGTACTTAAAACAAGATTATCAGAGCTTGTATAATCTACATCTACAAATTCATGCGCATTCTGACCATGCGGTCCATAACAATCAATAAAAGAAGCATTAACAAGTTTAATATTATTAACATAACAATTATAAGCTTTACCAAAACCAAGCTCGAAATTATAAAGAAGGCAGTTAAAAAAATTAAAATTAATCAAAGTGACATAATCGGTCAGATCAGAAACAACATTGCAAAAATAATGATCACCCCAGTTAAGATTTAAAACATCATTAACTTTAATAAAATCTACAATGCTGTTATAAGCCTTATATGACAGCTTCGTACAATTAGAATATATATCAATTCTACATTGAAAAAGTCTTATATAGTTAACACTGCTTGGATTAAAATTATTAATTACTATTTTACAGCAATAAATATCCGGAGCGCCAAAACCGTAACTTTTTGTGACATCTCCGTTTATAATATTTATCTGCGTGGTTCCATTTCCCACAATATCTATCCGGTCATGAAGCACAACATCATAAACGCCGCCGCCAAACCGAACAGTCCATTTTTCAGAATTTTCAGAGTTTACAGATTGAATGTATGCAGCCGCATCAGAATAAGTATTAAATACTTTTCCTGCTATAGGAACAGCATCTTTATCTACTATCACGGTTCTATTTGTTGCTTCAACTAATTGCAATAAACCTTCTGGCTTATCTGTCAAATCATTATAGCTGCCAGAAGTCGCTACATCTGCAAGCCCCAAACTGCTTTTCAGATTATCTTTAGTTACAAGCCCCACATCAGGATTGCCGTTAACCAAATTCTCAGAATCAACAACAACGATCTTATCACCATTAACTAACGCTTGCTTTTCTGTTTTCTGATCAAATCTTATATTTGCCATTTTAATTTATACCTCCACGAAATAGTTGCCTAATGCATCTATAAATTTATCTCCATTGGCATCTGTAAAATATATAGCGGGTGATGTAAGTGTTTGCACAGGAAAATTAATAATTCTATCACATCTTAATCCTGATGCTGCATACCAGTTAAATATATCATTTTCATAACTGGTTATCTGTTTAGCTGTAAGTCTTTTATATCTTTCGATAAGGCCAAAAACTTTTTTACCATTTTCTTTATTTAATGGTGTATTAATATGAATTTTATATTCAAAAGGATTTCCATTATATTCAAACCATTCTTCTATCTGTCCATCACTTCTTCCCACTTTGCCAAAGATCTCTTCCAGTATTCTAACAGTTCCTTTATAACGATGGAGTTCGAAACTGTTTTTTATAAGGTCTCTTCTTTTTTCATATTTTGTTGTGGGTTCATTATCTGCTGCTATCTGATATTCAATATCAGCAACATCCATATCAGAAGCAACTACAGGAACTATTTCAGGTGCAGGAGAATTAATATTATCATTAACAACATATGGAAATGCTGTTTCAAGTGTAATATTTACAAGTTCTTTTAATGCTGCTTCATATAAAGATATGAGCTTTGCATTTTCTATACTTGATGGTAATTTACTGCTCAATTTATTCTCCTTTTTTCTTTATATATTAGTTAGATGATATTATTTCTGTCACAGTTTCACTGCCATTGTTATAACTTATTTTTATAGTTGCATCCACGAAACAATATGGTTCTATTTCTGTATCATCTTCAACAATGTTGAGACTATAAATATCATCTGTTTGTAATCTTGCTATTAGTTCACTTGTTATAAAATTTGTTCCTAACTGATTTTTTATTTCAATAATGTATTTTTTTGCCTTATCTTTTAAATTGCTTACAGCCAAAGCTATATCTTGCAAAGCTGATTTAAAAACTATGTTTACAGTGTACTCTGGAACTTTTTTGTTTGGGAAAAGAACAACTATTTTATCTGTCATTGCTCTCTCTCTGTCTGATGAGAGAGAGTTTTCAACATTGTTTCTAATTTCCTTCATTCTATTTAAAAGCAATAATTCATCTTGCGTTAAACTGTTTATATTATTTAATAAATTCATATAGTTATCTTCCGTACAGAAGTCCTCTGCAAGAAGATAAATATAAGCTTCTCCGCTAGGTGTTCCATCTTCTCGTGAAGGACTATATGGATAAACATCAATTATAGAGTTGCTTACTGATTTTGTTTTATAAATATATGCATCTCTTGGTGCAGCAACTGCGAAATCATTCAATGAAAGTTTTATTCTTTTTCTATAATCATCATCTGATTCATTCTCATTTCTTGTGCATGAACGCAGATCTCCCAGATAATCAAGTACGGGATAGTTACTGTAATCAAGAAGGTTTTGTGCACATGCATCCTGAACGTTGCATCTTAACAGGTATATTTCATAAGCTATCTGTTCAAGGAGAATATATTCCGGATCAGTTGGCTGTATTGTTGGCGCATAATTCATTAATCTCTGTTTTATTGCATCATAGTCTCTTTCTATAAAACTTGGCTGTGTCATATTAATCTCCTGTATTCACCAATAGTTCCATTTTTATAACTCCATGAAAGATCTACTTTCATTTCGCCGTCTTCATATGATATTGCAAGCTTATCTACAACGATATCTGAAAGATACAACGCCAATTGTTCATTCAGATCTCTTAAAAGTTCTGCTCTTGCTTCTTCGAATGGCAGATCATATATTGCTGCATTAATTCCTTTTAGAGGATCTCCCAGAACTGTTCCTTTTTCTGTCATTAAAAGCATATCAATTCGCTGATTTATTATCTCTTTTTGAGAGTAAATAGTTTCGCTTGCATTTAACCTGTTAATTATTTTCATGTTTATATCTCTGTATTTACAATAGTTTAATATCTTTTAATGGTACTAATGGCACACCTGTTGTTCCACTTGGTGCTGTATGTGTGTGTGTGTTCATATTTGTCTGGATTTCATTATACATTGTTTTTACTGTATTGAAGATAATGGTACTTATTTCGTTAATAAATGCATCTCCTAACGGGCTTTTGTCTTCTTTAAATAATCCTACTCTTTTTAATGCTTTTTTTAACTCATCATTAAGGTCTGATATATCCATAACTTATACTCCTTTTATTCCAGGTGAAACGGTTTCTATTATTTCAGAATCTTCATCTTCTTTTATTGGGATATAAATTTCATTCCCTGAATATTCACTAAGATCAGATTGAAATTTTAAATCTCTGTTTATTACAAAAATGTCATATATGTTAGTAACATTCCCATAATATTTCTGAGATATCTGATCGATTCTTTCTCCTTCCTGTATTCTGTGTTTTATGTATCTCATATTTTATATACCTCAACACTTGTTATAAATCCTTCTTCTCCTGAAGAGATTGAGTGTGTTCCATTTTTTACGCAGTATTTGCCTGACAACTTGCCTGCGTCAGTTAATGAAATTGCACTTCCTGCTGCAACTTTCGGTTCGCCTTGAAAAACAAACCTACCTGTTATTCGCTCTCTGTTTGCTTCTTTTAATTGAGCTGAAGCAATTATTTTTCCCTGCGATTCACTTTCAACTCTCTTTTCAACATTTAAGATCAGCCCATTTTTTACTTTTGAATCTTCAGTTGTGATTTCTATGGTTTTACCTTTAGATGTGTATTTTAAAGTACAAAATTGATATATTCTTCTTGAATCGGTTAAAGAGGAACCTGCCAGTAAATTATCTAATTTTATTGTAAAATCTTCTTTTTTTGATTCTAACTCACTGTAAGACAAAAATATAAGATCTTCTCCGTCAATTTTAAAGATATATCCAAAATCTGTTGCCAGTTCATTTAAAAATTGAGCATCTGTTTTCTGTGATTGTAATCTTGAAGAAATATTTATATTAGTGTCAATACTTCCTTTTAATTTTAATGAATTATTTTTTGCAATTTCTTCAACGATCTTGTTTAAATTGGTTTCTTTATGCTCTGTGTAGTTACATTGAATATTGTTTAGCTTAGTACTCGTTCCTTTTAAATAGACTTTTTTGTCATAAAGATCAAATTGAGGTGCATCAAGAAGAAATTGACCGCAATTCAATATATTTCCATTTTCATATCCCATAAAGAGCAGTATAAAATCAGTCTCTGACGGGTATAGTTCGTCTAAAAAAGCACTGTTGAAATTTGAAAGAGTTATTTCTATTTCGTCAGATCTGCCCGTCTGTGCGAAATTATATGTCAGTGATGATACAGCCTGGTCAATTACTTTTGTACTTTTTTTCCCGTTATATAGAATTTTATAATACGGTTTCATTTTAACGCCTTATCAATGCTTTGATGTCTATGTTCTTAGCGGCTATTTTGCCTATTGCACTTAACGTAGGAGGTTCAATATCAATTTCTATATTCAATATTGGTATTTTGTATTTCTTTTTTGTAGATTCCAGAAAATTAACGTCATTATATTCCAGTAATTCCACATCAATTTCTGCTGAAAGAAGTGTTCCGTCTGACAGCCTTTTTTCTGCATTTACAGATATACTTGTTATTACAAAATTACCTTTAAATTCACCATTTTTCCAAAAATAGGGGAGTGGCTCACCTTTTGCCATTGCTTCATTAAGTTTTGTTATCTGATTGCCAGGATTACAAAATGAAGCATGAAAATACATTGTAAGAGAGAGTTCAGTTAAATTTTCTCCTTTATCATGAAGAGTTGCTTTCCCAAGAGCTGGTTTCAATTGTGCATATGTTCTTGTCCTTTTATATTTTTCACTTAAAGGACTTTCAATTGCTTTGAAATATATGTTGTTGAGATACATGGAAAACCTATTTGTTATATGCTAAAGTTTTGTTTCTTTTAATCGTTTCTTCAAATTTTCTAAGATGTTCATCTATTATATTTTTAAGAGCTGATTCTCCAAAAGCTGTATTTGCCGGTGTATTAATATTAATCACTGGAGCATAAGTTATTGTTGCTTCGCCGCTAATTTTAGTCTTTGATATGCTGTCACTGATATTTTCTGGATTAAATTTTTTTCTGCCTTCTTCTTTACCTGATTTTCCGGAATTATCCTGTGATTGAGATGAAGGGAAAAGTTTACCCAGATAACCTGAGATGACTGCAAGTGTATCAGAAATCTTTTTTAGTACAGATGCAAGTGTCGCAAGATTGTTTGTAGTTTCTACCAGCTGTCTGTTAAATTCAGTCATATCAGGACCGGCAAACTTCCCTGCTATACTTCCAATTCCTGCTGGAATAAAATCTCCTGCCTTGCCTAAGCTTCCTTTAATTGAATTAGCAAAACCACTTCCCTTGCTTTTTATTGATGATACAAAACCACTGGCTTTATCTGTAATATTCTGCTTTTTAGAAGATATGAAGTCTGTAATTGAATTTTTACTTATACCTTTAGAAATTTTATTTGAAATAGATGTTATAGTTTTTTCAACTTTATTGATAGTTCCATCTACATCCGGCATACTGTCCATAATTTCTTTAACAATTTTTGCTGGTTTAGAAGCTATTCTATCTGCTGCTTTTTCAATGTTATTAACAACGGTTGATGCTTCAGATGCAAGTTGTTTTGCTATACCGCCAACGCCTTTTTCAATTTCATTTCCTATTTCATATATTTCTTTTTTTATGCTTTTCTTTATACTGGGATAGATTTTTTCTAAAGCACTTCCTATTTTGTCTCCAATTTTACTGAAGCCTGCTAAGAAAATGCCACTTATTGCATCTGAAATTTTATCTTTATTTGCATTTAATGAGTTTATAAATCCTTCTATATCTGGCCCAAAATTTGTTTTACCTTTAGAAGAGCCTTTTGAAAGATCTTTTATGTCATTAACTATTGATGAAATTCCTTTACTTACATCTGAAACTGTTTTAGAAGCTCCGTTTTGTATTTTATTAATGGTTTTTAAAGAATTATCTAACGAGTTTGCGATGTTAGAAACACTTTTAAAGGTATCTGAAACTGATTTTGCAATATCAGAAACGCTTTTTAATGACTCTTTTACAGAATTTGCAATTTTTGACGCAGCATCTAAAAGTTTAAGTGCATTATTTGTAAGATTGTTCATTAGCTGATTAAGATCAGCCATTGCATTACTTGCTTTATCTAAAATGTTGCTGATTTTTCTTTCTATTCCAGAGACTATTTGATTAGCTTCTTTACCAAGCTTACCCATGAGACTAGAAGCAGTGTTATAAAGCCTGTTAGCCATTTTATTAGCTGTCTTAGCAATGTTATTTGCCAGAGCTTCTGCTCTTGATTCCATAACTGATGCAGCTTTACTGAATCTCTTCTCAAGACTGCTCATGAGACTAGAAGCAGTGTTGTAAAGCCTGTTAGCCATTTTATTGGCAGTTTTAGCAATATTATTTGCCAGAGCTTCCGCTCTTGACTCAATAACTGATGCAGCTTTACTGAATCTCTTCTCAAGATTACTCATGAGACTAGAAGCAGTGTTATAAAGCCTGTTAGCCATTTTATTGGCAGTTTTAGCAATGTTATTTGCCAGAGCTTCTGCTCTTGATTCCATAACTGATGCAGCTTTACTGAATCTCTTCTCAAGACTGCTCATGAGACTAGAAGCAGTGTTGTAAAGCCTGTTAGCCATTTTATTGGCTGTCTTAGCAATGTTGTTTGCTAAAGCTTCTGCTCTTGATTCCATAACTGATGCAGCTTTACTGAATCTCTTCTCAAGATTACTCATGAGACTAGAAACAGTGTTGTAAAGCCTGTTAGCCATTTTATTGGCTGTCTTAGCAATGTTGTTTGCTAAAGCTTCTGCTCTTGATTCCATAACAGATGCAGCTTTACTGAATCTCTTCTCAAGATTACCCATGAGATTTGAAGCAGTGTTATAAACCCTGTTAGCCATCTTGTTGGCAGTTTTAGCAATATTATTTGCCAGATCTTCTGTTCTTGACTCAATAACTGATGCAGCTTTACTGAATCTCTTCTCAAGACTGCTCATGAGACTGGAAGCAGTGTTATAAAGCCTGTTAGCCATCTTGTTGGCAGTTTTAGCAATGTTATTTGCCAGAGATTCTGCTCTTGATTCAATTACTGATGCAGCTTTACTGAATCTCTTTTCAAGATTACTCATGAGACTGGAAGCAGTGTTATAAAGCCTGTTAGCCATCTTGTTGGCAGTTTTAGCAATGTTATTTGCCAGAGATTCTGCTCTTGATTCAATTACTGATGCAGCTTTACTGAATCTCTTTTCAAGATTACTCATGAGACTGGAAGCAGTGTTATAAAGCCTGTTAGCCATCTTGTTGGCAGTTTTAGCAATGTTATTTGCCAGAGATTCAGCTCTTGATTCAATTGCGGATGCAGCTTTACTGAATCTCTTCTCAAGATTACTCATGAGACTTGATGCAGTGTTATAAACCCTGTTAGCCATTTTGTTGGCAGTTTTAGCAATGTTATTTGCCAGAGCTTCCGCTCTTGACTCAATTGCGGATGCAGCCTGGTAAAAACGTTTTTGAATCTCGTCAATTGTTGAAGAAATTTTGTTATATATTTTATTAGCTTTTTCTATTATATTTTTTTCAAGTTTTGTTAAAAAGGCAGAAATTTGTTTATATAGACCATTTAATAGTTCTTCTGACTTTCTTTTTACTAATTCTAGTCTGGAAATAGTGTGGTTTATAAGATTGGATATTTTATTATCAATTTTATTTAATGTTTCGATGCTCTTATTTAAAGAATTTCCTATTTTATTTACAGTTTTATGTAAATTATCCAGATCAGAATAGATTTTCTTTAAATTAACTGATATTTTTGCAGTAAGCTTTATATTAATATTTAAAATGGCAATTAAATAACTGTTTATTTTGCCTAAAATTACTAAAGTTTTTCTTTCAAGTTCATTATTTAACAGAGCTATGATTGTTGACAATTTTTTGATAATTTCGTCCAATTCTCTGTTGATTCTTTTTAGACTGCTTTCAACTTTAAATGAAAGTTTTGTACAGATTTCATCAATTCTTTTTAGGTTGGAAAGCAGTTTGTCTGATACTCCAACAGAAGCTTGAAACTGTAAACTGGCGTTTAAGTTTGCCATTGATAACTCCTGAATAGTTTTTTGCTCATGAAAACCCCGGCTTTTAATTAGACGGGGCTTTCATTTCGCAGTAGGATGCAGTTTTGTTTATCCAAAATTGAAATTCTAAGGGGGTCATTTTTATTACATCTTTATGATTAAACCCCCCTTCATGTTGAAGGAATATTAATCCTTCAGCAAATCTTCCTGATTCGAAAGCTCCATAGCTTCCGAAACGGATAAAAAATCTTCACTTCTCATGTTTAAAAGATCTTCAAAAAGAGCTTTTTTGCCATCAAAAAGACACGTTTCCGAAATGAGTCCGATTATAAACTTAAAACCTTTCATGCTTCCTGAAATCATTTCAGCATTTATAAAATCCTGTAAGACAGGCTCTCTCATTTCAATTGTTTCAAAAGTAAACATGGATTTGTTATCTATTTTTTTGATGTTCATTTTTTTAACCTCTTTTTATTATAAACCTGAGTTAGTTCTCATATCCTCAAGACGATCTGAACCATTTTCTTTGAAAACGTTGTTTTCTACATCTATTTCTAACAGATCAGAACCATTATGAGTTACTTTTACATAGTCAAGAGTAAGTTTTGTTTCCTGACCAGTCCATTCCTGATGTTTAAGTGTTCCAAAGAAATTGTTTTCTTCTATTCTTCCTTTACACTCTATAATCACTGGGAAGTTACTTACAGAACCATTCTCGTTTCTCTGGACATTTCCTCTAATTGAAAGGTTGAGATCATCCATGCTTGAAAAAGAATTTTCATTTATAAAGTCCCATTTTATTGAAAGCTCCATGGAATCTATTCCAGTTGCAACTTTCTTTTTACCATACATTCCAATTGGGGCTATTTCTTTCATTGTTGATTTTAAAGAAAGCCCTGAAACTTCAAGTGCTCTTCCAAAAAGGCTGTTATCCTGAAGATAAACATTAGCACCAGTTACTATATCAAAATTTAAAGCAGACATATTTATTACCTCCCGAGGTTAGCTAAATAATCAAGATTTTGTGATCTGTAGTATGTTACTTTGTTTGCAGGTGGTGTTGCTGCATCATCATAACTGAACTTTATTTCTCCCTTAGAGAGATCTGTTACGTCATTTGAATCTGGTTCATACCAACACAGACCACCGGCAATAACGCCTCTACCTGTAAGATTTCTGAGGAACAAATTAACATCTCTTACGATTCCAAGAATCCACTGGCTGGTAATAGGCTGATCTATTCTCTGTTCTGTGTAAAGTTCTATAGATTCTTCAATAACATCACCAATTGTCATGGTAACTTCGAATCTTTCAGAATCAGTGTTTCCTGAATTGTTAGTATCAAAACTGGAGTTTTCGTTTCCACAAAATTTAAGACCGGAAACATTTTTAATTGTTACAATACCTTCTGAATTTAGATGCTGAGATTCTGCAGAAGAGTTATTGATTGAATACTCTACAGGTATTGAGATGCCATCAAAGCCTTTAATTTCCTGGCTGGAAATTGACCAGTGATAACCTTTTGAACTATCCATATCTGTTCTGGCTCTAACACCCATTGCAGCAACAGATGCAGGGTATTTCTTTTTATCATATATAAGTTCAGGAAAAAGAAGCGTTCCTCTTTTAGAGTGTGTTGCAAAAGCATCAGGCTTTTTTCCATTTCTTGCTGTTATTATATCTGAAACAGTTGGATTTGTTTCCATATCTGCATCAACATAAAATCTTGCTTTAAGATTATCAGCAACACCTGAAAGGACATCAGCAACTTTTTTAATATGAGAAAAACCTGGTGCACCAATGATTTTTGGAGTGTAACCAGTAAGAGTTTTTGCATCTATAAGAGCATTAACACCTGTTCTAGCTGGAGATGTTGCGCCTACAACATTTAAAACTTCCTTGGAATATGCATAACTTGCTGTAACTACAGTCTCTTCAGGTATTTTTGTACTATCAAGTATTGTGATAATTCCATTAACAAGGTCAACACTGTAATGGGTATTTTCTTCAACGTTCTCTATACCAGTAAAAGTTACTGTTAAATCTTTGATGCTAGAATAATCAAGATTTACTTTCTTTTCACTTACTGTTTGTGGTTCATCAGTTATTTTAATGTATAATTCTTCCCCATATTTATATGTAATTGTACCTGATGTAATATCTTTGTTTGTAATTGTTACTACACCTGTTTCATAATCAACTGTATAATCAGTTGTAGGAACTATTACCGCAGCTGCTCCCTCTCCTTTTTTTACTACAACATCGCACACATTTTTATGTTCCAGTGATATCGTACTTCCTTCAGTAAAAGTTTTATTGCCATCGGTTAGTGGTAGAGCATTTACAACAACAACAACAGGTACTTCATCGGTAAACTGTTCATACATTTTTGTAAGATACTTGTTAAGTGTGTAATCATCCGAAGGTTTTCCTGCAACACTTACAATGTCACTTTCCTTCAAAAGTACAACAGGTTCATTAACTTTCCAATTTGCCGGATCAACTCCAGC
The DNA here is from genome assembly GCA_963667425.1 of bacterium. GTDB lineage: Bacteria > UBP6 > UBA1177 > UBA1177. Next base: position 835,848 of record OY763407.1, on the reverse strand, counting down.
CGGGTTTGCTGTTCCTACGATTCCAATGATCGACGTTCTTGCTTCAGATACACTTTTTGGTAGATCTGAACTTATAATAGTTTCTACACCATGTAAATATGCCATTTAATCCTCCGTTATAATGACAGTTTTTCTTTCTACATCTATCTCTTTTACGCTATAGCTCATAGTTTTCCTCTTCATATTCAATCACAGTTCTTCCTGTTGTTGAAAAGGTCATTCTGTGTTTCCAGATATCATTTAAGACTTTTATAAACTCACATTTTGTAAGAAATGTTTGTCTAACGCCATCTGTTGGAACGATACCTGAAACTACTTTTCTGATTGCAGTTATGAGATTGTAAGCAGAACCTTCTGAAGAAGAGTCACTCTTTAATGTTTTGCTAAATATATTTATATCAAAATCATATAAATCATCCTGATAAAAGTTCCCCATTCCTTGAGGGTCTGAAGGTATTATTTCTGCTAAGTTAATCCATATAGTACCGTCAGATGATGCTTCAATTGTCGGGAATTCTGTTTTACCAGTTGCTTCAATAACTACATTATGAAGAGGTGAAGTGCTGTCTAATGATTCATTAGTCAACGCTGTCAATATTGCATTTTCTATAGCTGTTATCATTAAAACTCTCTGTATAAAGCTATTAAATCTTTTTTACAATTTCAGAATAGCTCAAATCAATACTCCTTAATACAAAGAGTCTTTGTACTTTTTCTAAACAGCTGTTTTTATATTTAAAGTAGAACTGATTATTTGGAGATTATTTCTTATGGAATTTACTTTTCTAATTGAGGCTGTGAAAGCAGTTGGATATCCTGCACTGATTTTTGCTATCTGGTGGATGACTAATAAACAGAGCAATCGCAATATTGAGGATCTTATCAATAATTTCAAAAAAACAAATGAAGAGATGCTATCTGAGATGAAAGAGATGACAGATGCTCTTCAGATGAATTACAGTCAGCTTACAAGGATTGAACTTAAAATTGATCAAAATCAATGGTGTCCAATGATAAGAATAAAAAGACCAGTTATTGAAGAAGATGATAAATAAGGAAAATTAAAATGAGAAGAGTAGAAGGTTACATAAAAGAGCTTGATTGTGAAAAAATGCAGGCAAAAGTCATTTTACCACAGCAACACAATATAGTTACAAACTGGCTTCAAATAGGCTTTACAGGACCTGATGAAAGCTTTAATTATAAAGAAAACAGTTATGTGGGTTGCTTACTTGATGATGATTTAAATGACGGCTGGATAATATGCCGTCTCTACTCTGATAAAGATACGCCTGCTAAAGAAGATGTGTGGGAAAAAAGATTTGAAGATGGCAGCATAATAACTCACAATGCAGATACAAGTTTTCTAAGTTTAAAAGTAGGTACCTCAGAAATTAAACTTGAAAAGGATTCAATATCTATTTCAACAGAGACTTCATTAATAAATTTATCAAAAGGTGAAATTATTATAAATACTGGTGATGGTGCTATTTTTTATCCTATCCATAATCAGTCTCCTTGTCCTGTATTTGGTGTTTGCCATTTGATACCTTCCACAACAGTTTCAATAAGTGGTTAAATTATGGCTGATTTTAGTGTTTCCAGTATTAAAAGACTTGTAACTCTTGATGTAAGACTGCAGAAAATATTAAAAGAAGCTATAAAGATATATGACTTTTCAATTCTTGAAGGTTATAGAGATGAAAAGACGCAAGACAAATACTATAAAGAGGGGAAAAGTAAACTTAAATTTCCTAATTCAAAACACAATACTTATCCCAGCAAGGCAGTTGATATAGCTCCTTATCCAATCGATTGGAAAGACACATCAAGATTTATAGAATTAAAAAATATAATCTTTGAAAGAGCAGAAAAGAATGAAGTAAAGCTTAGATGGGGTGGAGACTGGGATGATGACGGAGAGATGAATGATCAGCAGTTTAACGATCTTGTCCATTTTGAACTGGTTTAAAAATATGAAATGGAAAATGATTCTGTTGATAGCATTAATAGTAACAGTTATTTTTTTATTTTTTTATTTTAAAACCTCTTTAAAAGAGAAAGAAAATGAAATTACTGAACTTAAAAAAAATATTGAACTTCTTAAAAAAGAGACAAAAAAACAGGAAGAAAACATTAAACTACTTAAAGAGACAGCTCAAGCATTTGAAAAGATTGAAAATATCAAAGAAGCCAACTACAACAAAAATAGTTCAGTTATTAAAAAATATATTGAAATCACCAAAAGCAATGAAAAAGACAATGAAAAACAATGTTTTGAAACTGATGACTGGATTTTGTGGAGTCGTGTTAATGAGCTGTTCAACAGTTCAAACGGAGAAGATCTTTATAGAGAGAAAATGTCCGATTCCTCAAAAACCCAACTATCAGATGATAAAGCCAAGTGATACAAAAATAGAAAGCTTTGCAATATTGTTAAATAATTTTGCACTTCAAAAAGCATATATATCAAAATTAGAAACAGCTGTTAAATGTTTTTCAGGAAATGAAATAAATGCTGACAAATAATATATGAGGTTTTTATATGGCTAAAATAGATCTTTACAATGCTACAGGTGCTCTTGAAGCTGATTTTACAAAAATTCTTAAAGAAACATTTACTGAATTCTCTCAAAATGAAAATATGAGTGACAGAACCCTTTATCTGCTTTTTAGAAGAAAAATTAAAACAGGCTTAAGGACATGGGAAAATGTGCCGGACAGCGTAGTAGAAAATGATTAAAATAAAGGGGTAGAATAAATGGCAAATATAAGGTTTGATCAAAAAACAGAAAAGAGATCGCTCATAAATGGCGATAAGATAATTGTTGTTGATTCTGAGAAGTTAGTTAACGGGAATCCCGATGTCAGCACAATAGATGTTGAGAATTTTTTACAACATACAGTAACATATAAAGGGCCTACAACCACTGGGACAGTTATCCTTGACCCTGATGCAATACCTGTTGAAGGTAAAGTGTTTAATGAATATGACTCAGCCGCAGCATATATTTCCAGTAAGTCTCCCACAGCTGATAACAGGTGGACTTTAGAAATACACGGAGGGACTTATAGTGACAAGGCGTATATCCCTTTTACTGACTTTGTTGGAGTAGGCAAGCAGCCAGTATTTGATAATTTTAAACTATTTCATGAAGTGAATGGCGTAGCCTCTTTATTAAGTGACATAAATCCAGTTCTAAAAAATGTACAAATTACTAAATTAGCAGAGCCTTTACACTACTTTGCTGAAGGGTCAGACATTTTTTTAAATTTACATGGCTGCAAATTAACTATTCATGCCCCTTTTTATGACACTTACAGTTATCTTATGTTACAATACGGGATGACTGGTGGTGAATTACGTTTTAGAAATCCTGAAGGAAAAAGTATTTATCTAGGTAGATCTTTCAGGTCGATGGACGAAGTTGGTTATTTTAGAGATGTCATAGTCCACTGCTCTAAAGAAGAGGAGGGTAACGCAGGCATACTTCCTTTAGCAGACGGGGGCGGTTTTTACAACTGTAGATTTTTACAACCTCCGGTTTATGAGAAATGGGAATATATTATACTTACAAACGGTGCTAGAGCTATAGACTGCACAGCTAATAGTACTTCCGCACTGAGCACCGCGGATGAAAAGATATATACTTCTAACTTCCAGGGCGGCATAATTCGTAATTTAAATATTGAATATGGGTCAGCTTATCCATATAGTTCAGGCAAAAACTCTGTTAAATCTCCGGCACTTTCTAGCACTCCTATATTCCCTGGTTACATGGGAGAAGATATGGGAGGAATAACCTTAGTGGCTTACTCTTGGAACATGAACATTGTAGGAGGGCCTAGCAACTTTTTAAAAGGTACTGTAACCAAATTCATCCTTACGGATACTGCAGAAGATGCTTATTTAAGCTTTTCAGCTGGAACAGGCGTGACTCTTATTTGTCGTGGTAACTATTCCGTAGCTCGTCTTGGCGATATCGCGGAGCTTACTTATCTCGGAGATAATAAATGGATACTTACCGGCTGCAGTGAACAGCCTGTGCTAATACCAGAATACGCTATTACTACCGCTGAAGGCAACGAGGAATACCTTACAGACTCAGACGAGGCTTTTATAACTTATATTTAATGAATGTATAATAGGAGATATTAATATGGCAGAGATACAGAAAAAATCCATTGCTGGCCTGGGCGTAAAAGCCAACCCGAAATTAACAGACTTCATAACGGGAGTAAATAAGGATCTTAGTACCCCTGCAGGAGCCAATTTTACTGTCGAGTCTTTACGGCAGGACTGGGCTATTACAAACGAGGAAGACCCTAGGTGTATACCTAATAAGCCGGAGTTTGCTCCGGTAGCTACCTCAGGCGCATATAGCGACCTTACTGGTGTGCCTGATAATTTATTAAAACTTATTGCGGGCACTGACCACATAGTTATAGTAGCCGAAGGCGCAGAATTTGTAGCAGGTAAGCTATTCAATACCTATACTGCGGCCAAAGAATACATTGATGCTTATAGAGTTAGCATAGATGATAGCTATAATGTTTGGACGATATACCTAGTGGGACATATTAGACAGACAGTGTTGGATGTTACTTTAACTAGCTATATTCGTATAATAGGGGTAGGAAAGCCTTTTATACGTAATCCAAAAGGTGGCACTGGCGGGACGCCTTCATTGACGTTTGAACCTGATTGTTATATACAAAACTGCAAGGTAGTAAATGACTATACTAATGCTCCTACTGTAAGTACAACTGTATCACTTATTGATTGTGAAGTAGCTTGGACAGGGTCACCTTTGCTTAAACTTTTTATTAAAAATTGTAACATGACCAGTAGTGTAGGTACTATATATTCCAGTGTTATATTTAATTCAATGCTTAGTGCGCCTGGAATGTACCAAAGGTGTAAAATAGTTAATTCTTCTATTACTTATGGTAGCTTATATTCAGGTAACGAGTGTTATAACTGTAAAATAGGTCCTGATGTAGGCTGGAATGGGGCTGTGTTCTATAATTGTTCAAATACGGCGAAGAACATCCCTCTTATAATACCTACTGCAGAAGAGATTGCATCTTTAGCAACGTTTCCAGTTTATGTAGATCATAACCAATACTCTCTTAAGACAAAGAATATTTACGCAAACAGGACTTTGTTTTTATCCGCTTTAGACAGAGATCTTACTATAGAATTGAACCTCCCAGAAGAAGTAGGTGAATACAATTCAAGTTATTTTCAAATGTATCTCCCTGGATGGAGTACAGAGTTTATAGTTGGCATAAGTGGACATTTAGTAAACTTTACTGCATCTTCACAGGTAAAACTTATAGCCCCAGAACAAAAGTTTACCGCCAAAGGAGGGGACTGTGTAACTGTTACTTACTTGGGATTAATAGAAGTCGAGACCGGTGTTCATTGGAAGACATGGTTAGTAAAAGGCTGCAGTGAATTCTCGACAGCTCTGCCCTCAGTAATTTCCATAGATCCTGCCTTGCTTGAAGTTACTTTAAACGCCGCTTATATAGACAGGACTCTTATGATTCCAGCCACCACAACAGTTAAATTGCCTGATGTAACAACTACATCTATATCGGTAGGAGATGTAATTAAGATTATCCCGAATACAGCAGATTCGGAAGTAACGTTCACAGCAGTAAACGAAAATGACACTATTTTATACAGTGGGGACTTCGATAAAGCCGTTCTGAAAGACAATGTAGAAATACGGTGCCTTGCAGCAGACGCTGAAAAAGCCACCTGGCTTATAAGCGGCTGCAGTGGTACAACAGGAACAGACTTGCCTGAAAACACTCTGCTGAACTCTGACGGAACTGTAAGAGCCACAGCAGACGGCGCAATATTAACAACAGTATCATAAATAAAGGAGAATTAAAATGACTGACAAACAACAAACAAAGAAAAAACATGGAATATTTAAAACTAAAGAGACTGCGGAGAAATTCAAAGCAGCTGCAGTAAAAGCCGCTGAGGCAGAACTTGCCAGACAGGCTGAAAAAGCTGCTGCTGCTGCTGAAACTGAAATTGAACTAGAGGAGGTATAAAATGGCTGACATAACCACCAAAGTTGCGGACCAGTTTACTACAAAAGCTGTTCCTGCAAAAACAGATATGATAACCGGCGTAAACAAGGCAGGGACACCTAACGCAGACGGATACTACCCTGAGGTCAATTTTCCAGTAAGCGCTTTTCAGCCTGACTGTGATGAGACTGATGCTGATAAGCCCGGTTACGTGGCCAATCAGCCGATAATTGAAGCTGCAAATGTGTCTGGCTCAACCTCCCTTACAAAAGAGATTGTTAAGGACATTGATAAAAAGGTGCTTATCAACAGACAGAAACTTAAAGTGCTCGATAAAAATATTATCAACACTAGCGGAGGCAAACTGAAGATAGGAGCCGACGATTTAAATATTGGCGACTTTTATCTTCGTGTAAACGGAAATAATGGGTATGATTTAAAAGGACCTTATATCCCGAGAGGGCTGCCCGTAAGTTTCACGTCAGATGCTGATTGGACTTTCCAGGGAGTAGCCAGGAAAGACTGTTATGGCACAACCTATATGCTGGCCATGTTCTACAATCCGTTCAGCAAACTTTATAAACCTATGTTGTGTAATTACCTTGCAAAGACTAACGCCTATAGGGAATATGGTGACAATACCTATCTTCCTGCTGCAGGATTTAGTAGCTATTATGATATGAATGGAAATAGGATAGCAGGATTATGCCATCTTAACGGCTATGATTTTTATTTTGGCACTTTTTCAGGTTATGTTGCCTCCCTTACAGGGACCCCTGCATTTACTATCCCAACTGAAATTTCAGGTTCTACCGGCATACTTCCTATAATTAATGCAGCAACGGAAACAGAGTCAATGGAATTTGATCAGACCTATTCCAATTTCTTTTATGATGACACTGCTAAAAAGGCTATTTTTAAAGTGTACAACCTCACAGATGCCAAGTATTATATCTACAGTTTTGACGGAATGACTTTTACAAAAGTATGTGAAATGACTTCCGACTATTTAATTAGCGCTATGCGCTTCTTTGGAGATAATCTTTATATAGCAGGCAATTTCACTACATTTGAAACTCTTACCACATCTTACATAGTAAAATATGATTCCGTTACTTCAGCGTTTGTAGCCATAACTGATGCCAATATAACAGAGATGCCTAAAGCTATCGCAGTAAACGGAACTACAACAATGTATCTTCTTACGGGAAACGGCCCCTGCCAACTTCTATCAACTACAGACGGCGCTGTTTACACCGATATGTACCCTGTTACAGAGTACCCTCAAATCGGAGCTTGCGAAAACATTAAATTTGAAAATGGTAAGTTGTGGTTTTACCAGCTGAAAAAAATTAATTTCAGTGCGGGTAGTTATAATTTTTATTATATAGGTGCCTATGATGGCTCATCTAACGGTACAGTTGTAAATATTAATGATATTTCTGATTTCGGAGGGGACTGTAGGTACCCTGACGGAAGTTTCGGGAGTTCTGACATTATTGATAGAATCATTCTGGATAACGGCACAACAGGGCTAATTATTTCAGGTTTTACTAGAAAGACCCTTTCAGAAGAAAATACTGCTATTTATTCCAACTGGCTGGATTTTACTCCACATAAAAGCTACACTGATAGTTGCAAACAGATAGATTTTACTAATGGTCTCGCTGACGCTATGTCCGTATTCTCAAAAGAGGGTGAGGGTCTGGGACTGGCTATACTAGGGGGAGACCCTACCCCCAATATGTATGCTCTATCTGTAGGATATTCCATAGCCGCAATAGGAGGAGCTTATGCTCAAGGCCTGATGAATGTAGCAGCGGTCGATATTCGTGTATCTTCTGTCAAAGGAGGTGGTTTTGCCGGAGCATGGGTAAGCGGGGCAAACTATTCTGAATATAGCATAGTCACGGATGAAAGTATTACCTACAGAGCTAAATCCAGCGTAGCCTTAAGCACAATTGCCCCAGCGTCAGATACAGACCACTGGGAAGTTTACCCAATTACCCAACTGGCAGGGTTTAATGCACAGTATGAACTTGTGCTGGCGGACCCGGTAGATGTGTATTTTATGGCAGCTCCTTATATCTGGTGGGATACAACATGGAAAGAATATCAGGTAACATATTCAACAGCTGTACAAAAATACTACAAATGTACAAACGACATAGAAACCGCAACAGGTTTGCGCCCTGAAGCCGATACTTCCAATTGGAGTGAAATCTCAGCATCAGAAGTTAAAAGCAACTACACAGCTCCGATGCAGGCTCAATGGGGCACAGGATTTGGTGACTTTGACATCGATTCCTGGGGGGAATCTTCATCCGAAGCTACATTTATTGATACCGCGACAGAACCAGGAGTAATCAAAATAATCTGGGCTACTACTAGCAACTATTTTAAAGAATCCGACTGGCTTGAGACGGCTCCGGTAAGATTATTCTGTAATAACGCGGAAGCAGGCGGAGAAGGGATGTTTGATCTTATGCAAACAAGCCCTGACAAAGTTGTATTTTCTCCCGTTGCAACAGGCATGGGGAGCAAGTCACTAGCTTCCGGTTCAAGAGCTGATAATTGCTTCACAACGGCAAATAAGTTTGCTGCCAATGCTGCAGGTTTGGCATCTGTTACAAATTTTCAAGGGGCTAATGCACATGCCTCATCCTGCGAAGTTCAGTTAGGAGAGGATATGGGTGAAATAGTTTCCGGTAAGCTCCAGCAAACTGAGGACATTACCTGCTATGTAACAACTTCCGGTACGACTACAGGAACACTTAATCTCATGTCCATGCTCTCAATTTTTGCAGGCATGACAGTACCTTCTCCGATAGCAATACCTTCCGGAGCAGTATTCAGATTCGATGCTTCAATTGTAGGTATGGAGACCACAACAGGAGCGGACGTGGCTTTTACTGTTAAGGGTGCTATCAACACCAAGCTCGCTACTCCTGCTCTTACATGGAGCAATGTAGCAACTGACTACATCGACACAAACCTTACCGGTGCAACGGTAGCAGTAGCTCTTACAGACGGAGCTCTTGCAATAAGCTGTACAGGCGTTGCCGACAAGACCATTAAGTGGGTTGCTGCTATCAGGTTTACTGAGGTTAGGTAATTTCTCTAAAACAGATATTTCTTGTTGATATAAATTCATAAATTTAAAATATATATATTAATTTTCAAAAATCTTTATGATTTATCAATCACAGATTGTCATTTGAGACATTTCATCGATTTCAGATTGTTTTTTGTTTAATATCTGGTTTACTGTCCAATCACTCATTCCTGTTGCTACTGCAAGCTCTTTTACGCTGAGTATTCCTGCATTTTCTGCAACAAAGCGAGTTGCTATATGCTTTTGCCAGTATATTGGAACAAAAAACCTTGCTCCTGAAAGATTTTCCATTATCTTGAGTGCTGTTTCAACTCCACATGTTTCTGCGATAAAGCGCATATCTTCGTTGGGCATGTCTATAACTCTTATTTTTTCTTTTATATAGCGTTTAAATGTATCATTCATAATTTTCTCCTACATTTGTGAAAAATTAAGGCTTAATGTTGTCCATTTACCATTTTTACTTTTTTCATAAAAATTGAAGTAGTTTTTAGAATTTACAACTTTTATTGATTTATTTATTATTTCCATTGCATCCTGCCATTCTTTATCTTTTATTTCATACGTTCTTAACTGAAGAATAAGTTTTTTATTAAGTTTTCCTTTTTTATCTGTTTTAAAAGCTTTGGTTACTAATATTTCAAGTGATTTATCACTTCCTTTTGTCCACCTGTGTATACAGTTGTCTATTTTCTGCTTTGCTATTTGCAGTTTTTCATCAAAATCAATGAATTCAGATACTGAGAGTTCAACTGCCTTATCTCCTGCAAATGTTGAAAGTCTAGCATTGCCTTTCCAGTTTTCTCCATATTCTTCAGCTATTTTTTCAAGATAACTGTTTGTTTCTTTCTCAATCTTGTCTTTTAATTTCTGCATCTCTTTTTGGTACTTTTTTACATCTGCAATAATGTTTTCAACAATTTTGTCTCGTTCTTTGTCTTCTTTTCTTACATAATTTTCAGGAATCAAATCTCCTTGTGAATCTTGCCAGTATTTTTTCCCGTTTTTTAAAATTTTCTCTGCCATTTTTTCTCCCTTAATTAAATTTATGTTCGTGGTATCTGATTTTTCATTGTTTTTAGTGCGCTAATAACTTTTTGTACTGTTTTTGTTTCGAGCCATTTTATATGACTGACACCGAAACGTTCCAGAAATTTATTAAGTGCTTTTTTTCTTTCTTGATCTGTTTTTTTATAGCTAACTTCCTTCCACAAAGTTTCTATCAGGTTTATTTGAGCTGACGATGCTTTGTTTTTTACCCTAATTTCTCCTGCTGCTTTTTTGAGTTCTTCTATAAGTTGAGCCGCCTGATATATAGAAAGTTCGGTAGAAGATAGTACATTGTATTTCGCCAGAATTAATCTATAGACAGTTTCATCTATATTCGCTTTTGATTTTAAAACATGTATAAATTTTATCTGTGCTTTTGTTATCTTCATTTTTATCTTAAAACTGCTATTTCTGCCGCAAATTTTATTAAATCTTCACTAAGCTCTGCATCTCTGTTCTGAGGTATTGAAAGTAATCTTTGTATTTCAAATATTGTATTTTCTAATAGCCTTATATTACTGTTACAATAGCTTTTAAATGCTTTTTTAATGCTGTTTGAAACTGTTCCAAATATATTTGAAATTATTATTTCACTATCTTTTTCTGTAAGTGCTGTTATTTTTCTATTGGCAAGACACCTGCTTGAAAGGTATTCATTTTTACCCTTAAGGCCAATTAACTGATATTTGAGGTGTTCCAGACCAACAAGCAGCAATCCTGTGTGTGACGCATTGTAAACAACAGTTCTTAATGTCTCAAGTGCCCGATGATTAAGATGTTCTGCTTCGTCTATAATGATAAGTTTTCCACTTTCTCTTAGCTTTTCTATTATTTCTTCTTCAAGTTCATACTGATTTGTTTTTGTGTTGCATGAAAGCATTTTTGCAAGCTTAAGCATAAGTGTTCTTGCTGTAAAAGAAGGTCTTGCTTCTATATAAATTGTATTTTTATTTCGTTTTGCATATTCGAGGCAAGCTCTTGTTTTTCCAAGTCCAGCTCCGCCATATATTAATCCCATGCGTTTTCTTGTATGGCAAATTAATGCTACATTGAAAATGTTTCTTACAGTTTCAGTTTCAAAGAAGGGGAGTTCATCACAGTTTTTATGTTCAATCCTTTTTAATTCTATTTCTATTCCGCTTCTTATTTTTTCTTCAATTAAACTTAAATCATTTGCATTGTATTTCCCTGAAAGATAGTTAGAAAGTGCGGCATCGCTTATTCCACATATTCTTGCTATTTTTGCTTGAGAATAACCTGATAATTTTAATTTTTCTATCATTTCTTTCATTTTAATCTCCATTTCAATCTTCTTTAATATCTGAAAATCTTACGAATTTATGCTTTGACTTCTTTTCTTTTGTTATAGTTTCAGCTAAAAGTGATGTATCCCATATTCCATTATTTTTTTCTTTTTCTATTTCATCTGGAATATAAGAAAAGGGTGTTATTAATCCAGATTCCGGTTTTTCAATTTCAGAATTAAGATTTTGTATTTCACAGTTTTCTAAATGTTCTGCAAAAACAGAAGTTTTCATATATTCAAATTTTTCTTTAACACTCATTTCTGCACCAACAGCATCTTTTAAAAGTCTTTTTGCTTGCTTGTAAACTGATTTTTTGATTTCTAGCTGGTCTTCCAGAATTTTTTTATTTTCTCCCCATAATGTAGTTTTTGGTTTTATATTTGCGGTATTAATAAACTTTCCTAATTCATAAATCGGCTTACCTGTTACCTGATTATATTCTTTGATTTTTGCTTCAAAACAGTATGCTGTATTAGGTTTTTCTGGATCTATTCTTAAAAAGAATCGTTTTTTTGTGCCTTCAAACTGTATCATCCAGCTTGAAAAATACTCGTTTCCACTTCTTGTATCTCTGAGACAATTTCTGTTTACACGTGCCGGATCTCCACTGCTGGCACAAAGTATACCGAGTTCGGCACTATTGGCAGCTCTTAATGAAGGATTGTCTTCATTCCATATATGTATGGGAGATTTGCCCGCATGTTTTCCTGTAATAAAAGCTCTTTTGTTGTAAATTTCTATAAACTCTTCTACCATTTCCTTGAAATCATTAAAAGAAATAACTGGAAAAGCCCTTTGTTTTAAATTCTCTTCGGATATTTCTTTTTTTATCTTTACCATCTTTTTCTCAAGAATCCTTGTCGTATCAGGTCTGTCTTTACCATCACTTCCTGCATAACCAGTTATGTGCTTATCAAAATATTCTCTAAAAATTCCAAAGATTCTTTCTATCGGTTTTGATTGTGAGTTATATGGTATTGCATAATGCATTTCTATATTTAATATTCCGGCAATAGTAGATTTTGATGCTTCAATAAGCTCACTTGTTTTTGTTATACGTCCACCGCCAATATCTTTTCGCCTGTAATCTTTACCATTATCAAAAAGAAGAATTTTAGGGATGCCTGCTTTCTCAAAAGCTCTTTTTAAAGAAAGTATAATTTTATCGCCATTAGGATTTGTGTAAAAAATATCGTAGCCAAGAATCATTTTAGATTTATAGTCACAAATAGCTGTTATCCATGCTCTGACCATAGATGCATCGGGTAATGCAACTAGAACATCAAATTTTGCATGATCACCAACAAAAACATCTCCAGCTTTATAAGAGCTTTCATCAATATCAATTGAAAAACTGTGATGTTGCTTCCAGTAATCTTTTCCATGTCGAATAAGATTTAAAGCCTGAGTACATTCATACTCTTTAACTCTTTTAGCAAATAAAGAAAAAGACGGAAATTCATCTTTTCTATCAATTTCTCCTTTTTCAAGTGCTGAACCGCAGACTATTTCCCAACATGAACGCACACTTGTCATACTACCTGAGCCAGCATAGATACTCATAAAAGTGTGCCACCAACTTTCTTTTATTTTTGTCTTACCTTTTTTTTTGCCATATTTCCCGCAAATTCCTGATATTCCAAATTTTTTGTAGGCCAGTTTTATTCTTTCAAAACTTTTATATGAAATTTGTGTATCCGGATTTTCTTTATTCCATACTTCTGTTATAAATTTTTCTGCTTCCTTGCCTTTTCTTTCTCCAATAGAATCTAATATGAGTAAATTCCTGTCACAGATAGCTCTGTTGTACGGCTCTAATGAAGCATATATGAATGCCTCATCATTTTTTATTTCTACATTATTGTCTAATAAATTCTTTTTTTCTGCCATATCTGAAGAAGTAGCAAGCTCATTATATTTTTTTTCAAAATATTGTTTTTGAATTTCTATAGAAAAAGAGGCAAGAAGTAGTTCATATCTTAAACCGCCATTTCCATAAACCTCTCTGGTTATAAATTCTCCTTTTTTTATTCTTTTTTCCAAAGCCTGTCTTGAAATACTTAAAAGGCTGCAACTTTCTTTTTTTGAAATAAATATAGAAGACGCTTGTTTTTTATACTCTTTTTCCATATTGCAACCTTTTAAATTAGTTGCATCCTGAAAGTTGCATCCTTGGTTGCACCCTTTTTTATGTTCTTTTTTATATTTTTTTATCATATATAAAAATACTTAACGTAAAAACAAAAGAGTATTAATATTTTTTCAGTTGTTTTGATTTGTAGTACATTATTAGCTAGTTTAATCTTGTAATAAGAAATGTTGTCTAATTTCCACATTTATTATTTTCTTTCCAAAATGATATACACCAAGAGTACTTAGAATAACAACTCTCACATTCTTTACTAACTTTGTAATCTAAAATTTTCAAAGTTATTATAACAATAATTAAGGTCATTATAAAAAGAGTGATATAGCTATAAATTTTCATCTTATCTCTGTTTTATATATTTTCTTTCATAATTTTTTGAAACTGGAAATCTCTCTCGAAGTCATTTTCAAATATAGCAAGTATTTGCCATTTTTTGTCTTCTGAGTTTTTATATTTAATAACAGGAAAAGGAGAGTTATCACATTTTAGAATTATCTCTTTAAGATGTATCTCAGGATAGGAGTCTTCTTTCTCCAACCTATTAGAAAGATCAATTCTTAAGTTCTTTCTTATCCAATTTGCTACGACACCATTTTTATATCCTTTTTTTACAGCCATGGTAATTGCAGATTTTTTTACTTTTAATTTTTTTGCTAAATCAGATTGTGTCATTCCTAATAAAGCAAGCTTTGCTTTCAATTCTCTTGAATTCAACTCTGGATCATAATTTTTTTTTGATTTATTAACCATATATGTTAACCTTATACAGTGAACGTATTTAACTATAATACAATTTTGTGTTATTGTCAACACATTTTTGTATTATCTGGGGGTTTTTTGGGAAACGGGATAGCTGCAAGATTAAAAACTGTGCGTGAAAACATGGGTTTAACTCAGAATGAGTTTGCAGAAAAACTTGCCGTATCCCAAACAGTTATTAGTCGTTATGAGCGGGGAGATGTAAAACCAGCTTCAGAATTCATAATTTCTTTAATACAAAAATGTAATATTAACGCAAATTGGTTATTAACGGGAAATGGTTTAATGTTTATTGTTCAGAATGTTTCTGAAGATGTATTGAAGGTGGAAAACAAAGAAAAGAACACTATTGTTGAATTAGTTGACTTGTTGACAAATCTTCCTGAAGAAAAAAGAAAGGAATGTTTAGTTATTTGTAAAGAGAAAAAACTTCTTTATGAGCTTCTTCTTGAGAGAGAGGCTAAAACTAAGAAAAAATAACATAATTTTCTTATACTATTTTCTAAAGTAATTATTTTTCTATAATTCTAAGGTTGCATCCTCAAAGTGTTAGTTAAATTGTAATGTTGATTATTTTAGATTGATTTTAATATTTTTTAATAAAGAATAAAACTCTTATATTATATTCTCAATTATAGATGTTTTTTCTTTTCATCTTCTTTGATAATTTGCTGTTTTGTAACATATTAAATTTACTTGATTTATTTGTTTATGCATTTTTTTATTGCTTTTTAATAAAAAAGTGCAAAATGACAAAAGAAGGTCTTTTATATTAGTATTTTTTTGTTCTTTTTTATTATAGGAGTTTTAAATGAAAAAAGAGATGATTTCTGTTGAAGAGGATGTTCCCCTTGTCGGTAAGGGTTTTTCCCATAAACCTGTTCTTTCTGTTCCTTTAAAACCGTTTCCAACGGTTTCACTTTTTCAAAAAAAGTTTTTTCCAATGTCTGATGTAAACAACTGGGGTAACTGGCGATGGCAGTTACAGAACAGCATTACAAAGCTTGATGTGCTTTCAAAAATGTTTGAGCTTACAGAATCAGAAAAAAAAGCTTTTGAAAGTGGTGGCGTTAATCTTCCTTTTAGAATTACCCCTTATTATGCATCACTGCTTTATGGTAAAGGAAGTGAGTATCCTTTAAGAAAAACTATGATTCCTGTAGCAGATGAAATGATAACCGGTTTTGGTGAAAGTGCAGATCCTTTATGTGAAGATAATATGTCTCCTGTACCAAATCTGGTTCATCGTTATCCTGACAGGGTACTTTTCCTTGTTACTGATTTTTGCAGCGCTTATTGCAGATATTGTACAAGACATAGAATGGTTGGCCATCATGGTGAAACAAAATTCGGAACTGCTGTATGGGATAAAGGAATTGAATATATAGCTTCTCATCCTGAAGTAAGAGATGTGCTGATTTCAGGTGGTGATCCGCTTACTATGCCGGACAGTAGAATTGAATATCTTCTTTCAAGATTAAGAGCAATAGATCACGTTGAAATTATAAGAATTGGAAGTAAAGTTCCAGCGGTTCTTCCTCAGAGAATCACTACGAAACTTGTAAAAATGCTTAAAAAATATCATCCTCTTTTTCTGAGTCTTCATTTTACTCATCCTGACGAAATAACTCCTGAAACCGTTGCTGCTTGCAGAATGCTTGCTGATGCAGGTATTCCTCTTGGTAGTCAGACAGTTCTTTTAAAGGGAATTAATGACGATTCTAAAGTCCTTACGTCACTTTTTCATAAGCTTCTTATGGCTAGGGTTCGTCCTTATTATCTTTATCAGTGTGATCCTATTGAAGGAAGCGGGCACTTTAGAACAACAGTGAGTGCAGGAATTGAAATTATGCGTGAAATTAGAGGTCACACGACAGGTTACGCTGTTCCTAATTATGTTATTGATGCTCCTGGCGGTGGAGGAAAAATTCCTCTTCTTCCGGATTATTATCAGGGAAGAGATGAAAAATATGTTTATCTTAAAAATTTTGAAGGCAAAAGTTATAAATATCCTGATCTTATTATTCCTGAAACAACGTCAGAAGAGGAACATTAAATTATGAAAGTAGGACTCACATATGATCTTAAGGATTACTATATTTCCAAAGGTTTTTCTGCTGTTGATGCTGCTGAATTTGACAGTATTGAAACTGTTGAAGGAATAGAAAATGCTCTTCTGAAACTTGGTTTTGAGACTGATAGAATTGGAAATGCAAAAGAACTTATAAATCGCATTTCAGCAGGAGAAGCATGGGATTTTATTTTTAATATTGCCGAAGGTGTGAAGGGAATAAGCAGAGAAGCTCAGGTTCCTGCTATTCTTGATCTTTACGATATTCCTTATGTTTTTTCCGATCCAATGGTACTTTCCTTAACTCTTCACAAAGGGATGGCTAAAAGAGTTGTTCGTGATGGCGGTGTTAATACTGCTGATTTTGAAATAATTTATTCAGAAGATGATCTTAAAAATATTAAGCTTAATTTTCCTCTTTTTGCGAAACCCCTTTCCGAAGGGACTGGTAAAGGAATTGGTTCACTTTCATTTATCAATTCTGAGAAAGAACTCTCTAAAATATGTAAAATGCTTTTAAAAGAGTATGATCAACCTGTTATTATTGAAGAGTTTCTTCCAGGCAGAGAATTTACTGTTGGAATAACAGGAACGGGTAAATCGGCTGAAATTACCGGTGTTATGGAAATCAACTTTCTAAAAGATGCTGAAAGTGAAGCCTATGGGCTTGTAAATAAGAAAAATTATGAAAAACTTATGAAATATACAGTTCCCGAAAATGCTATTTATGAAAAATGTTCCAAAACTGCTTTAAAAGCCTGGCAAATTCTTGAATGTCGGGATGGTGGCAGAATAGATCTCAGGTGTGACAGAAATGGAGAGCTTGCATTTATCGAAGTGAATCCTCTTGCTGGATTGAATCCTATAGATTCAGATCTTCCTATTCTTTCAAGACTTAACGGAATTTCATATGATCAGCTTATTGAAAGAATTGTTAATTCTGCAATGAAGAGAATAGGAGTATTTAAATGATTCCTAAAAATTGCATTATTATGCATCAGGAAATTCATAAAGAGACAAAACAGGATGACCTTGATGTTCTTGTTCAGGCGGAAGAGATAAAAAAAATTTTGGAAAACAAAGGTGTTAATGTAATTTTTCTTGAAGCAGACAAAGATTTCAGGTTCATTGATTCGCTTAAAAAATGCAGTGATTTTTTTGTATTTAATCTTGTTGAAACATTTAATGGTTCCGGTGCAAATGCCCATATTGTTCCACTGATTCTTGAGCAGATGAAAATTCCTTTTACGGGAAACAATTCTCAGGCAGTTTTTCTTACAAGTGACAAGATTTCCGCTAAAGAAATTATGTCGTGCTATAAAATTCCAACTCCTAACTGGTATTATAAGGTTTTTGAGAAAATTCCTCATGGAATTTATATTTTTAAACCTGTTGCAGAAGATGCTTCCTTGGGAATAGATGACGAAAATCTTATAATGATTGATTCTTTTGATAAAATCAGAAAAAGTTTTTCTCTTTTTGAGAAAAAACATATTACTCCATTTTTTTGTGAAAAATTTATTGAAGGAAGAGAATTTAATATATCCATGCTTGAAATTAATGGAAAACCTGTTGTCCTTCCACCTGCGGAAATGCTTTTCAAAAAGTCGGATATGAAGTTTCAGATTGTTGATTATGAGTCAAAATGGGATGAAGATTCTGAAAAATACAAAAACAGTGTAAGAAGTTTTGCAAGAGAACTTAAGGATAGTGTTCTTATTGAAAAACTTACTAAAATATCGCTTGAATGCTGGCGTATATTCAATCTTAAAGGTTATGTACGAGTTGATTTTAGAGTTGACTCGGACAACAATCCTTATGTCCTTGAAATAAATGCTAATCCGTGTCTTTCTCCTGATAGTGGATTTTATGCTGCCGCTCTTATGGAGAATTTTGATTTTGAGAAAATCGTTATGGCTATTGTTGACGGAGCTTTAAATGAAAATAAGGAAAAAAATTTTTCAGAGTGATCTTGAACAGATAGAAGAAATAGTTGAATCTACAGGTTTTTTTCATCCGTATGAAGTCAAAATAGCATATGAAGTAGCAGAAGAAGCTGTAAAGAAAGGTGAGGAAGAGTCAGGTTATTATTTTATCTTTATAGAGGAAAATGGAAAAATAATAGCCTTTGCTTCATATGGAGAAATTCCATGTACAAAAAACCGTTATGATCTTTACTGGATTGTTGTTCACAACAACTATAGGAACAAAGGATTAGGTTCCATTTTACTTGCCGAAGTGGAAAAAGAAATTAATGAAAATGGCGGAAAAGCCATATATGTGGAAACCTCTTCAAAAGAAAAATATATACCAACCAGAGCCTTTTATACAAAGAATAATTATACCATAGAGGCTGAAATGAAAGATTTTTATGAAGACGGTGACAATAAAGTTGTATTTATAAAAAAATTCTAATTAAAAAAATAACACTTTTATTTTTTTGCTGTTATCTTATGAATGTTTAATTTAACTAAGGACTCTATTAATATGTCTGTAAAAAATAAAAAAATATTAGTAAAATTTATAGCAATATCTTCTTTAATAATAGTAGTCGGGAGTTTTTTTACCTATCTTTCTCTTTGGTGGGTGGATAAACAGCTAAGAGATGATCTTCTAAGACAAGGAAAAATGGTCATTCCTGCAATAGAAATAAATGATATAAAACAGCTTTCTGGTTCGGAATCAGATTTAACTCTTCCTTCATACGTTAAACTGAAAAAACAGCTCTCAGCTATTCGTTCAACTGATTTTCAGCTCAGATTCACATATCTTCTGGGCAGACAGCAGAATGGCGATGTTTTCTTTTTTGTAGATAATGAAAATCCGCAGTCCACTGATTATTCTCCTCCAGGTCAGATATACAAGGATGCAACGGATGAACTGAAAAATATTTTTACAAGCAAATCTGCAATTATTGAAGGTCCTGTTTCAGATAAATGGGGTGTTTTTGTTTCATCTCTTGTTCCAATAACGGATCCCGCATCTGGAGAAACAGTTGCTGTTATGGGAATGGATATTGATGCCAGAAATTGGAATGTTAGAGTGATTTTAAGCGTCGTATGGCCTGTAACAATAGTTATTGTACTTCTTATCATTATGATTATGTGGTTTAACGGAACAAGAGTTACTGCCGATCTTAGAGAAAGTGAAAAAAGGCTGGAATTTCAGCATAATCAGGGAAGTATAATAACAGAAATGTGGGAGTTTCTTCAAGCATGTCTTACAACTACAGAAGTTGGAGAAGTTATAAGTAAATCGATGAAAAAGCTTTTTCCTGAATCTTCAGGAGCGCTTTTTCTTCTAAGCTCATCAAGAACAGATCTTGAATCTATAGCCAAATGGGGAGCTT
This sequence comes from bacterium, assembly GCA_963667425.1. Classification (GTDB taxonomy): domain Bacteria; phylum UBP6; class UBA1177; order UBA1177. The sequence goes on along the minus strand of OY763407.1, from coordinate 815,994 downwards.
ATCCCGATTCTTCTGAAGAAAACCTTATAACACTTGATGAATGCTGGGGACTTAGAAGAGGAACTTTATACATTTCCGAAAATAATGGAATTTTATGTCAGCATATAAAAGATAAAAAAAATTCACTTTATGCATGTCTTCCTCTTATGGCGAAAGGCGATGTCCTTGGACTTATGCATATACGTTTAAATTCCTTATCTGAAGAAAACCGTTCTGTAATTGAACGAATAAATGAAACATCGACTTCTCTTATGGAGCTTTTATCGCTTGCTATTTCAAATATAAAACTTAGAGAAACGCTAAGTTTACAGTCGACGCAGGATCCTTTAACAGGACTTTTCAACAGACGTTATCTTGAAGAAACTTTTCAACGTGAAATAAATAGAGCAAAAAGAAAAAAAACTTCTGTCGGTGTTATAATGGTTGACATCGATTATTTTAAAAAATTTAATGATATTTTCGGTCATTCAGCAGGAGACCTGGTTCTTGCTGAGCTTGCCCATTTTTTTACTCTTAATTTAAGAGGAACAGATATAGTATGCAGATACGGTGGAGAAGAATTTACACTTGTTATTCCTGATTCTTCCCTTGATGATACTTTCATCAGAGCAGAACAGCTGGTAAGAAAAGTAAAAGATCTGGATCTTAAGTTTAATGGAAAAACTCTCGGAAAAGTTACTCTTTCAATGGGTGTTTCATCATATCCTGCACACGGGGAGACTCTTGATAAGCTTCTTAAAGCCGCTGATGAAGCTTTATACTGTGCAAAAGAAGCTGGAAGAGATAGGGCTGTTGTTGCTGAAATAAAAGAAAAAGAAGTTAAAATCTAGAATTCAAGATACAATGAAATAGTTGCTGTCTGGAAATGAGAGCTGTCACCTTCTTTCCATATTTCTGAAAGAGTCTGTTCGTATCTTCCTTCTATACCGAAATTTACAATGCTCATATCAAAACCGAGTCCGGCTCCGACAATAAAACCATGTTCAAATGAGTTGGCATCATCGCTTCCTGAAAGCTTAAAACCTATAAAATATCCGCCAAGTGCATAAATATCTATAAAAGGAACAGGAAGTGTTACAACAAGAGGTAAAATAAGATCTCCGTAATTCATGGTTTTAGTTTCCCAATCCTTAAGAAAATTAACAGTACCATCATTTTGAATAAGAGCTATATCTTTTGCAAGAGCATCAACTGTTTTATATTCTTTAGGAACTTTTGCTGAACGCTGATTAAATGCAAGCTCTGGTCTTATGTTTAAAAGATTAAGACCGGGAATAAGTTTGATATCATAATATACACCAAATGAAAAACCCATATTAAAACTAAGCTCATCCTGTGTTGATGAAAGAAGTTCCTGCTGGGCCTGATCAAGTGCACTCATTACTTCGTCAGGAATTATCATAAGGTCATAATTTTCTACAGGTTTTGAAAGTGTTAAACCTGCTCTGAGTCCAAGTCCGAGCAAACCTGCGTTAAGCGATAAAGGAAGTACAAATGCCAAAAGGATAAAAAGTTTCTTCATTTTAATCTCCATATTCTAAAAACCTCTTTAATTATATTTTTTTGAGACAATTAATCAAATATCCTATTTTTTAATCATCAAATTTTTGATTTTTACTTTTGAAAGGGGTATCTTTCATCGTTTTCTTTATAAACAGTAAAAAAGGAGTGTTGTTATGGATCTCATAAAATCAATAAGAGAAAAAGCAGTAAAAGCGGCAAAAACTATTGTTCTTCCTGAAGGAACAGAACCAAGAACTGTTGAAGCTGCATCAATTATATTAAAAGAAAAAATAGCAAAAATAATTCTTATTGGAGATGAAGATAAAATAAGAGCTATTGCAGCAGAAAAAAATGTTGATATAGCAGAAGCTGCTATAATAAACCCTGTTAATTCAGATAAACTTTCATCTTACTCTGATAAGTTTTATGAACTTAGAAAAAACAAGGGAATGACTCCTGAAAAAGCTCTTGCAACAATGCAGGACTGCGTTTATTTTGCAACAATGATGGTAAAAGAAGGTGATGCAGATGGACTCGTTTCAGGTGCAGAGCATTCAACAGGAGACACAATTCGTCCTGCGCTTCAGATAATAAAAACAAAACCTGGAATAAAAACAGTAAGTGGTGCTTTCGTAATGATTGTTCCTGAATGTACACTTGGACATGAAGGAATGTTTGTTTTTGCCGACTGTGCTGTTAATCCGTGTCCATCAGCAGCTGAAATGGCTGAAATAGCAGTTTCATCAGCTGAAACAGCTAAGGTTTTATGCGGAATGGATCCTAAAGTTGCTATGCTTTCATTTTCAACAATGGGAAGTGCAAAACATGAACTTGTAGACAAAGTTAAAGAAGCCACAAAACTGGCAAAAGAACTGGCACCGGAGCTTGATCTAGATGGTGAACTTCAGGCTGATGCAGCTTTAATTGAAAGAGTAGGGCGGCAGAAAGCACCTGAAAGCAAAGTTGCAGGAAAAGCAAATGTTTTGGTTTTCCCTGATCTTCAGGCAGGAAATATTTCATACAAGCTTGTTGAAAGACTTGCAAAAGCACAGGCAATCGGACCTTTTCTTCAGGGAATTGCAAAACCTGTAAATGATCTTTCAAGAGGATGCAGCGTTGAAGATATTGTAAATGTAACAGCGATAACAGCTGTACAGGCTCAGGGTTAATTAAAAAGCTTCCATTGTCATAAAATAAACTTTAAAATCTTCTGAAGTGAATCCAAAATCAAGTCTGAAATTAATTTTCTTTTTCTCTGAAATCATAAAACGCAGTCCAAAACCACCTGCTGCATGAAGATCTATAAAAGGGTTTTCATCCCATTTCTGAACTTTTCCAATAGAACCAAAAACAGCTCCACCAAAACGCCAGTAAACAGGAAACCTTAATTCTAATTGAGTTGTTAATGCAAGATCATCAATATAACGACCTTTTGGATAACCACGCATATTGATTGCTCCACCAAGATCCGGCATGTAAATAATTGGCGGTTTTCCGGTTATTCCCTCTGCATAAAACTGCCATGCAGTTATAAATTTAGGAAAAACAGAATAATAAAAAGCGTAATTGAGTTTGAACTGATTAAAAATGTAATCGCTTAGAAAAAATTTATTTGTAAAAAGTGATGTAAAATTAAACATCTGACCGGATTCAGGATAAAAGCTGTTGTCTCTTGAATCATACATTATATCGGGTCCAAATCCTGATATAATACCGGATGTTTTATTGGATGATATAAAATCGCCCATAAGTTGTTCTTTTTCATAATTCATGAGCTTAAAATAGCCCTGAGCAGATTTTAAACCAATGTAAAGATTTCTGAAAGTAAGAAAATTAAAATGATTTTCGAATTTAAAATATAGAGGTGTGTAAGTTTCTATTTTATTTTCAGGGGGATAATAGGTGTCATTTCCTATTCCATAAAAATCTGCCGGAAAAATAGAAAATGCAAAAATGTTTTTCCAGTTAAAAAATCCATTTTTAAAATAAAGATTTGATGATTCAGTAAAAAGCATCTGATTTTTGAGACTGTACATTCCACCTACAGCTACCGAATTATGAATATCTCCGATATCTTCATCTTTATGTTCAGCTTCCCATGAAAAAATACCGAAACCACCAAACATGAAACTGCTATCCGAAGTATAAAAAGCAACAGGTACAACAAAGAAATCAAGTTCATCTTCTTTTTCAGTTTTTTCATTTTCAATGGAAAAAAGAGGTTGAGATACAAACATGACAAACAATAGAATTAAAAAAAAGAATTTTCTCAAATGCATATAACCTCATAAAGAGTTTTTTTAATTCTACAAATATGAAAAAATATTGCAAAATTATAAGTTAAAGACCATTTGAAGGCATGTTTTTTGCACTTGTAAACAGTAAATTGTTTTACTTGAAAGAGGAGTAAAGAGTGGGCGAAGATCAGAATCAAGATCAGGAAAAAACGGAAGATCCTACCCCCCGACGGCTTGAAGATGCCAGAAAAAAGGGTGATGTAGCCAAAACGAAAGAAGTTCCTGCCGCAATGACAATGGCGGCAGTACTGCTTTTTGCAATAATACTTGGAAAAGATTTTTTCCTTTCATTTGTAAAGATGTTTTCTTTTCTTTTTAATAATATAAACGGTGGTGAACTTTATTTTGCCGATTATATGAAAATAGTTCATCTCGGACTCAGAACCATTTTTCCACTTTTAATCGGTTTTTTATCAGTAACGTTAATTTCTGCTGTTTCAGGGCATCTGGCAACAGTCGGATTTCTTTTCACAACGGAACCATTAAAACCGGATTTAAAAAAAATAAATCCCTTTGGGAAATTTATGAAAATATTTCTTACAAAGGACAAAGCTGTAGATTTAATAAAAAATATTTTGAAAATATCAGTTTTTCTTATGTTATCAATAACAGTTATCGTTAGTCACAGAAAAGATATTTTTTCTTTAAATAAGCTTACATCTCCTGCAATAATGCTGGTTCTTGGAAGAATTTTTCTTGAAGTTCTTAGAAATGCTGTCATTTTTTATGTTGTTATAGGCGTTGCGGATTGGGTATATCAGAAATGGTCTTATACTCAAAAATTAAAAATGTCAAGACAGGATATAAAAGATGAATTTAAAAACAGTGAAGGCGACCCGTTAATAAAACATAAACTAAAACAGCAGAGAAGGAGCATGCTTTCAAAAGCTATGCAGGCCGAAGTCAAAGGAGCGGATGTTGTAATTACAAATCCCACGCACTATTCTGTCGCAATAAAGTATAAGGAAGGCGTTGACTATGCACCTAAAGTGGTTGCAAAAGGTGTTGACAGCATGGCTTTTCAAATAAGAAAGATAGCAAAGAATGCAAATATAACCATTATGGAATCACCTCCTTTAGCCCGTTTCCTTTACAGAACTGTAAAAATTGGTGACGAAATACCTGAAGAAGCTTATAAGGCTGTTGCGGAAATCCTTGTACAGGTATACAAAATACAAGGTCGTCAAATGAGGGGAAAGTAATATTTTTTAATTTCTCTTTTTCTTCTTTACTAAATAGAACCATTCTTTAATGCACTTTTGACTTATATAAGTATTCTGTTAAAATAGTTCGTTTATTATTTTTCATGGAGTATCTCATGAGTTTTGAATTATTAAAAAAAGGATTAGAGGCAAATGATATAACTATTTTAAAAGAGGTTTCAAAATCAGATCTTCACAGTCACGGTGTTTTGGGTGGAAAGCTTGAACATCTTGAAGTGTTTTTGAAAAAGAAAATGCCTAAGCAACCTTCTTTTTTTCCTGTTTTTGATGATTTTGAGAATTATTTAGGTTCAATTTTGAATGAAAGTTTCAGTAAAGGAGAATCAGGGTTTGACTTTCTGTTTGCCTCGGCATTCGTTGCTGCTGCAAATGACAATGTAAAAAAACTGGAAATGAGCATAGATTGCGGTTTTACTCGTTTTCATGGAGGAGTGAAAGGGGTAGCTGCTTTTATTGATGAGCTTCATAAAAATATTGCACCAGATACAGAATTTATTCCTGAGCTCGGTATTCCGAGAGGAATCGATGTGGCAGAAGCTGAAAAACTTGCAGATGAATGGCTTTCAACAGGATACTTTAAAGCAGTAGATCTCTATGGCGATGAACTGGCAAAAGATGCATCTGAATATGTTAATTTATATAAAACAGCTGAACGTGCCGGATTAAAACTAAAAGCTCATGCCGGCGAATACGGCAATGCTGAATCTGTTCGTTATACTGTTGAAAAGCTTAATCTCGAGGCTGTTCAACATGGGATAAGTGCCGCTGATTCTCTGGAAGTTATGAGATGGCTCAGCGAAAGAGGAACTGTTTTAAATGTTTGTCCAACAAGCAATGTTAAACTTGGAAGAGCTGCTTCATATAAAGAACATCAGGCAAGAAAACTTTTTGACAACGGTGTTAAAATAACAATAAATAGTGATGATCTTATGATTTTTGGTGCAACAGTTTCTGATGAATATCTTAATCTTTACAAAAACGGCCTTTTTACTGTTCAGGAGCTTGACGTTATAAGAAAACAGGGGTTGAAATGATAAAAAAAGGTTTTTCGACCAATGCAATACATGGACTCCATAAGAACAATCCGTGTAATGCATTAAATTCTCCAATCTTTCAGACATCGACTTTTGTTTTCAACAATCTTCAGCATGTTGAAGATGTCATGAGTTTTAAAAGCAGTGATTATGTTTATACAAGAGGAAACAACCCAACTTTAAGAGAATTTGAAGAAAAAATATCAATTCTTGAAGGAGGGAAGGCAGCAGTTGCATTTGCCTCAGGTATGGCTGCAATAAGCACAACACTTCTCTCTCTTTTAAAACCTGGAGATACTGTCGTAATGCATAGAACTCTTTATGGTTCAGCTTATACTTTTGCAAAGAATATTTTAACAAGATATGGAATTAATGTTATTTTTACAGATCTTACTGAGATTTCCAATCTTTATAAAATTGAGGAAAGCAGTGTAAAAGTTATCTACTTTGAAACACCTTCAAATCCGAATCTTGATATTATAGATATTGCAAAAGTTTCAGAGTTTGCAAAAACGAAAGAAATAAAAGTTGTTATAGATAATACTTTTGCAACGCCATATCTCCAGAATCCTTTAAAATTTGGTGCAGATGTGGTTGTGCATAGTGCTACAAAATATATTTGCGGACATGGAGATGTCGTTGGAGGAGTTGCAGTTTCAGGAGACGAATCTTATATTAATGAACTTAAATTCGGATATATGTGTGAATTTGGTGGAGTAATGTCTCCTTTCGATGCGTGGCTTTTGTTGAGAGGGTTAAAAACACTCTCGATAAGAATGGAAAAACATTCTGAAAATGCTATGAAAATTGCAGAATTTCTTGATAATCATAAAAATGTTGAAAAAGTATATTATCCTGGACTTTCATCTTTTAAGAATCATGGAATAGCTGCATCTCAGATGAAACTTTTTGGAGGTATTATAAGTTTTGAGCTGAAAAAAGGTTCCACGTCCGAGTTTGTTGAAAAACTAAAACTCTTAAAGCTTGCAGTAAGCCTAGGTGATTGTGAATCTCTTGTTCAGGTGCCGGCTTTAATGACACATCGTGGATATGAGAGAACTGAACTGGAGAATTTTGGTTTTACGGAAAAGATGATAAGAATTTCTGCAGGAATTGAAGATGTTTCAGATATTATTGAAGATATTGAAAATGCACTGATTTAATAACGTAAACGTTTGTTTTTTGACATCATGCGATTTTTTTATTAAACTTCGCTTGGGTTATTTTTTAGGAGGTTAAAGTGAAGAATTTGAAATCATTATTTCTATTTGTATTTTCCTTTTTTGTTGCAGCGTCTCTTTTTGCATCTGAAGTAAAAGAAATGAACCGCTCAAATGTAACAGATAAAGAAGCAAATCCAAATAGAGTAAAAACTGACAGTATACTTAATTTCAGACTTGGTTATGGTTTTGTGGCTGGAGAAGGAATTGATCTTGGTTCCGGTGTTGCTTTCGGAATAGGTTACAGAGCTGAAATGGATAATTTTGCTTTAGATGTAAACCTTTTTGATTCAACATTTAATTGGAATGATGATTTTATGTCAATGGATATGTCGATCATTAAACTTGGTGGTGGGTATTTCTTTTTACCATTATCCAACGTGTCTCCTTATCTTGGAGTAAACTTAAGTTTTGGTGTAACTTCAATTGATGATGAAAGTCAATGGGGGCTTAGAGGAGGTGTTTATACCGGTATGGAATTTATGAGAGTAAGTGATGTAAGATTTTTTATTCAGGCAGATGCAACTCTTCCTTTCTATACAATTTATGATCACTACTATCCGACATTTGCTTTTTCTCTTGGTATAGGGTTCTAATAGAATCTATTATCTATTCTATTTTCTTCTTCAGATAATTTTTCCATATATTTAATATATTTATCTTCAGCTTCTTTCATTTTTGTTTTCATATCTTTACGCATTTTTACAGTTTTCTGAAGCTGTTTAGCCATTGTTGATTCTTTATTTGAAAGTTTTTCCAGAATTTTTTCAGCATTGTCATCCTCTTTCTTTTCGAGAAGATGCGTAATTCTAAGCATATTAAGATCGTCTCTTATATTTGGAGAAATGTTTTCTGATACTTCATCCAGTTTTTTTGCATAATCATCCATTTTATTTTGGAAAACTTTAGAGAGCAGATGAATTACAGCACCTCTTTCAAGAAAATTAAATGATTTAGGATATGCCTGAAAATAATCATAAAGATTTTTAGATTCTTTTTCAGCAAGAGTATAGTTGCCTTCTTCATAAGCAATTTCCGAAAGCTTTAAATCTATAATAAGACGATTAATATTATATGGTTCAAGTTTTTTTGACTGAATATAATACTTTCTCGCGAGTTTATTGTTTTGTTCAAGTTCTTTATAATAATTACCTTTCAGTCTTAAAAATATTGGATAGATAGTTTTTATCTTTTTTATATAATCTTCATAATATTTAAGACTCATCTCGGCTTTTCTTTTTTTATTTGTATTTATATAACTATCCAGAATATTAAGAAGGGCAATACTTCGAAACATATCATTGTCTTCAGGTGACTCTTTTAATATTTTTTCAAAAACTTTTTCACTTTCTTTAAAATACCCTTCTTTACTTAGGGCTTTACCTAAAATAGCATATGTTTCTGTTGAATCTTCCATCTTTGCTAAAAAATCAGGAATCATATGAAAGAAATTTATTATTGCAGGATAGTTTTCTGTAACATAAAGATCTTGAACAGCTTTTTTAAAAAGAGTCATTGTAACAGTTTTAGCTATTTGTCCGGATACAGATTCCGGGAATTTTTCAATAAGAGATGCCAGTATGGTTATAGCCTGAACTCTTTTTCCCATACGATAATATTTCATAGCAAGCTTAAAGGCCAGAATTGAATATTCAAAATCAGTCTTGGCATTGAAAAAAGCTTTTTCATAAATATCAGCTTCCGGATCTTTGTTTTTTAAAAAACTGTCAACTTCTGTAATTTGAAGAAGTGCTAGTCTGGAACCTTCAGAATTCCTATATTTATTAACAGTTTCCTGATATTTTTTTATAGCTTCAGTAGTGTTCTTTTCAGACATATAGGTATCTGCAAGCCTGAAGCTCACAATATCTTTATATTTTGAATCAGGAAAGTTTCTCATAAATGTCTGATAATATTCTCTTGCGCATGAAGTTTTTTCATTAGTTAAAAGCACTTCTGCCGTAGTAAAAATAAGACCATCCGAAGCCATTTTTATTTCAGAGATATCTGGAATTGTACATAAGGCATCAAGAATATTACCATTTCTGGGACTGTTTTTATAAACAAGAGAAAGAATTGTAAGTGCTGTATTCCTTTCATTTTTATCAGATGATTTTGCCGGATTAAAAAGGAGCCTTGGGATATCTTTTGTTTCTCCTCTACTATAAAGATATTCCGCATATTTAAGAGCAGCATGATTTGCCTGATCAGAGTAGTGATATTGATCTGCAACTTTTTTAAAGCTCCTGGCACCCTCAGGATACATTTTAAGTTTATAACCAACTTCACCCATCATTACATAACCCCATGGAGCAAGCGGTGAATCCGGATATATTGAAACTACCTTTCGTAGTCTGTCAAGGAGCTCAAACCACTCCCAGTTTTCTGTTGAATCCTTTTGCAATAATTCTTCTCTATATAAATCAACTTTTAGAAAATCTGCAAGTCTGAAAACAGGGCTTCTTTCATAGCTTGTATAAAGTTTATCCAAAGCCTCTCTGGTTAGAACAATATCTTTGTTTGTATAAGCCTTAACCGCTTCATTGTAGTACAAAATATCACTGTCGGAACCATTAATTACAGGGTATTCTATTCTTTCATCATACATATCTCTTAAAAGAGGGAAGAGTGGTTTTTTTACAAAATAAAAATTGTGTGTATGTGCAAGAAGACTTCCAAGTACATTGTCACTACTTAAAAAAGTATCTATATAAAATCTAGCAAGAGCTTCTTGATCTTCTGGTTCTTTTTTTCCTCTTTTTTTAGTTTTTTTTGCACCAATATCGAGAATAAGCGTTCCATTTGTTTTATCTATAGCATAAAAAGAGATGAAATCTTTAGGTATAACAAAAATTCGCACAGCATAACGTTTATCTTTCTTTAATAACTTATAACCACTTACAATACTTCCTTTTACAATTTTCTCTTTAATTTCAGATAAAAAAGATCCTGGAATATTTTCTATTTCAAGGTCTATATAACCGTCATCTTTATTTTCATTAAGATATATTTTAGTATTTTTATCAAGAGCAAGAACTATACGTTGAAAGGATTCTCCTCTTTTTGCATTTATCTGCATGGCTGTTGATTTATTAACGGCAGACAGATGAAAAGGTGTTATTATAAATAATATTAGAAGAAAATATAAAGAGAGAATTTTTTTATTCAAAATAAACTCCACACAAAAATTCATATTTCTTTTGCAATAAGTGTACCGATTATTATATTTCGGAATTTATTATGCTCTTTGCAACTCTAATTCCGTCAGCTCCTGAACTGATAATTCCACCTGACCAGCCGCTTCCTTCTCCGGCAATATAAAGATTGTCAAATGAAGCCACAGTGAGATTTGTTTCACGAATAACCTGAATAGGAGATGACGTTTTACTTTCAAGCCCAAGCATAACTCCTTCAGGAAAACATCTTATTTGTCTGGAGAAAAACTCAAAACCATTTCTGATAGATGTTGAAACTTTTTTTGGAAAAAGTTCAAAAAGAGGATATGAAAAAAAACCTTGTCTATATGATGAAACGAGTTTTTTTCCGCTTATTTTTCCTTTGATAAAATCATCAATATTAATTGCAGGCACAGAATAATTTTTTTTAAGATCAAAAAACTTTTGTTCAAGCTTTTCAAGCCAGTCAATAATTTCAGATGGAGACATATCTTTTCTCAAAAGAGATTCTATTGAAAAAGCAGTTACTATAGCTGAATTTGCATATTTTGAATTTCTTAGATAATTACTCATTCCATTGACAACTGACGTACCTGAAGAACCTGATGAAGGTACAATTCTGCCACCTGGACACATACAAAATGAATAGACAGGAAAAAAGTTGCTGTCACCTTTAAACGTAAGCTTGTATTCAGCAGCCTTAAGACCTTGTATGCTCTCTTTTCCCCATTGTGACAAATTTATATCTTTCTGAAAATGCTCAACTCTTGAACCTAATGCAAAAATTTTTCCCTTAAAAGGAACTCCGTTTCGCATAAGCATTCTGTAAGTTTCAAAAGAAGAGTGCCCGATAGCAAAAATAAAATAATCGCCATCAATTTCCCCGGTATCTGTAATAACAGATAAAACTTTGCTGCCGGATTTTTTTATATCTGTAACTTCCGATGAAAAAATAATTTTACCACCAGCAGATTCATACATTTTTCTTAAATTTGGAATAACTCTTTTTAAATTATCACTTCCGACATGTGGTTTTGAAAGCCAGAGTATTTCTTCAGGAGCACCACCTTTAACATATGTTTCAAGTATAAAATCACGTTCAGAATTTATCTGTTTGCTTCTTGAAGTCAGTTTGCCATCAGAAAAAGTTCCGGCACCACCTTCACCATAAGCATAGTTTGAGTTTTTATTGAAAACGCCTTCATTTTCAAGAAAATCAATATCCTGTGCTCTTTGATCTACCGGTTTTCCCTTTTCAATAACTACAGTTCTGAATCCGGCAAGCTGAAGAACATATGCAGCAAAGAAACCGGCAGGACCACATCCTGCAATGATAATTTTTTTATTTGTTCTAATGTGGGGAATATCAAAAGAGGATTCGTTTTTAAATGGAAAATCGGAAACTTCTACAGCCATTTCCCAGTGTATATCCGATTTTTTCCTTGCATCCAGGCTTTTTCTTTTAATGCGGTAATAAAAATCGTCAGATTTTAAAATATCAGCAACAATATTTTTTAGTTCAGCCTCGGAATAAGAAGGAGGCATTGAAGCATTTATTTCTTTAGATAAAGACATTCTTTTTTTACAAACTCCATAACATCAGGAGGAAGAAGATAAGATACATCTTCCCCTGAAACAATTTTCTCTCTAATAAATGAACTTGAAACAGCCGGAAGGGGAAAATGGTTTGAAAAATCAGTGCCACGCCCAATAATAATTGGAAAAAAATCTCTTTCAATAACGTCAAAATCTTTCCATTTATCTTTGAGATTATAGTTATCCTCTCCAATGGCAAGATGAAATTCTCTTTCAGGATAACATTCTTTTAAATAAGTGAGAAGATTTACAGTATAAACCGGTTTTTCTTTGATTTTATCTTCATCATCACGAACAAAAACTCTATTTTCAGTTTCCCATGGTTTTACCATCAGTTTGCACATTTCAAAACGCTTTTCAAAGGGAGACATGACATTTCCAAAAGGATGTCCACCACTTGGAATAACCCATACTTCATCCATTTTGAATTTTTCAAGCAACAGAAATATAGTTAACTGATGAGAAAGGTGCGGGGGATCAAATTTTCCACCAAAAACAGCTGTTTTCATTAAAAACCTTTTTAAAAAAAGGATAATAATATCTTTTATAACTATATAAAAAAGAAAAAATAGTCAATTTATTGTGAGTTTTAAGATAAATCGTAAAAGCGGATATCAGCTTCCTTCCTGCTCATGATTTTCTTCAGATACTGTTTCTTTCTCAGTTTTAAAAAAATGATACCAGAAAAAGACAGCAAGAGCTATCATTACGCTGCTGAAAAGTTCACTGTAATCTTTTTTATAAATATCAATGCCGCCGAGAAAATGATCGGCGGCAAGATAAATAGAAACAATCACTATTGTAGAAACAAGAGACTTAATTAAAGGCTTCATAAATAAAAACTACTCCGCTTCAGGTCCGGGTCCTTCCTCCGGCGGCATGGGAGGCATACCGTTCTTCATCATTCTTTTCATCATGTTATCCCTTTTTTCCTTAAACAAGTCAAGAGCTTTTTTTCTCTGTTCAAGTGTAAGCTTAAGAAATGTGTCAGTTTTGAACTTTTCAACCTTAAGCATTCCTTCTTTTTTAAGCTCAACAATTGCAGCTACTTTTTCATCAATAACTGCTCTGTCAGGAGATTCTTTCAGAAATTCAGCCTTAACAGCATTATGAAGATCTCTCATCTTCTGATGGCCATTTTTCATTTCAGCTTTAAGAAGTTCTCCTTCTTCTTTAATGTTGGTTTTTACTTCCTCAGAAACTCCTATTTTATCAAGAACTTCCATCGGAATAATCATCATGGGGGCCCTCATTCTTCTTGCTTTCCCTTTTTCGCCCATTCCCATTGCCATAAGGGAAAGAGAAAGCAATGTAATCATGCTGACAATAATCATCTTTTTCATGGTTTACTCCTCCTTTTAATATATTGGTATTGCACCTAAATCGTTATCGTATATAACATTATCAAGTGATGCTACATACATTGCGAAATCAAGTTCTTCATCTTCAGCCAAAAGCTCTTTATTATATTTTTCAAGTCCTTTTTTTTCATATTTATCATATTCTTTATACTCAAGAGTATAAAATAATGAAAACATGAGTACAACAAGCATCATAAGGGAACCCGAAACAACTTTTACTTTTCTTATAAAACGTCTTTTCTTTCCCTCTTTTTTTACATTGGAAAGCATTGTTTCCCACTGGGAATCATTATATTTTAAGTTATGCATAGGTCACCCCCATCCTTTTATCCATTTCTTCTTTAAGTTTTTTCATACTGACTGAAAAAATATTTCTGGCATTAACATCGGTAATATCTAAAATTTCTCCGATTTCATTAAAACTTTTACCTTCAATAACACGCATAAGTATTATTTTCTTTCTTTTTTCAGTCATCTTATCAATTATCGAATAAAAAACATTATTCACTTCCTTAGCAATAATTGCATTTTCGGCATCTTCTGAAGACTGAAAAAAGAGATCGTGAAGTTCTGGATCAAAAGTTGTCTCAAGAGAAGCTTTTTTGTTTTTTCTGAGATAGTTAATTACCGTATTGACAGTAATTCTGTGAACAAAAGCATTTTGATGTTCAACCATTATAACACGTTCAAAATTAGTGTAAATTCTAATCATGGTTTCCTGAATCATATCATTTGCAACATCTTCAGATCTGGTGTATTTCCAAACAATAGATGCAACAAAATTTTTTTTTGCATGAAAAAATTTGTCAAAGTCGGAATCTGAAAATCTCATGTTTACCTCCATAATCAACAGTCCATATAACCACACTTTGTTCAGGAACGTAAAAAAATTTTTATTATATTTTTCACATGCTATACTCGCCGCATGAAAGTTGATAAAGAAACTGCGCTACAACATCTTGAAGAGATAATTAAAATAGAAGAACAATCTTTTACTGATCCCTGGAGTCTTGATATGTTCGATGATCTCATATCATCTTCATTCTATGTCAACCAGTTTATGTTTTTTAATGAATCAAATGAAGTTATTGCATACCTTTTTATGACAATAATAGAATATGAAGCTGAAATATATAATGTTGCAGTTTCTCCTGATTATAGAAACGAAGGACTCGGCTCAAAAATTCTTGATGAAGCAATAGACTTTGCAATGAAATCCAAAGTAAGCGAAATATATCTGGAAGTAAGGGAATCAAACATTCCGGCAATAATGCTTTATACAAAAAAAGGTTTTGGTATCGTTGGAAAAAGAAAAAATTATTATGAGTCACCAAAAGAAGATGCTTTTTTGATGAAACTAACAATGGAGATAAGATGAGCTTTAACTTAGTTACACCGATAATCGAAAAAAAAGTTCTAAACAAAGATATGTTCATAATAACAGTAAACTGCACTGAAAAACCGCTTGCAGGGCAGTTCGTAATGATAAGATCTGTCTCAAAATTTTTTGAACCTTATCTTTCAAGACCAATATCGGTTTATGACTGGAAAGATGGAAGACTTTATATGCTTATTAAAATAGTAGGCAAGGGGACAGAGCTCATTTCAAACCTTTCAATAGGCAATATAATAAGGGTAACAGGTTTTTTCGGAACAAATTATCCGATAAACGGAAAAAAACTTCTTCTAATCGGAGGAGGAATTGGTATTGCACCGCTATATTACGCCGCAAAAGAGGCAAAAACAGAGAAAACAGAATTCATTCTGGGTTTCAGATCTAAAGATGATGTTATATTAAAAGAAGAGTTTTCTGCAATTGGAACATTAAACATAACAACCGATGATGGCACTGCTTATTTTAAAGGCAATCCCGTTAATTATCTTAATGAAAACCTGAAAGAGATAGATAATGAGACAGTTATACTGAGCTGCGGACCAAAAATAATGATGCGCGGAATAGAAAAAGCACTTAAAGAGAGAGAAATAAAACATTACTGCTCGCTTGATACTGCAATGGGCTGTGGAATGGGAGCGTGTCTCGGATGCAGAATAGAAGTTGATGGTAACTCAAAACTTATCTGTAAGGACGGTCCTGTATTTGATGCTGAAACACTCTTTAATGAAAGGAGAAAATAGTGAACACAAGCGTAAAAATAGGAAATACTGAGTTTACAAATCCAATCCTTACAGCATCAGGAACCTTTGGATATGGAAAAGAATTTGCACCATTCATGAATCTTGATGCAATAGGAGGATTCTGTACAAAAGGAATCTCCATAAATCCCAGAAAAGGAAATCCTGAGCCCAGAATCTGCGAAACATCATCAGGAATGCTTAATTCCATAGGGCTTGAGAACTGTGGTTCAGCTCATTTTCTTGAAACAATACTGCCGGAAATAGCTGGATATAAAACCAGAATCATAGTAAACATGTATGCCCAGTCAGTAGAAGAATTCAAAACACTTACAGAGATACTTGATGCCGAAAAGAGAATAGACTGCTATGAACTAAATCTTTCGTGTCCCAATGTAAAATCGGGTGGGATATCATTTGGAACAGATCCAAAAATAGTTGAAGAAGTTACAAGCACAGTAAGAAAAACTACAGATAAAACAGTCATAGTTAAACTCTCTCCAAATGTGACTGATATAACAATACCTGCAAAAGCTGCCGAAAACGGAGGAGCAGATGCAGTATCATTAATAAACACTCTGGCTGGACTTGAAGTTGATGTTAAGAAAAAGCAATTTGCTCTCGGAAACATAATAGGCGGTCTTTCAGGAGCCGCAATAAAGCCAGTTGCACTTAAACTTGTATGGCAAACTGCAAAAGCGGTGAAAATACCAGTTATTGGAATGGGTGGAATATCAAAACTTGATGACGTATTATCATTTCTGATGGTCGGTGCAGCTGCAATACAGATAGGTGCAGCAAATTTCATTAATCCATCAATATCAGAAGAACTTGCAGTGGAGCTTAAATCATACCTGCAATCGGAAAATAAGACACTTCAAGATATAACAGGAATACTTTTATAATAGAAAATGTTTCTGTAACTCTTGATGAGAAAATAAATTCTGATGACGTAATTGCTGAATAAAATCAAGATGATTAACTTCATCTAAAAAATTAACCTTTTTTTAATAAAAAAGTCATTAACTCTTTTTTTTATTTTCCTAAAATACTGAAGTTTTTTTTGAGGTGATTTTGAGGGTAGATTTTCTTAAAACTGAGCTTATCGGAACGCTTGCCGCTGTATGGGATATAATTGATAGCGGTTTTATTCTTAAACAGCTTACTTTTCTGAAAGATAATTTTTCTGAAAAAGATTTTCTTTTATCTAATGGTTTTTCTGCTGTTTCCTCTCATTTTACAGATACTTTTTTTGAAAATATCTTACATTATTTGGCTGGTGAAGCAGTTTCTTTTTCACTTGACAGACTTGATTTTTCAAATGTGACTGATTTTAGGATGAAGGTTTATGAAACTTTATTTGCAACTTCTTCAGGAGAGATAATTACTTATGGAGATCTTGCAGCTAAAGCTGGTTTTGAGAATGCTTCACGCGCTGTTGGGACTGCTATGAAACTTAATCCCTTTCCTATTATTATTCCGTGTCACAGAGTTATCCGTTCAGGTGGTGTTTTGGGAAATTATGGTGGTGGTGTTGATGTTAAAAGGAAATTGCTTGAGATAGAGAATTCTGAATTTTTTTCGTTTACTGCTTATAAAGGCAAAAAAACTTGATTTAAAATTTTATATTAGGAAAATATGGGGTCAATTTGGTTCTTATTGGTTTTTTGATAATTTTTGGAGGAAGCTATGTCTAAAAAATATGTATATTTCTTTGGTCCTGAAGGATCAGACGGAAATGCTTCAATGAAAAACACTCTCGGTGGAAAGGGTGCTAATCTTGCAGAAATGAGTAATCTCGGTATTCCTGTTCCTGCAGGTTTTACACTTTCAACAGATCTTTGCACCGCTTACTATAAAAATAATAAGACTTATCCTGCTGAAGTTCAGGGTCAGCTTATGGAAAATCTTGCTAAGATGGAAGAAGTTATGGGTAAGAAATTCGGTTCTTCTGAATCTCCTCTTCTCCTTTCTGTTAGAAGCGGTGCAAGAGTTTCTATGCCGGGCATGATGGATACAGTTCTTAATCTCGGTCTTAATGAGGAAACTCTTAAGGGTCTTGAAGCTAATGGTGGAAAAAGATTCGCATGGGATAGTTACAGAAGATTTATTCAGATGTACGGCAATGTTGTTATGGGTATTGATGGTCATGTTTTCGAGCATGAAATAGACACTCTTAAAAAAGAAAAGAATGTTAAGGGTGATCTTGAACTTACTGCCGAAGATCTTGAAGAACTTGTAAAAAGATATAAGGAAGCTATAAAAAAACAGAATAAAGGTGAATTTCCGACAGATCCTATGGCTCAGCTTTGGGGAGCTATTAATGCAGTTTTCGGCAGCTGGATGAATGACAGAGCCATCAAGTACAGAGATATGTATCATATTCCTGCTGACTGGGGTACAGCTGTTAATGTTCAGTCAATGGTTTTCGGTAATATGGGTAATGATTGTGCTACAGGTGTTGCTTTTACCAGAAACCCTTCTACCGGTGAAAAAGTTTTTTACGGTGAATACCTTGTTAACGCTCAGGGTGAAGATGTTGTTGCAGGTATTAGAACTCCTCAGCAGATTACTCTTTCAGGTTCAAGAAAATGGGCTGAAGAAAATAATGTTTCCGAAGAGGAAAGAAAGGCTAATTTTGGATCTCTTGAAGAGGTTATGCCTGAAGTTTATGAAACTTTGGTTGAAATTTATCATAAGCTTGAAGAACATTACAAAGATATGCAGGATCTTGAGTTCACAATTCAGAATAACAAGCTTTACATGCTTCAGACAAGAAACGGTAAAAGAACCGCAAAGGCAGCTGTAAGAATAGCTGTTGATATGGTTAAAGAGGGGCTTATTGATAAAGATACCGCTCTCTTAAGAGTTGCTCCTGAAATGATAGATCAGCTTCTTCATCCTCAGTTTATAAAAGATGAGAAGAAAAAGGCTGTTACTGAAGGTAAAATGATTGCAAGAGGTCTCCCGGCAAGTCCTGGCGCTGCAAGCGGGACTGTTGTTTTCAGTGCTGAAGATGCAGAAAAAGCTAAAGAAGCTGGCAGAAAAGTTGTTCTTGTAAGAATTGAAACTTCTCCTGAAGATATTGGTGGTATGGATGCTTCTGAAGGTATTCTTACTGCAAGAGGCGGTATGACAAGCCATGCAGCTGTTGTTGCAAGAGGTATGGGTAAATGCTGTGTTTCAGGCTGTGGCGTTCTTAATATCAGTTATGCAGAAAAAACTTTTGAAGTTGATGGCAAAGTTATAAAGGAAGGCGATACTATTTCTATAGATGGTGGAACCGGTGAAGTCTTTATTGGTTCTATTCCTTCAGAAGCTGCAAAATTTGAAGGTGATTTCGGCGAGCTTATGACTTGGGCAGATGAAAGAAGAGTTCTTAAAGTCAGAACTAATGCTGATACTCCAAGAGATTCTCAGGTTGCAAGAGACTTTGGTGCTGAGGGTATCGGTCTCTGCAGAACGGAACATATGTTCTTTGAAGGAGACAGAATAAAGGCTGTAAGAGAAATGATTCTTGCTGATGATGAAGCTGGAAGAAGAAAGGCTCTTGAGAAGCTTATAAAACATCAGAGAGATGACTTTACGGGAATTTTCAGAGTTATGGAAGGTCTTCCTGTTACTGTTAGACTTCTTGATCCTCCTTTACATGAATTCCTTCCTAATGAAGAAGAATCTCAGAAGGAAATGGCAGAAGAGATGGGACTTACTGTTGAACAGGTTAAAGAAAAAGTTGAAGAACTTCATGAAGTTAACCCAATGCTTGGTCACAGAGGATGCCGTCTTGGTATAACTTATCCTGAGATTACTGAAATGCAGGCAAGAGCTATTTTTGAAGCTGCCTGTGATCTTACAAAAGATGGCGTTAAGGTTTTCCCGGAAGTTATGGTTCCTCTTGTTGGTAAAAAAGAAGAATTTGTTATGCAGAAAGAGATAATCAACAGAATTGCTGAGAAAGTTTTCGAAGAAAAAGAGATTACTGTTGACTATATGGTAGGAACAATGATAGAAGTTCCAAGAGGTGCTCTTACTGCTGATGAAATAGCAGAAGAAGCAGAATTCTTCTCATTTGGTACAAACGACCTTACTCAGATGTGTCTTGGTTACAGCCGTGACGATGCTGGTAAGTTTATAAAGGTTTACAGAGAAAAAGGTATTCTTGCAAATGATCCTTTTGCTTCGATTGATCAGGATGGCGTTGGTCAGCTTGTTGAAATAGCAACCAAAAAAGGTAGAAAAGTAAGAAGCAATATTAAGCTTGGTGTTTGTGGTGAACACGGTGGCGATCCAGCTTCAATAGAATTTTTTCACAAGACAGGTCTTAACTATGTAAGCTGTTCACCTTACAGAGTTCCAATTGCAAGACTTGCAGCTGCACAGTCAGCAATTAACAATGACCTTATAAGAGACGTTAAAGTTAAGATTGAAGACGCTTACAATGTAATCGAAACTGGTCTTAAATCTCTTGTAAAACTTATAAAGAAAGACTAATTATTTGTAGTTTGTCTTTTGTGAAGGCCGCTTTCGAGCGGCTTTCATTTTTTTATGGTTACGATTTCTTTACACTATTTTTTTTATGATTAAAATCGGGCATTGTTAAAACTTTATTTAGAGGTTTTTTATGAATGTTTTTCGAACGTTTCATTCTATCCAGGGAGAAGGGCGTTTTTCCGGTTATCCATCCTCATTTTTGAGGCTTTATGGTTGTAATTTAAAGTGCAGCTACTGTGACACATTGGAATCGGTCAATCTTGGTGTTTACAAAACAGTCAAAGTGTCTGATGTTATAAATGAAGTTTTACGTTATCCTGAATATGATATTTGTATCACAGGTGGAGAACCTGTGATGCAGAAAGATGAACTTATAGAACTTATCAAAGGAATTGCAGGCAAAAAAAGAATTACTATTGAGACTAATGGTTCTTATTCTCTTATGGAGTTTAAAGATCGATTTGAAAACCTTTTCTTTTCAGTTGACTGGAAAACACCTTTTTCAGGTAACAGCAATTTTTGTGAAGAAAATCTTGAAATAATTAATAATAACAATGGATGGATAAAATTTGTAGTAGGTAATGAACATGATCTGGATTTTGTTCAGGAAAAGATTTCTCTGCTTAAAGAAAAAAATATAGAAATCTATATTTCACCTGTTTACAACAAAAGTTTTAATATCCTTCCTGCTGCGGCATCTTTTGTTATGAAAAACAGTGCACTCTATCCAATGAGAATACAGCTTCAGATACATAGATTTATGGGAGTTGAGTAGTGCTGGAAAAAAGTGCAAAAGGTTCTATGGGTGCTGCAAAATTCTTATTGTTTTCTTTTGCAGGGTTAATATTCATCGGCGCTTTTTTACTGAAGCTTCCAGGAATGACGAATCATGGAATAAAGTTTGTAGACGCCCTTTTCACTTCTACTTCAGCCGTATGTGTTACTGGTCTTGCCACTATGGATACAGCAAAGGATTTTACAGTTTTAGGGCAATTTATAATTTTACTCCTTATACAGCTTGGCGGGCTTGGTATTATGCAGTTTTCTGCAACAATTGTCTGGATTCTTGGTCAGAAACCTGGACTTTCAGGTAGACTTGCACTTGAAAAAAGTTTTATTCAGGGTCTTGACAGGGAAGCTTCTCTCAAAAAATTTACGTTTTTTCTTTTTAAATATACTTTTGCTATTGAATTAACAGGAGCTCTTCTCTATTTTCCATTTTTAAATGATGAAAATTATGCAAAAAGAGCTTTTTCTGCACTTTTTCATTCTGTTTCAGCTTTCTGTAATGCAGGTTTTTCTCTTTATTCCAATAGTTTGATAGGTTATAAAGATTCTATTCCTGTCAATATTATAACTTCTCTTCTTATTATTCTGGGTGGAATAGGCTTTATTGTTATGTATGAAGTTATGGTAAAAATTAAATACTTTATAAATCACAGAAAAAAAATGCATGGAGGATATCTCTTTTCGCTTCACACATGGACTGTACTTTGGACTTCTTTCTGGCTTACTTTAATCGGAGCTATACTTATTTTTCTTTTTGAATATATACACGAAAATGATATTTCAGTTTTATCAGCTTTTTTTCAATCTATTACAACAAGAACTGCCGGTTTTAATACTCTTGATATTTCATCTATGACTAGAAGTTCTCTTATTATAATGATGTTTCTTATGTTTATAGGCGGTAGTCCTGGATCCTGTGCCGGAGGTATAAAAACCACCACATTTGCAATATTTATTTTTCTCTTTTTTCTTGGGAAAAACGAATTTTCAGATGTAACGGCAAGAGGAAGAAAAATTCCTGTTTCAGTTGTTTATCAGGCTCTTCTGATTTTCCTTTTTGCTGCTGCTATTTTGTTTTTAGGTGCAGTTTTTCTTGTTTCTTTGGAACCGCATCATTCTTTTTTTGATCTTTTCTTTGAATCTGTTTCAGCTATGGGTACTGTAGGTCTTTCTCTTGGAATAACAGGATCTCTTACAACATTTTCAAAAATTATCATAATTCTTCAGATGTTTATAGGAAGACTTGGATCACTTACTATTTTTTCATTTTTCTTAAACAGAAAAACTCTTCCGATAAAATATGCTGAAGAGAAAATTCTTATAGGTTAGGGGAGGTAATAATGGCAAGAAATGCTGTCGTAATAGGTCTTGGTGAATTTGGGCTTCATCTTGCACTGTCTCTTTCAAAAGCCGGTTGTGAAGTAATTGCGCTCGATATTAATGAAAATAAAACAGAGCTTGTCAGAGACTATGTAACTCAGGCTATTATCGGAGATGTCAGACAATCTCAAGTACTCAGGAACATTATTCCTGAAGACATAGATGTTGTTGTTGTTTGTCTTGGTACAATTGAGTCAAGCATTATAGCCTCACTTTATCTTAAAGAAATGGGAATTAAAAATGTTCATATAAAGGCAATAAATGATGAACATGAGCGTATTATGACTTTAATGGGATTTGAGAATATAATATTTCCCGAAAAACATATGGCAGAAAGAATTGCCCAGAAAATAATGAGCAAAAACATGCTTGATTATATCCCTCTTACAGAAGATTACTCAATAGCTGAAATTGCTCCTCTTACTGATATGGTTTCAAAAACACTAAAAGATCTTGATTTCAGACGAAAGTATAATATGTCTGTTATTGCAATAAAAGAACTTGTTCCGCCAAGTATGAAATTTATGCCTGGTCCAAATTTTGTTATCAAACTTTCAGATGTTCTTATTGTAATGGGAGCTAAGGAAGATATTGAGAAATATAATAAAATGAAGGATTAATTTTTTCAGATTTCATTTTCCGTAAGAACTTCTATACCATTTTTGATTAAAAGTTCAGCCGTCATTCCATTTCTATCAATCAGTTTTCCTGAAAATGTACCATCATATACTTGCCCTTTCCCGCATGATGGTGATTTTGCTTTTAAAATTGCTTTTTTGCAACCATATTGCTTAGCTATCTGAAGAGCTGTTTCTGCGCCTTTTGTGAAATTTAATGTAACATCTGTTCCAATTCTTGATAAAACCTTGTCTCCTGAAATTTCAGAAGGCTCTCTTGGCGTTGTGAGTCCACCAAGCTGTTCAGGACATACAGGAATAGCCTTACCTTCTTTTATAAGTTTTACTATTTTTTCATCAGGCATTGATTTTCCATCCCAGCGACATGGAAAACCAGCAAGACATGCGCTTACAAGATACATTTTTTCTCCGGATTTAAAGATTGAAATAGAATTATTAATTGAGAGTTATGAAATTCACTCTGATATTTAATGTGAAAGTATCAGGAATATCATTGTTAAAAATATGATCATATCTCAGAGCTATTCCCATTGAGAAATCATCTGATACATAGTAATCTGCACCAAGTCCGGCATTGAGTGCAATACCGAATTCTTTTACACTGTCGCCTTCATCAGGAACAGCTATTCCCATTGCAGCCCCAATTCCCCATTCCATGTATGGAAGAACGGTATATACATCCATAAGAAATTTTGAACCAACAGTAATTTCAGGAAGATAATAATTGTACCCATCTTCCATATGAAAATTTGAACGGGCAGATACTACAAGATTAAGTCTTTCCATCAGAGGTGGTTCATAGTGAATTCCGACATTGAATCCATTATAAGTATCAACACCATCCATATATGGAAGAAAAGCGGTGTACCCGCCATCTATACCGAAAGTTCCTTCAGCCTGCTGTGCATAAAGATTAATAGCGGAAAAGATAACAAGAATCATCAGTAAAATTTTTTTCATTTCAGACCTCCAAATATAAAAAAGAACAATTAAGAATAATGTAGAATCTTTAGTAAGTCAAAAATTTTAAATTTATCTCATGAAAAGTATATTGAATCTCTTGCAAGAGCAAATGAATATATTTCTCCAGCACCACCATTTTTTAACATTTCAGCTGCACAGTTAACTGTTGACATTGTTGTTATAACATCGTCTACAATAAGTACTTTTTGATTATTTAACTTAATATTAAGTTTAAAAGAACCTGAAACATTTTTTTCTCGCTCAATTTTTCCAAGTTCAGCCTGTCTTTGAGTTTTACGTGCTTTAGAAAGGAGAGGTAAAACCGGTTTATGTATTTTTTCTGCTATTTTTTCTGCAAATACTTTACTTTGGTTAAAACCTCTTTTCATCTCGTCCTGTTTTCTCATAGGAATATATGTCACAACGTCAGCTTCTATAATTTTATCCGGAATAAAACCTGTAAGAAAAGAAGCCAGAATTAAAGCTTTATGAAGGTCTTTATGATATTTCATTTCCTTTATCAGCTTAGATATTGCCCCGGCATATATAAAAGGAGCATTAACATATGATAGAAACAGTTTTTTATTATAACAAAACCTGCAGCCGTTTTCTTTTAAGTCTTCCATTATAATGAAAGAAGAACATCTTGAACAGGTATGTCTATTTTCAATTAGAAATCTGCTGCACTCTTCACACAATAAAGTATTTGTAATACTACCGCATATAGAACACTGCTGTGCTATTTTATTAATAATTTTCATAAGTAATAATATATTACTTATCTCTTTTTGTGAAGTTTTTGCTTTTTTTCAATAAAAAAATTAAAATGCAGTATAAAAAATTGTTCATTCTATTTAATGCGGAGATTTTGATGATTAAAAATGAAATCGTATCTACTACAACCAGATGTGAAATGATTGAAATTACAGATCGTGTAGCTGGTTTTATTAAAGAATCTGGTATTGAAAGCGGCTTTTGTATTGTTCATGTTCCACATACCACAGCAGCAGTAACCATTAATGAAAATGCAGATCCTGATGTAAAGGATGACATGCTTTCTTTTCTGGATAAATTAATTCCTCAGAGAGCTGCTTTTAAGCATTTGGAAGGAAATAGTGATGCTCATCTTAAATCTGCTTTGTTAGGAACATCACAAACTGTTCTTATCGAAAATGGCAAACCAGTACTTGGTAAATGGCAGGGAGTTTACTTTTGCGAATTTGATGGACCAAGAAAAAGAAATTTCATAATAAAAGCTTTTTCATCATAAAAATATTCATATATCTTCTTGACCTCTTTTTTTAAGAGATTATACTTCTTTTTAGCTTTTAATATTAATATCTTGTTGTGGAGGTTTTTATGAAAAAAGCTTTTTTTGAAGCTCTGGTTCTATTACTGTTTACTTTTTCGTTATCAGCACAAACTTATCCCTGGACACCGGAAGAAAATGATGCATCTATTGTTGAACCTATAGTGAATGGAACTGAAACAGGTTATAATGAGTACAAAGGCGTTGTTGGTCTTTTTATTAATATGGGAAATGGATATGGTTCAATTTGTACAGCTACGCTTCTTGACCCTGAAGTTGTCTTAACTGCCGGCCACTGTGTTTACATTAATGATGGAGAAAGTGATTTTAATGCAGTAAGCAATCCAAGCATAATTCAGGTGTTTGGCGGTGCAAATATGAATACCGGAGATTATTTTGCGTATGGAAAAGCTTCGAAAATAATAAAACATCCAACATGGAGCGGAGATATAAATAATACTTCTTCTCAAAATGTGGATCTTGCTCTTATAAAAATGACAAAAGCTATAAATGGCGTACAATACTATGGTATTCGCAGTCAAACTGTTGAAAGTATTGGTACAACAGGAATTATTGTAGGTTATGGTCTGACTAAAACCAATGGTAATGATTCAGGAGTCCATCGTAAAGGTAATGCACAGGTTCTTTATAAAGGAACATACGGTTCTGGTTCAAACAGTAAATATCTTATAGAGGTCGGAAGTCCTTCAGGAACTTGTCAGGGTGATTCAGGAGGTCCTTTTTTTACACAGGAAGGAGGAAATCTTGTTGTTTCAGGCGTAACATCATTTGGCGGTCAGGTCTGTTATGCTGACAGAGACGGGTATGATACACATGTTTACTATTATAAAGACTGGATAAAAAGTACATTTAAGGAACTTACAGGAAGAGATATGCCTGTAATAAGTTCTTCAGGTTCTTACTGTGGTGATGGAACAACTGACAGCAATGAGATTTGTGACAGCAACACACTTGACTGTTCTGCTATAAGTTCTTCTTATGCATCAGGAACGACTATTTCATGTAAAAATGATTGTTCAGGTTATGATGTTTCTTTATGTAAAGCAAAACCTGTCTGTGGTGACGGCAAAGTCACAGGAGATGAACTTTGTGACAGCGATTCCAAACCATGTACAGCATTTAACTTTCCAAATTCTACAAAAACCGCATACTGCAAATCTGACTGTTCAGGCTACAATTATGCAGTGTGTGATTCAACCGGTTCGACAACTGTATGCGGAAATGGAAATATTGAATATGGTGAAACATGTGATGATGGTAATACAAAATCTGGTGATGGCTGCAGTTCAACATGTCAGGAAGAAATATATATCGGAGCATCTGATTCATGTGGTGATGGTGTTAGAGACTCAAATGAGCAATGCGATGATGGCAATATGATGCCTGGTGATGGCTGCGATCCTTTATGCAGAAATGAAAGTCCTGTTGCTGGAACCTCAACATGCGGCAATACAATTCTTGAATATGGTGAAACATGTGATGATGGCAATATGATGCCAGGAGACGGCTGTGATCCTTTATGCAGAAGTGAACGTCTTAAAGACTCTTCTGAATCTACTAGAACATCCGGTTGTTCAATGTCTTTTATTGATTAATTTTATCTAAAAAAATAAACGTCAACAATTATCTTAAAAGCATTTTAGAATTCTTTTTTTTGAAATATGAAAAATTTTAAATGTAGAAAGAAAATATTATTTGAATAGATTTTTTACTTTGTTTAAAAAATCATTTAAAATTGGTCTTTCATTAAGTTCTTCATCATATTTCTGGAGAGATTCAATTGCATCACGATGTTTTTGTGAAAGTTTTTTAGGAACTTCAAGTTTAAGTATTATAAACTGATCACCCTGGGGCCTTGTACCTATACTCTTGAAACCTTTACCTTTAAGTCTTAACTTGGAGTTAGGCTGACTTCCTGAAGGTATTTTAAGGTTGACAGGACCTTCCATTGTTGGTATTTCCAGTGTAGCTCCAAGCGCAGCCTGCGCATATGTTACAGGAAGTTCCATATAGATATTGCTGTTTTCTCTTATAAAAAGAGGATGCTCTTCAACTTCTACACTTATAAAAACATCTCCTCTCGGCCCGCCGTTATTACCTGCATCTCCTTCACCTGGAACTCTGATTCTCTGTCCATTATCTATACCTGCCGGAATTTTGATATTTATTTTCTTTTCTTCAGCAAGAAAACCTGTTCCCGAACAGTAATGGCAAGGTTTTTCAATTATTGAACCTGCACCATGGCATGTAGGGCATGTCTGAGAAAGTGAAAAGAACCCCTGAGAAACTTTTACCTGTCCATAACCATTACATGTAGGACATGTTTTACGGCTTGAACCTGATTCAGCTCCTGAACCTCCGCAGTGCTGGCAGGTGGTGCTTCTCTTTATTGTTACATCTTTATTTAAACCTTTGTAAGCTTCCTCAAAAGAAATGCGCATTCTTGCAAGAATATCATTTCCTCTTGTTGGTCTTTTCTGCTGTGAAGAGGCCCTGCTTGATCTTCTTCCACCTCCGAAAATATCTCCGAATATATCATTAAGACCACCAAAATCGCCAAAGATATCTTCAAAACCACCGGCACCGCCACCGAAATTATTACCTTTTATACCTGCTTCGCCATACTGATCGTAAAGTTTTCTTTTTTCTTCATCAGAAAGAATTTCATAAGCTTCACTTATTTCCTTAAATTTTTCTGCAGCTTCAGGGTTGTCTTTATTTCTGTCAGGATGGTATTGCATAGCAAGTTTTCTATATGCTTTTTTTATTTCATCCGCACTTGCTGTTCTGCTGATACCAAGAATATTGTAGTAATCTGCCATTTTTCCTCTCATAAACAAAAAACAGGGGAGCTATTTTTTGCTCCCCGTTCATTTTAAATTTTTATTTATCTTTTACTTCAAAATCAGCATCTACAACATCATCACCAGAAGGTTTTGCACTGTCATTTCCATTTTGAGAAGCTTCTGCTTCTCCAGCTGATGCAGCACTGTAAACAGCTTCTGCAAGCTTGTGTGCACTCTGAGTAAGTTCTTCTATCTTTTTAGTTATCTCTTCCTTGTCATTTGAAGAAACAGCACTTTTTAAAGCTTCTATTTTTTCTTTAATAAGAGCTTTGTCTCCATCAGATAATTTATCACCGTATTCATTAAGAGATTTTTCTGTTGAGTATATAAGCTGATCAGCATTATTTTTTGCCTCTACAAGCTCTTTTCTCTTTTTATCTTCGTCTTTAAACTTTTCGCCTTCTTTTATCATTCTGTCTATTTCGTCATCAGAAAGGCCACTTCCAGCTTTAATAACAATAGAATGCTGTTTTCCGGTTCCTGTATCTTTAGCACTTACATTAAGAATCCCATTTGCATCTATATCAAATGAAACTTCTATTTTTGGAACACCTCTAGGTGCTGGAGGAATATCCTTAAGATCAAACTCTCCAAGAAGTTTATTTTCAGCAGCCATCTCTCTCTCACCCTGAAAAACTCTTATTGTAACAGCAGGCTGATTATCCTGAGCAGTTGAGAAAACCTCTTTTTTCTTTGTCGGAATAGTTGTGTTTCTTTCAATAAGCTTAGTAAAAACACCACCAAGAGTCTCAATACCAAGAGAAAGAGGGGTAACATCAAGAAGAAGAACATCTTTTACATCGCCTGTAAGAACACCACCCTGAATAGCAGCACCAATAGCAACAACTTCGTCAGGATTTACACCTTTATTAGGTTCCTTACCAAAGAATTCTCTAACAATTTTCTGTATAAGAGGCATTCTTGTCATACCGCCGACAAGTATAACTTCATCAACATCGCCAACAGTAAGTTTTGCGTCCTTTAAAACCTTTCTGCATGGTTCAAGAGTTGATTTAGCAAGATCTTCAACAATACTTTCAAGTTTAGCTCTTGAAAGAGTCAGATTAAGATGTTTAGGACCAGTTGCATCAGCAGTTATAAAAGGAAGATTGATACTTGCTTCCATCATTGATGAAAGTTCATGTTTTGCCTTTTCAGCGGCCTCTTTAAGTCTCTGAAGAGCCATAGGATCCTGTGAAAGATCAATTCCCTGATCCTTTTTAAACTCAGCTGCAAGATATTCAATAATTCTCTGGTCAAAATCTTCTCCACCGAGGAAAGTATCACCATTAGTTGAAAGAACTTCAAAAACACCATCACCAAGTTCAAGTATTGAAATATCGAACGTTCCGCCACCAAGGTCATATACAGCAATTTTTAGATTCTTGCCTTTTTTATCAATTCCGTAAGCAAGAGCAGCAGCAGTAGGTTCATTTATAATTCTGAGAACATCAAGACCAGCTATTTTACCGGCATCTTTAGTTGCCTGTCTCTGTGAATCATTAAAATATGCAGGAACAGTAATAACAGCCTGAGTTACCTCCTCGCCAAGATATGCTTCAGCGGTTTCTTTCATTTTCTGAAGAGTCATTGCTGAAATCTGCTGAGGACTATATTCCTTATCTTCGATTTTAACCCATGCATCACCATTGGAAGCCTTTATAATTTCAAAAGGAACCAGACCTTTCATCTTTTCAACTTCACCAGCCTCAAACTTTCTTCCAATAAGTCTTTTTACAGAGTAAATAGTTTTTCTAGGATTAGTTACAGCCTGTCTTTTTGCAAGCTGACCAACAAGCCTTTCTCCCTTATCTGTGAAAGCTATCATACTTGGAGTAGTTCTACTACCTTCAGCATTAGCTATAACTTGAGGATCACCACCTTCCATTATGGAAACACATGAATTTGTTGTTCCAAGGTCAATACCAATTACTTTTCCCATTTTTTTCTCCTTCTAAAATTTATAATATAAATTAAATTTAAGCCTCGTTATTTTCAATGTTAACTTCTGAAGATTCATTCGTTTCATCAATTACAGCTTCTTCTTTTTTTCCGTTTCCTGTAGAAACCTCAACCATTGCAGGTCTGAGTGTTCTGTCAAAAAATCGATAACCCTTAACATATTCATTAACAACAGTATTAGATGGCTTTTCAGAATCAACCATCTTTATAGCCTGATGAATATTAGGATCAAATTCAGTATCAACAGAAAGATATGGCTCAACACCAAACTTTCTAATAAGAGCTTCTATTTTGTTATCAAGAAGCTTTATACCATCAATAAAAGGAACCATTTTCTCATCTTCAATATTGCTGGGAAGGTAGGAAAGAGCCTTTTCAAATTCATCCTTAACAAGAATAAATTCTCTGAAAAAGTTTTCGGCAGAATATTTTAATCTAGTCTGAAACTCTTTTTCAAGCCTTGCCTTCTGATTTCTATTTTCAGCAAGCATTCTCTGATAAGAACCTTCAAGCTCTTCAATCTTTTTGTCCTTTTCTGCAATATCACTTTCCAAAGAAACTATTTTTTCTTCATAAAATTTTCTTTCTTTAGAATCTTTTGAGAAGAATTTCTTTTTGCTCTTTTTCTGCTCCTGTTTCTCAGCTTCGTTTTTTTCAGCTTCTTCTATAACTTTTTTCATCTCATTTTCTGCGGACAAAGTAGTGTCAATGTCGTTTGAAAGATCAAAAACGTTAACATTGCCGCTTTTTTCAAAATCTTTGTCTTCTTTCGTAACCATCCTCAAAACTCCCCAGTTAATCATTGCGATACTGCTTTATAAGCATCACTTCTCAGTTGTCAACCTTTGAATAGTGTTTTTTATCTTTAATTAAATTAAGTAATTATAAAAAACATTTATTTTTTGTTAAAACAATCTGGTTTTCTATGAAAAAAACGTATGTCGGTTTTACTATCTTTTTTATTGACAAAGATTCTTTTTAAAGTATCTTGACTCTGTCAGTTCTACTGGCATTTCTTTTTTGGTGTGGGGCTGTAGCTCAGTTGGTAGAGTATCTGAATGGCATTCAGAGGGTCGACAGTTCGAGCCTGTTCAGCTCCACCATCTTTTTGTTAATAATTTCAAGAAGTTATCTTGCCTTTGAGGCGTTTTGAAAAAACTGGATTTACGCCAGTTTACACCTAAAAACACGGTAAGGCGGTATCAAAATGGTATCAATTTGGTATCATAGATTTTTAAAAATCCTGCTTTAAATCAGAAATTTTCTTTACTTTGATAAACAGGGGAAAATTCCCCTGCTATTCCCCTGTAAATTTATGTTTGTTTTTATAGCTGTTAACCAGCCTTTGTTAACTGATAAAAAAATCTTTATACGTTACTTAGAAGCTAGTGGCAAAAATTCGTTTTACACCTGTTTTAAATGTTTACAGTATCTAAAAGATATAATTGTTTAGATGGTAATAACAGGAATATATATATTGTGATGTGTCAAAATAGCATCCGTCAATGATATTAATGGGTTATGAGATTGGCTAAAAAGTGTCTATTTTGTCAAAAAACAGACTTTTTCACTAAAAATCGGGTTGGTTTTTGACTAAAAAATGAAGTTTGTTCATTAAAAATTGAAAAACAGTAAAATTTGCTGAAAAAAGCCGTATTTCTACTATTTTTTGATAAAGTTCTCCTATTGAAGTTCTTGAAGAAGATTGAAAAATCAATCAGTTAAGCAGCTTTTTTCCACTCGTATGTATGAACAAGCCCTCCAAGTTGAGGAATTGAAATTACCTTTCCATTTTCCGGTTTTTTCTGAACCATTCTACCATTTGGCGAATCTCTTCCAATAGCAAGATGACATCTGTCATTATTATAGTAATCGATATATTCCTTCATAAGCTTATGAAGATGACGCTGATTGAAAACAATCACATTGTTAATCAATTCAGTTTTTGCAGTAAGAACAAACCTTTCAGCAATACCATTCTGCCATGGAGACCTAAATGAAGTTCTTACAGACTTAATTCCGAAAGAAGGCAGAACATCCATCATCCCTGAAAAAATAGCATCACGATCATGAATCAGATATTTAAACCTATGCTCAAAAGCAAAAATCTCTCTAAACTGATTAATAACCCATTCTTTTGTAGGATGCTCAGTAATATTTGTGTGAATTATTCTTCTACTGCCATGATGAATAATGAAAAAAACATACTGAATCTTGAAAGTTATAGTAGAAACAGTAAAAAAATCCATAGCAAGAATTTCATCCTTATGATTATGCAGAAAAGATTTCCAAGACTGAGCCTTTCTGCCATCAGGATCATTTAATCTGAACCTTTTCAGATAACGAACAACCGTAGATTGAGAAATATTCTTTTCAGTAAAACCAAGCTTTAAAAGCTCGGAATATATTCTTGAAGCACCCCAGTTATTCTCAATTCTCATAAGCTTTATAATATTTATAATCTCGCTGCTAATACGTCTTCTTCCCTTATTATTTTTTCTCTTTGAAATCATTCTCCAGTAAAATCTAAATCTTCTTCTCTGCCAGTTTATCAAAGTATCAGGCTTCACAACAACAAGAGATTCCCTCCATTTTGAAAAAACATTTTTTACAGCAATCAGAAGAGAACGATCAGAATCAGTTATTTTAGGGAAGTCTTTTTTTTTACCTCATACATAGACAGCTGCCATCGGAGTAAAAGATTTTCAAAAGCGACATCACTCTTTTTTCTGAAAATAACCTTAATAAGTAAAAGTTGAAGATAAACCAGTTTAGATAGAAACCAATACATTTAAAGCAACTCCCAATGATGAAAAAAACACAATAAACCATAACATAAAGCAAAGAAAATCCAAAGAAAAAACGGGCAGTTAAAGTTGACAAAGAGAAAGCAGAAGAATAAAGTATTTAGAAATTAAATAATATGGTGACAGTGATGGAATTTTGCTTATGAATAAATTATTTTGACTATATTATAGATTCTATAAGAAAATAGTTTAAGTGTTCTTGAGTTAAAGGAGAATTAAATGTTAAGAAAAAAGATCAATATAATTTTTATTTTGTTTTTACTCTGTCTTTTATCTTGTACAGAAAAAGAATGTCCACAGTATCCACAAGAAAGACAAAGTGAAGAAAAGATCATTCAAAATAATAAAGATGAAAACTCTTTGGATGAAATAGCTCGATTTTTATCATCAGTTGAGTGCAAACATGAAGAAAGAATTAATCCAGAACAGTTGGAGAGTGCAAAAAAAGTATTAAAATGGAGTGAGCTTTTTAAAATATTGGAAAAGAATGAAAAGTGTGGGCGCAAAGTGATAATGTCCTATGTGAGCAAAGTAGAAATGTCCGGTTATTTAAACTAATCTCTCAGATGAAAGGAATGAACAATCATGGGAGAATACAGTGGAGGAGATTCTACGAATGAGCCAAAAAGAGATAGAGAGGGTTTCTGTAATAAGGGATTTGAAGTTGAAACGCCTGTCTCAGAAAGAAGCTGGAAAGCTTCTTCATCTTTCGGAAAGGCAGATACGAAGGATTTTGAAAAGGTATTCAAAAGAAGGAGAAAAAGGTTTGATATCGCGTAAAAGAGGCAAAGCGAGTAACCGTAAAATATCAGAGGAATTGGGAAAAAAAGTACAGCAACTTCTAAAGGAAAAATATTATGGTTTCGGACCGACACTTGCAGCGGAAAAGCTTGAAGAGCTTGACGATATAGTTATATCAAGAGAAACAGTAAGACAGATAATGATATCTGAAAATATATGGAAAGCTAAAGCAAAGAAAGCAAAAAGGGTTCATCAGATGCGTGAAAGAAGAAGCCGGCCAGGAGAACTGATACAGATAGACGGCTCACCGCATGAATGGTTTGAAAACCGCCGTCCAAAATGTAATCTTACAGTTTTCATAGATGATGCCACAGGCGAATTCATGGAACTTTTCTTCTCGGAATCGGAAACGACAGAAGCGTACATGGAAACAATGAGAAGATACATTTCAGAATATGGAATACCAATAGCACTTTATACAGATAAACATGGAATATTCAGAGTTAACAGAGCCGATCCGAAAACAGGCAGTAACATTACGCAGTTTGGCCGTGCGATGAAAACGCTGGGGATAGAAATTATTTCAGCCGGTACGCCACAGACTAAAGGTAGAGTGGAAAGAGCCAACCAGCTTTTACAGGATCGTCTTGTGAAGGAACTGAGGCTTAGAAAGATAAATACAATCGAAGAAGCAAATAAGTTTTTAACAGAATATAAAGAGATGCTGAGTAATAAGTTTGCAGTAAAAGCAAAATCCTGTGAAAATGCACATAGAGAAGTTCAGCACAGCAAAGAGGAACTTGATATAATTTTTTCCAAACACAGTCTAAGAACTATTTCAAATAATCTGGAAATACAATATAACAATACCATTTACCAGATAAAGACTGAAAGCTCCGGAATAAGTATGAGAAAAAGAGAAATAACAGTTTGTGAAAGTTTTAATGGAGAAATAAACCTTCTGTACTGCTATAGCCCCCTAAAAACTATACAGAAATCAAGCAGTAACTTTCCCAATATTTTTTCCAGTTTTTTCATAATATCTGCTCATAACATCTGACGGTGTTCTGTAACCGCATCCCTTATGAGGCCTCTCCTCGTTATAAAACTCTGTCCAGGCTCTTATCACTTTGTCCAGCTCACTGAAACTTTCAAAACCCTCTCTTTTTACTATAAATCTCTGCAGTATGCTGTGAAAACATTCCACGTATCCATTTTCCTGCGGCGTTCTGACGTGACAGAACTCATGTTTCATATTTATTGTCTTTTCTATAAAGTCCGCCATATCTTTTGATATAAACTGGCTTCCGTTATCGCTCCTAAGCATTATATCTCTGGGATTTCCGTAAAGTATAATCACTTTTCTCAGCATATCTATCACATCTTCTTTCCTTATACTTCCTGATAATCTGTATGACAGCAGTTTCCAGCTGTAACAGTCTATCAGGTTAAGCATATAATAGTGTCTCTGCTCGCCTTTTACATATATGTACTTTATGTCTATCTCTATCTTTTCAAACGGACGGCTGACGTTTACTTTCCAGCTTCCAACTCTTTGACGATTCTCTGCTTTTTCTCTGATGCGTTTCTGAAGATAACCCGCTTCTTTCATAAGACGGTATACTTTCTTGCGGTTGATTATTATTCCATATCTGTTTCTCAGTATGTGGCAGATCTTTATATAGCCATAATCTGCAAACTGATGATTTATTATGCTTTCTATTTTTGAAACCACTTCTTCGTTAAGAATCCTGTTCCCTTCACAGTTTATTGAAAACAGTGACGGTTTTCTGCCTGCTTTACCTTCTTTATTCCTGTAATTATATGTGGATAGCGGGATATCAAGCTTACTGCACATTGCTTTTCTGCCTCTTTTAAAACTGTATTTATTCACTAACTCCCTCTTTTCTTCGGATGTGAACTCTTTTTTTTTATCAGTTCAAGCTGTGCCGCAATCAGTACTTCTTTCTCAGCAAGCAGTTTCTTAAGTATACGATTTTCCTTCTCAAGTCCTTTTATATCTTTAACTTCAGCGATTCTTCCGGCTTTCATGGGAAGTAATCCTGCTATCCCTTCAGCTTCGTACTTCTCTTTCCACACATAATAGGTCGTAGGATCCACTCCGTGTCTTTCACATGTTTTTACAACACCGTGCTCTTCCGCTTCTTTCAGTATCAGAAACTTTTCTTCCGCACTGTAACGTTTCCGCTGCACCATCTTTCCTCCTCTTTTATTGGGAAAGTTTAACTGTTTCTTTTGTACAGTCAATTATGGGGCTAGAACAGTTGCATTAACTTGTGAGCAGAAACTCTGAGCTTCTGAGGAATACTTTTCTCATTAATTTTTAACTCAAATTCAGGCTGATTTTCTTAGTAAAAGCTCTTTGAAAATGTCGAATGGATTGCGGGCGCAGTTCTCCTGCATTCTGGCTTGACCTTTTCTAATCATGTTAACTGTTTCAATACCAGCGATAGTTTTAGCAGCAGAACGGAAAGATTTTAAACCAGGGATTGATCTTGTTATCTTTTTGATGAATTTGTTCTTTTAATTACCACAACTTAATTGACATTGAACATAAGATATTTTAAAGTTTAATGTAATATCATCTCTTTATAAGGAAATAAATATGAAAGAAAATTTTGAGGAAATTACTTTAAAATTAATCAATAATAAGGTTAAATTTGAGGCTTATTCGTTAAAACATTCCGACGCACCTATAAAGTTTGATTATAATGAACCTATTGGTGATGGCGACGGTTTCAATGGCCTTGAGCTTCTACTGATGAGTTTATCAGGATGTAGCGCAACAGCTATAGTTTATTTGCTGAGAAAAATGAAAAAAAATATTAAGTCTCTTGAAGTAAATGCAATAGGAGAGAGAAGCACAGATATGCCAATTAAGTTTAAAAAGATTAAACTGTTTTTTAATCTGGCATCATCAGATATTTCAAGACAAGATTTTGACAGATGTGTTAAGTTGTCTGAGAATCAGTATGCCCAGTTTGGCAAATGATAAAAAATAATGTAGAGATTGAAGTATATTCTGAAATAATTAATGTTTGAACAATGTTTTTCGTTGTTTTATTATGAATTAATGGAGAGTTGAATGAGAAGTTGTTGTATTGCAATAATATTTCTGCTGTTAATGAGTTGTTCAGATAAATCTTCAAAATATTATACAAATGAAGGTGTCAATTTTCATTTTGATTT
The DNA here is from genome assembly GCA_963667425.1 of bacterium. GTDB lineage: Bacteria > UBP6 > UBA1177 > UBA1177. The sequence goes on along the minus strand of OY763407.1, from coordinate 779,294 downwards.
GAGCAATATTTCTCTTTCTTCTAAAAAATCTGTTTTTCTTTATGTAAATGGTAAAAAATACCCTGTTTTAGCCCATAGTGAGGAGTCTTATGAAACACTGATTGATGATTATGATTCTCTTGACTATACCATCAGGGAAAATGTCACTCATTTTGTTTCAGGGGTCAAACTCAAAAATGGAAGTCTCAATCATCTTTATCTGACTGAAGGAGACCCCCGTTTTGATCCTGAACACAGGCTGTTATTTTCTTTTTATCATTTCCAGCCTGATAAACCATTGTTTAAAAACGAAGCTACTGTAGATAATCATGAATACGCTTGTGCCGTTTCAGCTGCAGTAAGCATGGTGTTCAATCATCCGGAACTTGTGACAGATGATCCTGAAAAAGCAGCATTAATAATGCATCATATAGATCCTGTTGACGCTGATAAAATCTGTGACTCAAAGGCTCCTCACAGGCAGGAAATTATAGATCTTGCAAAAGCTATAAATGCTGCAAATAAAAATGGTGGTAGTTTCGTTAATGAACCGCTGACTGTATATAATGAAACGCCTCCGGCAGATGCATCTCAGGAAAATATGTACTGGGTTAAGGAAGATGACGGGACAACAAGCCTTATAATGTTCAGAGACGGAAGTCCTTTTTATGTCTATAAAATGACTGATGATGAAGAGCCTGTGCCACTTCCTTTTACCGGAGATTTGTCTACAAGAAGTCCTGCTGTTCAGTACAGACCTAAAGATGAAATTCTTAATGCGGCTCAGCCTGCTTTGCTTGCTGCTCTCAATGAAACTAAAAATGACACGGCACTTGAAAACATAAAATATTCAATCATTAAAGGTGATGGTATTGCTTCAGGTGTAGCAGTTGTTGAAATTCCTGATAGCGAAACAGTAGTAAAAAAAGCTGTTTTAAGTAGTTCTGAAGAAAAGATAATTTTGTCAAAACAGGGCGGAATTGACGGAATGTCGATTTATCCCGACAGTAGTCAGATAGAAACTGGCGAAGATGGAACAAGATATATGACAATCAAAGTTAAAAACTACTATCTTCGTCATGTAGCTCTTTATCTTAAATGGAAAACTCCTGACGGGTCTTATGACAAATGGTGGAAAGATTATCTAAATGATCCCGATGATGAAGGTTCAGGGATTTCTCCTGATTTTTACAAAGATTTAGATATGCCGACATGGTATGCTTTCTTTAATGATGTTGCTGATGAAAAATATTCTGTTTTCTGGGGTTTTGTTTCAAACAGAGCTGTCATAATGGGAATTCCGCTAAGTCCCGACTGGACTTACTTTAAAATTCCTATTCCTTCAACAAGCAGTTCTGCTGAACTGATTTTCGCTTCAATGGGAACAGGGCAGTGGTTTAACGAAAATATTCCGGGAGCGATTTTAACTTCTGTGCTTGATCTCGGAATTCCGGCATATTTTCTTGCATCAGGAATAAGAGACGGAGTTGACGGTGAACCTATATTGAAAGATGCAATTACAGATCCGAAAGTACTTACTGCAATTGTGACACTCGGTCTTTCGATGGGTATCTATGGTGAATCATATAAAAATGGTGCAGGCAGTTATGCACCTTATGCCAAGGCATTGGGAGCAATTCTTGTAAATACCGGCTGTGACAGGCTTCGTTATGCAATTGTAAAAGCGGCTGCAGAAAGTGAAGCTGAAAACGGAATTCCTTTTATAGGCTGGGGACTTTATCTTGCAGGACTTGCGGCAAATACGAGTCAGCTTACTCAGACAATAACAGAAGTATCTTCAACTCCGGCGGTGCACAGAAACGGACTTAATGCTACATGGTCTCCAAAAGTGAGAATTACGCCAGATCCTCTTAACATCCGTGGCGGATTTCCTGAATCGGCAACGAAATACAAGGCTTATGTTTTCTTTAATGAACATGAATCTTTCGAGCTTCCAGGAAAGAATGAATTCGGAACTATCGGAAACACAGCAGTACCGCACATGGATTTTACTTTTACGGATATTCCGGAAGGCGGCAAAGCAAAAATAGTTATCTATCTTATGAGTGAAAGCGGTTTTATTTCAGGATATGCTGTGCAGGAGGTTTTAAATACGCTCAAAGACGCTCCAGCTGATAGCAGTGGAGTAAATTACACTTTCCAGCTTACCGAGAACATGGTCAATATAACAGGAAAGACTGAATTTGTTCACAAGGATAAAATTGGTCTTGACAGCAGCGGAAAACATTTATGGCTCGGATATACTGATTCGAAAAATAATTATGTGGCTCCAGCAGCTCCTGAAAAAACTGTGACAAGTCTTAACTGTTCAAGCACGGAAAGCGGATTATGCTCACTTTTTGATATAACTTTAAATATCAAAGGACATTCTGCCGCATATACATGGCAGTCATATTCAGAAAATGCTCAGGAGTGCGGTTCAACCGGAAAATCGTCAGGCCAGAAAATGTTTATTGAAAATATCTCTCTTCTTAACAATGAATCCGGTGGACCTGAATCACTGCATGTCGATTCTGAATGCGCATATCTTTCATACAGACCGGCAGTCGCTTACACGCTTACCGGAGAAACAGACGGACAGAATGTTTTTATTTCACCGGAAACAGTTGATGGAACAGTTCATTATTTTGTAAGAAAGGTTTCTATAGATCAGAATCTTTTATTTGATACCTCTTCAACTGCTGTCGGACAGCTTAGTATGCCGTCAACAGATACAGCAGTGCATCCTTCAGGTTATCTTGTGTCGATTTACCGTGATCTTAATAAAATGGAAATCCTTAACCTCAATAACGATTCTGTTTCGCTTGATGAAGCTCCTTATTCTACTATTATTTCAGGGACTGGCGATAGGGAAGGACTTCTTAACGGTCCGGCAGCTGTAACAGTAAGTGAAACCGGTGATATTATTGTGCTGGAACAGAACAATCTGAGAGTGTCGGCATTTGATGTAAACGGTTCGGTAAGAGAAATTTTCGGTAGTGATGACAGCATGAAAAACTACTTTCCGCTTGCAAATATCGATGAAACTTTTCAAGTTCTTGATATTGATGTTGAGAGCACAGGCATGATTTTTGTGCTTTATTACAAAAACAGCGGAAAGACAAAAGATGATTACGGTGTGCAGATATATTCAAAAACAGGAACTTTGATTGATACGGCAGAAGGAATAGCGGCAGCAAAAATGGCTGTCGATCATTTCAGAAATATTTTTACACTGAATTATGAAACTGTTATAGAATCAGACAATTTGCAGAAGCCGACTATAAGTCTGTGGGCTCCGCAACCTTAACGGGAGGAGATAATGAAAATAATACTGATTATAATTCTGTTTTTTCTTTTTACAGGTTGCAATAGCGACGATATTGATAAAATGATGTCGAATGAAAATTCTGCCAGAACATACAAGGAATCCGAGCTTGTTCCTGAAAAGCCTGTAAGCAATAATGATACTGTTATTCTTAATCTTGAAAGCAGTGTGCAGCATGAAAATGACACAGGAACTACAGGTGTTGATGTTGTTACTTATGAGTTTACCCATTCTTTAAACCAGAAAGTTTGTCTCGAAAAACACGATGATATCGGATATCAGCTTGAAATTAAGGATGAAAATGAAAATACGGTTGCTATTGTTTTAAATGGCGGATGTGAAACTGTAAAAATAAACGAGGGAAAATATTCGTTCCATGTTTCATACACAGGAAACTCTTTTAAATCACTGCTTGAAGACTCAACTGTTTTTATCAGACCTCTTTCGGAAACTACTCATTGTGATGACTATCTGGTTCCGGTCACTTCGGCTGCTTCTGAAAACGTTGCTCTTAAGACTGTTTCCCATTGCGTATCCGGCTCAGATCTTGTGTGCTCAGTGCCGGAAAACTACGCTGACATTCCATACGAATGTCCTCTCGGAGGTCCGTGGTACTGGAGTGATTTTTATACATGTCAGAAAATGGATTCTGATGAAAGTGCCAACTGTTCAAAATACCTTTATCAAAGCTGTGATTCCATTGAAGCATTGTGTAAAAACTACTGGACAGATTATACTGAAACTTTCTCAGACTGGGGAGATTCAGGATATAATGTCTGGACGAAATGCTTCGGCGGTAATTCAACTCAGTATCTTTACCCGAAATACAGCAAAATTGCTGATCCGGTTATAAAATCAAATTTTCAGAAATATATTGAACAATTCTGTAAAGATGTGGCAGCAGACTGCTCAACAGGCTGGAAACTTTCATCATCGGCTCCTGATGACTGTGAGGGTTTTGTTAAATATTCCAGATATGGAGAACTTACTCTTGAAAGCGGTGAAGTTGCAGTATATCAGCGCACTTATCTTCATATAGGCAGGAACTCTTTTGGACCATCAGATGATGATATTGTGATGGTACTGAATGGAAAATGCGATAATATTCCGCATAGAACGGGTTTATACATAGCCGGACCTCAGACTCAGGTTATAATTTATCCTTATGCGGATCTGAAGGGAAAGCCGGTTCTTTTTGAAAACGATCAGGAAACCGGAAATACTACATTTATGCTTCCGGTTGTTTACAGAAGTCAGATGCCTTTACAGGATCCGTCATTTATTTCAATGGTATCAAGTACTGTATCATCTCTGACTGTAACAAAAATGACTGGAACTGCCGATGATCTTTGCCGTATTAAAAATATCGGACTTGTATGTGATTCGGCAACTTCATGGGATGTTTCACCTAAACAGACTGGTGAAATTCTTATAGTTAAAATGACTGATGCAACAATAAAAGCCGGAGCAAACTGTGCTCAGGCTTTTCTTTTTGATTACAGATGCGATGATTTTAATAAACTTGGACTTAGGAATTACGGACCTGATAGTGATGTTCCTCAGGCTGTAAGTAAAATAATAATTCCTGATTCCGATACGGTTTTCAGGGGGTTTGATAAAACAGATTTTAATGGAAATGTTAAGGTTTCTCAAGGTACGGGAACCTCATTATCTACGGTTTATCTTGATTCGGAAAAAGTTGCAAGCGCTCATGCATACAAACTTCCAGATTATAATCACACAATACTGGTAAGTCTCAGAAAATGCTGTGGATGTGATCTTCATGATGTTGATTTCAGCAACGAGAATCTTTCAAACACAATTCTTGTTGGTTCTGATATGGATGGTGCTGTTTTTAAAAACACAGATCTTACTGGTACCGATCTCCGTTATACTTCAATGAAAAATACTTTGTTTAATACCGTTAAACTTGGAAACAACTATTTTGGATGTTCCGATCTTTCAGGAGCGGATATGTCTAATTCTTCAGATAGTTCAAAAAGCACTATCTCAATATCCGGCGATTTTAACTGGGATATTTCAGGCACTGTCAATGGAATTGCTGTTTCATGTGATGAAAACAGGACTAATCTATATAACGCTAAAATTCCGGTTCAGCTACTTCCTAAAACAAGCTGGAAGACTGTACAGTTACAGAACGCCGTTCTGCTTGATAAAACTGACGGCTATGATCTTTCAGGTATTGATTTGAGTGACGGGAACTATTCAGGTTTAAAAGCAGGCGGAAAAGGTCTGAATATGCAGGGGGCGAATCTCAGCGGCACAAATCTTACAAATACTGACTTCTCTTCTGTAGATTTCAGCCCTCTTGTGAAAGATCAGAAAGCTCAATATAGTGATTTTTCAAATGCAAGAATCGGTGGAGCAAGTTTTGCGAATGCCAATCTTGAAGGTGCTACTTTTTCAAAAGTAATTATTGATGGCATTTCAGGCAGTGTAAATTTCAGTTACTCTCTGCTGATGAATGCTGTTTTTGAAGACTGCGATCTTGGAAAAGCTGATTTCAGCAGTGCTTATATTTTTTCAAAATTCAGGGAAAATGTAACTGTTCAGAAAAAAGCTGTTATTTCAAACCTTACAGCAGAAGGTTCAGTATTTACAAATAGTTTCCTTTCAAACATAACTTTTACAAACACAAAAATTTCTGATGGAAACTTTAATTCTGCACAGATGGTAGGAGCTGTCTTTACATCAGGCTCCGATCTTTCAAATGCCAAGTTTTCAGATGCATACCTTCATGGAGCCGATTTTTCAGCGGCCTCACTGACAGATGCTTCATTTTCAGGAGCATATTTGTCGATTAAAGATGGATACTGGCATTATTCAATGGATGATGCAGAATGCTCAGACATAAGAATAGAGTATAAAAAGACGAATCTAGGCAATTCTTCGGAAATAATATGTCCTGACGGAGAAAAAGGGCCTTGTGACACTGACGAAAAACTTAGCAGGAAAGATAAAAAAACAGTTCAGCCTCCATGTGTAGATGGTGATGATGAAGATATTTTTGGAGATACGGACTGCATTACTCACGAATACCTGAAAAACGGTACAATTCCGCAGTGCAATGACAACAACAAAGATGTAATGCAGTGCGGATGTCTGATTGACGGACAGTAGATATTAAAAATGAAATAATTAATATGTGGCATAAAATGAAACAGATAAGAGAATACAAGAAAAAAGATCTAGTTCAAATGATTCATATATGGAATGAGATTGTAGATGCTGGTGAGGCTTTTCCTCAAATGGAATTTCTTACATTTGAATCCGCTCAGGAATTTTTTAAAGAGCAGTCATTTACTGCTGTTTTTGAGTTTGATGATGCGATTTTAGGTCTATATATTCTTCATCCTAATAATATTGGCAGATGTGCGCATATTGCAAATGCTTCTTATGCTGTAAAATCTGGAGAGAGAGGAAAAAATATAGGAGGAGCGCTGGTTTTACATTCGATTGAGATGGCAAAAAAGCTTGGTTTTAGAATTTTACAGTTTAATGCTGTAACTGCAATTAATAAAAGTGCTTTACATCTTTATAAAAAGCTTGGTTTTATTCAGCTTGGAACAATTCCTGGTGGTTTTTTAACAAAAGATAACAAATATATTGATATAATTCCTCATTATATTGAGATTAAATAGCAACTGTTAAAATCATTTTTTTTCACTACCATCAATGGAAGATGAAGAGCCGTGTATGTTGATTAATAACAGCCTCGGTATCATCTTACTGCAAAAATCGAACATCCGCCTGAGCTTCCGTTATTTTCATCGTCTGCTACAGTTTCACTATCTTCCGTCCCGCTATCAGGAATTTCTGCATCATTATTTTCTTCAATTGCATGATCGTAAAGAGTCAGTGTCGGATCACCAAAGTAGTTAAGCATAAATTTATGGTCAAGGACTCTTCCAGCAGGAATTTTTCCGAAATCATATTTATAATCATAGAATATTTTCCCTGCATAACCTCCATTTATCATTCCTTCGAAAAAAACTATGCCTGCTGTGTCTTCACTCAATGTAGACTCATCTATTTCAGAAGAAAAATTTGTCCATTTTGTTGATGAAGGATCTGTAACACTTGAGGCACTTATAATGCCGACAACTGCACCATCTGCAAGAAATCTGTGCGTTATTGATCCTGGTGCATCTATCAAGCCTACAAGACAGCTTATGGCAACCAGGAAACCTGGGTGACCATCTGCGACTTCAGATGCTATAGAAGTATTTATCATCTCATAACTTGCAACTTCATCATTTTCTCCGAGTCCATTATTGTTGGTGTCTTCAAGCCATACTGTCCTTACAACATTCGTAGGCATTCCGTGTCCACCCCAGAAAATCATGCCGTAATCATTCTTCCATTCATCAACAATATTCTCCATGTTCAAAGGTCTTTCATATTCGTATCTACTCTTATAGTGGCCTTCCGCTTCATATAGTCTTGTGTAACTGATATCATTCCTGTCTTTAAGTACATTTTTTATAAACCATTCGCTTGTTTCAGCTGTCTCTTTATTTTCATGCATCGTCTGAAAGACTTTGTAACCATCAAACCATATGAATGACATTGGAAACAGCATTTTTTTTCTATATAGAGTTTCGCTTTCATTCATTTTCATGTAATTAATGACATGTCCGATAGTTGTATCAAACTCTTCTACATCCCCAAAATAGACAGGAATTCTTCCTGCATACATTTCAGGATTGAAATCCACTCCGCCTAGTTCAAGATCGTAAGGTGATTCTCCTACAATACCGTCATTATTCAAATCAAATTCTCCACTGAGATCAGCATAGTAATAATCAGTTGGTATTCTGTTACATGAATATCCCATATCAGCACATGGATCAGACGCATCAGGGCCTTTCGGTATTGCAATGACCATAGGGATATCACCCATTTTAGGACTTGGATCGCCAATCAGCAGTAAAAATGGATATCCGGCAGTGTTTTTCTTTAGCCAAGACCTTATTAACATGGCTTTTTCATACCCTTTTATATCTTCACCACCGAAATCCTTTTCTGTAGCAACTTTCACAGCGAAACCTCTTTTTTCTTTCTCTTTTATGAATTCGTCCAACTTTACGGAATTCAGCCTTATATTCTCTGTTGTTACTATTATCAATCCTTTTTCAACTTCAGAGGCGTTTACTTTCTGTAAAACATAGGAACTGATAAACATCAGTATTCCTATGATAATAAAAATCGCCTTTATTGAATTTATTCTCATTGTAATCTCCTTTATAATTCAGTGTTTTCGAACTCTTCACAATTGACCGAAGGAGTATAGCTTGATGATGTGTAGCTTGCACAGTAACAAAGTTCTGATATAGTTTCAACGCCAGCCGCTTTAAGAAGATATGACTCATCATCATTAAGAGCTGTATTTGCTGCTCCTTGCAATATTTCCCCATCTGTAAAATTCACATTATTCTTGAAACAGAAAAATATTTTTGACTGTGGAGTTTCAGTAGCAAGCGCGATAGTACATACCTTCTGAAGAGTTTTTCCGGTAATCTGTTTTTCTTCAATCTCATAAACAGATGATATTGCACTTTCATGACTTATCACATCATCTATCAACAGACTTTCTTTTCCTTCCTCTTTCAGTTCTTTTAGAAGGTTTTTTGAAATGATAGTTTGGAAATATTTATATTTATAATGTGTCTGACCTGTAATTGTCTGGATATCACCAGCTGAATCGAGGGTTATAATTTCATTTCCGGAATTATTTGCACTCTGTATTTGAAGCAGGTTGTCCATTGTTATGACATTATCTTGAAGCTTAAGTTCAGATTGCCCCATTGAGTCATTCTGACTTGTATTGATTTTGCCCTTGATTTTTATTATTCCGTATTTTTCAGAGATCGGTGTAAGAAATTCTTCCGGCATTTCACAATCGAATTGAGTCACATCTTTTACAAGTTCAGCTTCATATTCATCTTTTGTCAGATCTGTTCCATTCAGAGAAAATGTACAGAATTCTCCATTGTATTCAGTGAGTTTTTCCTTTACATCATCACTAAGTACATCTGTTATTTCGACATTCCCCCATGCAAGCATAGTTTCTGATACGGCAAAATCCTTGTTTGAACTATTGTTTATAAAGTACTTCGATTTGTTGTCCAGTGGTGAAACTCCTTTAAGGCATTTTCTATATACATTTGAGCCATCAGCTCTTGACTTCACATAGTATTTATTAATGTTAACACCTGCTTCAGCATCCGCCGAGTTGAATTCTCTGATATTGTTTTCCTTCAGGTTTTTAAGTTTTTCCACATTGAATGCATTTATAAAAACATAGTAGGTTTGAAATCCGTCATCCTGTGCAACTCCGCCTGCTGATACAATAGCCACAAAAGTTTTTCCACGCTGATTTTCAGGAGCTGAATCCGGATATGTATAAGTATAGGAAGTTGGAATGTCATTCAATGACAGATCAAGCTCTCCTATTTTTAGTGTCAGTTCCATCGAACCCTTCTGCTCATCATCCGTGTTTACAACACTGTAATCATTGATGTAACCTTTAAATGTGTACTGAATATTCAACGGATCGCTGAAAAAACTGTCTCCCGGTTTTGACGAAAAATCAACATCAGCATCATTGAATGCATCTTCATCTTGATCACTGTTTGCTACGGATTGATCTTCATCAGTCGTCTGTGTATCATTACTCTTTCCACAACTCAAAAAAAACATAACTACGAACATTGCAACAAATACCATACTTAAACTTTTCATAATAACCTCCTTAAAAAACATTACTAACCGAACGATAGGTCAGTTTTAGCAAACAGCATGCCTGAGTTTTATTTATCAATAAATTTAAATGGTTATATTTTGATGTTTACTTTGATGTTTTTTTCAGGCATACTTTTTATGATTTTTTATCAGGATTAATATGGAAAAAAACATTTCAAAAACAGATGGCCGTTTGAGTAAAGGCAGAGAAATGCGTGAAAAAATACTTCTTTCAACTCTGGAAATTGCAGGCCATAAAGGAATTTCTGAGCTTTCAGCAAGAACTATTTCAGAAAAGGTCGGAATTTCCAAGGCAAATCTTTTTCATCATTTCATAAATATGCAGGAAATCAAAACAGAAGCCTGTCTCTATTTTCTTAAAATTATCAGGCCGATGGCAACAGAAATAAAAGAGTATGAAGACCCCAGAAAATATCTTATTGAATTAATGAATGATCTGGCTGATTTTCTTGAAAAAAGATCAGAACTTGTAAAAGGGTACAATATTATCTGTGAAAACGAAGGAAGGCACAGCGAAGAATTTATGAAACTTATCGATACAACTGTTCAAAACAATAAAGGTTTTGTGAAAAAGCGTCTGAGAAAAATCATGAAACTGGATGAAAATAATTTAGAAACTGAAAAAATTCTTTTATGTCTTGATATTGCAAGAGAAGGCTATATCGTTTATCTCACGGACAGTTTTATGAAAAATGCAGTCCTTGAGTCATGGAAAAATCTGGTTGATATAATGCTTGAAAAGTTGAAAACGCATATTATAAACTGATATGTCAGTATTATTTATGATTTGAACTGGTTTATAGTTTGTATCTAAATTTATGTTGATATCACTCCGCATCATATTTAGTTTCAATAATTTCTACTATTTTTTAAGTTCTTTTTTAAGATATTTTGCTGTGAGTGATTTTTTTGATTCTGCAACTTCTTCCGGTGTTCCAAATGCTACTATTTCTCCGCCTGATGTCCCGCCTTCAGGTCCTAAATCTATTATGTAGTCAGCGCATTTTATAACATCCATATTGTGCTCAATGACTATTACTGTACTTCCTTTTTCAACGAGTCTGAATAGTATTTCTATAAGTTTTTTTATGTCATCAAAATGGAGTCCGGTTGTTGGTTCATCAAGTATGTAGATTGCGTTATCACTCCTTTTTTTTGCCAATTCTTTTGATAGTTTTATTCTCTGAGCTTCACCTCCTGAAAGAGTGTGTGCCGGTTGTCCTAGTTTTATGTATCCAAGTCCTATGTTATGAAGTAGATCCAGTTTTCTTTTTATTGGCGGGAATGCTTCAAAAACTTCAAGTGACTGTTCAACTTCCATTTCAAGAATATCATGTATCGAATAGCCTTTAAATTTAACATCGAGTGTTTCTCTATTAAATCTTTTACCGTCACAATGCGGGCATTTGATGTATGCATCGGGCATGAAGTTCATTTCTATTTTTATAACACCTGCCCCCTGACAGTTTTCACATCTTCCGCCTTTTACGTTAAATGAGAATCTTCCTGGTTGATATCCTCTTGATTTTGATAAAGGAAGTGATGCAAAAAGATCTCTTATCGGTCCAAATGCCTGTGTATATGTTGCCGGATTTGATCTTGGCGTTTGTCCTATCGGGCTTTGATCAATTTCAACTATGTCACCGATTTCCTTGTCAGTTGTAAATGTTTTATAAGTTCCTTTTTCTTTTCTCAGAGCATTTAAAAGTGTTTCCATTATTAATGAGCTTTTACCTGATCCACTCATTCCTGTTATACAGGTAAAGACAGCTAATGGAAACTCAGCTGTAACGTTTTTGAGGTTGTTTGTTGTAACACCTGTTATTTTCATGAATCCTGAAGGTTTTCTTCTTGATGCGGGTAGGGGAATAGATAATCTTTCTGAAAGATATTTTCCTGTTAATGATTTTTCAGATTTTAATATTCCTTCGTAATCTCCTACATATATAAGTTCTCCACCGAGGGTTCCTGCTGCTGGTCCAAGGTCAACAATAAAATCAGATGCTTCCATTATTTCTCTGTCGTGTTCGACAACTAAAACGTTGTTTCCCTGATCTCTAAGATTTTTGAGAATATTTATAAGCTTTTCGGTATCTTCAGGGTGAAGTCCTATGCTTGGTTCATCAAGAACATATGTTACTCCTGTAAGTGCTGAGCCGATTTGCGTTGCCAGATGTATTCTCTGGCTTTCTCCTCCTGAAAGTGTTCCTGTTTTTCTGTTTAATGTGAGATATCCAAGTCCTGTTGCTGTTAAGAAGTGAAGTCTTGAACCTATTTCATTTACAAGTTTATCTGCAATTTTCCATTTAAAATCATCAAATTTGAATTTTTCACGGTCTGCAAATATTTTTTCGAGTTTTTCTATTTCTATTTCACCCATTTCAAATATATTAAAGTCTGCAATGGTTACAGCCAGTGCTTTTGGTGTTAGTCTTTTTCCATGACAGCTTCTGCATTCGCTTTCTTTAAGAAATTTTTCAAGATAGTTTCTGATATCTTCTGATGATGTCTCTCTATACCATCTTTCTCTTAAAGGGATTATTCCTTCAAAAAAATCTGTCTTTGAGTGAAGCATTCCGCTTCCTCTGCTTTTTAAGTTAAAATTATATTTTTTCCGGCTGCCGTAAAGCAGTATTTTTTGAATTTTTTCCGGTAGTTTCTTAAATGGTGTTTTAGGATCTTCTCCTTCTTCCTTTATTATAATAAACATCATCTGTTTTATGAGATCTTGAACACCGTCTATTGCAAGTCCAACATGTTTTTCAGGATGTGCTACTATAAGTTTTTCATCCATTTCCATTTTAAAACCAAGTCCATTGCATTCTTCACATGCTCCGGCAGGGTTATTGAATGAAAATGTTCTCGGCTCTATTTCGTCATAATATATTCCACAGTATGGACATCCGAATTTTTCACTGAATATTTTTATCTCTTGTGTACTTAGTATTTTCACTTCAAGAAGTCCTTCACCTTTTACGAGAGCTGTTTCAACTGATGCCCAGAGTCTATCCTTATCCATTCCTTCTTTTACTGAAAAACGATCTACTACGAGAGAAATGGAATGCTTTGTGTTTTTGTCAAGTTTTGGTAGTTCTTCGTCGAGCCTGAATTCTTCTCCATCTATCATTATTCGAAGATATCCTTCTTCAACAAGTGCAGGAAACATTTTGTCATATATACCTTTTCTTCCAGAAACTAGTGGGGCCATGATATATATTTTTTCGTTCTTAAGCTCTTCGATTTTGTCTACAATATTTTCAACACTGCTTTTTTCAACCTCTCTGCCACATGAATAGCAGTGAACAGTTCCTGTTCTTGCATATAAAAGCCTTAAATAGTCATATATTTCGGTAACTGTTCCAACTATTGATCGCGGTGACTGATTTATTTTTCTCTGCTGTATTGATATTGATGGACTTAATCCGTCTATGTGGTCAACATCAGGTTTTTCAGATAGTTCAAGAAATTGTCTGGCATAACTTGAAAGTGATTCAACATACCTTCTCTGTCCTTCCGCATAAATGGTATCGAATGCGAGAGTTGTTTTTCCTGATCCTGAAACACCTGTAATAACAGTAAGTTTTTCGTGAGGAATTGATATATCTATATTTTTTAGATTGTGCTGTCTGGCACCTTTTATTTTTATAAATCTTTCCATGATAAAACGAACCTCCTAAAAATCGTGCCGATTGTAATGGAAAGAGAATTTATGTCAATACCTGATATTTTATGTCGGATATTTTTTATGCCTGTTTTTTTCTAGATTATGTTGCTGTAATTACTGATGATAATCTTATTTAGCCTCCTTTTTAGTTTATTGATGCAGGAAAAATTGATTTTTTTTGACCTTGACGCTATAACTGTTTGGTTTTTTAATCCCGATTATTTCGAAGAGATTAAAATTATGGTATCAAGATTGAAAATTACAGATCTTAGCGATAGCAAAATAATAATTCCTGATGATTTACTTTTTTTAATTGTTAAGTCTGTTCAAATAAAGACTGGACGAAATGGAAGTAAATTTATAGATTTGGAACTTAATGACGGTTATACTTCTGTAGGTGGAAAAGTATGGAATGTAACTGAAGAGTCTGAATCGCTATTTAAACAAAATTCTTTAATTAAGGTGATGAATGGAAAATCTTCTCTTTATCAGGGCTCTTTGCAGCTTGTTATCGAGGAAGCATCACCTATGACACAGGAGGAGATAGATTCCTATCCTGGTCTTATTCCTGAATCAAAATACAGTTTAAATGAACTTGTTGAAAAGTGGAACAACTTGAAGGAATTGCTTGATGAAGAGCATAAAATAGTTGTTGATGCTTTTATGGCAAATTCCAGATACTGGAATCTTTTTACTGTTATTCCGGCAGGGAAGTCAATGCACCATGCATATAGAAGGGGTCTTTTAGAACATACTGTTTCTGTTGCTGATATAGTTTATGCTATGTCTGATAAGTATAACCGAGATTACAAAATAGATGTATCTCTTGCACTTTTAGGCGCAATGCTACATGATGCAGGAAAAGTTTTTGAATTTTCCGTTAATGATTATACTATGTTGGTAGACAGGTATAGTGATAGAGGGAAACTTTTAGGACATATCTACATGGGGGCGACTTATATTGAAAAACTCCTTTACGATGTCATTCCTGATAAGAGTGAATTGAGAATGGAGCTGCTTCATATCATGCTTAGTCATCATGGAGAGTATGAATATGGCTCTCCCAAGATTCCTAAGACACCGGAAGCTTTTCTTGTGGCTGCTGCGGATAATCTTGATGCCCATATAAATGGAATTTATGGGGCAGATATGAATGGGAATGAGGAAAACTGGACAGGGAAGATTTTTGCTCTTCAAAGGTCGTTTTTCATGAAAGATCGAAAGTAGATGGTTATAAAAAAACTTTTTTAGGAGGTTGACATGTCACAAATTAGAGTTGCGATCAACGGATTTGGAAGAATTGGAAGAGCTGTTTTTAGAATTGCTTTTGAGAGAGATGATATTGAGATCGTTGCAATCAATGATCTTACTGATGCAAAAACACTTGCTCATCTTCTTAAATATGATTCAGTACACGGAACCTATGCTCACGATGTAAAAGCTGGTGAAAACAGTATAATTGTTGATGGAAAAGAGATTAAAATCTATGCTGTTAAAAATCCTGCCGAACTTCCATGGAAAGAACTTAAGGTAGACGTTGCTGTAGAATCTACAGGTCTCTTCAGTTCAAGAGAGAAAGCATCACTTCATCTTGAAGCAGGTGCAAAAAAAGTATTTATATCCGCTCCTGCAAAAGGTGAGGATATTACAATCGTTCTCGGTGTTAATGATTGCAAATATGATAAAGAAAAACATCATATAATTTCAAATGCAAGCTGCACAACAAACTGCTATGCACCTATTACTTACATTCTTCATAAGACATGGGGAGTTAAGAGAGGTTTCATGACTACTGTTCATTCATATACAAATGATCAGAAAATTCTTGATCTTCCTCATAAAGATCTTAGAAGAGCAAGAGCTGGAGCTCTCAGTATGATTCCTACATCAACAGGTGCTGCAAAAGCTATTGGTCTTGTTATTCCTGAACTTAAAGGAAAACTTGATGGTATTTCTGTAAGAGTCCCGACCCCTAATGTAAGTCTTGTAGATGCAGTTTATGAACTTGAAAAGAATGTTACTGTAGAAGAAATAAATGCAGAGTTCAAAAAATATGCAGAAGGCGAAATGAAAGGAATTCTTGCATACTGTGATCTTCCTTTAGTATCAAAGGATTTCAACGGAGATGCACATTCATCTTCAGTTGATGCAGACAATACATCAGTTATGGAAGGAAACATGGTAAAGGTTCTTTCATGGTATGATAACGAATGGGGTTATTCATCAAGAATGGTTGATGTAATCGCAAACGTACTTTTTAAATAAGGGGAATAATTTTTTATGAGAGCTATCACAGAGCTTGCTATAAGAGAGAAAAGGGTTTTGATCAGAACAGATTTCAATGTTTCACTAAAAGAAGATGGAACTGTGGCTGATGACACCAGAATTGTAGCCTCTCTTCCTACTATAAAACATGCACTTGACTACAATTGCAGGATCATTATCGCATCACACATCGGAAATCCAAGAGGAACTAGAAATCAGGCGTTCTCTCTTGAGCCTGTAGGAGCCAGACTTGCAGAATTGCTTGACAGGGAAATAGTCTTTTTTGAAGACTGTATAGGTATGGGCGCACAGCAGATGGTAAGAGATCTCAAACCAGGTAACATTCT
Source organism: bacterium (assembly GCA_963667425.1). Taxonomy (GTDB): domain Bacteria; phylum UBP6; class UBA1177; order UBA1177. The sequence continues at coordinate 762,925 of OY763407.1, read as the reverse complement.
TCTTCTTGAGAACCTGAGGTTTTATGAAGGAGAAGAAAATAATGAAACCGGATTTGCGAGAATGCTTGCCAAATTGTGTGATGTCTATATTAATGATGCTTTTGCTGTTTCTCATAGAGAGCATGCTTCCGTATCTGCACTTCCTTCAATTATGGAAGATAAGGCAGCTGGAATATTAATGCTAAAAGAACACAAAGCTCTTTCCAATCTGTTAAGATATTCAAGAGGTGACGGATTCACTGTAGTTATGGGTGGAGCCAATATCTCCGATAAAATAGCTCTCATACGTTCTTTCTTGAGTGTTGCTGATAAAATAATAATTGGCGGAGCAATGGCATACACTTTTCTTGCCGCAAAAGGAATAAATGTTGGAACTTCCTTTGTGGAACAGGATAAGATATCTATTGCTCAGGATATTATTAAAGGGGCGGAAGTAAGAGGAGTCAAGCTCGTTCTTCCTGTAGATCATATTGTTGCTAAAAATATAGATGAAAAAGAAGGCTATGTTTTCAGTAATGACAATTTTCCGGAAAATCTTTCCGCTTATGATATAGGTCCTGCGACAGAAGATCTCTTTTCTGAAGAAATAAGAAGATCAAATGCAGTATTTTGGAATGGACCTATGGGTGCTAGTGAAAAAGAACCTTTTACCAAAGGTTCTTTAAAAATAGCAAAAGCCATTGCCGGATCTGAAGCCTACACCGTTGCAGGAGGTGGAGATACTGTAGCCATCATCAATATGGCTGGAGTTGGTGAAAACTTCGATCACATATCTACCGGAGGCGGAGCGAGTCTTGCTTTTTTAAAGAAAGGTACTCTTCCCGCCATAGACATTCTTAACAAATAGAAACATTTATGCTGGAGTTGCGCAAAAATGAAAAGTGCTAAGTACATAATGATTACAGGTGGTGTTGTTTCATCCCTTGGAAAAGGTATAGCATCTGCCACAATAGGAGCTTTGCTTGAAAGCAGAGGTATAAAAATAAGTTTCCTTAAATTTGATCCCTATATTAACGTTGATCCTGGTACTATGAGCCCTTTTCAGCACGGCGAGGTTTATGTGACCGATGATGGAACAGAAACAGATCTTGATCTTGGACATTATGAAAGATTCTGTAATGTAAAACTTGATTCAAGAAGTAACTATACATCAGGTCAGATATATGATTCAGTAATAACAAAAGAAAGAAGGGGAGAATATCTGGGCAAAACAGTTCAGGTAATTCCTCATATAACAAATGAAATCAAGAGTAAAATGGTTGCTCTTGGAAAAGATTCAGATATCGTCATGGTTGAAATCGGTGGAACAGTTGGAGATATAGAAAGTCTTCCTTTCCTTGAAGCAATAAGACAGTTTAAATACGATGTCGGAGCAGAAAACTGTCTTTACATTCATTTAACTCTTGTTCCCTACATGAAAGCTGCAGGTGAATTTAAATCAAAACCAACCCAGCACAGTGTAAAAGAGCTTAGGGCAATAGGTATACAGCCGGATATATTATTATGCAGATCTGAAACAGAGCTTCCATCTGAAATAAAGGAAAAAATTGCTCTTTTCTGTAATGTAGGTAGAGAATCAGTATTTTCAGCTGTTGATATGGATAGTATCTATAAACTTCCATCTGAATATTCAAGACAGGGGGTTGCTGACCTCATAGCCAAAAATTTAAATATATGGTCAAGGTCAGGAGGTCTTGAGAAATGGGAAAGAATAAGTGACAGAATAGAAAATCCTGAAGGCAAAGTAAAAATAGGTATTGTAGGAAAATACGTTGATCTTAAAGAATCATACAAAAGTTTAAATGAAGCGTTACTACATGCCGGTATTGAAAACAATTACAAGGTTGTTCTTACATACTTTGATTCTGAAAAAATAGAAAAAGAAGGAAAACTTCCTGAAGAATTAAAGACTATGGACGGAATTTTAATTCCGGGTGGATTCGGCAACAGAGGAATTGAAGGAAAAATAATGGCTGCCGAATATGCCAGAACAAACAAAGTTCCATTCTTCGGAATATGTCTTGGAATGCAGATACTTACAATAGAATTCGCTCGTCATGTATGTAACATGACAGATGCAAACAGCACCGAATTTAATGAAAGGACAGAGCATCCTGTAATAGACATAATGGAAGAACAGAAAAAAGTTAAGACTATGGGCGGAACAATGAGACTTGGAGCTTATAACTGCATTTTATGTGAAAATTCAAATGCATTTAAAGCATACGGTAAAAAAGAAATCTCGGAAAGACACCGCCACAGATTTGAATTCAATTCAAAGTTTGAAGAAGAATTTGTAAAAAATGGACTCTCAATTACAGGAAGAGACAAAGATACGTCTCTTGTTGAAATAGTTGAGATAAAAGAACATCCATGGTATACAGCATGTCAGTTCCATCCTGAATTCAAATCAAAACCATTCGCACCACATCCATTGTTTATAAAGTTTATTGAAGCGTCAATACAAAATATTAAGAAAAACCATTAAATTTTTATTGTAGGAGAAAGTATGGTAAAAATCGATACAATTCCAGATGTACACTTCTTTTGTGCAGGTTCAAGTGAAGGAGAAACAGAGCTCACAAGTTTTGATGGAGCTCTTCTTGCAGCCGGAATAGGCAACACAAATCTTATAAAAATGAGTTCAATAGTTCCTCCGGCATCAAAAGAAGTAAAACCTTTTAAACTTCCACTCGGATCATTTGCTCCGGTTGCATATGCAGCAATAACATCATCAGAACCAGGAGAAACAATAGCGGCAGCAGTTTCTGCAGCAATCCCTGATGATCCATCAATAAATGGCGTTATTATGGAACATAGTAATCATGCACCTCTTGAGTTTGTTGAAGAAAAAGTAAGAAGCATGGCTGAAGAAGCTATGAAAATGAGAGGAATAACAAAATACACAGTAAAAAGTAAAGGTGTTGAAGCTACAGTTGAAAATATAGCAACAGCATTTGCAGCCGTTGTACTTTGGGAAGAAAGATTAATGGGGGATAAATGAGCTGGTTCGTAGAAAACTATGATGATAGAGCATCTCTTGGACTGAAAATAAAGAGAAAACTGCATGAAGAAAATTCTCTATTTCAGAAAATAGAGTTCTATGAGACAGAGTTTTTCGGGAACTTCCTTGCACTTGATGGATTGGCAATGCTTAGTGAAAAAGATGAGTTTGTATATCATGAAATGATAACTCATATGCCTCTTTGCACTATAGAAAATCCTGAAAGAGTCCTTGTAATAGGTGGTGGAGACGGTGGAGCAATAAGAGAAATTTTAAAACACCCATCCATTAAAGAAGCAGTGCTTTGTGAAATAGATGAAAGAGTTGTCAGACTAAGTCAGAAATATTTTCCAACAGTAGCATGCTCACTTGAAGAAGAAAAAGTTACACTCGCATTTGAAGACGGATTTAAATTTCTTGAGAAATATGAAAATTATTTTGACCTTATAATCACAGATTCATCAGATCCGGTTGGACCTGGGGTCGCACTTTTTGGCGAACCATATTATGCGCTCGTTAAAAAAGCACTTAAAGAAGGTGGAATAATGGTTTCTCAGAGTGAATCACCATGGTATTTCAGCGATGTAATGAAAAGCATGACTGAAAATATGGGAAAAGTATTCAAAAATGTTCAGACATATATAGCAATGATACCGCTATATCCAAGCGGATTCTGGACAATGACAGCAGCATCCGACAAACTCAGTCTCAGAAACTTTGACAGAGAAAGAAGTGCAGAAATAGCAAAAAAATGTAAATACTATAATCCTGAAATTCATCTTGGTGCACTTGCTCTTCCAAACTTTGTAAAGGAAAACATCTATAATTTCTGAAAAATATTTTTTATAATTAAGCAGTCCCTGAATTAGGGATTGCTTAATTAAATATTTAAATTTGTCTGATTTGAAACATCTATATATCATTGTAAAAAAATAATAAACCATACCTCATCAAAATTTAATGAAATATAAAAAACAGTTAATATTGAATGAGAACTTTTATGTATTGTTTATTATAATTTTTGGTTTGAGGATAATTTGTTTTTTTGAATTGACTTTAATTTTCATAAATAGTTAAATAGATGGCAAATTTATTTCGGAGATTAATGTATGGATATTAAGAGTCATTATCTTGAGTTGGTTGAACTTCTTAACAGAGCTTCGGTTTCATATTATCGTGACAATGATCCTTTTATGGATGATGCGGAATATGATTCCCGTTTCAGAGAGCTTCTTGATATTGAAACTGCAAACCCGGATATTAAAGTGACTTATTCTCCGACTTTAAGGGTGGGTTCTGAAGTTAGAAAGGAGTTTAAAAAGATTGTTCATTCTTCAAAAATGACTTCACTTGATGATGCTTTTTCTTTTGAAGAGGTTTTAAATTTCTTTTCCAGAATTGATTTTATACCTGAAGACGGTTTTGTTGTTGAATATAAAATAGATGGTCTTGCTGCAAATATTGTTTACACTGATTTGCATTATTTTGCTGCTGCAACAAGAGGTGACGGAACAGTTGGTGAAGATGTGACGGCAAATGTTGCTACTGTAAAAAATATCCCTTTAAAGCTTGCTTATGAAGATATTAAAAATATTGAAGTTCGTGGTGAAGTTTATATGCCGCGGTCAAGTTTTAATGCTTTAAATTCTGCTCGTCTTGAAAAGGGAGAAGCTCTTTTTGCTAATCCAAGAAATGCGGCAGCTGGTTCGCTGAGGCAGCTTGATTCTTCTATAACTGCTTTAAGAGGGCTTAAATTTTTTGCTTATGGTCTTTCTGAAACAGTGAATCTTGACTACGTAAACAATCAGGAGGATCTTCATCACTTTTTAAATAAACTTGGTTTTCAGACTCCTCCTTTTAAAAAGATATCAAAACTTGATGAGCTTGAATTTATTATAAAAGATGTAACGGATAAAAGAGATTTGCTTGATTATGATATTGACGGAATTGTAATTAAACTTAATTCTTTTAAAGATCAGAATAGGGCGGGCTTTCTTTCTAGAACTCCTAAATGGTCTATCGCATATAAGCTTCCTCCGATGGAAAAGAGAACAATTCTTAAAGATGTTATCTGGCAGGTTGGAAGAACCGGTGTTCTTACTCCTGTTGCCGTTTTGGAGCCTGTCACTTTAAATGGTGCTGTTGTAAAAAGAGCAACTCTTCATAATATTGAGGAGATTGAAAGAAAAGGGATTAAGAAGGGCGATCAGGTTTTTGTAAGAAGAGCTGGTGATGTTATTCCTGAAGTTGTAAAACCTGTTGAATCACTTCGAACCGGAAATGAAACTGAGATTACTGTTCCTGAAAAATGTCCTGTCTGTGATTCGCTTCTTGTTAAAGATGATGAAAAGGTCTCATATATTTGTCCAAATATAAGTTGTCCGGCTAGGGTTAAAAGATCTATCACTCATTTTGCTTCAAGAAATGGAATGAATATTTCAGGGCTGGGGGAAAAGCAGATAGATGTTTTTTATGACAATGGTTTTATTAAAAAAGTTTCCGATATTTATAAACTCAGAAAACATGCTCTTTCTATTTCTGTTTTAAAAGGTTTCGGGCCAAAATCTGTTGAAAAACTTCTCGATTCTATAGAATCTTCAAAAAATATCGAATTTAGAAAATTTCTTTTTTCTCTTGCTATTCCGCAACTTGGAGAAAGTATGGCATTTGAGCTTGAAAAGAAATTTACGCTTGAAGATTTAATGAATGTTGATGCTGAAACTCTTAAAAATATTGATGGAATAGGTGATGTCGCAGCATCGGAAATAGTAGGCTTCTTTTCTAATGATAAAAACAGAGAAGAGATTCAGAATATGCTGGAAACTGGACTTACATTTGTTTATCCTGAGAAAAAAGCGGATATGCTTGCCTTACAAAATCTTAATTTTGTCATTACAGGAGAATTATCTGTTCCTCGTAATGAAATAAAAAAAATAATTGAAGAAAACGGCGGAAAGGTTTTATCTTCTATTTCTTCAAAGGTAACTTATCTTATTGCAGGTGAAAAAAGTGGAACTAAACTTGCAAAAGCTGAAGAACTGGGTATTAAAGTAATCGACGAAGGCTCCTTTTATAAAATGCTGGAGGTAAAAAATGGATAATTCTCAAAAAAACAACAAAAACAATATTCAGATAAAAATTAAAAGTGACGATGTCGCTGCCGGAAGTTTCTCTAATTCTTTTTCTATTTCTTTTACTGAAAATGAATTTATTATTGATTTTATAATGATGCAACCTCAGGTTAATATGGGGATAGTTACAAACAGAATTATTATGACACCATCTAAAATCAATGATCTTGAAAGAGCTTTGAGAGAGGCTTCCAAGGCATGGAAAAATATTGGCGTTTCAAAAAACAACTCTGGAACTGTTCAGTAATGGAGATTTTTAGATGAAATTTTTTGTTTTTACTGCCTTGATTTTTACTGCTTTTATTTTGTCAGGAGCAGAAGATAAATGCGAAGCGCACCATCTTTCATTTGTTTCTGTTATTCCGTTTGCAATAATGCTTCTTTCAATAGCTGTATTGCCTCTTGTTAAAGAACATTGGTGGGAAAATAATAGAAACAAACTTATTGTTGCTCTTGGTCTTGGTATTCCGATGGGTATATACCTCATGTTTGTCGGATGTACTGAAAAAATGCTTGATATAATGATATTTGAATATCTTCCTTTTATTATTCTTTTAGGTTCTCTTTTTGTTATATCAGGCGGTGTTCTTGTTGAAGGAAATATTACTGCCACACCAAAAAATAATGTAATATTTCTCCTTATTGGTGGTGTTTTGGCAAGTATTGTCGGAACAACCGGAGCAGCAATGCTTTTAATTCGCCCTTTTCTAAATGCAAACAAAGAGAGAAAATACACAAGACATTCAGTTATATTTTTTATTTTTGTTGTCTGTAATGCAGGTGGACTTTTAACTCCGCTTGGTGATCCGCCTCTTTTCCTTGGTTATTTAAAAGGCGTTCATTTTACATGGACAATGGGGCTCTGGCCAATCTGGATTTTTGCCATGATATGGCTACTTGTAATTTATTACATATGGGATTCCAGATTTTACAAAAAAGAGAGTGCAAGATCTGTTATTCGTGATAGAAGACATTATGAACCTATAGTAATAAAAGGTAAAAGAAATTTTATATGGCTAGCAGGTGTTGTTTTATCTGTTGCATTTATAAATAGCAATACACTATCTTTTATTCCAAATATACAAAATCCTTTTTATCCGGCATCTTATCTCTCTTTTTTAAGAGAATTTGTAATGATTGGAATGGTTCTGCTTTCTTTGATTACAACACCTAAAGGCCTTAGAAAGAGTAACAATTTTTCTATGGCTCCTATAAAAGAGGTTGCATATCTTTTTATAGGAATATTTTTAACTATGGTTCCAGCTCTTTTAATTCTCGAGGAGAATTCAGCAATTATTCTTCAATATGTAAAAAGTCCGTCTCATTATTTCTGGGCTACAGGAGCGCTGTCTTCATTTTTGGATAATGCACCTACTTATGTGACATTTTTTACAGCAGCTGGAATTGATCCAAGAAATTTTACTCCAAGCATGGAAGTTATGCTCACTGCGGTATCTGTTGGTGCTGTTTTTATGGGAGCAAACACTTATATAGGAAATGGACCAAACTTTATGGTCAAATCAATTGCTGAAGAACACAAAGTAAAAATGCCATCATTTTTTGGATATATGAAATATTCTTTGAGTGTTCTTATTCCAATGTTTTTTATAATATCTCAGCTTTTTCTTTAATATATTTTTATAGCAGGAAAACCAGAAACTTCTATTTTATAGATAGCCTCCGGACCAAGTTCCGGAAAAAGAAAAGTTTCCATTTTTTCAACTGTCTTACCATAATATGCTCCGGCACCGCCAAATGCTGAAAGGTATGAAACATTACTTTTTTCTAATATATCTTTTCCTTTTATTCCCACATCGCCTTTACCTATAAGCGCTTTTGCGCCAAGTGAAATAAGCATTTCAAAAAAAGGAACCATGCGTGAACTTGTTGTTGGGCCTATGGAACCATTGCCATTTTCAAAACCGGGAGTTGGACCGGCAAAAAAGAATATCAGATTTTCATCTTTAAAAGGATTTTTTTTCTTTTTGATATACTCGGCTAGAAATTTACAACTTTGATCTCTTATTGTGAAAATAGTTCCGGATATCTCAAGAAATTCGTTTTCAGGGGTACTTAAAATTTTATCTATCATTTTTATTCTCCGTTGAAAATTTTCCTATGCGAAGGCTGTGGCAGTTAAGCACCACAGCAACCGGCATCATAGCAATATGTGTCGGAACAGTTTTTACATAAACATCTGCAACAGGAAAAGAACCATCAAAACCAAGGATTCCAAAATCAAGATCTTTTAATTTATCCAATACAATAGTTTTTAATTCATCATCATCATTTTCTTTTTTTATTAAAGCTTCTTTGGCAAAAGTGCCAACTGTGTCAAAAGTTCCGCCGACAGCAATTCCTGCAAAGTAGGGTGGGCAACCTTTTCCTCCAGCTTTTTTTATAGTTTCAAAGACAAAATCAGCAACACCTTCTCTTCCTTCTGCAGGAGTCATCATTTTCATGTTTGAAACGTTTTCGCTGCCACCGCCTTTAAGCATAACATAAATTGTAAGCTCAGCACCATCAGTCTCTTTCATATGCACAAAAGCGGGAGTGTTATCACATGTGTTTTTTCTTTCAAAAGGATGAATAACCATAGATTTTCTTAAAAATCCTTCTTCATACGCTTCTTTTACAGCAGAATTTAGTATTGTCTCAAGACCGGCTCCGCCTGAAAAAGTAAAATGCACTCCTTTTTCTACAAAGAACTGCACAGTTCCACAATCCTGACATAGCGGACGGTTTGTCTCTTTGGCAATTTTAAGGTTATTATCAAGAACTTCAGCAAGCTTCAGTTCTTTACCTGTCATAGATGAATTTATAAAAGAAAAACCATGCAGTGACTGCGGGTTTACGGACGTTTCAAGTATCAACTCTTTTATTTTATTTTTCAAAAATAGGGGGTGCAAAGACATTAGTTGTTTCTCCTTTGTATAATGCATTTTATTTTATATCTTTTTGTTATCAAGTCAAAGATAGCATAATTTTATGTGGGCGCAAAGTGATAATGTCCTATGTGAGCAAAGTAGAAATGTCCGGTTATTTAAACTAATCTCTCAGATGAAAGGAATGAACAATCATGGGAGATTACAGTGGAGGAGATTCTACGAATGAGCCAAAAAGAGATAGAGAGTGTTTCTGTAATAAGGGATTTGAAGTTGAAACGCCTGTCTCAGAAAGAAGCTGGAAAGCTTCTTCATCTTTCGGAAAGGCAGATACGAAGGATTTTGAAAAGGTATTCAAAAGAAGGAGAAAAAGGCTTGATATCGCGTAAAAGAGGCAAAACGAGTAACCGTAAAATATCAGAGGAACTGGGAAAAAAAGTACAGCAACTTCTAAAGGAAAAATATTATGGTTTCGGACCGACACTTGCAGCGGAAAAGCTTGAAGAGCTTGACGATATAGTTATATCAAGAGAAACAGTAAGACAGATAATGATATCTGAAAATATATGGAAAGCTAAAGCAAAGAAAGCAAAAAGGGTTCATCAGATGCGTGAAAGAAGAAGCCGGCCAGGAGAACTGATACAGATAGACGGCTCACCGCATGAATGGTTTGAAAACCGCCGTCCAAAATGTAATCTTACAGTTTTCATAGATGATGCCACAGGCGAATTCATGGAACTTTTCTTCTCGGAATCGGAAACGACAGAAGCGTACATGGAAACAATGAGAAGATACATTTCAGAATATGGAATACCAATAGCACTTTATACAGATAAACATGGAATATTCAGAGTTAACAGAGCCGATCCGAAAACAGGCAGTAACATTACGCAGTTTGGCCGTGCGATGAAAACGCTGGGGATAGAAATTATTTCAGCCGGTACGCCACAGGCTAAAGGTAGAGTGGAAAGAGCCAACCAGCTTTTACAGGATCGTCTTGTGAAGGAACTGAGGCTTAGAAAGATAAATACAATCGAAGAAGCAAATAAGTTTTTAACAGAATATAAAGAGATGCTGAGTAATAAGTTTGCAGTAAAAGCAAAATCCTGTGAAAATGCACATAGAGAAGTTCAGCACAGCAAAGAGGAACTTGATATAATTTTTTCCAAACACAGTCTAAGAACTATTTCAAATAATCTGGAAATACAATATAACAATACCATTTACCAGATAAAGACTGAAAGCTCCGGAATAAGTATGAGAAAAAGAGAAATAACAGTTTGTGAAAGTTTTAATGGAGAAATAACCCTTCTGTACAAAGGAAGAAAAATGCCATACGAAACATTCAGACAAAGAGAAAAGCAGCTCTTACCACAGGATGCTAAAACACTTAACAAAACAGTTGATCAGATTATAGCTGAACAAAATGCAAATCCTTACTGCAAATTTCCTGTTGATATTTTTCAGACTACTGTGAATGAAGTGAGAAAATAATTAATGAAAGTTATAATTCAAAATTTAAAAGAGGACTTTTCTATTTTGCAGAAGACCGGACATTTTAACTTTGCGTTGACAAGATAGCATAATTTTATTAGTGAAAAAAATTAAAAATTTTACTTTTTTAAATTAAGATTTGTCTTTTTTGCGACAAATTGTTGACGAGTTCATTTTTACTGATAATATAGGTTAGCTTTATTGTAAATCTTTATAAGGAGAATGTTATGAAAAAGATTTTATTTTTAATGGCTCTGGTTTCTCTTATGTTCACTGTTTCATGTAGTTCAGATGGTTCAAAAAAAGAAGAAGTAAAAAATGCAGTTCAGCAGGAACTTGATGGAGCTCCTGAGTGGGTTGTAAATGGTGGCGCAGGCAATAAAAACAAAATATGTGGTGTTGGTTCAGCTGCTGGTTCAAGAAATGTTGCAATCATGAGAGAAGCTGCAATGGGTAGAGGAAGAACAGCAATAGCAAGATCTCTTCAGGTTACTGTAAAATCAATGCTTAAAGATTATCAGGCAACAACAACAGGCGGAGAACAGTTTGGAACAGCTGCAAATGACGAACAGCATATTGAAGATGTTTCAAAACAGATAACAGATATGACTCTTTCAGGAACACAGCAGGAAAACACATGGATCGCAAAAACTGGAACATATTACGTTCTTGTTTGTCTTGATGTTGAAAAATTCAAAGATTCAGTAAGCAAAATGGGACAACTTGAAGAAAGTGTAAGAGCTGCTGTAAAAGAAAGAGCCGACAAAGCTTTCAATGAACTTGATCAGGCTACTTCAAAATAAATTATTCACAAGAAATTATCTTAATTAAAATCTTTCTATTTTTTTATTGTATTAATATATTATAAACATGTTATTTATTAAGAATGTTGTTTAATGGAAAATATAATTTTATTTATAATTATATTTCTTCTGTAAGAGGAATAATTGAACCTATATCTATAGGCTTTTCTTTGGAGAGAAAAATCATTTCAATTTTTTGTTTATTGCAGAAATATTCAATAGTTTCAAAGCTTTTATGATATCTCATATTGCCTGTAAAAGCTATTCTGTTCTTGTCAATTAGTCCTGAAGCTCCGCCAATAAAACCGTAATCATATCCTTTTAATAGAATGTCACCACGTCCGATATGACATGCTTCAAATCTGTTTTGTACTGCAGTTTCATAGATTACAGAATCTTCTGTTATTATGGAACTGGTTCCTGTGATTGCTGTCGAACATTTTGAATATGATTGAGAAACATTCAATTTTGTAAGATTTTTACATTCATCTAAAATAGTTATATCTGTAAATTTATGATTATGGATAAGATAGTCCCCGCATATTACACAATTTAGTGCCGTGTTTTCAGGATACTTAAATGTAAAGCTCTGTTTTGCTTTGATAATTTCTATTCCTGTTTCTTTCAGTAGTTTTACATAGTATTCATAAAATAAATCCCATGTTACAGCTTTTCCGTTTCCAAGGTACAGAAACTGCATATCAGGATGAGTTGATACTGAATCATCTGTATTTGTTTCAGCTGTAAAACATATCTTAATTTCCATTTCATTTAAGGATTCAACAATATCCCTGGGCGTATATCTGTCTATCAAGACTGTTTTTACTTTTCCTGATGGAATAAATGGCTTTTGAAGTGGTATGGCTGTCATATGTTTTTCTCCAGATATTCAAAAACTGTCTGAAGATCGTTGTAAAGGAAATCTGCATAAGGGTCAAGCGGTGTTTCCATATCGTTTATTATAGCAATTTTTCCACCTGACTGATATGTATAGACAGGTATTGATGCAGCTGGCTGAACAACAAGAGAAGAACCTGCAACAATTATAAGATCTGCTTTTGATGCCTCTTTTAATGCAATGTTTAAGCTTTTTCCGTCCAGCATTTCGCCGAAAAATATTATATCCGGTTTTATGATTCCGCCATCTTTGTCACAGTATGGAATCTCATCATTATTTACTCTTTCCGCAATTTCTTCAAAAGTAAATGTCTTTCCACATTTAAGACATCTGTGTACTGATGGTGAACCATGAATTTCTACTACATTTTCACTTCCTGCTTTCTGATGGAGAAGATCTATATTTTGTGTGATAAGTGTTTTCAGGAGGTCTCTTTTCTCAAGTTCAGCTAAAACATGATGCACTATTGATGGCTCTTTTTTATCAAGGTTATAGATAAAATCTTTTGTGTTTTTGTAGTAAAATGACGGGTCTTTCCTGAAATAATTAAGGTCAAATATTTTTTCGGCATCCATGTTGTTGTAAAGTCCGTTCTTGCCTCTGAAATCTCTGATTCCTGATAGTGTTGAGACTCCAGCCCCTGTGAATGCCACTGTGTATTTCGAATTTTTTATTTCATTTAGAAGTCGTTCCATTGTTACCTTCTTAAATATCTGTTATTTCTGCCATTTTTTTCGTGTTTTTAATATCTTTTATGTTTTCTTTCGCTGTAAACATTGAGTAAAGTTCAGGAAATGGTTTAAGTGCTCTTGGAAAAACACATTTCATCCATGATATAAGTATTCCGTAGTTTGTCATTGCAACATTTGCATCCGAAACTTCTTTTTGTCTTCGAAGCATTTCTTTTCTATTTAAAGTGCACGCTCCGCAGTGAACTACAAGTTTGTATTCGGAAAGGTTTTCGGGAAATGCTGAGCCTGGTGCTGTATCTATTTCGAGGCCTCCTCCAACTTTTGCATTCAGCCATCTCGGTATTTTTATTCTTCCTATGTCATCTTCAAGTGGGTGATGAGAACAGCTCTCGGCAATTAATACTTTATCTCCTTTTCTTAAATTTTCAGCAGAAAGAACTCCCTGAACCATTTCTGCAAGGTTTCCTTTCTGTCTTATTGAAAGTATTGAAAATGATGTAAGAAGAACGTCAACTGGTACTTTTGCCGCAACTTCAGGAAAAACCTGTGAATCCGTGACTACAAGTGATGGTTTTTTCCTTAAAGAATTAAATGCAGGAAGTATTTCTCTTTCTTTGCACATTAAAGGAATTGCATCTGCATCAAGAATATCTCTTAATGCTTTTACCTGAGGCATAATAAGTCTTCCTTTAGGTGCTCCGAGATCTATAGGAGTTACAAGCATTACAATATCACCAGGTCTGATCAGGTCTCTCATAAATGGAGGTTCCCAGCTTTCAGGTGCAACTTCAATAATTTTTTTCTTTAAAAGTTCTATTCCCTCAGAAGTTTTTGAGCTGACTCTTATAAATGTTTTTTCTTTTATCCATTCCTTAACGCTGCCTGATATTTTGAGATCTATTTTATTTATAACAGTTATGTATGGAATATTTTCCTTGTCTATAAGATTTATAAGAGAATTTTCAAAGGTAAGCTCTTTTGATTCAGCATCAATTACAACGATTGCCACATCTGTTTTCTTTAGTATTTTTTCACTTCTTTTTATTCTTTCGTCTCCAAGAGCATCAGAAAAATCGTCCATTCCGGCTGTATCTATAAGTACAACAGGACCAATCGGTGCAAGTTCCATAGATTTGTATACAGGATCTGTTGTCGTTCCTGGCACACTTGAGACTATTGCAACATTTTGAGACGTAAGAGCATTTATTAATGATGATTTACCTGCATTCATCCTTCCAAGTATGGCTATATGCAGTCTGTCACCTCTAATAGTTTTTGTCATTTTTTCACCTCTGGAACAGGTAAACCGGGTGATGCCATAATTTCAGGCTTTAAGAGGTTGTTGAGTTCCTTTTCTGTTATTATCCCGCTTTCACGTATAAGTTCGATTACCGGTCTGTTTTTTTCAAAAGCTTTTTTTACAAAATCTGCTGCCTTGTCATATCCAATGGCTGGAGAAAGTAATGTAGCTACAGCGCTGCTTCTATTGAGGTAGTAGTCTATTTTTTCTTTGTTTGCAGATATTTCAGAGATATATGAAACAAGTTTTTCACAGACTCCTTTAAACAGATCTATATTTTCAAAAAGCGTGTGTGACGCAAGCGGCATGAACTGAATAAGTTCAAGGTTTGATTCGGAAATTGCTGAAGAAACAAGAGTATCTCCGGCAATTACCTTAAGTGCAATCTGTTCTCCGGCTTCAAGCATTACAGGATTTACTTTTCCCGGCATAATTGATGAACCTGCCTGAATTGGAGGAAGTGTTATTTCACCGATTCCGCAGTTTGGTCCAGATGAAAGGATTCTTAAATCAGAGCAGATTTTCTTTATTGTAACTGCTCCGGTTTTTATTATGCCTGAAAGTTCAACTATCTGATCTCCATTTTGTGTGCCGTCAACACAGTTTCTTGAAAGAGCTATGGGAAGTTTTGTTATGTTTCTGAGCTCTTCTATAACATTATATGAATAACTTTTATCAGCATTAATTCCTGTTCCGACAGCTGTTCCGGAAAGGTTTATTTCTCTTATCCAGTCTATAGCTTTTGAAAGTCTCCATCTGAATCTGGCTAATGCATCTCCCCATGCACCGAATTCCTGACCAAGCGAAAGAGGCATAGCATCCTGAAGCTGAGTTCTGCCGATTTTTAAAATAGATGAAAATTCTTTCTCTTTTTTCTGGAAAACTGAAAGAAGTTTTTCAATGGCATCATGCAGCAATTGTGTCTTTCTCATTAGTGTAATTCTAACAGCACTTGGAATAACATCGTTTGTCGATTGTGATAAATTCAGATGCGAAGTGGGGGAGATATGTTTATAATCTCCTGGATTTCTATTAAGCTCAATAAGCGCAAGATTTGCGCCCAGTTCATTTGCGGCCATATTTACCGATGTTCCTGCTCCACCCTGATATGGATTTAGATCAGGAATATAATGTTCTATTTCTTCAATAGCTTTATCAATCCCTTTTACGATTGCATTTTTTATTTTTGTATCAAGGATGCCAGCTTTTTCATTTGCAATTGCAGCTGCTTTTTTTATTTCAAGTACAGATTTGAAAAAATCCTTATCTATTTTCATTTCATTAAATCTGAAATTTTCTGATCCCCGCCATGTATGAATGCCGAAAAGATAGTCTGATGCAAGTTCAACCGAACCTATGAAGTCTTTTTCGATTCTCATTTCAAATCTCCAAAAAATACATGTAATTTTATACTCTTTAAATTGTTAAATCAATATATAATAAGGTGAAAAAAATGCTCGAATTAGTGCTTAGATAAATATATGGCTATGAAAAAAATTAAAATTCCTCTTCGTCGTCACCGAATGAATCTTCTTCAGTATTGTCTTTTGAATCATCTTCAAAAGAATCTTCTTCAAATTCATCTTTTGCTTTTTCCTTTTCATCAGTATTTTCAAAAGAATCTTCTTCAGTTTCATTATCTTCTTCAACTGTATCTTCTTTTTTATCTTCCTGCACTGGTTCTTCTACTTTTTCTTCTGTTTCCTCAGCTTCATCATCCTCTTCCATATCGTCATTTTCTTTAACAGATTCTTCTTCTGCTTTAGCTGCTTCGGCTTCAGCCTTTGCTTTTTCTTCTGCTTCAAGTCTTTTCTGTTCTTCGAGGAACTTTGCTTCATCTCTGGCATCCTGTTCTATTTTAAGGATTTTTTCCTTGAGATTGTAAAGCTGAGTACATGATTCTTCATCCCCTTTTGAACATGCCTTGTCAAAATATTCAGCACCTTTTTTCAGAGGTTCAAGATTTTTATCTACATCTTTTATAACAAAGGAGGCATATATAAAACAACCTTTAGCTGTGCTGTTTTCAGCGTCGCATGCTTTTTTGTAGTATTCAGAAGCAACAGCAATTCCATCTTTTGATTCTTTTATTACAGCTTCTTTAAAACATGCTTCTGAAATGTTTGCTTCACATGCTTTTAAAATAAAAGGCTCTACTTTTTTAACTGTCTCTTCGGAAAGGGTCGGTTGTGGAGCTGGAGTTTTTACTGTTTCTTCATCTTCGCCTTCATCATAACTTTCCTCTATTTCTACAGGAGTGCTTTCTTTATTTATTATTGTCTGAGCAAGGTCCCAGCACATATCAGCAGCACCATTGTTACATGCAATAGTACTATAGGTGACAACTTTATTATATCCATCTTCTGTATCTATTGCTTTTTTCCATGTTACAGCAAGTTTTCTGCAAATTTCATGATCACCATATGAACATGCAAAATCATAATATTCAGCCGCTTTTTTCACATCAGCTGCAGTGCCTTCGCCTTTCGCATAAATTTCTCCAAGAGCAGCACAGCCGGTTGCCATTTTTTTGTCACACATTGAAGAATAGAGATCTCTTGCTGTAGATCTGTCCTGAAAAACACCGCCTGTTCCAGTATGCCACATATCAGCAATGGTAAGACATCCTTTTTCATAAGAAAGATCACATGATTTTGAAAAGAATTTCCTGGCAGTCTCATTTTCATTGGAAACATCATTTCCACTACGATACAGCTCACCAAGATTAAAGCATGCCTCTGCAATATTGCCCTCACATGCCTTTACATAGTATTCTTTTGCTTTCTCCTTGTTTTCCTGGGAAAACTTTTGTCCCAGTTCAAAGGATTCTTTTGGTGATGTGGAACAGGATAGCACTAAAAAAGCTGAGAGAAAAATTAAAAGAAAAGAAAATTTTCTCATAACCCTACCTTCTTAAAATTAAAAAATAAAACACCCAATTTCTATCGCGATAGTCTAAAGGAATATTTTTAATAGGTCAATTTTTTAACATAAATTATTCGTTTTTTGTAGAGGTTAATTTAAATTGAAAAAAAAAATAAAATTTTGTTTTTTTCCCTTGACTTTGTATTTTTATTTCTGCTATACCATATCTGCTACTCGTTATATTTTAATTGTTTTAATAACTGTTAATTCTCTTTTAGGAGGATGTCATGAATGCTTATGTAACAGAAGTTCTTAATGGTCTTAAAGCTCGTTATCCATGGGAAAAAGAATTCCTTCAGGCAGCAGAAGAAGTTCTGGAATCTCTTTCTCCTGTAATGGACAATGAACCAAAGTATAAGGCTAACAAAATTCTTGAAAGAATAACTGAGCCGGAAAGAGTTGTTATGTTCCGTGTTCCATGGATAGATGATAAAGGTGAATATCATGTAAACCGTGGTTACAGAGTACAGTTTAACAGCGCAATAGGACCTTACAAAGGTGGTCTCAGATTTCATCCTGCTGTAACACTCAGCACACTTAAGTTCCTTGGTTTCGAGCAGATTTTCAAAAACAGCCTTACCAGCCTTCCAATGGGTGGTGGCAAAGGCGGCAGTGACTTCGATCCAAATGGAAAATCAGATAACGAAATCATGAAATTCTGCCAGAGCTTTATGACAGAACTTTGCAAACATGTTGGTGCAAATACAGATGTTCCTGCTGGTGATATCGGTGTTGGTGGAAGAGAAATCGGTTATCTTTTTGGTCAATATAAGAGAATCAGAAATGAATTTACAGGCGTTCTTACAGGAAAAGGACTTGAATGGGGCGGTAGCCTTATAAGACCTGAAGCTACAGGTTTTGGAGCTGTTTATTTTGCAGAAGAAATGCTTAAGGTAAAAGGCGAAACTCTTGAAGGTAAAACTGTTGTTGTTTCCGGTTTCGGTAACGTTGCATGGGGCGCAGCAATAAAAGCTACACAGAAAGGTGCAAAAGTTGTTGCTATTTCCGGTCCTGATGGCTATGTATATGATGCAGATGGTGTTGGAACTCAGGAAAAATGGGACTACATGCTTGAAATGAGAGCAAGTGGTAGAAATAAAGTTGAAGACTATGCAAAGAAATTCGGAAAAGAATTCCATGCAGGCAAAAAACCTTGGGAAGCAAAATGTGATATCGCAATGCCTTGTGCTATTCAGAATGAACTTAATGGTGATGATGCTAAAACTCTTATTGGCAATGGTTGTAAATATATAGTTGAAGTTTCCAACATGGGTTGTACTCCTGAAGCATGGAAACTTGCTGTAGAAAAAATTGCTTATGCACCAGGAAAAGCTGTAAATGCTGGCGGTGTTGCTGTTTCAGGTCTTGAAATGAGCCAGAACAGTATGAGATACAACTGGTCAACAGAAGAAGTTGATGAAAAACTTCATACAATTATGGTTAACATTCATAAAGCTTGTGTTGAAGCTGCTGAAAAATACGGTTATAAAGGTAACTATGTTATAGGTGCAAATATTGCAGGTTTCAAGAAAGTTGCAGATGCAATGATTGCTCAGGGACTTGTATAATTTTTTAAGCGTTGTTCCGTAATATTAAGAGGACTCTTCGGAGTCCTCTTTTTTTATTTAAATTTCCTTTAAATTTGATTTTTCATCTTCTTTTCCTATAATACTTTGATACGTTTTTTTGGTAAGGGGTTTAAATGTCTGATACTAATAATGCTAATTATTCTGCATCAAGTATACAAGTTTTAAAAGGTCTTGAAGCTGTAAGAAAACGTCCCGGTATGTACATAGGTGATACCGACGACGGCAGTGGTCTTCATCATATGATATATGAGGTTGTCGATAATTCTGTTGATGAATCGCTTGCCGGATATTGTGATAAGATTTCAGTATATGTTCATATAGACAACAGTATTACCGTTAAAGATAATGGACGTGGTATTCCTGTTGATATGCATAAAGAGGAAGGAAGAAGTGCAGCTGAAGTTATTATGACCGTACTTCACGCTGGAGGAAAATTTGATAACAATTCCTATAAAGTCTCTGGAGGTCTTCACGGTGTTGGTGTTTCGGTTGTAAATGCTCTTTCGGAATGGCTGAAACTTCAGGTCAAAAGAGATGGTGGTGTCTATTTTCAGGAATATCAGCGCGGTGAGCCGCTTTATCCTCTTGAAAGAGTTGGAAGTACAACTGAATCAGGAACAAAAATAACGTTTAAGCCAGATTCGGAAATATTTACAAACACTGAGTTTTCTCTTTCGGTTATTACTAAAAGACTTCGTGAAATGGCATTTCTTAACAGTGGTGTCAGAATAAAACTGGTAGATGAAAGAGTAGGTGAAGAAAGAGAATTTTACTACAAAGGCGGTATCGTCGAATTTGTAGCATATCTTAATGAAAACAAAAAACCTCTTCATGATAAAATAGTCTATGTTCATAAAGAACAGGAAACAGGTAATCTTTCCGTTGAACTTTCAATGCAGTGGACAACTTCATATCAGGAACAGGTTCTCTGTTATACAAATAACATATATAACCGTGATGGTGGAACACACCTTAGCGGTTTTAGACTTGCAATAACAAAAGTTTTCCAAAAATATATATCGACAAACAAGAAAAATGTTAAAATTATTATAAATGGCGATGATATCAGAGAAGGTCTTACAGCTATTCTTTCTGTTAAAATGGCTGATCCTAAATTTAGTTCCCAGACAAAAGACAAACTTGTAAGTTCAGAAGTTCAGACATTTGTAACATCTGCTGTAACAGATATTCTTACCGAGTTTCTTGATGAAAATCCTGACATTGCAAATATTATTGTTGATAAAATTATCGAAGCGGCAGTTGCAAGAGAAGCCGCAAGAAAGGCAAGAGAGCTCACAAGAAGAAAAGGTGTCCTTGAAAGTACAAGTTTGCCTGGGAAACTGGCAGATTGTCAGGAAAAGGACCCTGCCAAATCTGAAGTTTATATAGTTGAGGGTGATTCAGCAGGAGGCAGTGCAAAACAGGGAAGAGATAGAGCTAACCAGGCGATTCTTCCACTTAGAGGTAAAATACTCAATGTTGAAAAAGCAAGGCTCGATAAACTGCTTAAATCAGAAACTGTTACAATTATTATTTCAGCTCTTGGAACAGGTATTGGAAGAGACGAATTCAGCCTTGAAAAGCTCCGTTATCATAAAATCATAATAATGACAGATGCTGATGTCGATGGTGCACATATCAGAACACTTATTCTTACTCTTTTCTATCGTTATATGCCTGCGCTCATAGAAAATGGATATGTTTTTATTGCTCAGCCGCCATTATACGGTATAAGTAAAGGAAAATCTGTAACATACGTTAAAGATGAGAGAGAATTTCAGGAATATCTTATAGATATAGGTACAAAAAACGTTACTCTTCGTTTAGATAACGGAGAAGAATTGGAAGGGGATAATCTTAAAAATTATATAAAATCTCTTGTTGCTCTTAATGATAATCTTTTAAAAACTGATTTCATGTATGACTCTTATGTTGTTGAAGCTATTGCTGCAATAGGAATAACAAAAGAGAATTTTTCTTCAAGAGAAAATGTGAATGAAATTTTTGAGAAAATAAAGAGCTGGATGGAAATTCATGCACCTTCGAGGCTTCCAGTATCAATAGAAGTTACAGAAGACAGTGAACATTCGACTTATAAAATGAATGTTTTGACAACAATAAACAGTGTTACAAAAGAGACAATGGTCGATTTCAGATATATAACAGCAAATGAAATAAAAATAATTCATAATTTAAAAGAAGCTGTCCAAAAATATGGAGAAGATAAGTATACGCTTACATATCTCGAAAAAGATGAAACTGTAACGACAGAAATTGATGGATGGAAAAATCTTCTTGAAACCATACTTGAACAGGCTAAAGCCGGTCAAAAAATACAGCGTTACAAAGGTCTTGGAGAAATGAATCCTGAACAACTCTGGGAAACAACAATGAGTCCTGAGAACAGAGTTCTCTTAAGAGTAAAGATTGAAGATGCTGCTGAAGCTGATAAGATGTTTGATGTTCTTATGGGTGAAGAGGTCGATCCAAGAAGACGTTTCATTGAAGCAAATGCACTTAATGCCACACTTGATGTCTAATCTGCTTTTTGACAGTTTGACAATTCATGTTTTTTTTATACAATGATTTTTGCTGACTTTTTTGAGCTTTATTGAATGAGAAGAATTTTTGTATTTATATTTCTTATTATTTTTATAACTCTTACTTTTTTTTACTATAAACAAACCAAAGCAAAACCTGTTGAATTTACTATTTTTTTTGAACCATCTGTAGTGACAGATAACATTGAAATACTTTCTTTAATGGTACCTGATGACAACTATGATGAGTTTTTTGCTGAACAGATAGGGGATGAAAACTGGAAAACAGCCAAGGAACTTTTCAAAAAACAAGCCGGCTTAGTCAAATTTATGTCAGATGATGTTTTTACTGTAAAATTTCTTGAAGGCCGAGTCCGTTCTTTTGCTCTTCACCATTACGAAGGTTCTTTTACCGGTAAAAAAATAGTTTTTTCAAAAGAAGGATCCGATTTTGTAAAGACAGAAAAACCTCTAGCTCTTGAAGTAAAGACAATGGTTCAAAGTTTTCAGGTTGAAACAACATTTGAAAAAGATTATCCTCAGTTTTATGAAATTGCCAGAAAAAGGCTTTTATGGGATGGCTGGATGCTTGATGAAATGAAACCCGGCGATACAGCATCTTTTATTATCAAAGGAATTTTTGATAAAGATATTCTAAAAAAGATGTATGGCATCATGGGATTTTCCATAAATAGCGAAGAACTTGGAAACTTTGCTCTGGTAGCTTATCGAAATTATAGATATGGTGACTATTTTTCACCTGACAGAGAACATCTCATATCTCCACCTGGTTTTTTTAGAACGCCGATAGATTATGCAAGAATATCTTCCTTTTTCGGATTCAGAATAGATCCTTTCACTCACAGGAAAAAAAAACACTCAGGTGTAGATCTTATAGCAAGAAAAAATACGGAAATAAGAGCCGCTGCTGATGGTAAAGTTATATTTACAGGAAGAAAAGGCGGATATGGCAAGACAATAATAATAGATCACGGAAACAATATAAAAACTCTTTATGGACATCTTAATTCAATAACTGTTTCGAATGGTGATAATGTAAAAATGGGTGAATATATTGGTGGAGTTGGGAACACAGGAAGATCTACAAGTAATCACCTCCATTTTGAAGTCAGAGAAAAGGATAAACCGGTAAATCCTCTATCTTTTACATATGAAAGAAACTGGACTCCGCCATCGGATATTGCTGATGAATTTAGAATTAAATCTCTGGAAAGCTATCAGGCGTTACTTAAAAGCAGCAGCAAACAACAGAATTACCAGATTCAGGAAGTTATTGTTTCTGCTGATAAAAATCACAAAAGCTAGATTGCTTTTTCATAAACTGTGTTTTCAGTATTCTTGAATCCCATCTTTATAAGATAGCCTTTATGCGCAGGAACATCTGTACTTGCAATAAATTTCTTAAAACCTTCCTTTCTAAAATCGTCAACACCTTCAGAAAAAAGATAACATGCATTTTTAAGATCTCTATATGCAGGAACAGTATAATCAATAGCTATTTCAATATTTTCTTCCTTTTCTTCGTAAACAAAAAGGTTTACAGGCATCATGTTTCTTAAAGTAAAAATTATTTTTGGATTTGAAAGTTTACTTATATTGAAATCAGGAAAGAATTTTTCAATATCTTTAGCATAATATTCTATAAATTTTGTTACAAATGAAGTCTCTTTACATCCTGTTTTTAATGTAGTAAAAGAATCTCTACTTTTTTTCATCTGAATAAGATAGTATACATCAACGCCGAAAATCCATGCATTTACAGCAAACACAGGGTAAGCTCCAATTATAAAAGCATAAATTGCAAAAGCCAGTGAACCAACACCATTAGCAATTCTAAGTTTATAAACATTGTTTATAGTAAGTGAAATTGCAACTAAAATAGATGCGGCATAGCCAAAAATCTGAACAAAATCCATAAATTTACCTCCCCAAATAAAAAATAACGTTCTGTAATTGAAACACAATTGATTCTCAAAGTCAAGGAAAGTTGTTAAAACCATCTTTTTATAGATATGTTTTGACTATTATGTATTATTAAATTGAAAGTTTTTTTGGATATCTGTTTAAGAAACTATTCAAGAGAGAAGAAAAATAAGAGCTTTTGCGATATTCTTGATATTTTTTATCCTTTTGTTAAACTAACTTCTGGTTTTTTGTTTTTTATAAGGAGAAAAATCATGTTTGATAAACTTTCATGCGTTCAGAGTGCTGACGTTAACGGAAAAATAGTTTTACTTAGAGTTGATCATAATGTAGTAAAAAAAGGAACAATAAAAGACACTTACAGAATAGATCAGTCTCTTGGAACAGTTTTCAACATCTATGCCAGAGGCGGTAAAGTTATTTTTATGAGCCATGTAGGCAGGCCAAAAGATAAGAAAACAGGTGAAATAACAGTTTCATCAGAATCATCTGTAGATGCAATAGTTAAATACCTTGAGTCAAAACTCAATATTAAAATTGCTGTTCCTGAAATAGAGCCGGAAGGAACAAAAGGGCTTACATCTATTGGAACTCTTAAAGAAGATGTTGAAAAATTAAGAAAAGGTGAATTTGAAGCAATCTATCTTCCTAATACAAGATGGTTCGCAGGAGAAGAATCAAAAGGTGAAGATGCTGATAAAATGGCAGAAATGCTCGCTTCAGTTGCAGATATTTATGTAAATGATGCTTTTGGTTCATGGCAGCCGCACACATCAACAGTAAAAATAACAGAAAAACTTCCATCATATGCCGGATTTCTTATGCAGAAGGAAATAGCTCATCTTGGACGTATATTTGAACCAGCAAGACCTTTAACAGCAGTAGTTGCGGGAAGCAAGTTCGATACTAAAATAAAGTCACTTGGAGCATTGCTTGAAACAGCGGATCATCTCATACTTGGTGGTGTTATCTACAATGCATACCTTTGTGCAAAATATGGATTCAGCATTAAAGGGATAACAGAAGAAGATATTAAGGATGCAAAGGAATTTGTTACTCTTGCAGAAAAATACAGTGAAAAAATAGTTGAACTTCCTTTTGTAGTTGAGTCGGAGTCTCTTGAATCAAAAGAACTCGGCAAAGCAAAAACAAGAGACATCAGAACTCTGAAAGCAGGTGATTCGCTTGAATTTGTTCTTGATGCAGCACCTGAATCGTTCAGCGATGAAAAAGTTAAAGAAGTTTTCATGAATTCAGGAACAATATTTGTGAATGCAGTAATGGGGCTTACTCCACAGTTCCCTGATGGAACTATGGCTATGAACGAGCTGATAGGCTTAAATAAAAAAGCTATGAAACTTTTTGGAGGAGGAGATACACTTCAGGAGATGAAACTTCTCACACCAAAACTTTATCTTAAAGCAGTCTCAGACAGTTCATACTATATGTTTACAGGTGGAGGAGCAGTTCTTACAGCAATTGAAGAGAAAGATGCTTTTGGTATGAAACCAGTACAAATGCTTTTAAAGAAATAGTTTTCGGGAGTTTATATTATGTCTTATCCTATAACCGCTAATGGCTTCAACAAAATAAAAGAAGAATTAAATAACTTAAAGAAAGTTGAAAGACCTTTAATAATTGAAAGAATAGCAATTGCAAGATCCCATGGTGATTTAAGTGAAAATGCCGAATACCATGCAGCAAGAGAAAAACATTCTTTTATTGAAGGGAGGATAACATATCTCGAAGGTATCGTTGCAGATGCACAGGTTATTGATCCTTTAGCCCTTTCAGGTGAAAAAGTTCTTTTTGGAGCCACAGTCACAGTTTATGATGTTGATGCAGACGAAGAAGTTGATTACAATCTGGTTGGAGAAATTGAATCTGATGTTGAAAACAACAGACTTTCTGTAACATCACCAATAGGACGTGCACTTATTGGCAAAATGATTGGAGACACGGCAGTTGTTGATACTCCGGGAGGAAAAAGAGAACTGGAAATATTAGATGTTAAATTTATCTGATACTGGGTTACAGGAAGATATAAGATCTTTTGCCGCTTCTTCGGACGTTTCTCCGAGAGAGGCGGCATTTCTTCTTAAAGGAAACACGAAACTTCTTCCCAACAATCTGCTCTCAAACCTTCCCGTATGGACAGGTGCTTTTAAAACTACCAATTTTAATCTGATTTACAACACTGTTCTTGAAATATTGGGGCAGGATTCAGAACTTTATCTTAAAAACGGATATAAAATCAGATCAGTACTTAATCAGGATATATCTTCTGTTCTTAATTTACAGAAAACACAAGTTGAGAAAGTAAAAAAAGAAGTCGGAAGTACTATTTTTAAATTACTCTTTGATATGATGCCCGATTCGTATGAAGAACGTGTAATACCAGCCGGAGCATTTGATATAAAACCTGGAGAATTTGCTACAGTTGAAGGAACAATTACAGGCTGGAAAAGGCCTGGAAGCCCAAAATCCCCATGGACAGCCCTTATAAAATGTCCGAACTTTACAGTTAAAGTGGTTTTTTTCGGAAAATCAGGAGTTTCCTATTCAATATCTCTTCCGGAAGGGACAAAAGTTATAGTTTCGGGAAAAACAGATCCAAAATCACTCTTTCCATCATTTACAAATCCTGATATGTTCATTTATGACGATGTATGGAAAGCACTATTTTCAGGATATGTACCAGTTTATAAAAAAATAACGGGAGTCTCAAGACTCTTTTTAATGCGGCTCATAAGAGAACTGCTTATATTTGTATCAAAAGAAGGTGAAGACTGGCTTCCATTTTCTTTAAGAAACAGATGGAATTTACCTGATCTTGTAGAATCTCTTCTTAACGTGCATTTCCCATTAATGACATTGCCACTTGAAAGTGTTATGGAATATAAAACCTCATATCACAAAAGAATAGCTTTTGACAAACTTTTTTTTCTTCGATATGGTTTTGCAAAATATAACCGTAAAAATATAGTTGTAAAAGAGCGAAAAATAAAAATAAATTCATCAGCTGCAAAAGACGCTCTTTCTAAAATACCATTTGAACTCACAAATGCACAAAAAAGAGTAATAAAAGAAATAAGAGATGATCTTATCTCAAAATACCCAATGAACAGACTTCTTCAAGGTGATGTAGGAAGTGGAAAAACCCTCTGTATGCTCATAACAGGACTCGATGTTGTCTCATCAGGATACAAAACAGTAATAATGAGTCCGACAGAAATACTTGCTTCTCAGCACTATGACACAATAAAAAAATACAGCTCACCCGAAATAAAAGTCTTACTTTTAAAAGGCGGAGTAACCGGAAAAAAGAAAAAAGCCGAAATGATAAAAGAGGCTCAGAATGCCGATTTTATTGTAGGAACACACGCTTTATATGAAAATCTTCCTGAAATGGAAAAAATAGGACTCATAATAATAGATGAACAGCACCGATTTGGAGTAAGTCAGCGGTTAAGGCTTAAAAATGTTGCACAAAATCCTGATGTGCTCGTTGTAAGCGCAACACCAATACCAAGATCACTCGCAATGACTTTATATGGAGACCTTACCATCTCAGTAATAAATGAAATGCCCAAAGGACGAACACCAGTAACAACAAGATTTGTACCAAATGCAAACAGACAGACGGTTGTAAACTACATTGCCGAAATAGTAAAAAAAGGTAAAAAAGGATACGTAGTCTGCCCACTAGTCGAAGAATCCGAAAAAATGGAAGGGGTAAAAGATGTTGAAGCCGTCTTTGCAGAATACAAAGAACTCGTTGGAGAAAAAGTTAAACTTCTGCACGGTAAAATGAAAAATGAAGAAAAAGAAGAAGCATTAAAAAGCCTTAGAGACGGAACAATCTCACTGCTTATCTCAACCGTTGTAATAGAAGTAGGAGTTGACGTGCAAGACGCATCATTTATAGTAATAGAAAATGCAGAAAGATTTGGCTTGGCACAGCTTCATCAGCTACGAGGACGAGTAGGGCGAGGTGACATAAAATCATTTGCCGCATTCATAGGTGGCGAAAACATATCAGAACAGGCAGCAGAACGATTAACATTTATGACAAAAACCTCAGATGGGTTTAAAATAGCCGAATACGACATGAGAAAAAGAGGTCCCGGCGCATTTACAGGTTACGAACAAAGCGGCTTTAAAAATGACATCTATTTTAACCTTGCTGCAAAATATGGTGATGAAATACAACGCGCAGCTTCAGCTGTAAAGTGGCTTGACAAAAGCATGAATAAAAGCGAAATAAGCTTTATTGATTCACTCTTTGAACTCTTTTTTAAAGAGCATATAGAAAGATATTTTACTGGGTAATGTTCTTAAATGAAAAATCATTAAAAAAAAATTCTTAAAGTGTTTCTAGAAATGCTTCAAGTCTTGTTTTAATTCTTCCATCGAGTTTATTCATTGGCTTGTCGCCTTCTATTACAACAACAGGGATTTCGGGATTCATTTTCTCAAGGATTATCTGCTCGATCTGGCGGTAGCAGAATGCCTGCACATAGTGAACAATTCCATCAACATTTCTTTTTTTTATTTCTTTGATTGCTTCGGCAAACCGGTATGAAGCAGAGTAGGGGTATGTGTAATTTGTATATTGTTCATGGAGATTTTGAGCATTTTTTATCATCGAAAATTCACGTTGTATCTCATTAAACACAAAAACGGCCCCTTTTTCTTCCATAAAAGAATAGATGTCAAATATTGGCGGAACTCCAAAAAAGGCTATTTTAGATGCATTTTGTTTTGGCTTAAAGTTTGATATTTCTTTCTCTTTCTCATTTAAAAATTCTGATATTTCTTTATCAAACTGATCAGGATTTCCATTGAAATCTGAGCTTGAAACAAGCCATAGATGATTTTCTATTCCTTTTATCAGTCCTGGATACTGCCATGATATTTCATCAACTTTTTTAAGTTTTTCTCTTAATGGAATGAGATTTTTTCTTATTGCTTCCCCTTTTTCAACTGTTGTTCCGAGAAAAGATGCAAATCTTTCAATCTCTTTTTTCATTTCCACAGTTGAACGTGAATGCGGATAGTTAAAAATATATGATTTAAGGTTGAAATCTGTCTGTACAACTTCCGCAAGCGCTCTTGCATTTGAGCAGTCGCCTTCTGTGACTGCTATGAAGATATCTGTTTCATTAAATAGATGCTGTTTTTCTTCAATTACTGAATAGAGTCCTTTTATCCATGCGCAGCTGCTTCTTGGAAATCCTCTTATTTCAGCTTTTTCAACAAGGTTGTATGCAGTTGAATCGGTTATGAAATCGTTGTTGAGGTCTCTTGGTGTTATTCCTGCAGCCAGGATTATTTCGACGGGAACTGTTGTTGTAAATAAAGCTTTCATACAAGAAAAAATTCTTTAAAATTGTTAATAATTATGTTTTGAAGTTCATCTATATCTATTTCAAGCAAATTAGAAGCAGAATTATAGACGTATTTTACCTTTCCCGGTGTATTTGTTTTTCCTCTGAATGGTATTGGTGCGAGGTAGGGGGAATCGGTTTCAAATAATATTTGGTTTATTGGAATGGATGTTAATATCTTTTTGAGTTCTTCTGATTTCTTGAATGTCAGAATTCCTGAAAAACTTATGTACCAACCTTTTTTGATTATTTTCAAGGCTGTTTCAAGTGAGCCTGTATAGCAGTGAAACAGAATTTTAAGTAAAGGCTCATTGTAGCTTTCTATTATTTCAATTATTTCTTCTTCTGCTTCTCTTCCATGAATGACAAGTGGTTTTTTCATTTCTATGGCAAGTTCAACCATTTTCTTAAATAATGTTATCTGATTTTCTTTTGAAGAAAAATCATAATAGTAATCGAGTCCGCATTCTCCGATTGCCAATATGTTGTCTCTGTTTTCTTTTATCCAGTCCAGACTGATATTTTCAGATATTGCTGTGTCTGCTTCGTGTGGGTGGATTCCTGCAATCTGCATATAGTTTATATTTTCATTAAGAGTAATTGTTTGCAGTTGATTCATTTCATTTTCTGAAGATATTATATTTACAACATTTAAAACGTTGTTTTCTATAAGTTCATTTTCAATTTCTACGGCAGTGATATTTTTTT
Source organism: bacterium (assembly GCA_963667425.1). Lineage (GTDB taxonomy): Bacteria > UBP6 > UBA1177 > UBA1177. The sequence continues at coordinate 733,622 of OY763407.1, read as the reverse complement.
CATTTATCAGTGAAAATAGATGAAAATGAGAATCTATAAAACTATTTTTTTTTATTGATTTTTCCATGGTTTTCTTTTTTCAGATTAAAAAACTGTCTGCTTTTTAAGATTCCTGTTCGTCATCATCATCAATATTGTCTGCATTTTCGTTTTCAGTTATTAATCTTTTTACATTATTTTTTTGATTGTTTTTTCTTTTTTGAGAAGTGTTTTCTTTTGGATTGAGAGCTTTTTTCTCTACAGGAACTACCGGAGATACATCTTTGAGCATCGCTTCTCTTTTTTTCTCCGCTTCAAGGGTTATCTCATAAAGATCTTCCTTATCTTTTTTTCTAAAATCTGAAAGAGGAAAAGTTTTTTCTTCTATTTTATTTCCATGTCCATTTTCAATCAAGAGAACAGTTACATCACCTGTAATTACATTTATCTTTTTTACGATTCCTTTTCTTTTTGTTGTGAGTTCTATAACTTCAGAATCTTCAGGTGGATATTTTAATCTCTCTTCTTCATAGAAATCATTTTCATATGCAAGACAGCAGAAAAGACGGCTGCATATGCCTGATATTTTTGTAGGATTAAGACTTAAATTCTGGTCTTTTGCATTTTTTATAGAAACAGGGCTAAATGAATGAAGAAATCTTCTGCAGCAAAGAGGCATTCCGCAAGGTCCAAGACCTCCCATCATTTTTGTTGTATCTCTAACTCCGATTTGTCTCATTTCTATTCTTCTTCTTACAACATAGGCAAGTTTTTTAATTAGCTCTCTAAAATCAACTCTGCCGTTTGCTGTAAAGTAGAAAATCACTTTTGTATCATCAAGAGTATATTTTACCTTTATGATTTTCATTTTTATTCCAAGCTCAGCATTGAATCTTTCACAGTGAGCTCTGGCTTCTTTTGCTTTTAATTCCAGTTCTTTCTGTTTTATGAAGTCTTCTTCTGTTGCTTTTCTTATGATTCCGTTCTTTATAAAGACCGTATTTGACTGTTTTTCATACAGTTCTCTGCTTTTATTTAAAGAATCTGCAAGTTCAACTCCGCGTTCACTATATGCAATTATCTTGTCGCCGGCTTCTATTTTAAATGTACTTTCAGCATTAACAGGGTAGTGGTACCAGTAAATCTTACCGGAAGGCTGAAACTGAAGTGCAACTACATCCTCAAATGGTGGTTTTGGATCTTCTTCAGAAAAATAAAAAGCGTCGCCTCCACCAAGTGTACATAATGGTGAACCAGCTCTTCTGTTTAATACTTCAGCTTCTTCGTCTTTAAATCCGTCATCTATTTTTTCAAGCCTTTTCAGTTGCCTCACATCATCATTAGTATAATCATCAAATTGAGAATGAAGCCTTTTCAATTTGTTTTTTATGTAGTCTATACTGTCAACAGGATCAGAAGAAGATCTGTTATCCTGAAATCTTTCTCTGTATTTTCTATTTTTCTGTTTAAAATCAGGCCTGTTTTCATTATTCCTTTTAAAATCATCATTCTTATCTTCAGTTTTTTGTTCAATTGCTGAAGAGTTATTGTCAGTTGAGGTAGCCACAGATTCTTCTTTCTTATCAGAAGTTTTTGTTTCATCTATATTCATTATTTAACCTTTCATTTCTTTAAAAATATTGAATAAATTATAAAAAATAACGCTGTCAGCAGAAAAATATTGTTCATTTTCCAAAAAATCAAGAATTTGTATTGATGCTGTAGGATATTTTTTATCTATATATAATGCAAAAAGAGAAAGTCTGTATGAAAGCTGTACTTTTCTAATTGCAGGATCGGGAGAGAGATTTTCACGGAATCTATCTGACATCTGGTTAAATGTCATAAATCCAGGTTTGGATGTTAAAAACCATGAAGATATTGTTTCTGTGATGTTTTTTTCATTTTCAAAGTTGATTTTTGAATCAACTGCATTGTTGTTGAAGAAACTTTCCATAGATAATGAAATATCTGTAAAAGGTCTCTTTATAAAAAGCGGAAGTGTCCTTGAAACAATTGTTGGAAGTAATGAAGATTTGTTTGGTGCTGTTAAAAAAAAGAAGTTGTTTTTAGGTGGTTCTTCCAGCTTTTTAAGTAATGAATTCTGTGCTGAATCGGTCATTGTATCGGCATCTGATATAAGAATAATTCTGTTTTTCGATTCATACGGATCATACATCAGGATATCGTTGAGTTTTTCTATTTCAGAATTTAAAATGGAAGATTTATCCTGTGGTCTTATCCAGACAAAGTCAGTGTAACCATTTTCTCCGTAAACAATTCTTTTAAATTCGTCAATAGAACAGTTGCGTTTAGGTTCAAGAATATTGAATGCAAGTTCAATTACAAAATCTTTTTTTTCTGAATTGTCACTGTTACCAAAAAGAATAAAAGAGTGTGGAAGTTTTCCATTGTTGTAAGCAGAAACAAGTTTGCTTTTAAGAATGTCTTTTGCAGTCATCATAATCAGAGCACTATATCAAGTTTACATAATATATGTTATGCGAAGTTGTCTGAAGCTTCACAAAGAAGTGCTTTGACCTAACCACTTTAAATATTTCGGCTTTTGACATTTATGCTTTTACACCTTTTATTTCAAGAAGATCTGCAACTTTGTTTATTATACCGTTGACAAATCCCGGAGATTCTTTGCTTCCAAATTTTTTAGCTATATCTATAGCCTCGTTTATTGTTGCTTTGAATGGAATTTTATTTCTTTTATCTATTAGTTCTGCGACAGCCATTTTAAGAATATTTCTTTCTATATATGCAATTCTTTCAACTTTCCAGTTTAATGCCGCTGTTTCTATAAGCTCACTGATTTCATCTCTGTTATCAAAAACCTGATTAAGAAGATACTCAACAAACTCTTTTTCTTCTTCTATTACTTTGGCCGTATAATTTGAAGGCAGTTCAAAATGAGAATAATATTCTGCTACTGCCTTTTCGATTCCGATACCGGCATTGAACTGAAGGCTGTATAATATCTGAAGTGTTTTTTCTCTGGCTCGTCTTCTAAGTCCCATAATTATATCTTTTCCTGTTATTTGCTTTTGTAAGTTGATTCAAGATTGACCATTTCAATTGCAGCCATAGCTGCATCAAAACCTTTATTTCCAGCTTTTGTTCCGGCTCTTTCTATAGCCTGTTCTATTGTATCGGCTGTTATTATACCATATGCACAGTATACACCTGTTTCAAGTGATGCAAGTGCTACACCTTTTGTGGCTTCAGCTGAAATATAGTCAAAATGAGGTGTTGCGCCTCTTATAAGAACTCCAAGACATATAACTGCATCATATTTTTTTGAAGATGCAAGCTGCTTTGCCGTTATAGGCACTTCAAATGCTCCAGGAACTCTGAAAACATCAGCCTGTTCAGCACTATGTCTTTCCAGACAGTCAAGTGCTCCTTTTAATAGTGATTCAGATATAAAGCTATTAAATCTGCCTAGTACTATTGCAAACTTTTTTCCGGCAGCATTCAATTCTCCCTGGAAAATTTCTGTTCTCATTTTTTATCTCCATCACTGTTAAATATTGTATGTCCCATTTTTTCCTGTTTTGTCTGAAGGTAACTCATATTATTTTTGTTGACACCGACTATTAATGGCAAATGCTCAACTATTTCAAGCCCGTAACCTTCAAGACTGATAAGCTTTTTAGGATTATTTGTAAGCAATCTCAGTTTTGTTATACCTATTTCTCTAAGTATCTGAGCCCCTATTCCATAATCTCTAAGATCCGGTGCAAAACCTAAAGCCACATTAGCTTCAACAGTATCCATTCCCTGATCCTGCAAATGGTATGCCTTTATTTTGTTACCGAGTCCGATTCCTCTTCCTTCCTGTCTTAGATAAACTATTGCACCGCGACCTTCCTTTTCTATTATCTCCATTGCTTTTTCAAGCTGAAAACCACAGTCACAACGCAAACTTCCAAGTGCATCGCCTGTAAGACATTCAGAGTGCATTCTGACTATAACAGGTTCATCTCCTGAAATATCACCTTTAATTAAGGCTACATGTTCAAAATTATCAAGTTTGTTTTTAAATACTTTTATATTGAACTTTCCGCCGAAACGGGTTGGAAGCTCTGCATCAGCTATTTGTTCTATTAAGGATTCAGTCATCAATCTGTAAGCAATTATATCTTCAATCGTAACTATTGGAATATCAAATTTTTTTGATATTTCAGTAAGTTCAGGCATTCTTGACATGGTTCCGTCATCATTGATTATCTCAATTAATGCACCTGCAGGTTTAAGTCCTGCAAACCTTGCAAGATCTATTGCGGCTTCTGTGTGTCCTGCTCTTACAAGAACTCCGCCATTTTTTGCTCTTAAAGGATTAACATGACCCGGCCTACCGAAATCGTCAGGTTTTGAATCTTCGTCTGCAAGAGCTTTTATTGTTGCAGCTCTGTCAAACATTGAAACACCGGTTGAACATCCGTGACCTAAAAGGTCAACGGTAATGGTAAAAGGTGTTCCAAGCATAGAGGTATTGTTCTGAACCTGCATTTCGAGATTAAGCTCTCTACATCTCTTTTCGGTAATAGGAGCACATAGAACTCCCCTGCCGTTTTTCATCATAAAATTAATGATTTCTGGTGTAACTTTTTCCGCTGCAACAATGAAATCACCTTCATTTTCACGGTGTTCATTATCAACAACAATCACCATCTGACCATTCCTGAAACGTTCAACGGCTTTATTTACATTTTCAAGTATTTTGTTTTTTTCACAATTATTGCAAACAGACAAGTTCATCTCCTGATTTAACTAAAAAGTAGTGAATTTTCCTCTTAAGATGGTAGCATCCCTTTCAGGTCCTGTTGAAATTATTTCAATAGGTGTTTTAAGTTCATCTTCGATCATCTTTATATAACTTTTCAGTTCTTCTGGCAATTTTTCAAACTCTTTTATATCAGAAATATCTTCTTCCCATCCTTTAACTGTTTTATATATGGGTTTTACATCAGATAAAAGCTCTGTTTCAGAAGGAAAATAATCAATTACTTTTCCATTTATTTCATATTCAGTGGCAACTTTTATCTCTTTGAAACCTGAAAGGACATCAGCTTTTGTAAGAGCTATTGAAGTAAAACCATTTACTCTGAATATATATTTAAGAGCAACAAGATCCAGCCAGCCACATTTCCTTTCTCTTGCTGTGGTTGCACCATATTCATGACCTTTATCTCGCATTATCTTTCCATCTTCATTTTTATCCCATGTTGGGAAAGGACCTTCACCAACTCTTGTTGTGTAGGCTTTTACAACAGCAATACTCTCTTTTACATCAAGAGAATGAATACCTGCGCCTATTCCTGCATATCCTGAAAGAGTATTTGATGAAGTAACAAAAGGATAGGTTCCGAAATCAACATCAAGCATTGCTCCCTGAGCTCCTTCAAAAAGGACTTTGCCCTCGCCCATCATTTTTTCGATTTCAGCATCATTTACAATAAAATCTTTTACTTTTAATCCTGTAGCATAATATTTCTCAGTAAGTTCATCAGCATTAAAAGGTTTTTCATCAAAAAGTTTTTCAAAAAGGACATTTTTTTCTTTAAGAGAAAGCTCTATTCTATTTTTAAGAACTTTTTTATTGAGAAGATCACAGGCTCTAACACCAACTCTTCCGACTTTATCTTCATAAGCCGGACCAATACCTCTGCCTGTTGTTCCGATTTTATTTTCAGAACTTTTTATTTTTTCTCTGGCATGATCCATTGCTTTATGATATTCCATAATAATATTTGCTCGTGAAGAAATCTTAAGATTTTCAGGTGAAATTTCTATGCCCTGATTTTTAAGTATTTCAATCTCATCCGCAAGTTGATAAGGATCAAGAACAACTCCGTTACCTATTAAAGAAACTTTGTTTTTATGCAGTATGCCTGATGGAATAGAGTGAAGAACATATTTTTTGTCATTTACAATTATTGTGTGTCCGGCATTATTGCCACCCTGATAACGTACAACAAAATCAACATGTTCAGTAAGCATATCAACAATTTTCCCTTTTCCCTCATCTCCCCACTGAGCACCGGAAACCGCAAAACCGAGCATTATTATTTCTCCGAAAATAGGTTATTAACACAGCATTTTATAGAATTATCGCGCTTTTTCAACTAAAAAGTTAATTAAAAGCATTTTTAAAAATATTTAAGACATCTTTGGAAGTAAACGGGAAAAAAGAACCAAGTTTTCCATATCGGAGAGCTCTTTTTGACATTTCTTCCAGATATTCTTCTCCAACATTAAGTTCAGCAAGTGAAGAAGGTATCCCAAGAGAAATAAAAAAAGCCTTAGTTTTGTTTATAGCCTCTGCCGCTATTTCAATTTCATTTTTATTTTTATCAATATTCCATACATTAATACCATATTCGGCAAACTTAGAAAGAGTTTTGTCATTAAGCATATATTCCATCCATGAAGGAATTAAAACGGCAAGGCCTTCACCATGCGTAACATCGTAAAAAGCGCTTAGCTCATGTTCCATAGCATGAACAGACCATGATGTCTTCTTTCCGTAAGATAAGAGACCGTTTATAGCAAGACTTGATGACCACATAAGATTTGCTCTGGCTTCGTAGTTTTCAGGCTCTTTTATGGCAACAGGTCCATATTTTATGCATGTTTTAAGAATAGACTCGGCCATTCTGTCTGCAAGAAAAGCCTCTTTGGTTTCACTGAAATAAACCTCAAAAACATGAGCCATAATATCAGCCGTGCCGGCAACAGTCTGTCTTTTGGAAACAGAAAAAGTGTATGAAGGATCAAGAACAGAAAACTTAGGAGCCATTGAAGGATGACCTGTTCCGAGCTTTTCGTGTGTTTCCCAGTTAGTTATGACGGCTCCTTTATCCATTTCAGAACCAGTTGCAGAGAGTGTTAGAACAGTTGCAAGAGGGAGTGCTCCAGTTATTTTTGAAGGATCTTTGACAATATCCCAGGCATCATTTTCATAAAAAGTTCCGGCAGCAATAACTTTTGCACAGTCAATAGTGCTTCCTCCACCGACAGCAAGAATAATATCGATATTATTTTCTCTGCAAAGTTTTACCCCTTCCCTAACCGAAGTAATTCTCGGATTAGGTTCAACACCTCCAAGCTCAGTTAAAATAATATCAGTTTCATCAAAAAGTTTTTTTATTTCATCGTAAAGACCAATCTTTTTTATACTGCCGCCGCCATAAACCAAAAGAACTCTGTTACCATATTTTTTTATCTCATCAGGCAACCTTTTTATTTCGCCTTTACCAAAAAAAATCTCTGTAGGTATTGAATAATGGAAATTTTTCATAATGTTTTCCTCATGAACAGTTAAAAACGGTTACGATTATAAACTTTTACAAGATTGAAGTCAAAGATGATTAAAAAAGGAAAGATATTTGTAAGAAACTCGGATTTTTAGAAAACAAATAAACTTTATTTATCGCAGTAGATTTCCAGATAATCTGTAGTTGAATTGCCTGTTGAAGCTATCTCAGTAATAACAGGTTTTCCTGTTTTAGATGTAATTGTGGCTCCTAAAAGCCCGGATATTTCATTTATACTTCCTGGAGTTCCTTCATCTACATCAGACCATGAATCTGGATTTAATGAATCTGAGGCTGTATCTTTTCTGTGAAAATAGCGAATTGTATGCGGCAACGTAAAAGTTGGTCCATCTACTGTTTCATTGGAAGGGTTTTTAAGAGTAAAAATCTGTCCCTCCTGAATTATAGGTGTATAATCCTGCCCTCCTACAAAAACTTTAAGATCTGCAGGCAATGTTATGCTTAGAGTTGTTTCAAACTGTGTTTTTGTAGCATTATTTGTAAGAAGAATAATTTCACCTGCATTTAATACTGTTCCGGCAGGAAAATAGTAGTTTACCTGTTCGTTGATTTGCTGAACAATATAATAACCACTAATATCACATGTTTCAGGAACTGTATCTTCATCAGTTATTTCATCCTGATCTGCTTCTATAACATCATCATCAATTATAATTTCATCCTGATCTGCTTCTATAACATCATCATCAATTATAATTTCATCCTGATCTATATTGATAATGTCATCATCGGAAGATATTGCATCATTATCTGTTTCAGGTTCATCAGCATCAGGTGTAACAGCATCTGAATCCATTGTTTCATCTTCATCTACAGTAATTATATCGGCATCTTCTTCAGCATCATTTTCTTCTTCAACAAAAGTATCATCATCAGAAACATCTTCGTCTTCATTTACAGTGTCGGGGGAAATGGTATCATTATCGGTTTTTGTTTTAGTATCATCATCGCATGAAATTAAAAACATTCCTGTAGATAACAATAAAAATAGAGTAAAAAGATTAACATAAAAACTTTTTTTCATAAGTCTGACCTCCAAATTTTAAAAAAATACCCACTTTTTAAATACTTAATAAGAATTTAATTGTCAACAAAAAATATCATTAATATTTTTATTGTTTTTATTTTCTCTTTGCTTGACTTGCTGAAAATGGGTACTATTCTAAATATAAATTTTTTTGATGAGGAGAAAAAAATGCATGATTTAATAATTATAGGCGGAGGTCCAGCCGGACTTACGGCTGCAATTTATGCAGGTAGAGCTTTACTTAAAACACTTGTTATAGAAAAAATGGTTCCTGGCGGACTAATGGCTGTAACAGATAAACTTGAAAATTTTCCAGGTTTTGAAAGTATTTCAGGTGGTGATCTTTCAAGAAAAATGGAGGCTCAGGCTAAAAAATTCGGTGTTGAAATAGAATATGGAGAAGTTTTTTCTGTCATAAAAAATGAAAATCTTTTTAAAATAAAAACTGATAGTGGTACATTTGAATCTAAGGCTGTTATATATGCAGCAGGTTCAACACCAAAAAAACTTGCTGCACCAGGTGAAGAAGAATTTATAGGCAGAGGCGTAAGTTATTGTGCTGTATGTGATGGTGCATTTTATAAAGACCTGAAAGTTGTTGTTGTAGGCGGAGGTGATTCATCTCTTAAAGAAGCTCTTTTTTTAACAAAATTTGCTTCAGAAATAGTTATTGTACACAGAAGAGATGAGTTCAGAGCCGAAAAAGTGATTCAGGAAGAGGTAAAAAAGCATCCTAAAATTTCATTTATATTGGATTCTGTTGTTGAAAGAATTTCAGGAGAAGACTTTGTAACAAATGTAACAGTTAGAAATGTTAAGACTGGAAATATTCAGGAAGTAAAAACCGATGGAATATTTATTTTTATAGGATATGATCCTCAAATATCATCTGTAAAAGAACTTGTGGAGATTTCTTCAAAAGGAAGAATTATTACAGATAAAAATATGCAGACAAAAACAGAAGGTCTTTTTGCGGCTGGAGATGTTACAGAAAAACTTGTAAATCAGGTAGCTACAGCAATTGGTGATGGTGCAACAGCTGCAACAGCCGCTGAACATTTTATATCAAAATATTAAATTCAACCAAAATTGACTCATTTTTAAAATAAGTTACAATAATAGTGTTTTTACTGTTCATAAAAAGGAGATAACTATGAAAGCACTTGTAGTTTATGCACATCCGAATGATAAAAGTTTCAATCATGCAATCAAAGACGAAATAATATTGATGCTTAAAGAAAAGAATGCCGAAATAAGAATTAATGATCTTTATAAAGAAAAATTTAACCCTGTACTTGCTCCTTCCGATTTTGAGAAGCTTGCCAAAGGAACAGCTTCAGATGATGTTTTAAAATATCAGACGGATGTTAAATGGAGCGAAATAATAATTTTTATATATCCTATATGGTGGGCATCAATGCCGGCAATACTTAAAGGTTATATTGATAGAGTCTTCAGTCATGGTTTTGCTTATAAAAGTGGTAAAAATGGAGTTGAAGGTCAGCTTTCAGATAAAAAAGTATTTGTTATAAATACAACAGGCTCACCTTTTTCCCTTTATAGTGAAACAGGAATGCACGATGCAATAAAAAAGTTATCTGATTTTGCAATATTTGATTTTTGTGGAATAAAAGATGTAAAACATCTCTTCTTTGGTGCTGTTCCATCTGTTGATGATGCTACCAGAAAAAGCTATCTTGAATCAATGAAATCAGAAATAAAATTCTAATTCATATATTTCTCATATATTTAAATCATTTAAAATTTCTTAATATCTATATTAATATAAGTTGATTTTAGATCTCTTTTCTGTTAAAGATTTTTGTGTTAACAAGAAAAAATGTAAAAAATAAGGAGATGTTATGAAGCGGTTTTCTTTTTTTCTCGTGTTAGTTTTTTTTACTTTAATGTTTATTTCATGTTCGACCGATGATGAAGATGTTGAATGTTATGTTGCCGATGACTGTCCTGCTGGTTTTGGATGCGATCCTGACACACTTCTTTGTTATGAGCTTTCAAACAATAATAATGACCTTGATCATAACAATACTGTTCCTGATACATCAGAACCGGACGAAGCTGTTACAGATTTGGACAATAATCTTCCCGATATGGATGAAGATAAATTGGAAACGCCTGTATGTGGTGATGGGAATATAGATAACAACGAAGAATGTGATGATGGAAACAATACTTCCGGTGATGGTTGCAGCGCTGAATGTAAAAAAGAGGAAACTCCTGATGAAGTTACTATTCCAGATGAAACTGTAGATGAAGATATTAACATTACACCGGATGAAACTGTTGATACAGATACTCTTCAACCTGACAATAATGAATTTCCTGATGAAAATATAACTGATGCTGACTCTACAAATCTACCTGATGAAGACACAAATCAGACTGATACGGAAATAAATGATGCAGATGCTATCTCCACTTGTGCCGAATCAACATTAAACTGTGGTTTAAATGCTCACTGTGATGATACAGGCGGAACACCAACCTGCGTTTGTGATTCAGGTTATCAGGATGCGGATGGTAATGGCAACTGTAATCCTACATGTGCAACTTCAGGTATAAACTGTAATGAACCTTATGGCGGCACATGTTTTATTAACAGTAACGGATATGCACAGTGTCAATGTAAAACCGGATATACAAGCTCATATTGTAATGTATGCGATTATGATTATGTTAGAGGAGATTTTCCATGTGAGGATCAATGTTTTGAAGACACCTGCTGGAATGCTACAGATTCAATGTGCGGCTGGCTAAGTTGTAGTTATTTTGATTGTCAGGATTCTTTTATAAGTGGTGCATCCTGCAATTAATCAGATAATATCCTGTCTGGTTCTGCCATTATTATGAATAGATTTCATCTTCTCTTCATTTAAACTTTTTATAAATTCAAGGGAAATAAATAAAACAAGAGCAGAGTAATATATCCATAAAATCATTGTTATGATCCATGCCATTGAACCATAAAGAACATTTATTGATGCCAATTTTGTTATATAAATATTAAAAAAATATTTTGCAGCATTCCATAAGAGAGAAAAAAGTAGAGCACCCCAGATTATTGAGTTACCTAAAAGCCCTGCTTTTCTTGTAAAAATTCTTATTGAAAGATAAAAAAAGAGAATAATCATCAAAGTCGAAAGAAGAATAGAGACGGTAAAACCGTTTTTATTTAAAACATGCAGAAGATCTTCAGCATACGGAATATGAGATGTTATTGTATTGACTATTGAAAAAACAAGTGAAGATAAATAGTGAATAAAAAATATTGCTATTGAAAGGGCAACCAGAAAGATTATTCCTATTGCTCTTGTTATAATAAAATTCATAAACTTTCCACCTAAAATAGTATAGAAAGAATAATGAAGTGAAGAAAAAAGAAGTGAAGCGGAAACAGCAAGAGATAAAAGACCGATCTGCCCCATTCCTGCCCTATAGTTAGTTATGCTGAAAATACTTGAAATAGTTTTCTGATCCATATATGGAATAAATGAAGTAATTCTCTGAGAAGCTATTTTTATCATTTCATCAAGAGTTATATCATAATATTCTCTTATCCATTCAATGGAATAGCCCATAAGAGAGGCCAGCAGAATAAGAAATGGTATAAATGAAAGGAAAAAATAAAATGAAACTGCAGCCGCATGATAAAAACCGTTATCCTCATTAAAATATTTTACAGTATTATAGACAACTCTTGTAGGTTTCCTGGAAAGAATAAGTTCCTGGACTGTTTTTATTTTATCTTTTAAAACTTTAATCCTATCCACGCTTATAAATTACCTTTACAGGAACGCCTTCATAATCAAATCTTTCATAAAAACGGTTCATCAGATAACGCTGATAACTGAAATGAATCTCTCTAGGGTGACTGGTTTTTATAATGATCGTTGGCGGTGCGACCTGAACCATAACAGCACTTTTAAATCTGATAGGTTTGTGTTTTGATGTCTGAGGAGGAGTATTTTGTCTTAATGAATCGATGAACCATTCATCAAGATCATTTTTTTCAACCAGTTTATAATAATTATCATTAATTTTAAGTACAAGATCAAGCAACCTGTCAATTCTCTGCCCTTCAAGAGCTGAAATAGAAACAACAGGTGCGTAAGGAGCAAATTTAATTCTGTATCTCAGTTCTTTAACCATCTCATCAAATGTTTTTGAATTCTTTTCTATGGAATCCCACTTGTTCATAACAAGAATAACTCCTTTATTCTTTTCATGCGCTAATCCTATCAGTCTTAAATCCTGTTCAGTAGCAGGATCTGAAGCATCCATCATATAAATTACAATGTCACTTCTATCTATCGATCTGAAAGCTCTCACAACAGCGGCATTTTCCATAACACTGTCAATACCTCTTTTTCTTCTTATTCCGGCAGTATCTATGACTCTGAATTTTTTCTCTTTATAATGAAAAATAGAATCAATAGGATCCATTGTTGTTCCTGGTATTGAGGAAACAAGCATTCGATCCGAACCTATCATCTTATTAACCAGAGTCGATTTTCCTACATTAGGTTTACCTATGACAGCAATTTTTATTTCATCTTCAGGTTCAGGGAGATTGGCCGCAATCTCTTTCTGTGTCCAGAAATCAGCAGTAAGAGCATCAAGAAAATCATAAACGCCATAAGCAGTTGTTCCTGAAACAGAAAAAATTTCATCAACACCAAGAGCATAAAATTCCGATGCAAATATTTCCTTATCATCACCATCAATTTTTGTTACAGCAATCCAGTGTCTTATACCACTTTTTCTTATAAGTCTGTAAATCTCATCATCAGAAGGATGCATACCCTCTTTTCCGTCAGCAAGAAGGATAACACCATCGACAGAACTTAAAATCTCTTCGATCTGTTTTCTTATTCCCTGAGTAATAAGATCTCCTTCTTCATCTATGTGAAAACCTCCGGTATCAATAAGTGTAAAAGGTTTATCGGCATATACCATATCTTCATAATGGAGATCCCTTGTAACACCTGGCATATCATCTATAATACTTGCATTTTTACCAAGTATTGCATTAAAAAGGGTTGATTTACCCACATTAGGTCTTCCTATAATTGCTATAAGAGGCTTTATATTATTAATTTCTTTCATTTTTTCTCCGAAGAACTGAAAAAATATTAGCGGAGGATAATATCAGCCAAAAGCGAACATGTCAATTTCTTGGAAAACTGTTCTATTAAAACCTTAAAATATATAAACAATAACAATATTAAAAAATAGAGACAAGGATCCAGAAATAAATTATGTAATTATTTTTTTAAACATTAAAAGAGTTGCTTTTTAACTAAATAGTATTATTATTTTATTTAGTTTTTTTTAACGTAACTTAGGATTTTTACAATGGTTTTTGATAAATACGAAGATGTAAGGTTACATTTGGTAGAGACTCTTTCTCTATCCAAAGAACTCTTAACAAAAATATCCAATCTGTTCATATCTTCATCAGAAGAGCTTTTTTCAAAGATTCAGGAAGGAATAAAAACAGAAAATATGACTCTTTTAAGAGAAAGCGCTCACACGTTAAAAGGCTCTTCAGCCAATATCGGAGGCAAAAGAGTTCAGGAAATAGCATATGACCTCCAGATAGCTGCAGAAAAAGGAGAAACTGCTCTATGCGGAGAACTATCTGAAAAACTTTTAAATGCTATAAAAAATCTTCAGAAAATACTTGAAAAAATAGCATCTGAATAATCCTACTTTACATCAAACGAAGAAGAAGCCATATTTCCCTCCTCATCGACAACCATGAGAAAATGATTTCCTTCATCAACATTAAAACTTAACTTATGAATCCCTTGAGTAGTTCCTATATATTTCCCATCCATATGCCAAAAAAGAGTTTTCTCACCATTTTTATAAAACACCTGACCAACAACCGCCTCTCGGACACCGGAAATATTCACAGGCAAAAACACAGTTCCGTTATCAACCGGATAAGTTATCTCTATAATGTTCTCATTAAAACTTTTATCATTCTCTTTTTCACAGTTTTTATCAAAAGGTGGAAGCACTTTATATTCAGGATGATTTTTTCTATAATAAAATTCCATTGCAGGAGGGAGAACAAACATCGTTTTATGAAAAAGTTTCTTATTTCTATTGCAATTCTTACTGCTTTGAAATCCAAATTCATTTAAATGAACACTTTTATAATAAGGAGAACCGCCTTTATATATAAATTCTACCGGAACAAGTTCCTTTTTTGTCTTACACAAAGTATTTGAAGGAAATCCGCTCTCTCTGCAAACCTCGATCTTTTTTAAATCAGATTCAGGAACATCAAACCATGAAACATCTTTAAGTATTCCAAAAACATCAAAAAGAAGTGGCGCAGCAGCACCAGCACCTGTAAGAGCATTATTACTTTCACCATTAGCATTTCCAACCCACACGCCCACACTATATTTTTGTGAAACGCCGACAGCCCATGCATCCCTGAAACCAAAACTAGTACCGGTTTTCCAGCCGATTTTATGTTTATTCAGAAAAACATTCCAGAACTCCTCATTCCCTGGACGCTTAAGTTTTGTAAGAGCATCAAGAATTATATAAGAAGCTCCTCTCATGTTAATAAAAGGGGATTCAGGAGCTCTCTCTTCAAGTAAAAACCGGTCATTTTTAACAATCAATGAAGAAGCCATATCAGAATAAGCTTTTACAGTATCATAAAGTGTAACCTCAGCACCGCCTAAAATCAGAGAAAGACCATAATTATCAGCATCCCTGTCTATCGTTTTAAAACCTACCCTGTTAAGAAACCGTTTAAACTTATCAATACCATGAATTTTAAGCAGTCTTACAGCAGGAACATTAAGAGACAGACGAAGAGCCTCCATAGCAGAAACAGCTCCTCTGAACTCCATATCAAAATTCTCTGGAGAATAACCGTTATAATTGACAGGAATATCAGGAAGAAGCATATCCGGCGTTATTTCCCCATCATTAAGCATTGAAAGATAAAGAAAAGGTTTAAGAATACTGCCGCTGCTTCTTTTACTTCTTGCAATATCAACAAAACATCCGGCATCACTTGAAGAAAAAGCTCCGGTACAGAAATTTCCTACATAAGCCACTGTGTTTCCAGTAAAATTATCGAGAATCACAACCGAAACATTTGAAATATTAAGCTTTTTAAGCTCGGAAGAATAAGTTTTTACTTTAGACTCAAGCATAATCTGAACAGAGCGGTTAATATCTGAAAGGATTCTCTTATTACCAGTTTCACCTACGCTTGAATAAAGAAAATGGAGAGCATGATTTTCAAAAGGCTCAGCCCTTGCAGGGAGTGGCTCCATAGAAGAAAGCTCATAAGTTTCCTTATCAAAAAGACCTTTCTCAAAAAGTTTTTTCAAAAGTCTGTTTCTTTTTCTTAAAAGAAGATCTCTGTTTCTTCCCGGATGAATAAGAGAAGGCGAATTAGGCAAAACAGCAAGAAGAGCACTCTCTCCCCAGCTAAGCTCTCCCGGAGCTCTTTTAAAATAAAACCATGAAGCAGCCTCATATCCTGTTATATTTCCTCCAAAAGGGGCATTGGAGGCATAAAGTTTTAAAATAGACTTCTTGGAATAGTGCATTTCAATAGAAAGAGCCAGAAACGCCTCTTTAAACTTATTGATAAAATTTCTTTTACTATTGCCACGGCTTAAACGGGCAACCTGCATAGTTATAGTGCTCGCACCACTCACCACTTTCCCATGTATAAAATTATCTTTTGCAGCCCTTATTACAGAAAAGAAATCAACACCAAAATGATAAAAAAATCTTGAATCTTCATAAGCAAGAAGAGCCTTTTCATACTTGAGCGGAATATCATAATTACTTTCAGGAAAACGCCATAACTCATCGTCTGCAATAACTGCCGACAAAAGATTTCCAGACCTATCAAAAAGAAGAGAAGAATAAGAAACATCAAAAAGTTTTTTGGGAATAGATAAATAAACTGTCGATATAAACAAAAGAAAAAGTGAAATAACTATAAAAAAAGACTTTTTCATAAACCTGAAATTTGGCTCCGCTGAAAGTTTAAACGATGCCAATTATAACGTTTACATGATTTAAGTCAAAGATGAACAATCTAATGATGATGCTGTATGAAAAATCAAACCATGATAAAAACATATTAAAATTGGATTTTATAGTTTATCCTGTTATTATTTATCTGCTTTTTAAAGGAGAAACTATTGAGATTTATCTGGTTTTTATCATTTTTATTTCTTATTTTTATAATATCTGCCTGTGCATCTACTAAAGAAACTGAAGCTAGTAATAACGATAAAAAAAATTATCAGGAAAAAGATATCTACACTATTCTTGAAAAAAATCCTTTTAATAAAGACGCAAATATTGCTTTAAGTAAAAAATTAATTAAAGAGCAAAATTTTGAAAAAGCTTTAGACCAATCTCAAAATCTTATAGTTAAAGATTCTGAAAATTACCTTGGCTATTATCTTGCCGGAATTACTTATATGGAAAAAAATGATATTACTTCAGCTATTTCCAGTCTTCAGAGAGCAGAAAATGAAATTCTGACAGATAAAACAGATGAAATCATTTTAAATGATATAAGAAAGAGGCTCGCCCTACTCTTTTATGAAAGCGATAATTTAAATGATTCTGAAACTTACTTCAGCTTATGCTGGGACTATATTCATAAAGATGAAAACCTTTATTATAAAAGAGGTTTTGTTCAACTTAAAACAGCTAAGAAAGAAGAGGGTCTGACTAACATAAGAATATCTGCCGATATGGGTTATTCTGAAGCTATTACACTTTTAAATGCAGTTATTAGGGATCACAAAGAAAAAGTTCTGCTTTTTTATTCCCAGTGTTTAAATGATAACAAAGATGGTTGTATGAATCTTTTTAAAACGCTTTCTCTTGATGAAAATCTTAATAAAGAGAGTGGTGTTGACAACATTGACAAGATTGAAGCGCTTACTCAGGCTGCATCTTTAGGTGATGTGAATGCTGAGAAAATTTTTAAAAAAGATGTGATTTCAAAATGTGATGACTCTTTTTCTGTTAAAAACTGTTTTCCTTCTGCTGTATACTATTTTAAAACCAAAAATTTAGATAAAGCTGTTTCATATATGAAAAAAATTGTTGATAGCAAACCTGAAAATCCTTTCTGGCACTATTCTTTAGCACTTTTTTATGCCCATCTTGAAAAATATGAACTTTCAGCAAAAGAACTTGAAATTTCCATAAAAATTGATAGTACATATAATGAAACAGCATTAAAGGAACCTGTTTTAGAAAGAACTATAAAAATCATTAGATCGGAGTACTGATTGAATCTCAAAGACATAGGCTATTCACAATTTTTTAAAGATAATTTTGAAAAATTATGTAAAAATGAATATTTTCCTGCAAGGATAATAAATGAACAAAAAGGAAGATACCGGATTATTACTGAAAATGGAGAAATGCCGGCAACTCTCACTGGGAAAATGAGGCACATTACAGAAAACAAGGCAGATCTTCCAACAGTTGGTGATTGGATCGCAGCTGTAGATATTGGTGACGGCAACTGCGTTATACAGGAGCTACTTCCACGAAAAAGCAAATTTTCAAGATCTGTTTCACCTTCAGGTAGAAAAGATGATTCATTTTCTGCAAAAGAACAGGTCGTGGCAGCAAACATTGATACAGTTTTCATAGTTTCAGGGCTTGACAGAGATCATAACATATCAAGAATAGAAAGATATCTGACAATTGCGTGGAACAGCGGAGCAACACCTGTAGTTGTGCTAAATAAAGCGGATATTGTTGATGATGCTGAAGATAAAAGAGATGAAGTTGAAACAGCT
Organism: bacterium; assembly: GCA_963667425.1. GTDB lineage: Bacteria > UBP6 > UBA1177 > UBA1177. The sequence goes on along the minus strand of OY763407.1, from coordinate 715,422 downwards.
TTAATTGGCTCTGAAGTTGCAGTAATATCGGCAAAAAACAACATAACTGAAATAGAAAAACACCTTGTGAAAGGTAAAACCATTGCTTTGCTTGGTTCTTCAGGTGCAGGAAAATCAACTTTAATAAACAGAATTTTAGGTTTCGATCAGCAAAAAACTGCGGAAGTAAGCAAAACTATAGGAAAAGGCAGACACACAACAACATCAAAAGAACTTTTTATCTCTGATTCCGGCCTGATACTTATAGATACTCCAGGAATGAGAGAAATTCAGCCTTGGCTTGAAGATCTCTATGACATGAAAAGGTTTGAAAAAATAGAAGAACTTGCGTTATTATGCCGCTTCGCAGACTGCAAACATGAAACAGAACCTCAGTGTGCAGTAAAAGATGCAGTAGAAAATGGAACTATATCTCAACATGAACTTGAGAACTATAGAAAATGGAAAAAAGAACTTGAATTTGCAGCTGCAAAAGAGACAAAAACAACAAGGCAGAGAGAGAAAGAATGGTATAAATCGGTTGTTTTACCGGAACTTAAACAGATGAAGAAAAGAAAATGAAAAGAAAAATAAAAAAGATTACAAATGATGATGAAATCATAAAAGGATTTCTTGGAAAAGAGGAAGAATTAGATATAGATTTGGAAAATAATAATTTTCTTAAGCCAGAGAAGAAAGAAATAGAAGAAAAGCCTGAAAATTTTGAATCTCTTTTGGAAACATTTGAAACAGACATTAAAAAAAATAATGATAATGACGAAAAAGCAGATTTGAACCTTTTTGAAAAAATAAACAGTTACCCCCCTATCCAAAAGACAAAAGATCTTCACGGCGCTTTTTCATCTGATACTGAGAAAATAATAAGAGCTTTTATTTCCGATTCAAAATTACACGGAATAAAAACAGTAAAACTTATAACAGGAAAGGGAATACATTCAAAAACAGCACCAGTTATCCCTGAAACGGCTTGGGATGTTCTTGTTAAGTTAAAAAGAGAAAATAAAATTCTCTACATGAAATGGGAAAAGAAAAACAATCCTTTAAGCGGATCTATTATTGTTTTTATTTAACACAGAAACTTACTTTAGCTTTAAATCTTTTTTGATTTTATAAATATTCAATGTATATTTACAAAACTCTGGAAAGGAGCTAGGTTTTTATGTCTAAAAACTTTGTTTTAAAAGATATTTCGCCAGTAGAATTTATTACTGCAGCTGCAACTCAGGCAATTATTGCAGAAGCTTCTGTTTTTCCAAAACCTGGTTTGGTTGACCCGATTGACTCAGGTTCACATAAAGATATGAACTTCTTTACATTTATAAAAAGCGCATCTTCCTTAACTGAATATTTTAAAATCTGCGCAGAAAAAGGATTACATACAGAAAAAATAACACCTGATTTTTTTACTGCACTTAGAAAAGCCGGTATTGAAGCTGAAAAGAAAATGTTTTTATTTACAAATGGAATAAACACACATAAAGGAGCAATATTTTCAATAGGACTCATTGCCGTTTCTGCTGGATACTGCTTTGGAAAAAATAAACCTTTAACTCCTGAAAATATTCTAAAAATTTCTGCATTAATAGTAAACAACATTGAAAATGAATTAAAAAATTCAAGTGGCAAAACTGCAGGAGAAAAAATTTATATTAAACATGGAATAACAGGTATCAGAGGAGAAGCTGCTAAAGGTTATCCTACAGTTATAAAAACCGCAATTCCGGCATTTAATAGATATGTTTCTGAAAAATGTGACTTAAACAGAGCACTAGCTGGAACTCTTATTGAAATAATGGCTGAAACAAATGATACTAATGTTATTTCAAGAGGAGGTACAGAAGCTTTATCTTATGTAAAAAAAACAGCCAGGCAGTTTGTAGAATTAGAAAACATTTTAAATGACACTTGGAAAGAAGGTCTTGAGCAAATGAATAACGACTTCAAGAAGAAAAATCTGAGTCCGGGAGGTTCGGCAGATCTTCTTGCTGTTACAATATTTATTATGATATTAAGCGGATTTGAACTTTAGAATATAAAAAAGTCCTGCCGGTAAATAACAGGACCTACGGTTATTTCGAAAGTCTGGTTGTTTGTATACTAACCATGACAAGAATGATTGATTATATAATAAGAACCAAAAAAATCAATTTAGGAATTTTAGGTTTTTATTATAAAATTTGATCAGTGTTATAAAAACTAAAAAGGAACAAAAGATGACTAATAATTTAATTGTTGATAAAATAACATCAAAACTTAATTTATCATTAAAAACTGTATCTGCAATTATTACGTTAACAGAAGAAGGTTCAACAATACCTTTTATTGCAAGGTATAGAAAAGAAATGACAGAAAATGCTGATGAACTCATCATAGAAAAAGTTATAGAAACCTATAACTTAATAAAAGAACTTAATAAAAGAAGAGACGCTATTTTAAAAAGTCTTGAAGAACAGAATTTTCTTACACCGGAGCTTGAAAAAGCTCTGAAAGAAAGTGAAAATATAAAAACTCTTGAAGATATATACCTCCCATACAAACCAAGAAAACAGACAGAAGCGGATAAGGCAATTGAGAAAGGATTAAAACCTCTTGCCGAACTAATTATCAAAAAAAATCCTTCAAAAACAGATGTTCTCACACACTATATAGACAATCTAAAAGGAAAAGCTGAAACAGAAGAAGAGGCATATCAAGGCGCTTTTGCAATACTTGTTCAAATGGTCTCTGAAAATAGTAATGTAAGAAAATTTTTAAGAGAAAATATGAACTATGGAACTTTATGCTCCAAAAAAAGAAGAGGTTTTTCTGAAGAAAATTCAAAATATGAAGATTACTACAATTTTGAAGAAAAAATATCACGAATAAAAAGTCATCGAATAATGGCAATACTTAGAGGAGAAAATGAAAAAGTCCTTTCAATATCGATTTCTCCTTCATGGGAAAATGAAAGGCTTTCAGAAATTTTTTCAAAAATAGCCTTTGGAAGAAATGGAGAAATTTTTGATGAAGCTGCTGAATTAGCTCTAAAAAAGCATCTTTTAAAATCTATAGAAAACGAAATTTTAACAGAACTTAAAGAAAAAGCAGAAATAGAAAGTGCTGAAATATTTTGCAGGAATCTGGAAAAAACACTTCTTAATGCTCCTTTTGGTGAAAAATGGGTAATCGGAATAGATCCAGGAATTAGAACAGGGTGTAAATGTGCGCTAATAAATCAAAATGGTGAGTATATTGATAACAAAGTTATATATTTGTCGTCAAATAGTAAAGAAGGAGAAAAACTTTCAGAATGGATAGAAAAATATCCAGTTGAAGGGATAGCTATAGGAAGCGGCACTTTTGGAAGAGAGTCAATTGAAATAATAAAAAATATTTTTTCTAATAAAAATATAGTCATAGAGCTAGTTGATGAAGACGGTGCAAGCATTTATTCTGCAAGTGAAACAGCAAGAGAAGAATTTCCTAATCTTGATATAACAGTAAGAGGCGCAATATCAATAGCAAGAAGATTTCAGGATCCAATGGCTGAACTTGTAAAAATAAATCCTAAAGCTCTTGGACTTGGTCAGTATCAGCACGATATTTCTGATAAACTTCTTTCCGAAAAGCTTGAAAGAACTGTATCGTGGGCTGTAAATAAAGTTGGCGTAAATATAAACACTGCCGGTAATCACCTTCTCACTTTTATTTCAGGGCTTAATAAAACCAGAGCAAATGCAATAATAGATTACAGAAACAACAACGGAAGAATAAACAACCGCTCTGAACTTAACAAAATTAAAGGAATAGGAAAAAATACGTTTCAACAGTGTGCAGGCTTTTTAAGAATTAAGAATGGAAATAATATTCTTGATTCGACAGGAGTTCACCCAGAGTTTTATAGCGATGTTGAAAAAATCGCAAAGCTGGAAAAAACCTCTATAAAAAGTATTCTTGAAACTCCTCAAATTTTATCGAAACAAAAAATAAAAGATAATTCCGACATAAAAGAACTTGACTCTATACTTGAACTTTTGAAAAGTGGTGACAAAGACCCTAGAAGAACCTTTGCATCTTTTTCATTTAATAAAGATTTGAAATATTTTGAAGACCTCTACGAAGGAATGATTGTAAACGGAATAGTTGACAATGTTACAGCTTTCGGAGCATTTGTTGATATAGGAATAAAAGAAAAAGGACTTGTTCACGTGAGTGAACTTTCTGACAATTTTATAAAAGATATAAACAGTTTCATTGCTTCAGGAGACAGAGTAAAAGCCATCGTTATCGAAATTGACAAAACAAGAAAAAGAATCTCTCTTTCAATTAAAAGCGTTCCGCAAAACTGATAATTTTTTCTCCATTTCTATAAAAATTGTAATTAAAATCAACTTTGCTATCATATTTACTGTTTTTGGTTAACTTTTATTTTGAGGTTATTTATATGGAAAACAAAAAATCAATAGCTATTTTATGCAGTGGCGGTCCTGCTCCTGGTATAAACACAGTAATAAGTTCAGTTGCAAAGGCATTCATTGCTGATGGTTACAGGGTTATAGGTCTTAATTACGGAACAAAAACACTTTTTACAGATAAGCCTGATACCATAGAAATAGATTTTGATATGGCGGACAGAATTTTCAATCGCGGCGGAAGTATACTTAAAATGTCCCGTTATAAACCAAAAGACAGTGAATTTACAATAGATTTTTTCGTAAAAAACAATGTTAAGCTTCTTGTAACAATAGGTGGAGACGATACAGCTTCAACTGCAAACAGAATAGCAAAATTTGTTCGTTCTCAGAACATTGAAATGCAGAATATACATGTTCCTAAAACTATAGACAACGATCTTCCTCTTCCTGACAGAATCCCTACTTTTGGCTATCAGACAGCTAAGAATGAAGGTGTAAGAATAGCAAATACAGTTTATGAAGATGCAAAAACAAGCGGAAACTGGTTTGTTGTTTCAAGCATGGGAAGAGAAGCAGGTCACCTTGCTTTCGGTATAGGAGCTGCTGCACACTATCCTATGATAATTATTCCTGAAATGTTTGGCTGTAAAAACATTACTTTTGACAAAATAGTAAGACTTATGGTCTCTTCAATAGTTAAAAGAAACATTTTAGGAATTGATTATGGTGCAATAATTATTAGTGAAGGTGTTTTTCATTTCATGAGCGAATCTGAAATACTTAATTCCGGAATAAATTTCACGTATGATGAACATGGTCATCCTGAACTTGGAAAAGTATCAAAAGCTCACATTTTCAACATTCTTTTAAATAAAGAGCTTAAAAAACTCGACATTGATATAAAAAGCAGACCTGTAGAAATAGGATATGAAGTTCGCTGCTGTCCTCCTGTTGCTTTTGACCTTAAATACTGCACTCTTCTTGGAAGAGGTGTTAAATTCCTTTTTGATGCGGGCAAAACAGGCTGCATTGTTGTTGCAAAAAACAATGGAGAAACCATGCCGCTTTATCTTGAAGATGTTGAAAATGAACATGGAAAGATTCAGACAAGGCTTGTTGACACAAACTCAGAGGATTACAGACTTATTATCGAAGGGCTTCACTACATAAAAGAATCAGATTATGAAAAAGTGAGACCTATTCTTAAAGAAAATACCGAAAGATACGATTTCGATAAAATTCTCGCATAAGCAACCTCAACTCTTCATTATTCATTATCTTTAAAACAATAAAATTTGACATTTTACCTTTATTTCTTTATAACTCCATGGATTGTTTTTTTAAATGTTTTCAGCCTGGGAGGATATAATGGCTTATTCAAAAATGAGAGGCGCTCGTAAGCGTAAAGAAAAAAAAGATGAACTTGAAAATAAAGAGCTTCACGCTGAACAGGATCTTTTTCAGCAGGGAGGAAAAAAACTTTTCGACAGACTTCTTTCTCATCCATGGTTTGTTGGCGGAACTGTTTTAGCCGTTTTATTGATTGTTGTTATTTCTATATTTATATCAAAACAAATATCTGGAGTTAATGACGACAAGTCCCTTGTTTATCACAATGCTCAGAAAGTTATGGACGAAGCAGTAGGTGAAAACGAAAAATTCAAAACTGAAGAAGAAAAGCTTAACGCTGTTATAGCTGAATTTCAGAAAGTTGAGAAAACCTATGGAAACTCATTCGTTTCCGATGTTGCAAAATTTTATGAAGCACAGTCATACTACAAACTTGGTAACTGTGAAAAAGCTGTTCCTCTTTTTAAAGCTGTTCAGGAAAGCAGTAAAACTGAAAACGATCTTAAATTCGGAGCATTTCAGGGAGAATCTTTCTGTTACAGTGATAAGGGAGATTACAAAAAGGCAGACGAAGTTTTATCAAAATATATTGAAAAATCATCAAAGAAAAGCGTATATAAACCAGTTGCTCTTTACACTGCCGCTAAAAATCTTATAAAAGCTGGTGATAAAGAAAAAGCATACAAACTTATTGAAGAACTTATCAAAGATTTTGACGGTTCACTTATTGCGATTACAGCGAAAAGCGAATTTCCTGAAGTAGCTCCTGAAAAAAAAGATGATACTGCCAAAAAAGGCTAATAGATGAAAAAATTCTATATAATACTGTCTCTCCTCCTTACCTTCTCGTCTCTTTCCGCTGAATCAATTATAATAGAAAAAGTTATAAAGTTAAAAGAGACATTAAGAGATGAAGCTTTTCCTGAACAGGGAGGCGCCGCATTCTTTAAAGATAAATTTTTGTTTACCACAGATAACGGTCTCTTTATTGTTTCTGACACCAAAGGAAAATTTCTGCTAAAAGAAAAAACTCAGAATCAATTTATCTTTGAGCCCGTAGTCAATGGAGATTCCTATTATCTTATTTCTACAGCGGCAATAGAAAAGAGGGACATAAACAACAAGATCATCTGGAATCTTAAAACTAAGACTCCTGCAGCATCAAGACCTTTTTTTACAGAAAACGGAAAAATCTTTATACAACTTCAGGATAATACAATCTACTATCTTGATGATACAAAAGGAACAGTGGAATCCAACTATACATATTACAATGAAAATGAAATATCTTACATAAAACTGGCAGATCCTATACTGTCAGGAGATAAAGTAATCTTTGGATTCTCAAATGGTCTTATTACCTACTTTACAGTTAAAAACAATCAGCTTATTCCTTTCTATAAATTCAAAACTGCCGGAAGATCGTTTTACTATACTAAAAAAGATTTTTACGATATTTTCTCTTTTGTTAACACGCCTGAAGGACTTTTATTTTCAAGCGGTGAAGAAGGCGGATTAATGATAAAAGGCAAAGTAAATCCTATTAAAGAAATATCCAACATTCGTTTAAAAGATATTGGTAAAGAAGTTTTAGGCTATGGTGAACATGGAATTTTTATCTATGATAAAAATGGAAAACTTCTTAGAAATCCTTTAAAAACTGAAGGATTCATCTTTGATGTTACATCTGATGAAACGAATGCTCTTGCAACAGATTCAGAAGGCAGACTATATATCCTTGACAGTAATTTTGAAAAGGTAAAGGGAAAATTCAAAATACCGGAAGGAATAAATGGTAAAATTGCATCACTTAATGGAAAGTTTGCATTTATATCAAATTTTGGAAATCTATATATAGTTTCTATAAGATAAATAAAAAGAACCCCCAGCCTGTTTATAAGGCCGGGGAGAGTTGAATGCGCGACACAATTCCACAGGACGTGGATAGATGAGCTATTCTATATTAATAGAATCTTATTGTCAAAATTTTTGAAATATAAATCCAACTTGTAATAAAATAAACATTTTTTAAAACTTAAAAGAGATACCTGCAATAACATTTAACTGAATAAGCAAGCCATTCCCAGAGTCATCACTCATTATATCACTGGAATTATTCAGATCTAAGAAGCCGACAGGATAAAATGAGGGAGAAATTTCTCCAAACAGCGAAAAGTAATCAAATTTCTTCTTTACTCCAAATTCTGTCTGTACTCCTATCATTGTGTAACTTCCAATATAAACTGCACCGCCTATACAGCCATACACCTGAAATAATTCAAGTTCTTTTTTTAATTTTATTTTTGGAATAATTCCCAATCCCAATCTATGAGTAAAAGGTAGTGCAATTGAAAAACCAGCTTCAAAAAGAGGATCGTTATCTGTATTAAACATAATTTCGATATCTGTCATAAAAGCAGAAGCATTCCATACTGTTCCACTATCTGCAGATGCCATCTCAATTCCGCCGCCAAGACCAATATCTGTTGTTATATCAAGCTGTTGAGAATATAAATCAAAAGAAAAAAATACAAAAATTATGGCAAAAAATAATTTCTTCATATAAAGACCTTAAAAAAATTCAGAAATTATTTGCAAAATTCATGCCTTAAAAAAACTTATGATTATTGTGGTATAAGAAGTTTTTGAGATTTATTCAACAGAAGTTGTAATTGTGAAAGAAGTCACATTACTGTTCTGCATAAACTGATCAATTACAAGATAATATGTTCCAGATTTTGGTGCAGTAAACGAGATTTTCTCAACTGAATAAACATCTTCATCATCTGCTCCGACTATACAACTATAAGAACTTTCACATGTATCAAGAACATAAATTGCATAATCAACACCATTGAAATAAGGATCTTCCACAGTTATTGTTATCTTTTCTCCACTGTTAAGCTTAAATTTATACATTACATCGTTACCTGGAGCTCCATTAGATTCAAGGCAACCATGACCTTTAGGGTTGTAACTGTTTTCAGAAACTATTTCATTTTCATTAGTAAAATCTGTTCCAATTGTAATTTCAGAAAGATTCGCTGCACATGCAGGCTCTCCGCCTGTAACACATATTCCACTGCCGTTATCTACAAAGCCTATATCACAAGTGCATTTTGGAGTATTATTCTCAACATTACATACAGTTTTATGTTCTTCTGTACACGGATTGGCGGGATTACAGGCGTCTTCAGTCAAACATTTACCATCTTTACCATAAAACCCATCTTCACAACCGCAAAGATAAGAATTTTCCAGATCACTGCATTTTGTCATTCCGGAATCTGTGTTTCCGACACATGGATTTGATTCACAATAATTAATTTTCACACACTGCTTATTTTCAAGATCACAAGTCTGATTTGCAGTACAAGTGGAACAATTGAATATACATTTGTGAAGAATAATATCGCAATCTGTAATATTATCAGCATTTTCTGAACAATCTAAATCTTCACCGCATCTTCCCTCTTTATTTACACATGCAGTCTTTTCAGCATTGCACTCTTCCCAATCAGAACATAAGTTACAGTCAAAAGTTTCTGATTTTTTAATTATCCATTCAATTGTAGGAAAATTATAACATCCTCCACCATCAAGAGCTTCAACATCATCATCGTCCGAAGGGTCTGTCACATCATAAAGAATAAGGTTTGTAATTCTTCCGGCAAAGAGATTTTCATTAAAAGAATCTCCTTCGAGAACTTCAAGTGTACCACTTCTCTGAAAAAGAAAATAGTCAGGAGAGTTGATACAGTTTTCAAAATCCGTTCCTGTTAATTCGTCACAATTATCCTCACTATTATACAAAGCCACTCTTTGCTCTGCATCTTCATAAATAAAGTTCAATGTTGAAGCAAGATCATAACTGCCGACAACGGTTTTTTCCCAAAATTCTATCACAAATTTATCCTCTTTATTATCTGTCCAAAAAATTGGAGGAATCTCTTTTTCCAGAACAGAGGATGAAATTCCTGAACCATAATCTGTTGTTTTTAAAACAAATTTGTTATTGCCTAAATGCTCAGGTTTTATGTTATAACAACCATTTTCACCAATTTCAATTGGTGAGATATCACTGTCATCAATATCTTCATCGTTAATATCCTCATCCTCGATATCATTATCAATGACATCTTCATCTGCAATATCAGAATCTGTAAAATCTACATCTGAAGCATCCTGATCAACAGTAATTTCATCAATATCTACCAGATCATCATCAGAATTATCTGTATTTATTATATCTGAATCTACGAAATCAGAATCCGTGAAATCTTTTCCATTGTTGTTGTCATTATCACATGAAATTAAAAACAACAAAAGAAAAATCATAAAAAAATGTAATACTTTCATACAAATCTCCTTTGATAAAAAACATAAAAAACGGTTGAAGTATAGTCCGCAAATTAGCCGTGTCAATACTTTTTAGACACATCTAACAAAGTTTATATGAAAAACCATTTATAAATTTCATAAAAAATAAAAAAATCAGAGACTTATTTGTTTCTTTCGTAAATCAAATATTTTTTTAAGATGTTCTTTTGAGATGTGTGAAAAAATAAATGAAAGAGAAATTCCATCTTCCATTCCGGTTATAAAAACTCTTAAATTATGGAAGAGGGTTTTCCCCTTTAAACCACTCTCTTTTTTGATTGTATTCAATATTTCAACACCATTTTTATCGTAGCATTTTTCTTCAAAAATTGTTATGAAAAGTTCAAATATATCTTTTTCCATGATATTTTCAGAGATTTTACTTACTTTATCCTCTTTTAAAAATGTATACCACTCTTTAAATTCATCTCTTTTTTTACATTCAGTTCGAAGCTCAGACAGTAGTTCATCTGAAGGCAGTTCAAGAACTTTTCCAAGTCTTTCAAGAGGTATTGTCTTAAAATATTCCTCATTAAACCACGCAAGTTTAAAATTATCCCATTTTGATGGAGCTTTTGAAATTCTTGTAATATCAAAAAGTTCCAGCATTTCATCAAAAGAAAGAATTTCTTTTTCAGATTCAGGCTTATAACCTAGGAAATAAAGATAATTTACGAGTGCTTCAGGAACTATTCCGCTATTAAAAAGTTCAGTTACAGATCCTCCGCTTTCTCTTTTGCTCAGTTTTTTACCTTCATCATTCACAATTAAAGGAAGATGGTAAAAATTCGGAATTTTACCGGATAAAGCCTCATATATAGCTATTTGTCTGGCTGTATTTGTAAGATGATCTACACCTCTCACGACATCTGTGATGTTCATATCAATATCATCAACTACAACTGTGAAATTATAAGTCCACGTTCCATCTGTTCTTCTTATGATAAAATCTCCGCCTAAACTCTCTACCGGGAACTCTTTTTCACCAAAAACTCCATCTGTAAATGATATATTTTCTCTTTCAGGAAGTTTGAAACGATAAACGCAGTTTTCCCCATTTTCTATCTTTTTTCCGAAAGTTTCATCATCAAGTTTAAAACATCGTCCATCATAATGAGGATATATTCCATTTTCCAGCTGATTTTTTCTCATTTCATCAAGCTGGGATTCGCTACAAAAACATGGATAAATAAACCCTTTTTGAAGAAGCTCATTAAATTTAGCCAGATAAAGTTCTTCTCTGTTTGAATTTAAAAAAAGTGCTCTATCATTAACAAGCCCTTTATCTGGAATCAGATTTGTAAGTTTTAAAATATCAATTATCTCTTTTTCATATAGCGCACTACTTCTTTCTCTATCACTATCTTCCACTCTTAAAATAAAATTACCGTTATGTTTAAGAGCAAAAAGCTTATTAAAAAGAGCTGTTCTAAGATTTCCTATATGCATGCTTCCTGTAGGACTTGGAGCAAAACGGACATTTATAGTCATTTAATCACCTAATTACCATCAAATTCATTAAAATCAGTATTTTTTTCATCTCTAAATTTTTTTATCATAAAGAATATATTCAAAATAAAAAGAAACAACATTACAGAAAAACCGATTGGCGCAACAATATTATCTCCAGGAACTTCACCGGCATTTATAACATATCCTTCAGGATTCATTTCAACGCCAAGAACATTTTGGAAAAAAACTCTTATTCTCTCAAGTTTTTCATCTCCTTTAACAAGATATATTCGCCCTTTTATATCAACTTTTTTTGCACCGGCATCTTTTTCAGCATCTCCGCTTTTAGGTTCAACAATCATAAAATCAGGAGAACCTAAAAAATAGTAGATCATATAAGGTCTGGCAAAAAAACCTTTCTTTATAACTCCTCCTTGTATAGATCTGACACCTTCTATTTCAACATATTTGCCTGAAGTTATTTTATAAAGACTATCTTTGTCTGGGGTAAATGCTGAACCAAGTTTTAAAGGCTGTTCTGATGAAAAAAAGAAAAAAGTTTCAGCTGCAAATGAATAAACACCAAAAAGTAGAATAAGAGAAATAATAATTCCAGGTAAAATATTTGTTCTTTTAAAAACGAATCTCACTTTTTTCATAAACATTTCTCCTTTTCAAGAAGTACGGTGCACATTGCGGCTATACCTTCAGAACGCCCTAAAAAACCAAGTTTTTCAGCCGTTTTGCCTTTTATCATTATATTTTCAGTGTCTATACAAAGAGCCTCAGCAATATTTTTTCTCATACTATCTCTGTATGGAAGTATTTTAGGCGTTTCACATATAATTACAGAATCAAGATTCACAACATTAAATCCTTTTTCAAAAACAAGTTTCATAACATTTTTAAGCAAAAGCATACTGTCAGCATTCAGAAACTTATCATCAGTATCAGGAAAAAGTTCTCCTATATCGCCAATACCCAAGGCACCAAGAATTGCATCAACAACAGCATGGATAAGGACATCCGCATCGCTGTGTCCTTTAAGTCCTATGTGATCTTTTATATTGACTCCACCAAGAACGAGACTTCTCCCCTTTTCAAAGGCATGAATGTCAAAACCCAAACCTGTACGAATCATTTTTCCTCATATAAAAAGTAATGGTGACATAATAAGAATTAAAACAGCAGGATAAAGCATCATTGTAATAAATGCCTTCGCCGGCGAAAACATGTTAACGATTCTAAACGCTTTATAAAGAAGGATAATTTTCCAGAAAAACACAATTATATGTCCAATCACAGGTACAATATAAAGGAAATTAAGAATAGAGAGATAAGCGGCAATCCTGTAATATTTTGTAACCCATTGTCTGGCACCGAGAAAATACGATATAAAATAAAAAATAAACCCTGGATAAATAATCTCCATGACAGGAGAAAATAAAATATTAACAGCCACTTCAGTACCAGTCTGACTTGAAAGCTGTGAAACTATTTCAGGAGGAAATATTCCTGATATTTCAGGCATAAATGTTTTTACAAAATAAAGCATCCAGTAGGCGTTGAACATTGCACCTATAACAGCAAAAAACACACCTATTAAAGGGATAAATCCTTTGGGATTAAAAAGTTTTATTCTTATAAAAAACCTTGAAGGCTCTTTAATAAGCATAACAATAGTTTGAAATGCGGCCTCTGTGTATCCTATAGAACCTGCATCATCCCATGGAATGCCCTCGCCTATTCTTTTTTTATCATCTTTTTTTCCAAAGAGAGGACGTTTTACTTCTGTATCAGAAATATTATCCTTTTCTTTCTCTTCCTTTGATGGATTTATAAAAATAACAAAACTTTTTTCATCTTTTACAGGATCTCCGACATGCACAAAAGATTTGCATTTTGGGCAGATAACTTCACCATACTTTTTAATGGAAATAACCGAATTACAGCTTGGACATTTTACTATCATCAAAACTCCGAATTATAAAAACCTTGAGTTTATAACATATCATTAAAAAGTTATCAAGAGTTATGAACAATGCATGATAAAATTATATATGATTTTTAAAACTATAAAAATTTTCACGCCATTTATTTAAATGTAACAGTTACACATAATGAAGTAAGTATCAATATAGCATAGTTCTAACATTTCTTAACTAGTAAAAGAATCAATCAGGTAATGTTTGCTTTTTCTATTTTAAAAACGTTTTTTTAGCATAAAAAGCGCTTAATACCAACTAATTTTACATGTTTTAATAAAAAAGGATATATCCCCTTTTTTCCTTGAATTTTGGTTTTCAAAGTGCTAGAGTGCCCTTGAGAGTACAGCGATTATCGTTTGTTTTATATATTCAGGAGGATGGAAATGGCAGCAAAAGGTTATGTTGAAATTTCAGTAGAAGGTTGCAAAGGATGTGCTCTTTGCGTCAACTACTGTCCTGTTAAGTGTCTTGATATAAATAAGCAGGATACTAATACTTACGGCCTTCACTATGCTTATTTGAAGGAACCGGAAAAATGTATAGGATGTGCAAGTTGCGGCATAGTATGTCCTGACGGCGCTATTACTGTTTATAAAAAGATTGACTGATATTAGGGAGGCAAAAGTGGCTGATGTAAAATTCATGAAAGGAAACGAGGCTCTTGCAGAAGCAGCTATAAGAGCCGGTATGCATGCTTATTTCGGATATCCTATAACTCCTCAGTCCGAGGTAATAGAATATCTTGCAAGGGAAGAGCCTAAGCACAAATATGTTCTCCTTCAGGCAGAAAGTGAAGTTGCTTCCATTAATATGGTATATGGCGCAGCAGGTGCAGGTGCAAGAGTTATGACTTCAACATCATCTCCAGGATATTCACTTATGCAGGAAGGTGTTTCATATATTGCTTGTGCAGAACTTCCCTGTGTCCTTTATAATGCTCAGAGGGGCGGTCCAGGTCTTGGAACTATTCAAGCAAGTCAGGCTGATTACTTTCAGGCAGTTAAAGGCGGTGGACATGGTGATTACCGTCTTATTGTTCTTGCTCCAAACTCTGTTCAGGAAATGGTAGATCATACAGTACTTGCTTTTGATCTGGCTGATAAATACTGTAATCCTGCCCTCATTCTTGCTGATGGCGCAACAGGTCAGATGATGGAAAAAGTTACTCTTCCTGATCCTAAAGAATGGAGACCGACAGAAGATTCCCGCAGTGAAAAACCATGGGCAACTATGGGTAAGACAGATGACAGAGAAAGAAATATTATTTCTTCTCTTTATATAGAATCGAACGATATGGAACAGAAAAATCATAAACTTCAGGCTAAATATGCTGAAATAGAAGCAAATGAAGTTCGTTACGAAGAATATAAGCTTAATGATGCTGAAATAGTAATAACAGCATTTGGTCTTTCCTCAAGAATTGCAAAAAAAGTTGTTGATATTGCAAGAGAACAGGGAATAAAAATGGGGCTTCTCAGACCTATAACATTATGGCCTTTCCCAAAAGACAGATTCGACAAACTTGCAGCTGATCCTAAAGTTAAATTCTTCATCTCACTTGAAATGAGTGTAGGACAGATGATAGAAGATGTTAAACTTGTTGTCTCAGGTAGAAAACCTGTACACTTCTATGGCAGAACAGGCGGAATTATACCTACATCCGAAGAAGTTCTCAATGAAGTTAAAAAACACATTTAAGGAGAGGAAAGATGAAAGAAGGATACAAAGTTATATATAAAAAGCCATCACTGCTTCTTGATAAAAGAATGCACTACTGTCCTGGCTGTATGCACTCTACAGTTCATAAACTTTTAATGGAAGTTGTAGAAGAACTTGGAATTCAAAATGAAACTATCGGTGTATGTCCTGTTGGATGCAGTGTTTTTGCATATGACTACATGAACATTGATATGCAGGAAGCCGCACACGGAAGAGCTGCCGCCATAGCAACAGCCATAAAAAGAGTTCTTCCTTCAAAATATGTTTTTTCATATCAGGGAGACGGAGACCTTGCAGCAATAGGAACAGCAGAAACTCTTCATGCATGTAATAGAGGCGAAAAATTCCTTTTTATATTCATAAATAATGGTATTTACGGTATGACAGGCGGACAGATGGCTCCAACAACTCTTGAAGGTCAGGTAACAGCAACAACTCCTTATGGAAGAGACGTTACCAAAGTTGGATGGCCTCTTAAGATGGCGGAAATGGTATCAACTCTTCCCGGTGTTGCTTATGCAGAAAGACTCAGCTGCTGGACTCCTGCGTCAGCAAGAAAAGCAAAACAGTCACTCCTTAAAGCATTTGAAATTCAGAAACAGGGACTTGGAACTGTTTTTCTTGAATTCGCAAGTAACTGTCCTTCAGGATGGAAATGCTCACCTGTAAAATCACTTGAGTGGATTAAGGATCAAATGCTTCCTTACTATCCTCTTGGTGTTTACAAAGATGTTACAAAAAAAGATTAAGGAGGATATAAAATGTTAAAAGAGATGATTTTCGCAGGTTTCGGCGGACAGGGTGTTCTCTCTATGGGAAAACTGCTTGCATATGCAGCAATGAAAGAAGGAAAAGAAGTTACATGGATGCCTTCATACGGACCGGAACAGAGAGGCGGAACCGCAAACTGTATGGTAAATATAAGTGATGAACCTATATCCTCACCTATAGTTCAGGAATATGATGTTGCCGTTGTTTTTAATCTTCCATCACTTAAAAAATTTGAGCCGATGGTAAAAAAAGGCGGAATCCTTATATGGGAATCAAGTACAATTAAGGAAGCTCCAGTTCGCACAGACATAAAAACAATAGCCGTTCCATCAATTGAACTTGCAATAAATGAACTCAAGAATGATAAGGTTATGAATATGATTACTCTTGGAAAGCTTATAGGCGAACTTGGAATAGTAAAACCGGAATCACTTATAATAGCATTAAAAGAGACTCTTCCTGCAAGAAATCATAAACTTATTCCTTTAAATGAAGATGCTATAAAACTTGGAATGGACTATCAGGCATAAGAACAAATTAAAATGAATTTTTTAGCGGGGAGAAATCCCCGCTTTTTTATATTGCTATTCAAAATCATTAAAATAAAAACATATTTATAAACTATAGAAAATTAATATGTTATTATTGAAAAGATTAGAAAAAAAATAAAGAATTAAAAAAATTATTCTTCAGGAAGTGTTTTTATTTTTCTTTTTTCAGGCTTTTTATTTGCTTTAAAAAGTATTGCAACATTTCCAATCATTCCGACACATTCTGATGCTGTAGCTTCTTCGAGTTCTACAACTATTTCTTTTTTTTCATCTTTGAAGTCTATGAATTTAATTTTTATAAGTTCATGTGTATCAAGTGCAATGTTTACTGCTTCAATGAGTCCATCTGTAAGTCCGTTTTGTCCTATAAGAACTACTGGTTTTAAATCGTGTGCAACGCCTCTTAAATGTTTTCTCTCTTTTCCTGTAAGTTTCATAGCATGTCTCCCTGCATAATATTTTTATCTTCAATTATTTTGTTAAATTTTTCCATCATTTCAGCTGTTGATATGCCCCATTTCGGTCCAATTATATATTCTCCTGGTGATGTTGTGAATAGCCTGTGCATTACAACATTTGAGGGAACATATCTTAAAAGTTCGGCAACTGTTTCGATATATTCTTCTGCTGTAAAAAGTTTAAATGGGGTTTCGCTGTATATTTTTTCAAGTTTTGTACCTCTGTGTACCTGAAGATGATGAAATTTTACCCCTTTTACTATTTTATGTGAAAGTGACTGAGTTACACTCTCTTTCATCGTTTCAAAATTTTCATCAGGAATTCCAAGTATCAGATGCGGAGCAACTTTGATTCTTTCTCCTGCTGTTTTATAAATTTCATCAAGTGCTTTAAAGTAGGTTTCTGCGGTGTGCCCTCTGTTGATGAATTTTAATGATTTATCATTTGTACTTTGAAGCCCCAGCTCTATCCATACTTCTTTTGTGTTTTCGTTTAATGATTCCAGAATCGCATTTATTCTTGCTTCATCAATGTAGTCAGGACGGGTAGAAATTATAAGTCCTTTTACATTTTCAGATAAAAGTGGAAGTTTGAATTTTGATTTTATATATTCAGGTGATTCACAGGTCGATGTTCCTGATTGAAAATAAGCAAGCCAGATGTTTGAACCATATCTTCTTTCCATCCTCTTTTTTACATTTTCAAACTTTCCGTGCCATCCTTCTTCACCTGGAACAAAAACTGTATCCGGAACAAAACTTGTATCGTTACAGTAGATGCATCCGCCCCATGGGCAAGGTTTTCCGATACTCATGGATATTCTTACAGCTCTTTTCCCGAATGTTTCTTTAGAATATCTGTTAAATGTATAAATTCTCTCTTCAAGTTTCATATCAAACTCCACAAATCAGGGATGGAGTCTACTTTTTTTAATGAAAAAGGCAAGTTATAAACAGTATAACAATACACCCTAGCAGATAAAAACCGAAATCTCTGGAATAAGAATGAGAAAAAGAGAAATAACAGCCTTCACCACAGGATGCTAAAAAATCTCTACTTAGGTAAAAGATTAAATTGATCGTTCACTAATTTTCTTATGCAACTATTACTTTAAGGCATTTGCATACTATTTCAAATGTAAGCGGTGTGTTGCCTAGTGATTCGCCATCTGCTTCAAAGAGTATGTTGTGTTGTGATTCTATTTTTATGTTTTTACCTGTGACTGTGCTCACTTTTTTGTGTCTGATAAATGTTCCGTCATAGAATCTCTTTAAATTTGAGACGAGAGTCAGTTTGCTTATGTTTCTGATTATTGTCATGTCTATTAGTCCGTCGTCTGGTACTGCGTTTGGTACTGGCATCATTCCGCCGCCGCTGTATTTGCAGATTCCGACGTTCATGCTTGTTATTTTGCCTGAGTGGTCTGTTCCGTCTATTGAGATGGTGGCTTTTTTCTTTCTAAATGTGAGTAGTGTTGTGAATATGCTCATAAAGTATGGGAGTTTTCCCCCTTTTCCTTTTTCTTTGAGTGCGTTTGCTTTTTTTGCAACGGCTGCGTCGTATCCCATGCCTGCCACGTTTATGATGTAGCGTTCCTGGAGTATTTTATCTATGTTGAAAAAGCTTGCTTTGCAGCAATCCTGCGTAAATGTTTTGCCTTTGCTTATTGCGTATGCGGCTTTCTGGTAGGTTGTCGGAAGTCCTATTGTTCTGCCCCAGTCATTTCCTGTTCCGACTGGCACTACGGCAAGGGTTATTTCTGTTGTTGGCACTTCTTGCTGTGTCAGAATTCCGTTTGCTACTTCGTGTGCTGTTCCGTCTCCGCCTACTGCTATGAATTTTCTATATCCTTTTGCTATGGCTTCGTGTGTGAGTTCTATTGCATGTGCTTTGTATTTTGTGAAATTTTCCTCGTAGGTAATGTTGTGTTTTTTTAGTTCGGATGTTATTTCCGACCAGTCACGAAGGGTTGCGGAACGTCCTGAGACAGGATTTGCAATCAAAAACCAGTTATCCATAAAGGCTCCTAAATCGAAATTCAACACGCTGAGGCAGTATATCTTTTATGGAGAATGAGTCAACAGTGTAGGTATTTTTTTTCATTTTTTAAATTTGCCGGATTTATTGGTTTGAGGTTTATGTTAAAGGACATAAAGTTGTATTTTTTGCCTAATTTATTATACTTGATTATTAATTTCCAATGTTTCATAGCGGGGGTTTTTATGGAAAAGATATCTCTTAAAGAACTTGCTCTGCCTCTTATTAAGTCGATTGACAGTTTTAATTATCTTTTAAAATCTCATCACAGGAGAACTGCTATTATTTCTTATTATTTGGGTAAGAAGCTCGGCTTAAGCGAAAAGGATATGATTGATCTTGTTATTGCGGCTTCCCTTCATGATATTGGCGCTCTTTCTGTTCAGGAAAGGGATATGCTTATTAAAGAGGATGTTGAAAACCCTGAGCCGCATTGTGTAATGGGCTTTAAAATGCTTGCCAATTTTGATGTTTTTGATAATGTTGCAATGATTATCAGGCATCATCATATTAAATTTCATGATATTAAAAACTATGATTATGAAATTCCTTTTCAAAGTCATATTGTTCATCTTGCTGATAGGGTTGATATTTCTATTGATCCTTCAAAGTTTGTTCTTAATCAGAAGAATGATGTTACGGAGCATATTTTAAGTAAGGCCGAAATTGTATTTCATCCTGAGGTTGTGAATGCTTTTGCTGAGGTTTCCAAAGCAGATATTTTCTGGATAGAGATTAATAATATGACGATGAAGCAGCTTTTTAATAAGATTAATTTTTCACTTTTTCATGATATTTCTGTCAAACAAATGATTGAATTTGCTCTTGTTGTTTCAAGGATTATTGATTTCAGGAGTAAGTTTACGGCTTCTCATTCTTATACTGTCGGAAAGATTGCTCAGAAAATCGGAGAGCTTTTAGGTTATGATAAGGATAAGTGTATAAAGCTGCTTGTTTCAGGTTATTTTCATGATATTGGAAAGATTGGTATAGATACTAATTTTATTGAAAAGCCTACTTCTCTGACTCAGGAAGAATTTAATCAGGTTAAGCTTCATACTTATTATACTGGTCAGATTCTTAATGAGCTTTCAGGGTCGGAGTGGTTTAAGGAAATTATTGACTGGGCTCTGCATCATCATGAAAAGATTGATGGTAGCGGTTATCCTTTTGCTTTAAAGAAAGATGAGATTAGTGAAGGGACTATTATTATTGCTTTTTCTGATATTATTTCCGCTCTTATGGAAGAAAGGCCTTATAGAGAGGGCCTTAATATAGAAAATACTTTTGCGATAATAGAAAGCAAGATGGCCGAGAAACTGGGTACTGAAATGTTTTCAAAAATTATGGTTTATAAGGATGAAATAAATTCTATTGTTCATAATTGTCATAAAGAATCTATTGAGGCTTATACAAGAAAATGCTGTTAGAAAAGTGTCTCTTTTATATGTTGAACAATTTTCAGGTTTAAGGTTTTGTGGAAACCACAAGCCCATTGGTTCTCCTAAAACATTTTTTATCATTCCAAGCTGCTCCCATATGTCACAACCCACTTCTTCACAGTATTCAAAGTAATGTTCCGCTTTACTGGCTGGTTTAAAAATAAGTTTTCTTTCGGGTCTTTCTATAATCTGCACAAAAACAGTCTGAGCTTTTTGTTTACTCTGATTTTCATTCATTGAAATTTCTCCTTTTAATCTTTTAGTGTAGTATTCAAAAGCAGCCATAGGAGGTTGAAATAAGAATTTATCTGCTTGTATTTTATCAAATTTTGACGGCGGAACACCAAACTGTTTAGCAAATGCTCTTGTAAATCCTTCATGTGAATCAAATTCAAAGTCAAAGGCTATTTCAATAATTTTACGGTTATTTTTTACAAGCTTTTCCGCTGCAGCAGAGAGCCTTCTCATTCTTATATATTCAAAAGGACTCCAGCCGGTGATTTCCTTGAATATTTTTGCAGAATGAAAAATTGAATAACACGCTGCATTTGTAAGTTTTGACATTGTAATTTTTCTTTCAAGGTTTAGTTCAATGTATTCCTGCATCCGTTGAACAGCTTTTCTTCTTTCCCAGACAGAACTCATATCGCCTCCTTTAACTGGAAAACATAATACCAGACAGAGTTTGTTTTTCTTGATTTTCCTTGGGAAAATTTACTTTCTTACTTTAAGATTTTAATTATTTGATTCTTTTTGCAATAAAATTTTTTGTATATAAGAAAAAAGGATTAATTAATATCTTCCGAAATCCCTATTGTCCAGAGAAATTATCTCTTCAGGAGTTTGAAGTCTCATTGATGTTTTATTACTAATCATTGATCTGCTGTTACTAATTCTTACGTTGCTTGATGTAATCAGATTTTGATCAATTTCTTTTAAAACAAACTTTTTAATCATACTTTCAAGATGTACAGCCTGGCTGCTAAGTTCTTCTGATGCTGCTGCACTCTCTTCCGCACTTGCAGTATTTGACTGAGTAACCTGCTCAACTTGACTTAATCCTGCATTTATTTGAGATACTCCGTGTGCCTGTTCATTGGAAGCTGTCGCTATTTCTCCAACTATATTTGATACTCTGGATACATTGGAAACAATTTCATTTAAAATTGCAGCTGTTTCTTTTGACATTTCAGCTCCGGCATTTGACTTCTGCACTGCATTTTCTATCATTTCTCCTGTTTCTTTAGCTGCTTTTGCACTTCTCGCCGCAAGATTTCTAACTTCTTCAGCAACTACTGCAAATCCTTTTCCGTGTGCACCGGCTCTTGCAGCTTCTACTGCCGCATTAAGTGCAAGAAGATTTGTCTGAAATGCTATTTCATCTATCACTTTAATGATTTTCGATATATCGCTGCTTGATTTTTGGATTTCTGACATTGCATTCAATAAATTATCCATTTCATTGCTGCCTTGTTCTGCTACTTTTGTCGTTTCAACAGTAAGCTTGTTTGCTTCAACAGCATTTTCAGCATTTTTACTAGTCTGATTGGCTATTTCATGCATTGAACTTGATATTTCTTCTATACTTGATGCCTGTTCTGTAGCTCCTTGCGAAAGTATTTGTGATGCACTTGAAACTTGCTGTGAACCATTTGATACCTGTTCTATTGTTTTCTTTACTTCTCCCAGAAGCTGACTTACCGAGGCAATAGAATTATTTACAGCATTTTTAAGCATGAGAAATCCACCTTCGTAATTTCCTTTAATTTCTATTGCGAAATCCCCTTTTTCCATTTC
The DNA here is from genome assembly GCA_963667425.1 of bacterium. GTDB lineage: Bacteria > UBP6 > UBA1177 > UBA1177. The sequence goes on along the minus strand of OY763407.1, from coordinate 693,082 downwards.
CTGAAGAACAGTCAAGGTTTCAAGTAATGGTGTAACTGTTATTGTCGCTGCTTTGTTTAATCCTTCAAAGATTTCCTTATAAACACCTTTTATTCCTCTTTCATCAAGGGCTATTTTTTCAAGTTCTCCTTTGGAGCAGTAGTATACATATTCCTGGCTTCCTTTTATTAAAGCTGTTAGAGATTCAAGCATTAGAATAAAAGATGGAATGAGATTATCCTTTTCAGACCGTTTGCCGATTTTTTTAAGATTTTCAAGATCGCATATATCTCCATTTGAAATGTTTACAACTATATTCTGAACTCGTCTCAGTGTGGCTGTAACCTGATTGACAGAAACTTTGATATCGTCATAAACCCCAAGATAACTGCCTTTTACTTCATCTGAAAAATCGTTAAGTGCCATTTTACCAAGTACCTTTTTTGATTCAACAAGCCCTTCTAAAGCATCTACTGCACCATTTAAGTTTTCTTTAATCTCTTTAAAATCACCTTGGTATTCCTCCTTGATTTTTGTCGGCACCTCTCCTTTTGATATTTTTTCAACATATTCAGCCATAGTATTTATTGGTGCTATAAAGATTTCCGTAAGCTTATTTACCCCTTTCATTAACGTGCCCCAGCTTCCCATAAATTTAGATGAATCGCCTCTTACATCAAGGTTGCCTTTTTCCACACCATTCGTAAGAGTATCCGTTTCTTTTATAAGGCTGTTCATTATATCAATGCAATTGTTCAAATTGTTTTTTACTTCTATAAAATCACCTTTATAATTATCTGTTATCTTAGGCGGGATATCGCCTTTTGAGATTCTGTCAACATACTCTGCCATTACATTTATCGGTGAAATAAAAGTATTTATGAGGTCATTGGTTTCTTCAATTATTCCTTTAAAGTCAATTTCCGCATTCTCAACATCACCTCTTGTATCAAGTTTTCCACTAACCACGTTTTTAACAATTTCTTTAACTTGCTCCACTATTCCATTTATTCCTTTCTTTATTGATCTATTTATTACAAAAGCTATTATCATAGCTATCAATAAACCTATTAAAGAAAAAAGCAGTGAAATTGTTTTTGTAGAATTTTCTGAATCCATCATTTTCTGATGAACAAGTTCTCCTGCTTTTTCAGCACTTTTAATCATTAATCTGGCAGAAAGAACCATTCCATCTTCTTTGCTCTTGCAGTCATTATATAGTTCTGAATTATTATTAATCACTGTAGAATAATTCTGAAGTATTTTCAAAATCTTATCTAACTTTTCCTGACCTATGTTGCTGTTTATATTTGATTTAAGAGCTAAAATTTGCGATTTGGTTTCAGAAATTATCTCAGAAATTTCATCTTTATATTTTGTATCATGCTTTAGTAGAAAATTCTTTTCAGATATGCTTATTTTTCCAATGTTATTAAAAATATCATTAATATTATCGGCCATTGAAATTCTATGATTACTAACTTTTTTTAGAGCCTTTGTTTGCTCTTTTTTTAATAAAGAAATCTCTGATTCCATAGTTTCTGCAATATTGATCAGTTCTTGCCTTGAATTTAGAAAATTATTATGAGAAATAATATAGGAATCAAACAACTCTTTATACTTATCTCTATTAGAACTGATTTCATTCAAAAGCTTTTGTTGTTCATCTGTTTCTATTAAAAGAGCCACTTTATTATTAATATCAACAAACTTATTATGAATCTTATCCATTTCAGCTACGTATTCAGGTGCACTTCTTATAATAAAGTTTTTTTCGATAATTCTTATTTCCTTAGTCAGCTTGATTATTTCATTAAAATAATCTGAAATAATAATATTTTTACTTATATCTGAAATTCCATTATATGTAGAAAAAGCAATAACAATAATAAAAAGAATTATTACAGACATCCCTAACATAAGTTTCTGTCCAATCTTTAGTTGTCTTAACATAAGAGCCTCCTTTATGTAATTACAATAATAATTCAACATCTTGTACTTATTAAACCAACAAGCACTTTTCAACAAATATTAATTATTCAATTATCATATTTTTTTAGCGCACCTCCATCATCCTAGTGTTTCAAAAAATTTAATTTAATAAAAAAACAAATATACAAGCAAAGCATTAATTTTGCAAGCATGCTGGCGCCATCAACTATTAAAATAGTACTCTTTAGCTAATCTTTAGTCAACCTTTAAATAATATTTTTCATAGAAAAAAAATCATAATCCCAAAACCATATAAAAGCATAAACAGATTTTATGTATATAAAAAAATACATTAACATCTTCAAGAAAAAACACTCTTTTTTATCTTATTTGAATCTATAAAGTTAGATAAACAAACATTAATATGACTAGAAACACAATTTTAGATAAACAAATAATTTTATAAAGATAAATAAAATAATTTTTTACATAAAACAATCTTTTTATTGCATTTATGAAATATATAGAAGTATTCTAAAGAGTTATTAGAACCATGAAAATTTAATATTTTCTCAAAAGGCGGCATCAAAAAAAATTATCTCTTCAGGATTGTTAACCCTCCTTAATAGTTTGTTTTTCTATTTATCTTTCATACTTATATATCTTCAGCTGAAGCGAAAATCGTTTCTGTATTGTTAAATATAATTTTTTTACCCATACTTCTAAAATGGGCTTCAGTTCAAAATGTGTAGAAGTGCATATTTTGAATTATAATCAAAAATATTAATAAGATAATTTGCAGTTTTAACTATAGAAATATTAAGTTAAATCAAGAAAGCATAGAAAAGAAACGTTTTAAAATTCTGAAGAACTACTATATTTTCCGAAATCCTTATCATCCAGAGAGATGACATCATTTGGTGTCGTAACATGTCTCTCAGATGTTGAAAGCAGTTCCTTTGCCTGCCTTTTAGTCAAATAATTATTATTTGTAGTGCTTTCGATATTTTCTGTACCTTTAAGTTTAAATCTCTTCATCATTGATTTGAGGTTTACTGCCTGACTGCTGAGTTCTTCCGATGCTGCAGCACTCTCTTCAGCGCTGGCTGTGTTCTGTTGCGTTACCTGTTCAACCTGCGTTAGCCCTATCTTTATCTGATTTACTCCATGCGCCTGTTCATTGGAAGCTGCCGCTATTTCCGTTACTATGTCCGTTACTTTTGATACATCTGAAACTATGTGACCAAGTATTTCTGCTGTCTGCTTGGACATTTCTGAACCTACGGATGATTTCTTTACTGCATTTTCTATCATTTCACCGGTTTCTTTCGCTGCCTGCGCACTTCGCGCAGCCAGACTCCTCACTTCTTCGGCAACTACAGCAAAGCCTTTTCCATGCATTCCGGCTCTTGCAGCTTCCACTGCCGCATTAAGTGCAAGAAGGTTTGTCTGGAATGCTATCTCATCTATTACTTTTATGATTTTTGATATCTGATTACTTGATGCCTGAATATCATTCATCGCTTCAAGAAGGTTATCCATCTGTGTGTTTCCACGTTCCGCAGCTTTCATGGCTTCCTGTGATATTGAATCTGCGGCTCTTGCGTTTTCAGCATTTCTGCCTGTCTGATTTGCCACTTCCTGCATTGAGCTTGTTATTTCTTCAAGGCTTGATGCTTGTTCCGTCGCGCCTTGTGATAGACTTTGAGATGCATTTGCAACTTGCTGAGATCCGTTGGCTACCTGATCTGTTGTAATATTTACCTGAAATAAAAGCTCATTTATTGTAAGCATACAATGATTTATTGCCTCTTTAAGCATAAGGAAATTGCCTTTATAGTTGCCTTTTATTTCTGCACGGAAATCTCCTGACTCCATAAGTTTTAATGCTGTCATAACTTCCATTATCGGTTCTGCCGTATTTTTTGCCGCTTTATTAAGTTCAGAGAATATTGTTCTGTATGCTCCTTCCATTTTACTTTCATCAAGTTTTATTTTGTCCAGTTCTCCAAGATTACATTTTTCTGCATATTCATTTGTCCCTTTTATAAGATTCTGAACAGAATCAAGCATTTTTATTAGTGATGGCACCAGCTGGTCATTATCCGATCTTTTACCTACTCTCTTTAAATCTCCTAAATCGCTTGTATCACCCTTTGAAATATTCAGCATAACACCCTGTAAATGTATAAGCCTGTCCATAACATTGTTAACACCCTGCTTTACATCTTCATAAACTCCCATGTAGTTTCCATCAACCTTTTCGGTATAGTCGTTCTGAACAACTTTCTGAAGAACTCTGTTTGCATTGGCAAGCCCTTCCATTGCTGCTATTGCTCCATTAAGGTTGGTTTTCACTTCATTGAAATCACCTTTATACTGATCTGTTATCTTTGGAGGAATATCTCCTTTGGATATTCTGTCAACATACTCCGCCATTACGTTTATTGGTGCCACAAATGCATCCACTATATCGTTAATTCCATTAACAAGTATTGCCCAGCTGCCCATAAAATTCTTTCTATCTCCACGTTTATCCAGAACGCCGTTTTTAATAGCGTTGGTTAAGCTTTCTGTTTCGGAAATCAGCCCTGTCATTGTATCAATACAGTTGTTAAGATTGTTTTTGACCTCAATAAAGTCTCCTTTATAATTATCTGTAATTTTTGGAGGAATATCTCCTTTGGATATTCTGTCAACATACTCCGCCATTACATTTATCGGTGAAACAAATGCATCTATAAGCTGATTTGTCCCTTCTATTATTTCCTTAAAATCAGTTCCTGCTCCTTCAATATCTCCTCTTGTATCCAGCTTTCCATTAATAACATTATCAACAACACTTTTAACCTGACCAACAATACCTGAAATTCCTTTTTTTATAGCAATGCTTACAAAAAAGGATATAATTCCCGCAATAACAAGAACTATCAACCCCAATATCATAGAAGCATTTTCTGTAGACTCTTCAGCTTTTATCATGTTTTTCTGCGCAAAATCTCTACCTTTCTGAGACATTTCAACCATGGATCTGGCAGCGAGAATCATACCTTCTTCCTTTTTTTTGCCTTCATGATAAAAATTATAGTTCTTATTAAATGCTACAGAATAGTTATTTAATGCCAATGCCATTTTATCCATCTGATCCTGGTTTATTTTACGTTTCATTTTTGATTTAGTAATATTAACCTGTTCAGATGTGCTTCCAATTATTTTTATAAGATTTTCCTTATACTGTTCATCATGTCTCATGAGAAAGTTCTTTTCAGCTATCCTTATTAAAGAAACATTGTTAAGAACAGTATTTGCATCATTAACCTTTTGAACACGATCTCTGCTCATATCTGTTTTAAGCATTTCTGTCTGATCTTGTTTTAATGATTTGGCTTCCGTTTCCATAATTCTTGCAGCATCAACCATTTGATTTCTTGTCATCAATAATTCTTTGTTATTACTTAAATAATCATTAAATAAACTATGATATTTTTCTCTTTCTGTCATAATCCCTTTAATAACTTTCTGCTGTTCTGCACTTTTTGCAATTTTTAAAGCTTTTGCGGATTCTTCTTTAAAGTTACTATGCACTTCTTCCATCTGTGTTATATATTCAGATTCACCTCTCATAATAAAATTTTTCTCTATAATTCTCATCTCTTTAGCCATTTTTACCATTTCAGCAAGATGATCTGAAAGTGTAACATTTCTAACGATCTCCTTAAGTCCGCTGTTTGTTGAAATAACAACAACAATGATAAGTACAATAATGATAGACATCCCAAAAATGAGTTTCTGTCCAATCTTTAAATTTTTTAACATGAGACCCCCTTAATATTATCACAATTGAAATTTACCTTATTTAAATTGTAGCAGAACTATATTTTCCAAAATCTTTATCATCCAGGGAGATGACATCATTTGGTGTTGTCACATGCCTCTCTGATGTTGAAAGAAGTTCTTTTGCCTGTCTTTTGGCCAAATAATTATTATTTGTAGTGCTTTCGATGTTTTCTGCACCTTTAAGTTTAAATCTCTTCATCATTGATTTGAGGTTTACTGCCTGACTGCTGAGTTCTTCCGATGCTGCAGCACTCTCTTCAGCGCTGGCTGTGTTCTGTTGCGTTACCTGCTCAATTTGAGTAAGCCCTATCTTTATCTGATTTACTCCATGCGCCTGTTCATTGGAGGCTGCCGCTATTTCCGTTACTATGTCCGTTACTTTTGATACATCTGAAACTATGTGACCAAGTATTTCTGCTGTCTGCTTGGACATTTCTGAACCTACGGATGATTTCTTTACTGCATTTTCTATCATTTCTCCAGTCTCTTTCGCTGCCTGTGCACTTCGCGCAGCCAGACTCCTCACTTCTTCGGCAACTACAGCAAAGCCTTTTCCATGCATTCCGGCTCTTGCAGCTTCCACTGCAGCATTAAGTGCAAGAAGGTTTGTCTGAAATGCTATTTCATCTATTACTTTTATGATTTTTGATATCTGATTACTTGATGCCTGAATATCATTCATCGCTTCAAGAAGGTTATCCATCTGTGTGTTTCCACGTTCCGCAGCTTTCATGGCTTCCTGTGATATTGAATCTGCGGCTCTTGCGTTTTCAGCATTTCTGCCTGTCTGATTTGCCACTTCCTGCATTGAGCTTGTTATTTCTTCAAGGCTTGATGCCTGTTCCGATGCACCTTGTGATAGATTTTGTGCAGCCCCTGATACCTGTTCCGATCCGTTAGCAACCTGATCTGTTGTAACATTTACCTGAAATAAAAGCTCATTTATTGCCAGCATAAAATGATTTATTGCATCTTTCAGCATAAGGAAATTGCCTTTATAATTACCTTTTATTTCTGCACGGAAATCTCCTGACTCCATAAGTTTTAATGCTGTCATAACTTCCATTATCGGTTCTGCCGTATTTTTTGCCGCTTTATTAAGTTCAGAGAATATTGTTCTGTATGCTCCTTCCATTTTACTTTCATCAAGTTTTATTTTGTCCAGTTCTCCAAGATTACATTTTTCTGCATATTCATTTGTCCCTTTTATAAGGCTTTGAATAGAATCAAGCATGCTTATTATTGATGGCATTAACTGATCATTTTCAGAGCGTTTTCCAACTTCTTTCAGTGCGGAAAGATCGCTTGTATCACCTTTTGCGATATTATTCATTACTCTTTGAAGATTTAAAAGCCTGTCCATAACATTGTTAACACCATGCTTTACATCCTCATAAACGCCCATATAAGTTCCATCAACCTTTTCGGTATAGTCGTTCTGAACAACTTTCTGAAGGACTCTGTTTGCATTGGCAAGCCCTTCCATTGCTGCTATTGCTCCATTAAGGTTGGTTTTCACTTCATTGAAATCACCTTTATAATTATCTGTTATCTTTGGAGGAATATCTCCTTTGGATATTCTGTCAACATACTCCGCCATTACGTTTATCGGTGCCACAAATGCATCCACTATATCGTTAATTCCATTAACAAGTGATGCCCAGCTGCCCATAAATTTGTTTTCATTGCTTCTTTTATCCAGAACGCCGTTTTTAATAGCATTTGTTAAGCTTTCTGTTTCGGAAATCAGCCCTGTCATTGTATCAATACAGTTGTTAAGATTGTTTTTGACCTCAATAAAGTCTCCTTTATAATTTTCTGTAATTTTTGGAGGAATATTTCCTTTGGATATTCTGTCAACATATTCCGCCATTACGTTTATTGGTGCAACAAATGCATCTACAATATCATTGATACCTGATACTATCGGCCTGAATTCGAAATTAATGCTTTCTGTATCTCCTCTTGCATCCAGTTTTCCATCAGTAACTGCATTTATAATCTTTGTTGATTCACTTAAAAGAGAAGTAATTATTTTTGAGATATTTTTCATTAATATAAATGTTAAAATTCCTGCAAAAACAACCGCAGCTAAAATAAGTCCTATCATCGTAACAGTAGATGTTTGAGATATTTCCTCATTATTATGAGAAACTTTCTGAGCAAATTTTAACTGTAAAGCCACCATTTTATCTATTTCAGACTGCATATTCATATTTACTTGTTTAAAAGGACCAGCTATTAAATCATTAAGCGCTTTTTTATCATCCGCCATATAATAATTTTTAATAAGTTCGGTGTTTCGGAAATATTCTTTATTCAATATCAGCATAGAATTTATTGATGCAGAAATTTCTTTATTTGTAACTTTTTGACTAAGATCTTCCAATCCCTTGTTGATACTGGCAGTTATATCTGTTATCTCATTGAAATGCTTGTTTATTGCAGCACTATCCAATGCCCTAAGCATATACAGAACAGCAACCCTTCTCAACTGATAATCTTCTCTTATTTTGCTAAAATCACTTAAAGTTACTGTAACTTTGTTATATAAGATCTCATCTGCATCTTTGATTTTACCTATATTAGTTATACCGGTAGAACCAACCAAAAGTGTTATTGCTATCAAAATAAAAAAACCAACAACCACTTTTGTACCAAGTTTCATATTTCCCATAGAATCCCTCCCACTCATGCACTGATAATATCAAAAGTCTTTTCAAGCATATTGAAAGCATTTAATAAAGGCCGACCATGACCTGGATATATTGTTTCTATTTTTAATTTGAGAAGTTTTTGAACAAGAGAAATAAACCCGGCAGAATAAATTTCATTTTTATTATTAACCAGAAAATTTATATCTCCTGAAAAAAGTATTTTTTCCTTTTCAGAATAAAGACATATCGAATCTGAAGAATGCTCTGGTGTATATATTACATTAAGATATCCATCGCCCACATGAAGAACATCTCCATCATTAAGTTTTTTTGTAGTTTTAATGTTATCAGAAAAAGCATATATATCACAATCATATTTTTCTTTAATTGATTTTAACCCTCCAGTATGATCAAAATGGGTGTGCGTAAGAATAATCTGTTCAACTTTTCTTTTCCCTAGACCAGTATTTAATGATTCTATTTCATTAAGAATAAAATTATCTGCACCTGTATCAATAAGAGTATTGGCATCAGAAATTGAATTAAAATTTCCTCTTATAAAATAAGAATTGGAAGAATATTTAGCTGGATTAGTTTTTAAACCTAAAACCTTCATAAAAACCCCTGTCAATACAAAAAAAACAAACACTCTTAATGTATAAAAAAAAACAAAAAAATATAAAACATCAATATAGAACAAACTAAAAACATAAGAAGCAAAAAGCATTTACAATTAAGCTATTAACAAAATGCACAACAGCATTTATTTAACACTTGAGAATTATAGCCTCACAAATATTAGTAGTCAACTAATTAAATAAAGAAAAAATAATGTATAAAAAAATAAAAAAATAAAACTAAAATTTTTATTCGTTAAAAAAAAGCATCGCTCAGCAACTATAAGGAGATTTAATCTTTTTCAATTAAGACGGAAATAAAATCCAAGTATATAAGAAAAAAAACGATAAAAATGCCTGTGGTATTCTTATTAAAGAGAAAAACTTATTAATTAATCATTATTTTTTTTCATAAACCTGAGCATTAGAGACAGACTGCTCAAAATAATCTTTCAGCTCTTCAGGAAGCTTTTGAGTATGTTCCATAGCAAGAATCCCCTTGTCAGAAAGAGTGCGATGAAACATCTTTATTATTTCTATTCTTTCCTCATAAGATTGGTGTAAAAGAACATTTTTACATAAAACTAAAGCGAAATCTGATGATGGAGCATTTAAATTAAGTAAGTTATCTTTATTAAAAACGATTTTATCTCTTAATAACTTATCTATCTGATAGTTTTTACTGGAATCTATAGGTTTAAAGTATTTCACAAAATATTCATGCGGCATCCGCTGAAGTTTTTCGTATGGGTAAATGCCTTCCTTAATTATTATTGCAAACTGATTTGAAATATCGAGATCTGTAGCGTAGATTGTAAGTTTGCTAAAATCATCAGGACTCATTTTTTCTGCAAGTAAAATTGCAAGCGCATATGGCTCTTCACCGCTTGCACAACCTGCATCCCATATTTTCATACTGTTCCCTTCAGAATGATATGAAACAATTCTCTCAACAGCAATATCCAATGTCTGCAAATCTCTAAAAAAGTACGTGAAAGCCACCGATACCTCCATGATTTTACAAAAATAAAGTACACAAACCTTTTCATAAACACAAGATTATAGTTTTTTACACAAAAACAAGTCAATTTATTTTTAATTGATAAAAAAAAAGATTTATATAAATTATAAAAATTGTAATGATTTAAAGGGGCAAAATGAATATTGATAAAATAAGTCTACTTAATATAGTTGGTAAAATCATTTCTTTTATTGTTGTAGTTTTTTCAGCAATCTACTTTAAATGGGAAACTAAAGATTTGTTATGGAGTTTATGGATCAGCAGTTTAACTATTGGTTCACTTATTTTAATTTCAGGCTTTGCCGGTTCTTTTTTAAGAGACGAGCCTTTTTTATCAGCAATATCCAAGAAAAAAGAGATTCCTTTAAAAAATACAAATATAGGCTCAGCACTATCTATATTCTTCTTAATTCCAACATTTTTTATATTGGGGTTTTCCAAACCTACATTGATATTTTTTTTATTTGCAATACTCAGTGTCTCAGTAGCAGTAATTAAAACGAAAAACAGAGAATTGATATCTCCTTTGTTTAGCAGATTTCTTAATTTTTTAATAAATTTTCCTGCTGCAATTTTTATGATGGGCTTTTTTGCAGTTCATTTTGGCGGATTCCATTTTGTTCACAGTATTTTTCTAAATGGATTCTTTCCTTTACTGACAGAACAGCCTTTTGGAAAAAGCATTGAGGGAACATTTATCATGTTTTTTAAATTTATAGAAATATCATTTAAAAGCTATTTTATATTTATACTTTTCAGCTTAATTTCATCTTTTGACAAAATAAAAGACTCTTTTAAAGGAAAAAATGCTAATTTTATGGGAGAACCTTACAAAAACGTAGTAAAAATGCACATTATGATTTTTGTTATAGCATTTATAGGTTTTGCTGATCTTAATAGATACATTCTTTATGCTGCTCTTGTGTTGTATTTTTTTCCTTTTGAAATATTCGGCAAAGGAGAAAAAAATATAGATAACTGATTTATAATTCTAATTTTTTGTATTTCTGAAAAAAAAGTATAGAATCTTTTCTGCTGAAAAACTGATGTCGAGTTAGTTAAATAATGAATAATATTCCGCCAAAAACAATTGAAAGATTAAGTAAATACAGAACCATACTTAAATCTTTAGCTTTAAATACAAAAAGCGAATATATTTTTTCACATGACCTTGCCGAAATAGCCAATGTCTCACCGCCTCAGGTAAGGAGAGATATCATGAGCATTAAGCATTCTGGAAACTCGAGAAAAGGCTATCATGTCAAAACTCTTATTGAAAATATAGGAACAATTCTTGATGCTAAAAACTATCAGCATGTTGCCGTCATAGGTGCAGGAAATTTAGGCAGCGCTATAATAAAATATTTTAAAGATCACAGTTCAGCGTTTAAAATTATTGCCGCTTTTGATATTGATGAAGAAAAAAATAAAAACTGCAACATTCCATGCTACAACATTTCTGACTTTGATGAAATAATAAAAAAAGAAAATATTTCAATAGTTGCAATAACAACACCTGCCTCTTCAGCAGAAACTGTAATAAAACTTATAAAAAATGATAAAATTAAAGGTATTATAAATTTTATGCCTTTCCCAATAAAAACACCGCCAGGCATTTTCATTGAAAACATAGATCTTTCTGTTATTTTTGAAAAGGCTTCATATTTTGTTGAGAATCTTAAAAAAGAAACCTAGTTTAATAAATCAAAAAGCAGTCTGGCTATTTCATTTTTTCTAAAAGGTTTGTAAAGATAACCTGATACGCCTTCATTCACAAGATCGTTATCTTTATCATCTTTCACTAAACCTGATGCAATAACAACCTTTGCATCAGATTTAAGACTTCTAATTTGTCTGAAAGTTTCTTTTCCATCCATTTTAGGCATGAACATATCAAGAAAAACAACATCTATATCATCAATATGCTTTTTAAACAATTCAAGTGCATCTTTTCCATTGGAAGCAGAAAAAACTTTAAAATTAAGATCTTCAAGAATTGCATTTATTATTGTTAAATTGATTTCCTCATCATCTGCAACCAGTACAACTCCCCCATTTAAAGAAGCTGTTTCTACATAATTTTCACTTTTATTCACCGCTTCAACAACAGGAAAATAAATATTAAAAGAAGTTCCTTCTCCCAGCTTGCTATTCACATAAATTGCCCCTTTATGCTCTTTAACAATTCCATAAACTGCAGAAAGTCCAAGTCCGGTGCCTTTACCAATTTCCTTTGTCGTAAAAAAAGGTTCAAATATTTTATCTATATTTCTTGAATCAATACCTGTGCCAGTATCTGTAACAGTAATTTCAACATATTCTCCAGGAGAAACATCAGGATCATAATTATGCAAATTTTCTCCTATAATGACATTGGATGTTGTAAAAACAAGAGAACCGCCATTAGGCATTGCATGACCGGCATTTATTCCCATGTTTATGAAAATATTCTGAAGTTGAGACTCGTCTCCTTTTACAAAAGAATGCCCTGCAATAAATTTTCTATCTATCACAATTTTTTTATTAATACTTCGTTCCAATATTGCAACCGAATTATCAATAACCTTGTTAATATTTAAAGAAACAAGATCCGGTTTTGTTTTTCTGCCAAAAGTAAGAAGTTTTGAAACAAGATCTGCTGCTCTTTCAGAAGCCTGAACAATAACATCGAGATATGATTTCCCTATAACATCAACATGTTTTTCCAGCATATCGGCAGCACCAAGAATACCGCTAAGCATATTGTTGAAATCGTGAGCAACACCACCTGCAAGCTGACCTATAGCATCCATCTTCTGGCTATGAAAAAGACGCTCTTCCATTCCTTTTTTTTCTGAAATATCTTCTGCAAAACCTTCTATAAATTTTTCATTATTTCCAGTAATAGACAAATTAACAGAAAGCCATCTTGTAGCATGATCTTTTCTTTTTATCTCCAGCTGATAATGATATATGTAACTTTTCAAAATAAGCTCTTCTATAATTTTTTTCCAATTAATACTATTTTCCATTAAGAGCTCTTTTATATTAAGTTTGTTTTTTACATCATCAGGAGAGTCATAGCCTAATATTTTTGCAAAAGCAGGATTTGCTTCATAAACAAAACCTTCAAAATCTATTCTAAAAATCCCGTTGATAGCATTGTTGAAAATTGAAAGATATTTTTCTTTTTCTATTTCAAGTTCATTTATTTTTTCCTGAAGTTTTGGATAGTAGCTTTTTTGAATAGAATTTTCACCAAGCCCGACAATTTTTTGAACAATATTAAGTTCCTGTGAGTTTTCAGAATGCTTTTTCATAAAGTTCCTCAATATCAGACTGTTTCATCACTCTAGGATTGGTATACAGACAGGCGTCATTAAAAGCGTTGGCTGCAAGAGCAGGAATATCTGAAAGTTTAACGCCTCTATCTTTTAAAGAACCATTAATACCTAAATTTATTCTAAAATTATGAACAAAATCAAAAAGAACCTTTCTGATATTATTTTTACAGAAAAGATCAGTTCTTATTCCGAATATTTCAGCTATTTTAAGATATCTCTCAGGAACAGCTTCAAAGTTATAATCCATAACATATTCAAGCAAAAGAGCATTACATTCGCCATGAGGAAGGTCCAAAAAACCACCAAGACTGTGAGCCATTGCATGAACAGCACCCAAACTGGCATTTGAAAAGGCAAAACCTGCCTGAGCACTGGCAAGCATAATATTTGTTCTTACATCAATATTTAAGGGATTTTTAACAATTATAGGAAGATTTTTTGCAAGCAGCCTTATTGCATCCAGAGCATGCATGTCTGTAAGAGGTGAATTAGCAATAGAAACATATGCTTCTATTGCATGAACCATAGCATCCATTCCAGTGCAGACAGTAAGATAGTCATCCATTGTAAGCGTAGTTTCAGGGTCAATTAAAGCCACATCAGGAATAATAGCTTTGCTGACAATAGCAATTTTTATAAGTTTTTCTTTATTGCTCACTATGCAGAATTGAGAAACATCTGCTGAAGTTCCGGATGTTGTCGGAATAAATATCATTGGAGGAAGAGGATTGTAAATTTTATCAACACCTTCATAATCCAGAATCGTTCCACCATTTGAAGCAACAATACCTATCCCTTTTGCACAATCAAGAGCACTGCCGCCCCCAATAGCAACTATGGTGTCACACTTTTCCATTTTAAAGAATTCTGCCCCATCCATTATTTCCTCAACTCTCGGGTTAGGAGAAACTGAATCAAAAACAGCAAAAGATTTATTAAATGAATTTAATGAATTAATAACCTCTTCTGTCCAGCCAGCTTCAGTAACACCTTTATCTGAGACAAGAAGCACTTTTTTGGAAGAAAAATTTCGACAATACTGTCCAACCAGAGCTCTCGATTTCAACCCGAAAATTATTTCAGGAAGCATGAATTTTCTAAGACCTGAAAGCTGTTCAGACATATCTTTTCTCCAGAAATAAAAAGTTCAATCAGTATAACAAAAAAATATAATTTTAACAAGAATCCGACGGCTATTTTTTTTATTAATTTAAAAATAGTCATAATTACAGTATTAATTATAAGCTCATATAATAAGCATTAAGAGGAATCTTTACAGGAAAACAAAAAGCCATAATAAAATCAATATATTTAATTTTATATCAAAATTTTATAAAAAATTATTTTATATCTGAAATCTTTATCTTTTCACCGGTAGAATTTGACTTATAACCGATGAAAAGGTCGAAAAACATCTTTACCCGAGCAAACTTCTCCCTTAAAAGCGTTTTAAAACCACCGAAAGCATGAACATCTTCAGCATTATAACCAATCACATCAAGATTGTTGTGTCTTGCAATATATATAGCCCTTTTATTATGAAACTCCTGAGATATGATTGTAAACTTATTTTCCCCGAAAATTGAACTCACACGCATTACCGAATCATAAGTTCTTTTTCCAAAAGGATCACTATATATTCTTTCCTCTGGAATATTATATTTACTTAATGCCTTTCTTATATCTTTAGGTTCATCATAATGCTTCTTTTTATCGCCACTTATAAGGATGTAAGAAATCCTGCCCGCATAAAAAAGTCTGGCTGCAGCTTCTATTCTATTATAAAAATAGAGATTTTTATCACCATTGCTTTTATATTTAGAAGTACCTAAAAGAACTCCAACCTTGTTATATGGAATATCATTAATATTTTTATAAACATATTTATCGGTTGATACGTTAACAACAGCATCTGTCACTGCAACCACAACAATGCATAATAGAAAAAGAATAGAAGATACAAACAATAATTTAAATTTCAGACGCATAATACCAATCCCCAAATTCAAGCAATTCTACCATAAGTTTTAAGGAAATAAAGAAGAAAAAATGGAGCCGGAAATCAGAGTTGAACTGACGACCTACTGATTACGAATCAGTTGCTCTACCACTGAGCTATTCCGGCTCAAAACATGCGCATTATAATAACTATGCTTTGTTTAGCAAGACTTTTTTTAACCTGCAACAGTTATTCTGTCGCGGCCATTTTCCTTGGATGTATATAAAGCCTGATCCGCCATTTTTACAAGATTCCCTGAATCATAGGACGCCTGAGAAAGATCTGCAACACCAAAGCTTGATGTTATGCTCAGTTGTTTGCCATCTGCAATTATAACGGAACGTCTTATATGCTCCATAACTTTGCCTGCAACAAGCTCGGCTCCCTGTTTATCCGTATTATGCAAAACAAGCATAAATTCCTCACCACCGTATCTGGCAGCCATATCAACCTGTCTTAAATTGGATTTAAGAACCTTTCCCATAAATCGCAGGACATCGTCGCCAGCCTTATGACCATATGTGTCATTGATTTTCTTAAAGAAATCTATATCAACCATAATTACAGAAAGAGATTTTGATGAACGGTTAGCTTCCAGGACCATTCTTCCAAGCTGTTCCTGAAGATATCTTCTGTTGTAAAGCCCTGTAAGTCCGTCAATGTTTGATAGTTCTTCAATTTTTTCATACATCTCTATATTTTTCAGAGCAGAATAAAGTATCTGATTAAACAGACTTATATTTTTCTGTATATCTCTCGAAAATGTTTTTGAAGCATCCATAAAAAGAGATACAACAAGTAAAGGTGCATCTTCAGTAGAAATATCTTTTTTATCATCTCTGTTTTCGGATACTATAAGAAAACTGAAAAGAGAAGAATGTTTATTAAGCTCATCAAGTTCAGGATGTTCAAAAAGAGGATTATCTCTTTTATTTATATTCTTTATTTCAACCTGACGCCCAAGTTTTCTGTCAAACATCATAAGCGGATGAGAAAGATGATTATCTAAAACAACATTCTTTGCAACATGAACACCCAATTCCGAATCATTGTTTCTTTCATATAATCTTGCAACAAACTTCTCATTTCTCTTTTCTGTTATCAGGACTGCCGATATTGCAGAATCTGTTGCAAAAAAATATTTTCCGGCAGAAAGGTAGACAAATTCTCTATCCTTTTTGCTGAGCTCACTTAAAATATCTCTTGAACCGGTATATAATCTTTCAAATCTTGTCTTATACTCCTGAATCTGTCTGAAAGTTTCAGCAGATCTTAAAAGATTTATTATTTCACCCTTAATAGGTCTAAGTCTCTCCATCAATTCGTTTCTTGACGCTTTTTCTACTTTGGAAGTATCTGCATCAATAACCACTATATATTCCGGCTCAGAAAAAACACCGTAATCAAAAAGGGTTATCGGAAAATAAAATCTGGTATCAAAGTTAGGCATAAAAACTATTTCTTCAGCTTCTGCCGCAGCTTTTCCGCAAACGACATCCTCGCCCTTATCGGCAGCCATGGAAATAAGTCCTTTCAGCTCAATCTGTTTTTCCTTTATAAAAAGAACACCTTTTGAACTATCAACTATTTTTAGAAGATTTATCGATATAGGAATTTCATTTTCCCAAAGCTTTACTCTGTCTATATAATTTCTAAGAGGCATCAAGGGATCTTTTACAAGCTGAGTTTCATCCTCATGAGTTTCAATGGTCTCCGTTTCCTCCTTTATTTCTTTCTTAAAAAACTTTCCAAACTTCTGCCTGAGAGATTCAACTGAAAATGCAAAGACAGATGCGGCAGAAAAAAGAAAAGCTATCGCTGTAAGCACACCCGGAACATTTCTTCCGGTAGCAAGTATTTCAATAAAAGCAAGAAGAGCAAAATAAGGATATTCCTTGGGTTTCAGTTTGAGTAAAATTGGAAGAGTAAGAAACAGAAGAGGCATCAACGGAGATGTATAACCTCCCGTAATAGCAACCAATGCTGCAATAGCGGCAGGAATAGAAGGGATAACACGCTCAATAGTATACATGTATACGTTAAATATGGCATAAAAGCCCCAAATTACGACAAGAAAACTTATTGAAGAACTTGCATAGGCGGCAGCAAGCACCCAAACAAGCGTAATAAGAGAGAAAAACCCCTCGAATTTAAATATTTTACTCATGAATTATGAACTGATCCTTTTTAAGCATTTTAAACTTACGGGTAATCATATTGTTAATATAAGTCTTATCCGTATCAACCCTGTTTATTTTTTCACGAAGAGCAGAAATATCTTTTGAAGTCTGAGTGTTCTGAAGTTCAAGATTTGATATAACTTCTTTATTTTCTGAAAATTTATTGAAAGAATTAACAGTATCCAAAAAAAGATAACCTGCCAATGCTGTAAAAAGGAATATTATGACTATTAAAGAAAACTTTTTCATTCCCCATCTCTGGTAGCTATTGCCAAATCAGTATATCCCATTGTCCGCAGAAGATTCATCACTTCGGCAACACTTCCATGATAAACCATTTTATCTGCGTTCAATACTATAAGGTAATTATTTCTTTCTGTTTTGTCAATTTTTGCAAGCTCTTTTTTAAGTTCTTCTATAGAAAAACCTTTATCATTTATAGAAACATTTCCACTCTCATCAATCGTCAGCATAATTTTTCTGGTTTCAGTCAAAGTTCCTGAAGAAGATGCTGACGGTAAATCAACTTTCATTCCATGCTGATCTGTAAAAGTACTTGTAAGCGAAAAAAAGATAAGCAAAGTAAAAAGGACATCAACAAGAGAGCTAATATCTATTTTAAGATCATCATCTTTTTTTCTTTCAATATTTATCATTTAAAAATCTCTTTCACAATTGTACCATGCAACAGGCAGGTAAATTAAAGCCGGAATAAATGAAGGTATCATCAAAACGATAGAAATAAGGAGAACAATGATAAAAAGCTCAAAACGGATAAAAGGCTTTACCTGATAAGGAATATAATCTGAAATATTGAAATTAAAACCAAACTCTTTCTTAAAAAGAGGAAAAACGGCAAGTAGAATAAAGAGGACAGCAAAAACCACATGCATGTTAAAAAAGAGAGGCAGAAGCCCCAGAGTAATAACAAAATTAAAAGTCTTATTAGAAGAAAAAAGTGTCGTAACACTGTCTTCCGTACCGGATAAAGCTGCAATCTTGCTTGAAACAATCATCATAGGAAGAATAAGAAGAGAAAAGAATCTTAAATCGAACTTAAGTCCTAAAATGAGAAAAAGCAAAGATACAGCAGAAAATATCATTATCAGAAGTGATGGTTTTATAGGCTGCTCCGTACACCATGCGGCAGATTTATCAACAATTTCATCTAAGAGTTCTGTAACCTTCGGAGTTTCGGAGAAAGATTTATTTATTTTATCTTTTTTTTTTACTGAATCTTTTGCTTTATAAGCGGCAAGTCTTTTTTCAGCCTCTTCCATCATATCAGGAGTATCAACATCCTGCCATAGAAATCCTGTCATATCTGCAAAAGTAAAAAGTCCTTCATCTGCAAGAGCTTTCATTCCATCACTTAAAGAAGCATCTCCGTTTTTCTCTTTAACATCTTTAAGCATCTCTATAATTACAGGTTTGCAAAGAAAAAGACCGGTATCTATTGCATTATAAGGTTCTATCTCCTTACCAATCTCAACAATTTTATCCTCTTCAGTAAAAACTTTTGTTGCATCATCAAGATCAAAAACGCCATCAATATCCCTGTCAACAGCAAGAACAGTTCCAGCTTTATCCAGAGATAAAGAAGCTTTTTCAATAAAACTCTTCATATAATCATCAGAAAAGACATGATCCGACATTGAAAGAAGAAAAGGTTCATTCATATCAAGTTTAGCAGATGCGGCAATAAGAGAAAGCCCGTTCTTTTTAGTAAAATCAGGATTATACACTGTAACTGCCGAAACATTGTTTTCCTTTATGTAATCTTCAATCATCTCATGTTTAAAGCCGACGACAATAACAACCTTTTCTATACCTGCAGCCTGCATAAGATTTATATTTCTTTCAAGAAGCGGAATACCGCCAATAGGCATAAGAGGTTTAGGCTCTTCATGCCCATTTTCGGCAAGTCTGCTTCCAAGACCGGAAGCAAGTATAACACCCTGTTTTATCATAACGACGTCCTTTTAAATTAACTAAAAAATCATGACTGGCGATTATATGCTCTAATATCAATAACGTCAAGCTAAGTTTGTCTATTCTTAACATAAAAGTATCTAAAAACTTGAAAATATTTCACAACTGTGCTAGAAAGCATCGATATTATAATTTTACTGTTTTTAAACGGAGGTTATATTATGTCGGGACATAATAAGTGGAGTACAATTAAACATAAAAAAGGTGCAGCTGACGCAAAAAGAGGAAAAATTTTCACAAAACTCATAAAGGAAATAACAATAGCTGCAAGACAGGGCGGCGGCGACCCTGATGGAAATCCAAGACTCAGAACAGCAATGATAGCTGCAAAATCCAGCAACATGCCGATGGACAACGTTATAAGAGCAATAAAGAAAGGTACTGGTGAAATCGAAGGCGTAAACTATGAAGAAATAGTTTATGAAGGATACGGACCAGGCGGAGTTGCAATGATAGTTGAAGCTCTTACAGACAACAAAAACAGAACCGTTGCCGAAATCAGAAACATTTTTGGCAAATCAGGCGGAAACCTTGGTGAAAACGGCTGTGTTGGATGGATGTTCGACAGAAAGGGAAGAATTGTTGTCCTTAAAGAAAATGTCGAAGAAGACAAAATTATGGATCTTGCTCTTGAAGCAGGAGCAGAAGATGTAAGAGATGAAGGCGATGTATGGGAAATCATAACCGACATGGCAGATCTTTATACAGTTAATGAAGCAATTACAAGTGCAGAAATAACTGTTGAAGAAACAGTTGTTGCCCGCATTCCTCAAAACGTTGTTGCAGTTGAAGGAAAAGTTGCAGAGCAGGTGTTAAGACTTGTTGAAAAACTTGAAGACTGTGACGATGTACAGGAAGTTTATGCCAACTATGACATCGATTTCAGTAAAATTACGGAGAGCTAATCCGTTGTGTCAATTATTCTCGGAATAGATCCAGGCAGTATAAAAACCGGATACGGTCTTATCAACGTCAGGGGAAATTCCATAGTTCATATAGATAACGGTCTGATAATTCCTCCAAAAAACATTTCCTTTCCTGAAAGAATTTCATACATATTCAAAGGGATTTGTAAAATAATGGAGGAATTCTCTCCGACCGCACTTTCAATGGAAAACATATTCGTCGGAAAAAATGCAGACAGCGCACTTAAGCTAGGTCATGTCAGAGGAGCAGCAATGGCTGCCGCAACAATTGCCGACATTGCAATATTTGAATACTCGCCAACCCAAGTGAAAAAATCTGTAACAGGCAACGGCCGAGCGACAAAAGACCAGATACAAATAATGATAAAAACAATGATGGCTCTTCGCGAAGTTCCATATGAAGATGCTGCAGACGCGCTGGCAGCAGCAGTTACTCACGCATTTTTCGGAGGATAATAATGATAGGATACATCAAAGGCAAACTCAAATACAAAGAAGCAAAATGCGCTACATTCATGACAGCAGGCGGAGTCGGTTACAGAATATTCCTGCCTCAGAACACGCTCGATTCAATAGTCATGGAAGATGAATGTGAATTCTTTATAGAAACAATAGTAAGAGAAGATGCACTATCACTCTTTGGATTTAAGGAAAAAGTTGAGCTTGACCTCTTCAGACTGTTGATAGATGTAAACAAAGTAGGACCAAAACTTGCTCTTGCAGTACTCTCGGCAATACCGGCATCAGAAATAGTCACATCAATACTGTCAGGCAACTCAAAAATATTTGAAGCAGTTTCAGGACTTGGTAAGAAAACAGCTGAAAAAATAATAATAGACCTTAAAGACAAAGTGACCGCAATAGAAATAAAAGGCGAAACACAAAAAGCAAAAGGTAAAGAATCACTAGCACTTGTCGAAGCAGAAGAAGGACTTGTCGCACTCGGATTCAATCAGTTTGCAGTAAGAAGTGTTCTTGCTAAAATTACGCTTTCTGATACCATGAGTGCAGAAGCAATTGTAAGAGAAGCCCTTAGAATAATAAATGAGAACAAGAGATGACAAGTGACAGATTCGTAACACCTGAAGCAGAAAATGAAGAAAAAACATCAGAAACATCCCTCCGCCCGCAATCACTTGCAAACTACATCGGTCAGAGAAAAGTTGTAGACAACATATCAATATTTCTTGAAGCAGCAAAAAGAAACAACCGTCCGCTCGATCACCTTCTGCTTGCAGGCCCTCCCGGACTCGGCAAAACCACATTAAGCACAATCGTAGCCAACGAAATGGGAGTAAACATAACCATAACATCAGGACCCGCAATAGAAAAAAAAGGTGACATGGCAGGACTACTCACCAACCTCGGACACGGCGACATTCTCTTTATAGACGAAATACACAGATTAAACGCATCTGTTGAAGAAAGCCTGTATTCCGCAATGGAAGACTTCTACTTTGACATAATGCTTGGCGAAGGAGCACATGCAAGAAGCATGAGACTACCACTTCAGCAATTTACGCTCGTAGGAGCAACAACAAAAACAGGCTCTCTCTCCTCACCACTTAGAGACAGATTCCAGATAACATTCAGAATGGAATACTACTCAACAGAAGAACTGATGGAAATCGTACTCCGCTCAGCATCAATACTAGGAATTACAATCGAAGACGAAGGAGCAGCGGAAATAGCGGCAAGAAGCAGAGGAACACCAAGAATAGCAAACAGAATACTCCGAAGAGTCCGAGACTACGCAGAAATCAAAGGAAACGGTAAAATAGACAGAAAAATATCCGCATACGCACTTGAACAAATGGAAATAGATGAAGACGGACTAGACAACATGGACAGAAAAATACTAAACACCATCATGAAAATGTTCCGTGGCGGACCAGTCGGCATCGAAGCCATTGCAGCAGCAGTAAGCGAAGACAAAAGAACACTCGAAGAAGTTTATGAACCATACCTCATAAAATGCGGATACCTTGCAAGAACCCCAAAAGGAAGAATTGCAACAGGGAAATCGTATCAGAAGTTCGACATCGAACCGATTGAAGGGAGGCTTTTTTGAAAGAATACTACATAGCATACAAAAAATACGTGGAAACCCAAAGAGAACTCTTTCCTGAAATATATCCATACATCTGGAGACAGAAAATGGAAATATCAGCAAGACAAAACGTCAAACCAGGCTTCTGGGCAGTACTCGACTACCTCATATTCAGAACATCACTGACACTCAAAAAAAGCAAAACCGAAGCAGAAAAAGAAATAACATCAATCCTCCGTCCGCTATACGAAAAATACAACTCAATACTCTTCAACGTCTACAGAAACATCCCCGACGACGAATACTGCTACATGAAAGAAGAACTCAAAACATTTCATCATATAATCACACACACACTAAACCTCATAGACAGAAACCTCTCCCACTTCATACCAAGCTTTCTCTTCGTTGAACTCATCGAAAAAATGAAACTCATAACACCATCACACACCTACTGCTGCAATCCACCGTTCTTTGCAAGAGAAAACTACTTTATGCTCATGGCAAGATACCTTTCAGGCAAATTCAGCAACAACATAAAAAAAGTATTCGACACACTCCTCTGGCACAAGGAAACAGCACCATACATAATACAGAAAGACAGAGAACACTTCAGGAAAATCATAATAGAAGCAATCAACAGCTCAATAAAAGAGAAAACAGAAGAAAACAGCGACAAAGAACTCACCATTCATGACGTAGTCGTTGAACTCAGAAACATGGTAACACTATCAGTCATATCAGAAAAACTGTTCGAACTACTCTCAAAAGTTGAAAACACACCACTGACAGACACCATTGACGCAAACTACATGCTCAGAGAACTAAGCCTCATCTTTGTACAGGAAAACATAAACGACAACCGCTTTCACACACTAATAAGA
Organism: bacterium; assembly: GCA_963667425.1. GTDB lineage: Bacteria > UBP6 > UBA1177 > UBA1177. The sequence continues at coordinate 669,685 of OY763407.1, read as the reverse complement.
GACATAACACTCCTTACATCACTAATATCAAAAAGCATAACCGCAATAAGAGCAGGAAGCAGAAAAATACTCTTTGAACAAATATCAACATTCAGGAAAATAAAAGAATTCTACACAGAAGTAACAATATTCCTGATACCGATAGAACAATTTCCATTAATGCTAGCATCAATAGAATTCATGGACTTCATCTCAGCATCATACCCGTCATCAATACACGACGCGACAGTACTCTCAAAAGGAGAGAAACTGGCAGACGACCTGAGAAAAACAGCATCCACATTTGAAGAAAGAAACAACATAAAACTTGATACAGGCGAAATAGAACTCTTTGTAGACAAACTCACACGATTAAAACTACTCTCGGACAATTAAAGACACACAACAATTTAACTTACAAATATTCAATACAAAAGCAGAATAAATATCTGCATGAGTCATAAGCACTCTTAAACCATCATAATTTACAATATAAAAATAACAAAAGAAGTCTTACAACATTTAATGCACTATAAAAGTTGACAGATAATATTGATTTTATATATTTCACCAGCGATATTTACAAAGTTAGGAGAATTAAGATGAAGTACCTATTAATGGCTTTTGTTATTTTACTTATCTTTGCAGGGTGTGATGATGGATCTACAACACCGACTAAGTGTACAGAAAACGAAATTCGTCACATTGCATGCGGAGAAGACAACCTCGGCGAGCAGAAACAGATCTGCACAAACGGCAAGTGGACAAATAGCGGTGAATGCTCAACATCAACAAGCGACATCGATATCTATGTTGATAGCGAAAACGACGACAATGATGAAATAACTGATCTTAACACTCCAACAACCGATGAAGATGCCACTACTAACTGTGACACTGAAAATGAAATCAAATATTTTACCTGTGGACTTAATGACAAAGGAACACAACCATATAAATGCACAAATGGCGATTGGGTATTAAACGGAACCTGTAATGATCCAGATGTGTGTAAAAACAATGCGACACAAAATGTCAGCTGCGGATTTAACGATAATGGAACTCAGGCACAGACATGCACAAATGGTCAATGGGTAAACAACGGTAACTGTAATGAGAGCGATATATGTACAAACAATGCAACTCGAAATACCAGTTGTGGACTTAACAGTAATGGAACTCAAAATCAGGTATGTACAAATGGCAAATGGGTATCAAGCGGAACCTGTAATGATCCAGATGTTTGTAAAAACAGTGCAGCTAAAACTGAAATTTGTGGATACAACAGTAATGGATCAGAGTCATTCACATGTACAAATGGTAAATGGGAAAGCGATGGATGCGTTGACCCTGATGAATGCACAAACAATACAACTCAAACCGTTACAGGGACCGTATCAACCTGTACAGACGGCAAATGGAAAACAATAAGAAAAACAGTTCAGTTTGGAACATCAAATGGAGCCTCAGGGCAAGCAGTAACCACTGATAGCTTAGGTAATATTTATATTACAGGTTATACTTATGGCGCACTTGATGGAAACACAAATGCTGGGCAAGCAGATATCTTTCTCACAAAATTTGATTCAAGCGGCAATGCGCAGTGGACTAAACAATTTGGAACAACAGAAGATGACAATGTATATTCAGTAGCAGTTGACAGTGCATACAACATCTATATTACAGGTTATACTTATGGCAGTTTTGATGAAAATACAAATGCAGGTAATGCAGATATATTACTTATAAAATTTAACAGTAATGGTGATAAACTGTGGACAAAACAGTTTGGAATAAAAAATAATGATTATGGATATTCAATAGCTATTGACAGCAATAACAACATTTATATTACAGGTCAGACTTATGGGAATCTTGATGGAAATACCAGCACAGGACAGGAAGATGTATTTCTTATGAAATTTGATACTAATGGCAACAAAATTTGGACAAAACAGTTTGGTTCTTCAAATATTGATTCTAGTAAATCATTAGCCATTGATAGTAATAATAATATTTATATTAGTGGCTATACATTAGGCAATCTTGATGGAAATACTAGCGCAGGATACAAAGATATATTTCTTATAAAAATAGACAGTAATGGAAATAAATTTTGGACCAAGCAATTTGGAACTTCAGCTAGTGATGAAGGGTATGCTATAAAAATTGACAGCAACGATAACATCTATATTACAGGTAATACGTCTGGTGCTCTTGATAATAATACAATAATAGGACTCTATGACATATTTCTTACAAAATTTAACAGCAGTGGTGATAAAATCTGGACAAAACAGTTTGGGACGATTAATTCTAATTATGGAAAATCATTAATCATTGACAGCAGTGACAATATTTATATTTCTGGATACACTAATGGAACTTTTGTTGAAAATATAAATGCCGGAAGTTATGACCTGTTTCTTACCAAAATGAGCAGTAGTGGTGATACAATATGGAACAAACAGTTTGGTTCTTCAAAGACTGATTATGGATATTCATCAGCTATTGACAGCAGTAATAACATCTATATTACTGGCTATACATCAGGAGTTATTGACGGAAACACAAATGAAGGAGCTAGCGATGCCTTCCTCTCAATAATCCCGGCAGAATAACTAACTATAACCATTCTTCTTTAACATATTTAATACAAATGTAGGAGAAATATTTGCATCAGCAATAAGCACTCTTATATCTGTCTGGCTCGCTATATGGGATGAATAAAAGGAAACCCACACCATTTAATACAATATAAAAATTGACAACTGATATTGATTTTATATATTTCATCAGCGATATGTCAAGGCAAAGTTAAAATGTCCGGTCTTCTGCAAAATAGAAATGTCCTCTTTTAAATTTTGAATTATAACTTTCATTAATTATTTTCTCACTTCATTCATAGTAGTCTGAAAAATATCAACAGGAAATTTGCAGTAAGGATTTGCATTTTGTTCAGCTATAATCTGATCAACTGTTTTGTTAAGTGTTTTAGCATCTTGTGGTAAGAGCTGCTTTTCTCTTCGTCTGAATGTTTCGTATGGCATTTTTCTTCCTTTGTACTGTTCTAGCCCCATAATTGACTGTACAAAAGAAACAGTTAAACTTTCCCAATAAAAGAGGAGGAAAGATGGTGCAGCGGAAACGTTACAGTGCGGAAGAAAAGTTTCTGATACTGAAAGAAGCGGAAGAGCACGGTGTTGTAAAAACATGTGAAAGACACGGAGTGGATCCTACGACCTATTATGTGTGGAAAGAGAAGTACGAAGCTGAAGGGATAGCAGGATTACTTCCCATGAAAGCCGGAAGAATCGCTGAAGTTAAAGATATAAAAGGACTTGAGAAGGAAAATCGTATACTTAAGAAACTGCTTGCTGAGAAAGAAGTACTGATTGCGGCACAGCTTGAACTGATAAAAAAAAAGAGTTCACATCCGAAGAAAAGAGGGAGTTAGTGAATAAATACAGTTTTAAAAGAGGCAGAAAAGCAATGTGCAGTAAGCTTGATATCCCGCTATCCACATATAATTACAGGAATAAAGAAGGTAAAGCAGGCAGAAAACCGTCACTGTTTTCAATAAACTGTGAAGGGAACAGGATTCTTAACGAAGAAGTGGTTTCAAAAATAGAAAGCATAATAAATCATCAGTTTGCAGATTATGGCTATATAAAGATCTGCCACATACTGAGAAACAGATATGGAATAATAATCAACCGCAAGAAAGTATACCGTCTTATGAAAGAAGCGGGTTATCTTCAGAAACGCATCAGAGAAAAAGCAGAGAATCGTCAAAGAGTTGGAAGCTGGAAAGTAAACGTCAGCCGTCCGTTTGAAAAGATAGAGATAGACATAAAGTACATATATGTAAAAGGCGAGCAGAGACACTATTATATGCTTAACCTGATAGACTGTTACAGCTGGAAACTGCTGTCATACAGATTATCAGGAAGTATAAGGAAAGAAGATGTGATAGATATGCTGAGAAAAGTGATTATACTTTACGGAAATCCCAGAGATATAATGCTTAGGAGCGATAACGGAAGCCAGTTTATATCAAAAGATATGGCGGACTTTATAGAAAAGACAATAAATATGAAACATGAGTTCTGTCACGTCAGAACGCCGCAGGAAAATGGATACGTGGAATGTTTTCACAGCATACTGCAGAGATTTATAGTAAAAAGAGAGGGTTTTGAAAGTTTCAGTGAGCTGGACAAAGTGATAAGAGCCTGGACAGAGTTTTATAACGAGGAGAGACCTCATAAGGGATGCGGTTACAGAACACCGTCAGATGTTATGAGCAGATATTATGAAAAAACTGGAAAAAATATTGGGAAAGTTACTGCTTGATTTCTGTATAGTTTTTAGGGGGCTATAGCACAACAGAACCGTCTCAAGGTTTCTGTTGTTTACCACAGATTTTATCCTGCCTTGTTCATTTTGATCCCCTGTGGTTTTTCCGGACAGTAAGTTAAGCACATTCACCAACCCTTTTATAATAGTAACATTTTTCGAACTGCTCCGGTGAGGAATAGTTCAAATACGAATGCAATCTTTTTCTGTTATAAAACATCTCTATGAATTCAAAAACAGCTCTTTTTGCAGAATTCCTGCTTATAAACCTGAAACAGTGAAGCTGTTCAACTTTAAGTGTGTGAAAAAATGATTCCGCAACGGCATTGTCATAACAGTTGCCTTTTCCGCTCATGCTCTGAACTGCCTTGACTGATTTCAGAAGATTCCTGAATTCAATGCTGCAGTACTGTGAACCTCTGTCCGAATGAAATATCAGACCTGGCAGCGGATTCCGTTTCCTTAACGCCATTCTGAATGCTTCGATGACCAGTGCTTTTTTTATCCTGTCGCTCATCGCCCATCCGACAACTCTTCTTGAAAAAAGATCAATAACCACAGCTACATAAAGCCACCCTTCATTTGTCCGAACATAGGTGATATCTCCCACCCACACTTTATCCGGGGCTTCTGTCCTGAAATTCTGATCAAGAAGATTGTCCGCCACAGGATTATCATGTTCAGAATCTGTCGTTACTTTGAATTTTCTTCGTGCTTTAGCAACAAGACTTTGTTCTTTCATAAGCCGTCTTGTGCGGCAGCTTCCAATATTAAATCCGTTATTTTTCAATTCTCTGACAATCCTTGCAACTCCGTAAGTCTCTTTTGAATCTTTAAATTTAGACCTGATTACTGCCCTCTTTTTTACGGTCACTTTCTTTCCGCTTAAGCCATTCATAGTAACCTGAACTGCTTACACCAAGATAATCGGCCATCTCCAATAGACTATATTTACTATGCAGTTCCATCATTATTCTAAAACAATCTACTTTTCTAAGGAGATGGCCATTGCTTTTTTTAATATGTCTCTCTCCATCTCAAGACGACGGATCTTTTTCTTCAGTTCAGAAATCTCTTTCTCGGAATCACTTCCGTAAACCTTTATTCCGTTACCCTGAAATGCACTCTCTCCTTTTGATTCATACTCTATCCTCCAGTCCCTCAATGTGTAGTAATTCAGACCAAGTGACTCTGATACTTCACGGATTGAACGTCCTTCCTCAATGATCATCTTTACTACCGAAATCTTAAATTCCCTGTCATAACAATTCCTGTTTCTAACCATTTTAAGCCTCCTTTACAGCTTCTTCTACATTAGTGTAATTTGGCTTAACTTACTGTCCACTTTTTCCTATAGGGTTCACTGTCGCATCTTGAAATTTCTGCAAGGAAGGCTCTTGAAAATGCTCTTTTAAATTATTCGGGCACAGTTATATGTATTACACATGATAAAACTTTTGCTGAAAATTTTGCTGACAGAATTTTTAATATGGAAGGTGAAAAGGGTAGGATTTTTTAATATCATTAAAAATCATTATTTTTACTGCATATAGACTACAACATCTTCATAATCTATTTCTAAAGTAGCGAGATAAACAAACCATTCTATATCAGCAGCCATTTTTATAGTTAATGTAGATTTTTGTTTTTCTCCTATAATATCGAATATATACGTAATAACCTCTATATTGCTGTCTGCATGAGGGATTGAGGTTATTTCTTTGATTTCACCTAGATATTCTTTTATTTTTTGATTTTTATAAATAAAATCAACAGCAGTCTTATATGAAAGCGTTTTCTTTTCATAATATGAATTCCACCAAGGAAGAAAATATATTCTAGCAAGAATGATTAAAGCAACTATTACTAAAGCGACTAAGAAATTTAACATTGTTTTATGATTCCCATCAAAATTCTTATAAGACAATATTTATATAATAGAAAAAACAGAATTTTACTAAAGTTTTCTGAGTTCTTCCATTATTTCAGTTTTTGAAGATGTCTTTGCATCAACTTTCTTTATTGGTTTTGCAGGTGTTCCGACAACAACAGTGTATGGTTCAACATCTTTTGTAACTACTGCTCCAGCTGCCACAACTGCACCTTTTCCAACTCTAACACCTTCAAGAACAACAGCATTTGCGCCAATAACGACATCGTCTTCAACGATTACCGGTGTTGCGCTTGGTGGTTCGATAACGCCGGCAAGTACTGTTCCTGCTCCAATGTGACAATGTTTTCCGACGAGTGCTCTTCCGCCCACAACGACGTTCATGTCAATCATTGTGCCATCGCCTATTTCAGCGCCGATATTTATGACTGCGCCCATCATTATTACGCAGTTATTCCCAATTGATGCAAGGTCTCTTATATATGCTCCCGGCTCTATTCTTGAGTTTACTTTTGAAAGGTCAAGAAGTGGAATTGCTGAATTTCTTCTTGTAAGTTCCTTAACATAGTATGATTTTATCTCATCTTTATGCTGTTCAATAAAATTCATTACTTTGTTAAGTTCATCTACTACAAATACGTTATCTTTCCCTTCAAAGTAATTTTCAAACTCCGAGAAATCGAGCGTGTCCGGGTTACATTTGATATAAACTTCCGCAGGTGTCTTTTTAACTGCATTTCCGATGTAGCTTATTATCTCTTTTGCGTCCATGATTAGACCTATTCAAAAATTATCTTGCCAACTTTCTTTTTACCGGCTCTAAGTACAAAGGATTCTCTGCTTGTTATTTTAAAGTAGACATCATCAACCCTTTCGGAATCTATTTTTACGCCGCCCTGTTCAATCATTCTTCTTGCATCTGATTTGCTTTTTGTCATTCCTGTGTCTGAAATAATGTCAACCAGAGGAACGCCTTCCTCATTGAACGGATATTTGTATTCAGCAATGTTTGACGGAACTTCTCTGTAGAAATTCTCTTTTGCTTCGAGTGCTTCTGATCTTGTATGGAAACGTTCGGCAATGATGAGTCCAAGTTCAACCTTGACATCTCTTGGATGAAGTGATCCATCTGCTGTTTTTGCTCTCATCTGTGAAATATCGGCAAGCGTTTTATCTGTAAGAAGTTCATAGTAGTTCCACATAAGGTCATCTGAAATGCTCATTATCTTTGCAAACATTGTGTCGGCAGGTTCTGTTACGCCTATGTAGTTGTTGAGTGATTTACTCATCTTGTTTTCACCGTCAAGACCTACAAGCAGAGGAACTGTCATACAAACCTGACTTTCCTGACCATAATCCTGCTGAAGTTTTCTTCCGACAAGAAGGTTGAATATCTGATCTGAACCGCCGAGCTCAACATCTGCATTTAGTGCAACTGAATCATAACCCTGAACAAGCGGATAGAGAAATTCATGAATTGATATTGAATCGTTGTTTTTAAAACGTTTTTTAAAATCATCTCTTTCAAGCATTCTTGCAACATTGTATTTACCTGCAAGCTTTATAAAACCGGCAAAATCAAGTTTAAAAAGCCAGTCAGAATTAAAAGCTATTTCTGTTTTCTCTCTGTCCAGGACTTTAAATGCCTGTGATGTATATGTCTCAGCATTGATTTTTATCTCTTCAGGAGTAAGAACCTTTCTTGTCTTTGATTTTCCTGTCGGATCACCGATAAGTGTCGTTGCATCACCTACAACCATAACAACTTTGTGGCCTAAAAGCTGAAACTGTCTCATTTTATTCATAAGAACAGTGTGACCGAGATGAATATCAGGTGCTGTTGGATCAAAACCTGCTTTTATAATAAGCGGCTTATTTGTTTCATGGTATCTTTTAAGCTTTTTTGCAAGATCTTCTTCTGTATGAAGGTCAATTATCCCTTTTTTAAGCTCTGTAATTTCCTGTTGTATTCTAATTTCGCTCATAAATATCTCCTCAAAACTATAGACCGGTTATATTATGCAAATATGAGTTTTAAATCAAACTTTTGGGAAAAAGATTTAAATTACAGCTTCTTACTTCTCTTGAAAATAAGATATTCTATAAGTCCGAGAAGAATAGAAATCAGAAGAACAACCCAGAAAGCCGCCTCACTTTTTGCGCCCGGAATACCTCCTACGTTTATTCCCAGAAGTCCTGTCATAAAAGTGAGAGGAAGAAAAATTGTAGAGATGATAGAGAGAAAATATATAGTTCGGTTCATGTTTTCATTTATGAGGTTGTTAAGCTCCTCCTGCGTTACTCCGGCACGTTCTCTTGAAGAATCAAGATCATCTATATAGCGGGCAGTTATTTCACCAATTTCTCTGAGATAATTCTTATCTTCAGCTTTTATCCACGGAATATCTTCAATCTGAAGACGCAGAATAACATCTCTCTGAGGCATTATATAACGCCTAAGCATAATTATTTCTCTTCTCACATCTGAAATTCTAAGCCTGAGATCGGCACTTTTGGTTATTATAACCTCATCTTCAAGGTCATCGACCTCATCATAAATCTCATTGACTATTTCACCGATTCCTTTTGTCAGTTCTATCAGAATGGAAACAATAAAACCGGCAACATTCTTTGGACCTATGCCACTTTTAAGTGAATTATAAACATTCTCCACAGCCTTAACTTTATGCTGTCTTATGCTTATGATTCTTTTTTCCTCTATCCAGAGATGGAGAAATATCATATCCTCAGGATCGCTCCCAGGATTTAAATTTATCCCTCGGAGTGTTGCAAGAATCCCTTTTGGTGTAATTGTAACTCTGGGACGTGAATCACTGTTTAAAAGAGCCTTACAGGTAATCTCTTCAAGTCCGCTTTTTTTATAAAGCCATTCAACGCTCTCTTCATTCTGGCTGTCTATGTGAAACCACAAAGTTCCTGATGAAGATTCCTGAAAATCGGCTTCGATTATTCCTCCTTTTTCATCAAAAAGGAGTGAATAGACAAAATGTTCTTTATTCATCCAGTCACCATTGAAAAGGGCGGCATTCAAGCCGCCCGATAATTATTATCCCATGAAAGGATAGCGGTAATCCTTAGCCGGACAGAAAGTCTCTTTGATAGTTCTCGGAGAAGTCCATTTTAAAAGATTTATATAGTAACCGGCCTTATCATTTGTTCCGCTTCCTCTTGAACCGCCGAAAGGCTGCTGTCCAACAACTGCGCCAGTCGGTTTATCGTTGATATAGAAGTTACCTGCAGAGTGTCTAAGAGCATTGATAGCTTTTATTGTAGCCTTTCTATCCCATGACATTACTGCCCCTGTAAGAGCATACATTGAAGTTTTGTCGCAAAGCTCAAGAGTCTCTTCGTATTTATCGTCCTCATAAACATAAACAGTAAGAACAGGAGCAAAAATCTCTTCAACTATTGAAACATAGTCAGGTTTCTTTGCTAAAATAACAGTAGGAGAAACAAAATAACCCTTTTCCTTTGAACATTTTGCGCTTCCGCCGAAAACAACTTCTGCATCTGCTGAATTTTCTGCATCTTTGATATATCTAAGAGCGTTATCGTATGAAGCTTCATCAATAACAGCATTCATATAGTTACTCAGATTACGAACATCACCGATTGTTATCTCAGCAATCATTTTACCCATCTTCTCTTTAACACTTTCCCACTTTGATGCAGGAACATACATTCTTGAAGCAGCAGAACATTTCTGTCCCTGATACTCAAAAGCACCTCTTACAGCTGCAACTGCAACTTCCTGTGAACATGCCGAATTATGAACGAATATAAAATCCTTTCCGCCAGTCTCGCCAACAATTCTTGGATATGATTTATATTTGCTGATATTATTTCCGATAGTCTTCCACATTCCCTGAAAAACTGCTGTTGAACCAGTAAAATGAATACCTGCAAGATGCTCACTTGCCATAACAGGATCACCAACTTCAGCACCAGAACCCGGAACAAAGTTAATAACGCCATCAGGAAAACCGGCCTCTTTGAAAAGCTTCATAAGATAGTAACCTGAGAAAACCGCAGTTGAAGCAGGCTTCCAGACAACAACGTTACCCATTATTGTCGGAGCAGCAGGAAGATTTCCTGCAATTGATGTGAAGTTAAAAGGGGTAACAGCAAAAACAAAACCCTCTAAAGCTCTGTATTCAAGTCTGTTCCACATCCCCTGAGGATTATACATAGGCTGATCTGCATAAATCTGACGGAGACAATCTGCACTGAATCTGAAGAAATCAGCAAGCTCACAAGCTGAATCTATCTCAGCCTGAAAAGGGTTCTTACTCTGATTAAGCATTGTTGCAGCGTTAAGAATATAACGGTATTTTGTGCTGATAAGCTCAGCAGCTCTTAAAAATATAGCAACTCTGTCTTCCCACGGAGTATCTTCCCACTCTTTCTTTGCCTCAAGAGCAGCATTAATAGCCATCTCAACCTCAGCTTTGCCAGCTTTGTGGTAAGTTGCAAGAACATGAGCATGATCGTGAGGACAAACAGACTTACCGGTTTTACCGGTTTTAATCTCCTTTCCACCGATAATTATAGGAATCTCTATTTCCTCGGCATACATTTCCTCAATTTTTGCAGCAAGAAGCTCCCTCTCTTTTGAACCCGGAGCATATCCGAGTATTGGTTCGTTAAAAGGTGTAGGAACCTTGAAAAATGCGTTAGCCATTTTATATCTCCTTCTATAAAAACAAGTTAAATATCAAACTTAATACCCTGAGCAAGAGGAAGACTCGTTCCCCAGTTAATTGTATTGGTCTGTCTTCTCATATAGACCTTCCATGCATCACTGCCCGACTCTCTTCCGCCGCCAGTCTCCTTTTCACCGCCGAAAGCACCGCCAATCTCAGCACCTGAAGTACCAATATTAACATTTGCAATACCGCAGTCACTGCCGATATGGCTTAAGAAAGTCTGCTGAGAAACAAGAGAATTAGTAAAAATTGCACTGCTTAAGCCCTGCGGAACACCATTATGAATCTCGATAGCCTCTTCAAGAGTATCATATTCAATAATATAAAGAAGCGGAGCAAAAGTCTCTTCCTGAACAACATCGTAATCATTCTTAACTTCCATAATCGTAGGCTCAGGATAGTAACCGCCCTCAAGACCCTCGATATTTTTGCGACCACCGCCGCAAAGAACCTTACCGCCAGCCTTCTTAGCTCTCTCAATAGAATTCATCATATGATCGAAAGCATCCTTATCAATCACAGGACCCATCAAAACACCCTCATTAAGCGGATTACCGATAGGAACCTGCTTGTAAGCCTTTATAAGAGACTCAAGGAATCTCTCCTTAACAGACTTCTGTATAATAATTCTTCTAGTTGAAGTGCAACGCTGACCGGCAGTACCTACAGCACCAAAAAGAGTTGCTCTTACAGCCATATCAAGATTTGCATCCTCAGTAACGATAATAGCATTGTTACCGCCGAGCTCAAGAAGAGATCTTCCAAGCCTTTTTGCAACAGCCTCACCTATTCTCTTACCCATTCTGGTGCTGCCGGTAGCACTGACAAGAGGAATTCTCTTATCATTAATAAGCCTTTCGCCGACATCACTACCCTTACCGACAACAAGAGAGAAAACACCATCAAGACCATGTTTATCAACAACAGGAGCGATAATATTACTAATAGCAACAGCAGTTAAAGGAGTCTTTGAGCTAGGTTTAAGAAGACAAACATCGCCGCACACAGCAGCAAGAAGAGCATTCCATGACCATACAGCAACAGGAAAATTGAAAGCAGTAATAATACCGACAATACCAAGCGGATGATACTGATCATACATTCTATGGTAAGGTCTTTCGCTGTGCATAGTATAACCGTAAAGCTGCCTTGAAAGACCAACAGCAAAGTCAGCGACATCAATCATCTCCTGAACCTCGCCCATACCTTCAGCCTTAATCTTACCCATCTCAAGAGTAACAAGCTCGCCAAGCGACTCCTTATACTCCCTTAAAATATCTCCGATTTCCCTGACAATCTGACCTCTCTGAGGAGCAGGCATCATCTTCCAAGTCTTAAAAGCCTCCTCAGCCTTCTTTATTACAAGTTCATATTCATCTTCAGTAGCCTGAATAACAGAAGCAATAGGCTTTCCGTCGATAGGAGAATAAGAAACAAGCTTTTCACCGGTCGTTTTTATCCAGCCATTGGAACTACCAGTAGTTGCACCGTAATTTACTTCCTTAATACCGAGCTTTTCAAGAAAATCGTACATTGGAAACTCCTTTTTAAAATGAAAAAACACATCTCGGCGGCATGATAACATTTTGAGAAGGCAAGGCAAAATTTTTTTTTGAAAAAGATGGTAAAATATACGTTAAAATTTCAGATTAACATCCTTGAAAATAAAAGAAGCCGGCTAATCTCTTGTAAGCTCACAGTAATAGACCTGATCACCATCTTCATGTTATCTCCTTCATGCTGAAACTGCCGGTAGAATCACCATACATACAGGCGGAAAGTCTTCCGCTGACCGCACTTGTCGTTTCTTTTACTTCTTCAGCCATAAGTTACTCCTGCTTTATGATTGGTAAAACCGTTTATGTGACAAAGTAACGGCACTATGTCATGCCTGCAATGAAAAAAATGGTAAGTGGCAGTTGCAGTGTCATTCCCGCACTCAAAAGAATCATTAAGCGGCGCAGCAATGTCATGCCTGCAATGAAATAAATGGTGCGTGGCAGACGCAGCGTCATTTCTGCACGGAAAAAAACGCCCCGTGGCAGACGCAATGCCTTTTCTGCACGAAAAAAATCGCTCTGCGGCGCTCCTTTGCCTTTCCTTTCTTTGCACCCATGACGTTGTAAAGGTAAAACGCCTTAAAATTTTACTTACCTGCGACAATGAGGCGGTGATGTAAAGAAAAAACGGAATAAATTAAGACTACTCAGCGGGAATTATTGAAATAGCAAAAGCAAATATAGGCATTTCTAATATTCTCTTCTTTAAACTGTTCAAGGCATATGATAGTTGTATTTTTGATATTAATATTCAATACGTAACATAAAACAGATACAAATTTGACAAAACAATCTTAAAATATATTATGATAAAGGTTTTTATCCATTTTTTATATTTGAGAGGTAAAAATGAATAAGTTTTTTTTAGCTATTTTATTGTTTCTCTTTTCTTTGACTTTCTACTCCTGTGGGAGCGACAGCGGTTCTGATTCTGAAACAAAGGGAGATGTGTCTGATTCTGACAACATAGCAGTTTCAGATGAATCATCTCCTCAGGAAAGTTCAGATTATGAAGATGTGGTGGGTTCAGATGAGACAGCTTCTGATTGTGATTTTGGTGATGATAACCAGGAAGAAGAACCGGAAGAAACAGGTAAGCTTATCGAAAATGAGTGGGTTGAGACATCTATAGAAGATACTTCAACATTTTCAATAGATGTTGATACTGCAAGTTATACACTTGTAAGAAACTATTTAATGAACTACAACAGAATGCCGGATGAAGATTCAATAAGAATCGAAGAGCTTATAAACTATTTTGACTACAACTACCCTCAACCGGAAGAAGGAAAACCATTTTCAACAACGATTGAAATGGCAAAATCTCCATGGAATGAAAAAAGCAGTATAGTAATGTTCGGACTTAAAGGTAAAGAAATAGATCCGGCAAATGTTCCTTCCAGTAATTTTGTTTTTCTGCTTGATGTTTCAGGTTCAATGTCGTCAGAAAACAAACTGCCTCTTCTTGTAAAATCATTTAAAAAACTTCTTCCTGAACTTGATGAAAACGACAGAGTCTCAATAGTTACTTATGCCGGCAGTTCAGAAATCTTGCTTGATTCTGTTCCCGGAAATGAAAAGGAGACTATAACAAAAGCTCTTGATTCTCTTACAGCTGGTGGTTCAACAGCAGGAGCTAAGGGAATAACTACAGCTTATGAGCTTGCTGAAAAAAATTTAAATTCTGATGGAAACAACAGAGTTATCCTTGCAACAGATGGTGATTTTAATGTTGGTATATCCAGCAATGAAGGACTTGTTGAGCTTATAGAAAAAGAACGGGATAAAGGAATTTTTCTATCTATTCTAGGCTTTGGAATAGGTAACTATCAGGATGAGAAGATGGAGGAACTCTCAAATGCCGGTAATGGGAACTATTTTTATATAGATACAGAAAAAGAGGCTGACAAGGTTTTTATATATGACCTTATGGGAACAATGTTCACTATAGCAAAAGATGTAAAACTTCAGGTGGTTTTTAATCCTGCTAAAATAGAAAAATACAGATTAATCGGCTACGAGAACAGAGTTTTAAATAATGAAGATTTTAATGACGATACAAAAGATGCGGGAGAAATAGGTGCCGGCCACAGAGTCACCGCTTTCTACGAAGTAATTCTTAAGGAAGAGTCCATATCAAAATCATCGGAAGATGATGATTCTATATTCACAGATTCAGATACGGAAAATAATGATGAATTTTCTGATGAAGATTTTATTGAATCAGATAGTGACTATATTGAAACTGAAAATGAAATTTCAGATGAAGATGTTATTGAGGAGGAACCTGTAAATTTTGGAGCGAATGAATATCTCTTATTAAAAATGAGATACAAAGAGCCTACAGAGGATTTAAGCAAGTATTTTGATACTTTTATGACAGATGAAAACATTACAGAACAAATGAGCGAAAACATGGGTTTTGCAAGTGCTGTAACAGAATTCGGAATGCTTTTAAGAAAGTCTAAATTCAAAGAAAACGCTTCTTATGATGCAGTAATTCAAAGAGCAACAGCAAATATAGGGACAGATAAATACGGTTTTCGTGGAGAATTTCTCGAAATAGCTGAAAAAGCTAAGGCACTTGATTACAGCGAATAGAATTATTCATTTACAGCAACCACCTGATAGACATATATATCTGTCTTTTCATCCTTGTAGGCATTTTTTGGCAATCCGGCTTTATGAAGAGACAGATTTTCCATAAAAGTTTCAAGATCCCATCCTGTTTCTTCAGCAACCTGAGGTAAAAAAACACCGCTTTTACCTTCACGATATAGAAGAACACCGTCTATTCCAAGGTTGATTTCTTTATAGTTTTCAATCTTTTTCATAGGCGTAAGAATAGATATTTCTATTTTTATCTTATCAATCTCATCTTTGGATATAGGATAAAATCTCGGATCTCTGAAAGCGGCATTTTTTGCCATTTCGTAAACAGATAGATATAGCGGTCTCGAAGCTATCATTTCTCCGATGCATCCTCTAAGCTCATCATTTATTTTTAAGGTTACAAATACAGCCCTGTTTTCGGTAAGTTTTTCATTTAAAGGTTTTTCAGGTTTAGTATCTTTTCCATCTAAACAGTTTTTTATAGTCATTCTTGCAATATTTAACAGAAGTTCCTTCTCATCTTTTGAATATTCTTCAGTTTTATCCGATTTTCCAAAAACTATTGACGTATATCCTACTACTCCGCCACTTTTAGATTCAGGAACTGTGTCTGCACTGGTTTTATATAAAACGAGCTCTCTGCTATCAGCACCGAGACTATTCATTGCCGCTCTGAAAGCTACAAATGAATCATATCCGCACATTTCAGAAGCCTTTATGCTGATTAATTTATCAAGTTTTTCATAATCTTCAGACAAAATAAGGTCTATGGTGTTTTTATCAATTTTATATGCATCTTCATAGGGATGATAGTGTGAAAGATCCGTACTGAGGACTATGAGAGATTTTCTATTGTGTTTTCTTAATGAATCAGCAACTATTTTGCCGCATTTCTCAAGAAGAGTTTTATCTGAAGTTGTTGTAAGAAGAAGAACTATTTTTGGATTGCCCAAATAATATTTTATAAAAGGCAGATGAAGTTCCAGAGAATGTTCCTTTTCATGAACTTCTTTAATAAATAAAACTTTATCATCAAAAGAGACTATGTCTTTCGTTATTTCTTTATCTATCTCGAGCTCTCCAGTGGGGAAAACAGTTTTTGTTCCATCAAATACAGAAATTATATTATCCCTGTAAATGTGACTTGTGCCCATAAGAACAACTGTATCATAGTTGTTTCCCTGAACAGCTTTATAAGCTGATGCGGCAACTTCTCCACTGAAAACATAACCTGCATGAGGAGCTATAAGTCCGTCTATTTGTGTTAAAGAAGTTTTTATACTTCCTACTTTAAGATTGGTCTCATTAAGAAAACCAATAAGCTCATCTGCTGTGCCAGGATACCATGAACCGGCAAAAGCAGCTTTTTTTACTACTTCTTTTTCCCACATGCCACTAATCTCCTTATTACAGAACCGGCATCTTCCATTTATTATTGCATTGTAATTTACTTTAAAGCCTGACCTTTCAACAATTTTGCTTTTACATTCAGGGCAAAATGTATTTTCACCGTCATTATGATGAATATTGCCTGTATATACATACTTAAGACCGTTTTGTATCGCTATATTTCGAGCAGTTTCTATTTTGGAAACATCTTCAGGAGGTAGATTCATCATCATATATGCAGGAAAAAACCTTGAAAAATGGACAGGAACATTTTCTGAAAGAACATTTTTTATCCATAAAGACATAGCTGCTATATCAGACATGTCATCATTAAGCCCTGCAATCATTAAATTGGTTATTTCAATAAAAACGCCTTTGCTATAAAGAATTTTTAAATTTTCCAGAACTGTCGCAAGATCTCCGCCGGTATATTTCTTATAAAAATTATCAGTAAACCCTTTTACATCTATATTTACAGCATCAATAAAAGGGATAAGTTCTTCAAGAGGTTTCCTATTTATATACCCATTACTAACCATCAAAGTATAAAGCCCATGTTTTTTTGCCTCTTTTGCTGTTTCAAGCATCATTTCATAAGCAACAGTAGGTTCATTATAAGTAAAAGCTATTGAAGAGCATCCATTTTTTAAGGCGTCTTTAACAACATTGGAAACAGTTACGTTCAAAGAGTTCTTCTCTCCTGGAACTGTTTGGGAAATCTGCCAGTTCTGACAAAATTTACAATGAAGGTTACATCCGGTAAAGCCTAGTGAATAGGTCAGCGTTCCGGAAAGAAAATGAAAAAAAGGTTTCTTTTCTATCGGGTCAATATTTAACGCAACAGGATTATTATAATTCAAAGTATATAATTCACCTTTTATATTGATTCTTGCGCCGCAGTTTCCACTGTTGTTTTCAGAGATTACGCAATATCTTGGACATAAAAGGCATTTTATCTCACCATTTTCATCCTTTGAATAATATTTTGCTTTTACAAGAGATGTCATATTTACCTCGCTTGTAAAAGTATATCTATTAAAAATTTTTTTTTAATTTTTTATTTTGAAGGAAAGAGTTTTCTTTTTACAGCAATTGTATAATCAATTGCAGACTGCCATGCAAAAAATACAGAAATCCACACAAGGATAGTTCCAATTGTCTTGTTCGGCCAATCAAGAGTTGTTAGTTTCATCCAAATTTCATTATCAAGAATAAAGAACGGCATTGAAAACATCTGAAAAAGAGTCTTAAGTTTTCCACCCTGCCCTGCAGCAATAACCATTCTGTTTTCTATAGCAAGAGTTCTCACACCAAAAATATAAAATTCTCTTGCAAGAATAAGAAGAACCGGAAGAACAGACATTTCATGCTGATAAACAAGAAGAACATATGTTAAAAGAACAATAAACTTATCAGCAAGAGGATCAAGCAGCTTCCCTGTAACTGAAATAGCATTGTTACGTCTTGCAAGATAACCATCAAAAAAATCTGTAACAGAAGCTACGGTATAAAGAATAAATGCCAGAAGTCTCAAAAAAGGAGAATGGTATGTGAGAAACCACAAAATTGCAGGAACCATCATAATCCTTAAAAAAGTTAACAGATTAGGAATAGTCATTGCATCTTTTTTCAGATTTTTAAGCGCATTAAACTTATTTAATATTTTTGAACCGTTCCTGTTCTTAGTTTTCTTATTTTTTTTGCTCATAATTTTTTACCTGTGTATTTAGTATAAAAACCGCATATTTTAGAGACATAATTCTTTGTCTCGTTATATGGAGGAATACCTCCGTAATATAAGACCGCTGCCGGCCCGGCATTATATGCCGCAAGAGCTTTTTTATGGTTCTTAAATTTATTTATCATTCTTTTAAGATATTTGGTTCCGCCCATTATATTCTGCTCGGGATCATAAACATTGGAAACTCCGAGTTCTCTTGCAGTTTCAGGCATAAGCTGCATAAGCCCTCCGGCACCGGCAGTTGAAACTGCATTTTTATCAAAAAGAGACTCAGCTTTAATAACACTTTTGATAAGATGAAAATCGACACCATACTTTTTACTTGCACTCATTATTATAGAATCAAAAGCTTTTTCATCTCCGGGTTTCAGACGGTAACTGTTGCTGTGTCTGACCTCACCTTTTTCGACATAAAGAGGCTTGCATATCCTTAAATCATGGCAAGTGTTTGTAAATATATAGCCATCAGCGACAGGATCATAATAATAATATATTTTTATCTCTCCACTAAGATTCAGTGAAGAGAGAATAAAAATAAATAAAAATATCCAGCTACTTCTTGGCATAAAATTCAAGCCTTTCAAGATATTTCTTTACATTTGAACTGCTGGCGGATTTAAGGTAAGTTTTAAGAACATCAATGGCACTTTGTATATTACCAAGCTTCTCATTTGACTTGGCAATAATCATATAAAGTGTATCATCAACATCGTTTGCATTTTTCTGAACAAAAATCTTACCATACATGGCTATCAACTCTTCCCTTCTCGGAAGTTTTTCTTCAGGAACTTTGGGGAGCACCTTTATCATCTTTTTAAGAATATAAAAAGATGAAGTGTTGTCATATATAGTCTTATATATTGAATATGCTATATGAAATTCCATTATCCTTTCAGCAAGCATAGCCTTACCATCTGCGGTATTATATTCCTTAAAATTTTCAAGCTGAAGCTTTTCCTTAACATAACCGAATTTCTGCTCAAGCTCAAGAA
Source organism: bacterium (assembly GCA_963667425.1). Taxonomy (GTDB): domain Bacteria; phylum UBP6; class UBA1177; order UBA1177. The sequence continues at coordinate 650,438 of OY763407.1, read as the reverse complement.
GGAAATTAAGATCCTCTTCAGTTTTAAGAATATCATAAGCCATATTGACTCTTCCCATGACATCCAGAGCCCTGTTATGAAGAGATTTTTCAATATTTACCATTTTATCGGGATGGAGAAGATTGGCTATCTTAAAATAATTCTTCTTCAAAACAGATTTGTCAATATCAGTTCTTCTTTTCATATCAAGAAGAGTAAAAATATCAGGAGCTTTCTCTTTTTCAGCAATAAAACTTTCAAGAGACATCTGAGGAGAATTCTTTTTAGTGTATGAATCGTCCTTAACAGCTCCCTTCATTATTCCGGCCATCTGAGTAAGCAGAAGAAAATAGAGAACGTAAGGGGAAGCAATCATCAGAGAACGGACAGAAAGCTTGCTCTTACCATTAAAATTAAGCTTAAGTTCACTTGCAATAAATGAATAATTTCCAGCTTCAGGCTTTAAAGTTACATAATCATTTGCATATGGCTGTATCAGAGAATCAACAACATTTTTTGGAAGAGCTGAAATAACATAAAAAAGAAACTCATCCCATGTTATCTTTTCCGTAGCAACAGAAGCACTGGCAGACGAAATTGTAAAAAGGGATGCAAAAAGAACATCAGCATATTTCTTATACGGTTCAGAATGAGAAACACTGCCGTTATCAAAAATAATTGAAAAATCACCCTTCTGATTATGAAAAGTCAAAGTTCCGGTAAAATTTTCAGTTCCAAGAAGAAAAATAAGCTGATCTCCTCTTATCTTAAGCTTTTTACCGGAATCTATGTAAGCCTTTATCTGTTCCCACATGCTTTAAATAATCTCTTGTGACTCAGGTCCATAGCAGTTTTCATTAAGACCATCAATCAAAGCTCTGTTGGCAGCATCAATCTTATTCTGATTTTCAATAAGAGTATTAATGAAATTTTCTTCATACTCCTTTTTACGGAGAGCTTTGAGAAAACCATTTGCAACAGAAGGGAAAAGTTCAAGCAGAAGCTCTTCCTTTTCATTTGTAGCAAGCTTAACATCATCAAACTCATCAAGCAGAGGATTTTCCTGCTTTTCATAAGAAGAAGTATCATAAGGAGTCTCTTCGCTCACACCCGCAATCTGTTTTCTGAACTCAGGAGCAACAGGAATCGGAGTATGACCGTAACCACCCTTAACAAGATTAACAAACTGAACAGAAGTATTCGAATAATGAGGCTTACCTGCGACCTCATCAACAACACAGTTTACCGCCTGAATACCTACAATCTGGCTTGTAGGAGTAACAAGAGGAGGTGAACCTGCATCAATTCTAACCTTTGGAACAACCTGAAGAACTCTCTCAAGAAGATGACCGAGACCAGCCTGTTGAAGCTGAGCGAGCATATTGGTATACATACCGCCAGGAATCTGAGCAATTCTTACAGTTTCATTAGGCGCAGGAAAATTAAAATATTTCTCTATAGCCTGTGTTTTCTCAATCACAGTATCAATATCGTTTGATTTAGCTGCAGTAATAGCATCATTAAATAAAGCATCTATGTCCGCAGGAAGTTTATCTTTAGTTAAATCAAAAAGCTTAGGGAACATCTTATACTGATCAAACTCAGCAAGTTCCTTTCTTACCTCAAAAAGCTTTCTGGAAATTTCAGCAACTGCAGCATTATCAATTCCCATCTCAATACCAAGCTTCTCTGCAAAAATAGCAACAAGTTCATAAGCAGGAGCAGCAGGACCACCGGCAAAAGGCATAACAACAGCATCAACAATATCGACACCATTAACAATAGACATAAGAACAGCACCGAGACCATAACCAGGAGTACAGTGAGTATGCATATCTATAGGAATCTTTACAGCTTCCTTCAGAGCCTTGATAAGTTTTCCGGCAGTTGCAGGATCAACAAGACCCGCCATATCCTTGATACTTATCATATCGGCACCCATTTTTTCAAGCTCACGAGCCTTCTCAACGAAATAATCAATAGAGAAAATGACATCAGGAACCTTAACACCCTTCTTTGCAAGAACTTTTCTTTCCTTTGAAGAAAGCTTGGAATCAACAGTATAACAAATACAGCAATCAGCAAGGCCGCCATTTTCCTTAACATACTTTATAGTTGACTTCATATTATTGAGATCATTAAGAGCATCGAAAATTCTCATAATACCAATGCCAGACCTGACAGCATTTCTGTTAAAACCCTCGATAACTGACTCAGGATAAGGATTATAACCAAAAAGATTTCTGCCTCTTGAAAGCGCAGTAAGCTTACTTACATCACCAATTCCAGCCTTTATCTTTTCAAGCCTCGTCCACGGATTTTCACCAAGATACCTCATAACAGAATCAGGAACCGCACCGCCCCACACTTCCATCGCATAAAAACCTGCTCTGCGGAAATCATCAAGCACACTGTCAACCTGTTTCTGATTCATTCTTGTAGCAAACTGAGACTGCTGACCATCTCTTAATGTAAGATCTCTTATTAAAAGTTTTTTTGTCATGACACAACACCTTAAGGAATATGTTTATCAAAAACGATTTTTCGCCGAATAGTACCAGAAGTGAAATCCGTTTTCAACTTAAATATGGAAAATAACCATTAATAAAACCATAAAAAGCACATTTGTGATTATTAACTCTCTCAACATTTTTTTAAACCAGCTACAAAGCTTCATGCTTTTACATAGGCTGTTATTTGCATTTTGTTTTTATGTTTTTACTTCACCGGTTTAATACATTTTACAAAGCTTTTTTTCATAAGAAATTTCAGATATTGACTCTTGGCGACATCTTCTTATAATAAAGCGCCTTTTATTGTTCCTGGAGAAAAGATTATGTATAAAGAATTTACCGACATTCTAAACTGGATAACTGATGGAGCATTCTCCAAAGCTTCTGCCAATTTTGTCAGAAAATCTGAAAGAATGACAGAAACAGATGCTGAAAAAGAATTTAAAATGATTCGTGAAGTTCAGACAGCTGAAACAAGCGGAATAAACTGCTCCAATTTCAGCCTTGACAGAGTTTCAGAATCACTTGATATACTTAAAAACGGTGAACCTGTTACACCGATAGAACTTAGAGCTATTGGTGAATTTCTGCAGATATTCAGAAAAACTTCTACTGAAACATCAAAAAGCGGATGGCTGACAGATATTCCATCATTATTTGAAAACATAAATCATGATATTTCTCTTGAAATGACCATTCTTCAGACTGTAACAGATAAAGGTGAAGTTGCATCTGCCGCAAGCCCCGAACTTGCTTCAATAAGAAAAAACATTTCAAGAACTCACGGAGATATTTCGGTAAAAATAGATGAAATGCTTAAAGATACCGAAGTTAAACAGCTTCTTCAGGATGATTTCTTTTCTGTGAGAGAGGAAAGATATGTTCTTCCTTTCAAATCAACATATAAAAGGGTGATTCCCGGTGTAATTCATAACTATTCAAGAACCGGTCAGACAGCTTTTCTTGAACCACTTCCTCTTCTTAATCTGAATAACAATCTCACTCTATTAAGAAGCAGAGAAGATGAAGAAATTATGAGAATTCTAAAGGAACTTGTCGGTAAAATCATGAGAAGTCTTGATTATATCGAAAAATGTTTCCATATCGCCGCACACATTGAAGCTGTAAGCCTTAAAAAAAGATGGATGGATAAATTCAACTGTACAGTTCCTGAATTTAGAAACTCGAAGATAAATATAGAAAATGGATGGTATCCTCCAGTTTTTCTTGCAATTGGAGAAAAAGGAACCGTAAGGAACAGTTTTGTTTTCAATGAAAAAGAAAAAATCATGGTTGTATCAGGACCTAATGCCGGTGGAAAAACAGTTGCACTTAAAACAGTTCATGCCATAGCCGAACTTGCTTTAAGAGGTGTTCCAGTTCCGGCATCAAGGTGTGAACTTCCTTTTTTTGATAAGATTTTTGTTGTTCTTGGAGATGACCAGAGTGCATCCGATGGAGAATCAAGCTTTTCAGCCCGTCTTAAACAGCTTGCATACATTGCCAACTCTATTGATGACAGTTCACTTGTTCTGATTGATGAAATCGGAAGCGGAACAGATCCTCTTCAGGGTGGAGCAATAAGCAGAGCATTCCTTGAATTTATCAAGGAAAAACAATCTTTCGCCCTTGTAACATCACATCTTGCAGAAGTAAAAAGCATCGCTCTTGAAGACAGTGCATTCATTCCGGTTGCTATGGGATTCGATGATATGAGCGATAAACCTACATATAGAATGGTTTATAATCTTGTTGGCGGTTCCAATGCTCTTTCACTTGTAAAAACAATCAATTTTCCCCGCCTCTTTGTTGAAAAACTTGAAAAACTTCTCCTCACAAAAGAAAGCTCTGTTGAACCTCTTATAAACAGACTTAGGGAAAAAGAAAAGGAACTTGACAGCAAACAGAAGGAAATTGCCGAAATTGAAAAAGAACTTAAAGCTTCAAGAGATGAAATAAATGAAATCAAACAAAACCTCATCCGCAAGGAAGAGACATTTGAAATTGAAAGAATGAGAACACTTCATAAATTAATGGAGCTGGAAGAAAAAGAAATGAAAAAGAGACTTGAACAGGCTGAAGAAAAAAAGCTTGCAGGCAAAATTGCATTAATAAAAAAAGAACAGGAGACAATAAACGAAGCAATAAAAAGACAGAAAGTAAAAATGGACAATACAGAAGGAACCCCGCTTGCTGAAATAATCAATGAAGTAATTCCGGGAAAAACAATTCTGTATGACAAGCTTATGAAACTTAAAGGAACACTCCTTAATATAAGTGGGAAAAAAGCTGACATATCCGTACAAGGTAAGAAAATAACAATACCAGTTGAACGTCTGTTAGTTATGGATGAAGAAGTAAAACAGAAAGCTTCAGCAGGTTCAATAAAAGTGGCAGTTTCTCTTTCAGAACAGCTCGATGTCAGAGGCATGATGAGCGAAGATGCACTTGAAAAACTTGAGACAGCTCTTGACAGAGCTTTTGCAGGAGGCAGTGCATCACTTACAGTTATCCATGGTCAGGGAAGTGGAAAACTAAAAAGCGCAGTCCGCTCGTTTATTGATAAAATAGGCTCAAGATATGGAGCAAAATGGAATGAGGGAACAAATGAGGAAGGAGGAAACTCCGTAACAGTAATAAGGTTTGAGTAATGGGAAACAATAATTTTTTAGACTATATACCGGAATTTAAAAAAAACATAGAACTACTTGATGATACAATAGTAATAAAAAGAAACTCGCTGGCAGATAAAATATTTTACCTTCTCCTTAAAAGACCGGTAAGATCAACAATTAAAATAGACCACAAAAGCAGACATGTAATAAGCAAAATCGATGGAAAAAAAGATCTTTATGAAATATTCTCAACCATCTCCAAAAAAAGCGACGACAAAAAGGAAATAAATGCATTCTGCGAATTCATAAACATAATAATGAGACACGGAATAATAAAACTCAACAAAAAGAAAACTGCCTGATAAACTCCGCAACTATCTTTCTTTAAACAAATAATTGATTTTTTATCCAACAATGCTAACCTAAATAGAATTTTATTACCAAGGAGATAAAGATGAGACTAAATGTTAAGATTTTTCTTATCACAGCACTTACTTCAGCATCTGTTTTCCTTTCAGGATGTGCAACATCAAAAGATGTAATATCAACAAAGGAAGAAAAAAAGGCTCTTGAAAAAGAATACTCTGTCACCATCATGGAAATTATGGAAAGAATTGAATCAGGAGTTAGTGAAAAAAGTGTAACAAACGATATTGACCCGATAATAAGTTATTTTGAAAAGACATATACGAAAGAAGGGAGAATCATCTATTCCGCCAGAAATAAAAAGGAAACAGATTATCTTCTGGCACTCGCAAAAGAGAAAAAACCGGAATCCATCTACATTCTTCCTGATTTTTATGCAGATGCATATTTTTTAAAAGGCTACTACTACACCGGAGAAAAAAAATATACAGAAGCAGGAACCTTTATAGAAAAAGCAATAGAAATGACGCCTACAAATTCTCAATATCTTTCTGCATTAGGTCATGTATTACATGCTGAGAAAAAATGGGAAGAAGCAGTTACAATATTTGAAAAAGCAGAAAAGGCTGCTGAAGAATATTCTTCCGAAAACAGTAAAGAAGAACATCTTACAAGAGCCATGAGAGGCAAAGCTTTTTCACTGATAGAACTTGGAAAACTTGAGGAAGCTGAGGAAATCTATAAAAAATGTCTTAAAATCGATTCAGATGACAGAGTATCTAACAATGAGTTGAAATATATAAAACAGCTTAAAGAGAAAAGAGAAAAAGAAGAAAAGGAAACACCGGTTCAACCTGAGAAAATCTAAACTTTTATGCGTGTAATTCTGCGTGTGGATTTGAAAAAAGGATAAAGGCATCTACAGAAACTTCAAACGTTTTCGTAACTGATTCAAAAACATCTAAAAAATGATTAAATATATTAAAAAGATGGTGATCCCGAGAGGATTCGAACCTCTTACCTACTGCTTAGGAGGCAGTCGCTCTATCCTAGTGAGCTACGGGACCACTTTACCGGGCAAATACTTCAAAGGATCAACAGGTTTACTGTTCTTTCGTATCTCAAAATGGAGATGAGGACCAGTTGCGCGCCCTGTTTTACCTGAAACAGCTATCTTCTCGCCTTTCTTTACCGATTCACCCTCTTTTTTCAGAAGCTTGCTGTTATGAGCATAAATTGTAACATAACCATCTTTATGCTGAATGATAATTACCTTACCGTAACCGCCGTGTGTACCGGAAAATATAACCTTCCCATTTGCCGAAGCCGTTATCGTTCTTCCGACAGGAACACCGATATCTATTCCTTCATGCATTTTTCCGTTTCTCGGACCAAACAGCGATGTAACAACTCCATCAACAGGCCAGTCAAATTTGACAGACGAAGAAACCTTTTCGTTTCCTTTATTATCGGCAGGCTTTTTTACAAAAGACGTTGAAGATTCTTTATTCTTATTTGAAGGAACCGAGTCAGTCACATTTTCAGGAGCCTTGACATCAGGTATCAGAAGATAGCGCCCTACCTTAAGTGACTTTTCGTCGTCGATACTATTTACTTCTTTCAGTTTGTCAACTTTTATCTGATACTTACCGGCAATTCCGTACAGCGTTTCACCCTTTTCAACCTTATGATATACACCATACCGTTGAGTTGCACATGATAGTGTGATAAAAACTACTGTAAAGACAAGAATCAATACTTTCATAGGCGGAATATTAACAGAAATCATCTTTTGAAACAAGGTTTTAGTAAGAGAGATATAAAATTAATCCAAAAAACGATTCAGAAAAGAAGAATTTGACCTGAAGAGCCCTTTTAAGTATAGTCCCATCCGATTTAAGCTTTTTAACAATGCGGAGGTTTTATGAGTAAAAGCATGTCTCTGATGGTGAATTCAGAGATTGGAGAACTGGAAGGAGTTATTGTTCACAAACCAGGAATGGAAATCGAGAACATGACCCCTGAAAACGCTGAGAGAGCTCTTTACAGTGATATCTTAAACTTATCCATAGCATCCAGGGAACATAGCCAGCTGCACGGCGTACTTTCAAAAATCTGCAACGTATATGATCCGAAAGATCTGCTTGCAGACATATTCAAAAATGATGCAATAAAAAACAATCTCATTGATACAATAATAAAAAACGAACAGAATCCTGTCTTAAAGAAATCGGCATTTTCCATAGATGAACCGCAAAAGCTAGCAACTCAGATTTTTGAAGGCATACCAATGGAAAAAGATACGCTTACAGGCTTTCTCGACAAATCAAGATACGTTTTGAGACCGCTGCATAACTTCTTTTTTACAAGAGATGCCTCAATGACCGTTTTTGACAACGTTATAATCGGCAAAATGGCAAACAAAGTGAGAGAGCGCGAATCAATAATAATGAAAGCAATCTTTGACTTTCATCCGGCCTTCTCGACAAAGACATTTACCCTCAAATCTGAAATAAACAACAACAGAACAATGCTGGAAGGCGGAGACCTGCTTGTTGCGGCAGATAACATCCTTATAATCGGAATGGGCAGCAGAACAACATCTCAGGCGATAGATATACTCATTGATAAATACAAATCAAAAAGCTATGAAAAGGATTTTCACATTATAGTACAGGAACTTCCCGAAGAACCTGAATCCTTCATACACCTTGACATGGTATTTACCCTTCTGGATAAAGACAAATGCATGATATATGATCCCGTTATATTCAGTCACAGCAAATACCAGACAGTTCAAATCATTCTCTCAGGAGGTAAAGTATCCTCCATACAGTACAGAAGCAGCATTGTAAAAGCACTTTCATCAATTGGAATGGAAATGGAGCCATTATACTGCGGCGGAAGAGAAGACCTCTGGATAAAAAAGAGAGAACAATGGCACAGCGGAGCCAACTTCTTTGCCATTGCACCAGGCAAAATAATCGGTTATGAAAGAAATGTTCACACAATAAATGAACTTAACAAAAACGGATTTGAAATCATAGCCGCCGATGATGTAATAGAAGACAAAGTAAACCCTGCCGACTATTCAAAATGCGTAATTACAATAGAAGGCTCGGAACTAAGCAGAGGCGGAGGCGGATGCCGCTGCATGACAATGCCGATTAAGAGAAAACCTGTGGAATATTAATTTCATAAACACTAGCTTTCTATAGAAAACATCAATTCTTTAATCACTAAAATTCAAGGTAGAATACACAATGCCTTTTCTGCAATAAAAAGAATCATTAAGCGGCTCAGCAATGTCATGCCTGCAATCAAAAAAATCGTTAAGCGGTGCGGCAACGTCATGCCTGCAATCAAAAAAATCATTAAGTGGCTCAGCAACGTCATGCCTGCAATCAAAAAAATCGTTAAGCGGTGCAGCAATGTCATGCCTGCAATGAAAAAAATGGTAAGTGGCAGTTGCAGTGTCATTCCCGCACTCAAAAGAATCATTAAGCGGCGCAGCAATGTCATGCCTGCAATGAAATAAATGGTGCGTGGCAGACACAGTGTCATTTCTGCACGGAAAAAAACGCTCCGTGGCAGACGCAGTGTCATTTCTGTACGGAAAAAATCGCTCTGCAACGCTCCTTTGCCTTTCCTCTCTTTGCACCCATGACGTTGTAAAGGTAAAACGCCTTAAAATTTTGTCTATCTGTGACGATGAGGCAGTGATGTAAAGAAAAAGCGGAAGAAATTAAGACTACTCAGCTGGTATTATTGAAAGAAATACGTCATAATCTCCTGCGTTTGTATTGCCGTCAAGAGTGCCGGATGTAGTACCGGTAATGCAGATGTTATCTAAGCTGTCAACTGCTACTGAATATCCTGAATCAGCAGCTCCTGTTCCATACTGCTTATTCCACACTTTTGTGCCGAAACTGTTAAACTTTATAAGGAAAACATCTCTTCCTCCTGCATTTGTGTTTCCATCAAGACTGCCATCAGTATAACCTCCAATATAAATGTTATCCGAGCTGTCAATTGCTATGGATTGCCCATAATCATTTAATGACGATCCATACTGCTTTGTCCACTCTTTTACGCCGCTACTGTTAAACTTTGTAAGAAAGATATCATTACTGCCGGCATTGGTATTTCCATCAAAGCTGCCATCAGTATAACCTGCAACATAAATGTTATCTGAGCTCTCAACGGCTATTGATTGCCCATAATCATTTGATGATGTTCCATACTGCTGAGTCCACTCTTTTGTGCCATCTGAACTGAACTTTGTAAGAAAGATATCATTGCTGCCGGCATTGGTATAACCATCAAAACTGCCTGATGTATAACCTGTAACATAAATGTTATCCAGGCTGTCAACTGCTACTGAAGATACTTTTTCAGAGACTGATGTTCCATACTGCTTTGTCCACTGTTTTTCACCACTTGAACTGAACTTTGTAAGAAAGATATCATAGCTGCCGGCATTGGTATAACCATCAAAAGCGCCATATGTATAACCTGCAACATAAATGTTGCCATTGCTGTCAACTGCTATGGAGATTCCATAATCAACTGTTAATGTTCCATACTGCTTAGTCCACTGTTTTACGCCGCTACTATTAAACTTTGTAAGGAAAATATCATACAATCCTGCATCTGTGTTTCCATCAAGATCTCCACATGTTACACCTGCGACATAAATGTTGCCTAAGCTGTCAACAGCAACAGATTTTCCTTCATCAGAACTCCTTGTTCCAAATTGAACTGTCTTTCTTATAAATTTCCACTTACCATCTATGCAGCTTGATACTGTTCCTTCAACTGCATGGGTATCATCATTTGTGCATTCGTCCGGGTCATTACAGTTATCGTTATCTATCCACTTACCGTCTTTACATACCTGAGATTGCGTTCCAGCGTTGTTGAGACCGCAATTAATGTTTTTTGTCTCACCTTCTTCGCATTCTGCAATAAAGTCTGTATCGGAATTTTCTGAATCTGCATCAACTTCAGTGTCAATGGTTTCATCTGCATCATTTTCTTCGTCGACTTCCGCATCAGTTACTTCGTCTGCATCTGTTACTGTTTCAGTGTCAGGTGCTGTAATGTCACTATCACTTTTTGATGGTGAAGCATCATCACATCCGATAAACATAAGTAAAAAAACAAAAACCGTTAAGAGGTACTTCATCTGATTCTCCTAAGTTTGTAAATATAGCTTATGAGATATATTGAGATAAAATATGTTGTCAATTTTATCTGTAATTAAAAGCTTTTAGATAGGTTTAAGACTACTCAGCTGGTATTATTGAAAGGAATGCGTCTGCTTCTCCGGCATTTGTCAAGGAGTCAAACGCTCCTTTAGTGTAGCCTGAGATATAAATATTTTCATTACTATCCAATGCAATTGAATTTCCCCTGTCTTCAAAACTGGAACCATACTGCATTATCGGTGTGAAAACTCCGGCTGTGTCAAGCTTTAAAACAAAAACATCAAAGTGTCCAAAACCTGTGCCGCCGCAGGAGCCTGTCATATCTCCTTCATAAATAAGACCGGTGAAATAGATATTTCCGCTATCTGCAACTGCAACTGAGTTCATGTTTTCCTGTCCTTCTGTTCCAAATTCTCTTGCCATAAGCACTGTACCATCCGAATCAAACTTTACGACAAAGATATCGGTAATTCCTGCATTTGTTTCGCTACCTTCTTCTCCATCAATATCACCTTGTGTTGTACCTGTAACATAGACTTTGTCATTTTTATCTATTGCAAGAGAGATATTTTCGTCCACAGTATCTGTTCCAAACTGTTTAATCCATTTAAGCTCTCCTGATGCGTCATATTTAACTATAAAAGCATCTTTATTTCCTAAATTTGTTCCAGCTCCATCGCCGTCAATATCGCCAATAGTGAAACCGGCAGCATAAACATTGCCGCTACTGTCAACACCCAATGCTTCGGCTCTATCCAATCTCGTGGTTCCAAGCTGTTTTACCCACTGAACTTCTCCTGAAGCATTAAGTTTTGCAACAAAAGCATCATCATAGCCTGCATTTGTTCCTTCAATATTTCCTTCAGTGTAACCTCCGATATAGATATTGCCGGTTCCGTCAACTGCCAAAGAGGCTTGAAAATCTGCTCCAGCACTTCCAAACTGTTTTGCAAGCTTTATTTCCCCGGTTGAATTAAGTTTAACAATAAAAACATCTGAGCTTCCAAGATTTGTTCCGCTGCCATCTCCATCAATATCTCCTAGTGTGTAGCCTGTAACATAAATATTACCGCTATTATCCAAAGCTAATGATGAGTAACCAACTGTTTCAGAGGATTCTGTTCCGAACTGTTTTATCCACTGAATAGATCCGGCTGAATCAAATTTAACGACAAAGACATCATAGCTTCCAAGGTTTGTTCCACTGCCGTCTCCATCAACATCACCATCAGTCCAGCCTGAAGCGTAAATGTTACCGCTCTTATCTACCGCCGTTGAAAAACCGTAGTCACCACTTTCTGCTCCATACATAACAGTTTGCCTTACAATTTTCCATCTGCCGTTTTTACATGTTGAAATCTTGCCCGTTCCAGTTTTTGTTTCACCTTCTTCACATTCAGGTACGAAATCCTCGTCAGGCTCTGAATCCGGTTCAACTGAATCTCCATCAACTTCCGTGTCCAGCTCTGAATCAGGAGTTACAACATCTTCGTCAGGTTCAATTTCATCAATATCGTTTTCAGCATCCGGCTCTGAATCGGGAGTTACAGCATCCTCGTCTGGTTCTACGGAATCTGTATCCGGCTCTACGACATCCATGTCGCTGATTGTGTCTGTGTCGTTTTTAGTTTTTGTCGTACTGTCATCACAGCTTATCATTATTAAAGCTATGCATAAGATCAAAACAAATAATTCACGCATTTCTTCTCCTTATATACGTTTAATATGTAAAACAATGACATCTAGTATCTCGGCAATTTATCACTGACACATTTTTTGTCAATAAAAAAACAAACAAATCTCACGGTTTAACTGTTTTCTAAAACAATAAAAAGTCTTTATTACTTTTATTTGCATTTTTTTAGACTTTCTTTACATTTTATTTTTTATCGATATATATAGATGGTTTATTTTTTAATGGAGGTCTTTAAAATGGATTCTTTTTTTCATGGTTTAAATATATTTCTCATTGTTTTCGGTCTTTTTATGCTGGCTGATTCGATAAGGAAGTATATCAAATTCAAAAATGCTCTTTCTTTCAGGTATCCTGAGATAAAAAATGATAAGTACCCTATGCTTTCAATTATAAGACCGGTCAAGGGTGTTGATCCGGGTTATGAGGAGAATGTAAGGTGCGGTCTTGATACTAACTATAAGGGTGAGGTCGAGATTATTTTTGTTTTCGAGGATGAAAATGAGCCTGCTTATGCTGTTACGAAGAAGGTTCTTGATGTTCACACTTTCAAGCCTAATGAATCTGCTCAGATTGTTTTTGCGGGCGCTCCGACAGGGCGTAGAACTGGTAAGATTCATAATATGATTGAAGCTATGAAGGTTGCCAGTGGTGAACTTATTGCTTTTGTTGATTCTGATACAAGGGCTGACAAGGATACTCTTAATATTCTTGTTGATAAGATTATGAGCGATCCTAAGGCTGGTGCTGTTTTTGCTCCTGTTGTTGTTACCGAGAAGTGTGAAAAGGCGGGCGATATGGGTTACTGTATTATGCTTAATGCTCTTTATTCTCCTGCTGCTGCCGCTGTTATGGAAAAGACTGGCGGTGATATGGATTATGTTATGGGTCAGTTTATGATGTTCAAGAAAGAGGCTATTGATGCTATCGGCGGTATTGAATCTGCCGAAGGTCAGCTTGTTGATGATATGTTCCTTGGCAGAAGAGTTATGGAGGAAGGTTACAAAAATACTACTGTGACTCACTGGGTTCCTATTATTCAGTATGGTATGTCATATAAGGAATTCTTAGGTACTTTCGTTAAATGGATAACCTTCTCCCGTTCGGGTCTTTCGGCTTCAACTTTCAAGGCGACACTCTGGGTTGTTGGTCTTTTCTTCTGGCTTGGTCTTATTTTCGGTGTTTTCGGTCTTATAATGGGATGGTGGGCTGCCGGTATAATCAATCTTCTGGTTACTCTTTTCATAAGCTGGAACATGAACGATCTTCATGAGAGGGTTGGCGGTCCGAAGGTTCAATTTAAACACTGCTGGGTCGGTTTCAGTATTATTCTGCTTGCTCCTGTTATTTATGGAAGAATCTTCTTTAAAAAAGAGGTTACATGGAGAGGAAGAACTTATAAACTTAATAATAAGTCTACTCTTCAGGACTAATTTTTCCTGTCAACGCAAAGTTAAAATGTCCGGTCTTCTGCAAAATAGAAAAGTCCTCTTTTAAATTTTGAATTATAACTTTCATTAATTATTTTCTCACTTCATTCACAGTAGTCTGAAAAATATCAACAGGAAATTTGCAGTAAGGATTTGCATTTTGTTCAGCTATAATCTGATCAACTGTTTTGTTAAGTGTTTTAGCATCCTGTGGTAAGAGCTGCTTTTCTCTTTGTCTGAATGTTTCGTATGGCATTTTTCTTCCTTTGTACAGAAGGGTTATTTCTCCATTAAAACTTTCACAAACTGTTATTTCTCTTTTTCTCATACTTATTCCGGAGCTTTCAGTCTTTATCTGGTAAATGGTATTGTTATATTGTATTTCCAGATTATTTGAAATAGTTCTTAGACTGTGTTTGGAAAAAATTATATCAAGTTCCTCTTTGCTGTGCTGAACTTCTCTATGTGCATTTTCACAGGATTTTGCTTTTACTGCAAACTTATTACTCAGCATCTCTTTATATTCTGTTAAAAACTTATTTGCTTCTTCGATTGTATTTATCTTTCTAAGCCTCAGTTCCTTCACAAGACGATCCTGTAAAAGCTGGTTGGCTCTTTCCACTCTACCTTTAGCCTGTGGCGTACCGGCTGAAATAATTTCTATCCCCAGCGTTTTCATCGCACGGCCAAACTGCGTAATGTTACTGCCTGTTTTCGGATCGGCTCTGTTAACTCTGAATATTCCATGTTTATCTGTATAAAGTGCTATTGGTATTCCATATTCTGAAATGTATCTTCTCATTGTTTCCATGTACGCTTCTGTCGTTTCCGATTCCGAGAAGAAAAGTTCCATGAATTCGCCTGTGGCATCATCTATGAAAACTGTAAGATTACATTTTGGACGGCGGTTTTCAAACCATTCATGCGGTGAGCCGTCTATCTGTATCAGTTCTCCTGGCCGGCTTCTTCTTTCACGCATCTGATGAACCCTTTTTGCTTTCTTTGCTTTAGCTTTCCATATATTTTCAGATATCATTATCTGTCTTACTGTTTCTCTTGATATAACTATATCGTCAAGCTCTTCAAGCTTTTCCGCTGCAAGTGTCGGTCCGAAACCATAATATTTTTCCTTTAGAAGTTGCTGTACTTTTTTTCCCAGTTCCTCTGATATTTTACGGTTACTCGTTTTGCCTCTTTTACGCGATATCAAACCTTTTTCTCCTTCTTTTGAATACCTTTTCAAAATCCTTCGTATCTGCCTTTCCGAAAGATGAAGAAGCTTTCCAGCTTCTTTCTGAGACAGGCGTTTCAACTTCAAATCCCTTATTACAGAAACCCTCTCTATCTCTTTTTGGCTCATTCGTAGAATCTCCTCCACTGTATTCTCCCATGATTGTTCATTCCTTTCATCTGAGAGATTAGTTTAAATAACCGGACATTTCTACTTTGCTCACATAGGACATTATCACTTTGCGCCCACAAGGACTAATTTTTCCTTGTAATACAATTTTTCTCCTGATAGTATGACGCTGAATTTTTTCGGAGTTGATAAAAATATGAGTTCTACAATAAAAATAATAGGCGGCAGACCGTTAAATGGTTATGTAAAGGCTTCGGGTGCAAAGAATGCCGCTCTTAAAATGATTGTCGCTTCAATGATTGCTGATGGTATAACTATTCTTAGAAATGTTCCGAGAATCACTGATGTCGAGATAACTTTAAAGATTTGTTCAGAGCTTGGGTCAAAGTACATATGGCTTGATGATTCAACGCTTGAAATTGATAATACAAATATCACTAAATCGGAAATTCCGGTTAAATACAGCGGTTCAACCCGTACTCCTATTCTTTTTGTTGCTCCTCTTCTTCATAGAACGGGAAAGGCGACTGTTGCAACTATCGGCGGTTGTTCGATTGGTCCGAGACAGATAAATTTTCATATCGAAGGTCTTAAAAAACTTGGCGTTACTGTTGATGAATGTGATCATGGCGCATATAATTTTTCAGCAAAGGATATGTCTGGAAATATTATTGTCCTCCCCTATCCGAGTGTCGGCGCTACTGAAAACCTTATTATGGCGGCAGTAAGCGCTAATGGCAGAACTGTTATTAAAAATGCCGCTATTGAACCTGAGATAGCTAATCTTGTCGCTATGCTTCAGGCGATGGGCGCTATTATTTATCAGGATGTCAACAGAACGTGGATTATTGAGGGAACTTCAAACTTTAAGGCTGTTGATTTCACTGTAATGTCTGACAGGATTGAGGTTGCAAGTTTTGCTTCTCTTGCTGCGGCGACAAATGGAGATGTCTTTGTCGAAGGGGCAAAACAGGATGATATGATAACTTTCCTTAACTGGTTCATGAAGGCTGGCGGTTGTTTTGATATTAAGCAGAACGGGATAAGATTCTTTATTAAAAACGGCCTTCATCCTGTAAATCTTGAAACTGATGTTCACCCTGGTTTTATGACTGACTGGCAGCCTCCTTTCGGCGTAATTTTAACTCAGGCTGACGGTATTTCGGTAATTCATGAGACTGTTTATGAAAACAGGTTTGGTTATGTTGATTCTCTGGTTGAAATGGGAGCTAAAATTCAGCTTAATACTGATTGTCTCGGTAACAGAAAATGCCGTTTCTCAAATAAGAACTATAAACATAGTGCCATCATTTCGGGTAAAACTCCTTTAAAGGCGACTACTCTTAACATTCCCGACCTCAGGGCAGGTTTTGCATACATCATGGCGGCACTTATTGCTGAGGGCGAATCAACAATAAACGGTATGGAATTTGTCTACAGAGGCTACAGCAATATCGTTGAGAAACTTGAAAGTCTCGGCGCTTCTATCATTAAATAAGCTACCCTTTCCTATTTGTGTATCAATTTTCACAGTTTAAAACTTTTTTCCTATTGACAAATTGATATTAAAAGACTAATCTAGCAGAACGACTTTTTGAAACCTTGGGAGGGGTTTATGCCAAGATTATTTATTGTTTTAATTCTTTTAATCACGTTTATCGTATCATGTGATGATGCGACACTTGCTGTAAATAACAATCATGATTCAGATATAATTGAGATTTCTGATACAGACAGCACAGATGACGAGGATGCTGTAATTCCTGATGAAACTGAAGATTCAGATATTACCGTTGATGATGAAAATGACGATGATTTTATTTCAACTGATAAAGATGAAATTACCGAAGATGAAGATTTGACTGAAGACGAAGATATTGAAACAAATGATGATTCTGCTGACGAAGATGCAGATTTAATTACCGATACAGAAACTGATGATGATCCTGCTCAGGATGAAGACACTATTTCATCAGATGAAGATACTGTAACTCCTGATGAAGATGAAACTGCTAATGATGAAGATCAGAACACTGAACTTCCGGATAATGATTCTTTTTCTATTGCAGATCTTGAAAATCTCTCTGGACAGGCGCTTGAAAAAGCACTTTATGAACATTATGAACCACATACAAATCTCGGATACGATACTGCAAGAGACAGAATGTTCAATCAGGTCGATGTTTTTGATGGAGAAATCGAATGTTACTACACTTCAAGAAAAGTAACTCCTGATGGTTCAAGAACACCGGGCGGTTTCAATACTGAACATTCATGGCCGCAGAGCCAGCTTTCTTCTGCAGCTGCAAAAGCTGATATTCATCACCTTTTTCCTACAGATTCAAACGCAAACAGCGGGAGGAGTTCTTATGACTTCGGTATAACAGATGAACCTGATGATACTTACTGTTATAATAATATCTGTTCGGAAAGAGGACCAAGCAATGTTTCCGGAGGAACTATTTTTGAGGTGAGACCTGAAAGAAGAGGAGATATTGCAAGAGCTCATTTTTACATGGCTGTAATTTATAAAATGGATATAGGTTCAACAGAAGAGACTCTTCTCAGAACATGGAACACAGAAGATCCTGTTGATGATATGGAAAAAGAAAGAAATAACAGGATTGAACAGTATCAGGGTAACAGAAATCCGTTCGTTGATAGACCTGATTTTGTTAATAAGATATCAGATTACTAGAAATTACTTGTTTAGGAGAAAAAAAGTATGCGATTTTTTTTGATTATTACACTTGCGGCTTTGCTCTTCATTTCATGTGATGACGCAAAACCATCTAAAGACTATAACAACGACACTGATACTGTTGAAATAACAGATAATCATAATATAACTGCTGACGAAGATTTAGTATCAGACAGTGATGAAGCTGAAGACTTTGATATTTCAGTAGATGAAGAAACAGATGATGATGCTGTTATAATTCCTGACGAAGACGAAACTGCTCAGGATGAAGACAGTGTCACAACTCCTGACGAAGATATAGTTGTTATTGATGAAGATGAAACTGCTACTGATGAAGATACTGTCACAGCTCCTGATGAAGATGATATTGTTATTGATGAAGACAGTACTGTAACTCCTGACGAAGATGAAACTGCTCAGGATGATGATGCTGTAATAGTTCCTGATGAAGATGAAACTACCGTTGATGCAGATAATGAAATTAATGATGAAGATATTCCGGATACTCTTTTTATAAGAGCAATTGCAGGAAATATTTCAAGCGGAAACTATCAGAGTTACGATCCCGGTCATGGTATCAGAATTTTTAAAGGACTTCAAGGTGACATTTTCATGGTTCAGGAATTCAACACTGGTAAAAATGGTTCAACTATGACTGATCGTGATATGGTTGATGAGATGTGCGGAACAGAATGTTACTATACAGTTGGAACAGGACAGATTCCAAATGGTGTTGTAAGCAGATGGCCTATAACAAGCTCAGGTTACTGGGACGATCCTAATATAGACAATAGAGATCTTGACTGGGCTGTTATTGATATTCCGGGACCAAAAGATATTTTTGCAATAAGCGTTCATATCAGTACAACCAGCTCAAAACAGGGACCTGCCGCTAAAGTTATTGCAGAAGAGGTTTATGATCTGATGCAGGCAAATGCAGATAAATATTATTTTATCCTTGGCGGTGACTTTAACGGTTCTATGATTGTTAGCGATACTTATCTTGGAAAATTTAACGGAGCAAACATTTTTTACGTTGCCGGTCCGCATCCTGTAAGTGAAGATGGTGATGAGGATACAAATTCAAACAGATCAAGTCAATATGATTTTGTGCTTGCCGATTATAATCTTCATACATTTCAGATTCCTGTAAAATATACAGACTTCACTTACACTAATGGTCTGGTATTTGATACAAGAGAGTATTCTCAGGCTGAACTTAATGCAAACTTTTCGCCTGCTTTAACAGGTGACTCAGGGTCATCTCAGATGCAGCATATGGCTATAGTTAAGGATTTTAATATCACTCTCGAAAAATAACAGTTTAATTTTTCTGATTGACAATATCAAAATCTGTGTATAATTTTTTGTTAGGAACAACTTTTCTTAAGGGAGGAAAAATGAGATATTTTTTAATCACTTTTTTAGTTATTTTTACAATAATATCATGCGACGACGGAACAAGTGATACAAATGACAGTGATCAGATAACTGAAGATAAAGATACAATTATCATTGATGAAGATTCTGATGAATCAGTTTTAGATGAAGATACAGTTACAGATGAAGATGATGCAGATGTTATTGAAGAAGATGAAGATACTGTAACTCCTGATGAAGACGAAATTATCCCTGATGAAGACGAAAATGTTCCTGATGAAGATGAAGTTATTCCTGATACTCTTTCCGTCAGAGCAGTTGCTGCAAATGTTACAAGCGGAAACGGTCAGGATTATGATGAAGGTCACGGAATAAGAATCCTTCAGGGGCTTAAAGGTGATATAGTTATGGTTCAGGAGTTCAACTACAAACAAAACACTGCGGCAAACTATCGTGAAATGGTTGATAAAGTTTGCGGAACCGAATGTTCATACTCAGCAGGAACGGGTCAAATTCCAAACGGTATTATAAGTAAATGGCCTATAACTTCAAAAGGGAAATGGGATGATCCCAATATAAACAACAGAGATCTTGATTGGGCTGTTATTGATATTCCAGGACCAAGAGATATTCTTGCTATAAGTGTGCATCTTCATACAAGTCCTTCGAGCGATCAGGTAACTGCTGCTCAGGTTATTGCAAAACAGGTTTATACAAAGATGAAATCAGATCCTGATAAATATTACTATATCGTAGGTGGAGATTTCAATGGACCAAGTGCTGTAAGTGATAGCGGTTTCGGCAAATATAGCGGAACAAAGATATTCTATGTTTCAGGTCCGCATCCTGAAAGTGAAGACGGAGATTACGGTACAAATGCAAGCAGATCTAAACAATATGATTTTGTGCTTGCAGACTACGATCTTCACACCTTTCAGACAACTGTAAAATATACAAATTTTTCATACCCGAATGGTCTTGTGTTTGATACCAGAGAATATTCTCAGAGTGAACTTAACGCCAGCTTCTCCCCCGCTCAGAAAGGTGATTCAGATTCTACAAATATGCAGCATATGGCAATTGTTAAAGATTTTGTTATAGATCTTAAATAATAATCTCCACCATTTTTTCTTAAATCTTTTTCCAAACATAGATTGACTATTCCTTTTTAGTGTTTAAATGTAACACGGCATAATTTAATGGAGGCATGATGTTGGGTAAGCTTTTTCTTCTTTTTACGATTGTTCCGGCAGTCGAACTTTATCTTTTAATAAAGATTGGCAGTCTTATAGGTCCTTTTACAACTTTAATGATAATCATTATAACAGGAGCGGCAGGTGCATCTCTTGCTAAATTCGAAGGGAGAAAATCTATATACAAGATACAGAAATCACTTGAATCAGGAAAGCTTCCAGGTAATGAAATGGTTAGCGGAATAATGATTTTTATCGGTGGAGTCCTTCTTCTTACGCCTGGATTTTTAACAGATATTATTGGTCTTACATTTTTAATTCCCGGAACCAGGAATTTATGGAAAATTGTTCTTATTGATATTTTTAATAAAAAGATAAAGAATCAAACTGCATATGTTTATACATCCAATACTACTTCTCAGGAAAACGTATCAATAAATTCAGATGAAAATGTTGTTGATGCTGAATATGAAGAAATAAGAAAATAGAACAATATTAAAATGTTTTTCCTTCTCTCCAGTGTCTTCTGCAGAGAGCTATGTAAGACTCATTTCCACCAATCTGTATCTGTTCTCCGGTCTTTGTAACGATGCCGTCAACAAGTCTTGCATTCATTATTGCTTTTCGAGAGCAGAAACATACTGTTTTTATCTCTTCTATTGTGTCTGCCCATGCTAAAAGCCACATACTGCCTTCAAAAAGATCGCCTCTAAAATCAGTTCTTAATCCATAAGCTATCACAGGAATGTTAAGCTCATCAACAATTCTACATAAATCCTCAACATTTTTTCTTGTAAAAAACTGTGCTTCATCTGCAATTATACAATCAATTTTTTCTTCAGAATTTTTATTATTAATCAGTTCAAAAAGATTATCCGTATCAGAAACAACGGTCGCTTCACATTTTATCCCAAGCCTTGAAGCTATGTATGAAAAACCGTCCCTATCATCTATGGCAGGTTTTAAAAGGAGCGCATTCTGATTTCTTTCTCTGTAATTATATTCAACCATAAGTGCATTTGCGCTTTTACTTGCTCCCATAGCTCCATATCTGAAATAAAGTTTTGCCATTAGTTTCCCCTTTTTTCATTAGTAACTAGAAAATATATATTTCCTGATGTTAAAGTAAAGAATTTAGAGTCTGATTACTTTTTATAAAAGATACTGAAGAATAGTTTCGGGAAGCTTATTTGCCTGTGCAAGAATTGCCTGAGCTGTCTGAGTCTGAAGCTGATACATTGCAAAATTAGTACTTTCTTCAGCAACATCAACATCAACTATATTAGAATAGGAAGTGTATATATTTAATCTCATTGATGAAGTATTTTCATATCTTTTTTCAAAACTTGAAACTTTAGAAGCGATTTTTGCTCTTACAGAACTTACAAAATCTATAGCTTTTGTAATGTTATCCAAAGCCTCTTCTGCAAGAGTTTCATTAACAACCATTACATTCTCAAGGTTAAGCGCGGTACTATCAACCGATGGAATACCCTGAGATGTATATTCCCCCTGATATGCGCCTGTTTGAAAAGTTGTTGTATTATCTTCAACGTCAACAGTTTCTATTGTATTTCCGGCATTACTTGTAAAAACAAATTCTTTATTAATATCATCCCATGAAGGAGTTATGTCTGTTCTTCTGTCAAGAGTTACATTAACACCAGGAATCAGATTTTGAACAGTCATATCGGTAAAGATATCAGTTCCCATAGCAACTGGTGTAACTGCTCCTGTAACAGGATCAACATCCATTCTTGTAACACTTACAGATGTACTGTACGGTTCCGCCTCTTGTATAGTTGCAAAACCAATAGCTTCTATAAGACGTTCATCATCTGCAAAATAAAACTTTCCTTCATCGCCCATCCATGGAGAACGGATAACAAATGTTCCACTGACGCTTTCATCACTCAGATTAACTGATGAAGGAACATATTCAACTACATGACCATCAACTTCAGGAATTCCTACACCCATTCCAAGTCCACCATTTTCAATAGGAGTTATAATGGCATTTTCTATTTTCTGGGCAAGAGAAAGCAGTGTATCCTGAGGACTTATATATATTGACGCACTGTCACCGAGTCCATTATAAATGTTTATACTTCTGCCATCATTTCCAAGTATTGCATTTCCCTGATTATCATAAAAATTCTCAAGCTGCCATAATTCTGTTTCACTTCTTGCCGCAGTTCCTTTTGATACACCTGAAAAAGCTGCTGTTCCGGCAGTATAAAAACCGGCACAATTATCTGAATCACATGTCATTGTATAATTCTGAGCAAGATATGAATCATCATTGCTTGTAACAACAAGAATATCTTCCATGCCGTTGTTTACAACAGAAGCTGTTATATAAAAAGAAACATTAACATCATTATTTATTGCATCAGCAACATCAGAAGCTGAAGAACCTGCTGCTATAGCGACAGAATAGTTTGTAGCATCTCCGAAATCAAAAGATAAATTTCCGGCATTGACATTGTTGACACTGTCAAATCTGAATTCAAGACCAGGATTATAATCAACACCATCCTTAACTTTAAAAATATTGGACTTTATAACATGATTGTCTACAGGTGAATTTTCTATAGAAAGCTCGTAGCTTCCCTCAACAACTTCATCTGTTACATAACTGTTTAAGATGCCTGAAGAGTTGGTAACATCTGCTATGGTGGAACCATCCAGTAATTTTTTTCCATTATATGTAGTAGTATCGACGATATTATCCAGTTCTTCTTTAAGTATATCTATTTCTGTCTGTATTTCTCTTCTGTCTGAATAAGTTAAAGAATCATTCAGAGCTCTAAGAGAAAGTTCTCTCATCTTCTGAAGAATCTGCTGACTTTCATTTAAAGCTGATTCTGCAGTCTGAAAAAAACTTGTAGCATCAAGAATATTTTGTTTTGCAACGTCAAGTCCTGTGTATTGAGTTTTAAATCTGTTTGAAAGAGAAAAATTTACAGGATCATCAGATGCAGCAGCTATTTTAACACCTGAGCTAAGTTTTTTAATGCTTTTTGAAAGAGAAAGATCTGCATATTTCAATGAATAGTGACACTGAAGTGCAGACACATTGGTTGATGTTGTCATCATGCTCATTGGACTCCTCCCTGAGTGGGTTTATAACGGCATCCTTGCCAACCCTTGTTAACCAACTTACATAAAGATATACGGATATGCTTTTATAAAGTTTAGCAATTTTATAATTTATCTTTAAAAAAAGTAGTAACTACTCAAAAAAACTAAATATTTGCTTCACAGCAACACAAATAAATCCACCTAATAAAAATAAGTTTTAAAATTCAAATTTTATATAAAAAAAAGTAAATATTTATAAATAATTTTTACTTTTCATTTGTATTACCCATCTGCAACTTTAAAAATATATTATAAACAATTTGAATCTACATTCAGCGTTTTGATATTTACCTAATACTTTTTTAGTTACAATTAAAGAACCATTTACTTAAGTAAATACGGATAAAAAAAATAAAAGTTTACCCAACAGATCAAAAAAAAGGATTTTATGTGAAGATCTTAAAAATAAATTGACTTCGATTTTTATTGGAATAAAATTGAAACTTAACTAAAACTATTTACAAAGGAGATTTTTAAAATGATTAAATATTTCATATTTATTGCTATTTTTATACCTATCGTTTTTACCTCGTGCGCAACTTCGGAAGAAGAGCTTTTTAACGACTCTGATATTTCAATTAACAATCCTGTCGATTATGATACAAACGGAGCCCCTGATTCATCAGTAAATCCGACAGAAAATGAAAACAATGATATTGATATTTCAGACATTAATGACGAAAACGACATAATAGATGATACTGATGCTGGTGATCTACCTGAAACAGATTATGATATCAGTACTGAAAATGATTCCGAATCTGATAATGACATTGAAACAAATGAAAATGAAACCACAGACGAAACTGAAATTCCTGATGAAGACACAACATCTAATGTTTACGTCGAAAACGAGCCTGATGATGATTCACCTGTATGTGAGGACGGATGCTCGGAAGTTGCAGCAATATGTCTTCCGGCAATTCCAAGTGAAGCTGCTGAAGAATTATGTGACGGACTCGATAATGACTGTGACGGCATAGTTGATGAAGGCTGTAAATGTATGGCTGGACAGACACAGGCATGTTTTATGGGACCTCCAAATTTCATGGCGGTTGGTGCATGTAAAAACGGTGTTCAGACCTGTCAGGTTATTGGAGAAATGACTGGTGTCTGGGGAGAATGTGTTGGCGGAATAAGCCCGTCAAAAGAAATTTGTGACAACCTTGATAATGACTGTGACGGATGTGTTGATGATAAACTCTGCTGCCTGCCTCCTATTAACTGCGGTTACGACATCGGGACAGCACTTCCTTTTGTTGACAAAGTAATTGACGGAACACAAATCTACTCTGGAGGAGATGCCGCAAACTGGGAATGGACACTTTCAAAAGGTCCATGTGATATAGTACTTAATACTACAAGCTTCAAAATGAACGGAACCGCCACAACAACAGTTTCAGGTCCCAACCTTTCACAGCTTACACTAAATTTTCAGCTTTCAGGAAGCTATACTTTAAAACTTAAAGTAACATCTCCAACACACGGAGATCTTGAATGTTCATGGATAATAAAAGTTGTTTCTCAGGGACTCAGAGTAGAACTCTGCTGGGACACAACAGGATCCGTAGACGTAGATCTTCATCTTGGAAAAACCGGAACAACAGCAGATTGGTTCTCGACAACAACAAGTAAAGAAGATTGCTACTACTCTAACTGCAAAGCAAGCAGCTCCGGTATTAACTGGGGATATGCAGATGTTAACGGCAATAATAATCCAAGACTTGATATAGATAATATTTCTGATGTAGGCAAACCGGAAAACATTAATCTGGACAACCCAAACAATGGAGATGCTTTTAAAGTATTTGTTCACTATTTCAAAAATACAACAAAAACCACTTATCCCGTTATTAATATATATTGCGGAGGCACACTTAAAGCAACATATGGCGTTCAACCTCAAGTTACAGGGTTTGATAATGGTGAAGGAGAAAAAGACGAAGGCGATGGATGGAAAGTCGTTGATATAATCTGGAATGGAGATTACTACTCTGATGCATGTGAACTTACACCAAGATTTGAAAATGGAGCATATGTTGTAGAAACAGGTCCTTTTTCTTTTGATTAAACATTCAATTCAAACAATTTACTAAACATTAAATTTAAATAAAAATCTCTGTCAGAATTAATTCTTTTATATTTGACAACATCATCACAGTGATTAGAATAACTAAGATTTTTTATTTTGGCGGTCTTTATGCAGAATTTCTCAACTTTAATTAACTATCTTGAATGTAAAAAACATATTTTTATTCAGGGGCATAATTTCCCTGATCATGATGCAGTGGCAACTTCTTATGCTCTTAAAGAGCTTTTAAGTTCTTTCGGTTTTGAATCTATAATTGTTTATGATGGTGAAATAACAAGACCTTCAGTTTTAAGAATGATAAAAGAATTTGAAATTAAGGTGCATCATATTTCTGAAGTAAAAATAAACAAAGATGATGCTGTTATTATTGTTGATGCCTGCGTCGGTAATAGAAACGTTACCAATATTGGAGGAGAACTCGTTGCAGTAATAGATCATCATAAAGTAAAAGTGCCTTACAAAATAATGTTTACCGATATAAGACCTGAATATGGTGCATGTTCCACTATTCTTTTTGAATATTTTACAGAACTTGACATTGAAATACCTGAAAATGTTGCAACAGCACTTATGACAGGAATCAACATTGATACAATGCAGCTTACCCGTTCTGTTACAGAAAAAGACATGATTGCCTATTCCACCCTTTTCAATTATGCAGATATGGAAATGGTAAACTCAATAATAAGAAACGGCATGGTACTGGAAGATCTTCCTTTTTTTAAATATTTACTGGATAACTTTAAAATAGAAGAGTCTATTCTTTTCTGTTACATGAAAAACGGTTGTGGACCAAATCTTCTCGGAATGCTTGCGGATTTTGCTTTAGGTCTTGATGAAACCGACTTTGTTATATTATGTGCAAGACATGACAATACAATAATATTTTCAATAAGAAGTGAAAATCCTTTATGGAATGCTGCTGAAACCATAGAAAAGGTTCTTGAAGGAACTGGAAGTGGCGGAGGGCATACTGAACTTGCTGGCGGATATATTCCAAATGCCGGAAATTTCGACCCTGAAGAGATATTTATAAAAATCAAAGAGCTCCTGTTAGCCTAAAAAAATAATGCCTTTAGAAAATAGTGACAAAATCATTTTAAATGCAAAGAAAATCGTTGCAATTAACCCACCAATTGAAGATTTTGCAGCATACAGTATGTGGGGCACACCACTAGGGCTTTTCAGAGTCATGGGAAAGCTGAAAAAACTAGGCAAAGAAATAAAATATTACGACTTTCTGAATGGTGAAAATGCTGTTCAGGAAGGATTCGTTCCTCCTAAATATAAAAAAGATGGAAGGCACAGTTACTGGAAAAAAGAAATTGAAAAACCTGAAGAATTTAGCTTTGTTCCAAGGAATTTTTTTCATTTTGGAACTTCGTGGGAAAAAATAAAAAATATCTTTGAAAAAATGGAAAGACCAGATCTGATACTGATTTCTTCAGGAATGACATACTGGTATAAAAATGTCCTTAAAATTGCTGAAATTGCGAGAGATATCTTTCCAGATATTCAGATAGTAACAGGAGGCGTCGCCGCAAAGCTGATTCCTGATAAGTTTACAGAAAATGGAATATCCGTTTCAGAAGGAACATTTGCAAATGATTCACTATACGTTGATTTTGAGGAATATATTGCTGAAACCTCCTTTTTTCCTGCAAACCTCATAATGGGATGTCCATTTAAATGCAAATACTGTTCTTCTCCAATTTTTTACCCAAAAGTAAAATATCTGAGTATTGAAGATCAGGCTGAATCATCATTAAGGCTTTATAAATCAAATAAGATTTCCAATATAGCATTTTATGATGATGCACTTCTTCTTAAAAACGGTGAATATCTGAAAAAGTTTATAAAACTTACAAGTCCACACTTCAATTATCATGTTCCTAATGGTCTTCATTTAAGAGAAATAGATGACGAACTGGCAGAAATGATGTTTCATAACAATTTTCCGCAACTCAGATTCGGATTTGAGACAATAAAAAAAGGTTACGATGTAAAAGCATCAACGGAAATACTTTTCAATACACTGACAAAACTTCATAAAGTTGGTTTTACTCCAGACAGACTTGGCATATATCTCCTTTGCGGACTTCCAGGACAAACAATAGAGGATGTTGAAAAAACCATAGAAATAGTAGAACAAGCTGGAGGAAGGCCTTACCTTTCAGAATTTTCTCCAGTACCGGGAACACCTCTTTTTGAAGAACATAAAAAAGAATCTTCTCTTGACTATGAAAAAGAACCAATGTATCAGAATAATTCAATAGCAGGATGGCGTTCTTCAACTTTTACGTATGATGTAGTAAACATGCTTAGAAACAAATTAAGTGAAATTTATCTGAAACAGGATCGTAAATGATACAAAAATTGACTTTTCCCTGTTTTAAACGTAATTTAGTCAGTCGTTAAAGGTTGTTGGAGAAACATATGGACCGCAAACTTGTTACAATAGTTATTCCAGTATACAATGAAGCAGGAATTCTTGCTACAGCTGTTGATTCTTTATATAAAAGCCTTGAAGAATTTAATGATAAATATGATTTTGAACTAATATTGGCTGAGAATGGATCAAAAGACAAAACCATTGAAATCGGTGAAAAACTCTCAAAAAAATATGAACGTATGTCTATCTTTCATCATCCTGAACCTGATTACGGAATGGCATTAAAAGCCGGTATTCTAAAAGCAAAGGGTGAAATTGTTGTATGTGATGAAATAGATTTATGTTTACTTCCTTTTTACAGAGATGCTCTTTCACTCTTTGAAAAGACAGATGCTGATATGGTTGTAGGATCTAAAGCAATGAAAGGTGCTGATGATAGAAGACCTTTCAAAAGAAAATTCGCAACATTTATACTTAACTTCATGCTTAAAATAGCTCTTGGATTTAAGGGAACTGACACTCACGGAGTGAAAGCTTTCAAAAAAAATGCTCTTTTGCCAGTACTTGACAAATGTCTTGTCGGAAAAGATATTTTCGCAAGTGAATTTGTTATAAGAGCCGAAAAAATGAAGAAGAAAGTTGTTGAAATTCCTATAAGTCTGGATGAAAAAAGAGCTCCATCAATAAAACTAATGAAACGTGTACCTAAAGTACTCTCCAATATTGCTTATCTTTTTTGGGCTATCAGGATTAAAAAACAATGAAAATTGCCTCACTCAATATTGATGTCGATCCTCTCTCATGCTACTATGACATACACGGATTAAAAGATAAAAGGCCTTCAACTGATCCAATCTTTGATGTTGCTCTTCCTAGATTTCTTGATTTATGTAGAGAAGAAAACATAAAAGCCACACTCTTTATTACATCTGAAACTATAAATGACAGCGGATGGAATATTTTAAGAAAAGCTGTTCAGGAAGGGCATGAAATTGCAAACCACAGTTTTTCTCATCAGTATAAATTAATAAAAAATCATGAAGAATTCATATTTACTGACTTAAAGAAAAACCATGATATTATTTATCAGAAAACCGGATACAAGCCGACAGGATTCAGAGCTCCTGGGTATAACACAAACTCTAAGCTTTTAAAATCATTAAAACGACTTAACTACACATATGATTCATCACTTCTTCCCTCTTTATCATACTATGCGGCAAAATGGCTGCTTATAAAACTAAAATCAATCAGTGGACATATTTCTGAAAGTTTTATTGAGAATTTCAGAGATCTGAAAAGAGGATGGAAACCATATAGAACCGGAAAAAATATTTTTGACAAAGGAAACAGTATTCTGGAACTTCCCATGACAACAATTTTAACTGTTCCAATAATTGGAACATCAATGATAGCTTTGCCAAAATTTTTAATGAAAGTTTTAAGAAAAATTTCTTCAAAGAGAAATTTCATCAATCTTGAATTACATGGTATAGATTTTGCTGATGTAAAAGATTCGGAGGATTATACACCAATTAGAAATATACAGCCGGATCTCAAATACGAAAGTACAATTAAATATAATACGGTTAAAGATTTTATTCAATATTATAAAGGTCAGGGATTTGCTTTTTTAACACTAAAAGATATTGCTGATTTTTACAATTCAAAATAACAGACAAAAGGTGAGTAAATATAATACAACACTAAATTTGATTTTATAAGCATTTAATGTAGAATTAAATAGTTTGTTATACAGAGGTTTTTGTGGCGGAACAACTTTTCACACTGAAAAAAGATGATGCTGTTTTCAATTGTTATGTTCTTGATAATGGTATAGTAAAGATATCAGTTACAGGTACAACAACCATATCACCTGCAGCAATTTACAAATATCTTGTCAAACTTGGAATTCCTGAAGAAACTATAATCAAGCAGAACGTAGCCCACATAAGAGAAATGGCTGAAGGTAAAAGTTCCCTAAAAGAAATAGCTGTAGCTATGTGGGAACAAAAGAAAGCGATAGAACTTACTCCAAAATATAACATATATAAATCTGATGAAAGAATGCCTCTTGTTCAGGAAGGGGAAATTCTTGGAGAACTTACATTTGATGGAAATTCTGATGATGCCACTAAAGAAAAAATAGAAGAGATGCTGAGTTATATGAAAAATATTTCATGGGATTCTCAAACCAAAATGATAAGTGCCAAAAAAACCGGCAAACTTGTTCTTATGAAAGGTTTTTATAGTGTGCTTCCTGAAATAGATGTTGAATTTCAGGAAAATTTCTACAAGGCATATCTTCATATTTTCACAATGAGAACATTAACAGCTTCTGAAATAGAAGTACATATAGCAGAATCAGGTGTGGTATTTGGAATTGATAAAGATGCACTTCAGTTGCTTGCAATGAAAATACTTGCATCTGTAAGAAAAAAAGGATTTTTTTACATAAGAGATTATTTAACAGCGACTGGAAACCCATCTATACCATCAAAAGACGGATATATAGAATGGATAGCTGAACTTCCGAATGAGGAAGTGGTTTTTGAAGAAGATGATTCAGGTAAGATTAACTTTAAGGAAGTGTCTCTTATCAAAAGTGTTAAAAAAGGAGAAACTCTTGCAATTGTTCACCCGCCAGTTCAGGGAAGTGATGGATTTAGTGTAACAGGCAAAAAAATACCTGTAGAAAAACCCTCTAAAGCTTTGATTGTTGCCGGTAAAGGAGTCATTGCTACCGACAATAATGCTACATTCATATCTGAAATAGATGGCTTAATAGGTTTTAAAAAGAATGTAATTACTGTTTCACCATATTATGAAGTTGACGGAAATGTGGATTATTCCACTGGAAACATTAATTTTGATGGTACAGTTTCTGTAAAAAATGATGTACTCACAGGGTTTTCTGTTCAGGCGGAAAAAGATATCATGATAAATGGAACAGTTGAAGGTGTTCCTTTAACTGCAGGAGGTTTCATTGAACTGAAAGGAGGACTTCCTGGTGTAGGTAAAGCTGTTGTAAAAGCCTATGGAGATGTTATTGCAAAATATATGTCTGAAGCTACCGTTGAAAGTGGCGGAAACATAATAGTTTCATCAAGCATCACAGATTGTGATATCAAAGCCTACGGTTCTATTCTGGCATCTGATTCATCAATAGTTGGAGGAAAAATATTTGCCAATAGAGCTGTATTATGCAAAAATCTTGGAAGCCAGCTGGGAATATCAACACCGGTAACCGTTGGAGTTTTACCCAATATCTATGAAAAATACACTGATCTTGAAGCAAAAATAATCAGTACAAAAAACGAGATGGAAGAAGTTGACAGAGATTTATTATTCTCAAATAAAATAGATCCAAAACAAAAAGAAATAATGGAACTTCACCGAAATGCTCTTAGCGAGGAACTTGTTGAATTAACAAAAGATCAGGATGCTCTTGCAAATGGTTATGAAATAAAAACACCTGTTTATAAAATTGCTGTTCTTTCAACAGTATTTCAGGGTGTTATAATAAAAATGCTTAATAAGAAATATATTTTCAAAAAACCAGAAAAAGGTCCTATTCTAATATACTACAGTAAAGCCAAAGATGAAATACTTATAAGACCAATAACAAAAAAAGAGATAGCTCTTTTAAAACGTCGTTTTGATTCATGGCTTTCATCAGATCCGGAGAATGCACAGGATGAAAAAAAGAAATAACTACCGAGGAAAAGTTTTTGTTTTATCCTCTCCTTCCGGAGCAGGTAAAACAACATTAATAGATAAAGTAAGACCTTTATTTCCAATGCTTGAAGAGTCTATTTCATGTACAACAAGAGCTCCAAGACCAGGAGAAATAGATGGTGAAGATTATTTTTTTCTGACTCAGGAAGATTTTAGAAAAAAAATAGAAGAGAATTATTTTCTTGAATGGGCCAAAGTACATGATAATTATTATGGAACACCTAAAGAATATATAGAAAAGAAACTGGAAACATCTTCTTTTATAATCTGTGACATAGATTTTCAGGGAGCGCTTAATATGAAGCGTATCTTTACTGAAGAGACTGTACTTATTTATATTTTTCCCCCAACAATGAAAATACTTGAGGAAAGATTAAAAAGCAGAAATTCAGATTCTCCTGAATCTATTTCTGTCAGACTTGAAAATGCTTTAAAAGAAATTGCTTTCTGGCCAGATTATCACTATACGATAATAAATGATGATCTTACAAATACATCATCTCTTCTTGAAAACGTTCTAAAAGCTGAAATTTTTGCGTCTCCAGCATGGAATAGAGAATTTCTTAAAGAACATTTTCCAGTTCAGTAAAAACTTAAAGTATCTTTTTAATGCGACTTCTATTTTTAGATATTGACTTTCATTTTTTCAGAATATAGAATCTTTTATTAAATTTGAAACTTCCGAGGTCGTTTATGGATAATGTAGAACTGGAAAAGATAATACGACGCAAGCCGCACATCCCTCTTCCTAAAGTAATTCGTGCCAATACAATTTTAGATGCATTTTTTGAAACACATCCTGACCAGTCTCAGGAACAGAGAATGTTCGTTATGGAAAGGATAAATGCCGCAATTGTTCTAGCAAATTCGGCACATCAAGGGGTTCTTAGAAAAAGCGGAGAACCATATATAATTCATCCGTACTCTGTAGCTTATTTTCTAGCTAAAATGGGAATGGATCATGAATGCATAATAGCAGGTTTATTGCATGATACAGTAGAAGATTCAACAACAACTCTTGAAGAAATATCCGGAATTTTCGGAGATAAAGTTTCAAAACTGGTTGACGGAGTCACAAAACTTACAAATTTGAACCTTGAAAGAAAAGAAAAACAGGCTCACGCTTTCAGAAAACTTATAACCTACGCAGCAGATGATATAAGAGTTATCTTTGTAAAACTGCTTGACAGACTCCATAATATGATGACGTTAGATGCTATGGTTCCTGAGAAAAAAAGTAGAATCTCCGATGAAACCACAAGATTTTATGCTCCATTAGCTCACAGACTCGGTATTTACTGGCTTAAAGAAGAACTGGAATCGTTAAGTTTTTACCACTCAAATCCACAGGCATGGCATACAATTGATGATTTTATCAAAAAAAAATATGATGAAGATCCTGAAAAAATCATTAACATGCTTACCGAAAAAGTGAATCAGGCAGTAGATATAAATCGTGAAAAATTAACCGGAAAAATAAAATTCATTTACGGAAGAACTAAATCCTATTGCTCTATATATAAGAAATCAATCTTAAAAAACGAATCGATAGAATCACTTTATGACATTCTTGGACTTAGAGTAATAATTGACTCGGAAGACTCAAATGATTGTTATCTTGTAATGGGAGCAATTCATTCATTCAATGAATTTTCTGTTCTAAGCTCAAGATTCAAGGATTACATATCCATGCCTAAAGAAAACGGATATGAGTCAATACATACAGGAATCAGATACCGTAAATACTTTTTTGAAGTTCAGATAAGAACAGAAAAAATGCATATCGTTGCAGAAGAAGGAAATGCATCACACTGGACTTATAAATCTGGAGACACACATAATGATAAAGCGGTAATGTGGCTTAAAGAAGTGCTTAAAGACATTACTGATTCATACACAGAAAATGCTGTAGGTTTTATGGATGATATTGAAACAGCACTACCGCTTGAAACCATTTCAGTCTTTACACCTGCCGGAGAGCTTAAAACTCTTGTTGAAGGTTCAACATTAGTTGATTTTGCATATGAAATTCATGGAGATCTTGGAGATCATTGCATCGGTGGAACTGTAAATGGTAAAAAAGTTCCTCTTTTTTATGTTTTAAGTAATCGAGACGAAGTAACTATAGAAACATCTAAAAAACAGTTTCCAAGAGCAGATTGGCTTAAATTTGTAAAAACACATAAAGCAAAAAGTAAAATACGTAAATTTCTCAAAAAACAGGAAAAAAATCTATATATTGAAAGGGGTAAGGAAAAACTTGAGAAATTCTTTTCAGCATTAGGAAGAAAGGATGATCTTGATAAAATAGAAGATATGGAAGTTTTTAAAAAACTTACCGATAAATACTCTCTACCTAAATTAAACGGATCAGAAATCTTTTATACAAAACTTGCAACCGGAGAAATAAAAGTAAGAACCGTTGCTTTTATGATATTTTCACAGGAAGAGATAGAAAAACTTTCCGAAATATTCCCGAAAACAATAGCTCTCCCGAAGATGAAAGGTTCCGGCAATGAAAAAGAACTTCGAATGCCGATATATATTAACGGATTTGGAGAAACAGAAGATTTTCATGTTGCAAAATGCTGTTCCCCTGAAGAAGGTGACCCTATTGCTGTTTATGTTTCACAAAACAGAGGATATATTCTTCACAATAAAGATTGCGCTTATCTGAAAATGCTATCGGAAGATAGAATATACAGAGATGTGTACTGGTACCACTACAATATGTACCGTATTGAGGTAAATATTGAACTTAAAAATGTAAGAGGAGCATTATTTGAAGTTGTAAAAGAGATAACCGAACTTGAATTCAATATAAACAACCTTCATTTGACACCAGTTGAAACAGGTGATAAAAAAGGAGCTTTATATATAGATTTTGTTGGAAGCGACATAAAAAAAGTGGAAAAACTTGAGTCTGTTCTAAGAACAAGAAAAGTTATAACATCTTTTGAAATAACTAAAATAACAAGACTTTAAATTATTCTTTATTTAGAGTATCCATAATTTTCTGATCAAATACCACGTACCTGCTTTTACCTCTTGTTATAAGAACGGCACCATGAGCCATGCCTTTTGATTTTCGAATAAATTTTCTTTCACTATACCACACCTCTCCTTCTCCACCCTTCTTTGCCTTGCTATAGTTTACAGCAAGCATGCAGCCGACATTAACATCTCTTTCTGTAAGTTGTTCATTCTTCTTTCTCCTTAAAATAACATGACTTCCTGAATAATCTTTCGCATGGAACCAAAAATCATGTGGTGAAGAAATCTTAAACGTAAGCTCGTCATTGTCAGAAGCATTTTTGCCGACAAAAAAGACAGAGCCCCATGAAGTAATATAAACGTGGTATGGTTTATGAATAAAAAGTTCTTTTCTTTTAAGTTCAGAAGGCTCATCTTTTTTTATAGAAATATTTTCAATAGAGAGAATGTTTAATTTTGATTCATATTTTTCCAGCATATCCTGCGCCCGCAATTTTCCTGTCTTATATTTTGAAGCGAGCTTAAAAAGATGATTCATGTTTTCCAAAACCGTCTTAGCCGGATTGAGGTTTATATTTACTTCCACACCATCCATATTATAAAGAGATACATTTTTAAGCCTTGATGAAGAATCCAGAGAATACAACCACATTTTTAACAAAGATGCTTTATTTAAACAGATTTCCCCTTCAATATCAGCTTTTTCAAGTTCAGCTTTAAAAAGAGCGATATTCTTTTCAATATTTGCTTTTTCTTTATTATAAAGCCTTAGAATTTCATTTTCTTCAGAATTTTTAATATTAGTCAGGAAAATATCAGAAAATTTGAGAGGGTTATCAGTAAGCGGCTGAAAATATTTCAAATCAACAGAAATCTTTTCCGGAAAAAATGAATTAGCAGGCCAAAGTATTTCAGTATTTTCAACAATAAGAGGTAGAAACGAATTGGAAAGTCTTATAATAAGTTTTATCTCTCCAAGAAAAATAATGACTGCTTTACCAAATTCAAAAGCAGTTGCTGCACCTGTAATACGTCTGCCATTAATATACTTTCTAAAAGATTCCTCAAGATTGCCTATCTCTTCTCTTTTATACTGAGCTATATCCATTACAGGGAAAAACGCTTTCTTTTCTCTTGAGAAAAAAAGTCCTTTTATGTCAGAACCGTAAAGCTTTATAAGTGTTCCGTATTTATGTCTATATATGTTATTTATAAATGCACCTTTAAGAGTGTCATTTACAAATTTAACAGATATTTCAAGTTCTGAATAGTGCACTTTATTTGTTTACAGGAGAATAAAATAAAAATTTTGTTCTTAAAGACCAGAGAAGATCTACATCAGCATTAACACGTCCCATAACTCTCTTTAAATATTGATGTTTTGTATGACCAACATCTACAATTGTACTGCCTTCCTTTAAAATTCTATCTGCATCAGTAAGAGTTTCCGTTATAGATCTAGGAGAATTACTCTTTTGAAATCTTAAAAGCAGGTCATATAATTCTGCATCATCAGTAGGTTTTATTCTTGATAAAATAATATTAACACCTATGAGAAGATCTCTTATATAATCATAATAATTGGTTCCAGGGATTTTAACATCAGAGAAAAATCTTCTGTAAACAGTTTCAAAATAAGCAGCATTGAAACGGTTAGGCTTTAATATTGACTGAGTTTCATTATCATACATTGCTCCAATAAAATACCAGTACTGTTCCATAGGTTTTTCAATGAACTGCATATAAAGATAATAAAGCGGATGAAATTTATGCTGCTGCTTAATGAGAGATATCTTAAGTCTGTAAACAACATCAATTATTGCGGTAAAAGAAATAACTAACAGGAATTTGCCAAGAAGCCTCAATTCAAAAGGATATCTGTCATCAAAAGAAATCAGGAGAAAAAGAATAAGATAACTTAAAGGAACTAACACTAAAATATGAATTGGAGTCTGATCAAGATATTTATTAAAATAAAATTTTATTTTTTTTAAAATATATTTTCCAAATTGACTAGGTATAACGCCCATTGCTTTCCCCTCTAGATAAGTTCTAATAATTTTAGTATAAAAGGATATTTTTGCAAGATTAAAACACAATATTAAACAAGAATATTGCAATGTTGTTTAATTTTATAAAAAAGCAAACGAATATTAAAAAAATATTTCATTTTCTATCTTATGAATAAAAAAATCAAAATCATAAAACAACTTGAAAAAAGAACGTTTTTCATTATAATTTCAAAAATTTCAAGAGGTTTTTGAATGCATATTCTTAAAACTGATGATGCTCGTCATCCAGACAATATTCTTTCCCTTACACCAAAAATAGAAACCGATCTTTATGTAGAAGGGGAAATAAAATATGAAGATAAAAATTCAGTAGCAATTGTAGGAACACGAAAAATGTCGCTATATGGGGCCGAAACAGCTTATAAAGTAGGTAAAGCCTGTGCTGAAAACAATATCACTGTAGTGAGTGGCCTTGCAAGAGGAATTGATACAGAATCACATAGAGCCGCATTGGAGTTCGGAGGCAGAACCATTGCCGTTGTAGGGACAGGAATTGATAAAATATATCCTGAAGAAAATATAATGCTTGCAAAAAAAATAAAAGAAAATGGCGCACTTATAAGTCAGTTTCCTCTTGGAACTCCCCCACTAAAAAGAAACTTTCCATTAAGAAACAAAACTGTGGCATTACTTTCAAGCACTTTGGTTGTTATAGAAGCTCCTGCTAAAAGCGGCTCTCTTATAACAGCAAGTTATGCACTCTGGGCTGGAAAAGAAATTTATGTAGTTCCTGGAGAAGTTGACAACAATTCTTTTGCCGGCAACCTAAAATTTATAGAAAAAAATCTGGCAAAAGAAAATGTTCACATCCTCAGCTCTCTTACAGATTTTATAAAAGAAATACTACAGAAAAAAACCATTAAATCAAAACCTGCCGAAATATGTAAAAAAATTGATTTTAAAGATGAAGATGAAGAAAAAATCTATAATATCTTGAAAAAAGAAAAAGATGGATTATTTTTTGATACTGTTGCAGAACGGACTGGACTGGAGATCTCGGTTTTATCATTAAAATTGTTTGATCTTACATTAAGAGGGATTGTAAAAGAAATAAATGGAAAAATATATAAAATATCAGAGGAATAAAAATGAAACTTTTAATTGTTGAGTCTCCTACAAAAGCAAAAACCATATCAAAATATCTTAAAGGTTTTCATGTTGTAGCATCGGTAGGACACATAATAGATCTTCCTGAAAACAAACTCTCTATTGATGTTGAAAATGATTTTAAACCTGACTACAAAGTAATAAAGGGAAAAGAAAAAGTTATAGAAAAGATTGAAAAGGAAGCATCTTCTGCAACAGAAGTTTATATCGGATCTGACCCCGATAGAGAAGGAGAAGCTATTGCATGGCATGTTGCATCGCTTATAAAAGATAAAGAGCCTCGAAGAGTTCTGTTCCACGAAATTACCAAAAAAGGGATTATAGATGCCATAGAAAACTATACAGAAATCGATGAAAAACTTTTTAATTCACAGCAGGCCAGACGTATTCTTGACAGAATTGTGGGATATAGATTAAGCCCATTTCTATGGTTCTCAATAAAAAAAGGATTATCAGCAGGAAGAGTTCAGTCGGTAGCACTAAAAATAGTTGTTGACAGAGAAAGAGAAATTGCTGCATTTAAACCTGAAGAATATTGGACTGTAAAAGCAGATTTTAAAAGTATAGAAAACATACTTGACGCCAGTCTTGAGAAAATAAAAGGTAAAAAAGCTGAAATAAAAAATGCTTCCGAAGCAGAAAAAATAAAATCAGAAATAGAAAATGCATTAGATTACAGAGTTATTTCAGTTGAAAAGAAACAGAAAAAAGAGTCACCACTTCCTCCTTTTACAACAAGTTTATTACAACAGGAAGCAGCTAAGAAATATCATTTTCCAACAGATAAAACAATGAAAGTTGCACAGTCTCTATATGAAGGTAAGGATGTTGGTGAAGAAGCGCCTGTCGGTCTTATAACATACATGAGAACAGACTCATTCAGAATTTCCGATGATGCGAATAAAGAACTTAGAGATTTTATTAAAGATATCTATTCAAAAGATTATCTTTCACCATCAGTAAGAAAATTCAAGAATAAAAAAGGAAACACACAGGATGCACATGAGGCAATACGACCAACAAATGTAAGCCTTACACCTGAAAAAATAAAAAGTTACCTTACAACTGACGAATATAAACTATATTTATCTATCTGGACCCGTTTTGTAGCCACACAAATGAAAGATGCACTTTTCAATAAAACCGCAATAGATATATCTGACAGCAAAAATAACTTTTTATTCAGAAAAACCGGCTCAATTCTTATATTTGATGGATTCAGAAAAGTATATAGTACAAAAACAGCAGATGAACTTCTTCCTGAAATAGCTGAGAATACTTCTATGAACATTGAAAATATTTTAACTCAGCAACATTTTACAAAACCGCCTGCAAGATTTAATGACGGAAGTCTTGTAAAGGAACTTGAAGAAAAAGGAATCGGAAGACCTTCAACATATGCAAGTATCATAAAAAATATTACATTAAGAAAGTATATAGAAAGACTTACTGAGCCTAAAGGGGCATTCGGTGCAACCGAGCTTGGAATGCTTGTTTCCGATACACTTCAAAAACATTTTGCTGACATCATAAATGTAAAATTTACAGCAAAAATGGAAGAAGATCTCGATCTTATAGCTGAAGGTCAACTTGAATGGCTTGATCTGATGAATACTTTTTATACCCCATTTGTAGAAAAACTTGAAGGCAGTTTTTCAAATGTTAGGGAAAAAGGGAGAGATGAACTTTTTGCTGAAGAGCCATGCCCAAAATGCGGAAGCAGGCTTAAAGTAAAATTTTCGAAAAAAACAAACAACTCTTTCTTAGGCTGTGAAAATTGGCCTAAATGCAAATTCGCAGGACAAATAGAAAAAATTGATGGGGTTATTCATTTAAAGAAAACTGATGAAAACGATGCTTCTCAGAATGTAAATGAAGAACTTGATGAAAAATGTCCGAAATGTGGAAAACCAATGGTAATAAAAAATGGAAGATATGGACTTTTTAAAGCATGCTCAGGATATCCTGAATGCAAACATATAGAAAATATAGAAGCACCTGTCTCTCCATGTCCAATAGATGGTTGTGATGGAAAAGTAACATTAAAAAGGACAAAACGAGGAAAACCTTTCTATGGTTGTTCAAATTATCCTAAATGTGAATTTGTAAGCTGGTATAAACCAATTGAAAATGAAATCTGCCCGCATTGCGGAAAAAGCTATATTATAGAGAAAAAAACAGGAAAATTCTGTGAAGTGTGTAAACAAAAAATAGAAGAGACAGAAAAAGATGGAAAAAATAACAATTAATAGTTCAACTGTTTTAAAGGAAATAGAGCTTTCAGATGCTGAAAACATTTTTAACACCATTAACTCTCAAAGAGATTATCTTGGAAAATGGCTTCCTTTTGTAGAATTTACAAAAACAGTTGAGGATAGTGAAACATTTATCAATTCCGTATTAAATGCACCTGAAGAATCTAAAGTTACCAATTATGTAATATTACACAAAAACGAATTTGCAGGACTGGCGGGATTTGTAAGGCCGGATAAAGGAAACAGAAAAATTGAAATAGGATACTGGCTATCAGAAAACTTTCAGAAAAAAGGAATAATGACTGAATGTGTAAAAGCATTGATAAACAAAGCATTTAATGAACTTGAAATGAATAGGATTCAGATAAAATGCGGAGTTGGAAATATTCCGAGCAGAAATGTTGCCAAAAGAGCCGGATTGCAGTTTGAAGGCATAGAAAGAGATGGAGAACTTTTTCCTGACGAAAAATTTATTGACCTTGAAATTTACAGCATTTTAAAAAAAGAATGGCACACAAACTATTAAATTCTGCCACCTAAAAATAAGATAATATTCTGACTATTACCAGAAATTAAAACCGCCTCTGATGAAACACGAAAACCTATAAAAAAATGTTTAAAAATAAAAAAATCTGCACCACCTCTAACTCCAACTGTTGAAAAATCTCCATTTTTTTCATAATAGGCATCAGAATCTTCAGGTATTGAGATGTAACCACTTTCTCTTTCAATATTATAAGAAGAGAAAACGAGACCAAAGTTAAGAGTTAAATACAAAGAATCAAGAGGAATAACAAGCTCTGGAACAAAAGAAAAATTATATATGCTTAAATCATATTCATAACCATATTCATCAACACGAATCGGTTCATAAGAAAATTCAAATGAAAGTTGAAAGTACCTGAAAGGTCTAAATCCTAAAAAAGCACCTATGCTAAAACCGTTTCCATTCCATTTA
Source organism: bacterium (assembly GCA_963667425.1). Taxonomy (GTDB): domain Bacteria; phylum UBP6; class UBA1177; order UBA1177. The sequence continues at coordinate 609,246 of OY763407.1, read as the reverse complement.
GTTCGTTCTGAAGAAGGATCAACACCGCTATAAAATGGAGGCGCACTATCATCCTGCTCCAGAAAAAAATAGCCAGTTCTAAAACCACCAAAGAGATAATTATCATAATTTGAATAGGAGATTTTAAAGTTGTTATCCACGAGAACAATATTGTCCTCTTCCTGAGCTGACAAAAATCCAAAAGAGAAAAGAACCAGTATTAATAAAACAAATTTCATAGCAAAACCTTATAAAACTTATCAATAACAACAGCTTATTTCTGGAAAAATAAAAATCAAATTCATATAACAGTTTATCATACTTTAACAAAAGAGAAAATTACTGAACATTCCTTATCAGAAATAAAAGTGAGTTGTTCTTTTTCATTATAAAAAACAGCTAAATCACCATTTTTCATAAAATATTCTTTTCCTTTATATAAAAAAGAACAATTTCCTGATGAAATATAAATAAAATTGAATTTGCTCTCTTTTTCAAGCTCAAGAAAAAAGCGACCGAAGTTCATAGAAATAGCTTTCACAGAGCCTGTTACCTCTTTTTTCATCATTAGATTAAAATCTCTTGCTTTTCCCTCACTTGTAGTATACCAGTCACCTTCAAAAAAATCAGTATCATTTTTTTTCAGATTTTTTGAATAACGATTTTCATGATTTATTATTATTTCACCATCAAGAATGGCTATAACTCTTGAAATTTCAGGAAGTTTTGTAAAAACAGAATATTCATCATCAACAGTGGCACTACTTAATCTGAAAAGGAAATCTTTCTTTCTGTATTCCGAATTTTTCGGATAAATAAAAAGCTCAGTTGTTGTTCCTCCAGACCATTCTGAAACAGCAAAAGAATCTTTTTTTAATATTTCTATGCTCATAACCACCTGTTATTGTTAAAAAAAACTGAATTATCAGATACTTTTACAAGAAAAAAAAGAAAAAAGCAATCTAATCTACAAAAATATTGTCATTATAATGTATTTCCAGAGTTTCCATTTTTGCAGTAAATTCAAGAAAAAGATTATAATAATTCTCTTTGATTTTATTTATCTTATCTTCACAATCTTTAATATCAAGATCTGAAGCCCAGCCTACAGAAAGATTTTTACCAAAAACAAGCATATCAACCCAATGTTCTTTTGAAGAAATTAATTTGTTCTTAAAAGCATATTCAATTATATCATCTTCCTTTAAAAGGCTTTTATCAGATGATTCCAAAGCATACTGAGAAATTATTTTCATAATTAATTCCGAACCGGCACCAAAAGAATAAAAAAAAGCTTCTATTTCTATTTCTGTAAGAGACTTTTGTTTCATAAAAGTTTCAATATGATCAAGAACCCTGGAGAAATTTCTAAAGCTCTTCTTCCATTCATTCATATTGCATACCAAAATAGAATAACAAACTAAAAACGGGTATATAATAACATTTTTAAATATTTTTACAAGTTAATAAAACAGTGTGAATTATTAAGAAAAGAATTTTCTATTTTGCAACAAAACTATAAATTGATGCAGAAATCCCCACAGCTCCTGGAGTATAATAAACAATAAGCATTTTATTATTATCCATTTCAACAATACCAGGATAACCTGTTTCTGCATTAGCTTCATCAATAACTGAAATTCTTTCAGACCATGTTTTACCTTCATCAAGCGAATAAATAAAAGAGGTGTCTGTTTTTGTAAAGTCATCTGAAAGCCATCTGAAAGCTGAAACAAGAACACCATTGCTTAATCTGTAAAGTTCAGGAGCATGTCCAACGAAATCAAAAGAAGTGTATGGTATCCATGTTTTTCCACCATCAAAACTTTCTGTCTGCATCATATAACCTTTATTTGATGGAGAACAACTTGAAATGGTATCTTTTGATGTCCTTACATGCATAATAAAATGGTTTTCATCAAGAGCAAGAAGCGATGGTTCCTGTAATGTGATTTTTGAATAGTCTCCTTCAGGTTCAACTGAGTTCATTATCCATGTTTTACCTGAATCTGTACTTTCCCAAAGAGTAATTGGTGATTTTGGTGTTTTACAGAAATTATTCCAGTTTAAAGGATTATCACCGTAAACAGGAATGATAAGTTTGTTGCCAACTTCAACAATTGAGCCTGAAGACGCTCTGATATGCATTACTGAACTATCTTTTTCTTTCCAGATTCCATCTTCATCAAGAAACTGTTCATCATATTCCATTGAACCGGGATCTACCTGTACTTCATCTTCAAATGTTGTTCCATTATCATTAGAAATATTAAAAAAAACATGATGATGAGCCAGTTTTCTGGTTGTTTCAAAATAGTATTTAAAATGATTTAATACTATTGAACCATCAGAAAGAACCGCAATAGAAGGATCTCTGTCATCATATAGAGGATCATCAATCAGCACTGCCGGAGCATTCCATTTTGTTCCATTATCCGAAAGCTGGTACATTATTTTCCCACTTCTTCCTTTTGTATCATCGTTATCATCGTTCTGTTCAAAATGATTTGGTCCAAGCCTGTAAACAACCATGTATTTTCCATTATCAAGTCTTACAACATCAGTAAAAGCAGTGTGGTATGGAGAATCAAAATCATAACTGTCAGCAACCACAACATCTGTTTCTTTTGTAAAAGTTATTGATGTTACAGGTTCTACATCAGCATCAGTTTGAACAATATCTTCATCAGGTAAATTCTCATCATCTGTTTTTTCCTTACTGGAATCATCGGAACAACTTTGTAATACAAAAAAAACAATCATCGTCAGAATTAAAATCTTTCTCATAAATGACCTCTTATTTTTTAAAAACCAAGTTTCTTAGCTTTTTCTTTTGCCTTTTCCTTTGCTTTACGTTTTTCTTCTTCGGCCTTTGCTTTAGCCTTGGCTTTTTCTTCTTCAGCTTTGGCCTTTGCTTTAGCTTTTTCAGCTGCTACTTTGGCTTCTGCTTCTTTTTTCTTTTGTTCTGCTGCTGCCTGAGCTTTTCTCTTTTCTTCATTTAATTTAGCTTCTGCTTCAGCTTTTTTACGGGCAGCTTCTTCTTTCAGTTCCTGTTTCTTTTTTGCAGCAAGTTCTTCAGCCTCTTTTTTCATCTGTTCAGCTTTTTCCTTAGCATTACGTGCTGCTTCATTAACAGCATCTTCCACTGCAGTTTTAATATTATTTTCAGCACCGCCTTCTGTTCCATTTGATACAGCACCTTCAGAACTAAAACCTGCAAAAGCCGCTTTTGGTGAATCTGCTTTTCCTGTTATATGAAAAACCGGGGTTACTCTGCCATCTTTATCTGCCGGCACCGAAGTTTCAGAAACTACAACACCTGCTACTTTTTTCCCATATTTTCCAAGTTTACCGCCAAGCTTATTAAGTTCACTCTGCACAGCCTTCTGTTTTGATGTTATTTCAGAAGAAACTGTTTTACTTAGTTTTATTCCGGCATCAATATCTAATATTGAGTCAAAAGCCATTGTACCATTCATGTTCAAATCATAATCCTTAGCAGAGAATCCACTATCTTTTATAATAATTTTGCCCTGCTCAACAGTTACATATAATGCTGCTGAAGAAAAATTTAAATTATTGTCAAATTTTACAAATTTCTTAAGAAGATCAGGCCAGCTATCTGTAATAGATTTAATTAAAGTACCACCTGCCACTTTTCCATTTGCACTCTTTACAACAAGTTCTCCTGACAGATTGCTGGTAAACTGATTGACCGTTATTCCTTTTGTATTAAAATCAGCTTTTACAGATGCTTTACCGTAAACAGTATTATCCATTTTTTTGACCATTTTAAAGGCAGCCTTGTTGTCCGGAAGGAAATTGTTAAGCGTTGATATAAATTCGTTAAAATCAATATTGCTAAAATTTGTGAGCGTTGAAAGTTTAATAATTTCAGGATTGGAAATATCTAACTTAAATGTCTCTTTAAGTGTTGAAGAAAAAATATTCATATTAACATTAGCGTTAAATTTCCCTTCATCGAAATATATATCACCGTTAACACTTCCAAAATTAGTTTTTTTAAGGTTTATTTTTGCGAAATTTATATTGCCGATAACTTTAATATCAGGAAGTGTAGGAATAATAATTTCCTCATCACCTGTAGTTGCAGTGGTTTCTGTTTGTTCAACAGAAGTTCCTGTAATAAATCCTAAAAGTTCATCAACATCAACAAATGGAGAATTTACTCCAAGACTTACTGTCGGTTTGTATGAAGCTTTCATTTCTTTAAAAACAAGAGGAAGAAAATTTCTTACATCAAAGGAACCTGTAACAGAACTTTTTCCTACCTGAACAGTTATTCCTTTGGAAGATATTTCCTCGTTTTTGAAAACCACCGCTCCATTTGCTTTTACAGCAGGTTTTCCGGAAATAGAATAGTTAACTGAATTCAGAGAAACATTTCCATCAACATTTACGGAAGCAGGATTATTAACATCAGCTTTTCCTTTTGCGGTAAGATCAAGATTTATACTGCCATCAAGTTTAGTTCCTTCAGGAAATGCTACTATTTTAGCAACTGTAGGAAGATTAAGAGTTCCTTTTGATAAAATATCAAGCTCCGGCTCTTCAAAATTTATAACAGTTCCTTTCACCATAAATGGATTATTACCTGCTTTTAAACTCAGATCTTTTATATTTAAAGAATTCTCAGTAAAAGCTATATCTATATTCATATCTTTTACCGATTCCGGCATACCAGTATAGCTGAACTTACCATTTTTTAAGTTAAAAGTTCCATTTACTGATGGTAATTTTGATGTATCAGAAGGATCTATTTCGCCTTTTACCTTGGCAGCAAAACTCATCTTTCCAGCTGTATCTATTTTGCTTATATCTTTAAAAACAGCAGCCGGAACTTCATCTTTAAGAGAAGAAAGATTGATTTCTCCAGTTGATAGGTCTGTATCAAGTATTATTTTACCACTCTTATCGAGTCTTACGTTTCCTTTAACATTTAAAACAAGCTGCTGAAAACCAAGCGAAATGTTCTTTATTGAAAAAGATTTAGCAGAAAGTTTCATACTTAGATTATGTTTTAAAGAAAAATTCATCCCGCTTTTTGCAATACCGCTACTACCATCGCTTAAAGAAATGGATTTGATTCCTGTAACTCCTGAAGTAACAATATTATCAAGAGATTGATCAACAGAAACGGCTATATTGCTATTAATGGAACCAAGAACAACCTTCTGCCCTTTTTGTCTGTCAATATATGATATTTTTGAATCTTTTATATTAAGAGCATTGAGAGAAATAGTAACCGGAAGCCCTGCAAACTTGGAATCAGCTTTTTTCTCATCTTTCTTTTCATCTGAAGAAGAATTTGCTGTTAACGATGCAACGATGTCATCAAAATTAAACTTACCGCTTCTGCTTTTTTCAACAAGAACGGAAAGTTTTTTTATAGTTATTTCATCAACAACAACTTTTTTTGAAATAAGCGGCATAACCTCCACAGAAACAGCAAAGGTATCTATCGCAAACAAAGGTTCATTATAAATAAACCCTTTAGGAGATATACTGATTTTATCTCCTTTGTTTATCGTTGTCTTTTTTATGCTGACAGATTTACCATTAAGCATTATTTCTTTTTCTTTTGAATCAATACCTGATTCTTTAAGATAACTTTCAAGCGAAGACTGTTTTAAGGCAGTATAGGTTATCTTTCTTGAATCTATTTTTACATCATCAATATGAAAGCCTATATAAGGAAAAACTGATATTCCTGCATCACCTATTTTTACATCTCTGTTAAGAGTTTTGGAAATAACAGGGGTTAATTCTGCAATAATTCTTTCCTTTGGAAAAAGGATATTTAAAGTTATTGCCAACCCTACAAAAAGTAGAACAAAAAATACGATAATTACCAGACCAATTTTTAATAATTTTTTCATTTTATCCCTCAATTAAACGATGAATAACAAGAAAAGCCAAAACATGAGTAATATAACAAAAATTAGAGTATAAATCAAACTGAGACCATAAAAAAAGGCGACCATAAAAAGGCCGCCTTATAAAATCAGATAAAAACTCTATTATTGCTGAAGATCTGAATCTGCGTTACAGTCACTCTTTGCTTCATCACACTTACAACCGTCACCAGTACAGTTTTCACATTGAAGCACAACAGCATCATAAAGATTCTGGGCTCTTCTTGAACCTTCTGTTTTACAGTCACTCTTACATGAAGCATTATCGCCACATCCTTCAATACAGCTCATGACATAGCCACAACCCTTAATACCATTACAGAAAGATGAAGAATAATTTGTACATGTAGAGTTACATAAAGTCTCAACTCCTTTTTCAAGCTCATATGGAGGATTTGCTACATCACCGCAATCTGCTTTTTTACCTGTTTCACAAATTTCATTAGTATCTACAGTTCCATTCCCACAAGTTTCATGCGTTATACAGTTGTCTCTCTGATAAACACAATTTGCATCCATACAGGCATTAAGATCTGTTGCTGAAGCACAGTTTGTAGCGATACAGCTTTTTCTCTGAGTGTATGCATCAACACTGTCATTGTAACCTTTTTGTTTACATGCAAGTTCACAGCTTGAATCACCTGATGCACAGGCATTAACGCAGTTAACTATCTGAGTGCAGTCATAAGCTGAAGTTGGAATACAATCATAAGTGTCATAACCGGAACAGTTTGAGTCGCATATTGCATCATTTAATGCTTTGAAATCACTTCCTTCTATAGATTCACAAGGAATTTTATAATCATGACCTTTATCACAAAGTTCACCACTATCAAGATTACCATTACCACATTTCTCACTTGGCATACAGTTATAATACTGTGTTTCACACTTTGCTATGAGACAGTTTGTAAGATCGTTACCTGTTTCTGTAGGACATGAAGCCTGCATACATGAATCAAGAGATGTAAACTTTGTTCTTCCGTCAGCACTTCCTTTATTATAACAGCTTTCCTGACAATCAGTATCTGTACCGCAAGCTACTGAACAATTAAAAATAGCCTTACATGCATCATAACCTTCACAGTTAGTTGTATCATAACCATCACATGTGCTGTTACATGGAACTACAGTGCCTGTTTTGTATCCGCCAATTGAATAACAGTCTATAGTGTCACCCTGCTCACAAAGCTCTCCTTCCTGCTTTGTTCCATCGCCACAGTTTTTATTATCAGCTATAGGATCACAAGCAGTAACATCCCATTTCATACAGCCTTCTGCACAAGTTGCATCAGCGCCACCATGATAACCATTACTTCCATCTTCCACAAGATCGCATCCTAAAGTATCTCCAACTTCACAAACTTCACCATTGTCAACAGTTCCATTTCCGCATGTGTCTGAAGTTTCTTTTTTATCATCATCTCCACATGAATTTATGAAAACAATAATAAAAATAATACTGAGAATCATTAAAGCACCCTTTTTCATAAGGTATCCTCCAATATAAATGTTGAGCAAAAAACAAACACTGCACCGATTTTAGACAAAGAAGATGCTAAGGTCAAGAAAGAAAATGAATATTTTTTAAAGAATTTTAGAAACTTAAACCTGTTGATTAACAGAAATCGCACATTTTATAATTTTCTTTTATTTTTTCATAATTATCATTCTGATAAAGAATAATGATATCACTTGCTATTGAATTAAGTGATGAAACCTTCTGAAGAGATGATGTATAAAATATTTTAAACTCAATATCCGCCATCCATTTTTCAAAAGAATCAACTTCATCGCAATCTATTAAAACCAGTTCTTTAAAATCTTTTTTTAATTTTACATCTTTATTTATAAAACCTGCTGAAAAAGATGAATGAAATGGTTTTGAATACCAGAAAAAAATCCCATCAAGATAAGATTCAACTATCCATTTATTTGATGCCATAACAATAAAAAGTCCATTTTTCGAAACAGTAAAATTATTAAGTTTCAAAATAACTCCTGCCGTAATATTGGAAAGCTTCAGCAATATGCTGTTTTTCAATAATCTCAGAAAAATCAAGATCCGCTATAGTTCTCGCAACTTTCATTATTCTACTATAGCCTCTTGCTGAAATGCCAAGTTTTTCCATACCAAGCTTAAGCATTACATCAGCTTCTTTTGAAAGGATGCAGAAAAGTTCAATATCTTTGGCCTCCATTCTGGAATTGGTAAGATATTTTTTATCTTTAAACCTTGTTTTCTGAATATTTCTGCATTTTTTAACCCGTTCCATCATTTCTTCAGAAGTCATTGTTGATTTTTTATCACGAAGTTCTTCATAAGGAACTGAATTTACAACTATTGAAATATCTATTCTATCAAGGAGAGGACCTGATATTTTATTCTTATATCTTCTAATATCCTTTTCATTGCATGTACAACTCTTTTTTCTATCAAGAAGATACCCGCACGGACATGGATTCATGGCAGCTATAAGCATAAAAGAAGCAGGATAAGTTGCCGTTGACATAGCTCTTGAAATAGTCACTACACCATCTTCAACCGGCTGTCTCAAAACCTCAAGAGCATTTCTTTTAAATTCAGGAAGTTCATCAAGAAACAGCACACCATTATGCGCCAAACTTACTTCGCCAGGTCTTGGAGGAACACCACCACCAATCAAAGCCACATCGGAAAGAGTGTGATGAGGTGATCTAAAAGGTCTTTCTGTAACAAGCCCCTCCTCCGTACACAAACCCGAAACACTGAACAGCTTTGTTGTCTCTATTTTTTCTGCATCTTCGAGAGGAGGAAGTATAGATGGAATTCTTCTTGCAAGCATTGTTTTTCCACTTCCTGGCGAACCAACCATCAAAACATTATGCGCACCTGCCGCAGCTATTTCAAGTGCTCTCTTTGCCTGCTCGTGTCCCTTAACATCTCCAAAATCAAGATTCGTTGAAGCCTTTTGTAAAATACCTTTTGAAATATAAACAGGATAAGAATCTTCAGAAAGGAGCCTTACAACATCATTAAGGTGAGAAACAGTAAAAACATCAATACCCTTTACAGCTGAAGCCTCTTCTCCATTTTTTTCAGCAACAATAACACCTTTAAGCTTGTGCTCACTCGCAGCTATAGCTATAGGCAATATCCCTTTAACAGGACGAACAGAACCATCAAGAGCAAGTTCACCTACAATAATAAAATCTTTTATTTTTTTTATGTTCATATTGTATATAGATGCCATAATTGAAACCGCCATGGAAAGATCAAAGCCGGCACCTTCCTTTTTTACCCCTGCAGGAGCCAAATTCACAGTTATTCTTTTCTGAGGGAACGAATGTCCGCTATTTATGATAGCTGTTCTAATTCTATCTTTACTTTCCTTAACAGCGTTATCTGGAAGTCCAACTATAGAAAACGCCGGCATACCTCTACTTACATCGGTTTCAACGTTTATTACTATACCGTCAACACCCGAAATAGAACCTGATTTTAAAACATTAAGCATTCTTTTTCACCCCCAAGACACCTCATTTTTTAGTTGAAGTATACCCTTTTAAACTTTTGTTGCAAAATTTTTTTGATATTTTGATTTTTTTGTATAGAATAAAACTGCAACTTTTATTTGTTTTATTTGGAGGTATCGTATGAACAGAAAGACGCTCGCTACTGCTATTGCTGACAAAGCAGGCCTTACTCTTAAAGACGCACTCGTTTGTGTAGACGTAATGTTTGAGAACATCGCACTCGCACTTATCGCAGATGAAAAAATTGACATCAGAGGATTCGGAACTTTTTCAGTAAAGAAAAGAGACGAAAGAAAAGGTGTAAACCCAAGAACTGGTGAAAGAATAACTATTTCTTCAAGAAAACTTCCATCTTTCAAACCTGGAAAAGAGCTTAAAGAAAGAATTAATTCATAATTCACATACTCCTCATTTGACAAATAATTTGTGAGTCATACAATGTCTTAGTTGTTTGATTCATTAAAGAGGTTCAAATGAGGATTTTTTTTATTTTCTTATTCTCGTTCATGATTTTTCTATCATGTGGCTCATCAGGAAATAGCGATTCCAATTCATGCAGAAAAGGCTATCCTTCAGATTGCCCAAATGATTATTTCTGTAATTTTACCAATTCAGAAACTGCTGAAGATGGTACTGTTACAGGCGTATGTGAATATAAAATGGACTGCATATCAAATGAAGGATGCTCTACAGGATACTACTGCTACAATTCAAGATACTGTCTTCCTGAAGGAACAGAACCTGATACCCCGCTACCAGACCTGGATAATGCTGAACCAGATGAAGATGCTTCATCTACAGATACTGATGAAATATCTGATGACACTCCCGATACAGTTATTACCGATCAGGACACTACTACGCCAGATACAATTTGCGGTGATGGTAATAAGGAAGGCAATGAAGAATGTGATGATGGTAACAACACTTCAGGTGACGGATGCGATGCCGAATGCAAAAAAGAACCGGCAAAATGCGGCAACAACCTTGTTGAAGATGGCGAAACCTGTGATGGCAATACCGAGTTATGTTCCAGCATTGCAGGAAGTTTATGGGAAGAGGGAAACGCTACGTGTTTAAGTGATTGTTCCGGTTTTGATACATCAGCCTGTCTTGCAGCGTATTCTGAAAATGATCCACCGGATGAAAATTTTGCAGATTCAAACAGAGATGGAATAGACGGCGAAATAGAAAAAGCGGTATTTGTTGATTCAGTTTCAGGAGATGACTCAAATGCAGGAACCATTGATTCTCCTTTTGCAACAATTCAGGCAGGCATAGAAAAAGTTTTTTCAGATGAAACAAAATTTTATGTCCTGATTGCAGCAGGGGAATATAATGAAATAATAATTTTTAAAGATTCCGTTGAAATTTATGGCGGATACAGCGGATATCCTGACTGGAAACGTTCAGTAAATAACATTGTTACAGTAAAAGGAAGTACAACTCCGGTTATATTTGAAAATTTAACTAAAGGATTTATATCCAGAGTAAACATTGAAGCATCTGATGCTGAAGAACCAGGAACATCTTCCTATGGTGTAATTATAAAGAATTCAACAAACATAAAAATTCATAACTCTCAAATAAGTGCCGGAAAAGGTGCAAATGGAACAAATGGTTCAAATGGAAATGCCGGTGCTTCAGGCAGTTCAGGAGGAAGTGGAAATAAAGGATGCGAAGATTCAGGGGCACTTTGCTCAAGTTGTTCAAGACCGGCAGGTGGAACAGGTGGCTCTTCATCATGCGGTAGAACAGGTGGAACAGGTGGAACTCCAGGCAATGGCAGCAGTAACGGAAATTCTGGAGGAGCAGGACTTTACAGTACCGCTGGAGGAAGTGGTGGAACATGGGATAACTCAGCATCATGTAAAGCTCTTTCGTCACTTGGAAGTTATCCTGCAAATGGAAGAAACGGTGCTTCAGGAGTAAGCGGTAGTGCCGGTAACGGCGGATTGGGATTCGGGTCATTTGATGACAACGGTTATATTCCAGCTAACGGTGCCAATGGTTCTGAAGGAGATAATGGAAATGGCGGCGGTGGTGGTGGCGGCGGCCGTGGTGGAGATGATTACTGTGACAGCTATGGTTCATCCGGTGGTGGTGGTGGCGGCGGCGGCTGTGGCGGTACTGGCGGTTATGGTGGAACAGGTGCTGGCGGTTCATTTGCTGTCTGGATCAATTCAAGCACAGGAGTTGCCCTTCATAATGACATTATCACAACTAACAATGGTGGCGTTGGAGGTAATGGAGGATCTGGCGGATCTGGCGGATCTGGCGGTGCCGGCGGCGCTCAGGGAAGTTATGGTGGAGATGATGAGCAAGGTGAAGGCGGCTGCGGCGGTTACGGTGGCAGTGGCGGTAATGGAGGAAACGGTGGAAATGGCGGCGGTGGCGGTGGCGGTCCATCAATAGGAATTTTTAAACATCTTTCAGAAGTAAGTTACTCTAGTTCAACATTTACCATAGGCGACGGTGGAAAAGGTGGAACAAGTTCCAGCATAAATGGTTCTGACGGTGCAAAACTTGACGTTTATGAAAAATAAACAACTCAAAATATAACAAAAATCAACACTATGTTTGCCTTAAAAAAATAAAATGCTAAAATAATGTGATATTTTTTATAAAAAGGAAAATCATTGGAAGGCAGAACATCTCAATTTCAAAAGCTACTCTCGGTTATAGAAATGGGTTCCAAAATCTATATTCAGGCTCACGATTTTCCAGATCATGATGCAATAGCATCCGCTTTTTCTTTATCATATCTTCTTGCCAGAAATGACATAGAATCAAAGATAGTCTATTCAGGAGAAATAAGACGGGCAGACTTAAAAAGAATGATAAAAGAACTTGGTGTGGAACTTATAAAAGCATCAAAAATAAATTTTGATAAAGAAGATAACATTATCCTTGTAGATAGCTGCATAGGAAATAAAAATGTTACAAGATTAAACGGGAAATATATAGCAATTATTGATCATCATAAAAAAATAGAAATAAAAGAAGATATACCATTCTTAGATATTGATGATACATTGGGTTCATGTAGTTCAATTATATTTTCCTATTTTAACAATATAGAAAACATTGACACAAAAGTTGCGACAGCATTAATGATAGGAATCAATATTGATACAAGAAATATGAGCCGAGGAGTAAACACTCAGGATCTGTATGCATTCTACAACTTATATTTCAGATCAGACATTGAAACAGTAAATTCTATTGTTAGAAACCACATAACAATTTCCGATCTCAAATATTTTAAATATGCCATAGAAAACATTGCTACTTATAAAGAAATAGGTTTCTGCTTCTTCCCATTTAAATTTGATATAAACCTTTTAGGAATAATCGGAGATTTTTTCTTGTCAGTAAATGAAATTTCCTTTGTTCTTTTATGTATGGAAACAGAAAATGAAGTATTATTTTCATCAAGAAATGAAAATATTAACTGGAGCAGCGCTGAAATTATTAATATTATATTAAAAGATAAAGGCTTTGGAGGTGGACACGATCATATGGCCGGAGGAATAATTCAAAACAAAGATTTTTTTAACAAAAATGAAATTTTTGAAACACTTATCAGCAATCTGTACTAATACAAAAGCAAGGAGCCATAATATTGGAAACTATTGACAACAATCAATTAAAATTTTTATTAGAAATAATTGAATCTTTACAAAAATGGTTTATTCAGAACATACTTTCATGGGATGCTGTTATAGAAATCTCAATAATAACTGGATTAGCCGCACTATCAGTGCTCACAGTCAAATTCATAAAAACAAAAACCAAAAGAAAAAATGAAGAGTCGGATGATACTAAAGCAAAGGTTATAATTGACAGATTTTTAAACAAATATGCTTTTGTTCTTATTTTTCCTTTTTTGCTTACTCTTTCAATACCAATACTTAAATTTTTTAAAGTGCACTATAATTTTATAACAACAACCGCAACTCTTGTATTCACATGGTTTATTGTAAACTGGCTTTCAAGCATAATAAAAAACAGAATTGCTTCAAAGTTCATTGCAGTAGTATCATGGCTTTCAGCAGCACTCATATCACTTGGAGTATTTAAAAAATCAATAAAATTTCTGGAATCAATCTCATTTAAAGCCGGAGACACCAACATTTCTGCATACCTTGTTATAAAAGGGATTTTTGCTTTTATCATTTTTATATGGTTCGCAAAATTAATTTCTGAATTTACAACAAAAAAAATATCACGTTCACAAACAATATCACCATCAGTAAAAGTGCTTTCAGGTAAAATAGTAACTATTTCCTTTTATGCGGCTGCAATACTCTTCACTCTATCAACAATTGGAGTCAATCTCACAGCTTTTGCTTTTTTCAGTGGCGCAGTAGGTGTCGGAGTTGGACTTGGTCTCCAAAAAATTGTCTCAAATATATTAAGCGGGTTCATTATTCTCATGGATGACTCTATAAAACCAGGAGATATAATTCAGCTTGATGATAAATTTGGTGCAGTAACAGAACTTGGAGCAAGATACATTTCTGTAAAAGCATGGGATGGAACAGAATATCTGATTCCCAACGAAGAGATAATTTCAGGAAGAGTTATAAACTGGACACACAGCAACAAAAAAATACTCATTATTGTCGAAGTAGGCGTTTCATATAAATCAGATATTCACAAAGTAAAAGATCTGATTCTTCAATCTACAAAACAATTCCACAGGATACTTCAAACTAAAGGAGACGAACCATCATGCTTTCTTACGTCTTTCGGAGATAATTCAGTAAACTTCAAACTGGCATTCTGGATAGAAGATCCTGAAAATGGAATGGCAAACATCAAAAGTGAAATCCTTTTTAAAATATGGGATCTTTTTGCGGAAAACAACATAGAAATACCTTTCCCGCAAAGAGATGTTCACATAATAAAAGATTAAATATTTTTTGTTAATTAACGATAATTAAATATACTTATTTCGGTCTTTTTAATCTTTGGAGGAGACAAATATGACTTCTGCATATATAATTATTGGAGCTTCTTCTGCAGGTGTAAATGCCGCAAAAGCAATAAGAAACATTGATAAGGAAGGAGACATTAAACTTTTTTCAAAAGAAAAGTCACTACCCTATTTCAGGCCTTATCTGACAGAACTTATATCTGATGAAACTATAAAAGAAAAACACAACTTCCTTGTAAATAAAGCTGAATGGTATAATGAAAACAGAATAGAACTGCTACTTGAAGAACCTGTTATAAAAATAGATAAGGAAAACAAAAAGGTTGTTTCTGAAAAAGGTGAATATCCTTATGACAAACTTATAATTGCTTGTGGTTCAATCCCTTTTATACCATTAAATGAAGATATTTCACTTTATAAAAATGTATTGGCAATAAAAACAGTGGAAGATGCTGACAAAGCAAGAACTCTTGCAAAAAAAGCAAAAAATGTTGCTATTATCGGAGCCGGACTCTTAGGGCTTGAAGCGGCTAATTCGTTTATAAAACTAGGTCTTAAAGTAACAATGATAGAATTTGCCGATAGACTTCTTCCAAGACAGCTTGATGAAGAATCCTCAAACTTTTTTAAAGCTGTAATTGAAAATGAAAACCTTGAAATCAAATTAAACAGTTCAGTTAAAGAGATAAAAAGCAGATGTAAAAAAGCATCAGCACTCATTTTAAATAATGGTGAAGAAATAAAAACAGACATGGTTCTGTTTTCCGTAGGGGTAAAAGCTGACACAACTCTTGCTGCCGCCTCAGAAATTTCCTGTGACAGATTCATAAAAGTAAACTCTAAAATGGAAACTTCAGAACCTGACATCTATGCTTGCGGTGATGTTGCTCAATGTAATTTTTTTACACCTTCATTATGGATTCCGGCAATGAAAGGAGGAATGACAGCAGGATCCAATGCTGCTGGAACATTAAAAGAAATGACAGAAGAAACATATCCGGCAATGATGACATCACTTGGAACACAAATTTTCTCGGCAGGCGATATTACAAACAGAGAAAATACGGAATCTTTTACCATAAAAGATGAGAATTCAGGAAAAATACTGAAATTCTTTTTTGAAAACAATAAAATTAAAGGAACCATACTTATCGGAGACACAAAATTATCACAAAAACTTTTAATGCTTCTAAAAAAAGGGGCATCAAAAGAAGACGTTAAAGAACTTTTAGATATATAGTTTATGGAGAAACTTATGCACAGCTCACTAAAACTCTTTTTTATTTTAATCTTTATTGCAGTTTTATCTTTCTCATGCACAAAAAAGGAAACTGAAAATCAGACAACAAAAGCAGAACCTCAAAAAACAGAAACCAAAACCACTGAACCGGTAATAAATGAAGAAAAAACAGTTCAGATTCCTGAACTCAAAGAAGAAGATATACTATCTTTTATAAACAACACCGAACCGGTATCAAAAATAGACAGTGAATACACCAATAGAATAAATGAAGCGAAAGATAACAAAGAGCTTAGTGAAAAACTTGTAAAAGAGAGAGAATCCAAAATTTTTGAGTACCTTAAAGATAAAAATATAAATCCTGAAAATTATATATTAAAATCAACAAAAATAATGATGGCTTTTATAGGTCTTCAAATGTCAGAAGATGAAGAACTATTAAAAACTCAAATAGAATATGTTAAAAAAACAGAATCAGATCCTGCAAAACAGGAAGAGACCATAAAAATGGTAAAACAGATATCAGCCAAAATAGCCGAAAAATATCTCGAAAACGTAAACAGTTCGGAAAAAGATATAATAAGAAAGCATCAGAAAGAGCTGGAAAAAGTACTTGCAAATAAAAAAATTAAAATGTAACAATTTTCTTTACACATGAATGCTGTTATTTTGTATCATTTTATATAAAAACAACAATATTTGTCTGATGTTGACAACATTAATTAGTAGAACTATTTAGCTGTTCAATATATCATACAGTTTTTCTATTATATTTTTTTTTGACTAACCCTCTCTTTGGTGTTATTCTCCAGCGTTATTTTTTATTTGGGAGATTTGTGCCAATGAAGACTGAACAGTTTACAATCCTTTTAAACAACGAACCTGGCGTACTCAACAAAATACTGAGCAAGATGAGCAAATCAAGCATCAACATCTTAGGACTTACAATTAACGAAACCGGCAGCTTCGGCGAATTAAGACTGATTGTAGACAAACTTCAGGAAGCTAAAAATCTGTTCAAAAAACTTGGAATAACAGCTAATACAGTAAAAGTACTTGTAGTAGAAACAGATAACAAACCAGGACAACTTTCGAATATAGCTGCAATATTAAGTAAGGAAGATATAAATATAGATTACATCTACACAATATCTTCTACTGGCAAAAAAGCATATACCGTTGTAAAGACATGGAATATGGAAGAAACTGAAGAGCTCTTTACTGAACACGGCATCAATATGGTAAGCATAGAAACACTGACAGACTAAAATTCCTTGCAGGAGGAACAATGAAAAAACTATTGATTATAGCATCAATTCTGTTTGCTATAACTTTAAATGCGGAATCAATCAAAGTTAACAATGGATCAACTTTTAAATTCTTTGAGCTTTACGGATATATGGCAATTAACAATAAAATGTCGCAAAACCTCATACTTGACGGCGACAATCCGTTTATTTCAGACCTTACAGATGAAAAGTTTTTATCATGGACAAAACTTAAACTCCATCTCGAACCTGTTATAAACATTGCCGAAACAATGGAAATACACTCAAAACTTACACTTCTTGGAGATAATGTTGTAGGGGCAAACGGTTCATATCTTAATGCTTCAACAGGAGAATATGAAGAGCTTAACAACAACAAAGTAAGTGTCGATGCAGTATGGGCATCAGTAAAACTGCCGATAGGAACTCTTAGAGCCGGAATTATGCCTTTCAATTGGGGACTCGGTATACTCTACAACGACGGAAATTCTATAAAAAATCCTATTTACGGAGATTACGTAAGCCGAATTGAAATGATGGTTCCATATGGTCAATATAAAATTATCCCTGCAATAGACATAACTGCTTCTGGTCCCGTAATAACAAATGGAAAAGATTATATAGATGGAGATCCTGGTGACAATGGATATCAGTTCTCCATTATGTTTATGAAAGAAGAAAACGACCCTGAAGTACTTAAAGAAAAACTTTTAAGAGAGCAGCATACGCTTCAGTTTGGAGCTCTATTGAGCTATATAGTAGGAAATCCTGGAGACAACTACAGAAACAAAATATTCCCATATCTTTCATATGCCACAGATGTTGAAAATTCAGGTCTTGTAAGAAGAAATACATCAGGATTATTTACAGCCGATGCATGGGTAAAATATCAGTATAAATATTTTTATATAAACGCTGAAGGTGCATACATGTCAGGTAAAACCGGTGTAGCCAGAATAATCGATGAGGAAAAAGAAGATCTTGAAACTAAAATATATGCACTTGCACTTGAATCAGGATTTTCAATTATTCCAAATAAGTTTGATATCTATCTAAATGCAGGTTTTGCATCATTTGATAAAAAATCATCATATGCCTCAAACTATGCACCGACATTACCAATTGACGAATCAGATACAAATATGGACACTTTCTACTTCAATAAAGGATACGGCATAAGATCTGTTATCTGGGATGAAGTTTACGGCAGATTTGGCGGCGGATTATATACAACGCTCGGTGTTAACTATTTTCTTACATCAACATTAAGTCTTGGTGGTGGTACAACATACTCAACAACATTCAAATCATCTATATCACCAAGCGGAAACGGTGCAAATGTAGCACTTGAACCATACATTGAACTTACATATAAAAATGATAACGGACTTAGAGCAGGTTTTGATTACCAGCTTGCATTTCCACTTGATGGAATGCCTAACGACAATCTTTCTTTCGTAATACACACATATCTCGGATTTGTATTTTAATTCATTATTTACATGCCATCTATAAAACCGGAGGTTAAAATGTTCCGCAATTTTTCTGAAATTATTAACTTTGTAAAAGGAAATTCATTTGATCTTAAGGTTGCTATTGCAGGTGCCGAAAAAAGAACTTCAATAGAAGCAGCAGAGCAGATGATTACAGAAAAAATAGCAGCACCTATTCTTTTTGGTAAAAAAGAAATAATAGAAAAAAAAGCCTCTGAAATGTTCCCGAATATAAAATTTGAAATCATAGATTGCGAAGATGATGAGAAATCATCACATTGCGCAGTTGATTATGCGTTTGAAGGAAAAGCTGATATAATCCTGAAAGGCGGAGTTCCAACAGCTACTCTTCTTAAAGCAGTCCTGAGAAAAGAAAACGGTCTCAAAGAATCGGATGTACTTACAGATATACTTATTTATGAAGATCCTACATCAGAAGAAGGAAAACTCATAGCTGTAGCAGATGGAGGAATGATACCTCTTCCCGGAGTAAAAGAAAAAATAGCGATTGCTCAGGCAGGCTCAAAAGTGTTAAAAAAACTTGGAATTGAAACACCAAAAATAGCACTTATATCAGCAGTGGAAAAACCATCGCCTAAAATACAGTCAACAATGGATGCTGTAACCATCAAAGAAAAAATAGCAAACGGTGAAGTAAAAATAGACGGAATAGTTGATGGTCCCTTTGCAATTGACAACGTAATATCAAAAGAAGCCGCAGAAATAAAAGGAATAGACTCACCTCTTGCAGGTTCAGCAGATATGCTTCTAATGCCAAACATAGAAACAGGCAATGTAATGGGAAAAATATTAAACTACTATCTCCATGCGGCAAACGGTCATGTAATCATGGGAGCAAAAGTTCCGGTACTTATAACATCAAGAGCAGATGACTCAGCAACTAAACTCAATTCCGTTGCACTTGGAATCATCGTATCAATGAAAGGAAACTAATAAATGCAGTGTGAATTATTTGGAAACAACGAAATCGAATTCCCAATAAATTTTGATATAAAAATAATAATGTTCTCAATGACTGGAGAAGATAGAAACAACAAAATTATAGACGAAATATTTAGCCATTTTGAAATAAAATATTCTCATAAAGGTAAAAAACACAGCTCAAATGGAAAATATATAAGTTATACAGTGAACATAACAGTAAAAGATAAGCCTCAAATGGAAACTCTCTACCAGAAATTAAAAGAGACACCTGAAATCAAATACGCACTTTAACTCCTGAATTAAAATTAGCTCAACATTATTTATTTAAGAAAATTAAAAAAGATTATTTTATCTTATTTTATAGGAGAAAGAACAGAAAGACCATTCATGTACTTTCTTAAAACTTCAGGAATAATAACAGAACCATCTTCCTGCTGATAATTTTCCAAAACAGCAACAAGAGTTCTTCCAACAGCAAGACCTGAACCATTAAGAGTATGAACAAATTCAGGTTTTGCACCATTTTCTCTTCTAAAACGGATATTTGCTCTTCTAGCCTGAAAATCAGTAAAGGAACTGCATGAAGAAATTTCACGATAAGCATTCTGACCAGGAAGCCAAACTTCAATATCATAAGTTTTGGAAGAAGAAAAACCAACATCACCACTGCAAAGCCTTACAACTCTATAGTGAAGACCAAGATGTTTAAGCACATCCTCAGCATCGTTTAAAAGCTTTTCAAGCTCAGCGTCAGACTCTTCAGGCTTTGTAAATTTAACAAGCTCAACCTTTTCAAACTGATGCTGTCTTATAATTCCTCTCGTATCTTTTCCATAACTTCCAGCCTCTCTTCTGAAACACTGAGTTCCGGCAGTTATACACATCGGAAGAATAGAAGCATCTACAATCTCATCTCTAAGAAGATTAGTTAAAGGAACCTCAGCAGTCGGAATAAGAAAAAGATCATCTGCATCACATCTGAAAGCATCCTCTTCAAATTTAGGAAGCTGACCAGTACCAGTCATAGAAGCACGATTTACAAGAACAGGAACATTCATCTCCGCATAACCATGTTTTTCAGTATGAAGATCAAGCATAAAATTATAAATAGCTCTTTCAAGCCTTGCCATAAGACCTCTGTAAACGACAAAACGGCTTGCACTTATCTTTACAGCACGTTCAAAATCAAGATAATCTCCGGCAACATCAAAATGTTCCTTCGGAGTAAAAGTAAACTCAGGCTTCTCGCCAAACATACGGACAACCTGATTATCATTATCATCCTTACCTTCAGGAGTATCAGCAGCCAGAATATTTGGAATAGAAAGAATAACATCAGTTATTTCAGCCTCAACATCCTTAACCTCAGGAGCATATTCCTTAATCTCATCAGAAAGATTTTTAAGCTTTTCTCTTATAGCCTTTTTTTCCTCATCAGAACCACTCTTCATCACAAGCGGCATCTCTTTGGACATTTTATTTTGAAGAGCCTTCTTAGACTCCATCTCAGTTATAAGTGTCTTTCTTTTAAGATTAAGATCAGCAATTTTATCAAGGACAGCCATATCTTTGAAGTTTCTCATTTTAAGAGATTTCTCAACAACCTCTCTGTTATCTTCAACAAGCTTAATATCAAGCATTTCAAACACCTTTAAAAAACATAATAAACCTCATTATGATAAATATTTTTATTATTTTAGCAAGTAAGCAATATGAATTTTTAAGCTAAGGAAAGACAGTTTTAAAACATCCATTCCCTTTTTGACATAAAACCATCTTTAGTGTATTCTCTTTTAGTTTTATCATTAAATGAGGTTCATATGAAAAAGCTTTTTTACATCTTTTCCTTTTTAGCAATATTAACAATGGTTTCATGTTCAAAACCATCGGAAGTTAAGGAAAAACTCCCCTCACTTGTGACAACAGTTGGAGCCAAGCTAAATAACGGCAAACAGGAACTTGCAGCCATAACAACTGATCCGATAAAACCAAGACATGGAGAGCCTTTTAAAATTGTTTCATATTGGAAATTCAATGAAAAAGTTCCTGCCGGGCACGCTCTTTTCTTTCATATTGAAAACAAGGAAGAAGATGAAATGTTTGTTGCAGATCAGCCTATTGCTGAAAAGCTTTTTGAATATAAAGGTGATGAATTTGTAAGAATTGAAACAACAGTCAAAGAACTTCCTTTATGGTTCAGCAGTGATGAACTATACATAAAAGCAGGACTTTATAAAGGAAACGACAGGCTCATTCCTGAAAGTAAATTTAATGATGGCAAAAACAGAATCACATGTCCTCCAATTAAAACAGATGCTGCAAAAATAGTTAAAAAAACTATCGATGTTTATGTTATTGCACCTGAATCAAGAAAAGAGATAAAAATTGACGGTAAACTTGATGAATCTTTCTGGGCAAACGCTCAGACTGGAGGAAAATTCTGGAGAACAAGCGGCAGAAAAATTGCTGACAGTCAAACTGTTCTTAAAGTTGCAATGGATGATAAATATCTTTATGTCGGCTTTGAGTGCGAAGATAAAGATCTCTATTCACCGTACAAAAATAACGATGATAAACTCTATGAAGCAGATGTTGCAGAAATTTTCATAGATGCAGACGGCAACAACAAAAACGGATACTATGAACTTCAGGTTTCACCTGCCAACCTTAAATTTGATAAATCATTTAAAGGCGGACCAAGACGCGGCGGAAATACAAAATGGGAAAGCAACATGAAATTTGCCGTAAGCCTTGATGGAACTTTAAACAAATCTTCAGATACAGACAAAGGCTGGACAGCTGAAATGGCAATTCCTTTTGACTCAATAAAAGATGCAGCCAACAACCCGCCAAAAGACGGTGATATATGGAAAGTCTACTTTTACAGAATTGATAAAAGTTCTGATGGAAAAGGTGAATATACAGGATGGATTCCACCCATGAAAGGTGATTTCCATTATCTGAAATTTATGGGCGATATGAAATTTATCTATGAATATATAAAGTAAAAATCATGAGAAGATATTTTATACTTTCAATGCTCCTTATTACATTAATTATCCTTGTAAACAAATATTACACCACAACAATGGTGGAAACCAGCAAAGAAACTGTTTCTCCCGGAATGGATATTGAAGAAACGGAAAAAGAAAAAACCCCTGTTGTTCTTACAAAAATAGGTGCCTGCCCTACTCTTGATGAAAAAATTGCATCATCATTTGTAGCTCTATCTTTAAAATGTACTGAACAGGAATTTCCAAATAAACCAGGTGATATATTAACAAAAGATAAATCGCCAAGAACCCCGCAGGAAATGACACCATCATTTTTCGGATGCTTTGACTGGCACAGCGCAGTTCATGGACACTGGGCAATGGTAAAAGCACTAAAACTTTTTCCAAACCTGCCTGACAAACCTGCAATTATGGAAATCTTAAGAAAACATCTAAATAAAGAAAAAATTGAAGGTGAAATCTCATATTTCAATGAAAAAACAAATTACTCATTTGAAAGGCCTTATGGCTGGGGATGGCTTTTAAGACTTCAGAGAGAACTTTTAACATGGAATGAGCCTGAAGCAAAAGAATTTGCTGCTGCATTGAAACCACTTGCCGACATAATTACAGAAAGAACCATAGCCTACCTGAGCAACCTTTCAGAACCAATGAGAGAAGGGATGCATGGAAACACAGCTTTTTCGCTCATTCATATTTATGATTATGCAGAAATATCAGGTAACGACGAACTTAAAAATAAAATTATCTATTCAGCAAAAAAATTCTATCAGAAAGACACTTCATGTCCGGCAAACTATGAACCTTCAGGAGAAGATTTTGTATCACCATGCCTTGCAGAAGCAGCACTTATGAAAAGAGTTTTAAATGAATCTGTTTTTAAAAGCTGGTTTAAGAATTTTCTTCCATCTTTAAATTCATATATAGTTCCAACTGAAGTTAAAGATAAAAAAGATGCGAGAATCGGACACCTCATAGGACTTGATTTTCAAAGAGCATGGAGTGCCGCTGAAATAAAAAGAGCTTTTTCACCAACAAGTGAAGAATATAAAATTCTTGATACAATAAAAGAAAATCACTGTTATGCCGGATACAATGACATGTTTGACAGCGGCTACGGCGGAGCCCACTGGCTGGCATCATTTGCAATATATTTTTATTCAGAAAACGGAAAGTAAACCATAATTAAACATTTTTCTTCTTTCTGTTATACCCATTTTCACCAAAAGGCTGTAAATCTTCAATCCATTTTTCTTCAAGCTTTTTTAAAGCGTCCTTTTTATCAAAAAAACCATCTTCAGGCTCTTTAAGCTCCTCAAGCACAGTAAATTCAAAATTATCTTCACCATATTTTTTCCAATCCTCATTAAAAGAACTGTCAAAAAATCCTGAACCAAGTTTTAACTGAAACTTTATACTGTTAAAAGCCGCAGGAATATTAGGTGATTTCTTTACAAATATTTTTCCGTTCACCCTATTTGTAACCTTATAAACTCCAGCCTGCTGTTTCTGCTCTTTATATTCTCTTTTTAAATCTTTTTTTTCCATTATAAATTCTCCGTATCTTCCTTAACCCAATATCTGCTTCCATCTGAAGTACGTTCCATAAAACCATATTCAATAAGATAACGCCTTAAAGTCACATGGTCATGCCACATTTTCATAAGAATCTCATTCACCTCAGTCTCAGAATATTTTTTTCCTGTTTTAAATCTTTTTATTATTTCCATTAAAACCACAATTTTCCTCTTTTCTCTTGCAGGAAAAACTGTAAGCGGCTTATCCAGACCATCTTTAAAAGCATTTTTAAGATATTTTTCTCTTTCAGCTTCAGTTATCTTAAAACGATCATCAACCATCTTAAAATTTTCAGAAACCTCAACATGCTTTGAAGGATTATTTCTTGCTTCATTCATAAGTTCCATAATTGCAAGAAAAATTTTAGCCTGTTTTTCCCTTTCCCTTAAAGCAAAACGGTGATTTCTTATTGTAGATGAACTATTTCCATCAAGCTCCTTAACTATTGAAATATCATTCATACCTTCACTGAACATCTCAATAAGCGTTTTTTGAAGCTCTGTCAATCCGGTATACTTTTTATCCATATCAATCAGAGATGAAAGAACAGAACCATGATGCTTTTCTATATGATGAATCATAGCCCTTTCAGCTTCGTAATAAGTATCATTTTCAGGGTATATAATTCCCTTCTCAAATTTCTTACCACAAAAAAGGCATGAAAAAATTAAATCTTCATTCTCTTTTTTATACCCTTTCTTAATTTCATCAAGAGACGCATTCCAAAAACTCTCTTTTACACTTTTCATAGTCATCACCACAAATCATCTACTAAAAAACCAGACACAATATTAAATTGCAATCCAATTTTGTCAAGCAATTTATAGACATATTTATTTTTTGTCTATTTAAAAGTAAATTTTATAATATTATGTCTGTGATATTTTCTATTAAAGCAAGTACAGCAAAATAGGCAAAAAACAGATTTTAGTGGGCTATAGCAAAAAGAAACAAAAATAATATCTAATAAAAAACAGCAAGCCAGACAGCAGGATTTGAAGTAAAGTCCACCCTATGCCTTAAATGAGCAGGAATATCAACAAAATCACCTTCACTAAACTCAATCTTTTTACCATCCTCATAAGAAAGAACTGCCCTGCCCTTTAAAAGAATCACAAATTCGTTCTCATCCTGATCATAAAAAAAGCCGGAAGGCGAAACCTGACCTGTAGAGACAATCTTTTCAATTCTTACAGTGCCACTTTCAGCTAAAATATCAATAATTTCATCTTTAGAATTTAAAGGAATATTCTTAAAAATATTCTCAGCAAGAGATGCAGACATTTTTTAATCTCCTAATTATAATTTTTACCCTGCATAAGAACCAAATCACCCAAAGGAGCATTAGAAAGCTTTGCCATTGCTTCACACTTAATTCTCAAAATAAAAAATAGCTTTTCACTGGAATCATAAAGAAGCGTTTCAAAATTACCCTGTCCCTTAGAAATAATAACATCAGAAGAATCAAAAAACTCTCTAAACTCTTTTGAAGTTTCATCAATGATTGTTCCAGGATAAACACTTCCAGAAGAGATAACAGTCGCCACTTTATCAAGCCCGGCATACAAAGCATCATAAAGAACGGCATCGTTAATAATAGGTTTTTCCCTGACAGCACAGACAACGTTCAGTGAAGGAAAAAGATTTTTGATTTCCTCAATAAAAATCTTATCCATAACTATCTCACCTGCATTATCGCAGATATATAAAAGAGATTTAGCAGTTGAAACAGCCTTGTAAAACTCATCATAATCGTAAATACCAAAACCACGCTCATCAATTGAAGCAAGCTCTTTTTTTATATCAATATCACCATGCCTTTTAGCACCAAAATCAATAATATTACCAGCAGAAGCAATCTTTAAAGCCATCTCTAAAGGCGAATTCGACTCTCTGATCATCTTATAAAACAGATCAGTAAACTCTAAAGCAACATCATTAGAATACTTTTTTATAGCATCATAAGGATCAAAGTTATCAGGCTCACCCATCATCTTGATCAACATATCAGTAGCCTTTCTTATAACATGCTGAACAACAACACCCTCACCATGAGTTTCCAGAAAATAAAGCATACTCTTTTCAAAAAAGAGCTTTGTATCCTTCTCACTAAGCTCAACCAGTGAGGCAATAGATAAAAGCTGCTGAAACACACATGGATAACATCCTGCCGTAATATGTTTGTCTTCAATTTTCATATTTAAATACTCTCAACTTAAAAAAACAAATCACTCTTCTTACAAAGAGCTCAACCATATTATATCTTTAGTTTTTATCAAGTTTTGTGGGGAAATCCTAGAATCGACCTTAAGATTATGAGTTATAAAAGAGTTAATCCAATAGACTTTAAATATTCAAAAGTAGAATTATAATATTCTGGCTTTCTTGTATGATCTTCGACATTACCTTCTGGAACAACAATGACCATACCTTGTCTTGCTCTTGTTAACAAAACTCTATAAGCATTAACAAGATATTTTCTTCTGTCATCCTTATTTATATTTTGCCATTTATTACCTTTAAAAGAATATGTCTGCCAGCCATTTTTACTAAATCTCAAATCTCCATCCCAAGCAACACAAACCCAATCTAATTCTAAACCTTGAATATGAAATTCTGTAGCAACATCTTCCATATAATAAGAGGAGCGAACATCATCTTTTTCATTTAAGAACCAATAAACAGGGTTTATTGGAGATTTAACGTCTATAGCATAGGGCTTTAATCTTTCTGCCTGAGAAGAAACAACTAAACCATATCTCTCTGTCCCTCTAGCTTTATCTTTTATCCAATCTTTAGCTTTGCCAAAATCTCTAGTAAGAATAATAGGATACTTGTCTGTAATATTTTTTAAAACATCTTTTGCTTCTTTAATATTCAAATCAAGTAAATTTTTTATAAATAGTGAAAGGTTTTCTGCTCTAAAAGAACGCATTGAAATACCTAAATGCAAGTCTTCATTATAATTAACAACACATTTATGAGAAATTTTCTTTATTGTTTCTTCAGCTGAATATTCAGAATCTTTAAGATTAGGAGAAATTGCAACTTCCCAATGAGGAAACATTTTATCTATTGCATTTAACCATTCTGAAATACCAGCTTCACCGGTATTAATTTCTTGGCCACCACCAACAAGGCAAACAATAACAGCCCAATCTTTGTGCCGATCAAGACAAGAAATCAAAAACTGAGACTCAGACATATCAAAATTAGGTTGTCCCTTTTTTCTTTTCATAAAATCTATAGTCTGTTTTTTATTCCATGCTCTTTGCGCTTCATCAAAGATGGCAACATGATCATATGGTGCTTTTTTATCTTCAAGATAAGCATCTCTATAGTGATGAATAATCTGAATAAATGTTTTTACACTTTCTCTAACTTCTGATTTTTTTACTTTATTACCAATCTCTTTTTCTCTAGCCACTTTATCTCTAGTTAAAGCTTCCTGCAAAATAGCAACAAGTGGAGCATTACCTGAAAGATAGACACTAGCAGTCTTTTTTTCTGCATCCATATGAGAAGTCGCAACTTTAAGACCAACTAAAGTTTTACCAGCACCAGGAACCCCCGTAACAAAACAGATAACTTTTTTACTATAACTTTTAGCATATTCAATAATGCTAGAAATAGCATCTGTAGTTTTTGATAAATTTTTAGCACCGGCATCACTTCTGGTGATTTCTTCTACAGAATGATTCTTATATAAAGAAACCGCAGCCTCAACAATTGTTGGAGTTGGATGATAACTACCAGTAGCAAAAGCATCACCATCAATAAGAAAATTTTCATGAAAAAATGAAAGGACAGAATCTATTGCTTTTCGCAAATCATAACTATTAACCAAAATAGGAATTAAAAGATTGTCATTGTGAACTTTCATAGGAATATCCATAGTAGAATTAGCGGATTCTGTAGAAACTAAAACTGGCACTAACAATACTTTATGGCTAGGTTCATGAAAATTCTTTAAATCAAGAGCGTAATCCCAAACCTGATCAATATAACAATTAAAAAAATTCTTCTCACCGACCTTAAATTCAATAACAAATACTGCATTATCAACAATAGCAATGACATCAACTCGCTTTCCCATTCTTGGAATAGAAAACTCGAAGAATATAGTCCCGTCTTTACCATAAAGAGCTTTTTTAAGAATAGGAATTTGATCTTTCCAAGATTTGTTCTGATTACGAGTGACATCAAATTGTGAATTTTTAGTTATTTCGCCAATAATTTCATTAGAGGTCTTTAAAAGAAATGATGAAATAGAATCTTTAAAATTATATCTAAGCATTTTTCCTCTTCAAAGAGATACTTTCTTAAAAGTACTCAAAACGATTATAAAATCAAAGTAATAAATAAAAATTAATATAATTTTTATCTAAAATCATATTTCAACACTATAGCATTTTACAATCTACAAATTTCTTTTTTAGAATTAATAAAAACTCTATTATAGTGACAATTTTACATCTTGTTCAATCTTAAAGAGTGTGCTAAAATCCTTATCCTGAATCTGTTCATTATTATTGGGAGGAGAAAATGAGAAAGTTAGTTACATTTTTAATCATGCTCCTTGCCGGATTTACAATTTCAACTTTTATGTTCAGTATAACCCTGAGCAATGAGAATGGAGTTAAGATGAAGGAAGAAAAAAATAAGAAAACTGAAAAGAACTGGAAAGAGCTACTTTCACCAAAGCAGTTTAGCGTTTTGAGGAATGGTGCTACAGAAAAGCCTTTTTCAGGTATTTATAATGATTTTACAGAAAAAGGGCTCTACCGTTGTGGTGCCTGCGGTGCTCCTCTTTTTAAATCTGAAACAAAATATGATCATGGAACTGGTTGGCCTTCATTTACTGAGTCAATTGAGGGTGCTGTTAAATATGTTCCAGATAATTCTTTCGGTATGAAAAGGATTGAGATAAGATGTGCAGAATGTGATGGTCATTTGGGGCATGTTTTTGATGATGGTCCGCTTCCGACTGGAAAACATTACTGTGTAAATTCTCTTTCGCTTAATTTTGAACCTGCTGAAAAGGAGAAAACTATGGAAAAACTGACTTTGGAGACTGCTTATTTTGCTGCCGGATGTTTCTGGGGTGTTGAATTTAAATTCAGCCAGCAAAAAGGTGTTAAATCAACTGATGTCGGATACATGGGAGGAATAACTGAAAATCCGACTTACCGTGACGTATGCAGTGATGCCACAGGACACGCTGAGGCTGTAATGGTAATTTTTGATAACTCGCAAACTGATTTTGAAACTCTTGTGAGATACTTTTTTACTATCCATGATCCTACTCAGATTGACAGGCAGGGTCCTGATGTTGGATCTCAGTATAGAAGTGCAATCTTTTTTGTAGATGCGGAACAGGAAAAGATTGCTTTGAAGGTTAAACAGGAATTTTCAGCAAAATATGCTGAAGATATAGCAACTGAGATAACACCTGCCGGAACTTTTTTTATGGCTGAAGATTATCATCAGGATTATCTTAAAAAACAGGGAAAGGAAAGCTGCGATATCTAATTTTTTGATATTTTTTCATTATTTGACTTTCTATTACTCTTAAATTAAGATATGAATATCCTAATTATCTAAACGGAGGTTCTTATGGAAATTATCAGAAATAATAAAAATTCAAAAGATGCTTTTTCTGAAGGTATTTTAAAGACTGTGAAAATCAAAACCGGCGCAGTGGAAATTATTAATCTTGAAATTTCACCTGGAAATGCCTTAAAGCCTCATGATATGCCGAGTAAGGTTATTTTTTATGTTACTGATGGTGTTGGTGAGTTTACTTACGGAGATATTACTGAAACTCTCACTGTTGGTGATATGGTTCACGTTAATCCCGGCAAACCAAGATTTTGGGCCAATAATTCAGACAGAATCCTTTCACTTCTCGTTATCAAAAGTCTTTCAGAGAAATAACCAGACGGCATATGTCACCTATAGGTGAATTGTTTCATTAATATTTACAAATACTTAAATGTAATTGTATTTTAGGAATTGATTTTGTCACTTTATGAAGACATAATCACCAAGTCACCTGTAAGTGACATTTTTTAATTATGGAGGGTGTTATGAGTTTTTTTAAAAGTATTGGTTTGATATTTCTGGTTTTTTGCATTTTTTCATGTTTTACTGTTTCAGCTGACGAAAAACCGTCTGCACCTAATGAAAGAAAACTTGCTATCGGTTTTAATGTTGATTTGCTTCCATCGATTGTAAGTGCCATTAATGGTAAAGTTGGCGGAGCCGGTCAGGTATGGTTTGGAGTTGATCATGTAAGGCTTCGTCTTGTTGCTGCAAATTTGAGATTGCCTGATGGTTTTCTTGAAGATGGTTTTACAAAAAATGATGTTACTGTTACTGCTTTTATTTTTGATTATGTTTCTGGTGATAATTTTGACGGATTCTGGATTGGAACCGGTCTTGAACTATGGCAGAATTCTATTCAAAATAAAAATGTTGCTGGCACTGTTTACTGGACAAGTGGAGTTTTTACTGTCGGAGGAGGTTACATCTGGAAGTTTTATGGTAATTTTTATATTGATCCCTGGGTTGGTGTTCATTTTATTATGAATAACAGAAAGATTGAACTTGGTGACAAAGAATTTACTCCTATGCCTGTGACTGCAGAAGGTTCTCTTAAAATAGGATGGAATTTTGATTTATAATTTATTCTGGAGTTTTTATGGAACGTAATAAGGAAGAAACTAAAAAGAAAATCTTTGATGCGACTGGAAAACTAATTGCCAAAAACGGTTTTCATGCTCTCGGTATCAATGCTGTAGCGAGAGAAGCTGGTGTTGACAAAGTTCTTATCTATCGCTATTTCGGCAAACTTCCTGACCTTTTAAAAGCTTTTATGGATGAGGGAAATTTCTGGCCTGATCCTGAAGATTTTATTACAGACTGCGACAAAACCAATCTTCGAGAAACCTCTTTTACTATTTTCAGCGGTTATGCATCTTTTCTCAGAAAAAACAGTATCAGCAGAGAAATTTTCAGGTGGGAAATTATTGAAAGAAACGAACTTACAGAAATGATTGCAGCTGTAAGAGAATCTCATGGAGTCAGGCTTACTGAATCTATAAAAAAAACTCTTGAGCTTTCCAGTGAAAAAGCTATAGCAGTGGATTCTGTTTCTGCAATTATTATTTCAGGACTTTATTACCTTGTGCTTCGTTCAAAAACTGTTGATATGTTTTCAGGGGTTGATATATCTTCTGATTCAGGCTGGAACGAAATTAACACAGGGCTTAAATTCATGATAGATGCTTTTTTTGATAAGCTCGAAGCAAAAAGCTAATTTATTTTATCTCTTTTCATTATTACAGTCTCAATTCCTGCCGGATTTATGCCTGATTTTTTATAATCTCTGAAACCGAACGCAAAATATAATTTTCGAGCAGGAATTCCTTCAGGAACTTCTTCAGTAAATGTCTGTACAGTTATATCTTTTTTCTCATTTAATTCCGAAATAGCTTTTTCAATAAGAAGTTTACTTATCCCCTTCCCTTTTGAGTTTTCTTTTACGGCCAGCCATTCAATACTGTTTTCAGCTTTGCTTAATGCGACTACCCCTGTTATTTCTTTTTTTTCGTTTTCATGGCAAAAAACTTCACCGTTTTTTACAGCTTCTTTTACTGCTTCTTCAAATTCAGGATTTCCAGCCATTTTACCAAAAAGGGACTCCACCTCCGCAGCAAGTTCAAGCCACAAAGGAATTTCTTTTTCAGCAAGTTTTCTTATCATTTTCATTTTTTTCTTAAGTATCATTGCTTTATCCAGAAACATTTTAGGTCTTTCAATACAGATAAAGCCTTCTTCATCGGCATCTTTTATGCTTTGTTCAAATCCTTTTTCCGACACATGAAACGGTGGCTCCACTATGAATATTATTCCATCTTCTTTAAGTACTTTAGAAAGTTTTCTGAAAAAATCTTTTTTATCAGGAACTTCATGGAGCATGTAGAAAAGCAGTATAAAATCGACTTTTTCATTTATTCCAAGTTCCTTTTCTCCGCATTTGTGAAGAGCTATTCTCTTTTCGAGCTCTGTTCCTGTTATTTTCTTTCTTACTTTCTGAAGCATTCCTTCCTGAAGATCTGCTGCAATAACTTTTCCGTTTTCTCCAACCATTTGAGCTATCGGTATTGTAAAAAAACCAGGCCCGCACCCTATATCAAGTACTGTTAATCCTTCTTTCATGTATGGTTTGAGTATTTTATCAGGATTTTGAAATAATTTTCTTATTTTGTTGTCAAGAAATCCTGATATCTGCACTGGACATATATCTGTATTTTTCATTTTCAATCCCCTTTCAAAAATATTCTGTCTGAATATATTTAATATATCTAGAAAATCAATTTTCATTAGATTTTATATGTTTTTAGAAGATGCTTAAAGGTTAGATTTTTATAACTCTTTCTCAATTATGTATATTTCGTGTTCAGTTTCGCCCTAAAACAAAGTTAAAATTGACAAAAAAAACAATTTAAGATATAGATAAAAGCTTTTTTGGCTTTGGATTTGGGAGAAATCAAAATGAAACATTTTTGCACACTGGTTCTGCTCTTTGTTTTTACTACTTTCTCACTTGGCGGACCTGTACCTTTTTCCACTCTTTCTGCAACAGAAACAGGCAGAAGAATGGCTTCAATATTTTTATTCGAGGATTCATATAGTCAGAAGGAATCTGATAAAATTGTCCCTTCAATAGTTTCATATCTTGGTAAAATTAAAACTTACGACTACTATCTTACAGAGAGCGAAATTTATGCTGAAGTTAATTCTGAAAGAGATGAGTTTGCTCTTGGTCTCAGAATTTACGAAAAAGCTGTCGCTCTTTATGAAAATCTTGACATTGAATCTGCTATTTTAAGATTTGAATCTGCTCAGGAAATTATGGAAAAACACACAAATCATCTTGCTGAGATAAAACCTCTTTCAAACCTGATGCTTTACATGGGTGCTTCATACAAACTTCTTGACAATGAGGAAAAGTCAAAACAGTATTTTGTAAGTTATCTGAGTATTAACCCAAATGCATCTCTTGATACAAGAATTTTCTCTCCGGATATTGTTGATTTCTTTAACAATATTAAAACCGATTTTCAGATGCTTCCAAATGGTTCCGTATCTTTCAGCAGCAATCCTTCAGGTGCAATTGTTTTTCTTGATGGTAAGGTTGTCGGTGTAACACCTCTTACTGTAAATGGTATTACCGAAGGAAAGCATTATTACAGAATCCATATGAACGGATACAAGGATAAAGGTAACACGCTTAAGGTTAAAGCTCAGAAAATGACTAATATAAATGAGTTTCTTGACCAGCAGAAAAAGGCAGACCTTTTTATTGCAAATAAAAAAGAGATGATACAGTCTTACGGAACAGAAAACTTTATTACAAAAGCACTTGAAACAGGTGAAGATATGGATGTTGACAAACTTTTTGTATCCTATATTTCTGTTCATGAAGGTGTCGCCGCATCCAGTTTTTATCTTATTGATGTCAATGACAAAAGTTATATAGACGGAGTTTTTGATATTTCACTTCCATTCAATGAAGAGAGTGAGTTCGGTCTTCTTGATGAGATGGACTCTTTTTTTGATATGTCAAAAACACCTAAAACTATTCTGATTTCTGAAAAAGAAACGCCAAAAGATGAGGAACCTAAAGACTCTGACGATGATGGTTCGATTTTATCTACATGGTGGTTCTGGACTATTGTCGGAACATCTGTTGCAGCTGCCGCAGGTACTACGACTTATTTCCTTCTTCAGGATGATGAAAACAGTGGTTCTAAACTTGAAATTAATATAAAGTAAAACGGAGAAAATGATGAAAAGCAGTGAAAAAATTTTTGATATAAGAACTATCGAAAAGAAATTTGCAAACAATGAGATTTCAAAAGAAGAATATGATGAATTTCTGAATGCTCTTGAAGAAAACAAAGATGATTATCAGGTTATTGATGAGGAAAAGATTCTTAAGGTTTGCGGTATTCATACTTATCAGAAAAAAGAAGAATTGGAGAATGAAGAATAATGGGAGATAAGAGCTCTTTTCATGGTCCTATAGAGCCGACATTTCAAAGCCTTCTTTCTTCAGTCTATTCAGCTGTTTTATATAATCTCGGAGAGATAAAGATAAAAGGCATAGATGATTCCCCTACTATAAATGTAGAGATTGCGGAATTTAATCTCGGACTTCTTGAGATGCTTAAGGAAAAAACACTTGGCAATCTTACTAAGGAAGAGGAGAATCTTATAGAAAATCTTATTTCATCCGCCAGAATTGTTATGAAAAAATATACCCGGGATAATAATGACGCATAAGACGGCACTTGAGCAGACTGTTAGGGAAGCTGGTAAAATTTTACTTGGTTTTTTTAGAAATCCGGATTTAAAAAGCAGAAGTAAATCAGAAAGAGATATCGTTACTGAAGCTGATTTTGCATCGGAAAAATATCTTTTTGAGGCTTTAAAAAAAATTGATGATATAGAATTTTTAAGTGAGGAATCCTACAGCGATACTCCACTTCGTGAAAAAAGACTCTGGATAATTGATCCGCTTGACGGAACTGTCAATTTTTCAAAGGGTATTCCTTATTTTGCAGTTTCTGTAGCCCACTACAATGGAGCATTTGTAGATTTTGCAGCATGTTATGTTCCGGCAACGGATGAACTTTTTTATGCAGAAAAAGGTAAAGGAGCATTTTTAAACGGCTTTCAAATACACTGTTCAAAAGAAACCAATGTAAGAAAAGCTGTTGCAGCAACAGGTTTTGCCGACATTACTAAAGGGCTTAAACACCGTTCACTGGAGATATTTCAAACTGTAGTTAAAGAAACTCTATCAATAAGACGAATGGGAGCTGCCGTAATAAATTTTCTATATACATCAGCAGGTTTTATTGACTTTTTCTGGGAATCAGGGCTTTCTATATGGGATATGGCTGCAGGTACTCTTATTGCTGAAGAGTCCGGCTGTGTTGTGACTGATTTTTACGGAGAAAAAGATCATCTTAAT
Organism: bacterium; assembly: GCA_963667425.1. GTDB lineage: Bacteria > UBP6 > UBA1177 > UBA1177. Next base: position 574,288 of record OY763407.1, on the reverse strand, counting down.
CCTGAAAAGGGAATAATTGTTTCAGGAAATGGACTTTATGCTTTTATAAAAAATGAAATTGAACGGTCTTATATATGTTAATTTAGGTAACTAAAGGAAATTAGGAGGAAAAAATGGCTGATTACACCAGCAAAAACATTAAAAACATCTGTATAGCAGGACACGGAACTTCAGGTAAAACAACACTTGCGGAATCACTTATGTTTGATGCAGGTGTTATCAACAGACTTGGTACCGTTGAAAGCAAAAACACTATTTCCGACTTTACAGAAGAAGAGACAAATAGAGGAATTTCAATATCAACAAGTGTATGCTCAGTTGAATATAAAAATCAGCTTATCTCTTTTATGGATACTCCGGGATATTTTGATTTCGAAGGTGAAGTCGCTTCTTCCATACCTTTTGCTGAAACTGTTCTTCTTACTGTAAAGGGAACAACCGGTCTTGATGTCGGAACTGAAAAAAGCTATCGTACAGCTCATAAACTCGGCAAATCAATAGCTTTCTTTGTTAATGAAATAGATAAGGAAAACGTTAATGTATCAGAAGTTATTTCCGGTATTGAATCAGATCTTGGAATTTTTGTTGCTCCTGTAACATATCCTGCAGAAATAGGTCCTAATACAAATTCTATTATTGATATTATCAATGGTAAACTTTTAAAATATACAAACGGCAAAAGAACAGCAGAAGAAGAAATTCCTGCGAATCTTGCCGACACAGTTGCAGAACTTAAAGAAAAACTTACAGAAACTGTTGCTGAATCTGATGAAGCTCTTATGGAAAAATATCTTGAAGAAGGTGAGCTTTCTGCTGAAGAAGTTAAAACAGGTCTTGCAAAAGCTTTTGCTGAAGGTACAATTTTTCCTATTTTCTTTGGTGCACCAAATAAAAGTATAGGAACAGATGTAATTCTTGAATCAGCTGCAGATTTCTTCCCATCACCAGCTGACAAACCTTTACATTTTGAAGGTGGAGAAACAATTGAAGCAGATGCCTCACAGCCTGCAAAAGCTATAGTATTTAAGGTAAATACTATTCCTCAGTTTGGCGAAGTTTATATATTCAGACTTCTTCAGGGTGAAATTCCTGAAAGTTCAGATGTTTTTAATGCAACTGTAAGTGGAAACGAAAAATTAGGTCAGATATTCTATTTAAGAGGAAAAGAAAGAACTGCTCTTAAAAAAGCTGTTGCAGGTCAGATAGTTGCCACTGTTAAGCTTAAAAACACCAAAACAGGCGACCAGATAGTTGCTGATAAAAATATCGATCCTTATAAATTTGATCTTATAAAATGGCCTGTAGCTATTGTTAGGGGCGCATTTACAGGAGCATCAAAAGAAGATACAGATAAAGTTGCAACAGCACTCAAAAGAATGCAGGTTGAAGATGCAAGCTTCAGATTTCACAGTGATGCCGAACTTAAACAGCTTATGGTTGACGGTCTTGGAGAGCTTCACCTTGAAGTTATTGCCAAAAAAATAAAAAATCAGTTTGGTATTTCTGTAAAAATAGAAGAACCAAGAATTCCTTACAGAGAAACTATAAAGGGATCTGCTGAAGTAAGATACAGACATAAAAAACAGTCCGGTGGTGCAGGTGAATTCGCTGAGGTTAACATAGTTGTAGAACCTTGTGAAAGCGAATTTGAGTTTGTTGATGCTATCGTGGGCGGTGTTGTTTCCAACAGATTCATACCTGCTGTTGAAAAAGGCGTAAAAGAAATCATGGTTGAAGGTGTTATTTCAGGATGTAAGTTCATCAACTGTAGAGTTACACTTAATGATGGTAAGGAACACCCTGTTGATTCAAAAGAAGTTGCTTTCAAAAAAGCCGCCGCTATGGCTTTCAGAGAAGCAATTAAAAAAGCAAAACCGATTCTTCTTGAACCAATATATGATGTTGCAATCAAAGTTCCTGAAGAATATGCAGGTTCAGTAATGGGAGATATTTCCAGCCGCCGTGGAAGACCTCTTGGTATGGATTCTGAAGGCAAATATACTGTCGTTAAAGCAAAAGTTCCTCTGAAAGAACTTCACGGATATTCAACACAGCTTAGATCTATGACAAATGGTAGAGGAACCTATACAATAGCTTTCTCTAACTATGATCAGGTTGCTTCTGATATTCAGCAGAAAATTGTTGAAGAGTACGAAAAATCAAGAGAAGCATAATGAAAAGAGCTCTGGCTTATTTATTAGGAACTTTTTTCGGAGTCGGTTATGCTCCGAAAGCACCAGGGACCGCAGGGTCCCTGGTTACAGTTCCTATTGCTTTTTTTATACTCTCTTTCGGAAAAATACCTCTATTAATTTTTGCAGTAGTTACATTTCTTGCCGGTTTATGGGCATCCAAAGTTATCTCTTCCGATAAATCTATGGATGATCCTCAGATTGTTGTTATGGATGAAGTTCATGGTCAGGCTGTAGCTATGCTTCTTATTCCGTCTCAATTTGCATTACTGTCTTCAGTTGAAGGCTGGGTTCTGGCATTTATTTCTTTTGGTTTCTTTCGTCTTTTTGACATATGGAAACCTTTTCCTGCAGGTTACTTTGATAAAAAAGTTCATAATGCATACGGTATGATGCTTGATGATACATGTGCCGCCTTATATGCAATGATAATGACTCTGCTGGCAGCTCTTTTTTTCAATTAATTGAAGGAGCATATTATGAAATCCATAAAATTTTTAACTATTTTCTCTCTTTTCTTTTTTATTTTTATGTTATCTTCCTGTAACAAGAATAAAACTGAAAATAAAAATGAAAACAGAGATATTACATCTGTTCAGGAAACTGTAAAACGCTATAAAATTCTCCCTGGAAGCTCACCTGTTCGCGGGAATGACGATGCTGTTGTTACGATTACAGTTTTTTCAGATTTTGAATGCCCTTACTGCCAAAAGGCGGCAAAAGAGATAGAAATGCTTCAAAGAAAAAATGAAGGGCATATAAGAGTTGTGTTTAAAAATTTTCCTATAGAAAGACATCGTTATGCACTTCTTGCCGCAAAAGCAGGTATCGCAGCTCAAAATCAAAATGCTTTCTGGCAGATGCATGATATTTTATTTGAAAAATCGAAAGAAATAACACTTGAAAATATTTTTAAATGGGCTGAGAACTTAAAGCTTGATTTAGAAAAGTTTAAAATGGATCTCAATTCTGAAGAAACTTTAAACAGGCTTAGAAAAGATAAAGAAGAAGCTCTCAGATTTGGTCTTAAAGGAACGCCTTATGTTTTTGTAAACGGCATTATAACTAATGGACTGATTGAGCCTACAGTAAAAAAAGAACTCATTAATGCTGAAAAACTTAAAAATCAGGGAATAAATAATATTTTTGAAGAACTGATGAAAAATGCTCTTAATCAGTATGAAAAAATAGAGACAGGTATAAATACACCTAAAATTCCCAAAGACATATTAAAAATTCCTTTAGCAGGCTCACTTGTTTACGGAAATATTGATGCTCCGATAACATTAATAGCTTTTGTTGATTTTGAAGGTAAACTTAGTGAAACATTTTTCAAAACAGCTGAAGATATCAATAAAGCATATGGTAATGACATAAGATTTTATGTTGTGAGCCATCCGCTTTCATATCATAAAAAAGGGGCTGATGTTTCAAAACTGTTTTATGCTGCAAATAATTTAGATAAAAATAGAGAAATATATGAACTTATATACAGGGAGCAAAGCAACTGGATAAATAGTGATAATCCTGTAGATTTTCTTTTAAAAAAGGCCGAAACAACAGGAATTGATATAGAAAAATTCAAGGAAGCTGTAAATGACCCTGCAACTTTGAAAACGATTGCAAAAGATGATGAGATTTCATCAAAATTACATATCAGAACCGCTCCAGCCATTTTTATAAATGGTCGATTTGTTCCTGGTGCTATGCCTTTTGAAACATTCAGAAATGTAATCAAAGAAGAACTTGAACGTGCAGAACCTTTTATAGAAAAAGGACTTAAAGGCGACGAGCTTTACATGGAACTGATAAAGAATGGAAAACCATCTCTTGTCTACAAAAAAAATATTCCTGATGAAAACAGACTTGCAAAAATAGCAATGCATGGGGATGAAGCATGTATTGGAAACAAAAATGCACCTATCACTATAGTTGAATTTTCTGAACTTCAATGTCCCTACTGTAAAAGAGCATCATCTATAGTAAATTCTGCGGTTGAGCAATATAAAGACAAAGTAAGGCTCTGCTTTAAACATAGACCTCTTGCATCACATGTAAATGCAAAACAGGTTTCGCTTTATCTTATAGCTGTAAAAAAAATATATGGTGATACAAAATTCTTTGAAATGCTCGATCTTTTGTTTAAAAATCAGAATGACTGGAGTAAACAATCTGATGAAGAGCTTTTCAGAAAATACTTTGTTCAGAACGGTATGGACTGGAACAAAATAAAAGAGTTCAGCACATCTAAAACAGCAGAAGAAATTCTTCAAAAAGATACAGTGGAAGCATCAAAAGTTGGAGTCAGAGGCGTTCCTGTCTTTTTTATAAACGGTCTTAAAATAACAGGTGCTAGACCGAAAGTTGTATTCACGAATGTTATAGATAAGTTTCTTGAAAATAAAAATCAACCAGAGCAATCAGTGGAGAAAAAAGATGGAAAAACAGATAACATGTGAAATCTATCCATTATTGGACACAGAAGGAAAGCTTATAAACGATATCGATACAGATCAGATATTTCACAATAAATATCTTTCTATTGTAGATATAGAAAAAATGGCACCCTATGCTCTTGATAATCTTGAAGGATATGAAGATTTTTCAAAAAAAGCCAAAGCCGGAATGATTGTTCTCGCCGGAGAAAATTTTGGTTCAGGAAGTTCAAGACAACAGGCTGTAGATTGCTTTAGAGCATTGAAAATGTCAGGTGTTGCTGCTTTTTCATATGGAGCAATATATAAAAGAAATGCTATAAACAGCGGTTTTCCACTTATTGAAATAGAGAATTTGGATCTTTCTTCCTATTCAAATGGAAATTTGTATACATTTGATTTAGAGACAGGAAAAATAACTCTTGACGGTAAGGAAGTTGGAACTTTCCGTAAATTCTCGGCAGTTCAAAACGAAATAATAAAAAATAATGGTCTTCTGAACTGTATCTAGAAGAAAAGCACACACTCTTTTTTAAAATAGTTGACTGATGTCAAGCTTTTTTATACTATAAGTCTGTATTTATATTTAAAAGGATGAGACAGGTGAATAAGATTATTCAGGATTTTACAAAAAATATCTTAATGCTTTCAGAAAGTAAAAATGATAATATTCGTAAAATGGTAGCTGTTGCTATAAGAGATTTTGAGATAAAAGATGGAACAGCGCAAATATTAATGTCATATCTGACAGACAAAAACCCGAATATACGATTTGAAGCAGCAAAATCTCTCCGGTATGTGGCACCAAAAAATGGAGCTGCAAACTCTGTCTTTGCAAAAAGACTTGGAGTCAATCCACAGGATTTAAGGCAGACAGTAGTTGCTATCTTATCTGGCAAAGATCCAAATAAAGATAAAAAAAATGAAGATATTGCAAAGAAAGAACCCATACCTCAGATAAGAAATGAACTTGCAAGAAGTGCTGCATGGCTTGACGAATCTCTTGTTATTGAACCTCTTTTAAGTTATTTGGCATCATCTAATCCGCAAAGCAAAATTGCAGGAGCCGTTGGACTTGGAAACATAGAATATCCTGAAACATTATCAGCACTTGAAAAAGTTGCATTAAATAAGGAAGAAGATGTTACCGTAAGAAAATCGGCCATTGTTTCTATAGGTAAAATAGGTCACATAAGTTCAACAGAAACACTTAAAGGACTTACAGGTGATAAATCTGACGAAATAAGAAAAGAGGCAATTATTGCTTTAAATCATATAAAACCTGAAGATGGAGATAAAATTTATCTTGATTTTCTTACAGACGGATCACATAGTGTAAGAGAAGTGGCTTGTATCGCTCTTGGAAACACAAATATGAGAGAACATCTTGGGACAATAGCTTCAATGCTTGATGATCCTCATCCTGTTGTTAGAAAGGCGGCAGCATCTGTACTTGGAAGCTGGAGAGATGTTTCTGTTGCTCAGTATCTGATGAACCACATAACTGAAGATGCAGATGAGTGTCTGAATGAAATAGCTCTTTCATACATGAAAATATTAAGACCTGAAGGCAGACTTATTGTTGATTTTAATGAAGAAAATGATAATAATTAGGTGTTTTTCCTATATAAGGATAGCTCATGAGAAATATTGATGAAATACAAAGCCTCTTCTTTTACGGAGAAAAAATTGTTTCTGAAGAAAAAAGAGAAAGAATAGAAGAGTTTATTGATGAGATGGGACTTGCCAATAGTCAGCCTCAGATAGCAACTAAAATAGTTGAACTTACTAATGATTCAAATGCATCATTTTCTGAGCTTGAAAAAATAATAAATTCAGACCCTGTAATAGTCGGCAAAATTCTAAAAATGGCAAACTCATCTTTCTATAATTTAAGAAGAGAAGTGAGTTCCATGAGAAGAGCTATTCTTGTTCTCGGAACAACAATGGTGAGAGATATAGCACTTTCTATTGCCATCCTTGACATGTTTAACACAAAAAACAGAAGTGTTTCACTTGCTATATGGGAACATTCCGTAGCAACATCAATTGCCGCTAAAATGATAACCAACAGGTTTTCATATCACCTTGATACAGAGGCTTGTTTCACTTCAGGCCTTATGCACGATCTTGGTAAAATGATACTTGGAAAAGATCCACGTTATATGACAATCATGCAGACGTTATCTCAGCATGGCCCGGAAGAGGCATTAATACAGGAAGAGGAAACTTTTGGTTTTAATCATTCTGAGCTTGGCTATGTGCTTGCAGACAAATGGAACTTTTCAGAAGAAATCAAATATACCATAAATAACCATCATAATGTAAATGAAATCATTCATACAGATTCGGATCTTAATACTACTCCATCAAAATATATCTGGAATCTGGCAATAGTTGCAGCCGCAAACAGAGCTTCTCATTATATAGGAGCTGGAAGTGAAAGACTGGCAGAAGATATAATTCCTGAAAATGTAGTTCAATTTTTAGGTTTTAAAGATAAAAATGATTTCATAGAAACTTTCATACCGGAATTCAAAGAAACTTATATCAGGGAAAAAAATATTTTTGCCTGATAGGGAGCAAAATCACATGGAAATTAAAATTGCAGTTATAGGAGCAGGAAGCTGGGGAACTGCCATAGCATCTCTGCTTGCAGAAAAAGGATACGAAACAACAATATGGGCAAGAGAAGAAGAGGTTGTAAAATCAATTAATGAAGAACACGAAAACAGTATCTTTCTTCCTGAAATAAAACTACCGGAAAATCTTTTTGCAACAAATATTATGGAAGATGCCGTAAAAAATAAAGATGTTGTTGTTATGGCTGTTCCTTCCCAATTTACAAGAAGTGTTTTTTCAGATATCTCATATTTTTTCAAACATGGAACATCTCTTGTAATGCTCTCAAAAGGAATAGAAAATGGTACTCTTAAATTTATGAATCAGGTTGCGGAAGAATCTCTTCCTGATTTTATGCATAAGAATATTTTTCTCCTTTCAGGACCAACTTTTGCCAGAGAGCTTGCATTAAAAACTCCATCGGCCGCTGTTGTAGCCAGCCATAATTCAGATGGAATAGATTTTATACAAAATCTTTTTGCAACAGAATACTTTAGAACCTATCGTTCATCTGATGTTATGGGAGTTGAAATCGGCGGAGCAATGAAAAACGTAATTGCCATTGCTGTCGGTATTTTGGAAGGACTTGGTCTTGGAATGAATGCTAAAGCAGCGTTAATGACAAGAGCTATTGCCGAAATATCAAGGCTCGGTAGAAGACTTGGCGCAAATCCATATACAATGAGTGGTCTTTCAGGTGTCGGAGACATGATACTCACATGTACCGGGGCTTTAAGTAGAAACAGACAGGTTGGAATCAAACTTGGTGAAGGTATGAAAATCAAAGAAATACTTTCAAACATGAAAATGGTTGCAGAAGGAGTAACTACTGTACTTTCAGCACACGATCTTGCAAGAAAAATTGATGTTTCAATGCCTATAACAGAAGCTGTCTATAAAATCATTCATGAAAATGGAGAAGTGGAGGAAGTTTTTTCAACTCTCATGAAAAGAAGTTTAAAAGATGAGTTTTATGGTTTTTCATAATATATATAATTGTTAATTTTTATAAATAAATTGGATCGGTCATGAAAAAAATAAAAACAATGCTGGTTGGTGCGGCCGGCAGAATGGGCAGAAGAATAGTTTCATTGTCAAAAAATTCAAATATAGAAATTGTTTCAGCTGTAGATAGCCAGGAATCACCTTATTATGGGGAACTTCTTTCAAAAATTGTTCCGGAAGCAAATGACATAATAATAGAAGAATTTAATTCAAAAAACGTAAAAGATGTAGACATGGTCGTCGACTTTTCGTCGCCTTTTCTTTTTGAAACATTACTTGAGAGTGCTGTCAAACATAAAAAACCTCTTCTCTCAGGAACAACAGGAATAACAAAAGAACAGTTAAAACTTGCTCATAAGGCATCTGAAAAAACACCGGTGTTCTATTCCTCAAATATGAGCTATGGTGTTAATATTGTTTACAATATTATTGATCAGCTATCTAAAATGACAAAAGATTTTGATGTGGAAATAATAGAGTTTCACCATAACAAAAAGAAGGATGCACCATCAGGAACAGCACTGAGAATGGCTGAAATAATAACTGAAAATAGAGAAACAACTGTTGAAAAAAGTGTCATTTATGGGCGGGAAGGACTTGTTGGAGCAAGAACCAAGGAAGAAATAGCAATTCATGCTGTGCGTGGCGGAGATGTTACTGGAGAACATGAAATCATTTTTGCAAATGATGGAGAAAGAATTTCCATTAAACACACATCATCATCCAGAGATGCTCTGGCTCTTGGCGCAATAAGAGCTGCTGAATGGTTGTATTTAAAACCTAACGGATTTTATTCAATGGAAGATCTGCTCAGTTCCGATGAGAGATAACAAGACAAAAGCTGTACTTTTTATGCTTCTCAGTACAGTTTCGTTCACTTTCATGAGTGTTTTTATAAAACTCTCAGGTGACATTCCTATTTTCGAAAAAGTATTTTTCAGAAATTTTGTAACAATTTTTATAGCATTTGCCCTTGTAAGAAAGGAAAAACAACACTGCAAAAATAAAAAAGAAAGCATAAAATTTCTAATCCTGAGATCGACTCTCGGTCTTGCAGGAGTAATTCTTAACTTTTATGCTGTAAATAATTTGCTTTTAGCAGATTCATCAATGCTTAATAAAGTATCTCCATTCTTTGTAACTCTTTTTGCATTCGTATTTTTAAAAGAAAAACCTTCAAAATTACAAATTCCTGTTTTAATAGCCGTATTTGCAGGAGCAATGCTTGTCATAAAACCTGAAATGAGTTTAAGTATACTTCCAGCAATTGCAGGTTTCTCATCTGCGATGTGCGCTGCCGGAGCCTATACAGTCATAAGGCATTTAAAAGATAAAGTATCTTCAGGAACTATTGTTTTATTCTTCTCAATGTTTTCAGTAGCAGTCATGGCACCACTCATGATTTATGTGTTTAAAATGCCAACTCCAATTCAGTGGTTTTATCTTATAATGATTGGTGTTTCAGCATCTTTTGGTCAGATAGGTTTAACTGTTGCCTACAAAAATTCAAATGCAGGTGAAATATCTATTTATAATTATTCAAGCATTATATTTGCAGCTATAGCAGGTTTCATTGTATGGGGAGAAGTTCCGGATATTATGAGTGTTACCGGTGGAACAATAATACTTGGAGCAGCTCTTTTGCTGTTTTTACACACTCAAAGAACCAGCCATAAATAGTTTCTACAAAAAGAAATACAAATTAAAATGGTCTTTTTTTTTATAAATTTTATCTTCTCAACAATTTCAGTATGTTAAAAACTTTTAGACATAAAAAAGCAAGACCAAACACATAAATCGTTGATTTTACTGGTTTTTAGTCATGCACACAATTCTGTGCATGACTGATTTCCCCTTCTATTCCAAGGACTTTTTGCAAATAATAGAGAGGTTTTAAACGTAGATGTCAAAAACTATATCTTATTTGATATAAAATAACTTTAGGCTATAATTGGCTGTCAGTAATTTTTAGGAGTTACGAAAATGAATAAAATAGTCACAAACAGAGTTGAGCTTTCTGAAAAAGCATACATTAACAATATAAATTTCTTTTCATCAATTCTTCCTCAAAGTGTTGAAAAGTCTGTAGTTATAAAAGCAAATGCGTATGGACACGGCGTAATAGAAATAGCATCTATTGCCAGAAAATGCGGTATAAAAAGATTTTGTGTTCATTCTCTTCAGGAAGCTCTTCAGCTTAGGGAAAACGGATTTAAAGAAAAAATAGTTGTACTTGGTCCCATTATGCTTCATGCAGTTGAAGAGGCTGTTAAAAACGATATAATAATGGCTATTTATAATCCTGAATCACTTGAAAAAACAAATGAAGCATCAATAAAGCTTAATAAGAAAGGGATTATACACCTTAAACTTGAAACAGGAACTTTCAGACAGGGAATAATGCCTGAAAACCTTGATAGCTTTATTCAGAAAGCTGTTGAATATAAAACTATTGAAATAGAAGGAGTTTATACACATTTTGCAAATGTAGAGGATACGACAGATCATTCATATGCCAGATTTCAGATGGATAATTTTATGAAAATGTATTCACAAATTGAAAAATATGGCATAAAACCTATAAGACACATGGCATCTTCTGCCGCTGCAATGATATTTCCTGAAGCAAGATTTGAAATGGTAAGAATTGGAATAGCACAGTATGGACTCTGGCCTTCAAAAGAATCTTATCTCTCATGGATGCTGGAAAACCCTGAAAAGAAAAATCTTGAACTTATGCCTGTACTTTCATGGAAAACAATTATTGGTCAAATCAAAACTATTCCTGCCGGTTCTTTTCTAGGTTACGGATGCAGTTATCAGACGACAAGAGAATCTAAAATAGCAATTCTTCCAATAGGATATTCCGATGGATATAAAAGAAGTTTAAGTAACCAGGGCTATGTGCTTGTAAAAGGAAAACGTGCCCCTATCAGAGGACGAATAGCAATGAATCTTACAACTATCGATGTTACAGATATTCCTGATGTAAAGCTTGAAGATGAAGTTATATTGATAGGTAAATCAGGAGATCAGGAAATTACAGCAGAACAGCTTGCATCTCTTATGGGAACAATAAACTATGAAGTTGTCACCAATATTGCTCCATGGATAGAGAGAATTACTATTTAAAATAACTTCTGAAAACATTTCTTCTCATGGAAAAAACTAAAAGTTTTGAAAATCTTTTTATTTCTGATAAGTTATTGAGATGTTAATTTGTTTGGAGAGTTGAATATGAAAAAACGTATTCTTATTTGTTCCCCGCTTCCAGGAGAAAGATTTAAAGAAATAACATCTTCAAATCAGTTTGAAGTAAAAGTTATAGGTAAAGGAGAGTCCATTAAAGGAAATGCTCAAACTTTTGATCCTCATGGAATGATAACTCTTCTTTCTCAAAACATAGATAAAGAAGTTATTGATTCGGCACCAAATCTTCAGATTATTGCTAATTACGCTGTCGGATTTAACAATATTGATATAAATTATGCTGCTTCAAAAGGAATTTCAGTTACAAATACACCTGGAGTTCTTACAGATGCAACAGCAGATATTGCCTTTCTACTTATGCTTATGGTTATGCGCCGTGGTGGAGAGGCTTTTAACTACACACTTAACGGTTATTTTTCAGGATGGGAACCTGCTCTTTTTCTTGGAAGAGACTTAAAGCATAAAAAACTAGGGCTTATCGGATACGGCAGAATTGCTGAAGCTGTTGCAAAAAGAGCCAGAGGATTTGATATGGAGATATTTTACAATAAACGAAGCAGGCTTTCCAAAGATAAAGAACAGGAATTAGGATTATCTTTTATGGAAAAAGAAGAAATATATAAAACCTGTGATGTTATATCTCTTCATCTCCCCTACACTCCTGAAGTTCATCATATTATTTCTCAAAAGGAATTTTCAATGATGAAAAAAGAGTGCGTTTTAATAAACACAGCAAGAGGACAACTAATAAACGAAAAAGAACTTGCAGATGCACTTGAAAACAGAACAATACTTGGTGCAGGACTTGATGTATTTGAGTTTGAACCATTAATAGAAAATCGTTTAAGGCAACTTCCAAATGCTGTAATCCTGCCGCACGTAGGAAGCGCAACCATGGAAACAAGATCTGAAATGGCAAAAATGGTAATAGATGACACAGTGCTGGTTTTAGAAGGAAAAAAACCTTTAAACAAAGTAATATAGGCGTAATAATGGCTAAAGATAAAGAAAAAAAGACAAATGCAATGCGCATTTTAGATGGCAAAAAGATAGAATATAAATCTTTTTCATACGAAGCTGAAGATGGCAAAATAGACGGAATTTCTGTTGCCGCAAAAGTTGGAAAAAGAAATGAGGAAGTTTACAAAACTCTTGTTGCAGAAAGCACTAGCAGAGAACTTTACGTATTTGTTATCCCTGTAGATAAAGAACTCGATCTGAAAAAAGCAGCAAAAGTATGCGGAGAAAAGAAAATAGATCTTATTGCAGTTAAAGACATTCTTGCAAAAACAGGTTATATAAGAGGCGGATGCTCTCCTGTTGGAATGAAAAAAAATTATAAAACATTCATAGATTCCAGCGCTGAAAATTTAGAAACAATAACTGTAAGTGGTGGAAAAATAGGTCTTCAAATTGAACTAAAACTTCAGGATCTTTTATTGGTAATTCAGGGCATAACTGCTGATATAGTAAAAGAAGGAGAATAATTTTGACAGTGAAATATATTGTCACTTTAAAAGAACTCTCTGAAAATAGAGATAAATTTATAGTTCTTGACTGCCGGGCAGACCTTTCAATTCCCGATAAAGGCGAAAAAGAATATATGGAAACCCACATCGATGGTGCAATATTTGTATCGGGAGATAAGATTTTATCTGGTCAAGTAATGAAACATGGCGGTAGGCACCCTTTTCCAGATTTTAAAGATTTTATAGCTCATATGGAAAAGATAGGCATTTCTGATGATTCTTACGTTGTAAGTTACGGTTTTTATAGTGCAAGAATTACTTTAATGCTGAGGATGCTTGGAATAAAAGCTTCAGTGCTTAGCGGAAAAATTGAAAATGCTGTAAAATACGGCATAGAACTAAACAATGCAATTCCACAACCTGTTAAAGGCAAAATAACAGGCAAACCAGACCTTTCAATGATAAAAGATGTAAAATATGTTTTATCAGGAATAGATAATCCTTTTGTAGTTATAGTTGATTCAAGAGCTTCAGAAAGATATAAAGGGAAAGTGGAACCTATTGATAATATTGCCGGTCATATCCCAGGTGCATTAAACTTTTTCTGGCAGGAAATAATAAATGAAGATGGAGAGTTTCTCCCCTTGAAACAACTCAGAGAACATTTCATAGAACTTTCAGAGAAAAAGGAAATCATTGTTTACTGCGGAAGCGGAATTACAGCTGCATTTAACTGGCTTGCAATGAAAGAATGCGGATTAAATGCCTTTCTTTATGCAGGTTCATGGAGTGATTGGATTAGTTATGATTTTACACCGGTAAAAAAAGATGTCATTTTGCTTTAAAAGTGTTGAAAAATTGACTTTTAGTCATAGTTATATAGTGTTTTCGGTATTTTTTTGAATCAGGAGAAAAAAAATGGACACAAAAAAAGCCCGTCTTCTTGAAATTTTAAAAGAAAAATCTTTTCAGAAAAAACATGTAGTGCTCGCATCAGGAAGAGAGAGCAACTTTTATATAGATTGTCGTCAAACAGCCCTTCACCCTGAAGGAGCAAAACTTATAGGAGATCTTTTTTTCAGAAAAATTTCTGAAATAGAAAACAAACTTAATTTAAAAGGTAAAGCTGTCGGTGGAATGACAATGGGTGCAGATCCTCTTGCAACAGCAACATCTCTTGCAAGTTTTGATGCTGAAGATCCAAGACCTGCCTATCTCGTAAGAAAAGAGGCAAAAGATCACGGAGCAGGAAATCAGGTGGAAGGAACATCAAATTTTAATAAAGGAGACCATGTAATTCTTCTTGAAGATGTTGTAACTACTGGAGGTTCTTCGCTTAAAGCAGCTGAAGCACTTGAAAGAGAAGGATATAAAATTGCTTTTATTCTGGCTCTTGTGGACAGAAATGAAGGCGGTAAAGAAAATATTCTGGCAAAAGGTTATAAACATTTTTCTCTTTTTAACAAATCAGATTTCATGGGAGAAGAATAGATGAAATTAAAAGAATGGCTTAATGAAGATAAGGAAAAATGGCAGGATATAAGAAAAGGAAAGTTTTCATCTGTTGATAAGAAAGCTGTTCTTTTCATAACCCTTTCAGGTTTAATTTTATATCTTGCATGGCTAGGTTCATTTGAATTTTTAGATCCATGGGAAAATCATTACAGTCAGGTCGTAAAAGAAACTTTGGATCATAATTCATTTTTTAGATTATGGTATGGCAACAGCAACAGATTCTGGTCAAAGCCACCCCTTATGTTCTGGTTTATTATGCCTTTCTTTGCCTTACTTAAACTTTTTCCTGAACAGTTTGCTGTAGCGGTGACTGAGTTTGTATTAAGGCTTCCAATATCACTATGCGGAATTATCGGATTAAACTTTTTTTATATTCTGCTTTCAAGGCTTATGAAAAGAAAAGCTGCTCTTGCAGCCTCTTTTGTTCTTATGATGTCTCCTCACTTTTTTACATTAAGCAGACAGGTGATGGTAGATCTTCCATTTATTGTTTTTAATACACTTGCGGTTATTGCTATTGCTGTTTATTACTTTGCGGAAATAGATGATAATGAAAAGACTTTTTTTGGAAAAATCAACAAGAGAGATTCTTTTATTTATCTTTTTTATATCCTTGAAGGTTTTGCATTTCTTGCCAAAGGACTTCTTTCCATAGCAATGCCTGGAGCAATGTTCTTTATTTATCTTGTTCTTACAGGAGATTTTGCTGCTTTCTTCTCATGGAAAAACTTAAAAAAACATTTTATAGGTTTTTTTCTTTATCTTGCCGTAATTATGCCTTGGTTCGGATATCTTCTGTTTGATGCCGGAAAGACATTTTTTGATACTTTTATCATTTTCCATCATTTTAAAAGAGCTGCAGGAGTCATTCATAAACCTAATGATCTTTTTACCCTATACATAAAAGTTATAGGCTACGGGATGTTCCCATGGGCAATGTTTATCCCTGCTGCTTTTTACCATTTTTTCAGTAAAGGAAAAGAAACATTTACAGATAGAAAGAATATTTTTATATTTAGTACGGTAGCCGGTCTATTTTTCTTTCTTGCTTTCCAATCTACCAAGTTTTATCATTATATTGCACCTATAACTCCTTTTATAACCATATTTATAGGTAAATATCTCGCCGATTTTACTGAAAGAGAAAACACTGTCGGCAAAAAAATAGAAGTAATAGTTTCTATTTTACTGCTTGCTTCCGTTGCAAGAGATATTGGTAACAAACCATCTCTTCTGGTAAACATTTTTACATTTTACCATGACCGATTCAGAGGAAGAACGCCGGATTACAGATATATTTTCCCAATACTTATTACAATTCTTGGTATTGCTGTTCTTCTTTCAGTGCTCTATTCACATAAAAAGTATAAACACATTGTCCTGCCTTCATTTTTTATATCTTCAGCACTTTTTATATTTTATTTTAATGCATCGGTTCTTCCTACAATATCTACATATTATTCGGTAAAACCTCTTATAACAAAATACTGGGAATTAAGCCCTGAAAGAGAACCTATCGCAGATTATTATAAATGGAACAGAAAAAGCGCATCTTTCTGGCTTGGAAGTGGAGGCAACTTTCTTAACACAGACAAAGAACAAAAAGTTCTTCGTTTCTTCTCAAAACCAGGAAAGCAGTATGTTATTTTAAAAACATCTGATAAAAAAAGGCTCCTTAACCTATTAAAAAGAATAAATAAATCTGCAAAAATTGTATCACAGGTTCCATCAAATATTCTTATGGTCGTTGATGGAAAAGGAAAAATAATAGATACATCAAAGTCAGAACAATATATGGTAAAAAACACACCTCCGAACATTAAACCATTGAATGCGGTATTGGATGATTCTGTTGAAATACTGGGATATACGCTTCTACAAGGTTCTGACAATCCAAAACCAGGAGAAAAACTTACATTCGAATTCTATTTAACACCTATAAAATCAAATATTTCCAGAGATTATATGTTCTTCATGCATGCTGAAGGAGATACAGGTAAAATGAGAACTCTTGCAGATGTAGAAATAGCAGATGGAAACTACCCTTCTTCATATTGGAAAAAAGGAGACATTATAAAACAGAGAATTTCCATTAACATTCCAGGCGGTAACAATCCAAACTCATTTTATACAATATATGGAGGTCTGTTTCAGGAAGATTATCGGGCAAATATAACAAACAATACTGAAGTTCCAAATGATGGTGACAACAGACTTATAATTCTCAAAGCATCTCTTTCAAAATAATTGAATCAAAATTATTTATTTTTCATATAAAACAAAATACATTTTTTAATAGTCAAAGATGTTTAAAAGAGAAAACTTGAAATTATTTTTATCTCAGGATATTCTTAAAAGAATATGAAAGGTTTTACAAATAGCAGGACTATTAAAATGTTCCTTTTTAAAGTTAAATTCAAAACTAATTTTACCTCAGTAATTGTTTTTATATTTTTTTTATTACTGTTTAAATTAAATCTTAATGCCGAAGAATTTGATAACAACAAACATGTTCTGATTCTACAATCATATCATCAGGGTTATATGTGGACAGACAATATAACTCAGGCAATTCGAAATAAAATAAAAGAAAAAGCTGAGCTTCATATAGAATATATGGATACTAAAAGGCAGTATAATGATGAATATGAGCAGATACTTTACAGAATGATAAAATTCAGAAACGAAAAATTTAATTACAATCTTATCATTGCTGTTGACAATAACGCTTTTGATTTTGTCAAAAAATATCGAAAAGAAATTTTTAAAGACACGCCTATTGTTTTTGTTGGTATAAATTTTCTAAAAAAAGAAGACCTGACTGGCATTGATAATTATACAGCAATCAATGAAAAAGCCGATTTTAAAGAAACAATGGAAGTTATTTCAAAAATAGAACCAAAAAGAAAAAAATTATTATTCATTACAGAAAAAACGACAAGTGGAATGAAAGTAATTGAAGAATTTAAATCTGTAATTCCATCTTTCAAAAATAAATTTGAAAAAATTGAAATTATTGCAGACATAACAATTCAAGATCTTATAAAGAAACTCAAACAATTACCACCAGACTATGTAGTTTTATATGTAAGTTTTTTCAGAGATAAAAATGAAATTTTCCTTGATTATAAAAAAAGTGCTGAGCTTGTAGTATCAGCAAGCACTGTTCCTGTTTTTTGTAGCTGGGATTTCAGTATGAACAGCGGCGCTGTTGGAGGATACATTGTAAGTAGCACGGAACAAGGAAATCTTGCAGGTGATATGGCACTAAAAATATTAGAAGGATCAAAAGCTGAAGATATTCCAATTGTATGGAAAAGTCCAAATCAGTATATATTTGATTACAATGCTCTTGTAAAATGGAATATTGACAGAACAAAACTGCCAAAAGACAGTATCATAATAAACAAACCTTACTCTCTTTATGAAGCTCAAAAGTCAAAAATAATTGGAATTGCTGTAACATTTCTCGTACTTATTGCCCTTATTATATTTCTTATAATAAACATCACACTAAGACGTAAACTTCAGAAAGAACTTTTAAACATCAACATAAAACTTGAAGAAAGAGTTTTACAAAGAACCAATGAAGCTAATTCTGCAAAAATAGAGGCGGAGCGTGCCAATAAGGCTAAATCAGAATTTCTGGCTAATATGAGCCACGAAATAAGAACACCCATGAATTCTATTATAGGCTTTTCTGAACTTCTTATGGAAAGTGAACGGAATGAAGATAAAAAAGATCAGTTAAAAACAATTATTGATTCAAGTAGGAATCTTCTTGCACTCATAAATGATATACTGGATTTTTCCAAAATTGAATCAGGAAAAATGGATTTATCAATTGTACCATTTTCTCCAAAAGAACTTGTTGAACATATAAGTAAAATATTTTTATTAAAAGCTGAAGAGAAAGGGCTGGCATTAAAGGTTAACATTGAAGATTCAGTTCCTGAAAAACTGCTTGGAGATGATATAAAAATAAATCAGATTTTAGTAAATCTCATAGGTAATTCTATGAAATTTACACAAGAAGGCGGTATTTTTCTAAAAATATCTTATGAAAATAACAATTTAATTTTAGTGATTAAAGATACTGGAATAGGAATTTCCCCAACACAGCAGGAAAAAATATTTAAACCTTTTGAACAGGCTGACGGTTCCGTTACACGCAAATATGGAGGAAGTGGGCTCGGGCTTGTCATAACCTCAAGATTCATTGAAAAAATGAACGGTTCTATTAATATGCAAAGCACTGTAGGAATAGGAACCACTTTCACAATATCTTTGCCTCTTTCGATATCTTTAGATTTCAGGACAGAAAAAGAAAATTTTATAAAATATATCAGAAATGGTGAAAATAAAAGAATTGCTGTTATAGATGACTCTGAAAATGATATTACATATATGAAACTTCTTTTATCTCAAAACAAATATCAGCCTATAATATTGCCTAATACAGATAACATTTCTGAGCTTGTTATAAAGGAAGAAATAGATCTTATTTTACTTGATCTTAATATGAAAGGTTTAAATGGTTTTGAAATAAACAGGCTTTTAAAAAAGAATACAAAAACAGCTCACATTCCAGTAATTGTGTGGTCTGGTGCTGACAATATTGAGAAAATGATATATTATGGAATAGTTGATTACATAAAAAAACCAGCAGATCAGGAAAATATACTTTTACATATTCAATCAGCTCTTACAGCCTCCGATTCAGATAAAGGAATAAAAAATATATTTGTGATTGACGATGATAAACCTCTATTAAAGCTATATTCTGCTTACCTTAGAAAAGCAGGATATACTACAAGTCTTTTTTCAGATGCAAAAAAAGCTCTTGAAGCTATAAGAAACGGATTCCTTCCAGATTTTATCATACTTGATCTTATGATGCCGGAAATAGATGGGTTTACATTCCTTAAAGAACTAAACAAGATAGATCCTGAAAAAATCATGCCAATAATTGTTGTTACAGCCAAAGATCTAACAAAAGAAGAAATCATTTTTCTTGAAAAAGAAACTTTAAAAGTTTTCCAGAAAGGAGATCAGACAGAAATAAAATTTATAGATTTTCTGAGAGAATATTTCAGCCATATAATAAAGAAAGGAGAAAAAATGGTTCAGAAATGGATTAATTCCATGGATGATGAAATACTTGTGCCACTCCTGAAAGAGACAATTATGGATATTCCCGATATGATAAAATCTTTAGAAGAAACTGTCCTGGAGCGTAATATCAAAGCTATAAACAGAGCATCCCATACACTTAAAGGGGTAACATTAAATTATAAAATGACTGAGCTTGGCAATATAGCCGCCAACATTCAGAAGCTGACTACGAATACAAACATATATAATCCTGAAATAACTACCCTTTTTATCAGACTAAAAGATATAATAAATTTAATTCCTGATAAATATTTTAAAGAAGAAACAGAGGAAAATGAAGAAAGCCACGTCAATGATAAAAGAACTAATTTAAAAGATATCTCCATACTTGTTGCAGAAGATACTATTCCTAATCAAAAGCTTATAAAAGCATATCTTAAAGCTGAAGGCTTAACATGTGATTTTGCTGAAAATGGCCAAATAACACTTGAAATGCTTGATACAAAAAAATATGACATTCTTTTTCTGGATATACAGATGCCGATTCTTGATGGAATGGGCGTTTTAAAGGAATTGAAGAAATCACCTGAAAAATATAAAAACCTTTATGTTGTAGCGCTAACAGCCAATGCACTTAAAGGTGATGAGAAAAAATACATTGATGCCGGATGTAATGCATATCTTTCCAAGCCTGTTAAAAAAGAGACAATTATAGCAACCATAGAAAAAAGCTTAAAAAAACAAAACTGGTAAATTAAATGGCAAAATTATTGTTATCAATTATTTTCTTTTTAACTCCAGGAATTATTTTTGCAAACGAAAGTGCAACTTCTCCAAATATTGTACACCAAATGATGGTTCTTATATTCCAAATAGGAATAATAATATTTGCATCAAGAACAGGTGGAATACTATTTGAAAAAATAAAACTGCCAAGCGTTTTAGGAGAACTCTCATCAGGAATACTGATTGGTCCATATATGCTCGGTGCAATTCCTCTCCCAGGTTTTGAAAACGGACTTTTTGCAATGCATGGCAATTTCCCTATATCTACGGAACTTTATGGAATAGCAACATTAGCATCCATACTTCTTCTTTTTTCCGCAGGACTTGAAACCGATATAAAACTGTTCCTTAAATATTCTTTTGCAGGCACAATGGTTGGAATAGGCGGTATCATTGTATCTTTCTTTATAGGTGCGGCAACAGCTGTGCTTTTTTTAGATATAGAATTTATGAATCCCACAGCTCTTTTCCTTGGGGTTATGGGAACTGCCACATCTGTTGGAATCACAGCAAGAATTCTTTCTGAAAGAAGAAGCATGGATTCTCCTGAGGGAGTCACAATACTTGCAGGAGCTGTTATAGATGATGTTTTAGGAATAATACTTCTTGCTATTGTGATCGGAATTTCGAGTATAAATAAAAACTCAGATTCCGTTCAGTGGGGTAAAATTGGAATTATTGCACTCAAAGCTGTTGGAGTATGGCTGGGATTTACCATTACAGGCCTTCTAATGGCACATAAAATAAGTGCATTTCTAAAACTGTTCAAAAGCAAAACCGTTTTCACAGTAGTGTCGATAGGCATAGCAATGATAGTTGCAGGAATATTTGAACAGGCAGGCTTGGCAATGATAATTGGTGCATATGTTACAGGCCTGGCACTCTCAAAAACAGATATAAGCAATATTATTCAGGAAAAAACACATCCCATAGAAACATTTCTGGTTCCTATATTTTTTACAGTGATGGGAATGATGGTTAATCTAAGTTCCATTTTATCAAAAGAAACCCTTATATTTGGCATAATATATTCTTTTGGCGCAATATTTTCAAAAATTATAGGATGTGCTATCCCTGCATATTTTCTTGGATTTAATAAACTAGGCATGGGAAGAATAGGCCTTGGAATGGTTCCAAGAGGAGAAGTAGCTCTTATAGTTGCAGGAATAGGAATTTCAAATTCAATAATTAATGAAAACATCTTTGGTGTTGCAATTATGATGACATTATCATCAACAATAATTGCACCGCCATTACTAAATATACTTCTTAAAAAGAGAGGCAAAGGAACATATAAAGAAAAAGGAACTTTTGATAAGGAATCAACTATTTTTAATTTCGCATCGGAAGAGCTTACCGAACTTATTGAAAATACAATAATAAAACATTTTAAAAAAGAAGGTTTTTTCATTAATATGATGGAATTGGATTCAACTGTCTATAATATAAAAAAAGGTAACATATATATAAAAATGTTCAAAGAACCCCTTAAAATAATATTTAAGACTGATAAACATGACACTTTTTTTGTAAAAAATATCATGTATGAATCAGTAGTTCTCTTAAATGAAACTGTCACAAAAATAAAGGAAACCATATTTACAGAAGAAATCAGAAAGAGCATTATTGAAAGCAGAAAAGAAACTTCCTTGTCAAATATCGGCAGGTTAATAACAAAGTATTCTTTTGTTAAAGACATGAAAGCTTCAAGCAAAAAAGAAGCTATAGAAGAGCTCGTGTCACACCTTTCACTTACCTATAATATTAAAAACAGCAGCGATCTGTTAAATGAAATACTTAAAAGAGAAAATCAGATCAGTACCGGTATGGAAAACGGTCTGGCAATACCTCACTGCAGAACAAAAGAGATATCATCAACTATGATATCCATCGGAATCAGTAAAAAAGGGATTGACTTCAATTCTTTTGATAATATGCCTGCAACACTGATAATTCTTATAGTCTCTCCAGATGATAATTCAGCACATATTGAAATATTGTCAGAGATAGGTTCTATTTTCAGTTCAAAAGAAGCAATAACTAAGTTTATTAAGCTTAAAACAAGAGAAGAAATGGCTGATTTTTTCACAAAAAGCAAAAGGTAAGAAATGCTGCAAAAAGAAATAAAAATTATAAATCCTAAAGGAATTCATGCAAGACCATCATCGTTGCTGGTAGCCACATCATCAAAGCTAAAATCTTCAGTAACCATAATAAAGGGTGAAAAAGAAGTCAACGGAAAAAGCATTATGGGAATACTAAGCCTTGGTGCAGTATGTGGTGATATAATAATGATAAGAACAGATGGAGAAGATGAAGAAAAAGCCTTGAAAGAAATAGAAAGCGTTTTTATGATGATATATGAAAACTGATACAGAGGAAGCATGATAAAAACAGTTATCATTGATGACATGCTGCAAAACTGCAAACTCGTGTCATCAATACTAAAACAGGAAGGAAATGATTCTGTATTTTATACTAATTCCAATGAAGCTCTTGAATATATAAAAACTCTTAATAATCCTGTTATGATAATAATGGATTGGGTAATGCCTGAACTTTCAGGGATAGAAATTTGCAGAATTCTTAGAGAAACTCAATCAGAATATCCTATATATATAATTCTTTTCACAGCAAGAACGACAACTAAAGATCTAACCGAAGGCTTTGATGCCGGAGCAAATGACTTTGTTAAAAAACCTTTTTCAAAAAATGAACTTAAAGCCAGATATGATGCAGGGATAAGAATTTTAAAACTTGAAGAAAAACTTATAGAACAAAGAAAAGTAGTTGAAAAGTCGCTTGATATAATCAGAAAAGATGTAAATGCAGGAAAAATAGTTCAACAGAAAATGCTTCCACCGCAACCATTTGAATTTAAAGAATATCATTTTTCATATTTCTTTCATCCATCACTATATTTAAGTGGAGATTTTCTTGATTATTTCATTCTTGATGAAAATAACATAGGTTTTTATTTTGCAGATGTAGCAGGACATGGAGCATCATCAGCATTTATAACAATAATACTGAAAAACTACATATCCAATTTTATTTCAGGATATAAATCTCAAAGCAACAAATATGCACTGGATCCGGCATATGTAATATCTGAAGTCAACAGAAAACTGATTAACGAAAATCTTGGTAAACATCTGGTTATGATCTATGGCATTATAAACACAGAAAATAATACACTTACATACTCGAACGGAGGTCAGTTTCCACCATTATTTATAGCAGATAAAAATAATAACGTCCAGACAGAAATAATAAAAGGAATGTCTGTCGGACTATTTAAAGGAGCAAAATACTTTAGCAAAATTGTTGTTTTACCTGAAAAATTTAAACTTTTAATCTACTCTGATGGAATCATTGAACTTTTCAGAAAAAAAGATGACATAGAAACAATAATTGAAAAACTAAAAAGAATAACAGCTAAAAACACTTCTTCAATAACAGAACTTCAGGATAAATTTAAACTCGACAACTGTGAAAACCTTGTTGATGACGTTACTATTATGAAAATATCAAAAGGAGAACTGTGAATATGACAACAGGAAACTACAAATTTGCTGTTTTTAATAAATCACTTTTCGTTAAACTATCAGGAAGACTGACATATATGATAAGTGCTAATTTTGACAGTTATATTCAGCGAATTGTAAGTGAAAAACAAATAATTACCGGAATCGTGGATCTTGGAGAAGCATCTTATTTAGACAGTACCAATCTTGGTATAATTGCTAAATTTGCTATATATTTTCTTGAAACAAAAAATGAAAAAGTTATCATTTACTCACCAGACAAGAATATAACGGTTGTACTAAAAGCTATGGGATTTGATGATATTGCAGAAATTATTGAAAGCTATTCAGAAAAAGCACTTAAATACAAGGATATTTCACAGGACTCTACACATATGAGAAACAATGAAGAAATGATATTAGATGCGCATACACTTCTCTGCATGATGAATGATAAAAACAGAAAAGAATTTCAGAATCTTGTTGAAATGATAAAAAGCGATATTAAGCAGAAACAGTAAATCAGGAGTGTTAATGATAAGAACAATAATCGTAGATGATGTTATCAATAACTGCAAGTTACTTGTAGCACTCCTTAATAAATGGGGATATGAATCAGAATACTATACAAATCCGGTAGAAGCATATGAAACAATAAATTCTATAAAATCACCGACAATACTTATTCTTGATTGGATGATGCCGGAACTTTCAGGATTGGATATTTGTTCAATGGTTAGGGAGTCACCTCCCGAATACCCAATATACATAATGATACTTACAGCAAAAGCCAGCATGGAGGATCTTTCTTCAGGTCTTGAAGCAGGTGCAGATGATTTTATAGGAAAACCTTTTAACCATGAAGAATTAAGAACCAGATACAATGTCGGTAGAAGATCCGTTGCTTTAATGTCAGAGCTTGAACAGTCAAAAAAAGAAAATGAAGCAATAATAAGATCTATATCTTCTGCAATAATAGGCCTCAACAGCTCAAAAAAAATAAAATTCTGGAACTATGAAGCGGAAAAAAAATTCAAAATAACAAAAGAAGAAGCTTTTGGAAAAGAAATTACAGATCTTCCAATAGAATTCAAAGACAACATGCTTCAGGAATGGATAAATGTATGTTCAATATCAGGAAGCTCAATTTCCAACAACGAAATAGAACTTACAACACCTTCTAAGATAAGCTTTCTTGTATCTGTTACACCAATGGGTGTAAGCAGTAAAAAAGAAATGCTTATATCTCTTCTCGACATTTCTCACAAAAAGAAAGTTGAAGCATCTCTTAGTCATAATCACAAAATGCAGTCTATTGGTCAACTTGCCGCCGGTATGGCTCATGAAATCAATACACCTATTCAATTTATAGGTGATAACACTAAATTTTTAGGCAATGTTTTTAGTTCTTTCCAGGAATATATTAAGAAAACTGAAAAGTTATATGAACTTGAAGATAAAGAAGAAATTATTTCCTTTTTAAATTTATTAAAAGAAGATAATAGTATAAATAATCTTAAAAGCCTTATGGATGAAGTTCCATTTGCACTGGAAGACAATATTGAAGGAGTCAGGCGGGTATCAACCATTATCAGTGCCATGAAGGAATTTGCCAATCCATGTTCAGATTTAAAAAGTACAATGGATTTAAATAAAGCTATAGAAAACACTCTTATTATAACAAGAAATGAATGGGAACCGGTATGCAGCATAGAAAAAGATTTTTATCTAGATCTCCCAAGAATCTACTGCTGCCCTGATGAAATCAACCTTGTTCTTATTGCTCTTTTGTTTAATGCCGCACAGGCAATAGCCGAAAAAATAAAAAGAGAAAATCTTACCGATAAAGGAAAAATCAAAATAACAACACTTAAAAGCGAATATTTCGCCGAAATTTCTATTTCAGACAACGGTATTGGCATTCCTGAATCAATAAAACACAAAATTTTCGATCCTTTTTTTACAACAAGAGAAGTTGGGAAAGGGACAGGTCAGGGACTTTCTACAGCCTACACGGTAATTGTAGAAAAGCATGACGGAGAAATAAACTTTACTTCTGAAGAAGGAATTGGTAGTGTTTTTACTGTTAAATTGCCGCTTAATAACGAATTTTAACAGAAGAAAAATACATAATAAAACAAATCTTTTAAGGACGCTCTTATGTCAAATTATTTTTCAGCATTGGAAAGTGAACTTAATTTTTCAAAAACAATATTTCGTATTGCAACAAGCTTTGTAAGCATTGAAGACAGCTATACAATTGTAAATAAAGCTCTTGAAGAACTTGGAAAAGCATGTAATGCAGGAAGATCATATCTCTTTGTATTCAATGAAGATCAGAAAACCATGAATAATATATATGAATGGTGCAAAAACGAAGTAACTCCCGAAATAGAAAATCTTCAGAATCTTCCGCTTGACACATTCCCATGGTGGATGACAAAACTATTAAACGGGGAAGTGATAGATATAAAAGATGTGGAAGAACTGCCATACTCTGCAAAAGCTGAAAAAGAAATACTTCAGATGCAGGGCATAAGATCCGTTCTGGTACTTCCACTCTACATTTCTGATAAACTTTCAGGTTTTATAGGGATAGATAATGTTAAAGATCTTGGAACATGGGAAAAAAGAAGCCTTGAATACCTTAGAGTAGCATCAAACATTATAGGTAGTGCTCTTTCAAGAGAAAAATTACAGAAAGAAAAGGAAAAAATGATTCAGGAACTGGGTCAGATACATAAAATGGAAGCTATTGGACACTTAGCCGCAGGATTAGCTCATGAAATCAACACTCCAATACAATTTATCAACGATAATACAGTTTTTATAAAGAAAGTTTTTGAATCATTTCAGAAAATTACTGAATCACTTGAAATTTCTGCACAGGAGTGTGAAAAAAAACCATTAAAAGAAATAAAACAGCTTTTTGAAGAAATACCGCATGCAATAAATGACACACTTGATGGGGTTTCAAGAATATCAAACATTGTAAATGCCATGAAAGAATTTGCCAGCCACAATTCTAAATCTAAAACATCTACAGATTTAAATAAAACAATAAATAATGTAATAACCATATCTCAAAACGAATGGAAATACAGAGCGGAAATAGAAAAAGAATTTGACAGTTCAATTAAGAACTTTCGTTGCTATCCTGATGAAATGAATCAGCTTATGCTTGCTCTCCTAATAAATGCAGCGCAGTCCATAGCA
Organism: bacterium; assembly: GCA_963667425.1. Classification (GTDB taxonomy): domain Bacteria; phylum UBP6; class UBA1177; order UBA1177. The sequence goes on along the minus strand of OY763407.1, from coordinate 547,196 downwards.
GAAAAAAATTTAAATAATCAGTCAGTCAAAGGAAAAATCACAATAACTACAAAAAAACATCTGGACTACATTGAAATAAGAATCAAAGACACAGGAACAGGAATTCCCGAACATATAAAACATAAGATTTTTGATCCTTTCTTCACAACCAGAGAAATAGGAAAAGGAATGGGACAAGGACTTACAACAGCCTATGCCATAGTCGTAGATAAACATGAAGGAAACATTACATTTGAAACAGAAGAAAACAAGGGAACAACTTTTATAATCCAGCTTCCTATAATTGACTAAATCTTTTAATATTATCAAAAAGACCTGAAGAACGTCTCACCTTTCTTGAAACCGACAAAGTAAAAATATCCTTTCTTCCTGCAACAACAGCTTTCTTTTTTGCTCTTGTTACAGCAGTATAGACAAGTTCAGCCGTTACAACCGGATTTTCCTCAAAAGGAAGAATAAAAACAGCCTCATCAAACTCTGAACCCTGACTTTTATGAACAGTCATTGCAAAAACAGTCTCAACAGAAGGAAGCATTGAAGTTGAAATAGTGCGAATACCATTTGAAGATTCAAAAAAAGCCCTGATTTCACCAGTTTCATCTTTTCTTAAAATCCCGACATCACCATTAAAAAGACCAAGCGAATAATCATTTTCCGTAACCATAACAAGTCTGTTCTCATAATTTAAAGCTGTTGGATTAAGAAGCCCCGCCTCTTTTAAAAACCTTTCCACAAGAGTGTTTACATTCTCAACACCTGCATAGCCTTTTCTTAAAGAACAAAGAAACCTGAATTTATTTATCTTTTTAAGAGCCTCGGCAACATCTTTTTCCTCTATAAAATCTCTATAACCGCAGATGCATCTCTCTTTTACAAAATCCTCAAGATCTCTTTCCGAAAAAATATCCTTAAATTCAATCCCGGAGTTTTCATCAGAAGCAAAAAGCTTAAAAATTCTTTCAGGAGATTCAAGATTATTGACAGCTCTGCTTAAATTTCCAATTCCTTTAACACTATCAAAGCGATAACTCTTTTTAAGCACAGTTACGCAGCTGTTAAAATCAGAAGATTCATCAGAAACACATCCAGTAATATCAGCAAGAATCGAACCAGCCTCAACAGAAGCAAGCTGATCCTTATCACCAAGGAGAATAATCGTTGAATCAAGAGGCACAGCATCAAGAAACCTTGAGAAAAGAGAAAGACTTATCATTGACGCTTCATCAATTACAATCAGATCATAATCAAGCTGATTATATTTATCATGCCTGAAATCAATTGAATCAGGTTTTGAACCCAAAAGCCTGTGAATAGTTATGCCGGAAATAGAAGAAACAGCCTCGGCAACATCTTTTGAAAAATTCTCTCTAAGCCTTAAAATACTACCCTTTATAGATTCATTCATTCTTGCAGCAGCCTTTCCGGTAGGAGCGGCAAGAGCAATTCTCACATCAGGAAAAGATTCAATAAAAAGAGCAATAATATTAGCAACCGTAGTAGTCTTTCCAGTTCCTGGCCCGCCGGAAATTATTGAAAAATACTTTTTTAAAGCCTTAAGAGCACCCTCACGCTGGAGATTTTCACCATTTTCATCAGCAGGAAAAATGAGATTAAGTTTATCTAAAATAGATTCATCAACATTCTTTTCAGGAAGAAAAGACCTCTCAGTTATGGAAGATGCAATATTCGTTTCATAACGCCAGTATCTGTAAAGATAAATTCTCTTTCCATCAAAAACAAGCGGAAGTTTCTCACCAGGAACACCAACAAGCCGGCTTTTCTCACAGGCATCCTTCCATACTTCAAAAGCGGGAATCTCCACCCCTTTTTCAAGAAAAACCTTTCTCTCATTTTCAATAAAAATTTCTATATCAAAACAGCTATGTCCCTTCTGAACAGCACGGGACGCAAAAGCGGCAATAACCGCATCATTTTTGACAGCAATCCTGTGACCCAGTATAAACTTTGCAAAATGAATATCTATAGAGTCAAAAAGACCGCTGTCACAAAGTAAATTAAAATCTATCATTTACATATTGAGATAACTTATATCACCGACATTGTCACTGATAATATGACCAACCATTCTCACAAGCTGAAGCCTGTTATTTCTGACCTTAACATCATCACACATAACCATGACATTATCAAAGAAAGAATCAAGATAAGGCTTAATTTCAATCACAGCCGAAATAATATCCTCTGAAACCAAAGCTTTTTTAACATTTTCAAAAGCCTTTTCAACAGCATTAAAAAGATCCCTTTCATAAGAATTCTCAAAAAGAGCCTCATCAGGAAGACCTTCAGCAAAATCAGCTTTTGCAATAATATTCTGAGCACGTTTAAAAAGCTGAACCATCTCTGCCGCACCCTCTTTTTTAGTAAGAAGATCAACAAGACTTGCCCTAGCCGCAGTTTTTACAGGAACATCAAAACCAGACTCAACAGCAGCCTGAACAACAGGAGTATCAAAACCCAAGACAGCAGCATAACGGGATTTAAAGAAATCAAGAATCTCACCCTTATCATAACTAAGAGAAGAATTCTGCTTCTTTACAAGTGAAGCCGCAAAATCTGTAACTTCAACAATATTAATCTCCTTCCCCGTTGAAAGAACAAGAGCAAGAAGAGAAAGAGCACTTCTTCTAATTGCAAACTTATCCTTTGAACCAGTCGGTTTAAGACCAGCCATAAAACCGCCGGCAATCGTATCAAACCTGTCAGCCATCGCTACAATCTTACCGGTAATAGAAGCAGGAAGTTCACTTTCCATTGAAACAGGCTTGTAATGATCCTCGACAGCCTGAGCAATCTCAGCATCAAAACCGGCATTAAGAGCATAATAACGACCCATAACACCCTGAAGCTCAGGAAACTCGAAAACCATACCCGTAACAAGATCATTCTTAATAAGCATAGCCGTAGTTTCAATCTTTTTAAGAGCCGCAGCATCCATATCAAACCACTTCTCGCCAATCATTTTGCCAATAGCGGCAATACGGACAATCTTATCATAGTAACTTCCAAGATCCTTTTGAAAAACAACACTCTTAAGCTTCTCGGAAAGCCCTGCAAAATCTTTTTCCTTATCCTTCTTATAAAAGAATTCAGCATCAGAAAGCCTTGCAAGCAGAACCTTCTCATTACCCTTCTTAACAACAGCATCATCAATAGGCTTATTATTAAGAACACTGATAAAATGAGGGAAAATTCCCCTGCCGCCCTTCTGCGGAACAGCAAAAAACCTCTGATTCTGCTTCATAGTAAGAGTAATAAGCTCAGGAGGAAGATCAAGAAAACGGCCCGGAATATCACCAGTTATAAGATAAGGATATTCAACACAGTTAGCAACCTCATACACAAGCTCATCATCAACAAACCTCTCACCGCCAAGCTTATCGCAAGTGGCAAAAACACCATTCTTTATTATCTCTCTTCTCTTCTCAGGAGAAGCAATAACAAAAGCCTTCTCAAGCTCACGCTCATAACCAGAAACAGTTACATTAACAGCGCCATCAGACATAAAACGGTGACCGGAAGAAACAGAAGAAAAATTAATCCCAGAAAAAGAAAGATTCATCGGAACATCATCAACAAGAAAAAGAATCCATCTAATCGGCCTTGCAAAATGAATATCAAAACCGGCCCAGCGCATACTCTTCTTAAATTTTATTGACGAAAGAGCCTCAACAACCATCTTTGAAAGAAGCTCATTCACAGGCTTAGCAGCCTCTTCACGCCAGCCCGCAATAATCTCACCCTTCTCACTATCCTCAAAGAAATAATCACTAATACCATTCTTAGCAAGAAAAGCGCTACCCGCCTTAGTCAAATTACCATCAGCATCACAAGCGACACGCCTGGGAGCGCCATAAACCTTCTCTTTCAAAGGCTCCTGAACAGAAGGAAAAGAATTAGCCCTTACAGCAATCCTTGAAGAAGTGAAAAAAACATCAAAAGAACCAGCCTCAATCCTCTCTCTTTTCATAAAATCATCAAAAAAAGATTTGAAATACTCCGAAGCAGGCTCAATAAAAGAAGGAGGAAACTCTTCAAAACCAAGTTCAAAAAGAAAACTGCTCATTATTTATCCCCCCTTTCAACACTCTTCATAAACCCCTCAGCACAACCGCAGGCAAGCTTTCTTATCCTTGCAATATAACCCTGACGCTCAGTAACCGAAATAACACCACGGGCATCAAGAATATTAAAAGCATGACTAGCCTTTATACAAAACTCATAAGCAGGCCTCGGCAGAACAGCCTCAAGCATCTCATTACAACTTCTCTCATAAGTATCAAAAAGCGAAAAGAAAGTTGCAGTATCAGCCTTCTCAAAATTAAAAGTACTAAACTCAAACTCATCACGATGATGAATATCACCATAAGTTACAGAATCATTCCACTTAAGATCATAAACATTATCAATATCCTGAATATACATAGCAATTCTTTCAAGACCATAAGTAAGCTCAACAGGAACAGGCCTCATATCAATACCGCCCATCTGCTGAAAATAAGTAAACTGACTAATCTCCATACCATCAAGCCAGACCTCCCAGCCAAGACCCCATGCACCCAAAGTCGGAGACTCCCAGTCATCCTCAACAAACCTTATATCATGAGCCGCAGGATCAATACCAATAGCCTTAAGACTATCAAGATAAAGCTCCTGAGCATTAGCAGGACTCGGCTTCACCAAAACCTGAAGCTGATAAAAACGCTGCATTCTATTCGGATTTTCACCATACCTGCCATCAGTAGGCCTTCTTGAAGGCTGCACGTAAACCGAAGAAATATTCTTAGGATCAAGCGAATAAAAGAAAGTAGCAGGATGAAAAGTACCGGCACCCATCTCAAGGTCCTGAGGCTGAATAAGAACACAACCCCTCTCAGTCCAGAACTTTTCCAGCTTGAAAATTATCTCCTGAAAAGTTAATTTTTCCATTATATAAACCTCTTACAATCAAAAAAATATCAGGAGAATATAGCAGATTTATAGAAGTAGTCAATTTTGTGGGAGAGTAAGATGTCAATCTTTTGACAGATATGGAAAAAGTGATAGTATGGCGGTGAATATTAAAGAAATGAAAGAGTTAAAATGAAAGAAACAACCTTGAGAATAATAACAAGAACATCCTATATATTTGAAAAAGTGACAAAATGCACGTTTCCATTTGAACTAGGATGCACTCTGTTTGACCTTTCCGAGGCGGTTAATGAAAACCCTGAGATTCTTAAAGATACCGAAATAATAGAGGCTTTAAAGGAGCTTAAAAAGATTGGAGACAAACAGATTACATATCTTGTCGAATATGGCAAATGGGGATGGAGCGTACTTAAAAGCTCTTTAGGACCAGGTCAGGAGCTTTTTCCTGATAAAAAAGTCCACTGGTGGTGGTGGTGGCATGAAGAATTTATGACAGAAGAAGAGATAAAAAGGTTTAACAAATATTTAGAAACAAGAGGATAAACCAAAAAAATACAGAAACGGGGGCTGTTCAGGATCCGTAACTCCTGAATTAAGTTTCTGCTTTAAAAAAGCAGGCACTCCGGCACGCGGCATGTCTCAGCCCCTGTGGTTAATTAATTTAACCTTTTTGAGGTAAAAATCAAATGATTTCAAAATACAGCATAAAAAATCACATTTAGAAGGAATAAAATGAGAAAGAGTGAAAGAGAATATTTGATTATTGATATAAAGAGAGTTGTTAAGGCTTTTAAAGGTATGAGAGAAAAAACATTGAACCCTTCTGACGTTTATGGTGATGTTTTTTCAATTGAAATAGTTGAAACGTTTGAGAACAACCCTTCATATTTTGATGATGCTGAAATAATGGATCTTATTGCAGAAATGGTTGAGCAGGCTAAATTATGGTTCAGGTATCAGCTGGAAAAGCCGGCTCTTGAGTGGAAAGGAGATTTTACCGATGCTTTTCAGGATTTGCATTCTGATACCGGTTATGCCAGGCTTATTTTTAAGAATCCTGAAAAATATTACTGGCTTTATGTGCCTGAAATGATAATGTCTCCTGTGGAGCTTGAAGCCTGGAAAAAATATGTTAAAAAGTATGAGAAAGTGTATGAGAAGAGAAAGAAGAATAATGAGGATGTGTAATAAAAGTGCACTGTTTATAACTTTTGATAAAGAAATGAGCGATAACGAAAAAGAGCATAAAGAGTGTCCGGCAGCCGCTCACCAACCGGATAAGTTCCGCTAAAAGCAGGCAACATGGCTCCGACAATTCTCAGCCTTTACGCATGAAAATATTAAATCAAAACTGAAGAGTGTCAATCTTTAAATCTTCCCTGATTACATTCTCTTTATAAAATTTATCTCTTAATCTATATGTCAGCTCATTTATCAATGCCAAATCGGGTTTATCCGGTAAACTTGAATTTTTAAAAGCCAGTTCCATTTCAGCTTGTTTTTCCTCTCCCATTTTCAGCAATTCCTCATATTCAAATTTTCCGGCTTTAATATCCAATAAAAAATCACGGTTTTCTCTTTTCACATTGACTTTTTTCTCTTTTCCTATTTCAATTGCCATTTCTAAAAGTCTGAATACATGCATCATATTTTTTGAATCATAATTTTTACCATGACTTTTAGTGTTTTCATATCTTTCATCGTTTCGCTTCTCAACCCAATCCCAGTATTCACGATATTTCCTGCAGTAAATTGAATATCCATTCCTGTTGAAATACATTATCGCCTCTTGTCCGGCTTCTTTAGGAATTGAACTTAAACAGACATCATTTGAATCCTTTCCTTTTGTAATTCCGCTGAATCCATAATTTTCAGAATAATACAAACCATAAACATCTTTCATGTGCTGAATATTAACCAATCCGCAATATTCCTGCTTCCAGCCTTTCATTTTCAAATATTTTTCAAGAGGAACTGCACCCTGCCCGTAACTCACAAAGCAGAATGACAACACACTTTTTCGTTCTTTTGCAACAGGATTTACAATCTTTTTTTTAAGTCCTTTCGCTTTCTTGATTTGAGATAATGCGAACTTTCCGAAAGTATTGCAGCATAACTTGGATAAAATCAGTTCCGGTTTAATTTCAGCCAGATACGGATGCTTATAAATTATTGCCGCATCAGGAGTATTGAGCAGTTCCAGAATATTAGGATTGTTTAATGAGAGCAGCTCCATAAACCTTCCAAATTCATAAAACACAACATCATTTGTTTCATTGTTTACCTGCGGAGTATAATTTAATCCATAAAACTCCTCTTTGGGCAAAATGAAAACACCTTTTATATCGGTATCGGATGCCGGTGTATCAAGTCCATAAGCTTTACTGCCGCTAATACACTCAAGAATAATTAAACCTTTTTTTCTTAAATCTTCGATTATCATTAATTAATCCAAAGTCTTTCTGAAGAATTGATTTAGCTCCGTAATTTCTCCCTTCGACGAAGGCAAACATTTAGATTCCATATCTGCTCTTAAAATGCATTTTTTCATGAACTCAGTCAATTCATTCTCGCCTTTGTGTAAATATTTTTCGCTTATAGCTGACTTTATCTTAATCAGCTCATTAATTCTTGCTTTCAAATTTTCCGGCAAATTCAGTTCAAACAGCATTTTTTTTAATTCAATCGGCGGTATCCCCTCTTTTTCTAAAATCCATAAACAGGCTGTAGAAGCACGAAGTGCATAAAAAAACTTTTTAAGTTTATATTCATCTGAATTCATAACTTCTTCAAATGCTTTCTTTGCCATGCTCAAATAGTGGTGAATTGCCGCAATTCTTGAATAAGTTTTCTTTGCGATTGAATTAATTCCAGCAAGAAAATCTTTGTCGGCTTTGTAAATAACTGGTGACTGGATTCTTTCCAGCAATGGCGGATTAGATTTCCAAAGTAATCTCAGACTTTTTCTAAGATCCCAGCCGCTTATATCAATATCGTTATTTTCAAGGAAATATTCGATTGTATCTTTTTCTTCGGTCAAGCTTAAATACCAGTCTTTCTCATGTTTATAAATAACCCTAACATCAAAATCACTATCAGGCGAAGGAAATCCCCACGCTCTTGAACCTGTTTCACATGCAAGAAGAATTTTAATTCCTTTTTCCTTCTCTAAATCAGATAAATGCTTCTTAATCTTTTCTTCCATCAATAATATTTACTTTCCAAACTGTTTCTAAAGTCCAGCCTGCATCAGGATAGAGCTCAACTGTTTTAAGTTCTTCTTCGCACAACTGCATTTAACTACTGATATGTTTAAATTTCAATATTTTTTTGAATTTAACTCAATATTTTAAGATAGTTCATTAAATTTATCTTTGTGAGTCAGGTTTATGTTTTATTATTATATACCAACCGGTTTGTTTGCTATTTTTTATTTTATAATTAATGAAAATTTTTCTGTTTAACACATTGTTGAGCCACTAAAACAATATTTTTTATAATATTCATCTGACATGAATTTATTTTAACATCAAAAAAGTTTTATGACGCACATAAGCTTTCTATTTTAACATCAAAGAATTCTTCAGACGTACTCTGACTATCAATTTTCACTATCAGAATTTTTTCTGACGTACTTTTTTGTTAAAAAGTGTAAACTTAATTTTATATTTCCTTATATTTTTTTCTTCTGACAAACTTTTTTTCTTTTCTGACGTACTTAGATTTTTTCCAGACGTACTTTTTTTTCTATTTTCACTTTACAAAAATGCTCTTCCATACTTTTTTTATTCTTTGACACACTAAAATATTTTTCTGACGTACTTTTTTTCTTATAAATGTAATATAAAGTTTACTTTACCTTTGCTCTTTTGTTATTTTGCGTTTAATTTTTCTTTAAAATTTACTTTTGACTTAAAAATATGACTTTATTTTTTAATAATCCTGATCTTCTTCGTCTGAATCAGAGATGTCTTCATCTAAATCATTGTCTTCTTCATCTAAATCATTATTTGCTTCGTCTGAATCAACAATATCTTCGTCATTTACTATGTCGTTATCAATAAAATCTTCATCTGATCTTTCTTTTTCATCTAAAATTACAGAAATTACTCCTTCACATATTCTGGTTTTATCCCAACCACTTTCAGGATTGTCGTAGCAGTTTAATTCCATGTCTGTAATTTCTTTATTTTCAAATGTGCCGTTAAGTTCGCCGTCAATATCTTCTATTGTAAGTTTAGATGGCTTATAATTTTCTCCCCAGCAATTAGAATCTTCATCTGCAATTACAAAATCTCCATTTTCATCAGACTGAGCAGTTACTTCTTTTGATGTAGCTTCAAGTGTGTAGTTATAAATAAGCTTAATATCTTTTATCGGATTTCCATTTTTATCTTTTACATCTCCTGTAACATTTAAAGAAAAAGTTGTATATTGGCAGCCATACAAAATATCTTCATCAGGCTCTTCATAAACATCTTTATCATCTTCATTATTACTTCCGTCATCACATGCTGTAAATCCCACAAGAAAACTGAAGAAAACTAGTAAAAGTGTGTAGATTCTTTTCATTTGTTTCTCCTGCAGTTTGTTCAACTCAGATTTAGTTTAAATCTTTATGATATTTTTACAAGGAAATGTTTTATTTAATTGGGTTAAGTTGTTTATTGGCAGTTTTTTGAATTTATCCAGCAGAGTACATCTTTAAAGCAGTCATTTGCGTCTGTTTCGTTGTGCATTTCATGTCTTGCACCGCTGTAAAGTTTTAATGTAACGTTTTCATATCCCATTTTCTGATAGAATTCGGCACTTTTCCGAACTTCTTTGCCGTATACGCCTACCGGATCTTCTTTTCCTGCGTATATAAGCAGCGGAACTTTTCTGTTGCCGTTTTTAACTTTGTTTTTATCTGTCATTCGCTGTAGGAGTGATAGCAGATCGTGATAAAAATGGATTGTCGGCATAACTCCGCATAGTGGATCTTTTACATAGAGTTCTACTATGTCATCACGTCTTGTCAGCCAGTCGTATTGTGTTTTTCTGTTTTTTATTTTTCTGTTATAATTTACCATTCCGATGTTATGAACTATTTTGCTGCTTCCTCTTTTGCCTATGAAGAGTTCCATGACTTTTACAACTGCTTTCAGTGCTTTTATCTGCCATAATGGAGCCATTTTTGTTCCTGAGATGATAACTCCGCTGTAACTCCGTCCTGCGGTTATCATGTTTCTTACTATAAAGGAGCCCATGCTGTGTCCCATTAGAAAGAATGGTTTATCTTTTTCCTTTTCACGTATTGCCATTTCAACTTTAAGGCAGTCTTGGATTAAAAATTCAGCTCCTTTTTCGTCTGCAATGTGTCCGAGGTTTTCTTTTCCCTGAGCTGTCAGTCCGTGTCCACGATGGTCGTCGGCATAGACATGAAATCCTTCTTTTACAAATCTTTCCGCCCAGTTTCCAAATCTTCCTCCGTGTTCCAGCATTCCATGAACGATGTAGAGTATTTTATCTGCCTTACCGTTTTCAGGGAGCCATTCACGAACGTGTATTTCAAGCCCGTCCGATGCTTTTACTTTAAAGCTTGTTTCAATCATTGTCGTTTTCCCATGATGATGATCTTCTTACTGCTTTTTTCCATCCTTTGTAGAGTTTTTCTCTCCCTTCTGCCTGCATAACGGGTCCGAATTGTTTTTCTATTGCCGCACTTCCTGATATTTCATCAAGATCTTTCCAGAATCCTACGGCTAGTCCTGCAAGATAGGCTGCGCCTAAAGCTGTTGTTTCGATTACTCTTGGTCTGTATACCGGCACTGAGAGCATGTCGGACTGAAACTGCATTAAAAAGTTATTTGCAGATGCTCCGCCGTCAACTCGAAGCTCTGTAAGATCGATTTCAGAGTCTTCTTTCACTGCTTCAAATACATCTCGAACCTGATATGCGATGGATTCAAGTGCTGCTCTTATTATGTGGTTTCTTCCTGAGCCTCTTGTGAGTCCGAAGATTGAACCTCGTGCGTACATGTCCCAGTATGGCGCACCGAGCCCGACAAATGCCGGCACGACGTATACGCCTCCTGAATCTTTTACCTGCAAGGCAAAATATTCGCTGTCTGATGCACTTTCTATAAGTTTCATTTCATCTCTGAGCCACTGGACAACGGCTCCGCCGATAAATATGCTTCCTTCAAGTGCATATGTGACTTTTCCGTTTAATCCCCACGCTATTGTGGTTAATAAACCGTTTTTTGATGATATTTTTGACTCTCCTGTGTTTATCATCATGAAGCATCCGGTTCCGTATGTGTTTTTTGCCTGTCCTGGTTCAAAACATCTTTGCCCGAATAGCGATGCCTGCTGATCTCCTGCAATTCCTGAAACAGGAATCATGGCGTTATCAAAGAATCCTTTGTAGGTTTTACCGAAAATTGCAGATGAATCTTTTACTTCAGGGAGCATTGATGGATAGATGCCTAGTTTTTCAAGAAGTTTTTCATCCCATTTGAGGGTTTCTATGTTAAACAGCATTGTTCTTGATGCGTTGCTGTAATCTGTTGCATGAACTTTGCCGTCGGTGAGCTTCCATAGTATCCATGTATCTATGTTTCCGAATAACAGTTCTCCTTTTTCAGCAAGAGTTTTTGCTCCGGGAACATTTTCAAGTATCCATCTGATTTTTGTTCCTGAAAAATATGCATCGGGCACGAGTCCTGTCGATTTTCTGATGTAATTTTCAATTTCTCCGCCTTTTAAAGTGTCACAGTATGCCGCTGTTCTTCTGCACTGCCACACTATCGCATTGTATATCGGTTTTCCTGTTTTTTTATTCCATACTACTGTTGTTTCACGCTGATTTGTTATCCCTATTGTGGCTATTTCTTCAGGTTTAACTTCGCTTGTTTCAAGAAGTTCATGTATTACTCTTTCCTGTGTATCCCAGATTTCTTCCGCATCGTGTTCAACCCATCCAGGTTTAGGATATATTTGTCTGAATTCCTGCTGTGCAACCCCTACTATTTCACTTTTTTTGTCAAAAAGGATTGCTCTTGAACTTGTTGTTCCTGAATCAATAGCTAGGATATAGCGTTTTTCCATAAAAACAGCCCTCTCTTATTTAATATACAACAGCACATAATATCAAAGAGAATTTCTGATGCAAGAATTAATAAGCAAGAGTTTTAAAACTCTATATTAGTTACAAAATTAAGATTAAGGTTATTTTGAAAAAGATTTAAGGTAATTCTGATAATATTCATCAATTAAAGATGCTTCTGTTTTTGCAGATGCAATGCTTCCATCTTCAAGATGTATTGTTCCTATAAAAGAATATCCTGGAGAGAGAACTGTTTCTCCGTTATTTTCGAAAGCTATCCAGAATCTTGCCGCACTGTTTATTTCTATGTTTTTAACAGAGAGCATTTCCGTTCCTTTTCTTATTTCTTTAAGTTCTGAAAAGTACGTCATGACAGGGTCTATGGAATTATTTATTTTTCTGATAGATTTTTTTACAGAAAGTTCTTTTATCTCAGGCCATTTTACATTTAATCTTCTTACTGAGCTATCAGGATCAAATTCGATTCTTATATAGGAAGTGTTTTCATCAACAATTCCCCCTTTAAATATACGTCTGAATCTTATTGAAATGCCGGAAATCATTTTTGAATTATCTTTACATGATACGCATGATACTTCATCTATGGCGTAATTGGAATATTCATATCCTTCAATAGCTTCGCCAAATGTTTCATAAAGTTTTTTCTCCGCAAGCTTGATGTAATCTTCTATCTCTATTTTTGTTCCCGATTTTATTACCAGGTCTGATGGCATAGGAACTTCTTTCTTCTGAAACCTGATTTCCCCTTTCTCATTTGTAAAAGAATCATATTTTTCAACACTTTTAGAACTGAAGAAAAGCTCTTTAAGTTTTTCTGCAAGCGAAAAATCCGCTGCGACACTGTATTCGCTCATATAAGATTCAGACCATGCATCACTGTAGCTTTTAAAAGATGATTTATTTATATCAAGTCCTGATCTGTGTGAAGTTTCTATATTTTTTGATCCATTATTTAAAAACGATTCAACATTCTCGCCTAATGTTACAAAATCACCTTCAGCAGCAGTAAGTATTGTTCCTAAAATCAATATAGTTAAAAAGATAATTTTTCTCATAATTTTGCCTCCAATTAATATGATGGTGTTCCCCATGTTTTTACGTTTCTCCAGACAGGGAAAGAAGAATTGTGTGGAACAGGATCGCTATATGTGTTGTTTATTATCTGAAAATTACCATTAAAATAGGTTGAGCCTATCCAGCCTCTTACCTGATATGCGCCTGCCGCCACAGAATAACCGCCATCATTCACAACTTCCTGTTCTACAGCATCCGTCCACGCATTATACATAGGATCAAGATTACGAACCCACTTCTGAGCAAAAGTTGCAGGCATCTGATAAGAATAATCACAAACATAGCTGCCATTTTTCCAGTGACAGTATTTAAACTGCCAAACATTTGAAGCATATCCAAAAATTGAATGAACACCTTCAAATGCAGGAACTATTGCTCCGTCACTTCTATAAATACTTTTACAGGTATCATAAAAAACCCATTTTGTGGAATAATCATAAGCTGCATCATCTGCTTCAAAAACGTTAAAATTCCAAAACATCGGACCATAGCCTTCATCTTCTCCATGGCCTGTAAACCAGACCATATCTTCATTATTTACATTCTGCATAGCAGATGTGGTAACAGCTGTGTCGAGATATTGCCCATGATCTGCAGTACTAATTGGATAACCTTCAATACCAATGTAAGTTCTAATGTAAATGGAAAAAACAGACATACTTTGCCCTGAATATGTAAGATCAAAATCTTCACCGGGAATATCAATATAATCTTCAACAGCAAAACCTTTTATCCATATATGGGAAGGATATCCCCATGTTCCGCCATATAAAACAGAGAAACTTAACAAAACAAAAGCAAACAACAATATTAAACGATAATGTTTCATATTAAACCTCCAATTCTTTTGTAAATTTTTCAACCGCGGCAGTTAATTATTACTTTTTTAAAAAAAATTGTCAACAAGAAAAACACCAGTTTTTTAAGCAACTTCAAATATTATAAAAAATTCTTTTCATGTTTTTGTACAAAAGCAAAGCAATAGAAAAATTGAGTCTTTTAAACAAAGATATTTACAAAAACATAAAACAGCTATACGATTACTTTTTTAAACAAATAAGTTTTTGATTTTTTATAAAAAATTAACATAATCTTTTAAATTAAGCCTCGATAAAACACCAGATTTGACAAAAAAAGCTCTTATATAGTAGAAATTCTATTGTTTTTTAAAGGATTAGAATCGTGAATATAAAAAGTTTACAGTTATTTTTATCTCTACTGTTTGTAACTTTTATTTTTACTATGCCTTTAGTTCTTTCAGCAGAAACAAAAAAAGTTTATTATGCCGATAAATAACCTGTTTTTGTATACACTGGAACAAACATTCCTTTAAAAGAAATTGGAAGAATAAAAAAAGATACGATTATAAATATAGTAAGCCACACCAGATCTTACTATCAAATAAATAGTAATGAAACAAAGATTTCAATAAACAGAAATTCAGAGATCCCTTTGATAGACTAAGAGAACAGGGAATGTGAGGCTGGAAATCAAAAGATAAATAAACCTTTTGACTTAATAATTCTAAATGTTATTATCTGCCTGAATTGATTACTATGGAGAAAAAATGAAACGTGACTGGGCGCTTGTTTTATCCGGAGGAGGTCCTAAAGGCTTTGCTCACATAGGAGTGATAAAGTTTCTGGAAGAAAACGGTCTGATACCGGGATTAATTGTAGGAACAAGTGTCGGAGCAATAGTCGGCGGAGCCTGGGCAAGCGGCAGAAGTGCCAAAGATATAGAGAAATTTATAAAAAAACATTTTAATATTAAAGAACTTCTTGATATTTCAGATATGCCTTTGATGAAAATCATACACACTGGAGAAGCAATCAGAAATATTTTTACAAAACTGGGAGCATATGAAACAGAAAAGCTTCACAGACTCTATTTTGAACTTACGCATAGACGTTACTTTGATGAAACTGAGATTCCTTTTGTATGTAATGCCGTAGATTTGCTATCTCAAAAACATATCATAATAGAAGAAGGTCATATTGCAGATGGATTAAGAGCATCCACAGCTGTTCCAGGATTTTTCCCACCATTTGAAAAAGATGGAATGATGCTGGTTGATGGAGGAATCACCGATAATCTTCCTGTTCAGACTGCAAGAGAAAGAGGATTTAAGAAAGTTATAGCTGTTAACCTCAACACAAACACAAAACTGGATAAAAATAAGCTTCAAAATGGTCTTGACGTTATTATAGAAGCCCTTTTTATAAACACAAAATGCAGAGAAAAGACTCCGATTAACACCCCTGACATAGAAATAACTGCAACAACTGAAGAGTTTGATATTAATAATTTTGACAGTTATCATGATTTAATAGAATTTGGCTATAATCAGACTCTGGAAAAAAAAGATGAAATTAAAGAACTAATAAAGAAGAAAGAAGGCATTATTTCATTTATAAATTCAATAAAAAAGAAAATCGGAAAATAAACTTTTATGCAGAGAGCTGCTCTTCTTTCCTAAAAAATGAATTATAAAAAGTTTCAGAAGAAATAATATTTACGCCAAGAGCTTTCAATTCTTCAAGAAGAATTTGTTTATGCTCTTCAGGATTTCTTGTAAGATATTTAAATGATCCTCTTACTATTACATCTTCTAGAAGTGTTACATTCTCACCAATTTCAATAAGTCCTCTAAGTGTTGAATTTGTACACGCATCAAATCCGTTACCAAACACTATCCAGTTATCGACATTAAGTTCTTTGATAACTTTAGTAAGATTTTTATTATAGGCAAAAGAGCTGTATGCACATTTTTCAGAATTAATCTCCGGCACACCAAAAGTTTTTTTGGCAACATATATCATTCTGTAATCTGTAACTGCATCAAGCCATTCTTCTTCTCCTCCTTCAAGCGGAATATATAAAATGTCATCCGTTCCTTTCTGAATCATTCTGCCGGAACAGCATGTCGAGAAAAGCAATGGCATTCCGTTATGTCTCCCGAAACTGTAAAGTTCCTGTAATTTAGCTTTAATAGGTTTAACTCTTGGTCTAAAATCAAGAGATTTTCCATCTTCACTAAGTTCAAGTGAATCTACATCAAACATTGCGTACTTCAACATCGCCTCCATTTTTTATATCTGTAAAATATTCTTTAAGTGAAAATAATGCCGCACCCATTACAATTGCTCCTCCAAAATAAAAAACTGTCTGAAGCCCAAAGTGAGAAAGAACAATTGCACCGGCTAATGGTCCTGCTATTCTTGCAATTCCGTTCATAAAATTTATTATCCCAGTATATCTGCTTGAATCTGCATCGCTTACAGCAAACCTGTTTACTGCTATCTGCCACCAAAGCACCCACTGCCCGCCTCTGACAATACCACGAATTGCTGCTGCTGCAAAAGCCATAACTATTCCCATTTCATGATTTATTGAATAGATAACTATAGAAAATCCCAACAATAAATCAGTAATAGAAGTTGCTATTCTGGTAAATGAACTTGCCATCCAGACATTTATTTTATCTATCCATTTTCCTATGACTGGTGTTGTAAAAACAGATATACCCTCAACCATTACTGTTGAAAATATAAGTGCCTGCGTGTAGTTAAAATGTAGTTTTCTGCTCAATAGTACAGGAATAAAAGGTGAAACAGCAAGTCCACCTGCTGCTGTAAAAAAACTTATATAAATATATTTTTTAAATCTTTTATCTTTTTTAATTGATAAAGCTGCATCTCTGAGCGACTTTAAGGGTGAAGGAATTTGATTGCTAAAATCAATTTTGTTTTCATTTATATTAAGTCTGCTCATAAAAAAATAGGCAGAAAAAAGTAGTAATGCCGCTAAAAAGAGCTCTATTTTAATAAGAATTTGCTGAGAAACAGGAATATAATCAAAAGTAAGTGCCGAAACAAGTCCACTTACAATAAGAACCAAATAATAACGGCTTCTAACTTTAGATGCCAGATGCCCTCTTTCTGATGATGGATAGTTAAGTCTTACTATCATTGTAAGAGCTGGCCTCGTCATAGACTCTGCTGTATAACCTAGACCAAGCATTATAAGAAGCATTACCGCACTATTTGAAAAAGATGCAAATGCTATTGAAAAAGCGTATATAACTCCAGGGATAAACATAAACAGTTTTTTGGGGCGAACTGCCATGACACCAGTCAACCAGAGTAGAAGCATCATTGCAATACCTGTAGGAAGAAGCTGAAGAATAAGTTTCCATTCTTTCCCATCAAGCCCGAACCCTTTAAGAGCCATCATTGGCGCATTTGCAAGAATTCCATCTGCCATTGCGGCTAAAACCGAAAACAGCAGATGGGTTTTATATGTATTGTTTCTAATCATCAGATATCAAGCGTAGCTTTAATTCCAAAAGTTCTTGGTGTTGAAAACCACCCATAGTAGCCGGAACCATCACCGCCAACACCTGCAACATAATCTGCATCCAGTGCATTGCTTATGAAAAAACTTGTTGTAAGAAATGCTTGATCATGGACTTTAAACTTCCAGCCGGCATTTCCCTCAAGTATAGCATAAGAAGCAAGCGTTATATTATTATCTTCATCTGCATACCTTTTGCTATACCAACGATATTCAGCACCAGCAATAAAACCGACAGGTAAAACTGTTCTTGCACCTACAGTAAAAGAGACCGGTGAAATCATAGGTATTTCATTACCTTCTCTATCTTCATTTATATTGTTTTTTTCTATAATACCTTTTCTTACAGTTAAGGCACTATAGAGATTGAACCAATTTTTATAAGGGCTAACAGAAAAATCCATTTCCAGACCATGAATTTTCCAGTCACCGGTATTCACTCCAAGAGAATCCCCTTCATGATCAGGATCTTTTATCCAGCCTGTAACATCATTTCTATACATAAGATAATAAAGAGCTTTTGCTTTAAACATATTTTTGAAGAGACTGACTTTTACACCACCTTCAGTACTAATACTTTTTTCAGGCTCAAGATTTGTAAATCTAACATTATTGACAGCTCTGAAAATAGGACTAAAACCCATTCCCCAATTAGCATAAAGATTAACTTTATTTTCCTTTGTCTTTAAAGCTGCAACATTAAGACCTACACTTGGAGAAACAGCATAGTTATCATAATCAACCTTTCTTCCCTCATCCGACTTCTGAGATCTTTTAAAAACATCATAACGGACACCACCTTCAAGGTTAAATCGCTCAAATATAGTCAAACCTGTTCTTGCAAAAGCACCTGCATTATGTTCATATGTAAAACGGCCAGATGATGGTCCGTAAACTATCTGATCTGAATCTGGATCTGAAGGATTCAGCATATCTATAGGAACTCCTGCTGAATAATTGCCGTTTGTTTCCAGAAGCTCTTTAGTTGTTCCACTTGATTGAGAAAAATCCCAGTCAAGATATTCATAACTTGCACCTGTAACAAGAAATCCTTTAAAATTGGAGTTTAATTTAAATTTCCAATCAAACTGCAGTTCATTGAAAACAACATTTTCATTATAATCGGATCTGGAAGCTGACCTTTTGTAGACAATAGAAGTATCCGATGTGTAATTATCAGGTCTGTCACTGAGTCGCCCACCTGTCCAGATTGTATCACCATGCCAATATGCTGTTTTGGCTGTAAGTGCAAGTTTCTTTGTAAATTCATGTGTATATACAAGGGCCGAACGCCACTCTTTAATGTCTGCATATGAACCAGGCACAGCATAATTTCTGTAGCGATCTTCATAATCAAGACGCTCTCCATTTTCATCAATCCATTGAGGACTCGTTCTGCCATTGTGAGCATGAACATATCCGAAAAGAACTTTTAATTTATCTTTTTTAGTTATATCAAGTTCTGTGTGAAGATATGCATCTCCCTTTTTCTGCGAGCCATCATCAACATAACCTTGAGCAGAAAGAAGCGTTCCAGTAAAAGAAAATGTTCCGATATCAAAAACAGGCCCGGTTATCTGAGCAACGCTTTTAACACTTTCAAGTTCATAATCACCGGTAGTTGAAAGTTTAGCATGAAATTCTTTAGTTCCCGGATTTGTAAAAAGCTGCATTGTACCTGCAAGCGCATTTCTACCATAAAGTGAACCCATTGCTCCTTTTACAAGTTCTACTTTGGAAACAGAATCAAGAGGTAAACCTCCGGTATAAGGTCCTCCAAAAGATAATCTTCTCTGAGGTATACCGTCAACCATAATAAGCATTGTTCCGCCACTTGTAGAATTAGAGTAAAGACCTCTAATCTGAAAATGATCAAACACTCCATTATCCTGTCTTGGATTAAACTCAAAACCTGGGCTGTCATTCAAAGCTTCAAGAGCATTTTTTTTTCCAGGTTCATGAATACGTTCATCTTTAATTACTTCGACATCTGCCGGTGTATCAATAGCTGAAGTTTTTGTCTTTGATGCAGTAACAACAACTTCATATCCATTTTCATTATCATCTTTGGTTTTTTCCCCTTCTTCAGCAGAAACACAATAAGAAAAAAATAAAATAATTGATAACAAAGCTAATTTAAACATAAACACTCCTTGATAAAGGTTAATGACATAAGCTTTGTAGCAGTAGAAAATTAGGAAAACGTTAAAAAAAGATAAATTAAGAAAGTTTTATGCGTTATTTTTTCAAGAAAGTAACAAATTTTTAAATTGTTCACTGTTGTCACAGAAAACATCGGCAATCAAAGGATCAAATTTAAGACCACTTTGAGATTTTATATAGGAAACAGCATTTTCATGCGAAAAAGCATCTCTGTAATATCTTTTACTTCTCATCGCGCAGTACACTGAAGCAATAGAAACAATTCTGGCTTCAACAGGAATATCTGTTCCTGAAAGACCATGATGAGATAATTCTCCATTCCAGCTTTCATGATGATATTTTGCAATTGAAAGAGCTGTAGAGTATTCAGGATTCATTGAAAGAAGATCTTCTCCTGAATTTGTATGGTTTTTTATAATGTTTCTTTCAAATTCTGTAAGCTCATCTTTCTTCATTAAAATATGCTCAGGAACGGATATCATACCTATTTCGTTGTAAATCGAAGCTTTTTGAATATTAAGAGCAAATAAAGAATCGAGTTTTAAAGCATTTGCAAGGAAAAAAGATATTTCAGCTACATGCTTAAACATTCCTCCTGAAAGATTTTTTCTGGATTCAACAGTAGTTATAATTTTTTTATAAAAACTATCAAGAGCGCATGTTCCCTGCATATTAAGCTGATCTTCAGTTTCAACGAGCCTACAGCCGACTTCTATATGTCTTTTTAAAACAGCTGGAGAAATTGGTTTACTTTGAAAACAGTGAGCACCACTGTCTAAACCCTTAAGATAATCATCCTCCGTGCTTCTTAAAGTTAAAAGTATAAGATAAATAAATGGCTTACGTTCTCTTACAGCTCTACAGACATCAACACCGCTCATTCTCGGCATATTCCAGTCAAGAACAGCAACTCTGGGAGGATCATCACTTGTAAGAATACCTACTGCATCAAGACCGTTCTCACAAACAACAATATCATATCCCCATCCTCTTACCATTTCCTCGAGAATTAATCTCGTTATAAGATCATCCTCTGCTACAAGAACTTTCACCATTCAAGCTCCCTGTTATTATGCAAACTGTTCAATTTTACCTAAAAAAAACTTGTTTTCAAGATTTAGTATCGATAAAAAATTATAAAAGAACATGTATAAAATTAATTACACATAATATCATTACAATATAAAGTCAGTTCATATTTCTGATGAGTATTAAAATATTCTGATTTACCTCCATTAATTTAGTTTCGGCAAAAGAAACAAAATATGGAAGAGAAATAAAAAAAACCGCCATGCCTATAAAAATAGTTATAATTGAACTGATAAAGTAAATATTTATCTGAGGAACAGATTTAGACACTAGTCCAAAAGCTGTCTGAACAAGAAAAATAACAGCAATAATTGGAGCTACCGCCTGAAAAGCGACATAAGGAATTACAAAGGAAATTGAAATAAGCCATGATAGTACACTGCCATTCAAATCAAAACCGCCAACAGGTAAAGCAGAAAAACTAAACTTTAAAGCAAGTATATAAAAATGGTCAAAATTATAGACAAGAAAAACAACCGAGAAAACCCTGATTAAAAAAGAAGCCAGTAATTCAAGATTGGCACTGCTTGTCGGATCAAAAGCCTGTGCCGCACCAAGAGCCATCTGCATTCCTGCAACACTTCCGCCAAGTTGTATGGCACCAAAAAGCATCTTTGTACAAAATGCTGAAAAAAGACCTAAAAGAACTTCCATTATTATGCTTGTAAACAAAATATATAAACTGGAGAAATCAGCAGTTATATATTTTCTGACAGAAGGATAAAGAGCTATGGCAATAAAAAAAGCAACTCCTGCCTTTATTCTGTTTTCCATTTGAGCATTTTCCATATAAGGAATAGGAATAAGAATAGCAAAACATCTTATCATTATAATTGATATAACAACTATTTCCTGATAATTCAGATTTGTAAAATTTAAAAATTCCATCAGTTTACAATATTAGGCAGATAATTAAATATATAGACCATAAATCCTTTTAATTTTCCAAGCACCCATGAAAGAGTTATCATTAAAACAATTCCTGAAAAGAACATTTTGGGGATAAAAGTAAGAGTCGCTTCATTTATCTGTGTAACCGCCTGAAAAATAGAAACACTAAGTCCGATAATAAGAGCAGTCGCAAGGACAGGTGCGGCAACCATTCCAGCCGTAACAAGTGTCATTCTTATCATTTCTATAACAAACTCAATAGTCATTTTATTAACTCATCTTAAAGCTTTTTAAAAGAGATCCTATAACCAGATTCCAGCCATCAGCAAGAACAAATATCATCAGTTTTATAGGAAGAGATATTATAATTGGTGGAAGCATCATCATACCCATAGACATAAGAATTGAAGCAACAACAAGATCCAGGAGAAAAAACGGAAGATATATCATAAAACCCATTTGAAATGCTGTTTTGAGCTCACTGATAACAAAAGATGGAACAACAGTAAAAAAACTTATTTCATCTGCATTTTGAGGTTTTTTGTTATCCGACAGTTTTACAAAAAGAGCTAAATCTTTTTCTCTTGTATGCCTAAGCATAAATTTTTTAAGAGGTTTTGCGCTATTTTCAAAAAAAGCTTCCTGACCAATATTTCCATCCATATAAGGTTTTAGAGCAGTTTCATTAATCTCTTTAAAAACAGGCAACATTATAAAAACAGACATTGTTAATGAAAGAGATACCAATATCTGCGCTGCAGGAGCCTGCTGCGTTCCCATGGCCTGTTTTAGAAGAGAAAGAACAACTAGAATTCTTGTAAAAGAAGTCATTGTTAAAAGTATTGCCGGAGCTACTGCAAGAATAGTAAGGAGAACTATTATTTTTATAGAACTTACGATAGCAGCCGGATCATTTCCACCATTTAAATTAATATCAACATTCGGAACAACAACACCGTTAGGGACATTACCTGCAGCAAACAGAAGAAATGGAA
This sequence comes from bacterium, assembly GCA_963667425.1. Taxonomy (GTDB): domain Bacteria; phylum UBP6; class UBA1177; order UBA1177. The sequence goes on along the minus strand of OY763407.1, from coordinate 524,588 downwards.
AAAAAATCAGAAATATTGTTAACAAAACTGCATATTTTTTCATAAAAAAAACTCCAAAAAGAGATATGAAAACATGCAGTCTTCTGCAATTAATATGCCATTAAAAGATATGATTATGTTAGAAAAATTAAAAAAGAAATTACTTTACAAGAGCCTCAGTATCTTTAGCTATTGCAAGTTCTTCATTTGTAGGAATAACCATTGCCAGAACTTTTGAATCAGCAGTGGAAACTAAAAGTTTTTTACCACGACTGTTGTTATTTAAAGCATCAACCTTTATTCCAAGGAACTCAAGATAAGTAAGAACATCGTTTCTTGTATGTGGTGAATTTTCGCCAACACCACCAGTAAAAACAACAACATCTACACCATTCATAGCGGCAGCATAGGAACCAACATACTTAGCAATTCTGTAATTATAAGTATCAAGAGCAAGTTTAGCTCTTTCGTTTCCAGCAGCAGCGGCATCCTCAATATCTCTCATATCACTTGAAACACCACTAATACCTTCAACACCTGATTTTTTATTAAGAATAGCATCAACTTCCGCAGCAGTTTTATTTTCTTTTTCCTGAATAAAAGTTACAACTGCCGGATCAAGGTCGCCACTTCGTGTTCCCATTACAAGACCGGCAAGAGGCGTAAAACCCATTGATGTATCAACTACTTTTCCATTTTTCACAGCGGCTATGGAAGCACCATTACCAATATGACAGGTTATTATCTTAAGATCTTTTATATCTTTTTCAAGAAACTCTGCTGCCTCATTTGCAACAAATTTGTGGCTTGTTCCATGAAAACCGTACCTTCTTACACCATATTTTTCATAATATTCATAAGGAATAGCATATATATAAGATTTTGCATCCATAGTCTGATGAAATGCAGTATCAAAAACTGCAACCTGAGGTTTACCTGGCATAATTTCAGAACAAGCTTTTATACCGGTCAGATTGGCAGGATTGTGTAGAGGTGCCAGAGGAATAACATCTTCAATGGCTTTTAAAACTTCATCTGTTATAACAACTGAAGAAGCAAACTTTTCTCCACCATGAACAACTCTGTGACCTATAGCATCAATCTCATCTATTGACTTTATCACACCACATTCTTTATCCATCATTTTATCTATTATAAGAGAGATACCTATTTTATGGTTTGGAATATTTTCATTAAAAAGATACTTCTTTCCGTCTACTACGTGTTTTAGAAGAGAACCTTCAATACCTATTCTTTCAATAAGACCAACACAAAGAACAGAATTATCTTCCATAGATATAAGCTGATACTTTATAGAAGAACTTCCACAATTGAAAACCATAACTTTCATAACACACCTCTATAATTTACAACATAAAAAAATATCTTTTAAAACAAAGAATCTACGCTTCAACCAGCCAGCCTTCAGGAGCCTTTTCATCACCATTCTGAATCGAAATAAGCATATTGTAAAGCTTTTTTGTTACAGGTCCAACTTCTTTTCCATCACCATAAAAATTATGCATTTTTCCTTTATAATAAATGCCTCCAATAGGAGAAATGACAGCAGCTGTTCCACATGCTCCTGCCTCAAGAAATTCATCTATTGAATCTATATGAACATGCCTTTCTTCAACTTTCATGTTAAAAATATGTTCTGCAATATGCATTAACGAATACTTAGTAATACTTGGAAGTATAGAATCAGATTTAGGAGTTACGAATTTACCATCCTTTGTTATTCCAAAGAAATTTGCAGCACCGACTTCTTCTATGTACTGCCTTGTAGCGGGATCAAGATATATTGCATCAGCAAAACCTGCATCAACAGCCTCTTTATGTGCAAGAAGACTCGCAGCATAGTTACCGCCGACTTTTGAACCACCTGTTCCTTTTGGTGCAGCTCTATCATAATCTGCAATACAGAAATTAACAGGCTGTAGACCACCTTTAAAATAAGCTCCAACAGGTGTTGCAAATACAGAGAAAATATACTCTTTTGCAGGTTTAACACCGACATTGGCACCAACTCCTATAACAAAAGGCCTTAAATAAAGAGAAGCACCGCTACCATATGGCGGAACAAAACGCCTGTTAGCATCAACAACCATTTTACAGGCTTCAATAAATCTATCTTCAGGGTATTCAGGCATTAAAAGAGCTTTACAGCTTTTAGCCATTCTTTTTGAATTCATATCAGGTCTAAAAAGCAGAACCTTTCCATCTTTTGTTTCAAAAGCTTTAAGTCCTTCAAAACATTGCTGACCATAATGAAGCGCAGTAGAACCTTCATGAATATTTAAAAAAGGATCTTCAACAAGAGCTCCTTCGTCCCATTTACCGTCTTTCCATTTTGAAACAAATCTCTTATCAGTTTTAACATAATCAAACCCTAAAGATGACCAGTTTAAGTCGGCTTTTTTTATAAAAGACATCGAAACCTCCAGCAAACATTGAATTAACGATTATTTACATTTGGAGAATATATTATCAAAATACCTTTGTCAAATATAAAACAAAGATAAATCAAAGAAATTAAAATATAAAAAATAAAACAACATAATACACTGTCACCACCTCAATACACACATTTAACTACAACATCACAATTTATCTTTTTTTTTAAATCTCATAATTTATTGATTTTATTTTTTTAATTTATAAAATACTTAAATGGCTTTAGCCTTTTTAACAACTAAATTTTGGAGAAATGAATGAAAAATTTTGCGTTATTACTTGCAGTTTTATTTGCTGCATTCTTAATGATTTCCTGTGATGATGATAGTGGAAAAACAACCACTTCAGATGGTGATTCCATAGAGACACCTGACACAGACGAAATCACTGACACAGACGAAATCACTGACACAGACGAAATTCCTGACACAGACGAAATTCCTGACACAGATACACCTACAGACGAATGTACAGGTTTTTCTGTTCTCACATTTGAGCAGGGTTATTCAAACTCCTACTATAACATTGAAATTGCTCTTGGTGGAGAAGGATATGATCAGATTGGAATTTCTTTCTATGATTTCAATGATGACAATGAAACTGGAAACAGCGTTGCAGGAACCTATGATCTTACCTCTTCAGTAAACAACAATTATGCAACCTGTACTCAGTGTGTTCTTGCTTCTGAAGATGTTGATGAGAATTCAGAAAAAGCAAACAGATACTATTTTCAGGAATCAGGTTCTCTTACAATTACGACAGGAATTGGAGAAGAAGGAACAAGCAAAGGAACCATTACATCTGTAAAACTTGTTGAAGTAACCATTGACTGGGACAATGAAACTTTTGAATCTACCCCTGTTGAAGGCGGAAAATGTATTATTATTGAATCAGGTTCATGGACTTCTGACCAGTGTGAAACAAATGATGACTGTGACGGCGGCGTTTGTGATAAAACAGGAGCTATCAATGTTTGCGTTGAATGTTTAACAAGCACAGACTGTAGCGCCAATACAGATGGCAGAAATGTATGTTCATCTTCAAATACATGTGTCGAATGTAATGAAAACAGTGACTGCACAACAGGTATTTGTGTAACAGACAAAAATGTTTGCGGCGAATGTGCAGCAGATGAAGATTGTAGTACAAATGCAGAAGGCAAGACAACATGCGACAATGTAAAAACATATACATGTGTCGATACAAACGTTACATGTATGGATGTAACAGGAGCTGATCTTGATTCTATTACCATAACATATGACTCAGAAAATGGATATCTTGGAGTTCTTCCTGCACTTGGGGAAGATACTTACGATGATTACGTAACTGTTGAATTTTATGCTGCTACTCCTGTCGGAACATATGATCTTGCTTCAGCCGGTGTAAACGATAACTACAAAACATGCAATCAGTGTGTTCTTTTAAGAGAAAATTATGGTTCAGAAAATTCAGGCAGACTTTTCTTTCAGACAGCAGGTTCACTTGAAGTAACTTCAGGAGATCCATATTCATCTGGAACTACGAGTGGAATTATTACAAATCTTACAGTTAAAGAAGTTAAAGTTATAGACTCTAGCTTCACAACTGCAGTTGTCCCAGGTGGTGCATGTTTTAACATAGCATCTAAATCATGGGATACTACCGCTACAACAACAAAATAAAATCAAATATAATTCTATAAAAAGCCAAAATATTTAACTATCCTTTGACATTTCATTTTACCTCTATATTATCCTCGTAACATAGTTCTTTATCAAAACTATTATTTTTAACTATTATCCTTGGGGAGGGGTATTATGAAAAATCTTATTTTATTCTTATTGATGTTTTGTTTTGTAATTTTTTCAATGATTTCATGTGATGATGACAACAACGATTCAAAATCAAAAGATTCAGATGTCAGTGTTTCCGATAATGATCAAAGACCTGATATTCCTGATATTGATGAAGCTTCAGATGAAGAAGAAATTGAAGATGCAGATGAAATTTCAGATGACTCAGAGCCTTTAGATAATGATATTTCTCAAAACGAATGTGTAGTTATTCCAACTGCAAACCTTACAATGGGAAGTTACTACAACAACTATTATGATTCATCCATTTCTCTTGGTGGAGAAGCGGCAGATCAGATTGATCTCAATTTCTTTGACTATAAGGAAGATAAAACTAAAGGAAACAGCATTGCTGGAACTTATGATCTGGCATCAGATATTAACAGTAACTTTGCAACATGTTTACAGTGTATTGTTATTTTTGAAGATATTCAGGATGACACAGGTTTCGGGAAAAAAATGTATTTTCAGAAATCAGGAACAATAAACATAGCGGAAGGTGTTGGAGAAGAAGGAACAAGTAAGGGAACAATATCAGATGTTAAACTTATAGAAGTCGAACTTAACACAGCAACAAATGAATCCTTGCCGGTAGAAAACGGTGATTGTGTTATTATTGAATCAGGTTCATGGACTTCTAAATAATACTTCAATAATATTCGATTTTTTATTCTCAGCAGGCTTTATTTTGACAATTTTATGAACAAGTGTATTATTCATTTCGTTAGTTTTCTCTAATTGGAGGAAGTGCAATGAAAAAGCTATCTCTTTTTGCTATAATTTCAATTCTAATTGCTGTTTCTGCCTATCTTTTTTTAAATAACTTTCTATTTAAACAGAAAATCAATCAGCAGAATCGTATTAATATAGCAGTAAGTATTTTGCCACAAACATATTTTGTAAAAGCTATTGGAAAAGATAAAGTTTCTGTTTTTGAAATAGTTCCGCCAGGAGCAGAACCTGCAACCTATGAGCCTCTTCCTATGCAGATTTCCAGACTTTCTTATGCTGATATATATTTTACTATTGGGGTCCCTTTTGAAAAAAGATTTTTAACTAAAATCAAAGGAGATCTTAAAAAAACTCATTTTATTGCAACTGATACTGATATTGAAAAAATAAAAATGGCTCATCATCATCATGAAGGGGCAGATAATGATTCTAATCACGAAGCTGGAGAAAAAGATCCGCACATATGGCTGGATCCTCAGTTAGTGAAAGTTCAGGCAACATCAGTTTATAAAGGGTTAGCCGCTTATGACCCGAAAAATGAATCTTTTTACAAAAAAAATCTTGATGATTTTAATAAAGAAATGGATGAACTGAATAATTATATAGAAAATAAACTTTCGCATATTAAAGGAGCATCATTTATTGTTTTTCATCCTGTATGGGGTTATTTTACAAAAAGATATGGATTAAAACAGATAGCTATAGAAGTTGAAGGTAAAGAGCCTTCTCCTGCAGATATTGAAAAAATTATATCGGAAGCTGGTGAAGAAAATGCTCAGGCGATATTTCTGCAAAAACAGTTCAGCAGAAAAAGCGGAGAAAGAATTGGCGAGGCAGTTGGCTTAAAGCCTCTTTTTCTTGATCCTCTTTCAGATGATTATGTTAACAACATGAAATATATTGCAGATACAATGTCAAAAGAATTAAAAAAAGAGAATAAATTTGAAAAATAACGTAATAACCATAGAAAACATCTCTTTTTCGTATGATTCCGAACCTGTTTTAAAAAACATTAATATGGAAATCTATGAAAAGGATTTTGCTGCTGTTATTGGTCCCAATGGCGGCGGTAAAACAACTTTACTCAAGATAATTGCTGGACTTTTAAAACCTTCAAAAGGAAGCCTTACTATACCGGAAAAATTTAAAATCGGTTATGTTCAGCAGCACCCTAATCTAAATAGAGAATTTCCGGTAACTGTTGAAGATGTGGTTTTATCCGGTACAGTAAAAAACTTTTCATTATTTCCTTTTTTTAATTCCGAAGTCAAAAAAAAAGCAAATGAACTTATGGCAAAGCTTGAGCTTATTTCTTTTTCAAAAATGCAGTTTGGCAAACTTTCCGGTGGACAGAAACAGAAAACTCTTATTGCCAGAGCTCTGATTGATAACCCTGATATAATTCTTCTTGACGAACCTGTTGCAAATGTTGACAGCATAGCTGAAGATGAGATATATTCAATGCTTAGAGAATTAAATGAAGAAAAAACGATAGTTATGGTTTCACATGATATATCTTTTGTCTCATCAGCTGTTAAAAAAGTTTTTTGTGTCAACAAAACTCTGGAACTTCCTGAAACTGAACATGATGATGGTTCGCTTTTCAGTAAATATAATAAAACCAAAAACACAGTAATTCATAAATGCGGACTTTGATATGATATTTTTTATAAATGCATTTACAGCTGCTTTTCTTGCTTCTATAGCCAGTGGAATAGCCGGAACTTTTGTCTACATAAAAAAAATAACCTTCATTGCAGGAGGTTTGGCTCATGCTATATTAGGCGCAATCGGTTTTTCTGTATTTATGGGGTTTTCACCAGTAAAAGGAGCAATTATCGGCTCAATACTGTTTTCGTTTCTCATTGTTTTCATAAAGAATTTATCTCTACATAATGAAGATACAATAATAGGAACTTTATGGTCAGGAGGAATGGCTGCCGGAATTCTATTCACCTATATGACTCCTGGATATAATTCTAACCTTATGACATGGCTTTTCGGAAACATTCTCATGGTTTCCAAAAGTGATCTTATATATCTTGCTCTTCTTGATATAGCTGTAATGGCATTATTTTTTGTTTTTTATAAAATGTTTCTGATTATCTCTTTTGATTCAGATTTTGCCATTGTCAAGAAACTTAAGGTTTCTCTCTTAAATTTCCTAATGTTTTCAGCCATATCAATAACAATTGTAATTCTTATGCAAGTTGTAGGGCTGATTCTTGTAATTGCACTTTTAACCGTTCCACCAGCTATTGCATCACTTTTTTCATGCAGAGTTCCTATAATTATATTTATCTCGTTTTTTCTTTCTCTTATTTTCACATTCTCAGGTATTGCATTATCTTATTTTGTAAATGCCCCTTCAGGAGCTGTTATTATAATAATCGCAGTAGCCTGCTATTTTATATCCGTGCTTGTAAATGGATTAATAAAGAAATTCATCTGTGCTTCAAAACAGAAACTGACATGAAAAAGATATTTTTTATTTTAATTATCCTGCTTTTTATTTTCAACCTTCATGCTGATGAAAAAAAAGAAAATAAAATAGTTGTTGCAATATTTTCAGGACATACATCAGATACCGAAAACAAAGGATGTATAAGTGCATCAGGAATAAATGAATATGAATACAATGATAATATTTCATCATTTTTTACATTTATGGACACTAAGGATATCCACTATGAAGTGTTTTTTGCCAGAAACAATATTGATGTAAAAGAGAGACCTGAAATTGCAAAAAAGATAGGAGCAGACATATTAATAGAAATTCACCATGATTCAGCACACCCGAATACTCTTGAAAAACTGAAAAATGAAAAAACAAAAGAAGCATGGAGTGAAGTTTCAGGATTTTCAGTATTTTTCAGTAAAAAACACAGGAACGAAGATGAAAGTCGTAATCTGGCAACATTTATAGGTTTCAGTATGTTGAAACATGGGTTTTATCCTAATAAATATCATAATTTAGGCGTTTATGGCTGGCATAAGGAATTTATAAATCCTATTGCCGGAGTTTATATGGCTCCATACTATATTCTTGAAAATGTTGATATACCATCTGTTATTGTGGAGTGTGGAGTTATTGCAAATCCATTTGAAGAAGAGAATCTGAAGACAGATGAGACAAAAAGAACAATTGCAGACGCAATCCATGAAGCTGTGAAACTTTATATTAAAGGAACCACTGTTTTAAGAAAAAGAAAAGAAGAAAAGACAACGGCTACACAAAGTTCTTCACAAAAGTTACAACAGCAATAGCAATAAGAAAATAGGCAAAAAGCTTTCTTAACTTTTCCTTGTTTGTCTTTACTGAGATTTTTGCACCTACAAAACTTCCCACCATTACAGCTGCGGCATAAAGCAGAGTAGCCTTCCAGTTTATTACAGAATGAAATATGCGACCTGTAAAACCACCAAAACCTGTAATTCCAACCATCAAAGAACTTGAGGCAAAAGCAACTTTTGTAGGTAATCCCAACAGAACAATCATAACAGGAATTTTAAATATTCCGCCTCCAATTCCAAGTATTCCTGAAAAAGCTCCTGCAAAAAATGATGCAATTACTAAAATAATTATATTTACATATATTTCTTTATCATCATAAACTCTTTTCCAATGATAAAATTTTGGAGCAATTGTTTTTCGAATCTTCTCTTCACTGAAAAACAGCATTGTGAGTGCTGCAAGAACAAGAACTATCGAAAAAAGCCATGTTTTAAAATTATCAGGAATAAGATGAGAAAAGAATCCTCCTGAAAAACTTCCTGAAACTGTAAAAGTTTCCATAACTGCAACAAGTTTGAGATCTATAAGACTTGCTTTCTTATAAATAAAAGCAGAACTTAAACCGGTAACTGTTATTAAAAAGAGAGAAATTGTCGCTGCTGTATCATATTCTGTTCCAGTAAAAAGCTGGAAGGGGGTATAAACCACACCACCGCCAATTCCAAGCATTCCGAAAATGATTGAAAGAATTGCAAAAAATATTGCTGTAAAATAAATCATTTATGTTTACTCTCAACTTTTTCAATATAATCTTTCATATCAGTAAAAGATTTAATCATTGCATCTGCAACATCTTCCAGATATTTATTATCTTTAAGCTTTTTTTCTTCATCCTTGTTTGTTAAAAACCCTATCTCAAAAAGAGCTGAAGGCATTCTGGCACCGACGAGAACATAGAAAAGTGCACCTTTCCTGTAATCCCTGAGTTTTGTTTTATGTTTTTTCAAAGGAACATTTAATCTTTTAGCAAGTAAAGCTGTATATTTTAAAGAATCTTCAATATAAAAATTCATGTTCATATCGACAAGTATTGTATTAAGCATTGAACTGTTTTCCGTCATTCTGTTTTCTACAAGAGCAAGTCTATCAGTATACTCACTCCTGCGGTTATCAAGATGATAAACTTCCATACCTGAAGCTTTTTTACTCTTATTAGCATTTACATGAATAGATATGAAAAGATCTCCATTCCTGCTGTTGGCTATTTCAGCTCTTTTCTGAAGTTCAAGAAAAACATCATTATCCCTTGTAAGCTCAACTCTGAGGCCTTTTATGTTAGATGCTTTTTTCTTTATTATTCCGGCAAGTTTTAAAACCACATCTTTCTCTTTTATTTTTTTATTTAAAGCTCCCGGATCTTTGCCTCCATGTCCGGGGTCTATGACGACAACAAATGTTTTTTCATTTTTTATTTCTTTCTTATCAGACTCTTTTTTTACATTTTTATTTTTCTCATCTTTTTTCTGGGATGGTTTTTTAGGTACCGGAGTCTCTTTTTTTATGTTGTCTGAATCTTTGTTTAAATTCTCAAGAAGAGAATTAAGACTTTTAAGATCATCTTCAGATAATTCGTCTGCATAAAGTGACGAAAGAGAGAAAAATATGATAAGAATGAAATATATTAAAAATTTCATATATCGAGTTTAAGTCCTAAATTAACCCCAAGTCTGTAATACTGATCATAGTTTAATATTGAATCCGTTTCATCACGGTAATAATACCAGCTGGTAGCAAGAATAGTATCTATATAAAAATATTTTGAAGGTTCCAGCTTAAGTTTTCCAAAAATCATAGGTCCGTCAAAAGATATATAATTTTTCGAAAAACCGACTTCATTATCATAATAATTCAGTGAAAATTTTATATAAGAATCAATTTTAAAAGTCCCCTCAAGTTTTATTGCAGTTTTCCATTTTTTAGAAAAGGTTCCGTCTCTGTTTTCGAGATAAAATTCGCCAACTCTAAGATTTGATGAAAAATCAAAAAACTCAGCAGAACCTAAATTAAAAGAAAAAGAAACAGAATTCAGAGAGCGAAGATCTGAAAAACCATCAAACTTCATGTAACCATATTTTGTCCAACTATACATGTAGTAATTCTTTGAAAGATCATAAAAAGAATCAAAATAATTATATACATAATTTGCCGTACTAATACCGTATGCAGCATCAAAAGAAAGATTATATTCTCTTCCTGAAATATCAAAAAGAGTTCTGAAAGTAAGTCCTGCCATAAAAGCTTTGGCATCAGAAGGAAAAAATGAACCGCTTAGATGAGGTGTAAAATTAAGAGAATATACAGGAAAATCCATTTTAAAAGAGATATCAAATGCCGAAAAATCTGTTTTATAAAGTTTTTCATCTATAACAGATGGTCTTTTAGAATCTGGCACATCAAAAGCACTTGCCATTGAAAATGAAATCTCAGGAGAAGCCAGAAAAGAATTTTCAAGCACAAAAGCAAGTGGCCTTACAGACCATGAATGAGCAAAAATCTCCGGAGAAACGACATCATCAATAAAAGAATCCACTTCAAATTCTCCGCCATTATATTTCGCAATAACACCTCTGTTTACTATTTCAGAATAATCATCATCAAAATAGTTGTTGTTCATATAACTGGAAACAAGATTACCGTTGGCAAGTGTATAATTATCTATTTTACCAAAATAAATATAGTAGTTGGAATTTTCTCTCCCAATATTTATATGGTCAACAAATTTAAGATAATCACGTCCTTCATCATAATCAGAAGATTTAAAATGAAAATAATCAAAATCACCGTCTTTAAATATAGAAAATCTAAAAGGGAATATCAGCTTCAGTCCTAGTCTGTCCGCTTCCAGTGAATATCCGGCAGATAAATCGTAACTCATATTTGCATCAGCATTTTCTTCAATAAAATCAAAAGAAAGTCCATTTTCCAGAAAAAGATAGTGATTTCTTTCAAAAATATCAAAGTTTGCAGCCATTAATTGAAAAGCAGAAAAAACTAAAAACAAATATAGTAAAACAGTTTTCATGCGCAATATTTTATCTCCTTAAAAACAGAGTAAAAAACAGCAATTTATTATACTTTTTTTTCTTCGAAGTAAAAGAAAAAACCATAGATTTAAAGAAAAGCAAAATTTTGTGGGGAAAAGACATCTCTGCCAGATAAATTTTATTTTAACAGAAACATCTCCTTAATTAATCTTTTTTTCTTTTACAATTTTCATCAAACTAAGTATTATAATGAGTCAAAAACTGCTTTTAGGAGAAATTATGCAGGGGGTTTACACAGCAATTATCACGCCTTTTGATGAATACGGAAAAATTGATTTTAAAGCACTTTCAAATCTTTTAAATCTACAGATAAAAGGAAATGTTACAGGAATCGTTGTAGCAGGAACAACAGGAGAAGCGGCAACTCTTTCAAAAGATGAAAAAGCAGATCTTTTCACATTTGTGAAAGAAAATGCAAAAAACCTTGATGTTGTTGCAGGTACAGGCAGCAATTCGACATCTGATTCTGTAATCAACTCGGAAATTGCATTAAAATGTGGAATCAGAAAACATCTTGTAGTTACTCCTTATTATAACAAACCCACACCAAAAGGGCTCTTTAATCACTATTCTGCAATTGCCGAAACAAGCTGTGAAATAGTTCTTTATAATGTTCCGGGAAGAACCGGTCTTAATATATCCGAACAGGCACTTGATAAAATAGGAGAAATTCCTGAGGTTACTGCCGTAAAGGAAGCAACAGGTTCTATTTCACGTCTTATTGACTATCTTTCAGTTGTAGGAGAAAGATTTGATTTTATGTCAGGAGATGATTTTACAATAGTACCATTTATTTCAATGGGTGGTAAAGGAGTAATATCTGTTCTTTCAAACATTTTCCCAAAAGAAACCGTTGAAATGACTCAGGCTGCGTTAAATGGTGATTTTAAAAAAGCCTCTGCTATGCAGATATGGTTTAACAGGCTTATTCATTCTCTTTTTATTGAAAGCAGTCCTATTCCGGTAAAAACATTAATGAGCAAGATAGGACTTATACAAGACAAATTCAGATCACCTCTTGCTGAAATGGAAGAAGATAATAAGGAAAAACTTTTCAAAATAGCAAAAGAGTATGGGTTATGATACAAAAAATATCTGAAGAAATAATTTGTAAAACCGGAATTTTTGATGTTGCAAAAGTTAAACTCGAAAGTGATAAAAGAACTAACATAATCCATTCTGTAATTAAATTTGTGAATACTGTTTCACTTTTTCCAATAACAAAAGAGGGAAAAATTGTTGTTGTAAAACAATACAGAACACCTCTCAACAAAGTTCTTATAGAAATTCCTGCAGGAAAAATAGATAAAGGAGAATCACCCGAAGATTGTGCAAAAAGAGAAATGGAAGAAGAGACAGGCTATAGAATAATTAAGCTTGTTGAAATCTATCAGGCGTATGTTTCATGTGGATATTCTGATGAAAAAATGACTTACTATGCAGCTATAGTAGAAAAACTGACAAAAAATGAACGCACCCACTTCCCCGATGAAGATGAGGAACTTGATATAATAGAACTTTCCCCTGAAGATGCACTGAAAATGATATTCTCAGGAGAAATTGAAGATGCTAAAACAGTTTCTATGATAATGGCCTATGTTGATGGAACAATTATCAAAAAGAAACTTGAATCATAATTATTAAAATTTTGATGGTGGAACAATAATATAATTATTATTTCACCAACCCTTTTGGAGCTGATATGAAATACTTTATAGTAACTGGTAATATGATGTTCAAAACAGCGATTTCAAACCAGTTACAACAGCAGAAGATTGTTCACAAAGTTATTTCATCTTTTGATGAATTTGAATTGACTCTCGAAGAGCGAGGCAACAAAACTTTTTTTCTGGACCATAATTTTTCCACAGAAAACATTGAAGACCTTGCAGAAAAAATTCTTGGCAAAGATAAAGAGAACATACTTATAACTTTTGGTGAAGAACTCCCTGCTGATTCCATTGTATCTCTTTTCAGAGCAGGTGTTTCAGATATTTTTGCCGAACCTTTTATCCCTTCGGATCTTATTGATAAAGCAATAAAAATAAAAAAAACATCCGATAAAGATAAAAAAATACAGGAAAAAGAATTAAAAGAAACTGTGAAAACAGAGTCACAGAAAAAAAATGAAAACACTTTCAAACCGATAGGACGTTCTCTGCTATTCAATTCACTACTCGGTTTTGTTGAAAAAATATCTACAAGTGACGCTACCGTTATGATTTCCGGTGAAAGCGGAACCGGAAAGGAAGTTATAGCAAAATATATTCATCTTCTTTCAAACAGAAAACTGGCAAGATTCGTCGCCGTAAACTGTGGAGCAATTCCTGAATCCTTAATGGAAAGTGAACTTTTTGGTTATAAAAAAGGAGCTTTCACAGGTGCATTCTCAGATAAAAAAGGTTTTTTTGAAGAAGCTATTGATGGAACAATATTTTTAGATGAAATTGGAGAGTTACCGCTCCATCTTCAGGTTAAACTTTTAAGAGTTCTTCAGGAAAAGGAAATCCAGCCGCTTGGCTCAACAGATATAATATCCGTAAACCCAAGAGTTATAACGGCAACAAACAAAGATCTTGCAAAAGAGGTTGAAACAGGAAACTTTAGAGAAGACCTTTATTACAGACTTAATGTAATCCCAATAAGAATTCCTGCACTTAGAGAAAGATGTGAAGACATTGATGCTCTGGCCTATTTTTTTCTTGATAGATACTGCGAGAAATATTCAAAAGATATTAAAGGTTTTTCCAAAGACTGCATTGAGAAAATGGAAGAATATAAATGGCCTGGAAACGTAAGAGAACTTGAAAATACTATTGAAAGAATGGTTGTTGTAAAAGATTCAGGTCACTTGCAGAAAGATGATCTTCCTCCTAAACTTTCAGGAATCGAAATAAATCCATTTTCAATGCTTTTCGGGCAGGCAATATCTCCTGATACAGTTAGCGGCAGCAATGTAAAGAAAAGCAATATCAGAAACATTGATTGGGAAAACATCTTTATTCCTGAAGATTTCTGTTTTGATGATTTTATGGAAAAAGTTCAGAACTCAATACTTAAAACTGCTATTGAACAATCTGAAAACTCAGCCGAGAAAGCTTCAGAATTAATAAAAAAAGATAAGAAAATATTTATAAATATAAAATGACAGATTAAAAATGGAAATTATCGGCTGCAGTAAACATGCATCAAGAATGCGCTCTTTTTATAAAAAAGTTCAGGAAGAAGATGTAATTCTAATTGGCGGTGAAACAGGAACAGGGAAGCTGTTCTTTGCAAGGCAAATAGCAAAAAAATGGGGTAAAAAATCCCTTTCCGGTTTTACATATATTGAATCATCTGAAGATATTGATGAAAAAGCTATCAAAGAAAAGAACTTTACATTTTTCTTTACTGAAAATAGAGAACTGTTTGATATGGCTAAAACAATGTTTCCTGAAATACAGGAGATATGGCTGAAACCTTTGAGAGAAAGAATTCAGGATATACCGCTTTTTATTGATTCTTTTGCCGATGGAGAAATTGCAAACTTCTGGAAAAAAAGTGACAAAATTCAAATGCTCTTAAAATACTGGTGGCCCTTTAATGTTGCAGAACTGAAAAGAGTAATATCATCAAAAGAAGGGATAAAATTATTACCTTATTACAGAGAAAACGTAAAAAATATTATTTCGAGCTACCCTATCACTAAAATAATGTCAATGAGAATGGATACTTTCTGGTCTGAAATGGAAAATGAGGAAAACTCCGATAAATTCTTTCATTTTCTTACAGATTCAATAGAAAAGGAATTTATAAAATCAGCACTCAAAAAATGTAACGGAGAAAGAAAAAAAACAGCAGAGCTTCTTTCAATTCACAGAAATACACTTATTCAGAAAATGAATAAACATTCAATAAAATAATTTTCTTTAATATCACAGCTGAAAGTAGATTTAATATTGATGGTGGAGCTGAAGGGACTCGAACCCTCCGCCTCCAGAGTGCGATTCTGGCGCGCTACCAGATGCGCTACAGCCCCACAAAAAACAAACAGATTCAAATGCTCACTAATTCAATGTATTATAAAAAAATGAATTCTCAATTTCAATAAAATTATTTAAAGGTTAATCAAATTTAATACCGGCAGCAGACTCAGCAATATTAAAAAGCTCTGAACTCATTGATCTTAAATTATTAAGAATATCTATAAAATAAAAACCTGCATCCATATTACACAAATCTTCCTGAAGTCTTTCAAAATGATGAATTTTTGCTTCTTTAACAAACTTCTTGATTGCCCTGCTGTTTTTATATGATTCCTCAACAAATGATTTGGTAGCTTTATCCTGTTTAAAAGCTGAAGATATCTTTTCAAAAAATATTATCTCTTCATCAATTATCTTTTCAAGATCCGTTATTGCACATTCTGATGCAGCTATATGATTTTTCTTCATTTTATTAAGGGCTTTTACTATATTTTCAGTAAAGTCGCCAACTTTCTCAAGATTATGAGCCATTGTAAGATAGTTTCCTACACTATAAGTATCTTCTTCTGTTAGATTTTGTGCAGAAAGATTAAGTAGAAATGTTGATATTTGCTTCTGATAGTCATCTATTTGTTTCTCATGCTTCATCAATTCATCACTTGCACTATTGTAATCATTGCCATGCATATTAAGAAGATTTTTCAAAAGTCCAAGTCCTTCTTTCGCATATTTTGACATAACATAAAGCTCATTTTCAGCTTCAACAATTGCAAGCTGCGGAGTCTCTATCAAAGAATAATTAAGATGTTTGAATGCAAAATTTTCAGCACCATATGCCGGTGTATCAGGAATTATTTTTTCACAAATTTTTGCGAGCTGATTAACAAAAGGGAGAAAAACGACAACATTTATTACGTTAAAAATAGTATGTGCCATAGCAATATGCTGACCTATATAAGGTTTTGTTCCAATTGCGGCTGAAAACTGCTTTGAATCGGAAAGAGTTCTGACAACAAAATCAGCGTCATGAGGAGTTATTTTATCAATAAAACCTATAAATGGATAAAATATTATTAAAACCCATACCGCTCCAAGCACATTGAAAAGAGTATGTGCAATAGCAGTCTGTTTTGCTGTTCTGCTTGCTCCTATTGAAGCAAGAAGTGCTGTTATTGTAGTTCCGATATTGCTTCCTATAATTATAGAAACGGCCCCTTCAAAATTAAGTAACCCACCGGCCGCAAGAGCGATAGCTATACTCATAGATGCTGAACTTGACTGAATTATTACTGTAGCAGCTGTACCAATAAAGACACCAAGCAATACAGAAAGATATGAAGAACCGTCAACCATCCTGAAAATATTGATAAAATCTTCTGAATTTCTAAGAGGGGTAAAACCATTTTTCATTGTTGTCATACCAAGAAAAAGTATTCCGAAACCAAATAATATCTCTCCAAGATATCTCCAGTATTCCCTTTTGGAAAAGAAGATAAGAAGCACACCTGAACCAATCAAAGGCATCGAATATTTAACTATTTCAAGAGTGACTATCCAGCCAGTGACTGTTGTACCTATGTTGGCACCCAAAATGATTCCGATAGCCTGAGTAAGATTCATAAGAGTGGCATTAACAAAACCTACAGTCATAACCGTTGTTGCAGAACTTGACTGAATTATCGCTGTAACAACAACGCCGACAAGAAGTGCCGAAAATCTGTTTGATGTAAAAAAGCCAAGTATCTTTCTTAATCTTTCACCTGCTATTTTCTGCATACTTTCAGACATTATCTTCATTCCCATAAGAAATAGACCGAGTCCGCCAAATGCCTGAAAAAATATTGATAACCAGTTCATACAATTTCTCCTCAAATTTACAGATATTAAAGTAAGGTAAAGGAGTTAAAATGGAATGTTGTGAAAGTTAAGAATTAATTAATTTAACATAAAACTCATAAGAAACTAACTTTTTTTAAATCACATCATATTTTGTTCCGGCAACAGATTCGGAAACATTGAAAATCTCAGAACTCATAGACCTTAAGTTGTTAAGAATATCTATAAAATGAAAACCGGCATCCTCACTGCATAAATCTTCTTTACAGCGTTCAAAATGCTTCATTTTAGACTCTTTTACAAGAGATTTTATCATTCTGCTCTCTTTAAATGATTCTTCAATAAACTGTTTTACAGAAATATTCTTTTTGGGAGCAGCCAGGCTTTTTTGAAAATAATTTACTTCATGTTCAATAATAGAAATAAGATCTTTTTCTGCGATTTCTGAAATAATTATCTTATTCTTATCAAGTTTTTTGAGAGATTTAAGTATATTTTCAGTAAAATCACCTATTTTCTCAAAATTATGAGCCATTGTGAGATAGTTTCCAAGTTTATTAGCATCATCCTCATTAAGTGCTTTAGCTGAAAGTGCAAGCAGAAATTTAGATATCTGAAGCTGATAATCATCTATTTTCTTTTCATGAACAATAAGTTCATTAAATTTCTTATCAAGTTCACTACCCTTTAGATGGATGGTTTCACTCAACATCTTAAGTCCATCTCTTACGTGTTTTCCCATCAGATTAAGCTCATTTTCAGCTTCCGCAAGAGCCAGCTGAGGTGTATCTATCATTGTATAATTAAGATGTTTGAATGCAAAATCCTCATAATCTGATTTGCCTTTTTCAGGAATAATGATTTCACACAATCTGGCAAGATAATTAACAAAAGGAAGAAACAGAATAACGTTTGTAATATTAAAGAGTGAATGAGCAAGAGCAACATGCTTCCCAATATATGGTTTTGAACCTATACTCATACCTAATTCCTTGGCCTGCTCAGCTGTTTTTATTATGAAATCAGGATCATGAGGCAAAATAGAATCAACAAGGATGGTGAATGGTCTGAAAACTATGAGAACCACAGTTACACCTATTATGTTAAAAAGAGAATGTGCTATGGCTGTTCTTTTTGCTGCTCTGCTCGTTCCTATTGATGCAAGAATTGCGGTGATTGTTGTTCCAATATTATCACCAAGAATAAGAGAAACTGCACCATCAAAATTAAGCAAACCCTGAGAAGCCATTGCTATTGCAATACCAATAGTGGCAGAACTTGACTGAACAACAACTGTTGTTGCTGTTCCTATAAAAACACCAAGCAAAACTGAAAGATATGAGGAACCGTCAACAAGTTTGAAAAGAGCAAGAAAATCTTCGGAATTCTTAAGAGGACCAAAACCTGTAGTCATTGTTGTCATACCAAGAAAAAGAATACCAAAGCCGAAAATCAGTTCTCCTGTATACTTCCAGTATTCTCTTCTTGAGAAAAAAATAAGAAGAACTCCACAGCCAATCATTGGAAGTGCATAATGAACAATTTTAAGAGTAACTATCCAACCTGTTGCTGTTGTACCTATATTTGCACCAAGAATAATTCCTACAGCCTGCTGAAGCGTCATTAAAGTAGCATTTACAAAACCGACTGTCATAACTGTTGTAGCGGAACTTGACTGAATTATTGCTGTTACAAGAAAACCTACAAAGAGAGCTGAAAATCTATTCGATGTTAAAAAAGCCAACACTTTTCTCAGCCTTTCTCCTGCTATTTTCTGCATACTCTCGGACATAACCTTCATGCCCATAAGAAAAAGACCAAGACCGCCTACTACCTCAAAAATAACCGTTTTCCAATCCATAGCTTACCTCCGATAAACGTGCGCTGTATAAATACATAGCGGCAGTTAGATAGGGGTTAGAGAAATAAAAATATTTGGTTAAGATTTAATAAATAAAATTGCGTCAGAATAGAGACAAAATTATGTTAAATTCTGATCCAAAATCGTTAATTATTTAAAAAAAAGTAAACATTACAGCACATCGTTGTCACATAAAATGATAAAAATACACCTATGCAGGTTAGAAAAAGGTAAAAAAATATAAATATAAGTTATTATTTCATTAAAATATAAACATGACTCAATTGAATCAAAAAATTGATATAAAAAGTTGAAAGTGATAAACTCTGTTGATGTGATTATAAAACGCATTAAAAAACGTTTAACTAACTTCTAAGGGGAAATCAGATGCAGATAAACAGATCGATATTCAGACAATATGATGTCAGAGGTCTTGTTGACAAAGACCTGACACCAGAATTTGCCTATGCTTTAGCCAGAGGTTATTCAAAATACCTTTTAGATAACAAACCTGCCGCAAAGAAGGTTTCTATAGGACATGATGCTAGAATAAGTTCACCAGTTTTTGCAAAAGCAATGAAGGAAGGATTTAAAGATTCAGGCTTAAACGTCGTTATGCTTGATATGGTTCCGACACCCCTTCTTTACTTCTCACTTAACACACTTGATGTCGATGGCGGAATAATGATAACGGGAAGTCATAATCCTCCTGAATACAACGGTTTTAAAATTTCTCTTGGAACACTTTCTGTTTATGGTGATGAAATACAGAAAATTGCTGATATTATAGAAAATGAAGATTTTATAAATGCTGAGAAAAAAGGAATTGATGAAAACTTTAACATCATTCCTATGTATGAAAAATACATTCTTGAAAATATAAAGATCAAAAATCCCGAGAGAATAAAACTTGTTGTTGATTCAGGAAACGGAGTTGGCGGTTTTGTTGCAGTTCCGATAATGAAAAAACTTGGTCTTAATGTAATTTCACTCTTTGAAGAGCCGGATGGCAATTTTCCTAATCATCATCCTGATCCGACTATTCCTGAATATGTACAGGATATGATTAAAACAGTAAAGAAAGAATCTGCAACTCTTGGAATAGGCTTTGACGGCGATGCAGACAGAATCGGCGTAATAAATAAAGATGGAAATATAATCTGGGGTGATAAAATACTTACAATTTTTGCAAGAAGTATTCTTAAAGAAGTTCCTGGAGCAACAATTATAGGCGAAGTAAAATGTTCAAAAACATTTTATGACGATATAAAGGCACATGGCGGAAATGGTATTATGTGGAAAGCTGGGCACTCGCTTATAAAAGCAAAAATGAGAGAGACAGGTGCTATGCTTGGCGGAGAAGTAAGCGGTCACATATTTTTTAAACACCGCTTTTTTGGCCATGATGATGCAATTTATGCAGCCCTAAGACTTCTTGAAATTCTTGCAGATACTGACTCTCTCTCTATTAATGAACTGCTTGAAGGAATTCATGAAACTGTTACAACCCCCGAACTTAAATATCCTGTTCCTGACGAGTCAAAATTTGAAATAATGGAAAAGATAGTTGAAGACTTCAAAAAAGATGGATACAATGTTGTTGATGTTGATGGAGCAAGAATTATTTTTGATGACGGGTGGGGTCTTGTAAGACCATCAAACACAACCCCTGTTTTTGTTTTAAGATTTGAAGCTGAAACAGAAAAAAGACTCAACGAAATAAAAGCTCTTGTTGAGACTAAAATAAAGAAATTCGCATAATATTTATATGGAGAGTTAAATGGCTAATACGTTTGTAATGATTCTTGCCGGAGGGGAAGGAAAAAGGTTATCTCCTCTCACAAAGGAAAGAGCCAAGCCTTCAGTTCCATTTGGAGGAACTTACAGAATAATTGACTTTGTTTTAAGCAACTTTGTTAATTCAGGTTTCCTTCAGATCAAAGTTTTAACACAGTTTATGTCTGAATCACTTAACAGACATATCACAAGAAACTGGCAGCTCTCCCACTCTCTTAATCAGTATGTTGAAAGTGTTCCGGCACAGATGAGAACCGGTGGAAACTGGTACCTTGGCAGTGCTGATGCAATCTATCAGAACTTAAACCTTATAAGAGATGAAAGCCCTGATCATACTTTTGTTTTCAGTGGAGATCATATATATAAGATGGACATCTCACAGATGCACCGTTTTCATATCAGAAGAAAAGCAGATATGACGGTTGCAGCAATCCCTGTTCCGATAAGTGAAGCAAGTCAGTTTGGAGTTATTGAAGTTGATGAAAACTATCAGATGGTAGGATTTGAAGAAAAACCGGCAAAACCAAAGCCAATGCCAGGCGATTCAAATTATGCTCTTGTAAGTATGGGAAACTACCTTTTTAATACAAAAACTCTTGTTGATGCAGTAACAAAAGATGCAGAAGATAAAGAGAGTGTTCATGACTTCGGAAAAAATATTATTCCTGCGCTTTACGGAAATAAAAAAGTTTATGTCTATGACTATCTCCAGAACAAGATCGCAATTTCAGGTCTTGATATAGAGGAAAAACCTTACTGGAGAGATGTTGGAACAATTTATGCTTACTGGCAGGCACATATGGATCTCGTAGCAGTTAATCCGGCTTTTAATTTATACAACAGAGCCTGGCCGATATTTGGATGTCCTGAGAAAGAGCTTCCTCCAGCTAAATTTGTATTTTCAGATGAATACAACAACAGAATGGGTGTTGCTATAGATTCTATAGTTGCACAAGGTTCCATTATCAGCGGAGGTCGAGTTTTCCGTTCGGTATTAAGTCCGTGTGTCAGAGTAAACAGCTACAGCCATATAGAAAACTCTATAATACTCAGTGACGTATCTATAGGCAGATATTCAAAAATAAAAAATGCAATCATAGATAAAAATGTAGTTGTTCCTTATGATACAGAAATTGGCTACGATCTTGAATTGGATCGACAGAGAGGTTTTACAGTAACACCTGAAGGAATAGTTGTAGTTCCTAAAGGTTATGTTTTTGAAAACTGATACATGAAAACAATAATTCCTGTTATAAATCTTCATATACCTACAGGAGAGCTTCAACATAAGATTGAGTTCTCCTATAAAAAAATTTACAAGCCAATAGTTGAAGCAGCAATAAAATCAGGAATAAATTTTTCACTACACATTTCAGCTCCTTTAATAGAATATCTTGAAACTTATGAAGAAACCTTTATGAACCTTATAAAAGAAGGTGTCAGAAATGATCAGATAGATATGATGTCGGGAGGATATTATGAGCCGGTACTCTCAGCTGTTCCGTATGAAGATGCCGTTTCACAAGTATCAAGAATGAATGAATATATTCGGAAAAAATTTGGGAAACAACCTAAAGGGGCATGGATAGTTGAGAAAAGCTGGTCTAATTCCATTATAAAAATAGCTAATGAAACAGGAATTCAGTATACCATTGTTGACACGTTCAAAACCCTCAACAATTTAACACAAAGTGATACATCTCCATTTATAACCGAAAAAGATGGAAGTCTGTTAACTCTTTTTCCAAGTACAAACTTCAACAATGATATTATTGACGATATGGAAAAAATGATAACACTGTTTGAAACTAAGCTTTCCCATATAGAAAATATATTCCTATCTTTTGAACTAAATAGAGTTCCTCTTGATATCATTGAAAAGATGGATAAAAACCCTGAACATGTCCCTGCAATTATTCATTTTCTGGCAGATAGAAAAAGATTCTTAACTCAAACATATAGAGATTCCTTCAATCTTTTTAACATTGTACTTCCGAAAAAGAAAAAATATATGCCTGAAACAAGTTTTAACGAGGCTCTTTTTTATTCATTAAGAGTTGATGAACAAATTGAACTTGAAAATCTGATTTCTTCAATTCCTGATGTTAATAAAGTTAATTTTAAATTCATATGGTTTGGTTCATGGGAAGCTTTCAGGACAAAATATAAAGAAACCAATGAGCTCCTGAAAAGAATGGAACTGCTTTTCACAAGAATGAAAAAAATAGACAAGAAAAAAATTACGATTGCGGCAATAGATAAAGCAAAGGAACTTCTTAACCAAAGTGAATGCTGCTCATCATATTATTCAGGACCTAGAGGCGGATTATATTACGGATATCTCAGACAAAACACAATATCAAACATAATAAAAGCAGAAAACATTCTCACTCTTACAACAGAAAACACTGCGATAATAAGAGATTTTTTAGGAGAAGGTTCTGAACAATGTTTCTTTCAGTCACGTGACTACTGTGCGGCAATAAATTCAAAAGGAAACTTCTTCGCCTACGAAAATAGAGCAAAAGCTTTCTCTCTCTCGCTATGTATGACTCGCCAACCTGAATACGAACATACTTTAATGAAAAACAAAGAAGATCTCATTATTGATTCTTATAATAAAGATTTTACAGTTGATCTTTTTCTGGCAGAAAAACCGACAATAGAAGAATTCAGACAATCAAAACTAACACAGACTTGTGAACTAAGCAGCAGACTTCTCAAATTTAATGTGACAAAAAATCTAAATGAAGTAAGAGCATTTACAAGATGCTCTTTAGGTATGAAATTTACAAAAAAAATTCTTTTCTCAAATCACGAGTCAAAAATAGAAGTTGAATACACTTTTAAAAATGAATCCAAAAAGAATGAAACTTTATCAACATTTTTTGGAATAGAATTTAACATCAACCTTATTGATGAGAATGACCCTTTAAGAAAAATTGAAGTAAATGAATCAAGTTTCGGCTTAAAAGAATCTTTTGATGGAAAAGGAACTAAAATCACAGCAGTCAATGATTGGGACAGATTCAGAATGAAAATTAATCTTTCTGAAGAAGCAGATATTTACTCCGTTCCACTATACTCATACAGCCAGGGAAGATATGAAATAGAAAAGCTGTTTCAGGGAAATTCAACTATTGCAATATTTAATGTTGCTGTTGAACCTGGAAAATCAAAAAAAATAAACTTCGAAATTATTCTTGAAAATTATTAAAATCATCATCATTTATATCTGCAGGCATACGCCATGAACCACGTGGTGAAAGATCTATGGAACCGACTTTTGGTCCGCCAGGAACGCAGTCTCTTTTCCACTGACTTCTCATAAATCTTTTTATAAAAGAACGATAAATCTTTTCAACAAAGTCTTCATCATAAACATCTTTAAATGTTTTTTGAGCTATATATATAAGCTTTCCAGCAGAAAAACCATATCTGATAAAATGATACAGGAAAAAATCATGAAGCTCATACGGACCAAGCACGTCTTCTGTTTTTTGAGATATTTCACCGTTAACAGGAGGTAAAAGCTCTGGAGAAACAGGCATATTTAATATTTCATCAAAAATTTTCCTTTCATTTATATCAAAAAGAGTTGATGCCCATCGTATAAGTGAACGAACAAGAGTTTTTGGAATAGAACTGTTCACATTATACATGCTTATGTGATCACCATTATAAGTAGACCATCCTAGGGCTATTTCAGAAAGATCTCCAGTTCCAATGACAATTCCTCCTGACAAATTTGCTTCAGTCATTAAAATATAGGTTCTTGCCCTTGCCTGAACATTTTCATAAGTTATATCATGAAGACTTTCATCATGTCCTATTTTATTAAGCATAATTGTTGAAATATCTTTTATGTCATACTCCTTAAATGTAACCCCAAGACTTGAAACGAGTTTAAGAACAAGGTTATAAGTTTTTGATGTAGTTCCAAATCCTGGCATTGTAACAGCAATTATATCTTTTCTGTCTCTCTTTGCCATGTCAAAAGCTTTTATAGTTACAAGAAGAGCCAGTGTTGAATCAAGACCTCCTGAAAGACCTATAACGGCTTTAGGATTACCAGCTGAATATAGTCTTTTTAAAAGAGCATTTGACTGAATATTAAATATTTCCTCACATCTTTCATTAAGCTTAATATTATTTGAAGGGACAAAAGGATGCTGTTCATAATATCTTGTGAATTCAAAAATATTTTCTTTAAGCTCAAAAGGAATTATTTTAAAATTATCTCCAGTATAATTAAACTGAAAAGAATTCATTTTTTCTCTTTCCGCTACAAGTTTATGAATATCCACAATTGCGGAAACAAGAACGCCATCTTTTTCAAATCTGTTGTTTTCTGAGAGTTTTACACCATTTTCATAAATCATTGAGGCCCCATCAAACACGACATCTGTTGTGCTTTCTCCAAAACCTGTATTAGCATAAATATATGCAGAAACAGACTTGGCGGATTGAGATGAAACTATAAGCTTTCTGTAATCATTTTTTCCTGTAAGTATATTGCTTGCAGAAAGATTACAAACAACAGTCGCTCCATTTTGAGTGGAATATGAAGACGGAGGAATTGGAACCCAAAGGTCTTCACATATTTCAAGCCCTATAGTAAAATCTTTAAAAGAGTTATCTCGAAATACGATATTTGTACCAAAAGGTACATTTTCATCAGAGACTTCAATTGTTTTATCTTTTATTTTTGCACCCGATTCAAACCACCGCTGTTCATAAAATTCTGAATAATTTGGAATAAATGTTTTGGGAATTATTCCTTTTATTTTTCCTTCAAATAAAAAAGCAGCAGTATTATATATCTTATTTTCATAAGCAAGAGGAAGTCCGACAACTACAGCAATATTCTTTCCTGAAGTAAATTCAACCAGATTTTTAAGAGCCATGAAGGCCTTATTTAAAATAGAACTGTTAAGAAAAAGATCTCCACATGTATATGAAGTTATTGAAAGTTCAGGAAAAACCACAAGCGAAGCACCTTCCAAGCAAGCTTTATTTACAAGTTTTTTGATCTCGTTTACATTATGTTCAACATTTGCAACGGAAGAGATTGGAACCGCAGCAGCAACTTTTAAAAAACCGTATTTTTTCATGACATACCTTCCAGCAATATTTTTATAGCAGTAAAAGCCTGCATATTTGCAACAATAGCAACTTTAGGAGCAAAAGTTCCCTCCTGATCGCTTTTTTCCATATCACCGCATATATAAATGTTTTTTCTCTTAACTATTTTAATGTCTTCAAAATTTCCTAAACCACCTATTCCATTTCCACATATAATAGGTTTTTCAGGGAAATTCTCTACCCAGGATTCAACAAGCATAGCTTTTGAATCCCTACTATCAAAAGCTTCAATAACTAAATCTGCTTTCCTAAAAAGTTCAGCAACATCATTTTTTTCTATTTTCTTAAAAAAAGAAATAATATTTACGTTAGGATTGATATTTATTAACTTTTCTTCGAGAGCATAAACTTTTGTTTTACCTATATCTTCAATAAAAAAATATTGTCTGTTCAGATTTGATTCTTCAATTTTATCATAGTCGGCAAGTATAAAACTACTAATACCGGATCTTGCAAGAGCAACAGCGGCATTTGAACCCAACCCGCCACATCCTGCAACAGCGACTGTCTTATTCCCGAGTTTTTCAGCGGTTCCTTTTGGATTTCTTTCAAATATCATATTTCCTCCACTTAGAGAAAATAATAAGTAATATAAAATATAAAATCAAACTTCATTGCTAACTTTATCATGAAAAAGATAATTAAAAACAGCTTTTTTTATTAACGTTATATCTTTTTTGTCATTTGAGGAGTAGAGAATTGAAGATGGTTGTTCAACTGGAATTACCCTACCCTCTTTTTTGGAATAAAGTGTCAATACATTCTTTAAAGAAACGCCAATTTTATCCAGAACAGAGTTCACAAAATTTCTTTTAAAATCATAATCACTATCTGTAGAATCTATAATGTGAAGTACAAGGTCGGATGCCGCTATTTCTGCAAGTGTAGGGTTAAAGGCATCAAAAACAAGATCCGTCATTCCATCAATTACACCGACAGTATCAACAAGAAAAAGTTTTTCTCCAAAAAGATATAATGTTCTTATTTTAGGATC
Organism: bacterium; assembly: GCA_963667425.1. Classification (GTDB taxonomy): domain Bacteria; phylum UBP6; class UBA1177; order UBA1177. The sequence continues at coordinate 497,645 of OY763407.1, read as the reverse complement.
TATGGAAGAAAAATATTCATTTGATATCTGAACAACATTTTCACCTAAAAGAGCATTAAAAAGGGTCGATTTACCGGCATTAGTATAGCCGACTATTGAAACGGTCGGATATTCACTCTTTTTCCTGAATTTACGCTGAGATTCGAGTCTTTCCTTTTCTTTCAAAAGCTTTATTTTTACATCTTTTTCCTTATTTTTTAGAATTCTTTTTCGTTCTTCCTCTTTTGTTTCACCGGGACCTTTAAGACCAATACCGCCTTTGATTCTGCTAAGACCATTAATTTTGTTTTTAAAAACTTTCTTTTCCCTTGCAATCGTTCCTGCGGCAACCCTTATCTTACCACTTGACCCATCAGCTCTTTTTTCAAATATTGAAATTACAAGTTCTTCTCTGCCTATAACATTTTTTCCGCTAACTCTTTCAATCATAGCCTGAACACTGCTTTTAATATCTCGTGCAAAAATTATAGTCGTGATATTTTCTGAAATAAGTTCAAGTCTCTCGACAAAGTTGCCAACAGAACTTTGGGAAGGGAGAACATCTTTTATAATAATAGTTTCAACAGGATTCCAACCGGCATCTTCTATAAGTTTCAAGGTTTCTTTTCGAAAAGAAATGTTTTCTCCAGGTCTGAAAACGACTACAGCATTATTTTGACTATCCTCTATTTCAATTTCAATTGTTTCAGGAATAAGAAAAAACAGAGTTTCTCTTTTCGTAACTTTACCATTTTTTTTAATATAAAGAATACTATCGGAAGGTATAGAATCACTTTCCTGTTTGACAACAATCAAAAAATCAATCACATTTTCATCCATAAACCTTTTTTCATCACCTATATTTACCATTTTTGAAGAAATTATCATCATACCTGAAACAGTATTAGACGGTTTAAATGAATTTATTGCAGAGGAAGCCTTTAAAACACCCTGATAAAAGGATCTGTTTTCTATCCCTTTTTCAGATAGAGTTAAAATCTTAAAAGAATCCGGAGAAAGATTAATTATATATTCAAGAATCTCTTTTTTTGGAAAAATTATCCCTTTTTTTATCAATCAGCACCTCAATTTCAGCAAATACTTCTGCCATTTCAGAATCTATACCATTCTGTTCAAGACCTTCTTTTATTTTACAAACTTCATTCTCATCAATAATTATGTTACCTTTGTCTTTTTCAGAATCAAAAGAAACATCTGTAAAACATGAAGGATTTACAGTAAATACAATTTTTTTTATATTGCCTTTTAAAAAGGAAGAAAGCTTAGCATAAAGAATATGCTCTACTCTTATAACATATGTTTTTACAATAGGATTTGGAACTGCAACAGTAAGAATTCCATTCTCAAAGCTTAATGGAAAAAGTATTTTTTTATTCTCTTCGCCTACAAGAGATGTCCAGTAAAGAATCAGTTTGAACAAAACTGATTTTCCAGCCATTTTATCTGCAATATCAGATATTTTTTTCAGCATACAGCCTCATTAACAGCAGTAATTTCAACTTCTGCAACAACAATTCCATCCCGGTAGACTGTTCCATAAAAAGAATTTATCCTGCTCCCGCTTCTGATTTTCTTCACTTTTGCAGTAACCGTTTCTTCAGGTAAAATCTTTTCCCTGAATTTTGCAGTCTTAACTGAAGCAAGATAGGCTGTTTTATCTTTTTCATCAAGCAGGCATAAAGCTGTCTGAGCAATAAATTCTATAAGAATAACACCGGGAAGAACAGGATTGGAAGGGAAATGACCTTTGAAAAAATAGTTTTCCTTAGACACAAACCATGTAGATTCAATATTATCGTCGTCTATAATTGTAAAAGAATCAACAAACAGGAAAGGCTCTCTCTGAGGAATTTTATTTTTAACTTCTTCTCTGAAGTTCATAACAATTTACCATATTCATTAAAAGGATTCCATTAGTTACAATACCTGAGCCTCCAGGAACCGGAGAATAATTTATTCTATCAGATTCATCCTCGCCAATTATTTTCATATCACCGCAAAGATTTCCTTCAGAATCACTGTTTATGCCAATATCAACAACTGTTGCTCCATCTTTCACCCATGATGAATCAATAACACCGTGAGATCCGACTGCAAGACACACAATATCACTTTTAGCCACAACATCTTTAAGGTTGGCGGTTCTGCTGTGAGCAACAGTTACTGTTGCATTTCTATTTAAAAGAAGTTTAAAAAGAGGAAGACCAACTATAGCACTTCGGCCAATTACAACAACATTTTTTCCTTGAATATCAATATCGTAATGTTCAAGGAGTTTTACAGCTCCCATGGCTGTGCAGGGAATTAACTTTTCATTTTTTTCCGATATATAAATTCCCTGATTTTCATATGTCACAGCATCAACATCCTTTAAAGGAGAAATCCGCTTCTTAAGTTCAGCCATATCAGCCTTAAATGGCAATGGCAGTTCAATCATTATTGAAGTTACAGAGGCATCTCTATTTTTTTCTTCAAGAAGTGAATAAAAATTCTCTTTCGTAGTAGATGAATCAATATCAACAACATCTATTTCAAAACCAACTTTAGAAAGCCATTTCTTTTTTGCTTTAAGATAGCTTTCAGCAGCAACATCTCCTACAGGATGAAAAACCGTAAGCTTTAAAGTCAAGTTTAAGTTTTTTATGTTCTCAATTATTTTATCAGCACAAGGTTTCCCTTTAAGAAGCATTACTCTCCTCCGGTAAATTTCTTGAATTCTTCACTATAAACGATTAAATCCCTGTTAACTCTATCAAGCTGCATTTTATATTCTGTTCTCAATGTAGCGTTAAGAAAAGGACTTTTTAATTCTTTCTGAAGTTTGTTTCTCTTTGCAATAAGCTCTTTTATTTTTTCTTTTATCTGATGTTCGTCCATACAAAATACCCCTTTCAAAAAAGATATTTCCATTATATTTAAAGAATTTATCAAGTAAAGAATAAAAGAATCTATGTGGGCGCAAAGTGATAATGTCCTATGTGAGCAAAGTAGAAATGTCCGGTTATTTAAACTAATCTCTCAGATGAAAGGAATGAACAATCATGGGAGAATACAGTGGAGGAGATTCTACGAATGAGCCAAAAAGAGATAGAGAGGGTTTCTGTAATAAGGGATTTGAAGTTGAAACGCCTGTCTCAGAAAGAAGCTGGAAAGCTTCTTCATCTTTCGGAAAGGCAGATACGAAGGATTTTGAAAAGGTATTCAAAAGAAGGAGAAAAAGGTTTGATATCGCGTAAAAGAGGCAAAACGAGTAACCGTAAAATATCAGAGGAACTGGGAAAAAAAGTACAGCAACTTCTAAAGGAAAAATATTATGGTTTCGGACCGACACTTGCAGCGGAAAAGCTTGAAGAGCTTGACGATATAGTTATATCAAGAGAAACAGTAAGACAGATAATGATATCTGAAAATATATGGAAAGCTAAAGCAAAGAAAGCAAAAAGGGTTCATCAGATGCGTGAAAGAAGAAGCCGGCCAGGAGAACTGATACAGATAGACGGCTCACCGCATGAATGGTTTGAAAACCGCCGTCCAAAATGTAATCTTACAGTTTTCATAGATGATGCCACAGGCGAATTCATGGAACTTTTCTTCTCGGAATCGGAAACGACAGAAGCGTACATGGAAACAATGAGAAGATACATTTCAGAATATGGAATACCAATAGCACTTTATACAGATAAACATGGAATATTCAGAGTTAACAGAGCCGATCCGAAAACAGGCAGTAACATTACGCAGTTTGGCCGTGCGATGAAAACGCTGGGGATAGAAATTATTTCAGCCGGTACGCCACAGGCTAAAGGTAGAGTGGAAAGAGCCAACCAGCTTTTACAGGATCGTCTTGTGAAGGAACTGAGGCTTAGAAAGATAAATACAATCGAAGAAGCAAATAAGTTTTTAACAGAATATAAAGAGATGCTGAGTAATAAGTTTGCAGTAAAAGCAAAATCCTGTGAAAATGCACATAGAGAAGTTCAGCACAGCAAAGAGGAACTTGATATAATTTTTTCCAAACACAGTCTAAGAACTATTTCAAATAATCTGGAAATACAATATAACAATACCATTTACCAGATAAAGACTGAAAGCTCCGGAATAAGTATGAGAAAAAGAGAAATAACAGTTTGTGAAAGTTTTAATGGAGAAATAACCCTTCTGTACAAAGGAAGAAAAATGCCATACGAAACATTCAGACAAAGAGAAAAGCAGCTCTTACCACAGGATGCTAAAACACTTAACAAAACAGTTGATCAGATTATAGCTGAACAAAATGCAAATCCTTACTGCAAATTTCCTGTTGATATTTTTCAGACTACTGTGAATGAAGTGAGAAAATAATTAATGAAAGTTATAATTCAAAATTTAAAAGAGGACTTTTCTATTTTGCAGAAGACCGGACATTTTAACTTTGCGTTGACAGAATAAAAGAATCTAGCCAAGTTCCTTGTGCATCCAGACTACATCATAGTATCTGCCTTTTTTAAAACCTATTTTTTTGAAAAGTCCACATTCCTTAAAACCATTTTTGACATGAAAAGAGAGTACTTCCGGCGTTTCTGAACAGACTCCTGCAAGAATATTTTTGATTCCCATATTTTTTGCATCAGTTTCAAGTTTTGCCAAGATCATTTTACCTAAACCCTTTCCTATATAATCCTTGTCAATATAGGAAATTATTTCGGCACTTTCATTAAATTCAGGAGCCTGATTATTATGAGGTCTTAAAAACGAAAAGCCAATAACCTTTTCTTCACATTTCAAGACATATGCAGGATAACCTTTTGTCATATCGAGAAATCTATCATAATGTTCATATGGAACTTCAAAATCAGGACAAGCTGCAAGACTGTTGCTCACATAATAATTGAAAATATCAATAACATACTTTCTATGATCTCCCGACATTGTCTCAAACCTGACTTCCATTTCAACTCCATAACAGCAAAAATGAAACAAAAACCTTATTCAAATTTAATAACTATTAAATAAAAATCAAGATATAAATATTAAAATCATTGCTAAATCATAATTTTTTCTTTTGCTTCAAGAGCAGATAAGCATAATATATATGTTTAACTTTTTTTTGTAAACACAGAAATAATCACTTTTCTTTATATTGCGCCATAACAAAGAGACGTCTTTTGACTTCAGGATTTATCTTAAAAATTGATTTAGCGACCGTAAAAAGTATAATTTTGCTGTTTTAAAACATTGCCTTATGGAGAAATATGGCAAAAAAAGAAAATATCAGGCTGAAAAAGAACAACAAAACTTCTTTTAAAGACAAACTTGTCTCTTTTGAAATAGTTTTTAATGAATGGCTGAGAAAATCTATAACAAAATTCCAGGCTTTTGTAATTATTGCGGCATCACTCATCATAACATGGTTAACTTTGCCTGATTCAATAATGACCAAACTTCCGATTGAAAATGAAAGTATTGGTGAAACAATGGAATTTACTGCCAGATCAGACAGAGATTATTCAATTGTTGACGATGATGCGACACAAAAGGAAAGGGTAAAAGCTCAAAATAATGTACCGCTTTATTTTTCATACATTGACAGTTCATTATATTATAAAAACATATCGCAGGCATTTGCTTCTCAAAGAGAACTTATTTTATCATTTATTAAAGCTAACTTTACCCAGAATGTTGACGAAAAGCTGAAGGATATCTATGCCGGTGCAATGTTTAGAGCTATGACCGCCGGGAATTTCAGGAAGGAAAAAGAGAGCGTAGTAAAATATATATCCCAATACAGACAAAGTTTTGAGAAAATTTCAGGTGTTCCTATAAATGAGAATATTTACAATGCTGTTTCTGAAGTTTTATTCTCAAAAAAAATAGAACAGGCACTCTACTCACTTTTAACTAAACTTGACAGTTACTACATCTATAGAACAGGAATAAACAATGACTATACGTTAAGCACAATAGTTATAGAAAAAGGTGATGCTTTTCTTGAAATAGGTACGGAAAAACTTATATCACTCAACACATTTCTGTATGAAATAAAACATCATCAGAAAAAGCTTCATCAGGACAGACTTTTAAATGAAGAAGGTCGAAAACTCGTCCGTTCAATAGCATACTGGTTCATTAAAGATAATATTTATATAGATACGTCTCTAACTGAAAAGAAAAAAATGGAAGCATGGAACAGTGTTCAGGATACTATTTTTTCTGTAAAAAGAGGAGAAATAATAAGACGTGCAGGAGAGAAAATAAATGCACGTGATATAAAAATATTTAAACAAATAAAACAGCAGTCTGCTCAGGCTTCATTTCTTTTTCTTTTCATAAGAAACTTCCTTCTCTTAACTCTTATTCAGGTAATACTTTTCCTTGTTTTCGTGAAAAATATAAAGAAGTTTTCCTATAGAAATAAAGACATCATACTGATATATTCCCAGCTTATTATTTTCTTTCTTCTTTATGATATAACGCAGACACTTTCTATACCTTTTTCAGAATGGATAGGAAATATTGATGCCAGAATATTTTTCTTTCTGATCCCGGTACCATTTCTGGTAGCGGCAACAAGACTTCTTATAAACACTGAAACTTCAATATTTTTTGTTATTTCATTTATCACATCACTCTTTACGATATTTCCTGACTCTATTATATTTCCTATATATTTTGCTGTTTCATCACTATTTTTTGTTTCACGGGTTACACATATAGAACACAGAAGCACTATTGTAAGAGAAGGCTTTCTTCTTGCTTTAACACAATCTGTTATAGCCCTTTTCATATTTGCTCTTGATTTTACAATATCTCTTGACAATATTCCAAGAGCTCTTTCTTTTACATGCACATCAGGATTTTTATCAGGCATTCTTCTAATAGGTTTTATTTCGATATGGGAATGGCTCTTAAATTACACTACAGATATTACATTTCTTGAATATTCAAATCTTAACCATCCTCTTATGAAACAGATGGCTGTTCAGGCAAATGGAACTTATCAGCACAGTCTGACCGTTGGAGCACTGGTTGAGGAAGCTGCTATCCAGATAGGATTAAATCCACTTGCATGCAAAGCAATGGCATATTTTCATGACATCGGAAAGATAGAACGTCCGGAATATTTCTCTGAAAATCAGACCGGAATAAACAGACACGACGAATTAAAACCAAACATGTCTGCAGTTGTAATAATAAATCATGTAAAACAGGGAATTGAGCTTGCAAGAAAACATCATCTTGGAGAAAAAATCGAAAATGCAATAAGAGAACATCAGGGAGATGCTCTTATAAAATATTTTTATGCAAAAGCAAAAAGTGAAGCTAAAGAAGGAGACCCTTCTGTTGACGAAAGTTTCTTCAGATATCCGGGACCAAGGCCAGGCTCAAGAGAAACAGGGCTTATTATGCTTGCAGACAGCGTTGAAGCAGCAATAAGAAGTATGCCTGAAAAGAATTTTCAGAAAATATCAGATGGCGTTGAAAACATAGTAAACAGAATTATTCAGGATTCGCAGCTTTCCGAGTGCAATATGACAATGAAAGATATTTCAGCCATCAAAGCAAGTTTTGTAAAAACACTTTCCGGCATATATCATGCAAGAATAGAATATCCTCAACCAGTTGCATAGAGAGGCAATTATGGAAATTTACATCGAAAACAGAACAGAACAACAACCTTTTATATCTGATGAATCTGTAAACAGCATCGTGAAAACTGTTTTGGAAGAAGAAGGAAAAGACACAAATGAACCTTATGAAATGAGTATTGTATTTGTAACAAAAGAAGAGATACGTGCAATTAATAAAGAATACAGGAACATTGATCGGGCAACAGATGTTATATCTTTTGCATATCTTGAAGGAGAAGGCTCAGAATTTGCACAATTTGAACTTGGTGATCTTGTAATATCTCTTGACATGGTGACAGATCATGCAAAAAGTTATGGAACAACACTAAAAGAAGAATTAAGCTTCATGATAATTCATGGCATTCTGCATTTACTCGGATATGATCACAAAAAGGAAAGCGATAAAAATAAAATGCAGGAAAAAGAATCCATATATTTAGAAAAAACAAGATTTTTTTACAAAAACGTTACAGAATAAAGCTACTCACTCTTATCCACAACATAAAAAATCGGAAATAAAAAGACTACTGCCAAAAAAATAGCAACAGATAGAGCAATGGAAAAAGTCGAGAATTCCGAAGCATAAACAGCATACGCCAGAAAAAGCCCAACAGCTATAGAACCAAGCATACCGATAAGCCTTCTATCATTATTAATTCTAAGCTTAGTCTGACAATTCGGGCAGCTAAACGGCTCATTATTTCCCATAAGAAGTCTGAAATAAGAGATACCATGTTTACACGAAGGACACTTAGCCATTTTAAATCCTCCTAAAAATAAATTCATTTTAGTATATGTAATTAAAGAACAAAAATCAACTGGAGAAACATTTAGCGCAATACATCTCTCTTTTCAGGACCATCATAAGAAGCCTCTTTCTGATCTATATTTCTCATCGGCTTCTGAGTGGTTTTTTCTTCAAAATAATGAGCAATAAGACCTGGAACACGTGAAGTCATAAAAATACCATTAGCAATTTCCGGCGGGAAATCCATAGTCAGAAGAACTATCCCTATCATACCATCAACATTAACAGGAAGCTTAATACCTTTCAGCTCTTCAATTGAATCAACAATCATATCAGCAAGAGAAAGAAAACATGGAATATCATCAAAAGTTTCTATTAAAAGCTCTCTTAACCTGACACTTCTTGGATCCTGTGTATGAACTCTGTGTCCAAAACCGGGGAAACGAAATTTTTTCTGAAGTTTTTCCTTAACAAACTCTCTGGCTTTATCTTTATTTGTCATATCACCGTTCATAAATTCAAAAAGTTCCATAACAGTGCGCATACAGTTTTCTATAGCACCACCATGAAAATTGTTAATAGCAAGAATACCGGAAGCGACAGCAGCATTTAAAGGAGCACCAGTTGAAGCAGAATTAAGAGTTGCCAAAGCAGATGGTGGTGTAACACCATGATCTATTGAAGCTGAAAGAACAGCATCAAAAAGCTTTCCCTCCTTTTCTGAAGGAAGCTCCCCTTTAAGTATCAAAAATATTGTCTCAGAAAAAGTCATTTTACCCATTAAAGATTCAATTGGATAACCTTTAACCAGAAGTTCATTCTTTTTTACAGATGTTATAGATGTTTTCCATTCAGCCATGACAATACTCCCGTAAACGATATTAATAAGCTTGTAAAAACTAGCATAAAGAAATTTTTTGGTCAAAATTTTTCTTACAGTTTTAAACTAAATTAATTAATTGCTTTAACAACTTTTAGTAATACTGCTAATTTTTGACTTTGAGGCATAAAAAATGTACCATCTCTAAATGTAAACTGCTATTTTTAAAAATTATGGCTTTTGTAAAACTTAAACGATTTAGAGAAATCGGCTTCATATTTGTAAAATATGGACTTTCATGGCTTATTCCTTCAACGCTAAGAAGTGCTTTTGGCATAAATCCTGATGATTCTGACGAAAGATTCAAAAATCATTCAATTGAAGAGAGAATAAGAATGGCTTTTGAAGAGCTTGGTACTACTTATATTAAGCTTGGTCAGATGCTTTCCTCAAGAAATGATATTATTCCTCAGTCAATGGTTGATGAATTCAAAAAACTTCAGGACGAAGTTAAGCCCATACCTTTTGAGCAGATAAAACCGTTAATTGAAGAGGCTTTAGGCGGTAGACTTGAAGAATTTTTTCTGAATTTTGATATTAATCCGATTGGTACTGCATCAATTTCCCAGGTTTATCAGGCTGTTCTTAAAGAGGAGAACAAATCTGTTGTTATTAAAGTGAGAAAGCCTGCAATTGTTGAAAGTATAAATGGGGATATGGAAATCATACTTTGGGCCTGTGATATAATGAATCGCCATAGTTCCGCTGCAAAAAATATAGATTTCAGAGCAATTGCTGAAGAATTTTTCAATACAATGAAGAAAGAGATGAATTTCCTCACTGAAAAAAATAATATAATAAAATTCAGAGAAAATTTCGATGGTAATGAATGGCATTTTATCTCTTTTCCAAATGTTTATGAAAACTATTGTAATGATTCCATAATTGTTATGGATAAGATAACAGGAAAAAAGCTTGGAGAAATACTGGAAGAACCTGATGAAACAAGAATAGATCTCGCACGTAAAGGGATAAATGTATTTATGAAGATGATTCTTGATGATGGTTTTTTTCATGCTGATCTTCATAGTGGAAATCTCTTTTTTACAGGTAACGGCAATATAGCAATCATTGATTGTGGAATGGTTGGGAAAATAAATCAGCAGACAAGAAATCTTATAGCCAAACTGTTTGTAGCTTTTGCTGCCAAAGATGCCAGAGGTATAGCAACTATTTGTCTTGAAATTGCCGAAAATGGTGAAAAAGCAGATAAAAAGGCTGTTGCTGCTGATGTAAAGAAAATTCTTGAAACTATACCTGAAAAACTTGAAGAACTCAATTTAGGAACACTCATTAATAAAATATCAGGCGTACTTTACAAACATAAACTTGAAGTTCCATCATATCTTACAATGCTTTTCAGAGGAATCTCAATGCTGGAAGGGATGGGAAGAACATTAGTTCCTAATTTTGATATAATCTCGGAAATGACCTCTTTTGCACGAAAATATGCTGTAAGGTATTATACTCCCGAAAAGATAATGGAAATGGCTTTATCTACAGCATCAACTCTGATTGATACAGCAAAATCTCTTCCTGAAAATCTTTCTGATCTCTTAGAAAAGATAGAAAAAGGAAAATTGCAGCATAATCTTGTTTTTACTTTTGATAAAAAAGAAAGAAAATTTATATCAAAGCTTGTTACAAGAGTAACTTCAGCTTTTATTTTGACTGGTTCCATGCTTGCATTCAGGAAATTTGATAATACCCCTTTTTCAATTTTTCTTTACATTGTGGCTCTAATCTCTATCGCACTTTTCTTTAGCTCATTTAAAGGGGAAAAAGATGAAGAACTCTAATTCTGTAAGACTATATCTTGAACAAATAGAAAAAAATACTCTTTCAAAATATGCAACTTTAAGCTCGGAAACTAAAGGAAGAACTACTTTCGAAGAAGAGTGTTCCATAAGACCGGCATTTCAGCATGACAGAGACAGAATCGTTCACAGTAAGGCTTTTAGAAAGCTCGAAGACAAAACTCAGGTGTTTCTATCTCCAACCGGAAGTCATTACAGAAATCGTCTTACACACACTCTTGAAGTTTCTCAGACTGCCAGAACCGTGGCAAGAGCTTTAATGCTTAATGAATCTCTTACGGAAGCAATTGCTATGGGTCACGACCTTGGTCACACTCCTTTCGGTCACTCAGGTGAAAGAGCTTTATCAAATATTTCAGGCAAAAATTTCAGACATGAACAGCAAAGTCTCAGGGTGGTAACAAAGCTTGCAAAAGACGGTAAAGGTTTAAACCTCACATGGGAAGTTAAAGATGGAATTGTCAATCATTCAAAAGGTAAAGGTAAATTACTGAAAAGAGAAGGAATTCCATCAACACTTGAAGGTCAGATAGTAAGACTTGCTGATATTTTGGCATATGTTAATCATGATATTGATGATGCCGTTAATGGCGGATTTTTAAAGGAAGAAGATATTCCTTTTAAGGAGAAGCTTGGCGTTAAATCTTCTGAAAGAATAGGAATAATGATAACTGATATGATAGAGACAAGCTCTGAAATGCTTGAAGCATCTGATCCTTTTATAAGATTCAGTGATACTGTCAACTGTGCCATAGAAGAATTAAGAGCTTATCTTTTTGAAAATCTTTACGAAACGCCAATGCTTAGAGAAGAATTTTCAAAAGCGGAAAGAGTTGTCGAATCACTTTTTGCTTACTTTTTAAATCATTATGATGAACTTCCAAATTACTATTACCCTATTCTTTCTGAAAAAATGAACGAAAATATAACAGATTTCATAGCTTCAATGACTGACAGTTATGCAATAGATCTTTATAACAGGCTTTTTGTTCCTTCACGAATGAAATATCCGGAGCTTCATGTATAAAGGTAGATTAAGATTTATAATAACATTTATGTTTCTTGTCTTTTCGGTTACTCTTAACATATATCTTTTTAATAACAGACATGAAGAAATAGAAAATATTACTGAAACCATATCTGACTCAGAATGTCATCTCTACCCTACAAATCAGTGTTTAATAGATTTTCCGGCAGAAACAGAAACGTTTGCAAATCTTTACAAAGCATATTCCATTTCAGGCGATAACATAATTTTTATGGATTTTAAACTATCAGGATCAATAACAAATTCAATAAAGGACAAATATGGAATAGAACCTGATGCGAAACTTATAAGAAACATTCAGCATCTTGCTTTCTTTTTTCTTGATTTTAAAATTTCATTCAGAGATGGAGATAAAATTTCTCTTTTCTACAGAGATGCTGACAGTAAAATTGTTTACATGAGATATAAAAACAGATCTAAAAAATCTATTTATGAAGCTTTTCTAACAGAAACAAATGGAAAGGAAATATATTTATCACAAACAGGTGCGTATATAGAGCCGTGCATAGAAAATGGTCCTTTCATCGGTTGTCCGCAAACAAAACTAACCATGTTAAACGGAAATTTACAGCCCGTTTTTATTGTTTCACCTCATTCTGAAATAAAAACACCTTTTGATGCAACAGTTATTGCTGTTAACTCAAATAATCGTACCGGCGGAAGTGTCGAGCTTTATTATGAGAAATATCATAAAACAGCTTTTTTTGGATATATTGGAAATATAAGTTCACTTATCTCTGTCGGTAAAAGAATAAAAGAAGGAACTATTATAGGTTATTCCGGATTTGATAAGGAAAAAAAATATGATGGAATAATTTATTATCTTAAAGGCCAGGATGCTGTAACGTCTCCATTTCTTTTTCATCATCTTGAAAGAAAATCTATTAAAGAAAATGATATGGTCAATCTATCTATTACCAAAAGTTTTTACAGAAGATGGCTTCAGCGTGGGCTTAATTATGAAAAACTATTCTAGCAAAGAGGTGTAAGATGAAAAAGGTTAATCTTTTATGGAATGGTGATATGACTTTTACAGGAACAGCAGATGGACAGGATACTCCATTTATGATAAATAATAAGGGAAACAGTCCTAAAAATATGCTTTTATATGCTGTTGCCGGATGCTCTTCTCTTGATGTGGTTTATATTCTTGAAAAAATGAAAGCTGAAAAACCTGAAAAGTTTGAAGTTAATGTCATAGGAATGCTCGAAGAAGAAACACCCAAAAGATTTACAGAAATTTCACTGGAATATGTTTTTGAAGGAAAAACAGATATATCAAAAATCAAAAGAGCAATATCTATGTCTCTTGAAAAATACTGTGGAGTTTCACTTACGCTTGAAAAAGCTGTTCCTATAAATTATACAATCAAATATAATGGTATGATTATAGAAAAAGACTAAAAAAATCGGGACTAAAAAGATGAAAAGACCTACACTATACATATTCTCAGGATTACCTGCAGTTGGTAAAACAGCTATCGCAAGAAAACTTTCAGAAACATTAAAATCAACATACTTAAGAATAGATACCATAGAACAGGGAATAAAGGATCTCTGCTTTATTTCTGTTCAGGGTGAAGGATACAGACTTGCATACAGAATTGCAAAAGATAATCTGAAACTCGGAATAAATGTCATTGCAGATTCATGTAATCCATGGAATCTGACCAGAGATGAATGGGAGCAGTGTGCAAATGAATGTAATTCAGATTTCATAAATATAGAAATTGTCTGTTCTGATAAAAATGAGCATATGGAAAGAGTAAAAAATAGAGTTTCAGATATACCAAATCTTAACCTTCCTTCATGGGATGATATAACAAACAGAAAGTATGAAGATTGGACGAGAAGCAGAATAATTATTGATACAGCAGGAAAAATGATAAATCAGTCATTTGATGAGCTTAAAGCAAAATTAAATTTATTGTGAGACTATACTCTTTTTTACATATCCTTTGTCTTTAAGTCTTTTAATAGCGGCAAGGATATTTATTTCAGAATGCTTTTCCTTGAAAAAAGTAACTATTTCACGGACAGTCATCGTTTCTTCTTTTAGAAAGCTGTAAACCGTATGCTCAACAGAGGTGGTAATTACGCCCCTGCCAGGAGAAACTTCTATTTTATCCATTGGATCTAATACTGTTTTATAAAAATCATAAACACATTTATATTCCATATCTTTAAGAGTATCTCGAAAAACTATATTTTTAGGATGAGCAAAATACAAAATTCTGTATACAGATACAGCTTTCCAATAGTCACATTCCCTAATAATGCGTTCACCTTTTTTATAAAGTTCAACCATTTCATTTTCACTTAACATATAAAGTCTTTGAGGCTCTAAAAGGCCTGTTCTTTTTATCATATTGGAAAATATTTCACTTATACCAAGAGACTGTCCTTTGCCGGGAAGAATAACCCCTTTATTAAAAAGAGAAAGAATATGCCTTGATAACATATAAAAATGCACAGGAAGAAGGGATATAACTTCATTAATACTTTTTTCAAGTGCAAAAAGTTTTATTATCTGATGTTCTATATTTACAAAATCCTTTGATTCGCCATCAAGAATAGAAAGTTCAGGATAAGAACCGAGAACATTGTACATGGAAATAATATCATTCATTTCCTGTTGTCTTATTTTTACAATATCAAGCAGCTCAAGTGGATTCATATTAGTTTCAACCTGATCTGAAAAGACAGGATATTCATGAAGAATTTCAAAGGTACCATCACCCCAGAAATAAACAAGAAATGCAGTATCAATTATCTTGTCTCTTATTGCCTGCTGTATATTGTCAAAAGGAGTAAGACCTATGAGATTCAATATGGCGCCCATTTTCACATCAGTTTCCAGCTGCGTTCTGTAGGCCTTATTGAAAGTTTCTATGTCAAGACTGCCCTGATTTATAAGATACTGTCCAAGATAGTCGGCAGGATCATTTGAACCTGCACCGGTAATATTTTTATTATAAAAATAAAGTCTCCTCTCACTTTGACCATTTTTAAAAACCATTATTCCTTTATAATACTTTTCCGGAACTGATTTTAACAGAGAAAATAAACCATGTACTTTAAGACTGTTCTGTTCCATATTAAACTTTCTGCCTAAATTGTTTTAACACTGAATCTCTAAGTGGAATAGATTTTTTATCTAAATAAGAACATATCTGTTTATTTGTATTTTCCGACCCTGAATCATAAATGCCAACACATTGAAGCCATGATTTTTCAATATTTTCAAAATTCAGACTTGAAAAATCTTTCTCTTTTATAAACTGGGTCATATCAGTAATAAGCTTTTTCTCTTTTTCCCCATATTCATCAACATATTTCATAAGTTCTGAAAAATATGCGGCTGAAATAATTTTTACAGGCATAGCCCTTACAGGGGACGGAACAGAAACATCATAATCAGAAAGGAACATATGTCTGTAACCTTTTACAACAGAGATTTCAGCTATTTCAAAAGGTAACAGTTCTCTATTCTTTGAGAAAAATTCAATCTTTTCACCATTTTCACTCATAAAAATTGCAAAAGTTGATTTTTCTCTTTTGGTAACAGAAATAACAGTTCCATTATAGGTAGTTTTCACAGCCCGTTAATCTCCCTTTTTTCATTTTTCTGACTATCGTAAATATTCTTTAAATCATACTGATTAGCAAGAGATATACATTCCTTAAGAAACGGAATAACAAATTCTGTAGAATTTTCCTCACTAAATCTGACACACTGGACAAGAAATTTCTTTGCTTTTTCCTCATCTTTTTTTAGAAGAAATTTAACTGCACTTTTATAAAGGGCTTCGACATAAAAAGGACAGTTGTTTACAGCTTTAACATAATTTGATAAAGCATCGTCATCTTTGCTTTCAGCATCATAAAGATTTCCAAGACTTACAAATGCCTGACAGTAATCTTTTTTTATTTTCAGAGCTTTCATATAATATCTTTCAGATTCTTCATAGTTTTTTTCTTTAAATTCAAGATTTCCAAGATTGAGAGCAACATTATGCGGATATGGATATATTGGATCGGAATAAGCTTTTAGAAGATTTTCTCTTGCCTTTTTATATTCACCTCTTTCAATATAAAGAGCGCCAAGATTATTCAGAGGATCCGTGTATGAATTATCCATATCATAAGATTTCTTAAATAATTCTTCTGCTCTTGTAATATCCCCATCTTTCATATATACAAGGCCTAAATGGTTATAATAATAGGGAAGATCAGGATTATACTGTATTGCAAGAGAGAGTTCTTTTTTTGCTTTTATTATGTCTCCTCTATTAAAGGAAGCAATTCCAAGCTTATAGTGACTTTCAGCCTTATCAAAATTACTGTGCTGAGGCTGGGATGTATCCTCAATAGGAACAGATTCACATGAAACAGCAGTAAATGATAAAAAAAGCAGAATCACAAGAATCCTATACATCATTATTTATTCTCCAATTCAAATGTAAAAACCTTAAAACTTTTCACCGCCGTAAGCTTAATATTATATTCTGCAACAGAAGTTATTTCAAGCTTACCTTCTTTCTGAATACCTGTGCCGATAATAATTGAAATTTTTTCATCCTTTGAACTTTCAGGAATTTTTACAGTCAGAGTGTTTTTTCCTTTCTGTAAAAGAGATGATATTTCCTGTGGAATCATTGATTCTTTTTTATTAAATTCAAATTCTTTTCCATTAATAAACATCCAGGATATTTTCTGTATATCCGGTGCATTTACAATAAGATAATATTTTCCTTCAGTTTTTTTAATATCTGAATTCTCAGGAACAAGCATTACTCCTTTTACATAAATATGAATATCACCATCCTGATTGAAAATAACTTCCGAATTATCAAATATTTGATCCTTCATTTCAGGTATTTTTACACCATTTATAAAAACTGCTGAATAAAGATTAAAAGAAAAAAACAGTGTAAATATAAATACTTTCTTTGATTTAGAATTCATACCCAAACTCCAAATTAAAGCCCCATTCATAAGCTGAAAGATAATGTCCCTGTAAACCATCATCTCTCACTCTGCTTTCAGGCCAGAAAACCCAATTTTTCCCAAGATAGAAGTTAAGATATAGTATAGGAAGAATTTCAACTCTCAAAACACCTCTGTATAAGCTTGTTCTGTCACTTCCCCCTGCGATAGTATCAAAAGATGTAATTCCTCTCTGATAGTATGAGAACATTGCCTTAAAAATATAAAAATCAGGTATTTCAATATGAGAATAAATTGATGCAGAACCCTGAAAGAATTCTATACCGGCTGAAAGAGCAAGTTTATCGAGCAGAGAATAGGTAACTTCCATATAAACGGAATTTTTCCATGAACCATTGCTGTCTTCATCCAAAAGCTGAAGTTTGCCTCTCCCATCTGCAGAAAAATTATCTTTACCGTAAATATTTGTAAGCATTTCATATTTCTCTACACTATAAAACTGATCAAAATAAGAAGGTATGTAGTTATCCTGATAAATACGATAGGCGAGTTCTGCTCTTAAAGCATGTTTTCTTGCTTTATCAATATTAAATCTTCCAAGAGTACCAAGAGTGAAGCCTCCACCGTAGCCACTTTTCCCTGTAAAAGGAATCGGTGTGGATATCCATGAATAATCACCATATATCTTTATGTCTGTATGAAAATCACGATAAACTTTAAATTCAACATCGACGCCCTGAACAGCTATAGCTTCTGAAGAATTAACATAAGGACGATTAACGTCATCTGGATCTGATGCTATTCTCGGATCTCCCATTCCATCAGGATATGGTGCTATATCCGGACGATCTATATATTTTACATAATTTAAAGATGTAGGTGCAGAAATATCTACAACCATACTGTAACCAAAGGAAAGAGATTGTGAACGATAATCATTTTTAAAGAAAGAAAGTGGTTTTATAAAAATAAGTCCACCGAAAATATTAGGCGCACTGGTAAGAGAAATATCACCTATAACAGTTTCAAAACCAAAATATTCATTATAATAATTTAGTTTTCCTGAAACTCTTGCTGTATTTGGATCCAGATTTGGCATAAATCTTTTCATTATTGTTCCATGCCCTAAAGTTCTTGCATTGTTTGAACCTATCGAAGCATAAAAAGTATCTTCGCTTCTGCCATAAGTTATGTATTTGATAATTCTTAAATAGTCATCCGCATCATCCCAATCTTCAGAGCGGAGAGTAAATCTGGTAGAATTACCTTGATAATCAGCAGTATTAAAAGCTTCAACATTAAATGGCAGATGCAGACCCATTGTAAAATTTTTCATATAAAGAGAAAAATTAGGATCTATTGAAATATAATATATTTCATCAATATCAACAAGACCAATTCTAAGACCAAAACTGTTATAAGGATAAATTATTTCATAAGAACCGACATTAGCGAGCTCTCCTTTTACAAATTCTCCAGGTTTTTTCTCTTCTTTTTCTACAGGCTCAGGTTGAGGATCACCTTCTTTTGCAAGATAGAGAACTTCTTTTTTCTTCTTAACAGGTATTTCAGGAGTTTCAGTATTTGTAGTTTCCGTTTCCTGCGGCTTTGTTTCTGATTCGGAATCAATAAAGACAGGTGCTTTTTTAGAAACAGCAATACCTGCTTTCTCTTCAGAAGCAGTTTCTGCAAAAACCATACATGAAAAAAGTAAAAAGATTGTTAATACTGTTTTTTTCATTATCTGCTCCCCAACATTATTGCAAATTTTCTCATTAATTCATCATCCAGCCTCTTTGACTGAGTCTGTATCATATATCTTAACGCCTCAAAAGGATTTCTAGCCATCTGATAGGATCTATTTGAAGTAATTGCATCATATGTATCAGCAATTCCAACAATTCTGTCAAAAAGTTCTATCTTGCTTACACCTCTTGGGTATCCTTTTCCATCAAGTCTTTCATGATGGTTCATTATTATTGAAAGAGTCGCTTCATCATTCATGGATAAGTTATCTCTTACAATTTTTACTCCGTATAATGGGTGATTCTGCATTTCATTCCATTCCTGAGGATTTAATGGCCCAGGTTTATTTATAATTTCCAATCCGATATTGGATTTTCCGATATCATGCAGAAAAGCTCCCTCTCCAATTGCATGAAGGTCCTGCTTATCTTTTATGCCAAGAAAAACGGCAAACATGATAGAATAAATAAAAACATGAAGTGAATGGTTATATGTATAGAAATCATGTTCTGCAAATCTTACAATCTCATTTATTTTTACCGATTCATCAAAAATGAAGTCTGTCATTGTACCTGAGAAATTTTCTACCTGCTCTTTTGTAATCGATGAAATACCTTCAGTAAAAACATCTTTTATCATTGAAGTGCTAATATCATAAATGATATCAACTTTACTGGATATTCCCATATTTTTATTTGAAAGATATATTGACAGATTGGATTCAACATATTTTCGATACAGCTTCCAGTCACTCTTTTTTACATATAAATGACCTACCCTGTTGATATAAGTTGAACTTAAATCTTGTTTTCTGAAATTGGAAAATGCTGTACAAAAAAGATAGTATCTCTCCTTTTCAAACGTATACAGCTCAAAATCTATTTTCTCATTATCGTTTATTGTATCTATTCTTATTGGAAGGTATTCTTCTACACTAACAACAACATCTTCCATATATCACCTGTTTTTCATTACCGTAGCATTTGGAATTCTTTTTTTAACATCTTCCAGTGCTGTTTTTGCCTCTTCTATAGTTTTATAACATCCTGAACGGACACGAAACCATTTATCTCCTTTAGCGACACCCTCAACAAGTATAGAATCTCTAAAAGAACTGTAAAGCTTTAAAGCATTTTCAGCATCGCCTCTACTTTTACTTGAAAAAAACTGTAGCGTATAAAGGCATGAAGTCTGAATTGCGCTGGGTTTTACATTTTTAGTATCATCATTTTCAGTTTTAGCGGTTTCTTTCTGCTTAACTTTTTTGCTGGAATCAAATTCCTCAAGTTCAGACATTATCCTGTCAAGCATATCAATATCTTTGTTATCTATTTTCTTTTCTTTCTGCTTATAATCTTTTGCATTATCAGGCTGTTTTTTATTTTCATCAACTTTCTGATCTTTAACAGCCGCTACTGTTTTTACAGCTTTATCAGAAATAACTTCCTCTTTTTCTTTTTCAACAGTCACGGCAGCATTATCTTCTCTGTCACAAAAAATCTTTTCACTAAAAGAACCGTCCTCTTTCAGGAGTCCCAAAGATTTCATTTTTTCAATAAGCGTGGTAAGTTTTCCTGTAAGAAGCTGCACTTTATAACTACAGGCATCAAATCTTTCTCTAAAGACATCTTCTTTTGCATAAGAAAAGTGTTCAGGTTTTGAATTCAGTCCAAGAAACATTCCTGTAAAAAAAGCTCCGGTAATAAGTAGTATTAAAACAAAAAAGGCTACCGCAACCGTCTTTTTTCTTATTACAAAATCTGAATTTTTACTTTCACCCATAACTTAACCTTTTATTCTATCCAGACGTTTTCTAAAAAGCCTTTTACCTACAAAAGATGTTTCAGGTAAATTGTTTTCAGACATCTTTTTATAAAGTTCCATTAATTTATTAACATTTGATTCAATACTCTCAAAAATATCACCTTCCAGAGGACGCATATAATAATAAAGTCTTTTTCTGTCATTTTCAAGAGAAAGAAAAACTTCTGATAAAGATTGTGCTGTAATCTCTTTAACTGCAACTCCTCTTCCATTTTTCTTTATAAATTCTCCTGCGGCAGTTTCAGCTCTTGCAACAACAGATCTTCTTGATAAAACAGCATTTAAAGCAAGATAAGTATCAGGTCTATCCCATTTAGATGGCATTACAAGTACGTCAAAGTTATCAAAAACAGAGTAAAGTCTACCTGAATCAACAGGTCCGTGAAAATAAATATCAATGTCTCCTGATTTTATTTTTAATCTATCAAAAAGGTCGGCATTTTCAAATATTTCACCATAAACATGCAGTTTTGAGTTAAATCCTTTGCCTTTCAATATTCTTAAAGCTTCAACAAGTTCAAAAACACCTTCTTCAGGTATAATATCGCCTATAAAACCATAAGAAATGCAATCTCCTATTTCAAATGGACGACTTTTTAATGCGTCAGAAATCTCTACACCCTGTCCCATAAAAAAAAGCTTTTCCTCTGAAACAAATTTAGAATAATTTTTTTCATATTGTTCTTTTGAAAAGAAATGAAACTTCATAGTAAAATCAAATACTTCTTTTCGCAAAACATTTCTGGCAGCAGAAAGTACCTGCTCTAATTTTATTGATGAACAATTATAAAAAGATGAATATCGACCTATCTGTTCATACCAGTTATATCCTTTTTTTCTCCCAAGAACAAATGATTTAGCCCTTCTGATTATTGATGAGAGCTGGTTTGAAACAAAATTTGAATATCGTATCTCATGGCACGCATCCTTTTCACCATAAGAAAAAAGAAAGGGTGTCAAAATATAATTATCTATCACTGAAACAAGAAGAGGAACTCCCATTTTTGAAGCTATGAAAGGGTAATTCATGGAATGATTCTTGAGACTTATTATATGAACCATATCAAAAGAATCAGATAATAGTATCTTTTCAAAAATTTCATCAAGCTGAGGATTATCAAAAACATCTGAGAATCGACTGTAACGTTCAGGGATTTTTACTGTATACTCTTTAAATCCATCTCTTTCGGCAGAAACACAATCTGTAGGTTCTGCAACAATAGAAAAAACAGGATAATAAATTGATATATCCGCCTCTTTTTTCACTGCATGCAGAAATTCAACAAAATAAGTGTTGAAAAATGCAGGTGAACAACTCCTGAAAGGAGAAGAATCAAGAACATAAAGTAGTTTTAGTCTACCGCTACTCACAGGAAATCGTTCCTTTTAAAGCAGATAATGCAGCCGTTCTTGGAGAAGCAAGATATACCTCACCATTTCCCTGTTTTCCCTTAAAATTTCTGTTTGAGGTTGAAACTGCAACTTCACCATTACCTGTCATGCCGATCTGACCAGAAGCACAACCGCCGCAACCAGGATTGGAAATAACAAAGCCTGCATTAAAAAGTATATTAATTAAACCATCATTAAGCATTTTTTCAAAAACAGCCCTAGTTGAAGGAACGATATAACCTCTTGTTTTTATCTTCTTCCCTTTAACTATGTCGGCAACTTCCTTGTAATCTGAATAACGGCCATTTGTACATGAGCCGATAAAAACAGTTCCAACAGCAACATCTTTAACATCTGAAACTTTTTTAACATTATGCGGGTACGGAGGAGCTGCAACAAGCGGCTCGTTTAAAGAAGCAAGATCAAGCTCATAAACTTCGGAATACTCTGCATCAGAATCTGCATAAGCATTATTTTTATCAGGAAACATTACACTTATAGTTCCCATTTCGGTACCCATACTTGCAATTGTAATCTTTTCATCAAGAGTAAGTCTCTCAATCTCTTCTCCGTAAAGTTCGACAACCTTTCCGAGAAAAGTTCTACTTCCAAACTTGTCAAGCATCATAAGAACCATATCTTTTGCTGTAATTCCAGATTTTCTTTTTCCTGAAAAAGAAAGCTTAACAGATTCAGGCACCTCAAACCATGTTCTGCCTGTTTTCCATATATAAGCTATATCAATGTCTCCCATTCCCTGACCGAAACATGAAAGCGCACCCATTATATTAAAATGACTATCTGTTCCGACAGCTATTTCTCCCGGTTTTGCATAACTGTCTAGCAATATATGAGAACCTATACCGCTATCAACATCATGAACCTTTAAATTGTTCTTTTCGGCAAACACACGGCATCTCTGCTGATTTACTGCATATGGAATAGTGTTGGCTGGAACAACACAGTCAAAAGTGAACATTGTCTTCTCAGGATCTGCTACATATGGCTCAGGAAAGCTTTTTTCAAGATTATTTACAACATTTGCACCGCCAAAATCTCTTGCTGTCCTGTGATCTACATTTATCCAAACGATATTTCCTGGTTTTACCTCTTCTGAAGCATCAACGAGATGATTTTTGAAAATCCTTTCAATTACCGTGTATCCCATTACTTTCTCCACAATAAAAAATAAAGCTTTTCGATAATAGCATGTCACGTTAAATATGTCAAAATTGTCACGTTTTATTATTCTTAAATAAAAAGAATTTTTTCATATTGCTTAATCTATTTTAATCTGTAAACTCCCGCAGTTTTTATAATTGCTTCTTATGAGGAATAAATGAAATTAAGCATTTTCGAGAAAGAAAAACTTCTTAATTCAAATGAACTGGAGTATGGAAGGTACAGCACTTTTTTCAGATGGATAGAAAGTGATGAAACAGAAATTTTCAGATCAGAAAGAGATTCTATTATAGATAAAATAGAATCACTTGGAGGAGAGTTCGGATTTAAAGGATCTAAAACAGATATAAGAAATATTTCCCCTGGATGCAGGTGCTGTGGTGAAGGAACCTGGTCATGTCTTTTTATAAGCGGAATATGTAATGCATCGTGTTTTTACTGCCCAACCAGACAGGATACGGCATTAAAACCTTCAACAAATACTTTGGAGTTTGATTCTCCGGACAGCTATGCCCAGTATATTAAAGATTTCGATTTTAAAGGTGTAAGTATGAGCGGAGGAGAACCGTTCATAACATTTGAGCTTATGATAAAATATCTTCATGCGGTAAAGAAGAAAAACGATCCATATATATGGGTTTATACAAACGGTTCACTTGCAGATGAAGAAAAAATTAAAAGACTCAAAGATGCCGGAGTTGATGAAATAAGATTTGATATAGGAGCTTTTGATTATTCTTTAAAAAAAGCTGAAATGGCAGCTTCAATAATAGATAGAGTTACTGTTGAAGTTCCCATGGTTCCTGAGCATACAGAGTTAATGCAAAAACTTCTCCCTGAAATGAAAAACTGCGGAATAAAACATTTAAATCTTCATCAGTTAAGAGTTACTCCTCACAATTTTCCTAAAATGCTTGAAAGAGATTACAGATTCATTCATGGACAAAAAGTTACAGTTCTTGAAAGTGAGATTGCAGCATTAAAAACAGTTCTTCATTCCATTGAAAACGATTTTGTACCTGTAAATTACTGTTCGTTCGTGTTTAAAAGGAATTTTCAGTCAGCAGCGGCAAGAAAAAGATATGCAGGCGTATCTGCAAAAACAGGTGAAGGTATAACTCAAAACGGATATATAAGAGAAATACTTTCTTCTGAAGAGCATATTTTTACGCTTGAAGATTTCATGAAAACAGATAGAGAAAATGAGATATTCACCCTTACATATTTTAACCCGACAGCTACAGGCAAAGTTTGTAACACAGGAGAAAATATAGAGAAATATCATGTGGAAAGGAAAAAAATGATCAGGTTCAGAATGACATACAAAGAATTGAAATATATTTTTGAGAGAATAGATGAAAATAATCTCTTTTCATATGAAACGTCCGGCAAAATCAATGAAAATACGCCTGATTTTAATCCTAAAGGTGGCTCCGTCAGCCTTAAGGATTTCTATGAAATATATCAGCTTGAAATTTTACGAGGCGGTTTTGCAGATTATTTCTAGTTTATTGTATCAATATCAAAGGTAACTGTTACTCCGCTTGTTTTGTCAGCCACACATGTAAGCTTATGAAAAACAGGAAGCAGAGTTTTCATATTAACCGAATTTACAGCTATAATTTTTCTGAATTTTCCATTTATTCTGCTCAAAGGCGGCTCTACAGGCAAAAAGAGAGAAATATCTTTTTCATTATTGAACGCTTTTTTAAGAAATGAATAGACTTCATCTGCTTTTCTGTCAGTTTTTTCCTGTTTGGCAGAAATTATTCTAACTGTACAAAGGTGCGTGAACGGAGGAAACATCATCATTTTACGCCACATCAGCTCTTCATTGGCAAATCCGTCATAGTCATTATTTTTAATATATTTCCAAATATAATGGTCTTCTTTGGAAGCCTCAGCAAAAACTTCTCCGCTCTGATCAAAGCGACCAGCCCTTCCTGCAACCTGATTTATTGTCTGAAAACACTTTTCAGCAGCTTTATAATCTGAAAAGTTAAGAAGGTAATCTGCAAATTTTATTATAACTGTTTTAAGTTTTGGAAAATTGTGCCCCTTACTGATCATGACAGTTCCAATAATCAGTTTTGACTCACCTTTTCTAACTTTTTCAAGAGCCATACTAAGTTCTTTGGAATTTTTCAGTGAATCTCTGTCAATGCTTTCTACCTGAGAATATGGAAAGTATTCTTCGAGCTTTTCTTTAAGTCTCTCAATACCCATTCCGCTTAAATGCATATCTTTAGAGCCGCATTCAGCACATGGACCAATATCTTTCCGATAAAGACAGTGATGACATATTAAAGATTTTTCTTTTTTATGAAAAACAAGAGCTGTTTTGCAATGAGGACATTTTTCAATTTCATCACATTTGGAACACATTGAAATCGTTGCAAAACCTCTTCTATTAATGAAGAACAGAGCCTGCATTCCTGTTTCGTTATTCTCTTTTACTTTTTCAATTATTTCAGAAGGGATGTAACCGTCTTCTTTGTATTTAAATATCTTTACAGGAGGAAGAGGCCTCATGTTCGCTCTCTTTTCCATTTTTTCCAGATAATATTTTCCTGTCTGAGTGTTATAAATCGATGCAACATCAGGAGTTGCACTTCCAAGTATAACAGGAATGTTCTGAAGATAACCTCTCATGACAGCACAATCTCTGGCATGATAAAAAGGTGGTTCCATATTTTTATAACTTCCGTCATGTTCTTCATCTACAATAATAAGTTTTATATTACTGAAAGGATAAAGAATTGCGGATCTTGTTCCGACAATAAGCTTAACTTCATTATTAAAAGCACTCCAGAAATTCAGGTTTCTTTGAGTTGGAGTCATGGAACTGTGTATAAAAACAGCTTTTTCGCCCAGTCTTTTTTCAAGATGAAGCAAAGTTCCTTCTGTTAGTGCTATTTCAGGGACGAGATAAAGCACCTGTCCACCATTTTTAAACACTTCGGATGCAAGCACAGAATAAACTTCCGATTTACCGCTTCCTGTAACACCATGAAGCAGGACTGGTTTTACATCTCCATTATTCCATCTTTCAATTATTTTGCATTTAATTTCATTCTGTTTTTCATTCAGAATAATATCTTCTTTACTTAGATCATTATTTTCCTTTTTTCTTTTTTTTGACTTTGAATTTTCTTTAATAAAAGGACCAACAACGTTTTTTGTAAGCATGGAAAAAGAATAAACATAATAATACGATACCCATTTCAGGAATGAAGTGTACATCTTTTCAGAAAATATTG
This sequence comes from bacterium, assembly GCA_963667425.1. GTDB lineage: Bacteria > UBP6 > UBA1177 > UBA1177. The sequence continues at coordinate 471,191 of OY763407.1, read as the reverse complement.
GCGTTGAAACTATTTTTGATATTACCGGAAGAATTTTATCTTCGGAAAGTCCTGAAGGAATTTCATTGGACAATTTTTCAACAACTCCCCACAGCTTTTTACCATTGAGAGTAACATAAACTATATCACCTGAAAATAGATTGATTTCTCCGCATTTATATATAAGAGATTCACCTATTTTTCTGGGAAGAAGAACATATGCAAATTTATAATTCAAGACTATTCACTTTTAGTTTTAAGCTCTTTCCTGATAAAAGTATAATTTTTTATCCCGTCTATTGTCTTTATTTCTATTTTACCTGGAAAAGAAAGAGGTCTTACGCTTTTGTGATATTCGGTAAAAACAGCTTCACCATCAGGAAATTTAACTTTATATATCTGATAGTTCTGAGCTGAAAAGAAAACAACTTTTTCATCTTTACCCAGAACATAGAGATCTTGTTTTTTATCATCACTTCTTGACATACTTTTTTCTTCAAGCTGATAACCTGCATTTTTAAAGGTTTTAACTATAAAATCAACCCTTTTAGCATTGGTTTCAGGTGCAAAGAAAAATCTGTAGAACAGTGGGATTTCCCCTTTTTTATAAACAGTTTCTTTACCATCTTCAATAAATTTAAGTGTATCTTCAGCCAAAGAATAGTTCATTACAACAGGCTTCCCGTCACTGTTTTCTCCAACAATTTTTACAGTTGGAGATGAAGTATCTGAATAATCAGATGCTTTCTGAATAAGCTGCCATGGTGTCAGCACAAAAGAAATTAATAAGGATATCAAAGCAATTTTCATTTATCTATCCCTGTCTTCACGAGATTCCTGTTCCTGCTTGCATTCAACACAAAGAGATGCCACTGGACGCATGTCAAGTCTGTCTTCAGATATCTCTTCACCACATTCTTCACAGTATCCATAAGTTCCAAGATCCATTTTTCTAAGTGTAGCCTGAATTTTGTTTATGAGTTTTCTATCACGATCTCTTCTTCTGAGCATTCTGTGGCGTTCTTCATAATACATAGCCTGATCACCTTCATCGCCTCTGAAACTTTCATCATCAACTTTTTCCATATCGGCGATCTGCTCTCTGTTTCTCTCCTCTATTTCATTAAGTTCTTCAAGGAGCATGATTCTGTATTTTTCTATTTTTTCCTTGGATAACATATTGCCTCCGCTTAATTTAGTTCTTTTAAATAAATCTGTTTTTGTATACTGTTTTTTCCAATGAATCCAGATGTTACATTAAAATAATCTTCAGCACCGTAGCGCCCTGCCCTATCAACAATACCGAGTGCTGTAGAACCTTCAGGAACATCATAAAAGGTTATAGTGCGTTCTTTTGAACATGATATAGAAACAGTTGACAGATAATCAGCTTCTCCTTTAAGCGTAGCAATTACTTCTGTAACACCGGAAACTGTACATGGATCCTCGGACTCACTAATTGTACGACTATCAAAATCCCATGTTACAACTATATCTGAGATTGTAAGAGATAGATTTTTATCAAAATTTTCAACAAGACTTCTCTGGCTTAAAATAACCTCTCTCTTAACTGATCCGGATACAGCTCTGGGATACTTTCCTTCCGAACGATAGGCATCAACACTGAAACTATATGTGTCGGCAGGAATATTATGAAGATAAAGAAAACCTCTTCTACATGGAACTTCATAGTTATTAAAAATAATATTGTCGCCCCAGAGATCTGCTTCAAGAGGTTTACTTTCTGAATTTGTTATGTTAAAGCTGAAAACATCAAGAGACCATTCATCGCAAATGGAAGCATTCCATGTAATTTCAACTCCACCACTATATTTATCAAGAACAAGTGTATGAGATGTTGAAGAATCAACTGTTACTTCATCCCGTCCATATCTTTTAATCTGAGAAAGAGAATCATAAAGCATAACTTCAGCATAATACTCACCTGAAACCACGCCATTTACTGTAACTCTCGCATTTTCAGAACATTTAACAGTTTTTCTAAAAGAAGCATCACTTCCCGCTTTATATAAAACAAGTGAGAAATTATCTCCCCCAACCTCTTCGCAGTTTATTCCATTCATATCAAAAATAAAAGTAACAGAGTAAAGTGCACCTGATGATGAGTCATTACCACAAGACAATATGAAAACTGAAAAAAGAACTAAAAAGAGTGAAAAATACTTCATCGAAATAAAACCCTATTCATAAAAATAACGGATTTATTATAATGAGGTCTTCATACTTTTCAAGAAATACCTTGCGACAAAGTGTTTTTGTGTTAAAATCACTGGTATTTGTAGGTCGGAGTAAGATAAATGTTTAAAAAGATTCTTTTTGTAGACGATGAAAAAGCACTTAGAGAAACAATAAAACTGATCCTTGAAAGAAAAGGATTTAAAGTTGACACTGCAAATGATGGTGCAGATGCTGTAAGTAAACTTGAATCGGAAGGAGATAAATATTTTACAGTTATTACTGACCTTGCAATGCCTGGAGCTTTAAATGGCATGGATGTTCTCAGAAAATGCAGAGAACTTCGTAAAGATCTTCCTGTAATCATGCTTACGGCCTATGGAAACGTGGAAACAGCTGTTGAAGCAATGCAACAGGGGGCTTTTAACTTTCTGACAAAACCTTTAAGCAGTTATGAAGTTCTTGTTCAACAAATAAACAAAGCCATTGAATCTGCAGCATTAAGCAGAGAAAATATAAGACTAAAGAAAGAAATTGATACCCTAAATGAAGATCGATATAAAATAGTCCATGTTTCTGATAAAATGGAAAAAATAATAAAACTTGCAGAAAAACTTGCGCCAACAGATGAAACAGTTCTTATTACCGGAGAAAGTGGAACCGGAAAAGAATTAGTTGCAAGATATATTTTAAAGAAAAGCAATAGAGCTGAAAAGCCTTTTGTAGCATTTAATGCAGCTGCTGTAACACCTTCACTTATAGAGGCAGAACTTTTTGGCTACAAAAAAGGTGCATTTACCGGAGCTGAAAAAAATTACTCGGGATTTGCAGGTGCTGCTGAAGGGGGAACTCTTTTTATAGACGAAATAGGAGAAATGCCGCTTTCGCTACAAAGTAAATTGTTGAGATTTATACAGGAAAAAGAATATTTTCCTGTTGGCAGTAATCATCCTGTTAAATGCGATATAAGAATAATAGCTGCAACAAACAGAGAGCTTCAAAATGAAATAAATACAGGAACATTCAGAAGTGATCTTTTTTACAGAATATCAGCTTTCAGAATAGAAATTCCTCCCCTCAGAGAAAGAATTGAGGATATTCCGGTTCTGGCAGATTTTCTTGCCGAAAAATTTGGAAAGGAATACAGAACAAAAGACATAACCCTCTCTCCACAGTTTAAAAGGAAACTATCAATGAAAAAATGGCCTGGAAATGTGAGAGAACTTGAGAACGAAATAAGATTGTTCCTTCTTTCTCCTGATTCAGAAAATTCCAGACCGGAAATCACTCCAACAACTCAAATAAACAATATTTTAATTCCTATTGGTGAAATGAGTATGGAGGATATAGAAAAAAAAGTTATTATCGAGACACTTAAATACACTGATGGGAATAAAAGAAAAACAGCAGAAATACTGGGAATAGGTGAAAGAACAATTTACAGAAAACTAACAGAAGAAGATTTTTAATATATCTCTAAAAACAGTTCTTTTATATTTAAAGCACCCAGTTTTATAAATAAAAAAAGCTCAAAACTTGAGAATACTGTAAAAAACAGTATATTTTTGAATCTTTATTCTGCTATTTGCTACATTTATTGCAGATTTTGAGTAAATTAGGAGATTTTTTGGATATAAATTCCTGCTACACCAAATTAATGAACAAAATAGAAAATACCTCAGATAAATCACTATTTATCTTCATATTTCTTTCAGCATTTATTTTTAGAACATATGCTGCTTTTACCAGCATTGCACAGCTTTATCCTGATGAAATTTTTCAGACTGTCGAAATGGCTCATAAAATAGTGTTTGGTAAAGCAATAACATACTGGGAATTTGAAGTTGGAGCAAGAAGCTGGGTATTTCCAGGAATTATTGCAGGTGTCTACAAAATATTAAATTTAATAGGAATAGATGATCCGTATTATCTTAATGGTTTTGTAAAAGCATTTCTTGGAATATTTCATTCTCTGGCTGTTTCTTCGTTTTATCTTATATCAAAAAGGTGGTTTAAAGATAAATCCACAGCGTTTATATTTACAGTTCCTCTTACTTTAAACTATTTTCTCTCTTACATTTCGGCAAGAACATTAACAGAATCTATTGCTCTTCCTTTTATGATATTTTCTGTTCATCAAGCCATTATATATATTGAAAAATATAAATTAAAATACCTTTTATTATCTGCTTTCTTTGCTGGAATAGCCTTTATGCTGAGATTTCAAACTGCTGTTTTTGCATTTGGAATCGCCCTTTCATTTTTAACAACATCCAGAAAACATATAAAAACATCCTTGGTTTTTGGTTTCAGTTATATAGGAATGATGGCTGTTCAGGGAATTATTGATAAATTCACCTGGGGATCTTTCATGCACTCTCTTATAACTTATCTGGATTATAATATAAGCAAAGGAGTTGCTAACAAACATGGAGTCTCTCCGTGGTATTTTTATTTACAGGATATAGCTTCAACAGTTAGCCCCATAACGTACATTACAGCAGGACTTTTTTGTATATTTATTATAATTATGATGAAAAAACGAAAAAAAGAATTTCTTTTTCTTTTTCCTTTTCTTTTCTTTTTCATAGTTCACTGCATTGTACAGCATAAAGAACCAAGATTCGTTTTTCCATTCTTTTTTCCTGTTTTTGCACTTTCTTCAGCTTTTTTTGCAACAATATATGAAAGATATAAAAATTTTTATATCTTGTCACTTTCCATTTTGCTAATCCTTATTTCATATACACAGGAAGCTATAAATTTCAGAACGAACTGGAACTCATCAACCGTAACAAGAGAATTCTATGGCAAAGATGATAACACTGTCAGAAAAATAACAGGCTCTCTTGAGATATCAATGTATCTTTATCATATAAAAGATCTTAAAGAAGCATATATCTATGGTGTTCCAAGAATCTGGTCAGGTGGCTATGCATATTTTCATAAAAACAGTTCAATAACATATTCAACAGATGAAAACGATTTAGTAAAGAATATTAAAATAAAAAAAGATTCCTGTATAAACAACACTTATTTTGCCATAAGAAAAGGAACTTTTAAAAAAATAAAGCATTATAATAAAACGTTAAAAAAATATGGAGAAACAAAAGATTTTGACGTATATAAACTTATAACTGAAAATAAGAAAAAAAATATTAAATACAGCAGACTACCTAAGAATACTAAAAAGGCATCTGCCTGGTGCGACAATGGAAATATTATAATGTGTGAACAAGGTGTTGATATTTCTTTTGATACACCTCAAAATGGAACAGAAATATCAATTGCTGTTGACTCCTCGGATAAATATCAGCTAATTTTTAAAAGAAACAACAACACTATTGACAAAATAATTCTTCCTGCAAAAAAAAGAGATAGAGGAATGTATGTCCATACAATTAAACTACCTGAAAAACTTGTACATCAGGAGTTTGATGCAATAGAAGTTACGCCTCTGCAGGGCGATAGATTATACAGTCTCGGAAGTATTAAAATCAAATAGAAAGCTATGATATGAAGAATTTATTAAAGAAATTTTATCCTTTCTTAGATAAATGGCAGCTTATACTTATTATAATTTTCACTACTTTAAACATATTTTTTATTGGCGTTGCAACCTATAAGAATGGATTTGACCTTAAAGACTATCAGGTAACTATATCTTTCCTACTTAAACTTATTTTTGATGCTGTACTGCTTTTACTTATAGTATTTCTGCTAAAGAAGATTTTCCGCAACTCTGCTTTAGCAGCGCTATTTCTTACAACAAATCTTCTTCTTACCATAGCAAATATACTGCTTTATTATTTTGGCAACACGATGGTTGAAAGACACCACTTTGCTCTAATAACACCTTACAGTGTAACATCCTTTGTTCCATGGTACGGTTTCATAGTGCTTCTTTTAGTACTGATTTTCGCATTTATGTTTTTTTATAAAATTACAAATAGAATAGACAGTAAATATATTCTACATAGATCTCTTACTCTTTTTTTAATTATCATTCTTCTTACTGTACTAAATTCTTCAGGAATATTCAGAAAAAAACAAAATGAAAAACTTGATAAAGTCATAATGGGATTCAGAAATGCTCAACTTTACTATACATCAAGAAATCAGTTTTTAAGTCTTGTAAAAGATGTGATATTTCCAACTCTTGGAGATCGTTTTAAAGAACTTTCACCTGAAACTGCTGATTTTGTAGAAAATTATCAACTTTCTTCCGATAGTTTTAAAATAAAAAATTCACACTTGGAATATAAGAATGTTATAGATAAACTATCAATACCTATAGATAAAAAAGAAAACACCAATTTGGAACTACAACCTTATAACAGAATCATATACATACTCACAGAATCTATTTCACTTAGTGCTCTTTCATGTTACAATCGAAAGCTCCCAACACCTTTTGCTGATAAGTTTTTCTGTTCTAAAAATATTATGCAAAATACCTTTACGAATTTATATACAACAGGCTCCCCAACACTTCAGGGTATAACTGTAATCATGAACAGCCACCCTAACTATAACATTCAAAATCTTACAGGATATAAAAACTCACTTCCAAAACTATTAAACACAAAAGGATTTGATACTGTTTTTATGAGAAGTGCTTCAAAATTTTTTGCTAATGAGAACATTCTTTTCCAAAACATGGGTTTTAAGGAAATTATTGGCAGAGAAAACTTCTACGAAGACGAAGATTTAAGAAAATATATCTATGGATGGGGACTTGAAGATAGAATTCTTTACAGTAAAGCTGCAGAATATATTGAAAAACATAAAGATAAGAAACTTTTTATAACCATATTTGGAATAGATACTCATCCGCCATACGGACAAATAGAATACAGACATCTTAAATATCCTGAAAGAAAAAATCTGAAACAAGGAATTGATACTAAAGCCTATCGCTGGCTTCATGCAATAGATAATATGGACTACGATATTAACAATTTCATAAAAGAACTTGACCAAAAGAATCTTTTTGATGAACAAACACTCATAATAATTTCATCTGACCACTCCTGCCCTATAAACAATGCTTCAGGCAAAATACCTGGACACCCTAAAAACAATCTTGAAAAAATTCCTTTTATAACACTTTCCAAACAAAAGCTTCCTGAAATAAACAAAAATACACTCGCCAGCCAAGTAGATATTGCACCTACAATAATTAATCTTTTAGGATATAACAAACCTTACGGATGGTGGGGAGATTCTCTCTACAATCAAAATAGAAAACCTTATTCGATAGGCTTTGAAAAGGGATTCATAAGATTTACAGAGCAGAAGAATAATCTGCTGATAAATCTGGAACATCCTGAGAATGAATTCGAGAAAGAATTTATAGATTTATTTGAAACCGTACTGGTAGAGAAAAAGAAATAAGGCTTAAAACCTAAATCTTTTTTACAGAAACCCCATCTAAAATAGCTTCTATTTCATATATTTCAGAGTATTTATCTCTTTTTCTCAGACCTATCAGATAAACTTCACATTTATCAATAAGCATTTTTACAGCAGCATCTCTTTTATCTTGATCAAGAGTTAACGTTTCTTTAATAAAACTATTTAAAGAGAGAATTCTATATCTGTCAAGCCCAAAAGCTGAAGAAAGCTGATCTTCGTGTCCACCTCTTTTGATAACAAGCTCTTCATAAAGACATCCTATTTTTTCAAAAGCACCCATTCTTATCCATAAATCATAATCTTCACACGAAAGAAGAGACTCGTCAAATCCACCATATTTAAAAAAAAGCTCTTTTTCTATAACCACTGCTGAAGGAGTTACAAGACACATTGCAAGAGATGGAAAGTAAATATCATCCAGAGGTTTTGCGTGTTTCACTTTTTTATTAAGGTGTTTCCCATTTCTTATCCACGTTTCATCTGTTTGTGAAATAAGATAATCATTTTCAATCATATAGTTCATTTGTCTTTCAAGCTTTTCTCTTTTCCAGAGATCATCACTATCCAGAAAAGCGAGGAATTTACCTTTAGATATCTTTGCACCACAGTTTCTTGCGGCTGAAACACCTTTATTTTCCTGGTAAATATATTTTATATGCGGTTTAAAAGAAGATAAAAACTCTTTTGTATTGTCTGTAGAACCATCATCAACGACAATAACTTCATAGTTATCATAAGTTTGGAAAAGAACAGATTCAAGAGCCTCCTTTACAAAAGACTTCCGGTTAAATGTTGGAATAATTACAGAAACTAAAGGAGATCTATTCATCACATATTAGCCTTGCCATTGCAGAGCGAACTTTAGCATTATCTGAAACGACAAAGTAACCATTGTCTTCCTTTTCACAACTAACAACATCACGATTACCTATTGTTGATTCTCTTAATTTGCAATCCTGACCTGTACATGAGAGATGATCCATTATTTCTCTAAGCTCTTTTGTGTTTTTTCCCATAAAAACAGTACCGCTTTCATCACCGTTTCTCATTTTTATAGAGGCAACAGGTGTTGAACCGAACTGATCAAAACGGCCTCTAACATTTGGAAATCTTTTCATAAGTTTGTTGATTTTAGGATCAAAATTTAAATTAGCTTTCACAATATTATCAACATTATCTTTTTCTGTAAATTCATCAGGAAGATCTTTATCATGCAGGCTGAGCATTTCATTAATAAAAAGGTTTTCCTCTTTTTTAGAATCAAGGGTAAAAAATACTGTCAGAATTATTACGCCCATCAAAGAAACACCTGCAGATACAAACTGATTATATGAGAAAGAAAAATTTCTAAAAATATCAAAAAAAGAATGTCTGCTTTTTTTGGAGGATTCATAGATCACATTTTCAAATCCCTGTTTCTCTATTTCAGATAAAACTTCATCTTGAGCAATAAAAGAAAGGAATGACTTAAGCTGTTTCAATCTATGATATTCAGTTCTGCAAGTCTCACACTCTTTTATATGTGCCGCAACAGCAGCAGCATCCTGATAACTAAGTTCGTTATCAACAAACTGTTCAATAAAAATGATATCAAAACATTCTTTTTTAGCTTCCATATCTCTTTTTTCCTTTCTTTATTAAACCCAACTCCGAAGCTTCATTATATAAACACTTTTTAAGAAAATCTCTTCCTCTATGAAGCCTTGACATTACTGTGCCTATAGGAACAGCAAGTTCATCAGCAACTTCATTGTAAGAAAGTCCTTCGACATCAACAAGATAACATACATCTCTATAATCATCCGGCATTGATGCAAAAGCTTCCATTATAGAATTTTTTAAAACAGGATCCGTAACAAGTTCAAGCGATGAAGTTTTATCCTCAAATACAAAAGGAAGTACATTATCATCAGACTGCATTTCAGATTCAGTTATTTCATTATGAAGAGCTTTTTTCTTATATGTATTTATGTAATTGTTTTTAAGCATCGTAAAGATCCACGATCTAAACGCCTGCTGTTCATTATACAGATTCTTTTTTTCTATGGCTCTTACAATAGTATCCTGCATCAGATCCATTGCAAGTTCCCTTTTACCTGTAATAAAAAGAGAATATCTGAAAATGATATCAAGGTTTTCTTTAATTAACTCTTCCATAGTTTCACTTCGTTAAAAAACAAAAATTACTCCTAAGTAACAATCAATTTATGGATTTTATTTCAGCTTTGATGTTTTTTTTCAACTCTGTCTAAGATTTTATCAAGTCTTGAGATAAGATCAGCAGTTTGTTCAGCATTACCAAGAGTTATTCTGAAAGAATCAGGAAGTGCTTTAAAGAAACTTCTGTCTCTTACAAATACATTTTCCTTTTCCATTTCAGCAAGAAGATCATGAACTGCAGGATAATGGACCATTATATAATTTGCTTCGCTGTTATGAGCCTCTATACCTTTTCTTGAAAAGTAATCAATAAGAATATGTTTGCTTGCAGTAACTTCATTTATATATCTTCTGGTATAATCGATATCATCAAGTGCAGCTGAAGCTGCTATTTGAGCTAAAACATTAACACTTTTAGGATTAAAAATTCTGCTTAATGCAAGAATATTTGCAGAATTGCTCATTGCATAACCAACTCTTAATCCGGCCATCGCCCAGGCTTTTGAAAAAGTTCTTGTAACTATAAGATTGTCATATTCATCAATGAGATCTACTGCTGACATTCCTGAAAATTCGTAATAAGCTTCATCAACAATAACTATACTGTCTGATGCCATTTCAAGCACTTTTCTTATTTCAGCAAGAGAAAGAAGCACACCGGTAGGATTATTGGGATTTACTATGTATATAAGCTTTGTTTTGTAATTAATCTTGGAAATTATAGATGAAATACCAGGGTTAAAGACATCTTCCGATTCAGCCTTTCTTATTACAGCGCCTCTGGATTCAACGTAAGTAAGAAAATGAGTATATGTCGGGAAAGGAACTATTACCTGATCTCCCGGATCAAGGAAAACCTTGCATATCAGCTCAAGAGCATCATCGCTGCCATTGGTTACAAGTATTTCATTATGATTCCTACCTGTATAGTCCTGAAGTTTTGTACGAAGTCTTTCACTAAAAAGCTCAGGATACCAGTTAAGGAGATTTGCATTATGTGTTAAAGCATCAGTAATAGCTTCGGTAACTCTTGGTGAAGGAGGAATAGTTGCTTCATTCCAGTCAAGCTTGAGAGGTGGAAGATCACAGTGATGATCCAAAATCTTATCTCTTGATGAAATTGGAGAATATGGTTCCACATTATGAACAAACTCAGAAAGTAGTGATGATTCTTTATTTATAAAAGCAAATCTGCGCCTCATTTAGCCGCTCCGAAAAAAAGTTACAAGGCCCACCCTTAAGCAAAACTTATGCCACACTTCAAATATCAATAAATAGTTAAAAATACTAGAGAATTAAATGAAGATTCTATGTAAATAAATTTTACAGCAAAGAGTCAATGTAAAATAACTTTACATATCTAATGACAATTTAAAACAAAACCATAGAACATCCACCGGAACTATTATCTTTTTCACACATATTAACTGTACAATAAACTTCACTTTTTTGACAGGAACAAATATTACAACCATCCCTGTCTCTCCATTTATCATTTTCACTATAATAAATTCCATCATACTCACAAACAGAGGCTGTAATGTCTTCATCTGCTGTTTCATTTGTATCATCTGAAACAACATTAAAATCACTATCTAAAATTAAATCATCTTCATCAGATTCAACAAAAACGAAATCCTCATCACTCTCTTCAATATCCTCATCAGTAAAAGTATCGTCATCATTTTCAGCAACACATAAATAACCACATGGTTTATCAAAACAACTGTATCCTTCAGAACACGGATTATTGTCACATTCATTGATTTCATCAGGTTCAAATATAACCTTAATAGAAAATGGTCCACCTTTTACAATGCCTGATGAAACGTAAGAATCGGCTGATAAATAGTATTTTCCAGTTTCAATAGATGCTGAAACTTCACTATCTGATCTTTTTATACATGAATTTGAATTAGTTGAGGAGAGTAAATGGATATCTATATCTTCTCTTGACGATGTTCCACCTGCGCCTTCCGTTACAGTAGCAGTTAATGTACCACTACATTCAGTAACAAATGAAAACCATAACTCAGGTCCCGATTCATCAATTCCTGCTGTTGAAGAGTCATTGTCAGAACAAACATAAGTATCAGCAATATCAGAACGATAATAGTAGGTATCACCACTGTATTCAAATGGAAAAGAAATTATATTGATTGGATTTTCTGCACTGCCTGAACCAGAATTAGTAAAAGCATCTGCAATTTTCTTCCATAAATCTTCATATCCGCTATCATAATTCAGCGCCCACATACCACTACCGCCAAGATTATATTGATTAACCAAATCAAATTTAAGAGCAGTACTTTCTGCACTGTCATACCAAAGTTGCCAATAATTTGTTCCATCCGACCATGTTTTATATGGAGTCTGAGAACCATTATCCCACTGTTCGGAATAATCCTGATAATTAGCTACAGCACTGCTATAAAGCACAGATGTTCCACTTTCGATTTTCGTTCCAGGAACAGACACAGAAGTAGACTTCCACTTTCTTCCATAATATGGGTATCCGGCTATAATTTTATCTGTATATTCCAAGCCTATATTATTAACGTAACTTTCAATGGAACTTGTAACATTATACGAGCTATTCCATGGAGAATTTGTAACTAGCGGGGCACAAGGTCCGGGATTGCTTCCTGAATAATGGAAATCATAAAGCATTATAAAAAAGTAATCTACATCATTTAAAAGTTCCAAATCCCAGTTTCCATTCCAATCTACAGCTGGAAGTGCAACAGAAATAATCATACTGCTGTCTCTGCTTTTAAAATAATATGAAAGATTAGAAAAAAACTGAGCAAGTGTTGCAGGCTCTACGGTTCCAAAAGATTCAAAATCAATATTAAGACCATCAGCACCTGAGTTTTTAACAGTATTATAAGCATTTTCAAAAAATGTCTGCTGAGCAGATCCATTTGAATTAAGAAGAGCAGAAACTATAGTGGAACTGAAAGCCGTTATAACAAGATGAACTTTTAAACCATAACTGTGAGCTTCAGTAATTGGGGCACTGTCCGGCCAACCATTACAACTTAAAGAACCATCTGATGATGCTCCGCATGAAAAATATAAAAGATCTGTAAGAAGTGAATATCTTAGATCATCTGTACCATTTGTCCAATAAGGGAAATATCCGAAAATTCTCTTATTTAATATAGGAGCACTTGTTCTTACAGCTTTTTTATTGAAATTATTATATTTAAACACAGGTATTTCATTTCTATGTTTTTCATACTCTTCCTGATGAATAGAAAATCCATTCAACATCATAGAAAATATAATCATAAAAAAACATATCATTTTTCTCATTTTATCACCTTGCACAAACTATATCGGGAAATAATCTTCATTATAGGGATAAAAATTTTGTTTAAGAATTATATCTTTTATTTCCTCATGATTCAAATCACCAGATTCTTTAATTATATTAAGAACCTCATCTTTCGTAACCGCCATCACAGGTTTGATATAACCGTTATTAAATATTACATGAAACAATTTTTGTTTCATTTCTGATCTATCCTGCATCTCACCACTCCTTGAATAAAAACACATCTAAAACTATAATAAAAATTATTAATATCTCAATAGTTTATTATTTAACCATAAAATAAACTGGATAATATTATAGGAAATTGTTAGCATAAATAAGATTTTTTTTTTATGATTTTGTGTAATGCCAAGCTTTGTACGACTGTTTACATTTTTAACAATAACCATAATCTGGTTTAATTTATTTTCAAAAGACTCTCTCGATGTTACATTATCTCTTGGTGAAGAATACCATTCCGATTTTCAGCATTTATACATCAATGATAGACTGGCAGGTAATTATTCAGCATTTTCTTCATTTATTACAAAAGGAAATTTATCCATTTTATATTTACCATTTAAAAAACAAAGCCTTAGCCTTGAATACAACAGTAATGTTTATTTTGTAAGCAAAGACAATGTATTTTCAGGATTGGATTCAACAGGTACAGTAGGAACAAATCTGCTTTCTCCAACAGAATCCTTTTTTATAGACATATTCTTATCATATCACTTCGTTTTTGAGAATTTTAATCACATAGAACTTTTATACAGCGACATTTCAGGAGAAATAAATTTATCGTTTGATAATGGTGGATACATTGTTCCATCATTTGATTTTAAATATTTAAGATACATAAATCCAAGTACTATTGTAAGTCACTTAAATGGTAATACTATTGTACTTGAACCAGGATTTACTTTTTATTCAAAACTATTTTCCAACGATGTTTCATGTTATCTAGCTGTGCTTTTGGAACTGGATTTATTAAGAGATCAGATAGCCTATATGCTTAATAAAGGAAAAGTATATATTGAAAACAGCTATCTTAAGACAGGTTCAATACTGGTAATGAATTATAATTTTTATGACTTTTTAATTACATCAAAATTTAACTATTATTATTTTTATTTTTTAAATGATGATTATCTTGTTGCAAACGGAGCACCAAAAGGTAGAAGAAAAGATCACTTTATTAATCTCACGGAGTCCATATCTTATATTTACAACCCTTTTTCAATATCTTTTTATTATAAACTTGAAAAATTATTGTCAAACTACTCTAACAATCAGGATTCATACATAAATTATGGTTTTAACAATAATATTTTTGGAATAGAGATTTCTTTTGGTTACTAAAATTCTTTTGTTGCAGGAAAATATATTGTAAAGACAGCGCCACAATCAGGAGCATTTCCAACTTCTATAGCGCCTCTGTGATCCTGAACAATACCATAAACTGTTGCCAGCCCAAGACCGGTTCCCTTTCCCTCTTCTTTTGTAGTAAAAAAAGGATCAAATATAGATCCAATTATTTCATACGGAATTCCAGGACCTGTATCTTTAACAGATACAACAACATACAAACCCTTTTCGAGTAACAGATTTCCTATTGTTGTCTTTTTTGAAAACTCAATTGAACCTGTTTTTACATAAATGGAGCCTTTTTCATTCATAGCATCTTTTGCATTTATAAAAAGATTCATAAAAATCTGGCTTACTAAAGTTTCATCACCTATAAAATCAGGTATATCCTTCCCTTCATCGAAAAAAATCTCTATTCTTTCCGAAATAATTTTTGTAGCAATATCAATAAAAGAATGCAAAAGAGAATTAATATTTATTGTTGAAAGTTTAAGCCTCTCTTTTCTACTGAAAGCAAGCAGCTGTTTTGTCATATTTCTGGCATTTTGAGTTGCATCAATAATTCTTTCAACAGACTTTTTATTTACACCGTCAAGATTATATGAAAGCATTTCACTATAGCCTATTATTACCTGTAAAAGGTTGTTGAAGTTATGCGCAATACCACCTGCAAGTCTTCCCATAGCGTCCATTTTCTGCGCCTGTCTAAGTTCCATTTCCATTCTTTTCTGACGACTGATATCTTCCATTGTCATAAGGACCATTTCAACATTTCCTGCAACATCAAAAATTTTTATTCTTGTTATAACACAAGTGACAGGTGTTTTATCAGGTAAAATTAGAATTTCTTCAGTTTTATCAACTATCTTCTCACTTTTCATAAATTTTTCATTACTTTCAAAATAAGAAAGCGCAGCTTTTTCAGAAAGAATATTGAAATCATTTTTCCCTATTACTTCTTTTTCGTTTCTCTTAAAAAGAGCACTCATATATTTATTCCAGATAATATAATTCCAGTTATCATTCGGATCTTTGGCAAAAACACCCAGAGGGATATTAGAAAGTATAGTTTCAAGAAATATCTGCTGTTTTTTAAATTTATCATCAACAAAAATTGATGGAATATATCTATTAAGACCTATAACTTTTATAGGATTATCATTATCATCAAAAGCTACAGGGAAAAGAGAAGCATTAAATAAAATCCATTTATTTTCATCATTTTTAACTCTAAATCTAAAATTTCTAGGCTCTTTACCACCATTAATGTAATATCTGCTCACATCCTTTAAAACAGCAACATCTTCAGGGTGCATTATAGAAATGAGTCCAGCTAAAGTTTTTATTTCATATGGATTTAATGGAATTTCACTATATTGATAGTTATAGCACAGGACATTAATCAGTGAAGTAGCAGGCTCATATTCCCAAACATTTATTTTATTATAAGCAGAAATTGTTTCTTCAATTCTATAATTTGCATATGACAAATGATTTTCAAGATTTTTTCTGGCAGAAATATCTTTGTTTATGCCTCTAAAACCAATAAGCTTTCCTTTTTTATTTTTTATAGGCAGAACATTTAATCTTATAAATTGCGTTTCATTAGAAATACTTGTGAATTTCTCCTCAAAATCAACTAAAGGCTCACTATCTGATTTAAGCTTTGCCATGAGTTTTCTTACAATTTCTTTTTCGTTCTCTTTTCCTAAAAGCTCAATGGCATTTTTCCCTATTATATCATCAGACTTCAGTCCAAGGATTTCATAATAATAACCATCTACTTTTTTAAATATAAAATTTTCATCAGTTTCCCATATCCAAGAATCTTTATTATTTAATAAAAGATCTTTAAGCGTAGATTCTGTTGTTCGAAGTTTTTTTATACTTTTTACATGTACAAAAATATAAATAATCATTGAAACAATAATATATAAAATTACAAAATCCAAAATTGAACTATTACCAATGTTGTTATCTTCCATTATCTTTCTGGTATAAAAAACGATATAAAGAATAGCTGCAAACACCGTAAAAAAGATAGCATGAATAAGAAAAACAGATAACCTGGATTTAAATGTCTTCATTAGATTATTCCTAAAATAATTAGCCATATAGCATAAAGCTTAAAAAAAGAGTTGTCAAGTGAAACAATTAAAAATAACGATGATATAATACTTATTTATACAAAGAAGTTGTTTTGTCTTAAAGCTTCAAACAGTACAGCTGCTACTGATGTTGAAAGATTTATACTTCTGACAGATAAATTTGGCATTGGAATATGCCTAGTCCTAAGTTCATGTTCTCTTAAGAAATCAACCGGAAGCCCTGATGATTCTGCACCAAAAATAAGAAAGTCACTCTTTTTATATTCAGCCTGATCATATCGTAACGCACCTCTCGTTGAAAAAAGGTGAGTGTTATCAAATGAAATTGTTGAAACAAATTCTTCAAAAGAATTCCAGATAACAGGATTTAGTTTTTCCCAATAATCAAGACCAGCTCTTTTCAGATATTTATCTTCAAGACGAAAACCCATTGGCTTTACAATATGAAGAGTAGCATTTTCGGCTAAAACAAGCCTTCCTATATTACCTGTATTTTGAGGAATTTCTGGATTTACAAGAACTATATTGAACATTTTAAACTTCTAGTGGGGAATAAGACCTAAAAGTATACCTGCAGCAACAGCACTACCTATAACACCTGCAACGTTTGGAGCCATCGCATGCATAAGAAGATGATTATTTGGATCTTCAAGCCTTCCTTCATGCTGTGCAACTCTTGCACTGTCAGGAACAGCAGAAACGCCCGCACAACCGATAATAGGATTAATTTTGTTATCTTCAGAAAGGAAAAGGTTCATAAATTTTGCAAAAAGAACACCGCCTGCTGTAGCAATACAGAAAGAAATTGCTCCAAGGGCAAAAATCATTACAGATTTTGATGTAAGGAACTGATTTGCAGAAGTACTTGCTCCGACAGTAAGACCAATAAGTATTGTTGTTATGTCAATAAGAGCATTTGAGCCAGTCTTTGCAAGCCTATCTGTAACCCCTGATTCTTTCATTATGTTTCCTGCCATAAGCATACCTATAAGAGGAAGGCCTCCTGGAGCTATCATACAGCAGATAAGAAAAGCAACTACAGGAAAGAAAACTTTTTCTATTTTACTTACTTTTCTTGGAGTTTTCATTTTTATAAGACGTTCTTTCTTTGTTGTAAGAAGTTTAATAATAGGCGGCTGAATAACAGGAACAAGAGCCATGTATGAGTAAGCTGCAATAGCAACAGCACCTATCATATGTGGAGCCATAATACCTGAAATAAAAATAGAGGTAGGGCCATCAGCACCACCTATAATACCAATTGAAGCAGCTTCCTGAAGAGTAAAATGAACAGAACCGATACCTACACTGTCAAGAAATGCATTCAATCCTGTAAAATCAAAAGCAGGCCCCATAAAAAGAGCTATCAGAAAAGCACCGAATATACCTATCTGTGCTGCACCACCTAAAAGAATAAGTTTAGGATTGGATATCATATAGGAAAATTCTGTCATCGCACCTATACCAAAAAATATAAGTGGAGGATAAATACCTTTAAGAACACCATAATAAAGGTAGTTCATAACACTTCCTTCATCATAGACACCTATTTTGATACCAGCTGCAGATGGAATATTTCCAAGAAGAATACCAAAACCAATAGGAAGAAGAAGAAGCGGTTCATATCCTTTTGCAATAGCAAGGTATATAAAAACAATGCCAATAAGTATCATGACAATATGACCGGGAGTAAGATAACCTCCAAAAACGGTCGTGCTAAAAAAATCTAAGAATCCGGCAATGAGACTTTGCATATTTATCCCCCTTATCCTACAATAAAGAGTATTTCATGTTCCTGTACATTGTCGCCTTCATGAACTTTAACATCTTTTACAGTTCCAGCTACAGGAGAATTAATATCATTTTCCATTTTCATAGCTTCCATAACTGCAAGTTTTTGTCCGGCAGAAACAGATGCCCCTTTCTTTACAAGAATTTTAAGCATAAGTCCAGGCATAGGAGCTTTGACTGGTTCACCCGACACATCTTCAGCAGATGAAGCTGCTGCACCAGCAGAAACAGCAGGCATTCCGGCAGCCATTACAGGCATCCCCATTGCTGCCGCCTTTTTTATTTTGGGTACAATAACAGGAGTATTATTTTCATCATATTCAATTGCAACGTCAAATTTCTTTCCATTAAGTTCAACTGATGCAGAAGTAACATTGAATTCATTAACTTTTACTTCGTAATCATTGCCGTTGATTTTTAATTTATATTTTTTCATTTTATACCTCTTCTTTAATGCCACTGAGTTGAAAAAACTGTTTTACTCTTTTTTTGAGTCCATGGAGAAACTTCTTCATCAAGAATTTCAGTACAGTTAACATAAGATGTTTCATCCTGCATATAAAGCATAACAGCCGTTGCAACAGCAGCAAGCTCTTCTTCTGCTTTTACAGCTTCCATATCAACTTTGACAGGTTCCACGTTAGGTTTGGGAACATCCTGCATAGCAGGAACTATCTTACGATTTTTTCTCCATTCAGGATCAAGCCATTTAAACTGCATTAAAATAACAGCCAAAAGAGTCTGTGCCGCAAGAACTACAACAATACCGACAATCGGAAGCACCCATGACATATCCTCTTCCGATAAAGTATATGTACCTGATGCAGCTATTACTGTATTTATAACATCATATATAGCCATATCAATCTCCTTCTTAAAGCGGCATATTACCGTGTTTTCTTACAGGAACATCTTCCCTTTTGGTAAGGAGCATTTCCAACGTTTTTATAAGTCTTGGACGGGTAGTCCTAGGCTCAATAATGTCATCTATATAACCTTTAGATGCAGCAACATATGGATTAGCATGTTCTTCAGCATAGCTATCAGCATGTTCAGAAAGAAATTTTTCCTTGTCAGCAGCATTATCAAGCTCTTTTCTATGAAGTATTTCAACAGCACCTCTTGGTCCCATTACAGCTATTTCAGCAGTTGGCCATGCAAAGCTGATATCTCCATTTACATATTTTGAACCCATAACAATATAGGCTCCGCCATAAGCTTTTCTCATTATAACTGAAATTTTTGGAACAGTTGCCTCACCATAAGCATAAAGAAGTTTTGCTCCATGTCTTATTATTCCACCAGCCTCCTGAGTTTGACCTGGAAGGAAACCTGGTACATCAACAAATGTTATAACCGGGATATTAAAACTGTCGCAGAATCTTATAAAACGTGCTGATTTAACACTTGCATCACTATCAAGTACGCCTGCAAGAACATTGGGCTGGTTTGCAATTACACCAACAGTACGCCCATCAAGTTTTGCAAGACAGGTAACTATATTTGAAGCAAATTCAGGTTTGAGTTCAAAAAATTCACCATTATCAAAAATCATTCTGATGACATCTTTAACGTTGTAACCTTTGTTGCCGTCAAATGGAACTATTCTATTAAGCTCCTCTTCCATTCTATTAAAATCATCATTACACTGAGAAGCCGAAGAACCGCTCATATTGTTCTGAGGCAGATAGGAAAGAAGTTCTTTTATTTTTAATAAAACTTCTTCATCATTTGCATATGAATTATCTGCAACACCTGATTTCTTAACATGAAGAGATGCCCCTCCAAGTTCTTCAACATTAACATCTTCATGCGTTGCAGCTTTTACAACTTTAGGTCCTGTAAGGAACATATATGAATCCTTTTCGGTCATAAAAGTAAAATCTGCAAGCGCAGGACTGTAAACAGCACCTCCTGCACATGGACCGAAAACAGCAGCTATCTGAGGAATTACACCACTTGCATTTATGTGTCTTTTAAAAAGCTCACCATAACCTTCAAGAGAAGAAACGCCTTCCTGTATTCTGGCACCACCTGAATCATTGAGTGTTACAAAAGGAGCACCTGTCTTAAGAGCAAGATCAAAAACCTTGCATATCTTAGCTGCAACAGTTTTTCCAAGTGAACCACCCATAACGGAAAAGTCCTGAGCTGCAACAAAAATTTTTCTGCCATTTACAGTACCATATCCTGTAATAACAGCTTCTACATCATTTTTAAGTGAACTGCATCCAGTTCGAAAAACATCTATTTCTTCAAAACTACCTGGATCAAGAAGATTGAAAATTCTTTCTCTGGCAGTTAATTTACCTTTTTCCTGCAAACTTTTAAGCTTCTCAAGTCCGCCACCTTGACGGGCATTTTCTCTTTTTACTCTAAGCTCTGCAAGCTTTTTGTCAATGCTTACCATTGTTAACCTCTTATAGATATGATTGTCTTTGAACCTCTGAAAATCAGCGTCACAATCTTATATCCAAAAGGATATTCAAATGCAAATAAAATAAAGAAAAAACCTCTAATTATTTTGATTTTACTGCATATACTGAGAAGTCAGAAAGCGAGATAGCTATTAAAAAAGGTTGTTAAAAACAACAAAAAAAACTTTTAATTTTTATATTAATTCAAATGGTATAAATAAAGTAGAAATTAAAGATTAATTAAAAGAAAAAAATTGAAGAAAAAAATAAAATTATGCAAGAACTTTTTTAATTCTTTCAAGAGCCCATGAAAGTTCTTCTTTTGTTACTACTAAAGGAGGCGCAAATCTGATTATCCAATCGTGAGTCTCTTTTGCAAGAACACCTTCTTCTTTAAGAGCTGTTGTATATTTTCTTGCCTTTCCTGCTTCCTTTTTAAGAACTACAGCATTTAAAAGACCTTTTCCTCTAACAATTTCAATTTTATCAGAGTTCATATTATTAAGTTCATCTCTGAAATATTTGCCAAGTTCTTCTGCTCTTTCATCAAGCTTTTCATCAACAAGGACATCAAGGGCAGCCATTGCAACAGCACAAGCCAGAGGATTTCCTCCGAAAGTACTTCCATGTGTTCCAGGTGTGAAAACTTCCATTATTTCTTTATTTGCTGCAACAGCAGAAACAGGCATTACTCCGCCACCGAGAGCCTTACCCATAACTATAACATCAGGTTCAATACCTTCGTGCATAAAAGCAAAACGTTTTCCTGTACGGCAGAAACCAGTCTGTACTTCATCACAAACCATAAGAACATTATTTTTTGTACAAATTTCTCTTACAGCTTTGAGATATCCATTAGTAGGAACAACAACACCGGCTTCACCCTGAATAGGTTCAAGAAGAACTGCTGCTGTATTTGATGTTATAGCATCTTCAATAGCCTTGGCATCATTGTATTTAACAACTTTAAAGCCAGGAGTAAAAGGTCCATAATTATCATATGCATCAGGATCTGTTGAACATGACACTATTGTGATAGTACGTCCATGGAAATTTTCTTCCATAACAATTATTTCAGCTTTATTCTTTTCTATTCCTTTTTTCTCATATCCCCATTTTCTTGCAAGTTTAAGAGCTGTTTCAACAGCTTCTGCACCTGTATTCATAGGAAGAACCATATCCTTGCCCACAAATTTACAAAGTTTTTCTGCAAAAACAGGCCATTTATCATTAAAGAAAGCTCTACTTGTAAGTGTCAGAACATCGGCCTGTTCTTTAAGAGCCTTTATTATTTTAGGATGTCTGTGTCCCTGATTTACAGCTGAATAGGCAGAAAGACAATCCATAAATTTCTTGCCTTCAGGATTCCAAACCCATACACCCTCTGCTTTTTCAATAACAACTTCAAGAGGATGATAATTGTGGGCACCAAACTCATGTTCCATGTGCATAAGTTCTTCAGACGTTCTTTTCATAAAAAACTCCATAAAAATAAAGTTAAACAATATCGTAACCGACCTCTATGGGATACTAGCTACTATCTTTTCTTAATTCAAGCTTTTTTTTAAAAAAGAAAGAGTGCTGTAAAAGCAGGTATAAGAAGGTAAAAAGCAAATGGCTTAAGAATTGTTTTGCTAATCATAAATGTAAGAATTTTAAGAGAAAGAAGGCTTACAAGAAAAGAAGAAACAAAACCAGTAAGAATAACGGGGAAAGGAATAGCAAATGATTTTATTTTAATAAATTCTATCAAAGATGCTCCAAGTATTGCAGGAATAGCAAGCATAAATGAATATTCCACAGAAGATTCACCATCTTTACCTGAAATCATGGAAGCACAAATTGTTGAACCTGAACGACTTATTCCAGGAAGTACTGCAAATGCCTGAAAAACACCGCAAACAACAGAATCTTTAAATGTAATATCCTTTCTCCCTTTCTGTTTTTTCATTAGAAAATCTGTAACAAAAAGGAGAATTGATGTTATCATGAAAGTAAAGAATAAAATAACAGGTTTAGATTTTATAAGAACAACCAGATTTTTAGTTACAGGATAGAAAGCACCAGTTATCAATGTACTTATTATGATAAAAAGGATATATTTTCTCTCACTTTTCATGGAAGGCGTATAAACAGATTTGAAAAGAGAAAATATTTTCTTACGGAAAAAGATAAGTATTGCAGAAAGAGAAGCAAGATGCAGAACTATATCATAAAAGAGAGGTGTATCCTGTAAAGACATTATTTTTTCCATAAAAGCCAGATGTCCTGACGAACTTACCGGAAGAAATTCTGCTAAACCCTGAAAAATTCCAAGAATTAAAGATTGAATATATGTCATGATTTATTAAAGAAGAAAAAAGTTAATATTAATTCTGAGAGCAGTTGTCATATATAATATGATCTCCACTACCACCAACTATTTCGGTAACATTTATCTTTTTCTTGCCGGTATTTACGTCGTCATCAAGAACTTCTATTTTAAAAGCTTCCCAGCACTGATTTGTTTTTGTAAACTTCTGGGTAACTTTAACCATTTCATTAGCATAGTTAAAAACTTTCAAACTGACAGTACTTGGACCGTAATCCGAATTATATGAATGAACAACTACTGTATAGATTCCATTTTGAGGATATTGAATATATCCTGTTTCAGGCCCCATACCGGAAGTGTTATCAACATCAAGGTTTGGATCATCTTCAGTTCCTGAACCACCCCATGCCGGCTTTGTTCCTGTATATTGAGGGGAACAGTTATAGTAGTAACAGTCATTTGACATATTCCACATATTTCCAGTATCATCTCCATTCAAAAGATGAAGATCCATGTCGCTGTTTTTATTATTCCATATCATTTGCACACGAAGAGCATCATTTGAAAGACTCTTTATAGCACATGTCGCCCAGTTGCTTTCAACACCGAGGTCATTTTTAACCTTAAGCCCAACAACATAGTCTCCAACCATAGTAGGTTGAAATCTTGCAACAGGAACACCTGAAACATACTGATTCGCAACCGGTGTTGCAGTATTTACATAATCATAAATATCGCTGCCGCCTGAAGTTCCTGCCGGAGAAGAGAGAACAGTATAAAAATATTCAAGTGCGCCGCCAGTAGTTACAGTATCATAACTTGCAGAACCATCAAGCTTCCATTTGGTAAGAACAGGAGCACTCTCCGGATCTATAGTTGGATCATCAGGTGAACACTCAAGCTTTGCTACAGGAGCATTAGGTGGCGCTGAGCCACATTTAAGCTCCATGTTATATTCAGTTCTATCTTCTTCAGATGTATCATCATTACTCTTTATGAGAAGATTACCGATAAGCTGCTGAGGATAATCGGGATCATTTCTGCAGCCGATAGTAATTTCTTCTTTCTGTCCATTTACAATCTCTACTGAAGATGAAATAGTTTTCTCTATATAAAAACCACTTTCAGCTGTACTATTTGAAACACCGCTTGTTATCTCAAGACCAGTAATTACAAGAGGTCGGATACCTTCGTTACCTATTGTAACATCCTGAGTAAGCACTTCAGAATTTACCGTACCGAAATCAACAATTTTATCATCTGGTTCACCATCATCAGGAGTCTTGACAACTATTCTGGCTGAAGCTTTAGTTCCACATTCGAGTTCTACTGAATAAATAGGATAACAACTATCATCGCTATAAATATTAAGAGTTCCCTTATAAGCACTCCAAAAAATATTCTCACAAACAACACTAATGCTTACTGATTCATTATTTGCAAGTTCCACATTATCAATAGGAGATGAATTTATTTTAAAACCACCAAAATCACCAGCTATAGCATCCTGTTCAATCTCAACTTTACTAATAGTTATTTTATTAGTACAGTCGTTTCTAAAACAGCTGTTTCTTACATTCACATATCTTGCGGCTGAAGTAGTTTCATATATTGATGTAAAATTAAGTTTAGACGCATCTGTTGCAATTCGTCCTTCAGTTATTCCATAACGACAAACAGATCCTTCATCTATATCCTGATCAGGAACAACAGGATCTGTATCATTAGAAGGTTCACTTCCACTGTCACATGAAACCACTATAAAAGAGCTCATCAATATTAATAATATTATAAAATATCTCATTATTCAGCCTCCTTAGCACATCTGAAACCAAGATAATATGAGCTATAATGAGGAACGGCACTATCTCTTGAATAAGTTGTTATCTCATCAGTAAAAGAGATCCAGCTTCCTCCTTTTATAACCTTATAAACTCCGCTTGACGGACCTTTTCCGGTAGTATCAATTGCACCATAGTAAGTGGAATAGTCAAACCAGTTTGATACCCATTCCGAGACATTTCCAGCCATATTATAAATGTTATATGGAGAAAGCCCTCCAGTAGGATACGTTGGTGCTGTACCGTAAGAATCAACTGCCGTAACATCACCATAAAGTGCAAGAAAATTAGCAAGTTCCTCTCTTCCATCATCATGAGGTTCATCACTACCCCATGGATAATCTCTATAGTTTTCTCCTCTTGCAGCCTTTTCCCATTCTGCTTCTGTAGGAAGCCTCCATCCTATCCACTGGCAAAAGGTTGTAGCCTGATTCCAGCTGACATTTATAACAGGATAATCCTGAAATGCAGGGTTTGAAAAATAATCAGGGTGAGAGTAAGAAGAAAGATCTCTTGGTTCTGTACAGACTCCTGCATCAACACAAAGCTGATACTGAGAATTAGTGACTTCATATCTTGACATATAGTAAGCAGCAAGATCCACACTTATAAGTCCTTTAGAAGTTTTGTCCTCTTCACTGGCATTTGCATCAGCACCAGTCGGAGTACCAGCAGGAGCACCGTAATCAAATTTTCCGGAAGCTATCAGAACTGGATCCAGAACACCATTAATATAATCCGTTTCAGCTTCTAAAGACTCTTTAGGAACACCAACATGAAAATTACCCAGATAAGAAGTTTCTATTTTAACAACACCTTCTTCCATAGCTACAGTATATGTATCAGAATCAAGCTCTGAAAAGAAAACCCTGTCAACACCAAAATAAGCTCTTACAAAATACTCACTATCAACAAGATCTAAAACCGTTTTTGAACTATAAGGAATTACAATTGTAACAGGTTTTTCAAACTTTATTCCACCGGGAGTAAACTGGTAAATGTTTGTAACTGTTGCAGATACATTCGTAAAAGAAGATGTAGAAAGCTTATATATTCTGAAAGCTGTTTTTTCTTTTAAGGCGCCTTCAGGAACTATTATTTTAACACCATTAATTCCTTCATATTTGCCACCTTCAGTACCAATTTCCTTACCATATTTAGTATCTATAGATTCCTCTTCCGGTTCACAAGACACAAACATGGCAACAACAGAAAAGAGCAAAATAATAAAACCGTATTTAAGCTTCATTTCTGCGCCTCCTTAAAACAGTCAAAGATAATAAAGCAGCAGCAATAAGGATATAGATTGCCAAACTGGAATTTGAATCATCCATAATCACAGTTGAACAACCGCCTGTTGTAGTTGTAACACTGTAGTGAGACTCGTCAGATTCTTTTGCTCCGCTATCATATTCATCTTCCTTACTTCCATAGCCGTAAAGAGCAACATTGGTTTCAGGTTCTACAGGATCGTTGGTAAAGAATTTTACAACACCGGTTTTAACCCCTTCAGTTCTTGGTTTGAATACAACCTTTACAGTTGTTGACTCTCCAGGATCTAATGAGACATCTTCTCCGTAAAGGACAAAATCATTATTTTCGGTTTCCATAAGCATTTTGCCAACCAGCTTTTTTGAACCAATATTTTCAACTTCAAATTCCCATGAATCATCATCACCTGGTCTTGTTCTTAAGAAATTATGCATTCTCTCTTTTATAAAAAATGCAGGAAAATCAAATCTTACAGTGTTGGAGTTAAAAACCCAAGTTTTCTTAGGGACATTAAAAGGTATTGCTATAGGTATATCAACACCAATATCAAAAAGAACAACATTTATATATATACCTATTGTAAAGACCATCTTTATCTGCATATACCTTTGAGCTTCATAGTGAATTGGAACCTTTATGTTTGTGTCAACCATAGAGGGATCTACAACAACAAACTGGTTATCAGCAGACATAAAACGCCCGGCCTTTTCATCTATGACCATTTTACTTCCAAAAATCTCGGCAAACATATAACCATCAAGATCAAAAGACAACATAAGCATTTGGGCAATATCTATAGGCCCAACACCAATAGAAATCCCTATAAGATCATGAAGGGAACCACTCCAAATATCAAAGTGATCTATGCTATCCTGCAAAGAGATTGGATCCTGAATACTTCCATCCATTAAAAATGGGGTAAAAGTCTTTTTATCAAAAAATCTGAGATCAAAATTTGGAATATTAGGAATTGGTTCAGACTGAGAATCATTTTGCCCGCATGATTTTCGAATAGCTTCAAGCTGAATACCATAATCCATACTTGCATGCCCTTCGTTTTCCTCTCCTTCGAAATAGAGTCTTACAGCTTCAGGCCATCTTGCTACTCCACGACCAGCCATATCCATTGACATGGCTGCACCATAAAAAAGGTTTATTTTGAAAGTTGGGAACCCTACAGTATTCATAAGACTAGTACATTTAGGAAACCAATCTCCAGTACCAACACTTCCTGGTTCAACTAAAACATCATCATATTTAAATCGTATTAGATCTGATTTCTGTTCATCATAAACGATATAACCATCTTCAGTTTTTACCGGTGTTGCAGCTGCATAAATAATTGAAGGAAGGATGAAAAAAGCTGTTAAAAAAATCTTAATAAGAATATTTTTCATAATTAATTACCTCCTTCTTCAGGGATATCCATTGCACAGCGGAACCCAACTGAATTTGAATTATACTGAGGATTTACACCTCTTCTGTAACTTGTTCTTATAAGCCTTGAAGAAGTAGCCCAGCTGCCACCTCTGACCGAACGCTGTGAGCCGATAGGTATCGGCATACCTCCAGCACTTAAATCTGTATAGTAGTAAAACCTTGTTACTGTCCATTCTTCAGCATTTCCTGACATATCATAGATTCCGGATGGAGATTGTCCTGTTTGACGAACAAAATCAGTCTCAGGACCATGTCCCTCATAATATCCGACAGGTGTTGTATGAGGTTCAGGCATTATATCAATACCATACTGTATACCAATAGTTTCTGCTAGTTTACTCGGTTCATAAGGATCATAACTGTGCCTAAAATTGGCATGTCTAGCTAAAAAATCAAAAGAGTCGCTTTTCCATGGATAAGCTCTCCCATCAGTTCCTCTTGCAGCAAATTCCCATTCTTCTTCTGTGGGAAGTCTCTTTCCATCCCATGTACAGTAAGCTTCAGCCGCATAGTAACAAACATCAACAACCGGATGAAGATCCTTTTTGTTGTTGCCGAATTCAGGCTCATATTCTTCCTGATAAATTTCCTTTATGTAACCTTCATTTCCAAAACAGTAGCTTTCTGCCATTTTCCCGCCTGGACGCCATTCAATGTTGGCATTGTCATTAAGGAATTTTTTAAACTGAGCATTGGTGACTTCGTATCTATCCATATAATAGTTATGTTTCATTTCAACTGTATGCTGAGGCTTTTCAGATTCAAATATGTGCTCATCCCAAAAGCTGTTTCCCTGATTTGCACCCATCAGAAAAGTTCTTGATTCAGCATTAATTTTAATCATACAGCCGGGAATATCATTATCTGCCGAAACACTGCAGTCACAAAGCTCTTTAGTACAGACACTATCAACAACAGGATACGGATCTTCAGTTACAACATCATCATCGGGGTCTGGATTTTCTTCAAACACATCAAAGAAATAATAATCAGCCGAAACATAATTGGATTTATTAAGAATTGCTCCTGAAAACTCTGAAGGGAGAAGTTGAAGCCCACCATAAGTTCTCATAGTTTCAACAGGAACCATCTGTCTGAATACAAAATTAACTGTATCTTTTACATCTCTGGCAAACAGATAGCTTTTTGAAATATTTGCTATATATGTAAGAAATTCCTTACTGGATTTAGTTTCACCGGAAAGGAGAGATTCATAAACTTTTAAAGCATTATAATGAAAATCTCTATAGTATTCATTCGATTCATAAGTGCTTATATTTTTTTTCATATAATCATTAAGCCTTAAGCCATAACCTCTGTCTGTAATAAACTTGGAAATTTTATATATAGGCTGATTTTCAACAGAATTTATATCAGCATAAATTTTATCCTTAAGTTCATCATTGTAACCACCTACAACCTGAATATATGGAAAAAGTACCTGCGTAAAATAGGTTGACCATACAGGAATCATACCTCTTTCAGGTTCTTTATATGAATCTTTACCCATTGAATAACCAACAAAGAATCCTGAACTTATATAGTCATCTTTATAATAAAGATCAACACCTTTGTTTCTTGCTGTATAATATTCATCAAAGTAAGTCTCAATAGACCCCTGAATTTTTCCTATAATCGAAGTGGAATTTTCATCATCACCCTTATTAAGGAGTTTTTTACCTAAAGAATCTGCATTGTAAAGCATGTAGTTTATTACAAGCCGCTTTAATGTATCAGGTACATAATTTTTTGGAGGAACAACATAGACAGGATCTGCATCAGTATCAACACCGTCATCTCCAATTTCACCTGGAATTGGAGAAACTACACATTCATTGTTCAAATAATAATAGACCCATCTTGGAAGCCTGTTTTCTCCTGCAAGATCAAGTTCATTTCCTGACACTTTGCTTGTAAACGTAAACATCATATCAACTTTATCTGTATCTCTTGTTGTCTCTTTGCGAACATCAGATGTACAACTATCAACTGGCTCTATGTTAACACACTTATAATCAGAACTTCCTCCTCTCGAAGCAGGTGCTGATAAAATAAAAAGAGAATCATCATCAGGAGTCTCCTGACCTTCATCAGGAGTTTCCTCTTCATTGTCATCAACTTCTACACATATTGAGTCACTGTTACATGTAAGACCATCATCACAGGCTCCATTAGGATAACAGGATTCGCCCTTGCCTCCAAGATTATCACCATCACCAGGATCTACTTCTTTCTGAGGATCATAATTGTAAAGTTCATTTACCGCAGCAGCAGCCACAGCTCTAATATCAGAATCTCCAGAAATGAGTGTGGTTGGAGAAACTTCCATCATCATATTTGAAAGCATCTGTGTAAGAGCTCTTGTTGTATTAAGATTTCTTATTATTTCAAGAAGCACTGAATTAAAAAGAGGTTCAGCGGTAGTTAAAATTCCAGGCTGCATAAAAACAACTGCTGTAGCAGTTTCTCTCATGCTGAACTCTATATTCTGCCTTTTAAAATATGAATCACCATTTGTTGTAAAGACAGTCATCATTATTGGAACTGCTTCCTGATCATCAGTGTATTTAGCTTTAAGTATAAGGAGTGTGGTGCCGACAGTATTAAGCTCAACCCAGAATGTTCCATTTACAGGATCAACTGCAGCAGTTTTAAAATTACCGTAGTTTTTATCACTTGAACTTGCAACACGCTCACCATAAGTTACCATCATGTTTGCAAACGGAATCTTAAAACCGTTAGGCAAACTCACTCTGCCCTGATATGCCATTTTTTCAACATCATACTCAATATCACCGAAATAAGCTTTCGAGGTTTTCTTATTTACAGGTTCACTGAGATTATTAATGCACCTTCCATTTGAACATCTTTCGGCCAGATCACAGTCAGTAAAAGAAGCACACTCAATATCAAGATGCGATTCTTCCGGCTCACAACCTGTAAAAAGGATGAAAAGCAACGCCAATTCCAGTAGAATTAAAAAAACATTTTTTCTCTTTCTCATCTTTATACCGCTTATTTAATTGTATTAAAAACCATTTTAACATGTAATCCAGGGATGTACATTGTTCTTTCAACAGAACCGCTTGAGGATGTTTCATTTGTCATATCACCACTACCTGTAGCATATGTAAAATTAAATCCAGCACCAAGATAAAATCTGTTGGTTAATCTATAAAGCCAGTCAACGGAAGTTGAAAGATAGTAACCTTTCAAATTAATCCAGTCAGGGAAATACATGTATCCACCACTAAGATCAACAGATGTTCTTGATTTTTTTGTATCAAGCCATGGGATATACGCTCTAACTATAGCTCCGCCGCCGGCATATAACGTATCAGAATCAAGATTTATAGCTTTAAATTCAGCTCCTACATAAAGAAAATCTACAGTCTTTACAAGAGCTGAAAGAGAATGACTTCCTGCAAGGGTGTAATCAGAATCTGTAGGAAAAGCAAACCCTGTTGTAAGATCCAAAATAAGCCTGAAAGAGTAAAAACGGTCAATTATCAGGTGATCTGTAGGAATCCAGCCATCTTTACCCAAAAACGTAACCTTACACCAGTCAGCACCTATTTCGCTAACCTGCATCTGATCACCAACATAAACTTCAAAATACTTTTCAGATTTCAAATCTCTGGAAGCATACAGATATGTTGCAGTAACCACCTCAGCAATATCAGGCTCCCTGTAACTCATAACATCACGACCACGTCTTCCGGAAACACTCGAATAATCTCTATCTTCGTTGTAGGAAGAAGACTCTTTTTTTGAATAATCATCATTGTGATTATCCTCCGGAGTAAAATCATCTTTTGCAGGCTCTTCCTTCACGAAATCATCAGCTTCAGACTCTTTTTTAAAGTCATCCTCATCCTGAGACTTATCCTCTTTTTTAAAATCATCTTCATCATCTTCTGAAGATTTTTTATCTTCATCAAGATCTTCAGAATCTTCATTTTTTGAGTCGTCATTTCTTGAAGACATCTCAACATCATCTACAAATTCGTAGGCATTAAGATGCAAGGAACAAACAAACAAAACAAAAAGAAAAGTCATAATAATAGGTACATTTCTGAATAAATGAATCATGCTGCTATCTCTCATTAAAAAAACTATTCTGCCTAATTATACATTCATCTCACTTAAAATCAAGGGAATTGGGATTAGTAAACAAAAAACAGACAATTAAACTAAAAACTCATTTTTGTCTTATTGTTTCAAAATGATATCCCGCCACGGCATCTCATCTCTTTTTTCAGTCATCGTCTTTTCAGGTGAAACAGATTCTTTAATTAGCGTTTCTGAAAGATTGGCAAGTTTTCCATATTCTTCAACAAAACTTAACACACCTCTATTTGATACACTTAAAAATGCCTGAACGACACTTTCTCTGTATGAAAAGAAGTGTGTTTTTATGGAAAAATCCACTTTTTTAAGACCTTTTTCCACATTTTTTTTAAATTTTGTATATTCATTTTTTGTGATCATTCGCTCAGTTTCAAAAGGGGTAAAAGGCTTAGGTGAAAACGGGGCAAAACTAAGATCTACTGAAAGTTTTCCAAATTTTTTCCTGAGATTTGAGAAAAGTTCAATAAGAGCATCAGCTTCTACATTAAGATCTGTGTCAGGAAGACCGGCAATAAAATAAAACCTTGCATTCATTCCTGCAGATGAAATTAATGAATAACCATTATAAATATTATCATCAGTAACCTGTTTCAGTATTGATTTTCGAGTATTGGTATCAGCACTTTCAACAGCAAAACTTATAGTTTTTACACCGCATCCCTTAAGCTTCTCAACAAGATTTTCTGTCAAGGCATTAACCTTTACAGAGCTGAGAGATATTGGTATTGATTTTTTTAAAGCGACATCAAGAATTTCATTGAAATATGAAACATTGTTCAGACTTGTTCCCATAAGCGCAAGTCCGTTATTCTTGCTTACAGCATTATCAATAGATGCAAAAACAAACTCTTTTGAAGCTTCCCTGTAAGTTTTATATACATAACTTGCAGCACAAAACTTACATCTGTTGGTACAGCCACGGTTAAGTTCCATTATCAGCCTGTTGTTAAAACAGTTTCCCTCTTTCATAAGTTCACTTGCCGAAGCTATCCCAAAAGTTCCACTATCAGCTTTAACAGCAACTCCATACTCTTTTCTTGAGCTTACAGCAAAATCAACATTAGCAATACAATCTTCAATCTCTTCAAAAGAATTTAGGGAAAGTAAGTGAAGCAGTTCTTTTTCCATTTTTTCCGCTTCACCAAGCAGAATTATATCAAAGCAATCAATAAGAGGTGCAGGATTAATAGTCAGAGCAATTCCTCCTGCAACAAAAAGAGGATAACGACCATTTGCTCTCTCAGATTTTCTCATAGGAATCTTATTCTTAAAAAACCACTCTGAAAGGTTCAGATAATAATATTCATATGAAAGAGAAACAAAAACAACATCAAAAGCACCTATTTTTCTTTTAGAAAAATATCCCTCTTCCGAGTGATGAAAAAAAATATCAAAATCAACATTATTTTTCTTAAAAAAAGAATAAAAATAGTGAAGTGCAAGATTTGAAAAACCCGACAAAGGGGAATCAGGAAAGAGAAAAGCTGCCTTTAAATAGTTCATGAACTATTTTTTCTTTGCCATTTCAGGTTCCAGCATAAATTCGATCTCAAACTCATTCTGAGTATTTTTAGAAGTCACGTGTGAAGACACAGCCTTTTTCTTTTTTCTCAAATAAGAAGGAATAGTTCCATCATCCGTGTCAAAAGAAAAATCCACGCTGTTATCATAATCTGAAACAGCAAAAGAAGAATCTGAATCCTTTACAAAAACAATAGGCTCAGAAACAGCGGCAACAGGTTTCCGCTCTTCTTTTTCAATATTCTGATTAATATTTTTTACACTTTTAAGTATACTGCTTTTTTTTGAAGCATCATAAACTGTTTTAGACTGTTCCATATCAAAAAGTGTTTTCTGCTCTTCTGTAACTTTAGTTTTTGCAGGAGAAACAGTCTTACTATTATTCATAAAAGCTTCGGCAACAATAAGAACCTGAACTCTATCATCATCAGCTTTATCTGAAAACCCCCATCTAAAGATAGCGCCTTCTCCGAGTTGTTTTTCAACAAAACTAGAAGCTTCAACAAGTTCCTTCATAGGAATTCTGCCACGCATATGAAGAAGAGCCTTTCTTGCACCGGAAATTGAAACATCCGAAAGAAGAGGATTTTTTAGAGCTTCAGTTACGGCATTCATGGTTGCATTTTCCCCTGTTGCAGAACCGCTCCCAATAGTTGCAAGGCCCATATCGGTCATTATGCTTTTAACATCAGCATAATCGACATTTATAAAAGATTTACTTGAAACAGTTGAACTTATGTTTTTAACAGCATCAATCAGAACCGTGGTAGGTTTAAGGAACATCTCCTTGGCGTCTGCTCCGACTTCTGCAATATCAACAAGCTTCTGATTTGGAATAACAACAAGAGTGTCAACATTTTTCTTTAAATTTTCAAGCCCTTCATGCGCAAGTTTGGATTTGTTGGAACCTTCAAAATCGAGAGGCATAGTAACTATTCCAACAGTAAGAATATTTGACTTCTTTGCTATTGATGCAATAACAGGAGCCGCTCCGGTTCCGGTTCCACCACCCATTCCTGCAGTAACAAAAAGCATATCAAAGCCTTCAATAAACTTAGCTATCTCAACCTGGCTTTCTTCAGCAGCATTACCGCCAACCTGAGGTCTGCCGCCTGCACCCCATCCTTTTGTGATGTCTGTTCCAAGTTGTATTTTATGCTCAGCTTTAGAGTTATCGAGATCCTGAGAATCTGTATTTGCAACAATTATAGTGATATCTTCAAACTCAGAAACTTCATTTCTGCTTCTGGCTTTTTCTATTTCATCAATCATCATGTTAACAGCATTACAACCTGCTCCGCCGACACCTATAACGCCTATGTTAACAAGTGGAGTTCCATTTGAAAGTCTCTTTACCATCCCTTTCCTCCCGAAAAAAAAGGGTTATTCAAAAAACATTTTAAAAAAATTCTTTATTTTTTCCCACAGCGAACCACCTCTTTCAGATACAGCCATTGAACCGTTTTTAAAATAGTTCAGCACTATACCGACAGCAGAGGCATATTCAGGATCTTTAAGAACAGATGTATCAATTCCAGAACTTGTTTCAGCAAGCCTTGGGCTGCCTATCCTGACATCAAGACCAAGAATTTCCTGAGTATACTGATCAATATATTTTAGTTTAGAGGTTCCACCGGTAAGCACTATTCCTGTAGCAATAGTATTCTGATTGGAAAGTTCCCCTATTTTTTTCTTTATAAGCATCATTATTTCTTCAACTCTTGGAGCTATAACTCCTGCAAGAGCCTGAGAACGGATAATTTTCTTTTCACCGCCACCTATTGACGAAACATCAAATTCTTCATTACTGTTAACAAGGCTGCCTATTGCACTGCCGTGTTTTTTCTTGATTCTTTCAGCTTCATCAGGCGGAATTTTTAAAGCAAATGAAATATCGCTGGTTATCTGAGCGCCACCCATAGGAACAACAGCAGTAAGTACAGGATTCCCTTTAACATAAACAGTAATATCCGAAGTTCCTTTGCCTATATCTATAAGTGCAACACCAAGCTGTTTTTCATCTTCCTCAAGAACAGCAAGACCAGAACACAAACTATTTACAGCAACAGCCGCAACATCAACACCAGCATCCTCAACACATCTTAAAAGGTTCTGCATCATTGCGCTGCTGGCGGTTATTATGTGAACTTTTGTCTCCAGGCGCTTTCCTGCCATTCCTTTAGGATTTTTTATTCCTTCCTGATCGTCAACAATAAAACCGGCAACTTCAACACCGATGATTTGTCTATCTGAAGCAAGAATTATATTTTTTGCCTGTTCAATAACCTTATCAATATCAAACTGTGTAACTTCCTTACCTTTTACAGTCACAACACCGTGACTGTTCTGGGAAGAAATATGCTCTCCGCTTATTCCTACAATAACATTACGGATAGAGATATCTCCAACTTTTTCAGCTTCTTTTATGGATTTTATTATTGAATTTTTTGTAGCCTCCATATTGACAACGGAACCAGCTATCATTCCCTTATCATTGGCAGATACGCCTTTACCTATGAACTCGATTTCTCCTGAAGCATTCATAGATGCAACAAGAGTAGTAACTTTATTTGTTCCAACATCAAGTACACTTATAAAACTATCGCCTCGAGGCATTCGTCCCC
The DNA here is from genome assembly GCA_963667425.1 of bacterium. Taxonomy (GTDB): domain Bacteria; phylum UBP6; class UBA1177; order UBA1177. Next base: position 435,292 of record OY763407.1, on the reverse strand, counting down.
CTAATCTTTCAAATGAACAGCTCCGCTCACAACTATCTCGCCACCACCTTCAGCAGAACTGAAAGAAAATTCCCTGGCCCATATATTTTTTTCAGCAAGTCCTTTAACAGCATTAAAGAACTTATCTCTTTTAATGGCGATATCCTTATCCCCATGAGTAAATCCAAGAGAAACACCTGCATCACCCATTTTAGAAAAAGTGCAGTTAGCGCTGTAACCATCCACAGTATCATATCGAATACTTTTGAGAACACAAGTATTTTTATTTTTTTTCCAAATTGATATGATTTTTATAGCATCTTTTATGTGTTTTCTTCCTTCTAAACCCAGAGCCCAAGTTTTATCGATGTATAAAAACGGTAAATCATCCCTAATTTCGTTAAAAAACGGCTTTTTAAAGAGCACTCCTTCACTATCAGCAAACATCAGAAAAGATTCACCTTCCGAATCTTCACCTGTAACTATGATTTCAGGCTTATATTCCTCAATAAATATCTCAACTTTATCAGGAAAAATCATCCTAACCTGACAGTTTTTAACCCACGTATTTAATCTTATAGAAGAATCTACGTCTTCAGCAGATATATCAAAATAACTTTTTGCCTTGTCAAGCCCTGTAATGACAAGTATTGCCTCTCTATCAAGTTTATCGATTCCGTTTATAGAAACATTTGCAGGATAAACAAAAAAATCCTTAATATTTTTAAGCCCATGAATTGCAGCTTCAGCACCAACAAAGGCGGAAGAAAAAAGGAACACCATCAGATATATCACTATAAAACTGAATATTCCTTTAAATACCGCCTTAACTTTATTCATATAGAAAGTGCCTCTTCAATAAGCATTTCAACAAGTCTTAAATATGAAATCCCCTTTCCTTTACAAATCATTGGAAGAAGAGAATGTGAAGTCATACCTGGAAGAGTATTTATCTCAAGAGCAATATAGCTAGTATCATTTACCATATAATCTATTCTAACAGCACCTTTACAACCCATAAAACTGTAAAGTTTTTCCGAATCCTCAAAAAGTTTTTCTTTTATTTCCTCATTATAAACCGGATCTATTATATATTTTGTCTTGTCACTAAGATATTTTGCTTCATAATCATAAAATTCTCCGGCAGGCACAATCTCAACATCACCAATAACTTTGCCATTAAGAACTGCAACCTGAATTTCTCTTCCCACAAAACAATTTTCAGCTATATATCTCTTATGAGAGTCAAGTTTTTTTCTAATATTTTCCAGTTCTGATTCACTCTTAATCTTCCAGACACCACAGCTTGAACCATTAACAGCATCTTTAAGAAAAAATGGATATTTAACAGTTTCATCGATTCCATTTTCCATATTAAAAATAATTCCTGAAGCAACAGGAATTCCTATAGCCTGCATTATTGTCTTTGTAAGAACCTTATCCATTCCAAGAGCCGAAGCTGTAACTTTTGAACCTGTATATGGAATTCCAAGAATCTCAAGAACACCCTGAATATCTCCATCTTCACCGTAATTTCCATGAAGAGCATTAAAAACGACATCAGGAGTTATATTTTTGAGAACTTCAGCAACATCTCTTCCCATATCAATTTCAAAAACATTTAAATATCCGCCATCTTTAAGAGATTTTACAACATTACGCCCGGTTTCGAAACTGACCTCTCTTTCATCAGAAAGACCACCCATCAGAACAGCTATTTTTATATTTTTATCAAGCATGGTAAACCTCCTGCTCTTTTCCCATAAAACGAACTTCAGGCTCAAGAATTATTCCTGAAAAATCCTTAACTTTTTCTATAGCTATATCCCTTAAATAAACGAAATCATTAAAAGATGCTTCACCCTTATTTACAAAAATATTTGCATGTTCTTCATAAATATAGGCATCATTTACATTATAACCTTTAAGCTCGGCAGCTTCGATAAGTCTACCAGCAAAATCATTTGCAGGATTCTTAAAAACAGAGCCGGCTGAAGGCCATTTTATCTTTATCCTTTTTTTAAGATATTCATTGACTGATGCTCTTACAGCTTCTGTCGTACTCTTTTTAAGCCTTGCCTTGACAGAAAGAATAACAAAATTATCTTTAGGTTTATTTATCAAAGTTCTGTATCCGTAAAGAGGAATCATTTCGTAAACCTCACCCTTTTTTGCATAAAGAAGCGAAATTACAGACTCACTCCATGAACGACCGTTCACAGAAGCATTACCGTAAACAGCACCACCTATTGTACCTGGAATTCCAGCCATAAATTCAAGACCTGAAAAGCCATTATTTATGCAGTAATTTAAAAGATCTGAAATTCTTATTCCAGAAGCGAGGTAAACTATTACATGTTCATCATCTTCATCTTCGGTTACGCTTGAACCTCCAAAATGCCCAAGATACAGCAGGGGCTTTTCTATTTTACCTGCAATAATATTTGAACCGCCTGCAAGAATCTCAAAAGAACTCTCATTGTATGTAAACATTACAATATCATCAACACTGTCAGGAATAAAAACATCACCAGCAGCATCAGAACTTCTTATTGTCAGTTTACCTGATATTTCGGCATTTTTTTTATACTTCATCTTCCTTCAGTTTTTCAAAAAGTTCATTAACATTACCTGCACCTACAGTTATAACAGCCTTTAATTTTTCATTTTCTGCAATCTTTATTATAAGAGATTTTATCTCATCAAATTTTTCACAATAAAAAATATTATCTCTTTTCTCTTTCAGCTCTTCAAAAAGCTCTTTTGCCGTCTTTCCTTTTTCTTTTTCTCCTGCGGTATAAACAGGCATAATGACAAGTCTCGGAACATTTTCAAGCACAGTTTTAAACTGCTCATAAAATGCAGAAAATCTTGTAGTTCTATGTGCCTGAAAAACTAAAAGATAATTTTTACCATACTGTATGGAGGCATTTGTAACCGCAGCAAAAACTTCCGAAGGATGATGACCATAATCATCAATAAGGAAAGCATTTTTAAATGTTCCTATTTTCTGAAAACGTCTGTCAACTCCTGGAATTTTTTCCCAGAAATCATTATCATAAGGAACAATTGCAACATTGTGTTTTCTTGCCCATTTTATTGAAGCTATGAGAGCAGAAAGCCTGTTTTGTATGATGTAGTAAGGATCATGATAATTTCCTGCATAATATTCAAACACGCCATCAAAAAGAGACCATTCCTTTCCATCCGATATAAGATCAAACTCGCCGTCATTTATAGAAATTCCAAGCTCGATTTCATCTTTTGACGGAAAAGAAGATGCGTCAAACTCATTTATAAGAACATCACTAAGTTTATAACCATGACCTATTACAAAATCTGCTCCATTTTGCCTTAATTTGAACAGATACTGTTCAAATGATCTGAGCATTACATTTTCTGTAGGATAAAAATCGGCATGTTCATGTTCAAGATTATTAAGGGCAAGTATTTCAGGAAAAGCGGAAAAAATTGTTCCATCACTTTCATCAAGTTCAGCAATCCACGGCAAACCATCTATAACAGTTGTTTCACCATTACATTTCCCGCCGGCATAAACACTCGGATTAAGTCCGAAATGCTTTAATATATGATAAATAAGCCATGTAACTGATGTTTTGCCATGACTTCCTGCAACACCAATAAAACCTTTTGAATTTATTAAAGCAGCTAAAAAATCACCTCTTTTGTGCATTTCTATGCCTTTTTCGAGAGCCACCTTAAACTCAGGCTCATTTTTATCAAAGGCATTTGAATAAACAAGCATATCAACATCTTCCAGATGAGATGAATCGTGCCCTTTAACAACATCAACACCTTTTTTCTTAACCATTTTAGAATATGAGGTTTCAGCAATATCACAGCCTGAAACATCATGCCCCATAGATTTTGCAATAAGAGCAAGTCCGCTCACACCGCAGCCACCTATGCCGGCAAAATGAATTTTCATTTTGAGACTCCAGTATTATCAATTATATCGTCAACAATCATATCAGCCGCATTATTTTCCATGTTCTCCTGACATACATCAAGAAATTTCTTCATATTCTTTTCCATCTCCTCAATAGAAAGGAAAAGTTTTTTTACAGTTGAATCGCTTCTGTCACCTTCTTCAACCATAAGTCCCATGCCCCTTCTTACAATTGAAGCAGCATTAAAATACTGATGATTATCGGCAGCATATGGAAAAGGGATATATATCGCAGGTTTTCCAAGAGCTTTAAGTTCAAAAATAGTTGTAGCGCCAGCTCTGCAAATTATTATATCGCTAGCCTTATAGATGGCTCCGATTTCTTTTGTAAAATCAGTAACAACACCTTTAACATTGTTTTCACTGTAAAAAAGTTCAACTTCAGCCCGATCTCTAGCTCCAGTCTGATGAAAGAAAAAATATTTGCTTGTTATATCAGGGTATTTTTTTATCATATTCATAACAAGAGTATTTACAGAAGAAGCTCCCTGACTTCCTCCAAAAATGGAAATTATTTTTTTATCAGTACCAAAATCTTTTGCCTCGGCATTTAAAAGCTCTTTTCTAAGAGGATTCCCAGTTAAAAGAAACCTGTCTTTTTTGAAAAAACCTTTATCATCTTCAAATGAACCGTAAACTTTAAAAGCAAACTTTGAAACGATTTTATTTGTAATGCCGGGAATAGAATTCTGCTCCATAATAAAAACTTTTTTGCCTTTTATTTTTGCTGCCAGAGCTACAGGACCGGCTGCAAAACCGCCAAGAGAAATAACAGCATCAGTATCATGTTTTTTTATCAAAGCCATTGACTGAAAAAGAGCTTTTGGAAGAATCAGGAGGTTTTTTAAAGTATCAATAAGAGATTTGCCTTTTAAACCTTTCACTTTTATTATTTCAAGCGGAAAATTATAGTCAGGAAGAACTTTTTCTTCAAGCCCGCCTTTTGAACCGGCAAAAACAACATTGTATTCCTTTTCTCTAAGTTTAACAGCAACAGCTATTCCCGGAAAAAGATGACCTCCGCTTTTTCCACCCGCAACTATAATATTTTTCATTATAAACTCCTTTAAAATCTTAATCTTGGAGCATTATCCGAAAGCACTGCGTTCATTATAAAACCCACCATCATTGAATAGGTTAAGAGAGCTGAACCACCATAACTGATAAAAGGAAGAGGCACACCTTTGTTTGGCAATGTTGATGTTACAACAGCTATATTGATTATTGCCTGAAGCATTAGCAAAAAGACGAAACCTGAAATTAGAAGCAGATTAAAACGGTCTCCTGATGTAAAGGCAAAATAGACGCCTATAATAAACATTAGCGTAAAAAGCAAAATCACAGCAACAGAACCTACAAAGCCAAATTCCTCACCTATTATTGCAAATATAAAATCGGTGCTTGCCTCAGGAAGATAATTTATTTTTCGCTCACTGTTGCCAAAACCTACTCCGACAATACCTCCACGTCCCAAAGCTATTTGAGATTCAACCTGTTGATAACCTTTAGCCTGTCTGTCAGCCCATGGATCCATAAAAGCTTTGATTCTTGCCATTCTGTAAGGAGAAGTAAAAAGAAGAAGAGAGAAAAGAATAGCACCGACAAGTATAAATATACCAACTACTTTTTTATTCATTCCGCCAATCATAAGCATCATTATTGAAATCGTAAATATAATAAGGCTTGTTCCCATATCTTCAATTCCAATAAGAAGACAGATAAAACTTACCATTGAAAGAGGCCAGAAAACCTCTTTAAGAACCTTTATTCTGTCATCTTTGTTACAGATAACAGTAGCAAGATAGAAAATAACAAGAAGTTTTGCTATTTCAGAAGGCTGAAGCATAAAAAACCCTAGATTGAGCCATCTTTTGGAACCATTAACTTCAGTACCAAAAAGAAAAACCATAGCCAGTAATGGAATAACAGCCAGAACACCGTACTTTAATTTATCTTTAATAGCATTAAGCTCAACAGTATAGGCAAAAAGAAAAGCACCGGCAGCAATTACTATGTTTTTCATAAGAGAAAAAGAGAGTTTTAAAAAACTAGAATCCGGGGAAGCTGCTTTAAATATTCGTATATTAAATACCATTGCCGTGCCAAGAACAACGAGAGAGAAAAATACAGCAAAATATATTTTTAATAATTTCTTTTTACTGTTTCCGTAAGATAATTCCCTCATCTAAGCTCTTTTACCTTTTCACAAAAATCATTTCCTCTTGCACCATAATTCGGATACATATCATAACTTGAACATGCAGGTGAAAGTAGAACTGTATTACCCTTTTCCGCAAGTTCATAACCTTTATTTACACATAGACGCATATCGTAGCCGCATTCAAAAATTGGAACAATACCATCAAGCTCCTTTTTAATAATAGGGGCGGCATCACCAATAAGAAGAATCATTCTGCATTTTTCTTTTATCAGAGATGCAAGAGGCATATAACTGCCACCTTTATCAACGCCGCCAAGAATCAGAATAACTGAATCAGGTGCAAAACCGGCAAGAGATTTTTCAACAGCACCAACATTTGTAGCTTTGCTGTCATCAACAAATCTTACACCATTAATTTCATCGACAAAAGTAGTTCTGTGAGGCAGAGCGGAAAAGCTTGCAACAGCACTGTTTAAACATTCAATATCTTTTATAAAAGGTTCAGTTAAAAGAAATGCTGCCATAAAGTTCTCTATATTATGGGGAACATCAAGAGTTGTTCCCTTAATTTTAACATCACCTAAAGAAGTTTTTATAAAGCCCTTTTCATATAAAACATCACTCTTCTCATTCCATGAAAATCTTTTTACATCCTTTTCTGCATCAGTATCAAATCCTGGAATCAGAGATTTATCCGAAGGAATAACAAAGCGCCCATCTTTTTTAACCAGATCAAAAAGAGAAAGCTTTACCGCACCGTATTCTTCGAAAGAATCATATCTGTCGAGATGGTCAGGTGTAATATTTAAAACGGCAGCTGTATCAACTTTTAAGGATTTGAGAGTTTCAAGCTGAAAACTACTTAGCTCTATAACGAGAAAATCATATTCATCAAAATTTTCAGAAAGAACAGGAACACCAATGTTTCCACAAAGAAAAACCTTATAACCTGAAGCTTTAAGAATCTCATAAGCAAGAGTAACTGTTGTACTTTTACCATTTGTACCTGTAACGGCAACAACTTTTGCATGTTCAATATATCTTGCAGCCACTTCAAGTTCGCCAGCAATATCAATCTCTTTTTCAAGAGCATCAATATAAAGCGGATGCGTTCTTGAAACACCAGGACTGATAACTAAAAGAGATGAACCTTCAGGCATTTCCGGTTTTTTTATAAAATTAAATCTATCACCATATTCACTAAGCTTGAACTCATTATCATCATAAACATAAACATCATAATCTTTCTCTTCCAGAAAAGAGATTGCTGCAATTCCCGATTTTCCAAGCCCAAGAACAACACATTTCATGATTTTTTACCTCACCTTGACCATTGCAATTGAAATAATAGCAAGAAGTATTGCAACTATCCAGAATCTCATAGCTACTTTTGTCTCTTTAAGGCCACCGACTTCAAAATGATGATGAAGCGGAGCCATTCTGAAAATTCTTTTACCGGTAAGTTTAAAAGAGCCAACCTGAAAAATTACAGAAAGTGCTTCAGCAACAAAAATACCATTAAAAACTATAGATAAGAATTCTGTTTTAGTTATTATAGTAAAAGCGCCAATGATAGCTCCCAAAGTAAGGGAACCAGTATCTCCCATAAAAATTTCAGCAGGATGTGCATTATACCACAGAAAAGCAAGAGAAGCACCTATAACTGCTCCTGCAACAACTGAAAGTTCACCTGCATCAGCTATATAGAAAAGATGAAGATAGTTCGCAAGAGCAGAGTGTCCGACAAGATAAAGCAGAGTTCCTAAAAGAGCTGTCGATACAATAGTTGGAACTATAGCAAGTCCATCAATACCGTCAGTAAGATTAAGTGCATTGGAAGTAGCAGTAATTACAAGCATTCCAAAAGGAATATAAAAAATGCCTATATCAAATGCAGCATTTTTAAATATAGGAACCATAAGAAGTGTTGAATAATCGCCTCTCGCATAAAGAACTGTCATGAAAATACCTGAAAAAAGAAGTTGAAAAAACAATTTCTTCTTTCCGCTTAACCCTTTTGAGTTTTTCTTTGTCATTTTAAGATAATCATCACTAAATCCTATTAATCCGAAAAGGATAATAAGAAGTGTCATTACAAAAACATATGGATTAAATATAAAATCACTCCAAAGAAGTACATTCAGCAACAAAGAACCAATAATAAGTATACCACCGAATGATGGCGTTCCTACTTTAGCAAGATGCGTTGAAGGTCCGTCAATTCTTATACTTTGTTCAGCTTTTATCTTTTTAAGATGTCTGATAAATTTAGGGTAAAGAAAAAGGGAGATAAAAAACGATGTCAGAACAGCCATAAAAGTTCTAAAGGTTATATAGTTAAGTACATTAAGAGAAGGAAAACCTTTTTCAGCAAGCCAGCTGAGATAAAAAAACATTTAAACCCCCTTTACAAGATCCAGCATCCTTTCCAGACGATTACTTCTGGAACCTTTAAGAAGAAACTCACCAACTGTCGGGATAGATGAAACGAGCTCCTCCAGATCATCAAAAACACGCACTGTTATACCGTCGAAAGAAACATTTTCCAAAACTTTTTTAAACCCGTCACCAAAAAAGAGTGTACGATCCAGTATCCTCATTGAGTTCAGCATTTCCATGATTTCAAGATGAAAAAGAGGTGAAAAACTTCCAAGCTCTCCCATCTCGCCAAGTATTGGAATTCCGTTATTATATTTTGAAATAAACCCTGTAAGAGATTTTTTCATTGAATCAGGATTTGCATTGTAACAATCGACAACAAAAATTCTTGAACCAATAATAACAGTTTCACCACGCAGAGGAAGCTTTTCAGACATATCAATATTGTTTAAAGACTTTTCAGGATTAATACCATTGTCAGAAGCAACCGTAATAGCCGCATTCGCATTTTCTATAACATACTCAGGAAAATCACCTTTCAAATTGAGAATTTTATCATCCATATTCACAAACCTCCTTTCTGGATGTCTTCTGACCCATTTTTTTATATAATTATCATTTAAATGTCCGTATAAAGTGCCATTTGAATATTCAAAAATTTCAAGCTTGGCATCTGCAAGTTCATCTCTGGAATTAAAATTTCCAATATGCGCAAAACCTATATTGGTAATTAAAACCATTTCCGGTTTTGCTATTTTTACAAGCTCAGCAATCTCACCGCTATGATTCATTCCCATTTCAAGAACAGTAAAATCAGCATAAAGCGGTTTTGAAAGCAGTGTTACAGGAAGCCCAAGGTCGTTGTTAAGATTCCCGCTTGTTGAATGAATTGATTTTAAAGAAGGTTTAAGAGCCTGAACTATAAAATTTCTAGTTGTAGTTTTACCGCTTGAGCCTGTCAGAGCTATTATTTTTGATTTTATTACATCTCTATATTGAACTGCAAGAACAGAAAGAAAAACTGAAACATCATCTATTTTAAAATATTTTTCATTATCAATATCTTCTGTTCCTACGCAGTAAATACCATTCTCAACCATTTTCTGAACAAAAGAGTGACCATCAGCTTTTTCACCTTTAAAAGCAAGAAACAGATCGCCCTTTTCCGCTTTTCTGCTGTCAATTACAACTTTTCCTACAAGTACAGGAGAAAAGAACTTTTCAGCTCCGCATTTTTTAAGAGCAATATTTATTGTAAGACTACTTATCATTATTTTCTCCAAGCAGTTCCAATATTGTTTCTCTGTCTGAAAAATGATGTTTAACTGTTCCAATAATCTGGTAGTCCTCATGACCTTTACCGGCAACAAGAACAATATCATTCTTTCTGGAAATTTTCACAGCCTTTGCTATAGCACTTTTTCTATCCCGCTCGACACAAATATCATTTGTATCAATGCCGGACAATATATCTTTTATTATCATATCAGGATTTTCAGTTCTTGGATTATCATCGGTAACAATAATAAAATCACTTAATTCACTCGCAATTTTTCCCATTAAAGGTCTTTTACCTTTGTCCCTGTCTCCGCCTGCACCAAAAACTGTTATTATCTTTCCCCCCATTTTTAGAGGAATAAGAGTTTTAATAACATTTTCAAGAGCATCAGGTGTATGCGCATAATCAATATAAAAACGTCCTTTCTCTCCGACCTTTTCAAGTCTTCCGGGCACAAAAACCTTTTCTCCTGCTAGCTTTAAAGCTTTTTTAAATGAAATAAACGGAGTAACTGCAAGAATAGCTGCCATCATATTATAAATATTGAACTCTCCGGGGAGTCTGAACTTAAAAGGATATTCTTTTCCCTTAAAATTCAAAATACCTTCAGAACCTTCAAGATTATAATCATATGAAACTACATGAAGGTCTGCATTATTTTTTTTCATTGAATAAGTAATACACTTTTTTCCTTTAAGACTCTCCAAAAGTTCACAGCCTTTTGCATCATCAATATTTATAACTGCAAATCCTGACTCTTTAAAATAACTGGTAAAAAGCTTTTTCTTGGCAGAAAAATAATTCTCCTCATTTTCATGAAAATCAATATGATCTCTTGTAAAATTAGTAAAAACAGCAACATCAAACATTGTTCCTTTAATTCTGTCCTGAGCCAGAGCATGAGAGCTGATTTCGGAGACAACGGTTTTTACTCCGCTTATATTCATATTGTAAAGCAGATCATACCAATCCCATATAAATGGTGTAGTATTCGGAGCCTTAACTATTTTATCTGCAAATTTATACTGAACAGTTCCGATAAGACCTGTTTTTATTTCGCTTCCAAGAATATGATCCATTATATAAGAAGTGGTTGTCTTTCCATTAGTTCCAGTAATGCCTATAAAACTCATTTTTTTCTGAGGATTTCCATAAATTTCAGGCATAATCTTGGCAGCAGCTTTGCGGACATCTTTGACACGATAATAATTCGAAATATCAAGCGCCTTCTCACCAATAACAGCAGGAACACCTTTTGCAAAAACATCATCTATAAAATCATGTCCATCCCTGTTTGACCCTTTTACAGCAAAAAAGAGAGCTGTTTTATCAACAGAAAGAGATGAAACGGTAGCTTTATTAATCTCAATGTCTTCAGTTAATTCCTTAAAATCATAAAGCTCATCTTTAAGAATTTTTAAAATATCACTGAGCTTCAATTAATCCCCCTTCTCTTCAATTTCAATAGTAACGGAAGTTCCATATAAAACCTTATCTCCTGCATCAGGATACTGAGATTTTATTATATCTTCGCCTGAACCTACCAAAGTTATTTCAAGTCCTGATTTGTTAGCAGCCACAACAGCATCACTAACCTTTAAACCTGTAAATTTAGGAACAGGAACAAGATCAAAAGGCTTCGATGTTCCATCTTCATTTTCTGAAATATGTTCACTGAGATCATCCATTTCCATTTCAGGAAGAGAAACGGAAAGGTTTTCTCCACTTTCAAGATAAATTCCCATCATTGGAAGAACTCTTTTAGCAATATTACCAAAAACAGGTGCAGCTGTTGTACTGCCAAACTCATGACCTTCAGGCTGATCAACAACAACCATCATAACCATTTTAGGGTTTTCTGAAGGGACAGCTCCCAGAAAAGAACAGACAACATCATTCCAGCTGTATTTTCTTATAGATGCATCATATTTTTGAGATGTTCCAGTCTTACCCATTACAGAAACACCTTTTATTCCTGCCGCTTTTCCTGTACCATTTTCAACAACATCTTCAAGCATACTCACCATTTTACGTGAAATATCATTTGAAAGATTTAATTTAACCGGCTCAGGAATTTTCTGATAGACTATTTTCGAACTGCTTGTGTCAACAATCTTATCAACAATTGTAGGATGCCACAGATAACCGCCATTTACAAGTGTTGAAAGAGCTCTCACCATATGAAGCATATTTACAGAAAGCCCCTGACCAAAACTCAAGTTAGCTTTATCAATAGGATACCATTTTTTGTATGATCTTATTGGACGGTAAGATTCACCTGGTATTTTAACCTCAGTTTTACCATTAAAGCCAAATTTTTCAAAGTAGTCGAAAAGTTTAGGAGAATCAAGCCTGTCAACTATCTGAACAGTACCAATATTACTTGAATTTACAACAATATCTCTTACAGTCATCCACGGAATAAACTTATGATCTCTAATCCAGCGTTTTCCGTAATTAAAACGACCATTATGACCGCTAAAAAGCTCGTTATCTTTTACAAGACCTTCATTCATAGCAGCAAGAATTGAAAAAATCTTCATAGTTGAACCAGGCTCAAAAAGATTGCCTACAGAATAATTTCGCCGCTCTTTAGGGGAAAATTTACTATATCTTGCGGGGTCAAAAGTCGGATAATTTGCCATAGCAAGAATCTGACCATTAGAAGGGTCCATAATAACGACACCGCCCCAGATAGCTTTAGTTTTTTTAACCATTTTTGATATCTCTTCTTCAGCAACCAGCTGAATACGGGAATCTATAGTTGTATAAAGGTCATAACCTGAACTATCTTCAAGTTCCTTCTCAATTTCAATTGCAGCAGCGCCTTTTTTAGGCACTCTAAAACGTCTGACTTCTCTTTCCTTTCCTTTAAGATAGTCATCAAAAGACATTTCAAGACCTTCGAGACCTTTATCATCAGATTTTCTTACAAAACCTAAAACATTAGCAAGCATCTCTTTTTGAGGATAAGCTCTTTTATAACCGTCAATAAGGATAACCAGCCTGAAATCATCAATAATTTCCTTTAAATATTCATATCTGAAATATTTTTTACTCATGGATTCAATATCAATGCCAGGAATTTCGGTATTTTTATCAACACCATTTTTAACAATCTTCAAATATTTACGAAAAGCTTTGTCTTCTCTCAGATTTCTGATTTCATTAACAAACGAATCTCTCTTATCCTTAAAATTCTTGGCTGCTTTGTAATTTATATCTTTTTTTATGTAGAAAAAATGACCTTTTTTATCAAAAATCTTACGTATTTCCTTTTTATCTCTGTCAACAATTTCAGAAAGAATATCAGACATGTCATCTTTATGTTTCATGACAACAGGATCCACAGCCACATCAACTTTAGGCTCAGACATAGCAAAGATTTCACCATTTCTATCGTAAATAGTTCCTCTTTTACCTTTTACAACCTTTACGACACTGGTTTCTCTTGCATATTTACCAAGCTCTTCATGCTTACTTATTTGAAAAAAATAAAGCCTGTAAACAAGAACAGAAATGCAGACAAAACAAACAACAGAAAATATAACTATCCAGATTTTCTCACTTCTGTATTCTAAGCTCATTTACTACCTTCTTTTTAGAAGGACAATATCTTTTCTTTTGAAGCAACCTTGAAATCCTCATTTTCTGCTTTTTTCATGAGAGCTGCAGGAGAAATCTTTTCTATATAAGAGCTTTCATAATCTTTTTTCATAAGATTAAGTTCTCTGTTTGAATCTATTTTTTCTCTTATAGTTATGGACTGACTGTGAACAACAGATTTTGTATAGGCATTTAAAAACATAAAAAACATAATAAGCAGCAAAGCCACAGAAAAAGCTATTATTTCCAGTGAAAAAAGAGCTTCAAGTCTGACTCTTGCCTTTCTAAGAACAAAAAAACGACCTTCACCAGTCCTGCTTCCGACATTGCCTCTTACCCCGACAAAACCTGCCATAACGTCCCCCTTTTTATATATTATTAACTTAATTTCTTTACAACTCTAAGCTTTGCGCTTCTGGACCTTGGATTTTCCCTGCATTCCTCATCAGAAGGAGAAATAGCCTTTAAGATATTGATATCATTCAAAGGCTGTCCAGTCAGCGGATCACCTTCTCTGAGAGACTGAAAAAAACGTTTAACCTTTCTATCTTCAAGAGAATGAAAAGTTATAAACCCCATTTTTCCACAAGGCATAAGCTTTTCAAAACCACTTTCAAGCATTTTGTCGAGCTCCTCCATCTCACCGTTAACAGCAATTCTCAACGCCTGAAAAACCTGAGTAGCAGGATGAATTTTAGATTTCGAATGCTTTTTTATTTTAACAATCTCCTCAGCAAACTTAACAGTTGAAGTCTCACCTTCAGCAGCAAGTTTTTTTAAAAGAGCGGCAACTCTTTTAGATTCCCTCTCTTCACCATAGTTACTTAAAACCCATACAAGTTCTTTTTCATCAATATCTTTAAGCATTTCAACAGCTGTAAAACCTTTAGTTCTATCCATTCTCATATCCATGAAAGCATCAAAGCGGAAAGAAAAACCTCTTTCACCCTCATCAAACTGATATGAACTGACTCCAAGATCTCCAAGAATAATATCTGCACCTCTGTTTTTTGTTAAAAACAAAACCTTTTCAAGCTCCGAAGAAGCATAATGGGCTACAATAACCCTATTTTCACCGGCAAACTTATTTTTAAGGTGAACTATAGCATCTTCATCCCTATCAAGCAGAAGAAGTCTCATATTCGGATACTTATTAAAGAAAAGCTCTGCATGTCCGCCGCCACCAGAAGTAAAATCAACATAAAGAAATGGATTTTCAACAGAAAGTAAATCCAGAACCTCGTTAGGCATTACAGGAAGATGACTAAACATAAACCCTCAATAAAATTAAAAATCGTTCTTTTTTTCCTTATAACCATTAAGAAGAGCAAAAATCTGATCAAAATCATCCTTGCTTGGAGTATCAACTTCATCAAGAAGTTCTTTAGCCCAAATCTCTATCCGATCCACACAGCCAAGAAGAACAACATCCTTATCAACTTTTCCATAATCAGCAAGATGCTTAGGAAGTCTTATTCTGTTCTGAGTGTCAAGATCCACAGATTCAGCAGTTGAAACATACCAGCGGACAATTTTGCTTTTAAGCTCACCCTCAGGAAAAGCACCTTCAATATCAGCCATTTTTTCAGCCCAGCCTGAAGGAGAATAAAGTTCAAGATACCTTGAATCGTGAGAAAGACCCCTGGCTACAATAAGAGATTCTCCAAACCTCAAATTAAGAGGTTCAAACCATTGCGCAGGAAAAGGGAGACGACCCTTAATATCAATTTTATAATAATTTCTGCCATGAAACGTCGTCTTTTTTTCCACAATAAACCACTTTATATAACAAATACTCCACATTTTACCCTACACAATATCAAAAGCAAGAAAAAAAGAGTGTTTTTATAAAAGATTTAAACCTTTACAATTTGCTTCAAATTTCTAAAAACCAAACTACTTTCAAAAGCAATTAAAACAGTTCACAAGCAAAAAACAAATTGACAAAATCAAAAACCGAAGTATATTTCTTGCTTAAGATCTTTGACAGTTGGGGACGACATGGCTTCGACAGTTTAGGCTAGGATAAGTAAGCATGCAGTGGACGCCGTTGGCCACTTTAATAAACGGCAAAATCTGTTGAAACGCAGATAACGAATTGTTAGTAGCAGCTTAATGCTACCGTCTGACCCGTTTTTCCTCCGGAACGGCAAGGACGTTAAGACAGGAGGGCGCTCTTTTACTGATCGTCTGGCAGTAAAGGCTAAGATTACAGACTGCATCCTGTTCAAAACACGTCTGAGAACGTAGAACAAAGGATAAAGACCTATAAGATCAGACTAAGCATGTAGAAAGCTTATTTGAATCTTTGCTGGACGCGGGTTCGATTCCCGCCGTCTCCACCAATCCTGAACGATGCTCATTCTGAGCATGTAATTGAATGGGTAACTAAGTGTAACATCTAGTGAACCCTTAAGAAAAAAAGTGGACCGTAAGTTAAGCCAACTTACACTAATGTAGAAGATGTTGTAAAGGAGGCTTAATCTTAAATAATAATATTTATCTTACAGGTTATACCTATGGAAATCTTGATGGAAACTCAACTACAGAAGGTGAAGAAGCATTCCTCGTAATAATCCCAGTCAAGTAAACTCATTAAACCGTTATCTTCCTGCAAATATAATAGTAACTTATAAAACTACTGTTACTTTGTCAGCTAAAAAAAAGACCCCGGCTAGCGGGGTCTTAAAAAACTATGTAAACCTGGTTTACTCTGTTTCGATAACTTCTTTCTTGTCGAAGTAGTGAGTATGAAGAAGGTGGTGTGATTTCTCACTAAGCGGTTTTCCAAGAAAGTTCTCATAAAGTTCTTTTATGTATGGGTTTTCATGAGATTTTCTTACTGGTTTGCCTTCGTCTTCACGGTAGATTGCTTCTGTTCTCTTTTTGAGAATTTCACAGTCACCATGATGATATGGCTGTCCTGCTCCACCGATACATCCGCCTGGACATGCCATGATTTCTATTGCATGGTAGTCACATACTCCTGATTCTATGCATTCAAGAAGTTTTCTTGCATTTCCAAGTCCGTGTGCGATTCCAATTTTAAGTTCAAGTCCGTCTATGTCAACTGTTGCTTCACGGAGTCCTTCCATTCCACGGATTTGTTTGAAGTCAACGTTGTCAAGTGTTTTGCCTGTATGAACTTCGTATGCTGTTCTTACTGCTGCTTCAATAACTCCGCCTGTTGCTCCGAAAATAACTGCGGCTCCTGTTGATTCTCCGAGAGGTCTGTCGAAATCTTCATCTTCAAGCATGTTGAAATCGATGTTTGCAACTTTTATAAGGTGCGCAAGTTCTCTTGTCGTTATTGAGTAGTCAACGTCAGGATTACCATTAACTGAGAATTCAGGTCTTGTACATTCGTATTTTTTGGCTACGCATGGCATAACTGATACGACAACCATGTCTTCTCTTTTTATTCCGAGTTTGTCCGCAAAGTATGTTTTTGCGATTGGTCCGAACATCTGCTGTGGCGAGCGTGCTGTTGATGGGATATCTTTGAGTTCTGGGAAGTTGTATTCAAAGAAGTTTACCCATGCCGGACAGCATGATGTGAGTATTGGAAGTTTTACATTCTTGTCTCCGTTAAGATGGCGTGTAAGTCTGTCAAGGAATTCTGTTCCTTCTTCCATTATTGTAAGGTCAGCTGCGAAGTCGGTATCAAATACATAGTTGAATCCGAGTTTTCTGAGTGCTGCTGCCATTTTGCCTGTTACTATTGTTCCTGGTTCCATACCGAACTCTTCGCCGAGTGCAACTCTTACTGCAGGAGCTGTCTGTACGAGAACTGTCTTCTTAGGGTCTGCTATTGCCTGAATAACTTTCCATGTGTGGTCAACTTCTGTAAGAGCTCCTACCGGACATACTGCAACGCACTGTCCGCAGAATGTACATGGAGAATCTTCAAGATTCATTTCAAATGCTGTTGCTACAACACTGTCAAATCCTCTGTTGATTCCTGAGAGTGCACCAACTGTCTGTACTTCATTACACATTGTTTCGCAGCGTCTGCACATTACACATTTGTCCATATCTCTTATTATGGATGGAGATGTGTCTTTTCTGTATGTGCTTACAGCACAGTTCGCATCGAATGGTATTTCTCTTATACCGAAATCCTGTGCAAGGTCCTGAAGTTCACAGTTTCCTGATTTTTTACATACAAGACAATCTTTCGGATGGTCTGAAAGAAGAAGTTCAAGAACCGTCTTTCTTGCATTGAGAACTCTTATTGAGTGTGTTTTTATAAACATTCCTTCTGTAACATCTGTTGAACATGCAGGTGCAAGGTTTCTTCTTCCTTCTATTTCTACAACGCATATACGACATGATGCAGATTTATTTACAAATTTAAGATCTCCAAGATTCATATGGCAAAGTGTAGGTATTTTTATTCCTACGGAATGGGCGGCCTCAAGAACGGTAGTTCCTTTTGCTACCTCAACGTTTTTACCGTCTATTGTAAGTTTTATCATATCCATTGTATTCTCCCTAGCCTACATTTTACTAATAGCATTGAATTTACATTTTTCCATACATGCACCGCATTTGATACATTTGCTCTGATCAATAACATGTGGTTTCTTTACTGTTCCTGTTATTGCTCCTACTGGACAAACTCTTGCGCATGCTGTACAGCCAATACACTTATCAGGATTTATAACGTAGTTTAAGAGAGCTTTGCATTCACCGGATGGACATTTTTTATCTTTAACGTGGGCAACGTATTCATCGTAGAAATTGTCTATTGTTGAAAGAACCGGATTTGGTGCTGTCTGACCAAGTCCACAGAGAGCTGTATCTTTAATAACGTTTGCAAGGTTTTTAAGCTGATCAATGTCTTCCATTGTTCCTTTGCCTTTTGTTATTTTGTCAAGAAGCTCATAAAGTCTCTTGTTTCCTACACGACATGGTGTACATTTTCCACATGATTCTTCAACTGTGAAGTCAAGGTAGAATTTTGCAATGGAAACCATGCAGTTGTCTTCATCCATAACGATCATTCCGCCTGATCCCATCATTGATCCGGCTGCAATGAGGTTATCATAATCGATAGGAGTATCAAGATGTTTAGCTGTAAGACATCCGCCTGAAGGTCCTCCTGTCTGAACAGCTTTAAATGCTTTTCCACCTTTGATTCCTCCGCCTATTTCAAAAATAACTTCACGGAGTGTTATTCCCATAGGAACTTCTATAAGACCAACGTTGTTTACTTTTCCTGCGAGTGCAAAAACTTTTGTTCCTTTTGACTTTTCTGTTCCTATGCTGCTGAACCATTCTGCTCCTTTAAGTATTATTGGAGGAATGTTGGCAAATGTTTCAACGTTGTTTACGTTTGTCGGTTTGCCCATATAACCTTTTTCTGCGGGGAATGGAGGTTTAACTGTAGGCTCGCCTCTTTCACCTTCCATCGAGTGAATAAGAGCTGTTTCTTCACCGCAAACGAATGCTCCTGCACCATATCTGAGCTCGATATCAAAATTGAAACCGCTGCCCATGATGTCACTGCCTAAAAGACCGTATTCTCTTGCCTGTTTGATTGCTATTTTAAGTCTTTCAATTGCAAGTGGATATTCTGCTCTGATGTATATGAGACCTTTGTCTGCACCTATACAGTATCCGCATATTGCCATTGCTTCAAGAACTGAATGTGGATCTCCTTCAAGGATAGATCTGTCCATGAATGCACCTGGGTCGCCTTCATCTGCATTACATACAACATATTTCTGGTCTGCTTTGTTTTTGCTTGCAAAGAACCATTTGAGTCCGGTTGGGAATCCGCCGCCGCCTCTTCCGCGGAGACCTGATTTCTTAACTTCTTCAATTGTTGATTCAGGAGTCATATGGTTGAGAACCTGTCCAAGAGCAGCATAAGCATCTCTTGCTATTGCTTCATCTATGTTCTCAGGATCTATAAAACCACAGTTTCTGAGTGCAATTCTCATTTGCTTTTTGTAGAAACCCATATGTTTTGAATCTTCTATGTGTTTTTCAGATTTTGGATCTGTAAAGAGAAGTTTTGTAACTTTTCTTCCTTTAACGATGTGTTCTTCAATTATAGTTTCAACATCTGATTCTTTTACTTCTACATAAAAGGTATTATCTGGAAGTATTTTAACAATAGGTCCTTTTTCACAGAAACCGAAACAACCGGTAGTTATGACCTGAACGTCTTCAAGACCTCTTTCCTTGAGAACTTCTTCAAATCTTTTGGCGATTCCACCGCTGTTTGATGCTTTGCAACCCGTTCCGCCACAAACAAGGATATGCATTTTATATTTAGCCATTCCGAACTCCTTAGCTTACTTGTCAACTGTTTCATAATTTACAGGAATAATTCCTTCAACAAGCTCTCCGTTCTTTATATACTTGTCGAGTATTTCACGGGCTTTATCAATATTAACGTATCCGAAAACTATTGGATCTTTTCCGGGAACTGTAACTTCGATCGTAGGTTCTGCATAGCAGTATCCCATACATCCGGTCTGAGTTACAACGCCGCTGATACCGTTTTTATCAAGCTCGTCTATAAAGAAGTCCATAACTTCCTTTGCGCCTGAAGCTATTCCGCATGTTGCCATTGCAACTTTTATCTGGACAAGTTTGTCTATGGTGTCACCTTTTTCTCTAAGGTCAACTTTTGATTTGAATTCGGAACTCATTTTTTTGAGATCTGCAAGAGATTTTATTTTTGACATAATAATGACCTCCAGTTATTTTCTATAATCTTCAATAATATGCTTTACCTGGTCTGTTGTAACACGACCGTAAACTTTTTCTCCAACGAGAACAACCGGAGCGAGACCGCATGCGCCTACACATCTTAAACAGTCAAGAGAAAAAAGACCATCTGGTGTTGTTTCGCCGACATTGATTCCAAGAAGTCTGCTGAATTCAGTTACTATGTTTTCAGCTCCTCTTACATAACATGCAGTTCCAAGACATATTGCAATTGGATGCTTTCCTTTTGGAGTCATAGTAAAGAAAGAATAGAAAGTAACTACACCGTAAACTTTAGCGACAGGAATTTTAAGCTCATCAGCAATTACCATCTGAGCTTCAGGAGGTAAATAACCTAATTTTCCCTGAGTCTTATGGAGAACATTGATAAGTTCACCCTTGTCATTATTGAAAGACTTACAGATTTCCTTAATATCTTTCAAGTGCTGACCATCAATTTTAATCTTTGCCTTTGCCATTTATATAGCCTCCTCAACTATAAAAGAAAACTTATTCTACCTTAATCTCTTTAAGATTTTCATTTATCATTTCAATCAAATACTTAATAACATTAGGTGAACCAATTGGAACACCATCCAGCGCATCTTTTACCTCTTTCGTGTCAAATGTATACGATACCCCGTTTCTGGTATGTGTATACACAAACTCAATATCAGGATAGGATGCAGCAGTCGATACCAAAACAGAAGCTACACCACCAAGTACCGGTCTGTCAATATTATTGTGAAGAAAAAACGCTTTTATTTTTGTTCCGACTCCAAGTTCGGATTCTATTTCAAGTCTCCCTCCGGACTGTTCTGCTGTCTGTTTAAAAAGAGGAATTCCTAAACCAACCTTTCTGGTGGTCCTTGATGTTACAAAAGGGTCTACAACTCTTTCAAGGAGCTCTTTACTCATTCCAGTTCCGTTATCGACAATTTCTATCATATAAAAATTTGTTTCAGTATTTTCTTCTATATTAAGTTCAATCTTTGTTGCCTTAGCTCTAACCGAATTTTGCAGAATGTCAAGAATATGCAGGGAAAGTTCTTTCATTTTGTCTCCACCAGTCTTCCTTCTTCAAATTTAAGAGCTTTTTTTATTTCTGTGAAACTTCTGTTTACCATTTTAAAAACAGAATAAGCAGTACCAACATCTTCCGGAATGTGGGCATCACTTGATGTTGTAAATGTATATCCTATAGACCATGGATTTTCATTTACAAACCTTTCTTTTGTAATGTGTCTTGATATTTCTACAGCATCAACATTAAGATCATCGGGAAAAAAACCAAGCTGTCCGATAATACTGTTTACTGTTTTATTTATATGTGCCGGAATAAATATACCACCTAAGGAGTGCACTTTTAATTCCACTTCTTCTATTGATTTGTCAAGAGAGGCTATAAGAAGATTTTCTTCTTCATAAACGATGTTTTCCTCTTCATCAACAACTACCTGGTATCCGAACTTCTCAGGTTTATTAGGAATCTTAATGATGTTGGAATCAAGATATTTTTGAAATTCATCAAGTTTTGAATCATTTTCAAAAAAAGCAAGGCAGTGAATTTCTTCCTTAGTACAGACTTCAGCTCCGCAAAGAACAAATATCCCGTATTTTTCAGCCATTTTGCGAATCACGACAGATTGTCTTGTGGAATTATGGTCAGCTATACCTATTATGTCTATTGCTTTTTCAGCGGCAGCTCCAAGTATGTTCTCCGGACTCATTTCAAGAGAGCCGCATGGAGAAAGAAGCGTATGAATATGTAAGTCGGCTCTATAGCTATTCATTTATAAGGTTATATACCTCAGCCGAAATTTCAAATGCAGCTTTATTGCAACCAAGTACAGCTATTTCTTCTTCTTCAGCTTTTTCAAGCATTTCCGGCTCAGGTTCTATCCCTTTTACAAGTAAAACAGCGGAAAGCTCCTTTAATGAGGCTATTGCCATTACATTTTTATGAGACTGAATTGTAATAAGAATATTGCCATCTTTAGATGAACCCATAACATCACTAAGAAGATCACCTGTATAACCTCCGGTAATATTCCTTTCCAGAGTTACAGTTTTTGTGAATATTTTAAGACCAAGCTTCTCAACAAGACTACTCACTTTCATTTTCTTCTCCATCATTATTTATGCGTCCCCATACATTTCGCACGGAATCACATAAAGATTCAATATCTCCGTTTTTAGATGTTGAATTTATTTTCATAAAAATACACTGATCTATATCAGCAATTCCTCTTACTATATCTTCGGCAAGAGAAAGACAGCTGGGCGTTCCGCACATACCGCAGTCCACATTTGGAAGAATCTGCATTATTACTTCAACATACTCCATTTTTTTTAAAGCTTCAGACATATCATCATCTAAAGAAAGCATTGATCTTGGTTCCATTTTACCAAGACCGGAATTTTTCAGAAGGTAAGATTCATCTGTTTCACTGAAAAGATAGCAGTTTTTACAGGATTCTTCACCTTTAGGCATTTTCCTGACATCACAAAGAGGAATTTCGGCTCTTTCGGAAAGGCGTCTTACCGTAAGGAATCTGTTGCCAGGAACTAAAACACCGCCTGCGCAACTTTCATCACAGGCTCTAAGTTCAAGGAAATTTATGTTATCAAGCTTATCATTTTCAAGCTGATCTAAAATTTCAATAACATTTTTAACACCATCAACAGCGAGTGCATGAGAATCTCTGTTTTTACATTCTCCGTTAGTCAAGCTCCATTTAACATAACGGCTGTTTATTGTAAGACATGGTTCGGATTTATCTCCCTTGTTATCAAGCATAACATGGCTGTATATTTTGTTATATATAAAATCCATATTTATAACACCATTTACAAAAGATTTCTCCTCTCCAACCGGACTTTTTACAGCAGCAATCTTTGCAGCACATGGGGTTATGTAAAAAACACCAATTTCAGATGGAGATGCGCCAGCTTTCTCAATAATATTACGACAATGAATTGCCGCAAAATCTATAGGAGGTTTGACAAGAGCAATATTTTTTACTAAAGAAGGAAAACGCACTTGAATAAGCCTTACAATTGCCGGACAGAAAGAAGATATTATTGGAAGTTCAACATCGTCTCTCTTTTCATATTCAGCATAAGCTTTTTCAACAATAGGAGCCATGGCATCTACTTCATAAACATGAGTAAAACCTACATTATGAAGCCCTTTAAAAATAGCACAGCTTCCTGTTTTATCATTAAACTGACCTAAAAGTACGGAAGGAACCAATGCAACTCTATATTTAAAATCAAAAATATGACCAAAATCATCCTGTTCAACAATTATAGCATTATAAGGGCAGGCGTTTACACACCTGCCACAATCTATACACCTATCAGGATTAACATATGCCTTACCACCTCTTATACGAACTGCATCAGTTGGACAGACATCCATACAGTGAGTACA
This sequence comes from bacterium, assembly GCA_963667425.1. Lineage (GTDB taxonomy): Bacteria > UBP6 > UBA1177 > UBA1177. The sequence continues at coordinate 411,759 of OY763407.1, read as the reverse complement.
GCCAATACATTTTTCCCTCACAACTTTTAAAGCATGATGAAAAAAAGCTTTTCCTCTAACCATATCTAGTTACCACTTAAATAAAAAGTAATAAGAAGACGTGTTCCCACACCAACTTCACTCTCAATAACAAGATCATCCGCATTCGCTTTTATATTCGGAAGTCCCATACCTGCACCGAAGCCCATTTCCCTAACTTCAGGTGAAGCAGTTGAGTAACCCTGCTGCATAGCAAGGTTTATATCAGGAATTCCAGGTCCTTCATCTTTAAGCTCTATAAGAATTTTTTCTGAAGAAATATCAACATCTATCCAGCCTTTATAAGCATGTGCTGCAATATTCACTTCAGCTTCATAAAGGGCAACAACTAATCTTTTTAATATGTTTGAAGAAACATTAAGACGTTTTAAAACTTTCTTAATACTGCTTGAAGCATTGCCTGCATTAAGAAAATCGCCACCTTCTATGAAATATTCTAACTTCATTGAAAATCCATAAATATTTTAATAAACAGGTTTCAAACCATTTGAGAATAAAACTCCCGCAATTCTGAAAACCGAATAATCACTTTCTATAAGAATCATGTCATTTTCTTCTGCAAGCTTTATCATTTCATCGCTAACTTTTTTACGCCTTGCAAAAACTATTGTAAAAACATCCATCATTTCAGCAGTTCTTATAGCCTGAAGATTTGCAAGTCCGGTTATAAGAAGACCATCATCAAAAGGTGTGGTAAGAACATCGCTCATAAGGTCGGAAGCAAAGGCCATCTCTATTTCTCTATCCAGAAGATTTTCTCCGCAAACAACTCTGGCATTAAGAAGCTTAACTATTTCTTTTGTTTTCATAACACTCACCAAAATTTTTATGAAACAGCTGTGATTCCAATCACAGCAAGTCCCTATTATATTACTGGTTAATAATCGAAATTACAAATTATTTTCCCTTTTTAGGATTCTTTTTCTAAAACTTTATAAAATGACGTTCAACCTTTCAGTTCAATTGATTATTTATAAAAAACATTGCAATAATAAGTATGTTTATATAACATATTCCCGTTAATTTTCAGGGGTGCTGGCATGAAAAGATCATTACTTTTAATCTTAAGCCTTCTTATTTCATTGTTTATTGTATACAAACTCACAACCATGAATAAAAAAATTACCGAGGATAGTCTGGAAATACCTAAATCTATAAGTAAAGAAGCTGGAAACATCGATTTACATAAAATAAACAGCGATCCTCAGGCAGTCAAAAAACAGCTTGATGACATGGTAAAAAAACAGGAAGAAGAGATAAAAAACAGACTTAAGGAGCTGGAAAATAAATGAGAAAACTGCTACTGCTTATCACACTGTTAACAATGTTTAATTTGTCAGCATCAGAATTTGAACAAATTAAAAAAGGCATAATGAATAATGATCAAACTAAACTGGAATCTCTTTCAGATCCTACCATAGATGTAAATCACGTTTATGAAGACGGCAAAACAATGATCTTCTATGCTATAGATGCAGACAATGAACCTCTTTCAGCTTTTTTAATTGCTCGTGGTGCAGATATTAATATAAAAAATGCAGAAAATAACTACCCGATAAAATATTCTCTTGAAAGAAGAGCTTTTAATATTGCAGCAATAATATTTCAAAAAGGAGGCATAATAGCTTTCGATGATGCAAAAACTATTGCTACTCGGGCCATATCCATAGGTGACGAAGAGATGCTTTATTATACAGTATCATTTTCAGGAAAATCTTTAAGTGATTTTTACAAAACAAGTCCTGTATGGGAATCAATAAATAATAAATTTTATTGGATGATACCTGCTCTTGCTGCTTTAAATCAGGATTTCAACTTAACAAAAAACGGCGAAACGCCGCTTACAAAATCTTTAAAAGAAAATGAGCTCGACTTTGTCTGGATGATTTTAAGCTACGATAAAAACAGTGATATTCCAAATGAAAAAGGAGAAACGCCTCTTCAGATAGCAGCAGAAAAGAATCTTTTACAGGTAGTTACAGAACTTCTTTATAAAGGTGCCAAAGTAAATATTGAAGACAAGAACGGAAACTCGCCTTTTCTTGCAGCGGCTGCATCAGGCAATATAAAAATAGCAGAACTGCTTATGCCATATTCACCAAGAATCAGTATTCAGAACAACAAAGGGGAAACACCTTTAGCTCTGGCAGTATCAAACGGGCATAAAGAGATGGTGAGTTTTATTATAATGAACGGAGGGGATGTAAATCGTTCCGACAGCAGCGGAAAAACGCCGCTTATGCGTGCCGCAATAAATGGCAACATGGAAATTTTTGACACATTGCTTGAAAATGGTGCCGACTTTGATAGAAGAGATACGAATCTTGAATCTGCACTTTCATTTGCAGTAAAAAACAATCATCCTGACATTGTGACAAAACTGCTTTCAATCAACGCTAAAACCATCAAACAGACCGAAATAGATGACATAATGGAGTTTGCCTGTAAAAATGGTCATGAAGAAATCGTAAACCAGATGATTCAGAGAGAAATAAAGCTCAATAAAAAAGATAAAAACCAACTAACCCCTGTCTGGTATGCAGTAATATATAATCAAACAACAATAATTCAGACGCTTATTTCGGCAGGAGCTGATATAAACATTAAAAACGAAAAAGGCGAAACTCCTCTTACATATCTTGCTGCTAAATCTGATCAGGAAACTGCAATAAAATTAGTTGAACTTGGAGCAGATCCGAATAAAGCAGACAAAGACAAAAATACTCCTCTTATTCTGGCATCAGGAAAAGGTCATGCAAAATTAGTAGAAATGCTTATACAAAAAGGTGCCAGATTAAATAAAAAAGATAAATCCGGTAGAACTGCGCTTACAAGAGCAAAAGCCACAGGGAACTATCAGATAGTTGACATACTAATAAATGCTGGCGCCTTGGAGAATCTTTAATTCAGTGCTTTGTTAAAATAATAAAACCAATTTGAAATATACTATTCCAGTTAGCTTGCAAAAACAGAAACTTTAAATATGATTGCTTTTCATTAATGTAAAGTGATGGCTTAACGTTAATGAAAAAAGCTTTATTAAAGGCTAAGGATTTTATTATTTAAGAAATTTTTGTTTGTATGAAGAATTTTTGTAAAAACTTTACAAGATCAATGCATGGATCAGTTATTTTTTTAAGGCATATCTCCGCAACAGTAATTACAGCGCTTGTTGACTATCTTACATTTATTATTTTATTTTATTTTATTTTAAAATTTTTTGTACCGGACAATAATTATAGGACATATTTAAGTATTTACGGAGGAAGAGGTCTTTCTCTTTTAATCAACTTTATACTCATAAAGAAATTTGCATTTAAATCAAAAAATGACATAAAAATGAGTATTCCATTATACATAATTCAGGTTATAGTTGTAGCCTATATTTTAGCTTTTATGATAAACATTGCATCATCTCATACTGATATAAACAGAGCTCTGCTTATGCTGGTTTTTCAGGCTCTTCTTTATCCTGTTAATTTTATTATTCAGAAAAAAATAATTTTTAGAGAAAGGAAATCAAAGACTATCTGAATATTTACCTTTGATATAATTAACTTTTATTCTGAAAATATCTTTTAACATTCTGAAGCTGTCTTTTATAACAGAAACTGAGCTGTTTTCTCTTGGAATCATTTCAATAGGAAATCTAAATATTTTAAAATTCATTTTTTTAGCTAAAAAAAGAACTTCCACATCAAAACCGAAACGTTTGATTGAAACATGTTTAAAAAGTTGTCTGGCAACTACAGCATTAAACATCTTAAAACCGCACTGAGTATCTTTTATACCCAAATGAAGCATAGTTTCTACAAGAAAATTAAAAGAAAAAGAAAGAAGCCTTCTTATTATAGAGTAACTATGTCTGGAATCTTTTTTAAAAAGGTCTCTTGCACCAATAACAATATCATTTTTTTCTTTTATATAGCGATATGATTTATCAATATTCTCAAGTGCATATGACAAATCAGCATCAATAAAAAGTATGTATTCACCGCTACTTTTAAATACACCATTTTTTATAGCAGCTCCTTTACCTTCATTTACTGTAAGATTTACAGGAACAACAAAATCGTATTTATCAGCATAACCATTTATTACTGATAGTGTATTATCAGTGCTTCCATCATTAACAACAACGATTTCAAAAGAATTAAAATGTTCCTGCATATATGAAACCAGCGCATCAAGTGTTGATGGAAGTCTTTTTTCTTCATTATAAGCAGGGACAACCAGTGAAAGCTGTTTCATCATAACACCTTTAATCTTTTGAACAAATTATACCAATAGAATCAACAAGCGCTCCGTCCATTCCCCAAAAACCATTCAGAAAATATTTATCAGAACACTGCTGTTTAAAATTTGTGCCTAATCTTTTTCCTACAGAGTCAGAATTATAATATTTTAAAGTATCTTTATTCTGACATATAAGTGAAAAATTTGTAAGGAAACTGGTTGCAAATCCCTGTATTCCAACAATTTTGTCATCCTGATCACATTTAAGCAGTTTTACAGAATCACCTTTAACACTCTTACCTATAATTTCAGGTACAACTTTATTATCAGGATTCTGTTTAAATATTTTAATATACTGAATAGCTGTATTTAATGTTCCAGCCTCTACAGAAGTAATAGTATCTTTCTTATCAAAAATAATTTTGTAATCTCCACCACCAGAGCCGCCGGCAGGCGTAAAATATTCATTATCATCACTCAAAGATACGTTTTTAAAAACAGGATTAAGTTCTTCATATAAATGCCATATTACTTTTTCAGGATGAATAGGATTGACAAGCCATTTTCTAAAAACGGAAGCATGTTCCTTTTCACTTTTATATGCAACAAATTCCTGTTTATCCGATTTTAAATCAACAGCAATAAAACGATTATCCCATAAATATATTTTATGATTTAAAGATAATTTATTTATATTAATTTTTTCAACTGAAGAAAGATTTCTGTAATCCAAAATTAAAAGATTATTTTTCTCTTTTTTAAGTTTTGTTTTTAAATTCAGAACATTAATATCTTTTATCTTCTCAAATGGCGAATAAATATAATAAGAAAACTCTATTCTAAATTTTTTTACGCTATTATGAACAAAATAGTAAGTTTCACCTCTTTTAAATTTTTCTCCCAAATCCCTTGCCCATGAAACTTCATTAAAAGTATCATACATCGGCTGGACATAGGCAGCATGTCCAAATTTAAAAGCCCATATCAACCTATCCCATACAAAAAATAACTGAACAGAAAAAACAATCAGCAGTAAAAAGGAGAAAAATATCATTATGAAATTTCGTAAAGTTACATTTGCAACTTTTTTACTAATAACACAAAAAATATCGTATAACATTGATGCAATGCCTACTGCAATAAAAATTCCTGCATAATATATCCAGTAACTGTGGACATAACCAGCATTTTTAAAAACAACAGAATGGATAATCTGACATCCTAAAAAAAGCAGAGCAATAAAATCTATCCATGATATTTTTTTAAGAAAAAGCTTAATAAAAAAATATGGGATCCATAACAAATATAGAATGACCAGTAATTTGCCATGCAAATCAAAAATCCTTAGATAATGGTCAAGATAATTACCGCTAAAACCACTTCTATGTCTATATATTCCTATCATATCATTAAAATTCCCCACCTGATAATATATCCAGGCAAAGAAAGCTAAAGCATTTACCAAAACTATAACTGAAAAAACAATAACCCAGACAAATTTTTTGTTCCAGATAAGAATTTTCCCCTGTTTATAATTTTCATAAATGGAATATACAAAAGCATGAACTGCAAGAAAAAAAGAGAGATAATAACCTGCCCAATCAAATTGAAGTGCTAAAGTTGCGCCAATTAAAGTGCATACAAAATTTTTTCGTGTACCATTCTTAAACCATTCAATATAATTATAAACAAGAAACAGCATCCAGAAAATTGAACCCTGTTCATGATCTATCATGTTTGCAAAAATTATATTTAAAGGAATTAAAGCATAAACAAATATGGATAAAAGAGCTTTGTACTTATCCGAGTTTTTCCAGACAAGATAAAAAAGCATTAACGGCACCATCATGCTATAAAAAGCCGGCACCAACCTTCCTGCCCATTCAGGATTACCAAAGAGATAATATATTATTATTAAATGAAAATGAACAAGTAAAGGATGATGAGTATACAAATTAACAGGAGCTGTAGTACTTGTATGATATATTGCCTGACCAAGAATTCCAAAATTAACAGAATTTCTGGCGGCATTATAAAAGGCGGCTCCATTACAACCATTATGCCCCCAAGCCCAATAGCTGCCTATTCCAAAAAGAGAAGTAAAAACAAACCACAAATAAATAATTATAAATATCGCCCAGAAAAAAATGTTTCTATTTTTGGATATCTTATTAAGAAGCAACATAAAAAGTACCTGCAAACAACAAAAATTATTTAAAACAAACTAGAATAAACAATAGTTATAAATATGCAAGGAAATTGTTTTTACAGATAAAAACTTAGGATCAATATCATTTTTCTATTGTATAAGTTATTAATAAAGCAAAATATTTATTTTATCTTTTTCTCCACATATTTGGAATTAAGTATTCTGAGAATTCCCATATAATCCATTTTAAATTCCAGCAAATCTCCTACTTTATATGATTTTTCATTTTCACCTATATCTACAACTATCATATCAGAACTGGCTCCTGCAAATTTTATATTGCTGTCAACAGGGGTAAGATGTGAAACATCAACATCAAGAAGTCCAACATCAATTATCGCTCTATATGATTTTTTACCTATCATCCCTTCATCAAAATCAAAGGAATGACCTTCAACATTTGTTCCAAATTCTCCATTAGGAACGACAGGTTTCTCTATGAGCTCAATAATTTCCGTAAAAAAAGTAAAAACATCATAGTTCATCCCTTTTAATACTGTATTGTTATATACATCAGTGCCGAGAAACAGAGTTTCTCCGACTCTAAAATGATTAATTCCTTTTGGTATTACTTTTTTCAGAACTAAGGGTATAGTTACAGAAGATCCGCCTGATACATATGTAATTTTCTTATCAAATTTAACTTCTATAAGCTGTTTGTAAAGACTTAGTTGTATAAGTTTATCCTGATTTGGAAGAACTCCGTATAAACAGGAGAGATTAGCTCCTATTCCTATAATTTCGATATTTGGAAGGCTGAATACCTGTTCATAAAATCTGACAAGATTATCTCTCATAACCCCTTCTCTAAGCTCACCAAGCTCTATCATTATAATTATTTTATGAAATTTTTTCTGCTTTACAGCTTCACTCGAAATCATTTTTATAGTATCTATCTCTGTATTCATACTTATATCGGCATATTTAACCACATTTGCCACAGATCTTTTAGCTGGAGGTTTAATATATACTGTTTCCAGATTCGGATTAATTGCTTTTATAATCCTAAGGTTGGAAATTCTTGAATCACAAACCTGTTTTATACCTAAAGACAAAACTTCACTGAGATACTCTTTATATCCACATAGAAGTTTTGTAACAATAGACCATTCAATACTATGTTTTTTAAAAATTTTATTAAGAAAATTAAAATTAGATTTCAGTTTTTTTCTATCCAGTATAATAAAAGCCATTAATCGTCCTTATTTTATTAAACGCATTTCTAAATATTTTGAAGTAAAGCCGGTTTTTTCATAAAGAAATCTGGCAGGATTATCCGGTTCTACATGAAGAGCAATATTTCCTTCAGCATTATCAATAGCTTTTTGCATAAGCATTTTACCAATCCCTTTTCCCCTGTAACTTTTATCAACAGCAATATAAACAAGAATGTTTTCAGGGATATAATCCTTCATTCCTGTTTTATTAACTACCACAGCACCAACAATTGAAGTTCCTTCCACAGCTTCAAGAACAAAACCGCCATAAGCTTCATTTAAAGCAAAGGCATAATCTATTGCTTTTAAAATATCCTGTTTTGGATCACCATACTTTTCAAGATGTTTATAGAGAAAATCTACTAAAACAGTTTTACTTTCTTCATTTAAAACATTCATTGAATTAAATAGTTCAATCTTCACCAATATCTTCCTCCTAAAAATTTTAAGTTCTTCACAACACTGAAAACAAATAAACAAAAAAAAGAGATTTTACGACTTTAAAGGATCTTTTTTAGAATAATTAATTCCTCCTATAATACCATCAATAAAATGAACATAGATTTTTGATTATAATGATTTTTTTATTTTTTTCAAAAAAATCATATATTTACAAAAAACACTCATAAATATAAAAAAAAATTCCAATACATCATTTTTAAATAATCAATAAAAATAACAGATTATTTTTATTGATTATTTAAAAACAAGACACTAAAATTAAAAGTATTTTTAATAAATCATGGAGGCATCATGTTTAAAAACATGAAAATTGGAACCAAACTTCTTATTTCTGTTCTTGCTATTAATTTCATAGCTATTTTCTTTATCATTTCAATTCTTTCCTATGAATCAACAACTCTTCAAAAAAAAGCTGTTGATGCTAATGCAGAATCAATATCTATGGAATATGCAGCAAAAATTCAGGAAGAACTCAGTAAAACAATGCAGTCTGCTAAAACCATAGCTGAAACATTTTCAGCTATGAAAGAAAATAATGTTATTTCAAGAGCTGAATATGCTAATGTACTAAAAGGAATTCTGAAAAAGAACAAGCAGTTTTTAAGTGTATGGTCTGTTTGGGAAAAGAATGCACTGGACAATAATGACATAAATGTGCAGAAAAACGAATATAATAACGAAACAGGAAGATTTACTCCGGGATTTAACTGGAACAATAACAACATAGAAGGTTTCCCTACAAATGAAGAAGATCTGGCGAAAGAAGACTATTATCAGTCAATGTTAACAGCCAAAAAAGAAATAATTATGGATCCTTATTTTGACAGTTATTCAGGAGATGAGTCACAAAAAATACTGATGACAAGTATTATGGTTCCTGTTTTCGCTAATGGTCAATATGTTGCAGAAGTAGGAATAGACATAGATCTTGCATACCTTAACAAAATAACAAATGAATTTAAACCTATGGGTGGATATGCTATTTTAGTTTCAAATACCGGAGCAAGAGTCGCACACAAAAAAAAGGAACTTCTTGGAAGAATTGTCGGTGATGATACACCTGAAATTCAGAAAGAACTTCTTGACGCCGTAAAAACAGGAAAAACATATACTTTTGAGAAAAAATCTCTCGCAACAAATGCGCTTTCAAAGCTTGTATATTCACCTGTCACAATTTCTTCAACAGAAACACCATGGTCTGTTGCAGTAGTAATACCAGTCGATGAAATCATGAAAGATGTAAAAGAAATGAGGAATTTTGCTTTTATACTGGCTCTCATATCTGTTTTTATAATTGGCTTTGTTCTTTATTTAATATCAAAAAACATATCAGGAATAATAAACACAATAAAAAACACAATTATATCTCTTACAGAGAATATTGTTAATGGCAAACTCGGCAAAAGAGCAGATACTGAAACTGTAACCCCAGAATTCAGACCTCTTATAGAGGGATTCAACAACATAATGGATGCTTATGAAAAACCTCTTAATATGGCATCTTCATATATAAAAAATATAGCAGAAGGAAATATTCCTGAGAAAATAACAGAAAACTATAATGGTGATTTTAATGAGATAAAAAGCAGCATCAACACACTTATAAACAACATATCTTTAATAATAACAGGCATTTCAAGAGTTTCAGGAAGTATAAACAACGGAAATCTGAATGACAGAGGAGACGGATCAAAATTCAAAGGAGACTGGGCAAAACTTGTTATCAACATAAATACTTTAATAGATACTCTTGTCGAACCCTTAAAAATGACGGCAGGATACTTTGATAAAGTATCAAAAGGTGAAATACCTCAGCCTGTTACAAAAGAATACAAAGGCGATTTTGATAAGATAAAAACAAATATCAATGATGCTGTAAAAGCTCTTCAGGGACTTGAAGAAGGTGCCAGAATTCTCAAACAGGTTTCAGTGAACAATTATACAGAAGAGGTTAAAGGTGAACATAAAGGAGTTTATAACGACATACAGAATGCCGCAAATGATGTTATTGCAAGACTCGTAAATGTTCAGAACATTGTAGTAAGAATATCGGAAGGTGATCTCTCTGACCTTGAAACACTTCAGAAAGTCGGAAAACGCTCAAAAGAAGATAAACTTGTTCCGGCATTTATTACAATGATTCAGTCACTTAAAAGACTTATCAAAGGTGTAAACGAATTTGCGGATTATTCCGCCGAAGGTGAGCTTTCTAAAATAAATCTTGATGAAGCATCTGTAAACGGTGCCTACAGAGAAATATTTACAGGACTCAATAAAGCTGTTGGAACAATTATTGAACCATTATCTGAAGTTGTTGATATACTTAAAGAAATGGAATCAGGAGACTTGAGAAACGAAATAAAAGGAAATTATAACGGTATATTCTTAACACTAAAAACCACTCTCAACAATACCATATCCGCCATTAATCAAATTCTTTCCGAAGTAAGCATGACAACAGATCAGGTTTCAAACGGCTCAGCTCAGGTTGCAAATGCTTCACAAATGCTTTCACAGGGAGCAACAGAACAGGCATCCAGTCTTGAGGAAATTTCAAGTTCAATGAAAGAGATCGCCAGCCAGACAAAAGTAAATGCTCAAAATGCATCCCAGTCAAATACAATCTCTGACGAAGCAATGAAAGCTGCCGACAAAGGGACAAAACAGATGGGAGAGCTTCTCTCTGCTATGAAAGAGATTCAGTCTTCAAGTAACGAAATATCAAAAATCATAAAAGTTATTGACGAAATAGCCTTCCAGACAAATCTTCTTGCGCTTAACGCAGCAGTTGAAGCAGCAAGAGCAGGAACACACGGAAAAGGCTTTGCAGTTGTTGCAGAAGAAGTGAGAAATCTTGCGGCAAGAAGCGCAAAAGCTGCCAAAGAAACAGGAGAAATGATTGAAAATGCTGTCTTAAAATCAAATACCGGAGCAAACATGTCTCAACAGACAAACGAAGTGCTTTCCCAGATAGTTACACTTATTACAAAAGTAAGTGATATTGTAGGAGAAATAGCTGCCGCATCTAATGAGCAGGCTCAGGGCGTTTCACAGATAAATGTAGGTCTAAATCAGGTTGAACAGGTAACACAGCAGAATACTGCAAGTGCGGAAGAGAGTGCAGCGGCATCTGAAGAGCTCAGCAGTCAGGCAGCCACACTTCGTGAAATGGTAAGCAGATTCAAAATAAGAAATGCCTCAAAATCTTTTGACAGAAGAAGTTCCTCTTCAGGTATCAGACATCATTCTTCTCAGAACGAACATAAATTTGTAGCACATTCACCTAAAGATATAATTGATCTTGACTGATTAATCAAAAAACAATAAATCGATTCATTAAAATTGATTATTTCAATATATAACGCTAGAATAAAATTCTATTTTTCATCTATGGAGATTTTTTTACAAGATGAAAATAAAAATAAAATTAAGTATTAATAGTATTCCAAAAAAACCGATATGATTTATTAAGGAGCAGCAAAATGAAACTTTCTACAAAAATGTTTACGTATTCAGTAAGCACATTGGTTGTCTGTTTATTTTTATTCGTTTTTTTTACTGCAAGTTCTTTATTTGAAGCAAAAAAAGAAGATGCATATAAAAATGCATCTGAGACAGGATATAGATATTCAAATGAAGTCAAATCGTATTTTGAAAAACCTCTTCATCTGGCAAGAGATATTTCTGCTACAGCATCAGGATTACTCCAACAAGGAAATATTTCACGAGAAGCATTTAACAACATACTGAAATATAATTTAGAAAACAATCCTGAATTCCTTGGCGTATGGACAGTCTGGGAACCAAATGCCTTTGATGGTAAAGATTCAGAATTTATTAATATTAACGGAAACGACAGCAAAGGAAGATTTGTTCCATACTGGAACAGAGTTGGTGGAGTTCATCTTGAAGCATGTGTAGATTATGACTCCACAGAATCTACAGGTGAATATTATAACAGGGCAAAAAGAAACAAAAAAGAAGAAATACTGGAACCGATAACCTACCCTGTCAATGGAATTGAAACAACTGTTGTGAGCATTGCTGTTCCAATAAAAAACAATAACGGAGAAATATTAGGTGTTGCAGGTGTTGATATTGCTATGGATATAATAAAATCAATAATATCTGAAATCAAACCTTATGATACAGGATACGCTCTTCTTGCCGCAAACAACGGAACTATAGTTTATCATCCTGATAATAATGCTGTAGGAAAAACAATAAATGAAGTCAACAGCACATTCAAAACAAAAGACGTTATCTCGTTAATAAAAAAAGGAGAAACTTTTTTTGTTAATATAAAATCTGAAGAAAAAAATGAAGATATGCATATTTCATTTGTACCTTTTAAAATTGGAAAAACTGAAACTAGCTGGTTTGTGGGAATTTCCATTCCAATGAAAAAAGCTATGGCATCAGCATACGTCTTTGTTAATCAATTCATAATATTAAGCATTATTACAATAATTTTTATTGTTACAGTAATGTTTTTTATAACAAAAAATCTCAAACGAAACATTAATTTAATGAGTGACGGTTTTATAGCTATATCAGAATCTGTCAAAAATGGTGAACTTAATTACAGAGGAAATTCAGAAACTGTTGCGCCAGATTTCAGAATTATAATTCAAGATGTTAATCAAATCTTAGATACTTTTGTCCGTCCAATAAATACTGTATTGGAATATATTGAAAGAATATCTGAGGGAGATATGCCACCAGCAATAACAGATGAATATAACGGTGATTTCAATAAAATAAAAAGCAGCATCAACACACTTATAAACAACATATCTTTAATAATAACAGGCATTTCAAGAGTTTCAGGAAGTATAAACAACGGAAATCTGAATGACAGAGGAGACGGATCAAAATTCAAAGGAGACTGGGCAAAACTTGTTATCAACATAAATACTTTAATAGATACTCTTGTCGAACCCTTAAAAATGACGGCAGGATACTTTGATAAAGTATCAAAAGGTGAAATACCTCAGCCTGTTACAAAAGAATACAAAGGCGATTTTGATAAGATAAAAACAAATATCAATGATGCTGTAAAAGCTCTTCAGGGACTTGAAGAAGGTGCCAGAATTCTCAAACAGGTTTCAGTGAACAATTATACAGAAGAGGTTAAAGGTGAACATAAAGGAGTTTATAACGACATACAGAATGCCGCAAATGATGTTATTGCAAGACTCGTAAATGTTCAGAACATTGTAGTAAGAATATCGGAAGGTGATCTCTCTGACCTTGAAACACTTCAGAAAGTCGGAAAACGCTCAAAAGAAGATAAACTTGTTCCGGCATTTATTACAATGATTCAGTCACTTAAAAGACTTATCAAAGGTGTAAACGAATTTGCGGATTATTCCGCCGAAGGTGAGCTTTCTAAAATAAATCTTGATGAAGCATCTGTAAACGGTGCCTACAGAGAAATATTTACAGGACTCAATAAAGCTGTTGGAACAATTATTGAACCATTATCTGAAGTTGTTGATATACTTAAAGAAATGGAATCAGGAGACTTGAGAAACGAAATAAAAGGAAATTATAACGGTATATTCTTAACACTAAAAACCACTCTCAACAATACCATATCCGCCATTAATCAAATTCTTTCCGAAGTAAGCATGACAACAGATCAGGTTTCAAACGGCTCAGCTCAGGTTGCAAATGCTTCACAAATGCTTTCACAGGGAGCAACAGAACAGGCATCCAGTCTTGAGGAAATTTCAAGTTCAATGAAAGAGATCGCCAGCCAGACAAAAGTAAATGCTCAAAATGCATCCCAGTCAAATATAATCTCTGACGAAGCAATGAAAGCTGCCGACAAAGGGACAAAACAGATGGGAGAGCTTCTCTCTGCTATGAAAGAGATTCAGTCTTCAAGTAACGAAATATCAAAAATCATAAAAGTTATTGACGAAATAGCCTTCCAGACAAATCTTCTTGCGCTTAACGCAGCAGTTGAAGCAGCAAGAGCAGGAACACACGGAAAAGGCTTTGCAGTTGTTGCAGAAGAAGTAAGAAATCTTGCTGCAAGAAGTGCAAAAGCTGCCAAAGAAACAGGAGAAATGATTGAAAATGCTGTCTTAAAATCAAATACCGGAGCAAACATGTCTCAACAGACAAACGAAGTGCTTTCCCAGATAGTTACACTTATCACAAAAGTAAGTGATATTGTAGGAGAAATAGCTGCCGCATCTAATGAGCAGGCTCAGGGCGTTTCACAGATAAATGTAGGTCTAAATCAGGTTGAACAGGTAACACAGCAGAATACTGCAAGTGCGGAAGAGAGTGCAGCGGCATCTGAAGAGCTCAGCAGTCAGGCAGCCACACTTCGTGAAATGGTAAGCAGATTCAAAATAAGAAATGCCTCAAAATCTTTTGACAGAAGAAATTCCTCTTCAGCTATCAGACATCATTCTTCTCAGAACGAACATAAATTTGTAGCACATTCACCTAAAGATATAATTGATCTTGATTAAAATATCAGATTCTTTTTAGAAAAAAGCTTAATTTAAAAAATTATATTAAAACTAAAATTTTGAAAGATTTTCAAGTCTCTCTTCAAGAGATGGATGCGTTGAAAAAAGCGATGAAAGGCCTTTTGCAAATCTTGAAGGAGCAATAAAAAGATGACTTGTTGCAGGAGATATTTCATTTACACTGTTTCTATTTGGTCTGTATCCATGAAGTTTTAAAAGCGCATTTGATAAACTTCTTCCATTTCCAATAATTTTAGCACTGAAATCATCTGCCAGATATTCTCTTGATCTTGAAATTGCAAGTTGAATTATTGTTGCTGCAACGGATCCGAAAACGGAAACAAGAATAACACCTACAAGACCGACTGGACTATCATCGTCATCTCCAAAAATTGCGGTTATTCTTGCAAAATAAGTTATCCACATTATAGCACTTGCAATTGAAGCTGCTATTGTTGCAATCAAAGTATCTCTGTGTTTTATATGCCCAAGTTCATGAGCAATAACACCTGCAAGCTCATCTTTTGAAAGCATCTGAAGAATCCCTTCAGTCACAGCGACAGCAGATCTTGAAGGCGAACGCCCTGTAGCAAAAGCATTAGGAGTTTCCATAGGAACAATGTAAAGCTTCGGGGTAACAGGAAACTCTGCTCTTTCGGCAAGTTCCTTTATCATATCGTAAAGCCATGCGTATCTGTTATAATCAGGTTCGTATCCACGATACATTTTTATAACGATTTTGTCAGAAAAAAGAAAACTGCCAAAATTAAGAACCATGCCTATAACAAAAAACATAACTGCGCCCTGAGTTCCACCAACAAGCTGCCCAATTACAACAAGAAGGCCTATCATCAACGTCATTAAAAAAGCACTTTTAAAAAAATTAGCCATAATTCAACATTCCTCCATAAAATATGTCGATATAAGAAATAATCATAAAACAAGTATTTTCAAGTCTATAAATATTAATTTTTTATATCTTCTTAACTTGAAATAAAATCAAATATTAATTTTTCTCTCATAAATTTCTGAAAATAGTTTCATATATTCTATGCGAATTATGGAGGCATGAATGAAGAAAGAAAGATTTTATTTAGTTTTAATGCTGCTATTTTTGACTTTATCATGCAGTAGTGAAAATTCACGAAAAGAGTTTATCAGAAACATACTACTTAAGGATAATGAAATATTTCTATTAAGAGATAAGAAAAAAGCTGAAGCCAAATTTATAAAGATGTCTGAAAATCCATATTATTTTATGCGGGGTTCACTTGCTCTTTTCATGGCAGACCAGCTAGATGGAAAAGATATTGTAATACCTGAAACAGCATTTCTTGAAAAAGCTCCATCACTTATGCTGATAGGTGATCCCCATATGGAAAATATCGGAACAATTTTAAAAAATGGTAACATTACTGTTGACTTTAATGATTTTGACAGTTCAAATTATGGTCCTCTTATATCAGATTTACGAAGATTTGCTGTTTCACTATATATTGCAGCTTCAATGATGGAATTAAATGAAAATGAAACAAAAGAAATAGTGTCAGCTTTTATTAGGAGTTGGATAAAAAGTACTGAAAATTCAAATAACATAGAACCCTACTCTATTGTTGTAAAAGATAAAGAAAAAGAAGCTTATGAAGAAGGTGCAGAAAAAAAAGAACTTAAGAAATATACATATATAAACAATGGATATAGAAAACTGTTGTTTGGAAAAATAAGTGATAAAGAGATTTTAAGACTTCAAAGCGATGAAAAATTTATTCTTAAAGATATTTCAGAAAAATTAAAAATTTACGGCAATATCAAATCTTCCGGCAGAATCATAGGAAAAGGTGTATCAAGCATCCCTTTAAAAAGATATCTCATACTAACAGAAGGTCCATCAATATCTCAGGATGATGACATAATATTTGATGTAAAAGAAGTCAGAGATGGAATTTCATTTAACTACCAGAAGCCTTTTTATAAAAACAGATTTAAAACGAATGGAGAGAGACTTGAATTTTTTCAAAAAACACTTCTTGGACTTTCTAAGTCATCTTTTCCGCAAAGCATTTGCTATGATTCTTTGTGTTATAAAATTCAGCAATTTACATATTACGAACAGGGAATAGATTTTATAGATGGCAGTCTGCCGGATAAAGCATGGAACTATACAACATTAAAACAATATGCAGAATTTGCAGGCAATCTTATGTGCAATATGGAAAAAAGAGGAGAATCTATTACAGGAGAGAAAGGAGAAGATATAGTAAAAAAAATGGCATCAGGAAATGAAGAAAAACTTGAAAATGAAATTACAGAGTTTGCTATATTGTATGGATATCAGACAATAGAAGATTATGAACTATTCAATGAAATAATAGAAGAACAAGGGCCTTTACTTGGATGGAACTATAATAACGGAGATCATCTATGATAAAAAAATTTCTTATAATAACAGTTTTTTCATGTCTTACAGCCTGTTTATATGCTAATGAACAAAATCTTAAGCTCTCTTCGGAAGGATATATTGATGCCGGATTCGATTATCATATAACTGACGAAAAAAATACAAACGAATTTTTCTTAAAACGGGCAGAGCTTTCATTTAAGGCTTCATATTTATCATATTTTGGAGGCAAAATAACATTTGAAGCTGTAAGAAGCGGCACAGCAGCAAGCAATTCAGGAATTGATGGAAACTCCATTTTACTAAGAGTAAAAAATGCTTACGGCTTTTTAAACAAAGATTTTTCTTTTGTAAATATTGAAGCTAAAGCAGGCATTATTCCTGAACCTTATATTGCAAGCATAGAATCAATTTATGAATATGATGGATTAAAAAAAAGTTTTGCTGAAAAAAGTGAAATATATGTCACATCTGATGCAGGAGTAAGCGCAGCCGTATCTTTTTTTGACAAACGGATATCACTCACATTAATGCTTTCCAATGGTGAAGGATACAATGAAATAGAACGCAATAATGGAAAAAATCTATCATTAATGATTTCATCGATACCATTAAAAACAGAAAACAATCTAATTATGCTATCAGGAAATTACAGAAATGGTTCCATAGGTTTTGATTCTGCTAAAAACAGTGCTTTTTCAGGAATGATTGGATGGAAAATGAGAACATACAATATTAATACAGGTATTGAATACAGCATGGCAGATGGATTTGGAGGAATAAGTGAGAGAAAGATTCATGCACTTGGAATTTGGGCAGGAGGAGATATTTGGAAAGATTGTATCGGTATTTTTTCAAGATACGACTCAATACTTGATGATTCAGCATGGCATAATGCAGGGATGAAAGAAATCACAGCTGCCTTTTATGTAGATATTATGAAAATAGAGGAAAGCATCTTACGCTTATATTTAAGTTATAGTAAAATTGATGCCGAAGAAAATTATGGAACATTACCTGGAGGAGGCAATATATTTGATGAAGACAGGATATCAGTTAATTTAAGTTTTGGTTTTGATTATAAATTCAACTAAGGAGAGTTAAAATGAAAAAGATTTTGTTTTTATTGTTTACAGCTTTTGCATTCATAGTTACAAGCTGTTCGGACAGCAATAATAATGCTGGAAATGATAAACTTTGCGGAAATGGTCAGATAGACAGCGGTGAAGTTTGTGACGGACAAGAATTTGCATCCAAAACATGTGTCGATTATGAATTTTCTGAAGGTACACTTACATGCTCATCAGACTGTACCGAAATTACCACAGAAAACTGCTCCGGTGTAATTACAGAAGACAGTGATATAATTCCTACCGATGATGAAAATGATGCAGATGAAATCACTGACGCAGAAACAGATGAAGATACTCCACAGACAGAAACAGTAATAGTCATAAACGAAGTAGTTGCAAATCCTCTGGATGGTGAGGAAGACTGGGTGGAACTGAAAAATATCAGCAATGCAACAGTTGATATTTCAGGATGGATAATTTCTGATAGTGATGCGGAAAATGCCTGGACTATTCCTGAAGGAACAACAGTTGCTGCTGGCAAATACATTGTATTCGGGAAAGATGAAACAGGAGAAAACGGATTTACATTTGGACTTTCAAAATCTGAAGACAGTGTTGTAATAACAAGCAAAGACAGCGCATTTACAGCAAATACAAGCTGGAATACAGAGATGGAGGAAGGTACAAGCTGGGGAAGAATTCCTGATGGAACAGGAGATTTCACAATAATTAACAACCCTACAAAAGGAAGTGAAAACAGTATTCTTGAAGAAAATGATGACGATGTAATAGTTGACGAAGAAGAGGTAACTGACGAAGATATTATTGCAGACACTGATGAAACAGTGGATTCAGATGAAATAATTTCCGATGAAGAACAAAGTGACACAGATGTTGTAACGACACCACCGCCTATAGTAATTAATGAAGTTGTTGCAGACAGTGAAACAGACCCAGACTGGGTTGAACTTAAAAACATTGGAACAGAAGCTGTTGATATAACCGGTTGGATACTTAAAGATGATGATGATGCAAACAGTTGGACAATACCTTCAACAAATATTCCTGCCGGAGCTTACGTTGTTTTTGAGAAAGCCGATACCGAAGATGCCGGTTTTACTTTCGGTCTTGGAAAAAATGGAGATAAAGTACGTCTTTATGATACATCAGAAAATTTAATTGATGAAACTGAATGGACAGAAGCCGTGGCAGCACCTAATTCGTGGGGAAGAATACCTGATGGAACAGGAACATTCTCAATAATTACAACTCCGACCAAAAACACTGCAAATCAATAAACTCATTTTTTATCTGTAATTTCAGCTTTATACTCAAAAATCTTATCTCTTATCATTGCAGCAGTTTCAAAATCCCATGAAGTTGAAGCTTTAAGCATCTGCTGTTCAAGTTTAGCAATTTTTTCCATAATCGAAGATTTATCTGCTTTATTTTTCTTCTTTTTATCTCCTTTATCAGGAAGATATACATCAATCTCAAGAATAGCTTTACCGGAAATTGATTTTGGAGTTATTCCGTGCAAAGTATTAAATTCTGACTGTATTTTACGTCTTCTTTCCGTCTCTCCCACAGCATTTTTCATGCTGTCTGTAATTTTATCAGCAAACAGAATTACCCTGCCCTTTTCATTTCTTGCAGCTCTTCCCATTGTCTGAATAAGAGATTGTGTAGACCTTAGAAAGCCTTCCTTATCTGCATCTAAAACAGCTACAAGTGAGACTTCAGGAATATCAAGACCTTCCCTTAAAAGATTTACCCCAACCAGAACATCAAACACAGATTTTCTAAGCTCCATAATTATTTTAAGCCGTTCGATAGAGTCTATATCTGAATGGAGATATTTAGACCTCACACCTCTTTCAGAAAGGAAATCAGCAACATCTTCTGCCATCTTTTTTGTGAGTGCTGTTACAAGAACTTTACCACCGGCTGCAATTTCCTTTTTGATTTCATCAAACATTGAATCTACCTGATGTTTTGCCGGCATTATCGTTACAGCCGGATCAAGAAGACCTGTCGGACGGTTGATAAGTTCTATAATTTCTTTTGTTGTATCTTTTTCATACGCCGCGGGAGTTGCAGAAACAAAAAGCACTTTATCAATTCTGGATTCAAATTCATCAAATTTAAGAGGTCTGTTATCCAGAGCTGACGGAAGTCTGAAACCAAAATTGACTAAAGTCTCTTTTCTGCTTCTGTCACCATTATACATTGCTCTTACCTGCGGAAGCGTAACATGACTTTCATCAACAATAAGAAGAAATTCCTTTCCAAAATAATCTATCAAAGTTGGAGGAGCTTCGCCAGGATTACGCCCTGTTAAAAAACGGCTGTAATTTTCAATACCTGAGCAGTAACCGGTTGATTCAAGCATTGCCATATCTCTTCTTACACGCTCTTCGATTCTCTGAGCTTCAATCAGTTTATTTTCTTTCTTAAATCTTTTAACAACATTTTCCATTTCTGCAAGAGCCATTTCAACAGTTCTTATTTGAGTCTCCTTTTCGGCAACATAGTGACTTGAAGGAAAAATCTTTACCTGATTCAGATTTCTTATCTTTTTGCCTGTTACGGTGTCAATGAACGATATTTCCTGAACATCATCATCAAACCATTCTATTCTTATCCCTTCTTTTTCCGCTGTTGCAGGCATAATTTCAACAACATCGCCTCGAACTCTGAATTTACCTCTGCTCAAATCAAAAGGAGTTCTTTCATATTGGATTTCAGTAAGAGCTTTTGCAAATTCATTTATGGGAAAAACCTGACCTGTATAAACCGGAACACTCATTTTACTGTAAGTTTCAGGGCTGCCGATACCATATATACAACTCACTGACGCAACAATTACACAATCACCGCCTTCAATAAGCGATGAAGTTGCAACATGACGCATTCTATCAATATCATCATTTCTGGAAGCATCTTTTTCTATATAAGTATCAGTTGTAGGAATATAAGCTTCAGGCTGATAATAATCGTAATAAGAAATAAAATAACCAACTTTGTTTTCAGGGAAAAACTGTTTAAATTCACCATAAAGCTGACCTGCAAGAGTTTTATTATGAGCAAGAACAAGTGTAGGAATTCCCAGATTTTTTATAATGTTTGCCATTACAAACGTTTTTCCGGTTCCAGTTGCACCAAGCATAAGCTCTCTTCTGGAGCCATTTAAAAAATTGTCTGTTATTCTTTCTATTGATTTAGGCTGATCACCGGCCGGATCAAAAGATGAAGTTAATTTAAAAAGAGACATTAAGACTTCCTTCTAACACAAATCATTCAATGCGACTGCTATTTCAGCACCAACTTCCGCATTATGTTTTACAAGAGCAATATTGGTTTCAAGACTTCTACCTGAAGTTAAATCTTTTATCTTGCCAAGAAGAAAAGGAGTTATGTTTTTCCCTTTTATACCAAGCTTATCAGCCTCTTTTAAAGCCTTTTCAATAAAAAAATCGATTTCACTTCCCATTTCATCGTCTTCTTTAACAGGATTTGCAATGACAACACCGCCGTTTAATCCTAAATCCCACTTGATTTTAAGCATTTTTGCAGTATCAGCAGGAGAATTTACTCTGTAATCGACACCAAAAACGCTTTTTCTTGTATAAAAAGCAGGAAAATCATCAGTTTGATAGCCAAAAACAGGAACTCCGCCAGTTTCAAGATATTCAAGAGTTTTTGCTATATCAAGAATACTTTTTACACCGGCACATACAACAGCAACATTTGTATTCATAAGTTCTGTAAGATCTGCGGAAATATCAAAAGTCTCTTCAGCATTTCTATGAACTCCGCCAATTCCGCCAGTTACAAAAACATTAATACCAGCCATTGAAGCAGCAATCATTGTTGCAGCAACAGTTGTAGCACCATTTTTTTTCATTGAAACAACATAAGGAAAATCTCTTCGTGAAACTTTCATAACATCCTTTGCACTTGCAAAATATTCAAGTTCCTCATCCGTAAGCCCTATTTTTATTATGCCGTTTATAATTCCTATAGTTGCCGGAACTGCACCTTTTTCTCTAATTATATTTTCAACAGCCATTGCAGTTTCAAGATTTTGAGGATAAGGCATCCCGTGAGAAATTATTGTAGATTCAAGAGCTACAACAGCCTTTTTATCTTCAAAAGCTTTCTTTACTTCAGGAGAAAGAGATATAAAAGAAGAAAGATCCTTAATATTGTTCATGTTTACCCCTTAATTATCAAATATTTCATGACTCATTTCATCAGCAACCGTAAACTTGGAAGCTATAGTAACAGATGCCGCTTTAATGCCATAACGAACAGCCTTCTCAAAAGAAGTGCCACGCATAAGCCCATAAATTATGCCTGAAATCATAGCATCTCCGGCACCAGTTACATCAATAACCTTTGTTACTTCCGCAGGTATTGTCCCTTTTTCTATTCCGTTTGAAAAGAAAACGCCCTTACTTCCCATTGTAATTACAACATTTTTAATACCTGATGCAAGAAGTTTTAATGCAACATCTTCCATAGAACCGTTAGTTTCTGCAAGAGCAGAAGCCTCATCATAATTACATATTAATGTGTAAATATTACCAGTTAGATTTTTAACTCTTGAACTTTTAGCAATAGAAACAAGATCAACAACAAACTCTATATTGTTTTTACTGCATATAGTTGAAATTTCATTTAAAACACCTTCAGAAAGATTACAGTCTGCAAAAACTATTGATGCTTTTTTTATAATATCTTCCCGATCTGCAATAGTATCCTTTGTTACCTCATCATAAATATTCATATCTGCAAAAGCGAACTCCATTTCACCCAAACCATTAAGAATTGCAGTATAATTTCCGGTTTTCTCTCCTTTTATTTTTACAGAAAAAGACGTATCCACACCCTCTTTTTCAGCATCATTTAAAATAGCACTGCCATCATTGTCATTGCCAACAAAAGTTATAAGAGACACATTTGTACCAGTTCGTGCAAGATTAACCGCAACGTTTCTTGCAACACCACCAAAAGAATAAAAGAAACTTACTGGAGTTGAACTACCTTTGACTATATTTTCACAAATTCCCTTTCTATCAATATTCGCTCCGCCTATCGAAACGACTTTACCTATATTATTCATTTTTTAAAAATACCCCGCTACAAAAAAGCTGACGTTTATTATAAGGAATAAGAAAAAATTAGCAATCGGGAAATAGAAATATATCCTCCATTTTGACATCCCAACAATAAACGTTATAATCATTTAACTTAATTTAAGTGAGGCGGTAATGAAAAAGATTCCATACGGCATTGCAAATTTTGAAGATTTGAGAGAAGGAAATTACTATTTCATAGATAAAACCGAATATATTGAGAAACTGGAAAACAATAATGGTAAATTTATATTCTTTCTCCGTCCGAGAAGATTCGGGAAATCTCTTTTCATCTCAATGCTTGAACACTATTACGATATAAATAAAAAAGATAAGTTTGAAGAACTCTTTAAAGATACCTACATTGGTAAAAATCCGACTCCGCTTAGGAACACTTTTCCAATCTTAAAGCTTAATTTTTCAGGAATTCCGACAAATGGAACGATGAAAGAAATTGAGAGTTCATTTAACAAAAATATTTATAACACTGTTGGCGATTTTTACTCTTTTTACCATGACATGACTGGAGGATTAGAGCAGTTTAGGAAAGATTACAACGAAACTGACAATGCAACTGACCTTCTTGGTTATTTTATCAAACTCATGAACAGAAAATCTTTAAGTTATTACCTTTTAATCGATGAATATGACAACTTTGCAAATAACATTCTGATTCATCATGGTAAAGGTTCCTATCAGGATTTAACTCACGGCGGCGGATTCCTCCGAAGTTTCTTTGCCGCTGTAAAGAATGCAACCGAGACAAGAACTGTTGAAAGACTCTTTGTAACAGGAGTATCTCCGCTGGTTTTAAGTGATGTAACAAGCGGCTTCAATATGGGCGACAATATTTCAACAAAAATTCCATTTAACTCAATGATAGGCTTTACAACTGAAGAAGTTAAGGAAATGGTCGATTATTACATATCGGAAGGAGCAGTAAAAGAAGAGGAAAGAGCAAAAATTCTTGAAACACTTAAAATAAACTATGACAATTACTTATTTTCAAAAGCAGCTGAGAAAATCTATAACTCAGACATGATACTTTATTTTCTTAATAACTATCTTACAGAAAAATCCTTTCCTGGAGAGCTTATAGATCCCAATGTCCGAACAGACTTCGGTAAACTTAAGTTTCTGATTCTTCAGGATAAAAAGTTAAATGGAAACTTCTCAATACTCACTGAACTTCTGGATAAAAAAGAGACGGAGACGGATCTTGTAAGCAGTTTTGCACTTTCAGATATAATAGAGCACAGTAAATTTAAGTCATTTCTTTATTATCTCGGACTTCTCACGATAAAAGAACATGTATTTGCAAACCACTACGTCATGAATGTGCCGAATGAAACGGTTAAACAGATGCACTTTGAATATATCCGTGAAGCACTAAAGGGAAGATATGACGAACTTAACATAAATACCGACTTTTTAAGCAAAGAGTTCATAAATATGGCATTTAAAGGTGAGTGGACAAAGCTTATGACCTATATTTTAGATAAGTTTTATGAAGCATCATCAATAAGAGATTTCATCTATCGTGAAGAAGGGATAAAAATGTTTCTTCTTGCCTACTTTAACATCACAAAACTTTATTTTGTCGAAAGTGAACCTGAAATGAATCACGGCTATGCTGATATATTCCTTCAAAAGAATTATGCAGTTACAGATCTCACTAAATATGAATACTTAATCGAAGTTAAACACAGAAAAGCAGGTGAAACCGAGCCGCTTGAAACGCTTAAGGAAAAAGCTGCCGCCCAGCTTGAAAGATATGCAAAAAGCCAGAAGATAACCTGCCATGTTAAAAAGCTTATTGTCATCTGCTCAGCCAAAGAGTGCGAATTTATCGGGGAAGTAGAATAGAATATTGCATTTATTAATAAAAAAATATATCTATATATAAATATTTAGAGGAATAATTTTGAGTTTAGTTAAAAATATAAGAAATGCTTATTTAAAAATAGATAAAAAAGAAATCGGAACTAAATTTATTATTGCCTACATTATCTTTACAGCAACAACAACTGTTCGATTTTTTTCAGAAAATTGCTTCACAGGATTTGGAAGTGATAAATATGATCTTATATTTCATCATCATTACTGGTATGTTTTTGTTATTTCAATGTTTTTAATCAACTTTAGATATGTATTAAAAATACATCCCAATAAATTGTGGTGGATATCATTCTGTGCACCTGTAATTCTCATTCCTATTGTAGCTAATTTAGTAATAACTGGTGGTGCTGATTTAGAAATAAACTATATAAGTGCAAAAGAGCCAAGATATCTTTTAGGCATATTAACATTTCAACTCTTTTCTAATATAAACAAACCTATTTCCTTTGAACTCATAATCATTACTTTATCAATTGCTATTTTTTCCTATACTATATCAAAGAAAGTATTCTTAAGTATTTTTACAGCTATAACATGCTATCTATCTTTAATGATGTTAGCTGGAACAGTAATTTTTGCGCCACATTATCCAGAGTACGCATTAATATTTATAAAAACATCTTTTAGTACACAAAAAACATTTGCTTTAATCTATTTTGGAGCAGCACTCATTTCTATTACAATTCTATTCTTAAAAGAAATTCTAATTTTTCTAAAACCCAAACAAAATCATACACTCTTTTTCTTTTCATTCTCAATCCTTTTCGTCTTTATACAAATGTTTTTTACAAACTTATTCATTCCAGATAGAATTTTATTGATTTTTCACCCTATTTTATATGCTTTTTTGATAACAACACTTAAATTTAATAAAGATAAATCCATAAAAAAATTCGTTACTGTTTTTTCTGTTCTTAGCTTTGGTATTCTTATACGTCTATTATTTTATTGATGAAACTTATATTATTTTATTATGCTCTGAGAAAAAATAAATGGTAAGATTAAAAAACGACACATACTTTTGGTTCTTAGGCAGCATTTTCTTTTCATTAGAAAATGCTATTTTTCAAGTTACAACTATTAGAATACTTCCTTTTGTTTTACCTTTTTTTATGCTTTTTCTCATATCCTTAATTACAGCAATATCTTTTATTTTTTCAGGTATCGGTTTAGCTATTTCCAATAAATTCACAAAATATTATAAAAGTATATTCCTATTATCAGGAACTATTTCTCCATTATTGCTTATATTTTTATTTGTTTCTAAATCCTTGTTTTCGGAAAACTTCACAATATTCTCAACAATATCATTAATTAGTATATCATTACCTACAATTTTAATAGGTACTGCTTCAGGAATATGTTTTCAACAAACACTTGAGAAAAATTTTAAACTCCTAAAATGGCTTATTGCAGGAAATGCTATAGCTTTTTTCATAGGATTTTCTTTTACTAATAAACTTTTTACAGCAAATGGTTTATTTTCCCCAATGATACTTATCACATTTATTCCAATCGTTTTAATGATAAGAAAGTATGCTTTACAGACATTAATAATATTAATAATATTTTCATGTTTTATATCAGATAGACTTTTTCCTCTTAATTATAAAAATTTTCTAGAAATGTGGAATGGAATTAAAATTGAAAAATACATTTCAGGAAAATGGTCACCATATTCAAGAATAGATTTTGTTGAGATTGATAATGGAAAACTTGCCGGAATATATAATGGTAAGCAACAATGGGTAACATCCCCAAAGGCAAATGAAGACTTTGATTTCAGGCACAAATCATATAAAAATGTATATGGTGATACATTGGTAATAGGAACAGGTGGAGGGCATGGACTCCTTTCTCTGACAAATAGCACGAATATTACAGCTGTAGAGCTTGATCCTGATGTTATAAATATATTGAAAGGATCTTTATCAAAATACAACAATAATATATATAACAAAATTAAAACTATCCCAGAAGAAGGTCGCGCATTTTTAGAAGAAACAACAGAAAAATTTGACAATATTATTTATGAAGGAACAGATTTCACAGTTAGTTTCTCTCATCGATTATTTTTTAGTATGGAACACTATCTTTATACAAAAGAAGGAGTACAAAAAACTTTTGATAGGCTTAAAGAAAACGGAATATTAATAGCTTTACATACAAGTCAGACGGCTTCAACAAGAGGCCTAATAAAAAGCTTACCCAAAGGAACTTACTACAGAGTATGGGAAGGAACAGCTCATGCTGCAATAGATTTCAATTTTATATATTTAGTTGCCTCTAAAAATAAAATGCAGGTAGAAAAATGGAAGAAGTTTATGACAGTTAACCTGCCTGAAACAAAAGATGTAACAGAAATAAGTTTTTCACAAAATGAAATAAACTCCAGAGAAGCAATCACAGATAAAAGACCACTACTCTTTTTCGAAAAGTATGAACAAATAATTCCGGTTCTTTTGCCTTTAATAATAAGCATTTTAGTCTTATCTTTTTTTATTTTTAAATCCGAAGAGTTTTTTACTTCTATAAATTTTCCATTAATAGGAATATCCTATATATTAATAGAACTTTTTATAATAAATATTTACAGATCTTGGTTAGGCAGTTTTCTTGAAACAACAGCCATTTCTCTTGGTTCATTAATAATATCAAATGCTATAGGAAATATTATTTATAATAAACTAAATAAAAAACTTTTACTTATTTTAACACCGCTTGCCAGCATCCTTCTAATATTTATGTCATCAAATATGTACAGTTTTAATATATTATCAAAAGAAATATGGATAATATTTTCTATCTTTCCAATTGGATTATGTATGGGTGCAATTTTTCCAAAAACATTTGAAACTACAAATAATAAATATTTCTCAAAGTTTTTAGCAATAGACACTCTTGGATCTGCCATTGGTTTTTTTCTTTTTTACATATCTATAATAATTTTTGGTCTAACAATGCCAATAGTTATATCAACTATGCTTTATTTTATAATTCTTATTATTATGATAAAAAAACGTAAAAGGATATAAAATGCAATTAAAATTCTTATGGTTCTTTATTTTTATAATATTTGTAAGCTGTCAAAAACACACTATAGAGCAAAAATACCAAGAAGATATATATGACACTGTTGTTGTTGGTGGTGGAATTTCAGGAATAAAAACAGCGTATGAACTTAGAGAAAAAAAAATTATACTCCTTGAAAAAGAAGAAAGATTAGGGGGTAGAATATGGACAAAAAACATAAATGGAACCAACTACGAAATTGGAGCACTTTTTGGATATACATCATCATTATTACCAGAAAATTTTAATTCTGAAGAGTTAATAGAAACAAACGATAAAATTGGATGCTACACAAAAAATCATCTTTATCTTGAAGATAATATGTTTAATGCAATAAAAGCTTCAATGCCACAAGCTGATCAGAATATTTTTAAAAATTTATCAGAAAAAAATCAAGTAAGCGAAATATTACCAAAACTAACCAATGATAGCCAAGCTATTATTAGAACTGCTTTTAATATTATTCATCCTGGAAAAATGAATGAATATGTTAAAGCTAGGATGAATGACGCTTTTTTCACATTTAAAACAGCTCAATACCCAAATGGAAATAATACACTTCTTGATGCCTATCTAAAAGAATTAAATAACAAATATCTTACTGGGGCTAAAGTTTTATCAGTTGAGCAAAAAGAAAACTATATTTTAACTACATATATAAAAAACAACAAAACAGTAAAACTTAAATCAAAAACAGCAGTAATAACAACACCTTCATATATAACTTCTGAAATAATAAAAGACATAAAGCCATCCACGAAACAATTTTTAAAAGCTATTAAATATGGAAAAGGAGCTGTTGTATCAATTATAGTAAATACCAAAAATCAAAAACGATTTAAATATATAATTACACCAAACCAAAGCTTTAATACAATATTTCAGAATCTCTCTAAAGATAAAACTAAACTCATTTACACTATATATTTTATAGATTCTTTTATAACAAATAATCCTACATTAAAAGCAGAAGATTATGTAAATTTGGTACTAAAAGAAATAAAAACTATGAATATTGGGATTTTTGATGAAAAAAATATTTTACATAAAGATGGATATGTATGGAAAAACCTAGGGACAATAATTTCTCAAGAGCCATATATAACTTTTACTCAAGATTTACTTGAGCCAATAAAAGGAGTTTTCTTAGCTGGAGATTACACATTTTGGAATGACTGGCAAATTCCATATGGAATAGAACCTGCTTTCAAAAGTGGGATTATTGCTTCAAAAAAAGTAAAAAAATATTTAGAGGTTCATCAAAATGAATAAATATATACCAATAATTATATGTATTTTGTTACTATTAAGCATTATTTCTTCTTGCAATCAAGAGATATCTGACAAAAAATCTCAGGTTAAAAGTTATGATTATAAGTTAATGTTTGATAATAAAATTATGTTAACTAAATGCTCAATATTTAAAATTGATGACAACAAACCTTCATTTATGCAATTCATGGAAGAAGGAAATATTGCGTATTATGCGCTCATTGCTCAAGCTGAAAAAGATAAAGCATTGGCAAAAAAAGTAGCTATGGCCTCAACAAAAAACAATCTTTGGGAATATGGTTATGGTTATGGAGAAACAGCTGAAGATAGCGCACTCGTAATAGAATCTTTAATAACATTAAGATTAGAAAACAAAAAAATAGATAAAGCCCTAGAGACTATAGTACAAAATTATTATGATAAAGAAAATGGATGCTTTGCAACTATTTTAGCAAATAATGGACGTGCACCATACTGGCATGGATGTTCTACCGAAACAACAGCTCACATCGCATATTTGCTTTATATGAACAATAAAGAAAGGTATCAAAGCATTATAGAAAAAGCTTCTTTATACATACTCAGTACATCAGAAATGGGTAAATACTGGAAAAGTAGATGGTTTCCTGGAACAGGTATTTCAACATACTATTCTTTAAGACTACTTAGCATTTTTAAAGAAAAATATAAAGAATCTATAGAAAAAGTATTAAATTACTTAGTAGAAACACAAAACGAAAACGGAAGCTGGAATAATTCAATAATTGAGACAAGCACCAATATAATGACATTAAAACTCTCTTTAGATACATATAAATCAATAAATAAAGCAAAAACATGGCTTATGCAAACAAAGACTCAAACACCAGAAAATATATTATATTACTGGTTTGAGAATCAATTTTCAGAAAGAATATTTTTTAATTGTTATGATAATGGTGAAATTGCCAAAGCATGGAAAAAAATAGCACTCGAAAAGTAACTAGTTCATACATTCCTTTACAAATTTAATTCCTAAATCATTACATCCAGTAAAAGCTGGCCATTTACCGGCTTCTTTTGTATAATCATCAAAAGAACTCATTTTTTCAAAAATATTTTTGAAATCTTTGCAACTCATAGAATTAATACATTCAGAAACTTGTTCAAACATTTTTGAACAAGAACTATCAGCAGGTGTTATTTTGTCAGGTAAAGCTCTTAGCTTACAATTTAAAGTTCCTGAATCACACGATTCCATTTTTTCACATGCAGATAAAGTCATTTTAGCAGACATCAATTCCTTACTAAGTTTATTATCTGCAAACAGAGTAAAAGACAAAACAAGCAAAGATAAGAATAGAACTTTCTTCATTTAAGACCTCTTACTTTGTAATAAATTTTAATCAACTTTCCACCAGAAGATTCTAAGTGGTTTTATTGAAAGGTCAAAGCCTATAAGACCCGGCACTTTTGGAGGAGCTGGTGGATCTATTCCATCATCAGATGGCTGATAATGTGGACCCCAATCCATATCAGCTGTTCCTACATTTTTGTCACCAGGAGAACCAACAAAAAGTGAATCACCTACAAGTACTGGTTCTGAAGCAATGCCTCTACCAAGATAAGATTTAACTCTATCATCTCTCCACCAGATGTTTCCTGATATTGCTTTACCATTAAAAGCATTTACTTCCCACAAATATGACCAACCAATAGTATCCTCTGCTTCCATATCACAGGTTTCTGTTTCTGTTATATCTTTAGGATATTTTATATAAGTCGTAAAATAAATCTTTCCAAGGTAGTAAACAGGACTTCCGACCATCATTTCATCAGGCCATAATTCGAAATGCCAACCACTCTTTGTTATAGCTTCCGCGCTTTCAGGATATCTATAGCATGAAGAACCAATACCAGTAGTTGATTTACAGTAATTTTCATCACTCTTACTGTAATTCCCTGTCGTCTTTTTAAGGTCAAGATCTATAGAGACAAAATCTGTTTTGGCTAATGGATGTGCATTTGATGCCCAGCCTGATTCAACATCAGTGGAATCATAATAAAAATGTCTGAAACCCACAACTTCATTTTTCTTAAACTCTTTAAGACATCCGTCTGTATTCCAGCCATTACAGGTGCTATTACATTTTGCAGCTCCAGCTACCCAAGTTCCTGGAACATCTGGAGCTGTACATGCAGTATAGTTACCATCACAAAGTTCATAAAATGGAGAACCTGAATCAATAATATCATCACCACAATGCTCTATCCATTTACAATCCTGACTACATTTATTTTTTCCAGCAGGTGGAACTCCATTATTTGAACTATTTGGATCACACTCTTCTGATAAAGGAACGCCTCCATTATCATCAATATACCATTCACCAGCAAGAATCGTATTTTTATCTTTAGAAATGAGTGTACCAGTTGAGTCATCTTTTACCCACACAGTTCCGGAGTCAGTTAAATTCTCTCCCGCCATCTGCCACATATAATCACCTGTAACACCATCACCACAATAAGGCATAGCACAATTTGTACGACAGGCATTTACAGCAGTATCTGAATTTGCAGCACCATCATCACATTCTTCTCTACCATTCCAAACATAACCATCACCACAAACTGCATCATTACATTCATTAGTACAGCTATCTGTATTTAAAGAGTTACCATCATCACAAGTTTCTTTTGAAACAGTTCCACTACCATCATCTTCAGCATATCTATCACCTGAATGAACAGATGTTCTTGCAACAGAAATGAGCGTTCCATATGTTGAAGAAGATTTATCCATATCTTTCACCCAAACATTTCCTGTTCCCGAAAGATTTGTTGTAGCTTCCTGCCATCTTGCATCACCGCTTACACCATCTCCACACTTAGGATTAAGGCAATTTGTTCTACAAGCATCAGGAAGATCATCATTGTTACCTATAGGATTGCCTGTTGAATCATATTTAGCAAAATCACACTCTTCATCACCTGGCTGTAAGCCACTTGTTGAAGTATACCAAACTGAAGAATCATGTGTTTTCACATAACCATCACCACAAATTGCAACCACACATGCAATACAACCATCATCTGCATCGTTGTTACCGTCATCACATGCTTCATGATCTTCCCAGATATAACCATCACCACAGTTCTCTGTAGGATCAAACTTTCCACACCCAATATCAGAACCGGTAACAGGGTGAGGTGTTCCAGAAGGAAGACACTTACCATCAAGTCTGTTTCCTATATCAGCAGGGTCACTTGGATCAGCATGGGCGGCACCACCTTCTCCATTGTCACAAGTTTCACCTGCACCGATATAACCATCACCACAAACATTCTGCTTACAATTTAAAGATGAATCAAATTTGTTATGAGTAATACATGTATAACCAGTTAAAGCAGGATCATCAATTCCTGTAGAAGCATTAGGATAACCACCGTTATCACACTCTTCTGTTCCACCATTTTCATTCCAAATATATCCGTCTCCACAGTATGCATTTTTACAACTATTAGTAACGACACACTCATCATGATCGCTACTTGTACTTCCATCATCACACTCTTCACCTGATTGAGTATAGCCGTCACCGCACCTTGCTTTATCACAATCGATTCTTATTGATGTAGCAACACCATCCTTACGTTCAAAAGTACCTGCTGGCATACATGTTCCTGAAGTAGAATTTGCTGTTCCATTATCACACTCTTCAGAAATACCGGCAGTATTATTTGTATAAAAGTCACCGCAGTATGGATTTTTACATTTCTGACCTGTATGAGTATTGTTGACAACACAATTAACTGTATTTGAACCGGTATCGCACTCTTCAAGCATTGAACAATGCGACGTATTATTCACCGCAGCACAAAGCCCTGTGCTACAGTTTGCACCGGTACATGGAGAACCATCACCGCAATAATTTACAATACAGCCAGGTTTACAACGAGAATTGTTATTCAATGCTGAATCACCATCATCACACTCTTCATTAGCAGGATGAGCAGTTATGTCTGAAGTCCATGGATGATTTGTCCCATCATAATAAAAATAGTTTGCTGAATTACTTGTTTTTGTAAAACCGTCACCGCAACGGGCAAATTTACATTCAAGAACTCCATCACCATTTAAGTCTACAACGACACAACTATTGTCGTTGCCGCTATTACCATCATCACATTGTTCTGTAGCTGAATTATAAAATTTATCTCCACATCCGGTTTTTACACATTCAGGAGTACAGGTACCTGTATAGCTGTTAGCTGCACCTTCGTCACAAGCCTCATTTGGCGGCTGATTTGTTGCATCTCCATTCCAGATTGTAGAATTATGCGTTTTCTGATATGGGTCACCACAGTAAGCAGCTTTACATGCCCCAACACAAGCATCACTATTGTCAGTATTACCGTCATCACATTCTTCATTGGCTACCTGCGCTGCTGAACCATTCCAGATTGAAGAATTTGCCGTTTTCCTATAACCATCATGACATGTCGCAGCTTTACAAGTTCCTACGCATCCATCAGCATTGCTTGTGTTACCATCATCACACTCTTCATTGGCAGGCTGAGAACCTGTTCCATTCCAGATAGAAGAATTTGCCGTTTTTCTATAGCTATCGTGACATGTAGCAACAACACATGTAGTAAGACATGAATCATTGTTTGAAGTATTTCCATCATCGCATGCTTCTGTTCCACTTAAATTAGGTGAAGAAGAACAATCTCCATTTGTACATCTTTTTCCATCACCACATTTATTCCATTTACAGGTAGAGGTACATGCTCTGTCATCACCGTTATTAGCGCCGTTATCACACTCTTCTCCTGGACCTTTGAAACCATCTCCACAAATTTGGTTTTTACAATTATTAGTACATGTATCAGTATTGTCACCATTTCCATCATCACACTCTTCGCTGCCATTCTTTACACCATCACCACAATACTCACACCCACTAAAATCTTCAACACAACCATGGGTACATGTGGCAGATTTTGTACTGTAGTAATTCATTGTTGTTCCATCAGGCTTTGTAACAGTTTTAGTTGAACAGTTTGGAACATCAATAAAGGTTCCGTCTGATTTTTTTTCACACTGCTCACGAGAACTATCAAAGATTCCATCGCCACAATACCTGCATGATGATTTTACAAAATCACATGAAGAACATGAAAGAGTTCCTGAATGATAATTCACAGTATCACCAAAATAATTTGATACTGTAAAATTTGTACAACTTTTTCCATTAAGATTTGAACCATCACAGTTTTCAGCACCACTTGGACCATTAACTGAACCATCTCCGCATTTTGGACAAACTGAAGCTGTTGTGGAAGTAGGCCATTGGCATTCACTTACAGGTCTTGCTCCAGTTGAACCTGTATTAGGACAATTTACATTATATCCAGCATAGTATGACGACCCAAAAAGAGACTGACAAGAGGTAGCATTTTTATCACAAGCTTCTGCAGCTGTTGCATAACCATCTCTAGCATTTCCATAACTGCCAGAAGATTGAACTGATCCATCACCGCAATATCTTACCGTACCAGCTGTCCAGCCATTACAATTTGTATTACAGGAGTTTGAACAACTGGCATCACCATATTTACAATTAAAAGAACTGACGTTATATGGTGCAGTACTAGCATAATCACATGTCTCAGAAGCATCATTGGTACCATCACCACAGTAATGATAGCATGTAAAATTTGTACAACTGGTGCTACACATAGAACAGCTTGTTTTAGTAGTACAGTAACATGAGGCAGATGTTGTATTTGAAGAGCCAGTATCACAACTCTCGTATACATAACCACCATTAATTTCATTCTTTTTTCCACTCCAAGAAGCATCATCATAACAGTAATAATGATACTTTTCCTGTACGCTACCATTTCCGCAAGTATACGACTGATTTTGTTGACTACAGTGATCTCTACCTGGACCACAGTTGTAACAATCAGCTTTCAGAAAATTCCATGTTCCTGTTAAAACCAGAAGTGTAATTAGAATTATTTTATTCATTTTCTTCTCCTTAATTTACTACTCTGGTAATATCACCGGTACCATAAAAAACCCAGATTTCCCTGTCACTAGCTGTTGTAGAAGTCGATTCAGCTGCACCATATCTTGCAACTTTTACAGGTTTTGCAGAACCAAAAACCTTTAAAGTAAGTCTATTTGGCGTTACAGAAAGTATTTGATTTGAAAGTTCAGGAAAATCAACGATCTTTTCAGGATTGTCTCCATGAAATTTGGTAAACACATTTCCAACAATGTCTGTATAGTAAAAAACGCCATATTCAGGAGAAGCTACTGTTGTAACATCCGCATCTCCGGCTGTCAGAGCACCATAATAAAACGGATATATCTTACCAACAACAGGATATGCTTTACTATCTGATTTAACAACTCTTACACCTGTAGCGGTAGAGTTATCCCAGATTGAACCATAAAAGAAATGATTCGTTGTCGTTGCAGCTGTAAAATCAGCTGTATTATCAATATCAGTATCAAAGAACTCATGATATCCACTTGGTGCTATAACAAATTTTTCATCAATAGCGCTTGATGCTGTATGAATCATTAAAGAAGGCGTAGCCCATGATTGATAAAAACCACTTGAACCTTTCCATCTTACAACAGATTTTCCTGCTATTGTACTATTGAAAAGATCATCCGATTTTATAAAAGTATAACCATTTCCTCCACGTCTGAAACCAATTGAAACCCAATCTTCTGTAAAACCATAAAGATTATTTGGATAATAGATCCTTCCAACTTTAAGATCAACGCCATAAAGGTCGCTTTTTCCATAATTTTTATAGTAGCCTAAATCAAGATGTTTAGCATATAATGAAGCTGAAGGAACTATAAGAGAAATTTCTCTTCCAGTTGTTGAATTAAAAACATGAAGGAAACCTGCATTACTCCCTGCAAGCATATAATTTGTTCCTGTAACACCTAAAGGATAACGTAGTATTTGAGGAGAAGAATGCCAAAAATCTCCAAGCGGATTAGGTCTTATTTGTGCTTGAGAACAAACCTGACCAACCTCACAACCTCTTATAAACGTTCCGACTCCCTTATCATCAGAAATAGTCATAGATCTTAAAGTGTCAGCTGTCGTATCCTCTTCGACATAAAAAACCTTGCCAACTCTATAGCCGCCAGTAGAATCATATATGTCTTTTCTAACAGGGACTTCATTTCCTATAGAAAAACCAGCAGGGCTTGTGGCAGGTTTACCTACAGCATTAATTGCCGCCTCATTATAATATTTATCACTTCCGGCAGAAAGAGATGCAAACTTCTCTTTAACCTGAGTGTTCATAATATATTGACCATTATCATCTTTTGTAAGAGTATCACCAACTCCATCATTGTCATAATCAGTGCTGGCAAAATAGCCGTTCTCACCATCTATTGAAACCTTGGCTATTGTACCCCACCAATGCTCTCTTGGAGGGACATAAAAAAGAGGAAGGAAAAGATCACTTCCAAGAGTCACACCATCAGTACTTACTGAAACACCCGGTGCCGAAGATGTTGTAACATCATTGAT
Source organism: bacterium (assembly GCA_963667425.1). Taxonomy (GTDB): domain Bacteria; phylum UBP6; class UBA1177; order UBA1177. Next base: position 374,691 of record OY763407.1, on the reverse strand, counting down.
GCTTGATATTACCGCATTTTTAACACTGGTAACAAGATCATTCGTGTTACTTGCATTTGTAAAAGTACCATTTGTTACATTAGCTATTTTTTCAATAAGTCCTTTACCATAATTATATGCAGAAGAAGATGTATTTGCATCGTAATCCTGAAAGAAAATCGGAAAAATTCTTATTCTGTTACCTGGACAATTTCCAGCAGGACAATCAGATTCTGTTTCACCTGAACCGGCAAGGTTATGATAAAGTCTTGCTTTGGAACAGCCCTGCATAATTGTGCCATCACTTCTGGTGCCATCAGTATCAAATACCATAGTTTGATTTGTATCTTTAAAATAAGGGTTACCTTCATATACGAAAGATGCAATACCGGCAGCATTATTTGGACTCTGATTCAAAGGATTCGGATGGTAATATTCACCTTCACCAAAAAGCTCAAGAAGTCTCTGACCTAAATTGCCTAAAATTTTTATAATTGTTCCAAGCCAACCTCCGGTACTGGCGCCAGGATTACCTGGATCTGAACCATCGCCATAATAGTGCCATTGGTCCATGTATCCATATCTAAGCCTATCAAAAGCTATATACTTACAAGAACTTACAGTTTCAGCAGGATCACTGTCACAACCCCATCCAAGATGAGCATTATCGCAGTTGTCGCTTGGAGCCGCATTTGTATTACAGGAATCTCCACTACAAGGAGAAAGTGGATCATTTTTACAACCAGGAGAATAGTACCAACTCAAACACGCTATAGCAGGAAATATGAGGTGAAAATCCCAATCAAATTTCAGTTCACTTCTTGAAAGAAGGCTGTTTCTATAACCTGGACAAAGGCACGGATCTGTTGCATTACAGCCGGAATCACAAATTTTTGTACTTCCAAAAAGACCAAAAAAGTTACTATCTCTAACCTCACCACTACCGGAAGTTCTAGGAGCCATGTTGTGATCAGAATCGGAACCAAAACGCCATATATATTTTGAAGGATTATCCTCAACCGGAACACCATCGGTAATCAGAATAAGAATATTTTGCCTGCATGACAAAAGCTCATCGTTATTATTATAAAGATAATCATACGCTTTTATAAGTGCGTCTCCGGATGGAGTTGTTCCATGAGGATCAAGATCACTGGAATTAAGATATCCACCTGAAGAATTCACACCAACAAACTGATAAACAGAATCATTTGTAAGCTTTATAAAATCTTCACTCATAAATCTGGCACCATACCATTTTTTCCCAGCCCAAAACCAGCCTGTTCCCTTTGCATTAGCTGCCGGGAAATAGCCCACGTTTGCTTTTATACCGTAAGGAATAAGGGAATTAAAAACAACTGACATTGCATTACGCATATAATCGATTCTTGTTTTATATGTACCAGTGTATGTGATGCCACCCATAGTACATGTACATGAAGCACCAGTTGAACCATAGTAAACACTGGCACCACAAGCGCCATGTTCTCCAACATCACAAACAGACAGAGCCATTGAACCTGAAACGTCAATCATAAACATAACATTTGGGGAAACGGTGTTGCGCATATAAAGATCGTGTTCAGCCGAATTTATTAAAAAAAACGGCAGTAAAAACACTAAAAAAAGCATCAACTTTCTCACGACTTTCCTCCGTTGAGATATATATATTTTCTTTTTTACACAATAATACTGGCAAAGTATATACCAGTTTTGAAGAAAAATCAAGCTACTGCCAAATTAAAAGAATTAAAAGATTTTACAATAAAAAAAACATTGTTAAACAAATATTAAATAAAAAGAATATTGCACAAAAGTATAAATAACTATATAAAAAATCACTACACTAAACATTAACAAAATAATTCATTCTATGAATTTAATATTTTTATTTAATCTTAAAGCCTAGGTACAGAATACTTGTTTTAAATATTGAAATTTTAAAGATTTTTATTTTTTTAAAGACTATTAATTTTATACTCTTGATTAAAACAAAAAAGGCGGGTATTAAACCCGCCTTATAACCTTTTTTCGGCAAATATTACTTTATTTCTATTTTCCTGGTTTTCGAAGCATCACTTTTTGGAACTTTGAGAGTTAATATGCCATTTTCAAATGATGCTTCTGATTTTTCAGAATCAATAGCATCAGGCATTTTAAAGCTTCTCCTAAATGTTCCGCAAAAACTCTCTTTCAGGTGATATTTACGCTCTTCAACGCTTTTTTCCTCCTTCTTTTCACCTGAAATTACAAGAACATCTCCATTAAGCTCAATGTTAACATCCTCTTTTTTTATTCCTGGAAGATCTACATTGAAAACGTACTCTTTTTCGTTCTCTTCAATGTCTACTTTCGGCCAGTCCGAATTTGATCTGGTCATTGCATCACTAAAGAAATCCGAGAAAATGTCTCCAAAAATGGAGCTGTAATTTTTTGCCGGTGCATAAGGTTTTCCGTAGTTCATAAGTTTCATGATTACCTCCATTTAATAATCAACCAATAACCGCGAATTTATATAAGTCCGCTTCTTTTTTCGTCAAGAGGATTTTTTTATTTTTTTTTTCATATTTTTGTTTATACTTCGAAATATATTTTTATGCCTAAGGTTTGGTTATGAAAACTGTTATGATGTTTCCGGGTCAGGGTTCGCTTAAGTATGAACATCTTGCCGCTTCGTATAATCTTGGATATGAAGCACGCAATTTCATAGACTATATTTGTAATGTTGCAGGAGAGGATTTTAAAAACAGCTTCTTTAATAATGAAAATGCACTTTCTGAATCTATTTTTGCTCAGCAGGCTCTTTTTGTTGTTTTGATGGCATCTTTTATCAATAAATTTGAAAATTACTCCGACATAACTCTTGCAGGTCATTCTCTTGGTGAAGTTATTGCTGTTACTGCATCAGGCATGGTCGATTTTAAAACAGGTTTTGAAATTGTAACTAAAAGGGCAAAACTTATGGCTGAGAAAGAATATGACAGTTTTATGGCGGCAGTGATTGGTCTTGCTGAAGATATTGTAAATATTGTTGCTTCTGAATCTTATGTTTATCCTGCAAATTATAATTCTCCCAAACAAACAGTTGTTGCCGGCTTAAAAGAACACTTTGATGTTTTTAAGGAAAAGATTTTAAGCCATGGCGGAAAAATTGTTACTCTTAATGTCAAAGTTCCTTCTCACACACCTCTTATGATTGAAGCTTCAGAACAATTTTATGATTTTCTCAAAAACATTGAATTTAAAGAATCTCGGTTTCCACTCTTTGGATGTGAAATTCCAGATTTTATAACACCTTTAAACGTACAAAACCGTCTTTCAATGCAGATTATAAAACCCGTTCTCTGGAAAAATGCTATTAATTTTCTTATTGACAACGGTTTTGATAATTTTATTGAAACTGGTTTTTCAAATATTCTTTCAGGTCTTTTTAAGAAAATAGCCTTAGAAAGGTGAACTGCTTCCTTCTGTTGGTGACTGAATAAAAGTTGTTATATTAATCATTGTTGAAAAAGCACTGTTATGAAGGTTTTCCCCTTTTATCTGAGTCTTTGAACTTCTTTCCATTGAAAGAGCTGCCACAGGAATTGTCATAATCATAACATTTTGAGGTGAAATATCTGCCTGAGAAAGGAGATCTCTGGGAATTGTCATCTTGCCTGTATCTTCAGTTAAGCAGTAAATCGTCCCCTTATTTCCCTGAATTGTAATATTCATTACCGAAGAGGTATCAACAGGTGACCATTCAAGATTCAAATCTTCTTTTGTCGGATCAATGGTTATTGATTCCATTCCTGTAGATGAATCTGCAACAGGAGCTGGAGAAACTATTGAAAAATAATTAGGAACATATGCTGAAACTTCAAAATCAGGAATATCATCGCCACCGCCTGCAAAAACAACAGTTTCAGCAAGAGGAAGCAGATTTGCATCAATACTTCCATCACTTTTTGAACCTTCAAGAGCAAAAATACTGTTACTGGAATCCCATACGAAATTCTGAGTCCCTTTGCCTGCAGATGTCAGAGTATAAGAACCCTTCTGCAGACTTTCTCTTGGTGTTTCACAATGCTCTGAATTTTTTATTGCATTACCATCATTATCATAATCAGGAACGCACTCCTGATCATAAACACAATCAGCTTTTGATGAACATTCAGGAGCAGCATCAACACTTTCGACATAAACGCACTTACCTAAAACAGCCGGTGAAGCTTTTTCTTCGTCAAAATCTTCAGGTGCGGCATTTGTAACAGCTCCGCCTGCGACAGCCATTGTCTGTCCCATTGCAACAATTACTGCAACAGAAAAATCAATCTTATAACCAGGATTTTCAGGGTCATAAGCATCAACTGCGCATTTGAGAGATTCATCAGCATAGCCTGTACAGTCATCGTTACATTCAAGTGATGTTCCTGCTTTATAATTTTTTCCATCAATTTCAGAGCAATCTATAGTATAACCCTTTTCACAAACTTCACCTGTGTCAACAACTGAATTACCGCAGTTTTCTGCAGCTGCATCATCATCCTGAACATCATCGCTTTCAGGCTGTTCCGCTACATCTCTATCATTTAAAGGAAGAGTATTATCATCATCAGAACTGCATGAAACAAATGAAACCAGCAGAAAAGATAAAATTGTTAAAAATAAAACTTTTTTCATTGTAAACCTCATGATTTTGTAAACAAGCACTCAGAATTTAAACTACAATGAGAGTTTTATGTCAAGAAATAATTGTTTCTACCTTAAATTATTATCGCTTAAAAATATTCTATTGAAAAACAGTTGTCTTTTTCTCAACCTGTGCTATCCTTAAGCGTTTTTAACTTTAAATGGATTTAAGATGAAAGTTGCTTTTATTAGTTTTTGCTTTGTACTATTAATAGTTGTAGTCACTTCATGTTCAACGACTCCGCAAGTAAAAGATGTCAAAGAACCAATTCCTAAAACAGTAGAGACTTTAACACGAACAGATATTGATAATACTATAATAAGAAATTTGATTATAATAAGAGATTGTTACGAAAATGAATTAAACAAAAACCCAGAAAGCTCTGGTAAAGTTGTTTTAGAGTTTACAATTTTAGGAAACGGAGATGTAAAAGATTTAAAAATCAAATCTACAACATTTGAGGAGATGACAGTTCCTAAATGTGTCGCCCGTGAAGCCAGGCGGCTTAAATACCCAAAAGCAAAGGACAATAAAGAAATGCTTGTCACTTATCCTCTTGTTTTTAAAAATTCACTTGACTGAGGTTCCAATATGAGCTCTCTTCAGACACCTTTTCCTGCTAACCTTACTATTTCAGTGATGTTTCAGGATGAAGCTCTTCTTAATGAGGTAAAAGCTCTTTTTGAAGAAAAATATGGTGCTATTGATATGGTTTCGCCATATTATAATTTTTCTGATATTTCAGAATATTACGATCCTGAGATGGGCAGAGATATAAGAAAGGTTGTTTTTTCTTTTAAAAATCTCCTCCCTAGAGATGAGATAAGATTTGTAAAAATATTTGCAGATGAGATTGAGCATCGTTATTTAAAAGAAGATGGTTCAAGACTTATAAATATAGATCCGGGTCTTGTTTCGCTTGAAAATTTTATTCTTACAACCGGAAAGAATTTCACACACAGAATTTATCTTGGTGACGGCGTTTTTGCCGAAGTCACTTTGCAGTTTTCAAAAACGGATATTAAAGAGCTTCCATGGAGTTACAAGGATTATCTTTTTGAGCCTGCCAAATCTTTCCTTTTAAAGATAAGAGAAAACTATCGAGGTAAACTTGGTGAATATAAAAGGCTTTTAAAAGATGGAAAAATACAGTAAACTGCTTTTTGTTTTTCCTGTCAAAATAGAAAATCCCTACCCTGTTAAGCTTAAATCCGGCGAAGCTGTTAAATTTGACAAATTACGCTATCTTCTTTTTGCTGGGAATGGTGAATTTGGTGCTCAGAATCTTGAAACCGTCCTAAAATTAGGAAATTTTGATGCTGTAATCGAATTTGGCGGTGCTGCTGCTGTTAAAAATGCTGCTACTGGTGATATTTTTTCTGTTGAAACTGCATTTAATACTGATTTTACTGAATCTTTTAAACTTAAAACTGTTGATTTTCTCCCATTGGCAAATTCTTTTTCAGGAAATTTTATTTTTGAAAAGGATGAAGCTGTAATTTCTGAAAATTTTTCAGATTTACCTCTTATTTTTGATATGGAGACTTTTCTTTTTGCTGATGTCTGCAGAAAGCAGAACAAAGATTTTTTCTCGATAAGGCTTGTTACTGATGACGGAACGGGAAATATTAAGGAAAGTTATATTAAAACTATAGAAAAATATCGAAGTGATGTTAAAAAGATATTTGAAAAGTTTTTAGATGTGTATAGTTCTGTTTAAAGCATCAAGAGCCGCTTCAAGTGATGCCTCGCAAAGTGTCGGATGCGGATGTATTGAATGAGCAATGCTGTCGAGTGTCATTTTACCGTTTATTATAGGGATAAATTCAGATACAAGATCAGTTGCTCCATGGCCTATTATGTGAGCTCCGATAACTATTTTACTCTCTTTTTCTGCTATTATTTTTACGAAACCTTCAGTTTTTCCTGATGCAACAGCTTTTCCATTTGCTGAAAACGGGAATTTTCCGGTAACATATTCAATTCCTTTATCTTCTGCCTGTTTTTCTGTCATTCCGATATCTGCAACTGACGGTTCGCAGTATGTACATGCTGGGTTTGCACTATAGTTTACAGGATGAAATTCATTTCCTACAAGCATTTCTGCAATAACCACACCTTCATGTTCAGCAACATGTGCAAGCATTGGCGCGCCTTTCACATCACCAATAGCGTAAACACCTTTTACTGATGTTTCAAATTTGTCATTTATCTCGATAAAACCTCTGTCGGTAAGTTTTATTTTTCCTTTTTCAGTGTCAAGAGATTCCACATTTGCCTTTCTGCCGACCGCAACTAGGATTTTCTCGACTTCTATCTCTTTTCCATTATTTAATGCAACTTTGTATCCTTCTTCAGTTTTTTCTATCTTTTCTGTGATCGTTTTGGGATAACATTTTATTTTTTTCTTCTTAAATGATCTTAAAAGCTCTTTGCTTACATCTGCATCTGAAGATGGCAGAAAACTGTCCATAGCTTCGACTATGTGAACTTCAGCACCAAAGGCATTAAAAATATATCCAAATTCCAGTCCGATTGCTCCTGCACCAACTATAAGAAGAGATTTTGGAAGAGCTTCAAGAAAAAGTGCTTCATCACTGCTTATCATTGTCTTTCCATCAAGTGGAAGCGATGGGAATGAACGGACAGAAGAACCTGTAGCTATTATTATATTTTCTGCTGTAATTTCTTCACTGTTTACTTCAACTGATTTTTCACCTGTAAATTTAGCACGGCCTTTTATAAGCTCTATTTTGTTTTTCTTAAAAAGATATTCGACACCTTTTCTATTTTTGAGAACTGTGTTTTTTGCATGGTTTACAACATTTTCCCAATTAAATGTAGGATTTGAAATTATTCCCATTGATTCTGAATCTTTAGCATTTTCATAAGTTTCAGCAGCAGCGACAAGTGCTTTTGTAGGAATGCATCCCCAGTTAAGACATGTTCCTCCAACTTCATCAGCTTCAATCACAACCGGTTCCAAACCAAGTTGAGAAGCTCTTATTGCAGCGACATAACCACCAGGACCGGCTCCGATTATAAGCAGTTTTACATTTCTCATTTAATGCTCCTTTTTTAGATCATATTTCAAATCTTTTATCAATTATGAATGGAAGCTTTTTAAAAAGCATATTTTTCTCTTCAGAAAATGTCATCCACTCATTAACAAAATCAATTAATCTGTCTATTCCGTCATACGGATAATTGTTTAATGTTTTTTCTATAATTTCTCCAATACTCAGCTTTCTTGAATGTCTGAAAACCGCTTCGGCTAAAGTTCTTGTTACAGGAATTGGAATCATTCCTCTTTCAAGCCAGTTAAAAAAGCTGTATGTTGACCATGTAACAACTACACTGCCCTGCCTTACTGATTCAGAAGAAATAAACTCTGCTCTTTTTCCTAAATGTATAAGAAATTTCTCAGCAGAAACTTTGTCTCCGGTAATTTTTACAGGAAGAAAATCCTGATTTTTAGCTGTGTATTTTATTATTGAGCATGAAAATCTGTGTGAATTCCTGTATTTGAAAAGATGCTTAGGAATAATCTCTTCAGGCGGCACATCTATTATAAGATCTGATGGCTCTATTTTCTGCCTGCATTTAAACTTATCACTTTTTACATTTATATTTTTCGTTCTTTTTAGAATTTTTCCGTAATTTCTAAATAAAGTTCCGAAATCAGGAGGCTGAGATGTGAGCATAAGTGCATCTTTGTTAAAAAAATGATTTGAAAAAAGCATATATGGAATATTTCTTTCAAAAAGAAGCTTCCTTATAAAAAAAGTTCGATTACTGTTATCATTAAAAAGAATTATAAATCGTCCTTCCTGCGGTATGGAATCTATAATATCTATCATCACGGAAGATATTACCTCTTCTTTTTCAACCTCAAAAAGAGAATCTGCCCAAAACCTTATATTTGAAGAAATATCTCTTGCTTTTAAAATTTCTGATGCTCTCCTGGCATTTTTAATCTCTGAAGCAGGTGCAAGCAAAGTTACAAACAAAGACATAAGAACTCCCAAAACTATTCTATACTTTCTAATGATTTATTGATGAAAAAGCAATTTTTGATTTAAATAGAATTTAGTTGGCTAATAGAAATTATAAAGAAGCAAGTATACATGGAGTGTCATCTGCTTCAGGGTTCTGATGTACATAACCTTCGTTACATTCACAGATTAGTGCTCCAAAATATTCCTGGCAACTTTTTACTGCTGCAGTATCTCCGCATGGTGAACAGTCAAGAGAGGCAACACATGGAGTATCATCAGCGTTAGGATCTGCATGCTCATAACCTTCATTACATTCACAGATTAGTGCTCCAAAATATTCCTGGCAACTTTTTACTGCTGCTGTGTCTCCGCATGGTGAACAGTCAAGCGAGGCAACACACTGGGTTGTACTATCATTAGGATCTGAGTTTTCATATCCTTCATTGCAGTTGCACATTTTTGTACCAAAATATTCAGGACAGTCTTTTACGGCAGCTGCATCTCCACATGAGGAACAATCTTCTGCAACTACTGCAATACACTTTTTAAAAGGATCATTATCTTCATTTTCATATCCTTCAGCACATGAACATGTGCCACCAGCAGTTGAGCAGCCTATTATAGCATCAACGCCACCACATGTTTCAGCGCAGGCAGGAACACTGCACTCTTCTGTACCACTTCCTACATAAGGAGCGTCACAATCACATGATGCAGCACCACTTACAACAGAGCATGTACCATGACCGCTGCATGTAACACCGTCACATGGATTTCCAGGAATGTAAACAGATGTAAGTTTGCCAATGTTTCCAAGATATGGAGTTTCAACTTCATTTTGAAACCCTGAAATAACTATCCATTGAGAATTACTTTCCGTTGTTCCGGCAGATTCTGACCAGTCTGAAGTTCCGAAATTTCCTGTTTTCCTTAAAAGAGTATGAATTTTTGTTGCATTTTCAACACCTGCAACACTCCAGCCATCACCTGAAGGAAAGTTATCTTTATCACCCACGCTGTCAACAACTACCCATGATTCACCCTGTTTTTTATAGAGAAGAACTTTATCATCACCGTTAAACATTGTAACTGTTCCGGCAACACATGTTGTAACGGCTTTTATCTCTTCAGGTGCAGATGCAGCATTGTTGGCAACAACTATTATTTCATTTTTACCTAAAGTTGTTTCTGTTCCGCAGGTGTTAAGTAAAAGTTCATAAGTTTTGCTAAGTCCTTGATTTTCATGAACAAGTTTATAGTTTGAAAGGTCGATGTCGCTATCGCCAACATTTGTTATTTCTATTGCTCTTGAAGCACTTGATGTTGAATGAATATATTCACTTATTACAAGATCTTCCTTTGAAACAAGTCTGCAGACTTTAGGAACCTGCGAGGTTATACATGTGTTTATCTTGTCGGGTCTTGTGCTTGTTTCGCAGTCTGCATCGCTCTGACATTCATCAGGAAGAGTGTTGGCTGTTGTATCCCAATTTATAGAAGAGAGTACAAGACAGTCACCGCCTGCAATAGGTTTGCTGTCTGCATCAACTTCAACAAGTTTTAAGTTAGATATAGATCCTTTTGATTTTGATGTCATTTTACTTTCACTATCTAAGACTGCTTCTGAAATCGAAAGTGTTCCTGATTTCTGGAAAAACATTTTAGAAATGTTGCCGTTAACTACATCTGTATAAGCGTAAACACATTCTTTGCACGTAGCAAAGGCAGAGTGACTTTCATCAGAAAGGTCAGCTGTAAAAGGAAGTGCATCATATTTACCGTAAAAATAAATTCCTATTGAATCAGGTTTGTTTTCATCATAAATGTTCTCCATTGGAGAACTTAAAACGTATCCTTCATAAAAATCAAAGCCTTCCGGCGCAAATGTAACACCTTTTATCTCTTTGCAAACTATTTCATCACAGCTTGCACCGTTTTCAGAACATCTGTAGCCTTCATCACAAACACCGCAGACACCACCGCAACCATTATCACCGCAAACTTTACCTTCACATGATGGTTCGCAGAAAGTATTCCATGAAAAATCGGCCGTAAGACATTTAGCATTTTCAGAACTATCTTTTGAATCTACAAGTTTAAGATTCTCAATGCGACCTTTTGAAAGTCCTTTATCAAGACTTGAAGCATCTTCAAGAACAAGAGTTCCCTCTTTAGCCATATAAATTCTATCAACCAGACCTTCGTTTGTATCTTCGAAAACCAGTGCACATTCTTCACAGGTTGCATAACTGCTGTTTTTACCTGTCAAAGGAAAACTGAGGCTTCCTTCAGATGTATCATAGTCTCCATAAAATTCAATATAAAGATAATCAGGGACATCAGTTTTACCTAAAATAGGTTCAAATTCAATTCTGTAAACCTGTTTTGCTGTTGAACCCCAGTTTCCATCTTCCTGAGGCCAGTCACCGCCGTTGATCTTTGTCCATCCTCCGGAAGGAAAAACTTCTTTTATTGTAAGTTTTGTACATTCGTTTGCAATAGGTCCGTCGCTGTCAGTATCTGGATTTTCAACATCAATGTCATCATCATTAAAATCTTCATCATCAATAAAATCAGTATCCGCATCTTCATCCGCTTCAGGCAATGCATCGTTATCTTTTACCGGTGAATTAGTTGAATCATCACATGACACAGCAAAAAACAAAAATAAAAAAGATAATAATAGAATAATAGATTTTTTCTTAATCATATTCCCCCCTGTGGAATTAAAGGCAGATAGTGAAAGGTAAAAAAGCCCCCACAGTTTTACCAGGCTGCCTATTGTTTAAAAAATGAAAAACAACAACAATATCAGAATAATAGAAAGCTAATAAAGCTATAACATATAAAAGGATTCTTTGCAATAGTTAAAATGAAAAAAAATAAATATAGAAATATTTTATTTTACATTGAGAATAAAAGCTTTTGTTCGTGCCTTATATTTAGGTGTGTATGAAGATTCAATCTCAGCAGTTCCACTTGTAAGATTTCCTCTGCTGTTTACAAATATTTCATAGTCTATAACTACAGTACCTTTAGGAAGATGATAAATAAAAAGATCGGTGTATGATTTTGATGATGTCCTGTAATAGTAAAGCCCTTCTCTTGCTTCTATTCCCGAAAGCTGCTCAACCATAGAGGTTCCTGCCGGTCTCATATCTCTGATATGGATAAAATCCATTTCCTTCGGTGAAGTTATAACCATTCTTGATGTCAATCTTTCACCTCTGGATACTTCATTTTTTACAGAGACAAGAATTTCCTTATTTTCTTTTGTATCTTTCCTGTAAAAATCTTTTTCTATCGTAAGCCCTGATGCTGCTGATTCAATTTCGGCTATCTTTTTATCATAAATTATATATGCAGCGCCCCAGACAGGTGACTTGGAATCATTTCTAACTGTAAAAGAGGCAATCTTTTCTTTAGCTTCAGTAACTGTCATATCAAGTCTGAAATATCCTGTAGCAGTCTCTTTTTTAGATGCTTTAGGCATTAGAGAATTACCTTTCATATCTATAATTTCAGGAGTTACATCACGCTTTGTCCAATCTGTACCGGTAAGAAGAAGAGCATAAACCGCATCCGAGGTTGCAACCGATGAAGGCCACATATTTGTCTCCTTATTATCAAGAAGCCATCTCTTCATCATGTCTAATTCAGGTACATTACCTTCAAGTTCAAGAAAAGCCTCTATTGCGGAAGTTTCTGATGAAATTGGTGCACTGTTCCAGTCGTTACCCCAGTTCCAGCTCATAAGTCCATCTTTAACTATTGCTGTTTCTTTAAGTGAAAGCATTATTTCTTTTGCTATTTTATCCTTACCAAACCTTGCAGCTGTTACAACAGCCATAAATTTTGTATTATATGGCTGCTTTACCCAGTTTTGAAGAGTTTTATCAAGAAAGAAATCAAAAGCTTCCCTGTTTTCACTATCAATGGCTATTTCTTTAAAATAACTTCTCATATAAAGGTAAAAATAATCAAAGTATCCCGGCATATAATCTTTTCTGTAATCTTTTTTGATTTCCTTATAAGATCTGTTCATTTCGCCGTCAATAAAGGTAAGGAGAGGAGAAGTAATGCCTGAAATTCTGTCTCCATCAAAGTTTCTTAAAGATTTAAGTCTTCCAAGTTTAAGACCTATCCTGGTACTCATAAAATATGATGAACGCATCCCATTAAACCATGGAAAACCACCATCATCCGCCTGTAGTTTTTTAAGGAGTTTTATTGCATCTTCAGTTTCGCTCTTAATTGCATTATCATCAAACAGTCTTATTATTCTTAATCTCTGAGCAGTTTCATCATCCGCCTGATTTTCCCACGGAGTTTCATCAAGTGATGCTTTTTTAAGATCACTATTCTTTTCAAGCTCACTTTTCAGAGAACCTTCCTTTCTCCATGCTTCTATTAAAGTTTTTATGCCAGGTATTTGATCTGCAATATATTTAGCCGTCATATTTGCATAAAGTCTGTCACTTACCAGTTCCGAATTTTCCCTGTCTCTTTTCACTATGTATGGAAGAGCCCATGCAGCATAGTAAACAGGATTCTGAACAAATTCAAAAACAACTTTTCCTTCACTATTTATATTTTTCAGTTTATCAAAATTGACCTGAAGCTCAGTTCCTGATTCTGCATAAAAAGGCAGAGTATCAACAACTTTCATTGTATCAGGTAATAAGTCAAATGTTGAACCCTCTGCATCTGAAAAATGGGCAGATGCCGCTTTAACACTCCATGCAACTGTTTTCCACAGAGCTTCAGGAATATAAATATTCCATTCAACAACAGTAACGTCTCCCGGTTTAACTGAAAAATTCTTTGGTTGAGAGCCTTTAAAGTTAGATGTAATATCAGTTCCCTGCGGATCAGTAAAGCTTATCTCCGCCTGACCGGAAAGAGGCTCATCGTGAAGATTGGTTATTTTTGTTGCAAAGGTTATTACATCACTGCTTCTTACAAACGAAGGAGCTTCTGTCTGAACCATAAGTTCCTTGCTTGTAATAAAAGATTTCTCAAAAATAGCCGATTCAAGAGACTGAGTATGGGCCAGACCTTTCACTTTCCATGAAGTAAGCCTTCCGGGAGCCTTGAATTTAAAAACAGCTTTTCCATCTTTTTCTGTTACAAGTTCAGGGAAAAAGAATGCTGTCTGAGCTTTTATATCTCTAACTGCAGGCGAACCATTACTTCCCTGATTTATATCATCAGCCATTTTGTCTTTTTCGGCATTCAAACTTTGTGTAACAACTTCAGATTCACCTGAAGCAAGTGATTCGCTTAGCTCAACAGTTCCATCCATTTCATTTTGAGCTCTTGCTGCCATTGGTGCCGCCATACCTTTTTTATAGGCTTCTGAGCTGCGAGTACCAAGGCCACCAATACCTAAAGCATTTCTTCTGCGATCATAAGCGTAATTATACAAATTTAATCCGAAATAATTGAACATTGTAGGTGTTCTATATTCTGCATTTCTATAAAGATTCCAATTTTCTGAAAGCTGATATTCTCTAGCTATTGAATCTGCCAGATTACGATTCCATCCTGTATTGAAATAATTTAAACCAAATAGAGAAAAATTCCAGTTATTAGGATATATAAGATCCAGAGCTTCATCGTATGCTGTAAGAAGAAGTTCTGCATCAGCTGCACCTCCACGACTTTTTGCAACGGTTATTTCCCATTCGTCATCCTCTCCCGGCTTTATTTTATCATGCGATTTGGTAAAAGTTACATTAAGCTGCTTGTTTGACCATGGAATATCTATATTTCCCGAACCGGAGAAAAGTCTGCCGTCTTTTGAAAAAATATAACTGTATGCAATACCTCCTCTATCAGCCTCTGTCACCGGTATTTTTATTACAGTAGTTGCAACATCCATAATAAATATTTTTCTTTCAGGGTTTCTACCTTTTCTGAAAATATCAAAATAAACATAAGTTTTAGGCGATCCTACAGAAAAAAGTACTGCTGCTTCATTTCCCGGCTCAACTTTATCAGTAAGTGTTGTAACTCTTGAATATACATTATCGGAAAAACCTTTTCTTTCTGATGAATATATTGAGAAATGTTTTACATATTCAACATCTCTGCCAAATTTATCCTTAGCCTTAAGTACAAGTCTGTATCTTCCAGGTTTCCATTCAGTGAGACGTCTGAAAACAAGTTTTTTACTCTTTGAAAGATCAAAATTTGATTTTGAAACCAGTGTTCCATTCATTGAAAGCTCATCATTGTTTCCTTTATATATGTCATGAGGGAAATCTTTTATGTAATCTTTTTCTGACATTACAAACTGATCAGGGGCACTCCAAAGTCTACCTCGAATAAGTCTTTCTGCTGGTGGAAGAGCATAAATTTCAACATTACCCGAAACATCAAGCTCTTTTCCGGCAAGATTTTTAGCAACAATATTAACTGTTGTCATTTTTTCACGATTTATTGCTTCTCCAAGAGTGGTTTCAAGCACAAGGCTTCTTGAACCTATTTTTACACTTCCTTTAAAAGAATGTGTTTCACCACTCACATCGGTAATATCAGCTGTAACATCAAAAATAAACGCCGGCTGAAGCTCTTCAGAAATCGTGTCATCCGCTTCCGCCTTAAATTTTATTTTGAAATTTCCATCCTTATCTAAAATACCTTCTCCACGATCTATAACTTTAGATGCGTAGGAACCTATGTAGTAACGTGCAAACCATGGATAAGGAAAAAAAGGAAGTCTTGTCACAGTATATTTTACAGTTGCATTCGCAAGAGGAGAGCCTGTAAATGTTTCAGCTTTAAGATCTAACGTAACATTATTTCCCAGCTTAAATTCCTTTTCAGGAACATCAATTTTTCCTTTAAATGTGCTGCTTTTATATTCCTCTACATTTACATATCCCTGTCCTGAAATATTTTTAGCCTGAATATACATGGTTCCATTAAGTTTTCCGGTAGGAATTTCAAAAGAACCTGAAATAGAACCATATTTATTTGAAGTAAGAGAAATGGAAGAGATATGCTTTCTGTTTACGTTAAGAAAATCTACAGTAACAGGGAGATCTTCGGCTATTTCAGGAAAATCATCGCCACCGGAATTTACAGCTATGGCTTTAAATCTGACAGTATCACCGGGCTTATATATTGCTCTGTCAGTAAAATAATACAGATAAGGTCTTCTTTTTGAAGAATAGTAGTTACCGGCAGCATAAACCGGCAGACTTATAAAATCATTTCCTCTTGTAAGTTCGATATAAAGTTGTCCGTTAAATCTTCTTTCTATTTTTGCTATATCAAAATAGACCTCACCTCTTCTGCTGGTAGAAAATTCAGCAACTTTATCTCTTGAAACTTCTCTGCTCTGATAATTATAACTACTTCTTTTTAAAGTTGCTTTTACACCTTCCAAAGGCTCACCTGTTGTACTTTCAGTTACAACAAGCCTTAGTTTATCATTTTCTGTTCTAAAAAAAGGAGTCATTGCAGATACATTCACATAAGACCACGAAACACCATTCTTGTTATATGAAAAATCCTGGTTGTTTGATGCTATTACTGCATAATATCCGGCAGGAAGAGAATCTATTTTTATTTCTGTAGAGTGAGAATCCTTATCTCCAACACCAGGAAGAGATATCTGATATTTCTTCACAGAATTGTAAGTCTTTATTTTTTCAAAAATATCAGCGGTTGTAAGTCTCATATCTCTTGTCTTGTCTGAAAAATCATATGGCAGCTTTATTATATTCATGTATGCTGTCTCTATATTTCTATACCCGAGAAGAGCTCTGAAAGGTTTGTCAGGAGCGTTTAAAGACTCTGTTTTTATTGAAACATCTCTGCTGTTAACACTGTCAAGTATCTCTATACATTTTGAAGAACCATATGAACTTGGATATTTTGCTATTGCATCATTGCATACTGAAGCAGCTTTAACAAAACCTTCTGAATTTTTTAACTCGGAAACTGTATCAACATAATAGGAAGCAAGTTTATATTGAATCATTGCTGAAGCTGGAATTTCAGAATATTTTTTAGCCATAAACTGAAGAGAGCTTTCATAATATTTATCTTTTTCAGTCATTGCAGTGTTGTTATATATAAACTCCAGTCTCTCAAGTTCAACATTTATTAATGCAGTAATATTTTTATCTTTAATATGAATTTTTGTAATATCTGCAAGGAGAGAAATAGCAGAAAACTTCTTATCGTTATCTTTGAGATTTGTATAAAAATTTACAAAAGGCTCTGCAGGAGAAAAAGCTTCTTTGGAATCTATGATTGAAGTATTTATTCTTTCAGCATCATAATTTGACTCAACAATAAGATATTCATACGCTTTCCATGCAAGAAGATCATATATTGTAGGTTTCAGATCTTTCTCTTCTGTTCCTTTCTCTATTACAGCATCAAAAAGGTCAATATTTATTGATGCAAGAGATTCACCATAGTTGAGAGATTCTTTGTAAAGTTCATTAATTTTATCTTTAAGATCTTCAATAGACCATGTTTCAAGAGATTTTACATCTTTTTCAGGAAGAGATGTTCTTCTCATTATCTTAAATCTGTTCATATTAAGATAACTCTGATACACATCGGCAGTAATTGACGAAAGAACCTCCTTCTCAGGAAAAGGTGCCTTCTGTCTTGCAGATTCAAGCTCTCTTATAACTTCTTCATGAGATTTTTCACCAAGCTCAAATTCATATTTGACAACATGAATCCATCCTTTGATGATTTCAGGAGAACTTTTTTCTTCATAAGCTCTTTTAAGAATCTTTCTTGAAGTTTCAAGAGCTGATCTTGTTAACCCTTTTGTCTCAAATTCTTCAATTTTCTTCCATTCACTATCATAAGCAAAATAAGCTTCTGGAGGCTCATAGTCATTTTTTGTTCTATCACTGTCACTTGCAGATGTTGTTGAACCATCGCCCGCACAGGACACAATAAAAAGAGAAATGAAAATAAAAGTAAAAAGAGTCCATTTTTGTAAAAACATAAAATTCTCCTAATTTAAGACAGCATAAGCCGATAGATTATACTTAGAACAAAGGTTAGATACAAATTTGTGGGGAAATAAAATAGAAATTTAATAGAAACTACTTCTTTGCTTC
This sequence comes from bacterium, assembly GCA_963667425.1. Taxonomy (GTDB): domain Bacteria; phylum UBP6; class UBA1177; order UBA1177. Next base: position 356,938 of record OY763407.1, on the reverse strand, counting down.
GGCAGGTTTTTCAGCTTTTTCAGGTTTAGGATAACCGACAAACTCACCTGTTTCAGCATCCATAAGTTCTGAATATTCTTTAGTAAATGTGTCTTTCCATTCACTCATAGGAAAACGTCCCTCTTTTACGAACTGAGTAATATATGTAAGTCTGTCATTATAGGAAAGAACCTGATAACGAATATTAAGCTGTTTAAGATGAGCAAGAAGCATTCCATCTTTATCTTCCTTTGCAGCAGCAGCAACTGCTTCAACTGCAGCTTTCTTTTTCCAGTCTTTAAGCATATCTTTATTTATGTTTTCAACTTTCTGAGCCTTTATCATTGCTGTGACCCAGCCTTTATAGTTTCCTGCCGTTTCCGCTTCAGCCCAGTATTTATCATAAAATTCCTGAGCGAGTTTTGCATCGATTTTTTTAGCATAATCTGTAAGTTCAGGATCATTAGGATAATTAAATCTTAAAGCTATTACCTGCTGTTTAGCTTCTCTGTACTTTCCATCATTAAAAAGATTTACAAGCATAGCTTTTGGATCTTCTTTCTTTTTTTCACAGGAAACGGTCATAAAAGCAAATCCGACCATAAACATCATAACAATAAGTGTTAACTTTCTCATAAGAACCTCCTTATATAAAACTAAAACTTTGTGATTCAAAACTCAAATGATTATAATAGACTATTAATTAAAAGTCAAAACAAAAACAGGGGAAACTTAAAAAGCTTCCCCTGTTCAAAATAAGAAATCAGACTAATCTAATTAGAATTCTGCACTTCCTGTTATAAGGAATGCGGAGAAACCTTCATTATCCTTATCTGTTTTAAGGCTGAAATCAGCTTTTGTCTGAGTAAGGAATGTTATACCGAAAGAAGATTTTACACCACTAAGTTCTGCAACAAAAAGATTTGCTGCAACACCAAGTCTCATAACAGTTGTATCATCTGAATATGTATCGAATTTAAGATAATCAGTTGCTCCAACTTTGTAAAGACCCTGAATATAATCAAATCTTACAGCAAGCTGAAGAGCATCAAGCATTTTGTATCCTATTTTTATATCATATGCAGGGGTAACTGAAAGAAGCATTCCAGTTGTACTCTTTGCAAGATATTTTGTTCCACTCTGTTTGAGAAGCTGGAAAGAATTGTAATCAAAAGTAAAAAGAGTTTTGAAACCTGCATAGTCAACTTTTGCAGCAATACCGTATGTTGACATAAGAAGATCTTTTTTTGCAATTGCATCATAATCATTTCTATACTGAAGATTTACGTAGCCTGTAAATATATCGGAAACATAACCTGCTTTTGCATAGAAAGCATAGGTTTTATCTGAATCACTATATGAACCATCTGAATAACTTCCGAGCATAAGATTTACATCAATAGCTCCAGGACCAACTTTATAATTAAAAGCTGCAGATGCTGCGCCTAAAGCTTCAGGAACATAACCTTCTGTCATAACAAGAGATCTTGTTCCAAAAGGAGTTCCCATCATTATAAATGTAGTATAGTAATCTGAAACGCCATAAGCAGGAGCCATATAACCAGCTTTAAGAGATATCATTTCATCAAGAAGTTTAACGCCGGCATAAACTTCACCTACATTGAGACCTGCTCCGTAGTTATTTACAGCTCTTGGATTGTAATTTGCAGCGGTAAGAAGTTTATTTTCCGATCTATAATAAACTGTAGCGTTTGCTATTACAGCTTTACCATCATAATTTAAACCTAAAAGAGAATCATCAACTCCACCGAAAATAAGACCCTGAGTAAGTTTCTTTGATCCATCATAAATCTTATAGCTTGCATTTGCATACATTGCACCCTTAACCATAAGAACCGGTTTAAGAGAAAGATTTCTAACAGGAAGAGGACCAGTAACCTTGTTAGCTGGAGGAACAATAATATCGCCCATTCCTACTTCAGGTTTCTTTTCTTCAATTGGAGCCTCAGGCTTTTTCTCTTCGCCGAGAAGATCGCCTAAAGCATCAGCAGAACTATCTTTCTTTTCTTCAAAAGTATTGTCTTCTTTCTCAGATCCAAGATCATTAAGAGAATCATCTGAAGAAAAATCGTCAGTATCTTGTTTTGCTTTCTCGTCTGTACCAAAATCATCTTCTTCATCAAAGAAATCATCGTCAGCAAAAGATGTTACAGGAATCATGATAAGCATCACGATAAGAACTAATAACGTTCTGAAATTCATAAAAACCTCCTGGTTAATCTGTCAAAATATAACATTGGCTAAAATTCTCACCACATCAAAATATGTCAATAAGAGATAAATTTCAAGTTTTTTATCTCTAATATAATTTCTTTTCATATTCAAAAGTTGAATAGATATGAGATTTATGCTAAATTAGCACGTTTTTTTATCTATGCGGAGTTTAGATATGAGATTACTACTCACTGTTTTTTCAATTATCGTTATCTTTTTTTCTGTTTCATGTTCAAAGAAAATCACAGAAGAACAAAAGAAAGAAACCCCATCTGTTGAAGTTACTGATAAAGCTGTTTTTGAAACATCTATGGGCACTATTGAAGTTGAACTTTATGGAAAAGAGATGCCGATAACAGTAAACAACTTCAAAAAATACGTTGAAACATCTTTTTATGATGGACTTATTTTTCACAGAGTCATTCCTGGATTTGTAATTCAGGGCGGTGGTCTTGACACAAATATGAATGAAAAAGCGACATCTGAACCAATTAAACTTGAAACATCCACAAAACTGAAAAACAAAAAATATTTTCTTTCAATGGCAAGAAAACCTATGCCGGATTCAGCTTCGTCACAGTTTTTTATATGTCTCGGAGATATTTCTCACCTTGATTACAATCCGGCAAAAGGCCCATCCAATGGATATGCAGTATTTGGAAAAGTAATAAAAGGAATGGAAATAGTTGACAAAATAGCATCCGTAGATACAGGAACAAAAGGGAAATATGAAAACGTTCCAAAGACACCTGTATTAATAAACAAAGCTTACATGTTATCAAACAATATTAAGGAAAAGAAATGAAATATACAGTCTCAAAAGAAAGCTGGTTTTCAGCTGCACATCACTTAAGAAACTACAATGGCAAATGTGAAAATATGCACGGACATAACTGGAAAGTTAAAGTTTCCGTTTCATCTGAAACACTTTCCGAAGAAGGTTTTGTGATAGATTTCAAGATTCTTAAAAAACTTATGAACAATATTCTGGACAAGCTTGATCATTATGACATTAACACAGTAAAACCTTTTGACACGATAAATCCGACAGCAGAAAACATTGCCTCTTTTATAATGGAAGAAATGGAAAAGGAAGTAATAAAAACAAGAGACGATCTTTATATATCAAAAGTTGAAGTCTGGGAATCTGAAGGTTCCTGTGCCGAGGTCATAAAATGAAATTCAGACCGAATGTTGCAGCCGTTATAATTAATGAAGAAAATCTTGTCCTTGCAGGTGAAAGAACTGATGTAAAAGATGCCTGGCAGATACCTCAGGGCGGTGTAGATGATGGTGAAACCACCGAAACAGCTTTATGGCGTGAGATTTTTGAAGAAACAGGAATAACCAGGGAACATCTTAGAATAGAAAGAACGAGCAAACCTGTCAGATATATCTTCCCCGGGAAAGTAAAAAGAGGAGCTTTTGACGGTCAGGAACAGATATATTTCTTATTAAAAGTTATAAAACCTATATTCCCGAAAACATCGGATGAATTTAGAAATTACAGATGGGTTACAGCAGAATATCTTACAGAAAATATTGTAAATTTTAAAAAAGAGGCATATAAAGCTGCCTTTGAAGAACTTTTTGGAAAAAAATTTTAACCAGGTAAAACCATGACAAAAAAGAAGCAGAAAAAAGGTAAAAGTTTTTTAAATGGAATTTTTGCAAAACTGGTATTTATCTTTTTCATATTACTCCTGTCTTCCGCAGTTCTCGCCATGGCGGGATACTCAAAAATAAAAAATGATATTCCTAAAATAAATGAGATTGCAGATTACAAACCAAAACAGGGAACCAAAGTCTACTCATATGACGGAGAATTAATTGCAGAATTCTGTGACAACAATAAAAGAAACATCGTTCCTTATGATAAGATACCTGAAAATGTAAAACATGCCTTTGTTGCAGCCGAAGATGCCCATTTTTTTGAGCATTTCGGTATAAATCCTATGGGAATAGCAAGAGCATTCATAAAAAATATAGTGTCAGGAAGAAAAAAACAGGGAGCAAGTACAATAACTCAGCAGCTTGCCAAAGGATTTGTCGGAAGAGAAAAAACCTACACAAGAAAAATAAAAGAAGCCCTGCTTTCACTGCAACTTGAGAAAAAACTTTCAAAAGAAGAAATTCTTTATCTGTACCTTAACGAAATATATCTCGGCAGCGGTGCATATGGTGTCGAAACAGCAGCCAGGACATATTTTTCCAAACATATATGGGAATTATCACTTTCCGAAATAGCCACAATAGCAGGACTGCCGCCTGCCCCAAGCAGATATTCACCATTGCTTAATCCGAAATCTGCAACAGAAAGGAGAAACTACGTTCTCAGAAGAATGTATGAAGAAAAATACATAACAAAAGAAGATATGGAAAAAGCTCTTTCAGAAACAATAACCACAAACCCTGAAAAAGAACTTTTCCTTGATAAAGCACCATATTTCAGTGAAAAAGTAAGACGTTATCTCATTAAAAAATATGGAATGAACAAACTATATGAAGAAGGGCTTACCGTTTACACAACAACTGACATGAGAGCAACGGAATATGCACACAAAGCAATATTCAAAGGACTTAGAGAACATGAGAAAAATCAGGGATATTCAGGTCCTCTTTACCACATAAACCTTAAAAAGGATTTAGACAAATACCTTAAGAAACATGAAAAAGCTTTTGGCAAAATAACAGCCGATTCCATGATAAGAGGTCACTACTATCAGGGTGTTGTTACAAAAACCGAAGCAGACAAAGCATATGTACGTGTCGGAGAAGTTGAGCGACCAATATACATCGAAGACCTTTCATGGGCAAGACCATACGGAAACGGCTGGGTAAACATAAAAAGCACCGACCAGATATTTAAACCCGGCGATATAGTTCTGGTTCATCCCACAGATAAAAAAGGAACAACGGATGAAAATGATCACCGCAACTTTGATAAACCTCTTCCAAAGAATTTCTATTTTGCACTTGACCAGATGCCGACAACTCAGGCTGCAATAATTGTAAAAGATCCATATTCAGGTTATATAAAAGCAATAATGGGCGGCTCGGACTTTGAAGAAAGCGAATTCGACAGAACCCAGCAGGCATGCAGACAGCCAGGATCAGCAATCAAACCGGTTTTCTATTCAATAGCACTTGAAAACAAAAAATTTACAGCCGCAAGCACTCTTCTCGATGCGCCGATAGCATCCAGCGACTTTACACCAATGAATTCACATGAAAACTTTGAAGGGGAGGTAACACTCTGGAGAGCACTTGTAAATTCAATGAATACACCATCTGTAAGACTGCTTCAGGAAGTAGGAGTAAACACAGCAATTGCTCAGGCAAAAAAACTTGGAATCAAAAGCGCAATAAAAGCAGAACTTGGAAGCGTACTCGGCTCCAGCTGCCTTACAGTTGACGAACTCACCGATGCATACAGTCATTTTGCAAACGAAGGCAAAGCTCCGCACACAGAATATATCAGAAAAATATATGATATCCATGGAAATCTTCTTGAAGACAACACCGTTTTTTATGACTCATTTGCAACAGGTGCCGAGAAAATATCAAGAATGGCAAAATATGCAAAAAGAAAAGAAAAACAGGGAATGTCAAAACAGACAGCCTACATAATGACAAAAATCATGCAGGACGTTATAAGATACGGAACAGGAAGAAGAGCATCATCAATTGAAAGAGCCATTGCAGGAAAAACCGGAACAACAAACGATTATCTTGATGCCTGGTTTATCGGATTCTCACCTGAAATCGTTGCAGGCGTATGGGTCGGCAAAGATGATTACGGCAAAACACTAGGAATAGGCGGAGACGGCAGCCGTGCGGCACTTCCAATATGGAAAGACTTTATGGAAAACTATCTTGCAAACTTCCCTGAAAGTAACTTCACAGCACCTCCAGGAATCGTATCAAGAAAAGTCGACACGCACACCGGACTCTTAAGTAATGAAGGTGTAATAATGTATTTCAAAGCAGGCACAGAACCTACAAAAACAAAAGCAGACCAGCAGATAAAAGATCCATCAAAAATAGTAGACGAAGGAATCTTCTAGTAAATGAAGCAGAAAACCCTTCTCAAAAAAGGACTCGCCCTGATGTTCGTCACACTCTGCTCAAGAGTTCTCGGGCTTGTCAGAGAAATGGTAAAAGCGCTATTTCTGGGAACATCATCAATATCAGATGCATTCAGCATTGCATTCCTGATTCCCAACCTTTTAAGAAGACTCTTTGCAGAAGGAAGCACAACAGCAGCATTTATACCAACTCTAAAAAGCTATATAGTCGAAGGAGATAAAGAAAAAACAAAAGAATTCATCTCCGCATTCCTGACATTTACGATAATTGCCGTCTCTATAGTTACAATCACCGGAATCTGGTTTTCAGACACCATAATAAATACCTTCTACCTTGAAAAACTGCCCGTAGAAACCATTGACGAAACAATACTTCTGACAAGAATAATGTTCCCCTACCTCGCATTCATATCAATTGCCGCCATATTTCAGGGAATACTCAACACACACTCGATATTCACGCCATCAGGATTCACACCGATACTGTTCAACATAATAATAATATCATCCACAATACTCCTTTCACCATACATGGCAAACCCTGCAAGAGCAATGGCAGTAGGCGTCACAGCAGGCGGACTGGTTCAAATGATATTTCAAATCCCGTTCATAATAAAAACAGGAACAAAACTAAAACTAACAGCACCACTCAAAGCCATCAGAAACAAAGGCTCAAGAAAAGTACTAAAGTTAATAGCACCAACAATACTCGGAATGGGAGCATACCAGATAAACATACTCGTATCATCAATCATCGCGGCAGACACAGCATCAGGAGCAGTAAGCGGTTTACAGTACTCAAACAGACTAATGGAACTCGTACTTGGAATATTTGCAGTATCCATAGGAACAGTAATGCTCTCTGAACTCTCCGACAATGCCAAAAGAAACGAATGGGAAAAATTCAACAGAAACGTAAAGTCATCACTTGACATGACCGCACTAATAACCGTGCCGGCAATGATATTTGCACTTGCAAACGGAACAGAAATAATCTCTCTCTTATTTAAAGCAGGCGCATTTGGAGATGACTCCGTAAAAATGACAACATCAATATTTATATTTCACCTGCCCGGACTATTCTTCATAGCAGCGACCAGAGTACTATCTCCCGTATTTTACTCAAAAGATGACACAAAATCGCCAACATACGCAGGAATCATCGCAGTAATTGTAAACATAACAGCCGCAATCATCCTTGCAAACAAAATAGGACCATCAGGAATAGCACTTGCAGCATCAATATCAGCCGTCATAAACACACTCATGCTATTTATCTTTGCAACACAGAAAAAAGAAAGCAGTGTAAAAAAAGAAAGCATCATAAAACCATTTAAATATGCAGTAAAATTACTCTTTTTCTCAATAATTGCAATCGCGCCCTTATTTCCGGTAAAAAAGCAACTGCTTGAACTATTCAGCAGCAATTCGCGACTCATATCATACGGAATACCTATAATCATAGAAACCATAGTCTTTGGAATCATATTTGTTGCAATACTTGCAGTATCCAAAGATGATAATTTTAAGAACCTCTTACAGATACTTAAAAGAAAAAAGAGAGTTTAATAACATTTACTCTCCACCTGTATAAATTGCCGCATTCAATTCTCAACCGTCTTACCTGAGTAAAAAAGCCTTACTTTGCCAAATTCCCGTTTACCTGAGCATAAAAGTGAATTACTTCGCATAAAGTCCTCTTTACCTTAGTAAAAAACTGCTTCTCCAAGTATCTTTATATCTATTATTATACATTTTTCTCTTTCTATTATACATTTAAGCCTTCAAATAGCTTATAAATAGAAAAATCAGAAGTAAAAGAAAGAAGAGTTTGGTAACCTTGGGAATACTCTCAGAAGTTAATGCGATGGCGGCATTAATATTTTCATTTCTCAAGCTCTTCCTTTTCCAATTTTTTATTCTCTTCTTTTAATTCTTTTATCTGATCTGCATACTGAGCATTATTGTCGTTTGATTCCATCCATTTTATAGCTTTTTCATTTAAAGCGATATTAGCTCTTTTCTCTTCTAATTCTTTTTCTATGGCAAATGTTGGATCATATGATTGATTTTTACTTAAAATTGATAATGCAGGTTGCCAATCTTCATGAGAAGCACTTATTCCCATCCGTATTGCATAATTACATGGATCATTGTCATATTTCAGATTTTGGAAACTAAAAGGTAAAAGATTCATAGTTTTACCTTTAAATTCTTTAAATCCTTTCAATCTCTTTTCATCGACTTTTTGCTCAAATTTAATAAAACCATTACTATTAACTATCATTTCTCTGTTTCCTTTTAAATAATAGTTATCGCCATCATTAAATTCACATTGTGCATCAGGTGTGCCTGTAAACAACTTCATAAAATTATAGTCATATTCAGGCACCATATACTTAATTTTTCCTTCATCATTAGTTTTGTAATCAAGAACCTTTTCTTTAATGCAGTCAAATGTAAATTTCTTTTGCGGCACTATGCTATAGACGTAATATAGCTTACTTTTATTGTCTGTTGCAAAGAGGTCTGTTCCCTTATCTTTTATAAATATTTCTCCTTTCTTTAATCCTATTACTTTTATTTTTTTCCAGTATTGCACAACCATAAGATTACCTGCTTTAAATAGTATGTTTGTACAAGAATGTTCAGAAGAAATTATTTTACCACTATTATCTGTAAAATAACATTTATTATCTTGTCTTACTGCTAGAACTTCACTTAAATAATCAGAAATTGTTTCATCTGGAGATTCTTTGATTTTGTCTGCTTTATCCCAATCAAATAATATTGGAATTGAAGTGTCAAATACATCTTCAGAATCTTTATATGAATAAGTTCTAAGATTTTTGACTTTATCTCTTATATCTATTGAAATAGTTTTATCTTTTAACTCTGCTTTTACTATTCCATTATGTGAGCTGGAGATTTTATCATAGATTGGCTCAACTGTATATTCTCCACTTTTTCCTAAAAGCCCCCATTTTTTTGTCTCACAATCTTTTACTGGAACTAATCCATATTCAACATTGTCAAGATAGGTTGCGCTATGCCATGAACATATTTTTTTATCTATCATTTCACCGTTTTCTTTTATAAAGACTGCATAAGTTCCTTTGATAGCGGGTATCATACCATATCTTAAATAATCAATTGAATCATACTCTGCCGGTAAAATAATTTTGCCATGATTATCCAAAAGCCCATATTTGCCGTTTTCTCTGAATTTATATTTAGCTTTTCTTTCCGCAAAAAGTGTAACTGAAAAAATTAATAAAAGTGTAAGAATTAATGTTTTTTTCATTTTTTACTTCTTAATCCTATTAAAGGTAAAAACACCTGCCAACTATTCTTTTTTATCTTCTTTTATTCCAAGATATTCAAGTAATCTGGTTCTGCGTTTCCAAAAGTTATAAGAAGGATCATTCCATGGTTCAAATACTAAAGTCGAACAGGTCCTTTTTTCTGAAAGATTTTCTAAAGAAAAAGTACACGTTAAAACCAAAGATGGGCGTCGTTCTTCATCTTCTATTACAGCAAAATCAAGGGAACCTTTTCTTATCTCTTTACCTTCTCTGTTTAAAATATAGCTCTTATCTCCCTGTAACACGCTAAAAATATAGTTGTTGTAAAAACTTACCCAATCATAAATGGGAGAAGTTATTGCCCTGCCTTTATTATTTAAAACTGCATATTTGTTTCCCATTTTTGCTTTATAGAAATACGATATATTACTATTTTGACTTATTTCATTATATTTGAAATCTGTCACAACATTGCCTTTAAAATCAAGAACTCCGCATTTATTCTCTTTATTAAACGCAAAAACAACATTTTTCGTTATCCATGAAGGACTGATTTTATATTCAGAATAATCTACTATCTCTGACAATGTAATTTTTGTTGGAAAATATTTGTATATTCCTCTTTCTCCTGTTTCTTCATTTTCAAAATATACTTCATTTTTATCTATGAAAAAGATTGCCGTATACTTCTCTTCCAGTAAAACTTTACCTGTTTTATCTACCAGTCCATATAAATCTTCCTGTCTCTCTTCTTCATTTTTCTTTAAACATCTCTTACAGGCTGTTATTTTGATATCATTTAACACTTTTTCATTAGCAGCAGGATTTTCTATTTTCTTTCCTGCGCAGTAATCAAGTATTTCATCTCTGGAAACATTTTTTCTATCTTCAAAGATATCATTATCAATCTCATCTTTCTTCTCACATATAAGACCTTCTTCTGCGCTAAAAAAGAGCAACATTTTGTGATGATCTTTTGTGCTGTAGTCTATCTGATAGTAGTTGTCTCTTATTACTTTATTATAATCATAACCAAAAACATCATCTGCTATTATCTCTTTTCTATTTTCATCAGCAGAAAAAAGATAGATTTCTCTCCCTTCACGAGCAAGAACTTTTCTGTTTTTACTTAAAGCTATCAAGCTATCATATTTTATTGGAAGATATTTCCCCTGTTTAGAATCAAATATGCCAAGTCTGTGGTTTTGAGTAGAGTTTTTAGCCTGAAACATAAAATCATGACTAAAATCAAAAACATCTTCTTTATATACTTCCATCAATCCATTTAGATATATTCTAACTTGTTCAATCCTAAATGGAACATCTTTTATAAATTTGCCTTTATGGTTTATTATTCCTGTTCGTTTTCCTTGTTTGGCAAGCATAGTTTCATCATCAAAATAGCCATATAAAGCATCAAAAAGAGGTGGAAAAACATATTCTCCAGATTCATTTATAACTCCCACTTTTTCTGTTTCAGCATCTTTAACTAAAACACAGTTGTTATAGGGCATAAAAGATATGTCATAAAATTTATTGTCGCCTAAAACTTTGCCATTATCATCAAGAAAAACAAAATAGTTATCTCTTGTAAATGCAGGTATAAAACCATTTTCTCGTTTATCTATATATTTGTAAGCAGGTTCAAGCAGAACATTTCCTTTTTCATCCATTAATCCGTAAAGTTCAGTTTTATCATCCTTAAAAACAAATCTGTCAGGCGCCTTTTTATGTTCATTTGTCTCAACTGCCTTAACTGTTGCGCAGCTTTGAATTAAGAAAATAAATATTAATCCAAAAAGAAGTGTAAGTTTTTTCATATATTTCTCCTGATAAAAATCAGTGTATTTAAAAATTTCGCTGTTCAAGTTTTCTCTTTTTCTTTATTAATTCTTCATATTCTTTTTTCAACTTTTTATTATCTTCTTTTAATTCTTTTATATTATCTGAATATTGATTTTTATTATTATTTAATATCAACCGCTTTATAGCTTGTTTATTCAAAGCAATTATATCTATTTTATCTTTTAATTCTCGTTCCAATATAGCTTCAGGAGTTAGAAATTGATTTTTGATTAAAATTGAAAATGGATATTGCCAGCTATCATGATTTGAGCCTTCAAGCCCAAAGGAACAAGGATCTTTATTATATTTTAAATTTCTAAAACCAAAAGGATAAAAGCGAGCCGAAAAACTTTTGTCTTCTTTATGAAATATTTTAACTCTTCCTTCACTGACTTCTCGTTCAAACTTAATAAAACCATTGCTGTCAACTATCATTTCTTTATTGCCTTTTAAATAGAAGTTATCTCCTTCTGAAAAATCACATTTTATATCAGGAGCTCCAGTAAATAATTTGTCTAAATTATAACCTCTATATGATGGCAACTTAAATGTAACTTCATCTTTATCACTATTCCTATATTCAATAATTTTTTCTTTTATACAGTCAAATATAAACTTCTTTTGTGGCACTATATTGTAAATATAATAAAGTTTTGTTTTATTATCTGTTGCAAAAAGGTCTACTCCTTTATCTTTTGTAAATATTTCTCCTTTTCTTAACCCTATTACTTTTATTTTATTTAAAAACTCAACAACCATAAGATTTCCAGATTTAAATAAGATAACGTCACATTGATAGTCAGAAGAAATCTTATTATCATTAATGTCTACAAAATAGCATTTATCATTTGTTCTTACTGCTGAAATTTCATTTAAAGAATCAATAATAATTTCATCCGAAACAGTATTAAATTCCTGTATATACGGAATTTCATTATATGGAGATTCTAATTGTTCCGGAATATTTTTTACTTTATCTCTTATATTTATAAAAACAGTTTTATTATTTAAAACAGCAGTTACAACACCTTCTATTGACCGAAAAATATCATCATAAATAGGCTTAACTGTATATTCTCCGCTTTTACCTAAAAGTCCCCATTTTTTTGTTTTACAATCCTGTACCGGAATTAAACCATATTCAGCTTTTTCAAATGGCTTATCTTTCCATGAACATATTTTTTTATCTATTATTTCACCATTTTCTTTTATAAAAACGGCATAAATTCCTTTAACAGCTGGAATTATTCCATGTTTAAGAAATCCAATTGCATCATATTCTGCCGGGAGAAGAATTTTGCCATTACTATCTAAAATTCCATATTTACCATTTTCTCTGAATTCATATTTCGCTTTTCTTTCAGCAGAAAGTGTAACTGAAAAAATTAGTAAAAGTATAAGAAGTAAAAATCTTTTCATTTATCTCCTGTTTCTAAAATCCTGCTTAAAACATAATGCAATATAAAGAATATTACAGAAAAACAATTTTCTCACTCCCCATTCATTTTAACACTGACTGTGCCATCTTCATTTTCAGTAACTATTATTTTGATTTCTCTGCCGTCATCAAGATTTGCTATTGCAGTATAGCTGTCATCTTCAAGGTCTTCATCGATTGTTACACTGCTGCATTTCGTATTTTGATGAAGTTCTGTCTGTATTATGCTTGTCAGTTCTCTGCATGCCTGTTCTTCAAGTTTTATAACTCCAAGTCCTATTTCAGCAAGAAATGAAAATACAAATCCAATTATCCAAATCCAGAAATAGCTTTTCTTCTGCTTCAGCATTGCAGCTCTCTGCCAGAGATAAACAGGAATTATAAGAACAAGCCAGCTATCAGGTGTTTTGTGACCTGCTTTTGCAAGTTTTCTTTCATCTAAAAAACAAAAGAGAACGTTTGTTATCAGATATCCCAGAAAGATTTCTTTCTCTATTGCAACTTCAACAAACATTCCAATGATTGGAATAAGTGCAACAATCCATATAAAGGTGTTACTTACTTCGCTTGCGGGTAGTGGAGGCGGTGTCAGCTGATTTTCATTTCTCATAATTTCCTTTAATTCTGTTTCTGCCGCTTTTTTCCAGTCGCCTTCGCCATTCCACACTTTTGTTTCAGAATTCACTGTTTTTGACTTTATGAACTCTCTCATTTCTTCATAGCTAAAAGGTCCTGAACTTTCACCATTTGAGGCATAATACCATAATTTTTCTGTTTCCATACTTGTTCCTTTTCAGATGTTTCTTTACGCAAACCATCTGAATATAATTTGTTATGTTTTCCATGTCAAGTTATAGGTATTTTGATGTTAGCTTTATTTATCTCTTTAAAGTGCTATAATGGGAAGCTTTTTGTTTTTTATCAGGAGGAAACGTAATGGATCGTAATGCTGAAAATGGAAAAAAGGCTGTCGGAGGTCTTGCAATAATAATCATTGTTCTGATTGGGCTTTTTGTTCTTATCAATTCCGCTGTTGTAATAATTGATTCCGGAGAGATTGGTGTTCCTGTTCTTTTTGGTAAGGTTCAGGAATATACTTTGACTCCTGGTATTAATGTAGTCAACCCTCTTGTAAAGGTCGTGAAATATCCTGTGAGAATTCAGGAATATACTATGAGCCAAACAAATAATGAAGGTCGTCTGAGAGGCAACGATGCTGTAAGAATTAAAACTTCTGACGGTATTGATGTCGGTGTTGATATGACTGTCTGGTGGAAAATTAAAAGCGATAAAGCTTTTACAATGTATAAAGAAATTGCAAAACGAAGTGAGGATATTGAGCCTAAGATACTGAGACCGGCTGTAAGAACTGTTGTCCGTGATGTTGCTGCAAAATATAAAATGGAAGATCTTTATCAGGAAAAAAGAACAAAATTTATTACTGATATAGAAAAAGATTTAAGAGAAATTATTGAGGCCAAATATCTTGTTTTAGACAAAGTTCTTATTAGAACTATTATTTTTCCTGAAGAGGTTGAAGCTTCGATAAGCCGGAAAATGAAAACAAAACAACAATCTGATGAAATGGAGTATAAAAAGGAGATTGCAACTAAAGAGGCTGAGATAAAAGAGATCGAAGCTAAAGGTATTGCCAGGAGACAGGAAATAATAAATAAATCTCTTACCCCTCTTTATGTTCAGTTCAGAGCGATTGAAATTTATAAGGAACTTGTAAATTCAAAAAATACAACTTTTGTTGTTATGCCGACTTCTCCAAATGGTACCGGTATGCCTCTTATTTTAAATGGAAACTCAGGTGCTAAAACTGAATAATATTTCCATATTCAATCATTTTTTATCATAACGTTTTTTTTCTAAATTGCTTTAAATATCACTGTAATTTGAGTGAATTAATTGAAAATCTGAAATATTTGTGCTAACATCTTGCAACTAAGTTTTTTCGAGGTGTTTTATGAAGCTTATTCTTGTCAGTAACGGGAGTGAATATAATGTTGTTGCTGCTGATGATGTTAAAATCATTGGTAAATCTGTAGACAATGTTCCTGATAAAGTAAGATTCAATGATATGGATATCCCTGTTGTAGATCTTACTAAAATTGCAAGTGCAAAACAGCCGGTATTTAGTCGTGAAGCTATCATTAAATATATAAAATCACTTGATGTTTCCGAAACTTACGAAGTTATGAATCTTGCCGGTATAAAAATAGGTGCTCCTGCAGCGCCTTCTGTAAGTCTTTTGAGTGAGGTTAATAAACATATTGAAGAGTTCGAAAAGAATGCATATCCTTCAGGAAACAAACTGCTTGCAATGATGGAGATGAATTCCACATCTGATTCCAGAATAAAAGACGCAGCTGATGACATAAAGGAAGCTTACGGTTTCTTTGTTCAGGGAATTTCAGCTCTTAAAGAATTCAAAGAGGGTCTTGATGTGCTTCTTGAAGGTCTTTCCGGCGCTGCCGATATGATGGATACTGCTGCTGAAAAAAGTGAAGCGTGTATTGAAAAGGCCGCTGAAGCTGTCTCTATGGAAAATAACGGAGCAAAAAGACTTCAAAGTATGGTTTCAGCTACTGATAAACTTAAAAACACTGTAAGAATAAGACTCCTTGAAGAGTCTGTCAGATACTCCAAAGCTCCTGCATCGGTGATAGATGATGCTAAAAGGATTATAAATGATTTAAAAAACAACAAGTCTAATGATGAGGAATTTGCTGCTGTTATAACTAAACTTACATAATTTCGGAGGATTTATGGATAAAATA
Source organism: bacterium (assembly GCA_963667425.1). Classification (GTDB taxonomy): domain Bacteria; phylum UBP6; class UBA1177; order UBA1177. The sequence goes on along the minus strand of OY763407.1, from coordinate 341,262 downwards.
CTGGTTCTTGACTTTGGTTCGCAATATAATCAGCTTATAGCAAGAAGAGTGAGAGAGATGAATGTGTATTCCGAACTCCATTCATGTAATGTTTCTATTGATTTTATCCGTGAATTCAGCCCTGTCGGAATTATTTTTTCCGGTGGTCCGGCATCTGTAGGTGAAGATGGCGCTCCTGATATAGATCCTGCAATTTTTGATCTTAATATTCCGATTCTTGGAATATGTTACGGAATGCAACTTGTCTCAATGAAGCTTGGAGGAGAGCTGAAAGGGGGCGATTCAAGAGAATATGGAAGAGCTTATATTAATAATGAAGCTCCTGCATCTCCTCTTTTCAAAGGTGTTTCAGCAAGAACACAGGTCTGGATGAGTCACAGCGATCATGTTTCAAGACTTCCTGAAGGTTTTTATAAAATAGCCGGAACAGATTCAATCCCTTTTGCTGCGGCAGGTGATGATATCAGAAAAATATATATGGTGCAGTTTCATCCTGAAGTAAATCATACTTCCGAAGGTAAAAGGATTCTTTCAAACTTCCTTTTTGAAGTATGTAAGGCATCGCCTGACTGGAGACTTGAATCATATATTGAAAAAAGTGTGAAATCTATTCAGGAAAAAGTTGGAAATGGCTCTGTTATACTTGGGCTTTCAGGTGGAGTGGATTCTTCTGTCGCTGCTGCGCTGATAGGAAAGGCCGTTGGTAAAAAACTTCATGCGATATTTGTAGATAATGGTCTTTTGAGACTTAATGAAAGACAGCAGGTTGAAGAAAATTTCAAAGATATCGTAAATCTTAAAACAGTTGATGCTTCGGATATTTTCTTAAATGCTCTTAATGGTGTGACTGATCCTGAACAGAAAAGAAAAATCATCGGCAAAACATTTATTGATGTTTTTGATAAAGAAGCTGCTTTAATTGATGGTGCAGAATTTCTGGCACAGGGAACAATTTATCCTGATGTTGTTGAGTCTTCTTCATCAAAAGGTCACTCGGTGACAATAAAGTCTCACCACAATGTTGGCGGACTTCCTGAAAATATGAAACTCAAACTTCTTGAACCGTTAAGAGATCTTTTTAAGGATGAAGTTAGAGAACTTGGATTAAAACTTGGGCTGCCAGAAAAGCTTATTTTCAGACATCCTTTTCCAGGACCGGGACTTGCTGTAAGAATTCCTGGAGAAGTTACAAAGGATAAATGTGATATGCTTCGTGAAGCTGATGATATTTTTATAAAAGAAATTGAAAACGCAGGTCTTTACAGAGATATTTCACAGGCTTTTGCGGCACTTCTTCCAGTAAAATCAGTTGGAGTAATGGGTGATAACAGAACTTACGGTTTTGTAATTTCTCTTCGTGCTGTAAAAACTGATGATTTCATGACTGCCGACTGGTATGATTTTCCGCATCAGTTTCTTAAAAATGTAAGCTCCAAAATAATTAACAGTGTAAAAGAGATAAACAGAGTGGTTTACGATATAAGTTCTAAACCGCCGGCTACAATTGAATGGGAATAGAATGGCAAAAATAATAATTGATGAAGAAAGCAGTCTTGAAAATTCCGAATTTCAGTTTGACGGAATTATATCTCCATCAAGAAATTATGATAAAACTTTGTTCAAAGCATTTGAACCTGAACAAATACCCGGCTTTCCTAAAGATTTTCCACCAAGTTTAATTGTAATTTCCGAGAAACGGGAAACTGCCATTAAACTTATAAACGGAAATGATGAGGTTGAGCTTTTCTTTTTGTACATTTCTTCCGAAAATCCCGATTATTTTATTGAAACTCTTTTAAAAAACAGAGATAAGATTTCAGATAACTTCTATCTTATATTTCTTACCCTTTCTCTTATTGATGAAAACTGCACTTTTTCAAACGAAAAAAAGAAAGAACTATTTTCTTCTGTAAAGATGAACATAAAAGACCCTTTTCTTGATTTCATCGTTGAATTTTATGAACTTAAATCTTTAGAAGAGACTTCAACTGATGATGCATTATTTGTAAAAGCTGTCAGAAGCGAAAAGAAAGGTGATCCTTTTGAAGCATTTGAAATATATCTTGAAATATTCAGGAAATTTCCCGAGTCAAGATTCCTTTTTAATCTGATATCAACACTATCAATAAGGATTCCAGGAATTGACAGTTCCATGATCAGTGAATTTATCGGCACATCTAAACATATTTTAAAATCGATGCCGGATGATGTATCAGGTTTTTTCCGTTTTATGCTTTTATCTTCCTCCGGCTCCAAAAAAGAGATCGAACCTGTTGTAAGAGAAACTGCAACGCTGACAAATTCTCTATTTATTCTTCACACTATGGAACCATGGCTTAAAGAATTTGGAATGTGGGGAGAACTTGCAAGATTCTACCGCATGTCGGCAGACCTTCAGACAGGCAAGGATAAAGTAACAAATCTGGAACTTCTTGCCGATATACTTGAAAATCGTCTTGCAAGAAAAGAGGATGCACAGAAAACACATCTGGAACTACTTTATGCAGGCGGTACATCTCCTTTTTCAGTAGCAATAGTGACATCTTTTCTGGAAAAGGAGCATAAATGGTCTGAACTCATGGAATTTATGGCATTTATGGGAGAAAAAAGTTCTGAAGGTGAAGGGGCTCGATTCTTTGCAGATGCAGGAAATATTGCTCTTTTCAGACTGAATAATGAAGCAAAAGCTGAGAGTTATTACCGTGAAAGCATAAAGAAGTTTCCTTTTACAGACACAATCCATGAGCTAACTTCCATATATATTAACAGTGCACGCTGGGATGATGTTCTGGACCTCATGGAGCTTGAATATGAATGTATGGAAAGCATCGAAAGAAAAAAAGAACTTCTCGATAAAATGGGAGAAATAGCTTATACTAAGCTTCATAACTCAAAAAAATCCGAATCTTTCCTTAAAAGAATACTTGATATTGACGGCAAATGTCTGTCAGCCATTAAGAAACTTGCAAGAATTTACTATCGTTCAGCAAGATGGAAAGATTTTACAGGAATGAGCAGCATGGAAATTGCTCTTACAGACAGTGATGAAGATATTGTTCTTCTTTTAAATAAAAACGCATCTGTTTATATCAATGAACTTAACGATTTTGAAAATGGTGCAAAAGCATGGCGTGATGCTTTAAAGCTTAAACCTGATTTTATTCCGTCAATAATCGGACTTGAAAAACTTTATATTGAGCAGGAAAATTTTACTGAACTTGAAAACCTTTATAATGAACTGATTTCCAACACAAAAGAAGAACGTTCAATAGTTTTTGTAATGCACAGAAAAGCTGCACTTCAGAAAAATCTTGGAAAAACTGAAGCAGCAGCAGAAATTTATGAGTCAATACTTAAAATTGCTCCTGAAAACAAAGATGCTTCAGAACAGCTTAGGGTCATATTAAACCCGAAATATAATAGAAATGAAACGAACCTTTCGGGCGATCCTGTTCTTCGTTTTGCAACTGGAATAACATCCGGAAACAGAATGCCTGATGAGGATTTTTACAGAGAAACAGAGAATGATTTCTGGAAATATATTTATCTTTTTATAAATGGAGAAAATATAAAACCGCTTTTTTCAGAATTTTCACCTGTTCAGAAAACAATATATACAGCTCTTGAAAATAAAAATCCCGAATTTGTTATAGACTGTCAGAAATTTGCAGACTCGGAGCTCACATTATTTTCCAAAAAACTATTTAAAAATGAAGATTATTCATCAATATATACTATTTTAAATAACTATATCGCTTTAAAACCTGAAAAAAAGAAGATTTTATGGTCTCTTTTTCTTAAGGGAAAGGAAAACAGCGAGCTGACAGAGATTCTTGAAACTCTTTTTGTTTCAGACATAAAGGGAATAGATAGAGATGCTCTTTTTGCAATGTTAAAGTCGCTTTATATAAAAACCAAAGATATTAAAACACTTTTATTTACAATTGAGATTGTTGCAGATAAAATAAAAGACCTGAAATTGAAATATGAATTTGTCAAGCAAAGTATTGACGAGATAAAACCGTTATTAGAAGGAAAGATAGAAACGGATGCGCTTAAGCTTCTTTACGAAAAAAGTATTGATGCAGATAAAAATGAAAATTTTAAGAATTATATTAATACATTAATGGATTACGGTATGTTTGATCAGGTAAAAAATGTATACAGACTCCGTTGGCAGCATGAAAAGAACCCTGATGATGCAGTTCAGCTTTTAAAAATCTATATTGATGAAAAAAATCTGACTGAAGCTCAAACTATTGTTAAGGAAGTTCTTGATTTATCTTCTGTTAACGAAGAATCTCTGGAAAATGTTCTGGATAAAGCACTGCATGCTTACAATGATGAGGAAAAGCTGCTATTTGAAATGGTAAGTAGCAGAAAACATATGCTTATAAACTATCCTGCATTTGTAAGAAATATATTTGAAAGAGCTTTTGAAAAAAGAGATTTAAATCTCTGTATATCAATAATTACCCAGTCAAAAGAAAGCATATCTTCCAGAACGACAGAAGAAATGATTGTTAAAGTTCTTCAAAAAGCTGATGAAACAGGCACTTCATTTTACAATGATGTTTGCGATATATTCATTCCTCAGCATGAACAGGCTGCTATTGAAAAACTTAAATATGCAATGATTGCCGGTACTATTTTACCTGATAATGAACTTGAACTTATAGAAAAGTTTTCTTCTGTAGAATATATTCTGAGCAGATTTTATGACCTTGAAATTATAGACCGGCTTCTACTTTATTTTGTAAGAAGAAAAGATATTGCAGCAATTGATTTTTATATCAGACTACTAATAAAGAGAGAGACTTACGATAAAGCTACAATGCTTATAGAAAAATTTCCTGAAGATAATCCAAGAAAAAAGATTCTTGAATCTATGATATTCAGACAAAAAAATGATATAACCGGTGAAAAGAGCTTTTTAATAAATCTACTTACAGAAAATGACAGTGAAATCTACAATTATGCAGCAGCAAGACTTAAGGATATATGTAACACTGTAAGAAACAAAAGAGGAAGTCTTTTCTTTTACAATATACTTTCATCGCTGGATCCAAATGAATATCCCCCTATTTCGGATGAATGGGAAAACCTTTCGGCAATGGATCAGGAACAGATATATAAAATAGCCGGAATGAATGAAAACGAGCTTAAAATAATATCTTTTGCTTCTGCACTTGCTGTAGCCGCATCCAAAAAAAGTATAAACAACTATTTTATACTTGATAGCGCAAACAATCGGGATCTTATGACATTTACTGATAAAATATTTCTTACTTCAGGATTAACACCTTTTGAACTCTTTTATGATCCTTATAGCGAATTTGATTTCAAAATTGAAGTTATAAATGTTCCTATAATACTTTTTGGTCAGGGATTTAAAAGATCTGATAAAAAAAGATTCGCTTTTAACCTGCTAAGAAGAATATTTCTTATAAATAAGGGATTTCATGCAGATCAGTCAAAAGAGGAGTTTATAAAAAGAGCATCATCCCTTTTTAAAGCAGTTTCATTAAAAGGAGCTGGAAGAGTTGAGTTTATACGAAGACTTAAACCAATGCTTCAGGAAAATATACTTAATCAGCTTAAAGCAATTGAGGATTTCCCGATTGAAGTTTTTGAAAATGCCGCTGAAAAACTTTATACTGCTTCTCTTTTATATTCTTTTTCAGCAATTCCTGACCCTGTTATAATAAAAAACCTGAGTTCTGAAGAGAGAAAGAATATTCTTAATTTTGGATACACATATTTTACAAACTGAGGCTCAATGAGAAAAATATATATACATATTGACAATCCGCAAAAAAGAAATGTGGAAATGATAGCGGAATCTATATTAAACGGCAATGTAGTTTTAATACCGGGAGATACTTCATATCTTTTTGCAATAAAAATAGGCGATAAAAGCGCTTTGGAAAAACTATATCTGATAAAAAAAGATAAAAAACGTAAATTTTATTCCATAGCATTACGAAATCTATCGGATCTAAGTATTTATACAGATATTTCCAATCAGCATTTTTCTTTTATTAAAAGATATCTGCCTGGACCTTTCACATTTATTGTCAAAGCCAGCCGTGAAATTCCTAAAATAATGCTTGAAAAAAGGAAGGAAATCGGAATAAGACTTCCTGATTCACTTTTCATGGATATGCTTTCAGATATGGTTGGAGAACCTATTCTTGTGTCAACAGCATCAAGAGATGGTGAAGAAATTTTTTCAGATCCTGAAACAGATTTTCCTGAATGGCTTAATTCTGTTGATATAGTAGTTGATGGAGGATATATCCCACCTGAACTGACCACAGTTGTTCAACTTGATGATGAAGAATTTGAAATCATAAGAGAGGGGAAAGGAACTATTGAAGATTTTTGATATCAAATTTCTTTTTCTGCTCTTTTTTTTATTACTTCTCTTCTCAGGATGTAAAACCAGGCAGGATACAATAAAAAAAGAAAGTTCTGTAAAATATTTTGAAAGTTGCTATGTTTTCGGGAAACTACCTCATTCAACAACGATATATCACATAAACGCCGCTGCTGATATTTTTACTTCAGAAACAGAAACAAAAGGAATTACAGTTTATAAAAAAAGGGTAAATGACGACTTTATCTGCTTTTTCACATCGGATAAATTATCTTCGGAATATAATTTCACTAAAACAGAAATAGCTGAAGTTGAATATATACTTAATGCATATATGAAAAGAGATCCAGATTGTGTCACTCAGATTTATGCTGATAATGAAATCCGTATTGCAGGAAAAAATGTTGATTTTTCAAAATGGATAAAAACCGGAAATACAGAAGGAGATAAACTTCGTTTCAATGCTCAGCCTATTGAACTTATAGCTTTTGCGAACTTTTTAAAAACACTTTCCATAGAAAGCAGTTTTAATACTGATGCAAAAGGCGAGCTTTCTCTCTCTATTCCACTCACATACACATCTTTTGATCCTGAGATTGTATCGGCATTTAAAAGCATTAATTTTAACGAATATTTTGCATACCCTGGAGATTTTTACATTTCTTCTTTCTACAAAGGATCAGAAAAAGCTGCTGTAATAGAAAGTAAGTCATGGAAAAAGCCTGAAACAGATAAGAATGAAGCTCTTTCATCAATTCACTTTCCCTACTCCATTCTAAATTCACGATATGATGAAATATCTCTGGTAGCATTTTTTAATTCTTTAAAATATTCAGCAGAATCAGGAACTCATTCTATTCCTTTTATAAACACATACACAAAGTGTGGCGGCTTTACTGCTGATGTGGGATTGTTCTCAATTGATATGAACTTTGGTAACAAATGTATGCCAAGCCCGGAAGATCTGCTTTTGTGGTTCATGACATCTGGCTATCAATCTGTTGAACTGGATAGCAGGGCATATGCAAATGTGCTTTCACTGAAAATAGCAAAAAAGCTTTATACCGGAACAAACAATTTTCTCGGTGGTTCCGACATAGGAATAGTAAACAGAGTCCCTTCCGGCAATGATATAACCAAATATCTTTTCAGAAATATGTCTGAAGCTTCAAACCAAAACACATCCTACCCTTTCTACACTTATACCGGAACACTTTTTGACGAATTTACAAAAATAGTACCTATTAATGAAGTAAACTCTTTCAGAGCTTTTTACGGTCAGCCTGAAAAGAGTAAAACTGCAATGGCTGCAGTAGTTTATCGCGGAAAAGACTTTCTTGAAATAAAGAATAAAATTAAAGAAAAAACCTTAATGACAGGTTACAGAGTTATATATGAATACGCTTCTCCTGTAGTTACTGACGGGTGGAGCAGCGTTGTTGTTAATTTCGATATTAAGAACGAAAAGGATTTTATTGAATTTTTTGAAAATCTTAAAATAAAGCTTAATATCGAACTGTCCCTTGGAGTTTATCGTGTCCCCCAGAAAGAACATTAAAAAAAGCAGAGACAAAACAGCTGTCTCAACAGATAAAAAACTTATTACAGTTGAAATACTTGCGGCAGTATGCTCAATATTATCAATTTTCATTTGGATATCACTTTCATTCTTTAATTCGCAGGCGATAAAAACAGCAATGAAAGGAGAATATATTACAGGTACAATAGGTTTTCATACTGCAGGAAAGCTTGTAAACTTTTTTGGATATTCGGCATATCTTTTTCCAATACTTATTTCAATTCTTATATTTGCATTTATATATCGTAAACTCTACATATCACTAATTTCTTTTATTATTTTCTATATTGTCTCAATGCCGTTCTTTGCTTTTATACACGTAGATCCGATAAGCTGGAAAGAGTCGGGCGGCTGGATTGGGAATATACTTTTAAACAAACTTATGATACCTTATCTTGGAAATGCAGGAACTGTTCTAATATTTATTTTAATAGGAATAACGACATTTACTGTAACATTAGGTGTTCCTGTCATTCTTGTTTTAGGTAAAAATGCAATAACATTCATTTCAGGAATAAAAAACTTTTTCTCTATGGACATTTTAAAAAAACTTTTTCCTGAAAGAGAAAACACTTCTTCTGAAAATGAAACTATTACTAATGATGATTCATATCTTTCATTTGAAAATCAGGATATAGAGAAAATTGCAGACAAAGAAGAAGTTCTGCTTTCTTACAAAACAGAAGAGGAAATAATAAATGATGATATTCCTCAAATTAATATTTATGAAAATGAAGAATTGCCTGAACCAATGCCTGTTGAAACAGTAAAACAGAAAGAAAAAATAAGTTCTGAAGAAATATCTGTTGAAAATCATGTAAATATAAAGAACCAGAATAAATCATCTTCATTAAGAAAATATAAAAATTATAAAATGCCGAAACTATCAATTCTGGAAGCAGCCAATACTAAAGATGAACAGGGAGAAGATACCGAAGCCATAAAAAGAACTGCTGCTACGCTTGCAGGGAAACTGCTTGAATATAAAATCAAAATAGAGGTGAAAGGAGCTAAAATAGGTCCGGTTGTAACTATGTATGAACTTCAGCTTGGAGAAGGAATAAAGGTAAGTCAGGTTGCAGGAATGGCTCAGGATATAGGAATAGCTGTCGGAGGAAAAAGAGTAAGAGTGGTTCCGCGAATTCCGGGAAAACCATATATAGGTATAGAAGTTCCAAATGAGAACAAAAAAACTATACGGTTAAGGTCCGTACTTTCCAGCAATGAATTCGAAAGTATAAAAGAACATGGAATTCCTATTGCTCTCGGAGAGACAGTTGACGGAAAATCAATGGTTGCAGACCTCGCAAAGATGCCGCATCTTCTTGTTGCCGGAACGACTGGAAGTGGTAAATCTGTCGGCGTTAACACAATTATAATGTCAATACTTTTCAACATGTCCCCTCAGGATATAAATTTTATCATGATAGATCCGAAAGCAAATGAATTCAATATATATGAAGGAATTCCTCATATGCTTTCTCCGGTTGTTACAGACCCGAAAAAAGCATCATCAGCTCTTCAATGGGCTGTTGAAGAAATGGAATGCCGTTACAGAGAACTTGCAAGCAATATGGTTAGAAACATATCGGAGTATAATGCAAAAATAGATTCCATTAACAAATTATCTCAGGGCGAACCTTTAAAGAAAATGCCTTATCTTGTTGTAATTATAGATGAATTCGCAGATCTGATGACAGTATCAGGCAAAGATGTTGAAATATCTGTTCAGAGAATAGCACAAAAAGCAAGAGCTGCAGGTCTTCATCTAATTATTGCAACACAGCGACCAACCAGAGATGTTATAACAGGAACAATTAAATCAAATCTTCCTGTAAGAATGGCTTTCAGAGTTGCCTCAGCTCTTGATTCACGAACAATACTGGATTGTAAAGGTGCCGAACTTCTTCTTGGCAATGGAGATATGCTGTTTATTCCACCAGGATCTTCGGAACCATCCAGAGTTCATGGTGCATATGTTTCAACAGAAGAAATAAAAAATACTGTGAAAATAATAAAAGAACAGTTTCCTGATGGAATCCCTGATCCGGTAACATTTTCAATAACACCTGAAAAATATATTGAATCATCGGAAACAACAGGCACTCCTCTTGAAGATGGTGAATATACAGAGGATCCATTAATGCCTCAAATTATGGAATATATAATCAGAACTCAGAAATGTTCTGCAAGCCTTCTCCAGAGACAATTCAGCATAGGTTATAACAGAGCTGCACGTATAGTTGAGATTTTAGAATCACAGGGAATTGTTTCAGCCCATGACGGCACATCTAAACCAAGAAAAGTTTTGTTGACAAATGATGACTAAATGTTTTTTTTGAGTGTAAATAATTTGACTTAATGAATTGTTATTAATAAACTAATTTGTCTTAGAGTAAAACAGTATGGAGGATACTATGGCCGAAGATAGAGATCTTATGAATTATGATGGACTGAACGAAGAAGGTGAAGACACACAAAAAGGCAAATTTCTTACTTTCAGGGTCGCTGCTGAAGATTACGCCATAGAAATTCGCTATGTGATGGAAATTATTCGTGTTCAGAAAATTACAGAAGTTCCTGACACTATGGAATATCTTAAAGGAGTTATAAATTTAAGAGGCAAAGTAATTCCTGTAATTGATGTAAGAATGCGTTTCAACATAGAAACTGCCCCATATGATGACAGAACATGTATTATTGTAGTAAATATAAATGAAATAATGACAGGACTCATCGTTGACAGAGTTTCTGAAGTTATAGATATTCCTGAAACAAGCATAGATCCTGCACCCAAAGCAGGTAAAAAGAAAAGAAGCCAGTTCATAGAAGCTATGGGTAAAGTCGGAGATCAGGTAAAAATTATTCTTAATGTTGAAAAGCTTCTTAGTGAAGAAGAAATTGAAGAATTAAAAGAAGTTGCTGAAGCTTAATTTATTTAATTTTACATTTTAAGTAAAAAAGAGGATTGGCGTGCCTGTAATTAAATGTCCTAAATGTCAGAATACTTTTGATTTTTCAAAATACGAATTTGAAGTGGCATCAGAACTTTCATGCTCAGATGAAATTGAAAAAGAATGCCCTTTTTGTGAATATATAATAAAAATAAAAAGAAAAAAGAAAGAACAATCCGAGGAAGAAACATCTCAGCAAACTTTTCCGCAACAGACAGATGAACAATCTCTCTCATTAAAAAGAAGCACATTGCAGGTTCATGGAAGAAACTCTAATGGAGAACTTGACCTGCAGCTTGATCGTTCGGGAGAACTTTCATTCATACAGAAAACAAAAATTTATATTTTCGGAGATATCAAAAGTAACAGACCTATCCCTTTCTTTAAAGAAATAGCTGTAATATCCTCACTGACACTTTTCTCCATTTTTCTTCTTGTCATATATAAAATTGACTTTACTACACTCAGAACATCCATATATGATTTTCTTATATCAATATCCGGATAAATAATGGAACCAATAGTTACCAGAAGTTTTTGTCATGTTTTTTTTAAAGTTGCATCAGATTTAGTTGCCGCAGGAACTTTAAATGAAGTTTTTGACATTCTATCAAGAGCTTTCCATGAGTACATAGGTGACTTATCAATTGCATTAATAATTCAAAACACCTATGAAGGAACAACTGACACATTCATCTCCGGTTTTGAAGATAAGGAAAAAATAAATCAAATATTAAGAAACATCTTAACAGACAGTAAAGAAACGTCAGATAATGAATATCACAATCGCCATGAGATAGAAAACGGAATTATCGGAGCATATTACGCAAAATTTGAAAATCCTGAAATAAAAGAACTTTTTAAGAACATGGCTCCTGATATTTCCAATTATTTATGGAATGTTATAGTAGACAAATACAATAAACTCAAAGAAAATGAAGCAGCACAAATACTATGGAAAATAAAAGATGTTCAGGCTGGTGATGAAAATGAGCTTAACAACATAACGCTCAATAAACTTCTTGAAAATCTTCTTGTACTTGCACTTAGAAGAACTTCGGCAAATATTGGTGCAATAGTCCTTTTAAATGAAAATACAAACGAGCTTGAATTTGAACCGAGAGCAATGAAAGGGAAAGCTATAAGAACTCCACCTGAAACGATGTCAAGGGAAGTAAAAACCATTTGCAGTGTTGTTTTAAAAACAAACAAATTCTATATCTGCAATGACTCTGAAAAAGACAGCAATTACTTTCCAATGTTTGAAAATGTATTTTCATCTCTTGCAATTCCAATACTATTCCAGAAAAGAACTATCGGCGTAATAATTGTTGAATCTCAGAAAAAGAACTTTTTTAAAATAGAAGATGTTGAAAAGCTAACCTCTCTAAGCAAAACAGCTGCAATGTTCATTAGAAGAGCACAGCTTTACAAAGAAACATCCGCCAGAGGAAACGGAATCAGAATAGTCGGAACAAGCTCTTCATGGCGTAACGTGGAAAAAAGAGTTGAAAAAGCTGCCGCAACAGATGCCACCGTGCTTTTGAGAGGTGAAAGTGGTACAGGTAAAGAACTTATCGCCCATTCAATACATTTCAACAGTCAGAGAAAAACAGCCCCATTTATAACTGTAAACTGTGCAGCCATTCCAGGAGAACTTTTGGAAAGTGAAATGTTCGGACATGTTAAAGGTGCATTTACAGGGGCAATAAATGATAAAATAGGTGAATTTCAGAAAGCAGATGGCGGAACAATATTTCTTGATGAAATTGGTGATCTTCCCCTTCTTCTTCAGGTTAAACTTTTAAGAGTACTTCAAAGCGGAGAAGTAAGACCGGTTGGCAGCAACAATAAGCCTGTAAGGGTCAATGTAAGAGTAATTGCAGCTACAAGCAGAAACCTTGAAGAAATGATAGAACAGAGAGTCTTCAGAAGAGACATGTACTATCGATTAAATGTAGTTCCGATATGGCTGCCGCCACTTAGAGAACATAAGGAAGATATCGCTCAGCTAATTCAGAATTTTATTGAAGAAGCAAATCAGATGCATGGAACATCTGTCAGAGGTGTTACAAAAGCAGCTCTTGATGTTTTCATGACATACGATTATCCGGGAAATGTAAGGCAGTTAAGCAATTTTATTCATCAGTCAATCATCATGTCCGATGGAAATACCATAAAATTTGTAGATATACCTGAAGAATTAAGGAACAACAGCGGTTCAGAATTCTCGCCAAATCTTTTATATGAAGCCGAAGATGAGGAAAATCCCGGAACATATCATGATGAAAAAGAAAAAATAATGGAAAGCTTCAGCAGAAATTATTTTTCTGCACTGCTTGAAAAAACAGGTGGCAACATTCAGGATGCATCCAAAATAGCAGGAATAAGTAGAACTGCATTTTATAAAATAATGGAAAGATATTCTCTGAACATAAATCCTAAAGAATTTTAAAAATTATTTTGAAGCTTTTTTCTTCTTGTGATAGTTAAAAATCAGCATTGAAATAATTGTAAGAACTCCGAAAGCTGAAAGAATCACCCAGATTCTCCATGGATCATAAGCTTCCCATAAAATTCTGTTAGCTTCGAAAGTATCAACACCTAAAGTTTTTGTAAGGTGCGGGAAAAAATCAAAAGTATCAATATTAAGTTTTGCAAGCGTTTCAGGGATAAGTTTATCAGAATTTGTCTGTTTATACGTTTCAACAATCTGTTTAAGCTCATTTAAAGGAACCTGCTTTACATTTAAGAGATAATTTTTTGCAATAACAGTCTTGTTTGCAAAAGCATCATATAACGGTCCTGAAATTCCATTACCTACAATCCAGCCTATAGCAAAAGGGATATTTGAAAGTCCCATATAAAGAGCTTTTTTATCACTTGGAGCATTAACTCCGATATATTCACTAAATTTAGGTGAACAAGTCATTTCTCCGAAGCTGAAAAGAACAATCATAAAAGCAGTAATAGTACCACTCATTACAACACCAGCACCTAAAAAGGCAACTGTTGTCATGGCAACACCAATAGTAATTGCGGCAAGACGGGTAAGTTTACCGGTAACTACAGACCATGGAATCATAAAAGTCATTATACATAAAGCATTTATATTTATTATCTGTTCTGCCTTAACATTGCCATTATCAGTCATGAAAGAAGGCAGATATACAGCAAGTTGTCTGCTATCAGTCCATTGATCGATAAAATTAGGAAGAAGATCCCAAAGCTGCATGAACATCAGCCAGAAACCACTGAAAATAAGGAGAAAAATCATAAAATCTCTGTCTTTTAATGCAGTCCATGTATCATTAAGTGCAGTACGTACAGACTTTGCACCTTTTTTAGCTTCAGGTTCCTTATAAAGAAAAATTGTAGGAAGAAAATTTAAAGCCGTTACAAAAGCTGCACCATAAAAAACCATATACCACGTGTAACCATCATGTTCATTTCCTCTTAAAACTGAAGCCATTATCGGAGCAATAAAACCACCGATATTTACAATCCAGTAAAAAAGACCGAAACCAAGCGAGCTGTTTTCCTCAGTAACAGAAGAAGCGACAGTTCCCTGAACAGGCGGCTTAAATATAGCAGTTCCAGTTCCTACAATTATGGAGGCAAGCATCATTGACCAGAAACCGCCAGCATTTGCCATTGTAATATAACCGATAATATTAAGAGTAAAAGCAGTGAAAAGACTTTTCTTATAACCAAAAGTATCAGTAAAAGAACCGCTGAACATTGGAATAAAACTCTGAAAAAGCGCCCAGACCATAAATATGATACCTTTTTCAGTAAAAGTCATTCCAAGACCATGTTTATCTGCTGTAGCAACCATCCACAAAGGAAGCACTGCTCTTACAGAAAAATAAGCCAGACGTTCAAACATCTCCATAATGTTGACAATCCAGAAATTTGGCTGAAATTGTTTGATCTGTGATTTAATACCCATAAAAACTCCGATTTTTTGTATAAGATTAACAAAGCTTCGTCAGTATATCAGCATGGATTTGTGATGCAAACTTAAATTGGAATTATTTAGAAGATTTATGTTCACCTGCTTTATGCTTTCCGCAATGCAGGAAACGGCTCGTGACTGATGCAATGCCGTTTATGTAATGTAATAAATCTCCCAGAGGCACTCCTTTGTCTTTTCTAAGCTTTATTTTTAAAAAACTTGTGGATTTCATCACTAACAGGTAACATCTCTCGGTTTTTTGTAAGGAGTTTTGTCTATATGAAAATTTTGCTCACAATTATTTTAACTATCCTTGTTTTATCATGCACATCGGCACCTGTAATAAAAAACGCCGAATCAGAAGCCGAGATTCAGTATAAAACCGGTCTCTATTATCTTGAGGATGAAGATTATACAGAGTCTGAAAAATATTTTATGAAAGTTATTTCAGATTACAGTTACTCTGCATATGAACCTCTTGCCACAATTGGTCTTGCCGATACTTTTTTTAAGCGTGAAGAATATGATGCGGCAATTGAGGTTTATAACAGATTTATAAAGATGAGACCTTCTCATAAAAAAAGTGAATATGCTCTTTTTCAGGTTGCAAACAGTTACTTTATGCAGAAACCTTCAGATTTCTTCGTGCTCCCCTCTCCTGAAGAAAGAGATGTTGAAGTTGTCGAAAAAGCTTCCACTTACTACTCAAAATATTTAAGCAGTTATCCAAAGGGTGAATATGTGAAAGATGCAGACACCAATCTTGCGGAATGTGAAAGGATTCTCATTAAAAAAGAGATTGATGTAGCTGAATTTTATATGAGAAGAGATAAGTGTGAAGGGGTAATGTCGAGGGTTAATTATATAAAAAAGAAATTTAATCTTAAAGCACCTGAGAGTATTAATAAAATTAATGAGCTGGAGAAAGAATGCAGTACAAAATAGTCATATTCCTTTTATTTATTATAATTTTCTCTGCATGTAATCCGGGTAAAAAGGATATTGCGGAAATCAATGATGTCCTCGATATAAGAATAACGGCAATGAACAAACAGGATAAAAAAGCTATGTCTTATGTCATTGCTGATGAATATCCCGGAAGAAAGGAGTTTCTTGAGAATTTCCAGATTCAGTCTCTTTATTTTGAGGAACTTGAATATGATCTTCTGAAAAGATTTATTGCGGATTATTCCGTTATCTCTTCTGTTGCGGAAGTTGAGCAGGAATACAATCTCAAATATAAAATGCCGGGCAAAGATGCTGTCTGGCTGAAAAATAAGAAAGAAAAGATAACGCTTAAAAAAGGTGATCATGGCTGGAAAATTATTAAAGGTCTTTCACCTGAGAAAAAGAAGTAATTACCGGAGAAGAATATGGAACAGATTTTATCAAACCCTCTGGCACTTAAACTTATTGCTGTTTTTGTTTTTCTGTTTGGACTGTGCTGGGGAAGCTTTCTTAATGTCTGCATTTACAGAATTCCGATAAACAAATCTGTTGTTTTCCCTCCAAGTTCATGTCCCAACTGCGGTCACGGAATAAAATGGTATGAGAACATTCCTGTTTTAAGTTATCTTTTTTTAAGAGGAAAATGCTCGGGATGTAAAAATCCTATATCACCGATTTATCCGATAATAGAGTTCATTGTCGGTTTTTTATTCCTTCAGGCTTTTATTGTATATGGATTCACCATTGATTTACTTTTTATCTTCTTTTACATATCGGCTCTTGTCACAATTGCAATGATTGATTATCAGACCCAGATTGTACCTGACAGAATTTCAGTAACAGGAATTGTCATTTCTCTGCTTTATGGATTTATCGGAAGCGAAATGACTTTTAAATCATCATTAATTGGTGTTCTGGCAGGCGGCGGAGGTCTTATTCTTGTTATTCTGGTCTTTTATCTCATAACTAAAAAGATTGGAATGGGCGGCGGTGATGTAAAAATTCTCGCAATGGAAGGTGGTTTTTTAGGAGCGGCAATGCTTCCTGCACTTCTTCTTCTTGCTGCAACCAGCGCAATTGCTGCATTTTTTATTGCAAGAGCTCTGGGTAAAAAGAATCTTGCTCCGAATGTTACAAAGGAAGACATAATGAGCAGTGAAGAAAAAGATCTTGAAAGAGTTCTCCCTTTCGGGCCTTTCCTCGCACTTGCCGGTATCATTCTTATTTTTGCAGACAAGGCAAAAGTTTTATCTTTTTTTGTTTTCTAGTATTTAAGGGGGATTAATGAAAATCTCCGTAATCTGGTTCAGAAGAGATTTAAGATTAGATGACAATAAAACTCTTTTAAAAGCTTTAAAATCAGGCAGTAAAGTTTTACCTCTTTTTATATTTGATACCGATATAACTGATGAACTTCCAAAAAATGACAGCAGAATATCATTTATATACGACTCACTTCTGGAACTTGATAAAAAACTTAAAGAGGCAGGCTCTTCATTAAAAATATTTAAGGGAAAACCTTTTGAAATATGGAAAACAATATTTAAAGATTATGACATAGATAAAATATTTGCCGGTGAAGACTATGAACCTTACGCAATTAAAAGAGATAACAAAATCAAAGCACTTGCGGAAAGTTCAGGCGCATCTTTTGAACTTGTAAAAGATAATGTAATTCATGATTTTCGTGAAATATTAAAAAAAGACGGCACACCGTACACTATTTATACTCCATACAAAAAAAGATGGATTGAAAAGTTTAAAGAAAAACCGCATGAAACGGAAAATGATGAAGCTCTTTTTAAAGCTCTGATTGAACAGAAAGAAGATACCAAGCCTCTTGAAAGTTTTGGATTTATCCGCTCGGAAATAAAAGTAAAACCTTATTCAGTAAGTGACCTTCAGCATTATAATGAAGAAAGGGATTTTCCTGCATTACAGAAAACAAGCTTTTTAAGCCCACACCTAAGATTTGGAACTGTAAGCATAAGAGAGATAGTAAAATCAGTTTCAGATAACGAAGTTTTTTTAAGCGAACTTATCTGGCGTGAATTTTTTATGCAGATACTTGCAAACTTTCCTCATGTGGAAAAGAGCAATTTCAACCCTAAATATGACAACATAAAGTGGCTAAATAGAGAAGAAGATTTTGAAAAATGGAAAGAGGGAAAAACTGGATTTCCAATTGTAGATGCCGGAATGAGAGAACTTAACGAAACAGGGTACATGCACAACAGAGTCAGAATGATAACTGCATCATTTCTTACAAAACATCTTCTTGTAGACTGGAGAAAAGGGGAACGATATTTCGCATCAAAGCTTCTGGATTACGAACTTTCATCAAACAATGGAAACTGGCAGTGGGCAGCAGGAACAGGATGTGATGCAGCACCATATTTCAGGGTTTTCAACCCTTCTTCTCAGCAGAAAAAGTTCGATAAAGATTTCAGATACATATTAAAATGGGTTAAGGAATTTAATACTTCCCTCTATCCTGAACCAATTGTTGACCATGCAAGTGCAAGGATAAGAGCCATAGAAACTTATAAAAAATCTTTTAATAACTGAAGCTACTTTTTTAAAGATTTTGCTGAATTTGAGAAAATCCAGTTTGTAAGTTTAGTTAACGTCTCTTTATCTACGTGAGCTTTTTTTGCATATTCAGCTCTACCCGGTTTTTCTTTTCCTGCAACAAGCGCATGATTTATATCTTTTACAAGAATGAATGTTATATTTTTCTTATCTGAAAAGTTATTTTTATAAAGTTCAAATTCTCTATCAGGAACCTGATAATCTCTTCCGCCGTTTAATATAAGAACCGGCTTATCAAGTTTCTTTAGTGTTTCAAGAGGCGAGTTTTTGTAAAGATCTTCCCAGTATGCTTTAGGTGCTCCAAAAACAAAACCGTTGGCTTTTAAAATTCCCTTCTTAAAAAAATAGGATACTTTTTCGGCATCTCTTTTCATTTGCCTGAAAACCTGCATGTCTCTTTTAGTTAAAGTTTCATTTTCTTCAATATATTGAAGCTGAGCAAGCGTTATGTCACCAAGGTTAGTGTATGGGGCAGATATCATTGCAATCCCTTTTACGCCACTTTTTAAAGCTATTCTTGGAGCTATATATGCACCAAGACTGTGACCTGCAACAAAAACATTTTTTTCATCTATTCCTTCAGCCTTTTTTATTAGTTCGACTGCATTAACAGCATCATTTACCGTTTCACTATCTATTGTAAAACTTTCTTTAAACTGATTTGGAAAAGCTCTTGTCCTTTTTTCATATCTGAGCACTGCTATTCCTTTTGATGCAAGAAAGTGAGCCATATCCTTATAAATCTTTGTTCCGCCTACTGTTCCATCCATATCAACAGGACCGGAACCGTGAACTATGACAACAGCAGGAATTTTCCCTTCATATTTTGCAGGATAAGTAAGAATCCCAGGCAAATCGCCCTTATCACTTTTTACAACAAACTCTTTTTCAATGAATAGTTTTTCATCAACATACGGAGTTTCTTTCTCACTTTCGGCATTAAGCTGAATATTATTTATAAAAAAACCGGCTATTTTACCATCTTTATCAAATGAAAGTATAACATTCGCCGTCCTTTTTTTATCAAGATCAACTTCTCCAACTGCTGCAACCATTTCATTTTGAGATTTGCACTTTATCTGTTCAGACTTTACTGGAAGGATAACTCCTGTAAAATATGAAAGTGCTACTGTTTTAAGCTGCTCTTCGCTTAATGCTTTTTTCATTTCATCGTTAAAAGAGTTTTCTGCTTCAGAAATTTTTAAATTCTTTATCTGCTCAAGAAAAGTGTTGTATCCTAAAATAGTTTTGTCGGAGCATGCGTTTTCATTTGCTGAAAGAGAAATATAAAAGAGACAAAACAAAAGAAAGAAAGATATTTTCCTCATCTTTTTTCTCCAATTAGAGTTAATAAGACTCTAAAGTATAATATTTATTAAATTTATTACAAATTACCTGTTCTCAAAGAAAAGACGGATCTCTTCTTCAATCTTTGCTACAGGAAGAATCGAAAATTTAACATTTTCAGGCAGTGCATCATGAAAATTCTTGCCGTAATTTTTCGTATAGATTCTGTTGTCCAATATTACAAGAACACCTCTGTCGTCCTTTGTTCTTATAAGTCGTCCTATTCCCTGCTTAAATTTTATAACAGCATTTGGAAGTGTGTATGATAAAAATCCGCCGACTCCGGTCTCTTTCTCTATTTTTGCAATATATCTCTTTATAAAAGGATGCGACGGAAACTTGAAAGGAAGTCTGATTATAATAAGATTCCTAAGTGTGTCTCCTTTCATATCTATTCCTTCCCAGAAAGTCTCAGTGGCTAGAAGCGTTGATGAAAGATCCTTCCTAAAAGTGTTTACAACATTTTTTATTGAATCATCTTTCTGATTAATGACTTTGTAAGGCATATTTTTAAGCTCTTTTGCCGCCTGTTCACGATGTCTTATCGAAGTAAACAGTACAAGAGCACCCCCTTTTGATGCAGTTATCATTTTTTCAGTTATCTGAATAGTTTCGGAATCAAAAAGTGCGCTGTTTGGAGGTTCAGTCTGATAAGGAATAAATATCTTTAATGCCTGTTCATAATCAAAACACGACGCAAACTGAGCAGTTAAGAGATCTTTCTCCGTTCTGTCAAGTCCTGACTCCCGTTTAAAGAAATCAAAACCACCACTTTTCTTTCCAGCTGAAAGTGTGGCGGAGGAAAAAATTACACTGTTTATTTTATCATAAACATATTTTGCAAGAATCCCCTGAATATCTATCGGCGTAATGTTGAATTTAAATGATTTCACACCTCTTTTTTCTGCCCAGAAAACACTGTTTTTTGTATCTTCATCCATAAAAAAACGGTAATAGAAATCGTTCATAGATTCCAGACGGCTTTTTATAGAGCGAAATCTAAGAGTAAGAACGGCTTTGTGATCATCATCCTCACTTCTTTTAAACGTATCCTGTTCATAACTATCTTCAAGTCTCGGAAGAAGATCGTTCATAACGTTGACAAGCTCACTCAGGAACTTTATCATCTTCTCAAAAGCAGGATAAATACTTTGCCGCAATTCAGGTTCATCAAGTTCATAAATAATTTCTAAAGCATCAGTGTTAGTAGTATTTTTTATGGAGTCTCCCATTTCAGGAATCAAAGCACCATTAAAATATGGAATAAATGAGCCTATATCTCTGGCAAGTTTTTCAAGTGAGTTTGTAATTGGAGATTCATTCAGCTTTTCAATCAGCGAAGGAATAATTCCTGTAGTTTTTTCAACATTAAAAAGTTTTCTAAGCAGATATGTCAACGATGAAGAACTTTCAGCAAGACCTAGAAAACTTATAGCAGATTTAAAAAGATTGTGCGCCTCATCAATTATAAGTAAATCGTAATCAGGAAGAAGACCTGATGATGCGCCACCTTCAGCCATTATCTCTCTTTTTACAGAAACATCCGCCATAAGAAGATGATGATTTATGAGAATCACAGATGCGGCATTAACTCTTCTTCTGGCTTTGAAAAAGTAACATTTTTCATAAAACTTACATCTGACATTTTCACAGGCTGATTCTTCACAGCAGATATCACCCCACATTTCACTGTCAACAGCACTATTCAGCATAGTTCTACTGCCATCATGAGGAAGCTGAAGCCATATATCTATCTCTTCAATAAGAGATGCTTTATCGCTTCCATCAAGAGAAAGCTGAAGATTCTGAATCCGATAAAAATCGTACTTTCTAAGACAAATATAGTTGCTTCGACCTTTAAGAATTGCAACTTTAAGGTCTTTCATCGAAAGCTTGCCTAAAAGATGAGGAATATCCTTATGCATAAGCTGTTCTTCCAAAGCAATCGTGCTGGTTGCAATAACAACTTTGCGCCCTTCATTTGAAGCTGCATAAAAAAGAGAAGGAACAAGATAGGCAAAACTTTTTCCAGTTCCTGTACCAGCCTCGGCAGCAAGAAGTTTTTCATTATTTATCGCATCAGTAACAGCTTCAGCCATCTGAAGCTGAGGAAGCCTGAATTCATATGAGCTGTCCGATTGTGAAAGAAGACCACTTTCAACAAAAACTCCTTTAACAGCAGCCTTATCAACACTGTTCCTTACATTATTTTCAGGAGGAAGCCATTTTACAACAGGGAAAACTCTTGTTACATCGTTATTTACAATATAACTTCCAACCCTATTATCTGCCGCAACAGCTGCAACTGAAAGATCCGCATTTGAAGGTCTGATATCACCACCGGGATGATT
This sequence comes from bacterium, assembly GCA_963667425.1. Classification (GTDB taxonomy): domain Bacteria; phylum UBP6; class UBA1177; order UBA1177. Next base: position 319,154 of record OY763407.1, on the reverse strand, counting down.
ATGTATAAGAATCATTCCAGGCTGAGCCGCCTTTAAAACTGCCGGAACACTGTAATCGTTTCCCATAGCGATAAGTTCGGCATCATAAACAAGTCCATCGGAATTCACTCTGCCTAAAGCAAGAATCTCATGAAAATCATTTTTTATTACAAAACTTCTTATAAGATCGGCCGCCGCCGGAAGAATAAATTCGCCAGAATCAAAAGACATTTAGATAGTTACTGAACTTTTCTTAAAAGATCCTTTCCAGCTTTGAAAAAAGGAAGTCTTTTTACAGGAATCTCTATTTTTGTTCCTGTTTTAGGATTACGGCCTTTATATGAATCGTAGTGTCTTATAGAAAAACTTCCAAAACCTCTTATTTCTATCCTTTCTTCCTTTATCATTGCACTAATCATAGCATCAATCATCAGGTTAACAAACTGCTCAGAATTTCTTTTTGACATTTCAGCTTTACTGGAAATTACATCTATAAGATCAGATTTATTCATATTTATATCCTCCGTAAATATCATACATAACAAAAAACCTTCTCTTTTTATATAATTCAAAGGAAATTTCAAGTAAATTTTAAATTTAAATGAAATATAAAAAATCTAAGAGTATTCAAACAATGTTTTATCAGGCTTTTTATCATATTAAAAAAACTCTCCGCAAAAGTTTTTAAGATCTTCCTTAAATTGGGGATTGTTTTTCAAAGCCATATAGACATTAACCAGGACATAACCATTTTTGTCGCCAGAATCGAATCTGAGCTCTTCATCAGAAAGAAGAAGTCCATAAACTTTTTTTGTTTTTGCAAGTTTATTTATGGCATCGGTAAGCTGTATTTCACCCTTTCTGCCAGGCTCAAGATTTTCAAGAATATCAAGAACGTCACCATCAAGAATATATCGTCCAATAATAGCCATATCGGAATCTACTTCTGACGGATCCGGTTTTTCAACAAGAGATTCTATTTTTACAACACCATCCTTTTCTTCACCAATAGCAATGCCATATTTTGAAATCTCAGATCTGGGAACTTTTATAAGAGCTATAACAGAACAGTCCTCTTTTTCGTGAAGTTCCATCATCTTTGCAAAAAATGATTTTTTACCATTTGAAACAACAATATCATCAGGAAGAGCAACAGCAAAAGCCGAATTATCAAGACAAGGAGCAGCAGTAAGAACAGCATGACCAAGACCTTTGGGATCCTTCTGTCTTATCGCTATAACATTTATCATCTTATCAAGTTTTCTCATTTCATCAGCAGTTTCAGGATCTATGGCATCATAATTAAAACGCTTATCAGAATAATCAAAATGGTCTTCAACAGCCTCTTTTCCCCTTCTTGTGACAAAAATCATATCCTCGACACCGCATTCATTAAGCTCTTCAGCAATATACTGGATAGAAGGTTTATCATAAATCGGAAACATCTCCTTAGGAACAGCTTTTGAAGCAGGAAGAAAACGTGTTGCCATACCGGCAGCAGGAATTACAGCTTTGATTTTTTTATGCAAACTACACCCCTCTATATCAAAAAACGTTACTGATATTACAATTTTTATAAAAGAGAGTCAAAAAGATGATCTCTTTTTTAAGAAAAAAACATTCAGCTATGTTAAAACGGTATCATATTCGGCTTTTTATGAGAAAGTTTTGTAAGTTTTACAAACCGTGCAATTGTTTTGTATAACCGCATAATCTAAACAATATTTTAAAAACTATAAAAGCAATAACGTCTCAGAAAAAAGATATTACCATTGCTATTAAATATTTTTTAATTATTCCGAACATTCTTTTATATCAGATTAATAAAACACTTTTTCTGCCAAATTTAATTCTTTTTTAAACAAAAGCCCTGTTTGAGCTTCAAAACAGTATAATAGAATACTTTTCAGTACATTTTTATATTTGACAACAAAATTTTAAGTTATAACATTTGCATGTTGAATGCGCATTTAATTATAATTATGATTAATCAAAAACTTAATCAGCAGCTTATTTTTTGGTTTAAATATTTAGAGTTAATTTCTCAATCTCCAAAATAATTGCATTTTCCGGCTATTCTGCTATAACGTATTGTTTTTTCGTCATCTATTTTATATATGGTGGTATATGCTCGATAAAATAAGAAATTTTTCAATTATAGCACACATTGATCATGGTAAATCTACTCTTTCAGATAGACTTTTAGAGCTTACAGGAACTATCAGCGACAGAGAAAAGAAGGATCAGCTTCTTGATGATATGGAACTGGAAAAGGAAAGAGGAATTACAATTAAGGCAAGGGCTGTTTCAATTGCCTATAAATATAAAGATGGAAATACTTATCATCTTAATTTCATTGATACTCCAGGTCATGTCGATTTTTCCTACGAGGTAAGTCGTGCGCTTAGTGCATGTGAAGGAGCACTTCTTGTTGTTGATGCTACGCAGGGTGTTGAAGCTCAGACTCTTGCTAATGTTTATATGGCTATTGAACATAATCTTGAGATTGTCCCTGTTATAAACAAAATAGATCTTCCCGGAGCTGATGTTGAAAAGGTGCGTGAAGAGATTGAAGAGATAATAGGTATTGATGCATCTAATGCCGCTCTTATTTCAGCAAAAACTGGTCTTGGTGTTCCTGAACTTCTTGAAAAGATTGTTGAGCTCGTGCCCCCACCTAAAACTGAATTTAATACAGAGACAAGGGCTCTTATTTTTGATTCATGGTTTGATCCTTATGTAGGAGTAAGGCTTCTTGTAAGAATGTATGATGGGAAGATCAAAACTGGCGACAATATTTATCTTGTTCACTCGGATAGAGAGTATGAGGTTGTTGATGTTTCTATTTTTACACCTTTTTTAAAGAAGGTTAATGAAATTACGGCGGGAAATGTCGGTGTTGTTGCTGCCGGTATTAAAAATATCAGTGAGGTTAAAATTGGTGATACTGTAACTCTTTCCGCTAATAAGACAAAGCATGCTCTCCCTGGTTTCAAGCCAATGAAACAGATGGTTTTCTGCGGTATTTTTCCTGTTGAAACTTCAAAATATGAAGAGCTTAAATCTGCTATGGGCAAGCTTGCTCTTAATGACAGCAGTTTTTCTTTTGAACCTGAAAATTCTTCAGCTTTGGGTTTTGGTTTCAGATGCGGTTTTCTCGGTATGCTTCATCTTGAGATTGTTAAGGAGAGACTTGAAAGAGAATTTGATCTTGAACTTATAACGACAGCTCCTTCTGTTAAATATCACGTACTTACCAGTAAGGGTGAGGAAATTTTTATAGAAAATCCTGATGCGCTTCCTGACCCTCAGTTTATTGATTATATTGAGGAACCTTTTGTTAAAATTTCAATTCATACGCCTACAGAATTTATTGGTGTTCTTGTTAAGCTTTGTCAGGAAAAAAGAGGCAGGCAAATAGGAATTAATTATATTACAACTGATAGAGTTATGATCGATTATATTATTCCTCTTGCTGAAATTGTTTATGATTTTTATGATAAACTTAAATCTTACAGCAGAGGTTTTGCTTCTATGGATTATGAACTTCACGGTTATGAGCGATCCAATCTTGTTAAGATGGATATTCTCATTAATGGAACACCTGTTGATGCTCTTGCAACTATTGTTCACAAGGAAAGTGCTTTTTATGTTGGAAAATCACTTGTTCAGAAAATGAGAAAAGTTATTCCTAGACAGATGTATGAAGTTGCTATTCAGGCTGCTATCGGTAACAGGGTTATTTCGAGAGAAACTGTAAAACCTTACAGAAAAAATGTTATTGCCAAATGTTATGGCGGTGATGTAAGTAGAAAGAAAAAGCTTCTTGAAAAACAGAAAGAAGGAAAAAAGAGGATGAAACAGATTGGTACTGTTGAAATTCCACAGGAAGCATTTCTTGTCGTTCTTGATAATTCTTCGGAGGATTAAAAATGAATTTTTCTTGGCCCATAGTGTTATTTATTGTGCTGGTTGCCATTTTCTTTATAGATTATATTGTTGATGTTCTCTTTTTTAAAAGGCTTTTTATATGGTATTACCCAAGAATATGTGAAAAGATAAAGGAAAGAAACAAACAGCTTGAGTGGATGCTTAAAAAAAGAAAAGGTCTAAACTCAACAGAGAAGGAAGAAATAAAAACACTTATAGAAAAAGGAACTGATTTCTTAAAATCCAAACCTAAGAAAAAAACTGCATTATCCTTTCTTGATTCTTATGAAGATTCTTTTAAAAAATTCAGAAAATATAAAAGAAATTTTTTTGTTGAGTTCGTTGATTCTGTTTGGGTAGTTGTTGTTATTGCTCTTCTTATGAGATTCTTTCTTTTTGAAAGTTTCAGAGTTCCAAGCGGTTCAATGGTTCCGGCAATCTATATAGGCGATATGCTTTTTGTAAACAAATTTGCATATGGTTTGAGGCCTCCTTTCACTAAAATGCACTTTTTCAAAAAGCTACCTAAAAGAGGTGATGTGGTTGTTTTCATGTATCCTAAGGATGAAAGGCAGGATTACGTTAAAAGAGTAATTGGTCTTCCTGGAGATACTGTTGAACTTAAAGAAAACACAATTACTGTTAACGGGAAGGAATATTCCAGAAAAAAAATTGATGATTTTTCCTACATTGAAAGTACCGGAGGAATGAGACGCACTGAAATGTTCGAAGAGACAAATATGGATGGTGTCTCCTACAAAGTTCTTTATAATAAAGAAAAAATTATGGAATATCCAGGATGTCATTACTGTAATTCAACTTTTACTGTTCCTGAAGATAAGCTATTCTGTATGGGCGACAATCGTGATGTCAGTTATGATTCAAGGTACTGGGGATATGTTCCTATAGAAAATCTCAAAGGCAGTGCCTCTGTTATATGGTTTTCTGTAAGTGATGGAGAGGGTTTTCATCCGGAAAGAATCGGGAGATGGATAAAGTAATCCTTTCCGGTGTTTAAAAAAACCTTATTTTAAAAGGTTAAAGTTGACTTTTTTTTAATATATGGAACAATAAGCTTGCTTTAGTTTTAAATATATAATTTTGTTGAACGGAGAGAAGAATGGAGAACAAACAGGGAGATAACAAACCTACTATTGACAAGGAATATCTCAAAAAGCTTGCTGAGAAAATAAAAGCAGACAAAGCCAGAAGAGGTATAAGTCCTACACCATCAGTTCCTACAGGTAAACCTCCTGTTCCGCCAAAACCTCCTGTTGCACCGGTTATTCTGGACGATGACGATGCAGTTGAGGAGATGGCTTCAGAAAAAACAGCAATTATAGATCTTTCATCATTAACAGGTAGTGGCGCTTCTGCAAGACTTGTCATTATTGATGGAAAAGATGAAGGTAAATCTCTTGACATAACCAGAGATGAAGTTTTTGTGGGAAGAAGTCTTGACAACGATTTTGTTGTAAGTGATATTTCTGTTTCAAGAAAACATTTTAAAGTTGTTAAAAATGGAGAAGGATATTCTGTTCAGGATCTTGGAAGCGGCAACGGAATAAGACTTAACGGAAAAAAAGTCACTGAAGAACCTCTTTTCCACGGGGATGTTATCTCTGCCGGTGCAAGAAATATTAAAATAGAATATACAAATGATAATCTTCGTGAACGTTTTTCACGTAAATCAGAGACTGTTTTACCAAAAGAAAATATTGTAGTTCAAAAGTCAGGTTCATCAAAAATAGCCTGGGTTGCTATTTTTCTGGTACTTGTTCTAGGCGCAGGAATGTTCTATGTTTTTATGACAGAAATAAAACCGCAGAAATCACTTGCCCAGAAAGGCGTTACGGTTGAAGATATCGATAAAATAGATGAATTGATTGATTCAAAAAAACTTTTAGATGCTGAAAAAGGGGTTTATGGACTACTTCAGCAGATGCCTGACAACAAATATCTTATCGAGAGAAAAGCAAGAATAGATAAAGAAAAGTCAAATCAGAAAGATTTTGAAGAAGGTAAAAAGCTTCTTATATCTTCAGCAGATCTTAAGGGTGAAGAAGTAGATAAAAAGAAAGCTGAAGCATATGCTTTCTTTAAGAAAATAGCAAAAGACAGCATTTTCTTTGACGACATGAAAAAACTTGCAGGAGAAGAACCTGTAGTTGAATGGGCAATTGAAGAAGTAAATGCTCTTTATGCTCAAAAGAAAAATGAAGAAGCTATAAAAGAAATAGCCAATTTAAGGTTTGAATATCCTGAGAATGAAAAAATCAAGCAACTCTTTGCATCCATCGGTGACGATAAGGAAAAAGTGAAGAAAATTTTTACAGCCGAAGTTGCAAAAAAAGTTGCTGTAAAAAAGGCAAAAGAAGAGAGAAAGGAAAGAATAAAAAAAGTTGCTGAAGCACCAAAACCTGTTATTAAGACTATTCCTAAAAAGACTGCTCCAGTTGTTAAAAAAGCAGCTGTAGAAACAAAAAAGCCTGAACCTAAAGAAGAAGCACCTGCTGTAAAAACTTATAGCACAAAAGATATTGATGAAGCTATAAATATATATAATTCAAAAGATTTTGATGCTGCTATAGAAAAACTTGAAGAAATAGGTGCAAATTCAAAAGGTTCTGTAAAACAAAATGCAGTTACACTGAAAAACAGTATCAAAAAATTCAGTGACAGTTATTCACAGTACAGAGCAGCTTTTGAGTTTAAGAATAAAATAGCACCGCTTGAAAATTGTATAAAACTTGATAAAACCATATCAAAAGGAGCTCTCACATCAAAATCTCTTAATGCAAGCCTTTTTGAAAGTTATGCAGAAGCAGGCAAGCAGGCTGAATCAGAAAATCAGTATAATGATGCTGCCAAATATTATCAGGGAGCACTTAAACTTGACAACAACAATAGTGGTCTTAAAGCGGCACTTAAGAGAGTTCAGGATAAAGCTAAGGAAGAATCTGCAAAAACACAGCAGCCTTCAGAAGAAGATGAAATGAAAGCTAAACAGCTTTACATGGAAGGAAAAGTAATTGCTGGAGATGATCCTGAGCAGGCAAGAAAAAAATTCAAAGAAGTTCTTAAACTTGTTCCTGAAGGAAGCAAATACTACAAAAAAGCAGAGTCAGCTCTTAAAAAACTTAAATAAGATCACAACAAATTACTCTACAATATCTCAATAACATTGAAAAATATTTAACTGCGAAGTATCTTTTATGTGTGTGGTATGCTTTTTGCAATCTTAAACCGTTTTTATTTTGGAGGTGATATATGATATTCCTTGCGGCCCCTGATGATAATTTTGTTGAAAACATCAAATTTGAAGGAGATGACAATAAGGGCGGTTCAAAACTTGTAATAATTATAATGGTATTAAATACTCTCATAGTAATTGGAGCTCTGGTTTATTTTATAGTTTTTTATCAGGGAGCTGTAGTTCAGGTAAAAACTGCTCCGGATGCTGCTGAAAGCGGAGAACAGAAAGCTGAAGACAATCCAAGTAAAATGGGTGTTGTAATAGAAATGGAACCTTTTGTCGTGAATCTGAACGATCCTTCATCTGCTAAATATCTTAGAGTAGGTATAACCATAGAAGTTGATGATTCTGTTACAGAAGCAGAAATGCTTGAGAAGAAAGTAAAAATCAAAGACACTATTTTAACTTTTCTAAGCAGTCTAAGTGTTGCAGATACTGTTGGTCTTGAAGGAAAAGCAAGCATTAAAGAAGGTCTTATCAACAGAATTAACAACGTTGTTGCTAAAGGTAAGGTTAAAAATGTTTACTTTACTGAATTTGTAGTTCAATAGGAGCATCTATGGCAGAGCAAGTATTAAGCCAGGAAGAAGTAAATGCGCTGCTGTCCGCAGTAAGTGAAGGCGAAATAGAGACAGAGACGTATGAAGAATATGACAGCTCCGAAATTGTTGCCTATGATCTTACAAGTCAGGATAGAATTATCAGGGGAAGAATGCCGACCCTTGATATTATACATGATCGATTTTCAAGAAATTTTAGAATTTCATTAAGTAATTCTCTGAGAAAAATTATTGATATAAGCATGGAAAGTACATCACTTACAAAATTTGGAGAATTTCTTAATTCTCTTCCAATACCAAGCTGCTTAAACCTTTTGAAATTTAACCCGCTTCATGGTATAGGTCTTTTAATATTTGAAGCAAAACTTCTGTTTTCTCTTGCAAATCTCTTTTTTGGCGGAACAGAACTTGGAAAAGTAAAAATAGAAGGCAGGGAATTCTCACCAATAGAACTTCAGCTTGTAAAAAGACTTGTTGCTATGATGGTTGTAGATCTTCAAAATGCATGGAAACCGGTATTTCCTCTTGATATTCAATTTTTAAGAACAGAAATAAATCCGCAATTTGTTGGAGTTGTCCCTCCAACTGACGTTGTTGTAGCTGTAACATTTGAAGTTGAACTTGAAAAAAGCAGAGGAAAAGTTTTTCTCATGATGCCCTACTCTACTCTTGAACCTTTAAGAGAAAGGCTTAGCAGCTCGCTTCATTCAGAGCAGCTTGAAGTTGATAAAAACTGGCAGAAAAGAATACTCGCAAATCTTGCAGATGCAAAAATTGAATCAAATGTAATTCTTGGCAAAAATGAAATTACAGTGGAAGAACTTTTAAAATTAAAAGTTGGAGATATTGTTGAATTCGATAATGAATTTTCTGAAGATCTTCCGATTCTTGTTCAGGGAATACCAAAAATGCTTGGAACACCTGTTGTAAGTCATAATAAATATGCTATGAAAATAAATCAATTCTTAAAAGTAAATAAATTTGCGATAAATAAATCGGAAGATGGAAGGGGGCTTCATGAGTGATGAAAAGAAAAAAATGACAGAGGAAGAACTCGCAAAAGCATGGGAAGAAATGGCCGATTCCGCTGATGGAGGCTCTTCGGGAGAATCAAATGCTATAGATTCCAATACCGATTCCATGGGTCTTTCTGATTCATTAAAAGAAAGAAATCAGACAACCGGGAGTCAGCCCAATATTGACTTCCTTTTAGATATTCCTCTTACAATCTCAGCCGAACTAGGTAGATCTAAAATGATAGTTTATGATCTTCTTCAACTTTCACAAGGTTCAGTTCTGGAACTTAATAAACTCGCCGGAGAACCTCTTGACGTAAGGGTAAATAATAAACTTATAGCAAGAGGAGAGGCAGTTGTTGTAAATGAGAAATTTGGTGTCAGAATAACGGACATTGTAAATCCTCAGGAAAGAATTGAAAATCTGAAAGGAGACTAAGTCATGAAGTTTTTTATGTTTTCAATTTGTTTTTTATCTATTTTTACAATTATTGAAGCCTCAGAAGCGATAGATTTTTTCAAATTTGAAAACAACAGCTCAACTGCCAGACTCTATTTTAAATCAGATAGTGACCCTGAGCTTATAGAAAACGGTAAGAATTTTACTGTTCTTTTTAAGGGAAATTATTTTCAGAAAGAAAAAATATCTCTTTCAAAAGACAATTCTCTTTTAATGAAAAAACTTACAATTAAAAATTATGAAAATAAAGGCGGAGCATTAAATATTCTTGGAAAAGCAGCTTTTAGTGGGAAAATTGAAAGAATTGCTCCTGATGTTGTTACTATTAGGCTTACTTCAACTGCTCCTGCAACACCAAAGCCGGTAACTCTGACGCAACCTATAAACATTACATCGACAGAGCCTAAAATACTTAAAAAGAAAGAAGAAAAAGTTGTTGCTGAAAAACAGACACTTCCAATTACATCAGAACAAGAATCAGAAAAAAAGAATATTGTTTCGAAAGAAGACAACGAGTTAAATTCTTTAATCTCTTCCATTTCTAAAGAAAAAGAAACTTCTGCAGAAACCTCTGAAACTGTTTCTGATACACCAATATACATCCTCTTTGCTATAACTTCTATTGTTTTTGGAATTTTATTTTTTATTAATAAAAAGAAAAAAGCAGGAAAATTTAACAGCAAAAACGGCAAAATTATGAATATAGTTGAAACTATGCAAATTGGTCTTAAAGAAAAGCTTCTTTTAGTAAAAGTTGGAGAAAGCTATGTAATGCTTTTTTCAAGCGATAAGGATATGAAACCAATGGGAACTTTCAGCAAAGAAAGTATCGGAGAAACTTACGTATCAGAACTCAAATCTACCACTGTACAAAATGAAAAAGAACAGATAAAGCCTCAGCTGAGAGATAATATAAGTAGTTTTCAGAAAAAGATATCTTCAATGATAACAGAATCAAATGAGCAAAAGAGTGTTAATTCAGCAGAAGAAGAACTTTATGCCACTCTTGGCAGACTAAGAAAAATCGCCGTTAAATAATCAGACTGCATCCACATCCACCACTGCTGTTATCTTTATTTTCGCTACAATTATCCGAACAAGAAATTTCACCATTATCGTGACACCAGCAAATATTTCCACATTCATCATTTTTAAGAAAATTTTCTCCGGCTTCATACTGGACACCATTATATTCACAGATATAATTTTTTGTCACATCTTCATCAACAGTTTCTGAATCAACAGCCTCATCAGCATCGTCATTAGAAACAATATCATCATCAGAAAGTTCCTCTGTATCATTTTCAGTAATATCTTCATCACTTTCAGAGTCATCACTATCTGAAACGGTGTCTTCATCACTATAATCAATATCCTCATAATCAAGGATCGCTTTCATAATTTTATTTGCAGAATCAGTATTGGTAATTCTTTCAAAAGGAAAACCGAGCAGAGCAGTTTTGTATACGCCTTTCTGAATTACTGCTGCACCTGTTTCTTCAGAATATACTATAAAAACCTTCCCGCCAAATGATGTAAGGATATCATTTTCTCCACTATTATTAAAAGATGAAATATCTTCAAGTGCAAAATTCATAAGTCCAAATTCATCTGTAACCTCAAGAGAGTAATCCTGGTTATCAGAAACAAATGAAGCGCCAAGATAATTGTTTAAGAAAGAGATTTCACCTTGAGCGGCAATAGTCTTAGCAACATCAGAGCCTGTAATTATCAAAATACCGCCATTACTGATATACGATTTTAAAGCATCCAGTTTTTCACCAAAAACACCATCAAAACTGTTCTCTAAGCCGCTATAACAGATAATAATTTCATAATTGGAAAAATCGATATCATCAAGCATTGAAGCTGTTGCAGATTCAAAAGATGGAATCTGATCACTCAATGCAGCGCCATATTTTCGTATATAATTAAATGTATTCATCCGTTCAAGAAGCATTCTTGGTGTAAGGACGGAAGACGATGACGAAGGAAATGGCTCCATTATCTCCATATCGCTGTCAAGTTTTGAAAAAGAATCTATAGTAAGGGCTTTGGCTGTTAAAGAATCAGCCTTTGCTGTAACTACCGGAGAAGGAAAGCTTTTTCCTCCATCGTTGTAGGCTATAACCCTGAAATACCATGTTTCGGAACTATTTTCAGAAGTAAAAATCCAGCTGTTAACATTGCCGACATCTTCTCCGTTATCAAAACCGAAGCCATCTCTGCTCTTTTGAACAATATAACCTGAAGGAACATCTCCATTTACTATTCTGTCAGTAAAAACAGGAGCATCCCAAAAAAGAGTTGTTTTTCCAACTTCTGTAACTTCAGTTCTTAACGATGTAACATTGTCAGGTAAAAAAACAGCAGAGACAGAGTCTCTGTTTGCAAAATACTTTACAATACCATGATATGCACCTCTTGCAGCAAGTCTTCTCATAAGAGGCTCTCTAAGCATTGCCGCATCCGCATCATTATCATGATATGCAAGTTCAACAAGCACAGATGGCATCTCATTGTTCTCATCAGGATCCAGTTCGCCAAAATATGCACTGTAAAGTCCGAGTCCGCTAACTCTGAAGTCAGAGCTGTAGCCATTTCTTATAGTTTCAAGGATAGAATTATGCACATAGCTTCCAAGCTCCTCACTTCCGGCTGAAGCAGTAGGCTCATAACCTGAGCCAGGTCCGTTTTCACCATAAATATATGTGGAAAGTCCTCTTGAAGTACCAACATAGGCATTTGAATGCCATGAAATATAAAGTGAATCATCATAACCGGCTTCATTTTCCCATGCTGCATATCTGGATCTGGATCTTACATCATCACTTCGCTCATCACCTGAACCATCATAAACTGTTGATGCAGGAGCACCCATAAACTGAATATTATGCCTTGAAAATTCCTCCCATCTCGGCTTACCTGAAGTTCCTATTCCATGATCCGTTATTCCCATTCCACCACCAAATCTTACTGCATCTGCAATAAATATTTCACCTGAAGCAGATTCTGCAACAAGTTCCACAGAACCTTCTGATTTATCAAAACCTTTGTTAAAAGGAAATTTTCCAAGATTAAACCATGTTGAACCGTGATGTCTCTGATTTACAAAAACTGATGTTAAGCCACCTGCATGATGAACAATATACTCAGCATTTTCAGCTCTATCAGTTCCAGCTTTAAATGAAACATAAACTTCGTATAAACCTTCCTTGGGTATATTAGGCGTCCAGAAAGCTCTCGCACCTGTTATTCCTGTAATATATCGATACTGTCCAAGTTCAAAAGGGTTTACAGCGTCTGCATAGGGAGAACTTCCCTGACCGAAACCTTTTCCTCCGGAAGTATCTATCCATGAACCGACTTCTTCATAAACGCCATTTGAAGCATTTGTATCATAATCGGCATTATCAACAATAATCATATTTGTATTTGTATCATGTTCTCTTACAGTAAAAATAAGTGCTCCCGCATTTTTAAGATATGGGATAAGATAATAGTTTACTATTTCAGCATTGGAAAAATCTTCAACCAGATTGTAGGAAGAAGAATTACTTCTCTGAGTTGCCCATGATGAAGCATCGTTGGTCCATCCGTGACCTGCACTTATAAAAATAGTTCTATCCTTTAAAAACCCTTCTCGTCCATTCTTTTTTATATTTTTTCTTAAAGATTTAATCTTCTTTTTTTCATAACTCTCTTCTTTTCTTGGAACACTTTTTGAATGAGGAATAATTGAAGTAATATCATAATATACACCTTCAGAATCTCTTTTTCCCATAAATTTTATTGAAGAAAAAAGTATCCCGTTTTCCTTCAGAAGATTGAGAAAAAGTCTATTTACTGACTCAAGCTTTTCTTTATTAAAAGAGTCTATTAATGAATCTGAAGCAGTAAAATAGATTACAACTCTTTTTCTGTTTCTCTCAAGCTCCATTTTATCAACATTAATATCTCTGCCAAGGCCAGCTTTAATATTTGATGGAACAGAAATTTCTTCCGCTGTAATAAAAAATGAAAAAAGTAAAACAAGACCTAAAATTCCTATGAATTTTTTTAGCATACAGACACCATTTGCAAAATTTAAAATTTCCAACATAAAATGGTACCTAAATTACTTACTCTGTCAAATCAAAAACAAACTTATTTTCCTAATTTTTATAAAATGATTTCTTGATTTTTAGCACGCTGCAATATAACCTCTTCCAAGTTTTTTATTGTTTCAAATTTCTGGAGTTTTTATGAAAAAGCTTTTATTTTTAGCAAGCCTTTTATCTTTTCTGTCTCTTTCGGCAGAAGCTGTTACCCCTAAAGAAAATCCTTTTGCATCCATTTATAATCCTGTAGTAAATGGAACAGAAACAGGTTATACCGAATGGAAAGGTGTTGTAGGTTTATGGCTGGACAGAAGTGCAATATGCACAGCTACATTAATTGATCCTGAAGTACTTCTTACAGCTGGTCACTGCGTTTACGGAAGTGGAAAGTACTATTCTATTCAGGTCGTAGCAGGAGCATCAATAGTGTCTTATGATGTAGAAACAATAGGAAACACCGCAGATGTTGTAAAACATCCACTCTGGGATGGAAATGTAAATAATGAAAACGCTGTTGACATTGCAATGATTCATTTAAGTAAAAAAGTTACCGATAAGGAATATTATCCGGTAAGAAATTATCCTCTTGAAACAATAGGAGATCAGGGAATTATTGTTGGTTATGGACTTACAGGAACAAATGAAAATGACTCTGGTCTTCACAGAAAAGGAACCGCAACAGTAAGAAGACAGGGACTTTTTTCAGGTTTCGGAACAAAATATCTCATTGAAGTAGGTAATCCTGCAAGTACATGCAGCGGCGACTCAGGCGGACCTTTCTTTACAATGCAGAATGGAAGATATGTTGTTTCAGGTGTTACATCTTTTGGTATAAATGAGCAGTGCGTTCCTGACAGAGATGGTTATGATACTCAGGTTGTTAAATACAGAGAATGGATAAATGATACTCTATACGGCTGGACAGGTCACGGTCTTGATAACTGTACAACTGATTCTGACTGTGGGGACAGATATAAATGTAAAAATGGTGGCTGCATTTATCAGGGTGATTCATGTTATATGATAGAAGATTGTCAAAATAACTGTGAAAACACACAAAACCTGTGTTTTGCACAAATTTCTAGCGAAGCAGTAAATGCCTTTAACAATTTTGCAACATGTGTAAATCAGAATTGTCCAAATCAGGATTACTCATGTATTCAGTCAAAATGCTCCGAAGAACTTCAGGATTGCCAGGACACAACATGCTTTAGCTATCAGGATTGTTATATAAGCGGAGAATCATGTCCTGATACATGTAAATCGGAAGGAACAACAGTTGCTTCAGAAGCAGTTGCAAACCTGTTGACATGTAAAAAAGATATGTGCACCGGTTTTACATCAGAGTCAGAAACAGAAAAATGTATGGAAAAATTCTGTGCTGATGAAGTTACAAGCTGTAAAGCATCAGAAACTCTTAATGCTAATGATAATGAAGAACTTTCTGATGATGATGTTATTGAAACTAATGATGATAATACTGTAGCTGTGTGTGGTAATAAAATAGTTGAATCCGGAGAAGAATGCGACGACGGAAATATGCTCCCTGGAGATGGTTGTTCACCACTATGTAAAGATGAAACTATAACTCCTGAAGAAGATAATGACAGCGATTCAGGATGTGGATGCAGTCTTATTTTCTAACAAAATCATGAAAAAATTATTATCAATCACTTTAACACTCCTTTCCATTTATCTCTCAGCAGTTGAATTTCCTATCGTAAATGGAACAGAAACAGGATATAAAGAATGGAAGGGAGTTGTAGGTTTATGGCTTGATGACACATATATATGCACAGCAACATTAATTCATCCAAAAGTTCTTCTCACAGCCGGACACTGCATAACCGAAAATGGAGAAACATGGAATATTACAGTTATGTCAGGCAGTAATATCACCGGTTGGGAAGGCAGCATTGTTGCAAATGTTGCAGATACAAAAACCCATCCTACATGGAATGGAAATATTAATGAATCAACTGCTATAGACCTTGCACTTATCAAACTGGACAGAGACGTTACAAATATTGAAAGTTATAAAATCAGAAACTATCCTGAATCATCCATAGGAGATGTTGGCGTTGTTGTAGGCTATGGAATTACAGCTTCTGATAATGATGATACAGGAATTCATCGCAAAGGGACAGCAAAAATACTTCAAAAAGGAATTCTTTCAGGTCTGGGAAACAGATATCTTCTTGAAGTAGGTTCTCCATCAAGCACATGCAGCGGTGATTCCGGTGGTCCTTTTTTTACCATGCAAAATAACCAGTATGTTGTTACAGGAGTAACATCTTTTGGTATAAAAAGCAGCTGTGTTCCTGATGAAGATGGCTTTGAAATGCAGGTTGTAAAATATAGAAGCTGGATAAATTCGGTTGTAAAAGATTGGACTGGTGATGGTATTGACTGCTTAAAAAATTCAGATTGCAGCGATGAAATGCTCTGTTCAAATGGAGAGTGTATCGTAAACACTGAAAACGACAACGATGCTGATGAATTAGATGATGAAGATATTACTATAACAACAGATAAAGATGAAATTGTTGACGAGGATGATCCGGGTCACGTAATTCCCTACCCTACAGATAATGAAACAAATGATAAAGACATAATAGAAAGCGATCCTGTCTGCGGTAATGGTGTTGTTGAAGGATTTGAACAGTGCGACGATGGGAATATGATTCCAGAAGATGGATGTTCTCCTTTGTGTAAAGGAGAGTATCTGGAAGAGGATGACGGAAACTCAGGATGCGGATGCAACCTTATTTTTTAATATTTCTTTATACAATCTTTTAGGACATCTTCAAGACTTTCGCCTTTATTGGTCTTTTCGGAAAGAAGAGAATATAATGGTTCCCTCCATCCTGTAAGTGTCATTTTATTTGTAATTCCTTCACCAACAAAACGATATCCGTCACCACTATTGTACATAAATTCATTGATAACAGCTTTATACTTTTTGTCTGGAAGGATTTCTTTTCCATTCTTAAGGAACCATTTATTATCTTTTTTATAAACACCAACATAACTGTTTTCAGAAAGATTAAGATTAAACATAAGTGTTTTGCCATCAATTTCTGAAAGAACAATTCGATTTTCAAATGGAAGCATAGAAATAATATCAGATTTTCTGACACTTCCTTTTACTATTTTATCTCTGTATGCACCAGGATTGTTTAATGCAAGATCAGCATCAGGATATCTTTCAATCCAACTGCATGTAAGTATTTTTCCAAACTCATCAGTTGTAAAATCTCTTCCTGCATTTCCTATTTTCTTACCTGCTATTTTAGAGGTCATAATAACGTATTTGTCTATAAACTTTTTAATATATTGTGATTCAGGAGAAGAAAGTTTTATCTCTTTTTTCACAGGAATAATATCTGCTTTCTCTATTTTATATTCCCCTTTTTCTTTCTTGACAATTACCCTTGCATAACTGTTCAGATATTTTCCAGCCTGAATAAACATTGTTCCATCAACATCTTTCTTATAACTTTCATGCGTATGGGCATTAAATACAACCAATGGTTTTTTTGAATGTTTTTCATCTAAAGGCATGAACCATCTTTTAGAATTTTCAAAGGACTGATGAGCAATTACAACATATGCATCAACATCATCCTGTATTTTTCTTATCTCTCTTTCAACTGAATTAACAGATTGAACAACGTTTACTTTTCTAAAAAACTCACTGTAGCTTATCTGTTTCAGTTCTTCTGTTGTCACACCAATAAACCCCATTTTTGTATCATTTCTTTCAATTGTCACAGAACCAGGAAAAACGGGTTTAAGATTAACAGACAGAAGGTTAGTTGAAATATATTTTACTCCACTGGTTTTTCTGTTACTAAAGAAAGCGGCACTTCCAAAATCAAATTCATGATTACCCACAGCAGAAACATCATAGTGAAGAAATTTCATAACGTCTGCCATTGACTCACCTTTAAAAATAGAAGAAATAGCACTTCCGGTATAATTATCGCCACCTGAAACTCTGTATACTATACAATCAGGACATGCATTAACTTCATCTTCCCACATTTCATATAAAGCTACAGCTTTATATGTATCTTCTTTTTCCCACATATGACCGTGTTCATCATTTGTATAGAGAAATAGGAACTTTTTAACAGGTTCATAATTCTCAGGTGAAATTATACGATCTATTTTTTCACAGGATAAAAGTAAAAATATAAGAGCAATAAGAAAAGAAACTTTAAAAAAGTTTTTCATTTTATACCATAAATCAAATTATTTCCATAAACTTTGCTTTAAGAGAATCAAAATCTATTGCATCTGCTCCACCCTGAGCAACATCTTTTTTCCCGCCACCTTTGCCACCAAAAGGAGCTAATAATTCTTTTATTATCTTACCTGAATCATAAAGTTCCAGGGCTTTACCGGATGCGGAAACTATAAGACATGATTTACCCTTATCTTCCCCTTTAATTACAAAGAGTCCGTCTTTTATTCTGCTTTTAAAACTGTCGGAAAGTTTAGCTATCTCCTGTCTTCCTTTTCCACTGTCAAAAAGATAAAGCTCAATTCCATCTTTTTCACTTAAAGGTTTTACAGTTGAAGCCTCCAATGCACCTATTTTACCCATAAGTTCATCTATCTGCTTAGTCTGCAGTTTCAGATTTTCTCTAAGCTTTTCAATTTGAGGAATCAGAATAGCTCTTTCAGTTCCGATAACTTTAGCAGCATCTGCAATTATTTTGTCAAAATTCTGGAAAACAGCAAAAGCATTCATTCCGGTAACAGCTTCAACACGTCTTATACCGGCAGCAATTCCCTCTTCTTTAACAATTTTAAAAGCTCCAATCTCTCCTGTTCTTGAAACATGCGTTCCTCCACAGAGTTCTTTGCTTTCACCCATACTTACAACTCTAACTGTCTCTCCATATTTTTCGCCAAAAAGAGCTGTAGCTCCATCTTTTTTAGCTTCTTCAATTGATTTTACAGCTGTATCTACAATATTATCTTCCTGAATCATTTCATTAACTCTGCGCTCTATTTCTTCAATATTCTCTGAAGTAAGAGCAGCATAGTGATTAAAATCAAAACGAAGCCTTTCCGGAGTTACAAGAGAACCTGCCTGATTTGCATGCTGACCAATAATTTCTTTAAGAGCTCTATGAAGAAGATGTGTTGCAGAATGGTTCTTTTTTATAGACTGGCGTCTCTTAGTTTCAAGAATCTGCAAAATTTTCTCACCAGAAAAAAGCTCTTTTCTAGTTTCAAGAACAACAACTCTATATTCACCTATTTTTATGCAGTCAATAACATCTGCAACTGTTTCATCATTTTTTACAAGCATACCTCTGTCAGCAGTCTGACCACCTGATTCAGCATAAAAAAGAAGAGGAGAAAGAACAGCATATCCTTTTTCACCGGCACCTATAGTGTCAATTACCTCGAAATGACTATTAAAAAGAAGATTAATATCACCGTTAAGATCTACACATTTATAACCATTAAAAGGTGTGGCATCTATGCCATGTTCCTTAATAATCTTTACAGCCTGCTGCTTCAGAGATTCCTCAGATTTATCCCAGCTGGCTCTTCCACGTTCCTTTTGAAGTTCCATAGCTTTTTCATACTCGTTCTTATTATAGGAAAGAGAATGTTCTTCCAGAATAGTTTCGGTCAAATCCTCAGGAAAACCATAGGTATCATATAGCTTAAAAACTATTTCACCTGAAAGAAGTTTATCACCGCAGTCTTTTAAATCTCTGACAGCATTATTAAGAAGCTCCAGACCTCTATCCAAAGTCTGCATAAACCTCTTTTCCTCTTCAAGAACAATATTTAGAATAAGTTCTGACTGATTGTTAAGCTCACCATAATGATGCCCCATAAGTTCAATAACTTTTTTACAGACCATTGAAAAGAAAGGCTCTTTAAAACCTATTTTATTCCCATGTCTTATAGCTCTTCTCATAATTCGTCTTAAAACGTACCCTCTGCCTTCATTTGAAGGAGTAATAGAATCAGCAATAAGAAAAGATGTAGCTCTTGCATGATCTGCAATAACACGAAGACTTGGATTAGAAGGAGAATCAGCCTTGCAACCAGGTAAAGTCATTATAAAGTTTATAAGGTCAACAAAAATATCTGTATCATAATTTGAACTGACACCATTAAGTGCAGCTGTAATTCTTTCAAGCCCCATACCTGTATCAATACTCGGTTTTGGAAGAGGCTTCATACTTCCTGAAGCGTCTCTTTCAAACTGCATAAAAACAAGATTCCATATCTCAACAAATCGTCCGCAGTCCCAGTCAGGCTCACCATCATTAAAATGTTCTCTGCTTTGCCAGTTGTCCCACATATCATAATGAACTTCCGAACATGGACCGCAAGGACCGGTATCACCCATTGCCCAGAAATTATCTTTCTCACCAAGTCTGAAAATACGGTTTTTATCAACACCTATTTTCTTTTCCCAAATTTCAGCAGCTTCATCATCATCTCTGAAAACAGTTACATAAAGCCTGTTTATATCAAGCTTAAAAACTTCTGTCAGAAGCTTCCAGCAATATTTTATAGCATCTTCTTTAAAATAATCACCGAAAGAAAAATTACCAAGCATCTCAAAAAAAGTATGATGTCTTGCCGTAAAACCTACATTCTCAAGATCATTATGTTTTCCACCAGCTCTTACACATTTCTGAGAAGAACAGGCACGTGTATAACTTCTTTTTTCCTGACCAGTAAACAGGTTCTTAAACTGATTCATTCCGGCATTTGCAAAAAGAAGAGTTTTATCTTCCGCCGGAAGAAGAGGTGAACTTTCAACTATAGTATGTCCATTATCTTTAAAGAAATTAAGAAAAGCATCTCTAACATTATCAGTAGTCCATTTCATTATCAATATACCTCCAAAAATATGTCATACTGATATTACTTAAGCGTTATATTTTCTCAAGATTTTAAGTTAGATAATTATAGATACAAGATCTCTCTTAAATGTTCCTTCCCGCAGTCTGATTGAAAGAATTCAGAAATATTTTCAAATAAGCATCAACACTTCTTAATATATTTTGTCATTTCATCCCTTATTCATAAATCATAAGCTTTAGTCTTTATAACATATAAGCAAAATAAAATATCTTTAATCTTTTTTTACTTTCTGCATCCAAAATATTTTATAATCTTCATCTATATAATAAAGCCTTCCATCATCTGTTTTAAGGACAAAAAGTTCACCATTACCACTATTAAATCGTATTAGAGACTTATACTTCTTTTTCTTAAAATATTTTTTAATGTCAGTAAGATACTTAATCCTAAAACAGTTATTGCACAATTTTGCTTCCAGTTTTGAATCTCCTTCATTTAAAAGATATTTATATTTAAAATCTACAGGATCAACCCAGGTCCCATTCAAATCATAAAATTTTTCTCTTCCTGTAAACTTAGGAAACATGTTTATATATTCGTTTTCATTGTTTTCATGCAAAACCATTTCTTTTTCTATGTTTGCAATTATACCAATATTGCAAAGACGACGGCTAAGAGTCATATCAACTTTTTTTCTACTTCTTACTTTCAGTTTTTCATTAAAAAAAAGGGATTCTTTCTTGTTGCCTGCAAAACCTGTTCCATTACACATAAAATATCTGTCAAACTTCATATATTCAAATTTCTGACCAGAATAATCGTAAGAATTATCTATCAATTTATATGGCTTTTTTTGAAAACATGGAAGAGGTCTTTCAATTGTAAAATATCTTGAGCACTCACTAAAACCTACAACATAACTCTTATCAAAACTTTTTAAAACATTACCTTTAGTGTTTATTATATTAGTTTTTTTGTTATCAGAAGTTATTGCCATACCATGCAGGAAAGAATATGCATTATTAAATTGAGGTTTAATTACCCACTCTCCTTTTTTATCAATATAACCCCATAAAAGACCTTTTTCTGTAGAAGTTTTAACTCTGGCAACTCCTTCCTGAAAAAACCATGCTTTATTAAATTTAAATTTAATAACAACATTACCTGTTTTATCTATATAACCATATAAACCTTTATATCTGACTGCTGCAAACCCTTCTGAAAACTCAAATGCTGCTTCATATTGAGGCTTTATTATCACATTTCCGCATCCATCTATAAAACCATATTCTTCATTGTCGTTTATTATATATCTTCTATCAGCTTTTTCTGTTTTAAGGCATGCTTCTTTTTCAGCTTTACTCATAAGTCTGAATTCATCTTTAAATGCATCTACATCTGACTTTTCTTTTTGAACTAATGAATTATTCTTAAGCTTATCAGAGTTTAAATTCTCTGCATTTACTGCATCTTTTGTGCAGCCAATAAATAAAGTTATTAATAAAAAAAATATATATTTTGTCATTATGCCTCCTAATTAAACCATGGGTCTATGTTGCCATAATTAAAGCCTTTATTTGTTATTTTTTCATATGTGGTTGAGTCATAACCATACTCAGCTCCTGGTTTAAACGGATTTATTATTAATCCTTTACCTCCGTTTGGACCTGTATCTTCCATAAAATAATCCATAACAGGATCTTTTCCTTTATAATATGGGTTAAATGTTATTGAGTATTCTCTTACATCATCCTTATTTACAATAACAGGCGTCATATTGTGACAAACATCCATTTTTAAGCATTAAAAACATTGATATATCATATCATTCTGTCACATCATGTCAACTTTAAATGTCTTTTGTTTCTTGGGTTTTAAATCGTTTTTTCAGCTAAATTGATTGAGACAGTTAAAGAGAAATAAGCCTAAATCTGAGTGAAAAATTAAGAGGAAAAGTATCCCTCAGAAATAAAACTTCTGTTCATAAGTTAATGAAATAGAACCTAATTAAAATTCTATTCCTTTCTCTTTACAAAACTCTTTTATTGTTTTGCCATTAACTTTTATCTCTGGATCTGCCCCGTTTTCAACAAGAAATTTTGATAGATCTAAAAATTCCTGCGAACATGAAATATAAAGAACAGTCTCTCCCATACTATCTTTATGATTTACATTAACTCCATTTTTTATCAGTTTTAATGTTAAATCCTTTATTTGTTTATTATGTTTATAGATTTCCTGCCCTGGATTTGTGTATAAATATTGTAAGCTTGAACTATTAAACATATTTTCTATAGTATTTGCTTCTGCACCATTAGCTATAAGAATATCAGCTATTTCATAGTTAAAGGTTATTACAGCTGCAAATAGAGCATTAATGTTTAATGAATTTTTTATGTTAATATCTGCTTTTTTAGAAATCAGATATTCTATAACATTTTTTTTTCCACGAAAGGATGCTGTTATAAAAACTGTTCCATCTAAAGCTTCATTGCAGTCAAACACTTTATAGCATTCTTTTTTCTTTATATAGTTTCCATAAAGATTATCGAGAATCTTTCTATTTTCCATCATTAGTAAATAAGGGTTTTCTATTTTTGTTTCACTTTTGTTTAAAAGTATACCAATATCCACTTTTCTTATAAACTCATTTAAATAACCTGATGTGATTAAAGCTACTTTTTTTATGTCTAAATTATCAGGAATATTAAATTTTATCAAAGAATTCATTTTATTGTTCTGTGTTTGAAGAATTTTTGTCAGCTTTTCAGGTTCATTTATATCTTCAGGTAATAGATGAAAATCATTCATCTTCTTTAATCTCTTATTTATATTTACATGACAATCTTCAACAAAAAATCTGACAACATCAAGATGCCCTTCTCCAACAGCTGCATCAAGAGCTGTTATATATTCCTGCATAAGATTATCAATACTTATAATGCCAGAAGCGTTATAGTCTGCACCATTCTTTACAAGAAACTTAACAGTATCAATATCTCCTTTAAATGCTGCCCACATTAAAGGTGTTGCTCCTGTTTCATCAGGTTTATTTATGTTTTCTGCTGTTATTGAATTTTTTAACTTTGTAATGTTACCTTCTTTTACTATTTCTATTATAGAATCAGGCTTTTTACTGGTTGTACATGATAGTAGTATTAAAACAATCATAAATAAAATTGGGAGTCTTTTCATCTATTTATTCTCCTAATAAAAATAAGGGTCAACTTCAGGCTGTATTATACCATGCTGTTGAATTTTTTCATATGTATTTGAATCATATCCATATT
The DNA here is from genome assembly GCA_963667425.1 of bacterium. Lineage (GTDB taxonomy): Bacteria > UBP6 > UBA1177 > UBA1177. The sequence continues at coordinate 295,711 of OY763407.1, read as the reverse complement.
CTGCTCCAGGTGCAAAAGGATTTGTTATTAATCCTTTATCTCCGTTTGGACCTGTATCTTCCATAAAATAATCTTGGATAGGATCTTTACCTTTATAATACGGGTTAAATGTTATTGAGTATCCTCTTACATCATCTTTGTTTTTTATAACTGGTCCCATGCTTTGGTAAACATCATATTTTGTTTCTTTAGTTATTCCACGTTTTTCGTCAAGCATTTTTTGCATTATATTTTCTTTTAATTTTTGCTGCAATCCATCATCAACATTTTCATCACCATGAACAGGATAATAATAAACAATTTTTATTTCATATTCATAGTAGACCTCTTGAACTATTACATTTACATATACAGCTGCCGCAGAAAATTCAACACTAGAATTTGCAGCTCCGTCGTTAACGGTCTTGCCGGCATCGGTAGTAGGACCGGAAATACGTTTTCGTACGATTTTAGTCCTGGTTTTTTTAACAGGAGTAAGTTGTAGATGTGGTGTTGGCTTATTTGATGTATATGATGTATACGATGTCCTTGCAGTATTTTGTATTTGTTTTTTTGCATTTATCTTTTGATTAATTTCAGAGTATTTTTCTTTTATATTTTTTTTCTGAGACACCGTTTTAGCATTCTTTAAATCAGAAAATTTCATCCTTTCTAACATGGACTTTCCTTTGATGAAACTTAAGAATGATTTAAAGGTATTCGTTTTTGCAATAGAAGGTGCTATATTTACTAATTGTTCAATTACAGAAATAGCGATTCCTAGCTTATTACTAGGAGGATTCTCCCTAAAATCACCCGCTGACATACCATATGAAAATTCTTGTAAAGTTGTCTCTTCATCCTTGTTATCCTCTTTTGCAAAAGCATATTTTCTTGAAGCCAAATAAAGACCTATCCTAAGCCCCGTCGGATCACTTGCCTCAACAACCATACCAGCTACATAGGCAAATCCATTGCCAAGGTTGTTGGCATCTCCCCAGATGCCGAGTGGATCTACATTGATGAATCTTTTCATTTCTTTGCTGTAATAACGATTTCTCATCCAGTAAAGATCGGTTTCTGGTTCGTATAAACTGCCTCCCCATAAAAATGGTGAGATGGCTTTAGTGGTAACCGGATTAAAGTTTGCGTCAAGCACTTTATGTTCTCCGTACACTTTGTATTTGTAACGCTCTAATATTATACCTGTATTGTTACTTATTGCTATTATATTTCCTCGTTCGTCTTTATGGAACCATATCCTTGATGCTGTGCCTTCTGTGCCGTTTGTTACCGGACTTATATCCATTATTATGTGGTTGTCCATTCCGCTGTCCACGTATCTTCTTATTTCCCATGCTGTTGTAACTTCAGGGTTTGCTGTGGTATTTAATGCATGGATTTCCTCTTCGATTATGTTCCAGTCGTCATAGGTGTAGGTGTGCATGGTTTCTATGGTGTCACTGTTTACTGTTTCTGTCAGTTTTTTAAATAGTCTTCGGTTAAAGACATCATAGCTGTATCTCACTCTTATGTCTGCTGTTTCATATTGTACTAATCTGTTTAGATCATCATATGTGTAGGTTTCTGAGCAGTTTGTTCCTCCATTTAATTTTACGCAGATCATGTTGCTTCTTTCATCATATTCATAGGTGTCTGTGCCGTCTGTCTGAGCTACTAGTCTGTTTAAAATGTGTTAAATTGCACCAGGATATATATGTCTTATCTGCCTTGCCATGCAACAAAGTAACTGAAAAAAAATTTTAAAAGCAAGTTGTTTATATGAAAATGGCGACCTGACACCTCAATATTCTAAATATTCTAAATATTCTAAATATTCTATATTCTATATTCTATATTCTAAAATATCCTAATATTCTAATATTTTGACACCTCAATATTCCTTTCCTAATATTCCTTTCCTAATATTCCTTATATTCCTTGCATTATATCTATTTCAAAGGTATATCATAGCCATGTATTACATTTTTATTCTTATCTTCCTGAAGAATAAAAATATCTGATATACAAGTATCTTTAAATTTCCCCCCAGGATAAACATCTTCTATTGTCAATCTGATGTTACAGGTTTTATATTCACATATACCATAATAATCATGAAAAACATTCTGCAACCTTAAATAAATAGGTGGTTCCTGAATTTCTTTATTGTTTTTAACTAGCTTAAGAATATTGTCAGCAATTTTATCATTGCTTCTTTTTTGCCATTCAAAATTTTCATCATTTTTTATTAAGATTTCTTTCTCTACAATTTTTTCTTTTATTCCGCAGTCAATTCTCATTTTTATTTTCTTTAACTTTCCATTTTGCTCAAGTAAAAATTTATTTTTAGCATAGCCATTTAAAATGGAAATCACTCTAGGACACCCTGTTATATCAAATTCTATCCACTCTTTTTTCCCATCTCCTTCGGCTCCTTCACACCATGCAGTTTCAGGATTTCCGTCAAAAAGATTTAAAGGATTATAGTTTGCTAAAAACGAGGAAGTCTTTAAATTAAATAATTTCTTTCCCTCAACAACTTTGTTTTTATAAATAAATTTATAAGTGTCATAAAATGAATTATCATATTTTATATATATTTCTCTGTTCTTTTTATAAGAAAAATTTTTCCCTTCATACTTAAAAATTCCATCTTTTTCAAAACTAAAGATATCTGGTTTAAGATCAAGAAGCACTCCCCCAGATTTAATTAAATCTTTAACATCAATTGCTATTTCTATATTATCTGCATTTCCGTTACTAAAATATCCTGCGGGAAACAAATTATATCTACTTTCATAGACGCTATAATTAGGAATAATTTCTCCACTATATTCAGACATAAAATGATGTGGTTCTATTTTATAAGATATTGATAAATCAACACTTTTATTAACTGGAATATTTAAATTACTAATATAATACCTATAAAGAGTACTTGCATATTTAAAAGCATCAAGTACACATTGATTTTTTTGAAAAGAGTTTTTGCTTTTATCAACTGTAGCGCAAACATTAACAGCCTTGTTTAAACTGCTTTCAACACATTTATTCTTTTGAAGAAAGTCTTTGTTTTCATCAACTGTATCGCAAAAAGTGAAAGATTGAGCTTCACCATCAATTTTTAATATAAAATCACTTATTTTATTATCAAGAAAAGTTTTTAAATCAGATTCAGCTGTTTCTAACTCACCGATATCATGAAAATCTATTGGAAACGCATATTTTATTTGAACGTTTTTATCACTCTTATTTAGAATTTTATATATAATATTATATTCAATATATTTGTTTTCAGTGAAAGTTATTTTTATTACTTCTTTTTCTATATTAAGATTGTTTTCCTGTATAAAGAAAATATTCCCAGTTTTATAGAGTAAAGAACCCTCTATTGGTCCTCCATTAGCAAAAAGAACATTGCTAATCAATAAGAAAAAGCAACATAATATAAATAGTCTCATTTTAAATGCCTCCAATTTACTCAAACCACGGATCTATGTTACCATAGTTAAATCCTGAATAAAATAGAGCACTGGCAGCTGACATTTGGATAGAACCATTTGGTGCTGCCAATGGATTTCTAGTTAAAACTGGTCTACCTGATCCATCATGTCCAATCGTAAGTATTGCTTTAACAGGATCTTTTTTTCTGTAATATGGGTTCTTATAAAAGCGAGTAGTTCCATTTGGTCCTGTGGAATCTCTAAATGTTGAAGATTGTTCCGGCGTTCCCAGTTTCAGCATCTTTTTCAGTAAATTATTCCTTAATATAACTTGGACTCTATCAACATCATCATAAGGATCAGCGGGGTATTTTGGTTTTGCTTGGAAAGAATCTCCATTCTTATAACCATCACAGTTACCACTGCTACCAGCGTCACATCCAGTAATTTTTCCATCTTTTACAGTAACTTTTGTTCCATCATCCATTGTATATGTTTGTGATCCATCTGGGTTGTCTACAGGTTTTCCAACATAGTTTCCGCCAGGTCTTTCAAAAGTAACCGTAGTGCCTTCTCCACCTGCGGTAACACTTGCGCCACTACCTTTTTTACCTTCTTCCGCACCTTCTTTATCTTTATCTTCTCCTTCTGTAGGATTTGAATTGTTATTTGAATTAATATTTTGTCCAGTTAAACAATTAAATCCATCATAACTAGATGTAAAAGAGTTTTGGCCACCTCCATATAAAAACACTCCTTTTCCTGAATCAGACTGCTCTATTTCATATGCAATAATAGCTTCAAAGTCTACAGCGATATCATGAGCATCAAGCTGTTCATAACCAAACTTCATTCTTAGATAGAGTTCTAGTAATTCATGAAATTTAACGACTATAGGACCATAATATTCATCAGTTTTTTTGAAATACACCCCTTGTTTTGCCCGAATATGGTTTAAAACCACTTCTCCCTCTCGTCCATCATATAAAGGTTGATTATATGCACCATAAGTTATAGGAACACCATTTTCATCTACCATTTCTGTGGATTCATCAGTCCTTGTTACAGCAGTAATATATATTGAGTCATCAAATTTAATTAATACATGTAAAGCATGAAATGTTGGAGACATTTTATCCCCATCTACTGTAATTTGTGCCTGTGTTTCATCGGCATCAGTATAATCCAGCCCCGTCGGATCACTAGCCTCAACCACCATACCAGCTACATAGGCAAATCCATTACCTAGGTTGTTGGCATCTCCCCATATTCCTAAAGGATCTACATTGATGAATCTTTTCATTTCTTTGCTGTAGTAGCGGTTTCTCATCCAGTAAAGATCGGTTTCTGGTTCGTATAAACTACCTCCCCATAAAAATGGTGAGATGGCTTCTGTTGTCTTTTCTACAAAGTTTGCGTCAAGCACTTTATGTTCTCCGTACACTTTGTATTTGTAACGCTCTAATATTATACCTGTATTGTTACTTATTGCTATTATATTTCCTCGTTCGTCTTTATGGAACCATATCTTTTCTGCTGTGCCTTCCGTGCCGTCTGTTACTGGGCTTGTGTCCATTATTATGTGGTTATCCATTCCGCTGTCTACATATCTTCTTATTTCCCATGCTGTTGTAACTTCAGGGTTTGCTGTGATGTTTAATGCGTGGATTTCCTCTTCGATTATGTTCCAGTCGTCATAGGTGTATGTATATGTGGTTTCTATGGTGTAACTGTTTACTGTTTCTGATGTTATCTTGAATAGTCTTCGATTAAAGGCATCATAGCTGTATATTACTGTTAAATCCGCTGTTTCATATTGTACTAATCTGTTTAGATCATCATAGGTGTAGGTTTCGGTGCAGTCTGCTGCTCCATTTAATTTTACGCAGATCATGTTGCTTCTTTCATCGTATTCATATTCATAGGTGTCTGTGCCGTCTGTTTGAGCTATTAGTCTGTTAAGATCATCTATTGTCCATGTTTTACTTATTCCGCCTTCTAATGAGCTTACTATGTTGTGGGCTCCATCCATAGTAAAGCTTTCACACTCTGCTTCGCCTGAGTTACATCTGAAGTTTTCTCTGTTTGTTTTACAGGTTGGATCACTGTCATCATATGCACAGGCATAATCTACTCTTCTGAGGCGATAGTATGAGTCATGCTGATAGGCTTCCCTGCTGTTTGCTGTTGAGTTTTCCTTGGCTGTCAGGTGGTCTCCTTTTGAATAGGTGTATGTGTAGTTTGCAACATCTGTTGATGGCAGGATTTCTTCGTAGCGGTTTGAAGTTCTTCTCCACTTGTCATAGTCATAGGTTAGTGCTGTCTGGTGATTACCGTTTGTATCAAAGTTTTTGTAGATGCTTTCAAGTGTGTCTCCTGGTCCATAGTTATACTGAAGGAGTTTGTCACTTCCGTATGTAAGCTCTGTTGCTTTGCCTTTTACTGTGGTTTCGGTTTTAACTGAACTGTTTGGATAGATGAGGTTGCTATTTAATGTATAGCTTGTCTGATCCCAGTTTATTGAGTAGCTTACTGTTTTGCCGTTTACTGTTTCTCTTCTTATGCCTCCGGCGCTGTCATAGGTTCTTTCTACTTCGTTCATCTGACCGCCTGTTGTGTCTCGGGCTGTTTCAAGAAGGTTTCTTGCATTGTAGGTGTAGGTTTGTGAGACTGGGTTTGCTCCGCCTGTTGTTTTGGATGCTATTCTGCCAAATTGATCTCTTGTGTAGGTTATGGTGAGGGTTAATTTCATTTCATGAACTGCTATTATTTAATTTCTACATATTTTGTTCTTCTACTCTTTCATTTTCAATTATAAACATCTGTTTTTTCTTTAGATTTGCTATATTTCCTGATATTGTTTTTTTATCTAAATTTGAGGCTTTTTATGAAAAACAATCCTTTTAAAAGACACAGGTTTCCAAAGGAAATTATTATTTACTCTGTTTATCTCAAACTGCGGTTTGCTCTAAGTTACAGAGATATTAGAGAGCTTATGCAGCACAGGCAGGTGTTTGTGAATCATTCTACTATTTATAGATGGGTTTTGAAATTTTCTCCTATACTCAACAAGGAGTTTAGAAAGGTTAAAAAGTTTGTGGGTAAGTCATGGAGGCTTGATGAAACTTATCTAAGGATAAATGGTAAATGGAGATATTTATATCGTGCTGTTGATAAACAGGGAAATACTATTGATTTTATGCTTACTAAATATAGGGATAAAAAGGCTGCAAAAAGATTCTTTAAGAAATCAGTAAAGCATAATGGTTTGCCTCTGAAAGTTAATATTGATGGTTCAAAGGCTAATGCTGCCGGACTTAGAGAATTTAATAAAGAGCAGATGAGCGGAGTTGATGTAAGAAATTGTAAATATTTAAACAATATTGTTGAAAGTGATCATAGATTCATCAAAAAGATAACAAGACCTATGCTTGGTTTTAAATCTTTCCGTTCTGCTGCTAAAACTATCGCTGGTATTGAAACAGTTAATATGATTCGAAAGGGTCAAGCTAGAATGCAGGACAACTGCGCCCGCAATCCATTTGACATTTTCAAAGAGCTTTTACTAAGAAAATCAGCCTAAATTTGAGCGAAAAATGAAGGGGAAAAGTATTCCTCAGAAGCTCAGAGTTTCTGCTTACAAGTTAATGCAACAGAACCGAATTGTAATTATGTTTACTTATATTATTACAAAGTTTTTTTTCAGCTTTTTCATTACCATTATTAACAAAAATTTTTTTATCTATTGTATCAGCATTTGTCAAATTACCATTTAAATTATAAAGCTTTCTCTCTCTTTCAAATTTATTTGCAGCTGTACCATCTGGATTATAAAGTTTTTTTGATAAAACCATCTCATAATTTATTATAACGCCTTCATCACATAAGCGACGACTCCTTGTCATATCAATCTTTTTTCTACTTCTTACTTTCAGTTTTTCATTAAAAAAAAGGGATTCTTTCTTGTTGCCTGCAAAACCTGTTCCATTACACATAAAATATCTGTCAAACTTCATATATTCAAATTTCTGACCAGAATAATCGTAAGAATTATCTATCAATTTATATGGCTTTTTTTGAAAACATGGAAGAGGTCTTTCAATTGTAAAATATCTTGAGCACTCACTAAAACCTACAACATAACTCTTATCAAAACTTTTTAAAACATTACCTTTAGTGTTTATTATATTAGTTTTTTTGTCATCAGAAGTTATTGCCATACCATGCAGGAAAGAATATGCATTATTAAATTGAGGTTTAATTACCCACTCTCCTTTTTTATCAATATAACCCCATAAAAGACCTTTTTCTGTAGAAGTTTTAACTCTGGCAACTCCTTCCTGAAAAAACCATGCTTTATTAAATTTAAATTTAATAACAACATTACCTGCTTTATCTATATAACCATATAAACCTTTATATCTGACTGCTGCAAACCCTTCTGAAAACTCAAATGCTGCTTCATATTGAGGCTTTATTATCACATTTCCGCATCCATCTATAAAACCATATTTATCATTGTCATTTATTATATATCTTCTATCAGTTTTTTCTGTTTTAAGGCATGCTTCTTTTTCAGCCTTACTCATAAGCCTGAATTCATCTTTAAATGAATCTGCATCTGACTTTTCTTTTTGAACTAATGAATTATTATTAAGCTTATCAGAGTTTAAATTCTCTGCATTTACTGCATCTTTTGTGCAGCCAATAAAGAAAATTATTAATAAAAAATATATATATTTTATCATTATACCTCCTAATTAAACCATGGGTCTATGTTGCCATAATTAAAGCCTTTATTTGTTATTTTTTCATATGTGGTTGAATCATATCCATACTCAGCTCCTGGAGTAAATGGATTTGTTATTAATCCTTTACCTCCGTTTGGACCTGTATCTTCCATAAAATATTCCATAACAGGATCTTTACCTTTATAATATGGATTAAACATTATTGAATAGCCTCTCACATCATCTTGATTCTTTATAACTGGTCCCATGCTCTTATATATATCCATTTTTGAGCTCTTTTTTTCACCTAACTTCTTAAGCATTGATGCCATTATATTTTCTTTTAATTTCTGCTACAATCCATTCGACATTTTCAAAGAGCTTTTACTAAGAAAATCAGCCTAAATTTGAGTAAAAAATTAAGGGGAAAAGTATTCCTCAGAAGCTCAGAGTTTCTGCTCACAAGTTAATGAAGGCTCTCCTTCTCCTCTTTATTTTTTTTAGCTTTCTGCTGATTTTTATATAAAACAGACCAGACATTATCCCATTTGCCACCTGTAAAAATTCTTACAGCTGTAAGACATGGGTTTTTATTATAAGTCAGATTAAAAATAGAAAAGAAATGTCCATCACTTTTCTTTTCAGAAATATTTTTCTCAACTTTGCGTTCAAACTTTATATTTCCTTTTTTATCAATTACAAATTCCTTGTTATCTTTTAAAACATAATTTTCACCATCTATAAAAGTGCATGCATAATCATATTTCTGATTTATTTTGCTGTAATTCGTTTTATTTTGTTGAGTCGTTTTTTCTTTTTCGTTATCTAACAGTTGAATAATTATTTCTTGAACTGAATCAAATAACATTTTTTGTATTGGTCTAATATTGTAAATATAAGCAACCTTGTTTTCTCCATTTTTAGTAAATACATCAATTTTTTTATCTTTTGTTAACAAAACTCCTTTATTTTTTCCAATAACAGAAATTTTTCCTTTGTTTTCAATAACAAAAAGATTGTTAAACTTAAAAAGTAGATTATCACATTCATATTCCGAAGAAGATTTGTTACCTTTAATGTCAATAAAATAACATTCGTTTTCCTTTTTTACAACTGCATAACCTCCACCGAAATTTTCAGAAGATTCACTAATGTCTTTTAGCTTAAAAGCTTTTTTCCCTGTTTTTAAATCCAGATATACAATATCTTTATTTAAAACTGCTTTAACCATATTATTGCTCGCATGAAAAATATCATCATAAATTGGCTTAACTGTATATTCTCCGCTTTTACCTAAAAGGCCCCATTTTTGCGTATCACAATCCTGTACAGGAATTAATCCATTTTCTGCTTTTTCTGAATAATCGTCATGCCATGAACATATCTTTTTATCTATTATTTCGCCATTTTCTTTTATAAATATTGCATGTTTGCCTTTAACAGCTGGAACCATACCATATTTTAAACAACCAATTGAATCATACTCTGCCGGCAAAATAACTTTACCATTATTATCTAAGATTCCATATTTATCGTTTTCCTCAAAACCATATGTTGCTTTGCTTTCTCCAGCAAAAAGTGTTACTGAAAACATTAGCAAAAGAATTAGAATCAATATTTTTTTCATTTATCATTACTCCTACACACTAAATTTAGTAATAAGTTTGCTGCAAGTAGTTATGTGTAAAAACAGGATCTATATTGCCTCGTCCATAAGGTGAATTTGCCCAGAATTCAGCTGTGGTTTGGTCATATCCATATGGCAATGTGCTTGATACAAATGGGTTCCTTATAAACGTTGTTGTTCCGTTTGGATCACTTTCTATTCCTAAAAAGACCTCTTTAAATGGATCTTTACCTTTAAAATATGGATTAAAATAGACTGTTATTCCTCTTATATCATCTCTTTCTGTGATAACTGCACCCCAGCTTTGATATATATCATTTTTAGTTTCTCCTGCTGTTCCAAGTTTTTTAAGCATTGAGAAAAACATTATTATTGCATCTTGATTTCTGTAAAGGGCGGTTCTTGCATAAAGCTTTTTTTATCATAAAAATAATGTTTAAATCTATTCACTCCCCAACAATAAACTTCACCTTGTTTTAACGCACAAATATCTTCTCTAGACATCACTAAAGAGTCCCATTTAGAATTACTTTGATATATTTTTACATTGTTCTCAGAATTATCTGTCAACTGATTCTCATGAATCAGTTTTTCTCCCCAACAATAAATAATACCTTTTGAAATACCACATAAACCATTCCTGTTTACAGAAATATCTTCCCATTTTTCATTTTCATCTATCAAAACAACTCTTTCAGGAACTGAAGATAGTTTTTGATCATTTTTTCTGGTGCTATAAAATTTTCTTAATCCCCAACAGTAAAGACCTCCCTCCCTGCTTATTCCACAATCAAAAGAAAGACCTAAAGATATTTTTTTCCAATTTATTATATTTTCTCCTATTTTTTCAGGAGAGAATTTTTTCTTAATAAAACCGCCCCAACAGTACAAACTACCTTTGATCACACCACAAGTTTTATCAAATCCTGCAAAAACATTATCCCATCCTTTATAACCTTCAATTTTTAAAGGTTTTGACACTGTTTTATTTTTATCTATTTCTACACCAAGTTGACCTGAAGTATTTTTTCCCCAGCAATAAAGTTCACCTCTTAAAATTCCACAAACATGATCATAGCCTGATGAAATCTTTTCCCATTCTTTTCTTTCATCTATTTTTATTTTTTCAAGTCCAAATTCTGAAGAAATTTTGTTAAGCCAACAATAAAGCTCACCTTTTTTTATGCCACAAAAATATTTATTCCCTAATGATTTATAATCAAAATCTTTTATATCTGTAGTATAAGAGTTATATTTTTGTCCTATTACAGGCTGCTCCTGAATATATTTACAATACATTAAATTCTCTTGTATTCCACATGCAAAATTATCTGACATATATATTTCCTGCCAATTTAAAGCATCAGTTTTGTTTGCATGTGAAACTTGACCTGTCATACTTGCTAAATTAACATGCTTATTTTTATAAATAAAAAACAATATTACTAACAAAATTGTCAGCAAAAAAAATATAATAATATAATATTTTTTCATTCATTATCCTCCTACTCAAGCCACGGGTCAATATTCCCATAATTAAAACCTTTATTTGTTATCTTTTCATATGTGGTTGAATCATATCCATATTCTGCTTTAGGTTTAAATGGATTTGTTATTAATCCTTTACCTCCGTTAATTTTTACATTATCTAAAAAAAACTCTTTTATAGGATCTTTTCCTTTATAATATGGATTAAACATTATTGAATATCCTCTTACATCGTCTTTATTTTTTATAATTGGTCCCAGGTTTTGCCAAGGGTCAAAGCTCATTTCATCAAGTTTATTAGGTTTTTTAAGCATACTAGCAAGAATATTTTCTCTAAAAATTTGCTGATACTTGTCATCAGCATTATCAGGAGATGATGGATATTTATTAGAATTCTTAGCTTTCTCTTCTGCTTCTCGTGCTCGCTTCTCTGCTTCTTCAATCGCTTTCTTCAATTCTTCTAACATTTTCTTGAGTTCTTCTAACCTTTTTTCTTGTTCTGGTGTTAATCCAATTTCTTTTTTAGTTGTTTCCAGATCTTCAATTTCAGCTTCTGTTTCTCCTATTTTATCTCCATATTTATTATCTAATATTTTTTGATCATTAATAAGGTGAGTTCCTTCATGAGCTACCTTAGATTCACCAGGCATCATTTCGAGACCTTCTAAAGAATTAGATACACTCATAGTATAACTTTTCTGCCCATCAGAATTACAAATGGGGTTGCCATTTTCATCAAAATTTCTATAAGCATTTGTTGTATTTAAATCAAAACGAACTTCTGCATCTATGGTATGATCATTAGCTATATAATCCATTATAGCACCAGCAACTGGATTTGTTATTAATATAACAGCAAAAGAAGCCTTCTCTTCCCAAGTAGAATTAGGATGATAATGCCAATCCAGCCCCGTAGGATCACTAGCTTCAACCACCATACCGGCTACATAGGCAAACCCATTACCAAGGTTGTTGGCATCTCCCCAGATGCCGAGTGGATCCACGTTGATGAACCTTTTCATTTCTTTGCTGTAGTAGCGGTTTCTCATCCAGTAGAGGTCTGTTTCCGGTTCATATAGGCTGCCTCCCCATAAAAATGGTGAGATTACATCTGTGCCAAGAACTAATTCATGTTCGCCATATACTTTGTATTTGTAACGATTATATATTGTTGATGTTCCGTCACTTACTACCACTATGTTACCTCGTTCATCGCTGTGTAACCAGTATGTCGTTGTTCCGGCTGTTGTTGTCTCTGTAAACATTATATGGCTATCCATGCCTCTGTCAAAGTATTTAAAAAGAGTTGTATTGGTTCCGTCACTTATTTCTTCTTCTATTATGTTCCAATTGTCATAGGTATAGGTGTGAAGTGTTGATATACTATTTTCTGTTACTGTTTTGGTTATTCGACGGTTAAAGGCATCATAGGTGTAGTTTACTTCTAATTCAGGTGTTCCGTTTGCATCGTATTTTGTGTAGTTTATCAGTCTGTTAAGGTCATCGTAATTATAGTCTTCTGAGTCTTCTGTTCCACTGTTTATGGTTCTGCTTATCATGTTGCTTCTTTCATCATAGGTATATTCATGGGTGTCTGTACCGTCTGTTTGAGCTATTAGTCTGTTAAGGTCATCAATTGTCCATGTTTTAGCAGTATCTCCCTCTAATGAGCTTACTATGTTGTGCGCTCCATCCATGTCAAAGCTTTCACAATCGGTTTCACCTGGTTCACACTGAAATTTATTTAATCTTGTTCCTGCACAGGTTTTATCATTATTATTAAACGGGCAGTCATAATCCACTCTTCGAAGGCGATAGTATGAATCGTGCTGATAGGCTTCTCGTTTGTTTGCAACTGCATCCCATTTACTTATTAAATGTGATGCCAATGAATATCTATAAAAATATACGAATATTGGGTCATTGTTGGCAAATCTCTCATCTATGGTTTCTATTCTGTTCCATGATTCATCATAAGAATATTGAATTTTCATTTGAGGTGTGCCGGCAATGAAGTTTCTTTCAATGTTATCAAGCCTATTGTTTTTAGTACTGTCATAGTTGTACTGTTCAAGTACAGTCCCATTGGATGTAATTGTATTTAGTTTACCATTTGCATAGTTTTTAACCAGGTTTGTTGTTCTATCACTGTATGTGAGCGTTTCTGTTTTGGTACTGGTTGTTCCTGTAACCATTTTACTTACGGTTTTGCTTGCTCCTGATATAAGATCTGTAAATGTCTCTTGATATACGGCTCCTTCTGAATTGTATCTTCTTGCTACACTATTAAGACCTGTTTCTGTTGCTGTTCCAAGAAGGTTTCTTGGGTTGTAGGTAAAGGTTTGTGATACAGAATTTGCTCCGCCTGTTGTTTTGGATGCTATTCTTCCAAATTCATCTCTTGTGTAGGTTACTGCAAGGCTGTTTCCCTGCTGCACTCCATTGTCTGTTTCCAGATAGTTTTCTGTTAATAGATTTCTTAATGCATCATATGTATATTCGGTCTCACTGCATACTTCATGTTTGCAGTTTTTTACTCCGGCAAGCAGGTTGTCTGCACCATATGTGTAGCTCGTTTCAAGGTTATTGTCATCTTTTACGCTTAAGAGATTACCTGTTGTTGTGTCATAGGTGCGGGTTGTCACTATCCAGCCGGGTTCTTTATAGTTGAATAGATCTATTCCTCCTCCTCCGAGTCCATCTTCTGTCATTCTTCTGGCTGTTTTTACAAGGTTACCATATATGTCATATTTATAGGTGGTTTCATTCCCTACGTTTCCTGGAGCTCCTGAGTATATTTCCGAGTTGTCGCTTTGTTCATAATCTGCACTCCAGAGTACTTGTCCGTTTGTGTTAAAAAATTTGTAGCTGCATTTTTCGACATTATCTTCATTTGTCATGCATGTTGAATCTGTTCTGCCAAAGTTGTCATATCCATAGGCATAGGTTACTGCATGACCTGCTGTTGTTATTACTTTTCCTCCTAGTCTGCCTTCGCTGTTGTATGTGTAGTTTGTTGTGTTTTCAACTATATCTCCTGATGCATCGTTTCTTGTGTAGGTTTCTGATACTGTTCTTCCCATTGAATCATATACTGTCTGAGTTGTGTTGCCATAGGTGTCTGTTACAAGGTTTACTTTGCCGAAATCTGTTTCATACTGATAGCTGGTTGTTATGGTTTGATCGGGATTGGCTACTGCATTTGATGCTGATAGTATCTCTCCTGGTCTGAATATATATCTGGTTTCGCTTGTTTTTCTACCTGCTGTGTCATAAGTGTATTCTTCAAGGCTTGTCAGCCGGCTTCCATTATATGTCTTTTTATACTTGGGAGTTATTCCTGTTGTTTCATCGTATATGGTTTTGATTGTATTTCCAAACGGGTCTGTTATGGCTATCTCTCTGCCCCAGTTATCATATTCTTTTGTTGTTTTTATTGTGGTGCTGCTGTCGCATGTTGTTGTTGTGTTGTATTTATTACAGATATATTGAAGTCTTCCATATTCATCATAGCTGTTTTGCGTGGTTATCATTTCATTTTCTTCTACGTTAAGAGGCTTGCCGAGGTAGTTGTAGGTTATTTTTCTTGTTACGTTGTTTTCCGTTTTCTCTATTATGTTGCCTGCATAATCGTGCGCTGTTGTTATACATTTGCCTGTTGTTTCATTCTCTGCATCATAGGTGCAGCTTTGTACTGCTCTGCCTAATGAGTCATAGGTGGTTTCATTGTAGGATATTTCAGGACTGAGGTGTTTTTCTACGGTGTTTGTATCACTTATTCCATATTTTTCTATAAATTTGGTTCTGGTGAGGTTTGACATTTCATCGTATTCATATTCTCTTTCATATTCACACTCTGTGAAAGAGGTATAAGAGAAGCCGTCTGGTGTGTAGAGTGTACTGCTCAGTCCTGGATCTGTACAGCCAAACTGTGTTTTTATGACTCGATTCAGCTTATCATACATGTAGACTGTCATTTTGCCTGCCGCATTTTTTTCCGCTAGTTTTCTGCCTAGTCTGTCATAGTAGTAGCTGTTTATCAAATCATTGTCATCAGGATCTGTTACGCTGTCTGTCTGTAGAATGCCTTTTTCATTGTAGGTGTATGTTTTGCCTTCTATACAAGTTTCATTTCCATCTCTGATAGCTGAAATTTTTCCTGAATATATAAGCTGATTGTTTTCATATATAAAACAGCGTGGAGTTACTATTGTTTCATTGTTACTATTGTTAAATGCAATCCTGTTTACTAAGCCTTCATCATTATATTCGTATTCTGTTTTTATTCCATCAATTGCTGTTGCTGTTTTCAGAAATGAAAGCGGATAAAGAGGATCTATATCTGTCTGGCTTGCTGTTTCATAGCTGTATTTTTTTACTCGCACTTCTGAGCTGCTTTCTGTTGGACATGTATCCTGAACTCTTCCTTCCTGAATTATCTTTTTTCTGAGTGTCTGTTTAAAAGTATCCATTGAGATTGGATCTGAAAGAGGTGTGTAATAGACAAAGCATTCTGGTTCCATATCATTTCTACGGTTTGCTATTCTGCTTCCTGTATTTCCATTTTCATCTATCAGATAAGAATCTGCATATAGAGCAGGTATTATGTCATAGTTGTATTTTATAAGTTTATATCTTCTATCTGGTAATATTTCTGCAACTACTTTTCCTTCTACGTTATATATATATGCTTTTTCCTGATATTCTTCTGTGTTGTCGGGGTTGTATACTCTGCTTTTTACAATTCTGCCTGACTGTGAATAATAGTTTTGTGTCATTGATTTAACAGAGGTGGTATCATAGGTTGTAACTGTGACATCTTTAACTATTGAATCAAAATTTATATTATAAAAGTCACAATAATAATCATGGGTTCCTTGCCATATATCACCATAATCCATCCATAGATTGTTCGGTCTAACTTCTGTTGTATAGACATCATAAAGTTCTCCTGCCGGAGTATAGACAGTTTTTATCAGATCATATCCTATATAATTTTTATCGTTTCCTGTTCCTTCGTAGGCTAGTATCCATTCTGTTTTTCCACTGATACCTGCTCCTGAGCCTTTTTGACTTGTAAGTGTTATTACTTCATCTATCTCTCCAACGGTATAATTATCTTCTCTATATCCCTCGGCATTTAAAGTATAATCAACCTGCATTTCTGCGCCTTTGTTTTTAAAGAAGTATCTTGCGTAAAAGGAATTTTCATCAAAGTTGTCTCCTCCTGCTATGGTAAAGTAGCCTTTTGTTATTTTGATTGCTCTATTTACCTGATTTTCTTCATCTGCTTTTATATAGCTTTCACCTACTCTGCCGAAAAGTCCATAGTTACTCTCATCATCATTTGGAAGTATTTCTGCTGTTATTACTCTTTTTGCAGAGTCAACTATTCTGACTTTGGATATCATATAGTGTGAAAATTTTATATCATCATTTTCATCATAAGGTGCGCCATCTGTATTTATAGGTTCATAGGTATAATAAAAATTAACTTCCTGTCTTTTTATGTTTTTCATCTGTGTTATTGGAACGTATGCCATATTTACTGCTAATTCATCACGACCTGCATTTGGTTGTATGTAGCTTCTTGAATAGTTTCGTTCAAATGTTATTACACTGCCATCCGAACCATATCTTTTTATAAGCCAGTGATCGTCATCTCTTGGCGAAGCACCATTTGTTGGACTCAATCTGTTTTCTTCTGCACTGCATTTAACTTTTAATGTGATGTATGAGTTTAATCCTGATCCTGCTCCTGGATTTATTTGATAAGAATTATAGCATTCTCCTGATACTGTTTCTGTAGAAGATGTTATTATGTTTTCATAAAATTCTTCTCCCCATGGCATGTGCAGTACTACATAGTTGTGAATACCATTTAAAAATTTATTAGGTTCTGCATACGGAAGGTCTATATCCCAATTACCGGAAATTCCTGAAGGAGTTAATGCACTTATATATGAAACTGTAGGAGTAAATGAAAAAACTTCGTCCAGTGATTCATGCACTACATCTTTTCTGACTATTGATGGGGAAAATGTACTGTAAAGTCTTTTATTGCTGTATACATATTTTGCTCCTGGTTTACATGAATCTGTATTTGCATCATAAGCTGAACCTGTATGATAATTACAATCCCATTTACATATTGAATTGCATCCTTCTGCTCCATATCGGCATGCTGTTTGTTCAATTATAGAGCCTGTTGCAGGATCAAATGTAGTTTCATATGTTTTATCACCCCACATGTTACCTTCACCGTTATCACTAACCCATATTGTTCCATCAGGTTTTCCTGTACAATATTTTTCAATTGTGTTTGATATACATATTCCATATAATTTTGTATAATTACTATTTCCTTCACAATCCTGAATTTCAACAGGTATACAGACACGGTCATCAGAAAGTGTCCAGAATGGATTGTCACATATGCACTGATTATTAACTCTGTCACAATGTCCGCCAAGACCGCAATTGACCGTCTTTGTAACATTTTCACATCGGACCATTTCTTGACCACCAGGATAGGGTACTTCTCCTGTCGGAGAACATATTGGATATGTAATTGTACACATAAGAACAGATCTTATTCTATCAAAAAGAGCAGCAACTGTTTCGCCATACAATCTATCAAAAATTCTAACAGATCCTTCATAACTTTCTGAATTGATTCCTATTGACATAAGATCTTCACATTTAAAATAATCCCATGCACTTTCATCAAGAAAATTGTGTCCCAGAATAACTTTTGAAACGCACATGTTTGTAAGACCATTTTCATCTACAAGATTCTTTTCAAAATTAAGCTCTTCCAGTTTATATAATCCTGCAAGTGAAGTTATATCTCTGATCTGATTATATGAAATATCTAAAGTTTTCAGATTGGGCAGTGATGATAATCCTTCAAGGTATTGAATATCAAGTCCGCTCAGATCAAGTTCATAAATTGTAGTAAGCATATCTGATGTAATATCTGTTTCATCTGCAACATTGAACCCCTGTTCATTTAAAACACCTACAACTTCATCGGCTATTTGTTCTTCATAAAAGATAAGATTGCTTGATGATGCTTCTATACATATTCCAGCTCTTGGAAAGAGTCCTATGTTGCATTTACAGTAGCCTTCGCTACATGTCCAGTTGGCTTCTATTGTACAATCTTCATCACATCCATCACCAAAAACATTGTTTCCATCATCACACTCTTCATCACCATTTATTATGCCATCTCCGCAGTAACTAATTTCACCAGCTACATTTTCACAGGCACTACTGCATACTGTGCATGAAGCTTCTCCATAACCGCATTCTTCTGTTACTGTGTTGCCGTCATCACATTCTTCTCCATTTGTCACAATACCGTTTCCACAGGCTGTCGCTGTACAGTTGTTGTCGCATCCGTCGCCATTTACTGTATTGTGATCATCGCATGCTTCAACTCCTGAATGCAGATATCCATCTCCACACTCGGCATTGTGACATGATATACAGCTATCTGTGTTTATGCTGTTACCGTCATCACATTCTTCATTGCGCACTGCATATCCGTCTCCGCATTGCGTGTAGAATTCATAGTATTTATCCTGTTCTGTCATGTTGTCTTTATACCAGCCGCTTTCAACTGAACATGAACTGTTGCAGCCATCTCCGTTTGAAGTGTTGCCATCTTCACAACTTTCACCTGTTGTCATCATCTGATCTCCACATACGGATGTGCTCATACAGTTGGTTGTTGGAATAGATCTATAACTTGAACATCCTACGTTGTATACTGCATCCCTGAATGCTCTTGACATTATTCCGTCATAAAATACTACTTCATCAATGTGACCGGGATAGTAATTTGTTATTGCTCCTGCTGTGAGATCCAATTTTGCTCCGATATACCAGAATGCTTAAAAAGGAACAATTGTCTGTGTGGGAAGATCTATTTCATATTTTGTTGTCTGTTTATTGTTTAGATAAAAGGTTACTTTTGTTTTAGAACCAGTGCTATCTGTAAACTTTTTAAATACTGCAAATATATGCTGCCATGTTGTGGCTGAGCCAAGATAGATCCCACTTCCCGTTTCTTCATTAATTTTTACTTTAACCTGATTATTCTGTATGAATAGTTCAAGAAGATTGCTTGATGCACCTTCCATTGGACGCCCTACTACAGAAAATAATGTCCTTTGAGAGGAGCTTGTACTTTCAGGATATATCCACATTCCTACTGTAAATTCATTTGGTATTTCTTCATATCCTGTTACTCCTATTAAGCCATTTGATGTTGATGGTCTTAAATCTACTGATTTGCTTCCTACTTTTACTATACTTGTATCTTGTGTTCCATATAGTAGTTGACCTATTTTTTTATGTCCGCTGTTATCATCAACTCTTATCAGAGTGCTGCTTCCATAAAACTGAATTCCCCAACTGACTAAATTTCCTGTATAAAGACCATAGTTATAAATTTTAAGTGTCCATGTACCTTCAGGATTTTCTGAATTAAACACTGTTACATCTGTATCTATAAACAGATTGTCGGTTGAGCCTCCAGTTCTATCATGCAGTGTATATTCTTTTCCACTTGGGGATTTCAAAACTACTCTTAAATTGCCTATATAGGTGTGATATATCGTTGCTGTAACATTTACTTTGCTTAATATGTAGTTGTAATTATTTACTGTTCTTGTTACTGTGGTTTGGCTTGGAATAAGTTGGTATCCGGAGAGACTTGCTTTATTAATAACTGGTCTGAACTGTGATAAATATGTTGTGCTGCAGCTTGTTGATGTGGTGCAGTCATTGGTTGAGCCGTAGACATCTTCCATTTTGTAATAGAACTGTATGTCGTGTGTTGAACTGGTGGTAGCTTTTACTGCTGCTACGCTTGCTGATAGCATCATTGGCGCTGATGTTTCCATGGATGATGTTTCAGCTTCATTGTTTTGCTCTTCTAAAACTATAGATTCTGTTCTATCTGGGTTTATCGGCTCACATGAGGGAATGCCTTTGTAGTCTTTACATAGCGCACCTTCTTCACATGTAATATAGTAACATGAGTCTGCTATTCCTGCTACTGTGTTTGAGATTGATGATTCTATTGAATCTCCTGTAAGGTTGTTATAAACTGATAATGATAATTCTTTTTCACCTGTTTTTATGTATTTTTCAGATATTGTTATGAATTGTGGATTAACATTTGTACAGATTTTATCATTTATACAGTTTGATAATGTGTCCTGATACTGATAGTTTTCATCTCCTTCCTTTATTGTCAGTGTTATTGTATAATTTTCATTGTTATTGTCATAGAAACCGTTTTCAAAATCAAAAAGCATCCGGTAGTTACATATTCCATAGTTTTCACATTCCTGGGGATTAACTATTTTCAGGAGGTCATCTTTTTCTTTTTCTACAAGACAAAGGTGTTCGCCTTTTACTTTTTCATAGTAAAAGCCTTTTTCACATTCACATGCTGCTTTTCTGCCATCTGCCACACATTTACCGAATCCGCCGCAGTCAACGTTTTCACACTGTTTTGGTATACAGTTCAGTTCTCCTTCTATTACATATTCTTTATCACATTTGCATTCCGCCATATTCGTATTATTGTTTATTGCGCAGTTACCATGTTCGCTGCATGTTATTCCTTCACAGCTTTCAAATGTTGAATAACTTTCATTTTCATTCTCTGTGGCGTGCAGTGCGGATGTTATCAATATCACTGCTACAAATGAACATAACACTTTTAACAAGTTAAATGGCGAATCCTTCTTCATTATTTTCTCCTGATATTTTCCTTTCTGTTTTAATTCAGCGTATCAATAAAAAATTACTCTTTTTAATTTTGTTTTCAATTTTTTATTTTCACAAAAATGAGTTTGTTTAGTTTAACATATTTACCTGCAAATATTTTTTATCAACTACTTTTAAATGATTTAAGCCACTTATCTCTAATTATGCTTTTATTGTCGAGTAACTTTTTTATCTAAAAAATTATAAAATTTTGCTAAAAATATTTAACAGATTAGGTTTATAAAGCTTGATTACTCTGGATAAGGTTCGCCTTTTGCCATTTTAAGAGCACGATATTTGTCAACGGCAGAGATAAAATATGGTACAAGTTTTTCATCAAACTGTGTTCCGGCACATCTTTTTATTTCATCTATTGCATCTTCATGTTTAAGAGCTTTTCTGTAAGATCGATCTGAAGTCATAGCACCATATGAATCAGCAATAGCAAGAATTCTTGCCCCTTCAGGAATTTCATTTCCTTTCAGACCAAGAGGATATCCTTTTCCATCAATCATTTCATGATGAAAATAAATAAGAGGAACTGTCGGTTTTAAGAAAGTAATTGGCTCTATTATTCTTTTACCGATAACGGGATGCTGCCTGAACATGTTCCATTCTTCATCTGTAAGCTTTCCTGCTTTATTTAAGCCTTCATATGTCAGTCCTATTTTGCCTATATCATGAAGTATTCCTGCCTGTTTGATTATATCAAGCTCTTTTTTAGGAAGTCCCATTTCAATAGCCATCATAAGAGCATATTCAGCCACTCTTTCAGAATGTCCCTGAGTATATGTGTCTTTTGCTTCCAATGCTCTCGCAAAACCCTGTATTGTCTGTTCAAACATTGACATGAGACCATTATAAAGAGCAATATTTTCAACAGATCTTGCAAGATACCCTGAAAAAACGTCAAAAAGCCTCCTGTTTGAAGGCTTAAAAAGATTTTTTTTAGAATATGAATGAAAAGCAACAAAACCTATAAGTGTTGACTTACCCATAAGAGGAAGAAGCATCAGACTTACAAGTCGTTCGGGAAACCTGTCAAAGAATCTTAGTGGAGGTTTGTAGGAAATAAATATATCACCATAGTCGGAAAGAAAATGTTTAATTTCATCAATATTATATTCAGGAATTTCAGCTTTATTAGGAATTATAACCGTTGAACCAGTATCAAGATTATCAGCATAATCATCAAAAAAATTAAAAAGAATTGAGTCTGCCCCTATTTCTTTCATGAGAACATGTCCGAGATTATCAATGAACATAGCAACATCTTCATCATTTCTTGTCGAATCAACTGCATTAAAAAGGCTAATTGTTGAGGAGAGGTTGATGTTTTCTCTCTTTATTGCGGAAAGCTCAAAAAGAACTCCCATAATATGCAGAAAAACAGTCGTTTCTACAGGTCTTGTAAATGTATAATCCGCACCTGCATTTATAAGTGATGGCAATTCTTTTTTTTCAATCTCATCTGAAACTGTTACAACAGAAGAAGAAGGCAGCAGTGATTTTATCCTGGTAAGATCCGATAGGACATCATTTATTGAATCACCACTCAGTACTATAAGATCATTATCTGTTGAAGAAGTAGTTAAAGGAATATCCTTTACATAATTATATGTTTTAAAAGAAACTGTCACATTATCGAGAAGTGTACGAAAGAAATCAAGACGAGCATCGTCTATGTCTACAACAATTACTTTAAGACCATAAACAGAAACACCGTCTGTCACTATTTACTCCTGTTTTGCAATCTGCCTGGTTAAAGTTGCAATTAAATCCTTCTTTTTAAGTTTTATTTTACGCAATCTATTAAACTCGAGAGATTCTTCAGGTGTAAGATAAAGTCTTTCTGAAAGCTCTGTAACAAGTTCATCCAAAGAAGCATGTTCTTTCTTGAGTGCATCAAGCTTTTCAAGAAGTTCTTCCCGTGTCAAATTTTCTAAATCCATACTTCACCTCACAAAGTCAAAACTATTTTATAAGTGAAACATATATTTCACAATCCGGATTAAGATCCGCTGGTGCAGAAACATAATTAAGCATAAGCGGTTCTAACGCAATATCAATCTTTTTAATAACAGGAAGCGAATATGCAAAATCAAGCATAAAACTGCCTCCCGGTCTTATGCCTACAAGTTCTCTAAAAAACTTCTTAAAAAAAGAGAAATCAACAGGACCTCTGTTATCGGAAGTAATAACAATTGCAGCTCTGTCATAGTTAAGCTTAGTAAAAAGCTTATTTATTCCATCCTGATCAAGTCTGTTATCCTGCTGAATATAAAGCCTCTTTCCAAAATTCCATTTAAAAATGGAGAGAAATCCCTCATCGCTGTTAAAAGGAGTTACAACAACGCCAAGAGAGTTTTCCTGATAAGGAATAAAAAGAGAATATATATCAAGCGAAGAAACAGTTTTTATATGCCTTATTCCTTTAGCATAAAGCCATGCCGAAATAAAAGCCACACCTGTTTTAATGCCTGTAAAACTACCTGGACCAGCGCCGATAAAAATCTCAGTTTCAGGAGATATAAGCTTACCAACCCCAGAATTTTCAATAATTAAAGGAAGATCTGAACTCAAGGTTTTTTTAGGCATGTTTTTGTATATAAATACAGAATCCTTGCCGTAATAAGCCAGAAGCACAGCATCCGAAGAGGTATCAAAAAAAAGTATATCTCTCATAAATTACCCTGAAAAAACAGCAAAATATCTGTTAATATCATTAAACAGAGCAAAGAAGGTAAGAAGAATAAGAAAAACAAACCCTGCAGTAGCAAGAATCTGCTTAATTTTAGAACTTATCTCCCGCCTTAAAAGCCCTTCAAGAGTATACATAACAATATGCCCACCGTCAAGAATTGGAAGCGGAAATAGATTTATTATACCAAGATTTATGCTTATCATTCCCATAACGGCAAGAAAAACGGCAAAACCCATTTCTGCAGCCCTTGAAGAAATATCAAAAATCATTATAGGGCCGCCTATTCCCTTTGGCGATAACTTTCCTGTAATAAGATAAAAGATTCCTTTTACAGTAAGATAAAACATTTCTCCAGTCTTTTCTACAGAATATCTGAAGGGAAATGTCAAACGATTACCTCTGAGCGATTTTTCTGAATCTGCCGCATAATTGTAAACAAAGTCCGCGCCCCATTTAAATGTAGTATTCTCCAGACCTGTGTATTTATCCTGCTCTTTATTTTTATCCAGAGTAAAAGAAAAAATAGATGGCATACCGTCTCTATATATAAAGAGTTTAATATCAGCACCCTTTTCTCTCTTTAATATTTTTTCTCTAAAATCATAAGGAGTACTGACAGTTAAATTATCAACAGAAACAATAAAATCTCCTTTTTTGATTCCGATACTGTCGCTAACTGAACCTGATTCAACAGATTTTACAACAAGTCCTCCATAAACGATATTTCTTATAAGAAATGCTTTTTCTTCATCAGACAAAGTAACTTGTTCCGTTTTTGAAGTATCGCCATAATGAGCAACTGAAAGAGTCTTAAAATCTGATGATAATAGTCCTTCCAACTCATAATAACGATTTACCGGTTTACCGTCCACAGCAAGAATCATATCACCATTCGAAAGTTGTTCCATAGGAGCTTTAAGAGCTATAATAGGTTCTTTCGGCATTGCAGAAATACCAAGCAGACAAACTTTCTGATCCTCCTGAAAAACATTCTTAAAAGTTTTTTCAGCAGTATCCACTTTAAAAATATGCTCTTTGCCATTTCTATCAACAGTAACTTCAACAGATCCGCAACCTGCATCAGCAGAAGGAAGACCTGCACTTATATCTTCCCAGACATGAACATTATCAGCAGGTTTACCACCAACATTTCTTATAATGTCACCTTCATGAATCCCTGCTTTGAAAGCAGGTGAATCTAAAGTAACATCTTCAACAATTGGAGCTACTGAATAAAAATTAAAAAAAGCAACAATAAAATAGATAACAAAAGCAAAAAGAATATTAAAAAAAGGCCCTGCAAAAACTATAAGATTTTTCTGCCACCATTTTTTATAACGAAAACTTTTTTCCTTTTCATCAAAATCGGAATCTGAATCATCGCCTTCACCAAGCATTTTTACATAACCGCCAAAAGGAATCATGGAAATTTTGTATTCAGTCTCTCCTCTGGTAAAAGAAACAAGCTTTTTCCCGAAACCAAGAGAAAATGAGATAACTTTAACACCAAAAAGCCTTGCAAAAAGAAAATGACCCAGCTCATGAATAAAAACAACAAGAGAAAACAAAATCAGAAAAGCGAGGATTTTCATCCGATACTCCGACAATAATTAAACAAATATCAAAAGATTATAAGAGATAGCAAAAGGGAGTCAAAATAAATTTAATTATTATTATCATAAAACACATCCAAATATCAGTTACCACCTTTTACAGATAGAGAAACATTTTTAAATTAAAAAAATTCCAACTAGAATCTGCCTATTTTTTAAAAATGAAATAAACAGCTAAAATCATAAAGAAAAAACCAAGAAAATGATTATAGGTAACTTTATCATGAAATACAAGAAAAGAAAAAATCGTAAAAACAGTTAATGTCACAGATTCCTGTATTATTTTAAGCTGAATTAGAGAAAAAGGACCGGCTCCTTCACCAAACCCGATTCTATTTGCAGGAACCTGAAAACAATATTCAAAAAACGCTATCCCCCAACTAATAAGAATAACAGCTATTGTTCTAGCCCCATAATTGACTGTACAAAAGAAACAGTTAAACTTTCCCAATAAAAGAGGAGGAAAGATGGTGCAGCGGAAACGTTACAGTGCGGAAGAAAAGTTTCTGATACTGAAAGAAGCGGAAGAGCACGGTGTTGTAAAAACATGTGAAAGACACGGAGTGGATCCTACGACCTATTATGTGTGGAAAGAGAAGTACGAAGCTGAAGGGATAGCAGGATTACTTCCCATGAAAGCCGGAAGAATCGCTGAAGTTAAAGATATAAAAGGACTTGAGAAGGAAAATCGTATACTTAAGAAACTGCTTGCTGAGAAAGAAGTACTGATTGCGGCACAGCTTGAACTGATAAAAAAAAAGAGTTCACATCCGAAGAAAAGAGGGAGTTAGTGAATAAATACAGTTTTAAAAGAGGCAGAAAAGCAATGTGCAGTAAGCTTGATATCCCGCTATCCACATATAATTACAGGAATAAAGAAGGTAAAGCAGGCAGAAAACCGTCACTGTTTTCAATAAACTGTGAAGGGAACAGGATTCTTAACGAAGAAGTGGTTTCAAAAATAGAAAGCATAATAAATCATCAGTTTGCAGATTATGGCTATATAAAGATCTGCCACATACTGAGAAACAGATATGGAATAATAATCAACCGCAAGAAAGTATACCGTCTTATGAAAGAAGCGGGTTATCTTCAGAAACGCATCAGAGAAAAAGCAGAGAATCGTCAAAGAGTTGGAAGCTGGAAAGTAAACGTCAGCCGTCCGTTTGAAAAGATAGAGATAGACATAAAGTACATATATGTAAAAGGCGAGCAGAGACACTATTATATGCTTAACCTGATAGACTGTTACAGCTGGAAACTGCTGTCATACAGATTATCAGGAAGTATAAGGAAAGAAGATGTGATAGATATGCTGAGAAAAGTGATTATACTTTACGGAAATCCCAGAGATATAATGCTTAGGAGCGATAACGGAAGCCAGTTTATATCAAAAGATATGGCGGACTTTATAGAAAAGACAATAAATATGAAACATGAGTTCTGTCACGTCAGAACGCCGCAGGAAAATGGATACGTGGAATGTTTTCACAGCATACTGCAGAGATTTATAGTAAAAAGAGAGGGTTTTGAAAGTTTCAGTGAGCTGGACAAAGTGATAAGAGCCTGGACAGAGTTTTATAACGAGGAGAGACCTCATAAGGGATGCGGTTACAGAACACCGTCAGATGTTATGAGCAGATATTATGAAAAAACTGGAAAAAATATTGGGAAAGTTACTGCTTGATTTCTGTATAGTTTTTAGGGGGCTATAGCACTATTATACTGGTTTTATTTAACCATTTTAAATGACCATACCAGGCGAAAGTCATAAATGTATTGGAAATTATAAGCAGTAAAATTGTCATAAAAGCTTTAAAAAACATAAAGCACCTATTTTTAGTTGAGTATTAATTTAATTAACCTTTTTCCAGCCAAGATAAAGGTCACCATTCGAATTCAAATAGCTATCATTGCAGTTGAAGTTAATATAACCCAGATCTACAAGGTTATTATATGAAGCAAGTATTTCTTTATTTAAAACTATATTGAGTTCACTATAAAGAGTATCATTTTCAGGTTTTATAGTTATATTTTCAGTTTTAAATTTAATTTTACCATTACTGCATTCCATAGAAAATACTATTTCTGCAAGATAAGCAGTTGATGTTACATATAAAGTTTCCTTTTCTAAAGACAAAGAAAGACTGAAGCTGTATTTATTAATATATTTTAATTCATTATCATATTTACTGCCCCATGAAAAATCTGTGAAATTGACTTCATCGGAACTTGAAAGCTCATTTGCAAAGAAACTGGAAAGATGAAAAAGAAACAAATCTCTTAACTTGCTGTTCTCTATTTTATGCGGCAAGACACTTCCTTTAAGCGCAGAAAAACTGGAAAGCTCAAAAGTTTTTGAAAGTCCGTAGCTGTTACTTAACCAACAATCATTTTCACACGTTTTAGAAAAAATTTCTATATCATTTATCTTTAAACTAACGGTACCAAACTCATAATTTCCAGTTTTCTGTACAAACCCGTCACTATCTTTTTCCATATAAAGATAATTTATGTCAGAAACCTTAAAAACATTTAAAGATGATGGCGAAATATAGTATTCAGTAGTAAGCCCTCGTTCAAAATCATTGACTGGAGAGTCAAGATAATAAGTCTTTGCCTTTTTATTCAGTTTAAATCCCATATCATCATTAGTATCTGCATTTTCATCATCCGGTGTTGAAACAATCAGAGAAACTGACCATACTGGAATATCTTCAATACTGAAAGTTGTAAAATCTCCCGAGCTGTCTTCGTCTGAGATTTCATTCTCAGATTCAACAAAAGAATCTTCATCATTATCATCAGAAGCATCATTTACATCAAGATGCATATCATAAAGATATGTTTCAAAAGGTTCACATGAAACAATAAACAGCAGTGCTGTAAAAAAAAGAAAAATATCAGATCGAAACATCATTAATCTTATACATTGAGATAACAATATTTTTACTGTCTGCCTGAAGAACTACTTTATGAGCATGGACATGCTTATCATAAACAGCTTTCGTCATTATATTGTATATGCCTGAATCTTTCAGTGTAACTACAAATGGAATTTTGTTTTCACCTTTTTTTAAAGTACCGTTCCAATTAAGTTCTTTTAAAGATTCAATCTTCTCATTGGAAGAATAAAAAGAAACACCTTCCGGCAAAACAATGCTAACTGTTGTATCAGAATAAGAAGAATCTGCAACATAAACCATTGTCACAGTTATTGGCTCACCGGCAGAAACAGTTGAAGTTGAAATAAGCTCCATATTATTTTCTCTGTAAGCATCAGAGTGTTCTGTAATAAAAAAGAAAGCTAAAGTAAATATAAAGGCAAGCAAAGGTAAAATAAAATAGATTCTACGTAAAAACATATTTGAAAACGAAGCTTTCTTTTCATATTCATTTTTTAAAGTTTTATGAAAAGATTCTGTAAAAACGGCATCTGCAGAAAGCATTTTTGTCTCTTTAAATATAATTTTTGCAGATTGTGCCATCGCATAGAAATTTTTACACTGATCGCAATGTTCAATATGTTTTTGTATTTCTTTATTATCCTCAACCTTTCCGTTAGCTGAGATATAGTTCCGAACCTCAGAACAATTCATTATATAACCCCGGCTAAATGCCTATCTAAACATTAGATAAAACTTATACCAAAAAAAACGCATAATTATTATATAAAAAAAATAAATTTTAAAGAACTCATTACCTGAAAATAGTTGTAATCCACATAATCTTCATTTTTCTTACCAAAATTGGAAAAAACACTTTCAAATCCTGTAAAAAATTCAACTGCCGCAGTTTCCGTAAAATAATACCTTAAATAGAGAGAAATGGAAAGCATTTCTTCCTGCCTCTGTTTACTCCATGAAATATAATTCTGCAAATCTTCTGCAAGCCAAATAGAATATTCTGTTTTAGCTGAAAAACCAGCAAGAAGCGATTTAAACAGAAACTCTCCATTTACAAGCAAATAAAGCCTTAAAAAACGGTTGTTGACATATATAATTTTGTCTTCAGCAAGGTAAAGTCTTTCATCCCTACCCAGATAAAAATTATTACCGATGCTTACTCTAACAAAATCATCATCCATACCAGGATAAATAAAAACACCGCCTTCAAAGCCAGCCATAGGACCTGTTATATATTTATATAAGGAATCAAGCCCTGTTGCAAATCCTCCATTTACAGAGAGATACATATCCAGGTATTCATTAAATCTATATACTGCAGTTGCAGTAAGCATGGATTTAAAATATGAAAAGAAAAAGGAAGAGTGATTTTCCCCTAAAAGAGAATTTTCAAATCTTAATTCTGTTTTCCATTTCTCTGTAAAATCAAACTGCTTTGACAGTGAAAAAGAAAGATTAGCTTTAGAAGCATTCATAAACCATGGAGCTATCATCGTAAAACATTCAAGATCTAAAAGAAGACCATATTTCCTGAAAAAAAATTCTCCATCAAAATCATTATTGAAGAAAAAAGCTCCTTTTTCCTTGTTCTTATCTCCATCAAGTTTTTCATAAAGAGAAAGATATTGAACATTGCTGTCATATGAAACACCTGTATATATTGTATATTCGTTAACTGAAGCGTAGCATGCTGAAACAAAGAACAAAATAAAAACCACAAAAAACGAATATCTTAGCAAAGTTAAAGTCCTCTTCTATTCTTACTTTTCATTAACTTGCCTTTTCTGAGTTTCTTGATTGTTTCTCTATCAATATCATACTCATCATCAGGGAATTCATCTTCATCATTTTTATCATTATTCTTTTTAATAGATTTCTCTTCATTTTCGGTTTTTGTTTCTTTTTCAGTCAGCACAATACCTTTATTATTCTGATCTTGAGATTTTATAAGTACCTGATCATGTGATTTTTTTATCTCTTCTTCAAGTTCAATTTCAGTGTTACTTTTTTTATCCTGAAACTTGTTTTCATTTGTTGTTCTTTCACGTTTAACTGAAGAATTATCTTTCTCTTTTTTAACAGGGGATTCAATCTTGGAATTATTCACTGTTGTGCCTGAGTTTTTAAGTGCTCCATCAGAATCATTTTTTACATCTTCGTCTGAAACTTCATCAGTATCAGAAGCTGTCTGCTCAGATTTCAATTTATCTATCTCTTTAAAACCAGCTTCCCAACCATCAATGTTTCTGCCATTTTCAACAATAGCATAACTTTTTATATTAAATAAGCTTTCTCCCCAAAGTAGAAAAAACATCAGCACTGTAATAAAAAAACAAAACTTTCTCATTTAAACGAACCACTTAGAATGTTTTTCCATAAGGGTAAAAAGCATTTTTCTTCCTCTTAAATATCTTGAACATATTGCTGTTTTTGAAACACCTGCTAAAACAGAGGCATCTTCATATGAAAGCTCATTAATATCAATAAGGACTATAGCTTCTCTATATTTTAAAGGCATTTCTCCAAGAAGTTCATAAAGTTTACAATGCCTTTCCATTTCAACAAGATCATCAACATGATTAACGGAAACATCTTCAAAATCATAAGAGAGGTCTTCGGCATATATTTTATTTCTTACATTTTTTTTATTTGCCGAAGCCACATATTCATTTTTTATAATTTTCCACATCCAGGTATCAAAAGAACTCTGCATTTTAAACTTTTTTATAGCAATAAAAGATTTAAGCAGTGCATTTTGAAGTACATCTCTGGCATTGTTATAATTACCACCAGAAAAAGAGAGCGCAAAAGCGAAATATTTATCATACCTGGATTTTACAAGCGTCTCAAAAGCACGAGTATCTCCACCACAGGCACGAACCAGTAAGTCGTTATCTTCCTTCAAATCCCTGTTACCAGAAATAATTTAAAAATTCTAAATTTTCTACTTCAACCGCAAATTAACAATGTATTTTACCAGAAAATAAAATTTTTGCAAAATTAGCAGGATACGCAATTTAAAATTGCTTAAAACAGTAATATTTTATAAACGAAATAACATTATCGGTTAAATACTATTTTTTAACACATTTAAATAAAAATTTTTATTAGTCATAAAAAATTAATTCTATAAAATTATAAAAATGACTTTAATTGCTTTCAAACATTCAATTAACCAATTATTAACTCTCCTTTTTTGCCTTTTAAATTTCTTTGTGTATTCTCAGCTTTGGAGGAATGATGAGAGAAAAATCTGTTTTCACCATTGCAATTTTTATTTCTTTTATTTGCCATTGTGCTGTTTTTGCATTTACTTCAGGAACAAACAATACAAAAAAGGATTGCAAAACACCAATGAGAATTTCAATATATGAAATGAAAACAGAAAAAAAAGTAAAAGAAGCTGCAGCGCAACCTATCGCTCCTGTAAAAAGAAGAGACATAAAGAAATCGGCAAAAATAGTAAAAAAAGAAAAAAAGGAACATCAGAAAACCCTGGAAATTGCAAAAACTCTCCCTCCAATAAATAGAGAAATAACAAATATAGTTACAGAAGCATCGCCTAAAACAGCTCTTCCTGTAGAAACCTTAATTTCTGAAGATAACAATGGCACATCAAAGCAAAATGATGAAACATCTGAAAATAAAAACATTCATAATTTAACGAAAGAGAGCGAAAAAGTTTATTCTCCAGCTCATGTAAGTAAAAACCCCAGATTATTAAAATATGTTGAACCTGAATATCCTGAAGATTTAAAAGACGATGAAATTGAAGGACAAGTTATTTTTAACATAATAATATCTCCGACAGGAATTCCATCTATAGTTTCAATAAAGAAAAGTGATGATGAGAGATTTAATGAATCTGCTATAAAAGCTGTAAAAAACAGTCTTTTTACTCCTGCAGAGCTTTTAGATGGAACCAAAGTAGCCTGCAAAAGAAGCTATGCAGTTACATTTAAACTTGAAGATTAGATAAGATTAAACTTTTTCATCTTTTTCCAGAGTGCAACACTGCTTATTCCCAAATACTCTGCAGTATCCTTTCTGCTTCCACTAAACTTATCAAGTATTGAAATGAGTTCTTCTTTACTAATATAAGCTCTTCTGTAATCTGGTTTCCCATCAGATTTAAGCTCTCTCTTTTCCTGATTCTTTATATTCAAAGGAATATCTGATATTTCAATATATCCGCTTTTTTTAAAAACAGATGCATATTCTATAGTATTTTCAAGTTCTCTGACATTTCCAGGCCAGCTATATTTCATTACAGCATCAAGAGCTTCCTTTGTCATTCCCAAAATAGACGCATTTCTTAAATTATTTATTTTATCAATAAGAAAATCAACAGTTTCAGGAATATCTAAAACCCGTTCTCTTAAAGGAATAGTCAAAATCGGGAAAACATTTAACCTGTAATACAAATCTTCTCGAAAAACTCCATCATCCACTAATTTCTTAAGGTTTTTATTAGTTGCAGCAATAATCCTTATATCAATTTTCCTATCAATATTTTCACCTACCCTTGTTATAATTCTTTCCTGTACAGCTCTTAAAAGCTTCACCTGAACAATTGGAGAAATATCTCCTATCTCATCAAGAAAAAGAGTTCCTCCCTCAGCCGCCTCAAACTTACCAATTCTATCAGAAACAGCACTTGTAAAAGAACCTTTAACATGACCAAACAGTTCACTTTCAAGAAGATTTTCTGCAAGCGCAGAACAGTTTATACGAAGAAAAGGCTTGTTCATTCTATTAGATTCATAATGAATAGCAGAAGCAATAAGTTCTTTTCCAGTTCCACTTTCTCCAAGTATCATAACATTGACATCACTTTCCGAGGCAAGTTTTATATAACCATAAAGTTTATACATTTCTTTTGAGGAACCTGCAATATTATGAAAAGGCTTATAT
This sequence comes from bacterium, assembly GCA_963667425.1. GTDB lineage: Bacteria > UBP6 > UBA1177 > UBA1177. The sequence goes on along the minus strand of OY763407.1, from coordinate 262,515 downwards.
TTAAGATCTCCTGCTGATAAAACACCGCAGCCCTCCATTTTTGTAAGATCAGTAACTGCAAATATTTTCATTTTTTCATTATGGCTATTTATCTCATTCTTTGCAGAAATAAAAACCGGTTTAAGTCCATTTCTATCGGTTCTCAGAAACACATTGCGCTGCATTACTATGCCTGTATCATCACATAGACATGAACAGGTTTTAAGATTAATATAATCACCTTTTTCATCACAAAATTCAAAAGCATCAAGCCCTCTTTTATTTACATTATTTTTTGAAACACCTGAAATCTCAAGCATCATATCATTAAAATAGATAAGATTGAAAAACTCATCTGCTATAAAAGCAGCTACAGGAAATGTTTTAAGTATATCCAGATAACGCATAACAACCACCAAGTTAATATAACTTACATAAACTTAAATTAACATCAATCACAAGTTAACTTAAATTAATAAATAAATCAAAAAAATCATCATTTTTTATGGCACGGGAATTGTTTATATATGCCGTTTTTTTTGAGGAGACAAAAATGAAAACATTATTTCTTGCGACACTTTTTCTATCTATCACAGGTATTATTAATGCTGAAACAAACATGCATAGAGAAAATATTACTATTATTTCTTTTTATTCTCCATGGTGTGCACCATGTAATGAAGAGAGAAAAATAATAAAAGAAATTATTTCAGAAAAAAATAAAAGCATTGATTTTCAGGAAATAAATTATGCCGAATCACCTGAAGAAGCCCTTTTTTACAATGTAGATACAATACCATCAATAATTATTTTATATAACAACAGAGAAATATACCGTACAACAGGGATTCAGACAAAAAAAGAAATAAGGAAATTGTTCAAAACAGCTGAAAATTATGCAGAAAAATGTAATCAGACAAACAGTAAAAATTGTTAAGGAGTTAAAATGAGTATTAAAGTTGAAAAATCAAGATGTCCACAAAATCACCGCTGTCCATCAATAGGAGTATGCCCTACCGGTGCTCTTTCTCAAAACAGATATGATGCTCCCAAAGTTGATGAATCCAAATGCATAAACTGTGGTAAATGTATCAGATTCTGTCCTTTTTCAGTATTCAGGGTAGATAAATAAATCTATCTTTTTCTTTTTTTCACAGAAAAATAGTAAAGAGAAATAACCAGGATTATAAATGCTGACACACTAAACCATGGACTAAGAATTGTTCCATCAGAAGCCTTAAAACCTAAAACGACAGCAATTGCAATTAAAATACCTGTAATTCCTTCACCGGCTATAAGACCTGAAGCATATAAAATACCTGATTCTACGAATGAATCCTTTTCCTCTTTTTCACATTTTCTACTATCAACAAAGTGTCTTATTAGTCCGCCAATCATTATTGGAGTACTTAAATGAATTGGAAGATAAAGACCGACAGCAAAAGGAAGTGAAGGAATTTTCAAAAGCTCAACAACAGCTGAAGCAGCAGCACCTGTAAAAACCAATCCCCATGGAAGATTTGAATTCATAACACCTTCAATAACAAGTTTCATAAGAGTAGCCTGCGGTGCTGCAAGCTCTTTTGAACCAAAACCATATGCCTTATCAAAAAGAACAAGCACTGTTCCGATCATTAAAGATGAAAAAACAACACCTATAAACTCACCTACCTGCTGTTTCCATGGTGTGGCACCAAGGATATAGCCTGTCTTTAAATCCTGAGAAGTGTCTCCTGCAATAGCTGCCGCAATACAGACAATTCCACCAACAGTAATTGCGGCGACCATTCCCGCTGTTCCTGTTATTCCAAGAGCTTTTAAAATCAGAGTTGTAAAAAGCAATGTAGCAATAGTCATTCCGCTTATAGGGTTTGAAGAACTTCCGACAACACCTACAATTCTGGAAGAGACTGTAACAAAGAAAAAAGCAAAAACAGCAATCAGAAATGCACCAGCTATTCCTGCAGGAATTTGAGGAAGAACAGCTATTAATATAATAATGGAAATTGTTATAAAAAGAACCCATTTTACTGATAAATCCCTATCAGTCCTTTTTAAAGAAGCACTGCTGACACCAAAACCTGAAAGAGCGGCAATAAAAGATTTTACTATTATAGGAAGTGATTTTATAAGACTTATAATGCCGGCAAAAGCTACAGCGCCGGCTCCAATATACCTTATATAATGATTCCATATTCCCCAGAAATCGAGCTCTGCAACAAGCTTTGATGCAGGCGGAATAACTGAAGCAGAATGTTCCCCCATAATAGTTATAAGAGGAATAAAACCAAGCCATGCAAGCACAGCTCCGGCAAGCATGTACGCTGCTATTCTTGGTCCGATAATAAAGCCTACACCTAAAAGAGCCGGCTGAACATCCGCTCCAATTGCTCCATTTCGGTATCCTGGAATTTCCCATTCTATTTCAGAAGGAAAAAGCTTAAAACCGTCTGAGATTAATTTATATAAAGTTCCTGCACCAAGACCGGCAAAAACTTTAAGCGCCTTTGATCCACCTGTTTCTCCAGCCATTAAAATATCAGCGCAGGCTGTACCTTCAGGGTAAAGAAGAACACCATGTTCCTGAACAATTAAAAATCTTCTTAGCGGAATCATCATTGTAACACCTAAAATTCCGCCAAAAAGAGCCATTAAAGTGACAGTTAAAAGACCCGGCACATCAATATCAGCATAATCTTTAGCCCACATAAAAATTGCAGGAACTGTAAAAATAACACCGGCAGCCAAAGATTCTCCGGCAGAACCTATTGTCTGAACCATATTGTTTTCAAGAATAGATTTTCTTCGAAGAATTATTCTTAGAATGCCCATGGAAATAACAGCAGCCGGAATAGAAGCAGAAACTGTCATTCCAAGCCTTAATCCCAGATAAGCATTGGCACCGCCAAATGCAACAGCGATAATTATTCCAAGGATGACCGAAACAACTGAAAGTTCAGAATAATTTTTAGTATCAGGAACATAAGGCTTAAACTGCTGATTTTCCATAAGACCTCTTTATCTTAGTTATTTGCTTTCAGGCATTGAGAATCCAGGAAGCTCTTCTATTTTTGGCATAAAAACGATTTCAACACGTCTGTTTTTAGCTTTATCTTCATCATTGTCATTATTTGCAATAGGATCAAATTCAGCACAACCTGATGCTGTAAGCATTTCAGGAGCAACTCCCGATTCCACCATAAGCTTTACAACCTCTATGGCTCTCTGGGAACTAAGCTCCCAGTTGCTTGGAAATCTTTTTGTTTTAATAGGTGTTGAATCAGAATGCCCGATAACAAGGAAAGATCTGTCCTTTAAATCTTTAAGTGTATCAGAAAGATCTATTATAGCCTGATTTCCATTTTCAGTAAGCTTAGCTGACCCTGAAGCAAAAAGTATATCAGAGCTAAGACTTACAATCATTCTTCCCTTTCTGATTTTAACGGTAAGAGCACCTGCATCTATCATTTTTTTAAGCTTATTCATTATAGCTGCATATTCAGCATTGCGTTTTTCTGCAATTTCCTTCATTTTTCTAAGCTCATCAAGCTCTGATTTCTGCTTTTCAAGCTCACTTTCAAGTCCTTGACGCTGCGCAGAAAGAGTATTTTGTTTCTCGTTAAGATCTTCTACAGAAGAACCAAGACTTTTTACCTTCTCTTTCAGTTCGTCATTAAATTTCATAGCATCAAGAAAATCATTTCTCAGCTTGGAAAGATCTGACTCTGTTTTGTCATTTTTAGCAAGAAGTTCCTTGGACTTTTTCATAAGTTCAGCATACTTCTTATCAAGAGCCTCTTTTTCCTGATTAACCTTATTAATCTCAGCCTGCTTTTTGGCCATATCATTTTCATAAGTTCCAGTTGTAACACAGGAAACAGCCATCATAACAACAAAAGCTGTAAGTATAAGTTTCTTCAAAATTCACCTCCTACATTTTTTCATATACAAAAAACCGGTCATCTGAAAAGGAAAAGGAATACTTTTCTTTCCCCTTATATAAAAAATCAAAATCTCCATAAAGAACAGAGGAAAAAACGAAAATATAAATATATAAAGCCATAATGAGAAAATTGAAGCAGCCGATGGTACAGCATTATCTGAACCGCCGCGAACCAGATAATAATCTTTATATATGGACGCTATCGGTGTTGAACAAAAAACAAGCGGAAAAATAAACCATACAGCAAAAGAAAAAAAGAAATATGTCGCAAAATAAATTTTTAATGAAGAAATCAGCGAAGTATAAAAATAAGCAAAAGAACCTGATGCAAAAAATACTGAAAGAAGCAGAGGAATAAGCATATCAGCGACATACATCAAGAAAGAAGTTGATGGTGCAGTTTTTCTCCATTTTTTGTTTCCAACGATATAAACGCCTTTTTTATTAGCCATTTCAGAAATATCTATTGAAGTTTTTCTGAAAACTATTTTAGATTCAACATCAGAAACATTCGAAGAGAAAATATTATCAATAACAGATATTGCAAGAGAGGAAAAATCGCCTTTCATCCTTTTTACAGAAGCACTTTTCTTTTCCTTTTCTTCTTTAACAATAATTGAACCACAACCGGAACAGTAACGCAGATCTCTATTTTCCAGACCACATCTTATACATCTGACCATTTATTTTTTCTCTGCTCCTTTAATTTCTATAGCTTTACCATTTAGAATATCGGCAAAAACAGTATCTGCATTTAATTTGTTTTTTTCAAGATAATCATACAGGAACCATATATCTACAAAAATTTTATCACCTTTAAGATAACGTCCATCATAAGAGAGCTTTTCGTTCTTTTCTATTATAGGTTCATATTTTTTCATAACGCTGAAAACAAGATTAAGTTCCTTTATTTTATCACCTATAATAGATTCAAAAGTATTTCCTGTATAGGCAATTTCATAAACAATGTTCGGAATATGGACAAAGAAATGTGTTTTCAAACCAGTTAACTCTATTTTATAGAATCTTTTTGCACTATTATATATAAGTTTAAGTTCCTTATTTGTAGCAAGAGAAGAATAAACCATCCCTGTAAGTTTATTTAATTCAAAGAAAAAAGTTATATCTAATGAAAGCTCACCCTTTACTGGATAGAAATTAAAAGAAGGAACAACTTTAACAGAATCAGGCAGACGTTTATTAAAAGGAAGCTTCTGGGTATAAAGTTCATACCAGTTAAGATTCATAAAAACACCATCTCTGCTTCCATTTACAGAACCTAAAGCATCACTTATGTCCATTGCAAGACGCTCATCGGAATCATCGCCCACATAAACATAGTTAGGTGTTATCTGAAGATAAAGGTAGTCATCCATCTTAGTAAGAGAAACTTTAGAAGTTTTTACAGCTGTAACAACAGTTTCATTAACTTTCTTCTCAAGCCAATTAAGCTGTTCATTGTTAACAAGTTCCTCCCATCCCTGAGGAATAACGATATCAGCGGCAGTAAGCAAAAGCGGAAATAAAATAAAAAAAGCTAAAACAAACCTCATAACAGCTCCTTACAAATGCAGCAAAACAGCTAATTATACAAAAATATTCAATTCTTGCAACAAATAGAAAATTTTGAAAACAAACATGAATTTTTTACATAATCAAAGTTAATCTATTTTTTCATAAACATATTTTTTTATATATTCAACTATTTTTTCCTTTTCAGCTTTAGGAAGTAAAAGTACAAGCCTAGGAATATCCGGTGTTATAACCTCCCAATAAACAATAGAATTTAAATATGAAGACAATATAGCTTCAACAAACAGTTTTTCATCCTGTGTTACAAAATCACCTTTTGATCTGACATTTTCAATATTATTGGCAGCTCCCATGAAACACTCTCTATTTTTTAATATTTCAGCATTCCATTTGCAGTTGTTACATTCCATCAGTCTGTAAAAATCAGGTTCCATCTGCCAGCAAGCCATGCACATAGCTATTCCGGCATATTTTGCATTATCCTTTTTTCTAAGAATAATTTCAACAGAGTCATCACTAAGCTTATTGATAGTATAATGAAACTTCAAACGATTTTCTCTAATCCTCAAACCATTTTTACGAAGAATTTGGTTCAGAATAATTCTGACATTGGAACTATTCCTATTAAACATAAAAGCTCTGGTCGCAGCATCAATAGATTTTTCCTTTTCACCTGTTTTATCATACACATCAGCAAGAAAAAGATACTCCTGATAACCAATATCATTCATCTCAACCGCTTTTTTAAGATATTTCTCAGCCTTTTCATAATCCTGTAAGAAATAATAAGTATTTCCCAGATATGTCCAGTTTTTAAAATAATTTTCATCCAAAGACATGGTTTTCTCATAAAGAGCCAGAGCCTTCTTATAATCACGAGCAGTAATAGCTTCCTCAGCCTGCTCATAAAGTTCGGCAATCTCCCCCTTAGGCTCTTCAACTTTTAATGAAAAATTAGAACCATTTTCATAAACAACCCTCAAATAAGGATTTACAGAAGTTTGGGGATTACCGGATTTCGCAAAATCAACAACATCAGTCTCATCCGCAGATTTAAGAATATAGTGATTCTTACTCTTATCTATAATATCAAAAAACTCTTTAGGAGTATAAAGTTTCTTCCTCATGACAATTTTTTCAGGAACAATCTTTGTTTCGGAAACAGCTTTATCAGCTTTTTTAGCAGGGACATCCGATTTAGAAGGAACAGAAGAGCATGAAACAAAAACAGCAACAAAAAGAATATAAAAACAAAATCTTATAAACATCAGCAACTCCTTTTAATATGAAAGATATAAACCAGAGCAATAATTATATTTCATCATAAATTTGTCAACAATTAATTTTATCTTTCTCTAAATTAAATCTTAATTAAGAATATAACCTATCCATTATTGAATCATAAGATTTTTTTCGCTTGCTTTTATCTCAATAAAAAGTAACATTCCTCAACTTGTCATTTTTTTTTATTTTAGGAGACGACAGCATGACAAAAATTAAAAACGGCGATTTCGTAAGAGTTCATTACACCGGCAAACTTGATAACGGCGAAACATTTGATTCATCTGAAGGAAGAGAACCTCTTGCATTTATAGCCGGAGCAGAAATGCTCATAAAAGGATTCGATGATGCAGTAATGGATAAGGAAGCAGGTGACAAAATAAATGTAAAAATAGCACCGGAAGATGCTTATGGTGATTGGGACCCTGAAAATGTATTTACATTTCCAATAGAACATGTTCCAAGTGACATCGTTTTAGAGAAAGGACTTGAACTTCAACTCTCCGGTCCTCATGGAGAAGTTATTCCGGTAGTTATAACAGAATTTGATGACAAAAATGTTAAAATGGATTCAAATCATGTTCTTGCAGGAAAAACCCTTGTTTTTGATATTGAAATAGTTGATATCAATAATGAAGAAGAAAGAGCTGCTTTTGAGCAAAGTATGGAAGAAATGCATTCTCATCATCATGGCTGCGGTTGCGGTTGTGAAGATGATGACTGTGATTGTGATGACGATTGCGACGATGAAGGCTGTGACTGCGGTCACGACGGATGCTGTCATTAATTCAAAAATAAAAAAGCGGGCTTTTAGCCCGCTTTTTTATTTAACTTCTTTTGCCCCAATGAAATTTTTCAGAAAGAATATCAAAAAAATTTCTATTACCTGAAGGGATAAATTTAAGGTCTCTTTTTGATTCTCTTATAATTATTTTATCACCCTGTCTCACAGGAACAGCACGCCTTCCATCTACAGCAAAAACAGCCTGATTAGCTTCTTTTAAATATATCTCAAGAGGACCGACACAACTTGGAAGTACCATAGGTCTATGTGTAAGTGAATGTGGTGCCATTGCATTTATAATTATGCTGTGTACAGTTGGAAAAAGAACGGGACCATTTAAAGAGAGGTTGTATGCGGTAGAACCAGTTGGAGTGGCAACAATTACACCATCAGCCTTAAAAGACGGCAAACTACAGTTATTGTAAGTCAGCTCAAAACTAAGCATAGAATCATTAGGAAGTCTTGTAAGATAAAGCTCATTAAGTATTTTGTTACTAAAGAACTGCTGTCCATCTCTTTCAACCCAGGCTTTCATAATTATTCGTTCCTGATAGATGAGTTCTTTCATAAGTATATATTTTTCTACTGTTTCAGTTACTTCTTCCATCTTGATTTCAGTTAAAAAACCAAGATCTCCTGCATTAACGCCTGCAATAGGAATATCATGTTCATAGGCAATATGTGCTGCATTAATAAATGTTCCATCACCACCTATAGCAATCATCATAAATGCGGAATCAGGAATATCGGGATATATTGCAATATTTACGTTATGTTTTTTTGTAACAGCTTTTATATCTTCAATTATTGCTTTTATAATTTCAAGCTTTTTTCCATCCTGTCTTGGATAGATAACAATTGTCCTTTCTGACATTAAATTTTAAAATCCTTCTTTTTAAATGAAAATTTTAATCCGCATCTTGGACATTCAGCTATGATACTATCATCTGTAGCAAAGAGTTCGTGCAAAGTTTCTCTGCCGACAGATGCTACCATTGATTTTATTTTATCATGACTACAGCCGCAAAAGAATTTTAAGCTGGCAGCATTCATTTCGGTAAATCCTGTAAAATTAAAGTCACCGTTTATCAATTCTGAAGCTACTGTTTGAAAAACATCCTCATCAGCATCTGTTTTTTTAAGGAGATAATAAAAAGCACCTCGCTTTACAAGCTTTTCATTTGATGTTTCCCTGAAATACTGTGTAAGAGACTCAAAAATATCTTTTTTATAGTCTATTGCAATATGACTTGTTGTTTTACTTCTAGTTAAAGTATCATATTTTACAAGCATTATTCTTGTTTTTTCATTCCCTGCAGGCTCATAGTTTCCAACTTTTGCAACAAATGTATTGTCAACAGAATCAACACTTATAAAAAACTTCATTTTTAGCTCAGGAAGAAACATGTTCCAGCCTTCAATAGAGTTTTTATCCATTGAAAAGAATTTTAAAGATGTGAATGCCATAAATTCTTTAAGAATTTCCATTCCATGATTGGAAACTGTTTCAGTTCCGCTGTCAATATAATGATTAAGATAATCACTTACCATATCCCGTATATCTGCAGAAATTATCGTCATACCATTTCTTGAATTTAGAAAATGCTTTATATGATACTCTTTCATTGTTCTCCGTTGGATTTCAGAAGAAGATTGATCTGGTTTTCCTCTTTTTTAACTTTATAATTTATTCCACCTTCAAAATTATCTTTTCTAAATTCCAGAATATAGCTTTTACCAACCTTAAGAAATATCTCAGCAGGTGTTTTACGTCCTGTATCTTCACCATTTACATATACTTCAGCATCAGGAGGATTCGAAAAGAGCAGAACTTTAGCCTCTATGCTGTCATCTTCCCTGGAAAAGACAAATATCATTACAGCAATTACCGCCAATGCAACGACAACTCCGCTCAATATATATAAAAAGTTTTTACCTTTTTCAGGAGTATCATCTGCCGGATGTTCTTCTTCTTTTTTGGTCATATCTATCTGCATAACCTTACTTATATCAAGGTCTTCCAGTTCTTCAATATCCTTAAAAAGTTCATCCATCATATAATCTGCCTGAGCCTTTTCAAGCAGCTTGTTCATTTTCAGAAAATGTGATGGAAAAGATTTTTTAAGTATCTGGGATATTGATTCAGAATCCGGATTATATTCAAGCCTGTACTGAAATTTATGTAAATCATCAAGCATTTCCGCAGCAGTTGCATAGCGTTCATCTCTGTTTTTTTTAAGAGCTTTTTCAACTATTGCAATTAGTTCATCAGGAATATCAGGATTATATTCTTTTATATTTGGAACAGGCTCATTAAGTATTGCATTTATTCTTGCAGCATCATTTGGAAGATCCTTGTATAAATATTTTCCTGTAAGGAGTTCATACATTATTATTCCAAAAGAAAAAATATCACTTCTTCTGTCTACTTCCTCTTCCCGACACTGTTCTGGTGAAAGATAGGCTACCGTTCCCTGTACAGCTCCAAGGTTGTTTTTAAGAAGTTTTGTATATTTTGCGCTTGCAATTCCGAAATCAACAATTTTGATCTCATTGTTATATGAAAGAAGAATATTATTAGGGTTGACATCAAGATGTATTACGTTAAGAAACACACCATTTCTGTCACGTGTATTGTGAGCATGGTTGAGGCCGCATAAAACTGCAAAACTTATTTCAAGAACTGTTTCAACAGAAAAGTTAAGTTTTCTGTCAACATAACTTTTCTGAAGAGCACCAAGATTATTTCCAAAAACATACTCCATAGCAATATAGTAAATATCTCCGGACTTATCAAAATCATATATTTTTACTATATTTTGATGATTTATATTGCAAATTATCCTTGCTTCAGCAAGAAACATCTGAATAAAAGCAAGATCATGGCTGTATTTTGAAAGTATTTTCTTGATGACGACAGGCATACTTGTAGCTGGAGAATTCACATGTCTTGCCAAATAAATTTCCGCCATTCCGCCGGTTGCTATTTTGTGCAAAAGATAGTAACTGCCAAAACGTTCTACCATAATCAATGCTCCATATTATTCTTTTTCAGGCTCAATCTTCCTTCTTTTTTTGCCTTTCATAAGCCCGAGATAGTCCTCTACAACTTTGTCTACCATCCATTTCTCAAATCCAAGAGCCTTGCAGTAACTTGCCAGGAATCCTTTCACATATATTTCTGCAGGGAGTTTTGTATAATAATCATCTTCTATAGATTTAATAACAAAAACACTTATCTTTGTCAAATCTGACATCTGTTTTGTTGAAATTCCCAATGATTCCCGTATTTCTGCAAGATACTCACCACAAAACACATCTGTTTCATATTTCGCAAAAATATCATTTATTCCACTTTTGTCAATAGAAATATCTTCCGCCTGCTGATCTGCTTCTCTTCCAAAAATATCTCTTTTTTCAAATATTTTATTAGGTTTCTTCTGTCTTGCATATTTCTTAAGGGTATCTTTCATACTGAAATTTTCAGGCAAGGAGCTCTTCAATTTTTTTGAACTCTCTTCCATATCATATTCTTTTCTTTTTTCAGGATCTACAAGATTTAAATATATTTCCGAAAGAAGTGAATTATATATATATAATGATTCTTCATTAAAAAGTCCTCTTATTGTTGGGCTTTTCAAATTATATATTCCTTTTACCAGTTCATATGCGACCTGTATATCATGTGTAGAACATCCTTTATCAAGCCCCATTATTTCATAATATGTCAGAGGATTAAAAAGTTGAGATACTACTCTTTTTTCATTCGAGAGAACAGAAATCATTCTGCTCAGAAGTGTTGAAAAAGAATCTGTAAAATCACTGTTTTTCTCATTAACAACAAAAGGCTCACATGAATAGGATGAAGATGCAATGCTTTCAGAATAAGGAATAGCGCCCATTGGCGTTATATCAAAACCAAAATAATTTCTGACGACCATAGGATAATAATCCATATGGTCTTCGCTTGAGCTGTATCTGATCTTATTAAAAACAATTCCTATATTTATATCTTTCACTACTGAAGTAATGAATTTTTTCATATCTGTTCTTTCTTCGGAAACAAGTGAAAGGAGATTTCTTAAAGCAAAAAGAAATGGTTTCTGATTTCTTTTTATATCATCAACAGTATATGCCAGATTGTTTTTTAATGATAAAGATGAAAGCCTGTAATTAAATATGGATTTAAGCAGATATGAGTTTTTTTCAAAAGAAACGCTGTCTGGAGCTGTAAAAAGCATACATAAATCTACCCATGTAAGAGCTTTCAGAGAATATTCATCAATAGAGCTGCCAAGATCTATAAAAACATAATCGAATTCACTTTTTCTAAGCTCTCCTTCCCATTTTATGAAATAGTCATTAAAATCTTTTGAATCTGTATATCGCATATTTGAGAAAAATTTCAAATTATGATAACTGGTAGCAATAAGAGGCTGAACAGAAAAATGTTCGTGTACTTCAGTAGAGAGTTCATTGTAAGGAATATCCATATAAGCATGCAGAGTTCCACCATTAGGAGCAGCATCTATCAGTAATACTTTTTTTCCTTTTTGAGCACTGTAAACTGCAATATTTGCAGTCATTACAGAAGTTCCTGCACCACCTGAAGCAGAAAAACAACCAATTATTTTAACCATTATCCGCACCTTTTTCTTTTTGAAAAATTTCTAACACAGATTTAACTGCCATGTTGAATTCATCTTTCTGAAGATAACCTTTCTTTACCTTAAATTCAAGTAAACAACCTTCTGAACCTTTTTCCACTTTATATTCAACGGCATCATTATCAATATTTTTATCATAAAAAAGAGGACATTTATCTTTGTAGCTGAAGTTTAACCACCCCAAAAGATCATACCCCACAAAAGCATAGTTTCTTTCCCCGCCTTTTATAAAAGAATCAAAAAAGAAAGAAACAGGCTTCGGATAAAACTCATTCACAAATTCAAGCTCTATTACAAAAGGTTCATCATAAGGATTACTGATGATTTTTATTGTCTCACGGTTTATCATTACTCCTGTTGAAATTCTACCCAGCAGCTCTTCAAACCATGAAATATCACCTGTTTTCATGTAATTATAGCGCATTGTCGAAGCAGAAGCTCCGTGAAGTTTTATCTGCCATTTTTTATCCTCAAGCTGAATAAAATCAACTCGATTAGGTACATTGTTATTTATTTTTACAAACTTATACGAAGAATCACTTTCATCAATAACAAAAGCATCAGTATCTTCAATAGCACTATTAATAAGCATGAAATTATCATAACTTGCAACAGGATCTACAAAAAAACCATTTTCAATTCCATCCTGAGCAGGAATATATACGACTGCATGATCAAACTGCATAAAAGGAAGTTTTCTGTAAACTTTTCCCCTCTCACCGCTTTTAACAAGCGAATAATTTGATTTTATTCCTACATAGCTTAAAAGTTCTTTAAGAAGCAGAGCCTTATCTTTACAGTCACCACGCATCGACTTAAGTGTTTCTGAAGTTGACTCCGGTTTTATTTTAAAAACCCCTTTATCGTTATAAAAATATGAGACATCTCTGGCAACAAAATCTCTAAGTTTTTCTATTTTGGCAACAGCATTATCAGCAGCCCCCTCAATAATTGAAAAGGCTTTGTTTTTTGCAACATCGCCTCCATTCTGCTGTGATTTTATAAAAGATGACTGAAGCGCACTGAACTCATCCCAGCTTCCATTACAGCTGTAGGCAAGATAAGGATAAACATTTGTGTCCACATCCATATTCTTTTCTTTAGAAGGCATAAGGATTTTTTCAGCCTTAAAAGAATAAATATTTTCAAACTTCCCTGACTTATGTTCATAAGATATTATTTTGGAATTAATATCATAATAAAACCGAATATTTTTAGGCACATAAACTGTTATTTCACTTTTAAATACATAATCCGAACTGGAAGCAAAAAACCATCCTCCGACAATTCCCTCATGCCATGAATCTGCTGAAAGTTCAGAATCAAAAACGACATCAAAGACATCTTCAACTTTCAGTTCAGGATAAATGAAATCACTGTCGGACTTTAACGAATTATTAACAGAACCATCTTTATGAATAATTCTTGCAGAAACGATTGTATTGTTTTTTCTAAAAGATGAAAATTCTCTTATCCCTTCATCATTGTTTATTTTTACTGTATATCTTGATCTTATCACACCAAAAGAAGGAGAAAGAATATGAACAGCTCCTGAATCTATAATTATGGAAAAAGCAGAGCTGTCCGAAATTTTATGTTTATTAAAATCTTTAATTACATTAAGCGTTTCTTCATCTGAAATAATATTCGTTTTAAGAAAAGAGTCTTCCGACATATTTCTTATGTTTGAAAGCTTAACCGAAAGTTCTGCATCAGAAGGATTTAACGAGTATGCTTTTTCATAGTAAGCCAAAGCTTCATCATATTTTTCCAAAGCGAGATATATATCACCGGCAGTTTTTAAAGCCTCACTGTACTCAGGATTTATTTCCAATGCCTTTTGTGCATATTTAAGAGCATTGTCATATTTTTCCTGCGCAAAATATACAGTTACACCATATAGAAGCCCGCTTAAAGAATCAGATTTTTTTCTCATATATTCATGAAAAAGCTCTTCAGCACCTGATAATCTTCCAGCCTGAAGATAAAGAGCGCTTAATCTGTCAAGCATTAAATTAAAACCAGGACGCTTTTTATAAAGCTTTTCAAGGTAATCTATTTCACAATCCACATTATAAACCGATTCACAGGCTTCAGCCGCATAAATATAACTTATCGGATAACTATCATATTCTGATACAAGATTCTTAGAGTAGTTTAACAGTGCACCATAATTTTTTATTTTATAGTTATAATCGGTGAGAATAAGATAATCAAAAAAGGTCTTTTTATCATTCTTCTTTCTTTTTTCATATATTACTCTCATTTTGTCTATATTATCATTGTTATAATAGTAGGAAAACATCTCATCCTCTATCCTTAAGCCAAGTTCAGGATAAAGATCATATGTCGCCCTTACAAAGGAAACGTAATCTTCCGAAGTTTTTTCTTTTAAGAAACTTTTACCAAGATGATAAAGAAGCGGAAGTGATTTTGAGCCTGAAAATTTAAAATAAAACCGTTCCCAATCTTCCTGAGATGAATCTTCATTGGCAATGAGAGAAATATATTTGTCATACAGGGAATCTTCATTACTGTTTTTTTCGGATTTAAAATCTTCAGCCGTTCCTGTAAATTTATTTACACTATTAAGAAACTTTGGAGCATGTCCTAAAGAATTGTAGAACAAAAATGAAAAAGAAAGAGCTGCTTCCTGATATGGTGCAAAAACAACATAAAAAGAATGAATTCCATCAGAAAGGATCAGTTTTGTTCTTTCACCTTTCACAACAGGAATATCTTTGCCGTCAATAACAAATTTAAAAACAGCTCCACTTTCAATATCAATAAAGAATTCATCCTTTTTATCCAACTTAAAACTGTTATAAAAAAGGAATTTACGGTTATCCGACGGATAAAAATAATTATCAATGGAAACTTCAGCATCAGTCAGCGGAACAGAAAGTTTTCTGAGAGAAATATTTTCAACTTTATTTGCTTTAAGATCTTTTTCAAAAACAGATTCCTTATCAAGAGAAACAAAACCTGACGCACTATCTGAATAAACAAGCATATCTCTTAAAAAAGGGATGTTTTCAGCAATTTCAACAGCCTTGTCATCTTGCCCCATATCAACAGCCCAGTAAAGCCGTTCTATATTAAAAGCAATTTGGGCATCAAGATTCGGATTAACATTATCCATATCAACAAGAAAATTCATATTATCAAAAGTAAGATACATTGAATGAATAAGATTCACAGCGGCTTTCATATAAGTTCGGTTTCCATTTTCAAAGACACCTTTTAAAGCTGAAAAAGCATTTGAATCATCACCTTTAAGAAAATAATATTCACTTTTCATAAAACTGACAGCAGGATCATCACTTTTGGTATCAGCAAGAGAAGAAAAAGCATTTTTGTAATCGTAAAACCATTCAAAGAAAAGAGATTTATTATCTACGGGAGTTGTTTTTAAGTCTGCATTTTCAGAAATGCAACTTTCTAACAGAAACGTTACCGCCAGAAATATTATCAATAAAAGTGGAAATCTTAGCTTCAGATATTTCAGCATCTATAACTCCATACTCTGTAATAACGCCGGCAAGAAGCTCGGCAGGTGTAACATCAAAACCAAGATGCAAAACCGGAGTATCTGACGGAGCTATCATTTTACCATTTATCATAGTAACTTCTCCGCCATTACGCTCTTCAATTGTAATTTCAGCACCGGTTTTAATGTTCGTATCAAAAGTTTCAAATGGAAGAGCCGTAAAAAAAGGAATATTGTGTCTTGCACTATTTACTGCAATTGAATAAGTACCTATTTTATTTGCAAAATCGCCATTTAAAGCCATTCTGTCAGCTCCTACGACAGCCATATCTATAAAACCTTTCTGCATAAGAAAAGCGGCTGTGTTATCAGTAATAAGCGTATGAGGAATTTTCTCTTCGACCATTTCATAAGCAGTAAGCCTGGAACCCTGAAGATATGGTCTTGTTTCATCAACCCAGACATGATCCACAAGCCCTCTTTTATTAAGAGAACGAATTACACCAAGAGCCGTTCCATAACCGGCTGTAGCAAGTGCTCCGGCGTTACAGTGTGTAAGAATATTAAGTTTTTTTCCACCAAAAAGTTTTTCTATATAATCCGCACCATACTCGCCCATTGAAATATTACGTTCAATATCTCTTTTGTGAAAATCAACCGAGAGATTTCTGAATTTTTCATAAACAGTTGCCGAATCATCACCAAGACAGGAAAAATTAAAAAAACTTCTTATCTCATCAAGAACATTTCTTAAATTTACAGCTGTCGGGCGTGTTGCCATAAAAACATTGTAATATTTATCAAACTCATCTTTAGAAACTGATTTCCATTCTTTAACAGAAAGAGCCATGCCGGCAGAAGCAGCGGCACCTATTAAAGGTGCGCCACGAAGAACCATATTTGAAATCGAATCTTCAACATCCTTATATGATTCTGCAAGAAAAAATCTGGTTTCCCCGGGAAGCAGAAGCTGATCCAGAATCCAGTAACCATTATCATCCCAATATGCCGGAATAAATTCTCCCGGAAAAGTATCTCGTATCATTTGGAAAAACTCCCTTTAATTTTACTGAAAAAACCTTCACTGGTTTTCTTTGTAACATCTGTAATTTCAAAACCATCTTCTTCTCGTATAGATTTTATTTTCTGAGCTTTTAACTCCTTGCGCAATTTTTCAATTTCACCATCAATGGCATAAACAACATTGAATTTAAAATCAAAATCTGAAGAAGCGGCTATAAAAAGTATCTCTATATTTCCAATTTTAAGAATATCACCATTAACAAGATTGACAGATTCAACATTCATTCCGTTAAGATCAAGAAATTCCTTTTTATCGTTTGCCATACTGCATATAAAAAACATTCTGCCATCGTAGATAATTTCAGAATGAAATTCAGGAACAGCCATATTATAAAGATAGATATCCGAAGAAGGATGAGAACCTATCGTAACTCCATCTTTATCAACTTTAAAAGCCTTGCCGGAAAGGTTTCCACCTTTAACAAAAAGATATGGATACTCCGGCTCGATAGATTTTCTTACAGCAGAAGTTCCCTGTTGAATAGAGTCATCATTCTCAAGAAAAATATTATTATCTCCGGCAATAATGACATCGCCTACAAAAATTTCAACCGGCTCGCTAAGTTCAGTATCATTAACATATGTTCCATTATAACTGCCAAGATCGCTGAGAACTATTCTGTTATCAACAAACCTTATTGTAAAGTGATGCCTCGATATATTTCTGTCCGTAACAATAACATCGTTGTCATTTGCCCTTCCTACAGTTGTAATACCTATTGGACAGGGAAAGACAGCAAGTTCTCCAAGATCGTTTTCAATAATGAGCTTAAGAGACATACATCCCCCCGGATCGGCCAAATATCATAAATTGGCTCAAAAAAGTAAAAAATCAATTACATCGTGGATTTTAACAGTGAATAGCTTTTTTTTCAACATATTAAATCACTGAATTTTTATTTTTTATAAAAAACTTTTTTATTTAAACAAAAAAATTATTTTGCACACCTGAAACCGATATCAGGTAAAATCTCATCAGGTTTGTAGTATTCTCTGTAAGAAAGCCTCAAATATTTTTTTACACTTCTCCAGCCGCCGCCTCTGACAACTCTGGCCTCACCAACTTCCGGTCCCTGAGGATTTTTTTCTATTCCTCTGTAATAATAATTTGAAGCATACCAGTCATGAACCCATTCCTTGACATTACCGGTAACATCATAAAGTCCATAATCGTTAGGTTTATACATCTTTACAGGTGAAGTATAGGCAAAATTGTCATCACAATCGGCAGACCTGACACCATTAACCTCGGAAGCCAGCGCTTTATCAGAAATATTACCATAATCACATAAAGAAAGATCTTTACCGGAATTTAAATAAGCTCTGAAAATATTCCCTGACCTTGCAGCCACTTCCCATTCAGCCTCAGTTGGAAGCCTTTTTCCTATAGCGACACAATAATCACTTGCTTCCTGCCAGGTAATACAGTTCATTGGATGAGCCTCCTTTAAAGGATCACCATAATTACAAAGTCTGAAAAGCTCATTATTCCTATCCCATTCAGCAGAAGGTTTTTTACATTTACAAGTTTCTACACAATCTTTGAAATCTTTTACCGTCACTTCTCTTTCATCTATTTTATATTCGCTCAAAGAAACATTGTGAAGTAATGCTTCATCCTTCAAACATTCTTTTTCCATACCTGGAGAACACCCCATAGCATAATTGCCTTCAAAAACAATTGTCATGCCGGTATTCCAGACCATAAATTTCTTAATCCCCTTTATTATGAAAGCGGGAGAAATAACTGCTATAAAAAGCAGAAAAGCAAAAAATATCATCAGCTTCCTGTTTTTTTTCTCCTTCTGTTTGAGCATTCTTTTTATCCTGCTCTGCTTTGTCAGATATTTTTTCTCTTCAATAATCTTTATCCCTTCATAAAGATTGTTACTATTTTTTATAGTAAGACCAATTGATTCGAAAAATTTCTTCAGCTCTGCCCCATCAGTAAATCTATCTTCAGGCTTAACAGATATCATCTTAAGAATCATATCTTCAATACTTTCGGAAAGAGTCGAGTTAAACGAGGAAGGAGGTGGAACTTTGCCGTTTTTATCAAACTTAGGATCATGACCTGTCACAAGTGTATAAAAAACCACACCAAGAGAATAAATATCACTTCTTGTAGAGAAATTTTTTCCAACAAGAATCTCAGGAGCAAAACTTCTCACCATCTCTTTAGAAAGATGCCCTATTTCGAAATGAGTTTTATTATAAAACCTCTTAAAATTCATGAGTTTAACGGTAGCCTTCTTATTACCGGTATCCATGAAAATATTACCGCTTCTGATATCACCATGAATAACGCCATTTTCATGAGCAGCAGCAACAGCATCAATGCCCTCTTTTAAAATCTGTAAAGCGACAGGCTGTGCCATAGGCCCCTTGTTCGTATCAATAAGAGCATCAAGAGAAACACCTGCAAGATATTCATAAACCGCATAATAGCGACCGTTAAATTTATCAACATCATAAATATGTCTGATATTCGGATGCTTTGGTTCCTTTGAACAGAAAGGGGTAAGCTCTCTGTGAATTTTCTGAATATCATCCCTCTCTGCGACATCTTCAGCAACAAGTTTCATTGTCCATGTCTTTTTAGTAGAACGCTCAACAACACGGTAGACAGAATAAACAGAACCATCATGAAGCAATTCCTTTAAATCATATTTGCCTATTTTCCTAAGATGTTTTGGAACTCCGAGACCCACGAGATACACCTCAATAAAATTTGTTCAATTATAATACAAATAGAAATTCAAAAAAGCAACAAATCAGACCGTTTTATAAATTTAAAAAAAGCCGCTAAACAGTTAAATATTTATTCAGCATATCTAAAACCATATCAACAGACTGAAATCTTATACTTTCCCTGTCACCTTCAAAAAAATTTCTCTGAACAAAAAACTTATCACCAATCCGCACACCTGTAAAAACAGTTCCGACAGGTTTTTCCACCGTTCCACCCAAAGGACCAGCAACACCTGAAACCGCAGCCGCAACATCAGTTGAAGTACCATCAAGCATCTCATGCACCGTCTCACTACTCACAGCACCAAACATTTCAAGCGTTTCATGTCTGACTCCGACAAGTCTCTCTTTGGACTCATTAGAATATGTTACAAAACCCTCAGTAAAACATTCTGAAACACCGGAAACTGAAGTAAAAAGAGCAGAAATCAGACCACCAGTACACGATTCCACAAAAGAAATCGTCTTTTTTCCGGCAATAAGCTTTTTAGTTATGTTTTCAGCCTTATCAAACAAAACCCTATCAAACAATCTTTACCTCCAGAGTAGTAACATTTTCAATAGAAGCAGTCACCACATCACCCCTTTCAAGAAGCCCGACACCATCAGGAGTGCCGGTAAAAATCATATCATCTTCCTGTAAAGTAAAAAAAGAAGAGAGAGAAGCAACAATCTCATTTAAAGGGATAATCATCTCAGAAGTTGAACCTTTTTGACGAAGATTGCCATTAACAGAAAGAGTAAGCATCAGATTCATTGGATTTTTAACTACATCTTTTGGAATAAAATTGGAAACAGGGGCAGAACCATCAAACCCCTTAGCCGTAAGCCACGGTTTACCCTCAGCCTTGGCAACCCGCTGAATATCACGCAAAGTAAGATCAAGCCCAAGGCGGTAGCCCTTTATAAAATCTAAAGCATCATGAGCAGAAACATCTCTGCAAGTTTTCCCAACAATAGCAACAAGCTCAACCTCATGACTAAGTTCATTTGAACAAGAAGGAAAAACCACATTCTCGCCATTAAAAGCAAGCGCAGTATCAGGCTTTATAAAAAAAACAGGATAAGTTGACTTCTTAGAGTTCATCTCCGCCATATGCCTGCCATAATTTGAACCAAGACAAAAAATAGTCATAACATCACTCGCAAATTAAAGTTACAATCTTCTCAAGCCCTTCTTTATCAGCATCGTCAAAAAAGTGAGGCTCATCACTATCGACATCCAGAACAGCAATCATTTTACCATTATAGCGGACAGGAACAACAATCTCAGATTTTGATCTCGAATCACATGCAATATGCCCAGGGAACTTATCAACATCAGGGACAACGATTGTTTTTCCCTGCACAAAAGCTTCATGACAGACGCCAGTGCCATCCTTAAGAACCATACATGCAAGTGGACCCTGATAAGTCTGAACAATCAAACGACCGTTAATATTAAAATAAAAACCAGTCCAGAAAAAGTTCATCTTATGGTGAAGAAGCGCAGCCATAGTTGCCATACGACCGTTTATGTTGTCACTTTTAACAAAAAGCTCCTTCAGCTGCTCATAAATTCTATCGTATCTTTTAAGCTTCTTTTCTCTATCAGACATAAAACCTCCCTACAAACAGAATAAAGAAGTATTGTAAATTAATAATCTTTTTAAGGAAAAATTTCAAATTTAATCATAAATCTAAAAGCTTTTTTCCAGCCCTGAAACAAATCTTTATCATGAAAAGAGTAAACACGACAACAACAGCAAAAGCAATAAAGAAATAGAAAAGCTCACCCTTAACAAGATTATTACAGAGAAGATAGAGACCAAAAGGAAGATTAAGCAAAAGAGCCGTCAAAGTTCCCGGTGCATACCGCCTTAAAGCAATCGTTGCAGCAAGATGAGGCATAAAAGCATTTAAAACCATCATAGCCACAAACCCAAGATAAAGATATTTGGAAACAAGAGAGGAACCGCCAAATATAAAATACTGAAAAGTAAGCAGATAACCGACAGCCGTCACCATAATAACAGCAAAGACAAACTCGTTAAACGTTACCTCCTTATGATATCTGCCGGCATATTTTGACCATCTGGGAAGCCATAAAGCCTCCTCGATATTATGCAGAGTGAGACCAAAAAGAAAAAGCAGCTCGAACATGAAAACCCCAGTAAACATAAACATTACAGCCATATTAATACTTTAAATTCAGATAAGTCAAAAAAAGATGCCAAACTCTTCTTGCAAAAAGAGAAAAAGATATTAACCTGAAAATGCTTAATTTTTATAAAAGGGATGAAATGACCGAACAGCCAAACAATCCGCTTCACGGAAAGACACTTGAAATGATACTGAAATATCTTATCGAAAAATATGGATGGGAAGGACTCTCATCAAAAATCAGAATAAACTGCTTCAACAACAACCCCAGCATGAAATCGACCCTTAAATTTCTACGGCAGACACCATGGGCAAGAAACAAAGTTGAAGAGTTATATTTAAGGGATATGAGAAAGGAAGGTTAGACAGTTTTATTCCGTTTAATATCTAAAAAGTATCCTTTGACTCATCAGAAAACAATTCTGACTTAAGTTCAGGAGAAACAATAAAACATCTAATGAATTCTGAATTTTTCTTCATGTGTGAATAAACCTTTTCTTTAAAAACAGTCTCCACACACGATAGAACAGATTCATCTGTTATAGTGGAAGGATAACAAACCGAAGAAAAAACTACTGTTTTAGAATCATTTTTCTTATCTAGTTCACTAATTGCGTTTTGCCTGTTTAAAAGAATTTTGTCACACATCTTCTTAGTTTGCACTTCAGCCTTATCTTCGTGAAACCATAAACTTATAACCCCTTTTACGGCTGATTTTTCACCACATTTGAGAATATCCGGTAAAGAACTGAACAATACCTTATCAAATAATTCTGTATCGGAATCAGAATAAGCACTATCATCTTCTATAGAAACAGAATTAGGTAATTTATAATTAATCTTATATGTTTTATGAAAATCAATATACTGGTCATCTATTAAATCGTAAGCCGGTATAAATTTCTGAGTTTCCAGATATTTTTTAGCTGAAATAAAAAAGTCATTTTTATTGAGAAAATCAGCTGAATTTTCATGATTCAGATCTAAATGAGTCACTTCAACCGTTCCATCTTGTTTAACATCAAGAGAAATTTTTATTATTCCTTCTTTTCCTTCACTCATCATCGTTTCAGGATAAGGAATTTTAAGATTATCATTCAATTTAAAGAACCATCTTACGAAATTTTGTGAATTCAGAGCCATAGTTGAATATTCGTATATTGCTCTTCCTTCAAGAGAGTTAAGCTTTGTACTTGCTTTTAAAGCATTTAGGTAATCTTTATTCTTAAAATAAACGGCCGCTTTATTAACCTGAACTTTTTCACTATATTTTTCTGGTGCAGTAACCATATTATTATTTGAACAGGAATAAAAAATAATTACAAAAATAAAAATCCAGAAAAATCTCATTACAAAACTCCATATCTATGATTCTTCTGGACTTTAAATTAAAACAATTATTTGTCAATTAATAAAGAATCAAAAATCAGGACAAGTACAATACTCTCCCTACAACCCAAGCTTCCTACTCATCAGCGGCTCATCCTTAAGGGCAAATTTTGCAATAGTGGTAAAAATACGCATCTCTTTTTCGAGTTTTTCAAATTCATCATTACGCTCTTTTGTTGCCATTGTTGATTCGGATGCTTCATTTTCTGCAACAGTTTTTGCCTGCATTACCATTTCGGCATCGCTCTTTAATGATTCAATATTTGCTTTTGTGATGCCCACTTCTTCAAATTTTGTAATTGCTGTCTGATCTTTCAATGTGTTGTCTGCAAATTGTGCTACCTGATCTATGAATGATTCAAATGAGTTCTTGATGGATTTCGTTATGCCGAGTGATGCTTTTCTTGTTTCATCTTCTTCAAATACTATTTTGCCCAGTGTTTTATATTCGTAAAAATCCTCTCTGAGTTTTTCTCTGAGTTTCTGATAATCATCGTATGCACTTAATTTTTCACCGTATTCCGTTTCCTGTTTAAGGTTCAGGTTTATCACTTTCTGACAGTATTCTCTTTTTTCTTCCAGCTTTTCTTTTGTAAGGTTTCTTTTAGTTAATGCCTGCAGGATTGTGTTGTCACTTACTGCATTGTCCAGCATAAGTTTCCAGCTTACCAGCTTTTCTTTGATTGATTTGTAGTTTGTTGAATTCTGGATGGTTTTTGCTTCTGTTTCCTGTTTTAATTCTTCTGTTGTCATCGGTTTACCTCTTTTTCGGTTAATAATATGGCTTTTATTTTTATTTCACGGCTTTCCCCGGAGTGTTAACGTTTAACTTTTTCTGTTTCATAACCAACTTTTATGTTCTGACGTTCAACTTTTATGTTCTGACGTTCAACTTTTTTCATCTGATGCTTTTCTTTTCTTATTTTATCGGCTTCTTTTCTGTTAATGGTGTGCTTCCAGTTTTTTTTCACAGGATTTTTCAGGCTCATCACCTGTTTCCAAATGCCAATTGATACCTTTGTAAGAACAATTGCGATCAACTTTTTACTTATCACGACTGACTTTTTTATGTTTGCGGCTGAATTTTTATTAATTGTGTTTAACTTTTAAGTAATAATGGCTTTCATAGGTTTTTTTACTTTGCCCGCTTCTTTAAAATAGATGCTTCAAATTTTTTTTCATGAGCTTTTTATCACTCATTACCTGTTTCCAGAGTTTTATCACTTATTTCCAGAGAGCTGTCACTTACTTCAAAACTGCTTTTGCTTTGTTCTTAATCTATTTTACAGATAGATTTTTCCGTTTATTTATTTTTCTTTTATCAATGAGCATCAGCTTTCATTTTATTTAGCCTTTATGTATTTAATTTATGACTTTATTTTTGAGAAATCAATTTATTTTTATTTCGTATATGGTGTTTTGAAACTTTTATTTCTATATTTTTCTTTTTTTTATTAAAACTTTCATCAAGCTTGACTATTTCTCAAATAACTATAGCATCTGGTGTATTTATAGCCTTGAGGAGATGTTATGCTTTTAGCAGTTGTTGCTTTAATTGCCGGTTTTGTGGTTCTGGTGTTTAGTGCGGACAGGTTTGTTGATGGTGCTGCCGCTATTGCCAGACATTTTCATGTTCCTTCTCTTGTTATTGGCATGGTGATTGTTGGTTTCGGCACTTCTGCTCCTGAGATGCTTGTTTCAACTTTGGCTTCTATTGATGGGAGCAGCGGTATTGCTCTTGGTAATGCTTATGGTTCAAATATCAGTAATATTGCTCTGATTCTTGGTGTTACGGCTCTTATTATGCCGATTACTGTTGAAAGAGGTGTGCTGAAAAAAGAGCTTCCTGTGCTTCTTCTGCTTACTTTGATTGCAACGGTTGAACTTTATGATGGTTTTTTCTCAAGGCTGGACGCTGTTATTCTTTTTATTCCGTTTATTCTTTTCATGCTTAGTTCTGTTCTTTCCGGTCTTAAGAATAAAAAGAGTCGCAAACTGGAGGTTTCTGAGGATGTTAAGGATAGCGATTTTAAGCCTTTGACGGCTTACGGGAATTTGCTTGGCGGTCTTGTTTTCCTGCTTGGCAGTTCAAAGCTGCTTGTCTGGGGGGCAACTACGATTGCTCATATTCTTGGTATCAGTGATCTTGTTATTGGTCTGACTGTTGTTGCTATTGGTACTTCGCTTCCTGAGCTTGCTTCTTCGGTTATTGCGGCTTTAAAGAAGGAAAATGATATTGCTCTTGGTAATATTATTGGTTCAAATATGTTTAATACTGCTATGGTTGCCGGTATTGCGGGTGTTGTGAATCCGTCGAATGTTCCTGATGGTATTTTTCCAAGGGATATGCTTGTTATGACGGCTCTTACACTTTCGCTTTTTGTTTTCGGTTTCAGGATGAAGGGTGACGGCAGGATCGGAAGAATCGGCGGTATTTTACTTTGCGCCGCTTATGTTTCGTATACTGTTTATATTGCGTTTTCTGCTATTACACAATAAGTTTCTGCATTAGGGAATCTGTTTCCGCAAATTCTTTGAGTTTATCTACTGCGTTGTCTTCGTTGAGCACTGTGTAGAAGTTGCTTTTCATTGTTATTGCCATTTCGATTGCTTTTATGAAATCACTTTTATCGAGCGGATGAGCCGCAACGAAATCAAAGAATCCTGTTTCTTCGAGTGTTTTTCTGATGAGTTCGTGTTTGTTGTTCTGAATGTAGCTTATGGCATAGGTTGCAACGCCTACCTGGATTCCGTGTAGTGACGGTTTTTTGGCGTATCTGTCGTATGCGTGGCTTACGAGGTGTTCGCTTCCGCTTGATGATCTGCTTGATCCGCATATTTCCATTGAGATTCCGCTCATAACCAGTGATCCGCAGACGAGTCTTATAAATTCGATATCGTCTATGTTTTTGTTGCCATAGTTTAGAAAGTTTTCAACTGCATTTAATGAGATGAGTACTGCAAAGTCGTTAAGAACTTCTGCATGTTTCTTTGATGCTCTTTTCCAGTCTTCGATTGCTGTAAGGTTGCTTATAAGATCACCTATTCCTGAGAAGATGTATTGCTTCGGTGCTTTTTTAATTATGTCTGTGTCGATTATTACACCGTCAGGCATTTTTGCTTTAAGGGTTCTTCTTCTTCCGTCTATTGTAAGTGATGCCATTGATGATGCAAAGGCATCGTTGCTTATTGATGTGGGTATTGTGATAACTGGAACCTGAAGCAGAAATGCGGCATATTTGCCGAAATCGATGGCTTTCCCCCCTCCGACTGCAACTATGGCATCTACTGGAAGAGGAAATGTGAATGTACTGTCAAAAAGTGTCTTTACGCTGTTATCGGTTACGATTTCCTCGTGCTGGATTTTTATTTCCGAACTTGTAAGCGAGATGTACAGCTGCTCTGAAAGAAGTTCTTTTATCCCTTCTCCAAATAAGAGAACGATATTTTTCATATCATTTTTACGCAGATATTTACCGATGCGGTAGACTGCTTCCCGTTTTATTCTTAAGATTGAAGGTATTGATATTTCCATTTAAACCCTCCCATGGGTAATAAGTACTTATGTATAATAACTATATAATAAAGAAGGTCAACTGCGGCGGCTGCCTGGTTACATTTCACTTATCATTTTTATGTGTCTTGATAGTGCATCTGACACATCAAAGGATTTTGTTACAACTGCAAATGCGTTGTGTGTATGAATGCTTTCAAGATGAAGAGTTTTTACTCTGAACCAGTTTATTCCTTTAAGACTGCTAAGTTTTAATGTTACGTTTCTAACGAGGTCTTCTGCAAATGACGGATTTTCATATGCTTTTTCGGTAACGTATTTTTCATCCGGTCTTTTTAGAAGAGGATAGATGGCTGAGCTGGATGATTCTTCGATTATTTTTACGAGTTCTTCGAGCCAAAGAAATGTTTCACTGCTTATAAATAGTGTTACGTAGCTTCTCTGGTTGTGCGCTCCGTATTCGCTTATCTCTTTCGAGCATGGACAGAGCGTTGTTACGGGCACTTTCAACCCTAGTATAAAGCTGTTTCCATATTTTTCCGATGAATATCCTGAAAACATTACATCGATTGAGAACATCGATTTTGCTTTTGATACTGGTGATTCTTTTTCGATAAAGTACGGGAATTTCATTTCCATAAATGATTTTGGCGATTCGAGCTTTTCTCTCATTTCATTCAGGATGAGAGGTATGTTTGCCATTGTTATTTCGCCTCTTACTTCATTAAGGATTTCGAGAAATCTCGACATGTGGGTTCCTTTGAATTCGGGGAGGAGTTCGACGCTCATTGTGATGTCTGAAACTGTTTTCTGTAATCCGTGCAGCCTGTCTTTGACGTTTATAGGGTATCTTATTCCTGATACACCTACTTCATCTACGGTTATGTTTCTGTCGTCCTGTTGTTTCTGTATGTCTTTCATCTGTTTTCCCCGATGTATGCAGTGTAGCTCAGCGTATTTTCTCTTTTCTCGAGTATGTAGAGTGGCGAGCTTTTTTCATATATTATGTTGTAACCTTCTTTTAATGGTATTTCCATTGTTTCAAGGTCTATTCCGTTGTATAGATTTTTCATTATATCTTCACTGAGATCTGATATTTTGTTCATCCATGGAAATGGTTCATCTATTGGTATTGCTCTTTCATTAAGTATTTCAGGTTTTTCCTTTATTTCTTCTATTGTAACAGAGTTTTCAATGCCAATGTCGCCAACGCCTGTTCTTATGAGTTTTGAAAGGAGTGCTCCATCTCCCTGCTCTTTTCCTATGTCGGATACGAGTGAGCGGATGTATGTTCCTTTGGAACATGTAACTTCAAAATCAACTTCTTTTGCAGTAACTTGTGTGAGTTTTATGTCATAGATGCTGACTGTTCTCTCTGCAAGTAAAACTTCTTCGCCTGATCTTGCTCTATCACAGGCTCTTTTGCCTCGTACTTTTACTGCTGAATAGACTGGCGGTGTCTGGATTATTTCTCCTTTGAATTTTGTTTCAAACTTTTTTAATTCTTCAGGAGTTATCTGCGGATTTTCATTTGTTACGTCTATGTTTCCTTCCATATCGTAGGAATCGCTTGTCATACCGAAAATCATTGTACCTTTATACTTTTTAATGTCTTCAGTAAAGAATCTTATAAGTTTTGTTGCTTTATCAATTGCAAAGATAAGAAGTCCTTCGGCAAGCGGATCAAGGGTTCCGCAGTATCCCGCTTTTTTGATTCCTGTAACTCGTTTAAATTCATTTAAGGCATGGGCTGATGTTTTGCCTTTTTGTTTGTAGAATGGAAGAAAAAAGGAACTTGTCAACTTAAAACCTTGAGCGCAATTTCTTCTATAAATTTAAGTCCTTCCTGATAGCTTCCTCTAAAGAAGAAGCTTGCAGCGTTTTTGTGTCCGCCGCCTCCGAATTCGTGTGCTATTTTTGATGCATCTATTGCACCTTTCGAACGGAGACTTACTTTATACTCGTTTTCCTTTACTTCTCTGAATCTTGCAGATATTTCAACTGTATCAATGCTTCTTCCATAGTTTATGAAGCTGTCTATATTGTCAGGAGTGAGCCCGTATTTCTTAAGCTGCTGAAGTGTTACAACTATAACTGAGAGTTTTCCGTCTACTAAAAGTTTCATGTCGCCTAAAACTTCAACTAAAAGCTGTAGTTGTGCATATGGTATATTTTCCCATATTTTTGTAGCAATTTCCCATGGAGTTATGTGATGCACAAGCTTTCCAAGTGTTGCAAATGCTTCATTGTCTGCACTGTTGTAACGAAGTCCGCCTGTATCGCTCATGATTCCTGAATATATTGCTTCCGCACTGTTTTTGTCAGGTTCGTAACCTACTGTTTCCATAAAGCGGTAAACAAGTGCAGCTGTTGATGAGGCTTTTTCATCTATGAAGAGGTAGTCAAAGTTTTTTATCTGCGAATGGTGTATGTGATGATCAAAAAGGACTTTCACTGCATCGGATTTTTCGATTCTCACGAACATGTCTCCGCCTGCTCTCATTACTGTTCCGCAATCAAGCAGAATGAACATGTCGGGATCTTTCCATGACATATCGGATGATGCTTTATCTGCCCCTTCAAGAAACATAAAATTATATGGATACGGGTCTTTTGAGTAGATGTATACTTCTTTACCCATATTTTTAAGCATATGATATAAACCAAGCACAGAGCCGACTGCGTCTCCGTCAGGACTTACGTGTGCTGATAGTACTATTGTTTTTACGGAAGTAAGTTTTGCATAAAAGGATTCAAACTCAGTTTTCATCTCCTTCATCCTTTTCCTCCTTTATCTTCGAAAAGATAGATTCTAGTTTCATGGACTGATCATAAATATTGTCATACTTGAAACTGAGTTCAGGAACCGATTTAAGATGAGATATCTTTGAGCCGACTCTGAATCTAAGCTTTTTGGATTCACGATCAAGTTCACTCTGCACTGTTTTTATATCTGCCTGATTAAACAGTGCATAGTAAACTGTTGCATTTCTAAGATCACGGCTTACTGCAACGTGTGTTATGGTAACTGTTGACAGAGGTGTGCCTGAATATTCTGTTATAAAACATGAAGAGATTTCACGTAGTATTGCTTCGGCAATTTTATTCTGTCTGACTTCGTTTGCCACTATTTCACCTCGTCCTTTGTTTCGACATCAATGTAACATTCTATAACATCACCTATTTTGATGTCGTTACAGTTTTCTATACCAAGACCGCATTCGTATCCGTTTTTCACTTCTTTCACGCTGTCTTTAAAACGCTGAAGTGAATTGAAGATACCCTGATAAACAACTATGTTTTCTCTGATAAGCTTTATTTTACCGTTTCTTACTATTTTACCGTCAACAACCATACAGCCTGCAACAACACCGATTTTTGGTACATTGAATGTCTGTCTTACTTCTGCCTTTCCAAGGTACTGTTCGGTTATAACAGGTGCAAGTCTTCCTGTCATTGCGCTCTTAACTGATTCTATAAGGTCGTAGATAATTGAGTAAATTCTTACATCGACATCTTCTGATGACATTGCGGCTCTGGCTTTACTGTCCATTCTGACATTGAATCCGAAAACTATTGCATTTGATGCGGATGCGAGAATTATATCGTTTTCGGTAATTGCTCCGACACCGCTGTGAATTATTCTTACTTTTATTTTGTCATGCTCTATCTTTTTAAGACTTGTGTTAATAGCTTCAACACTGCCGTCAACATCTGCTTTAACAATAAGATTGAGTTCCTGTGTTTCACCTTCCTCAATTTTCTCAAAGAGGTTGTCAAGTGTAACTTTCTTCTGTTTTTCGATTTTCTCTTCACGGTATTTGTTTCTACGGAATTCAATGAATGCCTTTGCTTTCTTTTCATCCGAGAATACGTAAATATTTTCACCAGCCTGAGGAACTGAATCAAGTCCTGTTATCTCAACAGCCATTGAAAGTGATGCAGCTTTTAATCTTGAGCCTTTCCAGTCAATCATTGAACGGACATATCCTGAAGATGTTCCTGTTACAACGAGATCGCCAACCTTAAGTGTTCCGTCTTTTATCAGAGTTGTAGCAACAGGGCCTTTGCCTTGATCCATTCTTGATTCAATAACAATTCCTGATGCTGATTTTGACGGATTTGCTTTTAAATCCATCATTTCGACCTGAAGAAGAATTGTTTCAAGGAGTCCGTCAATATTGATTCTCTGTTTTGCAGATATTTCAACAAAAAGATTTTCTCCACCCCATTCTTCAGGAACAATTTCATATTTCATAAGTTCCTGACGAACTTTGTCAGGGTTGGCATTTGGCTTATCAATTTTATTTACGGCAACTATTATAGGAACTTTTGCAGCTTTTGCATGGTTTATAGCTTCAACTGTCTGAGGCATAACACCATCGTCGGCAGCAACTATAAGAATAACTATATCTGTTGCCTGTGCACCACGGCTTCTCATTGCTGTAAAAGCTTCGTGACCCGGAGTATCAAGGAATGTTATATCACCACCGTCAATTGAAACTGTATATGCACCTATGTGCTGTGTAATTCCACCAGCTTCTCTGTCAACGACATTTGTATTTCTTATTGCATCGAGAAGTTTTGTTTTACCGTGATCAACGTGTCCCATAACGGTAACAACAGGAGGTCTTTTAACAAGCTCGTCTTCTCTGTCTTCATGAACTTCAATAAAGCTTTCATCTGTGAGTTCAACATTTTCAACCTGATATCCGAATTCGGATGCTATAAAAGACGCTGTATCAAGATCTATTCTATCATTTATGGAAACCATTTCTCCCATTTCAAACATCTTTTTTATGAGAAGAGTTGATTTAATTCCCATTCTTCTTGAAAGCTCAGCTACAGTTATGCTTCCTTCTATTTTAACTACCATTTTTATAGCCTTTGTAGGATTAGCCTGTACCTGCTGTTTTTCCTGCTGTTTATTTTTATTTCTATTATCTTTTCTTTTTCTTCTTCTTCTTTCGCCTTCACTGTTATCAGCTGTAAGATAATCTATGTTTCCACCTTTTATCTTATCAAAATTTCTGGCAGCAGTTATTACTGGAGCGACTTTAGTTTTTCTTGACACAGGTTTCTTAACTTCTGCGACTTGAGCAACTTTAGGTACAACACCGCCTTTCATAACTATTTTCTTTTTCTTTCTTCTTAAAAGTTCTTCATCAGAAAGTTCATCATCATCATCAATGTTTTTAACATGACTCTTCTCAGCAGAATGCTTTTCATGTTTAATCTCAGATGAAACGACTTCTTCTTTTAAAGTTTCCTTCACAGTCTCTACTGTGGAAACATCATTGTTTTCTCCTGTGGAAACTTCTTTTTCATTTTCTTCAGCTTTCTTTTCAATTACAGTTTCTTCTTTTACAGGCTCAGTTGGCTGGTGTTCTTTTTCTGAAGTTTCAGATTTTTCAATCTCAGGTTCAACAGTTTCGTTGGCTGATGCAGATACTTCAGCTTCTTCATTTACAGTTGGAATATCATCTCTTTTGTCTTCTGGAACAAAACTCCTTCTTTCACCTCTTGAGCGAATAATTGTGGTGACAGATTTTTTCTTTTCAGCATTATCTTCGTCTTTCTTTTCTGCGCCTGCTATAGTGCCTGAAGCTGCAGCCTGCAAATTTTCAGGGGTAGCGAAGTAACTTCTAACAAGTCTTTCTTCTTCAGGAGTAATTCCCTTAGAAGTACTTTTATAATCACATCCCTGTTTCTGAAGATAGTTAAGAACGGCTTTTGATTGAACCCCTATCTCTTTTGCTATCTCATGTATCAACATCTACTGTTTTCCTCATTCAAATTGTTAAAAAGTTCAACACAATCACTAATTCTTTCTGAAATAGATGATCTTTTTAATCCTACAACACCTATAGGACGGGTTGAAAAGAACTGCCCCAAATCTGATTTTGAAAAAAATGTCTTTTTTACGACAGATATTTGTTCAACAGATCGTTCAAGCTTTTCAAAAGTGTTTTGTGCAATATCGGAAGCAATAAGAATAAATGCAAAATCCTTAAATCCTGCAGATAAAAGATCCTGTACTGTATTTTGTCCTTTTGCTGTAAGCCCCGATTTTACCGAAAGCGATGAAAAATATTTCATTGAATCGACAATATTTACAAGAGCTGCTTTTATTATTTGTTCACAGTTAAGTGCGAATGTAGCTTCTCCGTCAAAAAAACGGTTATCAAGCTTTTTTCTGGCAGTAAAAGATTTTATACATTTTTTATCGTAACATGTATAAAGACCTCTGCCCTGAAGCTTCTGTTTAAAATCAGGATATACTTTTCCCTCTACAATAGCATATCGTATAAGAGAATTTTGCGGATGTGTTTCTCCGCAAATTGTGCATTTTCTAACAGGAGCTGTTTCTTTAGTCATTATCGTTATCAGATTCTCCTATTTTACTGAAATCAAAGAAACTGTCAGCATCAACACCTGAAGCTGTCTGATTTTTCTTGATTCCGAGAGCGTCATCAATAAACATTGAAAGACTATATCTTATCTGTCTTGCTCTTCTTATTGAAAGCTCTGCATTTTTTGCAAAAGTTTCAGTGTCAGGCTCACTCTGAATATCAGCAAGAGTGTAGTATCCTTTTTCTTCAATATAAGCTGAAAGTTCATCATTAATACATGCAAGTTCGGTCGTCGGAACATTAAGTTTATCTTCAAGTGCTTTATCAATTTCAACTGTTCCAAGACCTTTTTCAAGCATTTCTTTTGCCTGAAGAATTATCTCTTTAGCTCTTTCAAAAGAAATGTCGGGCATTTCTGAAAGAGTTTCAGGATCAACGGTTGCTATATCTTCAAGAGTAGTATAGCCAAGTTTTATAAAAGAATCTGCCATACTTTCATCAATTCCGCTGATAAAAAGAAGTCTTCTTTTTGCTTCATTAAGCATCATTTTCATCTGGCTTTCACTTTGAATATCAATATTCCATCCTGTTAGCTGAGATGCCAGACGGACGTTTTCACCGCCACGACCGATTGCAACTGATAGCTGATCGTCTGGAACTATAACATCCATGCTGTGTTCATCCTCATCAATTATTATCTGAGAAACTTCAACAGGTGAAAGTGTGTTACAGATATATTGAACAGAGTCTTCATGCCACGGAACGATATCTATTTTTTCGCCGCTAAGTTCATGAACTATATTCTGAATTCTTGAACCTTTCAGACCGACACATGCACCAACAGGGTCAACATCCTGATCTATTGAACGGACAGATATTTTTGAACGATGACCTGCATCTCTTGCAACACCCTCTATTTTTACAACGCCTTCAGCTATTTCAGGAACTTCAAGCTCAAAAAGTTTGAGAACAAACATTGTGTTAACACGGCTGAGCATAATGCTGCATCCTGAATTTGTTTTAACAACATCTGAAATATATGCTTTTATTCTGTCATTAACTCTTGGCTTATCACCCGGAATCTGCTGATTGTAAGGAATAAAAGCTTCTGTTTTACCTATATCAACAATGATTCCGTTCTTTTCAAATCTACGGACAGAGCCTGTTATTATTTCACCTTTTCTATCTTTATATTCAGCATAGATCATGTCGCCTTCAACATTTTTGATCTTCTGAATTATAACCTGCTTTGCAACCTGAGCAGCTATTCTTCCAAGTTCATCCGGCTCCATTTTTACACCCAGAGTATCTCCGATCTGAACATCAGGATTAAGTTCCATAGCCTCTTCAAGAGAAACCTCATATTCAGGGTCTCTTGCATTTTTAACTACTTCTCTGAAATAAAATGCCTGAAGCTCACCGCTTGCATCATCATAAATTATATCAACGTCAGCATCGCCACCGAGTTTTTTCTGAACAGCTTTATATAAGGCTTCTTTTAAGATATCAATTATAACATCTCTGGCAATACCTTTCATTTTTTCAAGCTGATCAACAAGTTCTTTAATGTTGAACTCCATGTTAATCTCCTTCCCAAATTATATTCATTTTTCTCACATAATCTTTTCTTATAGAGTAAACGTTCCCTTCTTCGGAAGATACTGTAAAATAGTTCTCTTCTTCGTTTACATCTTTAAGGACACCAATTATCCTTTTTCTCCCGTCAACAATAGTTTTGAGTTTTATCTTAACTTTTTTTCCTATAAAAAGTTTAATTTCCTCAAATCGTCTTATAGGTCTGTCAAGACCGGGAGAACTTATCTCAAGATAATATCTGAACGGAAAAGGATCATCCACATCAAGAAATCTTGAAACTACCGGACTCAGATCTGAACATTTATCTACAGGAACAGGAGTTCCATCTAAAGAATCGACATATACCCTGAAAACTCCATTCATACCGACTGGAACATCAAGTTCAACTATTTTCAAACCAATACTGTTGGCAAGAGGTTCAAGCTTTACAAAAAGCTCCCCTGCTCTTCCTTCCCACATATATCATGTCCTCCTAATATAAAAAAGAGCGGGATAGACTCCCACCCAAGAAAGGATAATCGTCTCCTTAAATACCATAATTAATTAAAAAATCAAGCTTTTTGAAGAATAAATGAAAAAGATAGCCGGATAGAATCTATATTGAAAACAATGAAAAGTTTATAATTTATTCTGCTCCGACCTGCGCTTTAATGTATTGGAGGCGTTCATAAGCCATAGGGTCATCACTTTCAGCCTGAGATAAGCGTCCTCTGAAATCATTTATTTTTTCAAAACTGTGTCTTTCCATATAAGATGAGAGTCCATCAAGCATTTCACGAATTCGACCTACTCCATGCAGATAAAGCGTAGAGCAAATCTGAGCCACATCTGCACCTGCAAGAAGCATTTTTATCAGATCTTCTGTATCATGAACACCTATGGAACCTGAAATACTGAAGTTCTCAAACCTGTTGGAAAGTATTGAAACCCATCTTAATGAATTTGATATTTCTTCTCTTGCGCTGTATTTGAAACCTGTAACGATTTTAAAATTTTCAGGGTCTATACCTATCTGATAAAAGCGATTAAAAAGGACAACACCTTTTGCACCTGCAAGATAAAATTTGTTAACCATTTCAGGAATAGAAGAAAAATACGGTCCTATTTTAACAACTATTGGAATATCAACATGAGATTTAATAGATCTGAATATTGATAGATATTTTTCCTCAATTTCATTTCCATCAATTCTGGGATTATTGGAAATACTTGACATATTAAGTTCAATAGCATCAACACCGCTATTTTCTATATCTTCCGCATATTCGTTCCACCATTCTTCAGAAATGCAGTTAAGGCTTCCAATTATTGGTATTGAAACAGAATCTTTTGCCTTTTTAATAAGGTCAATGTAATGAGATGAACCAAGATTTATTGAGGATTGCTGAATATATTCAAAAGCTTCAGGATGCATATTAAAAGTTGTATCATGAACTGTTGCTGAACTTACATTATCAGAATAAACCTGTTCTTCAAACAGAGATTTCAAAACAACGGCACCGGCACCGGACTCTGCACATCTTTTTATCCGTTCAATAGAAGACGTAAAACCAGAACTGGAAACGACAATAGGATTTTCCAAATTAAGACCTAAATATTTTGTACTTAAATCAACCATAACAAAAGCCTCCAAAAACCGGAACAATATTATTACATGGCATACTAGCACAACAGTTTTACAAAATCAAATTAAGATTAGGTTGATTATATATTGTGAGTTTTAATTACTGAAACTTTAATCTTTTATAATTTTACCATGAAACAACACTGCAACCGCAGCCTTCAGATGATGATGAATGTTTTACTATATCACTGTCACTTTCTTCAGAATCTGTTTCATCATCGGAAATATATGTATCGTCATCCGCTTCTTCATCAATACTTTCGTCTTCATCTGAAGATGTTATGTCGGTATCAACCTCTTCATCAGCATTTTCATCTTCATCTGAAGAAATAAAGTCCTCGTCTGTTTCATTATCAGCATCATAACTATTATCATCAGTTTCTTCGTCAGCAACTTCATCCTCATCTGCAGAAGTTATGTCAGAATCTACTTCATCATCAGTATCAATCTCTTCATCATCAGTTTCATTTTCATCTATAGCAGTAAAGTCTTCATCTGTTTCATCATCGGCATCATAAATATCATCATCAGTTTCTTCGTCAGCAATTTCATCCTCATCTGCAGAGATAATGTCTGAATCCGCTTCTTCGTCAGGCATTTCTATTTCAGCTTCTTTTACTTCAAGCGTATATGTTCCATTTCCACCTACACCTTCAACAATGATATAAATAACTTTATTTTCAGGAGCTTCGTATCTGATTGTCTCTTCTACGCCTACTCCTCCGCTGTTAGTAAATGCCTTGCATTCATTGCCGTCTCCGCATTCATTCTGAATTGCAAGTACTATATCATAATCTGATTCAGGAGTGGCAGTAATATCTATGATTTCACCTGCATTTACAGTATAGCTGTATATTCTGTCTTCTGCTCCGTAAACAGCATCGCCACAGCCTGTTCCATAATTTGTTACTGTGCTGAAACCACTTTCTGTAGTTGAATTTTCAGAAAACGGCAATGCATTGATTTCTTTAGGTTCACTACACGTACCTGTTTCATCAGTAATATCAATCGTTATTGAAGCAATAGATTCATTTAATGTATCACTAACTTTTACAGAAAGAACGTAGCGATTTGTTGTTTCATAATCAAGATTTGTGTTATCAACCACTGTTATTATTCCTGTTGATGAATTCATAGTAAATATATTATCATCATTCCCTGATTCGATTGTATATGTAAGCGGTGTTAGACCGGCATCGGCATCTGTTGCTGTCAAAGCTCCCGCTACTGTTCCATTAGGAGCGTTTTCAGATATTGTAAATACAGCATTTTGAAGAACAGGGGTATTATCATTTAAATTTATCAAGTCTACTCTGATAGTTCCTTCGTCCGTATTCTCATTGTCTTCAACTTTTATTGTCAAAATATGTTTTGTTGCTGTTTCATAATCAAGTTTTGTAGAATCTGCGACCTGTAGAGTACTACCGTTTATCAGGAAAATACCATCATCATTTCCTGAAGTTATTGAGTACGATGCTGCTACCTGTATATCGCCATTGATTGTTAATGTTCCTATTGCTGTAAAAGCTGATGAATTTTCATTGACACTGAAAACTTGACCTAGCACAAACTCTATCGCTTTTTGTGTCGTAAATGATCTGTCTTCTCCATATGCTGTCCCTTTTTCGTTTACAGCATATGTTCTATAGTGATATTCCATGTCAGGAGCAAGAGATGTAAACTGTACATTTACTGACGTGCCAATATTGGAATCCTGTTTACAACCGTTCAATATTGTAGGATCAGGATTTAAAGAAATACATATTCCTTTCTGGGTAATTGATGAACCACCATCACTTGTTATACTTCCATTTAAACTTGCAGTTTGAGTTGTTACAGCGAACATTCCTGTTGCGACTGTTGGTAAAACACTGTTTACAGTAAGAACTCCAGCCACATAGGAAAATGTATAATTTAAGGCCACACCGCCACTTACTGTTATCTCATATGTACCAGAAACAGAACTTTCAGTGGCAACTGTAGTTGCTGTAGGCATCGTTGTTATTGCTGTTTCATTGTCATCATTTACAAAACCACTATAACTTATGGTAAGTTCTGGATTCACTTCTCCGTAAGATTTTGATTTGTTATCGGCTATAGCATTAAGTACTGCTTTATCAACAGTTGCAGATGCTGTTCCGGTAAGTGATGTGTAATTTGAGCTATCAGGAGTAAAAGTCATTGTTACACTATGAAAACCTGAACTTAATATGTCATCAGGTTTTGCAAAAGTAAAAGTTCCTGTCTGTAATGTTGAAGCACCGGTAAGAGTTCCCTCGGAAAGTTTCTGACCATATGTCAGTAAAACTGTAGGCCAGTTATAAACTTTAGGCTCTGCTTTTTCTACTGTAACACTTGATGTTCCATTAACTGTGTTGTATTTTAATGTATCTGTTGGAGTAAATGTTATATTCTGTAAACTAGTTCCTGCATTTGGCTTCAGAGCAGGAGATGTAAATGCAAATGTTCCGGGAACAGATGCTGTTCCATTTGTGAGTGATGACACTGAAAGAGCCTGCCCGTAAATTATATTTGATGCCGACGGCCACTGCGTTACTGTTGGTGTCGCTTTATTTACTGTAACATTTACTGTTCCGTCAACATAGGCATAGTTGTTTGAATCTGTCGGTGTAAATCTGACAGTCTGAGCTGCTGTTCCAACAGTTGGAGCTATAGTCGGAGAAACAAAAGCAAATGTTCCTGAAACAGATGCATAACCATAATTTAGAAGAGAGGATGCAAGTGTCTCTCCATATGTAATAGCACTGGCTGTAGGCCATTGTGTTACAGTCGGAACAGCTTTATTCACTGTAACATTTACTGATCCATCAACTGTATTGTAATTCGCTTCATCTGTGGGAGTGAATCTTACACTTTGAGAACTTGTGCCTGCATTTGGAGCAGTATCTGGAGATATAAATGCAAAACTGCCTGCTGTTGAAGCTGTTCCCCCGCTCAGTGCTGACGATACAAGAGTTTGTCCATAAGAAATATTTGTAGCAGAAGGCCATTCACTAACTACAGGGTTAGCTTTTGCAATAGTCATTGATGTACTGGCCGTTCCTTCATAAAGAGTGCTGTTTATAGTAACAACAACAGAATAAGTTCCTGCATTATAAGGTTTTGTTGTTACACCGTTATATGTTACTGTATAACCAAGACCTTCAGGTGTTGTCGTCACTGTAGGCTCTTTGAAAACTCCGTCATAAGTAAAATTAAGATTGGTTATAGATATTGAAGCGGTTCCTTTGCTGACTGTAAGTTCCTGTGTTACATTGGCTGCTGCAATATATTCATCGTTACCTGGCTGGGATGCTGTAATAGTTGTTGTTCCTACACCGGTTATATGAACACTGTTTCCTGTCACTGTTGCAACACTTTCATCCAAGCTAGTATATGAAACAGTAAGTCCACTGTCTGATACTGCAGAAAGATTAAAATCGGCATCACCATATTTTTTTGAATCTATAGAACCAAAAGTTATTGTCTGAAGCTTATATTCCCAGTAGAAATATGGATAACCATCATTTTTCGTATCCATCATCCATACATCTGTATCCGTATTACTTCCTGTATAAAAAGCCCATGAAGCATCTGTAAATGTAGACTTTGTGTTCATTTCCGCAGTTGTTAAAGGAACACCTTTTCCTGTGTCAGACATTCCTGAAGTCTGACTATCATAAAAACTTGTTGAAGAAGCAATAGAAACATTATCATTAACGCCGATAAGACCTCCATTTGTTACGCCTTCAGAGACAACCCCTGCGCTGTAAATGTTAAGTATACTTGAATTTGAACTGTTGCAGCCTATTGCTCCGCCACCGTTTGATGTGGCTGTTATACTTGCACTGCTGTATGAGTCCTTTATATTAGAATTATCTGCGTTATAGCCTACAAGACCTCCGACATAAGAATTTCCGGCAAGAGACCCTGTCGTGAAAGATCTTGCAATATTAGTGTAATCATTAACTGATCCTGCTATTCCTCCTACATAATTCAATCCTTTTATATTTGCATTGACAATCCCTATATTATCAATAATTCCATATGAAATTACTCCGAAAAATCCTATGTGGCTTAAAGAAGGACGATTTATATAGAGGTTTGATACTTTATGACCATTTCCGTAATATACACCACCAAAATTATTGGAACTTGTTCCTATAGAATAAAAACCTTCACCGCTATTCCATGTCTGAGTGTCGGAAGCATCTATATCGGCAGTCTGTTTAAAAGTATAATTCCAGTAATTTCCATTTTCAGAAAGTGTTTTCAGATCATCAAGAGACTGTATGAGGAATGGTTCGCTGTTTGTCCCTTTGCCTTCAAATAGATAACCGCTTCTTTCAGAAACAGGATTACTGCTTGCCGGTGTTCTGAGGTAAACTTCATTTCCTGCTGAACCGTTATATTCAAAAACCTGAAAGGAATAGAGTGTATCATCATCAAGATTATTAACGGTAACATTATTTCCAGTTCCGCTGTATACACAGTACCATCCGTTAGTAAGAGATGTTCCGGTTCCGAAAGAACTGTCGCATGAATAGGTCATACCATCGATAGGTACCGGATATACATTTACGGTTACAGCACCTGTTTTTACAAAAACAATTCTTGATAATCCGTTTCCGTTTGTCCAGCTAAGCATTAAACTGTCTTTTTTCAAATCAGACAGGACAAGATCTTTTGCCTGAACAGAAGGAGAATTTACATTCATTCTTTCCCATGAAAGATATGGGTAGCCATCATTATATAAACTGTTTATAAACCATAGAGGTCTTGTGGAAAAATCCCAGCCCGAATAACTGGAACTGTTTTTCATGTTAATGGTTGTCAGAGGAGAAGCACCTGTCGTATCGCTTCTGCCAGAAGTTTCAGAGTCGTAATAATTTCCTGAGACAACAGCCCCTGCGACAATATTATTAGAACCGATAAAACCACCAAAATAATCTCCGCTTCCACCTTCGGCTACCGTAATATTTCCTGCGCTGTAGCAGTTTTCAACTGTATAGGTGTTAGCTCCCGCGATACCTCCTGCATATCTCTTGGCTGTGAGACTGCCTCTGTTATAGGAATTATAAATATAACCTCCAACATTATAACCTGCGATTCCTCCGGCATACTGTAAAGTTGTAACAGTTCCGCGGTTAGAACAGTTTGAAACTGTAGTATAATTTGCGGAGTATCCTAAAATTCCTCCGGCATAATCCGAATTGGATATAATAGAAGCACTGTTTGATGAAACAGTGACTGAAGATGATGTCATTGCGCGTCCTGCTATCCCACCTACGTTGCTTGTACCTGAAATACTTCCTGAAACTGAG
Source organism: bacterium (assembly GCA_963667425.1). Lineage (GTDB taxonomy): Bacteria > UBP6 > UBA1177 > UBA1177. Next base: position 221,062 of record OY763407.1, on the reverse strand, counting down.
CAGTTCGTTATATTTGACATGTTGTCTATAAGCCCTGCAATTCCGCCCGTATTGTATCCGCCCGTTATATCTGTATTTACGATATTTATATTTGACAAATCAGTACTGCTTACCGAACCGAAAAGACCCGAATTATATTCCGCACTGCCTCTACTGATATAAAGATTGGAAATATTAAAACCTCCACCATCATATGAACCTGTAAACTTTGTTGTCGCATTACCTATCGGAGAAAAACCGGCACCACTGTTCATAGTTGATGTAGCTGAAGCATCAATATTTGATGTCTGTTTATAAGTTTTATCCCAAGCGGAAGAGTTTTCACTTATCCAGACAAGGTTGTCAAGAGTTGAAATAAGATAGGGAGAAACAGCCGTTCCTAAACCCAATGGCTGTAGCCCTGACATAATTTTCTTTTCACCGTTAAAATCAATACCATTCTCATCATTGTTTGAGTTAAATCTAACAGAGTTGTCCACCCCGCAGGAAATCAGAATAAAGAATAAAAACAAAGCTACAGCAATCTTTTTCATATGAAACCTCCAATAGAATGCCTCTTCAGCAACAATATTAAATTAAAACCCGAAATAATTATAATTTGTGATATTAAATTAGCAAGAAAAGAAGAGTAGATAATAAAAGAGTCTTATTTTTCTTAGATTTCTTATGCTGATTTGGGTATTATAATTAAAAATTGCTTAAGTGTATTAAGCAGCCTATTTAAAATAATATTTTTTACCATTATAAGGGAAAAAATGGGATTCAAGGAAAGAACAGAAATAATTTTAGGCACAAAAGCTTTAGACATACTTGAACAAAGCTCTGTAGCTGTTTACGGACTCGGCGGTGTTGGAGCTGCGGCAGCAATTGATCTTGTAAGATGCGGCGTTGGAAAACTTTACATTCTTGATTTTGACACATTGTCAGAATCAAATCTCAATAGGCACATTTTAGGCTTTATACCGGAAATAGGAAAAAACAAATCCGATCTTTTAAAAGAAGCTGCCTGTAAAATCAATCCTGATATTCAGATTATTACAATAAATTCATTTATTCATGGAGATTCTGCAGAAGAAGTAATTGTCGATGCTGATTTTTACATTGATGCAATTGATAGCTTAAATCCTAAAGTTAATCTTATTTATACACTTATAAATCTGAACAAAAAGTTTATATCAAGTATGGGGACAGCAGGCAGAATAGACCCTTCAAAATTAAAAATAGCAGACATATGGAAAACCAATAACTGCTCTCTGGCTGCATTTGTCAGAAAAAGGCTTAGGAAAAGAAAAATATCTGCCAAATTTCCAGTAGTTTTTTCAGATGAACTGCCAATTGACCCAGTGGAAAATGAAGAACATAATTCAACAGAAAAAGGGAGAGCAAGAAAAACTCAGGGTTCAACACCTTTTGTCCCCCAAACTGCCGGTCATTTTCTGGCATCGTATGCTGTTAAAGCCATTCTTAATTCAGACAAAACAGGAAAATAACACTTGACATTCATTTTGAACTAATATAGGCTCATTTTGTTATATGTTTTTTTATAATTCAAGGAGATACCATGGAAAAAACTCTTAAAGAAAAAGTTGCTGATATTCTTGGGGAAATAAGACCTTCACTTCAGGCAGATGGCGGAGATGTTGAGCTTCTTGACGTAACAGAAGACGGCATTGTTAAAGTAAGACTTCAAGGCGCATGTCATGGATGCCCTATGTCTCAGCTTACTCTTAAAATGGGCATAGAAAGACATATAAAGAAAATGATTCCTGAAATTAAGGAAGTCGTAAATGACTAATCCCGAACTTATTGCAGAAATAGAAAAGATAAAAAAAGAAAAGAATGCAATAATTCTTGCACACACATATGTTGATGGAGCTGTTCAGGACATAGCTGATTTCACTGGAGATTCATATGCTTTAAGCAAAAAAGCGGCAAATATTGACAATGCGGATATAGTTGTTTTTGCAGGAGTTAAATTTATGGCAGAAACTGCATATATACTTTCTCCTGATAAAACAATCCTTATGCCAGTTCCAGGCGCAGGATGTCCTATGGCTGAAATGGCGGAGCCTCAGACTGTCAAAGCAATGAAAGAAAAATATCCAGATGCAAAAGTTGTATGCTATGTAAATTCCACAGCTGAAGTCAAAGCACTTTCAGATGTATGTGTAACATCAAGTAATGCTGTAAAAATATGCAGAAAAATAGATTCCGAAAGAATAATATTTGTTCCTGACAGACATCTCGGCTCTTTTGTAGCTGAACAAATTCCTGAAAAAGAATTTATATTATGGCCGGGTCACTGCCCTGTTCACAACAGAGTAAAACCTGAAGATATAATAAATGCAAAAAATGCCCATCCTAATGCTTTTGTAATGATACATCCTGAAGCCTCACATGATGCACGCACTCAAGCTGATGCAGTTCTTTCAACAGGTCAGATGATAAATCTGGTTGCCAGGAAAGAGCACAATGAATATATTGTTGTCACTGAAAAAGGCATTATTCATGGACTAAAAAAAGCTGATCCTGATGCCAAATATTTTGTTCCTGAATCAATAGAACTTCTCTGCCCAAACATGAAAAAAATATCTATTGAAGATATATTAAATTCACTTAAAGAAGAGAAGTTCAAAACGACAGTAAATGAAATTACAAGAATAAAAGCACTTTCAAGCATTGAAAAAATGCTTGAACTTGCAGAATAAAAAGGGGTAAAAAATGAGTGACAAAAAATTTGAACCAGGAACTCCGGTTCCATTTTTCTCTCTGCCAGATGAAAATGGAAATACTGTTGCTCTTAACACATTTAAAGGCAAGTGGCTTGTGCTTTATTTTTATCCGAAAGATAACACACCTGGGTGCACACTTGAAGGCAAAGACTTTTCTGATAAAATAGCAGAATTCAAAGAACTCGGAGCCGAAGTTGTTGGCGTAAGTCCTGATTCACAGAAAAAGCACTGCGATTTCAGAGCCAAGCATGATCTTAAAGTCATACTTTTAAGTGATGAAAAACACACTGCTCTTGAAAATTACAATGTATGGCAATTAAAGAAAATGATGGGCAGAGAATATATGGGAGTTGTAAGAACAACTTTTTTAATCAGCCCTGAAGGTAAAATCGAACATATATGGGAAAAAGTTAAAGTTAAAGATCATGTAAATGATGTTTTAGAAAAACTTAGAGCTAAAATTAAATCTTAATTAAAAACTTTCTGAAACTTCTTCTGTATCGTAATTATAAATATTTCCTGAAGCACAATCCTCAAATATTACATCAGTTGCATCTACACTGCTTGTATCAGACATTGAAACACCATAGTTCTTAGAATGAGTAAGAGCAACATTGTTAAGAGTAACAGCACCTTCCGAAGATAACCAGAAAATACCTTCATCATCCACGTTTCCGGCGTATTCAAAAATTGCATAATTGATGTCATTACCAATATCAGAACGAACATAAATACCAGACCAGTAATAAGTTTCACCAGGAAGTCTGGTAAAAATAACAGGTTCTGCATCGGTTCCATTAACTATAAGCTTACCTGTTGATTCAGCTATATCTATTCCAAGTTCTGCATTAAAATACAATGTTACTCCTTTATCAATAGTTAAAGTTGTGTTCGCATAAACAAAATACTGCGCAATATAGTAAGGAATTGATGGATTTTTTATTTCAAGATTTTCATTTAAATCAGCATTCATTACCATAATATAATTCTTACCATTTTCTGCAAATGTATTTGTAGAATCAAAAACTCCTGCATGAGAAAGATCTTCAATATAAATTGGACTGTCATCACATTTTTTAACTGTATTATTAGCAAATCCTGTAAATTTGGAAGCTGCACCGTAAGTCGCAATTCCGTATCCAAGTGAACCGTCGACAATACAGTTTTTTATTGAAAGAGAAGCATCAGGATCTACATTTACAACAGCATAATCATAATTTGAACCACCATTAATAAACTGAACATACTCAAACTGATTATCGCTTCTTGCAGAACGTATTTCAACACCATACCATGATCCTTTATTGTCATTATTTACGGGTCCTGTCAGAATTATAGGTTTTTCTGCAGTTCCAACCATTTTGAGACCGGCATTCTCGCCAACTTCAATTCCACTATTTACATTTGCAAAAGCAATTTTTACACCTGGTTCAATAGTAAGAAGAGCATTCCCCTCAATATAGAACATATCTGTAATTACATAATCTACTCCATCCCACCTATCTTTCAGTACAGTGTTTTCAGACATCGAACCAGAAAGTTCCTCCGGAGATGTTACACTGCTGCCATTTACAGAGATTGTAACAGTATATGTTGCCTGACTTCCATCTTCTGCTGTAACAACATAAGTAACAGGATTTGTAAAATCCACACTTGTTCCTGATTTAGGAGTAACAGCAGCTTTTGCGGAAATAGTAACAGTTGGAGTAACTGCTGTAATATCTCCATCTTCAGGAATTGTTGCAGTTATGGTCTTAAGATTTTCATCAATCGTCCCTGAAATTGCCGGAACATACTGTTCTAAAAGAAATGAAAGTATCTTTTTTTCACTACTTTTAGTAGTATTTTCTGACTTATCATCAGAACATGAAATAATTGTCAGATTTGAAAAAACAACCATAAGTAAGAGAATCAAAAAATGTTTTTTTACGTTTTGCATAATAAGCTCCCATATTACAATAAAATCTAAACAAACGATATCATAGTAATAAAACAAAAAGGTTTTTATTGTAAAAAATGGACAAAAAAATGTTATTTGCCGGACATTATTCTGACCTGTTCTCTGTTTCTTTTAAAGAAATGTCCCGGTGTTTCACATACAATAGATTTAAAATCTTTTATAAAATGAGCCTGATCAAAATATCCGCCATAAAAAATAAGATCTCCGTAATCTATCGCTGAAGATGATTCTGCTTTTTCCCAAAGATAATTAACTCTACATATTCTTGCAAGCGTTTTTGCATTAACACCAACTCTTTTAACAAAATTACGCCTAAAACTTCTTTCACTGAAAGGAATTGAATTAAGAATATTTTCCAACGGGCTATACACTGCTTTTTCACAAATATAGTCATAAATTGAATCAATTTCATCAGGAACATATTTTTTGTTTAAAAGCACAGTTTTTAGAAGATATTCCTCAAAGAAATTAAATTTTGCAACATCATCCTTTATTTTTTTCAGCGAATTATATACCGGCTCAAAAATATCATGAGAAACTTTTTGATACAAACATCCATCCTCAAGAGTCATATCAATATTATATAATCTTGAAAGAACTGAGGTTTTACAAATTGCTATAAAAGACAAAATGCTTCCTGTAACATTAAGATTTATAGCTTTTATAAGATTTGGAGCAATAAACATTTTTGGAAGCGTTATTAACTCTTTTTCCTGAATAAAAACTTGCCCTTCAAGATTAAATATAAAAGAAGAATCGCCTCTCGGAACATGTTTATCAAAAATATTTATGTCAGTATCTGAATGGATTATTTCCAGCTTCTTTAACAAAACGGAAGTTTCTTCTGAAGGCAATTGCAATTTAACGTACATAACTTTTCCACGTGGTTAAACAATCTTAATAAATACACAAACATCTAAATTCTTAAAAAGAAATTACTCTAAAAATTCTTTTTTGAAAGAATTTTTAGAGCATCATTTTCTTACTTGACTTAAAACAACGCTTATGCAATACTACCGCCATGAAAACTATAGTGGTTGGTGCCGGCTCTGTCGGGTATGAAATTACAAAACAACTTATTGAAGAAGGCAAGGATGTTGTTCTTATTGAAAAAGATTACAACAGAGCCCAAAATGCAATCAATAAGCTTGACTGCTTTGTTATAAACAAATCTGCATCAGATCTTGAAACTTTAAGAGAAGCTGAATGTGACGATGCCGAAATATTTATCAGTGCAACTGAATCAGATGAAGTCAACTTAATTGCGTGCTCTCTTGCACGAAGTCAGTTCAATGTTCCCAGAATTGTAGCAAGAATAAGAAATCTTGATTACAGCAGAGTAATGAGCGAAGGGAAACCTTTTCTTGGCGTTGATTATGTAGTTACACCTGAAGTTGAAGCATCAAGAAAAATACTTGATGACATCAGGTTCGGGGTTGTAAGCGATATCCTTCACTTTGAAGCTAAAGATATCCAAATGAGAAATTTTTCTGTTGAAAAAGAATCTGTTTTTAACAATAAAAGATTGTTTCAACTTAGAAGTTCACTAAAAATAAAATTTCTTATTTCTGCAATACTTAGAGAAAATGAGCTTATAATTCCTGATGGCAGCACAATAATAAAGGAAAAAGACAGACTTTATATAGTTGCAGATGCTGAATCCATGGAAAAAATCTTCCTTATGGAAGGAAAAAAAGTTGAAACAATAAAAAAAGTTCTTATTGCCGGATGCGGTCAGATTGGACACACTGTTGCTAAATTTCTAATTGCAAAGAAAATAAAACTTACAATAGTTGATAAAGATAGCGCTTTATGTGAACAGCTTTCTGAAGAAATGGGAAATAAAGCTCTTATTTTATGCGGAGATATAAGTGAACCTTCAATTTTTGAAGAAGAAAATCTACATAAATATGATCTTGTTATTACAGCTACAAAAAATCAGGAGCTTAACCTTCTGACATCTATTTTTGCAAAAAATATGGGCGCAAAGAAAGTTATTGCTCTAGTTGGAAAATCAAACTATCTTACAATAGCATCAAAACTTGATATTGATGCAACAGTCAGTCCCAAAGCATGTGCTGTTGATTCAATACTTAAATATATAAGAAAGGGAAATATAAGAACTGTTCATTCAATATTTGATGGCAGAGCTGAAGTCATTGAATACAGCATAGCAGATGACTCTCCTGTCAATAACCTTTTCTTAAAACAGATATCACTGCCTTCAGGTTCAATAATAGTCGCCATATCAAGAAATGGAGAAGGAATCGTTCCTGACGGTAATTTTCAGTTTCAGACGGATGATGATGTAATTGTTTTATCATCAAAAGAATCTATAGCCAAAATAGAAAAATTTTTCGTTGCAGAATCAGTAAAATGAGTATAAAAACCGTAACAAAAGCTATTGCTGTTTTACTTATTATTGTTGCATCTTTCATGATATTTCCACTTGGTATAGCATTGTGGGAAAAAGATTACAATTCTTTTAAAGCATTTTCAATACCTATTTTGTCAACATTTATAATTGCCGGAATTACTGTTTTTATTTTAAGAAAAACAACAAGAGAACAGCTTTCAACTCGCGGCGGTTTTTTAATGGTATCTGCAAGCTGGTTTTTTGCTTCTCTTTTAGGTGCTTTACCTTTTTATATATCAGGAAAAATAACTTCTTTTAGTGATGCCTTTTTTGAGACTATGTCCGGATTTACAACCACAGGGGCAACAATCATAACAGATATTGAATCCCTTCCTGATGCAATACTTTTCTGGCGCTCACTCACCCACTGGCTTGGAGGAATGGGAATCGTAGTTCTTGCAGTTGCAATCTTTCCGCTTCTCAAAATTGGAGGATTACAGCTTATAAAAGCGGAAGCTCCAGGTCCTACTGTTGACAAAATAACGCCAAGAATTACTGAAACAGCAAAAACATTATGGTATATATATATCGGCATGAGTATCGCCGAAACAGTTTTGCTTAAACTTTCGGGTATGACACTATTTGATGCCATGACACATACATTCGGGACACTTGCTACAGGTGGATTTTCAACAAAAAACAGCTCTGTAGGTCACTATGACAATGCGGCAATTGATGTTATCATAACAATATTCATGGTACTTGCCGGAATTAACTTTTCACTTCACTACAAACTTATAACAGGCAATATAAAAAGCTTTTTTAAAGATACCGAACTTAAAGCATATCTATTTATTTTCGGAATCGCCACACTGCTCATTTCATTTGATATTTATGAAAAAGTTTATTCATCTTTTGCACAGTCACTTAGATTTGCATCTTTTCAGGCAGCATCAATCTTAACTACAACAGGTTTTGCAACTGCAAATTATGAAAACTGGCCTATGACAGCACAGCATATCCTTTTTATATTAATGTTTGTTGGAGGATGCAGCGGTTCAACTGGAGGTGGAATTAAAGTTATCAGAATAATTACACTTCTTAAAGCCGGACTCAATGAAATGAAACAGCTTCTCCACCCCAGAGGCATATTTTCTCTTTCTATAGGCGGAGTCACTGTAAAAAGGAATATAGCTTACGCAATTTCCGGATTTTTCTTTTTATACATATTCATGCTTATGCTTACAACTTTGATAGTGTCTACTGCTGAAGAATCAGATATCGTAACATCTTTTACAACAGCTCTGGCCACAGTCGGCAATATCGGCCCCGGATTTGGGAATGTTGGTCCTAGCGATAATTTTGCTTTTTATTCATCTGGAGTAAAATGGTTTCTATCCTTTGCTATGATGGCAGGAAGACTTGAAATATATACTGTACTTATAATATTTACTCCGGCTTTCTGGAAAAAATAAACTATGAAGAACAAAATTTCACCAATAAATGCAATATGGTTTTTTATGATTCTTTCTGCCACAGCAACAGCCGCATGGACCGGAAGAATGAAAAACGTTACTGACGCAAGCTTTGAATCTGCAAAATCGGCAGTTACCATTGCAATAGGCTTAATAGGTGCAATGGCCTTATGGCTTGGTATAATGAAAGTTGCAGAAAAAGCAGGAATAATGAAAATTATTGCAAAAAAAATTTCTCCTATTATGAAGTGGCTTTTTCCTGATGTTCCAGAAGATCATCCTGCAATGCGGGCAATGATCATGAATATTGCAGCTAATATACTTGGTCTTGGAAATGCCGCAACCCCGATGGGAATAAAGGCGATGCAGGAACTTGATACTCTTAATACAAAAAAGGAGACAGCAACAGATGCGATGTGTCTTTTTCTTGCTATAAATACATCAAGCGTAACACTTCTTCCTCTTGGAGTTATAACAGTGAGAGCAGCAGCAGGTGCTACAAATCCTGCAGGAATTGTAATTCCTTCAATACTTGCAACTATATGCTCAACAACAGCGGCGATATTTTTCTCAAAACTATTTTCAAAATATTCCAAAAATCCTGCAATGACTGATACACCTTATAAAAAAGCTGAAGAAATAAAGGATCATAATGAAAAAGAAGGAATATCAGTAATTGGAAAAGCTATCGTCTCGCTATTTATACTGATTTTTATTGCAGGAATGACATACTCTATTATTCAAACATACACTAAAGGTAACATAACCTCTTTTAAAGATATCTTTTCAGCCTCTTCATCATGGCTTATTCCTATACTTATCTCCATTTTTCTTATATTTGGATATTTTAAAGGAGTCAAACTATACGAAACAGTAACTGAAGGAGCCAAAGAAGGTTTTACAACCGCAGTAAAAATAATTCCTTTTATGGTTGCAATATTTGTAGCTGTCGGAATGTTCAGAGCTAGCGGAGCATTAAATATTCTTACAGCATTACTAGAACCTGTTACATCTCTTATAGGTATGCCTTCAGAAGCACTTCCAATGGCATTGATAAGGCCTCTTTCAGGAAGCGGAGCTTTTGGAATAATGAGCGAAACAGTAAGCAGAGAACCTAATTCGTTTCTCTCTTTTCTAATGTCCACAATGCAGGGATCAACTGAAACAACTTTTTATGTTCTTGCAGTATATTTTGGAGCTGTAGGGGTAAAAATAACAAGGCATGCTCTTCCTGCAGCACTTCTGGCTGATGTAACAGGAATAATAACTTCTCTTTTATTTTGCAAAATATTCTTTTAAACTAGAAAACAAATAATGAGCATCCTGAAGAACTTTCATTAGATCCACCTGAACCTGTAGCATCATATTCTTCTTCGTCAAGAGCAAGATATTCTTCAATACAGCTTTCACAACTGTCACCATTAGAGAGACATTTAAACATAAACTCACTTCTTTCAGAATTCTTTATACAGCATTCCGCAACAGTTCTGCCTTCTTTACCGACAAATTCACCATTTAGAAGTCTTCCTTTAAGAATATCATCATAAATAGTTCCATTACACTTTTCATCAATAAAAGCAGAGTAGTTAACACACGTCTTCAAATCATCATCAAGACAATAGTTTAAAAGGGAAGATGGCGTATCTCCACATGCAGTATATAAATCGTCAAGACATAGAGAACCTTTTGATTTATTATCTAACAAGACATTGTTATAATAAAAATTATCATAACATTCTATAACAAAATTACCATCCCAATTCTGATACACAACACCGGTGTCACTTGAACAAATAGCGTTGTCAATACCACCGTTCCTTAAACTTGAACAAAAATTATCAGCATAATCCACACAAAAAGCATCCATACTCTTTGCCCTATCAATATCAGAAGAGCTAACATCAGACCAGAATCCATATTCCTCATCAAGACCGTAACACTGGCATGAAATTGTATTTCTACTTACAGTACACTTATCTTTAAAACTGTTTTCACAATTTACTGTTTCCGCAGAAATTACAAAAAAAGAAAACAGTAGAACAAGCAATGCTATAAATCTCATTCAATACCCTAAACAACGTTTTTATAAACTTTAACATTGAATATATTACATAAAAACATATACAAAATCAAAAATTAAAAGGTTTTTATATTCATTTTTTATAAAACTAAAGCAAAAGGGGCTTGTTTACATATTATTCATTTTATAGAAAAAAATTAAATAAAATCTGTAACAGCAAAATAGAGAAAAAGCTCTTTATTTCAACTGTTTTTTCCTTTTTCTTGAAATCATTTAAATAATTGTTAGTATTTTCTGGATTTTTAACTATTGAATAGGTGTAAACAGCTATGAAAATTTTGCTTTATATATTTATTGCATTAAACATTATTCTTATTACTGCGTGTACAACTGTTAAGGAAAAAACTTTACCGCAAAAGCCATTATTTGAAAATGTTGAATTAACCGCAAACACACTGGAAAAAGATAAAAAATATGTAGAAGAAGAAACTTTTCTAAGAACACAGCTGGTACATAACTGGAGTGACAAAGAACTGACAGCTCTCCATTATTATTTGGGCAAAGCTCTTTACTTACAGGGAAAATATGAAAAAGCTTTACAGCTTCTGCCTGTTTCAGATACAAAACTTCCATTTTTTAAAGAAAGAATGATTTTGGCATCTGATGCTGCTTTTAAAATAGAAAAATACTCAGAGGCTCTTGATTCTCTATTACGAGTTTATCTTTTTCTTGATCAGAATGAAAAAATAGAAGCATCAAAAAAAGTACTTTTTTCATATATTAATCTTAGCAGATGGGATGATGCTTCAAAATGGTATAAAAATTTAAGTGATGAAAAAAAAGAAAATGTTAAGGAAAATTTGAGTAAAATCATAGAGAAACACCCTGATAAAAAGCAGCTCTTTTTTGGGGATATAGATCAGAATATTACTGAAAATAAAAAAGAGGAAACTTATGAAGTACCTTCTATTGAAGAAAAAGATTATATGCAATTAATAGTAGACAATTATCCTCCTGACTGGTCAAGAATCGCTATTCTGCTTCCAACGGAAGATAATTGGCAGAAAGTTGCAGAACTTGAAGAGTCTTTTTTCAAGTGGTATTTCTCTTCAAAACTTAATGCCATAAACATTGATTTTTACAGATATATAAATGACAACGATATTACAAAAGCATTTGAAGAAGCTTCTTCCAAAAAAACATCATTAATTATAGGGGCAACTTTTTATGATGCTTTTGCAAAAAACATAGCAGATGCATCAGCAAAATATTCAATTCCTGTAATATCTTATACTTCATATTTATCAACTCCTGATAAACCGCTTTTTATCAACTTAAAATACACAAAGAAAAAGGAAGCGTCAGAAGTTGTTGCCTACCTTATTCAAAATAATAAAAAAAATTTTGCCATAGTTTATCCTGATAATTTTGAAGGTATTGCAGAAAAAAATATTTACTGGGATGCTGTAAAACAGTCCGGAGGAAATATAGTCAACACATTTACATATATACCTGATGATAAGGAAATATATAACTCTCTCGAAAAATTGGCTCCCGAACCCGATAATGCAAATAGATATGTAGCCGGATTCAAGAGAGAAAACAGTGGTAAGTTCAAAACTAAAACACTTATGTCAAGAGCTGTTAAGTCATTTAAAAAAGATATTCCTCCAAATATAGATTATGATACACTTGTAATTATAGGAAAAGCATCTGACAGTATACTTATAATAAATTCTCTTGCATACAGAAATCTTGAATTTGATTATCAGTCAAGTTTTGAGCAATCAAGAATCAAAAGAAAAAACAGGGAACTATCATCAAAAGGATTACCATGGCAGCATTCCGTAGTAAAAATTGTTCCTGGCTCTGAAGTTCTTTCTTCAGAAACTTTTATTTCAGGAGTTGATAAATTTGTGGATGCTATGGTTATTTCTTCAAGAGTTATAGATAGTTCAGAAAAAAACAGTTATCTTGCAAATTTTAAAACTTTTTTCACCGGTAAATTCTCAAGGGAGCCATATTTAATAGAGCTTTATCTTGCGGAAATAGCTGATTTTACTGTTCAGGCAATAAGCAAAGCAGGTTCAGGCAACTTTACAGAATATAGAAAGAAAGTCTCAGAATCAAAATTCACATCTTTGCTTGCAGGAAAAGAATTTACAATAGAAAAAGACGGATCACCATTAGGTTTAAATGCAATATACCTTGGTGTTAAAGGTGAAGGTTTTGTTGATCAGACAGATAAATCCGAGAAATCTGAGATAAAAAAAGAAGAAAACAAAACTATAAAGGATAAGGAATGATAAGATTTTTCATTTCAATTATCTTTGCTGCATTTGTAACTCTGGCGGCATATATTTTTTATCCTATTCATCTGATATCAGGAAGAGTCGCCGGCTATAAATACATAATAAGACCCTTTTTCAAAATGATATTAAAAATAAACGGTGTAAATGTTAATGTTGCAGGAATTGAAAATGTTGATGTTAATTCAAACTATTTAATTGTAGCTAATCATCAAAGTGTTTTTGATGTAATAATAATATCTGCCTGTATGCCATTAGACATAAGAATAATTACAAAAAAAGAGATGTTGCTTATTCCTTTTTTCGGCTGGATACTTCCTCTTTATGACTATATTATGGTAAACAGAAAAAACAGTAGAGAATCTGTCAAATCCATATCTCAGGCAACAAAAATGCTTAAAAAGAGATCTCTGTTAATTTTCCCTGAAGGCACAAGATCTTCAGGCAAAAAAATGGGAAAATTTAAAAGCGCAGGTGTTGTAACGGCATGTGACGCAAAAGTGAGAATACTCCCTGTGGCACTTCAAAACGTCTTTGAAATCATGAAAAAGAATGAATTTTCGATTCATAGTGGAAAAGTATCAATGACAATACTGAAACCAGTAGAAATCAAAGACAAATCTGAGAGAAAAGAAATCATTTCTTTAATTGAAAATAATATAAGAAAATTAGTTGAATCGGGGAACCCCTAAAAAAAGACATAAAAAATTAAGATTAAAAAAGAAAGGAAACCACTGCAACTTTTCTCCTATTTGGAGGGTGTGATTTCCTTCCTTTTATTCACAGGCAGAAATTACCAGATGAAATTTTATTCATGTTTTTTTACATAATCTGATGGAACAAATTTATTGCCGGTAATAGCATTATAAAGCTTTTCTCTATAAGTACTGCTCCCTTCAAGTGTATAAATTATCTGATAGACAGGAAAGATATTTTCCTGAAAAGTCCTTGAACCATAAAAATAATAACCAAGTTTTATACTTCGAAACGATGCTTTATTTGGAAGAGATTTAAGCTCACTTTCTGCAAATTTTGCAACTTCATCAGCAGGATAAAAACTTTTCTCTGAATACTTTGAAAATTCCAGATCTCTCCACTGCAAAGTATGGCCAACAACCTCACCTTCAGGAGAAAGATATACTGTAATCCTCCCGCCACTGCCAGCAGAAACAAGGTCACTTAATTTACGTCTGTAAAAAACTGTAAAACCATCACTGGATTTCATAACTACATTAAGTTTTTCATCATAAACCTGAGTAATCATTTCTTTTACATTTTCAAAAGCAAAATCCTTTTTATCAATTTTAAGGTAGTTGATAACATAATCCATAGCATTTATTGAAGCATCATTTTTCGTTAAAGAAGATTTTTTGCCATAGTTCCCAATAGCAAATCTCGCAAAATCTATAAGCTGTTCGTTTCCTGAAAGTTTACTGACAGAATAACGAACAGTGCCTTTTTTTACAAAAGAAATTTCTTCATCTTCAAAGTAATTAACTGAATCAGAAGAATTAGTTTTTTCCATAACAGGATTTGCAGATTCATATCGAGAAAACTTTTTCAATACACTTTCTTTGTTTACATCAACACTCTTTAAATTATATTCGGCAACATAATCTGAAGCCTTGGAAATTGAAAGTATATTATTGATATCTGATTTAAAATCATCTGAATATTCAGTTTCGGCAGCTGAAATAAAACAAAAACCTGCAGAAAGGATGACCAAGATTATTTTTCTCATATTAACCTCCTAATTCTGATAGGATATGGATGTGTATGGCCCATTGTTAGATAGTCCATTAGAATAAACCACCAGACCATTGAGAGCATACCATGCATCATAAAGTGTTGTTCCTTTACTCATAGCACAGCCTTGTTCACTACTTGGGCCTGCATCTACGGCCAGAAACCAAGCCTGTTTTAAGGTTACTCTATCAAGAGATTCTGTTCTGAACCAGGGTTGCTCCCTATAATAAACATTGGTAGCAAAGGTTTCTCCTTCAGGAACAGCTTCATAAACATCATACATTGAATTAGCAAGTCCCATAACTATTGATAATTCTTTACTTCTTGTTAAAACAGAAGCCCAAATATTTGGAGCATAAGTAGAGCCAGGAACACTTTTAGTTGCTCTTAAAACAAGATATTTGGCTTCTCCTGGATTTGTAGAATTTGTATCTCCCGACTGTTCTCCAAGCCAGAGATCATTTTCAGGATTCACATGACATCTGTTGTTTGGCATTCTTGCACTACTGCACATAAAGAATTTAACATCATAGTTATCTGTTCCAGTCTGATAGAGATCAGCATCAGAAGCAATATACATTATATCAGCATGATCTGAATATGAATCATCAATACCATATATCGGACAATAAAGAGGAAGTGTACATGCGTTATTTAAATATTTCTGATCATCAACAAGTTTATCAAACTGAGCCGTATTATTAGTACCATAATAAATGCGGTCATGCACCATAGAACAATAGTAATTAAAATAATAATTATATTCATTTCTGATAGCTTCAGAATAGGAGGTATCCGGCAGCATGCTTTCATCATCACATTCACATACTGATTGATAATCATCTACAGCATATGCTCCCATAGTCACAGCCATGAGGTTCATAGAAAAAAGGAAAAATAAAAAACCAAATAAGATTTTTCTCATTTTCACCTCCAAAATTAGTTTTCAACACAATTTTGAGGCTCCTGATTTTCCATTATGCAAATATCACAATTTGAAGTTATATATTCTACAGTTTCTTCTGTAAAACAGTTTTCACTTAGATCTATTCTTTTTAGGGTTGGCAGCATGGAAATAATCTTTAGATCAAAATCGGTCATATAGTTCCCTCTCAGCACAACATTTTCTATCAATAATAAGTCTGAAAGTTCCTCCTTTTTAACTTCATTTATTTTGTTGTCTGAAATAACAAGTGTTTTAAGATTACTAAGACCGACAAACCCGGAGCCGATATATTCAATTTTATTATTTGAAAGAATAAGTGTTTTCAAATTCTTCAAATTATAAAAGGAATAATTGTCAATGTAGTCTATTCCACTCCATTTTAAATCAAGATAAACAAGTTTTTTAAGGTTAAAGAAAATATCACCGTCAAAATATCCTAAATTTTCAAAGCTTAATGTCATGGTTTGAAGTTTTGTCATCCTCCAGAAAAAATATTTATCAACAGAAACAATTCTTGATGCCGGCAATGAAAGATTTCTTAAATTTTCAAAATATTGAAGTCCATCTAAATAGGCAATTTTTTCAGAAGGACAGCTAAGCTCTCTTAAAGACTCGGCTTTAGATTTTGTCAGTACATCATCAACAGAAAGATTTAATGCATTATAAACACAAGATTTAAGCTCATTGTCTTTTATTTCTATTGTTTCAGGAGAACCACCTTCAATTGTCTGTATCTGCTGCTCTCTAACATCAATTGAAGCAGGAGATTGTTCACATGATATAAACAAAATAATTGAAAACCATATAATTATTATAAAATATATTTTCATATCATCCTCATTTTTATTATAAATTAATGATTTGACTTTATAAGGGAACTATTTTTTCTTAACAAATGACGTTCTTTTCTTCTTTTAATAATCTCTTCATTACTGATATCTGGAAGTTCATTATCTGAAACTGTATCATTATTTTCATTCACTGAATCAATATCATAGTCTGAAAACTCAATAGAAGTTTCTTCTTCAGTAGAAATTTCTTTTTCAGGTTCTGTAACAACATCTTTATCTGAATAATCTTCCACAATGTCTATATCATCGCCTATATCATCATCAGAAACATCAGAAATTTTATCCTCAACAGGAATTTGTTTTTTAACAGCAATTTCGAATGATGATCTTTTTTTCTTCTTTTCAATTGTTTTAATTTTAAAAACAGGCTTAAAATCATTATCCGGCATATCTGTATCTGCATCTTTTTCATTATCTTTCCAGACACTTTCTTCACATTCAGGTAAAGAAAAAAAAGCTTTTTCCCAGTTTTCGGATTTGCCTTTTCTTATGGAGGAAGTAATTGTTATGTCAATATCTTCTCCTAAAAGAATTGAAATATAAAATAGTAAAAAAAGGAATATGATTACTTTTCTATGCACTCTCTTTTTCCACAACTACTTTTAAATATGTAATCCTTATCTGTTTTTTGTCTAAATCAGGCTCAAAAAGTATTTTATGAGTAAACTTTTTGCCATTTTTTGAAAGTACAGCATTTATAAAAGAAGGCTTTGAAGAATCAAAAATTACAGCAAATGACAATTTGTTTTCACCCTGTTTCAAATCTATTTTTCTAGTAAATTCTTTAAAATCCTGATAACGTTCATCATCAGTTCCAAATTTGAGTCCGTCACCAAGTTCTAATGTAAAAGTTACATCTTTCAGCTCTGTTTTAGAATTAAAATTAAGATCCACAGTGACATCTTCCGACAGAGGAACTTTATACTGTGCATCTATTTCATTTTCTGCATATTTAAAAGCTTTAGTTTCATTGTTCATAAAAAGACCGGAAAAATAGGCAATAAATAAAACAAAAATAGCTGCAACAGCAACTTTATCAAGATAAAATTTCTTAAATTTGCTGAATTTTGTAAGCTTATTTTCTTTAAACTCTAAAAAAGAAGGAACTTTCTCAACATCTCTTTTTTCTTCAAGAATGGAAAATGCACTATCCACAAGTTTCATTTTATCATAATATTTTTTACATTCCTCACATTTTTCAATGTGTTCAATTATTTCTTGAGAAAGAGATCCTTCTTTATGCAGATGCCTGTTAAGAGCGATCTGCTCTCTAATTTCGGCACATTTCATAATAGACCTCCATTTTTTTCATAATAATCATTCATTATATCAGCTAAACGTTCTTTAGCTGATACATATTTTCTTCTAAGTGTTGAATTTGGAATTTTGAGAAACTCTGCTGCTTCATCATATGTCATATTCTGAAAACAAACCGCAGTTATTATTTCTATATCATCGATTGGAAGCATTGCAGTAAATTTCCTAAGAGTTTCAACTGTAGGTGGAAATCCTTCATCTTTTATGATCTGATTTTCAGGAGATATCGTAAATCTGGCTTCAAAAGATGAAGTTATTGCTGAAACATCCTCAACAGAAATTTCGCTGCTGTTGTATCTGAAGACATCAATAACTTTGTTTTTCATTATAGAAACGAACCAGGGATACAAAGATTCTTTGTTTTTTATAAATGAAATCTTTTCCATAGCCGTAATATAACTATCCTGAATAATATCTTCAGCCAGAGCTCTGTCTCCACAGCAGAAATTCAGAGCAAAGTCTAAAAGTTTTGAATAGTAATCAGTCACAAAAGCTGTTATATCCTTTTGACTAAGATTACCTTCTTTCGTAAAACTGAAAATGTTTTTCACAATCTCTCCACAATCAGAAATATTTAACATCATAATAACAGATTATTTCACTAATTTGAAAAAATCTCTAAGAGTAAAATAAAGTCTAATTGCATCAATCGAACAACCAACTCTTGCTGCCACATCAAGAAGGTCTTTTTCACTGCAGTTAAAAACCAGAGACCATTTTAAAATACTGTCAGGATCTGATGTCTGTAAAATCAAACCGGAAGATCCCGTCCGTTCAATATATTCATTTTTCATAGATACCCCTCCCCCCGAGGATCAATATTATTTATGTGGTTATTTGAAATTATTAACTGTGATTACTCAACGTCACCTTATAAGCATAATCTTTATTATCAACTTTGTTTGTAAAATAAAGGACACTCTTTTCACATTTACTATCAGGGAAATAGTTAAGCTCTGACACTGTTATCCATGAAGCATCGTAAGATTCTGCTCCATAAAGATATTCTGTTCTGTTTTTTCTAATCTGACTGACTATAATTTTTTCATCTGATCCAAATTTATCATTGAAAACAAACTCGAAGCTTTCGCTGCACTTATTGCTTTCAATAATTGCCACAGAACATTTCTCAAGTGCTCCAAGTCCTATTTTATGTGGGACATAAGAAGGTATATCTTTTTGAGAATCAATAAGTTCAAATTCTATATTCTGCCATTTTTTTATCCATGCTTCAGGTGATTCATTTATATAATCACTTATCGCATTACAATAAAAAGGAGAATCGTTTATACCTGCATAAACAAAAGGCATTACTGAAGTTTCTATCTTTTTTGTATTACAGGATAAAAAAAAGATAAAAACAATCATAATTAAAATTTTTTTATTCATAATTGTCTCCCAATTTTTTTGTGCCTCTACATAATAGACGAATAAGAAAGTCAAATCTGCTCACTTTTTCACAAACTTTTTTATAAGAAACTGTTTTTACTAAATATTTTTTCCAAGCAAATTTTTTTTCCAGCAATAGAAATAAAAAAAGCTTTTCCAGTAACAACTTATCAATCTTGACTTTTTCACTCTATTAAATATATTTCTCTACCTGTTTGATTTACTGTTAATCTGGAGAAATCAATGAAATATTTAGTTACATCTGCGCTTCCATACGCAAATGGTCCAATACATCTTGGACATCTGGCCGGAGCATACCTTCCAGGCGATGTTTTTGTAAGATATTTAAGAAACAGTGGCGAAAACGTCATATATATATGTGGAACAGATGAACATGGCGTTCCAATAACAATCAATGCTGAATCAAGAGGTATTTCACCCGAAGATGTAATCAGAGAAAATCATGAGTCTATCAAAACAGCTTTTGAAAGAGTCGGAATGAGTTTTGATATATTTTCAGGAACACACAACGATATTCATAAGGAACTTTCACAGGAATTTTTCACAAAATGTTATAATAACGGATATATATCCGAGAAAAACGTTGAACAGTTTTTCTGTGAACATGACAATATGTTCCTTCCCGACCGCTATGTTGAAGGTATCTGCCCGATATGCGGAGCTAAAGGGGCAAGAGGTGACCAGTGTGATAAATGCGGAAACTCTATAAATGCTCTTGAACTAAAGGAACCATACTGCAAAGTATGTGGCAAAACACCGGTAATAAAAACATCAAAACACTGGTTTCTTGAACTTAATAAATTTCAGGACAAACTTCAAAACTGGCTTGCCGCAAAAAAGAACTGGAAACCAAATGTTAAAGCATTCTGCGAACAGTGGTTTGAAAGAGGTCTTGAACCAAGAGGAATAACAAGAGACATAAAATGGGGTGTTCCGGTTCCACTTGAAGGAGCAGAAGGAAAAGTTTTATATGTATGGTTTGATGCTCCAATCGGATACGCAAGCTTTACAAAGGAAATGTTTGAAAAGAAAGGTATTGACAGTAATGAATGGGAAAAATGGTGGAAAGGCGGAGATGACGTTAAACTCTATCATTTTATTGGAAAAGACAATATCGTTTTCCATTCAATAATTTGGCCTGCAATGCTTATGGCTCAGGAATCAGAATGGAAACTTCCCGATGAAATACCGGCAAATGAATTTCTCAATCTTGAAGGAGACAAGTTCTCAACAAGCAAAAACTATGCAATATGGGTAAACGATTTCCTTGACGAGTTTTCACCGGACTCATTAAGATACTATCTTGCGCTCATTGCACCTGAAACAAAGGATTCAGATTTCTCATACAAAGGATTTCAGGCAGCAAATAATGGTGAACTGGCAGGAATCTTCGGAAACTTTGTTAACAGAACTTTAGCCTTTATAGGAAAATTTTTCAATGGAACTCTTGATGAAGAATTTGAATATGACAAAGAAAGCGACAACGCTCTCTGGTCTGATATTCAGAAAGAGATAACCATAATTAAAGAAAATTACAGAACATGCAAAGTTCGCGACAATGTTTTCCACATAATGGAAATAGGAAGAATTGCAAACAGATATTTTGATGCAATGAAACCGTGGGCATTAAGGAAAGAAAACACAGCAAGATGCAGAGCTGTCCTCCTTAACTGCGTAAACATTATAAATACACTTTCTGTAGTATCAGAACCAATTATTCCTTTTACATCAAGAAAAATAAAGAAAATGCTCAATCTTGAAGAAAATTTCAGCTTTGCGGAACTCGGCAAGCAGATAATTACGGAAGGGCATAAATTTGGAGAAACAGAAATACTTTTCACAATGATTGACGACGAAACAATTGAACGTAAAAAAGCGGAGCTTGGGCTGTGAAAATAATACTTGCATCAGGCTCTCCGAGGAGGAAAGAACTCCTAGGATGCTTTTTTAAGGAAATGGAAATCATAAAACCAGATATAGATGAAACATTTGATCCTGCATTTTCACCTGAAGAAGCTGTTAAACTTATTTCATTAAAAAAAGCGCTTGCCGTAAAAGAAAAAACAGGTTCTGAACTTCCGATAATTGCGGCAGACACAATTGTTGTCATTGATAACACAATACTTGGAAAGCCTGCATCACCATCAGATGCGTTCAGAATGATAAAACTCCTTTCAGGGAAAGAACACTACGTTTTTACAGGTTTTACAATTTCGTACAAGGAAGAGACGATATCAAAAACTGTTTCAACAAAAGTAATTTTTAAAAAACTTACAGATGAAGAAATAGATGGATATATAAAAACAGGTGAACCATTTGATAAAGCAGGTGCTTACGCAATACAAGGTATTGGTGCATTTATGGTTGAAAAAATAGATGGAAGTCACTCAAATGTAATAGGTCTTCCTGTAAAAGAAGTAATCGACACATTTCAGCAGATGAAAATCCTTAAAGGAATGGATTCATAAACTAAAAAATATCTTTAAACACATATAAATCAAAAAATATTTGTCTCACACAAACTATCGGTATATAATCGCTTAAATTGAGGTGAAAAATGCTTGAATGTAAAAATCTGACAGCCGGATACGGCAACACTACTATACTTGAAAACATCTCTTTTTCCATCAGTAACGGAGAAAGATTTGTTGTACTTGGAGAATCAGGTTGCGGTAAATCGACCCTTTTAAAAGCAATAATCGGTTTAAACCCGCCTCTTTCCGGCGAAATACTCTTCAAAAACGAACCTATAGTTCATCCGCTTCCTGAAGAAAGTTCTTTTTTCAGAAAAATAGGAGTTTTATTTCAGAATTCGGCACTTTTGAACTCTCTTACTGTAAGAGAAAATGTAATGCTCCCCATAAAAATGCACTATCCTAATTTTTCAGACTCACTTGCAAAAGATATCGCTGATGAAAAACTTTCAATGACGGCTCTATATAAACACAGGAACAAAATGCCGCAGGAACTCTCCGGTGGTATGAAAAAAAGGGCTGCACTTTCAAGAGCAATGGTACTTGACCCTGATATAATTTTTTTTGATGAACCTCAGGCAGGACTTGATCCTGTCACAGCACGAGAAATTGATAGACTTTTTATAAAGCTCAATGAAAAAATGGGAATTACATTTTTTATAGTTACACACGAACTATTATCAATAAGAAGATCTGCACACAGAGTTTTAATGCTGGCAGATAAAAAAGTTCTATTTAACGGAACACTTAAAGAAGCAGAGCAAAGCGACATATACAGAGTCAAAAGATTCTTCAATGTTGACAGATACGAATAAAATTTATTTATTCTTTACTGTTTCATTGCTTAAAATATAAAAAAGCTTGCAAAAGGTTTTGAAATGATTATAAATACTCTGCTTAGTCTGTCCTTTTTACAAACGAATCTCAAGCTTGAAAGGCGGTGAATTTAATGCGCGGACAGAAAATTATAGGACCTCTCGAGGTAGTCGTAAGAGATGACGTTGAAAAAGCACTTAGAATCCTCAAGAAAAAAATGGCGATTGAAGGGCTTTACAAGGAAATCAAAAAAAGACGTCACTATGAGCCACCAAGTGTTTCCAAAAGGAAAAAAAGAGAGGAAGCTGAAAGCAGAAGGCGTAAGAATATGAGAAAAAGAAGCGCCTAATTCTCTTTAAAAAAGCCGCCCTAACGGGCGGTTTTTTTATTTCTTTTTACCAATTATCTTAGATCTGAGTTCATTGTTTGCACAATTATGATTTAGCCAGATACCAAAAAATGCTTTCTTGAAATCCAAGCCTGGTATTGTTCCAAGATATTCATTTTTATAGTTAATATGTGTTCCCTTACCTGGTTCATATGAAAAAGTTATTGCCTGATATTTTTTAGGATCTCCTTTTGAACCAAGTATACTAAGAAATTCTTTAATTCTGGAATCTATTGCCGCCAAAACATCTTTGTTTCTATCTGTTGAATATTGAAAACCTCTTTTAAGTTCTTTCATAAGATCTTTAATTTTAAGACCGCCATAAAGAGAATAAAGCTGTAATGTCATTGGTTCATCAAGATCTTTCAGAACCATATTGTCTTTTGATTCATTGTTTGAGTAAAGACCTAAAACATACACTGAAAAGCTAAATGGAGCAAAAACACCAGCTCCTTTTATTTTAACATCTGTTTCTCCAACTTTTTGAGTATCAGGAAATTCGACACCACCTTTTTTTATAGCAAAACATGTGGAAAAAGAAAAAATCAATACGAGAAAAAGGGAAAAACTAAACAATCTTTTCATCATCAACCTCCTAAATGAAGAAATATATCAAAAAACAATGTATAAAAATGATATGTAAAAAAAAAGGTTTGTCCAGATTTGTAAACTTTGAATCAAAATCATAAAAAAAATGGTCGGGATGACTGGATTCGAACCAGCGGCCCCTGCGTCCCGAACGCAGTGCTCTACCAAACTGAGCCACATCCCGACCTAAATTAAAACGATTTTAATTTTTGAACGAACATTTTTCTCTCATTTTCCGGCAGTTTAAAAAACGCTGAACCGGTAACAAGAATCGTTGCTCCTGCTGATATAACTTCAGGTGCAGTTTCGCTATTTATACCACCGTCCACACTGATGTCAAATTTTAGATTGTTTTCTTCTTTAAGTAAGCTTAATTCCTTTATTTTTAGTGATGCTGACTTTATAAAGCTCTGTCCACCAAAACCAGGATTTACACTCATAACAAGAACTAAATCAACAAGGTCTGCAACATATTTCATAAATCCAATATCTGTATGCGGATTTAAAGCGACACCTGCTTTTAAACCAAGTTTTTTTATTGACTGAAGCGTTCTATGCAGATGAGTCTCTGCTTCTGCATGAACAGTTATCATATCACTTCCAGCTTTTGCAAAATCTTCAATATACTTTGGGGCATCAGTTATCATTAGATGCGTATCAAGAGGCAGATCGCTATTCTTTTTTATCTGCTCTACAATAAATGGACCAAAAGTTATGTTGGGAACAAAATGGCCGTCCATAATATCAAGATGTATAATATCTGCATTGCTTTCTTTAATAGAAAGAATATCTTTACCAAGATTTATAAAATCTGCTGATAGCAGTGACGGTGCTATTTTTATCAAAATTCTCTCCTGAAATGAGCTATAAAGAAATTATCTCTATTATCTTTAAACTGCTCTGATGTGTAATATTTTCTTATAAGTTGATAACCATGATTTTCATCAAGAAATCTACTAACCTGATTAACTGTTTCTTCATGCGTAAAAGTGCATACAGAAAAAATCAGGTCTCCACCTTTCTTTACATAATGCGCGGCATTATCAAGAATTCTGGCCGTAAGAGTCGCCATTTTTGTTGAATCATTGCTGTTTCTAAACCATTTTATTTCAGGATGTCTTTTAATTGTTCCAAGAGAGCTGCAAGGTGCATCTACAACTACTTTATCAAATGTTTCTTCCCATTCTTGTTTTCTTACAGCACCATCCTGAAGAGCAACTTCTATGTTTTTAAGACCTCTTTCAACTATCATATCTGTTATTTTACTTAGTCTGTATCTATTTACGTCAGAAGCAGTAACTGAACCGGTTTCTCCGGTAAGCCATGATATAAAAAAAGTTTTTCCTCCTGGAGCGGCACAAAGATCAAGTATCTTTTCACCTTTTTTTATATCCATTTCAAGCACGGCCATCTGGCTTGATTCATCCTGAACATATACATCAAACAA
This sequence comes from bacterium, assembly GCA_963667425.1. Classification (GTDB taxonomy): domain Bacteria; phylum UBP6; class UBA1177; order UBA1177. The sequence goes on along the minus strand of OY763407.1, from coordinate 196,227 downwards.
AAGCTTTACCATATCATAATTGAGTGTTTTTGAAGTATATATTGCATATGGAGTTTTTTCCGAGATAAATGATTCTACATTTTTATCATTAAAAAGCGAAGCTATTTCTTTTACTCTTTCACTATTTCCTGCAACTCGTACAGTTGTTCCTATTGGAATTTGAATTGCAGCAAGCACAGATTCTATGTTTTCTTTTCCATATAAAGTAAGTAACATATCATAAATCCATTCAGGGACTGAATAGTTTGTTGATAAAAACTCTCTTTCGTCTTTGCAATACTGTTTTAATTTTTCAGTAGAAGGTTCAAGCCTTAATATTTCTCTTAAAATAAAGTTTATAAAACCAACGGCTTTATCACGCTTAATTGTTTTTACAAGTTCACAGGCCTCAAAAACTACAGACCATTCTTTGCGATTATCCATCATCAGCATCTGATATACAGAAAGCCTTATAATGGAAAGTACAGAAACATCAATTTTTTGTATATTTTTATTAAAAGCCTTAGCTATCCAAAAATCAACATATCTTAAATTTCTTATAGTTCCATAAACCAGTTCATTAATAAAGCCTCGTTCCTTCTGAGTATATTTCTTAAATTTACTTAAAGTAATGTCACTGATAAGAATCTTTCCGGCAAGAGATTCTTTAATTATGGATGCAGCCATTTCTTTAACAGAACAATCTATTTTTTTATTCATCCAAGAAGTTCTCCGCGTTGTGGTTTATAGCCTGCTATAAACGCTGAAGTAGTCATACTTTTCTTTCCTTCAGGCTTTACTTGATGAATTTCAATAACACCTGACTTGCAGGCAACTGTAAATGTTTTTTTTGAAACATCAATTATTGTTCCCGGTTCTCCTTCAAATGTATCACAGTGAACCGCTTTTTCAATCATCAAAATTTTGTCTCTAAAAAAAGTTTTTACTCCAGGTTCGTCATTGTATGCCCTTATCATATTAAAAACTTTATACGATTCTTTACAAAAATCAATAATTAAATCTTTTTTATCTATCAGTTTTGTATAAGACACATCTCCTGTTTGAGCAGTTCTTTTAAAAGAGCAATCAAATATTGAAGCCATATTTTTCTCAAGGAGATTAAGAGACAAATCTATAAGATTTTCAAATAACTCCGTGGCATTTTCCGTACCTTTAAGATCAATTTTTTCCTGATCAATAATATCACCAGTATCAAGACCTTCATCCATATACATCAAAGTTGTTCCTGCATAATCTTTTCCATCCAGCAGAGTGGTATTTACAGGTGTAGCACCTCTGTATTCAGGCAGCAATGAGAAATGGACATTTATCGGCACTGTGGGAATATCAAGAATTTTCTTAGGCAATATTTGACCGTAAGCAACGACCAGATATATATCTGGCGCAAACTCATTTATTATATCAAAAGCTTTTGTACTCTTTATTGAACAGTCATATACAGGAATATTCAGCTCAAGTGCTCTTGATTTAACAGAAGATGGTTGAAGTTTACCACCTCTTTTTCTTACTTTATCCTTTTGAGTAAAAACAATCGTCTCAATATCATTTTTTATTAAGAAATCGAGGAAAGGAACTGATATATCAGGAGTCCCCATAAAGATAGCTTTTTTCTTCATCCTTTTCGTCATCCAGATTTTTTAAAAACTTTTCAACTCTCTTTTTCGCACTTGTTCTTTTAATACCGGAAAGGTAATCTATATATAAACGACCATTCAAATGATCTATTTCATGCTGAAAACAGACAGCTTTAAGACCTTCACCATCCATTTTACACAGCTTTCCATTAAGATTCAGATACTGAACTGTAACTTTCATAGCTCGTTTCACTATTCCATTAAAATCAGGGACACTTAAACAGCCTTCTTCTGAATCCTGAATTCCTTCTTTAGAAATTATTTCAGGATTTATCATAATTTCAGCTTTAAATTCATATTCAGGATCTTTTTCTCCGCTATCAACTCTTTCAGCATAATCAAGATAACCAAGATCTACAGCTATGACTCGTTTAGAAACTCCTATTTGAGGTGCAGCCAAACCTACTCCTTTTGCAAATTCAAGAGTATCTTCAAGATCTTGAGCCAATTCTTTTATCTCATCATCAATAATATCAACTTTTAGAGAGACATCTCTTAAAACCTTACTAAACAAAGTTTTGATTTTTCTCACAGACATAAATTTACCTTTTTAATATTTTTTATCTATTAAAGTATAAAGTAATTTCACAGCATCATTTAAATTTTCTCTTCTTATGAGATAACTTATTCTGAAAGAAGATGTGTGAATGCTTTTTAGCATAATTCCATTTTTCCTAAGCATAGCAGAAGTTTCAAGTAGAATAGACATTGTATCTGTAATGCCTGAACCAACAAGAGAAACAGCAGCAACATTGTTATCAATAGAAATCCAGTCTTTAGCAAAAATATCATCTTTAAGCAGTAATGATACCGCATAGTTATCTTTCTCGGAAAGAACAAAAGCTCCAACACAGCCACTACCGGCATTAAAAGTTGTTATCTGCTTTAACTTAAAACCTTTTTCACTAAGAAATTCGGTAATTGAGATAAAATCAGTTTCCTTCATTGATTCTTTAAAGGAAATCATAACAACCTTTTCTTCTGAAGCTATTCCCACTATTCGAGGTTTTATTCTTCCTTCAAGATTTTTTATTATTGTTCCTTCATTTTCAATATTAAATGTAGACTTACAAACTAACGGAATGTTGGAATTTTTAGCAAATTCAACAGATTTAGGATGTAAAACTTTGGCACCAGCTTCCGAAAGCTCCTGCATCTCCTCATATGTAAGAGAAGGAATCTTACTATCATAACCGACAATTGATGGGTCTGCTGAATACACACCGTCAACATCCGAATATATTTCACAAACATCAACTTTTAGTGCAGCAGCCAGTGCAGCAGCCGTAGTATCACTTCCACCTCGTCCCAATGTTGTTATCTCTTTTTTGAAACTCACACCCTGAAATCCGCTAACGACAACAACGTAATCATCTTCAAGTGCATTTTTTACTCTCCATGGCCTGACTTCTATTATCCTTGCATTAGTATGAGAATCATCAGTTATTATACCAGCCTGAGAACCGGTAAACGAAATAGCTTTTACACCAATAGCATTAAGAGCCATAGTCAAAAGGGAAGCACTGACTCTTTCCCCTGAAGTGAGAAGCATATCCATTTCTCTAAGAGAAAGATCAGGAGAAAAATCAGAGGCCATATCAATTAAAGAATTTGTTGTTTTCCCCATCGCCGATACAACCACAACAATACCGATATCTTTTGAACTTTCAGTTTTTACTATAGAGGCAACATTTTTTATTTTTTCTTTATCGGCAAGAGATGAACCACCGAACTTTAAAACTTTCATCTGTTTCATAATTAATCGACCCAGACATCATCCCATGTTTTAAATAATTTGCCATTATAATTCCATATTGAGAGACGATACTCTCCACCGGCAACATTTTTTATTGTAAGCTTAAGATCATAGTAACATGAATTTGCAGTTCCTGAGGCACTCATTGTTTCAACAACATTAATATTTCTATCATCTCCTGGAAGGGAATAATAGTTATAGTCGGAATCTATACTGGAAACACCATATTCATTTTCTATTCCAAGTAAGGAACCTTCAGGAAGCAGAATATTAGTATGCGTAACAACTATTTCATCATTATCAACTTCATAAAATATCTCAGAAAGACCACCATTTGCTTTGCATTCGCTCTGAACTATATTGTTTTTATAAACAACAGGAGTAGTATAATACCTGCTGTCTCCACACGAAGACAACAACATGATTGAAACAACAAAACCAAAAAGAATTAATATTTTATTCATTATTTGTTCCCTTTTTATTTTTAATTCTCTCTTCTCTTTCTTTTATACTAAATCTACATCCGCAATAATTTTGTCTATAAAGCCCATACTCTTTTGAAAGTTCAATTGAACGCTGATATCCCCAAGCCTGATTAACAAAATTTATCTTATAATGATTAGAAAGAGTTTTACCTATTGAATCTATCCAATTTATATTTTTATAAACACTTGTGGAAAGTGTCGTAGCAACATTTTCTATCTTCAGCTCAAAAGCTTTTTCAAATGTTTTTTTCAATCTAAGATAATAGCACAGCCAGCAACGCATTCCCTTTTCACCCGTAGATTCTAACGGAGCAATGAGTGAATCCCATTTTTCATTATCATATTCACCTTTTATAAGAGCCACTTCACCATTGTATCTTTTTTTGTAGTAATCAAAAGCCTCTTTATAACGTAGCTCAACTTCATTAAAAGGAGTTATGTTAGGGTTATAATAAAAAGCTGTTATATCGGAATAGTTTTCGTAAAGAATTTCTATTGCAGAAGTAGAACATGGAGCGCAACATATATGTAACAAAATAGAATCAGTCATTATTTGGACTTTTCAGATTTTTCTTTTTCTTTTACTTTTGATGAAGATTTTTTTTCAGATTTAGCTTCCTTATCTTTTTCTTCTATTTTCTCATCAAGCTTTTTTATTATGGTATCAACATTTTCATCTTTGTATTTTTTATCAAACTGTTCTCTATAATTTCTTGCAATACTGACACTGTCAAGTTCTATGTCAAATATCATATATTTTTTACCATCTTCAGTAGGATAAAGGTGATATATGACTTCATATACTACAGGTTTGTTTTTCACAGTAACCTGAATTTCAGAAATGACATATACAGACTCATCTTTTCCTTTAATATATTTTTTCTCACGATCCTTTTCTATATAACTTTTCTGATAACCATCATTGTAAAAAATCTCTTCAAGATAAAACTCGGAAAAAAGATGTCTAAGCTTGTTATAAAGAATTTTTTGTTTATCAGGTGAAGCCGTATCCCATTTGTCACCGAGAGCATATGAAGCAAAAAAAGTATAGTCTACAGTTTCATCCAAAGTTTCCTGAATTATCCTGTCTTTTTGAATATAAGCTTTTGTCCCTTTTTTTGCTTTTACTTTAACCCATTTTTCTATTTTCTGCTCCTGAGATTCAAGATACTGCAAAGCCTGAACAGGATCCATTTTTATAGATGATTCAATCTTTTCAGCTATGGCCTCTTTAGGAACCTCATTTTTCACAGCGTCAGCTTTTTTTTCTTCAGAAAAAAGAGGAAGCATAAAAAACAAAACAATAGCTGCAACCATAAGTTTTCTTAAAGCATTCATGAGACCTCCTACTTGCCTACAAAAAGCAAAATATCTTCAACCATCATATTGTAATCATAATTAGCTTCAAGTAAAAGATATTCATTGGAAACAAAATCCTTTATACTTGAAACAAGATCTTTTACATCACCAACATTTGATTTATAATTAAGCATCTCAACAGTCATTATTCCTTTCGAAAGACGCTTTGCCTTTTTTAGATGTTTTATTTTGGATTCAGCTGAAGTAAGATCATTGTATTTCTTTTTAAGTTCAACTACAGCACTTTTTTTTGCAAACCGAACTTTCATTTCAGTTGCACGCCACTCAGCCTTGGCTTTTTTCATCTGAGCTATTTTTTCAAGTACATTCATATTGAACATAAGTCCGACACCTATTTCTCCATCAACATTATTATAAGGACTTGTTCCAGGATAGTCGGCATCATCTACGCTACTTGTATAGTTAAATTCAAGATAACCTGAAATCCCAATTACAGGAAAAAAAGAATTGATATTATAATCATAAAGAGATCTTTTTGCCTTAACACCATTTTCTGCATATTTTGCATAAACACTTTTAGTTATAAAAAAATCCTCAAGAGAATCATATGATTCAGAAAAATCTCTCTGAAGCAGAGATGCATCCTTTATAGCCCAATCGTCTCCAAGAAAAATGGAAAAAGCATATTTAGCAGAATCTATTCCATAAATTATTTCGTCATACTGGTACAAAAGTTTTTCTTTCTCAATTCTTAATTTAGAAAGATCTTTTTGGGAAACACCCTCTTTTTCATCATATATCATCTGCTGTAACAACTCTTCCGCCTCATTTAGCTGTTTAAGAACATCATCCATAATACTTTTCATCTCAACAGCAAAAAGATAACGATAGTAAATCGAGACAGCCTCTTTTTTTAATTTCTTTTCTGCAATATCAGATTCAGCTTCCGAAACCTTGACTCCATGTTTTGCGGCATCACTCATAGAAGATATCATTCCAAAAGTATAAAGAGGCATTTCTCCAGAGAGTTTACCTCTTATAGCCAGTCCCCACTGATCCCATTCATAATTTTTCTGCCATCCACTATTAACATCATAATTTGAATAACCAGGGAAAGGACCAAATCCGGCATAAAATTTAGTTTTAGGAAAATATTGGGCATTGGCTCTATCTACATCGGATTCCGCAACAGTTATCTGCTCTCTGTAAGCTTTTACAATATCATTGTTTTTAAGAAAAGCTTCAACGAACTGATCCATGTCATAACTTTTTTCTTCAGCAAATAAAACAGTTGAAAAAATTAAAAAAAATGACCATACAAAAAACGACAAACAGGGCCCCTTAAGGACCCTGTTATAACATCTGAAAAAACAGATTTTTTTCATAAGCGATTACTTTCCAAGTTGAGCAGCAACTTCTTCTGCAAAGTTTTCACTCTTTTTCTCCAAACCTTCTCCAAGTTCAAAACGGATAAAACTTGTTATTCCAAGTTTTGAACCGGCTTTTTTAGAAACTTCTGCAACATATTCTTTAACAGTAAGGTCTGAATTTTTAACAAAAGGTTGTTCAAGAAGAGTATTTTCTGCAACAAACTTTTTAATTCTTCCGACAATCATTTTTTCAACGATACTTTCTGGTTTTCCTGATTCAAGAGCCTGCTTTTTGAAAATTTCTTTCTCTTCTTCAAGTTTGTGCTGAGGGAATTCATCAGTTGAAACACATGCAGGATTCATTGCTGCTATATGCATAGCAACATCATCTGCCATTTCAATAACTTCGTTGTTACCGGCAACATTCTTTTCCGAAGTAACATTTACCATAACACCTATTTTTCCGCCCATATGAATGTAAGCATGAACAAAACCCTCACCGGCAGTAACATAGTTAACATATCTTCTTGCTTTTATGTTCTCACCGATTTTAGCAACAGCTGAAGTTGTAAGTTCTTCGACATAAGCATCATTATTTTCTGCCATATCAACAACTTTACCATTGTCAGTATCAACAGCCATAAGATGATTTAAAATAGCAGATGCTACACCCTGAAAGTCAGAATTTCTTGCTGTAAAATCTGTTTCACAGTTAAGTTCAAAAAGAACACCTTTTTTTCTATCATCAGAAATAGCTGAAGCCACAACACCTTCTGTTGCGATTCTGCCAGCTTTTTTTGCTGCTTTTGCAAGACCTTTTTCTTTAAGAATCTTTACAGCTTCTTCTATATTTCCATTTGCTTCTGCAAGAGCTTTTTTACAGTCCATCATTCCAACGCCTGTCATTTCTCTAAGCTCTTTTACCTGCTGTGCATTTATAGCCATTTTATATATTCCTCCTAAAAATGAATTAAGTAGTAATTAAGCCTCTACATCATCTTCTGCATCAAGAGCATCTTCTTCAGATGTAGCGATTCTTTTTACTTTAACTTTTCTTCCAGCTATCTGTCTGGTCTCATCTTTTGAAGTAGTTTCTTTTTTCTCACGATCTTCAGTAACTATCTTCTGTTTGTAAATATCATAACCTTCTTCATATGCAGTTACGAGTTCTTCAATAATAAGACCGATAGCTCTCATTCCGTCATCATTTGCAGGAATTGGGTAATCTATAACATCAGGATCTGCATTTGTATCAATAATAGCAACAACAGGAATTCCAAGTTTGTTTGCTTCACTTACTGCAAGATGTTCTCTTACAGGATCAACAACAACAACAACTCCTGGCATTTTTTTCATTTTTACAATACCTGAAAGGTTTTTTGCAAGTTTATTTTTTCTTTTTTCGATGTCAACGAGTTCTTTTTTTGTGTAAAGAGCTCTTTTTTCACCTTCAAGTATTCCTTCAAATTTTCTAAGAGTTTTGATTGATTTACTTATAGTTTCAAAATTTGTAAACATACCGCCGAGCCATCTGTTGTTTACATAAGGAGCATCAACTCTGTCAGCCTGTTCCTGTAAAACATCCTGAGCCTGTCTTTTTGTTCCTATAAGACAGAGATCGCCACCGTCCATAGCAATTTTTTTCACAGCTTCTCTTGCTTCAGCAATGAGAGTCATAGTCTTCTGAAGATTTATTATATGGATTCCATTTCTTTCAGCAAAAATGTATGGAGCCATTTTAGGATTCCATTTCTGTCTCTGATGTCCAAAATGTGCGCCAGCTTTAAGTAAATCTCTAATATCAAGCATTTTATTCCTCCTAAACACCTGTTAAAAAACTTACTCTTTCTCTTTCTGCTCACCCTATAACAAAGGGACAGGCACAGAAAACTTATAGAAAGAGCGATTTATCAATTAATATTCTTATATCAGAATATTGCCAAACAACCAAAAAATGAAGGCTAAAGCTAAATGCTTTGGCCTTCACATAATAAAAACTTATTCTTCTTCAGCTTTTTTATCTTCAGCAGCCTTTATTGCAGCACCGAGAGAACCAAGTTTCTCAGGAACGACATTGGATTCTGATTCAACTTCTTCTTTTTTCTCTGTAACTTCTTTTACACTTAAAGAAACTTTTCTTTCACTGTCAGAAATACTCTTTATGAAAACAGAAATTGTAGAACCTTCTTCAAGCTGTACAGATTCATCTTCAAATTCTGACTTATGAACAAGACCTTCTATAGAGTCAAAAAGTTTAACAAAAACACCAAAATCAGCAACTTTTACAACTTCAGCATCAATTTTAGATCCAACTTTATATGAATCTTTAAATACTTTCCAAGGATCTTCAAGAAGCTGTTTGATTCCAAGAGAAAAACGCTGTTTTTCAGAATCTATATTAAGAACAAGAGCTTCTACTTCATCGCCTTTATTGTAGTATTCTGAAGGATGTTTAATCTTTCTGTCCCATGTTATATCGGATGTTCTTACAAGACCGTCAATACCGTCTTCAACACCAATAAACAGACCAAAATCTGTAATATTTCTTACAACGCCTTTAATTTTTGAGTTCACAGGATATTTCTCTTTAAGAAGTTCCCATGGATTTGGCTCTACCTGTTTCATACCAAGACTGATACGTCTGTTTTCAACATCGATTTCAAGAATCTTAACTTCAACTTCATCACCAATAGCAACCATTTTGCTTGGATGTTTAATTCTTCTTGTCCATGACATTTCAGAAATGTGAATAAGACCTTCGATACCTTTTTCAAGTTCGATGAATGCGCCGTAATCTTCAAGAGAAACAACTTTACCGGCAACAACTTTGTTTGCGCTGTATTTTTCAGCTGCATGCTGCCATGGATCATCTGAAATCTGTTTGAGACCAAGAGATACTCTTTCAGATTCCCTTTCATATTTAAGAACTTTTACTTCTACTTCATCACCAATTTTAAACATCTCAGAAGGATGATTTACTCTGCCCCATGACATATCTGTAATGTGAAGAAGACCGTCAATACCGCCAAGATCAACGAAAACACCGTAATAAGTAATGTTTTTAACGAGACCTTTAACAATTGCTCCCTCCTGAAGTTTTTCAAGAGTCTGATTCTTAAGTTCGTTTCTTTCCTTTTCAAGAAGATCTCTTCTGGAAATAACGATATTACCTTTCTTTCTGTCATATTTGATAACTTTGAAATCAAAGGTTTTTCCAATAAGATCATCAACGTTTTTAATTGGTCTTAAAGCAACCTGTGAATTTGGAAGGAATGCCTTCACACCAATATCAACAGCAAGTCCTCCATTAACTCTGGAAATAATAGTTCCAGTAACAAGATTTCCTTTTTCGAAAGATTCACCAACAGCGGTCCAAACCATAAGTTTTGCAGCTTTTTCTTTGGAAAGACAAATCTGACCGTTATCATCTTCAAGTCTATCAACAACAACTTCAACCTCATCTCCGGCTTTAAGTGTTGAAAGCTCTTCTGAAGTAAATTCAGCAGCAGGAATTATGCCATCTGATTTCATTCCCACGCTAACAATAACGAAATCTTTTCTTACATGTCTAACTTCACCCTTAATGATTTCTTCGCTGGAGAATTGTTTCTCCGAAGGGAGATACTCTTCAAGCAGAGCACCAAAATCTAAATTTTCATTAATCATTCAAAAAACCTCCTGATACGTTTTTACCGTTTCAACCTAAAAACGGCAGAGAGATTTTAAGTAAACCAAAACAAATGTCAACAAAAAAAGACATTTATCCACATTAAATAAAAGCAGTAGAAAGTGTTCGGAAATTGTTATTTGGAGTAGATTTTATCAACCAAATAATTTTTTGCCACTCCAGATGTTATTGCTCCTGAAATTATTTTAAGAACACGAATGTGTTCCTCAGGATATGATTCAGGTGTAACAATCAGAAAAATGGTATCAACTTTTTCTTTATCTGATTTACTCCACATTATTGGAGTTCGACAAATTCCTGCACAAACCATTGATGAATCAACAAGTGAGCTTCTACAATGAGGTATTGCTATACCGCTTCCAATGGAAGTTGATGCCAGCTTTTCTCTTTCAATAACCGGTTGGATAACCTGCTCAACATCATTAAAAATATTTTCTTCAACTAGAACTCTTGCAAGCTCAAAAAGAGCCTGTTCTCTATTTAAAGCAGCCATATCCACAACTCTTCCGGAAATAATAGAATCAAGTTCCGAAGGAATCAGATCAGAAGTTTTTCCGTACTTTAAAACATCTCTTTCTCCTGTTGTCCAGTATTTCCATTTAAGCAGTGTTTTTTCAGAAAGCCACGCACCGCCAAGTTCAAAAACCACCAGAGCCGGAATTATCGTATTAAAGATAATAGTACCATAATTATCTTTCAGCATAGTTGCAACCAGAATTGTTTCCACAGCGGCCATTCCAGCCTGCGGCAACATAAGTTTAGGTAGTGCCGCTGTAATTTTAGGATCCTGTTCTGTAACAATACAGCCAATCCAGTTACCAAAAAATTTACCCATAGTTCTCAAAGCAACATAAGCAGCAACAAAAACAACACTTTCTTTATTAAAAGTTTCAACCTGCACATTGGCACCTATGAGAGCAAAGAAAAAAAGGTTCATAACCGGCATGACATTTTTTATTTTCATGGAATCAAAAATGACATGGCTATGATACTTTGAAATAAGAAAACCTGCTACCACAGCAGAAATAAGAAATGGAAGATGAAAAGTTATTGCTCCTGCGATACCAATCGCAATAACACCTGTCATTATAAGAAGTATTTCAACTGAAGGCTTAGGATGATCCGAAAGGACTGTACTTAAAAAACTCTCATCTTTATTATGGTCATCGTCTGAAACCTCTCTTTTTCTTAATGCCAGTTTTAATATTATGAAAATAGCGACACCAATTAGCGCTGCAAACAAAAGTTCTGCAAAGACTTCAACGGTTATATTAAAAACAGCTATTTTTCCGCCTTTTTTTAAAGCGACAGCTATTCCAAGAAAAAGGGAGAAAAAAATAACTTCTATAATATCATCTAAAACAACTATATTGGCTAAGATATTTTTAAGAGAACCTTCAATATGAAGCTTATTCATAAGTATAAAAATCAGTGCCGGTGCTGTTGCTATCCCTATACTTCCAATTATACATGAATGAATAAATGAAAAATCAAAAATAAAATAAAAACCGACAGTAAGCAGCAGCCATGTGGCAAAAGCCTGAAGAAGACATATAAAACTTGCTTTTACACCTACATTCCGAAGTCTCTCTATGTGAAGTTCCTCTCCTAATGAAAAAGCTATCAGCCCCAAAAAAAGAAATACAAAGAAATGGTAGTTCTCAAATATTTCTTTATATTCGGCAAAAGTATTATCAAAAAAAGAATATAACGGCATAACAAAAATGGAAGACCTTGTTCTAGCCCCATAATTGACTGTACAAAAGAAACAGTTAAACTTTCCCAATAAAAGAGGAGGAAAGATGGTGCAGCGGAAACGTTACAGTGCGGAAGAAAAGTTTCTGATACTGAAAGAAGCGGAAGAGCACGGTGTTGTAAAAACATGTGAAAGACACGGAGTGGATCCTACGACCTATTATGTGTGGAAAGAGAAGTACGAAGCTGAAGGGATAGCAGGATTACTTCCCATGAAAGCCGGAAGAATCGCTGAAGTTAAAGATATAAAAGGACTTGAGAAGGAAAATCGTATACTTAAGAAACTGCTTGCTGAGAAAGAAGTACTGATTGCGGCACAGCTTGAACTGATAAAAAAAAAGAGTTCACATCCGAAGAAAAGAGGGAGTTAGTGAATAAATACAGTTTTAAAAGAGGCAGAAAAGCAATGTGCAGTAAGCTTGATATCCCGCTATCCACATATAATTACAGGAATAAAGAAGGTAAAGCAGGCAGAAAACCGTCACTGTTTTCAATAAACTGTGAAGGGAACAGGATTCTTAACGAAGAAGTGGTTTCAAAAATAGAAAGCATAATAAATCATCAGTTTGCAGATTATGGCTATATAAAGATCTGCCACATACTGAGAAACAGATATGGAATAATAATCAACCGCAAGAAAGTATACCGTCTTATGAAAGAAGCGGGTTATCTTCAGAAACGCATCAGAGAAAAAGCAGAGAATCGTCAAAGAGTTGGAAGCTGGAAAGTAAACGTCAGCCGTCCGTTTGAAAAGATAGAGATAGACATAAAGTACATATATGTAAAAGGCGAGCAGAGACACTATTATATGCTTAACCTGATAGACTGTTACAGCTGGAAACTGCTGTCATACAGATTATCAGGAAGTATAAGGAAAGAAGATGTGATAGATATGCTGAGAAAAGTGATTATACTTTACGGAAATCCCAGAGATATAATGCTTAGGAGCGATAACGGAAGCCAGTTTATATCAAAAGATATGGCGGACTTTATAGAAAAGACAATAAATATGAAACATGAGTTCTGTCACGTCAGAACGCCGCAGGAAAATGGATACGTGGAATGTTTTCACAGCATACTGCAGAGATTTATAGTAAAAAGAGAGGGTTTTGAAAGTTTCAGTGAGCTGGACAAAGTGATAAGAGCCTTGACAGAGTTTTATAACGAGGAGAGACCTCATAAGGGATGCGGTTACAGAACACCGTCAGATGTTATGAGCAGATATTATGAAAAAACTGGAAAAAATATTGGGAAAGTTACTGCTTGATTTCTGTATAGTTTTTAGGGGGCTATAGCAAGTTTATAATAATCACTTAAATCTTCAAACGTTTTAACGGTGCTCTCATTACATGCAGCTCTAATAACACTTCCAGAAATTAATCTTTCTGCTCTTTTTTTATAACTCTTATTACTAGTAAATACAAATTTTATGTAATAATCTAATAATCCTGTAAGAACAGAATGTCCTGTAAGCTCTAAAGAAACAATATCTTTAGACTTAAAAAGTTTTTCATTAGAAATTTCTTTTAATTTTTCTACCAAATCAGGTTTTTCTTCATTGTCTTCAATCAATTCTTTATTGTATGACCCATCTTCTATTTCATTTAAATTTTTTTTAAAATTTTCCATAGTTAAATTAACCAATTTCTGGATTATATATATTCTTATTTTCACAAGCTTTGTAATATCGTTTATATTCTGTGAATCATAAATTATAACTATAGGATGTTTCTTACCATGAACCCTATAGGAAAAAGTGGACAGTAAGTTAAGCCAAATTACACTAATGTAGAAGAAGCTGTAAAGGAGGCTTAAAATGGTTAGAAACAGGAATTGTTATGACAGGGAATTTAAGATTTCGGTAGTAAAGATGATCATTGAGGAAGGACGTTCAATCCGTGAAGTATCAGAGTCACTTGGTCTGAATTACTACACATTGAGGGACTGGAAGATAGAGTATGAATCAAAAGGAGAGAGTGTATTTCAGGGTAACGGAATAAAGGTTTACGGAAGTGATTTCGAGAAAGAGATTTCTGAACTGAAGAAAAAGATTCGTCATCTTGAGATGGAGAGAGACATATTAAAAAAAGCAATGGCCATCTCCTTAGAAAAGTAGATTGTTTTAGAATAATGATGGAACTGCATAGTAAATATAGTCTATTGGAGATGGCCGATTATCTTGGTGTAAGCAGTTCAGGTTACTATGAATGGCTTAAGCGGAAAGAAAGTGACCGTAAAAAAGAGGGCAGTAATCAGGTCTAAATTTAAAGATTCAAAAGAGACTTACGGAGTTGCAAGGATTGTCAGAGAATTGAAAAATAACGGATTTAATATTGGAAGCTGCCGCACAAGACGGCTTATGAAAGAACAAAGTCTTGTTGCTAAAGCACGAAGAAAATTCAAAGTAACGACAGATTCTGAACATGATAATCCTGTGGCGGACAATCTTCTTGATCAGAATTTCAGGACAGAAGCCCCGGATAAAGTGTGGGTGGGAGATATCACCTATGTTCGGACAAATGAAGGGTGGCTTTATGTAGCTGTGGTTATTGATCTTTTTTCAAGAAGAGTTGTCGGATGGGCGATGAGCGACAGGATAAAAAAAGCACTGGTCATCGAAGCATTCAGAATGGCGTTAAGGAAACGGAATCCGCTGCCAGGTCTGATATTTCATTCGGACAGAGGTTCACAGTACTGCAGCATTGAATTCAGGAATCTTCTGAAATCAGTCAAGGCAGTTCAGAGCATGAGCGGAAAAGGCAACTGTTATGACAATGCCGTTGCGGAATCATTTTTTCACACACTTAAAGTTGAACAGCTTCACTGTTTCAGGTTTATAAGCAGGAATTCTGCAAAAAGAGCTGTTTTTGAATTCATAGAGATGTTTTATAACAGAAAAAGATTGCATTCGTATTTGAACTATTCCTCACCGGAGCAGTTCGAAAAATGTTACTATTATAAAAGGGTTGGTGAATGTGCTTAACTTACTGTCCGGAAATACCACAGGGGATCATTTCTTGTTTCATCTTCTTCAAATACTATTTTGCCAAGTGTTTTATATTCGTAAAAATCCTCTCTGAGTTTTTCTCTGAGTTTCTGATAATCGTCGTATGCACTTAATTTTTCACCGTATTCCGTTTCCTGTTTAAGGTTCAGATTTATCACTTTCTGACAGTATTCTCTTTTTTCTTCCAGCTTTTCTTTTGTAAGGTTTCTTTTAGTTAATGCCTGCAGGATTGTGTTGTCACTTACGGCATTGTCCAGCATAAGTTTCCAGCTTACCAGCTTTTCTTTGATTGATTTGTAGTTTGTTGAATTCTGGATGGTTTTTGCTTCTGTTTCCTGTTTTAATTCTTCTGTTGTCATCGGTTTACCTCTTTTTCGGTTAATAATATGGCTTTTATTTTTATTTCACGGCTTTCCTCGGAGTGTTAACGTTTAACTTTTTCTGTTTCATAACCAACTTTTATGTTCTGACGTTCAACTTTTTTCATCTGATGCTTTTCTTTTCTTATTTTATCGGCTTCCTTTCTGTTAATGGTGTGCTTCAAGTTTTTTTTCACAGGCTTTTTCAGGCTCATCACCTGTTTCCAAATGCCAATAAATACCTTTGCAAGAACAATTGCGATTAACTTTTTACCTATCACGACTGACTTTTTTATGTTTGCGGCTGAATTTTTATTAATTGTGTTTAACTTTTAAGCAATAATGGCTTTCATAGGTTTTTTTACTTTGCTCGCTTCTTTAAAATAGATGCTTAAAGTTTTTTTTCATGAGCTTTTTATCACTCATTACCTGTTTCCAGAGTTTTATCACTTATTTCCAGAGAGCTGTCACTTACTTCAAAACTGCTTTTGCTTTCTTCTTAATCTATTTTACAGATAGATTTTTCCGTTTATTTATTTTTCTTTTATCAATGAGCATCAGCTTTCATTTTATTTAGCCTTTATGTATTTAATTTATGACTTTATTTTTGAGAAATCAATTTATTTTTATTTCGGATATGGTGTTTTGAAACTTTTATTTCTATATTTTTCTTTTTTTCCTATTCAAATTTTAATTGCAATCGGTTTTTTTCTCTCTGTAATTGGGGTTTATGCTTCTATTGTTATGTTTTTCGTTGTCGTATGGCACGAATCTATGCTGATTATTTGATCTGGCAGACTTAAATAGTTTTTTCTCTGAGTTCCTGAAACTCTTTTCGCTGCATAAAGTATTCAAGTATTACCGCTGCGGCTTCGGCGTCTATTTTGCCTGCTTCTTTTTCATCACGGTAATTCTTTTTTTTAATTATATTTAGGTTTTCAAATGCTGTTACGGTCGAATACTGTTCTTCTTCCATAAAAACAGGTATCTCCGGGTATTTTTTTCTGAGAGCATTTGCTGTTCCTTTTGCTATCGGTGTTATTTTGCATTCGTTTCCATCAGGATACAGAGGCAATCCTACAACAAAGGCTGCCGGCGGATATTCTGTGAAGTATGTTTCGGCTATTTTCTGAAGGTCATCGTGAATTGACGGGTTTCTTCTTACTGTTGTAAGTGGTTTTGCAAATATCCAGAGTGGATCTGTTACGGCTATTCCTATTGTTTTGGTTCCGATGTCAAATGATATTATTCTTTTTGAGTTATTCATCAGTTGCCAGTTCTTTTATTTTGTTTTCTACGGCTTCTTTTACTATGGCTGATGCTTCTTCCCAGAAGTATTCTCTCATTATCTGACCTAGTTCTTCCTTGATCATGGTTCTTATTTCTTCTCTGGTTACTGCTATTGTTTTCTGTTTTTCTTCTTTCTGTTTGTCTGCTCCGGTGAGTATTTGTTCAAGGCGGTCAAGTCTTTTGTTTTCTGTATCTTCTATTTTAATGTCGATGTTTGTTTTTGTAAGGTCGAGAAGATCCATGTCGCTGATTTCAAGAATGGTCGATTTTGTAATGGTGGTCTCTTTTTTTATGTCTGTCTTCTGCTGTGGTTCTTCTATCTGTTTAATAATTTCTTCCGGTTTTTCTTCTTTTTCTGAGTATTCTTCTTCCTGTTCCGGCATTTCTTCAGAAAATGATTCTTCAAATGATGCTTCCAGCTCTTTTATGCTGTCTGTTATGTCAAAAAGATCTTCTTTTATTTGAGGTTCTTCTTTAATTTCACTGATTTCAGGTGTTTTTTCCGATTCTTCTTCCTGATTTTCCTCAATTATGCTGTCTGATATGATTTCAGATGAGGATGATATGTCTTCGATGAGGGAATCAATTTCTTCTTTTTCTGTTTTCTCAGGTGCCAGCTGTTTTTCCTCTTCTTCGTTTTCTTCAAGAGTCTGTTCCTGAGTGTATTCCTTGTTGTAGACAACTTCTTCGCTTTTTGTGAATGAATCAAGGTCTTTCATTACCATGCTGAATATTTCATCTTCCGCATCAGCTCCTTTGATTTCTTCAATTTTGTTCATTTTTGAGATTTCGCTTTCAAGCTGGTGTCTCGGTTTTACAAAATCGTCAACCAGGATTGATTCTTTTGGTTCTTCTTCCTGTATTTCCTGTATTTCCTCTTTTATCTCTTCTTCGATTTCTTCAAACTGCTCATCAAGAAGCATTGGTGCCGACGGTTCTTTCTTGGTGAGAGATGGTTCTGGTTTATTGTTGATTTCTATCGCTCCGAAGTCTTCAACATCTTCTTCAATATCGCCCAGATCTTTTTCCGAAAATGCAGGTTCTGGCTTTAGTTCTTCAACTGTCGGATTTTCTATAATTACAGGTTCTTCTTCTATGAATTCTTCTATAAATGTTTCGGCTTCTTCCCGCACTGTTGCTTCTGTATTGTTTTTCTGATTAAAAAGATTTTCAACTATTCTTAGAAGTTCATCTGTGTTAAATGGTCTGGATATTACATATCTTTCAGTTCCGTCAACATCTGCCGATTTTGCGGAGTATATTATGTTTCTGCTTTTCTTTTCTATTTCTGTTTTTAGTTCTTCTCTTAGAGATTTTTTTTCCAGAATGATTATTTCGGGGCGGAATATCATCATTTCAATGAGGATTTCTTCGGGATCCATTGTTCTTCTTACCTGATATCCTGAATTTTTGAGAGCTATTTCAAAAGCTCTTGCCATTGTTATGCTGGTATCGAAAAGAAGTATTTTTTTATCGCGCAAATTTGCCTCCGAATACATTTGTTTACAATTTCCTGGCGGTAGCTTTAACTATTTCTCTGAATGTCTCAAATACTCCGCGTCCTGTTTTTGCTGAAGCTTCAATATCTTTATAGCGACCGGCAGGATTAAATATTTCTCTCATTTTCTCAACAGGCATTGCGCCCGGAATGTCCAGTTTGTTGTATTGTATGATAAGTGGTGTTCCTGCAAGGGAGATTCCGTTCATCAGCAGGTTTTTTTTCATGTTTTCAAAGCTTTCAATGTTTGCATCCATTCTGATTGGCTGAGAGTCTACAACAAAGACTACTCCGTCTGTTCCCCTGAGTATTAATCTTCTCGATGCATCATAAAAGATTTGTCCCGGAACTGAATAGAGATGAACTTTCAGATCCATTCCTTTTATTTTGCAGATGTCTATAGGCATGAAGTCAAAAAAGAGCGTTCTTTCAGTGTCTGTCTTCAGTGAAATAAGTCTGCCTCTTCTATTTGCCGGACTGTTGTTGTGTATATATTCTATGTTAGTCGTTTTACCGCCAAGACCTGCGCCGCAGTAAACGATTTTAAGATTTATCTCCTTGCCTATACTGTTTATGAAAACCATTTATTTATCTCCCCACATTGCATCTATCTGGTTTTCAAGCTCGCCGTCATTAAAGGAGGCTGTGTTTTTATTTGTCTCGAATTCTTTTATATCTTTGAGAATATCTTCCATGAAGAGCTCGATTTTATACTTTATGAGTCCAGGCATGAAGTCTGATTTACCTGAAAACATCATAAAAAAGGCATCATTTATTCTTAGCAGGGCTGTTCTTTGGGTTTCACTTCCGAAATATATCCACTGAACCGGCGTATCACTTTCATTTGTTGAAAGTGAAGCAGCCGAAACGATTCCTGATGTAAGTGAACCTATAGTATCAAGCTCAATGTCATCAGATGTTTCCGAGAAATATATTCCACCATTGGCTGGATTGAAAATAATTACGGTATCAACTTTGTCTATAGCCTTAATCTCCCTTAAAAAAGGGGATGATTTGGCAAATAATTTCATAGGTTCCTCCAAACAGCCTAATATTAATGTCTATATGCTTTTTTTTCAACTTTTTTGATTCCCGGCAGCTTTATATAAAAAGAAATTTGCATATTTTATTTGGATTTTTAATATTATAGTGTTTAAAAGCAAATTGACTGGTGATGTTTATGAGAATATGGGAGAATGAATTTGAAAGACCGCGATTCGATACAAAAAGTGAGTATGGAATTGTCAGGTCAGGATCTGATAAACTTGTAGAATTTTCTGATGAAGACCAGTTTGAGAAGTATAGAACGGAAAATATTGATTCTATTCAATGGATCAAAAGAAAGGAAGATGACGACTTTAGGCTTTTTGGAGAGAATATTAAAGATATTGAAGGCTTTAATAAGAAAAAGAAAGAGCATATAGATGTAAGTTTTATTGCAAGAAGTGCTGTTTTTGGTTTTTTTCTGCTTTGTGAAGGTGTGCAGTATCTTACAGATCATAAATTTTCTTTTAAGATTGATCTTTTTATTGCAGGGACGATTTTTTTTATAGTTATACCGTTTATTCGAAATGCTATCGGCTATTCAAAGATTAGAAATTTCAATTCTCAAAATCTAAAATATGAGATTGAGCAGAGAAGGTTTAACTACTGGTTTTCAAATGTAAATAAAAAAGAGCCTACGAAACTTACAAAAGTTCTCTTTTCCCTTTTTTTTATTGGACTTCTCTCTTACAGCTCCGGTTTTCTTGATGCTCCTTTGAGCTTTTCACATCACTTTATTATTGACGAGAATGAGTCTTTACTGAAGTTCCCTTTTGCTTTTGTAATTGGTGGCTTCGGCTTTTATTTCTTTGTGAATTTCATCGCCTTTTTTTATCTTGTAACGATTTTTAATAAATTTAGGTTTACAAAGATTTTCCTTTCTGTTTTTTTTATATCCGCTATCACTGTTAATGTGATTTCGTATTTTACTTTGCCTTCTTTTCTTATGAGTTTTTCATATCCACTGCTATCAGGGTTTGTTTTTATTATATTTCTGGAATATAAAATCAAAAATATTCTGCCAACGTCTTTTTGGGAAGATTCTCTTCTTTTTGTTTCTTATGTTTTTGAGATCGTTGTGTTGAATTTTAATTTCATAAATCTTAATTCTCTTTTAATTGCGCTTACTTTAGGTTATATAGCTTCGCTTTTCTTTTCCCGCAACTATCTTATAAATGCAGTAACTCTGCCAGATAAATAATTCTTTGTAAATATCCTAAAAAATCTTTAATTCGATTTCCCTGAGTGCTATAGTTTCTCTGTTTTGTTATAAAAAGGGAGAAAATAATATGAACAGTCTTGTGATTTTTCTTTTTTCTGCTGCATGGCTTGTTTTTGCCTATCTATGGTATGGCAAAAGGAGAATAGAGCGCAGACTTATTGAACCTTTGGATGAACAGCAGACTCCGGCTTATACAAAAGCGGATGGAATAGATTACTGTCCGGCTCCTAAGATGGTTCTTTTCGGGCATCATTTTTCATCTATTGCGGGTGCCGGTCCAATTGTCGGCCCTATTGTTGCCGTTTCTATTTTCGGATGGGGTCCGGCTGTTTTGTGGCTTTTATTTGCCGGTGTTTTTATTGGTGCTGTTCATGATTATCTTGTTCTTATGATGTCTGAGCGTAATGGCGGTGCTTCTGTTGCCGATACTACGGGAAAATGTGTCAGTATGAAGGCAAGAATGCTGTTTCTTATCTTTGTATGGTTTACTCTTATTCTTGTTGTTGCCGTTTTTGCCAATCTTGCTGCAAAAGCGATGATAAGTCAGCCTGAACTTGTTATTCCGACTTTTATGCTTATTCCTCTTGCCATAATTTTCGGTATTCTTAATAAAAAGAATATTCTCCCTTTATGGCTTAATACTATTTTTGCTATTGCTGCTCTTATTGGTCTTATCTGGGGCGGTTTTGTTTATCCGGTAAATATAGATATGAATCCTGAATCACTTTATGTCCTGTGGTTTTCTTTACTGATGCTTTATGGTATTGTTGCTTCAGTAACTCCTGTGTGGATTCTTCTTCAGCCGAGAGATTATATTTCAAGCTGGGTTCTTGTTATAGCTGTAATTTTGGCGGGAATAGGTGTTTTTGTTGTTCATCCTGATATGACCGGCCCTGTTGTGACTTCTTTTTCAAGTGAAAAGAACGGACCGATGATTCCTTTTATTTTTATTATTATTGCCTGTGGTGCTGTATCAGGTTTTCATAGTCTTGTCGCCGGAGGTACTACTTCCAAACAGATAAATAAGGAAAAAGATGCATTACCGATTGCTTATGGCGGAATGCTTACAGAAACTATTATAGGTATTATTTGTGTTATTATTGCAGCCGGAGCTCTTTCATGGGGAACTGATCAGGGTTCTCTTCATCAAATTCTTCGTGATGGCGGTGCTCTTGCAGTTTTTGGTAATGGTTTCGGTAAGCTTACATATTTTATTTTTGGCACCAGGCTTGGTTCGGTTATCGGCATTGTTGTTGTAAATGTTTTTATTATGACAACTCTTGATACTTGTGTAAGGCTTACAAGGTTTATAACTGGAGAAATGATTGGTGAAAAAATGGGTAGTGTAGGTAAAAATAAATATTTTCTTACAATTCTTCCTGTTATTCCGGCTTTTCTTCTTGGTGTTACCGATTCATGGAAGGCTGTGTGGCCTCTCTTCGGTGCTGCAAATCAGCTTGTTGCCGCTCTTGCTCTTATAACTGTGACTGCATGGCTTTATTCAAGGGGTAAAAGTATTAAATATACTTTATGGGCAACGATTTTTATGCTTATTTCGACTGCCACAGCACTTTGCTGGCTTGTGTATGATTTTTTTGTAGTAAAAAATTCAATACTGCTTGGCTCTCTTTCTTTTATACTTATTGTCCTTGCAGTTCTTATGACGATTGAAGGTATCGGTCTTATTAAGAAAAGCAGAAAGGATGTTTCCGGAGTTTGAAGTAAAACAATTTCTTTCATCATTTATTCTTTTTGACTTTAATCTTGTTTTTAATTATCTTTAATGTACAGATCTTTTTATGGTGTTAAAAAAGGAGTTTATATGGTACTTAAAGTCACTCTTGAAATTTCTCCTTCCAATGTAAAGGAACTTGAATTAGCTGAAGGGACTACTTTTAATTCACTTATTTCGGAATATCGGACAATGTACGATCTTCCAATTCTCGGTGCGGCAATGAATAACAAAATTGTCTCTCTTGATAGTGAAATAAAGAATGGCGGCAATCTTAAATTTTTAACATGCAGGGATAGAGACGGTCGGAGGATTTTCATCAGAACAATTTCCTTCATTCTGGTAAAAGCGGCAAAAGATATTTTTCCTCATGCTGATCTTCATATTGAATATTCAATTGGTAACGGTTTTTTCTGTCATTTTAGCGGATTAAGCTGGATAAGAGCTGAGGAAGTTGAAGCTATAGAAAATAGAATGCATGAGATTATCGCCAAAAATATGCCTATAAAAAGAGAAAGAATTCATACTAAAGATGCAATAAAGATTTTTGAGGAAGAAGGTCTTTACGACAGAGCAAGACTTTTTTCAATAAGAGAATCCGAAGATTCAAGTATTCATACTCTTGATGGGATGAAAGATTACTTTTTCGGTTATCTTGCTCCGTCAACCGGTTTAATACACAAATTTAAGCTTAATTATTATAAACATGGTATTATTTTGCTTGTACCTGACGAATTTGATCCTTTATCTCTTCCGGCTTTTAAGGATAGTCCGAAATTTTTCAGCATTATTGAAGAAAATAATCGCTGGCTTGATATTATGGAGCTTGAAGATTGCGGTAAACTTGGTATGGCATTAAGTGAAGGACGTGGAAGAGAGACGATTCTTATTGCCGAGGCTCTTCATGAGAAGAAACTTGCTGTCATTGCAGATGAAATTGCAAGAAGAAGAGAAGCTATAAAAGTCGTTTCAATTGCAGGACCAAGCAGCTCAGGAAAAACAACAACTGCGAAAAGGCTTGAGATAGAGCTTAGAATAAATGGTTTTAAACCTTTCCTTATTTCTCTTGATGATTACTTCATTGACAGGGAAAAAACACCGCTTGATGAAGATGGGAAGCATGATTTTGAGTCTATTAAGGCAATAGATACAGAACTTTTCAGTCAAAATGTGATAGATTTGATGAATGGTAAGGAAGTTGAGCTTCCAAGATATGATTTTGCAAGTGGAAAAAGCTTAAAAAGCGGGAAAAAACTTCGTCTGGAAGAAAATCAGATACTGCTTGTTGAAGGTATTCACGGACTCAATCCTGAACTTTATCCTCATATTCCCCAAAGAAATATTTATAAGGTTTATGTCAGTGCTTTAACTCAGCTTAATATTGATACTCATAACAGAATTCCTACAACCGACAACAGATTGCTCAGAAGAATTGTACGAGATTCTCAGTTCAGAGGTTATTCAGCTGAAAAAACTCTTTTAAGATGGGCTTCTGTAAGAAGAGGTGAAGAAAAAAATATTTTCCCATTCCAGGAACAGGCAGATATTATGTTTAATACTTCACTTGTTTATGAATTTTCTTTCCTTAAGTCATATGCGGAACCTCTTTTAAAAGCTATTCCTGAAGATTCTGTTGCATATATTGAAGCAAAGAGACTGCTTAAATTTCTTTCTTTCTTTAAATCAATGGATGATGAGTTTAAATCTGTGCCAAGAAATTCTATAATACGTGAATTTATCGGTGATTCGGTTTTTAAATACTGATAGTTTTTAAGGTCTCTATAAGTACTGTTTTACATCCCTTCCTGTAACCCATGCATAAAGCTCGATATATTCTTTAAGCGGACTTGCTGCTATTTTTGTAAGAAGAACTTCCTCAACCTGATGAAAACCAACCGAAGCATTCATTTCTATTTCTATTTTAATTGGTCTTTCTTCACCTTTTAAAATTCTTACATCTTCAATTGCCGCTGCGGAATACTGATGAATATCACCAACCTTAGGCGAGTCGTTTATCATTATCGGAATTCTTGCTCTTCCCTTTTTCATGTCACAGCCATCAGCAACAAGTATTGTTCCTGCTTCAAGAGAATGTATTTTCTGAGTTCCCATATGACCTGAAATTCCCTCAATTGCCATTGAACGAAGTATTACTTTCTTTGTTATGTCATCAGAATAAACAGCTGAGAGAACTTTGTCTATTATCGGAAGTGCAAATAACAGCCCGTTTCGCTCATGATTCTGTCTTCCAACGGTCATTCCGACATCATGTAAAAGAGCTGCCATTATTACTGCGACTTTGCTTTCTTCAACTGTTCCTATTTCCTCTTTTTCGAGATTAAGTTTAACTCCTGACTCTGTAAGAACATTTATCATTTTGATTGCATTAACTGCAACCTGAAGCATATGAACAGGTCCGTGATCATTGTAGTTGAGCCTTCTTATTGATACTGTATTTGCATAATCCTGAAGAGCTTTTACTTCAGGATCAGTTATTATCATTTCGGCAACCTGAAGAGGAATACCATCAAGCATTTTTAAAAGTTTATTATCTAAAGCTTTTTCTTTAGGAGAAACCATGTGTTTTACCTCCATAAAACAAATTAACTGTGTAAAGTATAGTAATTAAAGATTAAAAGTAAATTGAGGATAAAAAATAAATGTAAATTTAACTTATTTAGTTAATGCAAAGGCTGTCATTGCAGTATTCATCACATCCATCAAATTCGTCTGCATAATATTCGGAACATGGAGTGTCATTCGTACATGAAACGCAATCGTTTACAGCTGTTTCGTTTATTGCTTTGCATGCACTTGGATCAAAGCGGACCATAAATGATTCCACACATGCATCAAAAGAACCGTAAAAGCTTTCAGCATCACCAGCTTCTTCACAGTTGAACATTTTATTACACATAGCTGTTGAAATCTCTTTGGTATACTTTTCAAAATTTTCAGGGGTTGTACCGTCAGTATTTTCGTTATCCGAATCTTCACCGCCACATGATAAAAGCATTAACATTACAGACAATAAAACAATAATGTACTTCATAAAGGACTCCTTTTAAAGGGTTAAACAAACTCCTGCAGTTATTCTAGAGAAAAAAAAACGTGTATCAAGTTTTTTATAAATTGAAAAGCAAGATTTTATATGTGTTTTATTGAAGAATGGATATTATTTCATCATAAGATGTTGCTTTTTCTTTGTAGGCTGCTTTATTCTCAGTAGCAAGTTCAAGAGCTGTTTTGCCGTTTTTGTTTTTGAGTGTTTTATCGGCTCCTTTTTCAAC
This sequence comes from bacterium, assembly GCA_963667425.1. Lineage (GTDB taxonomy): Bacteria > UBP6 > UBA1177 > UBA1177. The sequence goes on along the minus strand of OY763407.1, from coordinate 170,777 downwards.
AAGAATTTTTGCAACATCAGCATTTCCTCTTATTGATGCAAGCATAAGAGGTGTATTTCCATCTTTATCTGCTCCAGACATTTCAATTCCGGCGTTAATAAGTTCTTCTGCAATTGCCGGTAAACCAGACCATGCTGCCCAGTGGAGAGTACTCCATTTGTCATTGTCAACAGCTTTTATATCAGCACCTTTTTCAATGAGAAATTTGGCTATGCCAACTCTTTTTTCTTCTGTTGACTTTCTGTTATTGTCATCTCTGAAATTTATGTATGCGACCCACATAAGAGGTGTTCTGCCATTTTCATCAGCCTGATTGATGAGTTCTTTGTTTTCATTATAAGCAGCTTCTGTTTTTTCTTTATTGCTTTGTATAATGGTTGTTATCATAAGATTTTCAAGACTGCTTTTTCCCTGAATTAATCTTTGTGTAAGGAGCATTGCGGCGGCAATTACACCGCTTATTGCAAAAAGTATCATTGCATCAACGATAATCATTTTGTATTTTCTATTCATAGTTGCCTCCCTAGTGCTCTTCTGATGGTTGAGATACAGCTGAAACGGAAAGTTTTTTCTTGAATATGACAACAAGAAGAGGACTTAGTAACGCCAGCCCGAAATATATCATCCACATAAATTCAGGTGTCTGGTTATATGCAAGAGAACCTGCATCTATTTTTGCTCTTATTCCATCATAACTGTAATTTGAGATTAAAATACCGCTTACAAATCCGTTTATTGGTCTTGCTATAAACATTGGAAGAGCAGACAGCGCCATGTATGAAGCAACTTTATCTGCAGGCGCTACAGATGCTGTGTATTCGGTAAATCTTGGGGAGAAAATAAGCTCACCAATAGCAAAAACAAGAATTTGTGCAACGAAAATAAATGTGTATGCCTGATTTAAGTTGTCAATTCCAGGAATTGCAAGTGTCCATTCGATTGGGAGTGCCATAAAGAGAAGAGAAAATGCAGATACAAACATACCGACAATAATAAGCTTGAGTACATCAAATTTATTTATAATAGGAATAATAACAATAAGTCCCACAACGATTATAAGTGGATTAAGAGAATTGTATGCTCCAAGGTTAAAATCGTTGAACATTGTTCTTAGATAGTATTTAGGCATAACCATTGACTGGTGTGTAAAAACAAGACGGACTCCGAGTGTAAGAATGAGGAAAAGTGTAAGCAGCTGGAATGGTTTTTCTTTCCATACTTCACTAAATATTTTAAGTGGTCTTTTTAATTCTCCGGTATTTACTATTTTTTCATCCGGTTCAGCATAATTGTCTTCATTTATAAAGAATGTTATTAAAAGAGTTATTACTGCACAAATAAATCCGAAAGCTAAAATAGCAAGGTTGCCGTTTATAGTTCCGAAAGTTTTTCTAAGACCGTCTGTAACAGCAAATCCTGCAAAAATAGCTCCAATGTTCATTATAAGATAATACATATTAAAGCCTGTTCCACGATTCTGTTTGCTTGTGAATCTTCTTACTGCCGCAGTTACAACAGGAGCCATTGTTGATGTTCCGAGTGCCATTGCAACAAGAGATGCTATAACAGCTGCAACAAGCATTTTTCCTTCGAGAAAAAGAGGTGCTACTGCAAGCGCAAGTCTTGATATTCCAAGAATTCCAATTCCAAGATATAAAGACTTTTTTATACCCAAAACATCACATATAGATCCTACTGCAAACATAAATGCAGTTATGAACAGAAAGAAAACTCCCTGCCACATACCTGTTTCCATATCACTGAAACCTACATTGTCTGTGAGATACATTGAAAGAACAATAATCATAGAGAAATAGGCAAGTCCATCAAAAAGCTGGATAAGGTTTGCCAGCCAGAAATCCTTACTGACTGTTTTCAGAATCTTGAATTCTGCGAAGTAATTGAGCAAAGCTTTAAACATTTTTTCCTCCGAAAGTAAAAATCTGGAACAGTTTCATTCAAAACCTTTTGCAAGTCAAAAAAAAAGTGTCCGATTTTGAAAAAATGTTTTATTTTTGTTAGGAAAAGATATCAGATTTTTATGCTGTAATTTGAGCTTTTTATAAATGCATGATTTTTTTTGTAAACTTTTTGACACAAAGATGTAGTTGTATATACTTGATTGGCTAAAAAAGATTTATATTCAGGAGCTCATTATGCAGACAAAATTACAGAGAACTTTTATTCCTTTAAAACATCGTTATGAAAAAAAGCTTCATGAACTGAAATATATTTTTTTTGAACTTACTCACAGATGTAATCTTGAATGTCTTCACTGTGGTAGTGATTGTGTCAAGGCAACAGGTGTAAAGGATCTGCCTGCTGAAAAAATACTTGAAGTTCTTAAAGAAATAAAAAGTAAATATGACAGCAAAAAAATAACAGTTGTTCTTTCTGGTGGAGAACCTCTTGTTTATCCTGGCTTGTGGAAACTTGGAAGAGCTATTTATGACCTTGAATTTCCGTGGGGAATGGTTTCAAATGGAATGGCATGGGACAAGGATGCTGTGAAAAATGCTCATCAGGCCGGACTTCACAGCATAACTTTCAGTCTTGATGGTCTTGAAAAAAGTCATAACTGGCTTAGAGGAAATCCAAGAAGTTTTAAAAGAGTTGTCAACGCAATTTCCATGCTGGTTCAAAATCCTTTCTGGCGTGCCATGGACGTTATTACCTGTGTAAATCAGAGGAATATTGATGAACTTGATGAAATATATGATCTTGTGGTTGCTCTTGGTTTAAAAAAATGGAGACTTACAATAATTGAACCTATTGGCAGAGCCCCTTTAAATCAAGAACTTTTTCTTACACCAAAGCAGTTTGCGCATCTTTGCGATAAAATAGCTGAGTTCAGGGATAGAAAGAAAATAAAAGTTACATATGCAGATTCAGGATATTTAGGTTGTGAATTTGAAAACGGTATAAGAAATAAAGAGTTTTTCTGTATGGCTGGAATCAATGTAAGTGGAATTATGGTAAACGGAGATATTCTTGCTTGTCCTAATATTTCAAGAGATTTCAGGCAGGGGAATGTTTTTAATGATTCATTTACCGATATTTGGGAAAACAAGTATGAATTATACAGAGATAGAAAATGGAAAAAGAAGGGGCTTTGCGAACACTGTTCAGAATGGTCTTTATGTGAAGGCGGTCCGATGCATCTCTGGGATCAGGACGGGGAAAATATAAAGCTTTGTCACTATGAACTTCTTAAAACGGGGAAAAAAGAAAATCTGTAATGATGTTTTGAGATATTCTTAACGCCTCTTTTTTTGACTTGAACCTGCCATGATGTTATTATTCTCTGAATTTAAGAAACTTGCTGTTCGAGGACTTAATGAGAAAAATTACTTTTTTATTATTCATAATAATTTTGTTTTCCACATTTTCTCTTTTTTCTGCTCCTACAAAATTTGAGCCGGAAGAAATTGGTTCTGTAGAAAAAAAGAAATCAGAAAAGAACGAGGAACAGAAAAAAGAAGAGCAAAAAGAGGAAAAGAAAGAAAATAAAAAAGAAAAGAAAACTGTTGAGAAGAAAAAAGCAACAGAAAAGTCTTCAGTTAAAAATGCAGAGCCTGCACTTGTGCCGCCAGTTAAAAAAGCGCCGTCTCCAAAGCCTGTAAAGAAAATTACAAAACCGCTTAAGAAAGCTGTTCCTGCTATTGATAAAAAGGCTGTAAAAATGCAGCCTCAAAAAAAAGATACTGTTAAAAAGAGTGTTGCAGAAAAAAAACCTGTCAAGGTAGAACCTGTTAAACAGAATAAACTTGTAATTCCTCCTTCACTGGAGAAAAGAGTGCCTGAAAAAACTCTGCCCGCAGCTGTTCCTAAACCGGAAAATAATGATAAAAATGTTCAGAATGCTGTTGTTCCAGCCAAACCGTTGCAACCGGTTGAAAAAAATCAAAATGGAACAAACTCTCTTGATGCTTTGAAAAGTAAAGTTGTTAAAGAGGAGAATGTTCAGAAAGAAAATACGCCGACAGTTCAAAATGAGGAAAATAAACCTGTTGAAACAGTGATTCCTGAAAATACTGTACCTGCACCTGTAATTGAGACAGAAAAAAAAGCGTCGAATTCACAATATAAAAAGGAAGAAATAAGAGCATACTCCCCTTACGGACCTTCAGGTTCAGATCTTTCCAGAGGCGGAAATGTTGTGTCGGGTGATGCAATGTATCTTAATGGACACAAAGTGCCTTTCCTTTATCATTATTATGGATTTTCACAGCTTATAGATAATTCTATTTTAAATCAGAATACCCATAAAAATGGAGGATACACTTCCGAATATACGAACAGTATCGGTGGTGTGACTGAATTTACGGCTACTCAGACAGATGAGAAAAATCATGGTCATTTAAACATAGATTTTATAAAATCAGAACTTGCCATTTCTGCAAGAATAGATGACAATGATTCTTTTATTGTTTCACTTACATCTTCATCTCTTGATCATTTTGCAGTTTCTGCTTTTGAAGATGAAAAGGATTTTAACTACACTTCATATCCTGATTTTTCCGGCTTTTACGGAATGTTCAGACATGATTTCTCAAAAAACGCCTATCTTCTAGTTTATGCCGCTTCATTTGCTGACAAGCTTAAAATGCTAAATATTGAAGATGAAGAATATGCCAGATTAAGTGATAATTTTGGAAGTAAATCTCAATTCTCTCATCTGGGTATTGAATGGGGCTTTAAAAAAGAGAAGTTTCAGTTTAAAATCATGCCTCTTTTCGCTTCAGAAAATTTTGCCGCAAATGTCGGAACGGAGAGTGCAAAACCTGAATATAAAAGAAATTATATGGAGTTAAAGAACGAAGCAAAATATTTTCTTAATGACATGCATACTATTAATGCAGGACTTAATATTGATATCGGCAGTTTTGAACTGGCTTCATCATCATATTCACTTCCTGATATAAGCTGGGGTTTCTCAAGAAAATATGAGGAAGATATTGAAAAATCAAAAGATAACGGTTATTTAAGAGCTTCGCTATATGTAACGGATGAAATTTACTTTAAAGAATTCAATCTTTTTCTTAAACCTGGTTTTTCCTATCTTATAGATGGATATAATTCTCAGTATGGCATTGGTAATATTAATCCAAGAATTACCGCTTTGTGGGAATTCATAAAGGATATCAGACTTAATGCCGGAACTGGTTTATATACAAAACTTGCACCGCTATATCAGTCTCTTGAGCCATTTGGCACAGCGAATCTGGAACCTGAATATGCTTTTCAGACATCTGTAGGAATTGATGGAACATTTAATATTTTAACATTCAGTGCCAATGTTTTTTATTCAAAGCTTTACAACCTGATATCTGCCAATGAAGATAACCCGTCATATTATTCAAATCTTGGAGAAGGATGGTCAACAGGCTTTGAGCTATCCGCCGGTATTTCACTGAAAGACAAGGCAAAAATACTTGCTGCATATCAGTTTACAAGAAGCAGAGTAACAGATCATGATGGTGCGGATGAAAGACCTGCTTATGGTGAAGTACCTCATGCTTTTAAAACTATGGTGGAAATAACGCCTGTTAAGGAATGGATATTAAATCTGGATTTTATATACAGATCAGGAACGCCAACTTCTGAAATAGATTATGCACGTTATAACTCGGACAGTGATTCATATATTCCATATTATGTTTCTCCGACAGGAGAAAGACTGGATGCTGTTCATGAACTTAATTTAAAAGTTACCAGAAGATTCTTTATGAATAAATTCTCAATAGATGCCTATGGAAAATTTAATGGTGTTTACGGTTTCTGGCACAAAAATTCTTTAGGCAAAATTTATGGAGTGGATTATTCGGAATCTGCGACAGTAACAATGGTTCCTTTTATGGCAACTATTGGTATCGCTTTTAATCTGTAGGAGGAAAGAATGAAAAGATATACTACAGCTATTTTATTTTTCTGCATAGCAATTCTTTTTTCTTCATGCAGTTATGATGAAAATGAACTTCATAGTTTAAATGATCTTTCAGGTAACAGAATTCTTTCAGTAAAAAGTGATAAAACTGTTGTTACTCCTGGAGAAACTATAGTTTTTGATGTGCTTGCTGCTAATGTTGCAGGAAGTGATGTTCTATGGAGGCTTGGAAATAGAACTGCCATTGTAAAATATGGAGAATCTTTTACTATAACTGTTCCTGAAGATATGACAGAGCTTTTAGGTTCAGATGCGGCATCTCTCTTTTTATCAAAAGGATATCTGGACATTGATGTCAATGTTGAGCTTGAAAGCCAGAGCGGATTTAAGAAAATAAGAATAGCTAATAAAACTATAGCAGATTCTTATAATATAAAAACTCTTTCAATTAATTCAATTCAGCTTGCCGCATGGAAGGATATTTCAGGCGGTACACCAATTTACCAGGTTGATAAAGGTACTGAAATAACTCTTGATAAAGAAAATATTAATATTGAAGTAAATGCCGGAACAGATAGTGATGATAACGTGGATTTTCACTGGTATGTTTATTCTCCTTCAAGTGAAACCAGTTATACGGATAGCCTTTTCTTTAATATTTATGAATCAGGTATAAATACGGATACTGTTGCATTTACTGCCGACGCCGAGTACTATACTGTTTATCTAAAAGCAAGCAGAGAGTTAACTTCCGATATGGTTGATTCCAGTATAAAAGCTGAGGATTTTTACTTTTTTTATATCGATTTCTCAAATGCAGAATGATCTTAAAATCCCTAAAAACAAAAAGAGCATCAGGCTTGCTTTAATTAATAACAAAGGCTTTTCGGAAGATAGTTTTACTGTTTTTTTAAGTAAATTCTCGGCACATAAAACCGGCGAAGAGACCTTGGATGAGTTTCTTAATTCAGATAAATCTTTTCTCCCTTTTGAAAATGATAAAACCAATGATTTCCTTCTTATAAATAAAGAGAGTATTCTTTATGTTTCATCTGAATTTCAGGATGATTACCTGCCTGCTTCAAGAATTATCATAGATTTTGTGAATGACATAGAAAAAGAGTTTGATTTTGTGAATGAGAACGAATTCTACAGGTCACGTCTTGCAGATACTTTAAACTGTAAAGAACTTTTTGTCCCTTTTTATTCTGAAAAAAGGAAATTCTATGTAAACAGAAAACTTATAAAAACGGTTAAAGAATTATGACAAATGTAGAAAGACTTCTTTTTGCTACAATAAAAACAGCCGGAGACGAACTTGTTCTTGAAAGTGGAAAACCTCCGGCAGTGTACAAAAACGGTTCCAGAAGAGAAGTTACTTCAAAAGAACTATCAAATGATGAAATAAGCATAATAAAAAAAGAACTTTCCGATGTTTTCAAAAATAGAAAAGAAATTCTTATGAACGGAAAGCATTTTACAGTTATTTTAGAAAACAGCAGAATAATTTTTACCACGATCCCAGAGCAGTATGAAGCTGCGTTGAAGGAAAATATTCAAAACTCAAAACCATTTATGCTTACTGAAGATAAAGAACCAGTAAACTACAACAATAAGGAAAGTTCTTCAATTAGTTTTATGCTTAAGGAAATGGTTCGTTTGAATGCTTCAGATCTTCATATTTCTACCGGATGCGTTCCGATAATGAGAATTGATGGTGATATGATAACAAGAAATCAGATGCCGGAGCTTACAGAGGATTTTCTTTACAGTGAGTTAAAAAAAATAACTCCTAAAAAAAACATAGCTGAATTTGAACAGATTTATGATACTGATTTTGCTTATGAAATTAAAGGACTTGCAAGGTTTAGAATTAATATTTTCAGAGATTACAGAGGTATAGGTGCTGTAATAAGAAAAATACCAGCAGAAATAATATCAGCATCCAAACTTGGAATATCAAAAGATGTTTTATCTTTATGTGATCTCCCTAAAGGTCTTATTCTAGTCACCGGGCCTACAGGAAGCGGAAAATCGACGACTCTTGCAGCTCTTATTGATTACATAAATGAAAACTATAAAAAACACATAATAACAGTTGAAGATCCTATCGAATTTGTACACATGAACAAAAAATCTCTCGTTAACCAGAGAGAAGTTTCAAATCATACAAAAACTTTTAAATCTGCACTTAGAGCTGCACTTAGAGAAGATCCCGATGTTATTCTTGTTGGGGAACTCAGAGATCTTGAAACGATCTCAATTGCTGTTGAAATGGCTGTTACCGGGCATCTTGTGATGGGAACTCTTCATACTTCAACAGCTGTCGGAACAATCGACAGAATAATAGATCAGTTTCCTGCAGATCAGCAGTCACAGATAAGAACAATGCTTGCAGATGCTTTAAGCGGAGTAATTTCCCAGATGCTTTGCAAAAAACTCGAAGGAGGCAGAGTTGCTGCTCATGAAATACTTTTTACAAATATTGCGGTTGCCAACCTGATAAGAGAAGGTAAAACATTCCAGATTCCTGCAATAATGCAGTCTTCAAAAGGTAAAGGGATGAAGCTTTTAAATCAGGCATTGTCTGAACTTGTACTTCAAAGAATTGTTTCTGCTGATGAAGCTTTAAGTAAATCGATGGATAAGGATGATTTAAAAAATACTTTAAGACATTCCGGAGTTGCGTTGTAATTAACCGCCTCTGGAATCTATAAATCTTTCAGGAAACCTCTTTTTTACTTCATTTACAAAATAATTAAATTCATCCTTGGTAAATCCAGGATTGTTCCTTGCCGTTTCATCCATCGCATTATCAGGAATGAAACGCTGAATTACATATTTCGAATTTTCGGGTAAAAGCTTAATCATCTCTGTGATTTCATCAATAGAATTAACAAAGGGAGGATACAATGTTGTTCTGAACTCGGAATCTTTACGGGATATTAGTTTAATAGACCGTTTAAGCGTTTCCTCAATCTTTTCATTAGTCCACGTAACTCCGGCAAGTGCATATTTTAAAGGAACAGTTTTTAAGTCCATTGCAAAATAGTCAACATATTCAAAAATATCTTCAATTCTTTCCGGTAAAAGCCCGTTTGTATCAATTTTGATTTTTAAATTCATAGCTTTAAGTTTTATTAAAAACTCTTTAAGTTCTGTATGAAGAAGAGGTTCTCCACCTGTTATGGCAACTCCGTCTATAAAAGTCTTACGTTTTTCTAAAAGGGCAAGAACTGTTGGTTCGCTGAAAACCTCTTCTGATTCATTATTTACAAGTACACCGTTGTGACAGTAAGGACACCTCATATTGCAGCCTGAAAGGTAAAGAAGAGAAGCAATTTTACCTGGAAAATCGACCAAAGTCGTTCCTTTAAAGCCTGAAAAAATAAGCATAAAAACACCGTGAAAGATAATAATAAACAGATTAATTCTGCCTGCTATGAAAAGAGTTGTCAAATATTCGTAACAATTTATATTTTTACTACAAAAAATTGATATTTTATAATTTTCTGATAGATTTTAGGCAAATGTTTTGGTTATTTTTATGATTTTACAACATTAAAGAGGTTTCGGTCATGAGAAAAGGCGTTATTTTTCTTCTGTTTTTATTTACAGCAGGTCTTATTGTATCCTGTAATCCAGAGGATGAGTACTTAAGGCAAGTTTATCCTAAGGACTCCAGACAGTTCGCTATTCAGAGGCTTATTCAGTTAAGTAATGAAAACAAAATTGTTAACAAGGAAAAGGTGGCAGAAAAGCTTCTTAAACTTGATAAGACTCCTGATATAGGAATCGCAATTATGGCCGTTGGACAGATAAACTATCCTCAGGCAATTCCAAGAATTGCAGAGATAGCAGATGAGTGTCTTAAAACACCAAGCGTAAGAAATCTTAAAACTTTAGAAAGTATAGGCCATTCTATAGGTCTTATGAAAGATCCTGCCGGTATTCCTATACTTGAAAAAATACTCAATCAGGTTCAGACTCCTGAGCAGATCGCAGAAGGAATGAGAGAAAAACCTGAATCAGTTGCAAAATCTGCTGCTGTTATGGCTCTTGCAGAAATGCCTAATGATGCGAAAAGACTTGTTCCTGTAATAATTAAGACTATGCAGGACAAAAAAGAAGATTTCGGTACAAAATACAATATAGCCGGAATTCTTGGAAACTTTGGTGATCCTCAGGCGGTAAAACCTCTTGTTGCAGCACTTTTTTATGAAGAAAAAGGTTTCAGTCTCTTCCCACAGGCAAGAAAAGCTCTTATCAAACTTGGAAAATATTCTGAAAAAGAACTTCTTTCAGCATATGAGGGAAAAAATCCTTCTGTTAATGAGCTTCAGGATGACAATAAATACAGAGCTACAAAGGCAAAATGTCCTATGTATCTTAAAAAAGGAACACATGAACTCGATGCTGAAGCAGTTAAAAAAGCTGAATGCGCTGAACATGCACAGTGGGAAGCAACAATAGCTTCTATAGATACAACAACAAAACTTAAAACATCTATAATTCTTGCAGACATCAGAAGTAAATCAGCTGTTGATGAGCTTATTGCAGAACTTGAAGCACAGCTTAAAAAAGAGGAAAAACAACCATTCCTTACAGAGCATCTTTCAATTCAGCTTGCAAAAATGGGTGACTTAAAAGCAACTGACACACTTCTTAAAATGGTAAGTAGTGATTTCGCTCTCAAACTTGCAAAATCTGATGATGATTCCAAAGAAGCGAAAAAACAGGCTCAGCTTGCAAAAAGAGGTCAGGAAGTAAGTATCAGAATGAAAGGTGCAGAAGCTCTTGGAATTCTCGGTGATGCAAAAGCTCTTCCTTATCTTCTTAAAGCTGTTGAAGATAAGACTATATCTGAATATGATGTTATGAATGATATTATATACTTCTATGAGCCTAAAATATGGGCAGCAGATGCATATTCAAGAATAGTTACAAACAAGGATGATGCAGCTAATTTTGTAAAGATTGCACAGTCTTTTGTAGATGAAGGTAAAAAATATATAGAAAAAGTTGAAACAAAAGCTAAAGAAGAGATTCTTAAGAAAGAAAAAGCTGAAATTAAACCTGAAGATCTTGATAAGAAAGTTAAAGCTCAGTCAGTTATGGATCCTAACTATGATTCTACAGGAAGATCTGTCGCTCTTATGGAAAAATTCATAAAGAGAATGGCAGCTGTGGAGGAATGTGGTGATAACCTTGACTGTTATGCAGGCAAACTTAATGATAAAGAACCTGCTATTGTTGAAAAAGCTGTTTATACAATTGCATTCAATGGCGGAATGGATAAATATGCTTCTCAGATATCTGCAATTCTTCTTCATAAGGAACCTTATGTAAGAAATGCAATAGCAATAGCTCTTCTTAAAACAGAATCAAAAGCTTATGTTGAACCTCTCAGCAAAGCTGATAAAGCAGAGGGCGACAAGGTTGAATATGCTTCAGCTATGAAAGAATATGATGCTATCTTAAGCTACTTAGAATCACTTAACAAATAGTTCCATTAAAAAATTAAGTATTTTTAGATCCCTTTCTGTTTTTTAGCAGAAAGGGATTTTTCGGAGGCGAATCGAATGCGTATTGCTGTTGTCAATATCAGTAAGTCAAGAGTTGAAAAGTTTTCTGAATATCACGTTTTAACTATTAAAACATTTACAGAATCAAGAAGTGGTGGAAAACATTCTGTTGAAATATTAAATCTGTTTATGACAGATTCCGATGAAACATCTGCACAAGTGCTTGAAAACGGAGATTATGGAATAGTTCTTTTCAGACTAAATAACTGGAATCTGAACTATACATTTTCTGTAATAAATAAGCTAAGTGAAAAGTTTAAATCAATCGCAGGTTTGTGGGGTCATGATTCATTCATGTTTCCTGAGGATTATTTAAGAAAAAAGATAATGTTCATAATTCAGGACGAGCCTGAACTTGCAGTTTATGAACTTGCAGAAGCTTTAACTTCAGAAACATCTGATCTTAGGGTTCCAGGTGTTGTTTATAGAGATGATAATTTAAAGACAATTATTTTCGGAGAAGAACGCGTTATAGATAATCTGGATATGATACCTTCTCCTTACCTTTCAGGTTTAATTGAAGTTACAAGTGATACTGCTGTTTTCTGGGAAGTTTCAAGAGGATGTCTTTTCAGATGTGATTTCTGTGTTGATTTTTCTCATATGAATAAAGTCAGATATCATGGTTTTAATTACCTGAAAGAAGAGCTTGATTTCTTTAGAGAAAAAGGTGTAAGACAGGTGATACTCGGTGCTCCGATATTTAATCTTTCACATCAGCATGTTCAAAGAATTCTTGAAATGATCAACGAACTTCTTCCAGATGCCAGAATTGATATACAGGTCAGACCGGATATTCTTACAAAAGAAGAAATAGAAATGCTCTCTCAGATGAATGTATATCTTTATTTCGGTATAAACACATTTAACAGAAAGACTCTTGAAAATATAAGAACTTCATTAAATATTGAAACAACAGTCGCAAACATAAGATATATAAATAATTTTCCTGAATTACCGTTCTCGATAGACATAATTGCAGGATTACCTAAAACCACATATGACAATGTTCTTGAAGATATTGACAAAGCATTCTCACTATGGCCGATAGAAATAAATTTAAGCAGACTTTCACTTTTCCCAGGAACAAGAATACACAACAGAACAAGGGAACTTGATTATGTTGCAGAACATTCTTTTCCATATAGACTTCAGACTTCTCCCGGTTTTTCCAAAAGAGAAATGGAAAAAATTGACGAAATGGCTGAAGGAATTGACCTTATATATAACAAAGGAAGACTTGTTTCTATCTTCACCGTTATTGCGGAAGCTTATGAACAGAGATGCAGTGAGATTATAGAACGCTGGAACAAATGGATAAGAAAAATCGATTGTAAATTTTCTGAAGAAACAGATTTTATATTCCTTTTTGAAAAAGTTCTTGAGTTTTTTGAAAACCTTGCCGATCGTTTTCAAAAGAAAAAACTTTACCCTCTTGTTGAAGATATGCTCTATCATAATGCCTATTATACAAGTGCATTAATGACTCCTGAAGAAGACATTGTTACCCTCCCATATCAAATAAACACAATAGATGAAAACACTGAAATATCAATCAATAAGAGTGTTTTCTTTAGACGTTTCACTTATGACATAGAAGATGTTATAAATGCAGGTTACATAAAAATAAAAGATTACGTTACCGATGCCGATAAAGACAATCTTTTTGCAATCGTTTACAGAATAGAGGGCGAAGTTATAACCCAGACAATATCAGATGCTGAAGCTGAAGTGCTTGCATACATAAAGAAAAATGGTTCAGCAACGGCAAAAGATGTCGCAGAAGCTGTTTCGGAAGAATATAAAGCCGAAGTTTTTGACATTATGATTTCATGGTGTGAAGAAGGCGTTCTCTATATGAAGTAAATCAATTCTTTTTCTTTAACATAACTCGCTTACCTAGTCTTTTAAAGAAAACGATATCATATAATTAAATCCAAGATCTATAAAAGTACTTTTTATAAATCCATATTTTTCCAGAATCATTTCAATATCTTGGGGAGAAACTCTCATTTCTCTTGGCGGTCCAAAGGAAAAATTGCTAAAGCCGCACTCTATTATATGAAGTTTTCCGTCTGCCTTTAATATTCTAACTAGTTCAAGGAATAAGACTTTTTCATTTGTTAATTCTGGAAAAATGTGAAGAACAGTTGATATGAGGCAAACATCAATGGATTTACTCTCAAGAGGAATTGCTTTTCTAATATCGCAAACTTCTGCTAAGATATTTGTTGTTTTCCTTTCTTTTATTTCATTATTTAGGTTGGCTATAGTTTTTATATTACTGTCAAATGCAAAAATTTTTCCTTTTTCTTTAACTATTTCTGATGCATAAAAAGAGTAATCACCACAACCGCATCCAAGATCCAGAAAATTTTCTCCTTCTTTAAGATCAAGCTTTTCAAAAACCGTTTTTTCATTATTCATTCTAAAGCTGCTTGGTCCATTGTGTTTGTGATTCTTACAACTGTTTTTCAGATATATCTGGTTTTCCATCTTTTTGTCTCCATAAATTACAAGTAACAAATAAAAGAGTCTGTTTTGATATTGTTGTTTTCATTTTGATTACCGTCAAACCTTAAGTTTAAAACAGGTTTGCTTCCTTCAAAATTCAACCCTTTTCGAATAATATCCATTGTAACTCCACTGTTTTCATAAAGCGATGAAACTGTTATAAAACCATCTGTTTTAAGTGAATGACTTAATACTTTTGCTATTCTGTAGCGACCAAAACCGCCTGAATAATATTTGGCGACCTTATCAGCATTCTTTATTAGGAGATTCAGATTCTTTTCAAAAGGAGAAAAGATTGAGAGTATCTCTGATATTTCATTTATCTCGTTTTCAAGTTGGTTAATATTTGTAACAGAAGCTTCTTTAACTTCTAAACTATTGAGATTCTGGTAATCTTTCCAGAAAAACCAGAGCAGTTCACTTAAAGGCTGATGCAAAGTTCTTATGCTCTCTTTTTCAAGCATGGAAAATGTATTGTTATTTAAAAAATCGTTATATACAATATATATTTCTCCAACAGCCATAACACTTTTTTTGTATTCTTTAATTGCTATTTCATTATATATTTCACCGGCTTTTTTCTTTAAATAATCAAAGTTGAAAGTGTCTTTTGTTATTTCTAGTATGATTTCGTTAAGATGTTTTATCTGGTTTTCTTTTGGTGATGCAAGAATTAAATCACCTGATATCAAAGCTAACATAAAACTATTAAAATAGTTTTCATCTTTTTCTATAAAATCTTCAATAAATGGCGAAATCACGGAGATGTTTTGATATTCTTTTTCTTTAAGCTTTAATTTAATAATTTCTCCATACAGACCATCGGTTTCTGCACCTTCGTTTTGAGGAATGACAATTTTGATATTTTCATTGGCAGCTTTTTTCTTTAAAGAAGTGAAAACATCACCTATTAATGCAATTAAAGAGAGATATTCCTGTGTTATTGTAAACTCTCTTCCAAGATCAATAGAATTTCTGTCTGTTTTATCAAGAATTTCTATTTTATACTTCTTCTGTTTAAAAAGTTCTTTTATAATTTGAGAATAAGGAAATAGGTTTGGTATATAGATTACTTCCTCTCTATCAGTTTCACAAACTACATTAACCTCGCCAGTTTCATTTTCTAATGTTTTAACATGACTGCCTGCGTTTATACTGTTTATAAATGCTTCAATTCTTGTTATTATTCCTACGCTGGAAGAGTGTTCATCAACTTCAATATGCAGATATTGTTTTTTATCCATTATATCCTTTACAAAATGAGAAGTTATAGAATCAGGGCCACAACCGTGGTGAGTCAGTAAAATTGCAAATAGATCAGGATCGCTTTTTATAAGATCCGCAGGTTCAATAATATGCTGTCCAAAAGGCCAGTACATGTTAGGATATTGTTTTGAGAGATTATTTTCAGGCATTGCATAAAAAGGCAGAACTTTATAACCCAGCTCTTTAAGTTTATCAGGAATGCCCATATTAAGCATAGGATCTGCAATACCATATATTTTTGATATAAGAACAAATACTTTTTCTCCTTTTTTTATTTTTGCCTGCTCTTTCCTGCTATAATTTTCCATATCTTTTTCAAATTGTGCATAAGCTTTCATACTGGCCTGCATAGCTTTCATGATTTCAGATTCACTTTTCTGAAGTTTTTTTCCAAGTTTAAAAAAACTGCTTGCCATAAATTCTTTTCCCTGACTAAAAGCTATAGTTGGAGATAAAATTTCTATTTTTGTCTGGTCAAGCTTCATTGCCTGATGCATAATTTTAAAAGCCATCTGCATATAAGGACAACCATAATTTTTCCTGCTTAATGAACCAGGATGATCCACAGAATAAAGATCAGGAAAAAAGATGTAATCAACCTTCTTCTTTACCAGTTCAGCAACATGACCGGTTATCAGTTTTATTGGAAAGCAGGTTTCGTCAAGGGCATACTGCTGACCAAGTTCAATTGTCTTTTCATTTGTAGCATCTGAAAGTATTACATTAAAACCAAGTTCATGAAATAGAGCATAAAACATGGAAAACATACCATACGTGAAGAGTGTTCTTGGAATGCCAATTGTTTTTTTATTTTCATCAAGTTGAGGAGTATAATTTTTAAAGATGAGTTCATGAGTTTGTTTGTCAAAATCAGAAGCTTTAGAATTTAAACTGTTTTTATAATTTTCTATGAAATCGGATTCATATTGGTAATTAAATCCTTTAAACTGGCTTTTCGTTTTTACCTCATCTTTTGCAATCAAAGCTGCGCCATATGCACCCGTTACACTAAAAAAAGGAGGAAGAACGATCTCTTTTCCAGTTAAGAGTCTAAAAGCACTTAACACCCCTTTATTAAATCCCAATCCTCCCTGAAAAAAGATTTTTTTGCCAATTGGTTTCTGTCCTACAACTCTATACAGATAATTTTTGGCAATAGAATAGCAGAGTCCGGCAGCAATATTTTTTATTTCTACACCTGCGCCAATAGCAGCAGAAATATTTGTTTCTATAAAAACAGTGCATCTTTCTCCAAGATTTGACGGAGCATTTCCTTTAAGTGCAATATCTCCAAAATCAGATATCGGGATATTGAATTTTTTTGACTGTTCTTCAATAAACGAGCCTGTTCCTGCCGCACAAATTTTATTCATCTGAAAATCTGTAACAGCTCCCTGTTCAAGTTTTATATATTTGGAATCCTGACCTCCTATTTCAAATATTGTATCAACATCTTTATCAATAAATAGAGTGGCCGTTGCCTGAGCTGTTATTTCATCTTTAATAACGTCTGCTCCAATATATTTTCCAATCATATATCTTCCTGATCCGGTTATCCCGACACCTGCTATATTGATTTCAGAGTTAATTTCAAAAGAGAGCTCTTTCATTGCCTTTTTAATTGCTGTCATAGGCTGCCCGAGAGTTTTTATATATTTATAAGAGACTATTGTTCCCTTTTGATTCATCAGGACAAGATTTGTGCTTGTTGAACCTATATCCACCCCAAGAAACAGAGGTTCTTCAGAGTTGAATTGATAGCTTTTTTCCAGATTATGTAAGTTTGGGATATTATCATTCACGACAGATAAAATTAGCGGACGTAAAGGTGAGTCATCATTTTGTAAAATTGAAATATCATTGTTTTCTATTTCTGACAGCAGAAGATTTATATTTATCTTTTTGTCCTTATCTAAAGCAGTGCAGGCAGCTCCCAGAGCTGTCATATAAATAGAATCCTCAATAACTATAAGATCTTTAGAATCAAACTTCATGACATCTTTTAATGCTTTTATAATTCCTGCATTCTTAGAAACACCACCTGCAAAGAAAACAGGTTTATTTAAAGAGAGATTTTTAACAACGCTTCCCTTATAGTTTCTTACAACAGCGTAAGCAAGACCAAGCAAAATATCTTCAGTTGAAACACCTTCCTGTTGATGATGTGTAATATCTGTTTTGGCAAAAACACTGCAACGACCTGCAATTCTTGGGATATTAGATGATTTTTCTACATAGGATGAGTAATCTTCAATACTTAAACCTAAACGAGACATCTGTTCTTCAAGGAAAGAACCTGTACCAGATGAACAATCTGAATTTATTGAAACTTCTGTTCCTGATTTATCATCTTTTTTGAAATTAGTCATAAATCGGCCATTCTGACCACCAATATCAATAATAGAACCAACAGTAAAACCCTGAGCCAACACACCTTCAATAGTTGCAGTAATCTCATTTAAAGAGTCAATCCTATTATCTCTGGTAAGAAATCTGCTTCCACTCCCTGTTGCCATTCCGAAAACAATGTTATTCTCTCCAAATTCGTGTTTCAGCTTGTCAAAAATAGATGAAAGATGATGTTTTATATCACCTTTATGAAGCACATACGAAGAAAATAATATTTTCTTCTCATTACTGATTAAAACCGTTTTTATCGATGAATAACCGATATCAATTCCGAGACTGTACATAAATTACTCCTAAATATATGTTATTATAATGGATAAATTATTGTGTTTGGATGCCGAACACTTTACGCAAAACAAAGTAAACAGAGAATAGGTTAGTTGAAAAGTGTTCATGTTTTATTTTTCTTTTATTATTTTTCCTGAAGAACTCTTATTTATCTCTTTGAGAAAGAATTCAAAGTTGGTGAAAAAATCATTTAAAAATTCAATCTTATCGTCAGGAATAGAATCATAATATTTTCTGAAATTTAACTCAAGGCTGTCATGTATTGCATCATGCCTTTGTAAAATATCTTTTCCTTTTTCTGATATAGTAACAATCATTTTAGATGCATTCTCAGGAGCAGTCTTTTTTATGATCAGACCTTTTTTATCAAGTTTTTTTAATAGTTCAGAAACAGTTCCTTTTGTCATGTTCATTATTCCGGCAAGTTCTGTAACACTTAATCCGTTAGTTTCGTTGAGATTGAAAAGCAGAAAAACTTCAGAATGATAAACTATATTGCCATCACCAAAATCGTGTGGCTTACGCTCAACCTCCAGCCACAAACGAGCAACATTTTTGAATTTTTTAAAAGTCTCATACTTTTTCATAAAAAAGAGTGTATGTAAACCTAACACTTTTGTCAAGCGTTTTTTTAGTTTGTAGAAATAAAATCTAATTTATAGTCAAAATTTATTTTAATGAATATATTTAAAAGTATCTTTTATTTCCTAAACAATCTCGTCCAGCTCTTCAATGAGCTCTTTTTTTGGTTTTGTGAAGAAGATTCCATTATCGTTTTTTGTGTTGACTCCTCTTATGAAAATGTATAGAACTCCTCCAAAATTAGTATCATAGCTGTAATTTTCTATTTCTTTAGCTAAGTATCTGTTAAGCGCAAGTGTATATATGAGATACTGCAAATGGTAGTTGTGAACAGCCATGTTTTCTTCAATTTTTGATCTTGTGTAGAAGGTTTCATTTTCACCAAGATAGTTTGATTTCCAGTCAACTATGTAGTATTTGCCATTTTTTGTAAATACAAGATCAATGAATCCATGCATAAATCCTTTTAGTTCTCTTCCATTGACTTCGCATGGAATTCCGTTTCTGTTTATTATTTCTGAAATATCATTAGGATTTCTGTTTTCTGTTTTAAAATAAAATTCAAGCTCTTTTGATATTTCGTTTCCAGAGAGTTCTGAAAGTACTATGTTTTCATCTGTAAGTTGCTTTTCAAGAATGGTCTTAACAGTTTCAACAACTGCTTTTATACGCTCTTCTTTTTCTGTGTCGAGAAGTGAATATTTTTTTAAAGTATTTTCAACAATATCTGTTATCTCTTTTTCACCAAACTCAATATTTTCAAATATTTCGTGAAGTGCTGTTCCAGGTTTAGGACCTTTGGGAAAAAGAAATATTCCTGATGGTGGTTCTGCTGTTTTTTCTTCATCATCTTTCTGCTCATCTTCAATAAACTGATCATTTCCAGGCTGGTCATGCCATGTTGTTGAAATATTTTTTGAAAGAGCTGAAAAGCTTGTGATTGAAACCTCTTTTTCTATTTTACCATTAAAAATAAGCGCAGTTTTTGATTCCTGTTCGTTAAGTTGTTCATTTTTTGATATAGCATCAAGATTTTCAGACGGATCTATTACAGAAGTTTTTACCGAGTCAGATTTTTCTGCAAGTATATCAAACTTAAGTGAGAGCTTATGTTCATCAAGTGTCTGTATCGTTTCTATGTCATTGTTACCAAAAAGGATTCTAAACAGTGGAGATGTTTGTCCATTAGCAATTATTCCAAAATGAAGATAGAGCTTTACAGATGCTCTTGTCATTGCAACATATGCAAGCCTTATCTCTTCTGCTGTGAGTTCTTCATCTTTTAAAGCAATGCTCTCTTTGTCGGCAAATGGTGTAAAGTATGTTTTTCTATCTTTATGATATGTTATCGGGCTGTTTTCTGCTACTGTCGCTCTTTGCGGTATTGCAAGATCTGGTGCAAAAACTATTTCAAATTCAAGCCCTTTGCTTTTGTGCATAGTTATTATTTTTACGCCTGATTCTTCAGTTTCAAGTCTTAACTGTTTTTCTTCACGGGAAACTGTTTCACCTTTCTGAATAATAAAAGAGAGCATTTCTTCTATCCCTTTATTTTCTTCACTCTCTTTTTTATGAAGTATTTCAGCTATATGTATGTAATCTGTGAGCGCTCTTTCACCGTTTTCTTTTTGCAGGAATCTTTTTTTGATTCCTTTTTCTCTCATGAAAATAAAAAACATTTTCATAAAACCGCTTTTAAGCCAGATTTCTCTATACCTCTGAAAATCTATAAGTTCACTTTCAAGTTTTGAATTTTCTATTTCCATTGCCATAATTGAAGCTTCATCCATTCCGCCTAAAGGAGTGATGAGAAACCTTTTTACCGCTGCGGGCTTTGCCTCTATTACTGCTTTTATGAAAAATGTTATATCTTCAGCAGCTTCGGTTTCAAGTACAGATTTTTCACTGTAGAGAACAGCCGGAATATTTTTTGATCTGAGTGCTTCAAGGTAATCAGATCCAGTGTATCCATTTCGCACTAAGATTGAAATATTAGATGTCACAATGGGTTTACCATCAATAGCAAATCCGTTTTCAGGGTTTATCAGCCTTATTATTTCATTTACAATATCTTTTTTTACAAGTTCCTGAAAAGAGCTTTTATTTAAAAATGCCCCATATTTTGTCCATGTTCTTAGTTTTGAAAAGTATTTATCAGGAATGTTTTCACGTTTGAAATATCTTAATTCCAATCCTTGTTCATGATTTCCATTTTTTTCTATTATGTTTAGATCTTTAACTCCGCTTTTAACTTTAATGAAGTTGATTTCACTGTAAATAAAAGGGTTTGGAGTTTCTGTAAATATAGTCTCTATCCCATTTAGCACATTTTGCGATGAACGGTAATTTACATTCATTGTAAATTTTTTATCTTCAGGAATTGATGAATCGTGAGCCGCTTTTATATATGCAAAAATGTCTGCATTTCTGAAAGAATAGACTGCCTGTTTCGGATCGCCTATATAAAATATCGGAAATTTTTTGTCTGCAAAAAGTGATGAAAAAATAAAAAGCTGAGTTTCATCCGTATCCTGAAATTCATCAACCATAAGCGCCGAGTATTTTTCTCGTACTGATTTTATAAGCTCTTTTCCTTTTGATGTTTTTAGCGTGTTATAGACTGTAAGAATAAGATCATTGTATGTAAGAGTGTTGTTTTTTCTTTTTATTTCTGCAATTCTTGACGGCATTTCAGAAATTGCTCTATATGTGATTATTTTGAAATCCTCAGAAGGGTCATAAGGTTCATTTGAGCTTTCAAAAAGATTTATCTGCTCTTTTTCCCAGCTTAAATTATTATTTTCAATGTTGTTTCTGACAATTACATCAGGAGCACCATAAGGATAATTTCTTACAACTGAAAATGTTTTATCATAAAGTTCTGAAATGTCAGCTTTTGATAAGAATTCAGTTGCTTTCCTGTTATAGAACGTTTCTCTCCAGAATGTAGCAAAAGCCTGTTCAATGAAATTTTCTTCTTCTCCTTCAAAATTAATATCAAAAGGGATTGAACATTCAAATGAATTTTCTACAACAAGTTTGTGGCAAAATCCATGAATTGTAAATATCGGAATTTCATCTGCCTGAAGAAGTGCTTTTTTGATTTTTTTAAGGTTGTTTTTTCTGTTACCTGTTAAAACTATTTCACTTAATATCCCTTTTTCTGAAGATTTTCCGGTAAGAATTGCATGTGCATCTTTCAAAAAGGAGGTTATTCTGCTTTTAAGCTCTTCTGTCGCTGCTTTTGTAAATGTTACAACAACTATTTCAGATGCCGGATGTCCTTCAAGTATCATTCTGACGAAAAGGAGTGCAATGGAAAATGTTTTACCTGTTCCTGCACTTGCTTCAATAAGATTTTTACCTTCCAGTTTAATCTCTTTTACTGAAAAAGTTTCCATGCTTTTTCTTCTTCTCCTTTTTTTATGTCAAAAAGTGTTACTCTTTCAATGAGCGGTTTATATATGATTTGTGCAGTTGAAAGGAAAAGAGAACTTGAAAAAGAACTTTCAAAAAGTTCTTTCTCTTTTTTTACTCTTTCCCATGCAAATTCCTTTTCATAATCTCTCAAAAACTGTGAGCTCTTTTCGATAGCATTTAAAGCCGATTCATTGTCCTTTTTAAATATTACAAGCTCTTTTGCCGCAATTCCTGAATATTTGGGATGAAAAAGAAGATAATCTCTGCATCCTTCAATATAAAGTGAGGCCAGATTATTAAGCTCATAAGCAGCCTCGGATTTTGTTAAAGATTTAAACGAAACTACTTTTTCTTCTGATATGAAAAAACTCCGCATCTCTTTTTCATAGTTTGCAAGAAGATGGTATATCCACAATTTAATTATATCTTTTTCTTTTGGTGCTTTTGCAGGTCTTCCCGTCACAAGACCGGTTTCATAAATATTATCAATAAAACCTGAAACAGTTATATTTTCACCATTACCAAGCAGAATATTGTTTAGTTTAATTTTGTTTTTTGTTCCACTCTGATATCTTACAAGTGTGTCAAGCATGAGGCTCATTGATTCAAATGTCTTCTTTACAACAGTTTTTCCCAAAGCTCCGTAAGGAATTTTTGAATCAAGTTTGAGTTTACCATAAAGAGTATTTATTGTATGACCTTTTGATATTCTATCCAAAAAACCCTGTTTAAGAGAATATGTATCAAGTGAATCCATTTTAAATATTTCATATTTAGGAAAAGGTTTTTCCTCATAATCTTTTTTGATTCCAAGTCTTGAACATAAAAAGAATTTGGCAGGATCTGCAAACATATCAGCAAAAGTTTCTGCATTTATATTTTTAAGATCGTCAGGAATTTCTTTAATTATTGTATCCTTTCTTTCTTTTTTTTCAGAAGCAGGCCAGTTTTCTTCAAAATATGTAAAAAGTGAAGATGTTTTTATGAAATACTTTTTGTCAAACGGCTGAAGCGGATGTGTTTCTGTAATTTTTAACTCTTCTTTAGAATATTTTTCGCTTATGCAGTCTTTTAACTCTTCGGCAAGAGGAGATGGAAGAGAAACAGTACCATTGTTTACATTTATTCCTTTGTAACTTATGTAAAGCTTTTCTCTTGCTGACATAATAGTTTCAAGAAAAAGGTATCTGTCGCTTTCTCTTGAATTCCTGTCACCTTTTTCAGGATGTGATGATATAATGTCAAAAGTAGGTTTGTGCTGTTTTCTTGGAAAAGAATCGCTGTTAATTCCAATCAGATAAATCATTTTAAAAGGGATAGCTCTAAGCGGTTTCATAGAGCAGAAAGTAACTCCACCTGAAATGAAACCTGAACCTGAGCTTTCGGCAGACGTATATTTTTTTATAAACTCTTTTAGTGAACTAAAAGAAATGAAAGAGTTAAAACCGGAAGTTTCAGCTTCAAAAGCAAAAGATGCAAGCATGGTTTCAAGATAGTTTATTTCTCTGAGCGTTTCATCATTTTTTACAAATATTTTTTCTATAAGTGCATTTAAAATATCTATCCATTGTGAAAGCTCTTTTTTTACCAAAGTTCTTTTTCTGAAATCGGTAAACGTTTCATAAAAATCTAAAAAGGAACCTAAAACAGATGCCTGAAGTCCTTCAATCTGGTCATACGGAAAAAATGAAGGTTCAATTTTATAGTCAGTATCATCAAAGGCATACCCCAGAAGCATCCTTTTTATTCCCGTTTCCCATGTTCCTGAAATTTCTGATATATCAGGATTTTCATTTCTTCTTATTCCTGATGATTTAATCCATTCACGAAGTATATGAACATCTTTTTCCTTAACTTTAAAAGCTGAGAGTACATTAATATTTTCAAATATATTTATGATTTCTTCAGGTAAAAAATCTCTTTCAGCAATGTCACAGATGGAAAGAAATATTTTTGTGATACCGCTCTCATTCTGCGGTGAAAGATCAGCTATAGTATATGGGATTGTGAGTTTTGATTCACATGTTCCAAAAACGGCATCGATATAAGGTGCATAAACAGAAATATCTGGAGCCATAACAGCTATTTCATGAGGTTTCATACCACTTTCAATATTTTTAAGAAGGTGATTGAAAGCTATTTCCATTTCTCTCATAGGACCCGGACACGAAATAAATTTTATGGAATCATCCGAAATCTTTTCTTCAGCAATAGTTTCAGTAAAAGATTGAATATCTTTCTGAATAGCAGTAAGAATAGTTTCTTTTTCAATATTTTCAGAAACAAGAATATCTCCTGAAGATTCAAGCTCGGCAATTGAATCAAAAAAATATCTTCCTGCCATTCCCATATTTTCAAGAAGTTTATTGCTTCTTTCCTCAATTCCTTTTTTTAATTTCTCTTTATCTGAAAAGGCATCTCCCCAGTATTCATTTGAAGGATTTAAAAGAAAAGCTTCAACAGAAATATGTTTTGAAATTATTTTAAGAAGTTCGACATAGTAAGGTGGGAGAATTGAAACGCCGAAAACATAAAGCGTTTCAAACGGTATTTTTCCATCTTCTGCCGCTTTTTCAATATTTTCTGCAATATATCTTAAAAGTCTGCTTCTATCCATAAAAGCAGAACCAGATTTTTTCTTTACTTCCCGCCAGAGCTCAGACTGATATTTTTCGTTTTTATCGTTTTTATAAAAAAGCTCATCTTTTTCCCATCTTTCGATCATTTTAGGTCTGAAAATAGTATACTGATCAAAAAGATCGGCTATTTTAATGCTTAGCTGAGCTGTTTTGACAGAATCATTTTCAGTATATTTATTAAAATATTTAGCTGAACTGAACTTCTCAGGATTCGAGAAAATCTCTAAAATAGACCATTTAAGAGATTCGGCATTAAAAGGAGACGCTTTTCTTTTTTCTCCTGATATTGACTCATAAAGAAGAGTTGTAAGCTGTTCTGGAAACAGAAATGAAGCTGATGTAAATATACTGTTTTCAGATGTCACCTCAAGTGAAAGCCACTTCTGCATGCCGGCACTGTTGATGAGAATATGATCTTTAGCAAGCGGAAATTTCTTTTTTTTCTTTATAGTCTGAGCAAATTTTTTACTTAAAAGTTCAAGTTTTGTACTTTGATATACTGTAAAACCTGCCATTGATTCTCCATAGCATTAAAAACGGTGCATTTTAACAGAAACGAGGTTAAATAAAAATAAATTTACAAGTTAAAACAGATGGATTACGGAGTGAAATTTGCAAAACATGCTTTTATTTCTTGTAAATGTTTGGCTAAGGTTTTTTCAATTCCGTTTATTTATCAAATTAACCACTATTTTTACAATAATATTGTTTTCCTGAGGTTGGGATTAAGCAATCATGAGAGTCACAGCTACAAGGGTATTATCTGGAATACGTTTAGAACCATCTGTCTTGTAAAGAAGCCTATTCTTATCAAGAAAATAGAGAAATGTTGCAGCGGCAATTCTTTTGTTGCCATCAGAAAAAGCATGGTCTTTCACAATAAAGTAGAGTAGATTTGCAGCCTTTTCCTCAATGCTTGGATAAAGTTCTTCTCCTCCAAATGTCTGATAAATATTTCCGAGAGCCCCTTTGAAGCCTTCATCTTTTTCGTGTCCGAAAAGTCCAGTGTTAAATTCTTTTGTCATTTCGTCAACTAACTTCCGAACTTCCCTATACTTAAGCTGATAGCATTCTCCTTTTGTAGTATCTGATATTTCAACTGATTGATGGTCATAGCCATCAAGAAGTGACAAACCATAGGAAAAGTCACTGATAACTTTTACAAGTTCTTTTGCCTGATCAAACTCTATCTGTTTATAAGCAATAGTGTTTTCAAGAAGTTTTATGGTTTGATGCAGCTCCTCAAGTCGTTTCTGATTAACGGCATACCCTTTTATCAGATATTCTTTCAAAACACTGTTAGCCCATATACGAAACTGAGTACCACGCTTGGATTTTACACGATATCCAACGGAAATTATAACATCAAGGTTGTAGTGTTTAACATTATAATTTTTGCCATCAGATCCAGTAGTCAAGTAATCCTTGACAACTGATTGTTGATCAAGTTCTCCTTCTTTAAATATATTATTTATATGCAAACTGACATTCTGTTTAGTTATCTGAAAAAGTTCTATGAGTTGTTTTTGTGTCAACCAGACAGTTTCATTATCAAGTTTAACATCAACCGCTGTTTTGCCGTCCTCTGTTGTGTAGAGGATTATATTGCTTTGCAAAATCTACTCCCCTGAAAGCTCAATGCCATTTTACAGGAGAGCAAACTAAATACAATTTTTAATATATTGATAAGTTTGATTTATAGCTCTGTATTATCCTAAAGCGACGTCAAGTATCATCATAACAGTGAATCCAATCATCGTTGCCATAGTTGAAACATCAATATTTTTTTCATTACTCTGGGATTCAGGAATAAGTTCTTCAACCACAACAAATATCATTGCTCCAGCCGCAAAACATAGTGCAAAAGGGAGTATGCTCTGCATATACATTACAAAAGCTGCGCCAATAACGCCGGCAACAGGCTCAACCATTCCTGAATATTGACCAATAAGAAAGCTTTTCCATCTGCTGAGGCCTTCTCTTCTAAGTGGAAGTGAAACTGCTGCACCTTCAGGAAAATTCTGTATACCTATTCCCATCGCAAGAGCAAGTGCACCTCCCATTGAAGCAGTTTCCAAACCTGAGCCAACAGCTCCAAAAGCTACACCTACAGCAAGTCCTTCAGGAATATTGTGAAGAGTTATTGCAACAACCAGAAGTGTTGAACGTTTCCATGAAGATTTAGGACCATCAGTATGAGAAAGGTCATTACCGGGATGAATATGTGGAAGAAGTTTATCGGCAAGACGAAGAGCAATTCCGCCACTCATAAAACCGGCAGCAGCCATCAGCCACGGATTAAAACCCATACTTTCGGCAAGCTCAATTCCAGGTGAAAGGAGCGACCAGAAACTTGCGGCAATCATAACGCCTGCTGCAAAACCAAGCATTGCATCCAGAACTTTTCTGCTTACGTTGGCTGTTCCAAAAACTACTGAAGCACCAAGAGCAGTTACTCCCCATGTGAAAAGAGTTGCAAAGAGTGCCTGTAAAACAGGATGAAAACCTGATAGCCATTGAATCATATTCTTTTCCTCATCATAGAGATAATAAACTTGAAAATTATATGTAATGATAAAAAATAGGCAAAAAAAGAGGCCGGGTAAACTGCAACACATAAACTTTCCACTACCGCTGCTTCCTTCCAGACCTGACGGGATTTGCGGGGTTTATTGTACAGCTCCCGACCATAATAAAAAAAATGGCGGAGAAGGAGGGATTCGAACCCTCGGTAGCGGTTTTGCCACTACACACGATTTCCAATCGTGCTCCTTCAGCCAGCTCGGACACCTCTCCGCACAAAAAAACGAGAACTATCGGAAGTAATGGAGGAGAGAAAGGGATTCGAACCCTTGGTACCCTCTTCAGAGTACACTTGATTTCGAGTCAAGCGCCTTCGACCACTCGGCCATCT
This sequence comes from bacterium, assembly GCA_963667425.1. Lineage (GTDB taxonomy): Bacteria > UBP6 > UBA1177 > UBA1177. The sequence continues at coordinate 143,273 of OY763407.1, read as the reverse complement.
CTCCGTTACCTTTTTTTTCTTATGTTCCTGAAAAATCTGGTAAGGATCTCGCTGCACTCTTCTTCAAGAATTCCACTGGTCACACTACATCTGTGATTTAATCTGGAATCATTAAGAAGTGTGAAAAGTGAATTAACGGCACCAGCTTTAGGATCAAAAGCTCCAAACACGACATTGGGTATTCTACTTTGCAGAATAGCACCGGAACACATGATACAAGGTTCAAGAGTCACATATAAAGTACAGTTTTCCAACCGCCATGTTCCAAGTTCTTCAGAAGCTTCTTTTATAGCTTCAATCTCGGCATGTAAAAGTGGAGACTGTAACGTTTCTCTCTTGTTATATCCTCTTCCGACAACTCTATTATCAAAGACCACGAGAGCTCCTACAGGAACCTCTCCTCTTAAAAAAGCAAGATCCGCCAATTCAAGAGCTTTTTTCATATAAAAAACATCTGTCATGGCTGGTACACCCAGGAGGGCTCGAACCTCCAACCTCCTGATTCGTAGTCAGACGCTCTATCCAATTGAGCTATGGGTGCAATAGTGGCGGAGAAGGAGGGATTCGAACCCTCGATGGAGTTTCCCCCATACTCGCTTAGCAGGCGAGCACCTTCGGCCACTCGGTCACCTCTCCGTACTCGATTCAGAAAAAACAAAAAAAAATGGCGGAGGAGGTAGGATTCGAACCCACGGATGCTTGCACATCAACGGTTTTCAAGACCGCCGCCTTCAACCACTCGGCCACTCCTCCGCGAAAACGCGTACAAAATAAATTCTAAAAGAACCGCAGGCGTTATAATCCTTAAAAATAAATGAATGTCAAATTTTTTTTTTAATTTTTTAACTGTAATGCGGTTGTCTTTATTATGATTAAAGATTTTTATCATTTATATATGATATTATCCTTTGACAAAAATTATCTAATTATTAGAATTCCTAGAAGTAACTTTTTTCTATGTGGGGGTATTTATGAAATTATGGGGCGTTCCGGTGCTGATAATGCTTTTTATTGCTGTTGTTTCATGTGATGATACATCAAGAAGGGTCTCTACTGTCACAGATTCTGATAAAGTGACGGAAACAGATGAAGATACAGCCATAGTTGATACAGACATAAATGATGATAATCCGCTCACAGATGAAGATGAGCTTATTCCTGATGATGATAGCCAAAGCCTTTGCAGAAACGGGACTGTTGATTATGGTGAAATTTGTGATGGAAACTTTACTGCATGCACAACTTCAGGCGTAGCTCCATGTAAAGCGGACTGTTCAGGATATGATTATTCCGTCTGCCCTTCAGATTCAGACAGCTCAGTTGCAACTATCTCAGGAGATCTGCTTTTATACCATCCTTCCAATAAACCATCTGATGCAGTTATTCCACCTAACTTTGATATATGTGATCCAGTAGGAGGTGAAGCGACGTCACCTTACGGAGATATTTACGCTTCAACATTTAATATGATAGTTAGCGAAAATTCACAAAATCCTGATTTTGTTTATTCAGGAGTATATTCAGGTGAATTTGCAGACACATCTTTTGGCCAGAGCGGTGCAGTCAGCTACGCTTACGAAAATAACGGCTATATAATTATGAATTCTTTTGATATAATCAACAACTCAATTGGTGAGACAGTAGTTGTCTCATACGTCGATAAAAACATTTCAGGAACAGTGGAAGTTGGTAAAAACAACTCTGCATTTATACTTGTTTTAAACTATGATTCAGTTGCAAAAGATTATAAATGTCTTGAAGCAATAGCCTATGGAAAAGCAATATTCAACTATTCAGAAAAAAATACTCTTCTATGCAGTGACGGTGAGAAATCCTGTAATGGAACAGTCGTTACAACATGCTCAAGTGAAACATGGATTGATGGTGAAGACTGCGCATTAAGCGGAAAAATATGTGACTACGGTGAATGCATAGCTGAAGATAGCTCAATAGACACTGTAGGTCCAGAGTATTCAGGCAACTCAGTTCTCATATTAAACTCTTCGTTTGACGGGGAAACACCTGAAAGCAGTGGAACAATTCCTCAAACTGCATTAAGCAGAATGCGGGATGAAAATGTCGGCAGCAACTTCATGCAGCCTAAAATAAATCCGATGCCACTCTTACCCAAAGGACTTGGCAGACCATCAAAAATCATAAATAAAAGAGTGACACCTCCTGCAATCGGAGAAACAGCCTCTTTCTACATGTATGATTACGATAATTCCAACTACTATACTAAAACAGCCTATCTTGTATATACAAACTCTCTATGCGAAATATGGTCCGATATGACACCAGCAAACTTCTCTCTTTCTAATGCCGGTTTAAGCGCTCAGGAAGTGGCCAATGAATTTGCAGACAATATCTATCCAATGGTTACAACACATTTCTATCCTGCATCAGATGTAAACAATGATGGGAAAATAGCCCTTTTCATAACAGACCTTGGAGGCTATGCAGCAGGATATTTCAGCTCAGGAGATTTCTATTCCAGACAAGAATATCCATATTCAAATGAAAGAGACATGCTCTATATAGATAAATCACAGGCCGCATCCGAAATGTTCGGCACAATGGCACACGAATTTCAACACCTTGTTCACTCCAACAGAAATGTACTTGAAGAAGGAGACTATGAATCATCAGATCTTCCATACAGATGGATAGATGAAGGACTTGCAATGTCATCCGAACACATGTACCACGGAGCACTATCAGCATGGATAGCATATCTGGAACAGGATCAGTACACGCAAAATGGAAACTCTTTCCTTTACTGGGATTATAGCGACTACGACAAAGTATATTCAGACTACTCAATGACATACATGTTCTTTCAGTATGTAAGACTCAGATTTGATCCATCAGGTTCCATATTCAAAGAAATAATAGAAGACACACATAACAGCTATATAGCAGTTGATAACGCAATAAAAGCACACGGCGGAGCTGGGCTTAAATCGGTAATGCGTGATTTTAGAATAGCTTTACAGCTTCAGAGAAGCTCAGGAGCATACGGATTTCAGGGCGAAAGCGATTTTGACATAACAATTCCGTATTATACAGGAACATCAGTCAATCTAAGAGGTGGCGGAGCAGTATATGTACATTCAAACGGAACCTTTACAGCACCATCAAATGCAGGAAGCGACATAACCTTCGTAGGATTTGATAAATAAAGAGCAGCTTCCAGTTATGAAAAGTTTTTCTTACTATCTGCCAGCGTCCAGTCTTACAAATAAAAAATGTACCCTCTTCAAACAATGTAAACTAATCAGCCAACGGGAAATATAAGAAACCATAAAGCTGTTGTCAAATTTTGATTACATAAACAATTTTATTAATTATAAGACACTTTATTTATAGATGTTCTGCTGCCAAGACAAATTAAAGATAAGATTACTCAGGATAAATTACTGAAAGAAATGCGTCAACATCTCCATAAGAAACAGAACTGTCAATTGTTCCATCTATAGCACCAGTAAGATAGATATTTCCATTACTTCCGGCAGAAACCGATAAAGATGAAACATCATCACAATCAACAGAAAATTCAAGTGGAGTAAAGGAATCATCTGTAACATCAAATTCAGCAAGGAAGAAACCATGAATCGAACTCTGTGATGCAATAATATTTGCAGTACCAGTAAAATAGAAAGTGTTATTCGAAGCAAAGTCAAACGAAGTTACAGTTTCCGATTTCCATGTACCAAACTGTTTTGCAAAAACGTTATTGCCACCAGCATCATATTTTATAAACAAAATATCAGATTCTCCGGCATTTACGGCAAAAATACTGCCGGTAGTTGAACCTGAAATATAAACATTATCACTATCATCAACATTTACAACGTTAGCAGATTCATTACTATCCGCAAGCCCTATCATTTCTCCCCATACCTTGTTTCCATTTGAATCATATTTTACAATAAAAGCATCATAATCTACAGCACGGTTTTTATATCCATCGTTAGCAGTAGTATTTCCTGTAACATAAATATTACCCTGGCTGTCAGAGGCAATCGATTTTACATAATCAGCATAAGCAGTTCCAAAATGTTTAGCCCAAAGCTCATTACCGGCTGAATCATACTTCACGATAAAATAATCAATACTCCCAAGGTTTTCACCATAAAGATCAGCATACGTATCTCCTGCCACATAAACATTATCATTAGAATCGACAGTTATTGCAACAGGATAATCTATATTAGCAGAGCCCGCCTGTTTAGCCCACAATTCATTACCATCAGAATCAAATTTAATTAAAACAACATCAAATCTTCCAACTATTGGCCCGTAAAGAGAAGATTCGGCATCACCCGCATCAGCTGCAACATAAATATTACCGGTAGAATCAACAGCTACAAAAAAAGCATGTTCACTTGCTCCGTTTCCAATCTGCTTACCCCAAAGCTTATTGCCGGCAGCATCATATTTCGTAAGAAAAATATCTGCCAAACCACCTTTTGCAGAGTAAAGATCACCACCAGTAGTTCCTGCGATATAAATATTACCGGCATTATCAATAGCCGAAGAATTTGCAACATCAGTTTCTTCAGTTCCAAACTGAACAGTTTTTCTTACAACATTCCATCTGCTGTCAACACATTTGGAAACGATACCAGTACCTACCTTCTGCTCCCCTTCACTGCACTCAGGAACAAACTGATCTTCATCAGCCTCTATATCAACTACCTCATCAGCATCATTTTCGATATCAGTTTCCATGTCAACAACTTCGTCGACATCATTTTCAGTATCATTTTCAGTATCAGTAACTTCATCAGCATCATTTTCTTCATCTGTTTCTGTATCTGTTATTTCATCAGCATCAGGCAAATAAGCATCACCATCACTTTTACTTGTAGAACTGTCATCACAGCCAATAAACAAAAAGATAAACAAAAATAAAATCATTAAATACTTCACCAAACCCTCCAATTTGTTATTAACAGCAGTTGAATATACATAATTGCAATACCATATGTCAACCTTTTAGACAAATCTGTTTATTAGGAAAAATGTGTAAAACTGAAATATTGACAACAAAACAAAGGTTTCCACCGCGTGGCAGGCTAATCATTTGCGTAAAGTGATAAATTCCATAATGTTGAAATGACATTGTTTTGTTTTGTGCAAGTGATTTCTTTTAGTTGAAATATAAAAAGATGGTTCAGCTAATTTATTCAGTCGGAATTATTGAAAGGAATATATCCTTGTACCCTAAATATATTGAATTATCAATAGATCCCTCTGTATAACCTGTTACATATATATTGCCGTTACTTACTGCAATACCTCGACCTCTATCATTTCCAGCCGTTCCTAACTGTAAACTTTCTGAAATGTTTCCTGAGCTATAAAGCTTAAGGAAAAAGATATCATCTTTTCCGGCATTTGTTCCAAAAAAGTCGCCCATTGTAAAACCTGTGATATATATATTATCTGAACTATCCAGATTTATTGAATAACCAGAATCATAATCTGAAGTTCCAAATTGTTTTGTCCACTGAGACACACCTGTTGAATCAAACTTTTTCACAAACACGTCATAATCTCCACTATTTGTTCCGCCAAAATTGCCGGAGGTATAACCAGTAACATATATATTACCGGATGCATCCAAAACCAGAGAAGATGAAAATTCACTTCCTGAAGTTCCAAACTGTTTTTTCAAAGTGATATTACCATCTGAATCAAGCTTCATTATAAAAACATCAAAATGCCCAAGATTTGTTCCAAAAAAACTGCCGGCTGTATCACCAAGAGCATAAATATTACCACTAATGTCAACTGCTATAGATAAAATACCTTCATACACTGAACCGCCAAACTGTTTTGTCCACTGAGTTTCTCCGCTTGAATTAAGTTTTATTACAAAAGCATCGGCAGCTCCTGCATTTGTTCCATCAAGCACGCCATATGTATAACCTGCTATATAAATATTACTATTTTCATCTATAGCTAGAGACTCACAATACTCTTCACCGGAACTTCCAATCTGTTTTTTCCAAAGTATATTCCCTTCAGAATCAATTTTTATTACAAAAATATCGTTTTTTCCTGCATTTGTCCCATCAAAATCGCCAGTTGTATAACCTGCTATATAAATATTACCGCTTTTATCTATAGCTAAAGAAGTGCAATAATCTGTACCTGAACTTCCAATCTGTTTTACCCATTGAATTTCACCATCTGAATTAAGCTTTATTACAAAAGCATCGGCAGATCCTGCATTCACTCCATCAAGTGCTCCATAGGTAAAACCTGCTATATAAACATTACCAGCACTATCAACTGCTATGGATTCAGCAGAATCATCATCAGTAGTTCCCAAAAGAATAGTTTTTCTTATAACCTTCCAGTGACCGCTTTCACATGTTGAAAATATTCCAGCTTCGGTTTTGGTTGATTTGTCTATACATTCATCAGGATCGTTACACCCTAATACCCACGCCCCATTACTGCATGTATAAAGCTCTGTTCCATTATTATTTAATCCACAAATTTCTGTTCCAGGCTGTGTGCTTCCGTTCAGACATTCATCAGGATCATTGCATTCTCCGCTAACTTCCCACTTACCATTGGTACATATATATGACTGTGAACCATTACCATTAAATCCGCAGGTTTCAGTTTTATCTGCACTATTTGCACATTCATCTGGATCATTGCAGCTATCTAAGACCCACGTTCCATCACTACAGTTAAAAAGTTTTGTACCATTATTATTTAAGCCACAGCTTTCTGTCTCTGACTGAGTATTCCCGTTCAGAAATTCATCAGGATCATTGCACTCTCCGCTAACTTCCCACTTACCATTGGTACATGTATAAGACTGCTTTCCATTCTGGTTATAACCGCAATCTTCGGTTTTTATGTCATTTTCTATACAGCCGGTATCTTCATCAGAATCCTCGTCAGCAGTAATATCAGAATCTTCGTTATAATCTTCATCAACAGCAATGTCTTCATCTGCTTCCGTATCCGCTATTACATCAGTATCTTTGTCCTGCAGATAGCTATCATTATCTGTTTTAGACACCGAACTGTCATCACAGCCTACTGCCGTCAGTATCAGAACAAATAAAATTAATAAACACCTCATTCTTCCCTCCCGAAATATAAGTTTTTACTTATCTATATATAGAATAAAAATATTGTTTGTCAATTTTAGATATGTAATTCTTTTTAATATACATACATATTCTGACACAAAGTGACAGGTTCCCACACGTGAAAGGTCTATAATTTGCTCAAAATGATGGGTTTCCAGGCGTGGAAGGTATCTTATTTAAGCAAATATAGTGATTTGCACACGTAACAAATGACCGTTTTAGTCTGAATTATATGGTTTCCCGTTTCGGAAAACGGCTTATTTATCCCAAGTGATAGCTTTCCAGCTCTGGAAGGTGCATGATTTGTATGAATTTGCTGTCTTCCAGTTTGTCAACAAAAAGATTGCAAGACTACCCCTACTTTGTTATAGTAACTTAACAAGGCACATTATTATCAGGCAATTGGAGAACGCAATGACATTTAAAGCAGACACAAAACAAATAGAAGAAACCATTGCTCTGTTTAAAAGTTTTCAAGGCAAAAGGATGTTTCTTCAGGTTTCAGAAGAAGATCTTAACGAACTTCAGGAAAAAGGCACTATCTACTATGCCGCTTCAGGAAAAGCAGACTCTCTTAAAAGGGCGTTTGATAATGCAATTAAAGATGCTCCTGAAAGAAAACCGGATGGACTGCTTCTCTTTTTTTACGGTAAGAAGCCGGATATGAATGAGCTTGTAGCAATCGTGGACATTTTTATTGAAAAGATCGATTGGATATTTAGATGGGGAAACTGCACGACTAATGAAGAACAGTACGGCTGTATTGTTTTAATGAGCAGCAGGAAGGATAAGAATGAACTTCAACAATGAGGGAATCATGCGCTTAACAAAACCGTTTTTAAAAGAACTTGATATGGTATATCAGACATGTGTAAAACGGAACACAACGGTATCTGAAGAAGATTTCAAAACTATTCAAAAGGTTTTAACACGTACAGAAAAACATATTAAAGATAAACTTATCAAAGAAAAGACTAAATTCCCTGAAAATCCTATCTTTGCGCCGTTTTCTCTTTTTGAAATCTTTGGAAAGGAATATGATGAGCTTCACTACACAAAAACACTTGGATGGTTTTTAGACAAAAAAAACAGCCATGGTTTTAAAGACTCTCTGTTTAAAAGCCTTGTACCTCTTTTTAAATTAAAGAACGAGGTAACAGACTACTCTGTTGAGACAGAATTATCTGATCAGGAAAACAAAAAGAACAGGGTTGATATTAAAATTAAAGGAAGATTAGACAACAACAAAAGTTTTACAGTTATAATTGAAGCAAAAATAAACTCATCAGAAGGTAAAAACCAGCTTGAACGGTATGATAAAGAGTATTGTGGCAGAAAAAACTGTAACTTTATTTTCCTGACTCTTGACGGTATTCAGGGAAAAACTGATAATAAAAATAAATGGCAGTCAGTATCATGGAAAGAAATTGCGGTACGTCTGCTCTCTATTTTAAAAGAGTATAAAGGAAATCAGCCTGAAGGATATGAAGCACTTAGACTCTATACAGCTTCATTGTTAAAAGATCTGTATAACATCAGATATTATGAATCAAGCAGCTACAACATAAGATGCTTTAAATATATAGGAGACATTGATCATGGGTAAAATGGCAAAAAGCTTTATTTTTTATATGAAAAATTTTGACACAATGGAAACTATACTGGAACTTGACAACTATGATGACATTCAATATGGAACAGAAGCTGGCTGGAAAAAGAAATTTGATTGTGTTGTTGCATCTGCAACAAACTATTTTTGGGAATTTTCTGATCAACTCTCTAAAGAGCTCATAAACTATTTTAAGCAAAACAATGTTGAATATTATAAAAGAAATCATGATAGAAACAAAATCTGGCATCAGCTATTATTTTTTGGCAAAACTCTTGAGCAGGCAAAAAAACATAAGTGGTGCTTTGGTTTTGAGATCAATAAATATAACAACAAGCCTGGACTCTTTTCTTATATACTTAGAGATAGAGGGCCAACCATGAAAATGAAACCAAAGCTTGATGAAATAATTGGAACAACTTTTAAGCCAGAGAATATTCCATATAAAGACTGTACAATGATGACATTTCATGAAATGCCGACCGCTCTAAATGACGAAACTGAAGACGATAAGCTGCTGGAAATGATAGTTAAAGACATTAAAGAAGTTCTCACAAAAGAGAAGTTGGCAGAAATATTGGCTCTATAATCAGTTTCATAGAAAAGTTTCATCGAAATATATATTTTCCTTTAAATGTGCTATAATGATTTTACGCCGATTTGCTCTCCAGCTTGCGGGCGTTATTTTAAACAGCTAAACGGAGATTATCATGAGTAACGTTCTCGATCTCAACAAAAACCTGTTACCATCTGAAAGATGTATTTTCTGCAACAAAAAGATTGAAGAAATAGGAGGCTACCGAATTGTTGCACAGAAAAGTAAAGGTATTTCACTTATTCAAGGTACAGACTGCAAAGTAAGAAAAGATCATTCAAAGAAAATCAGACTTGGCGATAAGACAGACTGTTATGCTGTCGTATGGGGAAAAGATGTCTGGGATGAGTCTGCTTTAAGAGCTGTGGAAAAAGAGTTTATGAATGGACATCATCCGTGGTTTTGCCAGACATGCGGTGACAGAAAATGCGCTAAATGCGGATTTCCTTTAAATTATCCTATGGTTTCAGATGTCATTCACAGTGATGGAAGGATAGCTCACTGCGCTATTTTCCCTTTTAATCCCGGATGCTGTAACCCTGAATGTGAATGTACCGCGCTTGGAATATTAGAAAAAGAGAGATAAAGTAAAAGCAGGATTACACACTCTTCTTAAACCTTTTCACGCTTGTGACAAATATTACAAACCCTGTTATAAAGAGTGCAAGCAGGTTTATCCATACTTCGCTAAATGTTGAGCCTTTTAGAAATATTCCACGTACAAGTATGAGAAAATGTGTCAGCGGTATTACGTTTGCAATGTACTGAAATGTTTCGGGCATGTTGTCTATTGGGAAGACAAATCCTGAGAGGTAGATAAAAGGCATTATTATAAAGAATATTACCGCCATCATTGCCTGCTGCTGCGTTGATGAAACTGTTGAGACGAAGAGTCCGAGTCCAAGTGTGTTAAATAAAAAGAGTCCTGCGGATAGTGCAAGGAGAAACAGGTCTCCTTTTAGCGGTACTTTAAATAGCAAGACTGCGGCAGTGCTTATTACTATGACGTCGATAAAGCCTATCAGCATGAAGGGTACTATTTTACCTGCAAGTATTCTCTTTTTGTCTATTGGTGTGACGATAAGCTGCTCGATTGTTCCTATCTCTTTTTCTCTAACTATTGCCATGGAGGTGAGCATTGTTGTGATTATCATAAGTATTAGTCCCATGATTGCCGGAACCATGAAGTTTCTTGTTTTGAGCTGCTGGTTGTAGAGGATTCTCTGGTTTAGTGTAATCCCCGGCAGGTTGTTTGCATCTCTGTGCATTGCTTTGATTTTTGCAATGTTATAGTTTGCTGTTATTCTTGATGCGTAGCTTAGTGTCTGCGTGGCTGAGTTTATGTCGCTTCCGTTTATTATTATTTCAACTTCACCGCTTTTTCCTGAGAGTATATTTTTCTGAAATCCTTTTTTTATTACTATTGCTGTTTCTGCTTTGCCTGATTCAAGCAGTTTGTCTATTTGTTTCATGTTTTTAAGGTTTTCTGTCCGTTTAAAGTATCCTCCTGAGAAGTAGTGAGAAAGGTAATTTCTACTTTCTATGGTGTTGTCGCTGTCATAGACTGCTGTTTTTATTTCTGTAACATCAAAGTTCGCGGCAAAACCAAGCACTATCAGCTGAAGAAGCGGCGCAAGAAACAGTATAAAGAACATTTTCCTGTCTCTTCTAAGTTGCAGAAACTCTTTCCATATCATAAATTTTAACATTTTACACCAACTTTACCTTTTTTAATCTTATTGCAGACAGCGAAAGCATTATAAAAGAAAAGAGAGCAAGCGCAGAGAGGTTATCAATGCCCGATCGTATGTCTGAACCTCTCATAAGTACACCTCTTAGAAGGTCAACAAAGTATCTTGCAGGGACAACTCTGGTAATTAGCTGTATAACTTTGGGCATTCCTGATATTGGAAAGATGAATCCTGAAAGGAGAAGTGCTGGAAGTATGCTTGAGAGCGCTGCCATGAAAAATGCCATCTGCTGTGATGACGTCAGTGTGCTTATGAGTATGCCTTGCGCAAGTGCGGAAAGTATAAACAGCGTTGTAGAGACTGCAAGAAGAAGGAACGACCCTTTTATCTCGATTCCAAATGCTATCTGCCCTACAACAAGAATGATGGCTGTGGATATTACTGAGATAAAGAGGTATGGAATGGTTTTGCCGACAATTACAGTTGTTGATGATAGCGGTGAAACAAGAAGCTGTTCCATTGTTCCTGTTTCTCTTTCTCTTACGACTGAAAGTGATGTTGATATTGCTCCTGTTATCATGAGGATAAAAACAATAAGTCCTGCAATGAGGAACAGTGTTGATTTAAGCTCTGGGTTAAACCATATTCGCGGTTTAAGGTTTACAGCCGCAACACTTTTTATGTTTCTGCTACGCATATATTCTGCTCTTATTTTCTCTGAATATCTCTGAACTGCTGCGGTTATATAGCTTTCGATGATTGAACCTTTTCTGCCGTCTGCTCCGTCTATTATTATCTGAATATTTCCGTTTTTACCTGAAGAAATATCTTTTCCAAACCCTTCAGGAATAACTATTGCTATCCCTACCCTTCCTTCATCTAAAAGCTTGTCTATCTCATCCCTTTTTATAAGCCTTTTTTGGGGTGTGAAGTACTCTCCTGAGGTGAATGATGTTATGAACTTTTGTGATTCAAGCGATGAATCGAGATCAAGCACTCCTGTTTTTATCTCTTTTACATCAAATGAAAGTATATAACCGAAAAAGAGAAGCAGCATTGCAGGTGTCAAGATAAGCATAAGGAGTGTTCTTGTGTCTCTTTTTATCTGTATGATCTCTTTTTTTATTACTGATTTAAGGCTCACGGTTTGCCTCCGCCAGATCTATAAATACATCTTCCAGATTAGGTTCTCTTGTTTTATCGCTCCATCTCTTTTTAAGGTTTTCTTTAAGCACTCTCGGAGTATCTTCGGCAACGATATTTCCGTCAACAATGAAAGAGATGCGGTTACAGAACTCGGCTTCGTCAAGAAAGTGTGTCGTGACAAATATTGTTGTCCCTTCTCTTGAAAACTGGTTGATAATATTCCAGAAGTTACGCCTTTGAAGCGGATCAACTCCTGCTGTCGGTTCATCGAGGAATATTATTTCAGGTTTGTGTATTATCGAACATCCAAGTGACAGCCTTTGCTGATAGCCTCTTGGTATTAATCCTGACGGTGAATCTGCAAGAGATGAAAGATCAAACATATCTATGATTTCGTTTACCCTTTTTGTTAATTGCTGCCCTTTTAGTCCGTAAATGCCGCCAAAGAACTTTAAGTTTTCAAATGGCGTAAATTCCTGATAGAGAGAATATTTCTGACACATGTAACCTATATGTCTTTTTACTTCTTCTGGTTTTTTTATTACGTCAAAACCTGCAACATTTGCCATGCCTGATGTCGGCTCAAGAAGTCCGCATAGCATTTTTATAGTTGTTGATTTGCCTGCTCCGTTTGCACCTAAAAATCCGTAGATTTCACCTTTAAAAACATCAAAAGAGACAGATTTTACAGCTCTGAAACTGCCATAATCCTTTTCAAGAGCTTTAACTTCTATGGATTTTGATGTTTCAGCCATTTTATGCCTCATTTTCAAGTAGTTTTATAAAAACATCTTCAAGTGTTGGTGATATTTTTCTTATGTTTAAGTCGTTTGTGCAATGCTTTTTTATATCCTGAAAAAAAAGTTCGTGGTCTTTCTTTTCTGAAAGTGACGCATGAAGAGTGTTTCCAAATATCTGCACTGATGAAATATCATCCTCAGATTCAAGAATATCTTTTAATTTATAGAGGTCAGCTGCCATAAATTCAAAAAGTGTCTCTCTGTAACTGTTCCTCAAATCTTTTGGTGTTCCAGATGTAACTATTTTTCCTCTGTTCATGAATGCTATTTCATCACACTTTTCAGCTTCATCAATGTATGGAGTTGATATAACGATCGTGACACCATCTTTGGCAACTGTTTTAATAATCTCCCAGAACTCTCTTCGAGCAACAGGATCAACACCATTGGTAGGTTCATCAAGAAAAACTATGTCAGGAGTGTGAATCAGGGTACATGCAAGAGCCAGTTTCTGCTTCATTCCGCCTGACAATGCTGCTGCAAGCCTCTTTTTAAATCGTATCATCCCCATGTCGGTAAGCAGTTTATTCTTTTTCTCCTCATAGTTCTTAACTTTGTGAATATCTGCAAAGAAGTTGATGTTTTCATCTACTGTCATATCACCGTAAAGTGAAAAACGCTGTGACAGATAACCTATTTTTCGAACAACCTTTGCCTTTGAAGTGACAGTGCTAAGATCTGCAACCATGCACGAACCTGAAAAAGGCTTTAAAAGCGTGCAGAAAACTCTTATAAGCGTAGTTTTACCAGCTCCATCAGGACCTATGAGACCAAATATTTTCCCCTTTTCTATATTGATATTTATGTTATCAAGGACTTTCTTGTCGCCATAGAAGAATTCTATTTTATTAGCATTCAGCATTGCGCTCATTGTTACTGCCTTTTTTTGTCTACAATAATATCAACCGGCATCCCTGACTTGAATATTTTATCTCTATTATCTGCTGTGACTTTAAATTCATATACTGTTTTCACTCTTTCATCTTCAGTAAGAATCGTTTTAGGGGTAAATTCAGCTTCTGAAGAGATGAAAGCGACTTTACCTGTGAACATTTTACCTGGATAAGTATCGCTTTTTATTTCTACAGATTCACCGTTTCTGATGTAGCCAAGATCTTTTTCAGAGACAAATGCCTGAATCCGCACAGTATCAAGCTTTCCCATAACAAAAATAGGCGCTCCAGCTGCAACAACTTCACCCGGCTCAGTCAGACGCTCAAGAACAGTTCCGTCAGATGGAGCTTTGATTATGCAGTCATCAACTTTTTTAAGAAGAATAGCTTTAGCAGCTTCAGCCTGCTCAAGGTTAGCTTCAGCAGCCTCGATCTCCTCTTTTCTTGAGCCTCGTGCAAGCTTTAAATAGACCTGTTTAGCCTGATCAAGCTGAGATCTGGCTCTGTCACGGTTAGCCTTGACATCCTCAAAATCCTTTTCGCTTACTGTTGAATTCTCATAGAGAGATTCAAACCTTTTAAAATCCTTTTCAACTTTATTGTAGGCAATTTCAGCCTGATTTCTGCTCTCTTTTGCAGCTGAAACATCTTCTCTTCTTGCCCCTTTTTTCACAAGAGCAAGCTGAGCAACTGCTCCTTTTATGATTGTTTCAGCCTGTTTAAGCTTAAGCTCATAATCAGTGCAATCTATTTTGGCAACAACTTCACCTTGCTTTATATCGTCACCTTCATCGTAGTTTATCTCAGCAATCCTGCCGGAAATAAGAGATGAAATCCTTACATCTCTCGATTCGACTGTGCCGGAAAGAGTAAGCACTGATGATTCTTGCTTTTCACATGAAATAAAAACAAAGAGTGACAGTGTGAAAAGTATAAATAATCTTCTACGCATCTTTATTCACCTCTTTTCTTGCTTCATCTGTCAGTATTCCTTCAAATATAACTATTTCAAGCTGACTCATCAACTCGGAAGGACTTACATTCATCTCTGAAAACATCATAGGAGTTACAAATTTCTGCAAAATTCCCATATAAATCCTTAGAAAAAGGTCAATATTGAGCTCTTTTTTTATACTCCCATCCTGCTGACCTCTTTCCACAATCTCGCCCATCCTTTCAAACACTGTCATCCTTCTCTCTTCTATCATGCTCCACATCTCAGGCATAAGCTGCATATCATTAAGCATAGCCTGAGAGACATCATGACTTAGACTTCTAAACATATCAAACATAGATTTAAAAACATGAGAAACAGAAACACCTGAATCTATGGTTCTATGAATAACATCAACTTTACTAAAGGATATCTTTTCAACGCACTCCTTTATAAGAAGCTCCTTTGAAGGATAAATCTGATAAAGAGTCTTCTTACTTATCTTGCATGCAACTGCAATCTCATCCATTGTTATCCGTTTAAATCCGTAAACATAAAAAAGCTTTTTTGCCTCATTAAATATCTTTTCCTGTAAACTCTCTACCATGATTAAAAACCTCGTAAACTTAAAAAACCAATCACGTTTATTTTGTTCCCGAAGTTTAAAAAGTCAAGCTTTATTTTTATAATACAGACAACATTTCTCCTTAAGTTGCTTTTAAATTATCCTCAATTAATATAACTAATGTTTTTTACAGGAGGTTAATATGAAAATAATTACAGCTGTTTCTCTAATGTTTATCCTTTTAATAGGATGCACTGAAAAAAAGGATGAAAAAACATTCTTTACACAAGGCAAAAAAGTTAAAAGCGGTCTTATATGGAATATCACAGAGAAAAATATTGAATCTGTCATTAAAGATAAAAAACTCAATATAATCTTCAGCGATGATTTCAACAGAGAAGAACTGGGAAAAGATTACACATCTCAAGGTGGAGACTGGCAGATAAAAGACAACATGGTTCACTCCATGAAAGCTTACAACAAAAACCTTGTACTAAACAAGGTACTCCCTGAAAATGGAATGATAGAACTTAAAATAATGAGTAAAACGCCCTTCTTCGACGGCAAGATAAACGCATGGGGTGATGGAAAGAGACACGATCATGGCGACGGATACACAGCAATCTTAGGCGGATGGAAAGGACAAATTTCTGTTATCTCAAAACTTCATGAACATGAAGTAAATAGAACAGAAAACAGAAAAACAAAATTCACCCCCGACAAAATCCACACCATGAAATTCATTAAAGATAGTAATAAACTATATCTTTTTATTGATGACAAAATAGTTCTTGCCAGATGGGATGACAAACCACTTTCTGTAAAAGACGGATATAAATATTTCAGCTTTGCAAACTGGAAATCGGATCTATGGTTTGATGACCTTAAAGTTTACTCTTTTGATTAAATTCAGACTTTTTCATTTATCATCTACATCAACTTGAATCATCAGTAATAAATATATCAAAATATCTGAAATAATATCTTAATTTGTTTTAAATCTATCTCTTTACCACAACTGTTTATTAAAAAAACAAACAGCATTAAAAAGAAAAAGTTAATTACAGTTGGAGCTACTTTGCTCATTTTTCAAGACAGTAAGAACATTTTCAACTGGAGAAAAGTCGGTAATACAGTTTCCTGAAACATCAATATAAGAAAGATTTGAAAGATTTCTTAAAGGTTCTAAGGAATTTATATCATTCCATCCTGCCTGTAGAAAATTCAACTGAGACATATTAGAGAGTGCATCAAGGGACGAAACATTGTTTTTTGTAAAGTCAACATGTGTCATGTCAACCATGTTTGCAAGAGCAGATATCGAAGTAATATTGTTATCAGACATATCAAGTATTTGAAGATTAATTAGTCCTGATAAGGAACTTAAATTGCTAACTCTGTTTGTAGAAAAATAGAGTTCTTCCATTTTCGTCATACCAGACACAGCTTTTAGAGAACTTATAGAATTATCAGACATGTTCAGAGTTTTTAAATTGATAAGATCTGTAAGCGGAGAAATATCTGATAATGACACAATGCATTCCGTCGTATCATCATTATCATCATCTACAAGGCATCTCATTTTATTTACTCCAATTCTTAGCTCTTCCAAATTAATCAGATTTTTCAGTGGAGTGAGATCCTGAATGTTATTTGTTGAAATATCAAGAGATTTAAGCGTTATTAAATTAGATAAAGGAGAAATGTCGCTTAATTTCTTATAGATTTCTGTTTCCATATCATGTGCTTCAAAATTATTTCTTAAATCAAGTTCCTGAAGTCTTGCAAGATTGGAAAGTGGAGAAACATCAAATATTGAATTATTTGAAAGATCAAGAACTTTAAGTAATTTGATTTCTGCCAGAGGCGAAATATCAATTAGTTTATCATAAATAAGATCTTCATAAGCATGATCTTCTCTGATTTCAGAAAGAAAAAGGTATTCCAGATTTTTCAGATTTTTCAGAGGTTTAATATCTATTACAGCATTTTGATTTAAAATAAGAAGCATTATCTGTGGAAGCTCCTCTATACCTGAAAGATTTGTTATCGGATCTGGTCTGTAACCGTCTTCATCAGCTGCAGGTCTTGCACAGCTTAAAGTCTGTATATTCTCGATATCGGTATTATAAAGAGTTTCTGTTGAGATGGAAAGAGACTTGTTTACACATTTTGCAAATTGTTCATCAGCAAAAGTCACTTCATATTTTTCTTTGCATCTTGAAGAATCCTGAAGTGCTGGTCCTTTAAAATCAAGCCCTTTGTCAATCAGATTGATAATTGGAGAAAAATCTTTTAAACAGTTATATTTCAAATTCAGTTCAAGCAGCGTATTGATCTCAGCAACGCCGGATATATCAGTCAGTTTATTATATTCGGCATTTAAATCTTCAAGGAACATAACATCTTTAAAACCGTTCAGATCGGATAGCTCGTTTTGAGAAATATCAACTGTCAGGAGTCTTTTAAGAGGAGAGAATGATGGAATTTCTGTAAGACCACAGTTTTTTATTGTCAGATATTTCAAAGATGACACAGATAAAAGAGGTGTAAGATCTTTAATAGGATTGGCTGATAAAGTCAGATACTTTAGTTTAGTCAGTTCAGAAAGCGGAGAAATGTCTTCAATATCGTTTGATGTAAAATCTATTTCATTAAGAGTTGTCATATACTCTATACCTGAAATATTTTTTATTCCATAGTTTCTACAACTTAGTGTATCTATCTCTTTAAGATTCTGATCGGTAAACTGCCCCTGATAATTAAAAGCATTGGCTCTTATACATTTATCAAAATTTTCATCCTGAATATTAACAGGAACGGCTGCTACATCATCATCATTTTCACCTTCATCAGGATTAACAATATCATTATCATTTACAGAAGGGTCAATATCATTTTTTCCTGAAATATCAGAGCCGTCATCACAAGCTGTAAGTAACGCTGTCAAAAGCATCAAAAAAAACATAAACATCTTCATGTAAAGTCCTTTTAAAAGTTAAACTGTCAAAGATTATATATAAAAAACAATATAAAAACAACTTATCACCTTGACAAAGAAATAAAGGTAAAATATATTAGCGTGCATTAGGTATTCTTTGTACAGATTTATAAATGTGTGATTATACCTAAAATTTATGAACATTATTCATATTAGGTTGTTTTTTTATCTTAATTCAGGTGATTGGTTATGGATTTTTTAACGTGGATAACTGAAAATTTCAGAAATGGCGAGATATTCTTTTATGTAATACCAATATTTCTTTTTATTTTACTTCTTTTAACAATATTTCTCCCTGATGAAGAAAAAAAATCCAAGAAAGAAAAAACAGAAGAAAAAGATAAGGAATCTGAACCTGTTATGATGGAAGACCTTTCTCATGAAAGAGTCAAAATTGAAGATATAGTAAAAAAGACAGATGAGATAAAGGAAAAAATTCCAGTATCCATAGCAGAAGAAAGAGCGGAAGAAAAACATAAAGCTGAAGAAATTAGAACAGATGAAACATTAAATAAAGAAGCTGTTTTAGTAGAACCTCTTAAAGAAGAAGTTATAACTTCTGAAAAAACTGAAGAAGAAATGCACGAAGAAGTATTGACAGAAAAGCCTGCATCTCTTCCTGAACCTGCCGTAACTAAAGAATTATTAAAAGATACAGAAACAAAGCTCATAAAAAAAGAAGAAAAAACTATAGAAATAGAAAAAATTATTGATACCGCCATTGATAGTTTTGAAATTAAGGAAAAACAGGAAAAAACAGAAGAACCTGAAAAAATAGATGTTATTTTAAAAGGAGAAATTCTTGATATTGAGCCTTCAGGTGAAGAAGAAGCTCAGGCTCTTGTAGAAAAACCTAAAAGTTTTAAAGATGGACTTTCAGGAACAAGAGGCGGTTTCATGTCCAAACTCAAGAATCTTTTCTCATCCTCAATTGTTGATGATGATCTCATTGAAGAAATGGAGGAAATCCTCTACACAGCAGATATTGGTGTTCCAACAGTTTCACACCTGATGGCTCAGGTTGAAAAAAACCGCAAAAACTTTAAGTCAGGAGAAGATGTTAGAAATTTTCTTAAGATGGAAATATACAACATTGTTGAAACTTGTGAAAAAAAATTGGAAGTTAAAGAGCTTAAGCCATTTATAATGCTTATGGTTGGAGTAAATGGAGCTGGTAAAACAACAACTATCGGCAAACTTACAAGAAAATTCAAGGAAAATGGCAAATCTGTCCTTCTTGCAGCTGGCGATACATTCAGAGCCGCAGCTGTAGAGCAGCTTTCAGAATGGGGAAAAAGAACAGATACTGAAGTTATTAAAGATTCTGAGGGAGCAGACCCGGCAGCTGTAACATTTAACGCTGTAAATGCAGCAAAAAGCAGGAATATTGATGTTGCTATAATTGATACAGCCGGCAGACTTCAGAATAGAGTCAATCTTATGAACGAGCTTGAAAAAGTAAAAAGAGTTACAGCAAAAGCAAGAGAAAATGGTCCCGATGAAATAATTCTTGTAGTTGATGCAAACAATGGACAAAATGCTCTTTCTCAGGCAGTTGAATTTAATAAAGCAGTTGGTCTTACAGGTATAATCATAACCAAACTTGATGGCTCTGCAAAAGGCGGAGTAATCATAGGAATTGCAAAAGAACTGAAACTTCCTATCTATTATATAGGTATTGGAGAATCTGCTGCGGATCTCCGGGAATTTAATGCTGAAGAATTTGTGGAGGCGTTGTTTGTCTGATGATTAGATTAGAAATGACCATTTCCTGCAAAGGAGAGTTTACAAACACTTATATCAACATTGATAATAAGTCCGAAGTTATTCTTCCTATGAAACTTTTCTCACCTATGAATATACCTGCTACAGGAGAATCTATTGAAATTATTGTAAATCTTGGAGCGACAGGTGAAAAAATAACATTAAACGGCATTGTCGCATGGAAAAGACCAAATGCCATAAGAATGCCAATGAAAATATTGCCGGCAGGAATGGGCATAAGAATAGATGAAAACTCTGAAAAGATGCTTCACACAGATGATCTTGCGGAAGTTGGAGAAGATCTTATTGCAGGAAACTACATTAAAATAAGAAAGGACATACTGAAAAAATCTGAAGCAGTTACAGTTGTTACTCAAATTACGGGAGCCAAGGAAAAAAGGGCAAACAGAAGAGTAAATGTAACTATAAACCTTGAAGTTCTGGCAGATGAGAAAGTATTTGAAATGACTTCAAGGAATATGAGCCTCGAAGGTATGCTTCTTGAAACTTATGAACCTATTCCCGAAAAAACAATTTTAGTAATAGTTTTTCAGGATCACACACTATCAAGACAAATTTTTGTTAAAGCAGAAGTTATCAGATGTTCAAAAGAAGCACCTTCAAAATATGCTGTAGGAGTTAAATTCCTGTTTGAAAGTGACGCACTGAAAGAAGATTTTACAAACTTTATCATGAAATACGCTTGATCTATATCGTAAGAGAAAAATTCAATATAACAGAGAACAAAATAGTTATAGAAAAAGACGATTATAACTATATATGCAATGTTAGAAGGGTGAAAAAAGACGAAAAAGTTCTTTTTTTCGAACCTGGAATATTAAGAACTACTATTTTTAAAGAAACTTCAGGTAAAAAAGGCTTTTTTGAAATAACAAATACAGAGATCATTCCACCTAAAGAAAAATTTTTACATATCACCCTCCCTTTTGCAGATATTTCAGCAATTGAAACTGCAATAAAAAATGGAGTTGAGACCGGTGTCGATGGTTTTTTTCTTGTAAAAACAGAATTCAGCAATACGAAAAAAAATGCCGTAGAAAACAGGCTTGACAGATTTAAATCCATAATTGAATCTGCCGCCAGCCAGTCAAGACGAACCAACATT
This sequence comes from bacterium, assembly GCA_963667425.1. Classification (GTDB taxonomy): domain Bacteria; phylum UBP6; class UBA1177; order UBA1177. Next base: position 122,025 of record OY763407.1, on the reverse strand, counting down.
CCTTTTATAAAAATAGATACATTTGAAAATATAATTTCACTTCAATCAACTCATATTTTTCTGGACCCTTATAACGGAAACTTTCCTGAAAAGCCTGAAATATCAAAAGAAATAACAATATGGATTGGTCCTGAAGGAGGTTTTTCGGAAAAGGAATATATTTTATTGAATAAATCAGCGTATCCTGTAAAATTCAATGTGCCTGTAATGAGAATGGAAACAGCCGTCTCTGCAGCTTCAGCATTCTTCTGTGACAGGCTTCTTAGAAACTGATTTTTCAGGAGTTTCATTGAACAAAATCATCTGTTTTTTAATTTTATTTATAACTTTTTCTCTTTTAGGAACGCCATTTTCAGCCGAACATGCATTCTCTATAAAAGAACAGACAGAAACACTTAAAACATATCTGGATTCTACAGATCCACTACCTCAGAAAGAACTTTTCTATTTTATATATTATAAAAGAAAGGCACTTTATATGCCGGCAGTAATGTCACTTATAAACTATGTTAACCAGACAGACTCTTATTCAGATATTCAGGGTTATGAGAATTTATATGATACTATTCTTCAAAATGCGCCTGAAATTCATATGCAAAATAACATAGAACTCTATAAAAAAGGAATAGATCTCAAATCTCAATCTACGGAGTTAAAACTTTCTGACATAGATATGAAATTTTTCTTATACATGAAAGAACTCTCCGACTACGTGATTTCAAAAAATGCCCAGGTACCGAATTACATAATTCTTTCAAAAGGGATGAGCCTTATTTTTACAGATATATCGTCAGGAATAAACTGGGAAGGAGACGAGCATCTTCATTCAGTATGGAATCAGTATCTTAAAATGAACCGTGAAGGAACGCTTGAATCATATCTTTCGTTTTTCTTTTTTTTCACAAAAAAGGAAAATTATGGTCTTCCATCCAAAAACATATATTTCAACAAACTTTCCGAATCTATTAATCTTTTTAAGGAAGGAACATCCCTTGATTCTGTAGAAAATGATATAAAAACTTTAATAGTGGCCACATACGTAAAAAACTTTAGGAAACTACCTGAAATAATGTATATTTCAGAAAAAGAATTTAATGATAAGTCAAATACATTAAAGAGAAATTATTCCGAATGCAGCTATCTTAAGAACAGAGCCGAAATGTTCAAAAGTATGGGAGAAATTTATACTCAGGCATTTAAAGAAAGTGATGCTCTTGAGATTATAAACAACTGTGCTGAAGATAATTCAATACCCATTATTTTTGATAAAGATAAAATATATATAGAAAAAGAAAATGCATTTCTTACAGACATTGCAATTGTTATTTCCTTTGCAAATAAAGGGATAATAAAAAAAGAAGATATCAATATATATCTCAACATTGCAACACTTTCAGCCATTGTTAAATATAAAAGCAACAAAAACAAATCCAGTTATGGAAAAGAATTATATTACGCATATTTTACAAACAGACTGAAAGAATACATCAGCTCCCGTTTTATCTACGGATTTATCAAAAATCCGGAGCAGATAACAAAAGAACTTGATTCATACTTAGGTTTTATCAGCGATTTTTACTCAGGGGGATAAAATGGAAAACAATTTTTATGACCTCAAAGCTGTTACATTAAACAGTGAAGAAGTTTCAATGGAAAAATATAAAGGTAAAGTAATTTTAATTGTAAACACTGCAAGTAAATGCGGATTCACACCTCAGTATGCAGGACTTGAGGAACTTTATAAAAAATACAAAGATAAAGGATTTGTCATTCTTGGTTTTCCATGTAATCAGTTTGCAAACCAGGAGCCGGGAGATAAAGATTCCATATCTGAAGTATGTTTTGTAAACTATGGTGTAACTTTTGACATGTTTGAAAAAATAGATGTAAATGGTGAAAATGCTCACCCGATATTTAAATTTCTTAAAAAAAGTTTAAAAGGGCTTCTTTCAAGCGAAATAAAATGGAACTTTACAAAATTTCTACTCGATAGAAACGGAATACCTGTAAAAAGATATGCTCCCGTCACAAAACCCGAAGCACTTATAAAAGATATTGAAAAATTGCTCTAAACATCAGTCTGCAAATAGCTTATGACAACCCTTTCCTTTTCTCTCTTAAACTTAAAGGGGTGATAAACAGCCTCCCCTATTTCTCCTTTATTAACAAAGCTATAAATATCACTAATCGCTTTTACAGGAAGAGAAAAACCTTTATGAGAAGAAAAAAACTCACTAAACATGGAAATCCAGAAATCGTAACTGTTTTCACGAATCATTTTTCTTGGAATTATCCATACATTACCAAATTTAAGGTTCTTCCATATAAAAGCTGCTGCTTCTGAAGTAAAAATGCTTTCAGATGCTGCAATTTGAGAAGTTCTGACAACATTTTCCTTAAACTGCGTTCCTAATTTTGATTCAAGAAAAGGGACTATTTCCGCTCTGTAAAAGTTGCGCCTTATATCCGTATCAGAATTTGTAATATCATAAACGAACTCTTTATCAGTCATAAAGTTATCTATCATTTTTCTGGAAACAGAAAGAAAAGGCCTGATATAACAAATATTATCACTAAATCTATATTCCTTAATTCCTGCCAAACCTCTTGGACCTGAACCTCTGTCAAAAAGACGCATAAGAAGAGTTTCAACCTGATCGTCAGCATGATGTGCTGTTACAACAGCGGTGAATTTTTCATTTAAGGCACAGTCAGCAATTAATCTGTAACGTTCATCACGGGCTCTGCTTTCAATATTGGAACCATCTGAGAAAAAACCCTTATCAATTTCATAAGAGTAAAAGGGAATATTTATTTCTTCTGAAAGAGATTTCACAAAAAGAGAATCTTTTACAGAATCTTCACGAATATTATGATTAACATGAACAACACCTATCCTAAACTTAAGCTCTTTTGAAAGTTCACTCATAAGATGCAGAAGGCATACTGAATCCTTACCGCCTGAACAGGCAATCAGTACACCTCCCGAGATAAATGAAGTGAATTTTTTCTTAAAAACAGCCTTAACAATAGAATAAATATCAGAATTCTGCATTTTTTGGCGTTCTTGGAAAAGGAATAACGTCTCTAATGTTTTCCATACCTGTAATATACATTACAGCTCTTTCAAAACCAAGACCGAAACCGGCATGTTTATTTGTTCCAAATCTCCTAAGATCTATATACCACTGATAGTCCTCTTTCTTCAGCCCCATTTCCGCAATTCTCTTTTCAAGATATTCCGGCCTCTCCTCTCTCTGGCTTCCTCCAACTATCTCACCTACACCAGGAACCAGAAGGTCTGTGGCTGCAACAGTTTTACCATCTTCATTCATACGCATATAGAAAGCTTTAATATCTTTCGGATAATCTGTTACAAATACAGGTTTTTTAAAATGAATCTCTGTAAGGTATCTTTCGTGCTCTGTCTGAAGATCGTTTCCCCATTCAGGCGCATACTCAAATTTCTTACCGCTGTTTTTAAGAATTTCTACAGCATCAGTATAAGTAACTCTTTCAAAATCAGAATTTATAACATTATAGAGCTTCTCTTTAAGACCTTTTTCAATAAATGAATCAAAAAAATCCATTTCTTCAGGAGCCTTTTCAAGAACATATTTTATTATGAATTTAAGCATATCCTCAGCAAGATTCATATCATCTTCAAGGTCTGCAAAAGCTATTTCAGGTTCAATCATCCAGAATTCAGAAGCATGCCTCTGTGTATTTGAATTTTCAGCCCTGAATGTCGGCCCAAATGTATATACATTTCTAAGTGCCATACAGAAGTTTTCAACAGCAAGCTGTCCACTAACTGTAAGAGATGTCTGTTTGCCAAAATAATCTTTTGTAAAATCTATATCACCTTTGTCACTTCTTGGAATATTCTCAAGATCCAGAGTTGTAACCTTAAACATTTCTCCGGCACCTTCACAATCGCTTCCTGTGATTATAGGAGTGTGAACATAGACGAAATCCCGTTCCTGAAAAAAAGTATGGATAGCATGTGCAAGAATACTTCTGACTCTAAAAACAGCAGCAAAAGTATTAGTTCTTGGTCTTAAATGAGAAATTGTTCTTAAAAACTCAAGAGAGCATCTTTTTTTCTGTATCGGGTAATCTTCTGCGACACCACCAATAAGCTCAACTTTTTCAGCCTGAACTTCAAAAAGCTGTTTTGAACCCTCACTTTTTACCAAAGTTCCTTCAATTTCAATTGATGAACCCATTGAGAATTTATTTATTAAAGCAAAATTTTCTAATGCATCAGTGTAAACTATCTGTAAACCTTTAAAAAAACTTCCGTCATTAAGCTCTATAAAACCAAATTTATTTGAAGCTCTTAAAGTTTTTATCCATCCATTTAATAAAAGCTTTTCACCTATAAGCGATTCCCATTGTTTATAGACTTCACGCACCGTGACCTGTTTCATCTAAACCTCCGTCAAAAAAAGCAGAAGATTCTAATCTTAAAGTTAGCATTAGTCAAGAGCAAAATATAAGGTTAATCGATATAAAAATTGAATAAATGAAACTATAGGAATGTTTTATCCCTTAAGATTTCATTAAACAGTTTATTAAACTCAGATAAAGTTTTTGCTGAATCTATCTTTGTCTCATTCCTGTAAATATCAATGGGAACGCCATGATCATGTAAGAACTGTACTTTTGTAAAATTGGGAGCAGGTACTTTAAGAACAAGATTAACCCAGTTCTTTTTTCTTATAATGGTATTCAAATCACCAGAAAGCCACTCGGAGAGATTTTTAGCATTACTCATCATCTACTCCATATTTGCTTAAAAAAAAATGAAACCAAATGTTGAGTTTAGAATCATTTAATAACAAAAATATAACAGAAAAACAAAAACTGTCAATCTAAAAAAATATTTATATTTATAGAAAAAAATAAAGACTTACTGAAATTCAGAACTAATTTATATCTTATCCAGTTTAACCGTGAAATGTCTCATAATAGGAGCCTGCCATGTTATTTTAAAACCATGTTTGTATGATTCTCTCCTATCATAAATATTTTTAAGACATGCAGCCACATAATCCATATGATTGTTTGTATAAGTTCTTCTTGGAATTGCAAGTCTTAAAAGTTCAAGATCAGGAAGCCTGTCTTTTCCTGTTTCGGGGTCACTGTCTGCAAGAAGAGTTCCTATTTCAACACCTCTTACACCACCTTCAAGATAAAGTTCAACACCTAGAAGTTGTGCCGAATATTCTTCCTGAGGAACATTTGGAAGAAACTTTTTAACATCAACAAAAATTGCATGACCACCGGCAGGTTTCTGATAAGGAATACCATATTCATCAAGTTTTTCACCAAGATAACGAACCTGACCTATTCTTGCATCAAGATAATCAAATTCCGTACTTTCACGAAGTCCGACTGAAAGGGCTCCCATATCACGTCCAGCCATTCCACCATAAGTGACATAACCTTCAAATATAATATTAAAAGTTGAAGCTTCTCTATACCAGTCTTCATCTCTGAAACCTATAAAACCGCCTATATTTACAAGACCATCCTTTTTACTGCTCATTGTACAGGCATCACCATACGAGAAAATCTCTCTAACAATTTCCTTAATGGTTTTATTCTCATAACCTTCTTCTCTTGTTTTTATAAAATAGGCATTTTCTGCAAATCTTGCAGCATCAAAAATCAGTTTTACACCATATTTTTTACAGAGAGCAGAAACCGCTTTTATATTTGCAAGAGAAACAGGCTGTCCTCCTGAAGAATTACAGGTAATAGTGCAAATAACCATGGGTATTTTTTCACGAGGATTTTCCTTTAAAACCTTTTCAAGTTTATCAACGTTGATATTACCTTTAAAAGGATGTTCCAGTTCAGTATCAAAAGCTTCATCTATTGTACAGTCAACAGCTTTTGCATGTCTGAATTCGATATGACCTTTTGTAGTATCAAAATGAGCATTTCCAGGGACAACATCACCAGGTTTTACACATGTTGAAAAAAGCACATTTTCTGCGGCTCTTCCCTGATGTGTAGGAAGAAAATAAGGGAAACCCAACACCTCTGTAATTGTATCCTTGAGTTTAAAGTATGATGTCGCACCAGCATAACTCTCATCACCCAGCATTATTTCAGCCCACTGATTGGAACTCATGGCACCTGTTCCTGAATCAGTAAGCAGATCAATATAAACCTCTTCACTTTTAAGATTGAAAAGATTGTAATGAGCATTTTTTATCCACTGCTCACGTTCTTCACGACTACTTTTTCTTACAGGTTCAACCATTTTAATTCTAAATGGTTCTGAAAATGGAAGTTTCATTTTATTACCTCTTTTTATTAAAAAATCAACACAAACTCACATTATTACCTTAAAAATCAATCGTCAAGAAAAAATTTACATTTCAGCTCTTATCACATTTGAAAGCCTTTTAACACCTTCTATAAGTTCTTCTTCTGAAACATAAGAAAAATTAAGACGCATAGTGTTTTTTCCACTTCCATCACAGTGAAAAACTGTTCCAACAACAAAAGCCACCTTATTCTCTACAGCTTTCATAAAAAGTTTTTCACTATCCATATGCTCCGGCAAATAGAGAAAAAGAAAAAGACCTCCCTCAGGATTTGTCCATGTAACACCTTCAGGCATATATTTTTCAAAAGCATCCATCATAACATCTTTTTTTCTCTTATAAAGATCTGCTATTTTTGTCAGATTTTTTTCAAAAAGACCTTTTTTCATATAAAGAGCAGTTATTTTCTGAACAAAACTTGAAGTACAAAGATCTGAAGACTGTTTTGCAACTACAAATTTATCAATAATATCGGGATGGGCAACTATCCAGCCGACTCTAAAACCTGGAACAAATATCTTCGAAAAAGTACCAAGCATAATTACCTGACCTGTTCCATCGATTTCAAAAATAGTTTTTGGAGTCTTTCCTTCAAATCTAAGTTCTCTGTAAGGACTGTCTTCAACAATAAGCACATCATATTTCTGAGCTATAGTAACTATTTCCTTTCTTCTTTCTTCCGGCATTGTAACACCTGCAGGATTTTGAAAATCAGGAATAATATATATAAATTTAGGCTTTTCGCCTTTCTCTTTCATCTCTTCAAGAGTTTTTTCAAGAATATCACTTCTCATACCCTTGTCATCGAATTTAATTCCTACAAGCTCTGCACCATAAGTTTTAAAAGCAGCAATTCCACCAAGATAAGAAGGGAGTCCACATATTACTTTGTCACCGGGATCAATAAAAATTCTACCAAGAAGGTCAAGTGACTGCTGAGATGCGGTAGTAATAATAATGTTATCCATAGAGACATCTATATTTTGAGATTTGTATCTTTTTATGAGTTCCTCTCTTAAACCTGTATCACCTTCGGTTGTACTATACTGAAGAGCTGCCGGTCCGTCAGTCCTTATAACTTCACATGCAATTTCAGCCAAATCTTCATACGGAAAAGTGGCAGGTGCAGGTAATCCTCCTGCAAAAGATATAATATCTGGTCTTTGTGTAAGCTTAAGACATTCTCTAATTGCAGACCTTTTCATCCTTCTGGAATTTACTGAGCAAATCGAATTAAGATCACTAATCATTTTATCCTCCGGTAGAATATGTTTAAAAAAGTAACTTCATTTCATCCCCATTATAGATATTATTTTTTCACTAAGTCAAAGAAATTTTTAATATTTTTGAGAAAATTAAAACGGATGTAAAATTAACAGGTTAATAAATTTAAACTGAAATAATTATTTCTTTTTTAAAACCAGAGACAAAACAGCAGCAGCTATTCCAGCAAAAATAACAAGATAAAGACCAATTCCAAGAGTAATAGAAGAGCCTAATGCTTTAGTAATAGGATCATTACCTAAAGAAGCCATTTTATCATAAAAACTGTATGCATCATAAATAGCAACAAAAGAAGCTAAAACAGCAGGAATTATAATTGCAAAAATAAGACCATCTTTTACAGCCACAGATTTATCTTTTAAAAGGACAATAACTATTGGAATTATAAATAAAAAGAAGCTTATCAAACCATCACCTTGTGTACCATTTACACTTCCCATTAAAGGAACATTTGCCCATGGCAAAAAAACAGCTAACATTCCAACAGCAGAAGCAATAAGAACAGCCAATCTTTGTTTGTGCATTTTTTTCTCCTCAAAAAATTAACATAAAAAAACAATAAAACAACATCATCTGTAATTTAAGTAAAATTATAAAAACTAAAAAACATCACGCAATTAACACAAAAAACAGATTTATAGAATCACCATTCAACAAACGGCAAATATATATTTCTTTAATTGTTTACAAAAACAATACATATAAACCGCATTTAAAATTAATGTCAATATTTTTTAATAAAAAAGAATTCTTTCTTAAGATATAGTTTAAATCATAAAACAGATAAAAGTATAGAAACATTGAGAAAAAGATTTTATATAAATTTCATATTTAAATAAACAGATTGACGTTTGACTGCTCTGCTCTTTCAAGATATGATGCCACACCGCCTATCTCAACACCGTCAAGAAGCTCTTCAGCTTTAACGCCCATTATATCCATAGACATTTGGCATCCTATAAACTTCACGCCATTTTTCATAGCAGCATCAATCATCTTTTCAAGTGAATCAACTTTCTTTGTATTCATTCTGTCACGCATCATTTTTGTTCCAAGACCCATCATATTCATTTTAGAAAGTTTAAGTTCCTTAGATGAGGAAGGAAGCATCCAACCGAACATTTTGCCCATCATATCCTTTTCAACAGGAACTGAGGCAGTTTTTTTGACGACATTAAGCCCCCAGAAAGTAAAAAACATAGTAACTTTTTTGCCCATACTCGCAGCGCCGTTAGCTATTACAAAACTGGCCAGAGCCCTGTCAAGATCGTCACTGAAAACTACAATTGTCTTTTCATCATATGAAACATCCTTTTTATCAGCTTTTCCTACATTACCGCCTTTTTCAATAACAGCTTTTATAACCCCTTTTTCACTTTCTATAGAAACAAGTTTATTACCTGTAACCCTGCACCATGATTCAGAATCCTTATAAAATCCAGGATCACTTGCTTTTATTTCAAGTAAATCTCCTGCCTGCATTTCATCTGCCGCAGATTTAAGTTTCATTATCGGACCCGGACACTGAAGTCCGCAGGCATCAACAACAAGCTTCTTCACATTATCTCTCTTTGCCTCTGATAAATTCTCCGCAGGATTCGACAAAAGTTCCTTTGCATCTGCAGCTTTCTCATTTACAAAAATATCAACATTGCTCTGCTCAACAATACAGTTTTCATATGTTTTAAGTCCGCCATTTAAATTATATACTTTTGTAAATCCATTCTGAATAAAGATTCTTGAAGCGATATAACCTCTGAGCCCCACACCGCAGTAAATCAGTATTTCCTTCTCTTTATCAAATTCGCTGATACGTTCTCTTACTGTATCAAGAGGAACATTAACGGCACCAGGAATTCTGTCTATTTTAAACTCTTCATCCGTTCTGACATCCATAATCAGAGCATTTCTCTCTTTAAACTTTGCGACATCATACCAGTTAACAACATTAAGCCTTCCTTCAATAATATTTTCTGCTGCAAAACCGGCAATATTAACAGGATCTTTAGCTGAAGAATAAGGTGGAGCATAAGCATGTTCGATTTCCTGAAGATCATAAATTGTACCGCCATTTTTAACTACAGTTGCAAGAAGATCTATTCTTTTATCAACACCTTCATAACCTGCAATCTGACCACCAAAAACTCTTCCTGTTTCTTTGTCAAAAATAATTTTCATTGACATCTGAAGAGCACCAGGATAATAACCGGCATGACTACCGGAATGAGTAATCACAGTTGCCCTGTCCATACCATTTCTATCAAGAGCTTTTTCACAAACACCTGTTGAAGCAGCTGTCATATCAAAAACTTTTGCAATAGCTGTGTTTATTGCCCCTTTATATTCTCTCTTATTGCCAAAAGCTATATTATCCGCAGCAATTCTTCCCTGCTTATTTGCAGGACCGGCAAGATATGTAATAACATTTTTCTTTATAATAGGATTTTCAAACTCAATTGCATCACCAACTGCATAAACATTCTCATCTGAAGTCTGAAGATAACTGTTTACCTCTATTCCACCGGTAGCACCAACTTTTATACCGCTTTTTTTAGCAAGTTCATTATTTGCTCTGACACCAATGGAAAGAACAACCATGTCAGCATATATAGTTTTGCCGCTACCAAGAGTAACAGTGATTCCATCCCCTTTCTCTTCAAATTTAGCAACACCATCATTAAGGAAAAGCTCAACATTTTTCATTTTAATATGCTGATGAATAACAGAAGCTATTTCAAAATCAAGTGGAGGCATAACCTGTGGACCAAGCTCGACAATAGAAGTCCTGATTCCAAGATTATGAAGATTTTCAGCCATTTCAAGCCCGATAAAACCGGCACCCACAACAACAGCCTTTTTTATCTCTCTCTTTTCAAGTTCATTTTTAATTTTATCAGTATCAGAAACATTTCTAAGGGTAAAAACCTTATCCAGAGTTATTCCTTGAATTGGCGGCAGAACAGGAAGAGCTCCGGGAGAAAGAACAAGTTTATCATAAATTTCATTATACTCTTCACCCGTTTCAATATTCCTTACAGTAACTATTTTAGCAGAAGTATCAATATTCGTTACTTCATTTCTAACCCTGACATCAATATTGAATTTTTTACCGAAAGCATCAGGAGTCTGAACAAAAAGAGCATCCCTTTCTTTAATTTCGCCACCGATATAATAAGGAAGTCCACAATTTGCATAACTGATATCATTACCCTTCTCAAAAAGAATAATCTCCAGATCCTCTCTGTTTCTTCTAAGTCTTGCGGCAGTTGTAGCGCCTCCGGCAACGCCACCGATAATAAGAACTCTTTCCATTGCTAACCTCCTAAAAAATATCTCTAATATTTGACATTATTTCAATAACATTATGATTTTTTATCGAATAACAACTTGTCTTTCCATTCTTTTCAACACTTACAATATTAAAATGCCTAAGCTGTTTCAGTTGATGACTGACAGCAGACTGTGTCATATCAAGAATATTTGCAATATCATAAACACAAAGACACCCTTTAGATAATGCACATAAAATTCTCAGCCTTGTAGGATCCGAAAGAACCTTAAAAAAGTCTCCCATGACTTCGAATACACTTTTTTCCGGCATCATCTGTTCTATTCTTTTAACAACGTCAGGATTTATCATTTTACAATCACATCTTTTTTTCTCAGCAACCTTTTCCACAGCACCCTCGCATGAGCAGTTGTTCATATGTTCATATTCTCACCTTTAATTATATTTGTCAACTTTATTTTTTATATTTTTATTCTTTACTAACTTTATCTTAATAATTGACAGCTATCCTGCATTCGCATAAAGTTAATTAATTTGTTAAATGAGAGGCAATATTATGACAAAAGAGAGAATTCTTATTGTGGATGATGAAGAAGACATTCTCAACCTTATCAGTTACAATCTCGAAAGAGAAGGCTACAAAACAAAATGCGTAACGACAGGCGAAGCTGCAATAACAGCCGCAAGAGAATTTGAACCCGAACTTATTCTGCTCGACCTCATGCTTCCAGGAATTGACGGACTTGACGTATGCAGAATACTTAAAAATGATTCCAAAACCTCAGATATTCCAATAATCATGGTTACTGCAAAAGGTGAAGAAAGCGATGTTGTTATCGGGCTTGAACTCGGAGCAAATGATTATGTCTGCAAACCATTCAGCACAAAAGTACTTGCCGCCAGAGTAAAAGCGATACTCAGAAGAAGCCACAAAAGCGAACCTAAAGAAGAATCCAAACTTGTTACAATAGAAGAAATATCAATTGACATACCAAGACACACAGTATTCGTTGAAAATGATAAAATAGACTTCACAGCAACAGAATTTGAAATACTTCTGCTTCTATCCAAACATCCTGGCTGGGTATTTACAAGAAGTCAGATAATAAATTCAGTAAAAGGCGATGATTATCCCGTTACAGACAGAAGCGTCGATGTGCAGATACTTAATTTAAGAAAAAAACTGGGAAAAGCCGGCAACTATATTGAAACCGTCAGAGGAATCGGATACAGATTCAGAGAAACCGAATGAAACAGAAAAAACTTTTATGGCACATACTTCCGGCATACATAGCAATAACTGCGGCTGCGCTTCTTCTTACCACACTATACTCCGCAAATTTATTTAAAAAAACATACATAAAAAACAGAGAAAATGAACTCTATGCACGAAACGAACTCGTAAAAGAAATAGTTACAGCACACATAACCGACCTGCATAATCAGAACACTCTCTTTAAAAAAGCCGGAGAAAAAATAGGAACACGAATAACCGTTATAAATGAAGAAGGCAAAGTTATTATTGATTCAGACAACAACCCTGACATTATGGAAAATCACAAAACAAGACCAGAATTAAGAGATGCACTTACAAAAGGGAACGGAACAGCCTTCAGATACAGCAAAACACTTCAGAAAGACATGGTTTATTACGCCTCCACATTAAAAACAGATAAAAACACACTCCTCATACGAACATCCATGGCAGCAGATGAAATATACATGACCCTTTTTGACGTTTACAAAAAGAACATTCTCTTCCTCATAATAATAACCATACTGACATCTGCAGCCTCCTTCTTCGTTGCATCAAAAATAAGCAACTACCTTAAAAACATAGCAGACGGAGCAAAAAAATTCTCAAAAGGGGAATTAAACCACAAGTTGCCGGCATATAAAATCAAAGAATTCACAACACTATCAACAACAATGAATCAAATGGCAGACGAAATATCAAAACAAATAGAAACCATATCAGAAGAAAGAAACAAAGTCGCCGCCGTACTCGTTGAAATGAGCAAACTTGAATCAATCAGAAAAGACTTCGTTTCAAACGTATCACATGAACTAAGAACACCCGTAACATCAATAAAAGGATACGTTGAAACACTCCTCGACGGAGCAATCGACGACAAGGAAACAGCAATAAGATTTCTTGAAATAGTATCCAAACAAACAGAAAGACTAAGAGAAATCATAGAAGATCTGCTCTCCCTTTCACGAATAGAACAGGACGACGAAAAGAAAGAAATAAAAAGAATTCAGCAGAAAGTCATGCCCGCAATAGAATCAGCAGTAACAGACTGCAAAATCGCAGCCGACAAAAAAAGAATAACAATAACCACACAAGGCGAAAACGACATCGAAACACTCATCAACAGAAACCTCATCGAACAAGCCGTCGTAAACCTTATAAACAACTCAATCAACTATAGCCCTGAAAAAAGCGAAATAACCGTATCACTCACCCAAAAAGAAAACAGCATAATCATAGCCGTGAAAGATCAGGGATGCGGAATACCAAAAGAGCACCATGAAAGAGTCTTTGAAAGATTTTACCGTGTAGACAAAGGAAGAGACAGAAAAATAGGCGGAACAGGCCTAGGACTTGCCATAGTCAAGCACATAGCGCAAGTTCACAAAGGAAAAGTCTCTCTTGAAAGTGAAGTCGGAAAAGGCAGCACCTTTTATGTAGAAATCCCGCTATGAAAAGAAAAGATGCTCAGCAACAATCTTAACACCTAGAAAAATCAGAACAAGCCCGCCGAAAATCTCTGTTTTTTTCCCGAAACTCTTACCAAGTTTTTTACCAAACACAACGCCAAAAAGAGAAAAACCAAAAGTAATCAAAGCAATAGTAAACGCAGGCCCAACAATAGAACTGCAAGTCATTGAAATAGTTATTCCAGCGGCAAAAGCATCAATACTCGTTGCAACCGCAAGCACAGTAAGCCGTTTAAACTTTATCTTCTTAAGCCCCTTATGAGAATCATCCTCCTTAACAGCCTCAATCACCATTTTGCCACCAATAAAAGCAAGAAGCAGAAAAGCAATCCAGTGATCAACATTACAAATATAGCCGTAAAAAGAATAAGAAGCGAGATAACCAAGCGTAGGCATAAGCCCCTGAAAACCGCCAAAAAAAAGAGCAATAATTAAAGCATCATTAATTCTGGCATGCTTCATCCTGATACCCGAAGCAACAGAAACAGCAAAAGCATCCATCGAAAGACCGACAGCAAGTAAAACGAGAGAAAAAAAAGACATAAATTAGCTCCATAAAAACAAACACTCTCACTTTATATAAATCACGGTTAAATTCAAATAAATGGGAAGTTGGGCATTAGTAAGTTGGTTGTGCTAACATTCTTATGGAACGACAGGATCATTCATATTGTTGTTTTTATGTTTTAGTTCTTCCACAATCAAATCAAGTTTTATACATGAGCTCTCATAATGAGAGTCACAGCTAACCTTAAAATATTTAATTGCAGATACAATATTTTTCAAAGCATCATCACTATTACTCATAGACATCTGTCTTCTCCAGCGCTTTTCAAATATCAATCCAGCTTCATGACAACCTTTTTTTATATATTTATCAGTTTTGAACTTCTCATTACAGCCACATGCTCGCACATAATAATCAAGACTTTTTTCTTCCGTATCTGCAAGATATTTTGCAGCAAAATCACAATAAAATGGTCGATCATCGAAACAAAGTCCATCTGATACTTTTAAAGCAACCGGCTTTCCAAAAAATATAGATAAAACAATCAAAGCAACAATAGTTACTATCGTAATGATACCATCTATAAAGCCACCTTGTTCTGTATTATCAGAAACATTGCTGTCTATAATTTCTTCTTCAGATTTCTTTTCATTTACCATAAAACCTCCCTCTAAATTTTACACATAATCGTACTGTATCTAAAAAGCTGCTCTTTTTTCCAACTAATTAAATAAAACTAAACATTTTTATTCGTAACCAGTTCATTTAACTGCAACAATATTTAAATTTCAATATTTTTTTAGTGATTATTGCATTTTATTATTCTTTTTTTTAATTACTTACATCTCTATTTTAATTGTGTAGTATTGTTTCTCCTCATCATAGACGAAACCATTAGCCAGAAGAGTCTTGTTTGAGGCTGTATTATCTGTATCGGGCTGCACAACAATTTCATATTTTTCATTTTCTTTGCTTATTTCTTCAATAAGAAGCTTTATTATCTGTTTTCCAAAACCTTTCCTTAAATAATTTTCTTCTCCGATTAAATAATCAATACTGAACATTTTCCCTCTGCTTTCCACTGAATACCAAAGTTCCTTTGCGTCAAAACAATCATAGTACTGACAAAATCCTATTGGTTCGTCTCCTTTATCAACTATAAAATGGTGCAGAAAACTAAATTCTCTCTTTCTTTCTCTTATTTCTTTCAACCAGTCATCAGTATCATGATACCATTGTAAAACATGCTTTTTGTACAGCCATATTTTCAATTGTTCAACATCTGCATCCTGTAAAGGTCTTAATTTTATTAATTTTTTCATAATTCTTTCTTAAGATAAATCATATCAACAAGTTGTATGTCACCATCAAAAATAAGGTGGTCGTAATTATCTGTAAAAAAATTCTTCACTCTATGAGATTTTTCAAATCCGCAGTTTTCATAAAAAGAAATAATAGACGGAGTCTCTCCTGTACCTACGAGCATTGTTTTGTAGTTATTTTTATAATAATCAGAGATGAAATTTATCAACGCTCCGGCATATCCTTTACCCTGATATTTTTCATATGTCGCAATATTTTTTAATTCACAGGTCTCTTCATTTACAGGGACTACAACACAAATGCTTTTCAAATCATCATCATATAAAGCAAACATGTCTCCATCCGGCAAATATTTATCAATCATATCTTCCTGTTCGTCTGCCAGCAATAATAAATCAAGAAACTGTTTCTTGTTACTGATAATCTTTTCTATTTTAATCATATCTTCATAAACCTGCTGTTTCGCCTTCTTTTTTTAATATCATAGTTTCATTACTAACTAATTTAAGTATATTTATATTCAAATTTCAATGTTTTTTAGTGATTATTAAGGGTTAGATGCTTTTTGATTTAAATATTTTAATCAAAGACTCTGTTTTTTACTAAAAAAAAGCTCTTCTGATTAATTCAGGTGGCAAATGTGTTAATCTGCTTTATTTTTTTATGAATATGTCTGTTCTCTGAGCAATTTTTTGAACTTCAGGTCAAATATGTGCGTGCCAAGGTCAAATATATCCATTTTTTTATGAATATGTCTGTTTTCGTAACAATTTTTTGAATTTCAGGTCAAATATGTGCGTGCTAATGTCTAATATGTCAATACTCAGAGCTATTCTTTGCATTTTAAGTCAAATAAATGAATTCTTAAACCGATTCTGTCAATTCTTTTATCAAACGAGAGCATTTTAAAGTTAAATATGTCCATTTTTTTATGAATATATTCTTTTACTCCAAAAAAGTTTGATTCTTATATTTTTCTTTAGGTTTTACACAATTTTTAGGAAATTCCTCTTTTCTAAAATAAATGTTGTCTAATTTATAACTCTTATTTATAATATTTTTCGTCTGGTTAATTACTTAAGGGTGGGTTATGTTTAGATTTTCCATTTTTCTTATCGCTTTTTTCATGTTTGCTGTTGTTGGTTGTGATGATTCTTCTGATAATGATGATTCTGTGCTGGATAGTGATGTTGCGGTTGAGGATGCTGATGCGGTTTCGGTTGATGAGGATGTTGCTGATGATACTGATGTTGTCGAAGATGGTGATGCGGTCGAGGATGAGGATGTTTCTGTTAATGATGATGATGCGGCTGCGGGCTGCGTTGAGATTGAGGTTCCGACTATTACTTCTTCGGGTTATAGTGATGAGATCAGCGGTTTTTTTACTCCTGCTATGGGCGGAGATGTAATAGATATTGTTAAGATTATTCTTTCGGGTGAGATTAAGACTGGTACTTATGATTTGGGTTCTGATGTGAATCTTGCTTATGAGACTTGTACTCAGTGTGTGAGTGTGTGGGTTGATGTTGAGAATTTTAATCCTGTAAAGGCTTATTATCAGGTTTCGGGTAATTTTGTAATTACTGATGTGAGTGGTGAGGGGGTTGATCTTCGTACTAATGGGTATATGGAGGATGTCAAGCTTGTTAAATCTTCTTTCCCGGAGTTTGTTCCTGAGGATGTATCTGATTGTGTTCATATAGCTTATGCTGAATGGCAGACAATAAAATAAAAGGAGGCTTTTTTGGATAAAAAGCTGGGAACTTTTCTTGGGGTTTATACGCCGACTGTTCTTACGATTCTCGGCGTTATCATGTATATGCGTTTTGGCTGGGTCACCGGTAATATGGGGCTTACAAAAACGCTTGTTATTGTTGTTCTTGCAAATAGTATCACGTTTATAACGACTCTTTCTTTTGCTTCTATTGCCACGAATAAGAAGATTGGGGCTGGTGGTGCTTATTTTATTATTTCAAGGAGTCTCGGCTTAGAGCTTGGCGGTGCTGTGGGTATTCCTCTTTTTCTTTCACAGACTTTTTCGATAACTCTTTATGCTTTTGGTATTGCTGAGACGATTCAGCTTTTTCTTCCGGTTATTCCTATTGGTGTTTCTGCTTTTGCTGTAATTATTTTTGTGGGATGGCTTTCTTCACGAGGGGCTGAGTTTGCTCTTAAGAGTCAGATTCCTCTTATGATTCTTGTTGCTGCTTCGATTCTTTTTCTTGCTATTGGCTCTTTTAGTTCGGGTAGCGGTGTGAGGTTTTCGGAGGCTTCGGGGAATGTAACTTTCTGGACTGCGTTTGCTGTTTTTTTTCCTGCTGTTACGGGTGTTATGGCTGGTCTTGGTCTTTCGGGTGATCTTAGGGATCCTCAGCGTTCGATTCCTAAGGGGGCTATTCTTGCGACGCTTACCGGTTTTGCGATTTATATGATAGTTCCATTTCTTCTTGTTATGGGAGCTTCGGATGTGGATTTGCAGAAGAATAATCTTATATGGTCTGATATTGCTCCTCTTGGTATGCTTGCTGTTATGCCTGGTCTTCTTGGTGCTATTTTTTCTTCTGCTGTCGGTTCGATGCTTGGCGCGCCGAGAACGCTTCATGCTCTTATTGAGGACAGGTTCACTACACCTGAATCTAAAGGTTTTATTTTAAGTGACAAGGGGCATAAGCTGACTTTTATTGTTTCTCTTGTTATTGCGCTTGCTGCTGTTTTTATCGGTGATCTTAATCATGTGGCTACGGTTGTGACGATGTTTTTTCTTACTGTTTACGGTACGATTAATTTTACGGCTGCTATTGAAACTCTTTCCCGTGAACCGTCCTGGCGTCCGACTATAAAGGTTTCGTGGTTTGTAAATATGGCTGGCGGTGTTGGTTGTCTTGCTGTTATGTTTCTGATTAATCCTATTGCCGCTGTGGTAGCTATGTGTATTGAGTTTATTTTATATACTGTGCTTACAAAGCTTGAGAAAAAGGCTTCCTGGGGTGATGCAAGGCGTGGAATGCATGAGGCTCTGATAAAGGAATCTCTGCTTAGGCTTTCACAGTATGTCCCGACTTCGAGAAACTGGAGACCGTATATTCTTGCTTTTGTTACTGAACCTGAAAGGTCGGTGGAAATGGTTCGGTTCGGCAGTTTTTTTGTCAACAGGAGCGGTATTCTCAGTATTTCATATATTGCGGAGGGTGACATTGAGTCTTCAAATATTGATATAAGTTCAATGCAGCTTCGACTTAAGGATGTGTTGAGGAAGGAGAAGATTGAGGCTCTTCCTGAGGTTTGTGTAACTGCAAATTTTGTTAATGGTATTATTACGGCTGTGCAGTCAAACGGTATGAGTGGTTTTCAGAGTAATACTGTAATGATGGCATGGCATAATGATGAGATAAAGAATGCTTATTCTCTTTCAATTATGAGAAAGATTTCAAGGATAAATAAGTCTTTTGTGCTTTGTAAGATTTCTGATGATTTTGTGTTTGATTCAGGAAAGAACAAGGTTATTCATGTCTGGTGGGGAGGCCTCCGGCGTAACGGGGATTTGATGCTTCTTCTTGCGCATCTTCTTACGCTTGCTCCTGAGTGGAGAAATTCGACTATAAAACTTATGTCGATTGCTTCAACTATTTATGAAAAGGAGGCAACGGAGCTTCATCTTTCTGAGATGATACCTGAAATAAGGATAAATGCCGAGCCTCATGTGATGATGCTTCCTCCTGACACAAATGTGATTGATATGATTCATGAAATGAACAGAGAGGCTGATATTGCTCTGTTTGGCCTTGATACGCCTGAAGAGGGTAAGGAGATAAATTACACGAAAAGGTTAAAATCTCTTGCCGGAAATCATAAGGCTGTCTTTTTTGTTAAGAATAGTTCAATTTTTACTGGAAGTCTGCTGCATAATAAGTAGTTATTTCTGAAGAAATATCATCTTTTCGGGAACATTTGAGATAATTGCTCTTACTGCCGGCTGGTTTGTAAGGAATTCAGCTCTCTGAATTTCATCAACTGTCCATATTATAAGCGGTATATTTTCACTAAAAGCTTCATTAAGCATTTTTGTATCTGTAATTTTATCCCACGGAAGGATGTATGATGCTTTGTTTCTACTCATAAGTTCTTTTAATGATGTTTCAGGATATTCCTCAATGAGAAGGCCTGTTGTTATTTTGTCGTTTTCACTGCTAACAGCCTGTATTACGGATTCAAGAAAAGATGTTATGATAAACTGATCTTCTCTGATTTTATCTTTAAGCATTTTTACAGCAGGAACTGCCGCATCATCGGTTTTTATCTCAATATCAAGAAAAATGTGAGGCATAATGTCATTGATAACGGTCTCAAAAAGGAGAAGTTCACTGTTTTGTGAAAACAGAGTTTTGTAATCGGTTTCTTTTATTTTCAGATTGTTGATATTATCATCATGATTTATGACAATTCTACTATCGGATGTGAGTCTTAAATCAAGCTCAATAAAAGATGCTCCGTCGTCTATTGCTCTGTAAAAGCTTTTTATGGAATTTTCTCTGAATTTTTTCGGTGAACCTCTGTGTCCGCCGATTCGGAAATTATTTTTACTGAAAAATTCTTTTTTTTTATTCAATTATAAGCCTCATCTGATAGGCTGAATCACTAACTGCCTGATAGCTTTCAAGTTGATCAGGAATGCTTGTCAGTTCCTTTTTGCTTATTGAATTTTTAAAAGCTCCGAATGCCGTTGTATCTGTATCATATCCGTAACCGGCAGCAATATTTTGAGATGAATATACTCCGATTATGTAGCTGGATGGCTGTCCCCAGCTTTCTCCATCTATATCAAAGCTTATTTCTCCTGTTGAATAATATTTATAATCTGATGCGGGTGAAGAAACTGTTATTTCATAAGTTTTCTTTTTATTGTATTTCATTGAAAAACCTGAAAGTTCCTTTTTATAAATTATAAAAGTTATGTTTGATGAAGGCTTTAAGTACATTGCTATTTCTTTGAGTGTTACACCGTTTTCGATGGCAAACTCGTTGCCCCTGAATATTTCGCTTAACTCACCTGTTACATCACCATTTTCAAAGCCCATTTCGATAACAGTTCCTGATATGCCGGTATCTGCATCCGGTGTCTCGGATTCGTCAGAGTCTGCGACTTCATCAGGAATAGAAATATCGTCCGACGTTTCGCATAAAGATTCAGGAGAATCAATGCACTGGGATGTATAAAACTCATCGCAAATGCACCATATTACTTTTGAACCGTCAGGACATTCATATTCTTCTGTTGTCTCTCCGGGAGTCTCACATTCCATATAATCCAGATCGGGAGTTTGAATGTCTTCATCTTCAGTAGTTACGGTGTCATCATCATTGATTTCGGCATCATCATCATTGATTGAATCATCATCAGCCTCGGTATCATAGTCTTCAATTTCAGAAGAGTCCTGTTCTTCTTCTGTCTGAATTGTTGAATCCGATTTTTCCTCATCATCACTCCGTCTTTGCGTTTCATTTTCACATGAAATAAAAAGAAATGCCATAACCAGTACGATTAAAAAAAATTTACTGTTCATAGTGCCCTCATTGAATAATCTTGTTAAATCGGATTATTTTATCATTTTATAAAATGGAGTCAACTATCCGATGATAAATAATTTTAATAAAAACTCTTATATTTCAAAAACTTCCGTGAGATGGTAACTTTTATTCTACTGTTTATTTTTTTATGCTTTTCATTATTTTACATCTGAATTTGATAAATAATGCAGGAAATGTATAATATTTTCGTTTTATGTTGATCTTTTAATTTTTAGGAGAATTTTTATATGAAAAGAAAAATGATAATTGCCGGTAACTGGAAAATGGCAAATGAAAAAAAAGATATGGAACTGTTTTTCGATAAGATTGCAGATGAAATAAAAGGTGTTAATGATAGAGAAATCGTTGTTTTTCCTTCTTTTATGTATGTTCCTGCTGCTGCTGAAAAAGCTCATTCTTTAAATATGGAAGTAGGTGTTCAGAATTTTTACCCGCATGAGAATGGAGCTTTTACAGGCGAAGTTTCCCCTTCAATGATAAAGGATAATGGTGTTGATAATGTACTTATAGGTCACAGTGAAAGAAGACATGTGCTTAAAGAAACTGATGCTTTCATAAGAGAGAAAGTTAGCTGTGCCCAGAAAGAGGGTTTTAAGATATTTCTATGTGTCGGAGAAAAGATTGAAGAGAGAGAAGCTGGGAATCATTTTAAGGTGGTTGAAGATCAGATAACTTCCGCTCTTGATGATAATTTTATATGTGAACATGAAAAAATGGTCATAGCTTATGAACCTGTATGGGCTATTGGAACAGGCAAAGTGGCTACACCTGCTCAGGCAGAAGAGATGCATTCACATATCAGAAAATTTATTGAAGAGAAATATGATGCAGCTGATGTCAGGATTCTTTATGGCGGAAGCGTAAAGCCTGATAATGTAAAAGAACTTATGGAACAGGAAAATATAGATGGCGCTCTTATTGGAGGAGCAAGTCTTAAGGCTGATTCTTTTGCAAAACTTGTAAATTGGGATAAGTAACACTAAATGGGTTGTGAATATAAAAAATCATCAGTTAAGTGTGCATGCACGTATTTAAATTGTTCAAGACATGGAAAATGCTGTGAATGTATTGCCTATCATAATGCAAAAAATGAATTTCCCGGCTGTCTTTTTTCCAAAGAAGGGGAAAAAGAGTGGAACAGGTCTTTTGATGCTTTAGTCAAAGATAGGAAAAATAACTCAAATAATAGATGATTTTAGCCAAATTAACTGTAAAAAATTGATTTTTATTATTCACTGTATAGAATCGCTCTGAATTTTTTGAATTGATTACTGTGAGGAACGGGTATGTTTAGTAGGAAAAAAAGCCAGTCAATTATTATTTATTTAATGTTCGCTGCTATTATCATTGTTTTCATAATCAGTTTCGGTCCTGGTTCTCAGGGTGCCGCAAGCGAACCTCAGTATGTCGCTATTGTAAATGGAGAGCCTATATCAATTGCTGAATATCGATTTGAGTATAATCAGCTTTTTAATCGTGCACAGGCTTACAATCCTAAATTTGATGCAAATGCTGCAAAGGCTTCAGGTCTGGCTCTTAATGCCCTTGAAACTCTTCAGAATATGATTCTGTTTGCAAGCAAAGCTGAAGATATGGGTTTCGGTGCTTCTGATGAAGAAGTTCGTGATCTTATTCTTAATACTTCATATTTTCAGACAGCAGGTAAATTTGATAAGGAACTTTACAAAAAGATAGTTCAGTTTCAGTTTAACATGTCTGTTGCCGAATATGAGAAAAAAGCCAGAAGAGCAATCCTTTATTCAAAGCTTATGAACTACCTCTCTTCAACAGTGAGTGTTTCAGATGCTGAAGTAAAAGAGATGTATCTTGAAAGATCTTCTTCCGCTGCAATAGATTACTATGCTTTCTCTCAGGCAACAATGAAGCCTGAAGTTCTTGAAACGTTAAAGAACTCTGTAACAGATGAAGAGATAAAGGCATATATTGCAAAAAATGATAAAGATCTCACATCTAAATATGAA
Source organism: bacterium (assembly GCA_963667425.1). Lineage (GTDB taxonomy): Bacteria > UBP6 > UBA1177 > UBA1177. The sequence continues at coordinate 98,985 of OY763407.1, read as the reverse complement.
GCAGGAAAAGATTCTTTATACAAAGATCAAAATGTAGAGAATGTTAAGCTTGATCTTGCTAAGAAAGAACTTGTTGATGCAAAGTTTGCCGAAGTAGCTAGGCAGGCAGCTAACAAAGCTCTTTCTCTTCTTAAATCAGAAGGTTTTGATTCTTCAAAACTTGATGCTGAACTTGCAGACTGGAACGTTGCTTCACAGTCAGTTGAAAAGCTTACAAAAATTGGTTACATTAATGGTGTAGGATATGATAAAGAGACTGTTGATTCTATTTTTACAAGCAAGAAGCTCGGTTATCGTGATGAACTTCTTACAAAAGGAAGTAATTCATACATTATAAATGTTAAATCATTCAATATTCCTGATCTTACTAAAGATGCTGACAAGGCTGATTTTGATAAAGTTAAGGAATCATATCGTCAGAGAATTGCATCAAGCCGCTTTAACGATGTATATGCCGAATTTGGTAAAAAGCTTAAAGAAAAAGCTGCTATAAGCATAAACAGCAAATCTCTTGGGAAAATAACTTCTTAGGAGTTTTTATTGTCAAAATTCAATATCGATTCATTTCTAAGGTTTCTTTCCTTTATACTTTTCTCGGTTTTTATAATCTTTTCATTAAAGGTTATTATCAGACAGGCTCTGTTGCCTGATGATGTCCTTTTAAGAATAATTAAAAAGCAGTGTGAAAATGTTGCTGTCTCTTCTGAAACTGGTTTATACAAAAACTTTACGGTAAAAAATTATTCTTCAGAGGAAGATTTTATTAAGGGAAATAACGATTGTTATCTTGTTGTTCCTGATAAGAATAAAGGCTCTTTTTACAGAGCTCTTCTCAGCAGAAAGCTTTTTAATTCTCTTGATTACCTGTACATTTCTGCTGAAAAAGGAATTCTTGTTAAAAAATATGACAAAGATGAAAAGAGGCTTGCATCTCAAATAAGTGAATGTTTTATCAACGATAACTGCAGTACTGATTCAGAAAAAGACTTCAATGATTTGAAAATTACATGGGAACTGTTAAAACCTCAGGGCGGAACTCAGATAAGAGAAACATGCACCGGATCTTTGAAAGATATTTTAACTTTATGCAGAAATGATTTTAAAGAACTTGTTTCTATTAAAAAACTTGATAAACATGAACTTGTACTGAAAATGATAATTCACAGAAATGAAGCTTTTGTCGATTCAAAAGATAAAAACTACATTTATTTTCTAATGGCAAACCATCTTGACGGTATAACTCTTAAAAGCAGAGGAGCTGTAATTTCTCTTCTTCCTGATGATGCTGTAAACAATCCTTTTGCTCTTATTGATATAAAAGCCCGAAAATATGGACTCAGGAAAAATGAATATCTTGAGGATATGGCTTCATTATACATTTATACTTCAAGACAGTACGCTTTTTTCAATAAGGAAATAAAAGAATTCTATGGTCCTTTTTCATCTAATAAAATAAAGTATAATGACAGACTCTTTGTTAATGCCAATTTTGGATTCATTGCTTCTGTTTTTGAAAAAAAAGGCTCTTTTAATGAAAACATCAGTACAATTGACGGTTCTGTTCCTGATAAAAAGAAACATCTGATAACGCAGATGCTTATAGGAAGAAATCTTTCATATTATTACAAAAAAACAGGTTCGGGAATAGATATTCTTGATGCTTATGTTAAATACGCTACAGAAAAGGTTTCTTCAGCTAGAAACAGTGTTATGGATGCCCTTTTTATATTGTCTTTTATGAATCTGTCAGATAACAGTGATGAAACAAATGAGCTTTTAAAAGAGCTCACAACAAAGCTCTATTTTGTTGATGTTGAAAAGTTTGATGAAGAGACTCCTCAATATTCAGGATTACTTGGTAAAGCGTTTCTTGAAATTTATGAGAAAACGGATGATCTGAAATGGCTTGAAAAGGCTGAAAGAATTTATGCCGGATGGAAATTTCCTGAAAAGAGAGATATGACTACGGTAAGATCTGTAGCTTATATGATTCCTGTTGCATATTCTTTAGGTGAAGAGAAGTGGAATATTTTTTATAAGAATTTGCAGAAGCTTATTGCAAATTCAGAAAGAAATTCGGGATTCATAACAAAAGCTTTTTATTTAAATGGCATTTTTTCAATAGAGATGGAAACACTTATCGCTCTGGAGTTGAAAAAACTGTCTGATAAAGGCTTTAAAAATTCTTTTGCTGATGTTTTTATTTCAAACACCAAAGTTCATCTGAAAACTTTAACCTTTCTTAATGAAGATATTACTGAAAACTTCTTCAATAACAGAAATTTTATAAATGGCGGAGTGTTATCCCGTCCTGATTCAAAAGCTGTTTCATCTATTACAACAGTCAGAAGTATGAATCTTTTTCTTGGTGCGTTGGATTAGAAAATTCTTGAAACCAGATCCTGTACAGATGCCACAATATCAAACTCGGAATATATATGAGTTGCGCCTGACCCCAGAAAGTTATGCTGATCTTCCCAGTTGATATTTTCCTTTGAATATATAAAAAAGATGATATGACTTAAAACAGACCTTGAGGTTACTGCTTTAAGAAGTTTTTCAATAGAAACAGACGGATGAGAGACACTGCTGTCGCAAAGAATGAAATCAACAGATTTAAATTGCTCCTTAAGTTTCAGTGCGGCATCAAAAGTACTTTTCAGTACCCATAATGAAATATCATATTTTTTAAGCTCTTCCTCTATCATTTTGGCAAAAGATGTATCTGTAGTTATAAGCAGTCCGTTAAGATGTTTTGAACCGGTAATTATTGCACTGTCAAGGCTTATATTTTCTCTTGATACCAGTTTTTGAACAAGTTCGTTGCCGAACATTCCTGAAATAAGTATTGCTCTAAGAGCTTCCGCCGGAGACTGTCTTTTAATGTTTATTTTATAATCATAAGAGTGCGCAAGCAGGAGTATCTGTGATGCTGAAGGAATATGCTTGCCCGTTTTTCCTAAAGGATAACCTCTTCCATTATATGTTTCATACATATTTTCAAGAATTGTATAAACATCTTCACTTAAACTTACAGAAGCAAATATTTTACGTGCGGCACCTGCATATTTTATAAATTTATCTCTAAGTTCATGATTATTGATATCAAATGCAGTAAGATGATGTCTTTTACCTACATCATGAATTGTTGCTGCAACAAGCATTGCTTCTTTTTCTTTCTTACTTACTTTAAGATCATCTGCAAGATTTGCTGCAAGCTCTGTAACTCTTGACGTGTGCCTTTTGAAGTTAGCGCCACGCTGAATATCAAGAATTGATGTAAATATTTTAAATACATTTAAAAGTTGTTTATCTATAGACATGTCTACAGGATTGCCTGAAATAGAGGTAACTTCGCCTGGCTTTTGGCCGCCTGTAAAAAATACTTCCCCATTGTTTATTATCTGAGAAATACCGGTATTAGTTGTTGTTATTTCTATTCCATCATCATTCTGGTCCTCATCTGAAGGGAGATGAAAACTTAAAGGGGCAGATTTCTCAGATGTTATGGTAGTTTCAGCAAGAGTTGTCTCATTCATCATAAAAGATGCTGAAAGTTCATCTTTTTCAGGAAAAAGACGGTCGAATATAGAAATATCTCCTCTATATGCTTTGCTGATTATAGCTTTAACAGATTTTGTAACTGCAAGGACAGGCACTATTTTTGTAACTCTATCCAGTATAGTTGTGAGATCTTCAAAAAAATCTCTGTTCTGCGGAGAAGGTGTAAGAACTGTAAGCTGCATACTGTATGCATCATATTTAAGAGGGAAAACCAGCTTTTTTTCAGCAATAAGAGGCGGAATAAGATTAAGAACGGAATTGTCAGTAGTTTTCCTTTTAAGCGTTTCAGAAGAAAGATATTGCACCGCAAAAGTGGAAGAGATGTATGCTAGGAGATCTTTTTCATGAATAAGTCCTAAATTTAAAAGGGTTTCGCCAATATAACCTTTTTTTGTAGTCTGATATTCAAGAGCTGCAGTCAGTTGATCAAAAGTTATTAACCCTTTTTCCAGAAAGTATTCTCCAGTCCTCATAAGTCTCCTAAAAAAGAGGAAGCCGTCTAAGTAAAACATTGCATTTTACTCTTTGGCTGCTGTAAGGTCAAGTTTTTATTGAAATGGTTTAATCATATATAAGAACAGCAATTTTAAGCTTTAATTGCAAGCCTGTCTGATTGTTTTTTTATATACATAACTTCATTGTCTTTCAATTAAAACAAATTAACTGGAGCGTTTAATCTTGACAAAATATTTCATTCAAAATAAAGTTTATATGTGCTTTTTTATACAAGGAGAAATAATTATGAATAAAATTTTATTAGCAGTTATCTTAATTACAGCTTTTGCAGGCTGTGATGAAAACAAAGTAACAAGAAATCATGATGCTGATACTGTAATAACTGATACTGATCAGATTGAAGATGCTGATATTGATGCTGATATTGATGCTGATATTGATGCTGATATAGATACCGATGTCGTTAAAGATTACTGTGAATATGAAGGTGAGACCTACAGGGAAGGAGATGACGTTAAAATGCACACCTGTCCTAATGGAACAGAAGTTAGATGGTGTGTGTGCGAATGTTACGCTTCCTGTAATGTCGGTTGTATAGAGTCTCCTGAAAATCAGTGCGAACAAAGTGATGAAGATACTATTTTACCGGATGAAGACGAAATAATCCCAGATGAGGATAACGAAGTTCCAGATGAGGACTGTATTGGTATTGGTGGAACAACAGGTGTTTATCCGGGAGCCTTATCCTGTTGTAGCGGACTACAAACAGTATCGACAGAAGAAATATCTTATGGTTATGGTAACATGGGTTACTGTCAGGAACTTACCGGTGCAGTTGTCTGTATAAACTGTGGAAATGGAAGCTGTGAAAATGGCGAAGATATATGTACATGCCCGGATGATTGTGCTGAAGTCAGAGATACCTTTTGTGATGACGGTGGAGAAATTCTTTGTGACCTTGCCACGCCTGATGAGTGTAAAGGAAGCCTTATTCTTGCGATAAAAAACGGGTGCTGGAGTTGCGTTGATCCTCTTACCTGTAAAGTTACAGACAGAGATCCATCCTGTGATGACGGAACAATTCCACTATGCAACATGATTCCGCCAACTTGCGCAAAAAGTGAAATACTTGCATATGTAAACAACTGTTACCTATGTGTAAACCCTGAAACATGCCTTCCAAATTAAAAATATTATAAATACTTAAAGACCCTGTCAAACCAAAAATTAGTTTTTGTTTCTTATCCGGCTTTTCTTTATGCAAATCAACTGTTTTTCTTAAATTTATCTGCTGTGACGAAGAGTTCACCATCTTCAAAAACTATTTTGAGCTCGCTTTCCTGTTTTACGGTTGCACCTTTTATCACAACTGTTTCATTGTCATAGACAAGTACGTATCCTTTTCCTAATGGAGCAAGCGGATTGTGTTTTTCTATGTCTGATTCGGCTAGTGCGAGGCTTGTTTTGTGTTCCGATAGTATTTTTCTGATGTTGTTTTCAATGTTGTTTTCAAGGTAGGTTATTGTCTGGTTTTTGCGGTTAAACCATTCGGTTACTGATGGTATTCTGGCTTCGAGCATGTCGAGTTTCATTGTCAGCTGTTCGAATATGGTTCTAAAGTAGTATTTTAGTGCTTTTTCATCTTTTTCTATTATTTCAAGAAGCCTAGATTTATCCGGCGTAACGAGTTCTGCGGCTGCGGATGGTGTCGAGACGGTATAGCTTGCCGCAAGGTCGATTATTGTTCTGTCTATTTCGTGTCCGACGGCTGCAACGACCGGTTTTCCTGATGCTATGACTGCTCTAGCTATGTTTTCACTGTTAAATACTGAAAGATCTTCTTTGGATCCTCCGCCTCTGCCGACTATTATGACATCTATTTCATTTTTATCTGATAGTTTTTCTATTCCCTGTATTATTGTTTTTTCGGCTGTTGTTCCTTGTACCATTGATGGGTAAAGTGTTATTTTTATTCCAGGGAATCTGTTTCTGGCCACTTTTATTATGTCGTGTATTGCGGCTCCGTTTCTGGAAGTCACAACTCCGATGTGTGTAACGAATTCGGGCAGTTTTTTCTTATGTTTTTCGTCAAAGAGTCCTTCTTTGTGAAGTTTTTCTTTAAGAATTGCAAGTTTTAATGCGTCGTCTCCAATTCCTGCCTGTCTTACATAGCTTACGATGAATGTTAGCATTCCGCTTTTTTCATAGATGGATGCTCTTCCCCATATTGTTATTTTATCTCCATCTTTGAGTTCTGCTTTGACTGTTGCTCTCTGATTTCTGAAGATTGTGCATCTTATTGATGATGATGAATCTTTTAAATCGAAATAGGCGTGTCCTGAGCCGGCAACATAGTAGCCTGAAATTTCTCCTTCTATGGCTACAAATGAAAAACTTCCTTCTATCATTTCCCGAAGGGATGATACAAATGATGAAACTGATATGATATTGTTAAACATAAATTATTTCTTAGATTTAGCTTTTTCTCTTTCCTTGTTTAGAATTCTGAGAGCCATACTTCTTACGGATGCAGGGATTGAGCGGCTTTCGGAAACTTTTTTAAGGTCTTCTTTTCTTAGAAGCTGCATTAGTCTTACAGATATTCTAAATGGTGTCTTAGGGTTTAATACCAGAGATTTTTTTACCTGGTAGTTTTTTACGTACTCTTTTTTGTTTGCTATCAGGTTTATGATGTCGTCCGGCATCGAATTGTCGCTTGCAATGGCAATTATCTCTTTTTCCGTTATTCTCGGGTTTTTCATAACAGCCATATATACGAGTCTTTTAGGATCTTTTATCAGGGCTTTTCTGGCTTCAAGGTTTCCGAGTCCTGCAAGTTTTATTTTACCGGCAACTGAAAGATTTTTAAGCATTTGTGCAAAGGTTTCCCTTTTATGAGCAACTTCTTCCGGCTTTAATCCTTCAAATGGATTTTCAGTTATGAGAAAATCAGGAAAATCGAATTCCACAATGTCTTCGTCTTCATCGAGTTCTTCTTCAGCCAGCTCGTCTCTGTCTATTTTTTCAATTTCGGTAAGGTATGTGAACTGTTCTTTTATTTTTTCAATATAGATGAGTTCGGAGGCTTTTAAAAATTCTTCTATTTCTTCCTGCAGATGATATGCGGTTCTTATAAAGTTTTTATTTTCGGAAAGAAGCGACCATAAATCCTGATTATTTACAAAGAAAATGTTTGTAACCCAGATTTTTTTAACAGTGAAACGGTTTAGAAGTTTTGCCAGCAGAAGATAAAATCTGTTTTGAATTGCTATTTTATAGAGAGCTTCAACACCTGTTTCAGGAAATTCTTCAGGGATATGTTTTACTATGTCTTCTTCAGAGGTCAGTTCGATAATACTTATTGCGGAACCTCTGACTTTATCATTTTCATCAGATGTGAAATAAATCAGCGCTTCGTTATACATGTCCTTTGTCATAGGAAGCATACGATTTATTATCATCATTTTCTGTTCAGGCGTTTTAGCATTTCTCCACATAACAGACTCCTTTAACTAATTAAGTTCAGCAATTATATCGAGTCCTTCAAGAGTAAGATCTCTGATATATGTCATTTTCAGCTTTGATGCTTTGGCAAGTTTTCCGCCTAAGCCGCCTGTCACAATAAGTTCGGGGTTAAAATTGATTTCTTTCATGATTTCTTCTGTAACTCTGTCTATCATTCCTGAGAATCCGTAATATAAACCACTTATGATGCAGTCTGATGTGTTCTTGCCAAGAGCTTTTTCAGGCGTTGTAACGTCAACTCTTCCAAGTTTTGCCGTTTTTGATGAAAGTGCTTCGACAGAGATTGAAACTCCAGGCATTATGGCGCCTCCCATATATATTTTATCAGGAGAAACGACATCAACTGTAATTGCTGTACCTGAATCAATGACTATAGCGCCTTTTTCAGAGTATTTGAGGGCTGCAACGCTGTTGACAACTCTGTCTGCACCAACTTCGGCAGGATTATCAACTCCGATTTTTATACCTGTCTTTACACCCGCTTTTATAAAAAGAGGTGTTATTTTAAAAAATTCAAGTGAGAAAAGATTCCAGCTGTGATTCCATGTGGGAACAACTGAACTGATCACAACCTTTGATATTTTTTTATAATCAAAGTTATCAATATGGAAAAGAGTATAAATGTACCCTTTAAGATCATCCTGAGTATGAGTTCTTACAGTTGCAATTCTCCATCTGTGAATCAGTTTTCCGGCATTAAAAACTCCAATAACCGTGTTTGTATTGCCAATATCTACACAAAAGTTCATAAAAGAATCCCCGATAAATATAAAAACAGAACTATAGTATAGATTTTTTAATTAAAAGGCAAATAGAGCTATTATCAGTTATGAATATTTACCGGAACATCAGAAACCTTTTCTGTTCCTTTTTCTTTTATTCTGAGAATTTTGATATTTCTTAACATATCTGCACTTGAAGCAACAGAGAAAGAGAGAATTTTAGGACAATTGCACCATTCAAGAACTGCTCCTTCCTCAATTTCCCATTCAGCAAGAAGGATAGTCGGATCATCTACATCAAAAGCTGTGTTTACAAAGTATTTGACATCAGCACAGTTGAACATGTTATACCATTTGAAAGAGAGCTGTTCTCCTGTAAGTTCAGCTTCCAGATAACTTCCATCAAATGGATGTTCTTCCGTATCACTGTAAGTATTGTTACTTCTGGTTGGAATTTTATCAGCAAGGCATTCTGAAATAGCTGAATTGTAAGTCTCAGTAGTAAAAATCTCATCAGTATCATCATCATTTGTTTCAACTGGCTCTTTTTGATTTACAGGAACCATAATTCTTTTTTCAGTTTCAGTTCCATCATCTGCTGATTCTGTCCATGTAAAGAAAGCTCTATAGGAACCTTTTTCACCTGAAATGTACAAATAAAAATTGCCATCGTTGCTTACAGCAGAGAGACCAATGCCAACATCAAAATGCATCATATAGTCAATAACAGCATTACTGAAATAATCGTTATTTGTTATAAAATAGACTTCAGGGCACTGAGTGGCATTACATTTTGAATTAGGAGCCGCATCTACCTCATATGTTTTACATCCTGCAACAGATTCAAGTGAAAGTTCTTTCGGCACAAAATCGGGACACGCTACCTCTTCTTCTGTTGATTCATCATAACATTTTTCACTGAAAAGGTAATTCATTGCAAGGTCATCTGAAATAATCTGATAAACATCATCTTTACTCTTATCAGAAAAACATTCTTCCCCTGCTATTACGGAAGAGCATTTGTCGAGTTTGTCTGATGTTTCACGAAAAATGGTTGCATTTTCAGAACCATAAAGAGATGTCTCTCCATAGGATGACGATGATGAAGTGCAGCTTTCGTTACATGAAAAGATAAATAAAGCACAAAATATCAACAGCAGATAATTTTTCATAATTTCCTCCATTATTTAAAATCTAAACCCCAAATAGCCATATATATTAGGCATGTAAGTCACTTTATAATCAACATCAAAAGGATTGTAGGAAGAGCTATCTGATTTACTAAATCCGAAATCATTCGTAAAAAATGGAAACTCAGCTGTACTGCCTACCTGAAATGCTAATTTATCATGAATATGAAAAACATATGAAAGCTCAATTTCTCCATGCGCAATAGAAAATTCATCTTTGTAACGTTCAAGCCCCAACCCAATTCCGCCGGAAAGACGAATTTCATGTCTGTTATCATCTGTAATAAAAAATGGAACACCAACAGCTGTTCCAAGCTTTACCGAGAAAGCTTCAGAATTATTATAGGCAGCATGAATCTTAACAGTTTCCCAAAAAACACGCCGCCATCTTAGAGTAAATATGGAAAGCCTTGTCGTGAGTCCGTATGTTCCATATCCCATTGAGAATGCAAATTTTTCTGTATTCGTTTTTATAAAACTATATTCATATGATTTTTTAATATCCGGCTCTTTTTCAGGAAGTTTTAGTTCCTTTTGTTCTATATTTTTTTTCTCAGCTTTCTTTTCCGGCTTTTTTATCTTTTTTTCCAATGTTTCAGTTTCAGCTTTATTTTTGGCAAATTTCTTCGGGGTTTCAGCTTTCAGGTTCTTATCTTTCTTCACATTTTTTTTCTTAACGTTTACTGTTTTTAAACTTTTTCCACCCTCTTTTTTAATTTCTTTTTCATCTTTTTTATCGGTTTCTTTTTTAGCATCTTTCTCTTCATTTTCATTTTCTTCCTCATCTGTAAAAAAGGATGTTCCCCAATTTTCAGGATGACCTTTATTTACAGAAGATGTTATTTCTATTTCATCTTCATCTGCAAAAAGGCAGAAAGAAAAGAAAATTACAGATAGAAAAAAAGCTTTAAGCATTAATCTTTCCTTCTACAGGTTTTAAGTATGTAAGCTTTACAGTACCATCCTCGTTTGGTTCAATTAATATTTTGTGAATAAACTTTCTGCCGTCGGTTTCAACCCAGGCATTAACAAAACTCTTTTGATCTGAATCAAGAATAACTGCAAATGAGAATTTATTATCACCTTTTTTCAGTTTTATGTTTTTAGAAAACTCTTTTAAGTTACGAAATCGTTCATCTTCAATACTAAAACGGATTCCTTCTCCAAGAAAAATTGTAACTTTAGAATTTTCATGATCGGACTTTGCCGCAATGTTTAAGTTTATTGTCATCTCTTCTGATTTTTCAAAAGTATAGACCGCCGCAATATCATTTTTCTGTTTTACATCTATGCTTTTTCCCTGATATATAAAATGAAATGTAAAAATAAGCGCCACAATTAAAATAGCTGCTACAGAAGCTATTTTTGTAAATTTAGAATTTGAATTATCTCCGTTTAATCCTTTGAAGAACTTTCGCTTTCCCAAAAAGGCAAAAGAAGTGTCAACAAGTTTCATGTCGTTATAAAAAGATCTGCACTCACTGCATCTTTCGATATGTTTCATCACATCTTCAGGAAGCACTTTTTTCTCATGTAAAGAACCATTAAAGGCGATAATCTTTTTTACTTTTCTGCAGTTCATATTATCCCTCCATTTTTTTTATAATAATCTTTCATTATTTTTGATAAACGGTCCTTTGCATTGAAATATCTTTTTCTAAGGAGATATGGTGAAGTATTAAAGAATTTTCTGGCTTCTTCAAAAGTCATATCCTGAAAACAGACAACTGTAAAAAGCTCAATATCATCAGGAGGAAGAAGTGATATGAATTTTCTTAGAGTAATTTCATCAGGCGGAAAACCTTCTTTTTTTATTATCTCTTTTTCCGGTGATACAGTAGATACTGACGGAAAATCTGTTTTTGTAAAATCATCAACAAGGATTTCTTTTCTTCTTTTTCTGACACAGTCAACAACGTTGTTGCGCATTATTGATACAAGCCACGGGAAAATAGATTCTTCTTTTTTTAAAGTATCAATTTTTTCAATTGCTTTAATATATGTTTCCTGAACAGCATCTTCAGCTGCAGTTTTGTCACCATGACAGAAGTTAAGAGCAAAATCAAACAGCTTATTAAAATTATTGTTTACAAAATCTTTGACAGACTGCTGAGAAGAGATAGTGCGGTCACTAAAGTTAAAAATTTTCAAAGCATCTCCATTAAATAGCATTTGTATAATTTATCTCCTTTAGTTAAGCTCAAAATTGCTGCCTTGTCAAAACATTTCTTATAAAATAAACTACAAGCCACATTTAATAGACGATTTTAAAATGATTTTTATTAAAAGTTTTTTATTTTTTTTTAGAAATATCTGATATTGTTAGAGATTTAATAACATAAATATAAAGACATTGCATTATCTGCCGAAAGAGCTCTGTCAAAGAACATTACTTCATCTATTTTTCCTTTAAAAAAGTCTGTTTTTACATTTCCTGAATCCCAATCCTGTCCTAAAACCCACGGTTTATCATTATATGTAAAATCACCCATTCTATCGTCAATAAAACCTGTCCAAAGCACTGCACCATTTTTATAGACAATTACATTTGTACCAATTATAATTTGAAATGGCTGAATGCTTAAAATACGAAATCCTTCAGCTGCACTAATGACATAGTGTGTCCAATCATAAGGCTCAGAGCCTGCTGAAAAATATTGAACATGATTCATAAGTCTTAAAGAAAGCTGTCCATTCCAGTATCCAAAAAGAAAAGAGTTATTAACACCATTAGCTGTATGCTTTCCTATGTATGAATTGTTATTTGATGAACCTGCACTTTCATAAGAGGCTACCCATAAACTAATAGAATATTCTCCATTATTATTTCTTGGATCTGTTGTTCCTGTTCCAAATTCAACATAGTCATTAACTCCATCAAAATAAGCGGAATTATTATTAATTCCTGCCCGAAATGTTACTCCACCGGTTTGAGAACCATTAAGATATGAAGATATATCATCAAAATCAACATCAAAAGGCAGATAAATTTTTGCAGATTCTGAATTATAAATACCTCGTATTTCGGTAGCATCAAGCTGTTCATTATAAAATCTTACATTATCCATTTTACCTTCAAAAAAATCGCTTATAACTGTTGCAGAATCCCAATCCTGGCCTAAGACCCAAGGCTTGTCATTTGAAGAAAATGAACCAAGTGTATCTGCAAGAACTCCACTCCAAACAACTTCTCCATTTTTATATACAGATACATTTGTATTGCCGTTTGTTTCTTTAGCTGATATTGCATAATGAACCCATTCATTATCAGGTTCCCATCCAAGAGATGTAAATGAAATAACGGCACTTCTGATAGTTAAAGTAAGATTATTGCCCCAATAACCAAAATTAAAGATATTAGCTCCATTTGCCGTATGTTTTCCTAAATAGTTATTGGCATTTGTAGCAGTAGAGGGACCTGTTGTGTAAGCCCAAAAAGAAAAAGTATAGGCTCCATCAGATGATCTTGGATCAAAGCTCGATGTACCAACTTCTATATAATCATTAACACCATCAAAATAAACTCCGCCCTGCATAATTCCTGAAACCATAAGATTTTGTCCATTGCCATTGTATATAACAGCATCATTTGCGCCATAGCTGTCATATAGATTTTCTTCAAATTCCAGGTACGTTAAAAGAGTACCATTTAAATTACAGAAAAATAAAACAAAAAAAGATACAAAAAAAAGCTTCTTAGAAAACATGAGCAGACCTCCGGTTAAAACAATAATAATAAAACAACAAAATATAATTGTTGAGATTAATTTTAGACAAAGGCCACAAAGATGTCAATAATAAGAAACAAATTACATTATAATAAAAAGCATATTATTTATAAATCAAAAAAGTTACATTTAATAAATGACTAAAAAATTATGGAAACATAAAACAAAGAAAAATCATTTAATGAAAGAGATTGTAAATTAAAAATTATTATTGATTTCAATAAGAGTTATTTCAGGAGGGGACATGAATCGAAGCTGCGGTCCCCATTCACCTGTACCTCTGCTTACATAAAGTATTTTGCCGTCTTTTAAATTATATTTTCCTGCAAGATGCGGAAAAGCCATTTTAACGAAAAGTGTAAAAGGAAAAATCTGACCTCCGTGTGTATGGCCTGAAAGCATCAGATCAAATTTATCCACCACTTCATCAGTAACATTTGGACGATGTTTCATATATATTGTAAAAAGAGAATTATCAATATTGTTAAAGAGACTTTTTTCATCTGGAAGACTCTTTCCTGTATTTTCAACCGATTCATCATCAATTCCGACAATGTTTAATAGTCCTCCTACTTTAAGAGCTTTATTTCTGATTAAAATGAATCCTGAATCTTTAATAAATCTTACAGCTTCTTTTTCACCAACATAAAATTCATGATTACCTGTTACGGCATATTTCCCAAGTGGCACTTTTATTGAACTCATTATCTCTTTTATTTTTTCAGGTTCACGAATTCCTCTATCAAGAAAATCGCCACTAAAAAGTAAAACATCGGCATTTAATGAATTTACAATATCACGAACATCTTCAGCTTTTGAAACTCCTGCCACCTGACTGAAATGAATATCTGAGATAAGTGCAATTTTTAATTTTTTAATTTTTTCAGGTAGTTTGTTTGTAGTAATTTCAAGAGTTTCAACTTTAATATCAGTAGCTTCATACCCTGCATATAAAATTATTGCAGCTGATATTACAAGTGGTATAAAAAAAGAAATTTTTGATGAAACCTTTCTTTTAGACAGATATCTGAAAACATCATAAACTGCCAGGCAGACTGTGAAAATAAAAAGAAAAGTTATCCATGAATAGATTACATGAGAAAAAATAGTAAACCAAATTGATGGAGTACTATTTGACATAACAATAATAACAAATATATATCCCGGAAAAATGCTTAAAAGCATTGCTTTTTTATATAAAGCCGGAATACTGAAAGCTTTATTAAGTTTTTTCCACGGATAAATGTGCAGGAGAAAAAAAGAAGCGGAAAAGAAAAGTATCATAAAACCTAATCTTATCAGTGCGGTAAGTGAAAGATTATCCATATAAACTCCTTAATCATATTAACTTCGATCTCCTTTACCTTCAGCAATAGTTCTTCCTATTGTTCTGAATTCTTCTTCAAGTTCTTTTCTGAAATTTCTGTCTGAAACTTCTATCCTTCCTTTATTTGGATAGATTTCATACAAAGCTCTGTATTTTGAAGGCGTTTCATTCGGCATAACGACATTAGCCCCTCTCTGAAGAGCCTTAATTCTTGCGCTTTCCTCACCGATATTTGAAAGAGCAGTTGTTGCAGGAAGCATTGTTGCACCTGTAACAATTCTGTTCAATGAAAGAACTTTATATGACAAATCTGCAGTGCCATGACTGTATGATGCAAGCCTAGTCTGTGGATGCGGAATAAAAGGACCGCAGCCGATCATATCAATATCAAGCTCTTTAAAAAGAGTAATATCATCAGCTATACTTTCCAGAGTCTGCCCCGGAAGTCCTATCATAATTCCGCTGCCTGTCTGAAATCCAAGTTTTTTAAGATTTTTAAGACATTCCATCCTGTTGTCATAACTCATACCAGGATGAAGTTTTTCATATAGATTTCTGTCAGAAGTTTCATGCTTTAAAAGAAACCTTGATGCTCCAGCCTTAATAAATGCCTTATATTCTTCTTTTTCCCGCTCTCCAATAGCGAGAGTTATCGCCATATCACATTTTTTAAGGATATTTTCAATGATATAGATAACTTTATCAGCAGTGTAAAAGGAATCTTCTCCGCCCTGAAGCACAACAGTTTTATAACCTTTATTATATGCCGAAAATGCCGCATCAACAATTTCGTCAGGCATCATACGATAGCGCACAGTATTTATTTCACAATTAATACCGCAGTAAATACAATCTCTCCCGCAGTAATTTGTAAATTCGATAATAGCTCTCAGATGTATTTCATCTCCCACCAGCTCTTTTCTCATATCATCAGCATAAGAATAAAGAATAGAGAGTTCTTTTTCATCAGTAAGATTCAGAAAATACAAAAGAAGCTCTTTATCCGGATATTTTGAAAGTTTATCAAGTTTTTTAAGCAAAGAATCAGTCATTATAAGAACCTGAACAAAAGAACATTAAAAATGAACAGAGGCAGAATGAAAATATTCCCTGAAAAAAATATAAAGATTAAAGAATGCCCCACTCCGTTCCGGTAGGAGTATCTTTTATTGCAATTCCCATGTTTATAAGCCTGTCTCTGCACTCATCTGATTTGGCAAAATTCTTTTCACTGCGCCATTTTGCTCTCTCTTCAAGAATTTCATCTATATCAGTCTTTGATACATTGAGTCTTTTCAGATAAAAATCTTTTATAGATTCCATAATTTCAAGAGGTTCACTATTAAGAATGCCAAGAACTGAAGCCATTTCCGAAATCACTTTCAAATAACCGGCTGAAGCTGAAGCATCTGGACGAGTTTTTTTCTTTGCATAAACATCATTAAGATATTTAAAGAGATTAAAAACTGCGGCAAGGACTTTTGGAGTATTAAAGTCATCATCCATTGCTTCTCTGAAAAGGTTAATAAACTCTTCCCCTTTTTCAGGAACCACAGGCTCAGTGGCAGTGGCAAAATCTTTAAGCATTGCTATTGTCGAATAGAAATATGAAAGCTGTTTCTCACTCTCTTGAAGATTCTGTAAAGAAAAATTTATCGGAGTTCTGTAATGAGTAGAAATCATGAAATATCTTAAAACTTCAGGATGATATTTTTCAAGAGCATCATCAACTGTTATAAAGTTACCAAGTGATTTGGACATTTTTTCTCCCTCAACATTGAGGAAACCATTATGCACCCAGTAATTTACAAATTTTTGACCAGTAGCGGCCTCAGCCTGAGCAATTTCATTTTCATGATGAGGAAAAATAAGATCTCTGCCTCCACCGTGAATATCAAAAGAGTCTCCAAGATACTTTGTACTCATTACACTACATTCTATATGCCAGCCGGGACGACCTTTTCCCCATGGACTATCCCAGTAGGGCTCACCATCTTTCACCTTTTTCCACAAAGCAAAATCAGCAGGATCTTTTTTGGCATCCTCAACATCAAAACGGGTTCCTGAAAGCATATCATCAACATTTCTTTTAGAAAGCTTACCGTAATCGTTAAAACTTCTTACAGAAAAATAAACACTTCCATCGGCTTCATAAGCATGATTTTTGTCTATTAAAGTCTGAACCATAGCAATAATATCATCAATATGTTCCGTAGCTTTAGGTTCAACATTCGGAATTGAAACACCAAGAGCATCCATTGCACTGTTAAAGGCATCTATATTTTCTTCAGTAAGAGCCTTAAAATCTATGTTTCTTTCATTAGCTCTTGCAATTATTTTATCGTCAATATCAGTGATATTTCTTACATATTTAACATCAAGGCCAATGTAACGCATATATCTTATAATAACATCAAAAGCGACTTCTTTTCTGGCATGACCTATATGCGGTTTATCATAGACAGTCATTCCACAGGCATAAACAGTAGCAGTTCCTTCTTTCAAAGGTTTGAATTCCTCTTTTTTCTCTGACAGTGTATTATAAAGTCTAAGCATTAAAATCTCCTTAATTAAAGAAAAACCTTGCAGAGTTAGAATAATCGGCACAGGAAAAAAAGCAAGCCTAAATTAAAAAGTGTGGTTAAAAAACATGATTACTTTATATATGAAATTTGATAAACCCCATAGAACGAAAAATAATGAATTATTTTTTATTTAGAACCAATATATAGGAATTTAAATGTAGAAAGATTAACTTTATTGTTTACATCACTTCCACCGCCATCTCCGCCGGTATAAAGATTGAAATGATCAAAATAGCTCATATTATGTTCATCGGAAATTTCTACTTTATATGTTTTAGATGCTTCAAGACTAACTGGAAGAAAGGATGAATTGCCCCATCTATCCCAATTGTTTGCACCAAGATGAGGCATTACTACATAACCTTCACCAACAACTGACGAATTTGATGTATCGGTAATTGTAATGTACTTAAGGCAAGAGGTGATTCCTGTATCTATTGCTCTTCCATTTCCGTATTCTGTCTGCATGTAGTAAAGACCTGTTTTAAGAGGCGTAAATGATGCCGATAATGTTTCTTCAGGCTTTCCCCAATCAGCAAAATGCGGACGTCCGTGATCACTGGATGTGTATGCCTGATCAAAACTCTGGGCAAAAACATTTTCAACTCTGTCATAATTTGAACCCCAGAAACATACCGGCTTTGCATGATGACTTTCATTTCCTGATGTGTTTACGGCAGAAACCGAATAACAGTAACTTTTTGAAGCATAATCAGATGAATTGGGATCTGCCCATGTTGTTGATGTCACATTTGCTGCTGCAAGAGCACCATTTCTGAATATGTTATAGGTCACGCCTGAGTTTCCGCCTGCATCAAACATAACATTCATTTTTCCGCCACTTACAATAACTGAAGTGATGGATGGCGTTAACGGTGCATAGCAATCCGCAGAATTACTGCATGTCTTAAGAGTTGCTGTTCCTGAATCTGTAATGTTTTTAAAATTTATAACAATAACATTTTCACTGTTATTATTAAGTTCCGAGGCTGTTATATAACCTGCTTTGTTATTTCCATTTAAAGTAACAATATTTGGAACATAAAAACCTTCTGTAGAACTTCCTGCTACAGGAAGTTCAAGTTTTACAGTTATTTTTTTTGATTTATAAGGGATATTTTTAATAACTATCTCTTCTGATGAACCAAAAAAATTGTTACGAATGGAA
Organism: bacterium; assembly: GCA_963667425.1. Classification (GTDB taxonomy): domain Bacteria; phylum UBP6; class UBA1177; order UBA1177. Next base: position 80,720 of record OY763407.1, on the reverse strand, counting down.
ACAGGGATTTTTGGTGAGAACTGAATACCGTCAAGAGTTGTTTCTCGACCAAAGATGCCGTCAAGAACTAAAGATATATAACCGCCGACCGACCAGAGCTGTCTTCTTGAATCTACAACAGGTCCGGAAAGAGCTCTTCCAGCATAGTCGGTATTGTTATCTGTATAATAGCTTGAAAGAGTTGAAAATTCATAATTTTCCATATTTGAAAGATTAAGTGCAGCACCTCTTACAAGAGAATAGAATGCGTTTGACATAAACACATCATTTCCAGCTTTTTGAGCAGCTTTAAGTGCATATGCAGTAACAAAAGGCCAGATTGCTCTGTTGTGATATATTCTTGTTTTAGGCTCCTGAGGCCATATAACAGCGGGACCGGCTTCAAGTATCGGATAATTTGCAAGAATTGCAGCCGCTTTTGTATCATCGGCAACTCCTGAAATAACAGCAAGTGCTTCACCTAAAAGATCATATTTCTTTACTGAATAATCATCAAGATATGTAGTTTTCATTGCACTATAAAGACTGACATCAGAACGCCAGAAGTGTGTATTTATAGCTGTTTTAAGATCATCAGCCCAGTCCTGATATTTCTCTGCAACTGAAGGGAATCCTTTTTCCGTAGCCAATTCTGCTGCAGATTTTAAAATAATATAATGCAGAACATTTGTTGAAAGAGTTTTGGACATTGCTATGTTTACTGTATCATCAGCTGTCCAGTAAGGATATGTCTGCTCCCTCCAGTCAAGGAAAGACTGTTCACCTTTATAAAGACCATCTGTTGAATCGTAAATTATCTTTCTGTCGTTTTCTATTGTATTTACCATTGCTTCATAGCTTTTATCAAGAAAAGCTGTTTTTTCTGTTCCATCAAGATATTTTAAAAGCTCCATGGCACCAAGCGACCATACAACTCTGTCTGTACTTACCGGCCAGCTTCCTCCTGAACCTGTATCCTGAACTATTTCAAGATCGCCACCACCCACGACTGATTTTTTCTCGGAAATTTTAAATTCAAGAGAGTTTCTTGCTCTTGTAGGATCTACAATTGCAAGTCCCAGATTTACAGCATATGATGTGTCTCTTGTCCAGACATAATGCCATTCAGCACCAGTTTCAAAACAGCTGCATGAAACAGGATTATTACTGTTAAAGCTCCAGTCAGTAATACTTTCAACACTGTTTTCACGAACCTCTTTAAGTGCCATTGCAAAAAGAGCATCAAACATTGTACTGCCACTTCTAAGAATCATATCTGATTCCTGTTCAGTATAACTTATCTGTTTTGAAGAAGGATAGTTATCTCTAAGAACGTTGTCTGTTGAAAGAGTGTAGGTTCTTAATGTGTCTCCTGTATAAGAAACAGTTGCTGTTTTACCATTCCATGAAAGAGTTTCAACTGTATCAACATCATTGTCTACAGGTTCGTTATCAACCATATCTTCATCTACAGTATCTTCATCAATGTTATCTTCGTCTATTAATTCATCTTCATCAGGAATGATGTCTTCATCTATAAAATCACTATCAGGTTCTTCTGTTGATGGCTTTGTATCATAGATTTCACCATTTTTTACCCAGAATTCCTTAAGCGCAGTTTTATAGTTTTCATCATTATTATTATCCCATGTATCTCCGCCGTCATTAAATACAAATTCAACTGAATTATACCATTCATTATGAGTATAGACGAACCAGCCATCTCCTTCAGAAGTCATTTTCTTTCCTGGAACTGTTGTCCATCCTGTTCCGTCATTAAAATGAATATATGTGTCGGAATAGGAACTGTAGTAATGAGCTGTAAAACCTGTTGTAACAGTATCTTTATCTGGGGTTTCATCCGGTTCAAGATCATTTATTACAGTATCGTCATCTGTTTTTGTACTTCCCCCATCATCACATGATGTAAAGAAAAATATGGGGAAAATAGAAAAAATCATTATAAGAAAAAATTTTTTCATAAAGACCTCTTTATCTGTTAATTGACAAAACGGATTTATTATATATTAAAAAAGAAAAAAAAACAGATTAGAAATATTTTTTACGCAAGAAGAGCTGCGAGTGCTATTGAATAGAGTTTTGTCTCAACGCTGTCTCCTCTTGAAGAAAGTATCGCAGGAGCCATTGCACCGGCTACAATTGAACCAACTTCTGCTTTGCAGAACTTTGTACTTGTCTTATAAAACACGTTTGCAGCTTCAATATTTGGGAAAAGCAGACAATCAGCATCGCCTGCAACTTCGCTTTTCATCCCTTTTATTTCAGCAGCTTCCTTATCAACCGCAACATCAAGAGCAAGAGGACCTTCAATTAAAGCTCCTTTTATCTGACCTCTATCAGCCATTTTTGATATAACTGCACCATCCATATTTGCAGGAATATTTGGAAGTACCTGTTCCGATGAAGCAATAACTGCAACTTTAGGTTTTTCTATGCCAAGTTTTTTAGCTGTTTTAATGAGATAACCGGCAATTTTAACTTTCTGATCAAGCTCAGGAAGCGGTATTATAGCTGAATCAGAAACTATTAAAAGCTTGTGATATGAAGGATTTTCAATAACCGCAATATGTGTGAGAAGAGCTTTCGGAGGAAGCAGACCTCTTTCCTTGTTAAGAATAGCCCTCATATATTTATCTGTACTGACAAGTCCTTTCATAAGAAAGTCACCTTTTCCATTTCTGACAAGGTCTACAGCTTTAGCAGCGGCAAGAGTATCATCAGACTCCTGAATTATCTCAAATTTTGATGAATTAATTTTTTCTTCTTCACAAACTTTTTCAATTGTAGCCATATCTCCAACAAGAGTTGCATCAATAATTCCAAGATCAACTGCTTTGCTTACAGCTCCTATAGTGTGAGAATCATTTGCATAGGCTGCTACGAGTCTTTTCTTATCTTTCTTTTTGAGTTCGTCAAAAATCTCACTAAGCTTACTTACTGCCATTACGCCTCTCCTTCGTCTTTCTTGTTGTTAATCCAGATTTCTTTAAATATATTAGGATATTTTTTAGTCATTTCATGTGTAAGATAATTTCTTATTTCACTTTCTGTACTACAGGAAAGAATTTTTTCTCTCATCATTTTCCCTTCTTCATAAAAACCGCTCCTAACGATTTTCTTAATTATTGGAATTGAAATGGAACTCATTGAGAGAGAATGAATTCCCATTGCAAGAAATACGAGTGCAAAATATGGATCACCTCCCATTTCTCCGCATATATTTGTTTCTATATCATATTTGTCAGAAACCTTAACTATAGTGTCAATTGCACGTACTACCGCAGGATGAAAATGTGAGAAATATCTCGACAGAGATTTATCTTTTCTCTCAACAGCATTAAGATACTGAATAAGATCATTTGTTCCTATACTGAAAAAATCAACTTCCTGTGCAAGAATATCGGCAATAAAAAGAGTTGAAGGGAGCTCTATCATCGCTCCGATTTTAACTTTCTTTATATTCTCAGTAAGTCCCATGCTTGCAGCTTCAGTGTTCATCATTGCTCTGAAAGATCTTATTTCGCATACAGATGAAACAAAAGGCAGTAGTATTTTTAAATTTCCAAGCGATGCAGCTCTTATAAGAGCTCTGAGCTGTGGTTTGAATACTGCTTCATTTTCAAAACAGAACCGTATTCCTCTCAATCCCATTGAGCCTGACGTTATAACTTTTCCTTCTTTGTCTCCACCAAAATCAAAAACTCTTATTGTAACGGGCATCGGAGCAGCTCTATGAAGAAGCTCATAATATATCGCATAGTGAGTTTCCTCGTTTGGAATGGTTTCACTTTCAAGAAACATCATTTCTGTTCTGAAAAGCCCTATATTTTCCCCTCCGAACTTTCTAACCTGTTCAACTTCACCAGGAAGTTCTATGTTTGCTCCAAGAGAAAGTTTTATACCGTCTTTTGAGACAGAAGGATGGTGAGCGTCTTCAAGAAACCTTGTAAAATAGTCATCATATATTCTTTTTCTATCATAATAGATAGATTTTTCATTTTCATCAGGGTTGATTATAACTTCACCACGGACACCATCAACGACAACTTCGCCACCGGAAGAAACCTTTTCAACAAGTGCTTTCACTCCCATTACGGCAGGAATTCCAAGCGAACGGAGAACTACTGTTATATGGCTTACACCTCCTGGCGTCTCCAGCACAACCCCTTTTATATTTGAATTTTTTGCAATGGATGCAAGCTCTGTGACCGTTAAAGTCTGTGCACATACTACAAAATCGCCATCAGGTAGTTTAGTAAGATAAGAGGAAAAATCCTCATTACCCATTAATGAATTTAAAAGCTTTCCCTTTATAACTTCAATATCAGTGATTTTTGCCTGAATATAGTAATCTGTTCCACTTCTGTTAAAAAATGCAATAACTTCGTCAACAACTTTTATAAGAGCCCATTCAGCATTTATCTGATAAACTTCAATATACTTTTTTATCTTATCCAGCAGAGTCGGATCCGTAAGCATCATCCTATGAACTTCTAATATGTCAAGTGCTTCCTGCGGCATAAGTTTCTGTTCAATAATATTAAGTATTGCCTTCTCAGTTATAAGCACTGCATTTTCAAGTCTTGCTATCTCTTCCTTTACTGCATCAAATCCACCAAAGAGGTTAAGATGCGGTATAAGTGATGAATCATTGTCTATAAAGAACAGTTTACCTATTCCTATTCCTGCAACAATCTTTTCTCCACTTAAAAAAGTTCTTTCTGAAGCTACTGCCATTGTTATTCGCTTTCGTTAAATTTATTGTTAACAAGTTCCGTTAAAGCATTTATACATAACTCGTCATCTTCACCTGTTGTTATTATTTTTATAATACTTCCAACAGGTGCGGCAAGCATGAGAATACCCATTATACTTTTAGCATTTATTCTTATGCCGTCTTTTTCCATTTCAACTTTTACATTGTATTTCTCAGCTTCTTTAACAAACAGAGATGCTGCTCTGGCGTGCAATCCCAGCTTATTAATAATTTTAACATCACGTTCCATCTCAGTTACTACTCCTGTTTATGAGCGTTTTTGCACTTACAATACTGTTAGAACCACTTAATATTATAGAATCAACAACTTCCTTTATATCACGCTCATCATTCATATGTTCAAACGCATAAATAAGCATCGGAAGATTTACGCCTGAAATTATATCAACATTTTCTCTTCTTGAAAAAGTAAAAGCGATATTGGATGGAGAACCTCCAAAAATATCTACAAAAACTATAACTTTATGATCAGAAGCAAGCATTGCCTCAACTTTTTCACTAAAATCAGCCCTTATTTTATCCATATCGGAAAGCATGGAATAATCCATGGAATAAATTTTTATTCTTTCCGAGAAATTATCGTTCATTATAAATTCACATGTTTTTACAAGGGTTTCACCCAACTCTCCATGAGTAAGAAAAATAAAAGAAAACATTATTTATCTCCTGTCTGTCTATTTATTTTATTCTGAAGTTTTTTTTCAAAATCCTCGGCAATATTTATTCCCTGTTTTTTAAGCAGATAATCTCTTGCTATTGCCTCTACTATGGACGAAAGGTTGCTGCCTTGTCTAACTGGTATTACATAATATGGTTTCTCAACTTCAAGGATTTCATAATAACGAGTGTTGCTGCCGATTCTTTCATATTCAAAATTACGAAATTCGTCATAAAGAACAAGATTTACAACAACATCTATCTCTTTTTCAACAGCTACCGATGTTATACCGAACATGCGTTGAAGATCTACAAGACCAATACCTCTTATTTCAAGAATATTACGCATCATATCATTAGCTGAACCTATTAAGTGATCCGGCGGAATATGTCTTATTTCCGTTACATCATCAGCTATAAGTTTGTGTCCTCTCATAACAAGATCCATTGATGTCTCACTTTTACCGACACCACTTTCACCCATTATAAGAATACCAACACCAAACACATCAATAAGCTGCGCATGCATTACAGTGTAATCAGCCAGTTTTTTATTTAAGAAATCAGTAGCAAAATCAAGGAATTTAACTGTTCCAAGCTCTGTGGTCATAAAAGGAACATTATAATCCTTATTAACCTTAAGGAGCATTTCATGAGGTTCAGCCCCATATGTAAATATTATTGCGGCAGGTCTTTTTTCAAGGTATTTTCTACAGTTTTCCTCTCTCAGTTCAGAAGAAATACTATCCAGATATTCCCTTTCAAGAGGTCCGAAAAGCTGGATTCTTTCAGGATGAAGCCTTGATATAAAACCGGCAATTAAAAGCCCAGTCACCTGTATTCTGTTATCAGTCAGCTTTATTTTTGAAAGCTCCTCCTGATGCATATTTTTTGAAACCAGTTTTAAAGCTCTGTTTTCAATAAGAGCTGACAATGGAACAGGTGCAGCTGTCGGCATTAATCGATACTCCTTATAATGTTTATAAGTTCACTTCCTGAAGAAGCTGAAATCAATCTTTCTCTTATAGTTTTATCGTTACAAATTATTGATATCTGAGAAAGAAGCTTTAAATAAACAAGATTGTTTCCTTCAGGAACAATCAGCATAAAGACAAGTTTTACACCATCACCATCAACACTGTCATAATCCACTTTAGATTCTGTTGTGGCAACTACAAGAATTATCTCCTTGATTCCTTTAATTCTTCCATGAGGAATAGCGACACCGCTTCCTATGCCTGTAGTACCATACTGTTCCCTTTCCCAGATAGATTCTCTTATCTTATTGGAATCAAGACCTTTAACATTTTCTATTTTATTGCAAAGTTCTGTTATAAGACCTTCTTTAGTTTCACATTTAAGACCACTTATCACGAGATTTTCATCGAGATATTTGGTAATTTTACACATGCTTTTCAGCCTCCAAATTCAAATTCATAGTTTTTCTTACGCTCCCTTGCCGGAAAAATACCAAGTTTATCTCTGTACTTGGCCACAGTTCTTCTGGCTACATTGATTCCCTCTTTTTTTAAAGCGTGAGCAATATCGTCATCGCTTAAAGGAGCTTTTTTATCTTCTTTTGCAATTATGTCAATTATTCTTGATTCGAGATGCCTGTTAGTTGTCGAAACCTTTTCATTTACCTGTTTTACAAATAGAGATTTAAGTTCATATACCCCCTGAGGCGTTATAGCAAATTTCCCGTTTGTTAATCTTGAAACAGTGCTTGGGTGTTTTCCTATATCGTCTGCTACATCTTTTAAGTTCATTGGTCTTAAAAAATCATCACCAAGCTCAAGAAAAAGTTTCTGTCTCCCGAAAATACTGTTTGCAACCTCATAAAGAGTTTTATTTCTATCCGAAAGACTCTTTATAAGCTGTTGAGCCATTCTGTATCTATCTTTTAAGAATTCTTTTGAAGAAGAATCCTTTAACCTTGAAAACTCCCTGTAAAACATATCATCATTGACAGAAACTACAGGAATCATTTTATTATCCATTTCTATTATGACATCACCATCTTTTACAAAAACTCTCATATCAGGAATTGCCGGCTGAGCGACAGCAACATCAAATCCAAAAGCCGGATAAGGCCTGATTTTTTTAAAATCCTGAATAATGTTCCTTAAAACATCCCTGCTTATACCCAAAGATTTTTCTATTTTGAGATAATCTTTGCTTATAAGAAAATCACCATATTTATCATTTTCAAGAAACTGTAAAATAAGTTCACGATTTTCATTTGAAAGATCTGCTATTTTTTTCTCAGAAAACATAAAAAAAAGATATTCTCTGAAATCAATTGAAGCAGCCCCTTCAGGATCAAGCTGACCCAAGTAATATCGCGCTGTTTCACAATCTTCCTGGGAAACGCCAAGCAGAAGGGAAATATCTTCATCGGTTTCTCTCAAAAAACCCATTTTATCAAGATTATAACACATATAGACCATAATTTCTTTAATCTTATCATCTATATTTAATACATTTATCTGATTATCAAGATGGGATTGAAGAGTTTCCTTTCCCGCAACCACATCCTCATATGAAAAAACTGATTCATTATAATCATTTTTCTTTCTATCCTTCATATCGCTATAGCTTGTGCCGTTACTTTCACTGTATGTTTCCCAGTCAAAAGAGGCAAGCATATCCGAAGGAGAAGCGCCATCATCTGAATTCTTGAGTTCAGATGTAAGATCTTTTGTATAATCAGCACTTTCAGATTCAAAATTATCATCGGTATTTATATCAGGGGCATCGCCCCAATCATCGACTTCAAGAAACGGATTCATAGAAAGTTCTTCCAGAACATACTCTCTAAGATCCAGATTGGTTTTCTGAAGCATCTCTATTTTCAGGCGCATTTCCTGCGTCATAACAAGTTTCTGAATCTGTTTAAGCTGCTGCGTCTGTTTTAAACTGTTCTTTAAACCTAATCCTGCTGTATTCATAAAAACTCCAATAACTACTTTGAGAGTATACATGCTTATTTAAAATCAGGCAAGATTTTTGCTTAAACATTTTAAAAGATTTAAAACCAAATAAGAATTGGCATTTCAGAAATATTATTTTTTAGAAATAAAAAGATTTCCTTCAATATATTTACGCCATGGAACATCTTTATATTCAGCGGCGTAATCAATATTTACTCTGGGTTTGGAAACTATCGAAAAAGAAGGTTTATTTATGTTTTTTTCAATATAAAGCTCTTCTCCGCTCATAACGTCGCATCGGTTAAGAGAAATATCAATATCCAACGCTTTGGCAAGTTTACCCGGACCGTTTGTATAATCTTTGATGCTGGATATTTTCTTTCTCCTTTCAGAGACAATATCAAGCCTAGTTAAAGGTTCAACAGCTCTTATCAGAACAGCATGAGGAACGTTTTCTTTATGAGTAACAATATTAAGACAGTAATTAAGTCCGTAAATCATATAAATATAGGCATAACCTCCGCTCATGAACATTGGCGAAGTACGTTCAGTACATTTATTATTATAGGCATGACAGGCTTTATCTTCAGGCCCCATATAAGCTTCTGTTTCAACTATCATTGAAATTATATTACCGCCTTCTGCCTTTCTCACAAGAAAATGACCTAAAAGCTCTTCCGCAACCGTGAGAGCATCTTTCTCAAAAAATGATTTATCAAATCTCATATTAATCTTATTTTAAGAAGGTTTTACAATAACAGCCATTCCTTTTCTTCCATCCATTACAACTCTGGTATTGGAACCGAAAGATATATGCCTGCAAAATTCGGTTTTTTCCTCATAATAACAATTCTTCAGCCAACTGTAATCCACAAAAGAATTCTTTTCTCCCCACGGAACTGTAAAATAACCAATATTCATGGATGTAATATTGTGAAAGAAATGAGAACCCAAAGAAGCATCTATCTGATAATCTTCCATTGCAGTTTCAACAATTACTCCTGCTGAAGAGATTTGAGTGAAACTTACAGGAATTCCAAGCCAGCTGTCTCTGGTTCCCCATCTTCCCGGGCCTATTAATATATATTTCTTTCCCTGTTCAGAAAGTTTACGATTAAAGTGTCCCACTTCCTGAGCTATCTGATTTGTTTTGGATTTATCAAAAGTTTCATCATCAACAAAAACGATATCTCTTATTGAATCTATTGTGCCGTTACCCATTGCTCTGTTTGTTTTGAGAATAAGAGATTCATTTTCAAACAAAGTCACATCTTCTGTTATCTTTCCTTCGTTTTTTATAAGCGGTTTAAGTTGAAGTATATAAAAACTCCATTTTCCTTCTGAATTTTGATTTACAGCCCACTCTATCTCTACAGGAGAACCTAAAGAAAGAGCACCATAATCCAGAGAGCTACTTATCACATTTGCCAGAGGAATTATGTCATATTTAAGTATATTTGCGAAATTTATTACTCTTGGACCTTTAATGTCAGTTCCAGGAACAAGCGTATTGTTATTGATATCTATGGTGGAAGCAAGATGATTTAAAACCCCATGTTTATCAGCCTCACTAATAGGAAGCCTTTTGTAACAAAACTCTTCGCCTTTAAATATATCAGGAATTTTTTCGGAAAGATCTACTGCATAGAATTCCTGCTGTGAGCTTTGAAAAAGATGTTCCTGAGAAATAATATCCATTTTAGGAAATGAAGGGGAAAATCTATAAGCCTGTTCACCTTCAACAACATAACTGCCAAGACCTACCGCAGCAACGGCTATTCCATCTTCAGGTTTTAAGTAACCTACAGGATAATAGTTATAAGACTGCGCTATACCGCTTATATGAGGGTAAAAAAGATCACCATGCTTTGCGCCGACAAGCTCCTGAATTATAACAGCCATCTTTTCTTCTTCTATTTTGTACCCGACAGCATTGAAATAGCTTCTTGCAAGAGGCGAATAAACCGAAGCATAGACAAGTTTAATTGCACAGGAAAGCTGTCTTAACCTCTCTTTAATATCATGATGATTGTTAGGCAGAATATATGTGCTGTAAATTCCTGCAAAAGGCTGCGAAAGCATATCCTCAAAAAGACCTGAAGACCTTACAGCGATTGGACCTGTATAATGTTCAAGAAGAATTTTAAGCCGTTTCCATAATTTTATAGAAAGATTGGCGGATAAAAACTTCCTTTTTACCGAATCGTGATCGTTATCATGAATAACAGAATCAAAAAGATGATTTTCGTTCGTTATATTATCAAATTCATCTGTCCCTATAATAGCTGTCTTTGGTATTTTAATATCAATTCCCTTTTCCAGTGCGGAAGAAATATCTGCATGAGCAATAAGATAGGAAATAAAAGCAACCCCGCGTCCTTTCCCGCCAAGAGAACCGGAAGCAAGTCTTGCTATGCAGTTATCACAATCAATTATCTCTTTTTTAAAATTAACGACTTTTCCCTTTATCTTTTCAAGTTTAACATTCTGAAGTGAAGTAAGTATAAAAGTTCTTATATCATTAATATTATCAAAATTATTCACTTTTAAATTTTTAAGAGCTTTTGCGAACTTTATCTCACCTCTTGCCATAAACCATGCCGAAAAATGATCTCTGGATCCATGATATAAAAGAGTTTCATCACTTATAACTTTAAGAACCTTTTCAAACCCGTCAAAATTGTTTGCGTGAGCTATCTCATCACCTTTACTGTTTCTAAATGTAAAAGGACCGAAACCAAGATTTCTTGAAATATATTTCTGAAGCTCCTCAACCAGCGTCTCGGAATTTTTATTAATAAATGCGGCATGAACAGAATCAGCCATGGAATGACCATCATCCTCAGACGTCTGAAGAAGACATGCTGCACCTTCTTTTTTTGCCTTAACATAACTGAGAAAAGCAACTCCTGCCGTAGGATCAACAGTCTTATTTCTTAAATATCTGTTATCTGAAATAACACAAAGAATATTCTCCTGATACTTATCAAAAAGCGAAACAGCCTCTTCATAAGTTTCAGCCATTAAAACCCGTGGTCTAGCTCTCATTCGCAGTATCTTTTCCTGCTCATTAAGATCTTCAGACATTATAAGACGCTGAGTCTGCTTTATTATTGCAGTATAAAGCTCAGGAAGATATCTGCTGTAATATCTTATGGAATCCTCAACCAGAAGAATAATCTGAACATTACCCGTCTGCACATCATCATGAACATTAAAGTAATCCTCAACATATTTTATCATTGCAAGCAAAACCTTACTGTTACCATTCCAGACAAAAATCTTGTTTATATATTTCATAGACTCATTGTCCTTTCCACAGGAATGAATATCAGCATTACTGTTCAGAAGAACAAGTATCGGTATATCAGGTTTTATAAATTTGATCTCCCTTGCAATATCAGCAGAATCAAAAAGAGTACCGCCACGAACAATAATAACCATATCAAAACTTTCATGAGAAACCTTCTCAATAGCCTGCTCAGTGGAATATGCACTGGAAATTCTTGGAGCGGAAGAGAGATTAAGCTGATAATACTCACCAAATACCTGCTCAGCCATCTTTCCTTCCTCTTCAAGAATAAAAGACTCATACATAGTTGAAACAAGAAGCAGTTTTCTGACCCTGAACTTCATAAGGTCATGATAAACATCCTTGTTAGTCTGATATTTGATAAGAACATCCAGAATACTGTCTCGTCCGCTCTGCATTTATTTTTCTCCAAAAACTTTATCCATAGCATTTTTATCAGAAACGGAAAATTCCTGCTGTTCACCAGTAACCATATCTTTATAAATAACCTTACCGGCTTTAATTTCCTCTTCACCTAAAATAAAAAGCCCTCTGGCATTAAAGCGGTTAGCCCTTTTAAGACCAGCCTTCATTTTTCTTGGAGTATAATCCGCAATAAACTTCTTACCATAACTGACAGAAAGAGCTAAAAGCTCAATAATCTTTGGAATACCGGCATCTTCCATTGTAAAAGCATAAAAACACGGTTCTTCGGCAAAAAAATCATCAGGAATCATAGAAAAAAGCCTCTCCATACCAAAAGCCGCACCAGTCGCAGGAGTATGCTCACCGCCGAACTCCTCGACAAGATTATCATAACGACCGCCGCCGGCAATACTGTTCTGAGAACCGCCAGTATCGGCAACAATCTCAAAAACAGTTTTCGTATAATAATCAAGCCCCCTCACAATAAAAGGATCAACCTCATATTTAACCTTCAGAATATCAAGCGAACTTGTCACCCTCTTAAAATCAGAAGCGCACTCATCACAAAGATAATCAATAGTTTTAGGAACGTCAGGATGAGTTTCCCTTAAATTATCCTTCTTACAGTCAAGCACCCTCAAAGGATTCTGATCAATTCGCACCCTACAGTCACCACATAAAGAACCCTCAATACCCTTCAGAAAATCAAGCAGCGCCTTTCTGTAATTCTCCCTGCATTTTTTACAGCCAATAGAATTTATCCTGATCACAGCATCAATACTAAAAGCATTAATTATGCTGCTCATAGCGAAAACAACCTCAGCATCCATCTCAGGAGAAGCATCACCGAAAACCTCTATTCCAGTCTGATAAAACTGACGATAACGACCCTTCTGAGGCCTCTCATATCTGAAATTAGGCCCAATATAGAAAAGCTTGGCAGGAAGACCACACTCCGAAGCTATATTTCTTTCAAGAAAAGCCCTGACAACACCAGCCGTACCCTCAGGTCTTAAAGCAAGCATACGTCCCTTTTTATCCTCAAAGACATACATCTCCTTCTGCACAACATCAGTAGCCTCACCGATACCACGTTTAAAAAGGGCAAGCTCCTCAACCACAGGAGTTTTTATCTCATTATAACCAAACCCCTTAAGCGTATTTTTAACAACAGCTTCCATCTGTGCCCAGCGACTGCTTTCAGCACCGTAAATATCATTCATTCCCTTAACAGCACTATACATATTTAAACTCCGCCAAAAATCTAAAATTCAAATTTTATACCGTAATTAAACTCAACATCATACTTTTCGGCAACCGTTACAGGAGGCTCATTATCATATCTGAAATTAACCGCCGTAGTAAAAGAAAAGCACTCAAATATCTTAACATCAAGATTCGAATTTACAAGAACCCTGTAATCCTTAAAATCCGCTGGAGCCGGCTGATAATACAAAGTGGAACCAAACAGAAGCGAATCATTTAACTTCCATGAAAAAGTAAGATAATTAGTAGACCTTAAAATAGTAGACTCCCTATCAGACCCGTCAACCGAACTATAATCAAGAGTTTCATTTTCCATCATAAGACCAAGCCCAAGATAAACCCTGACACCGCCACCATCAGGAAAAGAAGAGTAAAACCTCAAACTTCCGCCCAGTAAATTTCTATCATTCAAAGTAAGAAACTCATCAAACTCCTTTTGAGCAAAAAGCTCAACCGAAAACCAGTCAGTAAAAAGCTTTCTGCCGCCCCTTACATGACCAAACCCCTTCCAGGTATCCTTAACAGAAGAAGTCTCCGAATAACCAATATTTCCAGCCATGAAACCATACCAGAAATCGCCGACATAACTTATATTAGCTCCGCCCGAAACAGAAAGCTTATCAGTATTACCCGACTGATACGACAAAAGAGACTTAAGCCCCAGAGAAAGCCCCTCGTCACCCTTACGCATAACCTCAGTATTAACCTGAGCAGAAACCTGCGCAGAAACAAAAACCAGAAAAACAAAACAGAGCAGTTTATAAGACATTCCAACCTCTCAAAGTTTCTAAAAAACCTAAGTAATATACCTTTTTATGACAAAAAAGCAAACTGGAAAAAATAGCAGGCGCAACATAGAAATATCATGAATGCATGTAAGCAATTGTTTTTGTTATTTGCAGAGAGGTGGAAATTTCATTGGGAACAGACAACAGCTTTGAAACCAAACCCTAAAACCCTTAAGCTCAGTAAACTTCTCAGCCTTCTCCTCAGTAACCTTAAGTATATCAGCCCGCCTTTTAGTTAAATTAACAAAGCTTTTATATAGACCATCAATTAAAAGGCCGGTTCATACCCCTGAATCAGTAAAATCACAACCCAAATCGTCAAAACAGTGACACGAATGGTAAGTTTTATGCCTTAAATCACCAAAACAGTGCCCCGAAACCACCATGTCGTATCTATAACTATACATATTTCTCTTTTTTTCATACATTCAAGCCTTTAAAAGCCATAAAACAGTTTTTGAATCCATATGAAACCCATTACAAACACAAATCAGGGAGCGCATCGCTTAAGTTATAGAGCTTATTGTTTTAAATTTACGCATTAAAAAGGAGTATGTCAAATTAAAATTGGAAAAAACAGAGATAAAAAGCCCTTTCCTGCAAAAAATCCCATAACAAAACCACAACCGGCTCACCCACAGTTAGAATTACTCATAGTTAGTTCAGAAATAAACAATGTTCCATCTCACAAAACCTATTGTGCTGCGAGCTAAAGCTCTACGCCTTCATCGTGCCGCACATGCCACCGGCATCTGCTCTACTCACGATTCAGAATTACTCATAGTTAGTTCAGAAAGAATATGAAGAAAAAGTAAAAAAACTTGATGAAGAAGCGTCTTAATTACTCATAGTTAGTTCAGAAAGACCATCTGAAAGTTATGAAGAAAACCAAATTAAATAGTCTTAATTACTCATAGTTAGTTCAGAAAGAATAAGGAGTATTATGGAAAAATTTATAGTAGATATGTCTTAATTACTCATAGTTAGTTCAGAAAGAACACAACATGTTTGTACGTACAGCCTGGAGTTTCATGTCTTAATTACTCATAGTTAGTTCAGAAAGCTGAGGAAGAAATTATTTCTAAAGGAGGTCTTCAGGGGTCTTAATTACTCATAGTTAGTTCAGAAAGATAATCTTTAACCATTTCTTCCCAAATTTTCTGCTGTGTCTTAATTACTCATAGTTAGTTCAGAAAGTCATTTGGCTGTGTCAGAAATGCCATCAAGATTTGCAGTCTTAATTACTCATAGTTAGTTCAGAAAGGAAAAGTTCAGCCACAGAAAAATAAAATTTCAATCTAGTCTTAATTACTCATAGTTAGTTCAGAAAGTGTAAAAGGCGGGCAGGCGATAGACAAGCATTATTTGTCTTAATTACTCATAGTTAGTTCAGAAAGTTTGTGTTGAAAACGTGGTGCCGTACTATCCACCATGTCTTAATTACTCATAGTTAGTTCAGAAAGAGCTTCCTGAAACACCCTCTGTTTACCGTATTTCTTAGTCTTAATTACTCATAGTTAGTTCAGAAAGCTTGTGTTTTACTTGCTTTAGTCATTTTACACCTCAGTCTTAATTACTCATAGTTAGTTCAGAAAGAAGAAAATAAAAAATTAGAAGATGAGTGTAGCTATTGTCTTAATTACTCATAGTTAGTTCAGAAAGCTCCGGCCGCAAAAGACATAACCCTTTCAGTTGTCTGTCTTAATTACTCATAGTTAGTTCAGAAAGTTGAATTTGGTTTTGGTCGAGGATCAATATCCCCTTAGTCTTAATTACTCATAGTTAGTTCAGAAAGGAAAAAGGAATTTCAAAACTTTTAATGAGTTGGAAAGAGTCTTAATTACTCATAGTTAGTTCAGAAAGATGGAAAAGATTTTGAAAATTACAATTTAAGTTATTGTCTTAATTACTCATAGTTAGTTCAGAAAGCAAAGGACAAGAATAGACGACGATTTAAAATTATATCGTCTTAATTACTCATAGTTAGTTCAGAAAGTAATAATGCAAGGAGGGTTTTAGTGACGTATAATTAGTCTTAATTACTCATAGTTAGTTCAGAAAGCCTGAAAAGGTTTGGAGAATGGATGAAATGGAACAATGTCTTAATTACTCATAGTTAGTTCAGAAAGCCTGTTCTTCCAGCTGGGAACTACAGAAAAAGAATTGTCTTAATTACTCATAGTTAGTTCAGAAAGCCAACGCAAAACAACGAATTAAAAATTGATGAAAAAAGTCTTAATTACTCATAGTTAGTTCAGAAAGTCTCTAGCTGCAAGGTCTATGTTTCCAACATTAACCAGTCTTAATTACTCATAGTTAGTTCAGAAAGTTAGCAGCATTGGTTGTTTCCGGAATTGCCTGGCTGGGTCTTAATTACTCATAGTTAGTTCAGAAAGCTTGAAGCACAACTCAGACGCGATATGAAACAGGGGTCTTAATTACTCATAGTTAGTTCAGAAAGTTGAACGCGTAGAATTGCAAAGTTGACAGCTCTATCGTCTTAATTACTCATAGTTAGTTCAGAAAGATGGCTCCTCTCCAAATATTTATTACTGTAAGGTTAGTCTTAATTACTCATAGTTAGTTCAGAAAGAAGATAAAGAGTATTTTCCAAGCGATATGATGAACGGGTCTTAATTACTCATAGTTAGTTCAGAAAGCGGTTCAGGCTATCAACGCAGGGAGCATATCAATAGCGTCTTAATTACTCATAGTTAGTTCAGAAAGAGAGCTTTTCTAAGTGTTTCAATATCCTTGTATATTAGTCTTAATTACTCATAGTTAGTTCAGAAAGGTCTGAGGAAAACGGAGAGTCTATTGTTTCAGTAGCTGGTCTTAATTACTCATAGTTAGTTCAGAAAGGTTACAAAGCTCTAAAGGGTGTTGAAGGCGACACATGTCTTAATTACTCATAGTTAGTTCAGAAAGTGAGAATTTTCAGAATATTCAATTCTTGTACCGTCATGTCTTAATTACTCATAGTTAGTTCAGAAAGGCGGCTTTGATAAGCGGAAATAACACTTGTGTCATAGTCTTAATTACTCATAGTTAGTTCAGAAAGGCCTAATGTGCGGTCTTTTAGTTTTTCTAATCTAAGGTCTTAATTACTCATAGTTAGTTCAGAAAGCTCTTGTAAAAGAAGGCAAAATGAAACCCGCTGACGGTCTTAATTACTCATAGTTAGTTCAGAAAGCTGCCGATCTGTTCTCGCCCCTGGAGCAGCAGAAAAGTCTTAATTACTCATAGTTAGTTCAGAAAGGTCGTATGTTTTGAGTTGCAGGATTAATTTTTTGTTGTCTTAATTACTCATAGTTAGTTCAGAAAGTACCTATCATTCTTCTCCGGTAAGTGCTTTTTCTATGTCTTAATTACTCATAGTTAGTTCAGAAAGTTACGACTTTATCCATTTCCGTATTTGCTATTTTCAGTCTTAATTACTCATAGTTAGTTCAGAAAGTTTAACGTAATAGGGGTATGCTTTTGAGGCTGTTTTGGTCTTAATTACTCATAGTTAGTTCAGAAAGTATAAAGTTTAAGAGAGGTCAAAATGGCAAAAAAAAAGTCTTAATTACTCATAGTTAGTTCAGAAAGGTTGAGACAGCCGAAAGCCTCAGACTGGATAAGCAGAGTCTTAATTACTCATAGTTAGTTCAGAAAGGAAAATATGAAGCTAGCTCCGCTGCTATATCCTTTAGTCTTAATTACTCATAGTTAGTTCAGAAAGGTGAACTTCAGTTTTTTAGAAGCATTGCTCAATCGGAGTCTTAATTACTCATAGTTAGTTCAGAAAGCACAAATGTTAATGTAAGTTTTGCGGGATTTTATGAAGTCTTAATTACTCATAGTTAGTTCAGAAAGTTACGACTTTATCCATTTCCGTATTTGCTATTTTCAGTCTTAATTACTCATAGTTAGTTCAGAAAGTAGAGATTTCAACTGTTTTATCGTTGCTGAATGTTGTGTCTTAATTACTCATAGTTAGTTCAGAAAGTTTGTCGTGTCTGAATCAGGCGATGTTTCATTTGCAGGTCTTAATTACTCATAGTTAGTTCAGAAAGAAAGAACTCAGAGATGCCCTCGCATCAAGCATAAAGGTGTCTTAATTACTCATAGTTAGTTCAGAAAGTTGTAAGGAATCCTGCTAACGGCAAGGGCTTTGTTTAGTCTTAATTACTCATAGTTAGTTCAGAAAGCAAAATCTGACTCTTGCATAATATAATTTTTTGTTTTGTCTTAATTACTCATAGTTAGTTCAGAAAGTATCTATTGCCATCTTTTGTTTCTCAAGAACATCTGGTCTTAATTACTCATAGTTAGTTCAGAAAGACATAATTCTTAAATACACTGTTCATCCTCTTCTCCTGTCTTAATTACTCATAGTTAGTTCAGAAAGTATCTACCCTAACATTACTAGGTTCGCATTGTGTGTGGTCTTAATTACTCATAGTTAGTTCAGAAAGCCAGTCTGAACCACAACACTGTCAAGGTTATCAGAAGTCTTAATTACTCATAGTTAGTTCAGAAAGTCCCAAGATTTTTTAATCTTACAGGTATTTTATCAAAGTCTTAATTACTCATAGTTAGTTCAGAAAGTCGCTTTTATTATTTTAAATTCTCTAAAAAATATTGTGTCTTAATTACTCATAGTTAGTTCAGAAAGGCCAGTATTTAGTCAATCAAAGAACGCTTTTGCGTTTCCCTTTTATCATTTTTTAAAGATCTTTTCAATAAAACAGCTATATTTTCTGTCGAAGCCCAGGCTTTTTTTGCACTATCTCACATCGACAGAAAATTCATTGAGCATTAGTTTTACTTTTTTCAGTTCACTTAAAATATCCATATCCGACTGCGGTTTTGGCACCTATGCCGTGCTGAGTTAATGCTGTTTTTATGAGTTCTTCAGCCTTTTCCGGCAAAGATTTGCCATCAATTTTCTCTTCTTTAAATCTCTTTCTTACTCCAACAACAAACTGAAAGGTTGTATCTTCAACTGTGAGAAATGGGATGGGATTCGGACTTAAATAATCAGCCGGCGGCTCTTTTCCGGAATAATAATCACCATAGTGCGACGTCATGATGTCAGTCTTGAGCTTTATTTCGCCTGTCGGAAACGCATCAAAGAAGATCATCATGCCTTCGGATTGTTGAGTGCCGAAAAGGGATTGAAATTCTTCACATTTTCCTTTTGAACTTTTCAAAAACTCGATTGTTGCATCTTCCGGCACAACATCTTTCTCATTTTTTCTCTTGATTGTGAATTTATCTTTGAATTTTTTATCTGCCAAAACAGCTAATTTCTCAAAACAGTCTTCTGATTTTTTCTCTTTTGATACTGTTTCAAAGAATTTCTCAACAACAAGCACCTGTTTATTATCAACATTTTTCAGCTTCTCATCATTCATTATTTCCTGCAAAAACCAATGTCTTGCAATTCCTTTTACAGCCTGCCCGGGAATATATGGAATTCCATAAATATGATGAAGAGTCATTGAAGTTCCATAAACAGATGGTGAACCAAGACCAATAACAAGGCGGGAATCAACTTCAGCTTTAAATAATTGTGGTTGTGAACAGATAGCTTCTGCTGATTTTTTCTGCTTTTCTGCTATCTCTTCAAAATCTTGACCTCCAAAATTTGGTTTAATCTGATAAATTATTCGCCCTTTATCTGTTTTATAAAAAGAAGGTTTTAACTTATCACCTTCTTTTTCCCACCTCACCATTTTATGTAATTTCAAAGAAAAATTATCTACATCATTAAAACCGGTGTCTCTTGTGTCAGATGGAAGTTTAGTTTTTGTTAAGCAAAATGAATCAGGTATTTCTTTTTCATATCTTTTAATATTTTTTGCACATGGACCTTTGTTGTTTTCTCCTATTTCAAATTCGACCTCCATACACTCATCAATTTTATCACGAATTTTCTCATCAACAGCTGAAATATGAAAAAATAACCCTTTAGGGCCATAGTCAATAAAACCAAAACTTTTGTCCGAGAAATACTTCTTGATTTTTCCCTGCATTAATCTTCTCCCTCAATGAGTCCATCTGCAAACCGTTTTAGCCAGTTGAAAAGAGAAAGAACTTCTATGGTAACAATGCGGTATTCTTTAGATTCTAATGCAACCACTTTTTTTACCAGATCATCTGTCTCTTCAATGTTCAGTAAATATTTTCTTTCTTCCGTAAACCATTTTGTAATTTGGCTATAGATAAGATCATAGGCATTTTTAGGATTTTCTTTCTCTTTTTCTTTCTTTTCTTTCTGTTTTTTCGAAAGAATAAATGCAAGAGTGTTTCCGAGTCCATTAACCTGTATCATCATTGGAACTTTGCTGACATAGGAGTCATATTTGTCGGTGTGATAAAATTGCCCGTCTATTTGTGCCTTTTCTTTATACGCTTTTTTAGCATCTTCAACGCATTCATAAGCAAACTGAGCTCTGCCGTTTTCTATTCCTTTGAGGTTATTCATTATTACCTCCAATCGTGATTCTGATTATTCCTTTTCCTATTGTTGTGTTTCCGCCTATCTGCATGTAGGCTTCCTTTTTGTCATTCAGAAGCCCTTTTTCAAAAAACTTAAGAACATCCTGATATCCATCAATAGGAAGATTGCTCTTGTCTTTTCTAAAAACATCATGTGCCAGAGCCATTGAATAAAGAACTGTTTCTGCAGGGAGATACTCTTCTGTGAAAAGTGCGCCTCTTGCTACTGTTCCGGTTTCTGGGTCAATTCTGATTCTTGTTGCAACCTCTGTTGAGAGATTCACAAAATCCTTGAAATCATCATCAGAGAGAATGACAAGCTTCTTTTTGAGCTGGTCCCAGTCAAAATAAGGAATATTCTCCACATTGTTAAAGATGTTATTTACTTTGTCCTTTTCAACAGCATCAAAGGCATATTCTTCAAGAATTATTTTATCTTTACCATCGACTTTATTATCAAGTTTAATTTCGGAACAGTTAGAAATTATGCAGTTCCCATCTGATATCGTTTTAAACTCATCATCAAGTGTAAAATTAATATCTTCGCAAAGTTTCATATCTGTTTCAAACTGTTTGAGCACTTTGGGGCATGTAATCCATGCAAATACGCCTTTTACTGACTTAACAGGAAAAAAGAGAATCCTTGCATCGGCAAAACCGAGAGCACCGGCACCATCTTCACCGTTATCTGATTCAGGGCCGAAAGTAAGCTGAATTGCTCTGCAATACTCCTTCGAGTTATCTTTAAGTTTGGTAAATTTAGCGATTAGCCTTTTGTAGCTTTCATCATCCTGATACTTTTCCTGATATGCACACTCACAATCTTTATTGCAAGTACCTTTAAGAAGTTCACTGAATTTTTCCCTCATAGCCCCTTTCAGGCTTGCACCCTCAATTCTCGGAAATGATGTGTGCCTTTCCCTCTGAATCGGAAGATCAACAATACCGAGGTCACTTCCACTTCCTGCGTGAAGCGGTGAAATCGTATGAATGAAAAACGGAACAGCTTTTTTAAACATGGTTGCCTCCTTTAGTTATTTATTTAACAGTTCATTAAGTTTGCTTTCAATTTCGTCAATTCCCCAGACTTCAAGGTTGGCACGTTTGGCATAACCCGCTGTCTGATAAAGTTTTTTAAATAGCTTTTCATCTTCAGATTCCAATGCTTTTTTTCTCTCTGCTATTTCTTCTTTTATTTTTTCAACATTATCTCCGAAATACTGTTTCAGATACCACTCATTCCTTTCTATCTCATCACTGAAAAGCGGTGAAATCAGTATAGGAGTTCCAAACACACCAGACACAGAATAAGTTGTATATTTATGGCTTTTTCCCCCTTCTTTATCCATGTGTCCTGATTTACATTCAAAGACAATGAACTTCCCGTTTCTGGTCAAAAGAATTATATCAAGTTCATCTACAGCTGAGCTGTCTTTCAGTTTTTTATCCGAATAATTTATCTTATAATTCAAAGCCATA
This sequence comes from bacterium, assembly GCA_963667425.1. GTDB lineage: Bacteria > UBP6 > UBA1177 > UBA1177. Next base: position 58,613 of record OY763407.1, on the reverse strand, counting down.
TCACAAACAACTTCCTGAAATTTTTCATTTATAAGATTTTTCATTACAACTGCTGAAAACTGCTCAAGAATTGTACCCATTGGAGCTTGTGAATTGCAGTTATAACCATTTTTTATTATTTCTTGCTGCCAATTTTCATTTTTTGACAAATCCAAATCCTCTCTCTTTGTTATATTGGTTTGAAGAAGCAGTTTTCTGTATTCCAAAGATGTTTTTCTATCCTGTAACAGCTTGAACATTTGTCTGTAATTCTCGTAATGTTTTGATAGATTGGAGTCCTCATCCTTTAAAATATTGTGATGAGATTTCTCTTTTTTATAGTTTTCAAATCCTGAAAGATAAAGAGCTGTCTCAATATCCAAATCAATTTTTACAGGATGCTCAAAGAATTCGTAACTCTTGTCAGAATTAACAATATCGAGAAATATTTCACTCTTATTTCCTTCTATGTAACAGATGCAGTCTTTTTCTCTATTTGAAGCAATAGAGTTCATCGCCATCAGAAACGGTCTTTGCCCACCTGTCACATTCCAAAAAATATTTTTCCCTTCGTTTTTACTAAGAATTTTATCGTTTATCTCTTTCTTTATATTGTCAAGAGAGGATAGAGAAGTCTGCTTAAAAAAAACTCTTTCAATAATTTTGTCTCCAAAAACACTTTCAAGATTGTCATCCCACCTTTTATTCATAAAATAGGAGCTATCTTCAATTGTTAATGTATATATCTTCTTAAATCCAAACTCTTTTATCGGTATATAATTCACCATTTGATTCTGCGTTGAGCATATTACACATATATAATCTTTAAAATCTTCTTTATTCACTTTTCCCCTCTCATTAGCTTTACTTGCATTCATCATCGCCTCCGTCATAAAGAGGTATTATTATTCCACTATTAAATCCTTTATACTGCTCTGTATTTTTGATTATTTTAGAAGCATCAAAGTCCTGTGTTTCTGCATCAAACACATAAACAGAACCTGCCGGAACAGCTTTTACCATTGGCTTGAGCATCTTTTTTTTCATGTCAAAACCGCCGATTGAAAAAGGTTTGCCAATAGATGTTGCCTCTATTTTTTCAATATTTGGTTTCCATCCTTCTTCAAAAATTGCTGGACTTGTGAGAATCAGTTTCCATGTTTCGCAGGTTTTGCAGGTTTTTCCTTTGTAATAGTTCTCAACCTTTTCAAGAGGAGATTCCTTTATATCGCTACGGATTTTATACTCAACTGTTTTCCCGTCTCCGCCGAGTTTCAACAACCCTTTCTCATTTGATTTTTCCTCTACAAATTTAAGGTCTTCCCTCATGACCACTTCAACAAGAAATCCCCAATTCTCCTTAAACTGTGTGGTATCAATTCTGTAAAGGCAGCCTTCTTGTGTTATTCTTGTGCCTTTTGCTCTTTTTATACCTACTTTGCTGTCAGGAATCATAATTTCATCAAATGAGTAGATGACAAGGTTATCTGCATAGTTTTTGAAATACATCTGTCCGAATGAACTTACTTCCATAAAACAGTTTTCCAGCCTTTTACATGGCTTATCCGTATTTGGCAGAATCATAAATGTATTTTCAGAAGAACTGGTTATTTTATTTTCAAATTTCTGCCCATAAACCGTTCCATCCTCATCAACAAACAGATCAAGCGGTGCAGGAAGCAGGAAACGGTTTTCCTTTTCGTTGTAGATATAGATGTTGTTTATGGTCAGGTAATCCTGCAACTTTTTCTCATCAAAATCCTTACTCAGAACTTCATTTCTAAATTTTTCATCGTCAGACATCATCTTTGAAAAAATCGCACCCCAGACAACTGAAGGATTTGGCATAAGCGAACTTTCAGCCCATGTTTCCTCGCCTAATTCAAATGGCTTTCCACCTCTGAAAAAGAGCGGATCATGCGGTTTTATGTGGATAAATGTTTTCTCAGTCATTGCCGCCTCCTGCCGAAAGTTTATCGGCAATCATGAGTGTTTCAATAAAATTGTTGAGATCAATGGAATAGCAGTTTGATGAATGCTCAACTGTCTGCTCAAGGAGTATTAAAAGAAGTTTTTCCAAAAGCACTTCTCTGTCTTTATTATCTTTTCCAGACCATGATCTTTCAAGAAGCCTTTTAAGCTCTGTTTCCATCATTTTCCTCAAAGTCCAATATTCATCAAATGTCTTGCTTTCAAGGTCGAACTTTCTGAATTCTTCGGCAAAAGTGTAAATAAAATTAGAGGATGGGCCTTTATCATCCTTGAGTTTGTCAACAGCTTTAAAGAATGGCTCCATTTTATCTTTTTTCATAAATGCCGTAGTAATGCTGTTGCTTTTTGTTATGTACGTCAGGACGATTCCGTTTTTTCCACTTTTTCTGAACCTCTTTTTAACTTCATCCAGCGTTGAACGGGCATAATCAAGAACCTTGTTAAGAGGAGTTTTATAGTGAGCAATAACAACCGAAGTCGAAAAAGTGAGTTTTTTTCCATCCTTGATAAATGTTTCAAGCTCAGAATTCACTTTGCAGTCAAAACAGTATTCCAGATACTTTAGAACATCCTGAAGCTTTTCAAGTGTCACAAAACCAAGAAAATCATCTCCACCCGAATAAACGGTTCTTCCAGCATCATTGGCATCAACAACACCTTTGGCACACTTTGCAAATTCTGAAAGTTGCGTTGACAACTTTTTATGAAAATCGTGAAGCTCATCTATATTTTTAAGGTTCTCCCCGCTCAGCCATTTTCCCATGCTGTCGCCGTCAAAATGGAGAAGAGCGTAATATTTGGGAAGACTTCGCCCTTCTTTTGTCTCATATATTTTCTGAATATCTTCCAGTTTTGTTTCTTTCTGCTTTATTTCTTCAGGTTTCATTTTGCTGAGAAGTGAGAAATAAACAGTTGATGGAAAAGATTCATTCTGGCTATTAAGTCTTTTTCCGGCACAAACTGCACAGAGACCTTCACCATGCTTAAGATTATTTTCTGATTCTTTTTTGACTTCGACGGCTTCTTTAATTAAAAAACTTAAGTCCTTCCCTTTTTCCGTTTTTCTATAAATCACAACATTCCTTTCACCGCAGAGAGAACATTTTTTCCCACCTTCCTCTACAAACTTTTCAAATTCACCGGAGTTTTTTACAGCACCGAGATATTTTTCCGCTTCTATATAGACTTCATGATATTTCTTGCCATCCAAAGGCACAGCAACATAGTTGATGCGGAGAAAGTTTTTTATCTGATTTTCAAATATTTCTGAATCAATATTTTTATCTGTTTTAATTAATTCCTTAAACCTGTCATTTGCTTCCTTGTTTGCATTTTCACAAACTTTTTCAGGTTCATCCTCAACAACAGCAACGATTCTGTTTGGGAGAAATTCGTCTCCTTCGGGAAAGAGCACCTCTTTACTATTCTCTTTAATTAATTTAACGGCAACTTTAGAAACTTCGGATAATATTCTACTTCCTGCAAAAAGATCTCCCGTTTTTCTTGCCTGAGAAATAAATGACTGAACAGGTGAGATTGAAAAAATAATGAGGTAGCTCATAATGTCACCTCCTTTTTATCATTTATTGAATTAATAAATTCTTTTAAAATATTTTCTGAAGGATCAGCTTTATTGGCTACCTTTTTGTCAGTTATTTTATATCCTGATGGAAGAAAATCCCCATTTAACCAGAGAATAAAAGGAACATGGTTCCCGATACTATCTTTATATAAGTGAAAAATTATAGGAGAAGACCGTCTTTCTAAAAAATCAGACACGACATCAACCTCCTTATTTTCTTTTTTATTATATTTCTTTTTTATAACTCCAGCACCCATAGTTGTTTTTTGATTACGATGAAGAACAGGAAAACCAAAATTAGGAGTATAAGCAATTTCACCTCTTCTTTTATCTCTGAATTCTTGATATATTTTTGAAATTCCTTTTAAAGCTTCAACCCAAGAATTTTCTTTTTTTAAAATATAAAGTTTTGAACCTTTAAGATATGAAAAATCTGACACCACATTAGCACTGTGTTTTATTGAATATGTTTCTGGAGAACTATTTTTAATCTGTTCTACTATTTTTTCTTCTAATTCTTTGTTCTCAGACACAGTAACACTCTTTATTGTGAAATTGCCTGCACCGCGTCTCGTCCTTGAACCTAAACCACCGAATAAAGATAATACCTTAAAGGATTCTATGATATCTCCGATGTGTTTTTTATTTTCGCAATTAATCAATACATTGAAACTCGTACCTGTTTTTATATATGGTTTATCATTCTTCGGCATTACAAGGGAATAAAAAAGGTATTGCAATCCTTCATAGCCGTTATTTGGCTTATTATATGTTTTTCCAGAAGGAACAAAATGAGGTATTTCAGTCCAAAGAGTTGAAACTATTATATCCTCTCTTTTTTCATATAACACCCTAACCGTAAAACTACTTCTCTTTGCGTCACCATCACCAGCTCCACCAAAGATTTCAGTTTCCTTTTTCCTGAGTTCATCAATGTCAAGATCAGGATGCAGTGCCCGCCACCAGAAACGCATTGCTCCTTTGATTGATGCCGCCCGTATTTCAGGCGTTGTCTGATCTGCCCCGTAACAGAACATAGGTGTGATTGTCTCACATTCAAAAGTAATTTTCCCCATTCAAATCCTCCTTATCCAATTATTTGCATTATATTGTTGATGTATTTTATCTTTTTAAACAGGCAGGATAAGCTTTTAAGCTCATTCTCCACAACTGACCTTAATATAAACTGTGGTATTGTTTCAAAAACAAAGTTAATATAACCTTTTAATCTTAATTTGTAAGCATTGTAAACTATTTTCATTATTTGGCTCCTGACTTATATCGCTTTATCTTATATCTTTAAAACTTTTTATCCAGTAAATATAGCCATTTTATTTCATTTATTATTTTTTAATTTCAGATGAATGAAAATTTTATGGGGCAATTTGAGGATATATTAAAATTTAATAGCTTTTCATTCTCTTATTTCAAATATAACGTCGCTTAATTTTAATGAGTTTCACTTTGTATATTCAGCTATTTTTATAACTGCCTTTTCATATAAGAAACAAAAAGCTATTTCTTTTCTCTGCTTTTAGTGTAAATATGAAATTTATCAGATGCACTGGCTCTTTTATGATAATAAATTCTACTCATATCTCCTGATATTGTTACAGCTTCAAACATGTTTCCGTTAATATCAATAACTTTTGGCTCGGAAAAGATTTCTGTAGGGGTTGTTCGTTCAGCAATGCATATTTCAATTGCCGTTTTTACTAAATTTACTCTGGTAAAATAAAGCTCAAGTCCATCACGACTTATTCCGGCTGCATAAACAAGATATTCGGGATCATTAACATTCTGAAGAATTTCATCGGAATTTGAAAGCTTGGTGAATGAATTGTTTTCACCATCTTTAGCGGCAATTCCTAATTTTGAGGAGACAATACCGCTCTCTTTAAAGTAGGCATTTACATAATAAAGGGTTTTCCCATCTCTGCTTATTTCAACATCCATAACAATCCAGCCTGGAGTTTCTATATAAAAATCGCCTTTTACAGCTTCAAGACCAGTTACTTTTCCATTTTCATATTTCCCACTGTAAACATTGTCGTAAGAATTTGTGTAGTTGCGTGTGGAAATAAAATAGAAAGTGTTATCATCGCTCATGGTTGATACGGCATCCAGATGGGGTTCAACTCCATTGACTCCTTCAAGTTTGCCTTGTGAGATGAATTTGTTTTCTCCGCTTTTAACAGCATAATAAATGCTTGTGTCAACGCTATCGTTAAGAGAATTAAAGAAAAGAATGGAACCGTCAGCAGAAATATAGGGCTCCATAAGGTCTCCGGTGTAATTCTCAACTGATATTTCTTCTTCATCACCGAAATATAATGAAAGGTCTTCATCTGTTAGATTGTCCGTATCATTCAAAATAATACCGGTATCATCATCCAAATTATCAGCATCTTTAGAAGAGTTGTCACATCCTCTAAAACCAACAAGAAAGGTTAATAAAATAACAAAAAAAGCATAGATGTTTTTCATTGCAAACTCTATCAACAGTTTGAAAATTTATAAATAATAATATTTATGAATCATTTTGTCAAAAGTTGTTATTTTAAAAGTTTTACAGCGTTTACTTGACCTTAATTTTCAGTTTAAATATATTTTCTCAGTATAAACTGATAGTGTTCATAGAATGAAAGATTTCAAAACCAAGGATTTCCCTTCAACAAGAGTTGCAACTATGGATGTTTGCAGTGTAGGTATACAGAAACATCATATAACGGCACTGCTTGAAATTGATGTTTCAGAAAGCAGAGAAAAAATACAACAGCATAAGAAAAATAACCGGAAGATATCTTTTACTGCATGGCTCATAAAAGTAATAAGTGTAACTATAAAAGAGTTTGAAGATGTCGCTTCCTATATTGGCGGAAAAACCAAACTTACAGTGTTTAATAACATTAATGTTTCTGTTATTGTTGAGAGAGTTCTTAATGGCCAAAAAGTTCCGTTGCCTCTGGTGATTGAAAAAACGCAGGACTTGACTATTGAATCAATAACTGAACAGATAAATAATGCAAAGAATCAAAATCTTTCAGATACAGATATCGTTATTAACCATAAATCAAGCAGATTAGAAAAGCTTTACTATCTTTTCCCAGGTTTTCTAAGGCGAATGTTCTGGAAATATGTAATTAGTCATCCTCAGTTTGCATATAAACAAATGGGAAATGTTTCTGTAACTTCAGTTGGAATGCTTGGCAGAGCTAACGCCTGGTTTGTTCCAATATCGATACACCCGATTTGTTTTGGAGTAGGAAACATATTGAAAAAGCCTCTTGTAGTAAACAATAATATAGAAATCAGAGAGGTTTTAAAAATGACAGTCCTTATAGATCATGATGTCGTTGATGGTGGATTGATGGCAAGATTTATAAGCAGATTTTCTGAAAACATCGAAAAAGGTAAAGAGCTTTAAAAAGTTTGAGACAAATGGATAGTCAGAATAAAATATCTATTATCAAAATTCCTGAATGTTTCAATATTGCAATAACAACAAGGAATAATATTTTTCACAGTTTCACCAGACATTTTCATAATTCCTATAGTATTGGTCTGTTAAAAAGCGGAAGTGTTTTATTTAACATTGACAACATAAAGACTGTTATAAACGAAGGGGCTGTTTATCTTATAAATCCTATGAGTGTACATTCTATGGAATCTTTTGAAAACAGCGTCGTCGATTATGTTGTTATAAGCATTGATAAAGAAATGCTGCACAAAATTATTCAGAATGAGAATGTCATATTTAAAGATAGTTTTATTGATAACAGTTTTTTATATGACAAGCTGACAAATGTCATAACAATGCTTGTAAATAAGAACGTTTCCTCTATAGAAAAACAGGAGAATATTATTGATATTCTGAATGAACTTCCACTGTGCAATAATGAAAATAAAGAATTAAAAAACATTAACATTGATAAATCTCTTAGTTATATAAAAGGCAACTACAAAACAGAACTTGAATTATCAGCACTATCTGAAATAAGTAATATGAGTATGTTTCATTTTATTAGAAAATTCAAGGAACAGACAGGCTTTTCGCCATTTGAACTTATTGTTCAGCTAAGAATTAAAGAAGCTCAGAAAATGCTTGCTGAAACAGATAAGATTTCAGAAATAGCACAGGAATTAGGTTTTTTTGATCAGAGTCACTTTATAAAATACTTTAAGAAACATGTTGGAACAACGCCCAAAGAATACAGAAAAAACTATTTTATAGTGCAGGAATAAACTTTGCCATTAAAATAAGACCTTCTTTTTCTGCTTTAACTTTATGAGCAATCTTTTTAGGGATAATAGACATATTGCCTGGAACATACTCATAAACTGATTCATCAAGAAAAATAGAACCTGAACCTGAAATAACTTCATGTATTTCCATACTGTTTTCATGAATATGGAATCCTATTTCGCAATCTGGTTCAATTTTGACCAAATAGCAACTTATTTCGCCATCTGTTTTAAGTCCGCTAACTAAAGTTTTTAAATAGACACCTTTAAAAGTTTTGTGCAAAGTCCAGTCCGACTCCGAAAAAATTCCTGTATCTGATAAAGTAAACAATTTCCCCGATTCAAAACAATCTGCAATTTCACACTTCATAATGTTTCCTCCATTAAGCTTTTTGCAATTGGAATTATTTACAAGAAAGAATAAAAAGATTGTAAAATATTGCTTAATACAAATAAAAGTCCTTGACTTAAAGAGAGCATTTTAATATATTTTTTCGGGTCACTAAAAATAAGTACGGATTTTATAACAATTGTTGATTGTAGTTAAAACCTGTTTCAAACGGGTAAATAATACAAATCAGAAAAGTGGAGTTCAGAACCCACTAAAAAAAACGGGGCGGAACCGAAAAGCCTTATGAGTAGGAATATCATTAATTAAAGGAGAATACAATGGAAGTATTTGCAGTTTTCTTTCTAATTTTTGCATTTATCGCTCTTTTTTTCATCGTAGTTCAATGGAAAATTTATTCAAAGGCAGGTAAACCTGGCTGGGCAGCTTTTATTCCGATATACAACATAATAGTTATGCTGGATATCGTAGGCAAACCACTTTCATGGTTTATATTTCTGATAATTCCTGGAGTAAATGTTGTTTTTGCTATATTACTTACAAATCTTTTAGCAAAGAGTTTTGGAAAAGGAACAGGATACACACTTGGTCTCTTATTTTTACCTTTAATTTTCTATCCTATGCTTGCATTAGGCAGTGCTCAGTATCAGGGACCTGCAGGATTAAATAAATAACAAATCTATAATACAAAAATCAGAAATAATTTATTCTACAATTTAGGTGTTAAAACATAAGTATTTACACCACCAACAGGTACAATATTGAATATTGCAAGTTTATCCTGAGGAAATTTTACACCATAACTTATGCCGCCCAAAACATCTTTTACCCCTTTTATCGTAACAGTGCTTGGAACAGGAACAGAAAAAGCAGCCGGTGAATTTGTAAGCTCAAATGCATTGTGAAGCGGTTTGCCATCGACAAATATTTGAACTATATCTCCATCTTCCAGATTACTGTCCCATATTATCATTTTTGCATTTCCGCTTCCCGGAGATGTTTTGAGTTTCAGGTTAAGATTTTTTGCAGACAGTTTCATTGAATTTTCTTCTTCACTTATTTGTGCGCCGGTAGGTACATTTGTTAAGTACTGTTTTGATGGAACAGTGATAAGTCCATGATCAAAAAAGATTCCCCATACGACCGATGCTGCAATAAGCAGAACTGATATTGTTATAAATGATGTAATTATAGGACTTTCCAGTTCTTTTTGACTTTTTCCGGTAAGTTTATGTTCTGCATCATAAATATATTCTTCATTTTTCTGCTTTTCTATGGAGTTTTTTATTTCATTTGTCAGTTTGCTACTATCGTTATCTTCAATTTTACCGTTTTCCATTTGTTACCTCTTTTAATTTAAGACTGATAGGATGTTTTGTGTACCAGTATGACATAAATAATCTTCCAACTATAAGTACTGAGATTGCCAAAATTATTGCGACTGTTCTGTTATAGTAATCATATTCGGCCCAGCCATTGAGAACTATCAGGAAAATGTCTGTTATTACAAAAATCAGAAACATTATATGGCATAATGGTGTTAATACAGGAAATTTATTAAATGGTCCCCTGAAAAAAGAAACTTTCATATTTGTATAAACCAACAGCCCGAGGATTCCTATCGAAGCCAAAGGCAAAACTTCTTTAGGAACGCCTGTTTTTATAACTTCCATGCCTTCTGAAAGCATTAGAAATGGTCCCATAAATATAAGAAAATAGATAAGAATCATAAAAATATTATAAAAGATTCCCATTGCTGTTTTTACAACATTCATTTTTTTACCTTACCTACCACATAAAACTGTTAATCTATTTCTTCAAGATCTTCCAATATTATTGTTGTAATAACATCTTTATCAAGATCTACGCCTTCTTTGTTTAGTTCAAGAAGTCTTGAATCTGCTTTACGTTCAAGTTTTTCGATCAGATTCCTTACACCTCTTCCATTTCCAAAATCATCAGATTTCATTTTATCTGCAATTATCTCAACAAGCTTTGACTCCAGACCTTCAGCAAGATGCCAGCCGTGTTTATCAAGTATTTTAAGAGCTATACGGGTAAGTTCATCCAGTGAATAGTCGGGGAATTTTATGATATTTGGAAATCTTGATCTTAAACCTTCATTTGAATCAAGAAAGCGGTTCATATCATTTTCATAGCCGGCAAGTATAATTATGAGCTCGTTTCTGTAATCTTCCATTGCTTTTACAATTGTATCTATTGCCTCTTTCCCAAAACCGCCTGGACTTTCATCAGCAAGAGCGTATGCCTCATCAATAAAAAGGACTCCTCCAAGTGCATCATGGATTTTATCAAGAGTTTTCATTGCTGTCTGCCCGACATAACCTGCTACAAGTCCTGAACGATCGGTCTCGACTATTTCATCTTTCTTTATCACTCCGATTTCTTTAAGCCTTTTTGCAATAATTCTGGCTATTGTCGTTTTGCCTGTTCCGGGATTTCCTGTAAATACCATGTGAAGAGACTGATCACCGCCAACTTTTATTCCCCGTTTCTCTTTAAGTCTTCTCATTTCGATCTGATCGGAGAGTTCTGCCACAAATTCCTTTATCGAATCAAGACCAATTATGTTTTTAAGCTCATCAAGAGCACTGTCCTCTTTCTGTTTTTCCTTTATTTCAAAATCTGAAAGTGTAAGCTCCTGAAGTATTTTTTTCTGTTCATCTTCTGAGAATTTGTCAAATTGCACTGTCTGAAGTCTTGTAGACTGATTTCTCATTGCCTTGTCAATCAAATTATCAACCAAACGTCCGTTTCCGCTGTCATTTTTACCCGGAATCTGTTTCTCTTCAAACAATTCTATAAGCGGCTCTCTTACATTTGGAGCTACAAGCAGACCTTTCTTTCTTGAAATTATTTCAGTTATCTGGAACATTTCTTCAGCTGAATAATCGGGGAAATGTATATGTATCGGGAATCTTGAAAGCAATCCCGGATTTATTTTAAGCAGATCAGCCATTTCATTTTTATATCCGGCAAGTATTACAACAATATTGTCCTTATTGTTTTCAACCTCTCTTATCAATGTGTCAACGGCTTCTTTTCCAAATCCTCCACCCTGAATACCTTCTTCGTTAAGCTGATAGGCTTCATCTATGAAAAGGACTCCGCCAAGTGCATCCTGAATTACTTTTGCAGTTTTAATTGCTGTATGTCCAAGATATTCACCGACTAAATCTTTTCTGGTAACTTCCGTTAGATGCCCTTTCTTTAATATGCCTATATCTTTAAGCATTTCAGCAACAAGTCTTGCCATCATGGTTTTGCCTGTTCCTGGATTTCCGCTAAAAATCATATTAAGTCTCTGACCGATATCACAGATAAGTCCAAGTTCCTTTTTTTTCTGTGATATTGAAACAAGATTCTTAAGAGCTCTTATCTCGGCTTTTACAACTTCAAGGCCTATTACTCCTGCAAATGCTGATTCTATGTTAAAAACTTTCCTTTCTCCAAGCCCAAAATCTTCAGAAAGAAGCATTCTATAATCATTTTCATCTTTTTTATCCATCTTTGAAAGACGAAGATTCTGTTTTTTAACCGCTTCATCAAGAACATTTCTAACAAGTCTTCCATTACCAGAATCGTTTCTTCCCGGAATCTGTCTTTTCTCAAAAAGTTCGAGTAATCCTTTGGCTGTTTCATCTGAAAAATGGTATCTTTTACCTGCAATAAGCTTCAGTATTCCAAGCATTTCTTCCGGTGTGTAATCGGGAAATTCAAGAATATTAGGAATTCTGGAGCGCATTCCGGGATTTGAATCAAGAAAATCTTTCATAAGATTACTGTAGCCTGCAACAATTACAGCAAGCTCAGATCTGTGATCTTCCATTGCCTTAAGCAGTGCATCTATGGCTTCACGCCCGAAAACATCCTCTTTATCCTGATAAAGAGTGTAAGCTTCATCAATAAAAAGAACTCCGCCAAGCGCTTCTTTTACTTTTGCAATTGTCTGGGGAGCAGTATGGCCAACATAACCTGCAACCATATCCTGACGGGAAACCTCAACTGTATGACCGCTTTTCAAAAACCCCAACGCTTTGTAAAGACGGCTGATTATTCTTGCTATCGTTGTCTTTCCTGTTCCTGGGTTTCCGGTAAAAGCAAGATGAAGTGTAAGCACGCCCGTTTTTATTCCGGCTTCTTCTTTTTCTTTCTGAAGCTTTGCAGTAGCTATAAGTTCAGCTATCTCATCTTTTATTGATTTAAGTCCTATGAAAGCATTCAGCTCTTTCATTATATCTTCAACGGTTTCTTTTTTGCCTGAAGAAAGTGCGATAAGAGGCCACTGACCCTTAACTGTTTTTATAAAAGCGCCCTCTTCATTCCAGAAAAATGAAGCAGCTGTCTTTTTTGGAAGATTACCTTCTGCTAGAAGCACCTGAAGCTTATCACGACATGTATTTTGGACCCATTCATCAATTGCCTCGCCTCCACGTTTTTCCTTACATAGATTTTCACTAAGCTTTCTTATGAAATCGTCTTTTGCACTAATATTTATTCCAAATTCTTTAAAAAATTCATCAATCAGAATCTGAATTTTTTCAGATAATATTTTCTCAAGAGACTTCTCTGAAAGCTTTTCTGTTATCGCCCATGATTTAAGATAAGGTCTGAATTTGGTAATACTGTCATTTAAAGACGACGGAATCTGTTCGTAAGGTCCTTTTTCTTTAACCGGAAAGTCGAGGTAAAGAACAAGAAAATAATCGTCAGCTTTAACAATTGTTCCTGATGGAGTTCTGAAAAAACCTTCTTTAAAAAGCCCTGTGATATATTCTCTGATTTGAGGAACAGCTTTTTCCCAGCCTCTGAAACAGACAACGCCCACACCATCTGAAAAACATTTGGAAATATCATTTATAAAATTACTTTCAACTTCTTTTTCATTGTATCTTGCAGCATTAAAGAAATAAGGACGCTTATAAAGTATAATGTCATATTCATACATAAGATGAACAAGAAGACTGAGTGCATAATTTTTGCCAGTGCCGGCAGGACCTGCAAGAAGCACGGAATTCCAGACCTCTCCTTTTTTTGAGACAATAAAAGGAAGTTTAAAGCCTACGATCAGCGATTTTAGAAAGTTATCCTGTTCATAGATAACTTTTTTCATTTCCTGATATATTTTGTCAAAGACATCTTCGTAATCTTTTTTTGCACTTGCGACATATCTGTTTTCTGTTTTCTTTTTATTAATTGCGGCATCAAGATTTTCTCTGGAATTTAAAGAAATACCTGAAGAAGAACTGTCAGAACAGCTCCCGCCTGAGCAACCGCAACTCGTGCCGCTTTGCAAATAGCTGGCACCTCCTGAAATATTTACTGGAGCAGTTTCAGAAACAGCAGTCATGTCGGTTGTTTTACTTCTGTTTACAAACCCATGCTGTCTTACAAAATCAAAAAGTTGTATTTCAGGAAAAAGAATCCTTACAATTCTGCTAAAATTCATTCTTTTTATCTCTATACGTTTTTATATATCAACACTTTAAGTGCATAAACATCTTCTTTTAGTAAACCATAAAAACATATCAAATTTTATTAGATTGTAAAGAAATAAGTACACTTTAAGATACTAACAGATAAAAATGAGAAAGTTATATTCTACATTTTTTCAAGAATTTCCTGTTTCTTTTTACTGTACTCGGCTTCATTGATGAGTTCCATCTCAAACATCTCTTTCAGCTTTTTCAGTTTTGCCATGTTATCATCAGAAGCTGGTACAGCTGGCTGAACAGGTGCCACTGCTGGTTGAGCCGGATTCTGAAAAGTGTTTGCCATTGCTCCACCCATCATATTACCAAAGCTTATTCCTGCACCAAGTCCCATACCGACTCCAGCTCCGCCGCCTTCGTTTCTTGCAGCTTCACGCATTGCTTCAAGCTGCTGCATCTGAGCATAGTTGAGTCCGACGGCTGCTGCCGCCTGAGCTTCTGCCGTCATATCAGCAATACGATTGATTCTTTTCATCGTATCATCGTCAAAACTTGTTCCTTCAACTCTGAAATCAGTTATTTCAAAGCCGAGTTTACCAAATTCAGGAATTATATTTTTATAAATACCATCAGAAATTTCATTTCTGTTCGAATCTATCTCCGCATAAGAAAAATGTGCCTCCGCAAAATAGTCTGTAAGTGGCTGTAGCAGTCTTTCGCTCATTATTTTTCTAAAGTTTTCAACCGCAAAGCTGTCCTGAGTTCCAACAACGTTTACAAAGAAATTTTCAGGCTGAGATATTCTGAAGCTGTAGTTTCCGTAAGCTCTTAAACCTACAGGAAATTTATATTTAGGATCATCATACTTTATAACTGATGATGTTCCCCATTTCTGATTCAGTATTTTTGTAGTTTTAAAGAAATATATTCCTACTTTGTGTTCACTTTCAAAAAACTGAAGGATTTTTGTTATTGTTGTCCAGAAAGGGATGTTATCAGTTTTTAAATTTGTCATTCCCGATTCTGTTATGACAGATTCGACTCTTCCTTCATAAACAAAAATGCAGCCCTGTCCAGGATTTACAATAAGTTTGGATGCATTCTTTATCTCATCGCCGTTTTCACTCCATTTATAGAACATATCTTCAGCAGAAGGGTTTTCCCATTCAATTACTGAACGAAGCTGTCTTTTAAGTCCATCTAAAAATCCCATAGTTTTCTCCTTTTATTTATTATTAAATTCTTTAAGAAATGCCTTGCTGTCTCTATATATTTTCTGTTTAATTTCATTAAGAAGCTGTGATATTTCTTTTTTATCCATTCCAATTTTATTCCCCAGCATTGTTATTGCCTTGAGTTCGGAATCGCTAATAACGCCATCTGCATACGCCATATATATCATCGCTTTTAACCATTCTTTGCCCTCTTCAGGTGTTTCAGGTTCAGGAGCTTCCAAAATTCCAGCCTGAGCAGATTCTATAAGTTTTTTTATATCATACGTTCCTACACCGCTTCTTAAAGCATAATCAAAAAGCAGCTTTCTCTCTTTGTTATCAAGAACGCCGTCTGCAAGCATTGCAACAATCATCCATGAAACCATTTCCTTTCCTGTTCTTGGCGCATCATCTTCTGTTTCATCCGAAAAAGAATCATCAGAATCATCTTCTTCATAAGACGATATTAATTTTGCCAAAGCATTTTTTACCTCAACATCGTAAGAATATGTTATCTTATCAAGTACCCAGTCATGAGAACCGGTATTTAAAACAGTGTTGCAATAAACACATGCATCTGAAGTATCATCTGAAACAGGCGCTCCGCAGTTTGGGCAATGTGCAGATGAAAGTGCATTCATTTTCGGAGCTGTTATACTATGCTTTCTTATCAGAACAAAAATACTGCTGCGTAAAGAGGAAAGACTGACACGGGTCAAATCTGATTTAAGCAGCTTTGCCCCTGCCCATCTGACTTCCATAAATGCTGTGTCAAAAGCATCTTCCATTAAGATTCCAAGAGTATCGACAGAACCGACAGCACAATCTGCAGGAATTATATCTTCTCCTGTCTGATTTTTTTCTGTTTTAACCATATCTGATGAGCAGAATTTATCTGTTGCCATTTTTCTGACAGGATCTATCGAACCGGTTCTAAGTGTTTCAATATACCTCCAGAAAATAACGCTTGTCTTATCTTCCAGATTCTGAATGGAAAAATCAGGATCAGCTGCCTGCATATCTTTAACACCTGGAGCAGAAGCCTGAACTTCAGAACTCCATTCATCAGCCTGAGTAATCTCAGCAAGAACCCAGTCAAACTGACCGCTTTTGATAAGAGAACCACAGGCTTCACACTTAACATGACTATTTAAAGTAAGAGGCGCACCGCAGTTTGGACAATAACCTTCAATAAGTCCATTACCGTTAACTGTTTTTGTTCCTGTTTTTCTTATAAATGACCAGTATTCAGTAAAAATTGAAGAAATATCCTTATCGCCGTCAATAAGTTCGCCAGTTTTAAGATTTTCATAATAATCAACGGCTGAAGCTGTTATTCTGACCGTAAGAGTTTCATAAACTTTATCTGAAACAAGAAACACCGGAGTGCATTCTCTTATCTGAATATTTTTAACCTTATTCACGAAATTTCTATCTTTCTGCTCTCTGAACTGAAGAGAAAAGCGTTCATAAATACCATCGGAAATAAAATTTTTAACTTTTGAAAGATTCTGATTGCTCCATGCATCCTGAATAGCAGTAAAAGCACTTTTAAATCTTATAATCAAAGAATCTATATTAAACGCAGGATCTTTTGCTTTAAGTTCAGAAACAATCTTTTCGATAGCCATATCATTCTGAATTCTTATACTTTTATTTATTGTAGCATTAGTTGCAGAATTCTTGATTGCAAAATAGATGAAAATAATTCCAAAAATCAGTAAAGGAATTCCTATTACAGGATATTTAAAGGCAAGATATAATAAATAAAAAAGATCAAAAATACTTCCTGAACCCGAAGAACTGCTGCTACTGCTACTTGAGCTATGACTGAAACTGGAACTATGACTGCTGCTGCTTGAACGATAATTGTTTCCACCTCCGGCTCTTGCGTAAAGATCGGCAAAACAGAGAATCATTAACATAATGGAAAACAATTTCCTATGATTCCAGATAAAAAGAGAAACCTTAGAATGACAATTCTTAAGACATTTCAACATAACAATGCTCCAAACAGATATTTGTGACGGGTTATTATAATAAAATGAGAGAAAAAATCGAGGAATAAATGTTTTAATATTTACTCTTCAGTTTTCACACATATTTTTTTCTCATCTATGAAAGTAAAAATAACAAAAAGACCAACAAATGCAACCCCTGAAACAAGAAAATATGCTCCCTTTATTCCACCGAAAGAATAACCAAGACCGACAACAAGCGGAGCTATTGTCTGACCAAGTCTTAAATTCATACCATTAAGAGACATAAATGCACCACGCAGATTATCAGGAGCCATATTCGCCAAAGAAGTCTGAATACTCGGCATATTAAGAGCCTGAGCAAAACCGAAAAAGAGAATAGGTAAAATCATCAGATAAAGATTATTTATAAATGGAAAAGTTAAAGTAACGACAGCATAAACGCCAAAAGCAACCTTAAGAAGACTCACACTACCAAACCTTTTCGTAAGTCTGCCTATCTGACTTGCAACAATCATTGCGACAACAGAAGAGGTTGAAATAACAATACCTATTTCAGGAGAAGAGAGCTGAAATTTCTGATGAAGAAGGAAAGGCATATAAGTTATCATTCCTCCATACATAATTATAAAAGTAAGAACACCAAGAGAAAAAATAGCTATAACCTCTTTTCTGAAAACACTTTTAGCCATACTTGAAAAATAGTTTCTGAAATCAGGAGCTTTTGCAATCTCAGGTTCTTCAGCGCAAAACATAAGAAAAAAAGCGACAGGAATACCCAAAAGAGGGAGCATAAAAGGGTAATACCATGCAATACCGGCAAGAGCTCCACCAATTAAAGGATAAGAAGCCGCAGCAAAACTTAAAACACTCGCATTATAACCCATTGCAGTAGGTCTTTCATACCCTTTATAAAAATCACCGACAAGAGTCATATTAAGAGAAGGAAGAGATGCAGCACCAATTCCCTGAATGAACCTTAGAAGAAGCATAATATGAAAACTTCTGGTAAAAAAAAGCGAAAAACCGGCGATAGCAAAAATAAAAAGAGAAGGAACAAGAATTTTTTTCCGCCCTACTCTATCTGCAAGCATTCCGGTAAAAGGGGTAAGAAAAACTCCCGGCAAAGTAAAAAAACTTATAAGAAGACCAATCTCTGTTTTACTAAGCCCAAGCACCATTGACATTTTTGGAAGTGCAGGTGTTAAGCTGGCAACACCCATAACAGAAACGATAGTAACACCAAAAATCGAATATAATCTTTTATCACGCAGTAAACTACTCATCAGGAACCTCAGCAAACAACATTATATATTAACATGTCCGATTACAATGAATGCCGGCAGAAGCCGAAATATAAAATTCAGACAAATCAAAATAACACTTTAGAAAAATTACATCAACATTTTAATATAAAAATAGAAGTAAGAAACAGAAAACGACTTAAAACAAAGTCATACTGCAACCACTACTGGAACTTCCCTTAGAGACGATGTCTTCATCAGTTGAAATGACATCAATATCCTCATCAGGTTCTTCGATATCATCAGAAATCTCAATATTTTTAGTATCAAGAGAAAGAGTTGGATCGCCAAAATAATTAAACATCATCTTATTTGATGCACTCAAACCATCTTCCTTACCTCTGTCGACAAGAGATTCAGCCTCAACAAGAGCAATAGACGGTTTATCGCCATTCATAAGAGCCTTTAAAGCATAAATACCGGCAGTATCAGAACCAAAAGGAAAATCTTCAAACTTACATGTATAACAAGACCAATTCATGCCTGAGCGAGATGCCGCAATACTTGCAGAAACAACACCCACAGACTCATAAACAAGAAGTGCATGAGTAAGATTACCCTTTTTACTCACATCACCGGCAGAACAGTTTGGAGCAAGAACAAAAGATCTTGAAGAATCATCAAAAGAAGGAATATCAGAAACAGTTAAAAGATCAGGCATACTAAGCTCGCTCATCGAAGAAAGTCCGTCATTATTTGAGTCCTCTCTCCAGACACTTCTCATTATAAGATTACGAAGAGTATGACCACCCCAGAAAATAATCCCCTGCCCCTTTTTCCATTCATCGACAAGATTATCATGATTAAGAGGAACATCAGAATCAAAAGAAGAAGTTACAACCCCCTCCTCTTCATACATTCTTGTATAAGTAAAAGAAGGAAAATCATCAAAAAAAGTAGTAACAGCCCACTCACCGAGCCCAGCACTATCCCAATCTTTACTA
Source organism: bacterium (assembly GCA_963667425.1). GTDB lineage: Bacteria > UBP6 > UBA1177 > UBA1177. The sequence goes on along the minus strand of OY763407.1, from coordinate 39,572 downwards.
TCAGTAGTAGGCATACCTCTGAAGAAATAAAAACCGGCAGGAAAAAGAATCTTTTTTCTATAAGAAATATTTGCATCACTCTCTTTCATATATTCAACTGTACCTGAAAGCACCTTATCAAGCTCATCAATATTATTATCATAAACAGGAATACGACCGACAGTAATATCATGATTAAACTCCATACAACCCGCACCTGAATCATCATTGGTTTCCCCATAAACGCCATCACCGTCGCAATCCCAGTTGGAAGAAAGATCCTTATAAAAGAAATCAGTATCAACAGGCTCATTAGAAGGATAAGGACCACTCTCATCTTCAGGAAACATATGAAGCGGCCACATCTTCATCATTGGAATATCGCCGGAATCAGAATTAGGATTACCAATAAAAAGAACAAAATCAGGTTTTACCGTTAAAGATTTCAAATAATCCCTGAGAATAAGAGCTTTTTCTATTCCCACTTTATCAGCACCACCAAAATCCTTCTCTGAAACTACACTAATTTCATAATTCATAGCCTTCTTGTACCTGACAAAAGTATCAAGCATAGTTGACTTTTCTCTTATCTCATCTGTAGTCACAATAAAAAGAGATTCTCCATAGACAACGGAAAAAGTTGAGAAAAAAAGGAAAAGAAACAAAAACTTCTTCATCGTACCCTCCATGAAAAATATAAAACAAGGAATAAAATATAAGCAAAAAAGAGTCCGAAGATATAAAGCTAGTATAAACAGCAACTTAAAGAAACGACAAGATTCCTTGACAAATCAATCACTTATAAATATCATTCCACAATTTTTACACATTAGAGGAATTTATTCCGGGAGACAAAATGTTAAAAACAGTAATTCTATTAATCACAGCAATGCTAATAATTACAGCATGTGACAGCTCAGACAAAAAAGAAGAAACTGCTCCGATATGCGGAGATAACACAGTAAACACAGCAGATGAAATGTGCGACGGAAGCGATCTAAACGGAAAAACATGTGAAACAGAAGGCTTCAACGCCGGAACACTCTTATGCGCATCAAACTGCAAAACATTTGACCTCTCACAGTGCGGAGCAAGTGAAACATGCGGAAACGAAGAAATAGACGGAACCGACAAATGCGATGGAACCAATCTAGGAAGTGCAACATGTGAAAGTTTAGGCTACTACGGAGGCACACTCTCATGCCTCTCAAACTGCTCAGGCTACGACACAACAGGATGCACAGCAAACCCTGAGCTTTGCGGAAACAAAACGCTTGACACAGGTGAAAAATGTGATGGAACAGAGCTTGACGGAGCAACATGCAAAAGCATAGGCTACGACAAAGGAGAACTCAAATGTAATGAAACATGTTCGGGGTACAACACTGAAAACTGTGAAAACGAGACAAACGATGAAAACTGCACACCCAACTGTTCAGGTAAAATCTGCGGAGATGACGGATGCGGCGGAACATGCGGAACATGTAAAGATAACGAAATATGCAGCGATTCAGGAACATGTGAAGAAATATGTAACCTTGATGAAATTACAGCAGACAAAATAGTAGACATAAACCTTGAAACAGTAACCATATCAGGAAAAATCACATTAAACGGACAAAAAATGCCCGACAACTCGCAGGAATACTACGAAGATGAAGAGAGAGGTTACATCAAATTCAAAAGAAAAGATACAGGCGATTACATACTTGCAGAAATTGGAGCAAAAGGAGAAGCAACATACTCCTTAAAACTATTTAAAGGTGAATATGAAATCTCATTTACAGCAAACAACAACAGCTACCAAAACATACTCCCCTACTACAACATAACACTAAATAAAGCAACAATCCTGGATACCAGCAAAACCCTCGATTTCAACCTTGAAACAGTAACACTATCAGGAAAAATCACATTAAACGGACTAACCGTTCCTGCAAACACGCAGGAATACTATGAAGAAGAATCAAGAGGCTACATAAAAATAATAAGAGAAGACACAGGAGACTATGCAAACTACTCAATAGGAGACAAAGGAGAAGCAACATACTCAGCGATAATATTTAAAGGAAACTACAAAATAAATTTCTCACCAAACGGAGAAGACTATCAGAATATATTCCCTGCATACAACATAAACCTTGAAAAAAATCTTACCATAGAAAACAACACTGCGAAAAACTATAACATAGAAACAGCAACACTAAACGGTGAAATCAAACTAAACGGCAGCACAATACCAGACAACACCCTTGAATATCAGGAAGAATCAGACAGAGCATATATAAAAATCATAAGAAAAGATACCGGAGACTACATATATGCACAGCTTGGAGCAAAAGGAGCCGCAACATACAGCCAGAAAATATACAAAGGCGACTATGACATAACATTCTCGCCACTAGGAGAAAACTACCAGAATGTGCTTCCCCCATACAGTATAAAACTTGAAGAAAATGCTCAGATAACAACCGGCACAACAAAAAATTACAACATAGAAACAGTAACATTAAACGGAGAAATCAAACTAAACAGTACCCAAATGCCCGATAATACAATAGAGAACTACGAAAACGAAGAAAGAGCGTACATAAAAATCGCAAGAAAAGATACCGGAGACTACATATATGCAAATCTCGGAGCAAAAGGAGCCGCAACATACAACAAGGAAGTATACAAAGGATACTACAACATAACACTTCTACCAAAAGGAGAAGACTATCAAAATGCGCTTCCTGCATACGACACAATAATTGAAAAAGAGCTGAACCTCACAACAACACAGACAAAAAACTACAACATTGAAACAGCTACGCTTTCAGGAGAAATCAAATTAAACAACGCACAGATGCCTGATAATGCAAACAACACAAGAGGATATATAAAAATCACAAGAAAAGAAAACAGTGACTATATAACAAAAGAAATCGGCATAACAGGAAAAGCCCAGTACACAGCAAAACTATACAAAGGAAGCTATCAGATAACATTTATCCCCGCAGGCGAAGAATATCAGAACATACTTCCACTACACACAATAACACTTGAAAACCCGCTTGAAATAACATCAGATCAAACAAAAAACTACAACCTTGAAACAGCAGAAATAAGCGGAAAAATCAAACTGAACGGCAGCACAATGCCCGATAACACACAGGAATACAATCAAGAACAGACAAGAGGATACATAAAACTTATAAGAACCGAAACAGGCGACACCGCAACATACAGCATACAGAATTCAGGCGCCGCAACATACAGCACAACAGTATTTAAAGGAAGCTACAACATAAACATATATCCAAACAATAAAGAATATCAGAACGTACTGCCATACATTGAAGCAAACATCTACACAGGATGCTACGACTTCTCGGCAGCATGCGATGAAAATGCAGACAACATAACAGGAAAATGGATATTCAAACCGACAAACGCCTACTGGACAGAAACATTCTATGAATTCAGACAAAATGGAAATGAACTGACAGGAACATACGAAGGCACGCAAAACTACTCAGGACAAATAGAAACAGGAACCGTCTCAGGCAGAAACATCTCATTTACATTCACAACCTCAGCAGAAGTAAAAGTTGAAGGAACAATCCTGTCAGGCTGCATGATAACAGGCACAATGACAGCAGGAAATCAAAGCTCCCCATACATCGCTGAAAAAATAAAGTAAAATAAGAAATAAAAAGAAAATTAAGAGAAAAAAAGAACTACTTACCTTCAACCAGAGCGATCTGCTCCTGAACCTGCTTTCTAAATTCCAGAGGTGCACTAATTTTATATGAAAAATTCTTTGTTCCGCCAGTTCCATTTACAGAAATAGTTCCATAATCAAGAATTCTTCCAAAAATACCCTGATTAACCGTTATACCTTCAACCTTATTAAGTAAAACCTCAAGCGACTGCCTACGAATAAAACCAAGCTTTACAATAACACGCTTATTGGTAACAGTAAACTCGGAAGTCTTAAAATTAATAAAAGCAACAATACCAGTCAAAATAGCAATAAAAAGAAAAAACCCTCCAAAACCGGCAGTACCCTTTTCATTAATAAAGAAAACTAAAGAAAGCAGAAACCAAAAAACAGGAAAAGCAAAAATTATCCAGTGAAGCTTTGCACGATAAACAACATTTTCACCATTCATAAGATTGTTTTCAACATAACCCATGATAAAACTCCTCTAAAACATCAATATTAAAATGTAATATCAGAATATTACATATATTTAAACGATATTGTCAATTAAAAATTTATAAAAACAGAAGATTTCAGCTAAAATCAGTAAACATCCAAAAACCATGATAACTTGACTACACCTTTTGCTCTGAATATATTCTTTAAAGAATTACCAGGCCTTTTTAAATAATAAAAGGAGAACCAAATGAAAACAGAGCTTAACTCAAACGAACAAATAATTAAACAAGGACCGGCAAACCTTCAGAAAGGAATAGAAACAGTAGGCGGCAAACTATATATGACAAATCAGCGCCTTATATTTGAAGCACATAAGATGAACTTTCAGGGAGACAGCACGGAAATCACTCTATCAGAAATCGAATCTGTAGAAAAATGCTGGACAAAATTTCTCGGCTTCATACCAGTCATGCCCAACTCGCTTGCAGTATACACCAGAAGCGGCCAAGAATACCGCTTTGTACTCTTTGGCAGAGGACTCTGGATGGAAGCAATAAATTCCGGCAGAAATTAAATAGAAAACCGCAGGAGTTATTGAGATTAACCAATGAAACTTTACAAAAAATATTTAAGGAAAATTTATGCAGGATAAAAACCTCAGACAAAAACTAATTGATTTAGGAGCAGAAATTCTTGCTGATAATCTACTCAGCCTTGCCTCTTATTACGATGAAATCAGTGATCTGACAGAGCGCCTTACCGCAACACCGGAAGAAAATATACAGCGATTCAAAAAGAAACTTTCAAGTTTAAAGCGTCAGAAAAAATTTATTGGCTGGAAAGATTCCGCACATTTTGCCATTGAACTTAAAATGCTTTTGCAGGATATCGAATACAGTACCAACAATCCGCTTACAGGAGTTAAACTTGTCGCCTCATTTTATGAAGCAGACAATGCTTTTCTGGGAAGGTGCGACGACTCAAGTGGAAATATTGGTGATATTTTCCGTTTTGATGCAAAGGAACTCTTCATATACTATGCTTCACGCTGTGAGGAAAAAGAAAAAATTGCAGAAATAATTCTGAAATTAAACAATAAAGATGATTACGGCATTCGTGACAACCTGATCGACTGTGCGGCAGAATGCCTTCCTGAACCTGTTATCCGCAAAATGATCGCTGCTTTTCAGAAACAGCTTGAAAATGTAAAGAACGAATATGAAAAAAACGGTAAGCTGAGAATGATCAGCTCTCTGGCACGCCAGATTAAAGATGCGGAGTTATTTAAAACCATCTGCGTTTCTTCAAGAGAAACATTATCCTCATCGGCAGTAATTGACATTGCCGCAGTCTATCTGGAAAGCGGAAATCCTGAAACAGCTCACGCATGGCTTAATAAAATTAGGGAAAATGAGCCTTTTAAAGAAAATGAACGAAACATGCTGCTGCTGGAAATATACAAAAAACAGGGCAACTACGAAAAACAGAAGGAAATCCTCTATAAAATGTTCAAATCCTCTCATTCAGTAAACACTTTGAAAAATCTTCTGGATGTTGTTGGTATTGAAAAACAGGATGAAATCATTAAGGATGAAATCAGCTGTATTATGGAAAGTGATAACCTAAACGAGACAGATGTCCAGTTTATGATCGAAACAGGAAAAACAGATGACGCAGAAACATACCTTCTGAAACATGCCGATGAGCTTAACGGAAATCGCTACGGAATTCTGCTTTCCATAGCAAAAACCATGGAAACGGAAAAACGCTATCTTATAACCAGCATTATCTATCGCAGTCTATTAACATCTATTCTGGAAAACGGATATCCCAAAGCTTACATATACGGGGCCCAATACCTTAGCAAACTCGATAAGCTTGCCCCTGACATTTCCGACTGGAAAAACTTCAGCAATCACGAAACATTTAAAAGCCGAATACATCAGGCACATAAACTCAAGCATGCTTTCTGGTCGAAATATACCGGCGTTATTCACCCTTTTATAAAATGTCTGGATTAAATACAAAATTTAATAACACACCATCTTTTTTTTTAGTTAATTGTGATGATTTACTGAAAAGCAAGTTCATTATATTTATTTGAACCGTCTTTAGATGAATATATAATAATGCCAAATCATATCCACACAAATCACATCGTTTAAACGTAATAAAATACATATTAGTTGACTAGCATTCTTTTTCTAATTATATTGTCTTAGTTGACGAAAATGAAATGATCGCACAAAGGAACGAAACAACATGAACAAGCAACAGTTAGCAGCCAAAATATGGGAATCTGCCAACCAGATGAGATCAAAAATTGAAGCAAATGAATACAAAGATTATATTCTGGGCTTTATCTTTTATAAATACCTTTCAGACAAAGAGCTGCAGTTCGTTAAAAAAGAAGATTTCTCTGATGAAGACATCAAAGCACTCTCCGAAGACGATACTGAAACAGTAAAATATATCAAAAACAACATCGGTTACTTCATAGCATACAAAGACCTCTTCTCAACATGGATCAAAATAGGCAGCAAGTTTGACATCTCCAACGTAAGAGATGCACTCTCAGCCTTTACTCGTTTGACAAGCACCATTCACAAAAAACTATTTGACAACATATTTAATACCCTGCAAACCGGATTAAGCAAGCTCGGAGAAAACGCAGCCTCACAGACAAAAGCAATAAGTCAGCTAATCCATCTGATAAAAGAAATTCCAATGAACGGAAAACAGGATTACGACGTACTAGGCTTCATCTATGAATATCTGATAAGCCAGTTTGCCGCCAATGCCGGAAAAAAAGCAGGCGAATTTTATACCCCACACGAAGTATCACTATTAATGTCCGAAATTACAGCCTACCATCTAAAAGATAAAAAAGAAATTCAAATATACGACCCCACAAGCGGTTCCGGTTCCCTGCTCATTAACATAGGTCAATGCGTCGCCAAACACATCGACGACGAAAACAACATCAAATACTACGCACAGGAACTAAAGCAGAACACCTACAACCTCACCCGTATGAATCTGGTTATGCGGGGAATTTTACCAGGCAACATCATAACCCGTAACGGAGACACATTAGAAGACGACTGGCCATATTTCGATGAAAACGACAAAATCAGTTCATACAATCCGCTCTATGTAGACGCAGTAGTCTCCAATCCGCCCTACTCACAAAAATGGGACCCTGAACATAAAGAAACCGACCCCCGCTATGCACGATTTGGACTCGCACCCAAAACAAAAGCAGATTATGCCTTTCTGCTGCACGACCTTTATCACATCAAACCCGATGGCATCATGTGCATTGTACTACCCCACGGCGTACTATTCCGTGGCGGTGAAGAAGGAGTCATCCGTAAAAACCTGATTGAAGCAAACCATATTGACACCATTATCGGACTACCGGCCAACATCTTCTTTGGAACAGGAATCCCAACCATCATTATGATACTCCGTCAAAAACGGGCAAACAACGATGTGCTAATCATAGATGCCTCTAAAGGATTCGAGAAAGTAGGAAAAAACAACAAACTCCGGGCATCCGACATAAAACGGATAGCCGATACAGTAATCGGCAGGGAAACAAACCCCAAATATTCAAGAGTAGTAAGCCGTAACGAAATAAGAGCAAACGAATACAACCTCAATATTCCCCGCTATGTCGATTCATCCGAAACAACTGAAAGCTGGGACATCTATGCCTCCATGTTTGGCGGTATACCTGAGAAGGAAATCAATGAACTCAACCCATATTGGGAAGCATTCCCCGGTTTGCGTAACGATTTGTTTATGAAATCCTCAAGCGACCACACCAAACTCAAAGTTGATGAAATAAAAAAAACCATTACCCGGCATACCGATGTAAAAACATTTGCAAACCAGTTTACCGAATCATTTGCCGATTTCGACGCTCTCCTGAAAAGCGAGCTTATTACGAATATGGAAGCAGTAAACATACAGAAAGAAGAAAAAATACTAAGCGAAGAGATATTTACCCGTTTAAAATCCATTCCGCTTATTGATAAATATGAAGCATACCAGCTGCTTCATGACAACTGGGTGAAAGTGGCAGTCGATTTGGAAATAATAAAGACCGAAGGATTTGCAGCCACAAAAACAGTGGACCCAAACATAGTAATCAAAAAGAAAAACGGCAAAGACCACGAAGTGCAGGAAGGCTGGAAAGGTAGAATAATGCCGTTTGAATTAGTTCAGGAAACCTATTTGAAAGATGAATTACAGCAATTAAAGCAAAAAGAAAACCGCCTTTTGGAAATTACCGCCGAATACGATGAATTGCTCGACTCATTAAGCGAAGAAGAAAAAGAAGCAGACACCATAAACGACACCAAAGACAGCTTTGTAAATGCAGCCGTGGCAAAAGAGGCGAAACAGTACCAAACCGAAATAAAGAAAAGCGGAGCATTTGCAGAAGAGAGCTACGAAGCAAAAATCATAAAAGCAGATGCACTCATTACCGAAGAAAAAGAATTAAAGAAAGAGGTAAAAGCCGAAACCGCAGCACTGCACCTGAAAACCAAAACAACCATTGAATCGCTGACCGATGAGCAGGTGCATGAACTCCTGGAACTCAAATGGATTAACCCGTTAGTTAACTCACTGAACCGACTGCCGACAGGACTTATCCATGAACTGACCGCAAAAGTGCAGACACTCGCCGACAAATACGCCGCAACATACGCAGATATCGAAAAAGAGATAGCTGAAACCGAAAACAACTTAGCCGCAATGATTGACGAACTGACCGGCAACGAGTTCGACATGAAAGGGCTCGCCGAGTTCAAAACATTTTTAAAAGGCGAATAAGATGGCTGAGAAAAAGAATGTGCCGGAGATAAGGTTTAAAGGATTTAGTGAAGAATGGAAAGAGAAGCCTTTTAATGACACTTTTTCGAGTATTTCTAATAATACTTTATCAAGGGCTGAATTAAATTATGATTCTGGATTAGGGAAAAATGTTCATTACGGTGATATTCTTATAAAATTTGGAGAATTATTAAACGTTGAGCAAGATGAGATTCCATTTATTTCAAATGATAATTTAGTCAATAAATTCAAATCATCAAGATTACAAAATGGTGATATAATTCTTGCTGATGCAGCCGAAGATGAAACAGTAGGAAAGTGTACTGAGATACGAAATTTAGGTGATGAAATCATTATCTCTGGGCTTCATACAATACCTTGCAGGCCAACCGAACCATTTGCCTTTGGGTTTCTGGGGTATTACATGAATTCAATTGCCTATCATAATCAGCTATTGAAATTGATGCAAGGAACAAAAGTTCTTTCAATTTCCAAAACAGCAATAAAAGATACTGTAATAAATTATCCTAGTGAGAGTAAAGAACAATCCCGCATCGGCACCTACTTCCAAAACCTCGACAAGCTCATCACACTGCACCAACGGAAGCATGACAAGCTGATAACCCTAAAAAAGGCAATGCTCGAAAAAATGTTCCCTAAAGATGGCGCTGATGTTCCTGAAATTAGGTTTAAGGGGTTTGATGGGAAGTGGGAAATACTTATGCTAAATGAAGTTTCTGATATTATTGGTGGAGGTACTCCAAGCACGATGGTTTCTGAATATTGGAATGGGAATATTGATTGGTACTCTCCTACTGAGATTGGAGATGAGATTTATGCAATGGGAAGTCAAAGGAAGATAACTAAGTTGGGCTTAGAGAAAAGTTCTGCAAGAATTCTTCCTGCAAATAGAACTGTTCTGTTTACAAGTCGTGCGGGTATCGGGGATATGGCTATTTTAACAAAAGATGGAGCAACTAATCAAGGATTTCAGTCTTTAGTTATAAAAGGTGATAATAATCCATATTTCTTCTTGTCAATTGGACATCTTATTAAAAAATATGCACTCAAAAATGCGTCTGGTTCTACATTTCTTGAAATATCGGGTAAGCAATTGGGTAATATGGATATATCTGTACCAGTTCCAGCCGAACAATCCCGCATCGGCACCTACTTCCAAAATCTCGACAATCTTATCTCTCTACATCAAAAAGAGTTAGAGAAGCTAAAGAACGTTAAAAAAGGCTGTTTAGAAAAAATGTTTGTGTAATAAAGGACTGATAAAATGACTTATACATCAGAAGCCCGGTTTGAAGAAGCCGTAATAGTTGAACTATCCAAAAAGGGATGGGAAAATGAGGTGCTGAAATATCCTGCCGAAAAAGATTTGATTAAAAACTGGGCTGAAATCCTATTTGAAAACAACAGAGGGATTGACCAATTAAATGATATTCCTCTCACTGATGGCGAAATGCAGCAGATTATTGAGCATATTACGGAGCTGAGGACATCTCTTAAGCTTAATGGTTTTATCAATGGCAAAACGGTTGCTATTACCAGGGATAATCCTGCCGATTCTCTCCATTTCGGCAGAGAAATCAGCCTTAAGATATACGACCGCCGTGAGATTGCTGCTGGTCAAAGTCGTTACCAGATAGTACGGCAGCCTAAATTTAAAACCAGTTCAGAGATATTAAACAACCGCAGAGGCGATCTCATGCTTTTAATAAACGGTATGCCGGTAATTCATATCGAGCTTAAAAAAAGCGGTGTTCCTGTCAGTCAGGCTTGCAATCAGATAGAAAAGTATTCTGATGAGGGGGTTTTTACCAATATTTTTTCGCTGGTTCAGATTTTTGTGGCAATGGAGCCGGATGAAACTCTCTATTTCGCTAATCCGGGCGTTGATAAAAAGTTTAATAAGGATTATTACTTTCACTGGGCAGATTTCAATAATGAGCCTGTCAATGACTGGAAAAGTGTTGTTTCTACTTTGCTCTCTATTCCTATGGCTCATCAGTTGATTGGTTTTTACACTGTGGCCGATAATTCGGATGGTAATCTGAAAGTAATGCGCAGTTATCAGTATTATGCGGCAAATGCTATTTCGGATAAGGTTTCAAAAACTGACTGGAATAATAAAAATATGCTTGGTGGCTATATCTGGCATACGACTGGTTCGGGTAAAACAATGACAAGCTTTAAATCTGCTCAACTTATCGCTAACTCTCAGGATGCTGACAAGGTGATTTTTCTTATGGACAGAATCGAGCTGGGTACTCAGTCTTTAACTGAATATAAGGCTTTTGCCGATGATAACGAAGAGGTGCAGGCAACCGAAAGTACAGCAGTTTTAGTCACTAAGCTTAAAAGTGATGCTCCGGCGGATAGATTAATTGTCACTTCTATTCAGAAATTGAGCAATATTAATGAAAATGATGCCGAGGGCCGGCTTAAATCTTATGATCTTGATTTAATTAAATCAAAGAGAATCGTAATTATTGTTGATGAATGTCATAGGTCCACTTTTGGTGAAAATATGCTTCCAACAATTAAAGGCACTTTTCCAAATGCTATTTTTTTTGGTTTTACCGGTACACCTATTCAGGATGAAAATCAGAAGAAGATGAATACTACTTCAACTGTATTTGGTGACGAATTGCATCGCTACAGCATTGCTGACGGAATTAGAGATAATAATGTGCTTGGTTTCGATCCTTATAAGGTTTTGACTTACCGTGACAAAGATTTGCGCAGGGCTGTCGCTCTTGAAAAAGCTAAGGCAGGGGGTGAAGATGAGGCGTTTGGCAATCCTGAAAAGAAAAAGATTTTTAACAGCTTTATGAATTCATCAGAAATCAAAATGGCTGGATTCATTAACGATGCAGGAAAGTATATAAGGGGAATCGAAGATTATCTTACTAAAAGTCAATATGAACGGACTGAACATTATGAGAAAGTTGTTGAAGATATTTTAGATAACTGGCTTACTCTTAGTCAGAATGGTAAATTTCATGCAGTTTTTGCCACGTCAAGCATACCTGAAGCAATAGAATATTACAGACTTGTAAAATCTAAAAAACCTGAACTTAAAATAACAGCGTTGTTTGATCCAAATATTGATAACAACGGCGGTGTTAAGTTTAAAGAGGATGGGCTTGTAGAGATTCTGGAGGATTACAACAAGAGATATATGCAGAATTTTAAATTAGAGACTCATGCAAAGTTCAAAAAGGATATTGCCGCACGGCTTGCACATAAAAAACCTTATCTGGGAATTGATTTGATGCCTGAAATGCAGATAGATCTGCTGATTGTCGTTGACCAAATGCTGACAGGCTTTGATTCCAAGTGGTTAAATACGCTTTATATGGATAAAATTCTTCGCTATGAAAACATTATTCAGGCATTTTCACGCACTAATCGTCTGTTTGGTCCTGATAAACCGTTTGGAACTATCCGCTATTACAGATTTCCTCATACTATGGAAAAAAACATTGAAAAAGCTGTAAAACTTTACTCCGGCGACAGACCTCTCGGGTTGTTTGTTCAGAAACTTGAAAGCAACTTAACCAAAATGAACGATATCTACAATGAAATATGTGAACTGTTCAAAAACTCTGAAATTGAAAATTTTAAAAAACTGCCTGACAATATTTCAGAACGAGGCAAATTTGCAAAACTATTCAAAGAACTGAGTGTATATTTAGAAGCTGCAAAGATTCAGGGATTTAAATGGAACCAACTGATATATACTTTTGACAAAGAAGAGAAAAAAACAGAAGTAACATTACAGGTTGATGAAAATACCTACCTTATTCTTGCACTTCGTTATAAAGAACTCTGTAGTAATGACGGCGGTGAAGGTGGCAGCGGTAAAATTCCATTTGAAATAGATGGATATCTGACAGAAATCGACACCGCTGTGATAGATGCCGACTACATGAACAACCGCTTTGAAAAATTCCTTAAAACACTGAAACAGGAAAACATCGATAACGAACAACTACAGCATACACTTGACGAGCTGCACAAATCATTTGCATCACTCACCCAGGAAGAGCAGAAATATGCAAACATCTTCCTGCATGAAGTACAAAGCGGAAACATTGAAATAGATACCAGCAAAACATTCAGAGAATACATTACAGATTATCAGTTTAAAGCAAGAAATGATGAAATCTGCAACATCGTTAAACTATTTGGATTAGATGAAACCAAACTGAGAAACATGCTGGAAACGAATGTAACCGAACAAAACATTAATGAGTATGGACGATTTGATGAACTAAAAAACACCGTTGATAAAACCAAAGCTAAAGAATATTTTGAAAAACTGGCAAAACAACCAATTCCACAGTTTAAAATAAATATACAGATTCACAACCTGCTTCAAAAGTTTATTATAAACAAAGATTTTACACTTGAATAAAAATTACAGATAAAACATCAGCGAATGATTTAATAAAAACATATTTTCTTTAAGATTACATTGTTTCAGATAACAAAAAAGACTTAACAACCCATCAGATTAAAACCCAAGCTTTCTCAAAAAAGCGGGATGATCCTTAAGAGCGACCTTTGCAAAGACCCTCATATCAGACATAAACCTGTCAAGCTTTTTAAGCTTGGTATTACGCTCTTTCGTTGTCTCAGAAAGAGAACCTTTCAGCTCCTCATACCTGATCTTCATATCAACAATAAGCTGAATCCTGCCAAGAACATTATTCGCCTCAGCCTCATCAACACCGATACCCGTAAGAACAGAAATAATCTCAGGATCCTTCATCGCATTAGTGTAAAAAAGAGAAATCTGATTAACCCAGCCCGAAAAACCATTCTTCTTTTTCTCATCAAGACCAAGAGCAGTAAGCTTCTGCTCATCATCTTTAAAAAGAACCCTTGCAAGCTTAACTCTGTCACGATGAACATTATCAAGATTGTTCTTCATCTCGGTAAAAGAATCATAAGCATCATTTTTAAGACTCAAATCCTCACGCTGCTTCCTGGTAAGAGCAAGAACAGAATCAAGAAGAGCCTTCCCCTCAGAAAATTTCGCCTCCCCAAAGCCGATTTTTTCAAAACACGCCATAATCTCAGGCGAACTCAACGCTCCATCAATACCGATACGTGAAGCAAGCATCCTGTCATCAACAGAATTACCGGAATTGTAACTTCTATCAGGCTTCTCAGCCACGACATCAGAAACAATCTCCTCATTTGAGACAGTGTTTACAGTAATCTTTTCATCACTCATAACAAAAACCTCCATAACCGGTCATTAAAATAACATTTTCAACCAGACAAAACCATTAACAACGGCAAGAAAAAGAAGATTCGGCACAACATCAGTGGCAATCAGTGCAAAACTTGGCAGAATCAGCACTCAAAAAGTGTGAATCAGTCCTCCATCAGTGGTAATCACTGCCCGCAGTAACAAAATCACCACACAAAAAGTGTGAATCAGTACTCCATCAGGAACAATCACTGCCCGCAGTAACAAAATTACTACTCAAAAAGTGCGAATCAGTCCTCCATCAGGAGCAATCGGTGCTTGCAGTAACAAAATCACCACTCAAAAAGCATAAACCAGAGTTTAATTGAAACATATCTTATCTTATAACGTAAATTTCTTTTGTAAAGTTTTTTTATAAGCAATTAATAAACAGAAAAGATACAAATAAAAAGAGTGAAAAGCTGCCTAATTAAGAAAACAGCTGCCTATTTGAAAAGACTAAGCCTATTATTTAAGAATTTTATAATTTCAATGGAAAATATTTATGATTAAATGAAGTTAATCCTGAACAACAACTACCCTTTCCTTGAAATTATTTTATATTGTGACATAATGAATCACTCATTTAAGGAGATCGCTATGAAATATTTAATAACATTTATTCTCTTTTTATTTTTATTTACAGCATGTGATGATAATAGTCAGTGTCTGCCGAACTGCGTTGATAAAGTATGCGGTGATGACGGTTGCGGCGGAGCTTGCGGAACTTGCACGATTAATGAAGAATGCAGTGATGCGGGAACATGCGAACAGGTTTGTAATATCAATAGAACTAAATGGTATAACAAAATAAATATAAATCTTGAAACTGTTAAGGTTTCAGGAATCGTAAAGATTAATGGAAAACAGATGCCTGATAATACTTTAGAAACAGAAGATCAGACAAGAGGCTATGTAAAGTTTCAAGCTAAGAATTCAGAAAATTATTTTGCTGTCAAAATTGGAGCAAAGGGTGAAGCCACTTATTCCAAAGAAATATACAAGGGAAGATACAGAGTAAGTTTTGTAGGATATGATAAAAAGCTTCAGGATGCCGTGCCTCCATACGAAGTTGTACTTCACAAGTCTATTGTTATAGATAAAGAGATGAAATTCAACTTTGATCTTGAAACTGTAATGCTGAAAGGGAGGCTGACGTTAAACGGCAAGAGCGTTCCCGATAACACCCGTCAGGTTTATGACGAAAAATATATGGAAAGGGGAGATATAATAATTACAAAAGATGACACTCAAACAGAAGTGCGCTACCCTATTGGAAACAGCGGTGATGTGACATACTCCGCATATCTTTTTAAAGGAAACTACACTGCGGCTTTTATGCCAAGAAACTATGAAGATCAGAATGTCTTTAAACAATATAGAATAACGCTTTCCGACAACCTTAATATCAACAGGGATCAGGTGAAAGATTTTGATATTAAGAGCGTAACGTTAAAAGGCGAGATAACTATAAACGGAAAAACCATGCCTGATAACACTTTTAAAGATCATGAAAACCACAGCAGAGGATCCATAGTTTTTATAGCGAAAGGATCTGATAGATATCTGACAGCTACTCTTGGCAGCTCCGGTCCTGCAAAGTATGAAATAACATTATACAACAATATCTATGACGTTTTCCTGATGTCAGATTACTATCAGAATGCTATTATTGATAGCGATGCAAAACTTGCAGATGATTTTGAGCCAGGTAGAGATAAAACGTTAAACTTTAATCTCGATACGGTCACATTAAGCGGCGAAGTGACTCTAAATGGAGAAACGATGCCAGATAACAGAAAAAATGGATGTAAAGATAATGGAAGAGGCTCGTTACAACTGAGAAACAAAGCCCTGTATCACAGCGTTTATTCAGAAATTGGAACTAAAGGCAATGCTAAATACGAACTTACAGCATACAAAGGGGAATATGAGCTGTTCTTTCTGCCGCAGTCATCAAAATGTCAGGACATACTCCCTGAATATGGAACAAGACTGGACAGCAATATAAATTTTATAAACTCACATATAAGAAACTTTAACCTTGAAACCGCAACAGTCAAAGGAGAAGTAACTTTGGATGAAAAAGAGTTTCCGGAATATTATCAGAAAGAACGTGGAGTTATAAAAATCACTGGAAAAGGATTATTCAATTCATATACGATACCACTTGGAACCAATGGTCCTGTCTATTATGAATTTTCTCTTTTTAAAGGTAATTATGAAGTGTTATTTGATCCAAATCCTATACTTTACAGAAACATGGTATTCTCAACACCGGGAATAATTGAAAAAAACTTTAAATTAAATTCTGATACTGAGCATAACTTTGACGTGGAAACGTCATTAATAAAAGGGGAAGTCAGATTAAATGGCAAAATGATGCCTGATAATACCATAAAGGAATTTTCCTACATGCAGAGGGGAAATGTTATTATAACAAGCAAAGAAATGTCGCAGATAAATATAAACAATTCAATAGGCAGAGCAGGCCCCGCAACATATGAAATACTCGTACCGAAAGGAATTTACAATATAGATTTCTCAGCAAACGATAAAGCTCAACAAAATTCTGTACCGGATGGTGGAATAATGAATTATATCGGCTGCAAAGATGAGACAGAAACTCTGTCAGGTGAAGAAACGTGCGGGGCGGTGAAGTGAAGTAGGACTAGAAAAAGAAGAATAAAATTTCCTACGATACAAATCAGTCCTCATAAATATTACAATTAAAAAAATACAAATTATTTGACGGTATTTTCCCTATATGATTATATTGTTTCAGCTAATGGAGAAAGATAACATTTATACTTATATGGCAATACGTTTTGTGAGGATATGCAGCAATGACAGATAAAACATCAACGTATGATTTAATAAAAACATATTTCAAAATGAAATCTGAACACTTAATTGCTGTATCAAATCAAGCTGTTGTAGAACATTCATCATTGAAAGGCACTCATAGAGAAAATCTTATTGATATTTATCTTAAAGAAATTTTACCTAAGAGATTTGGAATTGGGAAAGGAATGGTTTATGGTATTATTGGAAAAAGTAAAGAATCGGACTTGGTTATCTGGGATGAATATAATTTTCCAAGTTTGAGACTATTAGGACACTCCATGTTCTTCATAGAATCTGTAAAAGCAATAATAGAAATTAAAACTAACTGGTCTAATGACATCTTTAAAGATATTAAAAATAAAAAAACTGCATCTTCTGGAATTAGGAAGTCAGTACAATACCCGAATATTAATGATAGAGTGTGGTTGCTAGAGAATAAAATAGAAGCAATTGAAAAAAACGAACAAGTAGATGCTGTTGTTCCAATCCAGGATCTGTTACCGTTCATTACATTTATTTTCAATGGTGGAGAAAACTATTCCATTAAAGATATTAGTAAAGATGAATTAAAAAAAATTGATAAAGAATATCCGGATTTGATAGTTTTTCTAAAAGCCGGTAAGGTTCTTGAGAAAAAGTATATATATGATGAAAACAATACAAAACAAAAAAAAGCTTTTTTAAACTTACATCATGCTGGAGAGAATGCTCTTCTAATTTTCACCTCTCTTTTACTTGAAAAATTAATGATTAATACAAATTTTTCGGAATATCCAGTAAATTTCATTAAATACAGGCCTCCCTTCTATGAACATGAAATAGACAGCTTAGAATTTCCTGTTTAATTAACATTTCCAGAGAGATAAGAGTCATCTGTTAAACATTAAATATTATTCCTCTCCCACCAAATACTTAAAATCTCAGAATAAACAATTAAAGAAAGATATCTTTGCCTATTTATTCTCCGGTTCTTTTTTTCTTGTTTTCACTTTGACTATCATTTTTGTGATATTCTTTCCAAGTATTGATTTTGCTTCTTCAAATAGTTCTTTTGATGCCATGTATTTGTCAACGGATAGGACTATAAATGCTTCTTTGGTTGTTGGAAATGCTTTTGTGAATGGCCACATATGGTTTATGATTATGTCTTCTTCTATTTTGTTTATGTCAAAATGTTTTTTTGCGTTTCTAAGTGCTGTTTTAGGGTGTTCTCTGCCGTGGTTTTCCCCTTTTTCAGGATGATCTTTGTGCCAGTCGTACAAAAAGAAGTCGTGCATTAATGCGCCTCTTGCTGTTGATTTAAAATCGAGTTTGAATTTCTTTGCAAGTCTGTATGAGTAGTAACTTACGTAGTAGCTGTGTTCAAATATTGATGAGTGGTGGTGTTTGTAGTTCATTGTTTCGCAGAACTCGGGGTTTTCGATTATGTCGGAGACTATTTCGTAGTATTCGGGGTCGTCTTCGCTGTTTTCTTCTATTATTTCAGCTATGTCTTTTCTTCGCTTTGTTTTTTTCTCTTCTTTGTTATATTTCACCCACAGTTCTTTGCCAAAGCTGGGGAAGCTGTTTATTATTCTTGATAGTTTTTCATATTGCGTCTTTACAAGTTCAAAGCTGATTTCTTCGTTGTTGAATTTTGTTATGAGTTTTCTTAAGTTGAGTACGAGGAATAGCGTCAGTATGAAGTCGTAGAAGTAGATTCCTGAGAGAAAGACTGTTATAAGAATTTTGTATAGGAATGGTATTTTTACTATCTGTTCAAAGATGTATGGGTGGATAAACAGTATGAATATTGCGATGAGTGCCGCCCAGAGTAATGAATATTTAAGGCAGATTCGTCCTTTTATGTTGAATTTGTTGTCCGAGTAGTCCCATAGTTTCATTCCAAAGTAGTTTTCGGCTACTGTTCCGACTATGTATTCAAGTGCTGTTACAAAGAGTGCGCCTGAAAAGACAACTATCGGGTAGTTATCTGTCATGATTGCCAGTAGTATGACTGCAAGGGCGGAGACGCCGTAGATTGGAAGGTATGGTCCGTAAAAGAAGCCTGGATTAAGTACTTTTCTGTCTATTATGAATCTATATATTACTTCGAGTAGCCAGCCTAAGAATGAGTAGGCTGTAAAGAGTAGTATTATTATGAGTATGTATTCGTTGAAGAGCATGTCCATTTAAATTTCTCATTTTATGTTTCTCAATTTATTCTTCAGGCGGTTTTCTGCCTGATGGCTTATTATTTAAGAAATACCATGCTATGTCAATACCCATGCTTATTTTGTTTTTAAATGAAACGTGCTTAAGTGTCGGCCAGAACAGATTACACTCACTGCATGGCTTGATTTTGTTTCGTTTTCCTTCTCTCTGCATTTTTTTGTATAGTGTTGCTTTTTTTCCGTTAAATATGTCAAGCACTGATTCGTTATTTACATCGCCCCATGAATATTCGCCTTCCTGATCCATGCAGCAGAGCGTAACTTTGCCGCTTGCCAGTATGTCTATTCTGTCTATGTGTTCACATGGATAGTTTGGTATGGGAAGCTGGCTTTCTATTTCGCCTTTATAGTTGAATAGTCCGACGATGTATGACGGAATTCCATTTTCCTTGCAGTATTTGATAAACTGATCCTGTTCAAAGAGCGGTGTGTCGTCTGTTCTTGTCATTCGAAATGTCATTTTCTCTGTTACGCTTTTGTTTTTGTTTCTGTAGACAAGATATTCGAGGTTGCTTAGTGTGGTTTCAAGGTTTAAGCCCATTATTTCATTGTATTTTTTACTGTTTAATGTGTTGATGCTTACAAACAGTGTGTGGATTCCGATTTCTGCGAGTCTGTCTGTCTTTTCAGGTGTGAGGAGGTTTGCATTTGTGTAGAGTTTGATTTTTGTTTTCGGGAGTTTTTCCTTTATCAGCTTTATTCTTTCAAATATTTTTTTATCCATTAATGGTTCGCCGTTAAGGAATGGTTCAATGTATTCGGGATTGAATTTTACGCAGTCATTTATGATTTTTTCAAATAGTTCGTCGCTCATTGTGGTTCTATCTCTTGCGAGCCTGCTGTTTGGGCAGAATGTGCATGTCGCATTGCATCTGTTTGTGGTTTCTATTGCTACTGTTTTTGGGTATTCAATTTTGTTTTTCATATCTTGCTCTTATTTTTTATTTTTTTTATAACTTTTTTGATTTCAGGCAGCCCTTTTGTGATGTAGAGGAGGAAAATAAAAGAAAATATAAATGTCACTGATAATGCTGTATCTATAATCAGAGTGCTTTTAAATTCTTTTATTATAAGGATGACTGCAAGCGGAATAACTGCTGAAAAAAATGTTTTGAATAGTTCTTTTGAGAATGGCTGGAATCTGAATTTCATGTAAACTTCGGTGATTCTAAGTGTGTTCATGAAAATGTACGATACAAGTATTGAAACTGCTGCGCCTGTCATTCCGTATTCAGGAACCAGCATCATATTTAATGTTACATTAATTACAATTGTAATGAGTGTGTTGAATATGTTCAGCATCGGCTTTTCTATCAGGATAAACAGCTCTGATATTCCAAAAGTTCCGTTTATAAGGACTGATACTGCAAGTATTATCATTGCTGTTGAGCCTGCTGTGAAATCTGAGCCGAATATTGCTGTAAGTTCGCTTTTTAATATCATAAAGAGTGCGACCAGGAGTATGTCGAGTGTGAATATCCATCTTGTAACGTTTTTAAGATGCTTTTTTATCTCTGTTTCATCTTTCTTTTCCATAAGTTCAGAGATGACGGGAATGAATATCGGGTCAAATGACTGTCTTACTTTTTTTACTGAGAATGCTATTTCCGATGCTATGCCGTAGATTCCTGTGACTGCTGCTGATGTGTATCTTGTCAGCACAAAAAGGTCAATTCTCTGAAGCAGAAGGTTCAGCATGTCATAGATTCCTGTCGGCGCAGATAGTTTAAAGAGTTCTTTAGTGCCTGTTTTTCCTGAAATAAGCGTTTTAAAGGTTCTTTTTACAGAAAATCTGCGTGAGAAGAGATAAAATGAAAGAGCCGCCCCTACAAATGTGCTTGCAACAAATGATACTGCAAGTGCGTTTATCCCCATTTCGGCTTTGTAAAGTGTTACTGCCGCAATGAGCATTACAAATGGTTCCGAGAAACTTTTTATAATGACTTCGTATTTCATTATTCTCATTGATCTTGATGCTGCTATGAATATTGCTGACATTGTCCAGAAAAACAGGGCTATGCTCATTATTCTGAGCGGCATTTCAAGAAAAGGTCTTTCTAAAAGATGATTTGTTATCACTTTTGCTGTTATCTGGGTAAAAGCAAATGTAAGAACTGACGCTGTAAAACCTATTTTTATGCTGTTTGCAACGGAGTTATAGAGTTTCTGATAATCTTTTGCTGCAATGTTCCTTGCTCCGACAGAGATGAGAGCTCTGTCTAATCCAAGTATTGAAATTTTAGATATTATATCGACAGCTGTCCACGAAAGGAGATAAAAGCCTGTTGTTTCCGCTCCATAAAATCTGCCGAGAACTATAAAGAATATAAAGTTGAGGCTTTTTGCAACTATTCCCGATAAGTTGACTAATGCCCCTTTGATTATGTCTTTATTATTCTTTCGCTCTCTTTCCTGCGATTCTTTTGTTTCCATTTTCCTTTATACTGCTTTTCTTTTGCTCTCTTTTGAAAGATGCACGGCAGCTCTCCATATTTTAAAGGCTATTGTTATTCCGTAGTATACTGTTATGAAGATAAGTCCTTCGTAAAGATGTCCGAAAAGGACAAATGGTATTAGTGTCCAGATGTTTGTGTTTCTTCTGCTCCCTATCCAGCGGAAATTTCTTTCAAGCTGACCGAAATCATCGAGCTGTACGTGTCTTTTAAATTTAAATGTTGCTGAAACTGCAACGTCAAGCGCATGAAAGACAAAAAGGAATCCGAAAAGTATGTACGGAACTGTTCCAAAGCCTCTCTGAACAAGAAAATATGCCATGGCAAGATACCAGCTGTATTCATAGATTCTGTCACTTACCTCTTCCAGCTTGCCGATTTTGGACATCATCACTTTTACTCTTGCCTGTTTGCCGTCGAGTCCGTCAATTATGCCTGTTGCTACTGCAAATATCATTGCAGGCAGAAGATGTCCTGTTGCAAAGAAGTATGTTGCTATAAATGCAACTACTATGTTGATAAGTGTTATCTGATTCGGTGTTATCGGCCATTCGCATATATGATATGTTATCCATTTTTCTATTGGCCTGTGGATAAACCATGCAGGCCAGTCAAGAACGCTTTTTTGAGCATTGTTTAAAAGTTCTTTTTTTGCACGATGGTTGTCGTTACGGCTTTCAATATAAATCCATGTATAGGATTGATCTCTTCTAAGGTCATAGTTGTATGTCGAGAGTTCTGAAATATCTAATATAGGTGAACCTGTATCTTTGATTATATTGTTTACGACTTCTTCCGAAACATTTATCTCTTTTCTCATATCAACTGCTTTAAGTGAGCCTGTGGAAACTGCCGCTATTCCTGTAAATCGAAAGTTTTTCCTGTCGGCTTCTATTCTGACTCCTTTGTCACGCTGATTTATTAAAAGTGTCTCTTCAGGGATAAGTGCGGCAAGTTGTCTGTCTATTTCATAAAACCTTTCAGGAAGTCTTTCGTCAAATATGCTGCATCCGTCAAAATAAAGAATTGGCTTTGATGTTTCGGCAAAAAATGGAGAGTTTATTCTTCCTTCTTCTGTTAGTGTTGTAATTTCAATTTTTACATCTTTAAAAGAGAATCTTTTTATCTCTTTTTCTATTTTTTCTCTGTCGCTTCTGACTATTAGTGCAATTTTCTTTATTTCCAGTCTGCGCATTATTCTGACTTGTCTTTCAAGAATTGTTATTCCTGCGATTCTTATTAAAGATGTCAGCGAATTTTCTTTTCTGCTTATTGCAGAGCAGTCTATAACACCTATCATTTTATCTTCTCCTCCCTATTGTGTATTACTTTTTCCCATGCTTTTATTAAAACGGGGAAAAATAAAAGATTTACTATTGTTACGGATATTATTCCGATTGATGCCATTATTCCTATTGAACGGAGTCCTCTGTGAAGGGCAAAAGCCACGCTTCCAAATCCAACGAGCGTTGTAAGCGATGAAAAGAAGACTGCGCCGCCTGTATTTTTAAGAACTTTGTCCATATCGCCCTCTTTTTCACTTTTGTATCTGTGAAAAACATGTATTGCCGAATCTATGCCTGTTCCGATAACTGTAGGAATAACTATCATGTTGAATATGTTGAATTTTATTCCCAGTATAACTGCTGTAAGTATCATCCATAAAATTCCTGCTGCAAGCGGTAGAAATACTATTACAGCATCTTTAAATGAGAGATAAAGAAGCAGAAGAATGAGAAAAACTGCTGTAAAAGAGAAAATTACTGCAAGCGGAATGTGATTATTTATTATATTTTTAATTTCAGCAATCAGCATATATGAGCCGAGCAGTTTGTAATCTTTGATATCTCCTTTTATTGTGCCGTATTCTCTTTTAATTTTTATGACATCGTTGATGTCGGATTTATTTCCGCCAAGTCCCACGATTACAAATTTGTCATAAGTTCCGTCTTTAAGTGACAGTTTATCTGTTATCCAGGCTGGAAGATGTTTTTCTTCAAGTGGTGTTGCGACTTCAAGATAAGGTTCAAACTCTTTTTTATATCTTTCTATTGTTTTATCATCAAAAAGATTTATTTTCCTGTCAATAAGCCTTTTTATTTTCTTTATTATCTGAAGTTTTTCAGTCTGATACTCAGGAATGAAACTGTATATGGATATGTAGTCTTTAAATTCTATTTCTTTGTTTTTATCTTTTTTGATTTTATCCAGAGCACGGCTTACATCTTCAGTCTCTTTTTTTGAATCTGTAAGAATAAATGAAGGAAGCCCTGTTGACATGAAATCATTTTTATCTTTGCGTACAGATTCAATATACTTTCTGCTAATTGCAGATGGGTCATACTTTCCAGGAAAACTAAGGTTATCAAAGTTATATTCCACTTTGGCAAAGTGAATAGATATGAGTCCCAGCACTGTAATCAATATAAATAAAAGTGTCGCAATAAGAGGTTTTTTTGATGCTTTATTGTAGACAAATGACAAAAATGAGAGTTTTACAGCTTTTATTTTCAGCGGTTTTATTTTATCAAAGAAAAAAAGAACTGATGGAAAGAATATGATTATTGCCAGAAATGATGTTGAAACTCCTATGGCGGCAGCTAGTCCAAAATCGGAAAATCCTTTAAAATCTATGAATATGAGTGAAAAGAATGCGGCTATTGTTGTTACTGCACCTGATGTTATTGCAGGAATAACAATATTTGAGCTTTTAATCAGCGCCTCAAGTGCATTTTTACTATTTTCCCGCTCTTCGCTGAATCTTCCAAGCAGATGTATACTGAAATCTATTCCAAGTCCATATAAAATGGTAAATGAAAATGCTGAAATTATATTAAATCCGCCTGTAAAGAACTGCATTGCAGATATTGCCGTAAGTACTCCGACCGATAACGGAAGAAATACTATAAAAAGAGATCTGAATGAACGAAAATAGAATATTATTGTAAAGGAAAGCAGTAAAATACATATTGCCAGCGTTGAAAAGACATCGTTATATATTGCTTTCATCTCTTTTAGCTTGTTTCTGAAAGGTCCTCCGGCTTCTACTTTTACTCCAAGTTTTGACGGGTCTGTCTTTTGTATGACATCGTCTAAAAGATTAACTATTTTCTGAGTATCTTTTATATTTGTCTCATTTCCATTCGGGCGCACTTTCATTGCTATTAGAGTGCCGCCAGCTGTCTCATAATAACGATCTAATTTGTAATTTTTTCTATATTTTTCACTTTTCTTTATTATTTCATCAAACTTTGAATCAGGATTTTCATCGTTTGAAGCTTTTTCTTTTTCCAGATCCAGAGATTCTTTAACTTTTTCCTGTATCTGCTTTGTTATTTCATCTTTTATTCTGTTAAGTTCATCAATTGAAGCAAAAAGGAGCGCATGTTTTTCAATGTAATCCGTGTTTCTGTCAAAATCTGCAAAACGGACAAGAGGATTGTTTTCAATTTCTTTTTTTATATTAGATAAAGCTTCAATATTTTTTTCTCTATCAGGTGATGATGCTACAACAAGGATTGTAGAATAGCTGCCTACCTCCTGCTCAAGTTTTTCCAGTTCAACAACTGTTTTATTTGTTCCTTTAAAAAGAGCTTTAAGGTCGGTATCTATTTTTATGGAATGTTTTAAATAATAAAGACCGCTTATTATAAGCAAGATAAGGAGAAGGAGCATTAGCCCGCTCCTTCTCCATGATAGTTTTATAAAATTTTCATAAAATCTTTGCAAAACTGACTCCGATTTTTAGAGAGAGGCGATTTCCTTTTCTCTTTCCTTGTTGTTTTTTGAAGAAAATTTGTTCATAAATGTGAAGATAACAGGAACAATAATGAGCGTTACAAATGTTGAAAAGACAAGTCCTCCCATAACTGCCCAGCTCATTGACCTTTTCATTTCTGCACCTTCTGACATCGATATAACTGCAGGAATCATACCGATAATTGTTGTTCCTGCGGTCATGAGGATTGGACGGAGTCTTGTTTTTGATGATTTTACAAGCGCACTTGTTACATCATAGCCTTCTTTTATGAGCTGAAGTGTAAAATCGACAAGGAGAATAGAGTTTTTAGTAACAATTCCCATGAGCATGATGATTCCAATGAAAGTAAAAATACTTAATTCCATATTTGTAATAAATAATGTTATCAGTGCACCTGTTACTGCAAAAGGAAGTGCCGTCATAATTGTGAGCGGATGTATAAATGAGTTGAACTGACTTGCGAGAACTATATAAACAAGGAAAAGCGCAATTATAAGAACTGTGATAAGATCAGTAAATGACTCTGTCATCATTTTTGCATCGCCGCCTTCTTCAAAAGTTATTCCAGCCGGCAAATTTTTTGAAGCAAAAGTTCTTAATTTTGTCATCTGCGTACCAAGGTCATGACCAAGTGCGACATCTGAAGATATCTGTATGCTTCTGTTTTTTGCATATCTGTTTATCTGCACTAAAGCCGCATCATAGGTTATATCTGCTACATCAGAGAGTCTTACGCCCTGCATTGATGTGCTTTTTAGAGGAATATTTCTTATATAATCGAGGTTTTTGTACGGATCATCAATATATACTTTTACTTCGTCAGTTTCTCCATTTGCGTTATCAAATTCGGCAATCTTTACTCCACTTATAAGATACCTCAATATTATAGCTGTTTCACTGCTGTTTACCCCAAGGTCTGCCATTTTCTGATGATCAAGCTTTACTCTGATCTCTTTTTTAAAGCCTTTGTTATCAGATTTTGCGTCTTTAAAACCGCCATCCTGATTCATGAATGCTATTATCATTTTGCCTGCTTTATCAAGTTCTTCGAAATTGCTTCCAAGAAGATACATCTGAACAGGAGAACCCGATGACATATTTTCATCACCTGCAATAAAGTATATTTTTGCATTGTATTTATCCTTCATATATGCAAAATCATTTCTTACTATATCTATTGCTTCAATAATAGATTCTTTTCTCAGTTTAAGATCCTGCATTGTAACTTTTGAAGTAATGATATATTTTTCTTTTGTTGCACTTGCACCAATTGATGTATAAACATTCTTTTCCCATTTATACTTATCAAGCTTTTCAATAACTTCTCTTGAAACTTCCTTTGACTTTTCAATGGAAGTTTCAGGTGGAAGTTCAACTTTCACAGTAAAAAGCCCCATATCTATGTCGGGTGTAAATGTTGTTTTAAGGTATTTAAAAAGAGAAAGACTTCCTACAAATATCATAATTGCCATTATTAATGTTATTACTTTGTGTTTAAGGACAAATGCAACAAGATTTGAGTATCCGTTTTCAAGTTTTGTAAGAAATTTTTCCATGAATTTGAAAAGGAAAAAATTGTTCTTTTCCTCTTTAAGAATGTATGAAGCAAATAGTGGTGTAACTGTAAAACTTGCAATGAGACTGATAAGAATTGCAAACACAACAGTAATACTGAATTCCTTTAAGAGCTGTCCGACAAGACCGCTCATAATAATGGTTGGGCCAAAAACTGCAAGAAGTGAGAGCTCGGCGGAAATAACACCAAGCCCCACTTCATTTGTTGCCGCCATAGCTGCCGCTATTTTTGTCTTTCCTTCTTTTACGTGCCTAAAAATGGCTTCGATAACAACTATAGCATCATCCGTAAGTATACCAACAGAAAGCGAAAGAGCCAGCGTTGTCATGAAGTTAAGTGTGAAGCCCATGGCTTTTACGAAGAAAAATGTTCCAATGATGGAAGTAGGCAGAGAAACTGCAATAATAAGTGAAGCACGTTTATTCATAAGGAAAAGAAGAACGACCATGATGGCAAAAACAGCTCCCATGAAAACATCTTTCATGGAACCTGAAACGGCTGTCTGTGTAAACGGCGTAGTATCGCCGATAACTTCTATTGAGTATCCTTCAGGAAGGGTTTCACCAATCTTTTTTAATTCGTCTCTAACTGTTTTTGCAAGAGCAACAACATTGACTTTACCTTGCTTTTTTACATCAAGACCAATTGCCTGAGAAAGATCAAGAAATGATGCTGACTCCTCTTCTTCAAGCCCATCAAGCACTCTTGCAAAGTCTTTTACTTTAAGTGTGCTTCCATTTTCACTTTTTAAAAGCGGCATCTCCATGAATTCAGATACAGTTGTTATTTCTCCGTCACCTTTAACGGAAACATCTTCACTGCCGTTTTTCATTTTTATTGTTCCTGCAGGAACTTTTATTGAAGAAGCGCCAAGCATCTGAATAAGAGATATAGGCGGAATTTTATATGAATCAAGTTTGAGAGGATTCATTAAGATTTTTATTTCTCTTTCACGTCCGCCGTACATTTCAACTTTACCGACACCGGCTATTGAGGCAATTCTTTCTTTAATTCTCTTTTTTGCAAGCTCAGTAACTTCAGCAGTGTTTGCACCGGCTGGCGCTTTTAAAATAATAGACATAAAAGCTGTAGCGTTTATGTCTAGCTTTTCAACAATAGGATCTTCAACATCATCAGGAAGTGATGATTTAACTGTTGATATTTTATCTCTTACATCCTGTGTTGCAGTGTCACTTTTTACATTATCTTTAAATTTTATAACAGTAACACTTACGTTATCAACGACTGTTGATGAAAGAGTATCAATTCCGCTGATAATACCGACTTCATCTTCAATCTTTTTTGTAACCTCTTCTTCTATTGTTTTAGCGTCTGCACCTGGATAAACGGTTGTTATTGTTACATAAGGAACATCAAAAGATGGTGTAAGCTCAACTCCAAGTGTTTTTATTGCAACAATACCAAACAGAATCAGAGCCAGTGTTATCATTACGATAAACACAGGATTTTTAATAGCAATTTTAGATAGAAACATAAATCCTCCCTTTCACAATTAAAGCGATGTTTCGACTTTTTCGCCTAAAACCACACTGTTGGCATCTTTTATAATAATTTCAGGAAGATTTCCTTTAACCTCAATACCATCTTCAAAAACTATTGAAATTACAACATTAACTTTCTTTATAAGCCCATGCTCATCAACAGTATAAATTTCTCCTCTGTTTTTTCCTGTCTCTTTTATTGCCGAACTTGGAAGAATTATTCTTTCATTCGCTTTTGAAGATACATGAGCTATTGCATAAATTCCTGAAGGTATTTCATTTTTTGAATTATCAACGTCAGCTATCAGATTAAACTGCTTCATTGAATCTATATTGGAAGAAACACTTTTTATTGTTCCTTTTATCTCTCTGTCAAGAGTTGGGATGTAGAAAGTAATATCACTGTCTTTGTCTATTTTTCCGTAAAACATTTCAGAAATATTTATTTCAGCTTCAAGAACATCGTTTTTTGCCATAGTGACAAGCTCTTTTGCTCCGGCAGCTATGAATTCTCCAACCGATGCTTTTCTATCTATTATAATTCCTGTGTAGGGAGCTCTAAGAATAGTTTTTCTTACCATTCTGTTTGCCAGTTCAACATTTTCTTTTGCAACACTTATCTGGTTTTGAAGAGCTTCAAACTGAGCTTCCAGAGAATCAAGCTGCTGCTTTGGTGCCGCATTTTTATCAACGAGTCTTTTGATTCTTTCATAGTCTTTTGAAACGCTTGAATATTGTGATTCAAGAGCTTTAAGATTTCCTTCTGCCTGATTTCTCTGAATTTCATAATTTACAGGATCAAGTTTTGCTATGGGAGCACCTTTTTTCACAAAATCATTTTTTTCAACATACCATTTAAGCAGAGGAGCACTAACTTCTGATGATATTTCACTCACTTCTTCAGCTTTAAGTGTGATTCCTGTTTCTATAATTATCGGAATATTCTTTTTTTCAGGATGAAAAACTTTTACATTTTTTATAAGCTCGCTCTTTGAAACACTGTTTTCTTTTGCATTTCCTTCACTGCATGATGTTGCAATAAAAGAAAAAAGAATCGAAAAGATAAGTATAAGACTGATTTTTTTCATAATTGACTCCTTTTATTTTAATTATTTATTAGTTCTTCTATATCTGTTCCAAGTACTCCTGCAAGGGAATTCAGAGAATTGCAGTAATCATAATAAGAGCTTATTAAAGAAGTTTTAGCCTGTTTAAGAGAAACAAGAGCATTAAGCAGATCTGTTTCAGTCGTCATTTTCTCTTTATATTTGCTATCCTCTATTCTTAAATTCTCTTCAGCTTCAATAACTTCCTTTTCAGAGAGGTTTATAGTACTCTTTTTCACCAGAAGATCTGTATACAGAGATTTTATCTGAAGATACATATTTTTTCTTGAATCTATATTTTCAAGTTTAGTTTTTATGTTTTCAGATTTTGCCTTACTCAGACCGTAACCATTTTTTATCCAGTCAAAACCGATATTCCATTCAAGTGCTCCTCCTACGTAAAAAGTACCTTCAGGAGAAAGCATACTGGCTTCAAAATCATTTTTATAACCTGCGACAAGTGCAAGTGTAGGAATAAATGGCTGAATATTTGTATCATAAATATTGTCAGCAATAACATCTGATTTTTTGAGCATTTTCATCTCAGGTCTTAAATCTTCCTGAAGATTAAGAAGTTCTTTATATGATTTATTGAATTCTGTAGACTTTTTAGAAGGTTTTTCAAGCGTAAAGGAATCTTCGTCACGATCTACCATAAGTGCAATGGCTGTTTTTATAATTGACTGATTTCCTTTAATATTCTGTTTTTCCTTTGCTGTCCTTGCAAGCTCAATATCAATTTTAAGCGTTGCTCTTTTGTCAGTAATTCCCTCTTCTATCATCATATCGGCCATTTCTTTATACTTCATGAGATAACCATTAGTTTCATCTATTAATTCCGCACTCTCTTCAAGCATAAAATAAGTGTTGTAATACTCTCTGATTTTAGATTTAAGCTGATTTTCAGTGAGTGTAAGCTGAAGTCTCTGTATTTCTGCTGCAAGATTTTTAGCGGAATATCCTTTATATACACTCCAGAGAGGTGTAATAGGCTGAGTTATACTTACTTCAACATTATTTTGCCATTCAGGAAGAGGAAATTCAATATTAATAGGAGGATCAGTTATTGGAATAGACATTGGTTCAGGCTCATTGTAATATTCAAGTTTCATATAATTATATGAAATCTTAGCTGTAGGGAGAAAGTTCATAAAAGTTCCTTTAGCATCAGAAGATGCTGCATTTACAGCTTCTTTACTGCTTTTAACAAGTTCACTTTTTGTTAAAGCTTCGGAAATGCATGTATCAATGTCAAGAACATCAGCGTAAGTAAAATTTGTAAAAATAAAAACCAGTGTGACAAATGCGAGTTTTATCCTCATTTATTCCTCCAGATATCAAACGAACCATCTTTTTGAATAAAAAACCAAAAAGGTCAACTTTCCTCAAAAAATGACTCTAACTTTATTTTAATAAAATGCAATTTTTTTACCAAAAAGTCTTAAAGGTCAAATTTTCAAAATAACAAAAATTAATTATAACAAAAAAATTGAAAAAACATATCATTATTTTTACATAAATCGAACAAAACGGTATTATGTTCGATTTATGTTTAAAGAAATCCGAATTATCTTTACATCCTATAAAAACCATTTATTTTGTTCCTTTTTTTAAGCCTTGAATAAGAAAATCAAAAAGCAGTTCAGCTGTTGAATTTGATATTTTTGTAATTTCTCTGGCTGGAGAGTCTTCAGAAAACGCAACAAAAGAAGTCTGAATAGCCATCGCAGCCTCATAACTGTTTTCAACAAAAAAGATGCCGTTTTCAACACCAGCATCAATAAATGTTTTTATGAAGTATATTTCAGCTTCAAGGTGATGTATAACAACATCTTTTATAATAGGCAGAAATTCAAAAAATTCTTTTTTTATTATATTTCCGTACTCTGCAGAAATTTCACCAACTCTTCCAAGAGTTGAAAAAATAAAAGCATGTAATTTAGCAATCGGATCGCTTTCTTTTGATGCCGCATCACATGATTTCTTTAAAAGTTTATTAAGCTCATCTTTAACTACAGTTACAAAAACAGATTCCTTATTTTCAAAGTAGTGATAAATTGAGCTTTTAGATTTATTTGAGTGATTTGCAATATCTTTCATGGATGTTTTTGTGTATCCATATTTACAAAACATATCCTTTGCAGCAGTTTTGATCTGCTCTTTTATTTCATCATATGCGTCACTCATATCACGCCTCCATAAATCGACCATTTTGGTCACTTGGTCGATAGTACTCATTAAAAATAAAAAATCAACATACTTTCTAAAAAAAATTTCATATATTATTGCTAATTTAAAAAAATCAGGTTTAAATAGCTACCTCAGTCTCAGTTCGAGCTGTTTTTTTGGTTAATGGTGATAGGAGTTAGGAAATGTCTGGCTTTATTTTCTGGGTTTTAGGAGCTTCTTTATTGGCTCTTGGATTTGCACTTTTCTTCTTTTTTCAAATGATGAAAGAGGATGAGGGAACTGACACAATGAAAAAGATTGCACTTTATGTAAGACAGGGTGCAATGGCTTACCTTAAACAGCAGTACAAAGTTGTAACTATCGTTTTTATTGTTCTCGCTGTTTTCTTTGCTATTCTTGCTTATGGACTTGGTGTTCAAAACAAATGGGTTCCTTTTGCTTTTCTTACTGGTGGTTTCTTTTCAGGTCTTGCAGGATTTTTTGGTATGAAAACTGCAACCTACGCTTCAGCAAGAACTGCTAATGCGGCAATGAAATCTTTAAATCACGGGCTTAGAGTAGCTTTCCGTTCAGGTGCTGTTATGGGTCTTGTGGTTGTTGGTCTTGCACTTCTTGACATTTCAATATGGTATATTATTTTAAATCATTTTGTAGAAGATGTGGAAGGAACACACAAGCTTATTATGATAACAACAACAATGCTTACTTTCGGTATGGGTGCTTCAACACAGGCTCTTTTTGCCAGAGTCGGTGGAGGTATTTATACAAAAGCAGCTGACGTTGGTGCTGACCTTGTTGGTAAAGTTGAAGCAGGAATTCCTGAAGATGATCCAAGAAACCCTGCTACAATTGCAGATAACGTTGGTGACAATGTTGGTGACGTTGCAGGTATGGGTGCAGATCTTTATGAATCATACTGCGGATCAATTCTTGCTACAGCAGCTCTTGGTGCTTCAGCATTTGCATATTCAGCAGAAATTCAGGAAAAGGCTGTTATTGCTCCTATGCTTATAGCTGCAATAGGCGTAGTTCTTTCTCTTATTGGTATCTTTCTTGTGAGAACAAAAGAAAATGCTAAAATGAAAGAGCTTTTAAGCGCACTTGGACTTGGTGTCAATGTTTCATCACTTTTTATAGCAGCAGCGACATTTGGAGTTCTTTATTTCCTCCAGATGCCGAACTGGATAGGACTTTCATTTTCTGTAATTTCAGGTCTACTCGCCGGTATCATTATAGGAAGATCTACAGAATATTACACATCACATTCTTATAGACCGACACAGAAAATTGCAGAAAGCTCTGCTACCGGTCCTGCTACTGTAATAATTTCAGGAATTGGTACAGGAATGGTTTCAACTGCGATTCCTGTTATTGTTATCTGTTTTGCAATTATTTTTGCATTCCTTTGTGCAATCAATTTTGATGTTGCCAACATAATGGCAGCAAAAAATCTCAGTGTGGGGCTCTACGGAATAGGTATTGCAGCTGTAGGTATGCTTTCAACACTTGGAATAACACTAGCTACAGATGCATACGGTCCAATAGCTGATAATGCCGGCGGAAACGCTGAAATGAGCGGTCTTGGTGAAGAAGTTAGAAAAAGAACAGATGCACTTGATGCTCTTGGGAACACTACAGCAGCAACAGGAAAAGGTTTTGCTATAGGTTCAGCAGCACTTACAGCGCTTGCCCTTCTTGCTTCGTACATAGAAGAAATCAAAATAGGTCTTTTAAGAATTGGACAGACAGCTCTTGAGTTTGCAAATGGAACATCAATTGCCGTTGAAAAAGCATCTTTTACTGATTTTATGAATTACTACGATGTTTCTCTTATGAATCCAAAAGTTCTTGTAGGATTTTTCCTAGGTTCTATGATGGCTTTCCTCTTCTGTGGACTTACAATGAATGCTGTTGGTCGTGCCGCTCAGAAAATGGTTCTGGAAGTTAGAAGACAGTTTAAAGAAATCCCCGGAATACTTGAAGGCAAAGGCGAACCTGATTATGCAAGATGCGTTGAAATCTCAACAAAAGGTGCTCAGAGAGAAATGCTTTTCCCATCACTTCTTGCTATTGCAGCTCCTGTAGTTGTTGGTATTGTTCTTGGCGTTTCAGGAGTTCTTGGACTCCTTGTTGGTGGACTCGCAGCAGGATTCGTTCTTGCTATTTTTATGGCAAACGCAGGCGGAGCATGGGACAATGCTAAAAAATATATTGAAGAAGGAAACTGTGGTGGAAAAGGATCAGAAAACCATAAAGCAACAGTTGTTGGTGATACAGTGGGCGATCCTTTCAAAGATACATCAGGTCCTTCACTTAACATTCTCATCAAACTTATGAGCATGGTTTCTATCGTTATGGCTGGACTTACAGTTACATTCAGTATAATGTAAAAAACAAATAAGTTTGAAAGCTTAAAAAGGAGCACGAAAGTGCTCCTTTTTTTATAAATACACTCTATTTTTCAAGCAGTTTCTACTTTATTTTACATTAACAAGAATATTATTTTTGCTTTTGCTGCATATATTGTTACAAAATGAATGATTCCTCAAAATTTATCTGTAAAAAAGCAATTCTATTGTTATAATTCTGTCAGGGCTTTTTTAGGGAGGGATTACATGAAAAAGTTTATAATTATTTTTATCCTTTTTTTGATTGTAGGTACAGGTGGATATCTTTTTTTTGAGCAAAGAGAAAAAGTTGCAAACCTAAATCATGCAAAAAAACTTCAATCTACAGAAAAAACTTTTACTTTCAGCAGAATGAGTTCAAAAGGAAAACCGATTATTTTTGATGCCAGAACCAACCTTTACTGGATGGTTGAAATAGATAAAGAAATGACTCATTTCAAGGAGGCTAAAGACAAGTGCAAATATAGCAGATATGGTGATTTTACTGACTGGAGGCTTCCTACTTTATATGAACTTGCAACTATATCAACTAAGTGCTCTTCTTCGGACAAAATTGAAAAATGGAATGTGGAAGAACTTGTTTCCAGTACCGGCATTGTAAGAACAGCTAATTTCTGCATAAAAAATGATGATTTACCTAACTGGGAAAGACTTTTCGGTTTCACTTCAGGTAAATATTTATGGACATCTACACCTCGCACAAATCCGAGACTTCCATTAAACTGGACGGTTGTGCCAGATAAAAATCTTGCAGAAAGCAGACCTGACGAGAATGTTGCTAATGTTTTGTGTGTAAGGCAATAGAATCAAACGACACTATTTTTTTCAAAGTTATTTTATTGGAGCATAAATGGAAAATTTAATTAATCTAAATAGAGAAAATATTGATAAAGAACATATATGTTGCGCTATTTCTGATAAGAAATGCAAAAATTCATATGAACTAAAAAAGGATTGGCTTAAAAAAGAATTCGATAAAGGTTATGTTTTTAAAAGAATTGATGCCAGAGCAAAGGTTTTTATAGAATATGGGCCTGCTGAGACCGGATGGGTTCCGATAACTGCACCTAATTATTTTTTAATAAACTGCTTCTGGGTTTCAGGACAGTACAAAGGAAAAGGCTACGGCAAAAAGCTTTTACAGGAACTTATTGATGATGCAAAAACTCAAAACAAAGACGGACTTGTAACTGTTGCAGGCATTAAGAAATTTCACTTTATGAGCGATGGTAAATGGCTTTTAAGTCAGGGTTTTGAAATTGTTGAAAAGCTTAACTCAGGGTTTGCATTATTTGCTTTAAAGTTCAATCAAAAGGCACCTATTCCAAAATTCAACAGCTCCGCAACGCTTGGAAAGCCTTTTTCAGACAAAGGTATTGTTGTATATTATTCAAACAGATGCCCCTTTGCTGAATTTCATGTCAGAGAGTCTTTAACGGAATCTTTAAACAAAAGAAATCTGCCTTTTAAAGTGATTAAATTTGAGAATTTTGAAGATGCGCAATCTTCCCCTACTCCAGCTACAATATTTTCACTTTTTTACGATGGCAGATTTATAACAACTGATCTCAGCGTCTGCATGGACAGCCGTTTTGATAAGATCATGGATACTTTTATTATGAGTTAAAATGAAGCTTATTATACCTGTTTTATTAATTTATATTTTGTTTTTTATCTCCTGTAGTCATACAATATCTGAAAGAACACATCAAAATAAAGATTATTTATCAAAAACGTCAAAAACAGACTATGAAATAATCTTCAATGAAGTAAAAGAGATACTCAACTCCGATACAAGTGAAAATGCAAAAGCAGACTATCTTGAAAAGCTCTTCAAAACAAGAGACACTGATATTTTAACAAAGGTTGTGATTTTGTATCCTGTTTTTTCAGAAAACTATTTTTCCCAAATAGCAGAAAAATGTAATAAAAAGAATATAAAAAACTGCAACTATGCAGGAAAATATTTTTATATCACACAACAATATTTAAAAGCTTTTAAGCTTTATACAACATCATGTAACAATGAAAATATGAATGGATGTTACAGATTAGGCGTTCTTTATGACAGTGGTTATGGCGTTGAAAAGGATAAACACAAAGCATTTGAATTAATAAATAAAGTTTGCGATTCAAATAACATGGCAGGCTGTACAGGACTTGCTATAATTTATGAGACTGGCGACAGTATCAAACAGGACAATAAAAAAGCTTTCGAACTTTATACACAAGCATGTGATAATGGTTTTGCAACTGCCTGCAATAATCTTGCAACACAGTATGATAGTGGCAACGGAGTAGAGCAAAACAAAATAACAGCCGCTGAAATTTATGAAAAAGCATGTATTTTAGGTGACATGGATGGATGCTCCAATTTAGCTAAAATGTATTTTAACGGAGAAGGAATTTCACAAAACAAAGAGTTGGCACTGCAACTTATTGATAGAGCATGTAATGGTGGAAATATTAATGATTGCATCATATTAGGAATGTTTTATGAAGCTGATGACAGCATTCAAGATAAAACATCAAAAGTTATAAATTTATATAAAAAAGCATGTGACGCTGGAAATCAAAAAGGGTGTGATAATCTTAAAAGATTAAAGCAATAAACTTTGCAATTTATCTCTTAATTTCTCTATTAATTTGACTCACCCCGCCTAGAATTCTATAATCCATTAAGTTTTTTGACCGTAAGGAGGTTTTGCGATGAATGTTGTCGAAAGGATTGATGCTTTACGTAAAATTATGGATAGAGAAAAAATAAGTGCATGGATTATTCCAAGCGAAGATCCTCATCAGAGCGAATATGTTGCCGAAAGATGGCGCGGCAGGGCTTTTATTACCGGTTTTACCGGTTCTGCTGGCACGGCTGTTTTTCTTAAGGATAAAGCTGGTCTCTGGACTGACGGCAGATATTTTCTTCAGGCAGAAAAACAGCTTGAAAATAGTGGAATTACTCTTTTTAAGATGGGTATGCCCGGCACGCCTACGGTTAATGAATGGCTTAATGAAAATCTTAAAAAAGGCGATGTTATCTCTTTTGAGCCTGAGCTTTTTTCGGAATCGTATGTTCGTGGTATGAAAAAGGATTTTATAAAGGCTTCGATTGAGATAAAACCACAGAAGGATATTCTTAATGAGATTTGGAAAGAGAGACCGGCTATGCCTGAAAACAAGGCTTTCCTTTTAAAGGACGAGTTCGCAGGCATTTCAAGAAAAACAAAGATAGAAAACGTTCGTGAAACTTTTAAAAAGGATTCCATAGATACCCTTTTTCTATCTTCTCTTGATGATATTGCCTGGCTTTACAATTTAAGGGGCAGCGATATTGAATGTAATCCTGTTGTGATTTCTTATGCCGCTGTTGATAAGGATAATGCTTTCTTTTTTGTAGATAAGGCTAAATTTGATGTATCTGAAATCAAATCTCTTGAAAACGATGGTATTGCAGTTAAAGATTACGGCAATGTGTGGGATTATCTTAAATCACTTAAGAAAAAGACAGTATCCATTAATCCTGCTAAAAACAGTCATGCAGTTTTTGATGCTGTTCCTGATTCTGCCGCTCTTGTTGAGGAGGCAAGTGTTACAACTGCTATGAAAGCTCAGAAAAACTGTGCTGAAATAGATGGGATGCGTAATGCCCACCTTAAAGATGGCGTTGCTATGGCTAAATTCCTTTTCTGGCTTGAAAAGAGTGTTCCTCTTGGCACTGTTACAGAGATTTCTGCTGCTAAACAGCTTGAAGAATTCCGTGCAGAAGGTAAGGATTATCTTTATCCGAGTTTTGAAACTATTTCAGGCTTTGGCGAGCATGGAGCTATTATTCATTACGCTCCAACACCTGAAAGTGATGTAACTTTAAATGATGGGGTTTATCTTGTTGATTCAGGCGGTCAGTATCTTGATGGTACAACTGATATTACAAGAACTGTTGCTCTTGGTGATGTGTCCGATGAGGCTAAAATTGATTTTACTCTAGTGTTAAAAGGTCATATAGATCTTGCTATGGTTATGTTTCCAAAAGGTATGACTGGTGCGCATCTTGATATTCTTGCAAGAAGGGCTCTCTGGGATGAACTCAAAAATTATAATCACGGAACCGGTCATGGTGTCGGTGCATGTCTTAATGTTCATGAAGGGCCGCAGACTATAAGTCCGAGATATAACGGAGTGAAACTTGAAGAAGGAATGATAACAAGCAATGAACCAGGTTACTACAGAGCTGGTGAATATGGTATAAGAATTGAAAATCTTGTTCTTACTGTTAAAGCTGGTGAAGGCGAATATGGCGAATTCCTCTCTTTCGAAACTCTTACTTTATGCCCTATTGATATTGATATGATCGTGGCCCAGATGCTTACGGAAGATCAGAAAGAGTGGCTTAACAGTTATCATCAGAATGTTTACGAACAAATATCGCCATTCCTTGATGATGCCGAAAAAAGCTGGCTTAAGTGGGAAACTAGAAGGATATAGCTGTCATTAAACTAAGTTCCGGATTATTTTCTGAAAAATTTTTCTGAATATAGTGATAATTTTCATACTCAGCATTCTGAGCTATTTTGACTGCATCATAAATATCTGAATGGTTCTGTTCGAGCATATCAAAAATCTTATCATCAAAAAGCCCTTTTTGCACTGAAGAATATATTATTTCAAGAGCCTGGCTTAAACTCATCCCTTTTCTGTATGGTCTGTCTTCAATTAGTGCTGTAAAACTGTCTGCAATAGCCATTATTCTTGCACCAAAAGTTATCTGACTTTCATTAAGATGAAAAGGATATCCGTTTCCGTCAAGTTTCTCATGATGAAATGCCGCCCATTCAGCTATGTGTATCGGAAGCCCGATTCTTTTGATTATCGAATATGAATGATAAGTGTGCTGTTTAACTATTGTAAATTCGTCTCTCGTCAAAGGTCCTTCTTTTTCAAGTATAGAATTTGGTACTGCAAGTTTACCTACATCATGAAGGTTGCCGGCTATTTTCATTTCTTCAATCTGATAAGATGAAAAACCGTATTTCTCGGCAAGAAAAAAAGCGGCAGTTGAAACTCCTGTAGAATGAGTTGCTGTAAATCTTGATCTGAAATCTATAATTTCCCTTATAAGTATCGAAATATCATAGAAATTCTTATATGAAATCACCATGGAATTAAAAGCTGTATATGTATTGAGCTTAAATGTCATATCCTTCAGATCAAGATCCAGCCAGAAAGCTTCTGTTCTTGAAATATCGACAAAAGCTTTATATATTTCTTCGTAAT